>NZ_JAGYPL010000002.1:442363-1086333 GCF_018343715.1 Bacillus sp. FJAT-49711 | reverse complement strand
GCTACTTCGATTTCCCGAAGGCTACCCCAGCGAAAGAGGGTCGAAAGGAGAAATATTTTCACTAAGGATTCATCCGATAATTTTGTGAAGTTGTAATTATGGGATGGGCATGCCAGTGTTGTGGCTGGTAATAAAGATAAATATTGACGAAAGACTAAATCTTGATCTACACTATTCATTGCGTGCTCCTTTTGTAGTGTAGGGAACTGATGAGGTCGTCTTTCCCTACCTACATTAGGAGTTTTTTTATTTTACCGCAAGGTGAAAAATCAATATTCAGTCTGATCTTACATTTTTTTACAAACGTACAACACTAATGGGCACTCAAACAATTCCAAAAACTTCCTTTAGTAACGAACTTTTATAGTTTAGAATGTTAGATTATAATGATAAAAAATAAAGAAGTAGCAATCCACGCAGATGTGAGGGGTTGCTATCTCTTTTTATAAATGTGGAAGTTCATTTGGGGGGCAGAGGTAATGGCGATTGCAGGTTATTCTAAGTTTCATCAATTTAAAAATTTGATTCAATCTATTCCCTCCTCTCAGCTAGAGGATATTATGCTAGATGAACAGTTTCTATTAGAAAAAGACGAAAAGAAAAATCTTGATATATATTACGCACCGTTTGAATATGTAAATCAAAAAGCTAGAATACTAATTGTTGGGATTACACCGGGTCTTCACCAAATGAAAAAGTCTTTCACGACTGTACTGAACGCTAAAAATCAAATTGAAAATGATGAGGAAATTTTAAGACAGGTAAAAAATCATTCAAGCTTTGAAGGACCAATGAGGAAAAACTTAGTTCACATGTTGGATGAGCTAGGTTTGCATGAATATTTGGGATTAACATCAACTATGAAGCTTTTCAACGAGGCTAGTAATATCGTACAGACTACTTCAATTATCCCATACCCTGTATTTTACAAAGGTAAAAACTTCAATGGGTCAACGCCAAATATATTAAAGAACGACATGTTGAAAAAATATGTGACTGATTATTTTGCTTCAGAAATGAGAAAGCTAAGCAATCCACTTATTATCCCATTAGGTGTGAATGTATCAAATGCAATAAACTACTTAGCTGATAACAATCTATTAAATGTAAAAAACTTTCTTTCAGGTTTTCCGCATCCCTCGGGTGGAAATGGCCATCGACACAAACAATTTGCTGATAACAAAACGCATATGCAAAAAATATTACAAATTCATTTTCAAAACGAAACGATTTCTACTTAAATCTCAATATTTTTTTAGAGAGGATTCTTCATTTGGAAGAATCCTCTTTATGTACGTGCCCAAGCATACAACTGGAGATTCATCTTTTCAACTCCCCCCAATTACCAGCAATATCATCGATTAAACAAAAATGCATCCATAAGAAAATGAGAAGGATTATTTCTTCTTTTGTCGAATGGTTGGTGGGGGAGGGGGAACGACACAAATGATTAGTTTATTTAAAATGAAATGCAATATATGCAATCCACAATTTCCCAAAAGGTCACTTCGAAAATACGAAAATGACAGAAAGCAAAAAATAAAAGTATGTATACAATGCTCCACCTATGCGGAAAGAAGAGCATTTAGAAAAATAAACTAAAATACAAAAGAAAAGTCGCGTCAAGCATCTCCTCAATTCTGATTATTCATAATTATTCCAGAGTTGTTTGGGTGCCTGGCACCCAAACAATTTCCAAACAACTTTCACACCTTTAGGATGCCTTCTCTTTTCTTTGCAACAGCACAGCCCCGATGACAATTAGTCCTTTAAAGGCTTCGCGCAAAAATGGCGGTACTCCAAATAAATTCAGCAAATTGTTCATAACGGCGATGATGAGCATTCCATATATGGTTCCGAGGATAAAGCCTCTTCCTCCCATCATGCTTGTACCGCCTACTACGGCTGCGGCGATGGCGTCCATTTCCATTCCTCGGCCGGCGTTTGAAAAGTCCATGGATCCGATACGGGAAACTTGGATGATGGCGGCGATCGAAACGAGCATTCCCATTAATGCGTACACTCGCAGCTTCACCTTATTTACATTTACGCCTGAAAGTTTTGCAGCCCGCTCATTCGATCCGACCGCAATAATGTGCCGCCCAAAGGTAGTCCGCTTCGAAACATAGTAAAGAATATACGCAATGATCCCCCAATAAATAATCGGCATGATCATATAATTTCCAAATTTATAACTAGCAATCTGTAAAAATTCAATTGGCACTTTTGGATTGTACCCTTGCATGAAGTGCTGCGTCACACTTCGAAAAATCATCATCGCCCCCAATGTGGCTATAAACGGCGGCACATTCCCTTTCGTAATCGTCATGCCGATCATTAATCCCAGTAAATATCCAAATAGAACAACGAGCATAATCGCTAAGACAAATGCAGGAAATCCTGATATGCCCATTATGCCTAAAATCCCTTTCGTACCCGTGTCAAGCAAGATCATCGTCAAAGCACCAGTTGCTACCAACGTAGATCCAACGGCTAAATCAATACCCCCTGTCATAATGACTAAGGTCATCCCAAGCGCAATAATCCCGACACCTGCATTATTTCGTAAAATATTGATCCAGTTATTGATCCAGGACTGGAACCACTCGCCAAATGAATGATAATCAAAGCCCAAGACCAATGTTTGTAAAATAATCATGATGATAAGGGCAATCGCTGTACTGAATATCGGATCCGTCGACCATTTATTTTTAAACCATATAAAAAAGTTTCCTTTCACAATGGTATTTTCCATCATTGTCTTTCCTTTCTATACATAAGTCAGCTGCCCACCCGTAGCGAGATTCATAATATTTTGCTCATTCATTGCATGTCCAGATACTTCGCCTTGAATGCCCCCATGGTACATGACAAGTGCACGGTCACATACTCGGATAATTTCAGCTGCTTCACTAGATAGAACCACAATGGCAATATCACGATTCGCAAGCTGCAATATAATATCGTAAATATCTTCTTTTGCCCCTACATCGACACCTTGGGTAGGATTGTCCAAAATCAATACTTTCGGATCCATTGCCAACCATTTTGCTAAAACAACCTTTTGCTGGTTTCCACCCGAAAGACTTGTAATGCTATCTGTCAGCTTCCCCATTTTTAATCGCAAGGCTCTTTTTTGCTTTTCAAAGGTTTCTACATGCTTTTTTACGTGAATGATACCCAGTTTCGCAAATGTTGACCACGTCACGATCGATGCATTCTCAATAATATTCATATCTTTAATAATGGCATTTTCTTTTCGATTGCGTGGTACATATGCAATTCCTTCTTTTATCGCCTGTGTCGTACTTTTAATCAAAACTTTTTTTCCGTTTAAAAATATTTTTCCAGACGAAACTTCATTTGCTCCAAATATCGCTTGAAAAAGTTCACTGCGTCCATCTCCAAGAAGACCGGTAACTCCAATGATTTCACCAGATTTAACAGAAAATTGGATATTTTGAAAAGAGTGCCCACCCGTCAGTCTCTCTACTCGTAAAATTTCCGCACCTATTTTTTTCTCTCTTAATAAAGATTCCGTCCGCACATCAAATCCGACCATAAAGCGTGCCAGATCATTCGTCGAAACGCTCCCTACAGCACCTTCCGCGACTAAATTCCCATCACGAAGTACTACATAACGATTACAAATCTTCATCACTTCATTCAGTTTATGAGAAATAAAAATGATTCCCACTTTATGGTCCTTAAGTGTTCTCATCATCGTAAAAACTCGCCCAATCTCCTGGTCAGTCAAGGAAGAAGTAGGCTCATCCATAATGATGATCGAAGCTTTTGTCATCATCGCCCGGCAAATTTCAACGATTTGCTTATAAGAAGCATCAAGGTTGCTCACCATCGTATTCGGATCAAGATTCACCTTCATTTGCTGAAACATACGTGCTGTTTCCTGATACATTTTCTCTAAATCAAGGCTGCCCCTTTTCGTTTTTAGTTCTCTTCCTAAAAACATATTTTCATAGATCGGCAAATCATTAATCAAATTCAGTTCCTGATGAATGAACGCAATCCCCGCTTCCTGCGACTCAGCAGGGGTACTAAATTCTACCAGCTTTCCATCTACATAAATCTGCCCTGAATCCGCTGGAAAAACCCCGCCCAAAATATTCATAAGCGTCGATTTTCCCGCGCCATTTTCACCAAGCAGGGCGCAAATTTCTCCGCCTTTCAGCGTAAACGATACATCTTTGAGGACATCATTACTCCCAAAGGATTTTCTGATATTTGCCATCTCAATGATCATATAATCACTTCCAACTATTTTATAGAAAAGGGCAAGCGGCTGCCTCATCGATAGACATACAAAAGAAACACGATGTGCCTAAAGTCCGAATCGGTGTTTACTTCGCAAGCGAGATGGACAGGAAATTTGCTAGTCGACGACCGCTTGCGCTAGACAGCTATAGCCATCATTCAAAAACTTTCTTTTAAAAAGAGAGACCATAGCTAAGCCATAATCTCCCTCCGTTTCTCGATTTCTAATATGGTGAATTTTCATCAAGAAAATCTTTATAATTATCGCGGTCAACAATCGTTGTTGGAATCACCTTAACTTCTTCCGCACTTTCATCATTCAAAAGACTAAGGGCAACATCTACAGCGTCTTTAACCATCGCCGGGCTGTATAGCGCCGACTCAATCCAAATATCTTCATTTTCAGGCATCATGTTAAAATATTCCTGCATACCGCCGCCTCCCGTTACAACTTTAATATCCGTTCTTCCAGCTTCGTCTATCGCCTGCAAGACACCGATAGACGTTTCATCATCCATTGAATAAACTGCATCAATTTTAGCGTTACTTGTTAAAATATCAGCAAAGTCTTTTAACCCATCTTCACGAGTGAACTTAGTGGCGTACGTTTCGATTTTCATATCAGGTGCAATTTCTGCCATCGTATCAACAAAGCCTTTCTTTCTTAACTCAGAAACGGAACCCGAAGTCGGAACTTCAAGCATAACGACATTTCCTTCTTTTCCAATCTTATCTACAATATATTTCGCACCTTGAATTCCCATATCCTCGTTGTCTCCGGATACGCGATACACTCCATCCGCATCAATGACAATATCAAAGTTTACTACCTTAATATCAGCATCTAGCGCTTTTTGAATCGGTACTTCCATTCCTTCCCATTGTGGAAATGCGACAATTGCTTCTGCCCCCCACGTCATCAAGTCATCCAACTGAGAAGTCATTTCCTCCGCATTAGAACTCGTTTGGATTTGATACTCAATATCATTCGATAGCTCCTTCGCACGAGCTTCGGCGTGGTAAGCAACTGCAGCCACCCAACCATGTGTAACCGCCGGAGCTAAAATCCCAATCTTATGTTTCTTATTACTGGAATCAGAACCCTCCGAATCATTGCCAGTGCTAGTGCCAGTGCCAGCGTCTGAATTTGTTGCCTTCCCACCACAGGCCGTAAGAAGCGGAACCATAACCAACAAAAGCAAAACAAATAAACGAAACACCTTTCCCACCAAAATACACTCCCCCTTTTTACAAAACTGGTATTCTCTCTAAAAACCCCAAAACCACCATTCAATGATGATTATGTCCAACAACCCAAATATATGAATTTTTAATTTGTTTGAGTGCCAGGCACTCAAACAACTCTGGAACTATTCAGAATTGTGTTCGAGTTGTGTGAGTGCCTGGCACTTACCTTCTCCCTTTTTGTCTTAATCACATGACAATTGTTACATTTTCGTATTTTAAGGCGAATTTTTTTGCGATTTATGTATAATAAGAAAGGAATAGTTTTAGGTAAGGGAGGATGTAAGGATGGAATGGGTTTTGATTATTTTGTTTGGTGCAGCAGTGTTGCTGCTCATTTTGTCGTTTATCAAATCGATGAAATCGTCATCAAAAATGGAAAAACAAATAGATCAGATTTCAAATTCTTTCATGGATGATATGTATCAACTAGAACAGAAAATAAGGAATCTTGAGTTAGATGCTGAAATCACCGCACAAGAAGCGGGGATATTACCAGTATCTTCAGAGCACCGTCTTTTGTTGCGTGACATGCTAGACTTACATAAGCGCGGATATTCATATGACAGCATTGCAACGAAAACACAATTAACCAAGGAAGAGGTAGACCGTTTGCTTGCCCCCTACATAAAAGCAAAGGATGAAAGGAGCAAGGTGGCCCAATGACATATCATTCGATGCGCAGTTTTGCCCTTGGACTACTTGTCGCAGCAAGCATGTGCGGCGCGGTGTACTATTTTGGTCCTAGTGAAGCAGATAGCGCACAAGCCGTCGAAAAAAAACCATCAATAGATGAAATGAAAAACACGCTAGTTTCTGAAGGCTATGTCATTCATTCAGAAAAAGAGTGGCGTGAGCAGGAAGAGGCCGCTAAAGCCGTTAAAGATAGCGAAAAAGAAAAGGTAGAAGAAAAAGAAGTAAAAGTAAAAGAAAAAATAATATACCGAACGATGATCACCGTATCCCCGGGCATGACAAGTATTGACGTGGGTAAAGCCCTTGAAAAAGCAAACATCATTGATAGTGGAATGAAATTTTTTAATGAAGTCGAAAAGAAAGGCTTGTCGAAAGATTTACGTCCCGGTACATTTGAAGTAGAAAGCGAAATGACAATGAATGAAATAATATCGATTATCTTTAAATAGCCTGATTTTAAACGACCAAAAGCCACATTAAATGGCTTTTAGTCGTTTTTTTAAATTGTTTGAGTGCCAGGCACCCAAACAACTTAAAAACAATTCAGAATTGTATCAAAATTGCGCGAGTGCCTGGCACTCATTCAATTCTATTGTTGATCATGCTGGAGATTGCTGTGATGGTTATTGGTTATCGTTTTTCTGATTTTTTCATTGATGTTGATTATTTTAGTGGATTTTGCCAGTTAGCTTAAGAATGGTTTGGTAATTGATTTTTATGAATATGTACAAATAAAAAGCGATTAAGCCAAAAATAAATAGTATTGGGGTGATCTCCCATATTTTGACGCTAATAAATAAATAGACTAATAATACTAAAACTGTTTTGTAAAAGTATACAATTGAGTAGATGAAGGAGGTTCTCAATATATTCATTATATTCGTTTGCATTGTAAGGATTAATATATATGGGATGAGATTAAACGAAATAATAAAAGACGCTAACAATAATGTTATGAAAGAAAAGTTATTGAAAAGTAATGAATAAATCGTATAACCAGAGAAAAAGTTGATGATCATGATAACAAAAAATTGCATCCAAATGGTCTTTTTTAATTTCATATTAGAGAGCATTTTTTTCGAATCTATAATATTTATTAGACAATGGCATAAGTATAGCAATGCAATAGGAATGGTCAATAAGGGAATAGAAATAATGTAAAAGAGAATATTCAATACCATTAATTGTGTTAACAATAATAAGTTGTGATATAACTTACTCTCTATACTAATCATTTCCATTCCCCTTTGTGATTATTTTAGTTTTTCTTCATTGGCCTTTATTTGTTTATTTCTTTCTTCAATTAATTTCGAGTAACCGTTGTCTTCTCTATATTTCACAAATTCCTCCATTGCTTTATCAACTTCACTATCAGATTTTGCATTCAATATTTTGGCAACTGTTTGAGACCAGTTTTGATTAATTTTTTCTGCATTTCTAGTAGATTCTTTTGATAAGTATACATCTACCCCTGCCAATTCAAACTGTGGAACAACATTATCTACGGTCCACTCTTTTGCTTGTTGTAAGGCTTTTGGAAATTGTGAAATACCCATTTGACGTGATAGCAAGGCGCTATCTTGTACCCATAGATGTGTTGTCAATCCGACTTCTTTTTCAAAGCCAGCAGGGTCAGTTTGTTTGAACTCAAGTAAATCTTGATTTAATACTGGGCTACCATCTACAACGGTATAGGTTTCCCCTTCTCTTCCGTAGTTCATCACAGTATTTCCATATTCACTAACTAAATAAGTTAAAAACTCTATTGCTTTTTGAGGATCTTTGACATCTTTTGAAATAAAGGTTTGTGTCCAACCTTCAATCGAAGTCCCTGGCAATGCTATTTCTCTGCCATTTGTTGAAGATGGCCCATCAATTGCAATATATTTTTTACCTGGGTGCTCATTAGCCCATAATGACATTGTATCCGTTTCACCTATTACATCAGAGGCAAAGTATGCAAAATAGCTGCCATTAGTCAGTCTAGCGTCCTTATCATCTTTTGTCATCGTAATCATGTCTTTATCTGTTAACCCATTTTGCCTAGCATGAACAAAAACTTTTAACCAACTTTGAAAATCTTCATCTGTAAAACGATCATAATATGTACCATCTTCCGCCAATACTGGTACACCAATAAAATCAGCTAGAGTCCTATTAAATACACCATTCTTCTCTGAACCCTCGTTAAAATCAGTTACACCAAGAGGGATCACTGGCTTTCCAAGTTCATCTTTTAATTCTAAATTTTTCACAGCTTCTAATGCAGATAAAAATCCTTCTTGTGTTGTCATATCTGGCTTTCCAATTTCTTCGTAAATATCACTTCGTACCATGAATGCCTGGTTGCCGTACATTCCGCCCATTTCATAATCCGATTTTGTATTTGAAAAATTGGGATACCCATAAATATGACCATCTTCTCTAGTAAAAAATTTAAGAGTTTCAGGTTTTGCAGCATGTTCTAGAAAATAAGGATCATATTTTGCAGCTAATTCATCTAAAGGAATAGCAAATTTATCTGCATCCTTTATTAAAGGGCTTGCACCGTCAATTGTAATAATATCTGGCAAATCTCCTGATGCTAACATTGTATTTAATTTATCATCTGATCCATTTTGATAATTAATGGTAACCTTTGTATCTTCTGTAATGAATTTTGAGGACATATCCTCTCCCCAAACTTGAGCAAACCAGTCGAAGTTAATATACCAATCTAAGTTTGCTTCTTTTTCATCATTTTTCCAGCTCGGTGTATCCTTATCAACTTCTATTGTAGAATCGGGTAATTTTGCTTCTTCTTTCTTACCACAGCCAACTACTATGACTGCTATAATTAATGTTGTTAAAATAGTAATAAATTTTTTCATAATGCATCCCCTTTTTTTAAAAAACTATTATTCTTTCACTCCTCCAACGAGCATTCCACTAATAAAATATTTTTGAAGGAATGGATAAACTAACATTATAGGTAATGTTGTTACAATCATCGTTGCTTGCTGCAAAGATTGAGTTGTAAAAGCTTTTGAAATATAGACTCCCGCCTTCGCAGAATTTGCCGCTCCCGTACTAGTTAATAACTGATATAAATAATATTGAATTGGATATAAAAATTTATCAGTAATATAAAGTTTTGCTACAAAAAAGTCATTCCATTGATAAACCCCATGGAATAAAGATATTGTTGCAAGTACCGGAAAAGATAATGGCAGAACGATTTTGAAAAACACTTGGAAAAAATTCGCACCATCGATCTTAGCTGATTCTTCTAATGATGCCGGTAAGTTTCTAAAGAAATTCATTAAAATAATCATGTCATAGAAACTAAACAATACCGGGATGATGTATACCCAAAAGTTATTTGCTAATCCCAAAGACTTTACTACTAGGAATGTCGGAATCATTCCACCGCTAAAGAACATTGTGATTACTCCCATTCGAATAAACACTTTTCTGCCCGCCAAATACGGTTTACTCATTGCATAAGCTGCTATGCCTGTAATAAATAAGTGGGCAGCAACACCGATTAAAGTTTTTGCAACCGTGATTCCAAATGCCTTATAAATGGTGACGTCTTTTAAGATTGTTTCATAGTTTACTAATGTAAATTTTCTTGGGAAAAAGTAAATCCCCCCTTTCATTGCGTCATAACCGTCATTGAATGATAGGGCAATAATATTAATCAACGGGAATATTATTAATGAAGAAAAGAAAAGCATGAATATTACATTAAAAATATTAAAGATTTTTTCGCCTTTCTCTAAACGCATATTCATACCTCCTTTTAGAATATTGAGCTATCATTTATTTTTTTGGTTAAAAAATTGGCAAGTAATAAAAGGATTACCGATATAACAGATGAAAATATTCCAACTGCTGTGGCAAAGGAGAAATCTCCTTGTGTTAATCCTAAGTGGTAAACGTATAAATCTAGCACTTCACTTTTGCTCATATTTGAAGAGTTTTGTAATACTAATGCTTGTTCTAGATTCGATCCTAAAACAGAACCTACACGTAATACGAACATTAAAACGATAATATAGCTAATACCCGGAAGCGTAATATGCCATATTCTCTTTAATTTCTTCGCTCCATCAACTTTTGCTGCCTCATATAGTGAAGGATCAATTCCCGACATTGCTGCCAAGTATAAGATGGTTCCCCAACCTACTTCCTTCCATATATCGGAGATCGTAGCTACCCACCAATATCCATTTGGATTAGTTAGGAATGCTATCGGCTCCGAAGTTAAATGAAGTGATAATAGCAAACTATTAACGATGCCAGAGGAGCTTAACCATGAAATGATCATTCCACCAAGAATTACCCATGACAGGAAATGGGGTAAATATGAAATGGTTTGAGTAAACTTTTTAAAAATGCCAAGTCTCAATTCGTTTATTAAAATAGCTAAAATGATTTCGAGTGGAAAGCCAATCAGCAATTTTAATAAACTGATCCCCAATGTATTGGTCAAAACATTATAAAAGTCTCTATCTCCAAAAAATGCTTTGAAGTTTTCGATACCTACGAATTCTGAATCCAAAAATCCTGTTAAAGGAGAGTAATCTTGAAAGGCAATGATTAACCCAAACATTGGTATAAATGAGAATACAATCATCAAGATAATACTCGGCCAAATCATCAATTGTAACTGCCATTGAGATAAAAATATTTTTTTAAATTTGTAATTCATCTTTATACCGCCTCTCATTATTCGCAAGACATTCTACTCGTATAAGCGATATTCTCACCTCTTCTTATAACAAATGAAACTTTATGAAATTAATTAATGTTCTTAATTATATGGGTGCACTTTTCTTAGTGTAATCCGATCATCACTGGACACATCAATACTCAATAGTAAAAATAGGCTGATCTAGTTTATTTATATATAAATTAAACTCTCCTGGTTCAATCGTTTGCTCCAAATTCGCATTCAAATAATACAAGTCATCTAATGTAATAGTAAATTCTACAGGAACACTCTGAAACGGTGGAACGTTTACAATTTGGTATTTTTTCATTTCTCGTGTTGGTCGTACAGCCCTTGATACTAGATCCTCAATATACAAAATAGCAATTTCTGAATAACCAAATTGACTTTGATTATTAACTTGAAATGATATTGTTATTTCTTGATCTTTCGTAATTTTATTACTTGATATTTGAAAATTAGAATACTCTGTATTTGTATACGTCAACCCGTGTCCGAAAGAGAATAGTGGTCCAATTTCGCAATCCTGATACCTGCTGCTATAGTTTGAAGCGTTCGCCAGTCGTCCTGAACTATATTCATTATAGTGAATGGGTACCTGAGCGGAATATCGCGGAAATGACATCGTTAATTTCCCTGACGGTGTATCGTTTCCAGTGATAAGCTCCGCAATCGCTATACCTGCTTGTGTTCCTGGATACCAGCACCAAAGCAAGGATGGAATATCATCAATGATGTTTTGAAGTGCTAACGGTCTACCTGAAAAACAGACACAAGCATATGGCTTATTCATCTTTTTCACTGCTTGTATAAGCCTTCGTTGTCTTTCTTCCAATTCAATGTTAACACTGCTATGCCCTTCCCCGCTTAACTCCCAACTTTCTCCGACAGCAACAATAATATAATCGCAATGGTCCAGTTCATCTTTTGGACAGTCTTCGAAATGATCATATGCTTTTATTTCCAGAGAATCATCCACAAGCTTCATGCCTTCCGCAAGAGTAACGACATCCTCGAAGCTACCCTTACAACTCCAATTACCGAGTAATTCACTTGTGTTAGAAAAAGGTCCAATTATTATTATATTTTTGTGTTCTTTGCCTATTGGCAACATTTGATCATTTTTCAGTAATACACAACTTTTTTTTGCCGTTTCCTTGGCAAATTCTAATGACTTTGTATTTAAAATAACTTCCTTTTCCAACTCTTCGTCAACAAAAGGGTTTTCAAAAAGTCCCATTTCATTTTTAAGTTGTAAAATTTTTAATACTGCTGCATCTATATCATTAAGAAGAGTGGGATTTTCCGCTAATAGTGTTTCGAAATGTTCAAGGTATAATGTTGAAACCATTTCAATGTCTATTCCCGCTTTTAAAGCCAACTGAGCAGCTTCCTTTCCATCTTTAGCCACTCTATGGTTTTGAAGCTCGGATACAGCACCCCAATCAGAAATTACAATATCATTAAATTGATACTGGTCTCTTAATATATCTTTCAACATTTCTTCACTTGCGCTTACTGGAATCCCATTAAAAGTATTAAATGAACTCATAACAAATTTCGGTTTTTCACTCAGAGCTATCTCATAAGACTTACCATAGTATTCGAAAAATTCTCTCCAAGACATATCGACGGTATTATAATCTTTTCCGCCAATACCTGCTCCGTATGCAGCAAAATGCTTTAAGCAAGCAGCAACACCCTTTTGAGAAATTTTACCTTCATCGGATTTTTGGTAGCCTTTAATCATTGCTCCACCAAGTTTACCTGATAAAATATGATCTTCTCCAAAAGACTCCATTACTCTTCCCCATCTAGAATCTCTCACAAGATCTACCATTGGGGAAAAGTTAACATGGATGCCTGCAGACCGTAATTCAGATGCAATGTCTTCCGCAACTTTCATCAAAATGCCTTCATCCCAGGTACAAGATAGGGCGAGTGGAATAGGAAAAATAGTCTTGTACCCATGAATGGCATCATGCATAAAAAGCAAAGGGATTTTCAATCTTGATTTCTTTAAATACTCAGATTGTATTAAATTAGTAATTTTTGCACTCGAAGCGCCTATGACACTTCCCATTGTATATAAAGTATCTTCTTTTAATATTTGGCGTGAAACGTCTGGCCCAGTTTCCACCATTTCATCATCAATTTTACCTACATAATGCTCTCCAGTAATTTGTGAAAGCTGTCCAATCTTCTCTTTAAGTGTCATTTCTTTTAGCAATTCTATAACCTTTTTATTATTCATGAAATATTTATTACCCCCTAGAAAACTACTTCCACTCCAACTTCGGCAATATATCCTTCTGCAGTTCGCAGATTTCATCAATCATGGCACATGCTTGGTAATAGGTGGGAGCTTGTGGATCTAGTAAAATCGCTTGCAATAGTTTTGTTTTAGATTGTTCCACAAATGCTTCAAGCAATAGTTTGTGGATCGTTCCTTGAATATGGATGGTTCCGATAATCGCGGTCGGTAATTCAACAGTCATTGGAATTAACTTGATTCCTTGTCCGTTAACAATGGCTTGCGTTTCTACAACCATATCGTCTGGCAGCCCTTTGATTGCTCCATTATTTTGCATATTGACGGAGTTTAGCTGAATTTCTTCATCGAAAAAGATCGCTTCAATAATTGGAATCGCATATTCATTACTTTTTTGAACCTTGTCTTTATCGAAAGTAAACGTCTCTGCAATCCATTCTTCTTGAGTCATATCGTCTGAAAATAGCCCTTTATCCAACGTATGGCCATCGGCACAATATATAAATTCTGGAACCCTTGAATGTTCTTCCCAAAGTTTTTCTCTTATCGGGTCATAACGATACTGCAAGGCTAATCCTGCGTAAAAATCTTCTGCCCATGAAACATACTCGCCAATATGATTTGTACCCGGATAAGGATAGTAGCCGTACGTGCGATACATCGTTCTGGAAAGCCCAATATGATCAAATTGCGCCAATCGATCCGCTTTCTTTTCCTTTTCATCAAATAACGGATATAAATCTTCCCCTGTTTTTTTGTTCCAAATTTTTGTGAAGAAGCCAAAATGGTTCAATCCTCCACCTTCGATTCCAATTTCCTCTTTGTCCATTTCTAAAAACTGAGAAATCTGGTCGATACCCATGTCCAATCCATGGCAAAGACCTACTATTTTTATAGTAGTCATTTTTGAAATAGCTTCTACTAGCTTTGCCTCAGGGTTTGTGAAATTAATGAACCAAGCATCTGGACATACCTTTTCCATCATTCTAGCAATCTCAAGCATTGGCCCAAGATTTCTTAATGTATGGAACATAGAACCAGGTCCGCCATTTTCCCCATAAATTTGCTTACTCCCATAACGGCGTGGAATATGAAAGTCTTGGGACCAATAAAAATAACGATTCACTTCAATAGCAACAATGACAAAGTCAGCTCCAGTAAGTGCTTCCTCTAAATTGGTAGTCTGTGAAATTTTTGCTGGATGTGAGAAAGCCGCAAACATTTCTTTTGTGTATTCGTATGTTCTCATCACATTTTTTTCCGCGATATCCATCAAAGCGATTTCAAGATTTACTTGATTTTTTAATTTATCTGATAAAACCATATCCTGAAGTGCCCCTAAGGCAAAAGACAAGCTTCCTGCTCCGACAAGCGTTACTTTCATATTTTTCATAACGATCATTCTCCTTTTGATTTTTTTAAGGCGATAAAGCCCGCCCCAATTATTCCCGCGTCAGGACCGAATTTTGACATTACGATTTTGGCTTTCCCTTTTAAATTAGGAAGGATCTTTTTTTCAGCACTTTCAATAATTCTTTCGATTAACCATTGATTATGGTAAATAACCGCTCCACCAAAAACAAAAATATGCGGATCCATCGTTTGCATTAATGAAGCAATGGCATTTGAAAAGCGCTCAATCCATAATTCAATCACTTCCACTGCATGAATATCTTTTGCATGATATTTTTCAAAAAGTAAACGGGATGTAGCTTCACTACCATATAAGCGTTTACTTTCTTGTTCCAAAGCTTGACCACTGCATAATAATTCTAATGATCCATTGCGATCGGAAACCATCATATTCCCAATCTCCCCCGCGTAGCCATGAGCACCGTGAAAGATGTCATTATTCACAACAATTCCGCTTCCGATCCCTGTACTAATTGTGATGTACATTGAATGTTGATACCCTTTAGCTGCACCATAATTAGATTCTAGCAACGCAATGACATTTACATCATTCTCAAAAAAAACATCATATCCTGGAAAATAAGAACAGATTTTTTGAATGCTCATGTTCTCCAAAAACGGAATGTTCGTCGCATCAAAAATAATTTTTGTATCATCCCGCCAAGGAACAGGCATCGCAATCCCAATTTTATCTGCTTTTCGATCAACATCCACCTTGCTAATCATTTTCCTCACATATGTAAACATATCCCCTGCATTACGGAATTGAGTTTGCAATGCTGTTTCTTTCCGAATTAATTGAAGCTGCTTATCAAGAAAACCAACTCGGATATTAGTCCCCCCAATATCTATACCAATTACTCCGTCACTCATGATTCGGACACCCATTACGGATATACTTTGCTGCATCCGAATCCACATAAAAATCGATATGATCATAATTTAATAATTTTTGAGCAGGGAGATTAGCTTCTTGGTTAGAAAAAATTTCTTTTACGATATGAGCCTTATGTTCGCCTGTAATGACGACAATCACCCGTTTACTATTTATTATCTGATTTAAACCTAACGTAATTCCTTTTTCTAGATCCGTACGTTGAGCAAAGTACTTTTGGGCGACAGTCTTTGTCGTTTCTGATAAATCTACAATGCTGCTATAGTCTAAAGCAGGGCACCCCGGTTCATTTAATCCAATATGACCATTCATTCCGACTCCCATTAAACTAAATGTAATAGGGTGGTTTTCAATAAATTGATCTATTCTTTCACATTCTTCTTGCATATTGTGGGAAGTTCCATTGAAAAATTGAATTTGCTCGCTATCTAGTTGGAGCAAAGAAAATAAATCCTTGTTCAACATTTGGTAACAGCTGCCTTCAGAATTACGGTCAATTCCGACCCATTCATCTAAACTTACGATTTTAAGTTTCTTTAACTTTTCTTCATCCATGATTTCTGCAAATTGTTTATATCCTTTTTCAGGTGTGCTTCCAGAAGCCAAACAAAAAACAGGCTGTTCATCATGATTGAGTGATTCGTTCATCTCTTCTGCAATTTTTCTTGCAATTTCCTCTGTACTTTCAACTATTTTTATCATCATGTCCACTTCCTGAAATTACTTTTAAGATCTCTTGTTGGAGCATAAGTATAGCGGCTCCAAGTGCAGTTGAATGATCTGAATGGCTAACCGAAATATTGGGCAGCCAATCTGTGTATTGTTCAACATATTTTTTTGTACTTTCTAAGACAGCATCCGGAAATAAGGATATTGTCTTTCCGCCAATAATGATTTGATCGATATCCAATATACTAATAATGCTCGTGATCGTAAGCGCTAGTTTTTTTGAAATATAATGTATGCAAGCTTTCATACCAGATTCAGAATGCAAATCAAATGATTGGAGTAAATATTCACTCCCAATTTTACTTTCCAGCCACCCGACCGAAGAAGGATCCCTTTTATAATCCTCATCGAAACACAAGTATTCCAGTTCTCCAGCACTTGCATTAAATCCTCTATGCAGCTTTTTATTAATAATAATGCCGGAACCAATTCCGTCCCCTAATGTTATGTGAACAAGGTCGGTCACGGAAGACTCGGTATTTTCTAAATTTCTAAATTCAGCTACCGTAGAGGCATTCACATCGTTCTCAAGAATAATGGGTAACTGCACCTTACTTTTTAGGCTTTCAATAATGCCCTCGTAAAAGAAATCCTGTTCCTTATATTCCTTTGTTTTCATTCTGATTGTCTTTTTTCTAGTATTAATGGCGCCATCAACACCGATGCCGATTCCTAAGACAACACTATTTGTTTCCGCTGCCTTTTTCTTCATCCGCTCTACAATTTCATCAAAAACCGGAATGAACTCTTCACTGTAAAAAGGAATCTCTGTTTCCATAGAATAAGAATCAATGATTTTGCTATGTAAATTTACAAGTAGCGCGGTAATCCTTTTGCCAATCATTTGAATTCCAATCGTGACATAACTATTTTCAACAAAGCGATAGACCGTTCTTTTCCTGCCTAGACCACCCGAACCTTCTCGACTTTCACCAGTAGCCTTTAAAATACCTATTTGATCAAAAAAATTAACAATTTTACTAACGGTTACAAAACTAATTGCCGTTTTTTCCGTAATCTCTACTTTCGCCAATTCGGGATTTTGCAACAATATATCGAAGATGATTTTTCTGTTTTCGTCTTTTATATCATTCGGTAAGTAAGACTTCATTTCTTACACTCCTTAAATAATATACTATATTAATTAATGAAGTTAAATAATTAAAGAAAAAATAAAAATCAACAATCATGCTGATTTAAAAATAATTATAACCGTCCACTTTTATATGTCAAGCAAAAATTTATTATTTTGATTTCTACATTGCGTCTTATTGTTCCATTATATTCACATGATCGGCCGTTCCATCAGGCCCCATCACGAATTGAAGCTCAAACAATCCGAGGCGATAAATATAATTTATTTCATCCGTCTTACTGATTTTTCGTATTTCATCCGGCTCCCTTATTTGTTCTTTCAAATCCTGAACAGTTATCCCTCCAAGATTCGTCTGTCTTTCAACATTCGTCCCTCTATATCGCGCTTCCTTTAATACGCCGCCATCATCATAAGCCAAATCATAAGACGCATTTCCCATTGAGCCATGATATCGTTCAAATCCATTTTCCTTTTCTTCGGGTTCACCAATTAACTCATAAACTTCATCGCGTTTCGTTTTCCCAATATAAATTCCATCACCGAGTTTATATACACGTCCATCTTTCGCGTCCTTCACTAAATCATTCAATGTATCTATCGCCATTTGTTTCTGTTCGCTTTCAACAGATTGATTTTCTGTATGTCCTTCTTCAGATTCGGAATCATTCACTTCTTGTTCCTCCTTAGACCCCGCTTCATCAGAATGATTCTCCTCAGTTTCAGATTCATTTGACGGTGAATCATTTGTTTCGTCATTTTCGGCAGCATTTGACTGCGAAGCATCAGTCTCCTTATTTTCGGCTGCATTTGACTTAGAACCATCTGTTTGAGAGTTGGCTTCATCTACCTTTTTCTGATCACATGCACCCAATCCGAGCAGTAGGATAATTGAAATAATAAGACAACTCGATTTCTTCATACTTCCCCACCTTTCTAAATAATCTTATTTAATAAATTTACCCTCTCTACATGAAAGATAACAAAAAATCGCCAGCAACCTAGGTTGATAGCGATTTTTCTTATTTCTCATTGTTTTGAATAGACGAGCTTCCCTGCTTTATATGTCTGTACGATATTTACCTGATTTTCGTCCCAGCTAAAAATAACTAAGTCAGCGGGAGCTTTTCGGTTAAGTCCTCTATCTGTAGGCAATTTCATAAAATGAGAAGGCCGTGTGGATGCCATCTCCCACGCTTCATGCAATGTTGTTATTCCACTTTTATATAGATGCCCAATTCCTTCTTTTAACATTAGTGCGGATCCCGCCAAGATGTTTGAATTGTCTTTCGTATGAAGCTTCCCTTCAGCAGTTAAAACAACATGGCCGCCGATATGAGTTTCATATTGTCCAGGGGCTAATCCACTCAAATACACTGCATCACTTACTAGCATCGCACGTGACTCTTTCACCTTCATTGCAACTTTCAAAAAGGATTCCGGAAGATGAAACCCATCTGCAATAAGACTCGCCCACAAATCGTCTTGTGCCAATTGCTCCCAAATATAATTCGGATGACGGGGCAGCATTAAGTGCGCGGCATTTCCAAGATGAGTGGACATCGTAGCTCCAGCGGCAACGGCTTCCCTTATTTGTCCAGGGGTCGCGGCAGTATGTCCTATCGCCACGACAACACCGCTTTCCACGCATTTCTCGATAAATCCAACCGCATTTGGCCACTCTGGTGAGATCGTAATGATCCTAATTCTTCCTTTTGCCGCTTCCTGCCATCTTTGAAAGAGATCCCAATCAGGAGCTTTTACGAATTCTTTCCCGTGTGCACCCCTTGGTCCGTCTTCAGGAGAAATAAAAGGTCCTTCTATATGAATACCAGCGATACAATGATTGATAATTGGATTCTGATCGCAAGAAACAGCTATTGTTTTTACTGCGTTTTCAATAGCCTCATCACTATTCGTAATAATTGTCGGATAATATGAAGTTACCCCTTCTGCCCACAATGCACTCGTCATGTGTTCAACAAGACCGTCCGGAATCGGCAGTGTATTAAAATCATAACCTTTATAGCCATTAATTTGTATGTCAACGAGCCCAGGTGCTATGTAAAAAGGAGATTCTTGTTCAATAGTCTCTTCAATATTAGTGATTTCCCCTTCTTCAACCGTAACAGAAATCGATTCGCCGGTAGCATAGTGCCTTCCCTTTATCATCATAATGCACCATAAGAATCCCTATCCAAATAAAGAATACAGTTTGAATGACGGCGTAAGATGGTAGCAGGATTTTCTGTTGAGATCGGACCTTGCAAAACTCCTCTCACAGCCTGCCTTTTTGTAGGGCCAGGAACCATGCAAAATAAATGGTGGCCCGACATCAATGTTGGGATCGTTAACGTAATTGCACGAGTCGGCACTTCTTCAATACTTGAAAAACAGCCATCATTTACTTGTTGCTGACGGCAAACCTCATCCAATTCCACAACTTTAATTACTTCTGGATCGTCAAAATCAGCGACAGGAGGATCATTAAAAGCGAGATGGCCATTTTCTCCAATCCCTAAGCAAACAATATCGATTGATTCTTCCTTGATTAGATTCCCATAGCGTGAAAGTTCACCCTCCACATTCCCCGAGCTATCCATTAGATGCACCTTTCCAGGTCTCACTTCATCAAACAGATGACTTTTCAAAAATTCACCAAAACGTTGCGGCGCGTCAGGCTCTAGTCCAATATATTCGTCCATATGGAACGCAATGACTCTGGTCCAATCGATGCTCGCATCCTTCTTTAACGTATCAAAAAATTCACTTTGTGAAGGAGCTGCTGCAAAGATCATTCTAACCGTATCCTGATTTTCCAAAAGTTCCTTTAGCTTTTTCGAAACCTGTGCCGCAGCTGCTTTCCCTAAATCCACCCGTGTCTCGTACACCTGGACAACTAAATTCTCAATTTGTTCCACAGCTATGCTCATTGTTCATCCTACCCTCTCAATATTTTTCTCAAGCCTTCCAATGTCATTTCAGTCCCAGCTTTTGCTGTTCCACCATCTGGTATATAATGTGTTTCAATTGTAAAAAGGCCTTCGTAGCCATCATTTTTAAGTGCTTGAAGCTGATGGGAAAAAGGCACCATTCCCTCACCGATTGGAACACATTTATTAGCAAAAGCGTCTTTCAAATGAACGTGGCCAATAAACCCTCTTACTTTTTCGTATCCTTCCGGAAACGCAGGACGGCCTCCGTATACTTCATTCCCCGGGTCCCATAGTACCTTTAAGTTCGGTGAATCTACATGTCGAACGATATGAGCAACTTCAGAGGCATAGCCGCCATTGCAAGAGTTTTCGTTTTCGAGTAAAAGCAAAATATCATGTTTAGCCGCTGTACTAGCAGCCTTCTTTAAGTAACCGATGATCTCTTCCTCGTATGCAAAGGGATCTTCCTCCCTCCAAAAGGAAAAAATTCTAATTTTATTTGCATTTAATTTCTTACAAATCTCTATTACTCTTTCTAACTTTAAAAAGTGACGTTCCACACTCTCCTCTTGTTGCCCAAATGTATCCCCTGAAGCCACAGCTCTTGAAGGATCGAGGGCACATTTAAAAATAGGTGAAGCGATTGCCGAAACAAACAATCCTCTTTTTTCAACTTCAAAAAGCAATAGTTCCAATTCCTGATCCGTAAAATCAACGATATTTTTCCCATCTACCATCCGAATTTCGACATGCCTTAACCCATTGCTTTCCGCCCAGTCCAATGCTTCCGTAATATCCTGGGATACCTCATCCGTTAAAACTCCTAATCTTTCAAAAATCAAATTGCTCACTCCTTATAATCTCACCATTAATCCCGTTTCACGACTTTCGTTTGCCGCTTCCAAAAACCTAGTAATCTCTAATGTTTCCCAGTCGTTAATGGGAGATTTGCCAGTTTTGAAAAATTGAATGATCTCTTCTAATAAAGACGCATAATATGGTTTTTTATCGGCATTAATATCTACGTATTGTGTTCCTTTTTCACGGTGAATCAAGGCACCAAATGAAGAATTGCCTTTTCGATTTCCACGTACACTACCAATTCGCCCATCTTTCCATTCTCCAACTATGAGATCATGATTATCATTTTTCGTCACGGTGACTTTTTCGCATCCAGGTCCTAACATCCTGTAAAGCATTTCTACCGTATGAATTCCATACCAAAATAATCCGTGAGTAGGTTCCATCGCAAGCGGTCCAAAACAGTCCACCCCATAAACGGCGCCGTCATGATTAAGGGCATCCGTTAATCCTTCCGAATATCTAAGCGCAGAACAACTCATCACAGGCGTCCCGAATTGCTCACTTAAACGAAAAATTTCTCTCGCATCCTCTGAAGTCGTTGCAAACGGTTTATCAATAAAAGTCGGCTTACGAAACGCGGCAATTTTACTAAATTGTTCCAAATGGACCCGACCATCTACAGACTCTAACAAAATCGCATCACAAACTTCTGCCACATCTTCAAGAGATTGAACAATTTTAATGCCCTGTTCACGAATCTCCTTTGTAAACCCCTCCACTCGTAAGGAACTAAATTCCATATTTTTAGACCCGCCTGGAAACGCGGCGATAATTTCCCCTCCAAGAACTTGACGCTCATTTAACAGCTTTGTAAAGGCGATCACGTGTGACGTATCCAGTCCGATCATTCCAATTTTTATCATCGTCTCCATCTCCCTTCACACTTTTACTTCTTTTCCAGTCTTCGAAGATTCATAGATCGCTAAGATTAAATCAACCGCTTTTCGTGCTTCCTCACCAGGGACAAGTGGTTCACGATCCTCCCGAACGGCCTGAATGATATCTTCAACAAAAAGATAATGCCCCTCATCTGAAATGGCCTTTGGATCACTGCCTCCACCTTCATTATTTCCAACTTTAGGAATCGTTTCATCACCATTAAGAAACTTCCATTCTTTAAAACCACTATCCGCAAAAATGATCGAACCATGTTCCCCGTGTATTTCAAACCTCGTCTCCTGTCCAGGATAAACAGAAGTTGTCCCTTGAATAACTCCAAACGCTCCATTTTTATATTTGACCGTAATTACTGCAGTATCCTCGACTTCAATATTTCGGACTAAAGGAGCTGTATAAGCGAAAACAGACTCAACATCCCCGACCATCCATTGAATAAGGTCAATCCCGTGCACCCCTTGATTCATTAGAGCTCCGCCGCCATCCAACTCCCAAGTTCCTCTCCATCCAGCACTCTCATAGTATTCCGGACTGCGATAATATTTTAAGTAAGCATCCCCGAGGACAAGCTTTCCTAGTTTCCCGTCTTGAATGGCTTTCCGAGTAATAACCGCCGCATCCAGCGTCCTTCTTTGGTAAACGCAACCTAACTTCACCTTATTGTTTTTACAAACTTCTATCATTTCACTCATATTTTCTCGTGTAATATCCAGCGGTTTCTCACATAGTACATGGATCCCTGCTTTTGCAGCCGCAATCGTTATTTCCGCATGCAGCCCGCTCGGAACACAGACGGATACAATATCAATCTCTTCTTTTTTAAACATATCTTCATAATCAATATACGTTTTTGACACTCCGAATTCACTAGCCAGCTTTTCCGCCTTCTCAATTTCAGTATCACAAATAGCGACTAAATCAGCATTACTGTTCGCACTGATGGCCTTTGCATGAAAAGGAGCAATAACACCCGCTCCAACAATGGCAAATTTCATTTTATTTGGCATATAGCCCACTCCTTCAAAATAAATTAAAGCGCTTTCCATTCAAATGAAAAACTAGCCTTTTATATAGAAATTCTATGTTGATTAATAATATCCTTTAACAATCATTATTTCGTGACATCTTTACATAAAAAAAAATGTACCCGAACTTTAAATATCGGGACATTTTTCAGTAAGTAAATCTATAATTTAAATTTATGAATAGCATTTACATTCACGACTTTTTCTAAAAAATTGCTTATATATGCTGTTTGTTCTACTCCTACAACATTCAAAAATCGGGACTGACTAACGTACAAAGTCAGCCCCTTCTTTCCATTCATTCACCCATTACAGCTGAAGGTATCTTTTTTGCGTTAAAATAAACTAAGCCAACGATGCCAATAAAAGTAAAGGCAGCCATAAGAAAGTATAGAGTGGAGCCTCCATACGTATCAAAGATAAACCCGCCTCCAAAGGAACCAATGATTCCTGTCACACCAAACACAATAATCATGAAAGCCATATGGCCAGTTGCTTGCATTTCTACCGGAAGCCGTTTATACAAATACTCAATCGCTCCCATAAATAAAATGACATAGCAAACCCCATGCAATGCCTGGACGGTAAGGAGGAGATAAGGATTGGTAATAAAGCCAATGGCGATCCAACGACCCATATATAGAATTCCAGCAAGGATGATATAGTGGATTGGTTTTTGGGGACGAAACCAAAGTGTCGCTGTGAAAAACATAATCGCCTCACTCGATACACCAATAAACCACAACCAACCTACAAGTGTCTCATCCCCGCCAATATCAAATAAATACAAGCTGATAAAGCTGTCATTCATACGATGAGTTAAAGTAATAAACGAAACAATAAAGAAAAAGAGCAATAAGGTTGGATTTTTAAAAAAGGTTCCTACCTGCTTAAAGTCCATTTTTTCTGTCCCCGTTTTTGCATCTGTCAACCGCATGCTTAACAAAAATAAAATAACTCCAATAAAAATCATTGGATAAGCAAGGTATTGAATTCCTATTTTGGCAAATAAAAATCCGCTCATTAGGGAAATTAAGGCAAATCCGATGGCTGCCCATGAACGTATAGAGCCAAAAGAAACTCCGTTCTGGTCCGCAAGCCGTTTTGTTAAGTTTTCTGTTAAGGGAAAAAGAGCATTATAAAAAAGAAAAAAGAACGAGCCAGCAACAAAAATCCAGGCAATATGGGAAAGCTGAAAAATCCATACGAGACCAAGCACACTCCCGAGGACAACCGCGATCACAATCTTTTTTACCGTTTTGTATTTATCGCTTATCAATCCCCAAAACGGCTGCCCGATAAGACCGGCAAATGTTCCAAGCGCTAAAAACATTCCAATTTCCGAAGTAGTTAATCCTACATGCTTAAAATAAAGTGGAAAATAGCTGACTACAAAAGTATTCATCGCCCCAACTAAAAATAAAAATCCCTTTAAATTCCGAAATAACGGTTTCTGATTCATATGTACGCTTCCTTTTCTATGGTGTTCCCGCTACTGAGCACCGCCTATAATATGAACTAATTCAATACAAAAAAAAGACCCTTTTCCATGCAAAAGAGAATGAAGCCGCTTCAATTAATGTTTTAATCTATTAATCAAGTAGAACTGGACGATGTCTTTATCCTCAAACAGGCAAAACAAAAAACCTGAAATTTGCCTTTTTTCAGTTCAGCAGTTTTCCATCTTAGCTTGGGTTATTTTCTTCTTTACGAAAAAGTGCCAGCATCTTAGATTTTACACTGAATGTTCGAAATAGGCTATTTTATATGTCTTTGTGGGAGGAAATTTTTTGAGGTTCATTTCAATTTTTTCAACTTATGGTTTTACTAGCTTCAAAAGCAAATTCATCCTTCAAAAAAATGCACCCATCAATAAAAAATGGGTGCATTTCTTTCAGCTTATATATTAAAGTTTAAACCTATGAATTAATCCATTTAAATTCTCAGCTAATTTAGCAAGATCGGTCGAATTATTTGCTACTTCTTCCATTGAACTGCTTATTTGTTCAGATGAAGCCGATGTTTCTTCTACTCCTGCAGCAGATTCTTCAGAGATCGCTGCAATTTCCGTAATAGATTCTTGCATTTTTTCGCTGTTGGAAGAAATTTTTAAGATTATATCAGATACGGTTTTAATCGTATTCGCCATTTCTTTTACAGATGTACTGATTTCATTAAAGGTTTCTCTCGTCGTTTCGATTTGACTCGTTCCTTGAGCCACCTCTTTATAGCCCATCTCCAGTGAATCCGTTACGATGCTAGACTCATTTTGGATGCCGGAAACAATTCCAGTTATATCCGTTACCGAATTGGATACTTGTTCTGCGAGTTTCCTTACTTCATCCGCGACTACCGCAAAACCACGACCTTGCTCACCTGCTCTTGCTGCTTCAATTGCTGCGTTTAGTGCAAGTAAATTCGTTTGATCAGCAATTTCTTGAATAACCGCAACTAATTTAGATATTTCCTGCGATTTCTCGTCCAGCCCTTTCACCTTTTGAACAGCATCTTGAACGATTTGATCAATCTTACCCATTTGCTCGCTTGAAGTTTCCATTAAGCGACTGCCTTCATCGGTCATTTCTAATACATTAGTAGAAACTTTTAAAATTCGATCGCCATTATCATTCGCTTCTTGAACGATAGTAGAGAATGAAGCCATTCGTTCAGCCAACTCACCTGCAATGGTAGCTTGCGACTCGGTTCCTACTGCCAATTCTTGCATCGTCCCTGCGATTTGTTCCGAACCTGAGTTCACCTCGTTCGCAGATTGCGTTAATTCTTCACTGTGACTCGAAATCGTTCCAGTAACAACGTTGATTTCACTGATCAATTCACGTATTTTGTCATTCATTTCATTTGTCGTATCAACTAATTGCGCAATCTCATCCCTTGATGAAATATGCAGAGAATCCTGACTTAGATCCCCACTTGCAATAACCTTCATCCGCTCCATTACTTTCTTAATCGGACGAGTGACTAGGCTAGAAGTAATAAGCGCTGCAGCAATGCTAACGGCAATCACTAATATGATAAAAATGGATACAATATATACCGTTTTTTCTCCATTCGATATGATGTTATCGCCTTTTTGATGAATGATTTCTTCCCTGTCCGAAGCAATTTTTTCATATTCCATGATGATATCCTCTGCTTCTTGAGTGGATGCCGCATGGTTACGGTTTGCCAACGTTTTTTGTCCTTTATCATACATAGCAAAAACATTCGTTTCAATGTCTTTTCGCCAAGCAATCGAACGCTGGACAAGCTGTTGAAATTCCTCAGAAGCACCTAAATCTATCGCCTTCTTTTCATCTACGATCGCTTTTTTAGATAACTCTTCAAACTGACTTCGATATTTCCCATCTTCAAATAACAAAAATCCCCGTAAAGCCGATACCCGCTTATCAACATTGGCTGCCAATTCATGATCAATCATTAAAATCTGCAACTCTTTATCCAGGATATCCTCAGTATCTTGATTCACATTCTTAACAGAAATAAAATTATACAACCCAAAAGCAACAAACAACAAAATAACAAGCGAAAACCCAACCAAAACCTTCGCCCTCAAACTCCTAAAACTAAACAAACTCCCCACTTCCCAACCTCTTCCCATATGTATTTTCTAAGATGTCCATTTGACTCTACAATATTTCGATACTCTAAATATACAATATTTAAAACAAGAGTGCCAGGCACCCGAACAATTCAGAATAGTTCCAGAGTTGTTTGGGTGCCTGGCACTCACACAATTGTACTCGTTCAATTCCCCATTTCAGGGATCCACACTCGCATCTCTCCAGGTTCGCGATTGTCCCAGGCGTAGTAAGGAATGGCTGTGAATTTGTATGGCGAAGTATTTGGTTTATCGGCTATATAAAGTTTGTTATCCCAACCGCTGTCATCTAGTACTATGCCTTCACCAGAGATTTTAACGACTCCGTCAAGAAGGCTAGGAATGAAATCTTCATCAAATTTACCGTCTTTACATATACCTATTTTTTGTAGTGATTCAATATTATCAATAGATTCCAAGCAATATACAATTGGCCCTCTTTGTATTGCAACATGATTAATATTTTGACGTACTTTTGGATTTGAATAATAACGTTGAGCAGGCATGGGTAATATTAGCTTTACTGTATCATCGGTGGACCATTCTTTTTCAATGGTTAAGTACCCATTTAGAAGCTTATCCGTCATCTCAATTTTCTCTCGATTTATTTCTATTTGGGCGTCTTTACACCACTCTGGAATTCTAAGTTTTAGGCTAAATACAAGAGGCTTACTAAGCTCAAAATTAATAGTAATATCCCCATCCCAAGGATAATTTGTCTTTTGATGTAGAATAACCTTTTGATTCTTAATATTAAAATTCCCACTACCTTGCACATACAAATGGGTGGCTATTTCATGGTCGCTTTGGGAATAAATATACTCCCCCAAGGAAGCTAGTAATCTAGAAACATTAGGAGGGCAGCAAGCACAACCAAACCAATCCTTTCTATGAACATTTCCAAGACTAGCTAACGGATTTTCATAATAGAATTTCTTCCCATCCAAGGAAATCCCACTGATCACTCCATTATATAATGCACGCTCCATAGCGTCGGTATATTTAGCATCGCAATCAAGCTGTAAAAGACGATGATTCCAGAAAACAACTGCAACGGCTGCGCAAGTTTCACCATATGCCGTTTCATTCGGCAAATCATAATCATAAGTAAACCCTTCATTAGCACGTGTTGATCCAATTCCCCCCGTAATATACATATTTTTATTATGAAGGTTATCCCATAATCGCTCACTTGCTTGAAGAAGGCTTTCATCTCCGAGCTCCCCTGCAAGATCAGCCATTGCAGAATACATATATAGTGCTCTTACAGCGTGACCAACAACTTCACTTTGTTCCCTTACTGGTTTATGTGACTGATTGTAGGCATTCTTATCTGGAAGTCGATTCATGAATGAATCAAACTGGCCAGGATTCTCTTTTTTCTCTAAATCAAAATAATGAGGCTGTTTCCCTCTTTCTTCTATAAAGTACTGACTTAAACGTAAATACTTTTCATCATTTGTTACTCTGTATAACTTAACTAAAGCCAATTCTATTTCCTGATGCCCGCAATATCCTCTCTTTTTTCCCTCTTCCGATCCAAAAACGGTATCTATATAATCTGCATACTTGCATACGACCTCAAATAGCTTCCTCTTCCCCGTTGCTTTAAAGTGGGCAATTCCGGCTTCAATCAAATGACCAGCGCAGTACAATTCATGAGCATCACGCAAATCCTTCCACCTTTTCTCAGGCTCTACAACTGTAAAATATATATTTAGATATCCATCTGGTTGCTGTGCTCCTGCAATTAAATGAATTACTTCATCCAATAGTGCATCAAGCTGTTCATCAGGATGAGTCGCCAAGCTATAACTTGCCGCTTCAATCCACTTCGCAACATCTGACTCCCAGAAAATATGCGGCATAGGCTCCATTCCCGGCTTCCAATCAAGCCGAAAAGCATCAATTCTCCCAGTATTCTTACACTGCTCATACTGAAACGGAATCGTCTGTTCTCGATTAACCTCTAACCTTTTTGCCCAAAACAAATCATCAATCACAACATCAGTAAATGAAATCGGCTTATACTTTTTCAACTGCTTCGTAATCATTTTTTTCCTCCCTTTTAAGAGTTGCTATTGTGCATTAAGAATATTTCGAATTGTTCCTGATTTGTTTGAGTGCCTGGCACTCGAACAATTCTCGAACAATTGCACTCCCTAACCTTTTGTTCCTGTTAATGCAATTCCCTCAATAAAGTATCTTTGCATGAAGAAGAATAGGACAATGATTGGTGCGACGATAGTGGCAGAAGCCGCCATTAGGTATCCCCATTGGGCATTGTACATTCCTTTGAAGGAAGCTAATCCTAGTGCCAGGGTAAACTTTGAGTCATCGTTCAAATAAATTAATGGTCCAAGAAAGTCATTCCAGGCACCTATAAAGGTGAATAGTGCTACTACGATGATTGCCGGCTTTGATAAGGGAATAATGATGGTAATTAACACCTTTAATGGCGATGCACCATCCATATACGCCGCTTCATCCAATTCCCTCGGAATCGTTCTAAAGAATTGCCTTAATAAAAATATATTAAACGCTCCACCACCAAACCAAGCTGGAACGGTTAATGGTAAAAATGTGTTAACTGCACCGAGTGCCTTCCACCCCATAAAAACTGGTATTAGTGTTACGGCGTATGGCAACATCATCGTACTGAGAACACAAGCAAAAATGATGTCTCGGCCTGGCCAGCGTAATCTGGCAAAGCTATAGGCACTAACCGTACTAGAAAATAGAACACCACATACCGCAAATAATTCAATGGTCATCGTATTAAAAAAATATTTATGAAACGGAACAATCGTTAATGACTCAGAATAGTTGCTCCACATAAAAGGACTTGGAACCCATTCCGGTGGGAAGGTAAAAATTTGAGCCGTCCCCATCAAGGAACTCCTTATTAACCACGCGAAAGGAAATAGCATAACAATACTTCCGGCAATTAATATCACATACACGATGACTCGCCAAATGGAAATCTTCCTTTTTCTCTTAACCTTTTTCTTTTGAAGGTTTGGTTTATTATCTAAACTGATGTTGGCATTCATTACTTGTCACCACCTTCGTAATAAACCCAGCTTTTGGAACTTTTAAATACGATCATAGTCAATACCATAATGATCAAAAATAGAACCCAAGCTAAAGCACTTGCATAACCCATTTTAGTTTCTTGGAAAGCTGTTCTAAACAAATAATATACATAAAATAAAGTGGAATTATTAGGGCCACCTGCCGTCATGATATAGGCCTCATTAAACACTTGTAACGTTCCGATCAGTGACATAATTAAATTAAAAAAGATGGTAGGCGTCATTGAGGGGATCGTGACATATAAGAGCTTATGAAACGCATTCCCGCCATCAATATCCACCGCCTCGAATAAATGAGTCGGAATTCCCTGAAGACCTGCAAGGAAGATCACCGCGGAGTTTCCAATTCCCCAAGTACTCATTAATATTAAAGACGGGACAGCAGTTTTTTCATCATAAATCCATTGCATTCCCGGCAATCCTACCATTTTCAGCATCGAATTAAACAGACCGAAATCAGGGTTGTATATCCAGAGCCATAGCATTGTACTCGCAATGCTCGGCACAATGACGGGAAGATAATAGATTGTACGAAAAATAGATAAACCTTTTACCTTTTGATTTAAGAGCAGCGACACTATAAATGCTACGATAATAACGAGCGGAACACTTCCCAATGAATAGTAAAGGGTTGCACCGAGTGACTTTTTAAAAAGAGGATCCTCTGTTAACATCGTTTTATAATTGTCTAGGCCGATAAAGGTATATTCCCCACCAATCTCCCAATCTGTAAGACTAAAAAAGAGGGAAGCCACCATCGGGCCAAATGTGAAAATTAAAAATCCAAGAATTGCGGGTAACGCAAGAAGAATGCCCCATCTTCGTTCCGAAACGTATAGACCTGATCTTGTTTTCTTTGTAAGGTTCAATCGCAACCCCTCCCTTTTAAAGGGACAGGAAGAAAAGTAATCTTCCTGTCGTAAATTTTATCGTTCATATAACCCTTTAAGTAATGGCTGCACCGTTTTTTCTAGTTCATCCAAAACTTCTTTTGCTGGCTTTTTACCTAACCAAATAGGATCTAATCCTGATCCTATTGCAGGGTCAATTTCAACAAAGTTTTTAAGACTATATGATGGACCAGCCTCAATATTATTTAACGTATAGTCAATGACTGCTTCCTTAAATTCTGGAGGGTGAACCTCATTATTTGTCCAACTATCGATCGCATCTTGTTCAGTGTAATATTTCTCTTCGAGCGGCATCCATAATCCTTTTGCAAATAGGTCAACTTCTTCAGGATTATTATGGAATAAGTAAAACTTCATCGCTTCATCGGGGTGCTTCGTATCTGAAAAAATTATGGTAGGGGCTCCAAATATAACTGATTTTGCCTCTTTAAACTTAGGAAGAACACCTATCCCATAATTTAATTTACTTTCGCCAAAATCAAGGATATTCCAATGACCATCCATCACCATAGCAACCTTTTTAGTTTGTAAAAGAACACTTGTTGCAGGCATATTTTCCTTTTGTGTAGGAGTAGGAGCGACATGGTACTTATACATTAAATCTTGTAGATTTTGAAAAACCTCAACTGACTCAGGACTATTTAATGTATATTGGGTGCCATCTTCATTCGTGATACTACCACCATTACTTAATAAAAATGGATACCAACCAGCCCACCAAGTCGGAAAGGAAATTCCATATTGGGCAATGTTTTTTGCATCAAAGCTTGGGTTCAAAGCATTTCGCCCTTGGTTATCCAAAGTTAGCTTTTGCGCCATTTCAACAAAGGTTTCCCAATCCCATGCTTCATTGGCATTAGCTGGCGGCAGCTCAACGCCTTCTTCCTCAAATAAATCTTTATTATAAAATAGGCTCATAATTTCTCCAGCCGTATTCGTACCAATTGTTTTGCCTTTATCAAAATAATAGAAAGTTTCTGGGATACGGTTTTTTAACTCGTCATATTCCATCATATATTGAGTGATATCCATGACTTTACCTTCTTCAGCCCATTTTAATGCTAAACCTTCTCCTAAATAGGCTACATCTGGTAAATCTCCGGACGCCATTAAAGTATTTAATTTAGTTTCATAATCATTCGGAACATGCTGTGCATCTACTTTTATGTTAGGATTTTTTTCTTCAAAGGATTTTACCATTTTTTCAACTGCTTGCTTCTCAAATACACTTCCCCAATACATGAATTTTAACGTTACTTTTGCACTATCATCTTTTCCTTTGCTAGTCTTGGATGAATTATCTGAGCTGCATGCCGTAATAAAAATACATAAAATAGAAGTGAAAATGATAATCCATATTTTTTTAGACATCACTACAGTTCCCCCTTAAATTTAGTTACAAGCATTAAGAACGTTTACCAATTAATATTGCTTAATTGTTAAATACCACCTCCTTAAGTAGAAAGCTTCATAATAAATTACTTAAGTTGTGTTATTTTCGATTGTCGAGTCTCTTATTATTAACTTGCAATCTACTTTTTTCTTTAGATTAGATGCCTTTTTTCCTTGGATGTTATCGAGTAATCGCTTAGCAGCTAATTTTCCCATCTCATAAGTAGGCAGTTCAACAGTAGTTAAAGCAGGGATTAATATAGAAGAAAAATCGGTATTATCAAAGCCAATTAACGAAAGGTCTTCGGGAATCCTAATTCCATATGCTGTACAATACTGAATCACACCTGCAGCCATTCGATCATTACCTGCAAATATAGCTGTAGGCTTTTCATTTCCGCTTAGCATATCTTGAGCCAATTTATAGCCTGAAGCACTCGACCAATCACCTGATCTTATCCATTTCGGATATATTTCAAGACCTTCCCTTCGGTGCGCTTCAATAAATCCATTCAATCGTTCTATTGATGCATTCCAATCAATTGGACCATTAATAAAACCGATTTTATGATGTCTTAAATGTATTAAATACATCGCCGCTACATAAGCACCTTGAAGATCATTCGGTATAACATAATCTTCCGCTAGGTCCTGAGTATATCCGTATACATAGGTGTGAGGGATATTAGGCGTTTTCCATTGAATTTCTCTGACCCATGAACTCGCATAAATCAATCCATCTATTTGTTTTGGGTTAAAAAGTTGTGTATAATCCCATTCCTTTTCTTTTTCATATCTTATTTTAGAGATTAATATGGAATAATTTTGTTGATACAAATATTCTTCTATTCCATCAACCATAGATGGAACAAAATCCATGAAATTATCGGTCAACACTCCAATCGTAAATGTTCTATTTTGTTTTAAACTTTTAGCAATAAAGTTCGGTTGGAATTGATACTCTTTAATAATCTTTTGTACTTTTTCTTTGGTTTTTGAACTAACCGGTGCTGTTCCATTCAACACATGCGAAACCGTAGAAGGAGCAACACCGGCAATCCTAGCTATATCCCTTATCGTGGTCAATTTTCAGTCCCTCTCACTAGTAATCGCATAAATAAAATCGATTTCATTAATTCGATAAATTTAAGTAACAATCACTATAAAATAAAAGCTCCACTCCTATCACCCCATCCAATAAAACCGATTCAATTCCACTGATCGTTATAGACGATAATTAAATAATCCTGAATTGTTTCCAATTTGTTTGAGTGCCTGGTTTGTTTGAGTGCCTGGCACTCAAACAAATCAAGCAATTCAAACAATTTCCAAACACTTCTTCTTATTTCAATACTGGAAATTCTCCGATCCTTAACCGGGCGCATCCATATGGAACGAGTTGGATTGTTTCTTCTAGGGCGTTAGCGTACGGTTTTGGGTTTTTTGGCGGGGCTGCAGCTGAGTTTTGTTTCATCATCCAATTTGAGAGTAGTCTTCCTTTTGTTAGTAGTCTTATTGGAGCATGGTTGGCTTTAAATGGTTGATAGTGAAGGTCCATGTTTTCTTCTACTTCAACATCAAATTCTGCATTTTGGGTTAAGGCATAACGCCAAGCTGAAGCTGGGTAAACCTCCCAATCATGGAAACGTTCACGTTCATGAACTTGAATCCAATTTTCTTCTATTGGCAACACATATACGAGCGGTCCACGGTTCACACTTATTGCATTGTTATTTCGTTCTTCTAATTGCACTTGCATTGGAAGTTGAATTTCAATTCGATCATTTGGATTCCATTCTCTTTCAAAACGGGCGTATCCATTCTCAACGATGCCATGTTGACGTTCTCCGTTTACAGATACCTTCATATCCGGGCACCAGTCTGGGACTCTTAACATAATAGGGAAGGTCGCCTTTTCTTTAAGGTTTATATCTATGCTCACATGTTCACGGAATGGATAATTACTCTTAACCACTAGCTCGATATCCTTCCCATCTGCCACAAACCCTTTAACAGTACAAGGCGCATATGAAACTGCTGCTAACCCGTCATCTTGAGTAGCCATCCATAAACTAGCGGTAAACTTTGGCCATCCTTGGTGCATGTTCGCAGTACAACAACCGAAATTCGGCTCCAAACCAAACATATTGGCATCTGGACCATTCGACCATGGCCTTTTTGCTAAATTACAGATGACCTGATTTACTTGTTGATCATATTGGTGAGAATCCCATTCAGGTGAGATCGTTGCTGGAAGAGCATTAAATGTAACTTTTTCTAAAATATCCCCAAACATCCCGTCCCCCAATATGCGAGTGAGGTTTTCCATACTGAACATATATTCTACAACTGCACATAATTCAACACCTTGACTCGGATGGGTCCCCGACAGCCATTCATCTCCTGAAAACATCCCATGTGCTTGACCATGATAGGTCATTAAGCTCTGAATTCCTTTATATACAGCTTCCTTATCGTATTCATTTCCAGTTTGCCGATAAAAAACAGCTGGCGTTTTGATTCCCATCGCAACATTTACTACATGTGTGCGATGATTCCATTCTGTTTGCTTCCTCCAGTAAGGGAATTTCGCAAAAATATGATTCCAATCTATCGTTTGTTCTTGTACTATACTTGCCAATTCAAGTAACTCGGAGTCCCCTGTTCTTTCATAAAGCCAATGAATGGATAATAATAAATCCCCTCCACGAGCTTCATGCCATTCTTTTAAGGGCCGATCAACAAGCGCACCTTTCATATATGAAAAATACTTCGACATGAAAGGAATGACTCTCTCATCCTTCGATACCTCTTCATACTGAGTCAGTACTTTTAACATAATAAAATCTTGCCACCAGTCGTGATTTCCCACTTCAGTATTAACAGTCTTCACATAGGCAGGACCAAAAGAGCCATCTTCCCTTTGACTAGAGATTGTCCATTCTATCCATGGCTGAACCTTTTCTATTAATCTTTTATCCTCTAAAAGATACGCCAATGGTAGAAGGCCATCTAAATAATATGGACCACGCTCCCAACTATCCCCAGCTCCACCAAGCCAGCCATTATTAGGACCGACATCTTCCCAATGTTCATCTAAATGACCAGTAAATCCATTTGCTTGTATTTCCAATTGATTTTTTAACCATCCAGCGGGTTTTATACTACCAAGCGGCAATGACTGGAAAGCGGTTTCTTTTAAACCCAGATATGTACTATTATTCAACAACTCTCCCCACCTTTATCTATTTCTATTTACATCTGAGCCTATTATATTGGTATAATCTTGATTAAATAATGCAAAATTCAAACAACTATTTGCACTATCGTAACCTTTCATAGGGGAGAAATGACAATATGCTACAATTAATTGCACCACCTTTACCAATCATCTTAGCTGCGGGAGAAGATACATATACTGTTGGGCAATCTCATCCAAACCGCAATAAAATAGGAGTATTTGATTTACTCATCGTAACGAAAGGTTGTTTACTGATGGGGGAAAACCTAAATACGTTTCCTGTTGAAGAAAAACAAGCACTCATTCTATATCCCGATCGCCATCATTTTACGGTGAAACCATGCGAATCAGAAACCCATTTTTATTGGATCCATTTTAAATCAGTGAAGGATTGGAATGAAATCACTGATGCATCTACAAGAAGGGGATTGGATATTGATAAAACTGAGGATAGAAGTGCTTTTTCGGAGTACCCATTTTGGATCACACTTCCAAAGCATGGGACCATTCATAATTGGAGCACCGTGGACCTTTTATGCAGACATTTATTATCAATAGAAGAAAATACTACTTATTCATGGGAATGGAAAAGACAACTGCAATTCCAACAATTATTACAGGAATTATCAAATACAAATCACTTGGCGAAATCCTCACCCTCTATGGCTGTAGCAGAACAGGCCGCCTCTTTTTTGCGAAAAAATTTCGCCAATAAAATAAACTATAAAGAGCTAGGAGAATCACTAAGCTACCATCCCAACTATATCGCTAGATGTATGATCAATACCCTTGGATACAGCCCAGTAGAATACGTAAACCAAGTTCGTCTTGACCAATCAAAAATCCTCCTCATCTCAACAAATTGGAGTATAGAAAAAATAGCAGAAAACTGCGGATTCCAACAAACAGCATACTTTAGCCGTTTCTTCAAAAAGAAAGAAGGCCTTACCCCCCACCAATTTCGAAAACAATATGAAGGATAAACAAAAGTGCCAGGCACCCGAACAATTCAGAATAGTTCCAGAGTTGTTTGGGTGCCTGGCACTCACACAATTTACTTTTTTCTACCTCTCATGATAAACGCTACGACCATTCCGACGGCTAAGCCTATTCCTAGGGCCGTAGAAATGATGTATATTTGATTTTCGTTGTTTGGTTTCTCAGGTTTATCGGGTGTGGCTGATTTTTTTATGTTTTCGTTATCTCGTGGAGAGTCTTTTACGGGTTTTTGACCCTCTCCTAGTTCATTTTGATCTTCTGTAGCAGCTGTCAATTGGGCTGTTCTTGAACATAGACTCACTCTGAGCTGTCCTTCTACGTCGTTTGCATACACTAAATATTCTTCATTTAACGAAAATTCGAAGCCGCAACTTGCCGAGCTTATTTCTGTGTAAACAACTATTTCAGACTGTTTACTTCCTTTCCAGGATTGATTCACTTCGATTGTAACCTCAACCAAATCTGCGGAAGATCGGACTTTTTTATTTTTACTTGGATCTACAATACTAATAACCTTACCTGAAAAAACATCTGAACTACGGTCTAACTCTTCCTGAACCGTGCCAACTGGAACACAAGAACAAGCAGAACCTTTAATCGGCGATATAGTAAAAAATAAACAAGTAATCACTGCCAAACTCACAAACCAGTGAAGAATTTTCATAATTATAATTCCCCTTTTTCTTTTTTAGACGTTGAAAAAAAGGATTCGTTACACAATACAAAGTGAATTCCATACAAATAAAGCATTAACCAATTGTCAGAAATGAGTGCCAGGCACCCAAACAACTCTGACACTATTCTGAATCGTTTCTAATTTGTTTGGGTGCCTGGCACTCACACAATTCTTACACAATTCCTCCCTCACAAACAAAAAATGAAGGATTTCTTTTCTGCAATCGAGAATTATAAGTTGTATGGTACTTAGGCGTTGAACATCTACTAGAAAAGTTATATGGGAGAAGGTTACTAATATGATAGAACGACTTCAATCCGAATCTAATATAATTGTAGCGGCTCATCGTGGCTTTAGTTCTAATTATCCTGAAAATACTCTTTTGGCTTTTCAAAAAGCAGTGGATATTGGAGTAGATATGATTGAGTTTGATCTTCGGCTATCTAAGGACAACGAAGTCGTAATTATCCATGATCAAACGGTGGATCGGACGACGAATGGTTCGGGAAAGGTGCAGGATTTTACGTTAAGAGAATTAAAAGAATTGGATGCAGGTGATGGGCAACGGATTCCCACATTAAAAGAGTTTTGTAAGATGCTTCAACCATATTCGGAATTACTTTTTAATATTGAAATTAAGCGTGGCAGCAAGGCAATAGAGGTTGCTGACAGGGCAATTGAGATCCTAAGGAAGTTTGATTTTCTTGACAGGTGTGTATTTACAAGCTTCGAGGCAAATATAGTTGCGCATATTCACGATACGTATCAATGCAAAACTCAAGGGTTTCCGGAAGATAAAATGTCCAATTATATCCCAGGCAAAAACGGAACTTTTTCCAAATTGTGGGCTATTGGGATTGAAATGAATGTGTTAACCCGTGAGATGGTTCAATCTTACAAAAGTGCAGGAAAACTTGCATGGAGCTTCTGTCCAGACGATGCGAAACAAGTCAAATATTCATTGGATTGTGGCGTAACGTTAATGACATGTAATAACCCAGTACCAGCTTTACAGTACATTAAAAAAATAAAAAATGGCTAGGAGAAGGAATGTTATCTTTACTATAATCTAATTTTATACTTAGTGATCCATCTCTTCTCTACTTTTTTTCGTTAGCAAATAGACCAGGTGCTGTTACATCTGATCGTTGCAATTACAAGACGCAAAAAGAACACAGGCCAAAAATAAGAACGTTAAAAAGAAGTAACACGCCCTTTCTTGTCAGAGCAGAGGGCAGTTACTTCTTTTTATTGGTGACTAGTGTGACTTGCTACAAGGGTAAGGGATATTTTAAAAATGCCTCTTACTTCTGAAGATCCCTATTTCCCTTTTAAAGCTCCCGATGAAACATAAATAAACCTCTCAAATCGAGCACAAACATGACATTTCTGCATCGGATAATTCTCGTAAAAATAGTCAATGATTCTACCAGGTTTTTCTGAATTTCCAGCAAACATATCATAATGGAGAGGAATAACAGTATCGACACCTGCTGCAACCGCTAATTCAGCCGCTTCTCTTACGTCCATATTCCCTACAATATTTCGCTCATTTCTAAAAAAGTCTCTTCCGTTAATCGGAAGAAGAGCCAAGTCAATGGCTTCCTTTTTCAACGTATCTACTAATCCAGGATAAATAACTGTATCCCCAGCATGATATATTTTTACACCGTTCCAATCCAAAATGAATCCTACAAATCGGTGGCCATGCTCAGGAGAGTATTCAAATTCCTCATGAGCAGCCGGGATGGCTTTTATTTTCACATCCGTACTGCACCAGTCTAGATTCGTATCAGCTTCCACTATATTTTCTTCATTGACACCACATTCTCGCAATTGCTCATGACAATAAGCGGGAGCGATAAACTTTGTTTGATTATTGACCTTAGCAATCGCCTCCACAGAATATGGATCTAAGTGGTCGCTATGATCATGCGAGATACAAACATAATCAATATTTGTTAACAATTCCGGCTGAAAAGGAGGAGCGAATGCCCGATATGGTGCAGACTCCAAATAAGGATCGATACAAACAACCTTATTCCCCGCTCCCTTCAAAAGAACACTATTCTGACCTAAAAACCATACAGCAAGCATTCCTTCCGGGACTACCGTTTCTTTAAGTTCCTCCAATATCTCTAACCCACGCTCAACATTTTCCATTTCCTCTTTACTCATTTCCTTTCTTATTTAACGTCAGTCATACGCTCTTGACACCACCAAACAATTCTGAATAGTTCCAGAGTTGTGTGAGTGCCTGGCACTCACACAATGCACTCACACAACTCTCAAACAATTATCTGGAGCTCCGTAAGCCTAAGCCGCCGTTAATATGTAGTTCTGTGCCTGTGACCTGGCTGGATTCGTCTGATAGTAAGTATACAACACCGTAGGCCATGTCCTCAGCTGTTTGCATTTTTCCGGTGGGAATTGCATTTTCTGCCCATTCTACGAGTTTTTCTTTGTTTGTTCCCATACTTTCGTGCAGTTCGATTTCCCCTTCAGAGGCAACCCATCCAACGGTTATCCAATTTGAACGAATTTGCTTTTTAGCATAGTGGCTAGCGATGCTTTTGTTCAGAGTAAGCATTGCTCCTTTCGAACAGGAATACGCAACCAAATTTTCTCCACCCGCATACCCATTGGTCGACCCAATTTGAACGATTGAACCCTTTCCAGTTTTCAACATCTCTCGTATGGCGAATTTAGAACAAAAGAATGCTCCTTTTATATTCACATCAAATATGGAATCAAATAACTCTTCTGTCGTATCAAGAATAGTTCCCCTTGGAAAAATTCCTGCATTATTAACCAAGCCGTCAATTCGGCCAAAATGAGCAACAGATTCCTCGATTAACTCTCTACAAGCCTGCTCGGATGCAATATCTTTTTGAATAAAAATCGCTTCGGTTTCGTACCTACTCATTATTTCTTCTACAACCACATTCCCCGCATCTCGATTTCTCCCACTAACAACAACTTTAGCTCCTTCATCTGCACACATCAAAGCAATACCTTTTCCAATTCCTTTTGTCGATCCCGTGATGACAATTACTTTATCTTGAAGACGTTTGCTCATTCACATCACTCTTTCTTCCTTTTTAATTAGTGCGCCAGGCACCCGAACAATTCAGAATAGTTCCAGAGTTGTTTGGGTGCCTGGCACTCACACAATATCACACCCAACAAACAATCGTTTCCCCCGTTAGAACACCAGCAGATGGTCCACATAAAAACATCACGATGCCCGACATATCTTCGGGATGTGCAATTTTCTGCAAACGGGATTTGCCTTCTTCTTCCTTGACTGTTCGAGTTGCTAAAAATCTGCCTGTATAAGTGGGAGCTGGTGAAATGGCATTTACATTTATGTCATAAGGTCGTAATTGCTCTGCTAAACTTCTCGTATAATAAGAGATTCCAGCCTTTGCCGTCGCATAGATGATCCCTTCACGCACTGGCACATGCCCCGCAATCGAACCGACATTAATGATTTTCCCAGACTTTCTTTCCCTCATATGAAGTCCAACATACTTGCACATATACATTGTCGTCAGTAAATTTCGATCGACGACAGAGCGAATATCTTCAACTGATATATCCAAGGCATCATTCGGATTGGGACGTGGCGTAGAAAAGCCAATATCTCCTCCAGCATTATTGACTAATATATCAATTGCCCCAAAACGATTAATGGCCTCTGCTACCACACTGGAGGCCTGCTTCGGATAGGATAAATCACCGGCAATAAATTCTGCCTTTACGCCAAGAGACTGGATATCCCTAGCTACTTCGTGTCCCGACTCGGCTTCATTAAATTCACTTGCAGCATGATTATTAATATCATGAACAATCACATTGGCCCCTGCTTTCGCTAAATCAAAAGCATATTGTTTTCCCAATCCGCGGCTTGAACCCGTAACTAGTGCATTTTTTCCTTTTAAAGCTTGCATATTACGCCTCCAATTGTAGGGTATCGTTTTTCTTCATCAAATAAGATAAATAAGCCATTCCAATGGCCATTTCCTCCATTTCATATGTGGCAATCGCCTCTGCGGTTTCTCCCTTTTCATATGGAGTACGCCAATCTCCTTTTGTAAAAGCATGGTCTTCTATAAAACGAAGAAGACGTGTCAGCTGTTTGGCCGTTCGGTCCGGATATTCCGTCCAATAATCCTCCTGTAAAACTCGGACATGCCTTGCTTCTAACGCCCCATGTTCAATCGATAACGTAATATTTGGATTCACTTCTTCCATTAATGAAAAAAGCGCTGGAAAATCAATCACTCCTTGTCCAACAGGACAGCGAGCGAGACGATAGCCTTCATCTGACCAATAAATCTTGTAATCTTTTAAATGGACATTTTTTATATACGGAGCCATTTTTGAAAAAAAATCCATCGGAACTTCAGCAGTAGCTAATGGATTCCCGGCATCTAATGTAATTCCAAAATAATCGGAATTGATGGTTTCACATATCCAAATGAGCTCTTCTGATGCTAAATCCTGATGATTCTCTACGGTTAAATGAACCCCTACTTCCTCAGCCGTCTTAACAGCCTCTTGGAAGGAAACTAAAATTTCATGAAGAAACGCTTCCCATTTGCCACTCATTTTTCTGCGGTCTCCGCCAAAATCAGCCCCACCTACGACCGTTCTAACCGTACGTGCGTTAATATTTCCGCCGAGCTGAAGAACTCGTTTTAAAAGTTCCGGATCATAACCACCTGCAGCGATATTTATAAACAAATTATGGTCTCTCGCATACTCTCTAACCTCATCCAAATTGGCGTGCACTAATAGATCGAATGGCAATTCTACCCCTTCTAATCCATATTCCTCTGCCATCTTCATTTGCTGTATAGCCGTGATTCGTGGTTTTTCCGCTTTTGGATGTAATCCCATATAAAAGACAGTTCCGTACGCCGTAAGTCCAAACTGCATGCTATCTCCTCCTAGTTACTACATGAAATTCAAATCCTATTTGGCCCAGACTTTATTCCACTGTCCAACCACCATCAATGGCAATCGAGGATCCAGTCATAAAACTTGAAGCTTCTGAAGCAAGGTAAATAATCAACCCGGCTAACTCATCTGGTTTTCCCCATCGCTTAATCGGCAAATGATCAAGGAAAAATTGATTCGCTTCAGGATTATTGATGACAACTTGGTTTAATTCAGTTGCAAATGGTCCAGGACAAATCGCATTCGCCGTAATATTATATTCAGCCCATTCCAGCGCCATCACTTTTGTTAATTGAATGAGACCGCCTTTACTAGAACAATAGGCAGATCGTTCAGCAAGCCCTACCATTCCTAACATCGAAGCAAGATTAATAATTCTTCCATATCGTTGTTGAATCATGTGCGGAGCTACCGCTTTCGAAACGAGGAAAGGAGCTTTTAAATTCGTCTCCTGAACTAAATCCCAACTTTCTTCATCATATTCTAAAAGAGGCTTACGAATATTCACTCCAGCATTATTGATTAAAATATCAATACTTCCATGCTCTGCTATAACCTGTTCCACTAACTCATCTATTTGCTTAGCATCCAACACATCGACTGCATGTCCCGAAACATTTGAATCATAATGATTAGTCAATTCCTGTGCAGCATTTTCTGCCTTTTCAACGTCCCTACTCGTAATCGCTACATTGGCGCCAGCTGATGCGAGCGCTCTTGCAAATTCTAACCCTAGACCTTGACAACCTCCTGTAACGAGTGCCGTTCTTCCTTTTAAAGAAAATAGATTAGAAGACATAAAAAATCCCCCTTATTTCTCAACGTTTTTTTAGTGAAATGGAAAGTAAATATCATCATGGAGTGTAATCGTAGAGGTAGTTTCTAAATTGCAAAGCTTGTTTTCTAGTGGAAAAGTCAGTTAATATTACGAAGGTCAAGCCACTTCAGTTCCTCCTCCGTTAAAAGAATGTCTAAGGCTTGTCTACAAGATGCTAATTCCTGCTTGTTTTGCGGCCCAATAATCGCTGCAGTTGGAAAACTTTGATTCAATACATAAGCTAAACTGATTTGAACAGTTTCAACCCCTTTTTCCTTCGCCATCTGTTCAGCCCGTCGAAAGCGCTCCCAATTTTCATCACTGTAATAAACGCGGACAATATCTTCATGTGAGCGATCCTCAGGTGTAAATCGTCCAGTAAAAAAACCACTCGCTTGCGAGGACCAAGAAAATAGCGGCATATAATTTTCTTCATGCCATGCGAGCATTGGGTCATCAACGGATATACACCCTGCCCAGTATGGCTCATTAGGTTTGGCAAGACTTAAATTGGGACTGCTGAAAGTGAATCCTATCAAACCGTGTTTTTCTGCATAGTCATTCGCTTCTTGAAGCCTTTCGATCGACCAGTTAGATCCACCGAACGCACCAATGCGACCCGCTTCTACATGAGCATTTAAAATCTCGAGAATTTCCCCGACAGGCACTTCAGGATTATCACGATGAAGAGCATACAATTCAACATAATCGGTTCTTAATCTATCCAAGCTAATTTCTAATTCTTCATCAATCGCTTTTTTGCTGACACGTGGACCATCTGCATTATGATGAGCACCCTTTGTTAAAATAATCACATCGTCACGACGCTTATTTTCCTCCATCCAAATCCCAATCGCTTCCTCGCTTTTTCCCCCATAATAAATGAAGGCCGTATCAATCGTATTTCCGCCCATTTCTAAATAATGATTTAACACATCCGTTACACGATCCATATGATCCGGAGTAAAACCACCTGAACCCATGACAAGCCTCGAAATTTCCTTACCGACTCCATTAACGCGAATGCTCTTCAAACATCATCCCTCCATGAATTTAAAAATAGAATGATTCTTACTCTTTTCGCCAGTAAAACTAAATAACCTTCTACTTTTATATATTTTTATGAAAATGACAAAATAAAATGATACATATTCCTAATAGAACAAATTCTCTCGGATGGATATGGCAACGGAAATATGTACAAATGGTTCCTTTAATTTTATTTAGAAATATGTGACTCTAATGAAAGATTCTTGTTGGGAAAATAGAATTGAAGATAGACTTAAGTTATTCTATTTTTATAAGTTTAATCACATAATCTAAGGAATCAGACGGGATTTTCCATCTGATTCCTGAATTTCTTTTTATCTATTTTATTCGAAAGTATGTGCAACAACTATTTTGCATGATTCTTTTCGTAATCTAATGAGTGTTATGATGTTATGCTTACAGGATTATCATTTACTGAAGGAAAGAAAAACGTCAATATATTAAGTTACCTCGTATTCTATCATATTCCCCCCTAGTAATTTGAATATTCAAATTAATTAAACACTTTTTATCTAACCTCTATTTCTATGGATGAGCTCTCCAAATTCAATGAAGACGCCTCTAAATGAATGATTCCTGGTTGATCAGTAGCTTTTATATAAATTAATAACTTGCCATTAAAAGCCTTTCTGTACTTTGCTTGATAATCCTGATGGCTCTTAGGATTACTACATTCAATACCGATAATTTCACCTGGTCCATTGATAGCAACATGTATTTCATTATCCGCATCATAGACAAGGTAATTGTCTTGATCAAGGATATTTACTTCAACATGCGCCACCTCCTGTTTGTTAGGTTTAATGGCTGGTACATCTGAATGCAGTTGTATTTTAATAGGCACACCAGCAGTCTTTAATTCATGTGTACAGCAAATGGTTCCTTTTCGTTTCCCCATCGCTTTTAATGTACCGTGAGAATATGGAATGTCCCAATAGATAGTTCCACCAGGGAAATCTATACGTTTTTTGACACCTACAGATTCACCATTCAAAAGTAAGTCCACTTCAGGACAATTAGTACAGCAAGCAACCCTTACTGTATCTCCTTCATTTCCTTTCCATTGGCAGACGACTTCATGATCCCAGTTAATTTGAACTGGATTTTTAATAGAAGTTATTCCTATATGGACCATATCTTTATGAGACCATTGACTTTGTTTGAAGTAGTATAAAGGTTTTTTGAATCCTGCAAGATCGAGCATTCCCGGAGTAGCATGACGAATTGGCCAACCACGAGCTTCTCCCAAATGGTCAATCCCTGTCCAGATAAATTGTCCAGATATAAAGTCATTATTTTCTACAGCAAACCATGCATCGTGATGTCTTCCGTTTTCACTTCCATATATCACCCGCTTATTGTATTTTTTATGATCTTCGTGATATAGAAACTCTTGATAGTTATAACCCACTACGTCAAGAGCATCTGGAAATTCAGTTTCATTTGACATGACAGCACTTGCTAATGCAGCAGTAACAGGCCGCGTTGGATCAAATTGTTTTACAACATTTGCCAACCTTTTTGCAATATCACCCATGCCCTTTGCTTTAGGCTTTCCTGCTTTGTAACGTCCTTTAAGTACTGGGTGTGAATATGGATCATTAGGATAATCAATTTCATTCCCAATACTCCAGAAAATAATGGACGGATGATTCCGATCTCTTATCACCATATCCCTCAAGTCAATTTCCGCCCACTCAGTAAAGTCAGCAGCATACCCGTCCAACGATGGTTCGCCTTTATTCCAACCTTCTACCCATTTGTTCTTAGGATATTCCCACTCATCAAATGCTTCATCTTGGACTAGGAACCCATAAGCATCACACATATCCAGCAGCTCTGGTGCAGGTGGGTTATGACTCATTCTAATAGCATTAACACCAGCCTCTTTTAAAAGCTGCAATCGCCTGTGCCACACCTTTTCAGGAACTGCAGCACCAAGACACCCAGCATCATGATGGATACATACACCTTTCATTTTTATGTTCTTTCCATTAAGATAAAAACCTGTGTCTGCATCAAAATGGAAATGTCTTATACCAAGTGGAGTTACCTCAAAATCTATTACTTTACCATCCTTGATCACTTTTGTTTCAACATTATATAAATACGGATGATCCGGTGCCCATAAATTGGGCTGTTCAAGAAAAACGGAATGTGAAAAGTTTTGTTCATCATTTGCTTGAATTGTCTCCATGGATGAACCCGCAATGATTTTTTTACCTGCAGCATCATTAATTGAATGTTCAATTATGATATTTGCTTCATTACAATGTTCATTCTTCACATTTGTCTGAATAACAACCTCCGCTTCTGCGTTTGTAATATTAGGGGTTGTGACAAATATTCCATACGGCTGAATATACACTTTATCAGTCTGCTGGATAAATACATTTCGATATATTCCAGACCCCGTGTACCAACGAGAATCCGCAAAGTCCGAATGATCTACCTTAACAGCAATCACATTTTCCTTCTTATCAAAGTGTAAATAAGGGGTTAAATCATAATGAAATGAACTGTATCCATAAGGTCTTTTGCCAAGATAATGTTCATTGACCCACACTTCACTATTTTTATAAACTCCATCGAATTGTATTAATACTTTTCTTTCCTTCACACCTTCTGGAACAATAAAACACTTCCGATACCAACCAATTCCTCCCGGCAAATAACCAGTTGAACTCGCATACTCTTCCTTAAAAGGACCTTCAATACTCCAATCATGCGGCAAGTCTAGTGTACGCCAATCCGAATCATCAAACTCAACCTTAAACGCATTGGAATTATCACCCTTCAAAAATTTCCACTCATAATTAAACTTTCTCCTCTTAACAGACAAATCCCATTCCTGATCAATCACATTTACCATCTTCAAATTACACCTCTTTTAGAGTGCCAGGCACTCATACAATTTAGACACAATTCAGAATAGTACCAGATTTGTTTGAGTGCCTGGCACTCAAACAAATCTGGCAAATCAAACAACTTAGGGCTATCAAATGTACTTGATAGCCCTTTCTACGTGATGTTTAATTACCTTCTACTAATTTTTTATATTCGTCCATTTGTTTTTGGATTTCGTTTAGAACTTTTTCGTAGCCAGCTGCTTCTAATCTTTTCCTTAAGTCATTGACAGCTTTATCTGGGTCTCCTGCTTTACCAAAGGCAATAGCTGGTATAAGTTGTGCGGTCACTTGGGATAGAGCTGCAATTTCAGCATCTACCGGCTTACTATCAAAGACAAATTGACCATAAGGGAATGGTTTCTTAATATTATCGTATTTTGCGTAAATCCCTTCCATTCCATCCCACTGGTCTTCTGATGGGATTTCGAATTTGTCAACACGGCCACCCCAGAAGTTTGAACTAAATGAATCTTTAGTATCATCATATCCTTCAGGACGAACACGTTTACCGTCTACAATTTCGTATTGTACACCTTCAATACCGTAGTTAAACAATCTGTAAATTTCCTCATCATTACGAATTAAATCATATACCATAAGAGCTCTCTCTGGATTTTTACTATGAGCTCCGACAGCAGTAGCACCGTGAGTTATCGACATTGAAATTAAATTGTCACGAGTATCAGACCAAGCAAACATATCAATGTCTGAACCAGGTTGTTTTTTATCCATTTGTGGGCGTAAACCTGAGAATGTTTGCGTATGATGCTGGTCAGCACCCGTTTTACCAGCTTGGAACAATTCACGAGTGTCACCTTTGTAATTCAATACATCTGTGCGCCAATAACCCTTATCTGCCCAATCTTTCATAAGTCTCGCATAGTCTGCAAAAATGGGTTCGAACACAGGACTTACAACAGTGCTGAAATCTTCATATGATTTACCCCAGTAAATTGGAAATACTCCTGTCGTGATTGGAAGTTCAATTTCATCTGAATAAGAATTAACATATCCCCATGCAGTAGTAACATTTGTTCCTTGAGCATCCCAAGGAATAACACCTGGCTTATTATCAATAATTCCTTGGAAGTACTTACCTAACATCTCAAAATCTTTAATATGCTCGTTAATTCCAAATTCTTTTGCCCAATCCGTGCGATAGAAAAATCCATGGTTGACCCATTGAGTATAGGAGTCTTCCGGAATCATCATAATTTTTCCATTGTATTTTGTTTGCTCCCAGTTTTCCTCTGGAACTTCTTGATATGTCTGAGGGGCAAAAGTTGGTAGAAGATCGGAAATATCTAAGAAAGCACCCTTTTGAGCATTTCCCCAAGCATCCAGCCAGTCAGTTGCTGTGATAATTAAGTCAATTGGTTCACCAGAAGCTAGAGTAAGATTATACTTTGTCATATAATCCGCCCATTCAATCCATTTCAACTCAAGATGAGCATTTACTTTTTCTTTTAATCTAGCGTTTACTTGTTCCATTACTTTTTCCAATTGTCCATTGGTCGGTTTATCTCCCAACATCATGTACGTAATGGTAACAAATTTGGAGGTATCGACTTCCCCATCATCGTTTACTTTTGTCCCTGGATTAGGATTTTTCGAACCCGTTTTGTCAGAGCCGCTGCAGGCCGCAAGACTAAAGATCAACAGCATTACCATGGTGATTACAAAGTAATTTCTTACCTTCAACATTTTATTGCCTCCCTTTTCGTTTTTTTGTTCTAAAAAACCTCTATGAAATGAGGAAATCCTCAATCATATTCCATTACCCCTTAACAGCACCAATGGTAATACCTTTAATAAAATATCTTTGTACAAACGGATAAAACAATATAACTGGTCCAGTTGCCACAATCGCTGTCGCCATTTTCATAGATTCAAGCGGGACATCCTGCGGCGGTACATTTGAAGATGCAGCTGAATTTCTTATAAAGTCAGCACTAGTAATAACGTTATATAGAAATAGCTGCAGTGGTCTATATTCCATATTAGATGAAAGAAAAAGCATGGAATGATACCATTCATTCCAATATCCTAAGGCAATGAAAAGTCCTATTGTCGCAAGAGCCGGAGTTGACATAGGTAAAATTAATCGTACAAATATCGTAAAATCTCCCGCACCATCCATCTTTGCAGATTCTGTAATCTCATGTGGAATCGATTTTGTAAACGCCTTCATCATAATGATTAAAAAAGGACTTAACAAACCTGGCAATAATACCGCTAGATAATTATCGTTAAGGTGCATATACTTCGTAACTAAAAGATAAAACGGGACAAGTCCGCCAGAAAAAAGGGTTGTAAAGTAAATATAAAACGATATTTTATTACGATACAAGAAGTCCACCCGCTGCAAGGCATAGCCTGTCATCGCTACAATAAATAAACCAATTGCAGTCCCGGCAACTGTAATAATCAACGTGACGACATACGATCCAATAACAAGCCTTGGATTTTGAAAAACAATTTCGTATGCAAAAGTTGTAAATTCTTTTGGCCATAAAACAAATCCACTTTCCATAATGGCCTTCTCGGTTGTAAAGGAAGAAGCCAAAATCATAACAAATGGCAAAAGACAACATAAAGCGAAAAAACCAATGAAACCATATCCAATGATACGAACCATCATTGTTGAAAAATCCACATTACTTCTAGCTGCTTTTTCCAAAAACAAGTCCCTCCTTTAAAACAATGAATTTTCCGGCGACACTTTTTTAACAAACCAGTTAGCTGTAATCACGATAAAGAATCCTAGAATAGATTGATACAAACTTACTGCACTTCCTAATGAAAAGTTAAAGTTTGTCATTAACGTACGAAATACGTAAGTTTCAATAATGTCTGTGGTTGGATAGAGCATTGTATTGTTGGCACCGACTAAGTTATAAAACAATCCAAAGTTTCCTTTCAAAACTCCACCTAATGAGAATAAGAGTAAAATAATAAAGGTTGGTTTAAGCCAAGGAATAATGATGTATCGAATACGTTGGAAAGCATTGGCTCCATCAATTTCAGCTGCTTCAAGTATGCCTCTATCAAGACCCATGATGGCGGCAAAATAGATGATCGATCCATATCCTGTCGATTGCCAAAGGAAAGTGATGACAATAATATATGGCCAAATTGTAGGATTCGAATAGGTCTGGACTGGATCCAAGCCGACTGCTTTCAAAAATGAATTAAGCATTCCGTAATCGTAGCTAAGTATGTTGTAGGCTAAAAGTCCAACAAGGACTGCGGAAATAAAATGTGGTAGAAACATGATGGTCTGGGATACTTTTTTAAACCATTTACTTGCTAATTCGTTTAGCATAATGGCTACACCGATTTGAAGGATATTGCCAAAAATGATAAAAGCAAGGTTGTACGCAATCGTATTAAAGGTCAACCGCCACAAATCACCGGTCATCACTAAAAAACGAAAATTATCAAATCCTACGAAAGCACTCTTAAAGATTCCCAGTGAATAATCAAAGTTGACAAATGCGAGATATAGCCCTGGCATGGGGAGATAAGCAAAGATAGCAAAGAAAATAATAGCAGGCGAACACATAAGAAGAAGAGTTCGATTCTTCCACATTCTTTTAAACATAGAATCTTTTGTTTGTTTTTGAACAATAGATGACTCTGATTGCCTAGTTTCTGTTTTCATTTACATCCTCCCTAACATAATCTTGAGTCAAAAACGGCAACATAATTTCAAAGATGCGGTACTTAATGTACTTCTTATTGATTATTAAACAATGACATTCCACCTACATGAATAACCCTTCCTTAAAATTTTGTTCTATTTTTTCTTGTTGCCCGTTTACTTACTACAATAATGAAATGGGTTTCATATATACCTCAAAAATCATACTGTATAATGATGAAACTTTTAAAAAGCAAACAACAAAACACAATTTTGAAATCGTTTTCATTTATTAAAAAGACAATCTGCATATCTATTATAATTCCATCTATCTTTCACTTGAAAGCGCTTCCTATTTTTCATTATATTTCCGTTTGCGTTAAAAGTAAATACCATTTATGTTTAAAATTCCCAATAATGAAATCAGTTTCAAAATGATTTAATCCCATCCTATGGAAAGAATCATTCTGAACATAATTTACAGGAATCTCTTAAAACTAGCGATGTTGGTACAATAGTTTCTTTCTCTGCTTCTCTCTCATTAATTAAATCTACTAATACATTAATGGCTGTTTGACCCAACTGATCATAGTTTTGACTTACCGTCGTAAGTCCTGGTGGGAAATACTTCGCTAAATAGATATCATCAAACCCAACAACCGAAATATCTTCCGGAACTTTTAATCCAAATTTAGTAAGTATTTTTATTACCCCAATCGCTACCAAATCGTTAGCGCATATTAACGCTGTAGGTCTCTCATTTAAGTATAGTAAACGGGACGCAACATCCTCACCAGATTCAATATTAAACCCGCTTCCTAAAACCCAATCTTCATTGACATCAAACCCTTTTCCTTTCATCGTTTGAACAAAAGTGTTCTTTTTCAAATCAGTTGAACTTATTCCTTTCTTTCCACCAAGGAAACCAATTTTTGTATGATTTAGATTTAGTAATAATTCCACAAGATTTTCAATGCCAGATTCTTCATCTGTCCTCACTACATGGGCATCTACACCTGTCATTTGACCATTAACAAAAACAACCGGAACCCTCTCCATCACTTTTTTTATTTCTTGAGCATATTCCTCGTCTGTTTCAGTATCATTAATTCTACCACCCAAATAGATAATACCATCCACTTGCTTTTCTACCAAACTATGCAAGTATTTCGATTCATTTTCTGAGTTATTTAATGTGTTGCATAGAAACACTGTATACCCAAGATCCAAAGCATGCGCCTCACTTTTTTGAACGAGAGTCGAAAAGAAAGGATGATTGATGTCGGGTAAAATAAAACCAATTGTTTTCGATTGCTTATGTAATAAGCTTCTCGCCAAACTATTCGGTCTAAAACTATATTTCTCTATTGCATCAGCGATTCTCCTCATCGTCTGTGGACGCACATTTGCATTTCCAGTTAAAAATCTGGAAACCGTTGCTGGTGATACACTAGCTTCTTTAGCGATATCATATATTGTTATATTTCCCTTTTTCATAACTGTCCCCCATTGCTAATCACTTCATAGCAACATTTTTGAAACCGATTTCATTTAATTTTAATACTATGGTAACTCTTGGTCAATATGTATATTTTTTACCAATCAATTGGCATGAAGATATAGAGCCCTAAAAAATGAACGAAACTTACTCAATTATCGATTATCACCTTCCTTCCTCTTCCTTGAAGAAAAGGATTTACTAGATTGGCATAAAGAAGGATATGAATCTAATAATACTGCAAAAAAGATAAAAGAGATGGCATTCGAAAATGGGCATTCGCATTCAAAATACTTTATTCCAGAAGAATTTAAAGAAAGTAAAGAATCTATAAAACTGTATGATTCTTTATTTAACGAGGGACAAAAACTTCGAAAACAAGAAAATCACAAGAAAATGATGACGGCGACTGGAGTAGGTATTCCAGTAAGTGGTTTGGCAGTAGGTACAATAATGCTTCTTAGGCGGAAAAAGAAAATAAATTGATCTTCAAGGAAGATTAGATGGATAAAAAAGCGAAGTCTGTTTGTACAAGACTTCGCTTTCATTGTATTTATATACTTTTACCATTGACAAAATAAAACTCTTTTTCCTTGTCATACTTTACCTTTCCATTCTCTTGTCTAGTTCATAGAATAGGAGAAAGTGTAAAAAGCAAAAAGATTCTAGTTGTTAATTAATATGCGGGAAAATGATAATTTGTCAATAATAGGCTACTCACTAAAACATTTTTATATTTAAGAAATAGAAATTTAAACGACATTCTTTTTATTATTTTAGCAGTCGACCAATATTGCTTTAATTCCCCCATTTTCCTTCATGAAGGTATTCTAACAATGTTGTTAAAACTACATATGACCAAAAAGAAACATAATACAAACCTATTCAAAAAGTTTTTAACCTATAATTCGACAATTTCAATACTTTTGATGATTTCAAATAATCAAAAAGTAATTGCTTAATTTTCCTTATTTGCTTAATATTAGTAATCATAGTAATTTGGATAACTCTAGTTTTCAAAATGGGAAAGGGAGGGAGACATCTTTATCATCTTTCAATCACTTCATATGTAAGCGCTATATTAAGTCTATAGAGATAAGACTTAAAATTATTTTACAAGGGGAGAATTTGTATGAACAAAAAAGTCCACATGTATATAGCTCTCGTATTATCACTATCTCTAATCCTCGCTGCTTGTTCAAAAGATGCCGGAAATGAACCAAGTGATGGAACAGGTCCAATAAAAATAAGCTTAGCCTTAATGGGTGGACCAAAAACACCAAATTCATGGGCTAATAAGGCTCTTTCAAAAGATTTATCTGAAAACCTTGGGAGAGAAGTCGAGGTTGATGATGTATTTTTGCCATCATGGGATGATGCCAAAACTAAAATTAATTTACTTATGAGTGATAAAAAAGAAATGCCTGATGTTATTTGGCATTGGGACATGAATAAGGAGTTTGATAGTTGGGTTAAAGCTGGGGCAGTTGTCGATATGGTCCCCCATTTGCAGAAATACGGGCAAAATATTATTAACTATTACTCTAAAGAAACAATGTTCTATCATTGGGACCCTAGTGGAAAAATCTTTAGACTCCCGGCAGACATATCAGAGCCGGGAACAATGACAACCATTATTCGTAAAGACTGGTTGGATAATTTAGGTTTAGAGGTGCCAAAAAACTTAGATGACTATATTAAAGCTCTTCGCGCCTTTACAAAGGATGATCCAGATGGAAATGGCAAAGATGATACTTATGGATTTGCAGGAGAGAATTCATATCGAACATTCGCCCCATTTTTTTATTCTCACGGCGTCGATCCTGAAGCCTTTATGATTCAAGAAGATGGAGCAGTAAAATATGGAGCAACCATGCCTCAAGTAAAACAAGTTTTAGCTATATTACGTGGTTTATATGAGGAAGGTATATTAGATCCGAGAATGGTTGCCCCGATTGACGGTGCGCAAGTTGATGATATTGTAGCCAACGGTAAAATAGGTTCAATCTATCGGTGGGTTGCATTTTTTAATCCCGAGGAGTCCATTCACCAATCTTTTAAAGCACTAAATCCCGATGGTGAATATATGGCTCTCGAACCTTTAGTAGGGCCGGACGGATTTGCTTCAGATATTCCATCGGATAATATCGGCTGGTCATTTTTATCTGTTACGGCTGCTGCAAAAGAACCGAGTGCAGCTGTTCAAGTATTAAATCGCATGGCTTCTTCTGAAACAAATAAACTAATTAGATTTGGTGAAGAAGGAGAGCATTATGAAATTATTGATGGCGAATACAAAACTAAACTTACTCCAGACGAAAAGAATGAGCTTGGATTAGGCAACTACAGCTGGTATATTACTCGAAAAGATGAAGCAAATATTGAAAATACTCCTGAAGTCATTGAATTGTTTAATAAACGCGATGAAACTTCAAAGCCAATGAGGGAGAAAATTGTGTTTTTTAAATCTTTAGAGCGTCCTGCTTGGATTGAATATAGTGCCGATGTAAACAAACTTAGAGATGAAACGTTTTGGGGAATTATCGCTGGTGAACTTCCACTGGATGCTTTTGATGATTTCGTCGCAAAATATCCTGGCATGGGTGGAAAAGAAATCGAGGAAGAAGCAAACAAACTATATACTGAACAAGATCAACAGTATGAAGAGTTCTCCAAGTGGTATGACGAAAATATTGAGTCTTATAAGTAAGCCAAATATGAGTTCCCGATCTTCGGGAACTCACCTTATCTAAATTCCAAAGTTAAAAAGTGGGTGGTATGTTTTGAAAGTCAATAAAACACTTAACACATCTCCAATAACAACAACTTTAGGAGTAAGTAAACGCCAACAGATTTTGAAAGATATGGTCAGAGATAAATATTTGTATCTATTACTCTTACCTGGATTAATCTATTTAATTATTTTTAAATACTTTCCTATGTATGGAGTCATCATAGCATTTAAAGATTTTAATATGTTTGCTGGTATTATTGATAGTCCATGGGCAGGGTTTGAACAGTTTGAACGATTATTTAGAACACCCGATTTTCAAAAGATTTTTATGAATACCCTCATTATTAGTTTACTTAAACTCGTGTTTGGCTTCCCTGCACCAATTATTCTAGCATTACTGTTAAATGAACTTCGACATATGTTTTTTAAGCGTTTCACTCAATCCGTTTTGTACTTGCCGCATTTCGTTTCTTGGGTTATTTTCGCTGGAATTATTATGACTTTTTTAAATCCTGTTGATGGGTTAGTTAACCATATAATTCAATACTTTGGCGGCAAACCTATGCATTTCCTAACGAGTAAAGAACATTTCAGATCAATCCTCGTGATAACGGATATTTACAAAGAAATGGGTTGGGGAACGATTATTTATTTAGCTGCTATGACTGGCGTTAATTCCGATCTTTATGAGGCATCACGAATCGATGGAGCAAATAAATTTAAACAAATGTGGCATGTTACACTACCTTCTATTCGCCCAGTAATACTTATTATGTTGATTTTAAGTCTGGGAAATATTTTAGAAGCAGGTTTCTTCCAAATTTATTTACTATATAGCCCGCTGGTCTATGATGTAGCCGATATAATCGATACGTATGTATATCGAAGAGGTATCCAAGAAGCCAACTATAGTTTAGCTACTGCTGCAGGTTTATTTAAATCAATCATTGCCTTGGTGCTAATCGTAACCGCAAATAAGATTGTTAAAAAGTTTGGGGAAGATGGACTATGGTGAGGTGAAAAAAATGATACATATGTCTAGAGGAGAAAAGGTATTTTCATTGTTTAATTATGGCTTTATGGTTTTACTGTTAGTATTAATGTTGTATCCTTTTTGGTATTTATTTATGGGTTCTATCAGTGATGCTAAACTAGCAGCAGGAGGTGGCTTATTCCTCATTCCTGCCGGGTTTTCCTTAGATGCCTATAAAGCAATATTAAATAACTCATCCTTTTTAAGTAGTCTGAAAACAACTGTGATTGTAACTCTTGCTGGTACATTTCTAGGAACATTTTTCACTGCAACGACCGCCTATGCCATTTCCAAGAAACGATTAAGAGGCGGAGGACTCGTTTCATTCTTAATATTATTTACAATGCTATTTAATGGAGGATTAGTGCCAAGCTACTTATTAGTAAAAATGTTAGGTATGATGAATACATATTGGGCATTAATTCTTCCAAATTTATTAAGTGCTTTTAACATTTTTGTCATGAGAAGTTTTTTTAAAGGAATACCCGATACGCTAGAAGAAGCCGCAAAAATTGATGGCGCTAATGATTTAACAATCTTTTTTAAGATTGTATTACCTTTATCTAAGCCAGTCTTAGCAACGATCGGATTATTTATTGCTGTTTTCTACTGGAATGACTTTTTCTCAACGATTCTATATATCTCTGATAAAGAAAAATGGCAGCTTCAAGCATTTTTAAGAGATATCATAAGCAACACCGCTCAAGTCGTTAAATCATCTGGTGGAGTTGGGATGGGGATGCAAAGCAGCGTATCCGAATTTACTGTTAGAATGGCATCCATTATTGTGGCTACCCTACCTATATTAGTAGTATATCCTTTTCTGCAAAAACACTTCGCCAAAGGTGCAATGATTGGATCAATAAAAGGGTAAGCCTTTAAAAGGCCCCCTTCTTCCTCATAGGACGAATATCTTGTAAATAATTGAATTTCAAGTAAAAATAATGTTGAAATAAGCACCTTTCTGAAAAGAAAGGTGCTTTACACTTGAAGCAATATAAGAGTATATTAATTAATCTATCTTCTCTTCCGCTTTTTTCAATGTCCGTTTTAGTTGATATACTTTCATCATACTAATTAAACCTGCTAAAATGGCTCCTAAAAGGACAGATCCAATAATAACGAGAATTAATGGCCACTCAGCTTTTCCAAATAAATAATTAACAGTCACAGGTTCTACATTGATTACTGAAAATATCGCAATAATTAAGACGATTAATAGTGCTATTATTATGTTCCATTGTCCTTTCATAAGTCACCTCGTTTAGTATTTTTTATGTTAAAACTAACAATAGAAACTTTCCATTCCTTTTATTCCTTCATAATAAATAAGTGCTTTTTTATCCTATCCATCATACAACCCAGCTCTAGCTTCACAAATTAATCTTATACTATCATTTGATCTTGTACAATCTTTGTCAATTTCAACGTGGTGCAAGACTATTATATGTAAAATCCTATTGTCAGATCTTCAATTAAAAATAACTATTTGATGTTCAGGATCTATCAAAACTCCCCCATTAAAAGTCCTCAAGATAAAGAGACCAGGACATAACTATTTCCGACAAAGATAAATCCGAACAATAGGTTGTTTAGTGTATATACCCGCTTCGGAAATATACTTCGCTTTCCGTGGGCGGCTGGCGAGCCTCCTCGCTCGTCCCGAGCTGCGGGGTCTCACCTATGCCTTCCTCCCACAGGAGTCTTCGTATATTTCCTCCGCTAAGTTAGATCATTGTTCGTCTTTAGGTTTGATTGTTTTAGTTATGTCCCAGCCTCTTTCCATATTACATCGTCCACAAAATAATGTATAATACGATTCATCAACCTAATTTGCATAGTTCCTTAAATTTTCAATACAATTCTCTGTATTATCCCACATGCTCAGGAGAGAGAATAGATTCTATTCTCCACGTATCTTTTGAGAATAATAATATGTACCTGTCAAACCTGCATTAAAACCATATTTACATCTCTTTTCATAATTGAATAAAGCATTTATCTCATATTTTGGAGTCATTAACCCCCAAACATACAATTACATTTCCATTTGGATATAAAACTACAATCGTTTGTCCCATAACTGGGCGATAATCATACTCTCTCAATTTTTTACTTTACCCATTCACGAATTTCCGATTTGTGAATAATATCAGTTAATCTTCGGTGCCATTCTATATCTCTCCACATTCCCACAAATTGAGGACCACAGAAATTACTTGTTCCGATTGCTACCCATACTCCTTTAGATGCGGCTTCTTTGACACCAATTTCACATAATTCCTTTATCCAATCCCAGTTAAGTAATGGCCAATCTTTATAATCTACAATGCCCCAACATTCGGTTGTGATTAATGGCTTACCCGTTTTTTCTGACCATCTTGCTATTATTTCGATGCCATCCTTCAACTGGTTTTGCCATTTGATTGGATCACTTTTATAAAGTCTTTCACAATTTTCGACTAAGTTCTCATAACCAATTGTTTCAAAACTTTCAAAATTATAGCCTACTTGATCATAAAAATCACCAAAGTGTACCATCCATACGTGTGGTTCAAGGACATCCATAAATGATACATCTTGTATATCTAGCGTATCGTACTCAGATGTCACCGAGAAGCAATAATCCAGATCCGGATAAAAATTTCTAACATATTCAATTGACTTTTTCATCCATAGCGTACCTTCTGTTGACGCTCTTAATATATCTTTCCCCTCAGCTTTATGTAACCAAGGTGCCCATACGTCTAAAGGGTATTCATTACAGAAATCTACATATAAAACCGTATCTTGCAGCCCTGCATCATAAATAATATCTAGAGTTTTCTTCCATATATCGCCTAGATATTCCGGAGTTTTAATATTCATTCTTGTATCATCAATATCTTCTCTAAACCAAGTAGACAGTCCTACTTGAATATTCTTATCTCTACAAATTTTCATAAATTTAAGTAAGTTATTTTTTACTACCACTTTATTTAATGCAGGGCTTCCCCATATTTGTTGATTCCAACATGGCTTTAACGTCCACTCCTTATCAGGGTCTGCAGCTAGTAAATGTGGATAGACATCAATTCTGACTGCATCGTACCCCCTATCCTTCAACTCATCTAAAGCTTTGTCCCAATCTTCGTAACCTGCCCCCGGCCAACGTCTTTCTAACCAAGAAAAATCCCACATCGTAATGGCTAATGGGTGTTCAATCTTTTTTTTCATATCAATCCCTCCAATTAAGTGTTATTACTATTAGATTCATCAAAAGTTAACAAATTCCTTTATAAAATTACATATGTCCCAACTTCATTAAAAATGCAAAAAGGAACACCACATATCCTTAACCAAAAGGTTATGTGGTGTTCCCTCTTTCATTAGCCTCTACTTCATACTTAAGTATTTTTTTCGTAAACTGAATATCATCCGTAAAATATCCATCCACATTTAAACGTTTTACGCGTTTTTGCTCTTTTTTTTGAGTATCTCGATTTGTGAAATATACATGCACCCCTTTGCCATTACGATGTATGGCGTCCACCACATTTCTTGTTACATCAGATGCTTCCACGCCTATCACGGGATAAGGAACCGATAATGCTTTATTTAATTCAAACTTTCCTTTTCCAAATAGAAGGGTTAAGGGAATTTCAGGCTCTAATGCTTTTACTTTTTTTAAACTGTCCTCTGAAAAAGATTGAATCATGACTAATTCTTTATCTATTAAATTATATTTTTTCAATAGCTGGATCAAAGGCACTTCCATCTTTACTTCACCATTGACAAGACGAGTTTCAATATAATACTTTTCCGTACTTTTAAAAGTCTGGATGACTTCCTCCAAAGTGGGAATGGTTTCCATTGTTGTTTGATGATTGAACTCCGCAACTGTGCTATAAGATTTCAGTTCCTCTAATGAAAAATGTGAAACCTTACCTGTTCCGTTAGTCGTCCGATCCATTTTTTCATCGTGCATGACAACTAAAATGCCATCTTTCGTCATTCGCAAATCCATTTCCAGTGCATCTATTCCGTCTTCTGCAGCAAATCTATAAGCTGTTATCGTACTTTCATTGAAACGATCATTGGCCCCGCGATGAGCAAAGATTTTAGGTGTATGTCCTTCAGCACTTTTATATTCTGAAGAACAATATAATGAGTGTAATATAATGGCCAACATCATGATAGAAAAGCCAATATACAATTTTTTAATTATATATTTTTCGTGCATTTCTAATATGCAATGCTCTTTCTGGATAATCTGATATAATGGCGTCTACACCTAAATCTAGAAGCTGCATCATTTCTTCTTGATCGTTAACAGTCCAAACACGAATACTCCCATTTAAATCCTTCAAATAATGATTTCCCATTAAGATTATGCGTTTTGATATATGTAATCCTTCCATATCAAATGTTTTAATATAATCATTTGGATGTGGAATCTGGTATTCTAATAAAAAGGCAATCTTGGAGGTAGGATCCAATTTTTTCAAACGTATCAACGTTGGTAAGTGAAAAGATGAATAGATGACGTTGCGATTATTCCCATATTGCTTTACGATATTCAAAACTTTTTCTTCAATACCCTCGTATTCTACCAAATATGTCTTTAATTCAATGTTCAGTTCGATATCATAAGGCAAAAGTAATTCCATTACTTCCTGTAAGGTAGGGACTCGTTCCAATTTCCATGACTCATGATAAAGTGTGAAATTGGAAAATTTAGCACCTGCACTACATTCCTTAATCTCTGACAAGCTTAAGTCTTTAATATAGCCCATTCCATCTGTCGTTCTGTCCAGTTTTTCATCATGGATGACGACAATTTCTCCATCTTTAGTCATATGTACATCTATTTCAAGACCGTCTACACCTTGTTCAATCGCTTTCTTAAAACTAATCATCGTATTTTCAGGGTATATTCCCATACAACCTCGATGACCGTAAATTTTAGTTTCTCCCATATTAATTCTTCCTTTCTTTTATGAATATTGGAAAATAAAACACTAACGATTTATTTTCTATTTAATATGACAAGATTCCATTAAAGCAAAGGCAAGATTCTAAAGGATAGGGGGAATCTTTAGTTAATCTTGCCCGCGAAAACGATGAATGAAACCTAGTAAGCGATCATAAGGTGGACATCATTATTTACCTCTAGCAGCATTCGCTTGTTCAATTGCACTATTTAATTGTTTTACAGCTGTATTGTAAGCTTCATCTACATCACCGCCGTTATAGACGGTTTCAAGTGCTGTTTCGATTATTTTTCTTTCTTCAGGAATCATATCCATTACAGCCCCTTGTGTAGCAAACGATGATTTCGTATCTTGAAGCTGATCAATGGTTACTTGTAATTGCGGCATTTTTTCATGAGCATCTTTAACGACTTGCTCATCATAAGCGGCAGGGTTAATGGCAAAATATCCAGTTCCTACATGCCACTCAGCTTGAATTGCCGGAGATTGTACATATTTCATGAAATCCCATGCTGCTTGTTGTTCTTCAACAGATTTGCCGTCCAGCATCCATAGACTTGCTCCACCAATAACAACCCCTTGGCGCTCTATATTTCCAGGGTGTGGTAGGTACGCAATCCCTACCTCAAATGGTGCATTATCAATCACATCTCTTGAACTTGCAGATGATTGTAAAAACATTGATACATCTCCAGCTAAAAAGCCTGCAACCATGTTATCGCCATTTGTACCATAGTTAGCGAATGTTCCATCGTCAATCATCCGTTTTACCCAGTTAAAAATCGATTTTCCTTGTTCATTAGTGAATCCTATTTCTGACGGTGAATCTGTTCGCCCATTATCATTATTCATTAATAAGGCACCTTGGTTGGCTAATAATTGTTCAAATAACCATCCATACGCTTGCAAGGCAAAACCTTTCATTTTCGAGTTAGACTTCAAAATGGCTTTACTAGCTTCTTCCACCTCTTCAAATGTTTGAGGTGGTGCTTCAGGATCTAAGCCTGCTGCTTTAAAGGCATCTTTATTGTAGTACATGACAGGTGTAGACGAATTAAACGGCATTGAATAAAATTGATCATCAATTTTATAATAGTTCACTATGTTTTCTTCTAGATGACCCATATCATATCCTTCTGCATCGATAAATTCTTGAATAGGTTTAATAAATCCGCTATTAATCATCGACATTGTCCCAATTTCAAACACTTGGATCATCGTTGGCGCACTATCTGAGCCTGCAACACTATGAAACTTTGCTAACGATTCATCATATGTACCTTGATATTCGGCATTTACTTGTACTTTATCTTGAGACTGATTATAGCTTTCAACGATGGCATTCAATGCTTCCTGTCCTTTACCTCCCATGGAATGCCAAAATGTAACAACTTGCTTTTGGGGGCTATCCTCATTTTTCTCCTGACTATTATTTGATGAGGCTTCTTGCCCAGTTGCTGCCTGAGGTGCCGCTTCTCCTGAACTGCATGCCGCCATAAACAATACTAAAATTAGCATGACAAACGGTAAACCCATTATCTTTTTCATGTGTACATACTCTCCTTTTTTATGAAGGTTTTTACGTAAATAGATAAATCCTTAAGTAATTTGCTTCAAAACAAGGTTTTTTAAATATGAAAAATGATTTCCACATCACGGCCTAAAAAATGATTTAAAAGTTCCATCTTATTTCAGAGCACCTTCCGTTAAACCTCTTTGCAATTTACTCTGTCCAAAGAATAATAGAATTAATGTTGGGATTATGACGATAATCGCCCCAGCCATGATGACACCCCAATCGTTTAATTGCTCTTGAGTCTGTAGTTGCTTCAGTCCAATTTGGACAGTACGCACTTTATCATTTGTTGTTGAAAGCAGCGGCCACAAATACATATTCCAAGATGTTAAAAATCCATACACTCCTAAGGTAACTAAACTAGTCTTCGCTACTGGCAATACAATTGTAAAATAAAACTTGAGGTCGCCAATTCCAGCAATTTCGCTTGCTTCCTTCAATTCCTTAGGGATTTGTTTAAAAGTCTGCCTCAATAAAAATGTTCCAAATGCGATTGCAAAGAAGGGCACGGATAAGCCTTGGTATGTATCAATCCACCCTAAGTCGCGAATCGTGTGAAAGTTAGGAATCACCGATGCTTCAAAAGGAACCATCATCGTAGCGACAAAAAGGTAAAATAGAAAATCTCTACCCTTAAATTCCAAAAACACAAAAGCATAAGCAGCTAAGCTAGAAAGAGTTAATTGTCCGAGCATAATGACAATCGCGACTAGAAAACTATTAAATAAATATTGAAATAAAGGGAATTGGTTAAAGGCTTTTATATAATTATCAAATGACAATTCCTTTGGTAAACTCCCCGTCATAATATCTTGATTTGTCATGAAGCTCATAATAAACGCCAAAATTATTGGTGCAAAGATGATCACACTTGCAAAGACAAGCAAGGAATATAGTGTAATTCTTTTACTGAATGGCATGGTGGTCATTGATAATGAACCTTCCTTTCGCCAAGCTTAAATTGCAAGATGGTCATCAATAAAATAATGATGAATAGGACAATCGCCTGAGCACTGGCAGAGCCAAATTTGTAATTTGTAAAAGCCTCCCGATAGATTGAATAAACCATTAAATTCGTTGTATTTTGTGGTCCTCCTTGCGTTAAAATGTCAATTTGCCCAAATGTTTGAAACGCATTAATGATCGTAACCGTAATGACAAAGAATAGAGTTGGAGACAGCATCGGAATTGTGATTCGCCTAAGCTTATAAAAATAACCCGCTCCATCAATATTTGCACTTTCATACAGATAGGAATCGATGGATTGTAGACCGCCTAATAAAATCAAAAATGTGAAACCGAGATTCATCCAAATAGTGGTGATAGCTACTGCAATTAATGCCCAGTTCGGATCTGTTAACCAACCAATTGTTTCTAATCCAAACACTTTTCGAATTTGGTTCAAGAAGCCAATGGTTGGATGAAATAAATATAACCAAAATACAGATGCAGCTGCGACAGATATCCCCATAGTAGAAGCGTATATGGTACGAAAAAAACCGACACCTCTCAGCTTTTCATTTGCGATAACGGCTAAAAACAACCCAATAATGATCGTAAGTGGAACGGTATATAAGACAAATAAGAATGTTGATTTAATACTTTGCAAAAATATGGGTGAAGTGAACAAATGGACGTAATTATTGAATCCAACAAATACAGTCGTCTCCCCGTTCGCCTTCGTTAAGAAAAAACTTAAATAGATGGTTCGGATCATGGGATAGAACAAAAATACACTGAACAAGACGATTGAAGGCAGTAGGAATAATACTCCTTTAATAAAAGACTTCATTCTCTGGATCTTGTTAACTCGGTAAAAATGAATAGAACTTAATTCATTCGTTTGAATGACCGCCTGATCCATACTCATATCGCGATGACCTCTCGTTGCTTTTCTACCGCTGCCGCCTTAATTAATAAGCCTGAATCTGAATCAAAGAAATTCATATAATCTGCTGAAATTTGAACAGGAACTTTATCTCCAGCACTAATTTTCCATTGTCCAATCCACTTGGCTGTCCATAGCTCTCTGCCAATTTCGAAAGCGACTAATGTTTCATTTCCCAACTGTTCTACATTGATGACTTCTACTTCATGCGTTTTCTTGTCAGTACTTCCAAAAGGAATAAACTCTGCTCTAATTCCAATCGTAAAGTATCGGTCTTTTAAAGTTTGCGGGATATCCATAATGTCGATTGGAATATTGAGTGTATTCTCTATAACCACATTCTGATTCACGATCACAGCTTTTCCTATATTCATCTTTGGCGAGCCTATAAAAGAAGCAACAAAGAGATTAGCGGGTTCATTGTACAACGTAATAGGCTGACCAATTTGTTGGATCTTCCCATCATTCAAAACCATAATCCGATCTCCCATCGTCATCGCTTCAACTTGATCATGTGTCACATATACCATCGTTAGTCCAAGTCGTTTTTGCAAACGACGTATTTCAATTCTCATATGCGCTCGCAGTTTTGCATCTAGATTCGAAAGTGGTTCATCCATCAAACAAAAAGGTGATTCACTTACAACAGCCCTTGCTAGTGCGACTCTTTGTCTTTGCCCTCCTGAAAGCTCTCTTGGCTTACGCTTTAATAATTCGCTTAACCCCATCATATTTGCAGTTTCGTTTAATCGTTTTAACTGTTCCTTTTTATCAATCTTCTTTGCATGTAAACCAAAGAGAATATTTTGTTCCACATTTAAATGCGGATATAATGCATAATTTTGAAATACCATCGATAAATTGCGATCTTTAGGCGGAAGGTGATTGACGATTCGATTATTGATTTTTAATGTACCACTATTAATTTCCTCCAGCCCTGCAATCATTCTTAATAATGTACTTTTACCAGAACCTGAGGGCCCCACAAGAACGAAAAATTCTCCCTGTTCAATAGTTAGATTAATCCCTTTTAATACGTGCGTTTGCTGATCATATGATTTCGAAACATCACTCAACTCAAGTTGTCCCATGTTTAACCTCCTTTTGATCTGCTAACCATATTGAAACATATTATTTTGGAAAAAAACTCAAATTAACTGAATTATTACTCATCGTTAAATGGAACTTAACATCCTTTACAATTCATTTAGCAAACCTCAATAAATCGATATTTTCTTTATAATTTCTCGATAAATACTTAGGATAACGGTCATAAAAAATCCATAAATAAACGAATTTTATTCGATTGAATTAGAGAGAAGGAGTTATCAGTGGGGGTCGTACGCTAGTTTGAAATTTAATACTGTGGTTAAAAGCCATTCACTAGGTTTGTAGCTTTAAAACTTACAAGCCAATGAACTGCTATACCGTATATCGTTAAAAAAACCAATTCAAAAAGTCGATCCCTTAGCTTCAAGGAATTCAACTTTTTAAATTGGCTTGGATTTCGGTATATCTCGTAAACTATATTAGCTTTCTTATTAGAACCTCGGAACCACATGCGTCCGCTCAGCCCATTTTTCCCATGACTGCTTCAGTTCTTTTACTTTTTCAGGATATTGATCAGCTACATCATTCATTTCAGTTCGATCATTCTCCATATTGTAAAGCTCCCAATCTCTTTCTTTGATTTTTACTAATTTCCAATTGTCCTGGCGAATTGCACAATGTTCTTCATGCTCAAAGCATAATGTTCGTGATGTTGGTACTTCTCCCAGAAAAGCTGGTAGTAAGCTTTCTCCTTCCATAGGTAAAATCTTATTTCCATTAAATACTTCAGGGTATTGGGCCCCTGTTATATCCACAAAGGTCGCCATAAAATCGATAAAATGCGCAGGTCTGTGGTCAATGGCACCTTTTTGCTTAATGACCTCTGGCCAATGCACAATCATTGGAGTACTGATGCCACCCTCGTGGCTGTAATGCTTATACATTCTAAAAGGGGTACTGCTCACATTGGCCCATGCCGATCCATAGCTATGATAGGAATCAGGTCCGCCCATCTTCTCCAAATCTGCTTTTCTATGTAAAATATTTGTAGTTGTGATCCAATTATCGAATCCCCATGGATCCCATTCCGCACAGGCTCCATTATCTGAGCAAAAGATAATTAACGTGTTATCGAGCTCACCATTGTCTTTTAAATCCCCAACTACTCTTCCAATGTTCTGATCAACTCGATCAACCATAGCCGCATAAATAGCCATCCTCCGGATCAAATCTCGCTTGCGATCAAAATCAATCGTATCCCAAGGAGGATTAACCCCTTGTATCTCTCTATCACGGTCCCAATATTCTGATAGAGGAGATAGCTGCGAATCTTCATCAACAATTTGCAATTCCTTCATTCTAGCGAACCGCTCTTCCCTAATCTGATCCCATCCTTTTTCATACACCTGAACGTATTTCTCAATATCCTCTTTTGGCGCTTGAAGAGGAAAATGCGGTGCATTGTATGACAAATACAAGAAATACGGCTTCTCATCACCACGAGCTTCATTAATAAAATCTAACGCATAATCTGTAATCGCATCCGTTGAATAAAATTCTCCTTCATTATACTTGTGGATTGGTCGGCTTTCCGGCAAACGCACATAGCTATTTTCATCCCAAAAGCTTGTAAATCCACCTAGCAGCCCATAAAATTCATCAAATCCTCTTTCAATCGGGCCATGTTTTCCCACATGCCATTTCCCAGATAAATACGTACGATATCCGCCTTCTCGCAATACCTCTGCAATCGTTACACATTCATCCTTCAAATGTCCCCGATATCCAGGAAGTTCATAATCATGATCCATATCCCCAACACCAGATTGGTGAGGATAAACCCCCGTTAACAACGAAGCACGACTTGGGCAGCAACGCGCCGAATTATAACATTCCGTCAAACGTAAACCATCCGTAGCCAGCTGATCAAGATTAGGCGTCTCAATCTCACTCCCAAAACTCCCTAAATCCGAGAAACCTAAATCATCCGTTAAAATAAAAATAATATTTGGTTTATCTTTCAAGACTTTCCTCTCCCTTATGTAAAGTTTTGAAATTGTTTGAGTGCCAGGCACTCAAACAACTTGGACACAATTCAGAAAACAATTGGCTAACGGTTATTTTATTTTTTGAAGTAATTGTCCCCATGTGGATACAGTTGGTGTTTTATTGCCGTGATATATTGGATTTGTGAAGGCTAGCAGTTGGCCGTCCTCAGATTTTATATCAACCCGTAACCAACGATATTCTGTGTTTTTCCAGTTAAAGGTATAGTTGGAGTTGATTCCTTGTTCTTTCAATACGACTTCACCATTTTCAATCCAATAAATAGAAGTATTTTCATCGCAATTTTCAAGAGTTACTGTGCAAGTCCCGCTAAAATCATTTTGTTCCAGCGCTGCTGTTATTACGTCACCAATTTTAAATGTCTCTTTTCCTACTGAAACACTCAAATTGATAAATGGTCCTCTAGACACAAATACCTTTCCTTGTTTAACAGCGTTTAAAATAGCGGAAGCAGATAAGTTTTGTGCTAGGACATGCGTTGCCGGGTCACCAATCAAAGATGGATGACCATCATCGTTGTAACTTTCATGCGGGAGCAGGTGTGAATCGGAGCCACCAATTCCGGTTATATGATAACCTTCATTCCAAACGTTAGACCAAAAGTTCAAGGCATGTTCTGTTGCAATTAGATTGTCTTTAAACGTTGGATCATTCCAGATTTCGATACTATCGATCATCGACAAGGGAATGTCATTGAACAACCAAGCCCAAGGCGATAAAAATGGATGGTTAACGGAGCATAACGCACCTGTGTTCTTCATTTCTTGGAAAAGCCGCTTTGTCCCTGCTTCGGTTTGCAAACCGCCATCAGGCATTGATGTCCTTATATCTGGCCACTGCCGCACACCTAGTACATTCCAGTGACCCTTCGTGGATGTCACTTCTACACCGGGAATGACCAATATTCCTTCTTCCGTCCAAGACGTATGAACAATGTTATGTTCGGTCGCTACGAAGAAGTCTAAATTTTGCTTCTGCGCACTTTCAATATTACTGCTGCGTGTCATTTTCCCATCAGAGAAAATAGTATGTGTATGAAAATCACCACGGTACCACTTTTCCTCTTGGTCCTTCACTTCGTCCCAGTCATACCCATTGATAAAAAATCCCTTTCCTTGTTGCGGCAAAACCCAAGGGGCATTTCCTAATGGATGAAAATCACTTTGATTGACCACATCCCCCTTACCTGATTCAACTCCAACTTCATATGAAATATCAGACTCTATCAGATGATGATCATCATTGGACCCGTGGGCTGTAAACACTTGTATAATCCACTCACCCACCGCTAATTTTCCTGGAACTGTAAGAGCACTTGATTTTTCGATTTTTCTATGTAGTAGTATTTCATTTAACGAATTGCCCCGTAAATATTGAACCCGTAAAGTCCCGCAGGGATCGAACACTAAAAATTGAAGCCAAACGTTGTCAGTGGCATCAAACTTGAAGATTATCCAGTCCCTTTCCTTAGGCAATATAAAACGATGCGAAAAAAGGGGGAGTGGACTCCCCTTTTCTATTTTCTGTTTAAAATTGAACTGATCAGCCATATACTTATTCACCTCAACGGCGGTATTTTTGGGCCTCGATTTTTGCTGCTTTTAACACAAATATCACTTAAGATTAATTTCTCGAATCTTATTCATCGCTATTTTTGGTTGTCTATCCTCCGTAAGCAATCCATTCACTTCTTGTTGAACGTCTGTGATTTGCGTATAACAGAACCCGCAAATGTAATCTATATCTTTGATTGCTTGAGTAATAGATTCAAATCTTTTCAAAAACTCTTCTTCATTTTTCACTTGATTTCCGTAACCCCAACCTTTTTCAGAGCTAAAGGCAATGCCTCCATATTCGCTCATAATGATTGGTTGTCCTTTATATTCATAGCCTTGTGCCAATGCATGCTTATGTTTATTGAAGGCAATCTTGTTGCCGACAATCGTTTCTATATCCTTATATCGCTCTGAAAACTCTTCTCCCAATTCCACATAATCATGCAAGGTTAAAATATCCGACACCGTATGCTCCCAACCATCATTGACGATTACCGGCCTCATGCTATCAAACGATTTCGTAATATGATAGATTCCTTCAGTAAATTGCTGTTGCTTCACATCTGTATAGATGTTTTTAATTCCCCAAGACTCATTAAATGGAGTCCACGTGATAATAGATGGATGATTATAATGCTGTTTTACAGCTTCCATCCATTCTTCTGTAAAATTTTGAACGGCCTCATCAGAAAATTCATATGTTGCGGCCATTTCCGACCAAACGAGCAACCCTTTCTTATCAGCCCAATAAAGATAACGTTGATCTTCTACTTTCATATGCTTTCGAACACCGTTATAGCCCATTTCCATTGTTTTATCGATATCCTCAAGTATCGCTTCTTCTGATGGAGGTGTTAAATGACTGTCTTGCCAGTAACCTTGATCTAGCAGCAATCGCTGATAAATAGGAATATTATTCAATAATACATTTCTATTTTCAATAGAAATCTTTCTCATTCCAAAGTAGGATTCAACTTGATCCAATACCACTCCATCTTTATATACTGTGAATACTACATTATAAAGATTTGGATTTTGAGGACTCCATAGCATTACTTTCCAATCAAAATGATCGCTCGCGATGTTTACTTTTGCTGTATGCAGTTGGCGGTCAATATCCATACTAAAAGATTTGATTGGCAATTCATTAAAAGTGATATCCGTCTTTAATGTTAGATTATTAGTAAAATCAAGCTCTTCCGTAAAATGATAGGAAAACTCAACTGATTCTGTATCAATATCCGGCGTAATTTTTACCGAATCTACATGTGCCTCATTCAAAAATTCCAACCAAACCGTCTGCCAAATTCCTGTTGTTTGGACATACCAACAACCAAAGTTTTTATCCTGCCAACGCTGCTTACCTCTTGGTTGATGGCAACTAAAGCTATCCTCATTTTTTACAACGATATTTAGCTCACGATTCTCTCCCACAAAATCTGTAATATTGAAGGAAAAAGCAATTTGTCCTCCTTGATGCTTTCCAACAAATTTTCCATTTATCCAAACCTTAGTGATGTAGTCTGCTGCTTGAAAATGTAAAATAGTCTTTTTATCCCCATATTCTTCAGGAACTGTCACTTGTCTTTGGTACCATATATTGGCATAAAATTCCTCTTCTCCAATTCCACTTGCCTTCGTTTCGTACGTAAAAGGAACAATAATTTTTTGTTGGAGATTTCCGGATTCATACCATTTTTCCTTTTCGCCAGTATTTTCTTTGTCAAAAGCAAAGTTCCACTCGCCATTTAAATTTAACCAATTTCCTCTATCAAAATGAGGTCTTGGATATTCTTTTCTTGGAATATTATTGTGATTCATGTGATGAATTCTCCTTACAGTGTTTTTATTGTTGTATTGAATTAATATTCAATTGTTTAAAAAATACATCTGAGTATTCAGATCTTATTCCCACTTTTCCACTCATAAAAGCCATTGGGTCTTTATAGGAAATGATAGGTTTCTTCTCATGATTCAGATAAACATTAATCTCATTGCTTTGAACCGACACACGTAAACGATATTCTTTACCTTCCTCAAATGAAACAGATGCTGATTGTAATATAGTAGAATTGTAGTTTAACTTTTGTAATGACACTTCTCTCGTATCGAAAGAAATGTAATAGCCGATCAACGAATCCTTTACTTGATGTTCAAAATTGGATTCATTAGTGACCCTTAATAACAATCCCGCCTCATCCATCAACTCATCAGCAATTTCAAATGTTAATTCAGCTTCAACATCTGACCATTTTTCGTCGCCAACATACATTTTCATATCTTCTGAAGAATTGGAATCTACCCCGTCTTTATGTTGTTTCCAGGAACCATGTATATCGTCCGCTTCTACTTGCTTTATTCCATTTTTTATATCAATTTTTTCATCGGAGACTAGGTTAAATTCCAAATGATCAATTTCCACTTCTCCGCTTTCAAGCAAAATTTTTACGATATGAAAACCTTCTTCAATTTGGATTTTGCCTAGGCGAACCTTAAAGAAATCTGATTCCTCATCCAAAATAGCTTTTTTAACTTTAAAAGTTTCGGATTGTTCACCATCGATCGATGTTCCTAGCGAAAAATTCTTTTTAACTGATTTAGGATTTATAACGGCACTTAACTCATACAATCCACTTTCACTAGCATTTACTTTATATTTAAGCCAGTCACCTTTATCCTTCAAAGTTACGGAATATGTTCCATCCTCCCGTAATTGAATGGGTACATTTTCCCGATAATTATTGTTTTTAGAAGGATTTTTTATTGAGTATCCCCTGTTTTCACCATCTAAATAATGAACGGCTTCAATCGTACCTGGTAATGGCTTGTACAATTCAAAGTCACTTGAATGATCAACATGATTGGAGAATGCAGTATATCCTAAAGACATACCCGTGCTTTCAACATGATAGCCTATTTCTCCTGCACCAAAATCAGGGGCTTCCACTACAATTTTCTTCATTCCATCTAAAAATACGATTGTCTTATTTTTTCTATTTTCTACTCTAACAGTATGCAGATAGCTAAAATCAAATTCCTTTGGAAATGTTGCGGAATCTAGTACTTGAGCCTTTCCATCCACTACTTGTAGAAGATTTATTTTATTTTCCGCAAAATCGAACGCCACCGCTCCATAATGACCATCGTCTTTGTATGAAAATTGCGCTTCAACCTTCGTATTCTTCGACTTTTCCGCTACTGTAAAATTATATTCCGCAGTAAAATGCTCGTTTGTCTTAACATCACTCAACCAATTTGCATCAAGCTGTTCATTTTCTTTCCATCTTTTTTCAAAATCAGGTAGTTCGGGTACGGGAGTTGGATAATGAGTCGGACCAAGAATATCTAGCTTTTTCCCATTAAATATCATCCGATCAATATTCATCTTCCGTACTGGAGGGCCTTCAGCCGAACGTCCAATAAGATTATGATAAACAGCATAATAAGAATCTAGATTCGGCCCCATTACAATCGAATTATGACCAAGGCCATTGAAATCATCATGTGTACTGATGATAATTGGATTATGTTCCGGCACCTCATATCCTTCTAATGGACCTTCTTCTGAGACAGCATAATTAATTCTGTATCCTTTGCTAAAAACATGATTTCCCGTATACGTCATATAATAAAAATCATTATTTTTTATGATCATAGAGCCTTCTGTCCAATGATCTAGAAAGACATTCGTTTCTACACCTTCTTCAAAAGTATACGGATCTTTCATTTTATGTCCGACAATTCCAGTATGCCCAGCATGAGTAAAATACCATGAGCCATCATCATCGATAAAAATAGATCCATCTATAGACATCCCTAGATTCTCAGTTTCAATCTTAAAAGGACCCGTCGGACTTTTGCTGCTCAAAACATAATGCCCGTTACCGGCTGGGGATGTATACATATAGAAGTTCCCATTCCAATAAACGACTTCTGGAGCATATGCTGAAGTCGTTCGTTCATCCTCCGTTACTAAACCCTCATATGTCCAATTCACTAAATCCGTTGAACTCCACGCCTTAATTCCTGTTCTTCCATCTTTTGTGCTCACATATAAATAGTAGGTTCCATTATAGCGAAAAATATAAGGGTCGCCGTTTCCATAATCCGGCCATTCGTCTGCTAATTCAAAAGGATTAGAATATGTGTTGATCTCTTTCATATTTACGTCCACCTTCTCTTCTTTTGTTTGTGTACAAGCAGTTACTATTAACAGCATAAAACAAACAAAGATGATCATGAAGCATTGATTTTTACTCATAAAGGCTACCTACCCTTTAATTCCACTAATCGCCAATGATTGAATAAAATGTTTTTGAGCAATTAAAAAGATGACCACACATGGAACCATGGATATAATGGACGCTGCCAATATTAATGGATAATTTGAAGAACCCATATACTGTGCCTGCATCGAGGCAATGACAACTTGCAACGTTTGTTTCTCTGGAGAGTGTAAATAAATCAACGGACCAAGAAAGTCATTCCATATTCCCATAAACCCTAGTGCAGCTTGTGCAGCAATGGCGGGCTTCGCAACTGGTATAACAATCGTAAAGAACGTGCGGATAAATCCACTTCCGTCTATTTTGGCGGCATCTATCAAATCGTCTGGCAATGCACTTTGTAAAAATTGCCTTAAGAAGAACACTACAACAATATTTCCAAATAGCCCTGGGATAATTAATGGAAGTAATGTATCTACCCATTCTAATTTTGAAAACATGATAAATTGCGGAATCATAACTACTGCAAATGGAATCATCATAGTGCCTAAAAGCGCCAAAAAAATCGTTTCTTTAAAAGGAAAGTCAATTTTAGCGAAAGCATAAGCGGCCATTGTCGATGTGAAAATTCCAATCACTAGCACAAAGACGACAACGATTAGCGTATTGATAAACCCACTTAACATCGGAACTTCCTTCCAAACATCAATATAATGATGAAAAGTTGCTGGATTAGGAATCCATTTAGGCGGTATTTGAAAGATGTTTTTTTGATCTTTTAACGAGGTAGAAATGGACCAAACAAAAGGTACAAGCATTGCAGCTGACCCCAACAAAAGTAAAACGAAGGCCCAAATATTAATTATTTTTTCACTTCTCATACCTTAATCCCCCTATCCCTCATAAACCCAATGTTTAGATAATTTAAATTGGATTAAAGTAACAACGAATACAATGACACCGAGTATCCACGCCGTTGCACTTGCATAACCCATGTTGTAATATTTAAAACCATTTTCAAAAATATAGAAAACAATCGTTGCGGCACTGTATTCAGGGCCCCCGTCACTTGCAAGTACATATATTTGACTGAAAGACTGAAACGACCCTATCACACCCATTACAAGTACAAAAAAATGGATAGGTGACAGCAACGGAAAAGTGATCTTTATAAACTTTTGAAAAATATTCGCTCCATCTACTTCCGCGGCTTCATAATATGAATCTGGGATTGATTGAAGTCCCGCTAGATAAAGTATCATCGTACTTCCTACTCCTGCCCAAACTCCAATAATGATTAACGCTGGTTTTACCCAAGATGCATTTCCAAGCCAATTCGGACCTTGTATACCAAACCAATCCCAAAGAGTATTGTTTAAAAGTCCGTAATCATAGTTAAAAATCCACTGCCAAACAAGTGCAACCGCAATAATCGGAGAGATGACCGGAATATAATAAATTGCCCTAAAAACGGAGATTCCTTTAATCTTTCTATTCATCATAACGGCCAATATTAAGGAAATGATCATTCCAATAGGAATTCCAATCATGAGGAAAATGGTATTATAAATGGATTTAAAAACCTTTTCGTCACCTAGAAGCTCTTTATAATTTTGCATACCTGCAAATTTGGGCTTAGTAATTAGATCCCATTCAGTAAAACTTAGACCAATTGACCAAATGGTAGGTATAAGTCCAAATAAAAGAAAACCAATTACCGGTGACGCAACAAACAAATAGGCCCACATAATCTCTTTCTTTTTATACCCGGGAATTTTAGAACGTTTTAGTTTGGAATTGACCGTTATCTCGGTGTCCATAGGCAAATTACTCAACGTTTTCCCTCCTTTTGTTAAAATGGATAAAACATAATCTAGTAAGTTTAAATACTAGATTATGTTTTTCAGATCATTTCAGATTTCCTTTTTTATATAGCTCCTCCATTTTAGGCTTTGCTTCCTTTACCCAATCATCTACTGACATTTCTCCATTCCAGACCTTTGCGGCTTCCTGATTAAAATAATCGAGCCACTGGACATCAGGAGATCTCCAACCATTGTTTGGTTTACCGTAATCTTCAATAATATTAATAAACTCTTGTCGATTTTCTGGAGCACTGTCCATATTTAAAAACTCGTTTTCAGCAAGGCTCTTTAAGTTAGGCACTTGCTGCCCTAATTCCATAAATTGTCTTTGACCATCCTCATCTAATGATAAATAAGAGGCGAGAGCGAATGCTTCCTCAGGATGCTTTGTCTTTTTGGATATGACAAATCCCATAGAGCCAAGCCAAGTTGCCGTTTCCCCAGTATTTGGACTAGCTGGCCAAGGAGCTAAATCCCAGCCAAATGGCAATTCCCAAAAACTTGGTTGATCCCAAGGTCCCATCGGAAACATGGCCACTCCGCCAGATACGAATCTTGTGTAGTTGTTTTGTGCCTTTTCATCATCCTTAGAAGGCGACACTTTATGCTTTCGGCTTAAATCAGCAACAAATTGCATAGCTTCGATAAATTCAGGTGAATCAATTTTCACTTCACCAGTTTCATAATCAATATAGTCTGCACCATTACCCCAGACTGCTGTTTCTAAAGGGAAACCAGCGATTCCATACTGATCTGTTTTTCCATCTCCATTTGTATCTTTTGTTAATTTTTGAGCCGCTGCCAACATATCATTCCATGTCCATTTTCCAACCTCCAGAGGCGGATAATTGACACCAGCTTCATCAAATAAATCCTTATTATATGCCATTGCCCAAGGACCAACATCTTTAGGCAAACCATATAAGTCTCCTCCGCCAACCGATTTACCATCATATCTATATCTATCTAATGCCTGCTCCCAAACGTTATCAGGATTAAAAATATCCGTTTGGTCAAGATATGTTTGAAGATTTAACAACTGATCTGCAGCCACAAATCGTGCAAATTCGGGTCCAGCAGCATAGTACACATCAGGTTGTTTTCCTGATCCAATTAAGGTAGATAGTTTTTGCGAATACTCCGCAGGAGGAACGCTCGTATACTTTACCTTCACATTTGGGTATTTTTCTTCAAAGGATTTAATCACCGACTGAAAGATTTTCTTTTCATCAGGATTTCCATGCCCCATGAAAGATAATTCAATCGTATCGCCATCTTTTCCAGCTTCTCCTCCTGTATTACTTGAGCTACTACTGCATCCTGCGACTAATAGAAACGCACTAAAAAATATTACTAAAAATCCTTTTCTAACCTTCTTCATATTTGACCTCCCAGAAATGTAATCACTTACATTTTTCATGTTATTAGAATAATAGAATAATAAATATACTAATATTAGTATAAAATAGTATAAGTATACGATTTTTTTATAAAAAAATACCTAATAAGCTCTTTGACTTATTAGGCATTAATCAATATTTGTTTGATTTTAAAAATTCGACCGGTACAAAAACTCTTCTAGGATTATATTGGCCTTCAAGCTGCTCTTGCAATAACTCTATCGTTTGTTTACTGCATTCTTCTATATTTTGTTGGATATAAGAAATCCCTTCTTTGCCCGAATCATCAAAAGATATGATCTCAATCTCCCTAGAATATTTCTTTTTAATCTTGTCCACTGCTATCTTCGTATAAACTGCTAATTCAGCATTCATAATAAAAAGAGCGGTAACATCAGGATTACTTAATAAAAACTTTTCAATTAATAAGGGAGCTTGTTCAATCGAAATCTTATGGAAATTCATTAATAACCATAAATTTTTATTTACAACTAAACCACTTTTTAAAAAAGCTTGTTCAAAGCCATTTGATCTTTCAACGGTAACGGTATTGGTAATGAGCGGTGAAATCAAGCCAATATGTTCATGACCATCACGAATCAAATAAGAAATTGCCTCAAATGTACCTTTTTCATTTTCGGAAGAAACACTATACGTTCTTATATTTTCTAAATATCGATCAATTAATACTAAAGGAAATTTATCCAGTGAAAGCCTGAGTATGGATTCATTATATGTTTCTTTTTCGGTCGGAAAAATAATGATTCCTTTCGTCCCTAATTCATGAAACATTTCAATAGCATTACTTTCCTCAAACTGAGACTCCCTCGTAATCTTGATGATCAAATTATATTTATACTTTGAAGCGTAAATTTCAATATAATTCACAAACTCTTGTTCAATCTTCGTTTTCATACTTGGCAATATAAGTCCTACAATACCATTTGAATGGTTTTTCATATTATTAGACAAGCGATTTGTTTTATGTACCAGATCACTCTCTATAACGAATGTCCCTTTACCCCTTATCCTTTTTACAATTCCCTCCTCAGCAAGTCCATTAAGTGCGTTCTTCGTGGTGATTTGGCTGACATGAAATTTTTCCATTAATTCTTTTTCCGAGTAAACCAAATCTCCAAGCCGCAACTCCCCAGAAAGTATCTGTTCTTTAATATATTGTTTTATCTGTTGATACAAAGGTACGTTATTAATACTTCATCACCTATGTTCCTTATATACTAACTATACCTTATAACCTAACCTTATATTTGTCTATCTTTTAGTTTAAAAATCCAGAAGTTTTCCCGTTAACGTCCAAGATTACTTGAACTAAAAAGAACCAAGTTTATCAAAACTCGGTTCTTTTTTCATATATTTCATAACACCAACAAACAAGCAGCAGCAATGGGAGTTACGATCATCCCCGTTTTTAATAGCTTTTGTGGGGCTCGTCTCGTAAGTTTCGCTCCGATATAAGACCCGGTCATTGTACCAATTAATACGGTAAATAATAGTTGAAGGTCTAAACTTCCTGCCCAGAAATATCCGGCTCCTCCGGCTGTTGCAATTGGTAATATAATAAGCATGGATGTCCCGGCCGCCATCCTCATTGGTAATCCTAACAGCAACATCAACCCTACTTGAATAAAAGGTGTGGAACCAATACCAAATGTTCCAGATAAGAAACCAGTTACGATTCCGATAACGATGGCTAAAATCCAATAGCGGATTGTTTTTTTATCCAATTGTACATACTCATCTGAAGCTAATACTAATCTTAAAAATAAGGCAAGACTCGATAATGCCAACATTCCTGCTGTTAACCAAGCCATTGTCGACCCAGGAATCGAAAAGGCTACCCTTGTTCCAAACCATGCCGCAATGGCCCGGTAATTCCAACAATGATTCCACTTTTTATATCCGTATTCTTTTCACGAATCTGACTTACTGTTCCAGATAAAGTCGTAAACATCATGGCTGCAAGTGCTGTCCCCATAGCAATATGGATGGGATAACCAAATAGTACCGTTAATATCGCAATCATAAAACCGGAGCCGCCAGCCCCAATAAATCCTAGCAATAACCCGGTTAAGAGCATGACAAAAATTAATTCAATCGTTTCCAAAACTCCATCTCCCAAAATATACACTAGCTAGTTTCTTCTATACACCGGTTCTTGAAATACATATCGAAAAACCTCATGAAAATATCTTAACTCTTCGTTTCTGTTTTTACTTGTTTAAATAACCAATCAATCATTTCTTGATTCTGATAAGCAGGTACCCACGATCCATGATTATAACCTTTATCCGATGGATATTCGGTGTATATAGGCTTTCCACCTACGTTTTCAATACTATTAATTATATTACGAGAATACTCGACAGGTATAATCTCATCGTCTTCTGCATGGAAATTCCAAATAGGCTTATACTTTAGTAATTCTGCCTTTTCAGGATCTCCGCCACCCGCAATTGGAACCATAGCTGCAAATAAATCTGGATATAACATATTTAAATTATATGTTCCGAATCCCCCTTGGGATAAACCTGTAATATATAAGCGATTTCGATCAATAGGATATTCTTCTATTACATTTTCGAGTATTTCATGAGCCAATAATAGGTCATCACCCATTTCAAATACTCTACTTAATTCGATCTTTTCATTAATTGTCGCATCCCTTGTAAGTCCAAAGCCACCATTTGAACCATCACGTGCCTGCGGTGCCAAAACAAATGCTGGATTTTCCTCTTGGTTTTCGGGAGTCGCCCAAATTACAGCACCGTCATAAGCAATCAAATGCTTAATATTATCATCCCCGCGCTCCCCTCCACCATGTAAAAACATCACGAGCGGATATGATCGGTTTGAATCATAATTCTCTGGTACATATAAACGATAAGGCATTGATTTATATGTAAAACTCAAAAATTTTTCTGCAATAGATTTTCTTGTTTCAAAAGATATCATTTCACTATACACCTCTTTCTTTTATTCTTCTAGCATAGCAGCTGTATTAATCCAGTATCGTATTGGCCACTTATTCTCCTTCCCTTTTTTAGATTTGCTCACTATATTTAGATATTTTATCATTACAATTACGTCCAATGGATATTTTAATTGAATTAATGGATAAGGGGAATTTATGAATTATGTATGAGATCTACAGAAAGAATGTAGTAAAAACTCTACTGTTTTAAACAAGTAGGTTAATAAAATTTGCTGCCTACGGTATTAAAGAAATTTTTATTTATTCTTGGCTATGTTAAATTCTAATTGTTGATATGTGACCATTAGAAAACCGCCTTGGTTGAAAAGGCGGTTTATTGAGCTATCGTATCCGTTATGTGAAGGGATTGAGTAATCTACCTTTTTTGAATCGATTCAGCTATTCATCTTTGATAACAGGCAACAAATAATCAAGAATAATCTTCTGTCCCTTTTCTAGCGGTGTGCAGTATCGGTCATATGTGTAGACATCACACCAATAAAAGTTTTCAAAGTCAATTTTGTAACCTGTTTTCTCGATTGCTTCGAAACAAATTAAGTATGCACTATCAATAATATCGTTAAGGTTGTCAGCTTCAATCCATATCTTGGCAACCGTTCCATCGGGTATATTTTCTGCATACATGTTTTCTGGAACAGGTGCATCAAGTTCTACATATTTACCTATGATATATTGAAAATTATCTTTTCCTTCAAATTTACTCATATGTCCAAGTCCAACATAATCATCAATATCTTTGCAAATCCACGGTTCAACTTCTTGTTTTATTTTATCAAAAACGCCTTCCTTGAATGCCGCCCCCCAACATTCTTCTCCGGCTTTTTGAAATGAGGTCATTTTCATCATCCCCACAACTTTCCGACTTCCAAATTGTGCATACTCAATTTTTTTCAGCTCTGCCATAATTCGTTTGCCTCCTACAATTCTAATATTTGTAAAGGAGGTGCGTGGAAGATCATTAAGTTTTCCTCTACCCGACCTAACACTAGAGGGTGAAACATTGTGATGCTCCTTGAAAGCTCTTGTAAAAGATGCGTGAGAATTGAAGCCATATTTTATAGCTATATCGATGACTTTTTCATTGCTATTTCTTATATCATGACCCGCTAGGGTTAATCGCCGCCGCCTTAAGTACTCATTAATTGAAATTCCTGTAATATATGTAAAAATACGCTGAAATAATGGGGCTGGGCAACCTGCAATTTTAGAAATCACGCTATAATCAATCTCATTAGAAGACTGTATAATATTCTCTAAGTATTCCACTACGCTCTCAAAAGCGTTAAGATTATCCATTAGGCACCTCCTCTCTAATAAAATTATAGGAATATTTTCATAACATCGCTTTGCATGAACTGAACATTTTTTGTTAAGAATCCGCAATATAATAATTCCATTATATATCCCGCTTGTCCTTCTATTTAATTGTGCTAGTCTGCCTGTTAGCTTAGCAAAAATAAATAGAAAGCCGAAGTTTGGTATTCGTTTCGGTCAAAGTAAACAGGCACGATTTGGCCAACATATTTTTCTTATTCGATGCGGTACTCTCATAATCCTTGCTGTCTAAGTATCGAAACCGAGCCAAATAGTGCTGTAAATACTTCGTAGCAACACCATTAAAGCGATCCATCCATTTCTTTAAGCGGCTGTGGTAGCTGTTTACGTTTTGGATATGGTACACACCTTTAACAAGTTGTTTTCCGTCGGACTTGAATCGGTAATGAGCCAAGCTTTTTGAATGCCACGCTATTTGGCTTTTCGGCCCCATTTACGTGGCTTACGTTCGGCAATATTTCGCTTGCCATTTTCTGAATACGGAGAGTAGGTCTCACATTTCAGCAATATCTTGAAATACTTCGGTTGGAACCTGTTTTAAATATCACTCTTCTCATAGAACGTTTAATTGCAATTGTTAAATATCAACCTCAAAGTTTAACATAAATGAACATTTTCGAAACTAAAAAAGGTAACCATAGACAAACACTTCGTCATCACCTTAGAAAATAGTCTCCGAAACTACTAAAAATGGCTGATTAGGATACCGCCGCTTATCACGTCAGAAAATTTGCAAATGTAAAATATATGTTATAACATTACTTCTGTATTATTTTTCTGATAGTTTGTAAAGCATTAGTATAAGTAGGTAAATTGTTACTACCTTTAGTACAAAGAGTCCGAAGTGAAAATGGTGATCTTTAGTGGAGAATACTTTTAATACAGCGTTTAAGAGAAATATGCCCGAATGCTCTCAACCAGTTGCAGTAGATTTACACATATTAAACAAAGAGATATTCATCCAGAGAGTTCCATCACTTAACGCAAAAAGCCCTAAATTAATCATTTTGGAAATTGACCCTAATCTTAACTTACATAAAATGATCCAATCATACGCAGACCAAAACGTAATTATGGCTTTATGGATTTCGAATAAAGAAATGAAACAACTCCCCGACTTATTCAAAATGAACATTCAAGGCTACTTTCTGAAAGGAATGAATGCAGGAGAGCTACAAGTTGCTATAACTAGTATGTTAAATGGACTTCAATACATTCATCCAAAATTAGTCCCTATTTTACTACGAAGTTATAAGAATATCCGTGCGGAAAAAAGACCAAAGAAACTTTTATCACAAAGAGAATGGGAAATATTAGAACAAATCGTCCATGGAAAAAACACTGAAACAATAAGTGAGCATTTAAACATTGCTCGTAAAACAGTCAAAAATCATATAGGAAATATACTTAAAAAATTGAATGTAGACGACAGAACAAGCGCAGCTGTAATAGCGATTAAGAATCGGTGGGTGATCTTATAATATATTGGCAACTTTTCATATTAAAAACCGATTATTATAGACCCAGGCTTAGCTTTGTCTTATAAATAGAAAAGCTTCAATTTCTCAATTTGTAATAAATCTGCTTCAGGAAGTTATCTATTACTACTATTTATTAATAAAATGATCCTTCCAATCTGGCTTTATAAAAAAATATTATCTTATAAATTTTTTTTATAAAGGAAAAAAGGGATCATTCACTTACATGATCCCTCTAGATATATTAAAAAGTAGTATTCCTATCAATAGGCTTTTCAAAAATGGAGATATATAATCATGATATACCTGTAAATTATCCCAAGTCCCCACTTACTTTTCTACCAAAAAGAAAGTACAATTAAGGACCTAAGTCCTCAATCTAATACCAGACCTAATCTTTCATACTGTTCAGCAGGAGCATCATTTTCTTGCATTAGTTTAATTAAGTGTTTAGTCATTTTCTTTTCAATTTCATCATTAACTAATACTTCCTCTTGTTTTGGATCCTTTTCGAGATCAAACAAAAGATGTGAGTATTTCCGTCCACCAAAAAAGCGTAAGCCTCTTATTTTTAGTACTTTACATTCTTTAGTGAATGTAAAAGGGTCAGCTAATTCAAGATCCTTTAATATCTGAGTTGGTGTTGAATTAAATCCAAATAAAGGAACTAATGTATAGTTATAAAGAGGTCCTCCTGACTCATCAATAGGCGCTCTCATGTATACATATCTGCCATCCGTGCAATTCACGTGTTCTCCATGGATCCCAAATAATGCAGCTTCTCGGATTGGTTCTTTCTTTGAAATTACATTCGTTAAAGGTTGACCAAGCATGTGCTCTGGTATATCAACTTGGAAATAGTCTAATAGCGTCGGTGCAATATCAATTGTTTGAACTAAACATTCATTCTCCATATTCTGTTTTCCACTTCTAGGATCCCAAATAAACAGTGGAATATTTGCAATTTCATTGTAGTGAGGCATAATATTTTTCCCCCACCAGCCATGCTCGCCCAATAAAAAACCATGGTCGGTATTTACAATTAATAATGTATCTTCCCATAAATTGAGCTCGTCCATAGTGTCTAGAACTTTACCAAGATAGTTATCACACATACTTACGACGGCGGCATATTCCATACGGATATGATTGTTAATATCAGGGTTTTCATCTGCTCTTTGATAATCGGGCCAATCAAAATGCGGACCATCATATTCATGCGGATATAAATCTTTATATTTTTGCGGACTGAAAAAAGGTTCGTGTGGACTAAAACATTCCAACTGAAGGAACCAATTCGTTTCATTTTTATTTGTTCGAATGAAATCAAGACCTAAATCTACTGTACACTTAAGGGGATGCTGGTCCTCTTCTTGCATATACTTGCGATTTATCCAATCTTGGCGGCATCTTTCTGGATTTCTATTATTTAAGGTATCTATCGTTTCCGGATCACCAACCTCTCCTTTCCATGCATCACCTTCTTGACCACGAACACTTTCCCATGTACTAAATTTCGTATGGTAAGTGGATGCATTATCCTCCCAATAATGGTAATGATCTGTTACTAGATGCGTATAAACTCCGTTTTCCTTCAATATTTGCGGCATCGAATCATCGAAAGGTTCAAGAGGACCCCAGCTTCTATGCAAAAAATTATATCTCCCCGTATGTAGTTCCCTTCTTGCCGGCATACATGGCAGACTTCCCGCATAACATTTAGCAAATTTCACCGTTTTTTCTGCTAAGCGTACAAAATTTGGAGCCTGTACCCAATCACATCCATAAGGAGGGAGCATATGACGATTTAATGAATCAAACATCAGCATGATTGCTTTCATCTATTAGTCACTCCAATCAGTTCTTTCTTCCATTTTTCAATGTTTCCCTTCAGTTCTTTAACAATTTCCGGATGCTTTTCTGAGAGGTTCTCCCTTTCACCAGGATCATCAGCCAAATTTGATAAATGAACAGCATCTGCTTGTTTTCGGCTAAAATCTAATTTCCCATCGAGAACCAATTTCCAATTACCATTACGTATCGCTAACTGTCCGCTATATTCCCAAAAAAGATGATCATGCGGACTGCCTGTATCATTTTTTACCATATCCACAATACTTTTTCCGTCTATTAAGTGGTTCTCCGGTAAAGGAATGCCTGCTAATTCTAGAATGGTGGGCAGTATATCCATCATAGCGCCTACCTCCTTACAGACCTTCCCCTGTGGAAGTGAAGATGGATAGCTTATAATGGCCGGCTCCCGTATTCCACCCTCAAATAGGCTCGCTTTATGCCCGCGGAATATACCTGCCGAACCACCATAATATAAATCCTCATTCCCATCTAAATAATTTCTTGATTCCGTAGAAGGCCCGTTATCACTTGAAAAGAAAATAATCGTATCTTCATATTCATTCATTTCTTTTAAAGTATTTATAACCAATCCAATTCCATCATCCATCGCCGTAATCATTGCCGCCATGATTTGACGGTCTGGGGATAAATGGGAATACTTGTCTAAGTACTTTTGTGGTGCATGCATTGGATAATGCGGGGCATTAAATGGTAAATAGAGAAAAAATGGCTGATCTTGATCTTTTTTTATAAAATCAACAGCTTTTTGTGCTATGACTTCCGTTAAATACTCCCCATTACGCCAAACCTCTTCATTATTATTCCATAAATCGTGAACCGGGTTTACTCCATCACCTTGCCCCCAATAATAAATATGAGAATAATAGTCCACACACCCTCCATGAAATCCAAAAAACTCATCAAATCCATGTGCATTTGGGTTGTTTTCATTCGTCGTGCCCAAATGCCACTTACCAAATATTCCAGTCCGATACCCACTTGACTTTAATATATTTGCAATCGTGATTTGATTTTCTGCTAATCCCGATGTTCCTCTTTTACTCCCAAGAATTTCGCTAATCCCGGCATTTGCCGGATAACGCCCCGTCAAAAGCGATGCCCGCGACGGCGAACAAACCGGAGAATTCGAATACCAATCCGTAAATCTAACTCCCTCAGTAGCTAATTGGTCCAGGTTCGGTGTCTTAATCTCCTCTGACCCATAACAACTTAAATCCCCATATCCCAAATCATCAGCATAAATCACAACAACATTCGGTTTTTTCATTTTTTTCACCAACCTTAGTTATAAAGATTACATCTTACTTGACGTTCATTTGATAATGAGTAAAAAGGTATTGAAGACTTTCTACACTCTTCTGTTGCGAATGGGCATCTATTTTGAAATTTACAACCCATTTTTGGCAGTGCTGTTTTTGAAGGTTCGATAGCCTCTATTAATGTATTATTTTCTTTCCAAGGATCTGGCGATGATTGAAGAAGTAGTTTTGTATAAGGATGTTTCGGGTCATTTATTACTTCCTCTGAATCTCCTATTTCTACAATTTCGCCCGCGTACATCACCATAATACGATCAGCCATATAACGTGCACTACCAAGATTATGAGTAATTAAAATAAATGATAGATTTCTATTGTCTCTTAGATCTAACAATAAATTCATAATTTCTATTCCAATTGATACATCCAACATAGAAGTAGGTTCATCAGCCACAATAATTTCTGGCTCTAATCCTAAAACACGTGCGATAATCACACGTTGTTTCTGTCCTCCAGAGATTTGGTAAGGATACTTATCAATAAAATCTTCGGCAGGTGTTAATCCAACTTGAGTTAACAATTCCAATACTTTTTTACGAATAGACCCTTCTGATTTACCTCTTAATTGCAATGGTCTTCCAATTGCATAACCAATAGAATGATGTGGATTCAATGCAGCAAAAGGATCTTGAAAGATCATTTGAACCCTTTCAGGAAGAACCCTTTGAAACTTTTTATCTTTTATGCTTATACCATCATAGTAAATTTCACCCGAGGTTGGTTTAATCAAATTTGTTAATATTCTAGCAGTAGTGCTTTTACCACTCCCGGACTCACCGACAATAGCAAGCACCTCTTTATCTTTCAAATTAAAACTCACGTCTTGAACCGCCTGAAAATGAGTTTTCTTGAAACTTTTACGGGAGGTAAAGACTTTATTAATCTCCTCAACTCGTAACCGATATGTTGTCGTCAATCTTCTCCGCTCCCTTACTATATAAATGACAAGCAACTAATCCTTTATTATCGCTAATCATTCTCGGTTCACTGATTTTACATTCAGGCATGGCATGTGCGCATCTAGGGTGAAAACTGCAACCTGGGGGTGGAGTAATCAAATCGGGTGGAGTACCCGGGATACCTTTTAACCTTCTTTTTTCTCCTCTTAAAGGAGGAAATGAGTTTAATAACCCTTGAGTATAAGGGTGTCGTGCACCTTTTAATAATTCTTCCCTTTCCATGACTTCCACAAGTTCACCCGCATACATCACACCAACACGATCACATATTTCTAACATTAGTGGTAAATCATGGGTAATAAAAAGAATTGAAAATCCAAATTCCTTTTGTAACTCAATTATTTTTTTTATGATACCGCTTTGAATTACCACATCTAGTGCAGTTGTCGGTTCATCCATAATGATTAATTTAGGATTCAAAGCTAAAGCCATCGCAATGACTACCCGTTGGCGCATGCCGCCGGATAATTCATGAGGAAAACTTCTTAGTCTATCTTCTTGAATATCCACTAACGATAATAAGTATTTAGCATGATTTAAAGCATCTTTTATAGTCATTTTCTTATGTGCCAAAATAGCATCAATTAATTGATCTTGAATTTTAATTACCGGATTTAAGTTATTCATGGCACTTTGCAGAACAATCGACATTTCAGACCAGCGTACTCTATCAAACTCCTGGTCAGAGAGTTTAGTAAGTTCTAGACCCTCCAATGTAATACTTCCTCCTGTAATCATGGCAGGAGGGCGCAACAAACGGCTAATACCAAAAGCTGTTGTTGATTTTCCACAGCCAGACTCGCCGACTAAACCAAAAATTTCGCCTTTTTCAATTGTAAAACTTACATTGCGTACAGCTTTAACTCCGCCTCTTGGGGAGTCATATTCAATATTTAAATTCTTCACCTTAAGAAGGTCATTCATAGGTAGACTCTCCTTTTACTAGTATTTACAAAGCAGCATTTCCTCTAGTAGATTGATAACGGTCGAGGATGCCATTTCCTATTAAAATAAATCCAAAGCACAGACCTGCTATAGCTAGGCCGGGCGGTAATAGCCACCACCAAGCATTGAACATTATAGCGTTATTTGCATGTGCTAGTGAGAGGATTGTCCCCCAACTTACTGCCGTCGGGTCTCCCAAGCCCAAAAAGCTCAAGCCTGCTTCTGCAAGCACAGCCTGTGTCGTGACTAATACTAAATTAGCTAAGATAACAGGAATAATGTTTGGCATAATTTCCCTAAACATTATTTCGATATCACTCATTCCAGCCATTCTAGCGGCCTCGACATATCCACTTTCCCTTTCGGACATTGTTTGACTGCGTATACTTCTTGCCATGTAAAGCCAGCTTAATAGCCCAATAATAAGAATCGTACTCATGACACCCATAGATGGAAGAAATGAGGCAAGGATGATCATTAAGGCAAGTGTTGGAATGATTAGAAATAAATCAACAATTCTCATCAATCCTCCTCCGATCCATCCACCTTTATACCCTGCTACAAGACCTACTAAAATACCAATTACTGTAGTTATAAAACCGGCTACTATTCCTACAAGCAATGATGTCTGGGTACCATAAATCATTTGAGAAAGAACATCTTGACCATAACTATCAGTCCCTAACCAATGTTTTCCCGATGGTGCTAACCATGATTCAAATGCAATATTATTTTTCTTATATGGTGCTATACTAGAACCAAAAATGGCGATAATTACAAAAACTAAAATGATGGAAAATCCTAACTTCCCTTTTATGCCAGGAAATAGGTTCCAAAAAGCTTTTACTAAAGAGAAAAGTCTTTTCATTTATTTGCCTCCTATTCCAATGCTACACGTGGGTCAATAAACGGATACATAATATCCGCGATTAGGTTTGCAATAATGACCGAGATGGCTATAAATAAAAATGATCCTTGTATTAACGGAAAATCGTGATTGAGGATTGCATTAAAAGTAAGTAATCCAACACCCGGATATGAAAAAACGATTTCCATCGTTAAAGCCCCACCAATAACATGGCCAAGAGTAATCATTAAACCTGTGAAAGATGGTAAAAGAGCATTTCTGGCACCATAGATATATTTACGTCTCCTTGTAGATAGACCTTTCGCTTTCGCAAGAAGCATATAATCCTCAGATAATACACTCATTAGATTGTTCCTTAATACGAGAATATGTCCCGCCAATGAAGCAATAACCATCGTAACAACTGGTAAAATGGCATGTTTTATAATAGCTGCAACCTTTCCCATAAATGTTAAAGTGTCATAATCAGACGGTATAGCTTTTCCCAATGGGAGCCAGTCTAAATGAAATGAGAAAATCATAATCATAATAATACCTATCCAAAAGTAAGGTACCGAATTAAGAAAAAATGAAGTAAATAAGGATGTATTGTCAAACAAAGATCCGGATTTCCATGCCCCTTTAATCCCAATCATCCATCCAATCGCATAACTAAATAAAGTAGCAATCAAAACTGTTCCTAACGTCCAAGGTAAAGCCTTCAATACAACTTCAATGACTGGTGCAGGATAGTTTACATATGAGATCCCCATATTTCCTTGAAAGAGCTGGATAAGATATTGCTTATATTGAAAAAATATATTCGAACTTTCCAAACCAAATTGTTTCTTTAATGCTTCTGCTACTTCAGGTGAACCGAGTGCCATTTCAGATGCTAATGTATCCGCTGGGTTTCCCCCCATTAAACGTGGCAGCAAGAAATTCACAGTGATTGCAACAAAAAGTGTTATTAACGCAAACCCGATTCTTTTCAAGACATAAACATAATTTAATCGCAAACCACTATTCCTCCATTCGGGGAGGTAGCCTTTACACTACCCCCATAAAATATATCTTTATTTTTTTTCAATTTTAGATAAAGATAGTGCTGAATATACCGGAACATCTTCATCAAAATTAGTAAATTCATCAGTTCGGTATGGAATATGGCCACCGACATTATACATAACCGCTATTGGGGCTGTTTCTGCGATACGCTGTTGAATCTTTGCATACAATTCCTTTCTGACCTCGGGTTCCGCACCAAACGCTTCATCTAACCACTGATCTACTTCACTATCTTTAAAGCGCATATAATTTAAACCACTTGTGTTTTCTCCAATAGGTGCTGTCATTTTACTATGGAACACCTCTAAGGAAGCTTGTGGATCTGGTGGAAATGATAAACCATTTTGCAGTAAATCAAAGTCACCCGCCATTGCCAACTTAGTTAATTCAGGCCATGTCACCAATTTTACAGAAGTCTTAATACCAGCTTCCTCTAGCCATTGAGTAATCATAGTTCCTTCCTTGTTTTGTGCGGGAGCATTTGCAGCCATATTATAGACAAAAGAAAGTTCTTTTCCGTCTTTTTCATAGATTCCTTTTGAATTTAACTTATAACCTGCACCTTCCAAGACTTTCTTAGCCTCTTCAGTGTTATAGCTATAGCTTGGATCATCAAAAAGATCATCGACTGCCATATCCCCGAATACCTTAGGAAGGAAACCAGGATTCGCAGGGAACACAGCATTCATTTCGCCCTTCTCAATCAATGACTTTCTATCAATAGCTAATTGTATTGCCTTACGAACTGCCGGATCATTTAATCCTGACTTCTCGTTATTCATAATTACACTAAATACAGTTAATCCTGGATATACTTGCATTTTATTGACAGGGTTCTCTAATAATTTCGGAATACTTGGCATGGCAACAGTACCCGTGGAGGCGTGTACTTCACCTTTTTCCAAAGCTAATGTAAGGGTGGAGGAATTATTATAACGATCAATGATTAACTGATCTATTTTCGGAGCACCATTAAAATAATCAGCATTCCTGTCTAATGTAATAGCGCTTTCATTTACACCCTTAAATATAAATGGTCCTGTACCGATTGGTTCTTTATTCAAGTAAGTCGATGGATCTTCACTTCCAAATGCATGTTTCGCTACTATATAAACAGTAGATAGATAGTAAGGCAATGAAGGAAATTTATCATCTAAATTAAAATTAACCTTATTTCCATCCACGACCACTTCTTGTAATCGCTTTTCTCCCCAAATTTGGTAACGATCTAAGGCTTTGTTCTCTTTTAACGCATTAAATGTAAAAAGGACATCTTCGGCAGTGAATTCCTCTCCATCATGCCATTTAACTCCATCTTGCAGCTCAATCGTATAGGTTTTCTGATCCTCGGACCATGTTCCCATTTCAGCTGCAAGGATAGGCATTAATTCTCCTTCAACTGGGTTAAAGTAAAATAAGGAGTCATAAATATAATCGAATAAGTTGGACCAGTTTCCGGTAGCAAGCAAAGGATTAAAATTTGATACTTGCTCTGGATTAATAGTTTCACCTAAATGAAATTGCACTTTACCACTTGAATTTTTCTTTCCACCATTATTGCCTGTTGCATTTTGATCTGCCGAACATCCAACTATAAAACTCAGCAACGCGATTGATATAAGTAATAATAAGATCCTTTTGCCTCTCATTTTCTTCAATTCCTCCCTATATTTTAAATAGCATTCAAAAGTTACTCAGTTATTTTATCCCCCTTTTTCTAATTTGTTTAAAAGGTTAGATTATATTGAACATTTAATCAATGGATTATTTTTGATGTAATGTCACTATCATGCTTTTCGTTCCAATCGATGACTCTCCTCTTTCTTTACAACACGAATAGCCCTCTTTTGATATCGTGTACTATTCTTGCAACCCTGTATGTAGTGCTGTCATAATCAATATTTTAGTAGCATTAATGCCTCGTATAACACAAAAACCCCTAAATGGGGTTTTTGTAAATGGATGGGCAAGTCCTTATTTCAATTGGTACTCCATAGGCTATATATAAAATATTCTTATTAATATACTTTATTAACATCGAGCATTTTCCGATTATTTATCTCCCTATATTTCCCGGGTGTTATTCCCTCATATTTTTTAAAGATACGGATAAAACTGTGGATATTTGTATATCCAACTAATTGTCCTATTTCTTTTACCGTCACGTCAGATGCCGTTAATAATTCTTTTGCTTTGTCTAATCGTAAAGTAATAGTATATTCCATAAAATTAGTACCAAATTTTTGTTTGAATATACGGCTAATATGAGATGGATCTAATGCAAGTTTATCTGCTATTCCGTTTAGTGAAATTTCCTTATTAAAATTAGCTTGAATATAACCAAGTATATGTTCAGTAACATCATGATTAACGTGAGTGAATTCTTTCTCTAATAGACTATTTAATTCAAGTATATAGCTTGATGCCCAATTTTCTAATTGATCTATGGAATCAAAATGAATAACTTTAATATAAAGTGCCGAAATTTCCTTCTCCACATTAAGTGGCAATCCTAAATTGGATAGCTTTTCAATTATTGAATTGACTAAGGACAGAACTACATGCTGAATCAGTGTAAAAGGATACTCTTTAGAACTTTTGAATAAGGAAAAAAAGTCAAAGACACTTTGTTCAATTTGTTTTTCATCCTTATTTTTAATAGCAAGCAATATTGCCTCTTCCGCTTTACCTACCTTACCAAAAATATTATTATAAATATTTTTATTTGACTCTATTTGCCAATAAGCTACGATTGAACCATTGCCTTTATATGATGTTAAATTTAGTGATTGTATAGCCTTTTCAAAAGAGGTAGATACTGCCCCTATCCCTGAAACAACTTCCCCTATTCCAATAGTTATGGAAAGATCTAAATAATGTGTAATTTGATGACTAATAGTTGTAAACATCTTATATGCATTTTCATTTGTCTCATTTGTAGATATTACTTTCTTTAGATTACAGATCAAAATAATATCACTGCCGTCCATATTGATTGTTACTGTATTAAATATTTCTGTGGCAACCTCTTCACTGACCTTTTCAATAAATTTTTTATACAGCTCTATATCTAAATCATTATTTCTTTTTTTGAAATCATCGTAATCGTCTATTCTTAAAACACCTACAAAGTAACCAAAAGTGGTGAATTTAACCCCATAATCTTCTAATTTAAATAACCTCTCATTATCACGTGCCGATTTCTCATATAACAGTGTTTTTAAATAACTTTCACGGAAAGCGCTTAAATTATTTTGTAATTCGTTTTTTAATAATTGCTGATCAAGTGATAATTGTTCAAATGAAGATAAAATGAAAGGAACCTCACCTGTACTTTGTATGTTCTTTTCTATTTTATTTTTATGAGAATTAATAATATTAATTAACGCTTGAATCGGGTTATAAATTTTTTTCGCAATAATGATAGCCAAGATAATGGAGAACATGATTGATATAGCCGATAACAAAAACATAAAAACTTTAATTACATAACTACCTGAATATAGAGTATTTGTAGGAACTAAATAAATATATTTCCAACCCGTATGGGGCGAAGTAACGGATGTAAAACTGTATTTTTCACCACGGAACTTTTTGATAAAGGTATTCATATCACCGTTTATCTCCCCTTTAACATTTCGAAGTTCAATGGGGGTCAGTGACTTCCCTTCCCTTGTATCAAAGCCAAAATTATCGTTAGGATGAAGCATCCATATTTGCTCCCCCTCCCTCATCAGTCTTGCAGAATGATTTTGGAATAAAACATTTCTATTTAAATTCACGATAATAGCTCCACTATTATCCTTACCAATCAGGGGAATTGGTCTTATTAGAGTAACAGTTGAATTTTCAGGCATTCTGCCCTCAACTGTAGTCGGTAGTACCCACTTTCTTTTCTTATCCATACCATCAAAAATATTAATAATTTCTTTCTGTTCAAATTCAGACATTGGATGCAACCCTGTAATGGCCGATTGTATCATATCGATATTTTGGTAGTATACGTAAATAGAATCGATATAAGGTGATGATATATATAAATCTCGCAAATAATACTGTATATTATTTAAATGCGGTTCCATAGTATCTATATTTTGCATTTGAATAGCATCTATTAGTGAATCATTATTGGCCAATTGAACGGTTATGGAATCTATATTATTTAATTCGTTATCCATCAATCTTCTAGTCTGATCTAACATTTGCAAGCTAGATTGGTCAACTTCTTTTTGAATAATTTTTTGACTATACCAATTTCCAAATAAGCCAACAATTAATATTGGTAATATAACCAAAGCGCATAAACTAAGGGATATTTTAATAAATACACTTCTAAACCGAAAACTCGAAAACGCTCCCCTAATCATAACTTCTCCCCCTTATTTGGATATTTTAGAATAATAGACTCATAAATTCTCTTTAGCTTCGAGTTTTCAACATAGGTTTACTAAATATTTAATCATCTAATTTAATCCTTTTGATTATTCAATAAATAAATTGTATTCAGATTCCTATAAATATCATAAACCGATTTTCCATTCAAATCTATACCTTGATTCACAGTACGTTCGATCACCCTAAAAAAATAAGATCAGGAGCTCTTTTGGCACCCGATCTCATGATCTATTTTTCCAAGTATTTATGCATCGTGAAAAATTTATATATTGTATGTTTATATCTTTATACGCACAAATCAAAAGTCGAGAAAACTCTCTATTTTCAGGATTCTAGTGCAGGATAGCAAGCAGCACAAAGTAAAAACCTTCACCTCTACAAAGTCTATTTCTCCGGATTTAATTGCTTCTCTCTTATTATAAAGTTTATAAAATCAATGATAAGTCTAGCAGCAATTTGCGAAGTTACCCCAGTAGGATCATATAATGGATTCACTTCCACCAAATCAAAACCGATTACTTTACCTTTTTTCGCTACGACCTCTAATATTTCACTTACTTCATCGTAATAAAATCCGCCAGGTGAAGGTGAGCCGGCTCCAGGTGCAACTGAAGCGTCTAGTCCATCAATATCAATCGTAACATAATATTTTTCGCCATCTGGCATATCCTTTAATGCTTCTTCAATACCCATTTTTCTAATTTGTTTTGGCGACAAAATAGTACTTCCGTAAGCAAAAGCATCATCGAAGTCATCTTTTTGACTGCTGCCGACTCCCCTGATTCCAAGCTGTGCCATTTTATTAATATGATCCATCTCAGACATTCTTCTCATAGGATTACTTAACGTAAACCTTCCACCTGATACATCCTTTAACCAGTCTAGGTGAGCATCTATTTGGACAACATTCACTTTTTCCTCACTTTCCAATGCAAAAGCCACTGGACTCGTGATAGAATGATCCCCACCTAGAACGATAGGAATAGCTCCTCTGGAAATGATTTTCCTAATTGCTTCTTCAGTATTTTCATGACTTTGCTCCACGTCTCCATTAATAATGGAAACATCTCCACAGTCAACAATTTTCCAACCTTCATTATCATAAACAATATCCCTTTCATGATCATACCCTGAGCCAAATGCATACAATGAAGATTGCTCACGTATCGACCTAGGTCCCATACGTGCCCCGGAGCGATATGCAGTTGTCATATCATTTGGAACACCGATTATGGCAATATCCGCATCTAATTCATCTAAATTAGTACAAATCGGATATTTTCTAAATGACGTAATTCCTGTAAAAGGCATATCCAATTTTACTCTCTTATAATCTGGTAGTTTCCCATATTTACTCATATTATCTCCTCATTTACTTAAAGTTTTATTTAATTTGAATAGATTGGACGATGCACTTTCAATTTTTCCTTTATTTATAAATTGACGATAAAGCATTCCAACCATCAACAGTAAACCAATATAACCGACTATTGGATACACAAGATCTATTATTTTCGCAAATGGCAATAACCCACCTATGAACCCGAGAATTGTCAATGAAACTGCGATGATTCGATATTTCAATATATTACCTTTTGAGAACTGTATAGAAACAGTCCAAAGCATTCCAACCGCTGTTGTATAAATAGCGATCAGCAATATAATCGAAAATATTGATGCTAATACTGGACTTAATTGATTTGCTAAAAATAAGGTTGGAATATCTTTCGTGTGAAGCTGTTCTATGTTTGAAAGAATTCCAATATAGATAGCAAAAACTCCAATTAACATGATTAAACCACCTAAGGCTCCGCCAATGATAACATTCTTTCTATTTAGTTCATTTTTCCCTAAGTTTACGAGGAATGGTAAAGCTACTAGTAAAACAAATGACGAATAAACAAAACCTGATTGCCACCAGTAATCAGTCGCTTTCAATAGACTAAGTTCCTTTATTATTTCTCCTGCTTGAGAAAATCCAGAAGAATCATAATTTCCTGCTCCGACAATTACCGCAAATATAATAATAATTGGTCCTGCAATCCCTAAAATCTTTACGATCGTATCTAGTCGTAATAAAACCGTGATTAATACTAAAATGGCCATTATTGCTCTACCAGTAACAATTCCTGAGCCGAAATGTTCTGAAACAGTTGCCCCTGCACCCGAAATCATAACTACAAATACAACTAGTATAAATAATTGTGCGAACCAGTATAAGAAGATGCCAAGATATTTACCGCAAAAATAAATAAATACATCCTTTGAATCATCAACCTTTAAGCGGATCCCCACATCCATTGCATAAGCTCCAAACCACATATGTAAAATGGCTGCAATAATTATAGCTGCAATCCCAAAGTAACCAAAAGATACAAAAAACTGCAAAATTTCTTGTCCTGTTGCTGTTCCAGCACCTAGAATAAATGACACAAACGCTCCTGCTATAACGATAATTTTAAAAGTATTATTCATGTTAACCTCTTTTCTAGTTCCCTTAAATATAAGTGATATTAAATAAGTTCTACCTGAAATTTTTCTTAAACTAATGCTTTTTCAAACAATGATCTTCCCCCGTACAATAATCCCATCACCAGCTCCCTTATAATAGATTAAAAAAATTCAATCCTTCTATATTTCTTTTGTAATAATCTAGCCTGAATTTTCACCGGAGGTATATTCATATATTGTCTTCGTATTCTCTTTCTTAAGGTAACTATTTACTCTTATTTTCTATCTTTTCGTACTATTTGTATTTATCTTATATAATAGTATAATAATAGGATGATTTACATACTATAATGAAGGTCTTTAAAGAGATTAAACTTTATTTTGAAGGAAAATTTAATTTACGGTTTACATTTTGAAGGGAGCGGAAGAATGGATCAAATAGATTTGAATATGATTAAATTGCTCCAGTTGGATGGACGAATGACAATAAGTGAGTTATCCAAGAAATTAGCCCTTAGCCGCCCCAGTGTTGCAGAACGCCTAAAGCGACTTCAAGAAAAAGGAATTATTGGCGGTTTCTATGCTCATGTTCCTCCCGAGGCAGTTGGAAGAAAGTTATTGGTCATGATCGAATTAAGTAGTCTACAAGTATCTCTAGATGAATTTGAAAAGATGATTTCTGATGAACCAGATGTGCTCGAATGCCATAAAGCCACTGGCCACGTTCATTATTATATTAAAGCAGCATTAAACGGAACTGAAGAACTAACACACTTAATCGAAAAACTGATCCCATTCGGAAGTACTAGAACTTCCATTTTGTTGGGCTCTCCAGTTAACAGACGTGTAATTTTACCAGTGTCTGAATCCGAAGCCACGCCTAATAAATTCTGAATAAAATGAACAAAAGCGCTAGCGCCTGTTCAACGAAGTACAAACTTCAGGGCTTTTGTGTTTTCAAAAAGGAACATGACCTCAGAAATTATTCTCCCTGGGGTCATGTGGTATTTACGTTATTCTATTTTAAAGCTTCATCATTATTTCGCTGTAGATTCCTCTCCAAAATTGAAGATGATAGCTTACTTTCGGTTAGATAATTGTTTGAGTGCCAGGCACTCAAACAATTTCATTTTAAACAATTCTCAACTCCACACAGATTCCAATTCAAAAAACTCATATGAACTCAACGTTACTCTCGCTCCGTTGGAAAATTGGACAATCTCCCCGCCATCTTCTTTTGGAAAAATTAAGTCCGTGATTACTTTCTCTCCGTCATTTACAAAGACTTCAACAGATGACCAATCAACATATACATGAAACTAATTTTATTATCGTTTGGCTGCAAGATGACGCTATGTTTACCGGCGAGATCTTGATGGAAGCTTGTATCTCCTGAGTGAGTGCGATCTACAAATACTTCCCTATTTGCTTTGACTATTTAGGATGGTGCAAACTATACCCAATTTTAACAATACGGATTTACACAAATTTAATATTTGCCTGTTATGTATTAAAAGTAAGATTTAAAAAATTCACTTTTGTATCGGTTAGAGCTCTTTTCCAATAGTGATGCTGCTTCTTCATCAATAATGACAATCGCATTTTCTTTATTTCTTAATGCCGTTGCAGGACATTCAGGAGTTATTTCACCTTCTAATAAGGCTTTTGCTGCCTCCGCCTTATGCTTTCCAGATACGATTAGTATTACTTTTTCCGCTTCTAAAATCTCAGAAAATCCGAGAGTTAACATTTCTGTAGGAGCATCCTCTCTTCCGATTCCATATTCCCTCATAGTACTTTGAATCGTAGATTCATCATGCATCGCTAAAAACATCGTTGAGTCGAAAGAAGTTCCTGGCTCATTGGCACCTATATGACCATTTGTACCTAAACCGAGTAATTGCACATCCCTAGGATATTGGTCAAGAATTGCTTTATATCTGGCAATTTCTTTTTCTGGTTCCTGTGCTTCCCCATCGATTAAGTATATATTTTTTGGCTTAGAATCAATAATGTTATATAGATTTTTATACATAAACGTCCTAACTGTGTAAACAGAATCTTTTGGACCCATATACTCATCTAAGTTCATAATTGTCGTATTACTAATATCTAATCCACTATTAATATCTTCTACAAATAATTTAAACAAGCCTCTAGGTGAACCACCCGTTGTCATCGATATTACTGGTTCCTCTTTTGTTTCAATCACTTCTTTAATTAATTCATAGGCATGTTTAGACATTTCATCGTAATCTTTTACAAATATTGTTTTCATTAGTTTTTTCATTAAATCAAAACTGCTTTAATGAATCTTCCCTCCTTCTAGATGTTGATATATTAATGATATACTTTTTTCCACTTCCTTTTTCAAGGTGTTCCCTTTTGTTCTACCTTAGGAAAATATCGTTATGTAGCACTATCTTTCTATAAAACTTTCTTTATTTATGATTGCTTGTAATTGCTGCCAATTTGGTATGCCTTCCCAATCACCCTCGGCCTGAATGATAAGTGAACCAACTAAGTTCGCATATCGAACGGAGTCAGTATGATCAAACCCTTTTAATAAACCACTGATAAAACCAGCGCAAAACCCATCACCAGCTCCTATCGGATCAACAATATGATCAACTCTTACATAAGGAAAGGAGGCAATCTTACCATTTTCAATTAAAAAAGCTTCTTTTTTTCCTCCTTTCACGATAGAAACCGCATTCAATTTTGTTAATCTCGCAAATATCTTTTCGGGATTATTTGTTTCATATAACAGCATTAATTCGTCCATTCCCGGAAGGAAATAATCAACTTCTTCCGCCAATGGTAATATTACGGATCTCGCCTCTTCTAAGCTCCACAATTTTAATCTTATATTTGGATCAAAACTAACTTTCACACCGTTCCTTTTAGCAATATTAACAGCTTCGAAAACGGTATTCTTTGCTGTCTCACTAATAGCACAAGTAATACCAGTAATATGCAGGATTGAAGCCTGTTTAATATAATCTTCGTCAATGTTTTCAGGAACAATTTTACTAGCAGCTGAATTATGTCTGTAATAGTAAACGGAGGTTTGTCCAGCTACTCTTTCTCTGAGCATGAAACCGGTGGGAGCTTGATTTGTAAATTCCACTCTTGTTACATCTACTCCCTCGCCACGAATTGATTTAAATATGTATCTGCCGAATGGATCATCTCCAAGTGAACCAAACCAACCTACACTATGTCCAAGTCTGGCGATCCCAATAGCAAAATTACTTTCTGCTCCTCCATGTGACTTTATAAATCTATCGCTATTTTCAATTCTATTAAGATGATCCGGCGTCAATAGAACCATAGTTTCACCAAAAGTAATAACATCGGGACTTTGAGTGGTCATACAAAGGATACCTCCTTCTAAAAGATCCTATGATTAATTTCTATGTATGGTCCATAATATTTTTATCAATAATTCTATTATTCCCCGACAATTTTGTTTGAAAATTGTATCGCTGTAAACTTTTCAGGTCTGTGGTTGTCATCCGACCCAATAGGCTTCCATGCATATCCAATATTTTTATTTAAGGATATTAATTTTTCATATCTAGCAAATTGCAATTTCCATAAATCTCCTTCACTAGGCGGTAATGACCGACCATTAGCTAACCATTTCATCCCTGACCACGGAAATGCGAGCTCAGCTGTCCAGCCTTTATCAATAGAGTTTTCATCATTTATTTTGCCATCAACATGAACCTCCGCTCTAAGTCCAGGAAAATCCCAATTTCTAAATGCCCACCTTAGCCCACGCGGATGTGTGCCTTCCCAAAAATGTATTGGAACTCTATCATGATTCCCTCCAAATGTATAAGCACTTTTCCCAAAAATATCGAATTCAGGAATGTCATATTTACCTCCTCTTTCAAAAACATCTCTCCATATAAAAAAAACTTCATAGATGGTGTTTAATGCATTAATTTGAAATTCATAATATGTATCTCCACCATCAATAAAAACTTCCACATTATTTTCGTTAAATATTAGGCCATCCCTCTCTGTAATTTCTGCTTGAACTAATGGCTCCTCAACCCAAAATCCAATATATAAATATTCATCATCCCAAAGCACTGCAGACTGAGTGCCATATAACGCTGGACTTCCATTAATAATATCTACAAAACGAGGAGATCTAGGTGCAAGCTGCCATGATTTCTCGTTTAGTTTACCATCTATTACAATTTTCTCTTTCGTACGATAAGCTATATATGACATTTTATAGTCTCCTTACCTTAATCAAAAATGGAATAAAGGAATTTCTTCTTTGTATGTTTCAACATTTTAAACTTAGTCATAAATGGTAGCTCGATTTAGCAGATATATCTGTTACGAATAAACTTATGAAACTACAAAAACAATAAAATGTCTCAAAATTAATTGAAGTAATAAGTTCATTGCACTTTACTAAGTTGAAACATTATAAATTTACCATTCTGCTATAGTTCCATCCTTATGTCTCCATATAGGGTTTTTCCAATTATGTCCAATGCCAGCTTGTCTTTTTACTGTTTCTTCGTTTACTTCAATACCTAATCCTGGCCCCTCCAAATTATTAACGTACCCATTTGTATATTCAAAAATAGACGGATCCACCAAATAATCTAATAAATCACTTCCTTGATTATAATGAATGCCTAAGCTTTGTTCTTGAATAAAAACATTATGGGATGTTGCATCTACTTGTAAACACGCTGCTAATGCTATGGGGCCAAGCGGGCAATGGGGTGCAACCGCTACATCATATGCTTCCGCCATTGAAATAATCTTTTTACACTCTGTAATACCACCAGCATGTGAAAGGTCTGGTTGAATAATATCCACGTATCCCTCCGAGAGAATTTTTTTAAAATCCCATCGGGAATACAATCTTTCCCCGGTTGCTATTGGGATAGTGCTAGCACGTGCAACTTCACGCAACGCCTCGTTATTTTCAGATAAAACGGGTTCTTCGATAAACATCGGTCTAAATTGTTCCAGCTCTTTCGCTAAAATTTTTGCCATCGGCTTATGTACACGACCATGAAAATCTATTCCAATTCCAAAATCGGAGCCAACTACATCACGAACGGCAGCTACACGTTCAAGAACTTCGTCAATTTTTTTATAAGAATCAATATATTGCAACTCTTCAGTTCCATTCATCTTAATTGCTGTAAATCCAGCCTCTTTCTTTTCTCTAGCCTCTCGGGCAACTTCACCGGGTCTGTCTCCTCCAATCCATGAGTATACACGAACAGAGTCGCGGCATGCTCCACCTAATAACTGATAAACAGGAGCATCATAATACTTCCCTTTAATATCCCATAAAGCTTGGTCAATTCCAGCTATAGCACTCATTAAAATAGGACCACCGCGATAAAAACCGGAACGATAGAGAGTTTGCCAATGATCCTCAATTCTCATAGGGTCTTTTCCCATTAAATATTCACTCAATTCGTAAACCGCTGCTTTTACCGTTTGAGCTTTTCCTTCAATTATAGGCTCTCCCCATCCAACAATCCCTGCGTCTGTTACTACTTTTACAAATAACCAACGTGGGGGAACTACAAAACATTCCATTTTTACAATTTTCATATCCACACCCTCCCTATAAACAAAACCTCTATAAAACTAAAATATAGCTAATTTCTAAACTCATTTATCGCCAAGCTAAATTGTTGTGCCCTGTATGTTATTTGCGATAAATATTCTGGAGAAATGTTTTCCTCACTACTTACCAATGAACTGCCAATACCGCAACCTACAACACCCACCGACATATAATCGATAACATTATTTATATTCACGCCACCAGTTGCTAATAAAGGTATAGGAGAAAGAGGGGCTAGTATATCTTTAATGTAGTTTGGTCCTAAGGATGCTGGAAAAACCTTAATGATATCTGCACCATTTTCATATGCTAAAAGTATTTCAGTTGGCGTAAATGCACCTGGAATACTGGTAATTCCATATCTTTTTGTAGTTTTTATTGTTTCAATATTGACAGTTGGGGAAATGATAAATTTTGCCCCTGCTGATATGGCAGCACGTGCGGATTCCGAGTCTAAAACAGTGCCAGCACCAATTAAAATTTCTTCACCCAATGCATTAGATGCTTCGTTAATTGATTTCAGTGCATTCGGTGAATTCAGAGTTATTTCCATGATGCTTATTCCACCTTCATGCAATGCTTTACATACTTTTAAAATGTCTTCAGGATGTATATTTCTAATAATAGCTATCAACTTTTGGTTCAAGATTCTTGATAATGTACTCATCATCTTCCCCCTTCTTCTAAAATCCACCTTTTATTTTATAAAAATAAAAACCTATCATTTTCAATTACTTTTACAGTTGAGGGAGGCAGCATTTTATAAAAGTTACGGCCCCTTTAGAATATTTTTACAAATGGAAATTGTTTAGATTCGTGCAAAGCAAATCCGGCTATGTAAGAATGGCTAATTCTCAAAATTTATTTGAATTATATAGGCGAGAAGAAACTCCTCCATCTACCACAATATTTTCACCCGTGATCATGAATGCATCCTCCGAAGATAAATATACCGCTAGCTTACCAATATCAATTGGATTACAAATTCTTTTTGTTGCATGAATTTGTAATACTTCTTCATGCAAATCTTTATCCCCTTTATCAGACAACCATTGATAATAATGAGGAGTCTCTGTAAAACCGGGACAAATTGAATTAACTCTAATTCCGTATTCACCTAAACTAAGTGCCATACTTTTTGTCATCGCGTTTACTCCTCCCTTTGCCGCCGCATATATTTCAGAATCTGGGAGGGTAGCGATTGCATGATTTGAAGAAATGTTAACGATAGATCCATAATTATTTTTTTTCATATGTGGCAGAACATATTTGCTACATAAAAACGGTCCTCGTAAATCAATGTTGATAAGCTCATTCCAATCATCTAAGGTGGCATGTTCAATTGGTATAAACCGTGTAATACCTGCATTATTTACTAATGTATCAATTTTCCCAAATTGATTAATAGTTTCGTTAACCATATTTTTTATACTTTCTTCGGAAGAAACATCAGTTTGTATAAAAACCGCGGTACCTCCCATATTCTTCAATTCGTTTTCTACAATTTTTCCTTCTTCATATTCTCTGGTTGCAATTATAACGATTGAACCTTCTTTGACGAAGCACTCCGCAATACCTTTTCCGATTCCTCTACCGGCCCCAGTCACAATCGTTACTTTAACCTTTTGATGGTCCAAAAAGTATCCCTCCACCTTCTACATTTGCTTTTGTTCTCTAAAATGTAAACCAGCCCTTATATCAATTAACTATAGGCGGTTAGCACTAAAAAAATATCATCAACATCATTTTTAATAGTCATTCAAAGATAACAGGAAGGGAGGGCTAACTTGCCCTCCTTCTTTTAAAAGCTACCAGGGTTAATTCAAAATCTGAAAATATTTTGATTGAGCATAAATTACATTTCACTAAAATTAATGTACGATAATTACATTTTATTTAAATGAATCAATTTGCTATCGTAATCACCTTTTAAATGAATGTTTATTCCTTTATTCATTAAAAAGGAACCCGACTTAATATATTTTGTTCCATTTATTTCAAAATGATAATTGGATAAAGAATCTAACCCTTTTAACTTTATTCGATAATACTTCTTCCCATTTCTAGCGTGGTCTAAAAAGATAAATAAAGCACTACTATTTTCAGTTGCGTATTGGACTACATGAACTTCATCATGTCTAAATGATTTTAATCGGTATAAATCACCAAATTGAACAATATTTCTAATATACTTATATTCTTCAATATATCTTTTAATAAGTTGAAGTTCCTCTGCATCCGTATTATATAAATTGGTTCCAATTCCTAATGAGCCACACATTGCAGAATACATACTAAACTGCAATGGGATGGAACGATTATTCATTCCAAAATCATGTGTATACCAAGCTCGCATATACTTTATAGGGTAAACAAGGCTATAGGCTTCTTGCATATATAAACGATCTAATGGATCAGTGTTATCACTAGGCCAATACTCATCGAAATACGCCATAGAACCAAAATCAACTCTTCCTCCACCAGAAGCACAAGCCTCGAATTCGACTGTTGGATGCAATTCTCTTAATGCTTTAATAACCTCATAAAATCCTTGCGTATTTTTATACCATATTGACTTAAACTCTTTTGGATCTTGAAAATTTGATCCAATTTCCGAAGCATAGCGATTCATGTCCCATTTAATATAGGCAATTTTATTTTCGGATAATAATTCATCAAAACTTTTAATTAGATATTCAATAACTTCAGGATTAGTTAAATCAAGCATATATTGATTTCTACCCATTAAGACTTCTCTAGAATTGTATCTATAAATCCAGTCTGGATGAGACTTGTATAAATTACTATTTGCATTAACCATCTCTGGTTCAATCCAAATCCCAAAATCCATGCCTAATTCATTTACTCTTTTTATTAGAGGTGTAAGTCCATCTGGAAACTTATTTTTATCAACATACCAATCTCCCAATCCCGCTTTATCATTGATTCTGCCCTCAAACCAACCATCGTCAATTACAAAAAGCTCAACACCAATTTCGGAGGCCTTTTCAGCTAATTTTATTTGGTCATCACAATGCACATCGAAAAATGTTGAATACCAAGAGTTATACAAAACAGGCAGTGGTTTGTTTGCCCAATGAGAAGGCATAACATGCTTCCTAGAGAATATAGAAAGTGTATGTGTCATATCAGTAAAACCATTATTGGAGTATCCGGAAAATACAGATGGAGCTTTAAAAACTTCCCCTGGTCTTAATATCCATTCAAAATCACTATCAGATATTCCCGATAATATATTGACATACCCATATGAAACAGGCTCTATTACTGTTTTGAAGTTACCCGAATATTGTAATACTCCGTAATAGACTTCTCCTTGGCTTTCATTGGCATTTTTATGAATTGCAAAAAATGGGCTTGCATTATGAGCTGTTAAACCATATAGACTTTCATATACTTTTTTCCCACTTTCAATAGGCTCACTATACTGTTGAAATTCACTTCCCCAGTGCCCATTAAAGTTTAAAGTTTCAAATCCGGTACCTTCTATCCCATACTCTGCGGAGTAAAAGCGCTCTAACGCTATTTTTTCTTCACCAAAGTTTTCGGCTTCTCTCCACTTTTCTATAATATTTTCTTCTTCAAAAACCCTATATTTCATATATATTCTTAATGAATAGTGAACATCTTCTAAGACAATAGTTAAGGTATCGTTTTCTATAGAATAATCCTTAACTTCATATCGAAAATCACGAACCTCATCAGAAAAGGTTACTTTCATAGAAGTTTCTTTAAATCGCATTCCCCCAAACGACGAGCACTCTTCCATAATTTTTTGAGGGTTTGCAGAATCAGCAAATTCCTCTAAAAATGTATCGTCAAAGTCTTCTATTCTATCTATACGTTCTCCCCAATAGAGATTGCAAAGTAATTGTTTATTGTTTATGTATAGAGCATAAGATGTCTTTTCGGTACTAAGTAAAAAAAACTTTTCTTTATAAACGCTTATTGACATTGTTATTTCCTCCTATAGTATCTTTTGGAAACATTATTTTATCCCTGTTGTTGCAATCCCTTCCAAGAACTGCTTTTGAAATATTAAAAATAAGATTACCATTGGTACTATTGCGATCAGTGAGCCCGCCATTAGCTGAGGATAATCAATGGAATATTGCCCCATTAACGTTACTAATCCGGATGATAGTGTCATTTTGTCAATAGACATATTCACTACCAAAGGCCACATTAAATCTTTCCAAGCAAAAAGTGCTGTAAAAATACCAACTGAAACCATGCCCGATCTAGTTAGTGGCAGCATGACGAACCAAAATAACTTCCAAATAGAACAACCATCTAAAATGGCTGCCTCCTCTAAGTCCTTAGGTATACTTAAAAAGAATTGTCTTAACAAAAAGGTTCCAAATGTACTTACAAAGCCAGGAATTACTAATGCAGTGATTGTATTTAATAAACCGAGTTTACTTACAATTAAATACTGCGGAAGTATAAAAATTTGTCCCGGTACCATCATTTGCACTAAAATCAACATAAAGAAAAAATTTCTTAAGGGGAATTTTAATCTTGCAAATGCAAACCCAGCTAATGCACTTAAAAAAACAGATCCAATACATCTAAAAGTAACCATTAAAGTGGTATTTAAAAATAACTTTACAAACGGTAAGGTCTCATTAACCTTTTCATAATTAAAAGTTCCCCATGAATTAGGCATTATTTGTGGAGGGATTTTTAATGCTTCTGCTTGGGTTTTAAAAGAGGTAAGTAGTGTCCAAACAAAAGGAAGTATCATAATGATAGATCCAATTATTAATAGAACATAAACTACCCATAATCCAGTGTTTTTTCGAGCCACGACTAATTCCCCTCCTTAATTATCATAATGCACCCATTTTTTTTGAAGTAATATTTGTATCATTGTAAGGATTAAAATAATCACTAACATTAAAATAACAATAGTTGAACCGTAGCCTTTATTGTAATTCTCAAAAGTGTATCGATAAAACAGGTAAACGATTGACTCTGTATATTTAAAAGATGGACTTGCAGGTGTTAACATCATAAAAATGTGGTCAAACACTTGAAAAGAACTAATAACGGTGATGATAGTCACAAAAAACAGCGTTGGTGATACCATTGGAATAGTTATTTTAAAAAACTTTGCTATTGGGCCGGCACCATCTATATCCGCTGCTTCATACAAAGATCTAGGTATGTTTTGTAAACCAGCGATTAAAATGATCATATTGTACCCAATCATACTCCAGATTCCTACTATCGCTATTGATGGCAAGGCCAAAAAGTTACTTCCTAGCCAATCTGGCCCAGATAGCCCCATTGAATTTAATAATTGATTTATCAATCCATATTGCGGATTGTAAAGCCACTTCCAAACTAACGCAACAGCTACTGGCGCTGATACTACAGGCAAGAAATATATTGACCTAAAAATCCCTTTTCCTTTTATTTTTGTATTTAAAAATACGGCTACAACGAGGGAAATTATGACTCCTAGGGGAACAGTTAAAACGCAATACAATAATGTATTAAGCAATGCCCTATATATTTCCGTGTCATGAATTAACCGAGAATAGTTATCCAATCCAACAAATTTAGGAGATTTAAAGCCCTTTACTTCATTAAAACTATAATAAAAAGATTGGAAGACTGGCCAAAGGTTTAATATCAATACCCCCAACATAGTTGGGGCAATAAAAAGATATCCATATATCCACGTGGTATATTTATGGTTTCTTTTTCCACTCATATTGTTTTGGAATCTCCTTTTGTCATTCATATAAAAATAAAAACGCTAAATTTCATATATACTAGAAAATTTTTTACTTCTATAAGAATAAAATAATCTTATATTGATAAATGGGATCCTTTCATGCAAAACCCTAAGGAATCCCATTTATCTTATAAGTTGATGCACATACCAATTAATATTAATTTTATAAGTTACCTAGGCAGAAAAAGTTAATTAAGCGCATTAATCTCTTCTCGAATTTTTTTCATTCCTTCTGCTACAGGTAAATTTAATGAAAATATTTCAGGCATATATTTATCCAGAATAGCTGATGCTTCATTACTCGTTGTAAGTCCTGGACTAGTATGTCCATATTCAGCAACACCGGCAAATGGCGCAGCATTTATGCTAGTAAAACCTTCAATCCATGGTGTTTGCGTACCTTCATACGCCGGGATTGCAACACCAGATTTTGATTGAATAAGTTGAGCTTCTTCTGAACCTAAATACTCAATGAATTTTAAAGCTGCATCAGGATTCTTAGTACTTTCTGAAACTGAGAATGCCATACCACTACATATTGCCGCGCGTTCTTTTCCCTTTGGTAATGGTGCAACATCAAATTCAAGTCCTTCTGTATCAAGATATTGCGTTAGCATCCATGAGCCGGCAAAAATCATTCCAATTTTACCTGCTTGAAAATATTCGTCTGCACTTAAACTCGCAAAGTCTTTTACAGTTGGAGAAAAACCTTTTTCTACAAATGAAGTAGCATATTCTATAGCCTCTATATTTTCAAGTTGATCAAATGTACTAGTTACACCATCATCTTCAAAAAAGTCTCCACCATTTTGCCATATTAAGTTCCAATAAAAGTTTTGACCGTTGTTCGGTGCAGCAATTCCATAAATATCTTTTGATTTATCGGAAATCTTAGCTGCCGCATCCATCATATCTTCCCATGTCCAGCTATCATTCGGATAATCCACTCCGGCTTCATCAAATAACTTTTTGTTATACACCAAGGCCATAGTCCCGATATCTTTAGGAACTCCATAAATTTTATCCTCAACAGTGAAATCCTCGACTACATAATCCGGAAATTTATCTAAACTGGTAAGAGTACTGTTGCTAAACATGGTAGTTAAATCCATTAACTTACCGCCCTCAGCATAATTCTCCACTTCATCAGGATGCATAACAATAATATCTGGCACATCTCCACCTTGAGTAGCCGCTTGCAGTTTAGTCCAATATTGATCCCAAGGGATAGTTTCTACAGTAACTTTATAATCAGGATTTTCTTTCATAAATCCATCAGCCATTGCTTTTAGTCCCACTTCTTGATTCGTATCCCAGAAAAGCATTTTTAAATTAGTAACACCATCATCACTACCCTCTGAAGCATTTTTAGTAGTATTGCATCCAACTAAACCAAAAATTATTATTAGCGATACTAAACTAGCAAATATTCTTTTATGCACTTAACTTCCCCCCTAAAATATGTACTTCTAATATTTCTACTAACATTAGAGTAATAGTCGATTATTAATCCCACCAAGACACGGTTATTATTTTTAGTCTTTTTGAATCATTTGTTTATTTCCATACCTAATATCACCACCCAATCTTGTAATAGATCACCATAAAATAGCGTGCAAAAATGATAGCGCATTCACTTTAACATTATTATAGTAAGCTCACTTTAATAAAGTCAATATATTTTTCAAAATAAAATAAATTCAATTAATATTTTACTTTTCTCTTATAATTCATTCATTGTAATATTAAGTAATGGATAAAATAAATATAACTATTATCATAATTGTAAATATCAGTTCTATAATATATAATAAACTTAGTTTATTAAAGGATGAGGTAAGGAGTTCTTTAAGATGATAAATAAAACACAAAAAATAGGAAAAGATTTAATGAAACAATTAAATCAAAAATTAATTTTAAAAATACTGAAAGAAAATCAATCAGCTTCGAAGTCAGAATTAGCTAAAATAACTGGGTTAACCATCCCCGGAGTTACAGATATTATTAATGAGCTTGAAGGATATAATGTAATTACAAACATTGGCGAATCACCAATCAAGCGAGGGAGATTCCCTACATTGTATGAACTTAATAAAAATGCCTTTAAGGTAATAGGTATTTCTATTAGATCTAAATCAATTAGATTAGGTCTATTCAATATATTAGGGGAATCTTTGTTTTTTTTAGAAGAGGGACTTAACAACGAGGTATCTCCTGAATACACAATGGATTATGTTGCGAAACTGGTGCATAAACTTCTTGAATTATCAAATACCGAAATTTCAGAAGTAAATGGGATAGGCCTAGGTATGCATGGCATTGTTGATCCTATAAAAGGCATCTCCATATATCCACCTCATTTAAACTGGAGAAACGTGCCTATAAAAAGGATTCTTGAAGAAAAATTAAATTTACCTGTTATTGTGGATAATGATTGTAATTCATTAGCCCTTGCCGAATATTGGTTTGGAAAAGGTGAAGGAATTAATTCTTTTATCACCTTAAATATTGACTATGGAATTGGCGCGAGCATTATGATTAATGGGAAGCTATTTCATGGAAGTGATTATGGAGCGGGGCAAATTGGTCATACCATTGTTCAAGATAATGGTTCATTATGCACTTGTGGTAATTATGGGTGTTTGGAGACAACTTCAAGTGAATTATCAATTATCGAGGATATTAAAATTAAAATTAAGAAAGGATTCCCTAGTAAAATTAATGAGATTGTAAAAAACCCCGATTTAATTACTATAGAACATTTGTATAGTGCCGCAAAACAAAACGATAAGCTAGCAGTTAGTTCACTTGAAACTGCTTCCCGGTATTTAGGAATAGGAATATCGACGCTTGTTAATGTTTTCAATCCCGAAAAAGTAATTATAACTGGTGGTATTTTACGTGGAGGGGATATTGTTATGAGCACATTGCTTGAATCAGTGCAGTGTCATGCTTTAAAAACAAACACAGCTACTTTAGAAATAACGGAATCACTACTTGGAAGAAAAGCCGATGTACTAGGGGCAGCCTCTTTATGGATTAGTGAATTCTTTGAAGGCGACTTTTCTCTGTCCAATCTTCAGAATGAATATATTGAAAATTAATCTGTAACTTATTAATTAAAGTTAATTATTTTGTTATATGGAAAATTTCTAATAGAACAGCCAAATTTTCTTGTAACTTACTAGTACAGTATCTTTATAATAAAGAGTTCCGAAAGTGAGACTCTACTTAAAACAGAAAACCTCCTAGCTATAAAGATAGCAGGGAGGTTGATTTCTCCTAATTCCTATGGATTAACAATATTTACAGCCTTTCCCTCAATAAAACTTTGTACATTACTTACTGCAATTTCCATCAAACGTTCGCGAGCTTCTTTTGTCGCCCATGCAATATGCGGCGTAATGACACAATTACTTGCCGATAAAAGTGGATTGTCCGCTGCAGGCGGTTCGGTAGAAAGAACGTCTAGCGCCGCCCCGGCAATGCGCCCTTCATTTAATGCATCCGCTAAAGCTTGCTCATCAATTAAAGGTCCCCTCGATGTATTAATTAGAAATGCGGATTTCTTCATTAAAGATATCTTTTCAGCGTTGATCAATTTTTCCGTAGCCGGTGTCAATGGACAATGAAGACTAACGACATGAGACTTTTCCATTAATTCCTCAAGCTCCACCCATTCTACCCCGTCCACTTCAGGAGGAGTTCGACGTCCGCTTCCAACTGCTATTACACGCATTCCGAATGCTTGGGCAATCTGTGCTGTCTGTCTGCCAATTCTTCCTAATCCAATTAAACCAATTGTTTTGTCAGCTAACTCGATCAGCGGTGACTTTGTAAAGGAAAAATCAATACTGTTTGTCCATTCCCCTTCGTATACAGCATCACTATGCCGCTGTACACGGTGGCATAGTTCCAAAAGCAACGCAAATACTAATTGAGCGACTGATTGCGTACTATAGGTCGGCACATTCGTAACAATAATTCCTCGTTCCTTCGCAGCCTCCGTATCAATAATATTATAGCCAGTCGCAAGCACACCAATATATTTCAAATTTGGTAATGCAGATATGGTCTCTCTCGACATTGGCGTTTTATTCGTCAACACAACCTGAGCATCGGCCGCTCTCGAAATAATCTCATCTGTATTCGTTCGATCATAGACTGTTACATTCCCCAATCCTTCTAGACTTGCCCAATCTAAATCACCTGGATTTAATGTATAACCATCTAGTACAACAATATTTAGCATAATATCTCCTCCGCTCTTATGTATTCTAATCCTCTTTTTATATTATACAATATGGCTGGATGAGAGAAACTTTATTATAACTGTTACCAATTTAGTATGACTTTCTGAAGCGCCCATGACCTGATAATAACTATCTATTTAATTCAATAAAAAGAAGCCCTGAAAAAGGACTTCAAATATTGTTCTATCATTACTAATACCCTAGTTAACTACCAACATTACTTCCTTAGTATCTACCGAACTACCACCAACCATAACTTTAACATTCCCACGCTCAACGCAGAACTCCATGTCAGCATTCCAAATAGCCAGATCTTCCTCTGACAATTCTAATACAACCGTTTTCTGCTCCCCGGGCTCAAGCCATACCTTCTTAAAACCTTTCAATTCCTTAACCCTTCTTGTAATGCTAGCCTCCATATCCTTAATATATAACTGAACCACTTCCGCTCCAGCTGTACCGCTAACATTTTTAATGCAAACTGATACCTCAATTACCTTTCCTTTCATTAATTCTCCCAATGAAACTTCATCGTTACTGAGCTTTAAGTCACTATACTCGAATTTCGCATAGCTCAATCCGTATCCAAATGGAAAAAGTGGTGCACCATCTGTATCTATATAAAGAAGTTCTCTTCCTTGTTCTTTACGATTATAATAAACAGGAAGTTGAGATGAAGATTTTGGAATAGAAACCGGCAGCTTTCCACTGGGGCTCACATTCCCAAATAATATTTCACCTATCGCTTCCCCGCCTTGTTGACCAGGATACCATGCACATACAATTGCATCTGAATAGCCTGCGATATCAGAAATCGCATGTGGCCGTCCTTGAATAAGAACTGTAATGATAGGTGTTCCAGTAGCGGCAATTTCTTTCACTAATTCTGATTGAACTCCACCTAGCCTAAGATCCGCTAAATCAACTCCCTCACCACAATCCATTTCAGTCGGATTGCCATTTACAATTGCAGCCCCGTTTGTATCAAATTCCAAATCAAAGTTACGGGCACTACTGCCTCCCAGTACCAAAATGGCCACTTCTGCATCCTGTGCTAAAGAAATAGCTTCCTTAAAGCCCTCCTTTGATGTGTCGCGAATTCCACATCCTTTTGCAAAAAGAACTTCCGTGTTTTCAGATACTACCTTCTTAACACCTTCCAAAACGGTAACCCCTTTACCTTCGGGTTGAATCGCGGTATAGTCACCAAGTTGGTTATAAATAGCATCCGCATTTGGACCAATCACAGCAACTTTCCGCAATTTTTTATCCAATGGTAAAATGGAATCATCATTTTTTAATAAAACTGCCGATTCTCTTGCGATTTGTAGATTGACCTTTTCAAAAGATTCACTGCCAACTGCATCAATATGATCATCCTCATCTATATAAGGTTTTTCAAATAATCCTAGTCTAAATTTAAGATCCAAAACCCTGCGAACAGCTCTATCTAGAAATTCTTCAGATGTCTTTCCTTCTTCTACAGCCCTCTCTAATGTTGTAAAAGAAGTGTCCCATAAACTTAAATCTATTCCCGCTTCAATCGCAAGAGCAGCTGCCCCCTCGAATTTTCCAGTTAAGGCCAGCAGTCTATCTATGGCCACTCCGTCAGCCATAACTACTCCTTCAAAGCCCATTTCTTCTCTTAGAATATCAGTCAACAGCTTCCCATTTGCATGGCAAGGTACTCCGTCAATTTCATTATAAGCAGCCATACATCCTAAAGCACCCGCTTTAACACCCGCTTTCATAGCAGGTAAATGTACTTCTCTCATTTCTCTTTCCCCAATTGACGCTGGAGCCGCATTTAATCCTCCTTCTGCAGAGCCCTGTGCACAAAAATGCTTTAATACTGCTACAATCCTATCCTGGTCTAATTGGCCATTTGTCAGTTTCCCTTGCAATCCCCTTACTACTGCCTCTGTCATTTTTGAAGCTAGATAAGGATCCTCACTAAAACATTCTTCAGAACGCCCCCATCTTGGATCACGCAAAATATCTAAAGTAGAAATTAGTCCAAGATGTCCACCACGGGCTCTAATTTCCTTTGCAATATGTGAATATGCTTCTTCCATTAACTCATCATTCCAAGTAGACCCGACACCTATATTTGTAGGAATTAACGTTCCATCTAATGCTTGATGTCCATGAGGACATTCCTCTGACAATAACACAGGAATTCCCAGTCTAGTATTCTCCAAAACATACTTTTGCACCATATTAGCGACTTGTGCATTTTTATGAAGAGGAATACCATTTTCATATGTAACCCCTGACCAAGGATCAGAACGAAAAAGACCGTATAAAGCACCCATTCCTTCACCAAAGTCTACTTCTTTTATAAATTCGTCAGATAGTTCAATCCCTTTTTCGGTTTTCACATATGCATTCCAACCAAATAATCTTTGGTTAAGCTGTCCGACCTTTTCTTTTATCGTCATTCTTGAAAATAAATCTTCAACTCGCTCCTCTATAGGGCGTAAGCTATCTTTATAGATCATCACATTCACAACCAATCTATTGTAATTATTAAAATTCAGGGCCCCCTAATACTCCGGAGGCCCTCTCATTTGAGTAAGTTATTGAACTGTATATTACTTAGTGCTCTCTAACCATTCATTAAATTGTTTTTCATATTCCTCTACAACTTTATCTATTCCAGCTGCTTTCATTTTCTTAAGTGCATCTGGGAATGCTTTGTCATAATCAACCAATCCTAATTTGATTGGATAAATGCTAGTTTTCAATTCTGCTAGACAGTTTGCATACTCTACTCCAACTTTAGAAGCGTCAAAGTTGAATCCCATTGTTATACTATTGACTGCGTTATCCTCTACTGTCGTATGAGTTTTTAAGAATTCAGGATGTGTATCTGGGGACCATCTGCTCATTTCAATATTACCCAGCATCCAAAATGCAACATTATACGCAGCCGCACCAGTATCGTTTGTTTTCAATATTTCCATTTTATTTTCACCAGAATCTGCCCAATGTTCATCTTTAATTCCATAGGACATTAAATCAAAATTTCCCTGGCTAGAATACATCCAATCTAAAAATTGAATGGCTGCTTCAGGGTGATCTGTCGTAGATGAAATACCATTAGAGTTACGCACACCATATGCACGGAATTTATCTTTATCATTTAAATAATAAATATCTAATTTTGCTCCAGGTACTTTCTTGACTAAATTAGCTTCACCATTGTTACCTTCTCCTTCACGATATAAGAAACGGCCAAGCTCTTCTTCACGGCTTGTAACTTCAACTGGTTCTGTCAAAATATCAGGGTTAACCAATTTACGATTATATGCTTCTCTAAAATAGGCTGAGTTCTTTTTAAACTCTTCTGTTTCAATCCAAGATTTCACATTTCCTTCTTGATCAATATAAACTAAGTCAGCAAAAACGGTAAAAGGAAATGTATCATAGGTTGTATGAAGGTATGCAGGTGGTTCTTCCTTCAGAAAACGAATATATACATCTTTATTATCTTCTGGCCAATTTTTCTTCAATGTCTCCGCTACATCTAATAATTCCTCTGGAGAAGTTGGTGCTTCTAAATTGTTTGCTTTTAATAAATCCGTACGCATGGTCACCATACCTTCTGCATACGCAGTATCCATCCAGAAGTTCGGTACAATATATGTTTCTCCATTGATCTTAGCTGAATCCCAAATCCAATCCGGTAGACTTTTCTTTAAATTTGATCCATATTCATCAAGGTACTTATCAATTGGAACAATCCCACCACTACTTGCTAAAACATTTGGCCCTTTTTGATCGTGCATAATATGAATCAATTCAAATTCCTCACCTGTTGACATCATTAAATTAGTCTTTTGATCCCAAACATCCCAAGGAATATAAATCGCTTCATATTTCAAATTCAAACCATCTTTTTCTAACTTTTCATTAATAGCTGCTTCAACCTCTTTTTGATCTTGAGGTGCATTACCCGGCATTACGTATCGAACAGGTAATTTATCTCCAGACTCTGAAGATTTCGAACCATCTGCTTCTGATTTCGAACATGCACCCAATATAACAACGATGGAAATTGCAAGCAGAAAAAAGAATAACTTACTTGACTTCATGAGAAAATCATCCCCTTATGAAAAATATGTTGTAATCGCATTCAGCATATCTTTCATAACTAAAATCGTAAACTTCAAAAATTAAAAAATACATTAAAAATAAAGAATATCTATTTTAAATTCTTTCTATTCATTTGAAATTTTAAACTGGTTATTTGCAATTCGGTATTTTGCCGGTGATAAACCAAACTTCTTTTTAAAAAGAGTATAAAAATAAGTAGTATTTGGAATACCTATTTTTTCACTAATCACATTTGCTGCTTGATTTGTTTCCAATAAAAGGTTTCTAGCTTTTTCAAGCCTGATGTTTTTTAAATAATCATTGAATGACATATCACAATGAGTTTTGAACATTTTCCCAAGATATCCTGGAGTTAATTGAACTTGATCCGCTAACTGGTCAATCGATAAATTTGGATCAGCATAATTCTTTTTGACGTACTCTTGAATGCTTTCGATAATTTCATTATTATTATTTTTCGATCTTTCCCCTAACTCATTACAAATGGACAAGCATATTTCTTCTATTTTCTCTGTAACTTCTTGTAAAGTTTCTATTTGAGTTAATTGGAATATTAAATCAGTAAAAAACCCTGCAAGGTCTTTCGTATATTCCAAATTCTCATAATGCTTATAAAGCGAAAATAATAGTGTCTTTAATAGAAAAATGGCTTCTTGATATTTTGTTCCTACAAGCATCTCACGAAAAGCATTTATTTCATTTATTATTTCTTGCCTATTCCCAGTATTAATTGCGTTGATTAATTTAATATCTACTTCATTTTGTAAGCCAGGAACCATATTTTCAATGTCGTTCTCCATATCACTGTAAACGAATATATTTCCTCCACCATTTGTAAACCTTTCATTTAGTGCGAGTTTAGCTTTTAAATAAGATTCCCTAATTTTTTTAGTATCCTTGATTACATTTCCAACTCCAGCAGTAAAACTAATATCCATATAGTCTCTCACATAGTGTTGAAGGTCTTTTAAAGAAGGTATCAGCTCGTCGGAATACTGTTCCGCATCTAATAGAACAAAAATACCAATTTCATCTTCTTCAATAATAACCGTTTCTATATTTTCTTCTTTTCCAACGATCTCCATGGCTAAATTGCAGATTGAAAACTGAATTAAAGAATGTATTTGAGAATTGAACTTTTCTTTATCCTCTTTAAGCGTTTCCATTTTTAATATTACGACCATATAATAGTTGCCCTGAAGCGGATGATGATAACGACTCTCTAAATCAACTTTACTACCATTGATATAGTGAAGAAGGTAGCTCTTTTCAATAACGGACATTGCTGGTTCCAGAAACTTTAACCTATTTGATAACTGTGAAAACTTATGGTCCAAAAGTTGAAATTCATTTATTTTGAAGGCATCTTTCTTTCGTACCGCAATTTTATCCATTAACATATTAATTGGTTTATACAACATATTTGTTAAAAAGATAGAACCTACAATACATAATAAAAACAAACAAAAAGCGATTACAAAAATACTCTTCTTTAGATTTTTTTCTGCAAATAATAAATCTGAATAATGATTAATTCCAATTAAATACCAACCTAAACCGTCCGATTTTTTAAAGGATACCAAACTTCTTTGCTTATTGATATCAGTTGTAAAGTTACCGCTTAAATTTTCATTATTCAATACCTTTTTCACGTAAGGTTCACTGCCAATATTTTCAAGGAAATTCCCTCCCCCGGACTCCGAAAGTATATTTCCCTTTTCGTCCACTACAACTAACGTGTTAGAACTTTCACTCTTTAAATGACCGACTAAATTTTGCAAATATTGTTCTTCGAAATTTATAATAATGGCACCCTTTTTAGGTAAATACGATGAATAACCCGGATAAAGGACAAACGTTAAAAGATTAATTTCTTTATCTGAAACAACATTTTTCGCTTTTCTTGGAAAAAAGCTCACATACATTTGCTTATTTTGGTTAATAATCCCGTCAATTAAATCAGCTTCATCTTGCCGCTTGTATCCTTTGGTATTAATATAACGGTCGATATTTTCATTATAAATCCCAATAGAATAAATAAAAGGATAGGTAACTTGAATATCCTTCATAAATTCAACCACATTATATTCATTAATTCGATCTATTTCCTTGCTAAACATAACGTTCGTAACATTCTTATCACTTATAAGGTAATTTCCAATATTAAATACTTGCTCATTTACAATATCCGCAATATAACTTGTCTGCCGCAACATAGAGTTTGAAATATGCGCCATTTCTTTTTCCGCGCTTTTATAAAAAAGGGAAAATAATAATGCACAGGCTAGTGTTATAAGAATAGAAGATAAAAGAATAAAACTTAAGAAAAAATGCCTGTAGGTCGAGAAATATGTAAACTTCTTTTTTAATTCTTTCATATCTATTTTCCTTTCCCTATTTTAAAAACTTAATTTTATTATAATAGTAAATTTTTAAAATATTAAGGGCCAGAATCAAAACATAGCTTTAAACGCAGGAATTTAAAGTGATTTTAAAAAATTGAAATACTTTATTTTTATTATTTTAATTCATTCAAAATATTGATACTTTACTCCGATTATATAAAAACATATGTTTACTGTAAGCGCGACAAAAGTACATTGGGGTTACATCATAATAAGAGAAAGGGAGGTCAATTCATTGGAAACAGTGAAAGCAGAATTGCCGAAAGAGAAAATCAAACCAATAACAAAAAAGAAAAAAATATCATTTTTTATGGAATTAAAGAAAAACTACTCAGCCTATTTATTAGCACTTCCGGCTGCCATTTATACATTTATATTTGGATATCTTACAATGCCTTACATGCTAATAGCCTTTCAAAAATTCAATTATAAAATGGGGTTGTTAGGTTCTGAATGGGTAGGACTTGAAAATTTTAAGTTCTTTTTTGCATCAGACAGAGCCTGGCAAGTCACTTTCAACACGATTAGACTAAATTTTTTATTTATCGTTTTCAGTACAGTATGCGCTTTAATATTAGCGATATTATTTAATGAACTAAAGAATAAGCGTTTTTCTAAGATCGCTCAATCTACTATTCTTTTTCCCCACTTTTTATCGTGGGTCATCGTAAGTTATGTGATTTATAGTTTATTTGCATCCAACTTTGGTCTAGTAAATAGAACATTGGAGTTTTTTCATTTGGAACCGATTAATTGGTATTCCTCTCCTCAATACTGGGTGCAAATTTTAGTAAGCGCTAATATATGGAAAGATGTCGGGATATCGCTTGTCATCTATTTAGCAACTATTACCGGTATAGATAGCGTTTATTATGAAGCTGCCAAAATTGATGGTGCGAATCGTTGGCAACAAATTCGATATGTCACCCTTCCTCTATTAATGCCGACCGTGATCATTTTATCACTCCTTGCATTAGGGAAAATTATGTTCGGTAGTTTTGATATGATTTACGCCATCATTAAAGATAATGGTTTGCTATATCCTACAGTGGATGTTATCGATACTTACGTCTTCCGTGCACTTAGAACGATTGGCAACCCTGCCCAAGCAATGGCTGTCGGTATTTTCCAATCAGTAGTAGGGTTTATTTTAGTGTTCGGTGCTAACTGGGTCGTCAAAAAAATTAACCCCGATAATTCATTATTTTAAAGAAAGGAGTAGGGCCATTGCTTTCTGCTAAATTATTTGATCACTTAAATAAAACGATCATCACCATCATTTCACTCATTTGTACATTGCCGCTTCTTCTCGTGATTATGGTATCATTCACAGATGAAAAGGCGATTCAAGTAAATGGATATAGTTTCTTGCCTGAAAAGTTTTCACTAGATGCTTACAAATTATTGTTTTCGGGAAACTCACCGCTTTTACAAAGTTATTTTATCTCCATTGTTGTCACGGTGATCGGAACAATCCTTGCTGTTACGATTACATTTATGGCTGGATACACACTAGTAGCGAAACATGTAAAGTATCGCAATGGACTAGCTATGTTTTTCTTTATCACCATGGTGTTTAATACTGGTTTAGTTCCATGGTACATGATGAGTACTTCACTAGGTTTGAAAAACAATATATGGGCATTAATTATCCCATCATTGATTTTTAATCCTTTTAACTTATTTTTAGTTAGAAACTTCATGAAACAAATACCAGATTCTTTAATAGAAGCAGCCAAAATGGATGGTGCCAGCGACTTTTATATTGCCTTCCGGGTTTTCTTCCCGCTTTGTATGCCAGTACTGGCCACCATTACCTTATTTTATGGTATTGCCTACTGGAATAACTGGTTTAATGCTATAATGCTCGTAGATAAACCTGATTTATATCCATTACAGTATTTATTATTTAAATTGAACTCTGAAATAAGCATGATTCAGTCCATGCAGGGAACAGGAACTGCACCAACTGCAACCCTTCCAAATGAATCGGTTAAGATGGCAACGGCTATTCTTACAATCGGTCCAATCGTATTATTTTATCCTTTCTTGCAAAAGTATTTTGTAAGAGGATTATTGATTGGGTCTGTTAAGGAGTAAAGAAACTTTAATAAATGGACTGAACCCCGAATAAGAGACATCGCCTACTCGGGGTTCAGTTTATTTTTGGGAGATATTAATTATTAAATATACACTGTTGGATATGGAGAAATAATAAGCTTGGTTATTCGAATCACAATATCTATTTTTAAATCACCTTATTATTATATTTTGACCCACGATTATTTCACTCTATGTTATCAAATTGATTTCATTATTCGGTGTCTTTCGCTACTTAATACTCTCAGTAGGTCCTTACCAAAATATCCATTAAGTTTTTTGTAAATGTGGAGAAACCAAAAAATGTTTAGCAGGATTCTATCCCAAATAGAAAAAGTCACTCCCTTCATAAAACAGGAAGTGACTTAACCTAAGTATTCTGAATTGTTCTGGAATTGTTTGAGTGCCTGGCACTGAAACAATTCTCAAACAATTCCTTGATTCTCAAACAGCCGTATTTACGTTTCGTTCGTTCAATTCTTTTACAATTTGCGCATGGTTATTGTCTAGTTTGTAAAATACTAGTACGATCACTTGGAGCAAGGTGAATAGAATTGGACCGGCATACATTAGGACACGGATCATACTTACTGCTTCACCGGTTATGGCAGCAGGGTTATATCCCGCCCATCCTAGTGCGTACGCGATGAATGCAGAACCAATCGCAATTCCAAACTTCGTCGCAAAGCTATATGCGGAATAAAGTAATCCTTCAGTTCTTTGACCGAATTTCCATTCTTGGTAATCGACTGTATCCGCTAATAATGCGAAGTTGGCTGAACCAGACACTCCAATTAACGTATTAGCTAAAAAGAATACGCTAGCAAATAAGAAAATCGAGCTATTTTCTAAGAAAATAAGGAGAATAAATAATGCCAATGCTATAGCTAATACAACAAGACTTCCATTTCGATTTTTTAAACGTTTTAAAATCGGGGGAGCTATTGCACCACCTGCGAAATTCGCTACATTCGCCAATGTTAAATAAAGTGGAACTAAAGCCGGTTGGTCTAGTACGTACGTTACGAAATAAATGAGAACACCAAACATTGCTCCAATTCTCAAGAATTGAATGATAGAGCTCGTAGCAATGATCGTCCATGGCTTATTCTTAAAGAGGTTGCCTATCGATTTTGTCACTTTTATTTTATTATTCGGATCTTCTTGTTCAGAATAACGCTCTTTACAGTATTTAAATGTGATATAAAACAGTACAACACCTACAGCAGAAAACACAGCCATTGTAATTGGAAACCCTACTTGCTGATTCCCGCCACCGAATAAATTGACTAAAGGGAGCGTAAGGGCAGAAACAAGAATAGACCCTGTCGCAAGTCCCATCATCCGGAAACTGCCTAATTGCGATTTTTCATTTGAATCCCTTGTCATCATAGACATTAATGCACCGTAAGGGATATTAATCGCTGTGTAAATCATCCCTAGTAATAAGTAGATGACGTAAGCGTAAACAAGTTTTCCCGAGTCAGAAAAGCCCGGAGTTATAAAGGTTAATACACTTAAAATGGCAAAAGGTATGGGTAGATAAAGTAAATAAGGTCTTGCTTTCCCATGCTTGCTCTTTGTTTTATCAATGAGAATTCCCATGACTGGATCATTCAATGCATCAAAAACTCGAGTAATAAGAAAGAGTGTGCCCACCGCAGCGGCAGTAATTCCAAAAACATCTGTATAGAAGAAAAGCAAATAACTCGTTGTCATTCCCCAAACAAAGTTGGACGCTAAATCTCCAAAGCTGTAGCTGATTTTTTCTTTTAGGCTAATTTTTTCAACTTTTGTAGACATCTTCTCTACCCCACTTTCCATATTTTCATTTGGAGTACCCCCATTGCTAGCCGTGGGAGTACTCATCTTTTATAGCGCCCAACAGCTTTTCTTTAACATAAATCGGGCTTTTCCTGTTTATAGTTCGATTGCTTTTCCTGTTTCCGCGGATTTATAGATAGCTTCAAGAATTTGAGTTACCACATACGCTTGTTCAGGTTTTACAACAAGCTCTTTATCCTCAAGAATGGCGTCAATCCATTGTCTTGCTTCCATATCTCCCGCGCCAATCTCTTCCCCATCAAAATAGGCGACTCCTCCACCTGCTGATGTTTCTGTTTCTACCATTTGACCATATTTTGTTGAGTTAAATGTCACATAGCCCTTTCCTTCCCAAGCTTCACCAAACATTTCAGCTCCTGCTTCCGTTCCAGCCAATGTGACTTGTGCTTCTTTTCCATTGATCATATTTAAAGCCCATGATGATTCAAGCATAATGGTCGCACCATTTTCCATTTTGATATAGCCAAAAGCGGAATCTTCGACATTATACTCATCTGGGTTCCAAGGTCCGAATATATTTCCTTCATATTTATCTTTTAGCTTTTGGAAAGTAGATCCTACTACCAATTTCGGCTTGTAGTTATCCATGAACCATAATGCAAGATCTAATGCGTGTGTCCCAATATCAATAAGTGGGCCGCCACCTTGTTTTTCTATATCCATGAAAACGCCCCATGTTGGTACACCGCGACGGCGGATCGCGTGAGCCTTACCAAAATACACTTCACCTAAATCTCCATTTTCACAAGCTTCCTTTAAAACTAATGAATCGCTTCGAAAACGGTTTTGGTAGCCAATTGTAAGTTTTTTACCTGTGCGTTTTGCTGTTTCGATCATCCATTTCGCTTCATCTGAGTTAATGGCCATCGGTTTTTCACACATAACATGCTTTCCTGCCTCAAGCGCATCAACTGTAATAACCGCATGAGAAACATTTGGTGTACAGACATGAACTACATCAATTTCAGAGTCCTTTAAAAGTTCTTTATAATCCTGATACACTTTCGCATCCTGTGCACCATATTGTTCAGCCGCTTGGACCGCTCTTTCTTCTTCGATATCACAAAAAGCAACCATTTCAGCCTTATCTTTTAGCTTAAAAAGAGCTGGCATATGTTTTTGATTGGCAATTCCGCCGCAACCAATGATCGCAATTTTCAATTTTTTATTTGTCATGAATGTGCCTCCCACTAAGATCTTTAAGCATTAGTTTTTAATAATTCAGTTATATTTTTATAACTAATTTCTACACTGTCCAATTGATTTCTCGGTGTGAGGTCTTGCTCAACAAAAATATACTTTGCAGCACCGATTTTCTTGGCTTCCCTAATAATGCTTGCAATATCCAAGACACCTTCGCCAATTTCTGTGAACTCTTCAGGTTTAGGTATTTTAACAAAACTTTCAAAGGTGATTTCAGCGTCCTCACCGATTACATCAAACAAGTTGCTTTTTTCTACTGTAGCTGGCAAATCTTTCTGATGGATCAACCCACAGCGGTCACCTAATTGTCTAAGGTATTCAACAGGGTCCACACCACCTCGTACAGCCCAGTACGTATCAAATTCCATTTTAACTAGATCCTTATCGGTATTTTCTAGTACAATATCCATCGCATATTTTCCATTAAACTTTTGGAATTCTTGGAAATGGTTGTGGAAATAGAATTGAAGATCACGTTTACGACATTCTTCCCCATATTTATTTAATTCAGCGCTAAAATCAAGAATTTCTTGATAGTTTGTAAAAAATGCAATCGAACAACCAACAGCTTCGCTTCCAAGTGTATGGCTAAAATCTGCTACTTCATCCCAATCCACTTTATCTAGAGGCCCAATATGGCTTGAAACGACCCTCATTCCAAGTCGGTCTAATTGCTTTTTAACTTCAGCTGCGTTCATACCGCCTACTTTTAAACCTTCGTCAGCATTGTGTATCGCAACTTCAAGATTTTTATAACCAATCTCCGCTAACCTTTCCAAAGTTCCTAAGTAGTCTTTTTCTAATTCATCCCTTACAGAATATAACTGCAACCCTAAAGATAAACTCATGAAAAATTCCTCCTTTTAAAAATGTTTACAGCGAATGTAACGGATTACATTTTAAAGTATAAAATAAATGTAATGGATTACACTTTTCTGAAATAAAAAAATGTAATGGATTACATTTCGTATTAATATACTAACTTGAATATATTATTATTGCAACCTTTTTTTGTAGAATAAAATCAAAACTTGTAATCCCAACCCATTATTCTTAAAAGAATATAACTCAAGAGATACCTAGATGAGTTTTTCTTCTATGCTACGAACATATTTTTACAATGATCTGATCAGAATCTCCACACGTCCATTCTTGAAGTGAGAAAACAAATAGAAGTTCAGTTTTACTTCCACTTTAAATAGTCAATCTTTAACATAATGGAACTAAGTTTTACTTGAAAACTTAAAAATACATAGGATGATAAAATCCCCTTTATATAAAAAAACACACAAATGACGTTAATCAGTTGTGTGATACTTACAATATATCAGCGTAATTGAATCCACTAGATTTTCGAACTTGATCCTCGAACAATAAGCTTATGGTCAATTGTAATATTTTTAAGAGGAGCCTTATTATTTGTCATATTATGAATTAGTAATTCCATCGTTCGGTAACCTAGTTCAAACTTAGGTTGATAGATGGTTGTAATTTGTGGTATCGACATGAGGGCTTCTTTAGTGTCATCAAATCCAACTACGGCAATATCACTTGGCACATCATAACCCGCCTCTTTTATGGCGTTAATACTAGCTATGGCCATTACGTCATTGTAGCAAAATATCGCTGTAGGCGGAGCATCTAATTGAAGGAGTTCATTTGTTAAATGGAAACTTCCTTCATAAGTTCCATCTCCATATTTAAGTAACCCATCATCAAATGGGATGCTTGCATTTTGCAGGGCTTTTCGGTAACCACTTTCCCTTAAGACTTTGGAAGAAGTCATTCGTGGAAAATTACTGCTGATCATGGCTATTCGCTTATGCCCTAACTTGATTAAATGATTTACGGCATCCAATGCTGCTTTTTCATCATTTACCGATACCGAACAGATATGATCTGTTTGTATCCATTCAGCACATTGAACAATACTGTACTTTTGGCCAAGTCTATCCAATTCTTCTGCTGTTAGAGTTGAACCAATAACGATTAACCCATCCACAAACTTATTTTTAAGCAATTGAAGAAATTCTTCTTCTCTTTCCCTACTGTTATCCGTTGGGCATACCATAAGATAGTAACCATGCTTCTTAGCAGCTTCATCCATACCTTTGGCAAGCTCTCCGGTAATTGGTGCCCCTATATCTTGTGTAAGAAGCAATACTCTCATTGTCTCTGCTCTTCTTAAATCACGACCCAAAAAATTGGGTTGATAGCCTAATTGATCGATGGCCTTTTGGACTTTTGAGGTCGTATTCTTTTTAACCAAAGGACTATTATTAAGCACCCTAGATACCGTAGCTACCGAAACACCCGCCTCCCGGGCAACATCTTGGATAGTGATTGACTTGTTTTCCATATTTACACCCTAATCTATATCTCTATGATCATGCTCTTTTTTACGTTCTTCTTATAATGCAGTTTAGTATACCTCATGTAAAAAGTCCAAAGTAACCATGGAAAATATTAAATATGAAAATATTTTTCATGTAACAACTAACTGCTCATGTCACTAAAACAATACGTAGGGTGAAATGATATAAACCATCTCTAATTCCCCCATTACGATCACAACAAATTTAGTTACTATACTTCACCTGTGAATTCGATTGTATATTTCATTTTGCTGCTTTGGTAATGGATTCTTGTTCTTGTCCTTTATGTTCTAAATAAGCAAATATTTTTGAGCATTTAAGATAGGAGTACTGGAAAATCGGACTTTGGATGAATGTTATAATAAAAGTAAAGATAAATACAGGGCCTCCTAGCAACAATCCTACTAACAAAACAATTGATTCAATAATAATTCGCACACGTCCGATAGGGGCATTAAATTTTTCTGCCATAGAAAGCATAAAACCATCACGAGGACCGGAACCTAAATGAGCTGCATTTATCATTCCTCCACTTACACCCATTATAATAATTCCTAATATCATGATGACGATGTCACTCCATGTATGTGTTGCCTGGGGTAAAAAGTCTAACCATAAAAAGAGATCAACAAATAGACCAATTCCAATTATATTTACAACCGTTCCGAACTTTACATATTTTCGATCGAATTTTAACGTCATCATTACTACGGTAATACCAACAATAATTCCCCAGCTGCCAATAGACAAGCCGAATCTATTAAATAAACCAACATGTAATACATCCCATGGACTAATACCTAAATGCTGCACTTTGATTGTCATACTTATTCCATAACTAAAAAAAAGCATCCCAAGAATGAATAAAAACAAACGCAAATTACCAACACCTCGCCTACATTTTTTCATAACACAAGTATGAACCATCTAAAAAGAAGTACCAGTCGATACTCTACTTACCCACTGGTTTATTATTTTCAGTTTGATAAGGGTCATCATCCAAAATGAACTACTGTTCAAAAGGCACTTTTGATCTTCAAAAAGCTCACGTTCAAGATAGTGCAGACCGCCAGCTCTTTTACCAGATTTGCACTTCAGGTGAGAAAATAATCATTCATTGTAATTTCCTAGAAACTAAAAAAACTCTACTTTCTATACTCCATAGGAGTTTTCTTCTCATACTTTTTAAAAGTCTTTGAGAAATGAAACTGGTCGGCAAATCCGGTCATTTCTGCTATTTGGTATATGGTGAGATTCGTAAAAGCCATTAGCTCCTTCGCCTTTTGCAAACGGTAATTGATAAGGTACTGCTGGGGTGACACATTGAATTTTTGTTTAAATAAGTAAGAATATCGACTTACGCTCCAACCGGATATGTAAGCTAGTTCAGGAACGGTGATGTTGTTTTGGTAATTTTTACGGATAAAATCTACCGTTTCTACTATTCGCGAGTCGATTTGGGAATTTTCATCTATGTTATTGATGTGTGCATATTGCCTTGAAATGGTAAAGAATAGTTGCTGCAGAAGAATAGAGGATATATGTTTAAAGTTTACTTGTTTGCGAGAAATCTCATCGATAATCGTGTTAATTAAATGCGGAATCTCCTCATTAACTGATACATGATAGACTTGATCCGCTTCTAGGTTAGCCTTAAGCAACAATTCCTGAATGGCAAAACCAGTGAAGTGGACCCAGTAGTTAGAAATAAGTTGATTATCCACTTGCTCATAAAATTGCTCTTGATATGGGGAATAAATAAACACCGTCCCTGGACCGATCTCATATTCTTTACGATTGATTTTAACAAGCATATCTCCGGAATGATTATAGGACAAATAATAATCGGGTCGTCCATATTTTCGATATGTTAAACCGTTGGGTGGGTCAAATTCATAGTAACCAGCGCTATTTACAAGGGCGTACTCATCTTTATTCTCATAACCACGGCCATGGTATTCATCAGATTCGTAAGTAGAAGCATAAGTCATCCTATCACCTCTCAAATCCATATAGTTGATTTGTACATATTATCAGTTTATCTAAACATTCTTAATCCCTTTAATTGCCTATATAATAGCACTAACTATATATAGTGACAACAACATTTACCAAGTAAAAGGCAGGTGATGGATCCAGTGGCTGAAAGCGAACAAACCGTTCTAGGTATCGATGTTGGAGGAACTAAAATCTTCATAGGTCGCATTACAAGGAATGGGTGCTCTTCAGAATGTAAGCGTTATCCAATGGATCGTTCCACACAGGATACAGCGCTCAATTCAATATGGCAAGCGGTTGACAGCTACATAGCAGATACTCAACACCTTCCGCGACCAGTAATGGCCGGGTTAGGACTAGTTGGAAAGGTCGATTCGGAACGAGGAATCTGGGTGGGTGCAATCAATATTCCTATTCGCCATTCCGTAGAAATAGCTAGAGAGTTTCAAGAGAGATATGACATTAAAGCCGTACTAGCCAATGATGTGCACGCGGCGACGATCGCAGAAATGCGATTAGGTGCTGGGCAACAATGGAATAACTTTGTTTATATCAATGTTGGTACAGGGATAGCGGCAGGAATAGTTAACAACAGGCAACTTTTACTAGGTTCAAATTTTGCTGCGGGTGAAATCGGCCATATGATTGTCGGATCCGAAGAAGTCCTATGCAAATGTGGGCAAACTGGCTGTCTGGAAATGCTCGCTTCCGGCGGAGACATGATCAAGCATGTTAAGGAAATAACACAAGCTTATCCATCATCCACCTTGCAGCCGTATATTCAAAGTGGTGAGCTTTTAGTAAAGCATATTTTCCAAGCCGCTCAGTCTGGGGATGCGCTAAGTGAAGATATGACAAAGCAAGCTGTAAAAAGCCTAGGGCAGGCAATCATTAATGTTTCAGTAATGTTGGACACGGAAGGAATTATTCTAGGCGGCGGATTGTTCCAAAATGAGTGGTTTTACGAACAACTTCTCAAATATGTACAGGGCCATTCTGGACTGTTTGCAAAGTCCGTCCGAAATCTTCAGCTATCCGCACTAGATCCGAATAACGTTGGCTTACTTGGAGCAGGATGTGTAGCTTGGAGGAAATATGACTCAACAGTTAGAAGTTTGAATTTATAAGGGGTGCATAACATTATGAGGAAAAAAATCGTCTTAATTGGTGCAGGAAGTGTCGTGTTTACCCGTGGATTGGTAATGGATTTAATTCAACAAATGAAAGAGCAAAAATGGCATATAGCACTGGTAGATACTGACCCACATACGCTTGAAGTGATGCAAAGACTTTGCGAAAAAATGATTACTGCAAAGAAAAGTGATATCGAAATCTCTTATTCTACTGATCGTACACAGGTGCTGGATAATGCGGACTATGTCGTTTGTACAATCGGTGTTGGAGGCAGGAGAGCATGGGAACAGGATGTGTTTATTCCTCGGAAGTACGGCATTTATCAACCTGTAGGCGACAGTGTGGGACCTGGGGGAATCTCACGTGCCATGAGAATGATCCCTGCTGTTACAGGCATCGCCCGCGATATCAAGAAATATTGTCCCGATGCTCAATTTTTCAATTATTCGAATCCGATGTCGACTATCTGTCGTGCAGTCCGAAAAGATACAGGTGTTCCTGTCATTGGATTGTGTCACGGCGTTAAAAATGGGCATCGCAGGCTTTCTGAATTTTTAGGACTTGACTATAAGCAAACATCCTCGATTGCTGTTGGTGTTAACCATATGGTTTTTATGTACGACTTTCGCCATAATGGCAAGGATGCTTGGGGGCTTGTTCAAGAAAAAGTGGAGCAAACGAAAAATGATCCCAATAGCAAAATTGGCCCTCTCTCAAGGGAAGTAATAATGAAGCACAAAGTGTATCCAGTATCGGATGACCGACACTATTCTGAATTCACCGTGGATGCGATGTTAAAAAATAATTACTTTGGAAAAACGCTGGGGATTGATGCGTACTCGTTTGAAAAAACAATAGAGCATGGGGATGAAAGCTATGAACAAACGAAAAATCTTGCTTTTTCCACTGAACCATTGCCAGAGAATTTCTTTAATCGTATAGAAGGTGAGCATGAGCAATTGATGGAAATTATTGATTCAATTGAACATGACCACAAGCGTCTGTATGCGGTCAATATGCCAAATAATGGTGCAGTGACTGGTCTGCCAGACGATGCCATCATTGAGTTGCCGGCAGTAGCCGCGGGAAGCGGGTTTAAGGCTTTGCGGATTTTGGACTTCCCGGAAAGCATGCTTGATGCACTTAACAAACATATTACAATTGGCGAAATGACCGTTGAAGCAGCATTAAAAGGAGATAAACAACTTTTTATAGAGGCGATTCTAGCGGGTGGGTATATGACTGATTCGGCAGCAGCATCCCGAATGGTCGATGAACTGATCAGCGCACAACAGGCACATTTACCCCAATTTTAATAAAGATCACCATACTAGCACATATTTGAAAAATACAAAACGGAGGTAAAGGCTATTGATCATTCATATGAAGACTCTTCCCGCGGAAGTTGATCGTTTTGCTGCAGTAGTTGTAAGCAGAATGGTCATCACCAAACCAAATCTTGTCATCGGGTTGGCCACAGGGAATACCACCGAAGGATTGCACCGTGAATTGGTACAATTACACCTTAACGCGGGTATCGATTATTCCCAAGTATCTACGTTTAATCTTGATGAGTATGTAGGTTTGGCATCAAATGATCCGACAAGCTGCCGCGCTAGGATTAATCAAGATTTTTTGAAACAAATAAATATTAATATGAAAAATACGTTCGTTCCCGATGGATTAGCAGAGTCACCTAAAAAAGAGTGTGAAGATTATGAAAAAAAAATAACGCAGTTAGGAGGAATCGATCTTCAGATACTTAGTATTGGTGAAAATGGCCACATTGCTTTTAACGAACCTGGCACACCGTTTGGCACGACGATGCGAATCGCTGAAATTTCTATGTCCACTGTAAAGGCGAAAACAGAGCTATTCGGTTCTGCTGATAATGTTCCAGCCCAGGGAATCACAATGGGTATTCGTAATATTATGCACGCAAAACAGATTCTCTTAATCGCCAAAGGCATGCACAAGGCAGATATTATGAAGCAGGCACTTTTCGGTCCGGTTACGGAGCGTGTACCTGCATCAGTGCTGCAATTGCATCCGCATCTCACAGTTGTAGTGGATGCAGACGCAGCCAGTCATTTTGATCCAAAACAAATCCAAATTTAAAGGAGTGTGCAAATTGAGAGCAGGAAACAAGTCTTTTTCAAGGCTATTTGTCTCTATCTCGCTAATTTTAGTAATGGTGTTTATGAGCGCATGTTCCGGAAGCAGCAACAGCGGTAGCAGCAACAGTGATAATAACAGCGGCAGTAATAGTAGTAATGGCGATAGTAAGGAAGAAGTAACCCTTACCTGGTGGGTCCATCAGAGCCCAGCTTTTAATGAAGCTAACAAGGCTATGATTGAAGAATTTGAGGAACAGCATCCGAATATTAAAATTAATATGGAAATATTCCCGTGGGATGCTATTATTCAAAAGCTGCGTGCGGCGTTTGCTTCCAAAAACACACCAGATATTGTACAAATGTTTGGTTCATGGGTGCCTGAGTATTCCAGCAATGGGCATCTACTGCCTGTTACAAATGATGAATTAATAAACGACGTTTTCGACGTCGCTTTAGGATTCTATAAGCATGATGATAAGGTGTATGGAATCCCTCGGGAATCCAGTATCGAAGCCGGTGCAATGCTTGTCTCCAAAGAAATGTTTGCTAACGCTGGGCTAGATTATCCACAAACATGGGAGGAATTAAAGGAAGCAGCTCGTAAATTGACAGTAAAAAACGGAAATAATATAGCGGTTAGAGGTTTCGACTTTATTTCACGCGACTCGGTGAATTATCAGTTTTTAGCCATGATCCTTCAACAAGGCGGCGAATATTGGGACGGTGATAACAAGGTAAACTTCACCTCACCGGAAGCTGTAAATGCGATGACTGAACTCGTTAACTTAGTAAAAGAAGACCAGGTTACTGATTTAAATCTACTCGATGTGCCTGGTGCCGAAACGTATATGACTTTCTTCAAAGGTGAATCGGCCATGACGATTATTGGGCCATGGGCCATTCCAGCAGGGGCAGAAGAACTGAACGTTAGTGAGGATAAATACGATTACGTTCCTTTACCTTCGTTTGATGCTGCGAATCCCGCATATTTTGCTGCCAAATCTGGTTGGGGCGAGGTCGTTTCTAGTTATACAAAACATCCTGACGAAGCGTGGACCTTTGTTAACTTCATGGCTGATAAAGAACGATCCAAGCAATGGAACATCTCTACATTTACAGTTCCAGCTTTAAAATCAGTAGCACATGATGCTAGTTTTAGAGAAGAAGTGCCTATTATGCAGACAGCCCTTGATGCGCTAGAAAATGGTAGAACCATAGGAAGGATGAAGGATGATTCTTTCTGGTTTAAAACAGTTTTAGACAATTTCCAAGCAATGGTTAGAGGGAATGTATCCGTGGAAGATGGACTTAAACAAATAGAGAATGAAATCAATCAAATGCTTCAGAGCAAGTAAATTGATACTAATATGAAATATCAAGCGATGAAGGCTTTAGATTGATTTGTGTTACGAGGAGGTAAACCATGAATAAAAAAGGTTTATTATCTAACCAAAAAATACATGAGAGAAGGTTTGTCTTCCTTTCACTTCTCCCAATCTTAACGTTATATATCATTTTTCAGATCATTCCCATATTTGCCGGAACATGGTTAATGTTTTTTGACTATACTCCGCTAAATGCATCATCTAATTTTATTGGTTTAGATAATTTCGTGAAGCTATTTCAAAATGAGATTTTCCGTGAAGCACTATTGAACACGACGATTTTTGTTCTAGTAGCAATACCTTTGAATATCATTTTCACCCTGTTCCTTGCTGTCTGTATCAATAAAGTGAAGCATCGCGGTTTAAAAAATACATTCCGCACCTTTTTCTTTTTACCATGTATTGCGCCGTTGGCCGGATCAGCGATTGTATGGGCTTCTATCTTTAATCCGCAAGCAGGATTGTTAAACATGATATTAAACATGCTTGGTTTTGAAGGGATTAACTGGTTAACAGATCCAAATGTTGCCCTGATATCTATCATTATCATGACTCTATGGGCAGATATTGGATATAATTTGATTATTTTTATGGCAGGCTTGGACGCAATTCCTTCCTCTTTCTACGAAGCTGCAGAGTTGGATGGAGTTGGGAAATGGGGAGCTTTCCGCTATATCACTTTGCCGCTACTTAGTCGTACATCGCTATTTGTATTCATTATGACGACAATTGCCTATTTTCAAATGTTTGACCAGTTTCAAATCATGACAAGCGGTGGCCCAATGAACTCAACCAGAGTCCTTTCCTTAGAAATATATGACCAGGCGTTTACTTATGCCAATATGGGTTATGCTTCTGCAATGGCCTTTGTATTGTTGATTATCATCTTGGTCATTACCGTTATCCAGTTGCGTGTAGGCCGTACTAATTGGGAATATTAGAGAAATTTTTAAAAAATATCAATACGGTGCTGTATGAGTGAAAAAATACAGCGCCTAATATTTTTCCTATTCTGTATAAATCTAGAGCGAATTTTATGAATTAAGATCATTGGAAATTGTTCTAGAAAGAGCCCTTACGACTACTATACAAGGGGGATTTCAATGAGAAAGAAACTATCAGTAACCTATATTGTATTAATCATTTTCCTATCGGTTGCATCGTTTATCATGTTTATGCCCTATTTGTGGATGGTGTTATCTTCTTTAAAAAGCAATATGGAGATTATTCAAAGTAAACCATCACTGTTACCGGCAAACCCGACATTTTCCGGTTATGAGAAGGTAATCAACGATGCTCCATTTATTCGCTGGTTCTTTAACAGTTTGTATGCTGCCGTGCTAGTATGTTTAGGAACGTTATTTTCCAGTGCGTTGGCAGGGTATGTTTTTGCTAGTTTTCGTTTTCGAGGGAAGCGGATTATCTTTGTTGCCATCTTAGCTACGATGATGATTCCATTTCAAATTATTATGATTCCCACCTATCTAATCATCTCGAAACTTAACCTAATCAATAATATCCATGCCATTATCATTCCTTATTTAACAAGCGCATTCGGAATATTTTTATGCAAGCAGTTTATCGAGGGGATTCCGCGCGATATTATCGAGTCAGCTAGGGTGGATGGTGCATCGGAGTTTCGGACTTTTCGTTCGCTCATTATTCCGCAAATCACGCCAGTTTTGTCGGCACTCGGGATTTTTACTTTTATGAGTTCGTGGAACAATTACATTTGGCCTCTAATCGTATTAAATGAGGAGACTAAAATGACTGTACCATTAGCTTTAGTGTTTTTTAACAGCCAAAACACAACTAATTTTAATGTAGTTATGTCCGCCGCTGTTTTAATCATGGTACCTGTGTTTATCGTATTCCTTATCTTCCAGCGCCGCTTTGTTGAAGGACTGGTGATGACGGGAATAAAGGGATAGAGAAAAAGATTAGTAAAGGAACGAAACTTATTAGAAAGCTTCGTTCCTTTACTATATTATTTTCCTTCAATTGAAAAGGGTACGGCCCATTAAAGTTTGAAAAACCAATAAATCTGCGATGTTTATTTTAAGTTGGATTTCACTTTCATCTAAAACTTTTTCTAAAATATCATCCCAGTTATAAGCAGTCGCACCATCTGTTCTTATTCATTACTATGTTCTTTTCTTTATAGGTTTTCATCGATATCAAATATAATATATTGGCTGCTTAATAACGCGTTACTATCCTCTATTGTTATATATTTGGGTAATATATTGTCATACTTAGACGAGCTAATACTTCCCCAGAATTATAGTATGTGTGTGGCCTATCAGCCTTAAATCTTATTGAATCACCGTTTTTCAAATTATACTTGTATTCGTTTACGGTAATGGTAACTTCACCATCAAAAACAGTAATAAATTCCTCAGCTCCCCCTCTATGCCCAACTGAATTTACTTTTCCTTCTGGTTCAATATGAACAGAGTATACTTCAAATCGTTTGTCTTCTTGAAAAGTAAATATAGGAGAAACCCTGTATCTTCCATTGTCTTCAGACAATACTTTTATCTCATTTTGTAAAACGACTTTAGCATCGGGTTGAGGTTCGTTAATTAGCGAAGTAAAGGAGATCTTTAATCCATTAGCAATTTTCCAAATGGTATTAATAGTAGGACTAGATTCTCCCCTTTCAATTTGCCCTATCATAGCTTTACTGACACCACTTAGTTCAGAGACTTTCTCTAAACTTAGTTTCTCTTTCTCTCTGATAGATTTTAAATTTCTCGCCAAAATTATTTGAATTTCTTCCATAAAATCACCTCAATTGAATTTACAATATAACGCCCATACTATAAAATACAACGTAAATATGTTATACCACTCATTTCAGACATTATAACATACAAACGGAAGGAAGTTTCAACAGTGCCTTTTTTATCATTCTTGTTGTTTGTTTTTGTTAGCAGTTTTACCCCAGGCCCAAATAATTTTATGGCAATGTCGTTTGCAAATAATTATGGATTTAAAAAAACAATTAAATTTTGTATAGGTGTTGCCTTTGGTTTCTTTGTTCTCGCATTATTGTGTAGTGTTTTTAACCTTTTACTTGCCAAGCTTTTGCCAATAATAAAAACGCCTTTAACCATTTTAGGTGTAGGTTATATATTGTATTTGGCTTATAAAACACTTACCAATAAAGACATCAAAAATGAAAGAAATGACCGTAGTGATAAAAATCTTTTTATAATAGGGGCATTCGTACAATTTATAAACCCAAAAGGTATTCTTTATGGTATTACGGTAGTTTCAAACTTCATATTGCCCTATTACACTACCTACTTTAGTTTTTTTATTTTTTCACTTTTATTAGGGATTGTTGGTTTATTGAGTTCATTAAGTTGGAGTTTATTTGGTTCCATTTTTCAAAACCTTTTAGCAAAGTATCGACCATTTTTTAATATTATTATGGCATTGTTATTAGTATATAGTGCTGTCTCAATTGTTTTTCATTAATGGAAGAATATTAAATGCTCATGAACAGATCTAATAGATTTTGCAGTGGGCCCTCGCGGTCAACTGCTCTTTGGTTATTGAACATAATGCTGTATTCCGAAATCGAGCTGGTTGCTAATCAGAAACGTCTTCAAAAGCTTGCATTGCTATTTTAGCCAGACAGATCTAGCAGCAAAGAAAATAAACTAGTATTTCCGTATAACAAGGGTGCTTTAATTGAAAAACGAAAAAAATCCTACTTCCTTAATGAATTGTTGAGAAAGTAGGATTTTAAGCAGTTTTAATTCTCTGGACGCTGAAAATCCGCATTTTCTGAAGCTCTCTCATGAAATATCCCAAATTCCGAACCACCTGTTATACCAGATAAACAGCTTGCAGGTAAAACTAATTGCCAGGCAATTAGCTGCTTACATCGCATTGGCCATATTCATAACCACCCACAGTAGTCAGCTTGCATCCGATTAAGATCGATATTATATGCACAACTCGGCTCAACTGCTACAATATCGCCCTAGCCTCTCACATTAAATTGTCGCCAAATTTATCATCACTGATAGCGTTACAATACCGTCAAAATTTAAGACCCAAGACACGGCATGACGACCCAACGCTACAGAATCTTTGGGCCACCGTTTTTGTTTCAGATTTTTTTCATAAGCCTTCGGAATATTGAAATTCATTTTCTTTACTACACTCTTAAGTATTTATATCAGTTTGAAGCAGTATTCTATTTTTACATGATAAAAATTCTCTGCGTTAATATTACGCGAACTATTGACTTTAAACTTTTACTTAAAGGTAAATATGAAAATATCCCTCAATTAAACAACCAATTTTGAAATTGATTCATTTAACTAAATTCCACAATAGAACTTTTCATCTATTATCTAACACAATTTATTAAAAAATCTTACATTACGATAAAGGCTGAATAGTATTTCTCCCTAGAAATATTCCTAATTTAGAACAATTTCAAATAATATGTCGAAATAAGTAAAAATATGTTGAAAATGGTAAAAATTTGTTATAACATTACTTTCGTACTAGGTAATAAGCAGTAACATTAGTATTTTCAACTTAAGTGCAATTACTAGTGTTCCCTTACTGTTTTTTTGTTAAGAATGTAAAACAAAATGAAAGGAGCGTTATGTTTTTATTTCTCGAAAATGTTTATCGATTTTGAATCTAATATGAAAGAAGATTAAATAGAACACTAATATAATTGCCATGTGAAAAATATTAAGAGAAGGTGTTTTTAATTGAAATTATTTACATTATTATCATCCACTATAAAAACAAAACTGATCGTTATGTCTTTCCTACTTTTATCTATCCCTATGGTTGTTAGTGGATTATTTGCCTATGAAAAAAGCAATGACAGCTTAGATAACCTTGGCGAGATAAATTTAAAAAACAGCGTGGAAATGACTATATTAATGATTCAAAATATGAACGAAGAAGTAGAAAAAGGAAATCTTTCATTAGAAGAAGCACAAGAAAAAGTAAAGATTGCCATTTTAGGTGAAAAAATGGCTGACGGAACCCGCCCTATTAACCAAAATATTGATTTAGGTGAGAATGGATATTTATTTGTGTTAAGTCAGGATGGAGTCGATATAGCTCACCCATCAATTGAAGGCCAGAACACTTGGGAAAGTGAAGATTCGAGCGGAGAAAAATTTGTTCAGAAAATGATTAAAAGTGCAAAAGAAGGTGGGGGTTTTTCTTACTATACTTGGCCTTTACCTGGTCAGGAAAATCAAATAGAACCTAAATTAGCCTATTCCAAATTAGACCCTAATTGGGGATGGGTTGTTGCTTCCGGTACTTACATGATGGACTTCAACAAACCTGCCCAAGAAATACTCAACTTAATGGTAATCATTATCGGTGTGGCGTTATTGCTTGGTACTCTAATTATTTGGCTATTCTCAAGTAATATCGCTAAACCAATTAATATGGTATCGAATCATATGGAACACCTAGCTCAAGGAAATTTAACGCAAGAAGCTTTAAAAGTAAAATCTAAAGATGAAATTGGACGACTTGCGGATGCGATGAACCAAATGCAAGCAGCCTTAAAAGATATGATTAGAAATGTTTCGTATGCTTCCAAAACCATCGCTAGCCAAAGTGAAGAATTTACTCAATCAGCTAACGAAGTGAAAGAAGGGGGAGAACAGGTCGCAGCAACTATGCAAGAATTGTCATCTGGTGCCGAATCTCAAGCTAATAGTGCAGCGTCCCTAACTGAAACGATGGAAGATTTTAATGCTAAAATCATAGAAGCGAACGACAACGGAGAGGATGTTGTCAAAACATCCGATGAAGTATTAGAAATGACCGAAGAAGGCCGAATCCTAATGGATCAATCAGTCGTACAAATGGAAAACATCCACCAAAAAGTTACGTTGGCAGTTGAAAATGTTAAAGGATTAAATAGTCAAACAAAAGAAATTTCACATCTAGTTCAAGTAATTGAAGAAATTGCTAATCAAACGAATCTATTATCCTTAAATGCTGCAATTGAGGCCGCAAGAGCCGGAGAACAAGGAAAAGGTTTTGCTGTAGTGGCATCGGAAGTTCGAAAATTAGCGGAACAAGTATCTACCTCTGTGAATGAAATTACTACTATAGTTAGTGGAATTATCAGTGGATCGGAAGAAGCAGTCCAATCATTACAATCGAGCTATGTTGAAGTAGAAGCAGGTACAAATCAAATAAGTCTTACTGGACAAACATTTGCAAATATCAATGAGTCCGTTACGGATATGGTTGGCAAGGTGCAGAACATCTCCGTAAATCTTAAGGAATTAAGGGAAAGCAGTGGAGTAATGAACGCATCCATTGAAGAAGTTGCTGCTGTAGCAGAAGAATCAGCTGCTGGTGTAGAACAAGCCGCAGCATCAGCTCAACAGTCAAGCAGTTCAATGGAAGAGATCGCTGCAGGTGCAGAGGAACTTGCATCCCTAGCGGAAGAATTAAACATGCAAGTTAATAAATTTCAATTATAATTTTTGTGAAGTAATAATCAACAAAGTTACATCTTAATCCAAATAATAAATACCGAATTCAATATGAAAAAAGGTGAAGCTATAATGGGGAGTGTTTTAGACAAAGAGAATATAGAGAATCGTCCCAATCATACCCAGCCATTTTTGATAGATCTTCTTAAATCAGGGAAAGATGAAAATATATCCGTACAGAAAATACGTTCATTACATGCTGGAAATCTTCCTGAACTATTAATCTTGGAATTAAACTCAAATATCAACATATGTAAAGTAATCGAGTCACATCAAGGACATAATGTCATAATTGCATTATGGATATCAAAAAATGAAGTGAAGCATCTTCCAGAATTGTTCAAAATGAATGTGCATGGATATTTTCTTAAAGGGATGAATACAAAGGAAATACAAATTGGTATCAATAGTATATCAAATGGGATTGAATATATTCACCCAGCATTTGTTCCGAATCTATTTCAAAGTTATAAAAAAATCTATAAAGAACAAATTAAGAGACCAAAGAAGCTTTTATCAAAAAGAGAATGGGATGTATTAGAACAAATAGTCCACGGAAAAAATACCGATAGTATTAGTGAGCATTTAAATATTGCAAGTAAAACGGTTAAAAATCATATTGGATCTATTCTAAAAAAATTACATGTAAAAGATAGAACAAGTGCAGCAGTTTTAGCAATCAAAAATAAGTGGATTTTTTTATAAAGAATAAGCGAATGATATTTTCGATCCCATAAGGTTTCTTGGAGTGTAAATTAACTGTGTAAGTAAGGAATGCGTACGGTTTCTTACTTACACAGTTTTTTATTATTCGGTAGAAGATTAGTAGAGCTAAAGGAGATTCTGTTAGCAATTAGTTGTTCCATTGTTGCAGCGTTAATTGAACCATTATTAATTGGGCATTTCGAATCATATCTTCAACCAGACTCTGAAGCCTGTCTGTTTAATGATTGATTTGATCAATATCTGAAGGTCAAATTCCAAAATTACCTAATTTAACTTTCCCTAAAATTCAAATAATACCTTGTACAGTAAAACATTTAAAATGTGTATGGCTGCCATTCGAATTACCAAATCCAATTTGACCTGTGAGATATGGTGATTGTGTATCCTCAAAACTTATTAAATGGTTTTCGTTGATGGAAACAGAAATTTTGTTTTCAACAATTTTTATATTGAAAATGTATTCCTTATCATTTTCCCAATAATAATCTGCAGTAGCTAATACTTCATATCCATTATTGTTTTTAAATAAAGTGATAGTATTGTTTGATGTTAATCCTACTGCATAGGAACGAATACCTCCCTGAACACGGAAGAGTACACGATGATCATCTCCTAGTTTTGGAATCACACTTGCTTCAAGGGAATAATCTTTCCATTTCAAATCCCCTGTATAGCATTCAGCGGGTTCACCTGAGTAACTACCACTTAATTCCCCTTTTTCTAATGTCCAGAGTCCACGTAAATGTGTGAACTGGCTTACCGATTCACGAAGAAAAGTCCACTTTTCGAGTCTTTCCTTTTCAAATAGAAGCTTGTAATGGGGGGTCCCCGTTAAATCCATGCAATCTAAATAAAAGACTGCAGGAGAATATAAGGATTCTAATGTTATAAATTCAATTCCCGCTGCTTCCAAACAAGCACCTTCCATATATGGTGTATTAAAGCTCAAATCTATCCATTCATCTCCTGGAAGATCATACCATTCCCCATAATGTAATTGGTTATGGTTGCCATCTTTCACATAAAGACGCGCTCTAGCCCCAACATGGTTTTCTTTTGACTGACTAACTGTTGCTGTAACTGTTTGACCCGGATAGAGTATTGGGGAAAATTCGGGGTCATACCTACTATCATTAAAATCATCTGGACGATAATATGTTTGATGATAAAGGTGATAAGGATTTCCTGCCCTTACTCGATCAATGGTTAATTTTAATGAGCGGGTACCTGTCTTCGCTGTTTCCTCGGTATTTACAGTTTTCATTAAAGATCCTTTTGTATTTGCAACTGCATCTGTACGAAATGCATGTGTCGATCCAGGCAATTGAAAATGAAAAGTTGGTGTTTTACCTGCTATAATCTTGCTCCATAATTGATTAGGCTTTTCCTCGGCTATTTTATACCCTAAATTAGCAGTATAAAGCGCATATTCAGGTATATTTAATATATTGAGTGTTCCAATCACACCTGAGCAGCATAGAAAATCATTGATAGGCTCTCTCCAATGAGGACTAATCCCTTCTAATCCATTCCTAACACCCATAATCGTTCCTACATTCGCCACATTACAGTCGGTATCCCAACCGCACATATTACAAATATTGATTGACTTTGAGAAGTCTCCTTCTCCATATAATAATGATAGAACGATTACGGCACTATTTGGGATAATGTGACAGACTCCAGGATAACGATCATAGCCAAAGTTAGCTTTTACGTATTTAAAACAATCTCTCCAATTTTCCGGATTCTTTTCATAGTAATTTATTATAGCTCTTGCCATTCTTGTATATTCGGAGTCCCCTGGAATAACGCTTAAACCAGTTTCAATAATTTTACCAATGTCTTTTTCTGAAAAAGCTTTTGCTACACATGCTGCTATGAATTGACCACCATAAATTCCATTCCGATCATGCGAAACACTAGCAGCTTTTGCAGCATACTCTGCGGCCAATTCGGGTTGATTTGGAGCAATCAATCCCCATACATCAATAAAAATTTGCCCACCGATTTGTTCAGCTATAGTTGCACCATTTTGTTCAATAGATCCCGATTGTGGAGCCGGAATTCCATTTTTTAAGTTCATATAAGCGGTATGCTCACTTGACACTCCATAACCACCCCACCAGTAAAATCCATGACCATCCGGGGCATAATTGAGCCAGGTATTGCCTATTTGTTCAGCTGTTATCTCACGAGTGTGAGTGTAATCCTCTAAAGCTCGAAGAAAATAAACAGGGCCGTTCGTATCATCATCAGCTGCAAAATTTTTAAAATCATGTGGATAGTTTGTAATATCACCAAACGCTCTTTCTATTTGTTCGTATGTCCATCCTTCAATATTTGCTCCATGACGAACCCCAATAACCTTCCCTAACCACCCAGCGTAAACTTTTTCAATATAGTCATCTGGTATTATATAAGATCGGTTTAACTTCTCTGCTACCTTTTCCAATTTATTTCCCTCCTTCTTTTACTTCGTCAAAGGACTCCCTTCAAAGACAGGAATATCAACTCCCACCCCGCCATTCATGGCAGATTCGTGGGCGCAAATGCCTGCGGCAGTCCAATTAGCCGCTGTTACCGCATCCACAAACGGCTTTCTCTTTTCAACGATACTTCTTATAAATTCATGTACAAGGTGTGGATGGGATCCGTGATGCGCTTCGCCCTGAAGGACAGAAATATGTGGATTATTTTCTTCAAGGTGATCGTGATGTTCCATATATTTAGAAATTTCCGTTGGCAGTAATTCAGGTCGCGCGACCGCCCTAACTTCCTTATGTTGAATCTTTCTCCACCCCTCCTGAGGAAGTGGGCCCATTTGAAACAAATGAAGAGGTTCCTGTTCGATATGCCACTCTAGGGAAGAATTTTCACCATAAACATTAAAGCTTTCCATATAATCTCTAGCAGTATTAAATAAGGAACGAGTAACCTCAGCACATAAATTTTCTTTATCTAATTGAAATATGGCCGTTTCAATCGGGTAAGGGTTATTATATTGCTGCTGAAGTTCTTCTCTCATACTCCCCGAGCCAAAACAGTGAACCTTAATTGCACGTGCTTCACTAATAGCAAGTAGAGGTGCAATGGCATGAGTTGCATAATGCATAGGTGGTAGACCCATCCAATAATCCGGCCAGTTTTCCATATCCTGATAATGTGCTCCCCTCAAAAATTGGATTTGCCCGAACTCTCCTTTAGATTTCATTTCTTTAGCATGGAGATATTGATATGTATATATTGCTGTCTCCATCATCATATAATTCTTTCCACTTATTTTTTGAGCCTCGACTATGGCTTCTAACTCCTCAAGAGCAGTAGCCATTGGAACAGCACAGGCACAATGCAACCCTGCGTTTAACACATCTAGAGTTGGCCGAGCATGAGAATGTATCGGTGTCAATAAGTGAACCGCATCATACTTACCAGAGTTTAGAACTTGATCAAGACTAGTATAACGTTCTTTAAATCCAAATTTATCTCCATATTCATTTAATAAATCCTCATTTGTATCACAGATGCCTACCACTTCTACATCAGGATGTAATTGATAGATTGGAGCAAATTGTGCTCCAAAGTTTAAACCGACGACGGCAATGTTAACTTTTTTCTCCACCATATTTTCTTTTTTCCTCCCCTTATATTTCATACTTTACACATATCCAACTATCGAAAGTGTAAGTAAGTATAGGGCACAGATAATCAACATCTTAATAGAATCTTTCACTTTCATATAGCTTAATAAAATTTGATAAGGGATGTTGACACCTAATCAATAACTACTGAACTGTCAATATTCCAAGTAAAACCAGTAACCCAAGTCACTGTAGATAGGTATAGAATAGTAATTCCTTTTATCGATAACTGATGCTATTACCTTGCAATTACTATAAACCGATGCTAAATTGCTATTATTCCTTTAGTCCACTCATCATTACGCCTTCAATAAAGTAACGTTGGGCAAAAATATAAATGATTATAATAGGTAGCAAAACAATAAATGCACCAGCCATCATGTAATTCCATTGGGTGGTATAGGTTCCTTGGAATGTCGCTAACCCCAGTGTCAGTGTCTTTAAATGATCATCATTGATGTATATCAATGGTGCCAAGAAATCATTCCATTGTCCCATAAATGTAAAAATAGCTAGCGTTGTTAAAGCGGGTAAAGAAATCGGCAAAATTATATTGATAAAAATTCTAGGATAACTCGCACCATCTATTCTTGCTGCATCCTCCAAATCCTTGGGAATACTCAAGAAAAATTGTCGTAATAAAAACAGGCCAAATGCTCCAAATAGTGGAGGGATAATTAATGCAAAATGAGTATTTAGCCATCCCAAAAGACGTAATAACTTAAATGTTGGGATCATTGTAACATGGTAGGGAATCATCATTGTTGCCAATAGGCAATAGAATAGAATATTCCTTCCCCGAAACTTTAGCCTCGCAAATGCATAAGCCCCCATAGAGCTTACAATCAAATGACCAATAACAACTAAAATTGTTACTTTTGATGAGTTGAAGAAATAAATTCCCCAAGGGGCACTTTCAAACATATAAATATAGTTTTCCCACATTATTTGAGCTGGAATCCATGTTGGCGGAAACATGAACATTTCATTTGTTGATTTTAAAGAACTTGATATCATCCACCAAAAAGGAATTATCATAATAAAAGATGAAGCGATTAGAAAGAAATGCAAAAGTATTTTTGCAATCACCTTTTTAATATTAACTCCCTGATTTCTTTTTAATAAAATGATGGAATCGCGTTCACTTTTAAGAACTTTATTCATGTAGCATCTCCCCCCTATATCACATCTTTCCTATTGGAAATTTTTAGTTGAATCCATGTGGCAACAAAGATGATTGCAAATAAAACGTAAGCCATTGCAGATGCGTAACCTTGTTTAAAAAATAAAAAAGCATTTTGATATACATAGTAAACTATGACTGAAGTCGAATTAGCTGGACCGCCATTTGTCATAACGAAAACTTGATCAAATACCTGAAAAGAACCTATAATCGCCATTACCATAACAAACAATGTCGTATGCCGTAATAATGGAATTGTAATATAAAAGAATCTTTGAAAAGCATTAGCACCATCTATTTTCGCGGCTTCATACATGGATGGAGAAATATTTTGCAAACCTGCCAAAAAGATAACTAAATTAAAACCAAGGCCCTTCCAAATACTCATAATGATTATAGAAAGCATTGCCCATCCTTGTTTAGATAACCATGGCGGCTCAAATAATCCTAATTGAGATAGGAAACCGTTAATAAGTCCATAGTCTGTGTTATAGAGCCACTTCCATACAGTGGCAACTGCCACCATAGAAGTAATGTAAGGAATAAAGTATGCGGTCCTATATAAATGAATAAATCGAATTTTTTGATTCAGCAGCAACGCAACCAATAAAGCTAATGCTACCCCCATCGGAACAGTACCTACGACATAAACTAATGTAACCAACAAGGAATTAATAAATCGTTCATCCGTTATTAGCATTTGATAATTTTTTATTCCTATAAAAGTAGCTGGGGTAATTCCATCTGATTTTGTTAGACTAAGAGATAGAGAAGCAAGCAATGGATATAACATAAATAAAAAGAAACCTATCATAATGGGGGTAATAAAAACATACCCCCAAAATGACTCCTTATTCGTAATAGCACGCAATGTCGGCATCCCTTCACCACCTTATTTAAAATTATGTTTTTTATATTTTACTGACTTAATATAGCATCTATCTTTTCTACTAAAATATTCTGAGTTTCTTCTGGAGTCTGGTTGCCTAGTAACATTTTTTCTATTTCCGGACCCATTGTTTCTGAAATTTCAGTGGTGTATGGACTTGTAAATCCGTCCATTACTACATTTGGAGCACTATCTACAAATGCTTTTACATTTTCAGGAAACCCTGAATCTATAATTATCTGATTTGCAGCCTCATCCTTTGATCCTGGTAATGCCATATGGCTTTCAGCTACTATCTTCATCCCTTCATGGCCAACAAAATATTTCAGAACCTTCCATGCTTCTTCTTTATGCTTTGTTTGCTTGGAGATTCCCCAATTCAATATCCCTGCTGTTACATTTTGATTTTCAGCTCTAGGCATAGAAACAACATCCCAATTAAAATTAAGCGGCTCGTCTTTAAATGGTGGCAACATCCATAATCCTGCACTAAACATCGCCACTTGCTGGTTTCTGAATTGAGCATCAGCACCTTGACCCGCTGCTTCCATTTCAGCCGGATTAGGTGATATTCCTTTTTTCACAATTTCATTCAGGAATTCGAATGCCTTAAGAGCACCAATAGAATCAAGTCCAGTTTTTGTGCCATCTTCTTTTAATATATTGCCTCCATTTCTATAAACCCATCCAAGGGTTTGACCATACCAATAATCTAAACGAAATCCATATTGTTTTTTCTCAGGGTTTGTAAGTTTCATAGCAGTCTCGAGAAACTCTTCTTGAGTCCAATTATCATTTGGATATGGGACCCCTGCTTCATCAAAAAGATCCTTATTGTAATACATAATCATTGGAGAAACCTCTTGAGGAAGTGCATAAATGTTTTCTTTATATCGATTTCCATCAATCAATCCTTCATAAAAATCGTCTATATTAAACTCTGAGTCAGCAGTCATTAAATCATCTAACGGCATTAATACATCACGCTTGGCTAAAGCTGGTACCCACTCATTTAGGTATAAGATGTCTGGAGAATTTCCACCTGATATCAGGGTCAAAGTCTTCTCAAAACGTTGATCACCAAGGTCAACCCATTCTATCTCTATATTTGGGTTTTCCTTCATAAATGCATCTGCGGTATCCTCTCTTATTTTTATTTCAGCATTACTTCCACTTACAGCCATTTGTATTACAACTTTTCCGTCTTTCTCGCCAGTGGTATTATCAGAACCACAAGCGGATAGAAAGATTCCAACAATCAACAAGAAGGTGCCAAATATTAGTCTTTTCACTGCTATTCCTCCCAAGTCCCTTTTTTATACTGCAGATATATGAAGCTTTGCCTAAATCAATAAGTAACCGTTTCCAAAGTAGGCAATACAAATTATCTTTTCGGTTCAAATCCTCCTTTACGTTATCTAATGTCTGAATTATTTTCAGCATTTCCTCAACATAGTTTCCTAGTTTGCTTAAAAATTATTTCATCAGATCATAGAGGTAAAAATTGTTCTGCTAATTTATCTGCCCAAAGTCTATTGGCATCAATAGTCCGCCCGGCATTATGCGGGGTGTGAACTACATTATGTCTACCTAGCAATGGATCATTAAGTGGAAGTGGTTCAATATCAAAAACATCCGCCGCTAAACTTAATTCATCAGCTAATACTCTCTCCCTTAAAGTCGGCACATCACATATCCCTGCCCTAGTAGCAAGGATGACTAAGCAACCATTTGGCAACGCCCGTATATGATCTGCAGTGATTAATCCTTCTGTAGATTTAGTCAATGGCACCATAGGGGCAAAAATTTCCGCATCTTTTACAAGTTCCTCTAAATGCCATTCTTTTCGGGAACCTGAACGATGAAAACACGGTTCACTAGCATAGGGATCCCAACTAGCGACATCAGCCCCCAAAAAGTTGACGAAACTTGCATAGCGACTAGCAATATTTCCTGCACCAACTATACGAACTCTTTTGCCTTGTATCGTACCATTTGAGAAATTAGCGTTATCTCCAAATTGTTGTCCTTTAGCACTAGGACGTCCTCTATTTTCAGGGGGGTTATAGTCCCATGGATCCAGGCTTGTAATTATCTCATGATGTGTTTGCGGGATGCGTCTTAAGCCACAAATAGTTAATCCAAGAGCAAATTCCGATACTGACTGACCCCAGAATCCTTCACCAGGCTGGTTATAAATACGTACTCCTTTTTGCTCGAGCTGTTCCTTGCACTCATCTGATAATTGACTACCATACCCGTGTGTAATTACAGCCTCCTTTAAAGAGCCAAACAGTTGGATATCGTTGCTTGTTACTGGAACACTTAGAGAAATCAATCGTGCAACACTTTCTGGATTTGGAATTATTTCCACAATACTTCTCTCATCACTATCATCTATACGGTAAAACTCAACTTCTCCTAGCCTTTCCATTACTTTTCGAAAATGATCAGCTGCAAAGGGCCATACTTCATCAAAATCAGGATGTACAACTAATACAGTTCTCATAAAACTCCTCCTATATTAAATTTTCCGACGTAAAATCAATATTTATATATTTGAATTATTTTATTGAAAACGCCAACATTTATTTGATCATTACTTTTTTATAAAAATTAAAATAAAATCACACTACTGAATGTTCTTCATTCATGAAAAATGGCACCGTTTTATTTAAATACAGGTAATGGAACGTGTTTGCCGTTCATCATAGCTGATTCATGTGCACAAAGCCCTGCACAAGTCCAATTTGCAGATGTATAAACATCAGGTAAAGGAGATCGATTTTCAATGATGCTCATAACAAATTCATGTGCAAGGTGCGGATGGGATCCCCCATGACCTCCTCCTTGAGTGAAAGATAAATGCTGATTTCCCTTTGAATCGTATACACCCTCTGTTGTGAAACGTTGGATAGATTCAGGTAATAAGTATGCATAATCAGGTACATTTACTCGTTTGCCATCTTCACCAATGAAAACGATAGGATTTTCACTCAACAATTGCTGCCATTCAAAACTAGCCTTTTCACCATAAACGTCAAAGCTCTCTATGTACTCTCTTGATGTTTCAAAAAGGGACCTTGTAACCTCCATCGCCAAATTCGAATTACGAATTTTAAATAAAGCAGTTTCAACTGCGAATGGAGATCCGTATTTTTCTTTAAGATTATCCGCTATTTTCCCGGAGCCAAAACAGGATACATATTCAGCCTCACTTTCAGCAAGGGCTAATAAGGGTGAAATTGCATGTGTGGCATAATGCATAGGAGGCAACCCTTCCCAATATCCTGGCCATCCTGCCATTTCCTGTTGATGTTTTCCTCGTAAAAATTGGATTCTTCCGAGTTTCCCAGTATCTTTCAACTCTTTTACATATAAAAATTCCCTTGTATATACAGCGGTCTCCATCATCATATATTTTTTTCCCGAGGCTTGCTGCGCCTCTACAATTTGCCGACATTCTTCAACTGTGGTGGCCATCGGTACTGTACACGCTACATGTTTTCCAGCCTTTAATGCAGCAATACTTTGCTTAGCATGCAAATGTATGGGGGTATTTATATGAACAGCATCTATTTGATCATCTTCCAATAGTTCCTCAAAACTGTAATAACGTTTTTCAATATTAAAGTGATCCCCAATTTTGTTTAAATTTTCTTCATTTCTTTGACAGATTGCATACATTACAGCATTGGGATGGTTTTGATAAATCGGAATAAACTCGGCACCGAATCCTAGACCAACGATTGCTATGTTTATCCTTTTTTCGTTTCCCATATCACATTCCTCCTAAAAAACAGTATTATTTCTTTAAAAATTCCAAAGTTACTTAAGATATCATTGATCAAATCAACTACCCTTTTAAATTATTGATTTAATGATTGATGAACATTTAATTCTTATTAACCTTATTATTCTTTTCAACAGCTGCTCATAGTACCAAAAATCAGTCAATGGGCCATTAAATGAAGATGGCCAGTATAATAAGGGAAGATAACTCCGTAAAGCATATGTTTTTTTACACTCATTCTCCTCCTTCCCCACTTTTCTATTTGAAATATTCTAAAATCTCCTTTTCTTTCAGAGTATATCTGATGTTTTTTTGTTAGTCTATGAGATTTCTTATATTACAAATTGAGATATTTTACATTTGATTAATTTGTTGAATCCCTTATTTATAATTGATATATTCAATATAATTGAATCAGTAAACATAATATGGAAAGAGGGATTTGAAAAATTTGACGAAGGATAATTATATTTCTAACTTAAAAAATCGAAAACAAGTCGCATTAATAATTGAAACTTCAAACGAATATGCCAGAGGATTATTATTTGGAATTAGAAAATATATTCGTGAGAACAGAGGATGGTCTGTCTATTTAGGAGAATATGGGAGGTCTAATACAGATTTAACTTGGCTGCTCAACTGGGAAGGCGATGGAATAATAGCACGTATAGAAAATGAACATATTGCAGATTATATTTCTAAAATTAATCTGCCTACCGTTGACTTGAGCGCTGCGCGATTACTTCCAGATTTACCGTTTGTAGAAACTAATGATATGTCTTTTGCCCAATTGGCTGCGGATCATTTAATAGAGAGAGGTTTCAAATACTTTGGTTTTTGTGGGAATTCCAGATATAGCTGGTCGGATCAGCGTAGTTTACATTTTAAAGAATACATACAAGATTTAGGATTTCCATGTTATTCGTTTGATTCGTATTCCCATCAAGATAAATTTCGATATGTAGAGAGAAAAGAGATGGCACATTGGGTAAAAACTCTACCAAAACCAATTGGCATTATGTCTTGTTTTGATTCGCAAGGCCAGCAGTTACTAGAAGCTTGTCGAATTGCAAAAGTTTCAGTTCCGGATGAGGTTGCCGTAATCGGTGTAGACAATGATGAATTACTTTGTGAACTAGCACAGCCGCCATTATCTAGTGTTATTCCAAACTCATTAAAAACAGGATATCAAGCAGCTTTCCTGTTAGATCAAATGATGGATGGAAATAGTTTCGAAAACAAAAAATATCTAATTGAGCCATTAGGAATCAAAACGCGCCAGTCAACTGATGTCTTGGCCATTGATGACAAAGTTATTGCAGACGCCCTTAATTTTATTCGTAATCATGCTTGTGATGGTATTACAGTGCAAGATTTATTAGAGGTTACCCCACTTTCACGTAGGATATTTGAAGACAGGTTTCGAAAAAGACTTGGGAGAACACCGCACGAAGAAATAATATCAGTTAGACTTAAATTTGTTAAACAGCTTTTAACGGAGACCGATTTACCACTTTATGAAATTGCTGAACGAGCAGGTTTTAAGCATACAGAATATTTAAGTGTTGCATTTAAGAGGGAAATAAATATGTCTCCAAGTGAATATAGAAGAAAATCCCAATAATAATATCTACTTTTCAACGTTAACGTAACTATTATCCCTAGCTACTTACAATGCGAATCCATGCTGAGAAACAATCTTTATAATTTTAAAAAATGAACCACTTTTCTATAGTAAGAACACTTTGAAATGGCTGCCTAGCTTCCTTTTTAATGAATATCTACTAGATTTATGAAGCTTGATAGAAAGATAGTTTTTAAAAAAAGTTTAGAAATTAAATATGGGAAAATGAAAAATAACATTTTCCCACATTTCCATCTCAGGCAATGTATCGTGAGTGGCTTTCAATGGCAAGTAGCTATGCTGTGACTGTGTGAAAGAAGAGAAGTTAAAGGATTTTAAACTGGGGGATTCCGGGGGCGGAACCTTGTACTGCCCCAAACGTTTTTAAAAACTTTCATTCAACTAAATCTTGTGTAATTGATAATTCTTTTCTTCATCGTTATTTATTCTTATGATCCCATCTTCACTTTGCATAAAGTAATATGCAATTTTATTTTCACCACGATACCAGCTTTTTTTAAGAGTTTATAGAAAATCTAATGTTGGGTGTTTTTTATAATTGTTTCCTTTACGAGACATGCTTTGCACAATGCCTTGACCCAAGCATGTGCCAACATTGTTTCATTTGATAATGCCATTCATGATCTGAATATGCAGCAGTAGCTGATGGGCCTTTGGTAAGCACTCTAAAGCTGTTCAAATTTCTATAAATTAGAATCTTGAGATTCAAGTTTCATTATTTCAATTGGATATTCATTAATTACTCCACCTTGATCGACTTAGATTATTTTCAACTTTCATTTAGACCATATAAATAATTTATAGTTTTGAATTTTTAAAAACGATATTTATTAAAACATTAATTTACCAATACTTATTTTATCGAACTGTATTTAATACACCTAGACGACACAAAATCTATCTTATATTCACCGTTTACGCGCAGTAACCACTGGCTGATAAAAGCCCGATTCCTCTGGCATGTGCCACCTGACATCAGTGAATCCACTGGAAATTAGAATTGTGCTAAGCTCTTGTCGTTTAAGGGCACGATAATTTGTTGAAAAATGTTTTGTTTCCCACTGATTGTTAATGTCTTGAATCATAAATTGATTTACAGTATACGTTTTTGAGTTATCTTGCCAATCCCACACCTGAAATGTTATCCGTTTCCCGTTATCAAAGACACTTGGCTGAGTGGCACGCGGTTTATCTTGTAATAGCGCGTCATAGTCCCTTATTGAAATAACCAATAAGCCGTCTTGGCGTAATTTTGAATACATATTCTGGCCGGCTAATTGTAGATCATCGTCAGATTGAAGGTGGGGAATGGCGTTATCAACTGATATAACAACATCAAATTCTCCGGATACATCCTCCTTCAAGGAACGAAAATCAGCAACACCAAAGGTAATTTTGACCCCGCGTGACTCGGACTCTTGTTCAGCCCTCTTAATTGAAGCAGGGCTTATGTCAGTTGCTGTAACTATATACCCCTTTTTTGCTAATCCTATCGCTTGTGTACCTATGCCACAGGAGCAGTCTAGGAGTGAGATTGGACAGTTATTTAAATGAGGTAGGTTATCTTTTATTAACCGATTCAAAATCTTACTTTGACGTACTATCGCACCGTCCCAATCGAAGTAAATAAGGTGGTAATCTTCTGAAAAGTCATCATAAAACTTAATCACTGATTCTTTCACAATGCACCTCCGGAATGTCATTAAAGGAACTATTCAAAAACTGATCAAGTGCAATTAACATCAACAAGTATAGTAATACCTTTATGACCCCATTGTTCCAAGTATAATGATTAATTCGGTACGAGTTTCATATTTCCTGCCTTATTCATCAAAGCTCCATTAGTATACTGCAGATCGGGATCGGATCTCTTCAAACAGTTAATATTTGACTACTCTTGGAGGTCGAGTAGTTACTAAAATTACTATATAAAAAATTTAAATATGGATTGAATTGATTTTATAATTCTAATACTAATTTATATCTTGATTTATAAAGTTAAATCGAGATTAAGTCCGCAAAATATCCTACATTTTAACATCCTTATACCCCGGTTATATCTGGTCTCCGTATTATACTTAACAATCATAAAGAAACATCAAACTCATTATTAACATGTATTTCTTATTTGTATCCGTAATGTTAAAAATCATAACTTTTATAATAATTGATTATGTCGATTGGATTCATTGTCCTTCTGCCCAATTCACGAAACACCTCATGCATTTACAAAGGAAACTGCTGATTTAATACAACAATAAATACAGAGCAAACATTAAGCCCTGAAGCAAGGGTAAAATTAAATGAGTTTTTGCTTCTTGTTGCAGATAAAAGTAATTGATCTTTATATCCTATTGCAATGAATAATGTTATGATACTAGTTAATATCAACAAGCATCGACCAACCGTATTAAAATTAACTCACCATAGACATGCTCTCACTTGACGGTTTTATCAGCTAAAAGAGTGGGGCTTTTTTATTTTTACGTTAATACTTATAAAATATAAAAGATAAGGAGACATCAGAAAATTGTTATATAAAGCGAATGATATTCCAATAGACGGGGGTGTATTTTGGATTGAATTAAGTGGGATGAATATTGAAATCTTTTATAATATATATGAAAACTATACACTTGCAACTGCCAGTTACTACTATTGGGACGAGGATAGTATTGTAGGTATGGAAACAGAACCTATAAGAAGATCGAATTTGACAAACTGTTTAAGAAGCTCTGTTAAAGGGGCTGTAAATAATTTATTTATTGAGATGAAAAAACAGAAATTATCTGTTTGGCATTCACAAAGTAAGCCCGAATTATAAAAAATAAGCGTACCTATCCGGTACACATCACAAATAGCCGTATGACCCGATTTTTTCAATCGAAATACGGCTTACTTCAATTATTTGCTACATTCTGCTTTAATCATTTTTGACCAAGGCAGGTATTGATCTAAAATTTCTGGGTTCTGGTTAATACCGGCGTTCGGAAGATCCGTCAAAAGTTTCTTTATGTATTCATAAAAATCAACGCCGTTACTTTTGGCCGTTTCTGCAATACTCAAACATATGGCGTTCGCTCTCGCACCGGCTTCACTAACACTAAACAACCAGTTTTTTCTACCTAAAACATTGGGGCGAATGGCGTTTTCAGCTGGATTATTATCGATTTCAATGCGCCCATCATTCAAGAACGCCTTAAGTCCATTTACTCTATTCAGGGTATATTCAGCTGCCTTGCCAAGGGCGTTTTTTCCGTAGAACGGTGATGTTTCAACCCAATCAAGGAATTTTTCTACAATTGGCTTCGAGTATTTCTGGCGTTTTTTTCTTCGCTTACTTGGAGACAAATGTTTGAATTTCCTTTCCAGACGATATAAATCATCACAATAGCTCACGCCAATGCGACCATTTTTACTGTCAGCTTTTAGCCAATAACGGCGAACATGCGCCCAACAATTTGCGAAGGTAACGCCTTCCAACTTACCATAAGCAGAATAACCATCGCAAACAATCGTTCCAGAATAGCCTTCTATGAAACTTTCAAGTACGGAGCGAGCCCGTGATAATGCGCTTTGAAACAGGGTGATTATTGGTCCTTGGCTTGGCACACTTCGATACACCCAATTGTAGGCATTGGCTTGACCAGATTTCCCATCGGACCGGTTAATAATTTGGCCATATGTTTCATCGACATGCAAAATCGATTTATCCATCATCAAATGCTTCATTCGTAGGTAAATCGGTAATAGCCAATCCAGCGATGCACGAATGACCCAATTTGAAAGGTTCTTATCATTGGTATTAAGACCATAACGATCCCATTCCTTTACCTGACGGTAAAGTGGTAAGTATTGTGAAAATTTATCATATATTACTTTGGCCAGTACGCTAGGACTGGCAATACTCCTTTGAATAGCTGGATGTGGTGCTTTGCCACGTTTAATTTGCGCTTTTTGAAATGAATCTCCTTTGCACTTAGTACATTCATATGCGTGTTCAACGTGTTGAACTTTCTTCATCTTTGCAGGAATAAATTCCGCTTCTTCGCGAACGATTGTAGTGCCGATTTCGATCATTTGCCCATGGCAACAGTCACAAAGAGTATTTTCCGGATGATGATGAAATGCTTCTACTTCGACATCACTCCGCAATGAATCATTTCGTTTTTTCTTTTGAATCTTTCGTACAACAGCATAAGAAATTGTCTGTTGGCTTTGTTCATCTGTGTGCTCAGATTCGCTAAAAGTCGGATCATCGTCAAATAAGGACGCTTGTCCGTCCGGTGAGTTATATTTTATTTTTTCAGTTTTGGATCCATATAAAAGCTTAGTTAAATGGCGAACTTGCTCGGTTAACGCTTCAATCTGTTTTGATAACTCTTTGTTTTGTTGATTCGAATGAGCCAATTGCTCTTCGAGCAGCCGAATTAATTTCTCGTATTGATTTTCATTCGTAGAAGAAGCGTTCGTCACATTATTCACCACATTCGTTCAGTTTTGTTCTTTTTATTATAACTAGTTCGAACGATGGAATAAAGATAAAGTTAGTAGTTTTAAGGAATTTAGAACACTCCTTTTGATGAAGGTTGAATCGCTTTCGGCTGCTGAATGGATAATCCTTCAAGGAGCCAGCGTAGCTCCTGTTGAGAAAGATTGCGTACTTCTTTCTCATTTTTTGGCCATTGCAGTTTACCGTTATCTAAACGTTTATAAAGCATGGCGAAGCCATCACCATCGAAATACAAACATTTATAGCGATCTTTACTCCATCCTGCAAATAAAAAAATGGAATCCCCATATGGATCAAGTTCGAAAGAATCTTGAATAAGTGTTGCCAGGCCATCAATTCCTTTTCTCATATCCGTTTTACCACAAATGATATAAATGTTTTTCACGCTTGTATAATCCTGTTTCATCGATCTTTCAACTCCCTCATGATGGTTTGGATGATGTGCACATCTACGCCGTTGAAGAAGGTAATTTCAGTATTGCCAGTTTTGATCCTGCAAGTAGGATTGGAGTATGGGGCTACTGGAACAGTTGCGGGGTTATTTTCCTTCTGTTTATGTAATGTAACGGGGACAATGGTAAGTTTTTGTTGCGGCATATGAAAAGCACCTCCATTTAAATTGATATTTTAATACTACTGGAGGTGCGGATCTATTTATATGCGTTGTTTGAATTCGGGCTTACTTCACAAAATCCAAAAATCGAACAAATGGCTATTATCAACTTCTTTGGTCCAGGACATAGTAATATATAAAAATTCCTAGAATCGAATGGATTCTAGGAATTCTTTTGTCTTTTCATATAAATCTACTATTCAATTATACCTTCCTCAGATAAACGACAGCTTCCTCTGCAATTTCTTGCATTTTTCGCCTGTAAATCATTATCGTTTACTAAAAAAATTATATTTTATTTCTGTAACCTCATATAAAGCTACTTCTGTACATCTTAAGTATTCCTCATTAAAAACTGCCAGATTGAACTCTTCCTTGTCCATCGTGCTCTGGTATTTTACTCCTTTCTTTCCTTCACTTTTAATCAGGTCACAAATATATTGTGAAGGCAGATAACCTATATTAGGGTCATTTCCTTTCAATGGTGTTCCAACCTCATTTGATATATGTGTTAAATACTCTTTATTAATGGCATGAGATACATGATCATATCCTAGTAGTGGACTAAATTTATCTAATTGAGTTAGATCAATCACTTCAATATCTTTCAAAAGTTCAAACTTGGCAATTGAGACATTATCGTGGATGCCTGCTCTGATTTCTTTAATCGCAGTTTCCAATCCACTTGCCAAATATAAACAACTTATTCCCAACGGATTAACCCTTCCACTTGAGGCCTTTCCTTTTGGAGGGGCTCCCATACATTTTTGAGGGAAAGGAGTAGCTCTTTGATTTGAGAGCCTAGCTCTGTAAAACATTTCTCCACGTCTAAAAGTAGTTGAAGCATACTCAATTATTCTCGCAAAAACTTCCGAATTAAATGATTTAATATGAAAACGGTTTTGATTTTTAATTTCCTCCGTAAATCCCTGCCAATTATAATTTCTTAATATTGAGTTTTTTTCTTTGAATTCTTTATCATACATTTGAACAATGCCAATAGGTTCATCAAAAATTTCAGGGGTTTGTTCATATCTTTTTTTACAAATTTCCGTGATTATTTTGTAGACTTTTGGACTACCGACATTAAATAGGTTCCACCTAGAATTAAGTTCATCTTTCAAAAGTGAAAATTCAGCTCTATATTCTTTCATCTCTTCAGACATTTTAGAAATAGGAGTATAGATATCTATTAACTCATTGAAATATGAAATGAGGTTATCGTTTCTATCAATATCATAAATGTATGTATCTTCATGTAAACAAACCTCACAACTCCCCCTAATATTTAGAGACGTTATGATCGCAATTATTTCACTATCTTTAAAACAATCAACGCAACAAATCATTGAAAAAGCTTCCTATCAATATACTGACTCATTAATTCAAGATGATGCATTACAGATAATTTTTTTACTGTTCCTAAGCCCGGATACGTTTCATTTTCATAATGTTTTATGAATTGCCGTAAACCTTCTGTATCTATCTCCCTGTTTGCTGTCCATTTTTTCAAATAAGTAACAGCCTCATAAAACTTATTTGCCGGATCACTGATATCATCATTTGTATCGGAAACAAAACTAATAACATTTAGGTATTCATCCTCATTAAAATAGACTATATGGATAGCAACCGCATATGGTGCAAATCCGGCTTCATCAAATCTATTTCCAATTATTGAATAGTCGCTAAAGCCTTTATAGCTTTCCGATTGATAAAATAAATGATCAGCGGAAAAAAATACATCTTTATCTTTATAATCAACATTTCTTTCTTCTTTTGGAAATCTATCCATTAATAACACTTTTTCAGAAGGTACACTTCTCCTAAATAATGTATCGTCTGGAATCACTGTGATACTTGGATATACATCTTTAAAAATTGTCTTGAATTTTGATAAATGGCTTGCCTCTGAATTTATTACCAATAACTCACTTAAAGATACTCCTGCACCAATCAATCTATTAATCTCATAATCTGAATTAGTATTCATTATATGTCCTTTTATAATATATTCGTTGGATAGAAGTTTCCTGAATTCTTCATCCTCCTCAACTGTAGTTTTACTAATTTGCGGATTGAGTATAAGAACGATCTTTCTTTCTTTCTCTATAAAACGATTCAATGTAATTTTCAGAGTAGATGTTAATTTTACCGGTTCAATTATAGGAACTACATTATCATTAATCAAGTCATTTTCAACCAGTTCACGAATCGCAATTAATTCAAATTGCTTTCCCCTTAAATATGGAAAATACATGTTATATCCCCCTATATTGGATTAAAAAGTTGGATAATTCTTTGTATCTCTTTTGAAGTGTTTTTGAGAAGTAAAAAATATATCGTAATTCATAGGGAACGTACCTCATATAATTTACCACATCAACTTTATTCCTTTTTTTCAGTTCCCTTATAAATAACTTGTACAAAATTTCTATTTCTATTTTTTCGAATAAAGCAAAACATTCACGATAATAATTGACTGGGGTCGCTTGAGGTAAAGAACCAAAATTATCTGTTATGATGTTTTCAAATTCATACTTACGTAAAATATTGAACATCACCTTTTTCTCTAAAAGAGAATAATCTGAAGAAGCTTTTTTCTTTTCGCTTAAACAGTTTCGTTTATTAAGGATAATCAGACCAACATTACTATTAGATAAAATTTTCTTTGCTTTCTGTTCATTAGATTCACTCGTAACTAAATATACAGTTGTAAATGCTTTATAATAATCATTAAGTTGTTGTTCTAGCCTTTCAAATGAATCCAACTCGGTCTTTATTTCGTATACAATAGCTTTACCATTTATCATTATAAAGTCGGCAATAGAACTGTTTATTGGGAGTTCTGTTAATGCAGTGGTAGTGTTTAAACTATGCCTACCTATCAAAAGTTTATTAAAAAGAGTGTTCTTATAAAAGTATTCGTTTCTGTAGTTTTTCTTTATAAAGTTATACATACTTTGTATTACTGTTTGATTGCAATAAAGTTCAGATGAATCTAAATATCTGCTAGCACAGGCTTCAAATACTGAGCATGATCCAGTAGTTATCAATTTGCTTATAGTTGCTTGGGAAAAAAAGCGATTTAATATTAAATTATTACTCAAGATTACCACCTTTTCAAATGGTTTTATTTTACTTAGTATATCAGTTATACAGTAACTAATACAGTGGTTTAGAATTACACATTGGCGTACATCTCTTAAATTATATTAAGTATTTTTAAGACAATATGCATTAGCAAAGTTAGTTAATTTCAATTTTGATCACTTTTATTAATATAATATTAGACAGATTCAATAGGACATTTCTTACTCCAATGGACTTATTCACAGAATCGTAAATTTTGGTATGTGTAAAACTTCGCCATTACCATCAACCTTTACTTTGGTTGTCCTTCTGTTCTTCATTAACATTCCGTACAGAAGGACAACTAAATAAGTAGTTTTTTTACCTGTCCCCTTTTTTCTCTCTTCACGCTAATTTCTTAATTATCACTTCTCATAATCCTTCCTACTTACATACCTATATTGCTTCCTAGCCGGGTCCCTTTCAATCCCGTGCCCTTTCAATTTATTACTTGAATTAAGTGACTCACCGTTTGTTCTATTAACCATGATGTTTTTATACTTAAGTGCTCTATTTACCTTCCGCTCAAAACTGTTATAACTACTTTCCACCGCTATATCACTGCCATCGTGAAATATTACCGTTACTGTCTTGTCACTTAACGCGTAATAATCCGCGATATGATCAATTGAGATCCAAATATGGTCTTCGTGCATGATAGATTTAACTGGAAACCAATAGATGCCAAGTTTCCCGCTTATTTTCACTGGTGGCATACTTATTTTCCCTAGTGCACTTTTTGCTCCAGCAATAGCTCCTTGAAGACTGTGCCCATAATACTCGATGCTTTTTTTAACAATCGTAAGAGGGCTTGCCTTAACTGAATAGATATCCTCACCTTCAAATACTAAAGAACATAAGCTTCCAAACTCATCGTATTGATTTAAAATCACCTTTGCGTCCGTATTAATTACATAATCATTCCTAACTTCCATTTCCGTTCCTCCTTTTTTTCTTGGTTCTTTCTTTTTTCTTAAAAAGGAGTATACTGATAGTGTTGGTATACTCCAACGCAAAAACCCTTGGATTTGGTCCATCACGACTTACAATCCAAGGGTTTTTATATGTATTAACGATCACACTTGCCTCACCTCCCTTGCGTCTGTAACCATTCTGCCAATCTTTCAATATTCCTCTTGTTTTTGTTTAAATAAAAGTATTTATACGCTCCTCTCCTCGTTCCTTCAAAGCTCGTCCAAACTGGATTGCCTCGGCTCCAATCTACTCCATTCAGTCGTTTCATTCTTGAGATAATCGTAGACTTTCTTTCTTCATATGATAATTTGTCCGTATTAGTAAGCGCATACAATGCTACCGCTGTTAAAAGTGGAAAGCTTGCCAGCATTGATTCCTCATAATCACCAATTGAAGCAACTGGGTATAATTCAAACAACTCCTTAAACCATGTGTGAACAAGATCTAAATACTGATCTATATGTAATGATAGATCACCAGTATTCATTTTATGCCCATCATATATTCTACCTGTTAGAAATAAGCCAATGATTTGTCTTAATTGCGACAATGATAAGAAATTTTTATTGGCAGGCCGCACCACAGCTCGTTTTTCCATCTCAACTCCTGCTAAACGAAGCATCGTGTTATTTTGCAAAACTCCATTTGTAATAATATTAATCTCATCCCGAGAATCAAACGCAATTCTTTTAGATAACGCTACCTTTTTTCCTTTAGTATTAAAATCAACATACATTTGATCAGCTTCTTTTTCAGACATCCCTTCAAAAATTTGCACGGCAACTTCAGTTTTGCTTAACATCTCTAATAATTTTGCAGCATTTTTCACTTCTATTTCATCATCACTATTAATAGATTTTAAACTTATTCCATAAAGCTGAGTAAATGCTCTTATTCTCTGAGTTCCGTCAATAATGAATAAAGTATCTGATGAATCTCCTACATTTCTATGCGCAACAATTGGCGGAAAGTAGATGCGTTCATCATAGGCATTTTCCAATATGTAACGTCTAATCTGCCTTACTTGGAGTTTATTGATTTCTCGAAGTTTCAATTTGTCTTCTGTATACAATTTTTCTAGTTTTTCAATAGTATAACTTGTAATCAATTGATGTTTTTGAATGAAAAGTTTAGTCATTACCTTCACCCTTTATCTTCTTTATAAAGGCCAAAGCTGTATTTTGGATGGCGGTCGTTGATGAATGATGGGCAATTTTTCCAGTCGCGGGGTTATACATATGTGCAAATAAGGGGTCATGGTGCTTCCAGCTACAATGCTTTTTCAGAGATGCAAGCATTCTTATCGCTTCTTTGTGTGAGATTGAATATTGCCTAATGAGAATAAATACTGTGTAGGCAAGCGCAATTTGAATTCCAGATAATCCTGTTACATATTTATTTCGATCTGACATATTCCTTGGAAATAGCTTTTTCCAAGCTAGAAAGAAAGCTCTCGATATGTCAGGAACCTCATTTTGTTTACATCCTCGAAAATACGGATCTCCGGACTTAACGGCTAATATACCTTCAAACAATGCAATGAGACATTTACGCATGATGCTCAATGAAGTAATGGCTGAATTTTGATTAGTTAACCTGGATCGTTTTTGTTCTATTTCCATTTCTTTAACAAGGCTCTCTGCAACTTGTCTGGTAAGCTCTGTATATTGATCCCGATAATCATATTGCATAACCAGGCCTATATGAGCTTCTTTCCTCTCCGTATTGATATCCGTGAAAAGTTGTCTTTCCTCATGCTGCTCCAAATCCAAATAGATTTGCATAGATACTGGATACGATTTAAGCATATTTATTTGATTCTGTAATTCTATTGCTTTTTCATACTGCCCTAATTCTTCGCTCCCCTCTTTTAACGATTTTAGATAACCGATCGCACTTGAAATGGCTGATTGTCTATGCTGTCCATCAAGTATGTAAAGTTTACTACCTGGTTCAAACTCAAAACCATCATGTGCAGCTATAATCCCATTCCGTGCCGAAAAGATAAATGGTGAAAAATAAAACATTTGCTTATTTTCAAGGGATTTCAGAATAAACTCCCTAATTTCTATTCTTCGATTTGGATCTATTTTTCTTTGTACCTCTTGATCCACCTCAAACATTGCCTCGAGCATCGAATATGGCATTTGGGTTGCCAATACCCTTTTTTCAAACTGCATGAAGGCCGTTCCATTTATTTTTGTGACCATCCCTGCGTTATTCATACTTTGTACTCACCTACCTTTGAACTAGATTATACACAATTAAATTTATTTGTCTAATTATTTTAAATTATTTTTATTTCTTGTTATTCGTTTGTCTTCTTTTTTCTTGAATCTTGTAATATAGTGCAAAACTGATATAATAATACATTTTGCAACTTCTATATTTATGTTTTTCATTACAATAAGATTTATAATTTATCCCTTGTATATAAAAAAAGTGACTTCAAATTTTATTTTTCAACCTATTTCGACTTTTTCCCTTTTGTATAAAATTAATTGTTGCTCTTTCAAAATTTGTGAATATTATTTTTTTCACAACTCAACTTTTCCCTTAATCTTTCACAATATAGATGGGAACTATCATCCTTACCCTTCCGCATTAACTTCAATAAACTAAAAAAAATGCCCAGTTTTCTGAGCATTTAATATTAATACTGCGTATTTAGTTACTTAGCATCTACTTTTGATAAGCTACTTTTCCCTATTTTTCAATGCTGCCTTGGTCGATATTAATACGTATTTTCTGAATGGCTCCTGCTCGCCATTTTTTAACTGCCGAAAGGGACACTCCTTCCTTTTTTGCAATTTCCTGAACGCTTAATCCTAAGTAGAACGTGTCAATCACCCACTTTTCCTGCCTTGCGGTTAGCCCTTTACAGTATGAATACAACTGCTCCAATTCCAATGCTGGCTTGCCATTTTCATCGATAGACATCTCCCAAAAAGATTCATCTGGATACACGTATCGATCCTCATCCTTGTTCGCTTTCGTCATCTTTGTTTGCATTCGTCCTTTTATATACGAATATGCATATGTTGAAAACTTTCCTTTTTCTACATCAAAACGCTGGTAGGCTTCCCACAAAGCAATTAATCCTGTTTGATAAAATTCATCCTTATTTTTAAAAATTCCTAATGATTTCATAACATGATAAATCATCCGCTCATGCGATATGATAACCTCTTCAAAGTATTCCCTTTCCATTCTGTTGCCTTCCTGGAAAGCGCGCTTTCTTTTATATTCTCGAGTACCTTAAAGATAGTTCGATAAAGTAATCCAAGCGAATGAATACTTTTTTAAAAATAAAATTTTTTTACATAAAAGTTCTCAAAAACATCTTTTTTTTGTCATTTCACCAAGGGGATATTTGAAAAATTCTAAGATTTAAAATACCAAAATTCTAGCTTTTTCGGAGAACCGACTGTTATAGCTCCTATTTTAGTTGTGTCCACTAAAAAAAGTGCCAGCCTTCACGTATGAAGACTGGCATTTTTATGTTTTACAATCCCAAGCTGAATTATTTTTCACACTCAGAACAGTTACCTCTGCAAAAAATTGCTTCTGTATTAAGTCAATAAGTTATGTAACAGTCCTAACCTGATCCAAAGCTATTTTTTACGAAAATACAATCAAAATAACATATCTACGCTATCGAGATTCCTGTTTGACTATTTCCAATAAACCCACCTTCAAATGTGTTGGTTTTTTGCAAAATAAAGTGATTTTCTTTAATTTCAATATCAATTGGATATTTTATTTTACCTTTAAGAGTTACTAGAAGAGAAGGCCAATTTAAATTAAAGCCGCTAATATCTTCTTCACTTAGATTATACTTGGTCAAACTTTTTTTGAAATCATCATTCGATACATCTTCGAATTTAAGCATTAACTCAATTCCATCAGCAGGAGCTGATATATTAATGCTCCTACCACTAGGGACAGCTTCCAAGTCTTTAATTGAATTACTGAGTTCCCAATCATTATCTACAATTTTAAAGATTGAAGTACCATCTTTCCCAGGTATATCCATATTCAATAGCATAACCCCTGATTCCGATTTTTTTACCCATATCAATGGTTTTCGTTGAATCTCAAGAAATATCGGTGTTTTAATAGTTGTCATTCCACCTGTACGAAGAATAATATCTCTACGCATCCATTCAATACGCCCTTTTACACTTTTCCCTTTTAGAAAAGGGTTCTTTTTAAAACTCTTTAATTGATCATTTGTATATGTTCCAATGTCAGCATACTTGTGATGTGCCAAGCAAAGAGCAATCATACCTTCAGGATTATGAGTACCGCCCTCGTGATAAGGAGGATCAAAATGATGATAAGATAAGTATGGGCTTCCACATCCATGGATAGGACACCCATAAAATACTTCTTGCCTTAAGCCTTGTCTTACTTCAATTGGAATATATCTACTCAAAATAACCTCTCCCTTATTTTAAATTTCAATATGATAACCTCCTACTAAATTACCTTTTAGTAGCTTAGTATGTTTATAATTCGCAATGAATCGCCATTTTCCAAACCGCAGTTCGATATAAAAAGGCAATAACTTCTTCATCCACTATGAGCCATAGAATTTTTCGCTTTACAGTATTATTCTTAATAAAAATAAAGATTCCATTCTCCAACATTATTAACATATACAAAGATAGAATGCCACATCCTAACGATACAAACGATCCCTTTTCCTGTATGCATTAAAAATGTCAATATACTCGCAAGCAATAAACTAATCCCATATACCCATTACTATTTAACTGTTTTTTTCTTACAATTACATACACAATATGGTAATATTTATTAAATATGTAAAAGAGGGGTGAATTTTGTCTATTTTTAAAAATTTATGTCATTAAATGAAAAGGAATGGTTTGTAATAATTGTGGAAATCAGCAAGAATCGGGGAAGTTCTGCGGAAAATGCGGAGCAAATCTATTAGATACTGTAGATCAGCTCCAGAACAAAAAATTAATAGTAATCCAGCTTTAGAGGAGACGGCAGCAGCTATTGAAACTGCACAGCCGAGCCAAGCACAACCAATACAACAAAACAAGCATGTAGAGACAGTTAAAAACACTTCGAAGTTGTATTGGGATTATTTTAAGCAGTACATAAAAAAGCCATCGCAAATATTCGCCAATCAGCAGCAAGAATCTCTAAATGGGACAATATCAGTCATTATATTTGCCGCTTTAATCGCCATCATATTTTTTAACCTAGCAAATACGATATCAAAAATAGTATCCGATGCATCCTATGGTATATCGGATATGTTAGTAGGCGGAACAATGTTCTTCCCGGTGTTTACTAAAGCATTTTTCTTAACCATTTTATCGCTCGCAATCGTAACAATTTCAATTTATACAATCAATAAATTATTCGGTTCAGGCAACAGCAATAAAGAGATCATTGCCGTTTACGGAACTATGCTCACGCCTCTCATCATATTAGAAGTTGTGGCTTTATTACTTATATTACTAGATTCATTTTTCGTTGGTATCTTTATACTAAGTATTATCTTTACTTTATCGTTATCCATCATACCTTACTATATTTTAAGTACATATTTGAGCAAAAAGACTACTCGGTTAGACTCCTTTTATGGAATCGGTGCTTACTATGTGATGAGTAGTCTCCTATTTTTTATTTACTCCATCATTTTCTTAACGCAATTGTTTAAAGGATTGATAGGGGTAATTGAGGATATTACTAGATTCTTTTAATGCATCTTCCAACGCTATATGTACCACATTGGGAAAAGTGAAAAAGATGCAATACCAGCCATAGTCTGCAAAATTTTTCTTAACAAAACAGGTATGAAACATGCTTATGTCCTAGCAGCATACATAATGATCTGCTTATAGTTAGTTAAAGTAGAAAATAGAGCCCCTTCATTGATCCTACTTAAGCCCAAGCCCCTGTGTAGATTAATCATCGTATTATATGCAATTTTATAATATCTTGTTTATCTTTGAACATTATAGTAATTTTATATTCATCTTCCTCATATGTATCAAAATTAATAGTACCAACTAGTAAAGAAATAATGTTACCTTCCATTTTTGTTTCCATATTTCCCGCATTCCCAGTAAGCAAACCATCTCTACTCTCAATTTCAATGTCAATACTAGTTAGATCTTCCTGGGATAATACTGAATCCTTGAATTCAATTTCAACCCAATTTACTTTCTTATCATCATACAATTCTGGATTGTATATGTAAGCTGCATTCCAATAATCTCCCTCACCAAAATAGATTACTTTGTCTGATACAACAGTTTGTTTAGTTGATGAACAGGCCGTTGAAATGACTACAAGAAAAATACCGAACAACGCTCTCAACTTCATTATTAAAACCCCTTTATAAGGTTATCCTATAAAGACCGCTTTCCTCTGTACAACCCCCCCAATTACTACTAATTATTTCTACATCTGATGTTCAACTAGATTATTTCAACTTTAAAAATATTCTCGCTTACAACAGATACAATAAACTTTTTATGTTTTAACATGCTAACGCATATCTACTATATATTTTTAAATATCTCTCTAAAAAACGTTTATTAAGAAAAAAGCAGGCTTGATTTAAATATAAGTTGCCACTGGAACTTACTCAGTATAAACTATTTAAGATTCGATTTTATTTTAAAACCAAACCATCAAAAAGTCTTTTTCACCGATCTGGCATCAATATATTGATGTAATGTCCTAGTGTATTCATTAATTTAAATTCGTTTTTAAGAGTATCCAAAATATTCAACTTTATAGATTATGACTTTGTTTATGCAACATTTGTATACTCAATTATAAAAAGAATAAAAGGAAGAGGAATAAATAGTATGAAGCCAATCGTCGTTGGAATTGCTGGAGGTTCGGGAAGTGGGAAAACTACTTTTAGTAATCTATTAGTCAAAGAAATTCAAGGTTCTCAAGTATATGTTATTAAAACAGATCAACATTTTAAGAAATTGCTGCCTAAAATGAAATCTCCATTGTCTAATATTGAATATGACGATTTTAATCACCCGAATGCATTGGACTATGATAAATTTTTGGAAGAATTATACGGGTGGTTAAACGCTAAGAATAAGGCCGACATTATTATCATCGAAGGAATCTTCACACTGTATTTTGAGGAAATTCGCAATTTGCTCGACCTGAAAGTATTTGTTGATTTGGATGCGGATGAACGCATGTATCGCAGAATTAAAAGAAATATGGAGAACTGGGGAGTAAGTATGGAGGAAGTGGCAACGTATTATGTGCAAGTGGCAAAACATCGAGAAATGGAATTTATCCTTCCAACTAAAAAATTCGCCGATATCATTGTTAATGGTAATAAATTGGAAGGAAATGCATTAGACATGATAAGTGGCTGGATCAAAAGCAAGTTATATCCTAAGTCAGAATAGAATGGATGATATCATTTCAATCTTAATCACTGTAAATTGCCATTTCCATTTTACGAACATAGATGGCCTGAAATCAGGACTATCATTATTAGGATAAGAAAAAATGTACGGTAGAGTTCCAAGAATTGGAACGAATACTCCTGAAATCAGCAATAAAATCGAAAACAGTTTCATAAGTCTCCTTTATATTAAGAAAACTAAGGAATATTATTACAGGACTGGTTACAAATATATGGCTATTGGTGAATCTATTATAGAGTACATTGTTTATTTAATATCGATGTCCCTACACTCATTTTTGCCTAGTGGAGATCTTAATCCAATTCAAAAAAATATCCTCGTAAAACACTGGCGTGATTACGAGGAACAACTTTTATTATGTGATTAAAGGAGCTCAGTATAAAAGCGGCAACGATCGCCTCTAACTATGGATCTGCAAAATTCGACTGGTTTTTCAGTTGAATCATAGGCGATTCGGTCTAAGAGAAGTGCTGGGAAGCCGACTTCTACTTGTAGAAGCTTGCTTTCATACTCTCTAATTAGGACAGGCTCAAAGATTTCTTTAGCTTTTATTACATAAATGCCGTATTCGTTTTGCATGAGATCGTAAAGGGAGCTTTGTTCGAGTGGCTCTCTTTTTAAACCAGGAAAGTATTGTTCTGGGACGTAGGAGGTTTCTAATATCATTGGTTCATTATCCGCGTAACGAATTCTCCTTAGCTCAATTACCGGATCTCCCTCTTCTATTTGAAGATGCTCTGCAACGCTGTATTTAGCTGATACTACTTTAAAGCTTGTAATTTCATCCCTTGGTTCAATACCGCTTTCTTTCATTATCTTGCTAAAGCTATAGAAGCCGGATAAAGATTGCTCGAATTTCGGTTTAGAAACGAAGGTTCCTTTCCCCTGAATTCTAATTAACACACCTTCTTGAACAAGGTTTTCTATTGCTTTTATCACTGTGTTTCTACTTATATTATAGTCTTTCATTAGCTGGTTTTCCGATGGAATGGCTTCTTCAGGACGCCATACACGGGATTCTATATTTTCTTTTAAAATTTCCTGAAGCTGGTAATAAAGAGGGATAACACTAGTGTTATCCAATACTTTTCCCAATACTTTTCCTTTCATAGCAAACTCCTTTTACACATTTTCATTTATCGTAAACTGGATAAGGCATCATGATTATACACTTTCGTGCTAATATCCTCAATTCATTGCTAAGGAAAGTTCATTTAATTTAATATGTAGTTCTAGAAAAATCTTCCAGACCCACCCACATATATTTACACACCAACAAAGTCTTTTTCCGCATTATACAGTTCGTCAAACATTTGTTTTATTTCATCTAAAGAGCAGACTGCAGCAGTTAAGGGATCAATTGTTAATGCATGGAAAGCCATTTCTTTATTTTTCTCCAATACCGCATTTACAGCTAGTTCAAAGAATGCCATATTACTTCTGCATAAAGCAGCCAAATGTTCAGGTAGTTTACCAAAATGAGTTGGATTGATTCCATTCGCATTAATTAAACAGGCTACTTCTACAATACCACCACTTGGCAAATTATCAATTAAGCCTGTATTGGAGACATTTCCATATATTACTTTAGGAACATTGTTGACCATTCCATCAATCACAACAGCTGCATATTCATTGCTTGTTTCTAAAGAAATTTCCTCTTCGCCTGATAGCATTCTCATAATTCTAGCATCATTTTCTTCTCGCCAAATTGGCCAATTGTTCGCATAAAATCCTGTTGCGCCATTATATCCAGCGCTGCAATGCTGTTCAATAAGATCTTGTCTTTTTCTATAGTACGGAATATATTCAGAAAAATGGCCGCTGGATTCCGAGACAAAAGCTCCCAAATATTTCATTGCATCCAAACGAACAGGATCCTTTGCAAGTAATTCCTTATCCTTGCTGATTTTTTCTTTTAATATTGGATACATATCCTGTCCCTGATAGGTAAGCTCCGTAAACCATGACATATGATTAATCCCGCCAGTTTTCCATTTCAGTTCTTCATAAGGAACTTCGAGGTACTCTGATAATTGCCTTGAAGTATTTTGAATGGAGTGGCAAAGCCCAACTACCGGAAGATCTGTTATCTTTGTTGTAGCCAATGTTACTGCAGACATTGGGTTTGTATAGTTTAAAATAGTTGCATTTGGAGCCAACTCTTCAATGTCTCTTACGATTTCAATCCAGGCAGGCAACGTTCTCAGCGTTTTAAATAATCCCCCTGGACCTAATGTATCCCCAATACACTGATTTACTCCGTATTTAAGGGGAATTTCAAACTCGTATTTCACGGTTGACAATCCTGCTACTTCAATCTGGTTAATGACAAAGTCGGAATCCTGAAGAACTTCCCTGCGATCAACTGAAGATACAACCTTCCATTTCTTCTCTGTCTTATTAATGATCTTTTCAACAAGTTCATGGGCTATTTTTAAACGTCGGGAATCTATGTCAACTAAACTTATATTACCACTTTCTATCCCTGGAATACTCAAAATATCTACAACAATATTATTAGTAAATGCGCTACCTGCGCCGATTATAGTTACTTTTATCATTTTATTTTCATTCTCCTTATTTTGAATAGATTTTATGTAGAATGGATTTCATTTCTTCCAAATTGCGGTAAAAACACTCGGTGCGCTTCAATCAATTCCCTTGCTAAACTCGTTGCAGCTTCTTCTGTATTTACCGAACCATCCAACAAAAGTGCTTCAACAAACATTGAAAAGTCGCCAGTTAAAGCTGCTTCCACGGTCAAATTAACGACAGTAATACGATTTTGCAATAAGCTATTCGGGATTTCTGGTAAATCATTTATAAATAAAGGGACAAAGCCCTTTGCAGATGCAATAGCCGGCATCTCTAACACTGCCTCATAAGGCAAACTTGGAACAGCGCCTTGATTAGGTATATTTATTGAATACATTTTTCTATCATCCGAATACAAAGAGTTTAGTATATCCACTAGCTGTTCATGCTCACCTTCAGAGCGATTGAATAAGCTTTCATTAATGCTTCCATCAACAGCTTGTTCGTGCATCCTCTCGTATACTTGATCTCCATATTCGATTACTTTTTCAAAAGAAAATGCATCCTTTCCAAGCGTCTTTCCATAGTAATGCCCTTCAGGAAAACGTTCTGGAAAAAACTCCACAACATGTCGATCTAATACAGCAGGGAATACATTATATTTTTCAAAAAACTGCCATGAAAATGGATTATCTCCATAAAAAGGTGTATCTGAATCGCTACCACCCATCTCACGGAATTGCTCTACATTAGAGTTTTCAGGAGATGTTGATAACCTCTTTTGCTTTGTCAGTTTTTCCAAAAGCATAGGTTTAGCATCTTTTCCTTTTAATCTTAAATCATATAAAAAGGTGAGATGGTTAAGTCCTACCCCGAATGTTTTAAATTCTGAAGATGATATACCAAGGAATTTTGCCAAATACTGTTCGACATGGATGACACCATGGCATAATCCGATGACAGGAATGCCTACTTCCCTCTTTATCGCCGTACAGATTGCTGTCATTGGATTCGAATAGTTGAAGAAATAAGCGTCAGGACATAGTTCTTTTACATCCCTTGCAATATCAAGCATCGTTGGAATCATCCGTAATGCTCTTGATATCCCACCGGGCATTGTCGTATCCCCTACTGGTTGATAAACTCCATACTTTCTAGGGATAAAAACGTCATTTTCCCAAGCCCTTCTACCTCCGACCGCAATCGTTGTCACTACAACGTCCGCTCCAAGCAACAATTCCCTTCTGTTTGTAGAAGAGGAGATGATAATATCGGCATTTTTACTTTCAACCATTTTCTTTGCTAATGTTGTAATAGATTGAAGAGCCTTTTCATCTATATCGACTAATGCAATTTCCCAACGCCCCATATTTTTCGAAACAATAAAATCAGTCACTAGTCCTTGCGTAAAAACGGCACTACCTGCACCAATTAAAACTATTTTCCTTCTTTCCAATATCGAAAACCTCCTATATATATTAACCTTCTAACTTGAAAGTAATAGAAATTAGATTCATAGCATTTCGTTAATTATCGAGGCACATATATCTTCGTCTGCACAATATTATTTCAAACCTGTTAAGGCCATACCTTTAATGAATTGACGTTGGAAGATCAGGAAGACAATAACTACTGGAATCATAATTAGAACACCTGCTGACATAACAACATTGTAGTTGACTGAATGCTGGCCATTAAAGAAAACCAACGCTAATGGCACTGTCATTTTGTTCGTATCATTTAATACAATCAGCGGCCATAAATAATCATTCCACGCCGCCATAAAAGTGAAAATTCCTAAAGCTGATAAAGCTGGAGTTAACTGCGGCAAAATCATACTCCAAAATGTACGGAACTCCCCGGCTCCATCAATACGTGCTGCTTCGATTAAATCATTTGGAATCGCTTCAATAAATTGTTTCGCTAAAAAGATGCCAAATCCGCTTACTAAATTTGGAATGATAATAGCAAACAGATTATTTAACAATCCCATTTTAGAAATAATCAAATAGCTTGGTATCATGACAACTTGAAATGGAACCATCATGGTTGCAAGCAGCAAAACAAAGTAAATCTTTTGACCCCGAAAACGATACTTAGCAAAAACATAACCGCCTATCGCACTTGTGAATAGCGTTACCAAAGTGATAGCCGCCGATGTAAACGTACTATTCAAAAGCCACCTCATGAAGGGGGCCTCTTGGATTACAGTTTTATAACCATCAAAAGAGATTGTTTTTGGGAATAATCCCGACGATGGGGAAATGATTTCCAGATTGCTTTTTAAAGAGGATAACACCATCCATAAATAAGGAATAAACATAATGATTGCTCCTACAGAAACAAAGAAAAAAAGAATGATATAAGGAACATCTACTTTACCTTTCATACCCTTGCCCTCCTAGTACTCCCAATTTGATTTGCCGACACGAAGTTGAATAATCGTGATGATTAAAATGATTAAAAATAGAACAGTTGCAATCGCGGAGGCATAACCCATATTAAAATACTTAAAAGCATGGTCATAAATACTTAATGCCAATACCCTCGTTTCATTCTGGGGCTCCCCATTTGTAAGTACCTGGAATTGTGGGAACATTTGGAAGTAAGACAAACTTGTCATAATGGTAATAAAAAGGGTTGTACGACTTAAAAGAGGAACCGTAATATTTCGAAACCTGTCCCACTTGCCGGCGCCATCCAGATCAGCTGCCTCATAAAACATTTCTGGTATAGCATTCAATCCTGCGATAAATATGACAATATTAAAGCCCATATCAGCCCAAAGTGTCATAATGATGACGGAATACATCGCCATTGTTGGGTCCGTCAACCAATCAACCCCTGAGAATCCTAAATTCATTAAAATCATATTGAATAGTCCTCTATCAGAATTAAAAAGGGTAGACCAAACAACTGCCGAGGCAGCTAAAGGGGCGATACATGGCAAAAAATAAAGGGTACGGAATGTATCTTGAAAGAAACGGCCTCGAATCTTACTAATTCCGATAGCAATGAATAATGTTAAAAATATATTTCCAGGAACAGCAATAATAATAAACTTAAATGTATTCCAAAAGGTTTTTTTAAACACATCATCCTGTAGCAGCTCTTTAAAGTTTTCTAGTCCAACAAAGGGAGAGTTGGCATTTAACGGATTATACTGGTATAAAGATAAAAGCAATCCCCAGACAATTGGGATCACAAAGAATATCATAAACAAAACCATAATAGGCGTTAAGGATACGAAAATAAATCGGCGTTTCTTTTTGTTTAGGCTTGAAAGTGTCTTTGACTTTCCAATCTTTCCGCTCGACATATCGATTTTAGCTTGTGCTGGCATAATATCACTCCTTTTAAAAGAAGAGGGATTACCCTCTTCTTTGTTCATTACCATTCGTTGCCATACGTTAATTCTGTTTATCTACCATATTATTAATTTCAGTTTCAATCTTTTTCAACCCATCATCAATTGAAAGTTTTTCATCCACAATTAATTGAAAATTATCATTCACTTGCTGTTTAAAGAAATCTGTATCAAAGTTACCTATAAATTTACCGTACTCTAAAATGTCCAAAGACGTCTTCATTTTAGGAAGAGCTTCTAAAAGCTCTGGATCCTCAGCCGCCGCAATATTGGCCGGTACAGTGAACGTAGTAATATTAAAGTATTTTGCTTGTTCCCTCTCCGTCATGTAATTTACAAATTTCCATGCTTCCTCTTGATGCTTGCTGGATTTTGCAACAATTTCTCCCCAACCAGTTTCAGCGGCAAAATATGGCTGACTATCTTCATAGGCAGGCATCGGGATGTAGTCAAACTCCCCTAATTCATAGTTTTCCTGCCCTTCCGCAATTGTCCAAGGTCCTCTATACGCCATTGCTGATTTTCCTGTGAAGAAAAAGTCGGAAATATCTAGATCCCCGCCAAAATCTCTAAAGTCCGTAACCTTATACTCTGTTAAAAACCTCTTCATCTCACCCATTGCCTTTGTTGCTTCAGGAGTACTGAAATCCACATGTCCATCTTCTGTTAAATACTCTCCGCCTTGTTGAAGGATAAGAGACAAGAAAAAGAATGTAATATTATCTCCACTCACAAACTCGAATCCCTTAGTTGTGATTTTATTGTTCTCGGTTTTTGTTAGTTTAATAGAAGCATCAACAAGTTCATCCCATGTTGTTGGATATTCAATTCCCGCTTCTTTAAACATATCGGGACTGGCAAGCATTCCTCCATTTTCCAAATTGTATTCTTGTGGAATCCCGTAAATCGTTCCATCCTTTGTATAAGCACCTAAAGTCGGTTCATAAAAGTCCGTCTTTAACTTATCAGCATACATATCGGGAACAGGTGAAAGATGTCCATTTGCAATATATTGCGGCGCCCAACTACCAAAAATTTGTGCGATATCAGGCGCTGCATTTCCAGCATACGCCGTCTTCAATTTTTGAACGAAAGCATCGTACGGAAAGATTTGCAGGTCAATCTCCACATCTGGATTTTCCGCTGTGTAATCCTTAATAAACTGCTTATTTGCTTTAACAAACGCAGGATTATCATGAGCCCACCATACGAGTTTCACCTTGCCGGAATCTGAGCCAGAAGACGAACTATTTGAACACGCTTGCAAAACGAAAATAGTTACTAAAGTTAAAAATAAAGCTGTCAGCCATTTTTTCTTCATATTATTTTTACCCCCTCCATCATTTTGTTTTCGATTTGATTGAAAGCACTTTCATTAAAACTTAAAAATAAGGTGATTTCGCCACCAGTAAAACTATATTTAATAGATTGCACCTGAAACCCCTTACAAGCCATCAACCAACATACCCCCTTTTTGAATCAGAATTCATTAATTTATCTGAATATACCATTTGTAGGTTAATGGGTCAACCCATTATTGATAGAAGTATTTATTTTTAAATGAATTTTAGGGAATTTTGCAAAAAAATTATTTATAATCCTAACTTTGGATATGTATGAATGACCGAGCGCTACGAACGCTCAGTCAGATTAAAAACTATATAACGCATAAAGAACGGCTGACTTAGAAATCTAAAAGGTGTACTAAAAAAAGTAACAACCCTTTATCCTTTTGTCGGACGTGGGGCGGTTACTTTTTCTATTTTTAGCATTCATTATGATCACTAGATTAGGGTTCGATTGGTACTGTGAAAAATTAAAATGTAAAGTCGGACCTCTATCTTTATATGACTAAGAATTTAGCATATTAGAATAAATAAGCACGTTTATTCCGCATCACCTTTTTATAAGGTTTCGGGAAAAACGTGCTCACTTTGATATAGCTAGTTTTTTAAGGTTCTTCTTTATTTTCAACATCTTTTTTACTGTCATCAGGTGAGTTTTCTGAGTCTGGAGGTTTGACAGGATCTGGGTCGACTGTTTCCTCCGGAGGATCAGTTGTTACAGGCGGTTTTGGATTCTCCGGCTCTTTTACATCTGGCTTTCCAGGTTTAGGATCTTCTGTTTTACCTTTATCTGAAGGAGGTTTTTTGTCAGGCTTGTCTTCCTTTGGCTTATCCTTTGGGTTTTCTATATCTGTTTTTGGTTTTTCCGTTTTCGGACTAGTCTTAGCTGGATTTGTATTCACAGGCTTAGTTTCTTTAAGTTTCGTAGTCTCAGGTTTTTTAGCTGTGTTCGGTTTATTATTGGAAACCTGTGTTCTAGGAATGTTAGTCACTTGTTTATTATTCGTCGTTGGCACATAAGTAGATTGTTGGGTATTGTTCGTAACCTTACTATCAGTGAACTCTTCTTCTTCTGTAAGGGGTTCATCAACTTGATCCATTGTTTCTTCATCAGTTACTTCATCTAGATTATCGTTATTTTTTTCTTCTGCGGCATCCTCCGTCGCTTCTAGTTCCTCATTGGAGGTCCCGTTTAACTCGACATCCGTGGTTATTTCTTGTTGTATTTCTATTTCCTTACCAACCACCACATTATCATCATTTTTAATAACTGAAACACTCTTTTTCCAATAAAGATTGCCACCCACTAAAAAAGCAATCCCTAAAGCTATAAACGATAAGACAAATACGGTGCTTTTTCTCGACATTAAACTCACCTCAAAAATATACGATACTCACTAGTTCCTTGGAATTAGCCATTTATCAACATTTCTATAAAATATACTTAATTTTGAAAATTATTCCTTCTATTATGATATAACGAATACAACATTATTGCTAGATTTTGTCAAAAAAAATATATTTTATGAAATAATTTAATAGAGTATAAAGATTTATACACTAAAACACTATTTTACCTTTCATAATCATGACTTGTGCCCAAAAGTTAGATGAGCAGCACATTCAGAAAAATTTATTTAACCAAACGCCTTGAATTTATGTATAATTTATATTTGGGCATTACCAATATTTCTCTATATATAATCAAAATTCGACAATTTCCTTACTAAGTTTTCACACACAAAACAATAAATCTATTCATTCACTTAAAAATGAGACGTTAATGAACATTATTTTCTATTAGGACTTAATAAATCCTTTATAAAGCTTCAATAACTCTTCATTTCCCGGACAAACCCTTAACATATTTGTACTCCCTGTTAAAACTATAAACTCATGAGGTGACAAGTTGAACGTTCTTTTGCACACACACGACCATCATAATTTATGGCTTGTTTTCCTGTCCTATGTCATTGCAACCATCTCAGCCTATGCATCAATTGATCTGGCAAGAAGAGTAAAATATTCAGAGAAAAAAGCGAGGCTTGCATGGCTTTTATCTGGTGCGGCTGTCTTAGGGATTGGCATCTGGTCTATGCATTTTGTTGCAATGCTGGGCTATCATTTTCCAAATCCCGTTTATTATGATCAAGTTCTCGTTATCCTTTCGGTCATTGTTGTGATCTTTGGCTGTTTTCTTGGTTTTTCTATCGTTTCAAGACGTACGTTTACTATTACACGTTTTGTCTCTTCCGGTACGATCATGGGTCTCGGTATTGCTTCGATGCATTATATCGGAATGGAAGCCATAAAACCAATGATCATCACCTATGACAAAACGCTATTTGCCGCTTCAATTTTTATTGCAGTCTTCGCATCCATGGCAGCATTATGGATTGGCTTTTTTTATCCATACTCCAAACATGAGATGTCTCGGAAGCTAAAAATAGTGTTCTCTCTTATAATGGCGATCGCCATTACAGGGATGCACTTTACAGGAATGTCCGCTGCCGAGTATTCAACAGATCCAGCGGCAGGAGCATCTATACCATCCCATATGATCAAAACCGATCTTCTAGTTTGGATCGTAGCAATCGTCACTTTTATCATTTTTATCATTTTTTTCTTCTCCATTACTTTTGAAAGAATGTGGAGAAAGCAAGAAGTGGTGCATGACACCATCTTGGATTCTGCAGAAGATGGCATTGTAGTAACAAATAAGGATGGTTTCATCCTCCATGCCAATCCGGCGTTTTATCGCCTTTTCAATAGCACGGCTGCAGCCAAAGGTCTTTTCCTTCTTGAAGAATTCCACCCCCAACTGACGAAGGGTGCGGAATATAATAAGGAGTTCCGCATTACGGTTGGTACACGGACAATTGAAGTAAATAAACACACCATTCAAGAAGATGGGATTAATGACTCACTGTGGTTTCTTCGTGATATCACAGAAAAAATAGAGGCAGAACAGAGTATTGAGTTCATGGCTTATCACGATCCACTCACCCTTCTGCCTAATAGACATAAATTGGAGAACGGGCTGGATGGATGGATTAAATCTGGCATGGAAGTTGCCTGCATCTACCTAGATTTAGACCGGCTTAAGTTCACGAATGATACTCTTGGCCATGAAGCCGGTGATACTTTATTGAAATATGTGTCCAAACGCCTGCAGAAGTTGATGCAAAAAAATGACCTTCTTGCACGAATCGGAGGTGACGAGTTTGTCATTTTACTTGTCGATGATCGTGCCAGAGATGCCTATGAAATTGCAAAAAGCTGTGTGGATGAGATGAACGTCCCTTATTCCATTAATGGCATCAATGTGCGTGTGACGGTTAGTGCAGGAATTTGCTCGTACCCAAAGGATGCAAAAACGGCCGAGGAATTGCTTCGCTATGCAGATTTGGCGATGTATGCATCGAAAAGAAATGGAAAAAATCAAGTAACTATGTTCAATATTGCGATCAAATCACAAATTGTCCGGGCTGCACAATTGGAAGAAGCGCTTTGGACAGCAGTCGAACAAAAACAATTTTCCCTCGTCTATCAGCCAAAAGTGGGGGTTGCATCAGGTAAGGTAGAAGGCGTCGAAGCGCTTCTGCGGTGGAAGCATCCAACACTGGGGAATATTTCACCCGTTGAATTCATTCAAATTGCCGAAGAAAGAGGAATGATCTATGAAATTGGAGATTGGGTTCTTGAAAAGGCATGCTCCCAATGGGTTCAGTGGAAAGAGGAAGGCATGCAGCCAATTACAGTCGCCGTCAATATCTCTCCACTTCAATTTTCAAAAGATGACTTTTTGCAAAAACTAAAAAAAGCAATCGAAATTACAGGAATGGATCCGCACTATCTCGAACTGGAATTGACCGAATCCGCCTCAATGGCTTTTGAAGACCAAGCAAAAGGTAAATTTCAGGAAATCAGAAGCATGGGTGTGAAAATATCCCTCGATGACTTTGGCACAGGCTACTCTTCGTTTAAATATTTGAAGGAATTGCCGATAGAGGTACTGAAAATAGACAAATCATTCGTGGATCATCTCATAGGAAACGCTGGACAGGAAGCTATCGTCAGATCCATGATTCAGTTGGGGCACAACTTGAACCTTCAAGTACTGGTGGAAGGAGTCGAAAGCAAAGGACAGGTAGACTGGCTGAAAAAAGAAGGCTGTGATATTATACAAGGCTATTTCTATAGTAAGCCAGTCCAACAGGCGGTCATCTGGGACATGCTTGAAAGTGTAGGACAGCCGGAATAGGCTTCTGTAGTGTCCTTTGGAACGATAAGAAGCATCTCCCAAGGGTTTTATATATTTTTCAAGTCTCACTAAAAATCCGTGTCCGAACAATGCATAGTCGCACACTGTTTACTCGAATAGCGCCAGTATAATCGCCTATGATTGGATATACGCCAAAAGGAAAATTTTCTATAGTAAAAACAGGAGATAAGTAAGTTGAATAGATCGTCTTGTACAATGAATGTGCGCATTTGTGGAAAAAGCTGAGCTTAAGGGTGGCGAGATCGCCGCTCTTTTTTATATTCTTAGGCTAAATTAAAACTTGCTGTAGTACTATTTTTCTTCCTTCAGTAAGTATGTAGGATATATTAATGGGAAGTATAGTAAAAAAAAGGAAATAAAAAAATGTTCTTATTGATTATAATCACTTTTGCTTCCATACTTGGCATCATTCTTATGCCAAAGAATGTGGCAATATGGGAATTGTATTTTACCGGATTATTTGCAGCTTTCATAGCCGCAATAGCTGATTATTACTTGGATGTTAAATTAGATTTATATGGTTTTTTCAGAAAAGGGGTTGATTGGGAGTATTTACCTATATTTATCGTTATATACCCGGCTGTAAGTATGTTCATTGTTAATTTTTATCCCTATCAAAAGCCTTTGACAATGAAATTTATTTTTATTTTAGGATGTACACTTCTTACAACTTTTTTCGAATATATAGCCTTACATACTAATGTTTTCTATTACAATCATTGGAAACTTTGGTATTCCGCTTTTTGTTATCCTATTCTTTATACGGTTCTTATTTTCCATATGAAATTCATAAGAAAGTTAACAAAATCTCCTTGATATTTTTCCGTAAGTTGTAATCTCTTCTTTATATTTGTGCCATTTAATTTTTTCACTATATAACTTCTTTACTAAGGGCGAACTTGCCCATTGCTTCACATTCTAGATCAAATATATTCAGATACCTAAAACTACTATATTTAAAAATGTTAAATTCTGTTTCCTTAGAATCCTTCTATAGTTCCAAAGCAATTTTCGGACAAATTAAATAGTGATCAATCCGTTGTATGAATATATTCATGGCGGGAAATTAAGGGAGAAGGAGTTGTTTGAAGGATGTCCAAAGAGAAAGGAATACTTCTATTGCTTTGGGTAATAACGGCAGGACTATTGTTTAAGTTTATCCCCAAAAATAAAATCCGGCATGCTATCGTCGCTTTTTTTTACAAACAATTTGTAACGTGGTTTTCGGGACTGTTTATTGCGGAGTTAGGTCTGATAAAATATCCTGTTCGATTTTTTAAAAGGGCTAACAAAACAAGTTTTTCATTCGAATTTTTTTATTTTCCTGCCTTGTGCGCAATCTTTAACGTACACTTTCCAGAACACAAAAATAAGTGTATAAAATTTCTTTATTATCTTTTCCATACGGGTTTTATTGTGATGTTTGAAGTGCTTGTAGAAAAATACTCTAATTTGATCAAATATGTAAAATGGAAATGGTATTGGAGCTTCCTTACCGTATGGATTTCTTATTATAGTTCAAGGGTATTTTATCGTTGGTTTTTTTAAAGGCAGGTTCATATAAATGATTGGAATGATGATTGCAATCATACTTTTAAATTTTATTGCATTTAAAACAAATAAAAGACTGACGAAAAATCAAATTGTACATTTATGGGTATTTACGATGGCTTTCCAAACATTTTTTGATGTATTTGTTTCCTTAAAATATCACGGATATTGGTACTTCTCTAATGGTGTGGACTGGAGTTCCATACCTGTTTATATCTTATTAATTCCTCCTGTTAATATCATGTTTTTAAACTGGTACCCTTTTAGACAGACTCTTTATCGACGTGTTCTTTATTTTACTGTTTGGATAATCCTTATCACATTATATGAATTAGTTACATTATTACCTGAACCGTGGGGTTATTACCATCATGGATGGTGGAAATTAGGGCATTCCATTCTGATCAATCCTTTACTTTTGTACATTGTCCTTGTGTATTATAAATGGATTCGAAAAATCGAAATAGGCAGCATTAGGTAAACCTTAGTTTTTTGAACAAACAAAATGACTGACTAGGCAGAAACAACAATACCCCTGTGTAAAACTAACTTTATTCGGAAACGCAATAAGACAAAAAATACCAAATACCCTGTAAAGGGATTCGGTATTTTGTCAGAAAAGAATAAGCTAGGACAATATACAAACGAATAAACATTGATGGCCTATCTAGCCTAAAAGAAATCCAAAAAGCTTTCTAATGCTTGATTAGCATCTTTACCTTCTAATATAAGCATAAAGGAGTCGCCTTGTTTCAAAATTAAGAAGAAAGAAACGAGCGATGCTAACGTTTTTCCGTTTGTAAGCAAGCCTTGTTTGCTTAAAAAAAGATTGAATTGATAGGATTTTATTTTATTGAAGAATTCATTAATTTTTTCAAGATTAATAGGTTCTTTATATGTAAGTGTTTTTGATTGAATGACTTTCATTTTTGTATTCCCCTTTCAACAACTTTGATAATAGTATTCCCAAAAAAGGATTTTATAAACTTTCTACAAAGTTATTTGTCTACCTATCTGTAGGTAGATAGGCTTTGATAAAAGGGAATTACAGCTTAAAATAAGTAACAAAAAATGTTCTTATTGATAACCACATTACCTTAATATTCTCCTATTCGCTTAGCTTTGGAACTTGATATGGGTAAAAAGTAGGTGAGTAGTTCGATATATTTTAGTAATCATTGTTCAAAACTTTATTGTCACTAAAAAGCTGGGATCAAATTTGAAGATTTACTGCACCATTGCTTACTCTAAGTAAAAAAGGATTGAATTAGTATATATTCGCTGAATTCAATCCTTGTTTTAATATCAAGGGTTGTAGCAACAAGAAAATGTTTGTCGCGCACCTAATATAATTTGTCAGAAACTGCTTTTGCCGTTTTTTGCAAGGCTAATAAGGATAATTCCTTTTGTTGAAATTCTACATATCTTGTGAAAATATCTAAAACATGCATTTGAGAAATGAGAGAAGTAAAAGCCCCCCCGTGTAAGGGGCTTTCTTTTGCCGAGGTTAGAAGCACGACATCCCCAAACTTGGTAATCGGAGATCTCATATGGTTAGTAATACATACGATATAAGCACCATTTTGATGAGCAATTTTAATCGCATCTACAAGATCCTTAGTACTGCCTGAAGTAGAAAGTCCAATAACAACGTCCCCTTTTTTTGCCAATGCACAATTCATTGCAATAACATGGGAATCAGTTGCAAAATGAACATTGAAGCCCAGTCTCATAAAGCGATATTGAGCCTGCTGAGCCATTATTCCGGAAGCACCTACACCAAATATAAATATTTTACTTGCTTTCATAATCTCTTGCGTTGCTTGCTCTATTTTACCTGGTTGGATTAGGCTTAATGTATTTTGAAGTATGTTGCTATTTTCGGACGTAACTTTTTTGGCCAATATATCTACACTATCTGTATATTGTACTTCCCCATATTCATTGGTGATTGATTCAACCGCGTTTTGAGCTACGGAAAGTTTAAAGTCTTGGTAGCCTCTGTATCCTAGCTTTCTACAGAAACGAATGACCGTTGTCTCACCAACCCCTGCATGCTCTGCAAGATCGGACACAGACCAATATACCGATTCCGCTAACTTATTTTTGACCACATCTGCCACTTTTTGCTCAGATTTTGTTAACGAAATGTAGATGCTTTTAATCATTACAAGAGGACTGGCTTTTTGATTTTCCCTGTTCATCATTCGTTACTCCTTTAACTTACAAAAAATAATATATTTCACTGTCAGATGCTTACTCTAGTACTATTGTAGCATCCGTTATTATAACTATGGTAATCTATTTCACTCTGTCAATTTGAGTCTTTCTCACTACTTCAAAGAATTGTTTCGTAATGATTTGGGGTCTAGTTATTGCTGTGCCCACAACTACAGCATGAGCACCCAATTCCAAAGCCTTTGCCGCTTCCATAGGAGTAGCAATATTCCCTTCTGCAATAACGGGAATTAACGAGTTCTGCACTAATGCTTCTATTAGAGGAAAATCTGGAACTACTCTATCCTTTGTATATGAAGTATAGCTTGAAAGCGTAGTAGATACCATATCCACACCAGCTTTTTCTGCTGCCATTCCTTCCTCAAAGGTAGAAATATCCCCCATAATTAAGCAATTGCTATTCTCACGAATGTATTGAACGATCTCTTCCAAGCTTTCAAGATTTGGCCTTTCTTGATTAGTAGCATCTAATGCAATGATATCTGCTTTAGCATCAATCAAATCTTGGATTTCCTTTTTACTAGGAGTAATATATACTGGGCATCCCGGATAGTGTCGTTTAATTAATCCAATAACCGGTAATTGTGTCAGACTTTTAATAGCCTTTATATCTTCTACACCATTTGCTCTTATTGAAACTGCCCCTCCTTCCTTAGCCGCCATTGCCATTTTAGACATAAATTGCGGACCATGAAGCGGTTCCCCAGGAAGAGCCTGGCATGAAACAATTAACTGACCCTTAATTTTCTTAAAAAATTCTTCTTTATTCATTCTGATCACATCCCGGATTATTGTTTAAAGACTGCACCACTATTAGTAATAACGGATAGATAATTGGTTAAATAACTAACTTCTTTACCCTTATTAATGAAAGATGGATGATCTTATAGTAAATATATGTAAACACACTAAATGCACATAAGAATGGAAGAAACCTGAAAATATAAGATAACAAAATAAAGAGCACTGCGAAAACAAATATCGAAAGAACTGCCATTGGGTGCGAGACTGATAAGTAAAAGCTATTTCTTAATAATTGTTTAATTGTCATCTCGTAGTTTAAGAGTAAGGGATATAAATACAGCGTCATTGCTATTAAAATCAAGGTAATAGCTGTAAACAAAGGAATGATCATTAATTTCCAGATTAAAGGAAGCTTAAGTAAAACAGTAAAATCTCCTGCTAAAATAATCAGGACAACAAGATGAATGGCACTTACAGCTAGACCCTTTTTAAAGTGAATTTTAAATAGACTAATAAAGGTAGCTGTAATGGGTGGATCTTCGCCCATCGACCATTCACGCGTCACTCCCAACATTGCTAGCCAAGCTGGGCCGATTGTGAAAACTGGAAGTGAAGTTAAAATAAATAGTGCATTTAAATAGGCGAAATTTCCAGCAGCACCTAAAACACTAGCTAAATTACCATCATGCTTCATTGTCCATCCGCTCCTTTTTATATCTGTACTATGGTTATTTAAATCCAGTCAATGTTATCCCTTGAATGAATTGACGTTGTACAAAGAAATACAAGATGATAATGGGTATTGTAAACATCGTCGATGCAGCCATTAACATTCCCCAGTCTACTGAATGCTCTCCAATGAATGCCTTCAAACCTACAGATAAAGTCCAATTTTTTGGGTCATTCAAATAAATTAATGGTCCTAAAAAGTCGCCCCATGCGCCTAAAAATGTTAGTAATGCGACTGTGAATAAAACCGGCTTTGATAAAGGTAAGATTATTTGCCAATAGATTCTAAATTCTGATGCGCCATCTATTTTTGCTGACTCTGAATACTCGTGAGGGATTCCCAGAAAAAACTGCCTTAGCAAAAAGATATAAAAAGCTGCTCCAAAAAAGTTTGGCAAGGTAAGAGGCAAATATGTATCTACCATCCCTAGCTTGTTATACATGACATATAGAGGAATCATTGTCACTTGGTATGGCAAAATCATTGTTGCCATCATTAAAAAGAATATAAAATCGCGACCTTTAAATTTCATTCTGGCAAATGCATACGCAACGAGCGGTGCTGAAATTAATTGGCCAGCAACCGAAAACAAACAAACAACTACTGTATTCCATATATAACGAAAGAAAGGAATCGCCTTAATGGCATCAGAATAATTAGACCAAAGAAATGTTTCTGGCAGCCATACTGGCGGAATAGCAAAGATTTCATCTAATGTTTTTAACGAAGTAAGTACTAGCCAAGCGAACGGTAAGAGAAATAATAAACCAACTATAGCCAAAAGTAGGTGAGGAGTGATTGATTCTTTAATAACCCGATTTAATCCCCTTCTCTTTTTCTGTGGCACATATTTTCCAACAGCTTGTTTATCGTTCTTAACGGAAAAAATTGGATTTTCCATTACTTCTCACCTCCATAATAAACCCATTTCGCTGATGTCTTGAAGATAATGACAGTAAGGATTAATACGATAATAAATAATATCCAAGCCATTGCAGAAGCATAGCCCATTTTCAAAAAGGAAAATGCAGTTTGGTAAAGATATATTGCATAAAATAACATCGAGTTCTCTGGACCGCCCATCGATTGTGATGCTTGACCGAAAATAAGCCCTTGAGTAAAGAATTGAAATGAACCTATTAATCCCATAATGATAAGAAATAAACTAATAGGAGAAATGGCTGGTAAAGTAATGTTCCAGAACCTTTGCCATTTATTAGCACCATCAATCTCTGCTGCTTCATAAAAAGTTTTTGGTACATCCTGCAGCGCAGCAAGATACATTATTGTATTTGTACCTGTTGCCCAAAAACCCATGATAATAATGGCTGGCTTTGTCCATTGTGGATCAACAAGCCAATTCGGTTGAACCAATCCAATTGCACCAAGCATTTCATTGATTAGTCCATATTGAGCATTAAATAACCACATCCATAATAATGAGCCGGCTACCGCTGGGACAAGGGTTGGCAGGAAATAAATCGTTCTATATAAAGATTGGCCTTTTACATTGGTGTTTAAAATAATAGCCATTAAGAGAGCGAATATTAAATGTGGAAATAAGCCGAAAAAAGTTATGTACATAGTATTGTATAAAGATAAATAGAACTTTTCATCGTGAAAAAGGTTTTTATAGTTCTCAAGCCCAACCCAAGTTGGTGAATTAAAGAGATTATATTCTGTTAAACTATAGTAAAAAGACATAACAATGGGAAACAGCTGAAAGACAATGAACCCGATAATCCACGGACTTAAAAATAGGATACCGAGGATGAATGCCTTACGTTTTCTTTGGCTAGGGGATATTTCCTTATACATTTTGCCATCCATTCCTGCCACTCCTTTCATACATAGGGAAGGGGGACCAAGAAACAGTCCCACCTATAATAAGTAACTATTTCTTCTCGTTTTCTTTATCTGCCTCTGGCTGAATCTTTTGTTTTACCTTATCCATCGCTTCTTGTGCTGTAATTTCACCTTTCAATGCTTTTTCTGTTTCTTCAGATAAAGCTTGTAAGTATTCATTAATGTAAACACTATTTGGGAATCCACGTAGATTTTCACTCTTAGCCGCTTCATAAAACTCCCACATAATTTTGACATCCTCGTTCTCTGTTAAACGTGGATTATCTAGGGCTTTCAATACTACAGGGATATTTCCAGATTCAATCGCAAAATCGATTTGATTATCCTCTTCAAGCAAAAATTTCATGAAATCCCATGCTTCTTCTTGATTCTTTGAGTTTTTAGGAATATAAAGAGCTGTCGGTGATACCATACCAGATCCTTTCAAATCAGGACGATCAGATGGGTAAGGAAACGGTGCAACACCTATAGGACCATCTTCTACTCTATGCTCGTTAAAGTTATTTTCCCATCCAATCATCATTGCTAATTTTCCAGTTAACAGTGGATCTTGAGGTGTTTCATACGCACCCATACCTGAACGTAATTTTTCAATCTCTTTAACTCCAAATTCTTTATAAAATTCTTGTTGATATGCAATTGCCTTAACATTTTCCTCTTTGTTAGGAGTTACTTCGCCTGTGTTTTCATCATAGAAAGATCCTCCAAACACAATTGGCCAAAATACGTTGTCAATCCAAGGATAATCTGGAATAAATCCAATTTGGGTAAGATTATCGCCATCCCTTTTTGTTAGTGTTTTGGAATACTCCATTAACTCTTCCATCGTTTCGGGAGGGCTTGTTATACCTGCCTCTTTAAATGATTCTTTGTTATAAAAAAGTTTAGATGCCATACTCATCGTAAGTGGTAATCCAAATTGTTGACCATCAATACTCATTCTATTAACTGCCGCTGGAATCAAAGAGTCTATTTCAAAATTATCTTTTTTAATAAGATCATCTAATGGCTGCACCGCACCAGCTGCTGCCCATGGACCGACCATATTCCAGTAAATAAAAGCAATATCTGGAGCACTTCCCCCGGAAATAGCCGTTAGTTGCTTCTGCGGATCTTGATTTCCTAGAAAATTCACTTTTACTTTGTCCTGACTGGTGTTATATTTCTCAACTAGCTTCTTAATAGGACCGGCATCTTTATCACTGGACACGTGCCAAAAAGATATTTCCTTTTTGGTATTAGATCCACTATTCTTTGAAGATGAACATGCAGCTAAGCTAAAAATAACTGTTACCGTTAACAAAATGAGCAAAATTCTTTTCATTTTCTCTCTCCCCCTCAAATATTTGCATACTTCAACGCTTCCAAAATAGTTTAATTCAACATCATTTCCAAAAAATCAGAAAGCCCTTTCACAAATGAATATACATTTACTGCAAAACGAGTAATTCTATTAATCTACATTTTTTCAAAGATCCAATTGTGTGATTTGTTCCAAAAAAAGTTGGATACACCTATACTAGTGATTCTAGTTTGTTTGGATTATAGAAATGAAGATCCCCTCCTTTTTTTTCTTAAACAACGGATAAATCCACCATTTAAGTTCAGCGCTTCCCATATTCCTTCTAATTCCCGTCTTCAATATTGAAAGAAAGTATCCTTCCCTTTACTTTCAACTGTCCTATATTTCAATTTCCATTCCATCAAATGCAACCATTATTCCAAAAGGCTCTAATAGATTAGTCAAGTCGGAATGGGTTAACTTAATATTATGAGAAAAGTGAGTGGCAATAAAATTCGCTGTCTTGTTAGTAATATTTTTTTGAGAAAAGATATTTTTTATCTCCTTTACACCTTCTATATTTAGATGGTTTCTCCTTTCTGGGATTAACCCATGAGTGCAATCCAATATAACTAGGTCTAATTTTTTATTTTCCAACCAGTCCCACGTTTGTTGAGGAAACCAGCCAGTATCGTGGCCATATAAAACTTTTTTATTATCCTTTTCAATATAAAATATAAAACAGGTTTCATATTGATCATGGTCTGCAAGCAATGGAGTTACCTGATACTCACTAATTTGAAAAGAAACAAACGGCTTAATTTGATGATACTTAAAAGATTCTTTCGAATATTGAATAGCGTTCACACATTTCGCTATAACAACATCATTTCCATAAATATTCAATGGATAAGAAATGTTATGAGCGTAAACTGGAGCTCTCATTGTTAGGTCATCTGGATGGAAGTGATCGTGATGTGTATGTGAAAATAAGAGGTGTTCTATATTTCCAAGGTTTAATTTATTGGTTAATACATGGTGTAGTGTGTCGGGTGGAAAATCAATTTTAAGCTCTTGATCAATTATGGCAGATGTTCTTGTTCTAATATCTTTACCTCCTAATTCTGTAGCTAGCTTACAGGCATCGCAATTACAGAAAATAGCTGGGTATCCTTCAGCTGCAGCAGTTCCTAAAAGCTTTATAATCATTTTTAACCTCCAATTATAAGAGTGTTGCAATACCGAAATAGGCATTTTGTTTGAGAAAGAGGGCTTAACAATTATGTTTTTTGGTGAGCCTCTTTCAAAGTACATTGATATATCTCTTAATATTTACGGATTATTTTTCACTTTGATATTTTTCGTAAATGTTTTAGATTGGCCGTTATAAGTTACCTTTACCTGTACCGTTACCTTCCCATTTTTTACACCTTTTAGGATTTGCTGATTTTTATTATTACCGTTATCTCTTATGGTAGCGACATCACTCTTTTTAATAATGGACCATTCATACTTTGCATCTTCCGAAGGAATCTCATAGCCATTCTCAAAGAAATTCCGCATAGTTAATGTTGTTTCTTTACCAACTCCTAGGTTGGAATTACCTCCTTTAAATTTGTTAATACTCCAAGGAGATACCTCGACTACTACGGATTCGGATTCAATTCCATTTATCATTGCTCTAATTGATGCTTTCCCTTTCTTTAGAGCTACAAGTTGACCATCTGATGTCACATGGATTACATTTGGATTGGAACTTTCATATGTGACGTTCGCAGCTTTAACTGGATTTCCTTGCTCATCGTGTAGGGCTTTATTTATAACAATTGGCGTCCATTTGCTGCCAATGTCCATTGTTGGAACTTTAGAAGGTAGAGAAATATGGTAATCAGGAATAACACTCATTTTTTCATATTTGCGCAACTTGATGTCATCGAAATACATAGTTGTCCAGTCTCTATTAAATTCGTTCATAGCTAGTGATAATCTAATAATATTTTTAATATTTACTCCATCATCCTCTAATTCTTTTAGCGATATTTCAATTTCATTCCATTGTTTCGGCAGAAGTTTGAAGTTTTTCAACTTTGACGATGCCCAGCTATATCGATCGTACATAATTTCCATTACAAACTTTTGCTCGCTATCCGAATCGTTATATACAGCCAATGAGAGGGTATCAAAATCACTCCAATCGGTATTTGTATAATTAACATATTCTCGATCCGAATTCGCTAAACTATCAGAAGATGAGTCAATAAATGCCCTCACTGGCCCCCATCCATTTGGAAATTGAATCTTTAAAGATTGATTTCCAGTGAATGTTTTCTCCTTACTAAAAGACCTTGGAACAACGGAGTTTCCACCCACATTGAAATCACCTTGAAAATCCGCGATTGTAGCTGTTTTAATAATATTTTCACCTTTAGGTACAGCAAGGATAATATCTTTATAGATTGTTTCATTTATAGGTATATCTAAGGTGACAGATTTATTTGGATAATCAGTCTTGCTAAAATTTAAAGTTGTATCTACTGATAAAAGATCCTGTTTTGTAAATTTTCCATTTTCATCTGTAGTGCCAATTAATCCATTTTCATCCGAAATCTTTACATCTGATAGTGGATGACCATCTTCATCAATCACTCGAAGGTCAATGTTTCCAGTTGGAGGAACATATTCGCCTTTTGAAAAATGATATATATCTGTATAAAATTGACGACCAATTGGGCTTTCGTGATGGTATAAATCATATATTGCATTTACATCTTGATAGTAAGCTAAAATAGAATCATTCATATAACCATATTTAACGCCGCCAATTAAGTAGTTATTTAAAGCTTTACGGTAATGAGGATCTTCCATTGCACGAAGATCAAACTCCATTTCTATCCCTTGCCCATTCGCTTTAGATAATTTAGCCGTCTCCTCAATTCGTTTAATTGTTGTATCAGCTTGGAAAAAATGGTTTGGCTGAACGAGAGTGAAATCAAATCCATGTTTATTGCCATTGGCTTTTTCACCAGCTCCGGACCACGGGATCCATCCTAATCGCATATCAAGACTGTTCAAATAATCTGCCGTATATTTCACATTTTCCTTTTCACCAGAAACGGTCGTATCTAGATCTTCCTGAAACCAGTAAAATCCGGCAAGTTTTAAATGTTTATACTCTTGTTCTTTAAATCTAGAACTCATTTTATCGATATACCATTTTACAAGTTCGTTTCTTGTCTCTAAACTCTCTAAATTAGCGGATTGCCCATTCCCTTTAAAGTCTCCAAAATCGGCACTTTGAGGATCAGGGAATGGAAGTGTCAAATAAACATTTACTTGTTTATTTTGATCACCAAGTGTTTTGCTCACTTCTTTTACTGCCTGATTTAGTGCATCAAGCTGTTGGTTTTTTATGAACATGCGATCCATCGCCCATTTCCAATCCTTTAACGTACCTGGATGAGAGTTTTCAACCCAGCTATAATACCTACCTAAACTACCTTCGTATGGAGATCTTATGTTAAGCAATAAAAAAGTATCAAAAAAGTAGTCTGTAGCTTTACCACTTTCGTCCAAATAACCTACATAAGGTAGAAACTTTTCTTTATTAAAGTCTCCTATTCTTTCTCCATCATAGTTAGCAGGATCGTAGTACCCCGTATATATGAGAGCTATATTTGATGAATGATTCGACTTCGGATCATCTTTCGGTAAATATTCTGCTTTTGCATCGCCAACCTTTAAATATAAACAAAGAAATGAAACAATAAACACGATTAATATTTTAGTATGAGTTGATTTCACTTTATTAACACTCCTCAATTTTTTTAGATTGAAAGTGTGTAATATCATGTTGTAAAAATTGGCCTATCGTAAAACGCATTCTCCCCTTACAAGTTTTTCACCAGAAAAAAGTACTAATCATCAAAACAAACTTTATAAAATTTAGCCAACTGCTTCTCCAACAAACCCATGGATAAACCTGCAGAAATCTCTGCTACTGTCCAACCAGACTCGATTGCCCAAGGACCCCATCCCATATCTGCAGGGGAGCCAATAACTTCCTTTTTGTTTACATCGTACGCTCGTGCCCAAGCCCCATTTATAGTAGAAACTTCACTATTTAGCTGAGCAGATACTAGGAATCTAGAAATATCTTTCCACAACTCCTTAAATAAAGTATCTCCCGTTATCCAATAGGCCTGTATAAATGCCATAGGCAGCCAATTATTGGAATATAATAGATCTACTACTGGATCACCATTTTTAGATACTAAAGAACTTTCCCCTTCTCCTACCCCATTGCGCATACTCGCTTTATAATCCGAATCCCATTCCAAATATGCACCTGATGAATGCTTAAATTGTTTTAAATCATGGGTCACCCGGTACAACCAATCCTTATGAATAGGATCTTTAGTAACCCAGTACAAATAGCTGAGAGGGAGAATTAAGCGACAATATTCCTGTGTCTCGCTTTGTTCCCGTATAGTATCGGGATATACTTGCATAATGGTTGTAAGACCTTTAATAGCAATCTTTTTAAATTCCTCAATATTTGTTAATTGATAGGTTAGCAATAAAGCAGCATAATAGTAGCCATTGTAATGAGCACTAGGGAGATTGCCAGGTCTTTCTGCCAACTCCTTCATTTTCTCTTCCGAAAGATCGATGTTATCTGTTCTGAATACTCTTGTTCCATCTGAACCTGTAGTTTTCACTAAAAATTTTAATACATCGATACAATCATCCAAGTGGTCTTCTATATTAAGATATAGACATTTTAATAATTGAGGCATTATTGCTCTTGCTACATCATCTTGATAGCATACGCCCCAAGCCTCATTTGTCCATCTCATCATTCCGTATAAAAAACCTTCTTCACGATTTAAATAATGATCAAAAATAAAATCTTGAAGATTATTTGAAACTTCAATACTCTCCTTATTTCCGCAAAGCAAATAGTCAAGAAAATATGGCAGTGAAATTTCTCCTATACAATCTGCTCGTAAAGTCTTCACTTTTCGCTGATTGCCATTAGGATATATTTCAGTCCCGTATCCCTCCCATGCTCCTCTTTTTCCTTTGCTCAATAAAATGCCAGCGCTTTCAAACCATTCCATAGATTTTAAAACACTTCTTTTTATTTGATCCTCCGATAGCTCACCGATCGAGGCGGCGGTTCCACTGCTATAAATTGGACTTAAGTCACTTAATAATACTTTTCGATCCAATAACCATCCAATAATAAATTCCACTAACTTTTTTATTTCATTCCAAGGGGAATATCGGGATTTTCTAAAATTGCATATCCGAAAAGCACATATTAGAAGATTTTTAGGATGATCGAACCATAATGCCCTATCTGAAATATTACTAAATAAAGTTTCATCCAGATTTATATGGTCATGAGCATGTCTTCTCACGTATTGCAAAATAGGAATATCATGAGTGCAAGTAATGTCATGAGGCATTATACGCTGTCCACACTGGTCATCTAATAAAGAACCGATCTTTAAATCAGGGATATCAGATGTGCTCGAGCAATATACTAAACGATCATATCGAGTAGATTCCGGTTTTGAAAAATATACGTTACCTATACTAGCAACATATTCTGCAAATACCCTTTTTCCTTTGTGGATTTGGTTTTCTAAAGCAACTCTTTGTCTTGGTTCAAGTAACAGAGGTTCTTCATCCCCACCTCCAAGCAAAGCAATACTGTCAAATGACTCTAAATTTTCATCAGTAAAGTCATGAGGTAAAATAATGGCTGCCTCTGGCACCATTGTCTTTATTGCATTTAAAAAGTCGCTCTCATGGTAAGTAATGACGGCTAAACGATTACTCAAAAAAATCACTCCTTGCTTTTAGAAACGATCGTCCGGATTATTCCTCCTTTTTATGTAAAAATAATGGATTATTCTTCCACTTCCAATCAAATCATATATGGGTAAAATTGTCAATGCAAAGAAATAAAAAAATATACTTATTTGATTAAGATATAAAATACTTATTAATAAAATTTGAAATGTATAAATTAAGTCAATTACAATAAATCTCCAATTTTATATTAGCAAACCTCTATATTTTTTCTGTTTTGGGGGATTTTATATCTTAGCGAAGAATTAAATGGAGGTTGTTTTTTTGGAAAATAATCACGGGAATATTCAGCTAACGGCTGCCGAGATGTCTTATTTATGGAGCAGTTATATTGGTGATAGTATGGCGGTTTGTGTATTTAAATATTTTCTTGAACACATCGAGGATGATGAAATAAAAACGGTGGTAAGTCACGCTTTAGAATTGTCTCAACAACATGTGGAGATCATTGAAGAGATTTTTTCAAAAGAAGATATCCAAATTCCACAAGGTTTTACGGAACAAGACGTTAATTTAAGGGCAAAGCGCTTATTTTCGGATAAGTTTTATTTGTATTATGTGAAAAATATGGCTAAAGGCGGACTAGTGATGTATGCGCGCGCGACACCAAATATCTTTCGCCAAGACATACTTTCTTTTTATTCAAAGTGTTTAACATCTACTTTGGAATTAAATAATGTGGTTACGCAAATTTTATTAGAAAAAGGATTAGCTGTCCGACCTCCTACCATTCCATTTCCAAAAAAATTGGAGTTTGTTCATAAACAATCCTTTTTATTAGAAGGTCTTGGAAAACGCCCTCTTTCAGGAATAGAAATTGCTGATATTTATGCAAATATTCAGACCAATCATTTAGGTACAAGTATAGCGATGGGATTTAGTCAGGTAATTCAATCAAAAAAAGTTCGAAGTTACATCTTAAGAGGAAAAGATATTTCGATGAAGCACATAAAAGTCTTTAGTGATTATTTAGCCAATCACTCTCTTCCAGTACCTATGACGTTTGATCAAGAAATAAGCGAGTCAACAGAATCCCCTTTCTCCGATAAATTAATGTTATATCATTTTGGTCTGATGTCTTATGCTGGTATTGGAAATTATGGAGCCGCTATTTCTCAAAGTCAAAGAAGTGATTTAGTTTTGGACTATTCGCGTCTTTTGACAGAAGTGATGAAGTTTGCTGAAGATGGTGTAAATATGATGATTGCCAATGAATGGTTAGAACAGCCCCCTTTAGCAGCCGATCGTAAAGAATTATCATCAAAGGATTAGAGTAATGTGGCAGCCAAATATGGACCGTTTATAAATAGGTAATAACGGAAAAGATTATATTATTGCTTGATAAAGAGCAAATATTAATAACCTTTATAAAAGAAAAAAAGACAAGAGCGTGTTTTGAAAAAAGATAGTGATCAAAACACGCTCTTATTACTTTCAATTAAATCATTCTTTTATAAAAGAGGTGTGAAATCCCAAATTCGTTTTATTCTTAAGGTAGACAACAGTAAAAATAAGCCCCATAAAATCAGGAAAATAGTCACCATACTTATATATCCAATAATCATGTTTTACCCCTGCCATAAATACCTTAGCTCGCAATTTTAAACATAAAAAGTAAAAACATTTTTGAGTAAGCGAGCACACACTAAAATTGCTAGAAAGCGCTGGAATTACTTATGTAGTAAGAATCTCAATAATGCCCTTTTCTTATAAAGACTTTCCAAACCATTTTTATATTCCATGTTTTCACAAGAAGTAATAGGAAGTGGATAAATGTCAAAGAAAGGACGAATCCAAAAAGTTCTTTGGAGTATCATACTGCCGGGATCTGGACAAATATTAAATGGGAAAATTATAAAAGGATTACTTTTAAGTGGAGTAGAATTATTTACCCTTTTTCAATCACATTTATTAAAAGTAATCCTCTATAGTTTTCGAGGGGATATTCAATTAGCTATCGAAAAAGCGAATTATCAATGGTTGATGTTTTATCCTTGTATCTACTTATTTTCCATATGGGACGCGTACAAGCTAGCGGGAGGCGGGAAATCACCTTATGCCTTTCTTCCTTTTGTATTTAGTGTTTACACGGCAACACTAGGGGTGATATACTCTTCAAATCTAAAGGTGTTTGGAGTGCTATTAGGACCTATCTTTTTGCCTCTGTTATTTTCAATTCCTGGAATAGGCGTCGGTTTACTTTTAAAAATGGGATTAGAGAATAAAAAAATAAACAGTTAACACTAAGATACATAGAACATATTTAAACATCATTTATAGGCGAGAACTTTCCCTCTTTATTAAAGTTCTGACTTCTTCAATATCAAACGGTTTGGATAAGCAGGAGAAGGCCCCAAACTCCAATGCTTGTTTTATCAGGTTTTCATCACTATACGCTGTCATGATGGTCACACAAATATTGGAGTTGGTTTCTTTTATCCGCTTTAAAATTTCAATTCCGTCCATTCCCGGAATTCGGATATCTAGGAGAACAAAGTCGGGAATATATTGACTAATCATATATAAAGCTTGAGGACCGTTTGCTGCCTCATATATTTGGCATTCTTCAGATTGTAACACGGCACACAGTAAACTTCGCACCCCTGCTTGATCATCAACAATTAGTACTTTCTTCATTTTTATCCCTCACCCGATGTGATTTTTTCATAAAAGATTACTATAAGAAAACCATGTCACAATTCCATTATGTTGCTCCCCCAGAAAGCTCACTATTTTAGTTCTAGTAAGAAGTACCCGACTTCCCTCAATAAAAAACATATAATGGTAAAAATTTTCTATATCAGGAAAAATAACAGTAGAAAATACTTAAGATTCACTAAGTAAAAACACAACACAATACCTAAAGCAAAAAAAACATCCTGTCGCTTTATAGGAAGTTTTTGTAGGATCTATTTCAATTGTGTACGTTTTTTTGGATAATTGTACAAACATTAATTATGGATTATTAGGGAGGTAGGATGATGACTTTAGTAGTAGATGAACTCGAAAAGGAGATTGCACAATTAAGAATAGAACTGATTAAAACTGGGAAAGCATTTGGATTAAGCAGCGCCGAAACTCTTTATTGGAGTCAAAAGTTAGACGAACTCATTTTGATCTATCAAAAACAGTTAAAATATAAAACCAATAACATAGATAACACCACTGCACTAACATAAAGTCGCCCCATGAACTCTGTACAATATACCGTATTTTCCCTAAATAATATGAGCCAAGAAAACCTGACACCGGGGCTCATGAACAGCCTTATGAAGGTTTCAAATAACTTTATTGTCAATTCAACAACTTTACTTTTATTTAAACGACTTTATTATTAATTAACAAGAAGGGGTACTTTCCAATTCGCTATAAATCTCTACAACGCCATAATTTGCGATATAAAGCTAAAATTGCCTCATTTTCTCTTTCCCAATGCTCATTCCTTGTAAGGGGAATTTGAAATTTCTTTTCCATTTCAGTCATAAGCTTAGTCAATTTATGTGTCTTAACACGGTTTGGCATATCAGATTGAATAATTTTTTCACAAACCGCATTAATTTGCCGTAATGTCCTCATATCTATGCTCCTTATTCATGTTAGCTTGGTTTCAAAAAAACCTCTCACTTCTTCATATTGTATTTTTCTTACCCTTTTAATGCCAAAACGAACCGCTCTTAAACAAAATAAAAAAGCTGCCCCTTGAATTTTATCTCAGGCAGCGAAGAACTCGATAATTTATTTTTAAGTCTGATTTTAAATACTAACTCCTAAAATAAATCAGTCGTTTATAAGCTCTTATGTGTCGTAAACTTAATTAACTGAAGTTTATATCAAAACCCTTTTACCAGTGTTTGCACTTTCAATAGCTCCAAAAACCATTTTCATACTTTGTATATTGTCATTACAATCCGTTTCTGCAGGTCGATTCTCAAAAGTTGGTTTTTAGGCTGTGAGGCTCTAGGTAAATCCTTGATACTATCGACAAGTGAGATTACTCTTTTTAGATTCATTTTTACCAATTACAGCTGTTACAGATGGATCTATAACTAGCTTACCTCTATCATTAATAGATTTGTAATTGGTAGTCCAGACATAATCTACTTTCATTCAGATAATCCCTCCCTCATAATTGGGAAGTAGACCCAACTACATATATGGGGTCAGACTTGCGAAATTGCATATTAATGCATATTACCATATAATTGGATATATATTAAAAGTGACCAAGCGTTGCAAACGCTCGGTCAGGTAGGCAACTACATGCCGCATGTAGAGCGGCTGACCTAGAATGCTAAAAGGTGAATTGAAAAAAGTAACAACCCTTTATCCTTTGGTCGGGAGGCTGGGCGGTTACTTTTTTCTATTTACAACAATCATTATAATCACTGTAATCAATCCAATTATAACTAGATTAGACTGAAATGTAACAAACTAGAATAAAAAAGCCCGTTAATTCCGGATCTAAGGTTTCTGGAATAACGGGCTCACTAGTTTTTTTAAGGTTCTTCATTATTTTCAACATCTTTATTACTGTCATTAGGTGAGTTTTCTGGGTCTGGAGGTTTGATAGGATCTGGGTCTTCTGTTTCTTCCGGAGGTTCAGTTGTTACAGGTGGTTTTGGCGTCTCCGGTTCTTCTACCTTTGGCTTTTCAGGATTAGGGTCTTCTGTTGTTCCTTTATCTAAAGGGCTTTTTTGGTCTGGCTTGTCTTCCTTTGACGTACCCTTTGGATTTTCCTTATTCGTTGCTGGTTTTTCTGTTTTTTGATTTGTCTTAGCTGGGTTTGTTTTCACCGGCGTAGTTTCTTTTGGTTTTTTAGTTTCAGGTTTTTTAGTTGTATTAGTTCTATTATTGGAAACCGAACTTCTAGGAATGTTAGTCACCTGTTTATTATTCGTAGTTGGCACATAAGTAGATTGTTGAGTGTTGTTCGTAACCTTTCTATCAGTAGCCTCTTCTTCTGTAAGGGGTTCATCAGCTTGTTCCATTGTTTCTTCATCAGTGATTTCATCCGAATTATCGTTATTTTTTTCCTCCTCATTCTCAGCCACTTCTAGTTCTTCATTGGAGGTTCCCTTTAACTCGACATCAGTTGTTATTTCTTGCTGTTTTTCTATTTCTTTACCGACCTTCACATTATCATCATTTTTAATAATTGAAACACTATTTTTCCAATAAAGATTACCACCCACTAAAGAGGCAATCCCTAAAGCTATAAACGATAAGACAAATACAGTGCCTTTTCTCGACATTAATCTCACCTCAAAAATATAACGTCTTTGGAATTAGCCATTTTTCCGCATTGTATAAAATATACCTAATTTTGAAAATTATTCCTTCCTTTATGATATAACGAATACAATATTACTGCTAGATTTTGTCATTAAATATATTTTATAAAAATTTTTAGATTTTCGATATACAGACTTCATAGCTTCTAGCTACTCCTAATCTGTAAAATCATAACACTTTATCTTTATTTGAAAACCTTCGTACGCTTTGAGCATCTTTCCTACTTCCTCCCATGTAAAAGGTCTACCATCAATAATAACAAGTGGGGTGTTTTCAGAATTTTCATCATACTCTATCAAACCCGTGAAATAATCGTTCTTAATGAGATTGTATGCTTGTCCATTAGGAAAAAACTTTGTTTCAACTTGTTGTTCTTCTATTCCTTTACTAGTTTTTTCAATTAGGGTATTTAACAGTTCATCCTGATTACAGTACAATTCACCATGTACAGCAAATTTGTAACCAAACATCCCTCTTTCCTTAGCCTCCATAAAAATACCTATTGGGTCTATTCGTCTTTCCACAATAAAAGTACGACTTACTCCTTGGAAATCATTTAATGTAAAAGTCTCTGTCAGTGGTTCCATTTCGACTTCAAGTTCTTTTGCCATTTGTTCGTTGTAGCAATTCAAACATAGAACACTCATGCTTTCCCCTGCAGTTATACTTATTCTCACATCATCTGATCCACATTGCTCACATTTATTCATTTATTTCACCACATTTTTTTCATTTATTCTATCATAACTACGGGCTCCCCCATAAAAAGAATTACGAGGTGTTTAGTATACTGGCAAAACAACCAAGTATTTTTTTTCGACCTCAGGGTCAGCCCTCCCTCACAGCAAAAAATAACTTATCTAAACTTTTTTCAATTTCTTCTATATATTAGGTAAAAGTCTCTTCAAATGAAACAAACAAAAAAATGGTCTATAATAAAAAAGACCAGGTGCACCCAACACCTGATCTCGCCAGTTGATAATTTTGTATTTTCAGTGCTCGGCAACAGGACATCCTGTTTGCCGTACACACCCTACCTTACAACCATCACCTTCTCCGGTGCCAGCCACAACGGATTATAGTAAGCAGGGTTGCTCGACAAAGGAAGCAATTCATCTTTAATGTTGATTCCGATTTCTTCTATAATAAATTTACGTCTAGCCTGAATCCTTTCCCACACCGTTGGATGCTTCGTCTTTAACTCTTTTCGAAGGGCTTCATCTGCAAAGACAACACTATCTTCACAATTCAATCCAACTCCATTTGGCAGTGGTGTTGGGATAACATCACATTGTAAGGCCATCCCTGATGCAATCACTTCGTTGCTTTCAGGTCGAACAGGTGTATGAAGCCATTCGTCAGTACTCGTCAAGTGTCCTGGATTTAAGGCAGGTCGTAAACCACCCAATGCCAAAACAGATCGACATTTCTCAAAGAGGTCACCACCTTTTATCCCTATACCAGCTGTCTCGTACCATGCGACAATTGCTTTAAAATAAGGCTTGGCAAATTTCTCTACAAACTCATCGTTTTCTGTATCAATTACGCCCGCCCTACAGCTGAGCCCGCCCCAATATCCAACAGCCGTCGTCACTCCATCACCTAATTCAATCTTCCTGCCTGAAGGACTCCGCAATCCAACCATTTGTTCTTTCCTAGCTGAAAACATAATATGCGCAGTCAATGGTTCCCCTGCATATTGCATATTTGAAACAGCCTCAAATTCTGACATTCCCACCTCAACGCCACGTACAATATTATGAACAGCTGCCGATGCTCTCGAAGCCCCCCACTCATATAATGCAATTTGATCAACATTGTTATAAGAACGCAACCCTTCAGTCGGATGTAAAAGGACCCGCGTTTTATCCATCAAAGGCGTATCAACCACGTTCTTAAAACATTCTACTATACCAGCAGGTATAAAAAAGTGTGGTTCGTCAGACACCTTTTCAATACTCTCAAAATACTTCCATCCACATAATCCAACACGATCTACACGCTTAATCCCAATTCCCGCTAGAATCTCATCTAATCGCGGCGAACGCGTACGATCTTGTCCCAACAGTCCAAACGATTGATATAAAATTACATCCGCTTCTATTTTTTTATCTACACTATAATCTAAACCTTCCATACCAACCAATAAAAACTTGGCATTGTTGGGACCTAGTATCAAAAGCGCTTCTTCAAATCGCGGATCATATCCCGATAGATAATGCATATTCGCAAAATGCTCTCGATCCCCATACACGACAAACCAGTCACATTTCGCTGCACGATACACTGCTAGACAACGTCTCTCAAATTCTTCCTTACTAACCGCCGGGATTTCCTCTGCAATCCCAAACTCAGGTAATTTAGCTTCCCTCAATTGGATATTCACTTTCCATCCTCCTAATCTATTACTTTATTTCATCAACCAGTTTCACTGTATAATGAAGTGACGGCAAATCCGTTACACTCCCTTTTCCAATTTTCCCTTCTGTTTCCATAATATCGATGACAGCTTTAAAGCGATCTTCCCAGTAAAAGTTCCCTTCTGGATTCAACACTTCATTTTCATAAAATTCTACACCGCTTGGGAAAAACTCCATCTTATTCCATACATTTTTCAACTGTTCATCCGAAATCTCTGTCCCAACTTTTTTCATATGTTTTACAATAATCGGAAAAGATTCATCTGCATTTTCTTCAATATAACTCAATGTTTTAAAAAACGACTTTAACAACTTTTGCCTCAGTTCTGGATTCTTCTCCAACCACTCTCTCTTAGCAGCAAACCCATTATGTGAGATTGTATGGGGCAAAGTTGTTTGATCAATCAATGTTTCATATCCTTCTTTTTGCACGGCCAATCTTTGTGGAATCCCGCTAATCATAATATCAATCGACCCTGATAGTAAGGCAGGTGGCAAATCCTCCTGTGACATATCGACAACCTCGTAATCTTTCGAATCCAGACCAGCATGATTCAACATCGAGATAAAACTTGTATATTCACTTACACTTGTATTCAGGCCAACTTTTTTCCCTTTCGCTTGCTCCAGAGTTAAGCGCATCGCCTCCTTATCATCATTCGTTTCAGCTAAAAATTCATCATATGTTTTCCAATCATATTTATCGTTATCAAACATTAATGCCGCCCCTGCAAAATAGAAAATCGGGAATGCCAATGTCGTATCTACTCCATTTGAGTTTTGCAACACAATATCGGAATCACCTGCAGTAGCTAGGTCCACTTTGCCACCTACAAGCAAATCATTTCCTCCAGCCCAATCCGTTTCTTGAATTTTTAATTCAATGCCTTCTTCGGCAAAAAAACCTTTTTCAATTCCAACGTGAATAGAATACACATCTTGGAACGGACTTAGCGCCAAGGTAACAGTTTGTAAATCACTTTTTCCTTTACTACCATTTCCCCCTGCTACACTTTTATCATCGACACACCCACCTAAAGAGAAACTGATAGCCAATATAAATAATGCAACTATTTTCATATGCCATTTCATTCCCACATATCCCCCTTTTTTATTTTTTCATGCCCTCTCAGTCCACCTCGTCAAATGCTGCAACAATTTACGAACGGTAGTATCTACAAGCGCTGATAAAACTCCGAACATCACGACTCCTAGAAAAATCACATCGGTATTAAACATCTTTCTTGCTTGTAAAATCCGATATCCCATACCTGCTTGTGCACCCATAAATTCAGCTGCAACGACCAATGTAAATGAAATCGCAACACAAACTCGGATTGGCCCGATTAGGGATGGAATAATAGAAGGCAAAATAATTTTACTGAAAATCGCTTTTTTTCCTGCCCCTAATGTTTGTCCAGCTTTAACATAAATAGGTGGTACATTCCTAATTGCTTCAATGGTGTTTATCACGATGATGGCAAATACACCCAATGTGACTAACAAGAACTTACCAATTTCTCCAATTCCAAACCACATCAAAAAAAAGGGAATCATCGCGATGACAGGAACGGGTCTGGAACTTTCAATAATGGGATTCAGCAAATAATACAGCTTGTTATTGAAACAAACTAACATCCCAATCGTTATTCCAACAATAGTCCCTGTAACCAATCCGCAAACGACCCGAAACATTGTATACAATACGTCTGTTCCAATAAGTGAGCTAGTTGAGATCGCTGCTTCTACCACCATTATTGGTGAAGGAAAAATGACCGGCTTTACTAACCCCAGCCCATCTCTTGTCACCAAAAACCAGACGACAAACACACCGATAATGGATAAGATGCTTAAATGTGATTCTTTAAACCAACTCGCCTTTCCTTTCAAAAAAAATTCTGACATCAACTTTCACCTCCTTCCAAAGACTCCTCCTCTTGCTTTAAAATAGCTCGAATCCGTTTTCTATAATCGACGAAAGAAGCTGAAGTTTTAATGGACATGTCCCGACTTTTCGGAAAGTTAGGTTTATAAATTGAATGAATTTTTCCTGGTCTAGGAGTCATCACAACAATCCGATCACCAAGAAACAAAGCTTCTTCCAAATCGTGTGTAATAAAAATGACCGTTCTTGGGGCCTGCATCCAAAGCTTTCTTAATTCCTCTTGTAAATGTTCTTTCGTCATAATATCCAAAGGTCCAAACGGTTCATCCAGCAATAAAACCTTAGGATTTGCCGCATACGCTCTTGCAATATCAACTCTTTTCCTCATACCTCCCGATAATTGTTTTGGCCATGCATTTCGAAAATCTTCCAGTTTCACTAGCTCTAAAAAATGATCAACTGACTCTTTAATTTCTTGCTTGGATTTCTTTTGCATACTTAGGCTAAATCCAATATTTTCTTCAACAGTCATCCAAGGAAACACGGCATCATCTTGAAAAACAACCGCTCGTTCAGGGCTAGGCTTTTCAATATTCCTTCCATCAATCGTAATAGACCCGGAAGTGATTCCCTGCATACCCGCGATTGTATTTAATAATGTTGTTTTCCCACATCCTGATGGCCCCATTACACAAATGAACTCATCTTTATTGATCGAAAGATTTACATTATCTAAAGCCGTGATTTTCTGATTCGAACTTGATTGAAATTCAACGGAAAGTTCCTGAATTTCAATAAGGGATGCCGTGAGATTGGTTACTTTCTTAATCTTAGCGTGCATATACTATCTCTTTCCTTTCTTGAATTCAGATTTAATGAGTTGGCCATCCTTCATAACAAAATCCACTTTTTGAAGAACTTTAATATCCTCTATTGGATTACCATCAAAAGCAATCAAGTCAGCTTTTTTCCCTACTTCAATAGTTCCAATTTCTTTTTCTAACCCTAAAACTTCCGCTCCCCGCTTTGTACCTGCAACGATGGCTGCTTCCGGATCCATCCCCCATTCAACGGCCAATTCAAATTCTTTCGCTGCCTGATCTTGTGGGTGCGTCGGATAACCAATTAAATCGGTCCCAATCACAAACTTTACACCAGCTTTTAATCCTTCGTTAAAATCCTTCTTCATCGCTTTCTTATGAGTTTGATAAATCCTCATTTCCCATTCAGGATAATGAAATGCTTCTGCTGCCTTTTCATGGAAGTACAATTGGGAAATCGTTGTCACTACAGGAATCTGCTTTTCTACCAATCTTTTTCTCGTTTCTTCTGTTATGGCATATCCATGCTCAATTACATCGACATTTCCATCTATCGCTAGATTTACCGCAGCGTCCCCAATACAATGAGCACTTACTTTTAGATGATTGGCATGTGCCTCATCTGTCAGGGCTTTCACTTCATCTAAACTATAAGCAGTAAGTGTTTGATAAGGTTCATCCCCCCATGAACGATTCAAATCATCTAACTTCCCTTTGGAAAGGCCCACTTTAATGACATTAGCCCCTTGCATAATCCGTTCCCGAACCTTCTTTCTTATTTCTTCTGGCCCATCTGCCCCTTCTACATCTTGCATAATTTCATACCACGTTCCACCCGAGGAAATAACAAATTCTCCCGCTACTACTAATCGTGGGCCGCGAATATGCCCTTCATTTATAGCTTTTCTTAATGCAGGAGAGATGGTAGAACCTAAGCATCTCGCTGCAGTAATCCCTGCTTGAAGCATCTTTTCTGCTTCTCCGGCTCCACGCAATACACGATTAACATCAGATTCACTAACAAGTTTGTGTAATTCATGGCTAGGTACGGAAAAAAAATGCATATGAGCATCGATCAAACCTGGCATGACTGTTTTATCAGTAAGGTCGTAAACGATTGCATCTTCCGGAATGATATAATCCTGTTCAGGAATGATTTGTTCAATAATGTTTTTTTGCACCACTATGACGATATTTTCTTGAATAGGGTTGCCAGTCCCATCAATAAGTCTCTTTGCTTTAATAACCTTTATACCACTCATTTTTTTCACTCCCTTAAAGACTTCTATAGTTTATTTAAAATTTAATCTTGCAGCAGTCTCATAATCATGGATAATATTCGCCCCACTAATGGCTAGAAATACTAAATCTTCCGTTCCCATATTTACTACTCGATGTGCCCATCCACCAGCTGAATAACTAATCCAATCTTTCATTACAGGTTTCTCTTCTAAAACCCCTTCTCGATTTTGCAATAAAAGAACACCTGATCCTTGAAGGCCTATCACTACCTCAGCAGTGTCGGGCTCCTCATGAAAATGCCCTTTCGTCATATAAAGTTCTTCCCCCACCTTCCCAGGATGAAGAACAGTAATATTCACTAACAAGTCAGTTTCCGTAAACGGTTGCGGCATCTCGTATACTTCGTAAATAACTGGATCCTCCCTTTTTAAGATTGTTCCAATTACATCTTTATCCGTATAAATATCCTTTAACTGAGATAACCTCCGTACATGCTTCTTTGCCCCTAAATCTAGGTAAGCATTAGATGATAGAAATGTTGCGAAGTTTCCCAATATCTCACGTCCCTTCAATTATAAAAACCTTTCACTTTTTCAAAGATAAAACTAAATAATTCAATCTAATTACTTGGTTATTTCACATCAAATTAACTAATCCCAAGAACTTCCTTACCACTTTTTTGTAAAGGTTGAAAACACACAGTTTTTTATAGATTTCTCCCCCCTTTTGAAATTTAAAATCATAGCAATGTACTAGCACGATATTAAACAACCTTACTAGTCAAAAAGTAATGTGTGGAAGTTTATATACATAATAACGTAAATAACATAAAAGTCAACATTATTTTACGTTATTTACGTCAAAATTTCTCATTTTTCTTAATTTATTAGGATCTGGAAATAATATAATAGAGGTAGGTGAAATATAATGGATATTGGAAATAGAATACGAAATTTAAGAATGGCAAAAGAATTATCAGTTGCGGAATTGGCTAAACAAGCTTTTATTTCTCAGTCATATTTAAGGGATATTGAAAATGGTAGAACTACCCCATCTTTGGATAAACTGAATACAATATGTGATTCATTAAATATTTCTTTAAGTGAATTTTTTGGATCGGTACCTGTTCTGCCCGGGGAAATAATACGGCTAGTAGAGAATGCACAACAATTAACTGAAGAAGAAATTCATCTTCTGTCAAGTTTTTTAGAATCTATGATCAAAAGACAAAAAGCGGAAGTCAACGAATAAAAATCTACCAATAATAAATAATTGGTAGATTTTTTCCTTTATTTCTTATACTTAAGATATTGAAATTCAAACGTCCATCTGCTAAATCAGGTAATCTTTTCTGAGATTCATTAATGAGAGCAGATTCCATCGGATCTATGTGTGCGCTATTCGATGAACTAACTCAACAGCAGGATCAGGCTGCCCTTCCATTAAAAATGTCCTCCAAAAAAATTCTTTCATTTTTAATTATATAGATCAAATCGATATATGATCATCCATAATGAAACAATCACACTCCAAAAGTTCATATAAACAATGAGTCATTTTTGCAAGAAACTGAAAATCAGGAGGCATAAGACAATCCTCCTGATTTTAATGATCAGCTACCTCTTCCTATTTCTCCTCAACGTTTCCTTATTTCTCCTTTCCTTTCTCGTCATAAAACAATAATGCTTTCTAGCCGGATCCCTAATAATTAAATTTTCCGTGCCTTTATTGAAAGTTATATACTCGCCACTTGCTCTGATTTCTAATATATTTTTCAACTTCAGCGCATTTTTTACTTTTCGATCAAAGCTGCTGTAACTGCTTTCAACTTTAATATCGGAGTCATCAAGAAAAATCACTTTAACCGTTTTTGCATCAAGGGGTTCGTAATCTTTAATATGATTAACGGACAGCCAAATATTGTCATCACGCCCAATTGATTTAATCGGAAACCAGTAAATACCTAGCTTTCCGCATATCATGACTGGTGGCATATCAATATTTCCTAATGCGCCTCTTGCACCTACAATCGCCCCTCGAAGACTATTCCCATAATATTCAATGCTTCTTTCAACAATTGAAAGTGGGCTTCCGTTAAGGGTATAGAGCTCTTTTCCTTCAAGCGCAATGGAGCACAGGTTCCCGTTCTCATCGTAATTGTTTAAAATCGCTCTTGTGTCAATGTTGATAGTATATTTCTTCATTTCTATCATTCTACTCCTTCCGTGTAACTGCTAGTTTATTTTTTTGTAAAAAGGAGTATACTATTAGTAGTTGGTATACTCCAACAGTAGAGCCCTTGAATTACGTCCACCAAGACCATTAATTCAAGGGGTTTTCTATATGTATGAATAGGATCACACTGCCCTCACCTCCTTAGCTGCTTGCTACAGCTAATCCCGTTATTTAGCCAATATCTCAGGTTTTCCAATTCAATATTGAAAAAACGGCAAATATAACATTTCCATATCCTTTTCTAACCGTCCATTTGGTGGCGCTTACAATACTTTTGAAGATTCTTCCCTATGCTAAATGCAAACCTAATGATCGGAGCATTTATAAAATATAATATTCTTTTCACCTCACTTACCCATTGTTTGTAGTTATTACGCAACTCTGGATAGTTCTTAAAACACACGACCTTTTTACTAATTTTTATAATGTTTAGAAATTATTATATCATTCTATTAAAATTAAAACAATACAATCATTTAATTTACTTTTACATACCATTGACTACAGTCAATGATTAAAATATAATAAGAACATAAATTATAGTGAGGGGAATTTTATGGATATTGAGGACCAATTTAATAAAGAGGAATTTGCTATTCTTCTTGAGCGGGCAAAAGGAGATAGATCCATTAATCAGTACGCAAACGAAGCTGGTGTAAGTGCTGCCCACATTTCAAGGTTCCTTAGAAACATGATAGCCTCACCTCCCACTCCTGAAACGATATCAAAGTTTGCAGCAAAAGCTCAAAATGAAGTTTCGTACGAAGATCTTATGGTTGCCGCCGGGCATTTAGCTCGAAAAAACGAGTTAGATATAAATAGTCATGACAGAATAGAAAAACATTCTCCCATGGATGTTAGAGGGAAAATGGAACAATTACAGAGGAAATTTATTCAAGTCATACTAGCTGACCTATATGAAAAACCTTTTAAATGGAGCGTAGAAAAACACGAAGAAAAATATCATTTTTCAGATATGATCCTTAACATTGATCATGATGGTTACAATAGATGGTATTTAGATTTCAAACCAAGTATTCCTGATCGTTATCATCCTACTTTTCAGCCATTCTTTCTTTATGGGCGCATTACTACATTTGAACTGAATGAAACAGATAAATTGACGATTGTTGTTAATGATGAAAAAGTTTTTAACATGATTATGAAAAGACCACCTTTATCCCTTCGAGCCAATTTATATATAATGCTCATAGATTTGGAATGGGGGAAAATTGTGAAAGAAGAAAAGTTATGTGGATATTGGAAGGATTAAATCAAGGGGTATATGCGAAGCAAAGCTGATCATTCTACAAACTCAACTCTTTAGAATGCACTATAAATCGGTTTATTAATTTATTTTAATCTTGGACAAATACAGCCTAATCTGTGGTCATGATTTTCCACCTCCCCTATCTAGTATTTTTTTAAAGAATTTTTTCCTTAAAGAAGCTAGGATTGCAAAGAAAAAGACTCCTTGGTGCATATTCCTTAATATTAATGATACTATTAGTACAGTAGAATTTTTACATTCTACTCCCTAGAATTTGACATGCCCGCAATAAAGCGGGCAATTTATTTTAGTTATCCGGTTATAGAGTATTTTCAGAGCCAATAGTTAATAGTGTACATATTGTTTGATAGTAAAAGTTCAAAAGCCTCTTCTTTTTTCTCATAATGTGGGCGGTATCGATCAATCTCTACCTCACCCCATAAAACATTATTTAAATCTTCTAAACTATGTACTGTTCGTTCAGGTAAGAAGAAATTGTTTCGTACATATTTAACCATTGCCTCAACATGGCCTTTCTCATTTCCGGCACCAGGATTACAAAATTCATATTCAAAACTGTAGTGCAATGTAAATCTTTCAAAAGCTTTTGTTAGTTCACGCTTCCCGTAGGGAAGAACTTTTTTAACTGCCGGAGATAAGTTATCAAAACGGATTCTCCTTGGCACACCTCCTAAGTGGTGAAAGAACCACTTTAATCCTTCTAAGAAACAATCCTGATTTTGGGATTCAAAGACTTGAACTAAGAATGCATTACTATTTGGAAATGATAGAACAAGATACGGGAGATCTATCACTTTACCATTTCTTTTAAACGGTGCTTCACCGAAGTCCACTTGCGCATCACCTGGTCTTGCTTCCAAAGGTAGTGCTCTTCTTCGCTTTCCTCAAGTAATTCTTTTTTTCGTTTGGAAACATACGATCTTACAGTACGATCTGATCCTTTGAAATCAACATCATCCACAAGCATTTGCCATATACGTTTGGCTGTCCTTCGGTATTTCCTTTTCTTTTTCATATCTTCTTTCAACCATTGATCCACCAAATCCTTAACTGGATCCATCACCGGGGATGGTTGGGGCTTTTTACGTTTCATATCTGGTTGAAATTCCTCTTGATCAGCATACTTCTTAATAGTACGAAAATCCCTATTTGTTCTTCTAGCAACATCCGAATAGGAATGACCTTTCGTGTTCACTTCTTGTCTGATATAATTAATTTCGGTCACTTCTAACATCTCCTATAAATACCTCCTGCCAGTAATGGGTCCAACAGGAAGTGTATTGAATTTTTGGGATGTTAGCAAGTGGCCTTTTTATGTAGGTCCCCCGCGGGGGACCTACATAAAAGGAATGCCATAACCTACATATTCATATTGCCATAAACAGGATAGCCTTTACTGATTACGGCCAGAGGAATTTACCAGCCGTTGACGTCCCATTTACCATGAAAAATCCTACGTCACCGTCAAGGCAGGATGAATCTTTCTACCGATCATTCTACTGGCATCCCTGTTACTGAGCCTTCGGCGGATATGGGATGTGGCTGTCCTTGCTAGCATCCCCCCTTATAGCGCTCCTATAGTCGTTTGGGGGCTGCCAGCCGAAGAGCCTATATATCACTTACTCATTATCAAGGACCGCTTCGCTTGCATTTTCCACTGGTATCTTCTTTCTAGTAAATAACCTGTCAATCAGTGGTAAATTTCTTGACATTCATTGGTACAAGCCATTCCATTAGTGGTACATTTAGATGGCCGTAATCATTCACACCTCTTTCAAAAATTGTAATAAAGATAAACTATTCCCCTTCTGAATATGGAATGAGTGTGAGAATTTAGATCACATGATGAACTCGTCCGTTGGGCAATTGAGATTATTCAGCACACACGACTATCATAATTTATGGCTTTTTTCATTTCTTAGGTGATTGCTACCATATCAGGCTTTGCATCTATCGATATGGCCAGAAGAATAAAATATCCAGCGGAAAAAGCGAGGCTCGCGGGGCTTTTGACTGGTTCTGCTGTCTTTGGAATATGTATTTACATATTGACGCTTGCAATTTCAGGAAAGCACTTTACGGGGATGTTAACTACAAAGTATTTAACAGATCCAGTGGCAAGAGTATCAATACCACCCAAAATGATTAAAACAGATCTTCTAGTTTAAATCTTATCTATCTTATTTTAATTATTTTTTTCTTCTCCGTTACTTTTGAAGAAGTGTTATTACAGGCCAGTTATACAGTGTACAACATAATAATTTTCTTTTTTGTAGATAACATCCTGGAGAACATTGTAAGTTTCTCTTCTTTATTCAATGGTAGAACAAGCCACTAACTCAAAAATAAATGGAATTTAGATAATGCTAAATCAATCCTAATATACTTTCATGTTCAAGTATTAAAATAGCATAGCATTAAATGATCTCCACGCGGGATTTCTTCTGAAGCTTTTACGTAGTGCCAATCCTGGGAATCTCTAAAGATACTCTTCACCCTCTGCTCTCCCTCTAATAACTCTAGCCGGAGTTCCATAAGCAACTACATAGGAGTCAAAGTCATGTAAAACTGTCGAGCCCGCTCCAATCACTGTATGTACACCAATTGTCCTATTATGAATCACATTTGCCCCTATAGAAATAACAGAATGATTACCTACAGAAACACCTCCTGCCACGGTAACTCCTGGTGCTAATGTTACATATTCTCCAATTTGACAGTCATGGTCCAGTGAGGCTTTTGTGTTTATAATACAATGATTGTCTATTTTTGTATTACTGTTGATTATCGTATTAGCCATCACCGCAGTGCCATTTCCTAATGTTACATTTCTACCAATTTGCGCAGATGGATGAATTGCTTTAATATATTTAAAATAAGGATTTATATATGTAATTCTTTTTACTATCTTATATCTTTGCCAGTTATCAGCGATTGCAACTATCCCACCAACCACCATATCCCCGATTTCAAGTATTGCTTCATCATTACCCAATATTTCATAATCCATAATTCTTGTTCCAACTTTTTTATATGGGTCTATTAATCCAAGTATATTATATTTTCCAGCCCTTTCAATAATATCGATTACTACTTTACTATGTCCACCTGAACCAAATACCACTATGTTGTTCACATTAATCTCCTTGTATTGTCAATGTTAGTTTGTGCAATTTGGGGCTATTTAATTACCATGTATAAGATAAATTTGCTATTTTTTTGATTTTATACCCTAGAGGGATAAATTAAAAAACTACTCGCGTACTTCTCTTGGTTTCGATTTTTGTCTAAAACTATTCTTCATTTAGTAGGAGGATATGAGCTCTATGTAAATACACCTGGAAACTCGCGCTAATATTGCATTATAACCATTAAATGCACTTATATTTTTAAAGGGAAAAGTTTCAGTTATTTTCGGTTTTTTTTAAAAAAGAAAGGTCATGCTCATTATAATTCGGACCAGTTTTCTTTTTTTGAATATTTTCTTTCCAATTTATCTTTCTTTAAGTAATGATCCTTTGATATCGGGCTAACAATTAATTCTATTTTCACTACATTTTCTTCGGATAGATATTTTACAAGTTACTTTCTGTCTCCCTTTTTCTTTTTTCACGTCGATAAAATTTCCTGTCCACTTCATTCCACTAATCCAATAGCTATTGATGAAGAACCCTTAAAAATTGCCAAGCTAGTTTTCTATATTGTATAAAGGGTTTTTATATTTCTAGCAATCCAAATGTAATTAGAGAGTGGAATAATTGATTCCATAATTCAATCCGGTAAAGTGCTAAATTGATTATCAGATTATTGTTCATTTTTCAGTTGTCTATCATGCAATTAGGAAATTGACCTAGTTGCATAAAAAACTGTAAAACAAACTACATGCTTTACAGCTCAACTTATTATCCTAAAGGGATCTATCATATTCCGATGTATTTATGAGACCATTATTATTCATCTATCTTTTTAATTAATTTTGCAGGAACACCACCTACAATACAATTTCCTTCTTCAAAGCTCTTTGTTACAACTGCACCAGCTGCTACAACGGTATTATCACCAAGCTTTACACCAGGAAGAATTACAGCGTTCATACCGATCCAACACTTTTCTCCGATGACAATATTTTCACCCTTAAGATGCAAATCAGGATTCTTTGGATTGTGGTTTGCAGTTATTAATCCCACATTCGGAGCAATATAGGTGCCTCTCCCAATATAAATATCTGCCATGAAGTTTTGAAAGTAGACACCAAATCCCTGAAAGTTATTTAAATCATCTGGATGGAAATGAAGTTTTTTATAATTTGATATTCTAATATTTTGATTAACAGGGAATGGAACTTTACCATTAATTCTGAATATCTTTTGCCATAGGAAACATTTAAGGACGAATATCCAACCATCTCCATTGGGGGTTTTTTCGAACCATTTTCCTTTTAAATATTTCTCATCATAAAACAAATAACCTATTATTTTTGCAATGAAGATAGCAAATTTTCTCATTTATACGATTCACCACGATTTTAAAGTTATATTTTAAAATTAATAATATTTTTGTTATTCTTGCCTTACCAGACTGTGTTTAAAAAAAGATATCTAAACACCGAGATAATACACAATGCTACTGTCATAACAAATACCGTATTAAGTAGTGATCTCCACATGCTTATATTCACTAATTTTAAAATATAAATATTGTTCCATAAATAAAACAAAGAACTAATCACGGAAAACAATATAATCGTGATATAAGCATCTTTAAAATAAAAAATACCAAATAACAAAACAATCGCTCTACTTACGAACATAGATAAGTTAAATAAGAAAAGTGTTCCTTCTCTATTCATAACTGTGTACAATAAAGCTAGTGGCGATGAGATAAAAACGAGGAGCAACCATACACTAAGGATCCGGGCATATTCACCTGCTATTTGCCACTCTTTACCGAACACAAAGGAAAAGATTATGTCTCCAAATCCGAATATAATGGATATAGGAATAACTCCAATTAATAACATATATTTATAAGAACGATATGTAACTTGTGTTAATCCTTTAGGATCTTCCTCTTTTAATTTTGTTGAAGTTTGAAAGAAAACTTGTCCGAATGCACTTCCTAATACGGACATTGGAATACTAAGTACCCTCTGTGATAAAGAAAAGAAACCAACAATGGCACTAGAAAAACCTGTAGATAAAACAAAGACTGGAAGCTGCAATGAAGCGGTATTCAACATAGCAGACCAGATTGACACCTTTGGAAATCGATCATATTTCTTTGCTAATAAAGTCATCTCCTTTAATGTCACATAAGAAAAGCTTATCTTCCCTTTTTTAATGCTTTTTACAACTAGCTGGACTGTTGCCGCTAACTGACCTAATACATTCCCAAGGACGAGACCCGCTGCGCCAGACTGCATCACACCAATTCCAATATTCATCCCTGCAGTCGTAGTAGATTTTGAAATAGTTGCATTGGCTATTCTTTTATATTGTAGTTTTCGATTTGACCAGTAATTAAATGCCTGAAATATCCCTGTTAGGAACAAAGATAATGGCACAAAAAATAACCAAGGGTAAATTTGACTATTACCTAATAATGCGGAAATCTGCTCTCCAAAAATTATGATTAGGGTGAGCAAAAATAAACTAATTCCAGCAGCAATAGTTATAGATAAGGCAACTAAGTTTACCGCTTCTTTATCCTCTTTGGGCAGCATAATCGCTAACTCATATCTACCAGTAATCATGACACCTATAATAGATGTAATGGATAAGAATAGTGCTAATATTCCAAAGTCATCAGGTGTAAATATTCTTGTTAAGATAGGAGATGCAGCAATCGGCAAAGCCTGTGCAATCGTTGTTCCTGTCATTAGTGTTAAAATATTTCTAACAAACGATTTATTATGTTTTGCTAGCTGATTCGTAGTCACTAACTTGAATCTCCTCTTCTTCATACTCAATAGATATAGCTATAATTTATTTAATAAGGATAAAACGTCTTCCTTACTCTTTATCTCATGAAGATTTGCATTAAAAAACGCTTCTATTTTTTCCATTTCTGATGGTTCTAATTCCCACCACTTGCATTCTTCCAAAGCATCTATAATATGATCTTCGAATCTTTTCTTTAAAACTCTCGCTGGATTTCCAGCAACAATGGAATACCTTGGAATATCTTTAGTTACGATGCTTCCAGCACCGATCACACTCCCTCTTCCAATCCTAACTCCAGACAATACAACGGAACTAGAACCTATCCAAACGTCCTCTTCTATTACTATTTTTCCCTTTGAATAAATGTCCTTTTCTATCCCTTTATTAAATAAATTATTGTTCATAAAATATGATGATACCTTATCTGTTCGATGATAATCCTCTTGTAACACTACATTAGATGCAATGGAAGAGTAACTCCCAATTTCTATTCCTTTTATCCTTGACGATAATCTTGTGCCAGGACCATTCACTGATACAAAATCCCCTAACCTGACATTTCCGTAACAGGTAACATTTAAGAACTTTGAACCTCTGCCTGCCTTGATATTTCCTGATAAAACAGAATTGCTCACTGATATTTTGTACTTGGTAGAACCCTTTAAGTGCTTATAAACATTAGGATTTATTTCACTTTTCCAATCTAGAAGTAAATCTTTCCTAATGAGAGCATAGAATAAACTAACAAACTTTTTTATCAAGCTTTTTATTCCCACTGTATTATATCCCCTTTTTGTAGGTAGACCTCTAAAAAATATTAAATTGAATTTACTCACTTACTTGCTGTTCAAACTTTGGAATATTTATAACTTTTATTATTAAGATTATAAATACAATAAATGGAACAATGCTTCTCGAAACTAAAAAATATTCTGTAATCATGTTAACAAGAATATAGTGGGTAAATACAACAAAAAAAACATTAAATTCCCTTAATCTATCATGTCTTACTGCCACTTTATACGTGTTCTTTATAAAAGAGACTATAATAAAAATAAAGGCGATTAGACCGAGATACCCAGATGAAACAACAATATTAGCAATAGAATTATCAAACCATACCATCTCGGTACTTTGCATACCTACACCAATAAATATTAATTCCTTATTAACTAATTCAAGGCCCATTCTAGCTTTGTTTAGTCTGCTCAAACTACTTTGATCTTCAGCTAAATTAAAATTTAATGCTCTATTTATCAAATTTTCCTTATAATTATCTTGTTGGTTTACTAAATCATAACTATAGACAGCAACTGGGATTAAAAGTATTAAAGTTAGGACAAAAAATATCGTTCGGTACTTAATTAAACCGATTTTAAAGCTTTTAAAAAAATAAGTAATAAGTATAACAACCATAACAATAGCTAATGTTAATATTCCCGTTCTTGAACCAGTTAATAATAACGCTCCAAAAGAAGCAGAAAAGATAATAAGTCTTTTGGTATAACTTAACTTATACTTATAGGTTGCAAACATGATGAACGCCAATAAACTATTTGATAAATATGCACTAAATAAGTGGGCATCAACACCCCAAGTCATATCATTAGAGAACGGAAAAGAAGGTCTACCTTCACCTGAAAAAACTAATACATATAAATAAGTATAGATGATTAAAAGGAAAAATATTAAGAAAAACCATTTAATGAGCCGATAGATTTGTTGCTCCTCCAACTTCACTTTCAATAAAGAATATGCAAGAAGAAAGGGAAGCATATATTTATAAATGAAAAAAAAGTTTGAACTGGATTCAATGCCAATGAAAATAATACCATAGCCCATACTAAGTAGGTATAATAAAAGAAATATATATAAGTATATAAAGGTATGAGAAAGCTTGTGGAAGTTACTTGTGAATAAAATAATAGCAATAAATGTAATTACTATTATGTCGACAAATCTTATACCAAAACCTAAATTATAATTGACGGGGAATGAAATAATAATTAATAAAATTGTAATTAACGGAAATTTAGTTATTGTGTTAGAAATTTTCATCTGAATCTCCTATAAATTATTCCTCCATGAAATAAATTCACCTCCAATATTACTTTGAAAGATTCAATCTATTTCATTCTAAAACATATACTAGAGAGAAATGTAATAATTATTTACTACTTATTTCATTCCAATGAAATATATAGTTGTGCGACCTAGAGATTCCAATATTGATATCCCGAAGAAAGAACCTCTTCTTTATTTAAAATACTCTTTACATCAACAAGTAATTTTTCACTATTTGGTGCATCAATAAAGTACTCGTTGATTTGTGATAAAGTCATGGCTTTAAACTCATGATGTGCCACTGCAAATACGATACAATCCGCATTATCAACTTCTTGCAAATTAACAATATCAACACCATACTCCTCATAAGATACTGCTGGATCTGCATGTGAATCTACAATTATGGGTTGTATTTCATATTCTTTAAGTCTTGTAATAATATCTATTACTTTCGAATTACGCGTGTCAGGGCAATTTTCTTTAAATGTCATACCCATAATTACAACCCGTGCTTTTTTTACTCTTTTATTCATAGTTACCAGCTTTTTAATGATAGCATCTCCAATAAAGGCACCCATTGAATCATTAATTTTTCTTCCAGACAAGATAATTTGTGAGTGGTATCCTAATTTCTCGGCTTCATATAAGAAATAATAAGGGTCTACACCAATACAATGTCCACCCACTAAACCAGGGTAGAAGCCAAGTGCATTCCATTTCGTGTTCATTGCTTCAACCACTTCATTGGTGTCAATGCCCATTTTGTCAAATACGATCGCTAATTCATTCATGAATGCAATATTAATATCTCTTTGGCTATTTTCTACTACTTTTGCAGCCTCTGCTACTTTAATAGAAGAAGCTTTGTGTACCCCAACTTCTACTACTAATTCATATACTTTAGCTATAATATCCAGTGATTCCTCATCCATTCCAGATACTATTTTTGTGATATTTTCTAAACGATGAATTTTATCTCCTGGGTTGATTCTCTCTGGGGAATAACCAACTTTAAAATCTAAACCACAAGTTAAACCAGAAACCTTCTCCAAAATCGGTATACATACATCTTCGGTAACACCTGGATAAACTGTTGATTCGAAGACAACAATGGACCCTTTCGTTAAGTTGCGACCTATCATTTCAGTTGCACTCTCCACAGGGCTTAAGTTTGGTGTTTTATCACTATTAATTGGAGTTGGAACTGCAATAATATGAAACTTGGCTTTCTTCAGCTCCTTTTCATCTGAAGTAAAAAACACCTTACTATTTTTTATTACTTCATCGCCTACCTCTTGGGTTGGATCATATCCCGCCTTATACTTTTCCACTTTTTCTTCATTTATATCAAAACCTATTACATTTATTTTTTCTGCAAATGCAACTGCAATAGGCATACCCACATAGCCTAGCCCAACGATTGATATACTTTCTTTTTTATCTAGTATATTTTTATATAAGTTCATAAACCATCTTCCTTTACCTATACAATTTTGAAGCAAGCTTCTTATAATCCAGCGTTTGCCGTGCAAAGTCGTTTGCACTTTTAGACATGCTTGTTAGTATTGCAGGTGTTTTACTAATTTCGGTGAATATTTGTTCTAATTCATTTACTTTACTAATAATCCATGAATGTTTACTATATTTTAATAAGAATTTATAGCTTTCTAAGTCCGCCACAACAACTGGAAGGGAACAGCATGTGGCATGTTCCATTAAAACTGTATGACTACCAGGTTGCACATATAGATCAGAAGCACAGAAGTATTTGGTCAGCTCATCAGGGGTTTTCCAACCGAGAGATACAATGCGATCATCTTGATTAATTAACTCCTCTACCTGTACTTTTACATCATCCGTGAAGGATCCTGCTATTAATAGCCTTAATCTACAGTCTTTAATTTTCATAAAATTGATGATGAGGTCCTTCGTCTTTTTTAACCTGTCCATTTTCCCAGCATGGATGAAGACTATTTGATCATCTGAAAAACTTAATGCTTCTCTTATTTCGTCTCTGTATTCCAATCTTTTTTTATCTTCAATTATAGTTCCACCTAATGGATAAAACTCCATCTTCTCATCAGGAACTTGGTAATACTTCTCAAGAAAATGCTTCCGTTCGATAGTGACATATAGGAATAGATCGATATAAGGTAAAGCTTTTTGCACGATATACTTATAATAAAATTTATGAAGGATATTTTTAGAAACAAATCCTTTGGCACTGTTTCCTTCATCTGCATGATTATCTACGTATAATTTAACGTGGGGATTCTTCTTTTTATATTTAGCTACCGTCCATAATTCCCATGATTGGGGATTATGAAATAGTATAACATCTGGCTTTTCTTTATCTAAAAATTGATAAACCCTTGGATAGATCCTCAATTTAACCATCAATTTGTGAGGTAAAAACTTTCTGTATGGTATCCTTGTAATTTTTATACCATTTTCATTCAAATATTCACTCGGTTCAATATAACCAAGCTGTTTATTATTAATAAACGTTTCTGTAGATGCTAATACTCGTACATCATGTCCATCCATTTTGTTTTGAGCTGTCAACATATTTTCCTGGTAACCATAATTATCAATAAAAAAATTTGCTAGACATAGATGAACAATCTTCATACTACTTCCTCCAAACTTCATTTAATCGCTTCTTAGATGACAACTGAATCCTAGAAACCTTAATTAATCGATAAAAAAGTCAAATTTCTTACTTTTTAACTTTTTATATCATTACTTTTTATAAAATAACTTTAGATTTCTTGAAAGAGTTTAGCATCTCATCCCAATCAAAATATAATCTACTAAAGTCATCATCACTTAGTCCATTCCCGGTCTGAACTTCAATAAATTCCAAGTCTGTAATTGCTCTTATACCATGCTTCTTATTTGCAGGAAGATGAATATTATCCCCAGCTTTTACTTTTGTAATATTCCCCTCTAAGGCAAGCTCTCCTTCCCCCTTCACGATTGTCCATACTTCATCTCGATAAAGGTGAGAATGATAGCTTGAATTCTTCCCTCTATGAATACAAATACGCTTCGTAATCATTTCGTTACCATTGGTATATTTCTCATAGTCTAGTACTCTCGACCAACCCCAAAGCCGCTCTTCATACATTGGTAGGCGGTTATCAAACACTTTAATAAAGTCTTTTATCCTTGGACTAGCGGATTTGTCCGTTACTAAAATACCATCTGGACTAGCAGCTATTACCGCATTTTGAATACCTAATATAGTAATAGGTATAGAAAGCTCGTTCACTAAATGGGTATTTACTGCGTCCTCAGATATAATTCCACTTCCGATCTGATTAGATGCCGTTTCCTCGGTAAGTGTATTCCAAGTTCCTAAGTCTTTCCACTTCCCACTATAAGGTAGTACAATTATGCGATTAGCCTTCTCAACGACTTCGTAATCGAAGCTTATACTTGGTAATGTGTCATATTGATTTAACAATGTTTCAAAATCAGTTGGCAAACCTTTTTCTATTAAAATATCAATTACATACTTCGATTTAAAAGCAAACACACCACAGTTCCAAAGAGCATTCATACTGATAAGATTTTTAGCTTCCTCCTCGGTAGGCTTTTCAGTAAAATGGCTGACATTATAGTATTCTGTTTGTCCCGTATTACTATCTTTGTCTTGCACAATATAACCATATTTTGAAGATGGGTAAGTAGGATTTACTCCAATTAAAGCTAAATCACAGTCAGACTTACGAAAAATCCCCTCTAACTCTTTAACTTTTTCAAAAAAACTATTTTCTACATAAGGGTCTACAGGAAGTATTGAAATTACTTCATCATCTGAGACTTTTTCAACTGAATATAAATATGAAACAGCAAGAGCTATTGCTGGAAAAGTGTCCCGTCTTTCCGGTTCAGTAATTAGTGGCACATCCGTCCCAATTTGACTTTGAATAATGTCTTTTTGCAGCTTCGAAGTTGCAATTATTGTCTCATCAGAAAGGTTCACTGAATTTAACTGCTTCCACACTCTTTGAAGCATGGACTGTTTTTCCCCATTATCGCCTTCTAATACCTTCAAAAATTGCTTTGACCGAGAATCGTTCGATAATGGCCAAAGGCGTTTCCCTGACCCTCCTGAAAGTAATACTAACTTCAAGATGGCTCCCCCCTTTTATTGATATATCTCCACCTTAGTCAAAAGACTTCCTTATCCCTTCTTCTTTTTCAACTTTTTTCATATCAGCCTCTACCATAATACTTACTAGTTTTTCAAAAGAAGTTTTCGTTGGTAACCATCCAAGTAAAGTTTTTGCTTTCGTTGGATCTCCTAATAATTGATCTACCTCAGCAGGACGGAAAAAACTCGCGTCAACTTCCACAATTATTTTTCCAGTTTTCTTATCTCTTCCCTTTTCTTCCACACCGGTTCCAAACCATTCCACTTCAATTCCAACTTGCTTAAATGCTAATTCCACAAATTCACGAACAGTATGCATTTCTCCAGTAGCAATAACAAAGTCTTCTGGTTTTTCATGTTGTAGCATAAGCCACATACACTCAACATAATCTTTAGCATAGCCCCAATCTCTTTTAGTATTTAAGTTTCCTAAACATAATCTTTCCTGTTTTCCTTGAGCAATTCTAGCAGCAGCTAGGGTTATTTTTCTTGTTACAAAGGTTTCACCACGGCGTTCAGACTCATGATTAAAAAGTATCCCATTTACAGCAAACATATTATAAGATTCCCGATAATTTTTTGTAATCCAAAAACCATAAATTTTTGCTACCCCATATGGAGATCTTGGATAAAAAGGTGTTGTTTCTTTCTGCGGTACTTCTTGTACCTTACCGTACAACTCAGACGTGGAGGCTTGATAAACACGAGTCTTACCAACTAATCCTAGTATACGAACTGCTTCTAAAATATTTAACGTACCTGCTGCATCTACATTTTGTGTATATTCAGGCATATCAAATGAAACACGTACGTGTGATTGAGCTGCTAAGTTATATATCTCATCGGGATTAATTTCATTTATTAAACGAATAATATTCGAGGCATCAGTTACATCACCGTAATGCAAATGAAAATTTTTATTATTTATAAAACCTTCTAAACGTTCTTGGTTATATGATGAACTACGACGAATTATCCCATGTACTTCATAGTTCTTTTGTAGTAAAAACTCTGCTAAATAAGATCCATCTTGTCCTGTAACTCCCGTTATCAACGCTATTTTCATTATTTATTCCTCCGTTATAATATTGATGTATCAAGTATTTGAACTGTTATTAAGGTATCAAAAACAGTATTTTTCGACAGATGAATTCCCAGGAATTATATTATTCTTTATAAACTATCAGTATTGGTGTGCGGTTGACAGCGATTCTCTGCGTTACTTATGCTGACTTACTCTCCTATGTATCTTGGCAATGATATGTGCATAAGAAGGAGGCTAACGAAGTCCTATAGGAACTTGTGGTCGAATAAAAAAATAATGCCACCTTCAACATGTTGTCCAATCGTCTAACGATTAAATGAATATAAACTTATTTTGCCTCAATGAACTTGGGAATGTCCTAGATAATTAGCCTAGTATCAAAGACCATGTCTTTCACATTACAATCGACTATTTCATCCGTAAAAGTTTGGTCTGTTTGTACAATATTCATGTAGTCGACAAGATGCTTCGTTAGCCGAATTATCGGCACCTTTATGCGAAAGAGAATATCCTGAAACTGTCTTTTGGAAATATGCTTTTGATCATTATGTTGAGCAGAAAAGCTTTCCCATAGCATTAATCCCGATAGTTTTAGTAGTTGGGTTGGATATTCATAATGTAAAAGGTTTCCAATCTCGATAATAAATCAACAATTATGGTACCTCTTAAGCAAGGAACAGTCTGGAGTTCTAACCATTTATTGTTCTTCTTTTAGGCCAATGGAAATTTTGGTAAATTCTATAAGCTGCGCTTCCATCAGTTATTTGGGGGATTTCATCCCTTCTACCTGCCAATAAAGGGTTGATACCCCAATTTTTTTCCAGGTAAATCGCTAGGGAATGGTGTTCACTCTAAGGCATCAAGGGCAATCTTTCTAAGGACGGATATCCCCTTGGAAACCCGGGAAAATAATAATCTGTCCTACGAATGATATTGTTCTTACCCTCACCAAGTTCTTCAGCCGGATGTTGATCCGGCATGTAGTTCAACCTCTATCTCTTTCAGAACTGCGGGTAACTATCCCCCATCTTTGACTAATATCGTAATGGCAAATGTATCTTTGGCACCTTTATTGGTGTGCAAAACGAAGTCCAATTCTTTGAATGCTTTGTTAAAAATTACAAAAGGGATGCACATTCATAGGGAGAGTAGGCTAGGTTAAGACAATAATTGCCTTTTGATTCAATCGCGATAATGACATTTTTTTGCTAAATAGTTGCATGGCCTCAAGAATTTTTTTGTAATAGAGTTCAAATTTATGTCTTGATTGTAGTATAAGTATAGGAATGACTTTTTCAGTAGCATTCCTCGTTAATCAAACATACATGCAAAATGCATATAATTGGTGATATCCATTTCAACCACAAACGTTTGTTCAGGGACTTGGTTAACCTTGTTGTTTTATATTAAATTTAACTTGGTCCTCCTAGGTATCCTATATTAGGGTCAATTTTCGTTATAAGACACTCCTACATACTGAGATGAGAAGGCTCTTTATTGTTCAAGTCCGCAAAAAGCTTTTAACAGGAAGGCTCCGACTTAGTTATTTATTATTTTAAATTATCTTTAAACCAGCCATAAGTTTCTTTTAAGCCTACCGCTAAGCTAATTTTCGCACGCCAACCTAATTTATTTATTTTTGTTACATCCACTAATTTTCTAGGTGTTCCATCAGGCTTTGAAGTATCATAAACTACTTCACCTTCAAAACCAACAATTCTCTTTATTTTTTCTGCTAATTCCGCAATTGATATATCTTGACCAACACCAACATTTACAATATCATTTCCTGAATAATTCTCCATTAGAAATACGCATGCATCAGATAAATCTTTGGTATGAAGAAATTCTCTTTTAGGCGTTCCCGTTCCCCATAATTCAACTTTACTATTACCATTTGCCTTAGCCTCATGAAATTTTCTAATCAAAGCGGGCAGAACGTGAGAAGTTTCCAAATCAAAATTATCATTTGGACCATAAAGATTTGTAGGCATAGCAGAAATGAAATTTGTTTTATATTGGCGATTATATGATTCACACATTTTAATTCCTGCTATTTTTGCTATAGCATAAGGTTCATTTGTTGGCTCTAACTCACCAGTAAGTAAGTATTCCTCCTTTAATGGCTGATTAGCTAACTTAGGATAAATACAAGTACTACCTAAAAACAATAGTTTTTTTACATCGTACTTATATGCTGCATCAATTACATTTGTTTGTATTAGTATATTATCCCTAATAAAATCAGCTGGAAATTCATTATTAGCTACAATACCGCCGACTTTTGCAGCAGCCAAAAATACATATTCAACATTCTCATTTTCAAAAAAGTTATATACTTGTTTTGAATCTCTTAAATCTAACTCTGAACTTGTTTTGTATATTAGATTTTTATAACCTTTTTCTTTTAAATTATTTAAAATTGCTGACCCTACCAATCCTTTATGGCCCGCAATATAAATCCTAGAATCCTTTTGCATCCTACTCTCTCCTTTCATAATATATTATCTAATATAATTATTAAAATTAGACAATATTTACAAAATAGCCTTATTTCTTATAAGGAAAATACGAACAAAAAAGCTACTTTATACAAATTGTTTTAATTTAACGAATAACCTAATTAAAATAATAGGCAATTTATACTTTTGGGTATTTTCTTTAAGTGTTTGATAAATTTCTTTACTCGCAATAATATTACTTTTCAAACCACTTGTGGATCTACCTCCACTACGCATTTTCACAATATATTCTGGCAAATAAACTGTTTTCGTTTTCCCTTTATGGATAATTTTATACAAAATGTCATAATCAGATGAAATTTTGTATTCAACTTTATATAGCCCAAATTTTTGATAAGTAGCTTTAGTTATAAAAGTGGTTGGATGGGGAGGATTCCAACCAAATCTAAAATCTCCTTTTCCAGATTTCCATTTTCTCACTATTCTATTTGTGTTATTTTCATCTACAAATAATAAATCTGCGTAAAAGCAATCTGCATTTTCAGAAACCATTTTATTTACTACTTTCTCAATTACAAGATTATTTATATAAATGTCATCAGAGTTTAAAATGCCGATAATTTTCCCTTGTGCCTGATTTATACCTTTATTCATAGCATCGTACAACCCTTTATCTTTTTCAGATAATATCTTATATGCAGAACCTCTTTCCGCAAATCTTTTTTCATAGTTTTTTGCAATAGAGACCGTATTGTCGTTAGATAATCCATCTACAATTATATATTCTATATTTTTATATGTTTGATTAAATACTGATTCAATAGTGTCTTTAATTGTTTTTTCACTATTATAAGAGACAGTTATTAAACTTATTAAAGGCTTGTCCACTTTCATTTTACACCTCTGTCTTAAATACTGATTCTCTAAAATCATATAAACAATAATTTTCTTGGTATTCGGACATCTGTTTATCATATATCAAATCACCAAAAACCTTATTTATAGTATTATTCTTCATTTTTTTTAATAAAGGATTAAATATTTTCGTCATGTATATCCTTGTACCATGAGCTTCTGTAATTAATTTAATCATTTCAGAAGAACATACATATTCTTTATTCTGTGGAAAGAACAAACCACTATCACATTTATCAATTAGCAACTTAATAAATTCACACAAGTTTTCTGCATAAATCATACTACGTCTATTTTGTATATTAGGAAAGACAGGGATATTAAGTGCCATTTTTGCCAGCCTAGGATAATTCCCTTTACATCCCTTGCCATATACCATGGGAGGTCGAAGTATAGCAACTTTAAATGCGCAATCACTAAGAGTATTTATAAGTTCTTCGGCTTCCAACTTAGATTTTCCATAATTGGTTTTTGGAATTTCGAGGGATGTTTTATTAATTTCACCACTTTCTATTCCATAGACACTCATCGAACTTAAAAATATAAATTGTTTAACTCCATCTTTTTTTGCTTTCTTTGCAGTTTCAAATGCTAAGTCACGATTTACTTTATAATACATTTCTGCAATATGTTTTGATTCCTTTATATGGGCTATCCCAGCTACATGAACAACTACATCATAATCTGAGAAGTCCTTTTTCTCCCACGATTCATCTCTTAAACTTAACATATATACTGAATAGCTACTTGGATAATTGCCAAGCCACTTTGCAAGACTTATGCCCACATAACTATTTTTACCAGTAATCAATATTTTTACCATTTAGATAATCTCTCCTTGCTACTAGCCACTTCCTTTTTAGCAGCAGTTCCACCACCTTCAACAACCCCATCACCCATTACAACGCTGATAATGGTTGCAAAGAAACAGATAACATCCATTCTAAAGTTTAATTTTTGTACATAATCTCCATCTAACCTAGCCTTTACCTCAATAGGAAGCTCATCTCTACCATTAATCTGTGCCAAACCAGTTAAACCAGGTGGAACTCCATTTGCACCATATTTATCTCTTTCAAGTATTAAATCATTTTGATTCCAGAGCGCTGGTCTTGGTCCGATAATACTCATCTGTCCCACTAAGATATTCCAAATTTGCGGTAACTCATCAAGAGAGGTCTTTCTCAAGAACTTTCCCATTCTAGTAATATATTGTTCTGGATTTTCTAACAAATGGGTTGGCGTGTCTTTAGGAGTATCTATTCTCATAGTACGAAATTTTAATATATTAAAATGAGTCTTATTAATTCCAACACGCTTTTGCTTAAACAACACAGGCCCTCTTGAATCTAGTTTAATTGCAATAATTAGTGTTAAGTAGATAGGCGATAAAATAACAAGTCCTATCAATGAAAGAATAATATCTATTAGCCTCTTAACCTTCAAATACATTAAAATGACACCCCGATTTCTTAACTAGATTCTTCTATTTGTTTTTCAACTTTCCTAAAATCATTCCGGAATCTAACATTATTTGTCGCTCCAAGTTATTGTTCGTCTCAATAATTGATTCTATATGCTCTTAATTTTCAGCAATGTTATCATTATCTATTAATGAATAAATACTTAATACAGCCCCTCTCTATTATTACATTTGTATTAAAAGTTGCTTTAGAAATATGATGGAGCCAACTTCAATACTAGAAGAGGGACTTACATAAGTAATTGGTCACCCAGACCTGACATCTAGAATCCAGCTTCCTTCAAATTCAAAATCCGTATCCTTCCTAACTCTCTCAGATTTAACAAAAGTATATTGAATTGTGGTTATATCAACAATCGGAAGCATTCTATTTGCATGACTTTTGTTGAAGGTAAAAACCTAGTACAAGATTCCGCAGCAAGTATAGTCGTTTTTTAACAGTTTTCATTAAACAGGCTATACTATTCCGCTACCTGAAGTTTTCTAATTTCTTTATTATTTGCCACAAAAACAATCGTTTCTTTTATTTCATTCATTGGCATATCTATTAAACTATCGATAAAATGAAATAATTCTGACTTTCCAAGCGGTTCCGCTTTTCCAATATGAATCTTCGGAAATACTTGTTTTTTCTGTACTTCATTTTCATTTAATAATTCCTCAAACATCTTCTCACCCGGTCGGATTCCACTATACTCAATTCCGATTTCTTCTATAGTATATCCAGAAAGAGTGATCAAGTTTTTGGCAAGGTCAGATATATTAACAGGGTCCCCCATATCAAGCACAAACACTTCTCCCCCTCTTGCTAATGTACCTGCTTGAATAACGAGTCTTGAAGCTTCCGGAATTGTCATGAAGTATCTTGTCATGTCAGGATGGGTTACGGTAACAGGTCCACCTGCTTCAATTTGCTTTTTAAATAAAGGAATGACACTTCCTCTACTTCCAAGTACATTTCCAAAGCGGACGGAAACGAATTTCGTCTTACTCTCTTTCGCTAAATTTTGAACGATCATTTCCGCAATTCGTTTGGTTGCTCCCATCACATTTGGTGGATTGACGGCTTTATCTGTTGAGACAAGAACAAAACTGTGTACCCCAAATGTATCCGCTGCTTCCGCAACATTTTTTGTTCCAAATATATTATTTTTCACAGCTTCTCTCGGATTATATTCCATTAATGGAACATGTTTATGAGCTGCAGCGTGATAGACGACATCAGGTACATAAGCTTCCATCACCTCGAATATACGAGAGCGATCTTGCACATCCGCAATGACAGGAAGGATTTCGATCTCTTCCCATTTATTTCGCAATTCCATATCCACGTTATATATGCTAAATTCTCCGTGACCAAGTAGGATTAGTCTTTTGGGAGCAAACTTACAAATTTGCCTACATATTTCCGATCCAATCGATCCTCCTGCACCTGTTACTAGAACGGTTGAACCTGCTATTGTTTCGGAGATTGTACTAATGTCAAGTTCAACTGGATCACGTCCTAATAAATCCTCGACCTCAACATTCCGAATCGCATTGACGGATACTTTTCCAGTCATAATATCTTCAATCATCGGCATGATTTTAATATTCGCATCCGTCTTAGCGCAAATTTCATAGATTCTTCTAATTTCTGACTTTGGTAAAGATGGAATGGCTATGATAATATCTTTTATTTTATTCTTTACTACTATGTCTGGAATATGTTCTATAACGCCACACACTGATAATCCGAAAATCTCAAGCTTATACTTCGTAATATCATCATCTACAAACGCAACGGGCTCTAAATCAATATCATTATTATGTAAGAGCTGCCTTGCGACTGTTGTTCCCGCGGAGCCTGCTCCAACTATCAGCGTCCGCCTTTTCTCAAGCTTCGATTTAATATGGTGATCTCGATACATTCGCCACGAGAAACGAGATCCGCCAATGAGTAAAACATGCATCATCCACGTAATCAGTAAGACTCGCCAATACACATTACCATTCCCAATTCCTTGAGCGATGGCTGCCGTTAAGATTGAAAAGGTGACAGCCTTCGTGATCGTAAGCAACTCACCGACACTTGCATATTCCCACACCTTATTATAAAGACGATACATAATAGCAAACACATGGTGGCTAACGAGCAAGATCACAGAACTTACAAGCAATAACTTCGATGTATAAAAATCAGAATAAGGATGCAAGATGAAATATCCTACATAGATGGAAAATAAAACGATAATTGAATCAAGTAGCATCAATAGCGGAACACGCTTTTGATAAGTCAAGTTCATCCCTTCTTTTCGTTTAATAAAAATAAATGTCTAATGAAAACGCACAGCCTTGCACGCTTTCATTAGACATTTACAATACATTCTAAAAAATATTATTTTGTTTGTTGCCTAGATAAATTAAATGAACTGGGCATCAAACCCATCCTCGCACCATCCTTCTGACAACAAATTGTGTCTAAGGTGGTTCTCCACCCACAGCATGACCGAGTGCCTCCATTGATAACGGATAGGAGACATTACCTAATAGTTGTTATTACATTATAATTCTACATGTAATAACATTTAGTATTTCGAAATAATAATTTCAAACGAAAAAAAATAATCGAATTATTTTTTAGAATAGCCCGAGTATCTTCTTTTTCTTTATTTGTTCCGGCACTTCTCTATAAATGTCTTTTGCTGCAACAATTTGTTCCGCATTGTCTAAAAACAAGTAAACCTGATCTTGACCATATTTCTTTTCAAGTAGATCAAATGCTTCGGACATCTTAAATCCACGAGTAGCTGTATTATGGGCGTCCGATGCTATAAAGTGAGTTAAATTAGCCTCAATTAAATCAAAAGTAAATTTCTGAATTTTCTTTCCGAAATAACCAGTGAAACTTGCAGCTGTAATTTGCGTAGCTGCTCCGTTGTTTACAAGCTTGTACAATTTATCAGGATGCTCGATTAGTTCCTTATTTCTCTCTGGATGTACAATGACAGGTGTCAAACCTTTCATTTGTATATCGTAGCAAAGCTGTCCCGTATATCTTGGTACACTGCTTGATGGTAATTCAATAAATAGGTAGTTTGATAGAATAGCTAATGGCAAGATTTCTCCTGCTTCATAATCTTCTAGTATCTCTCCGTATATACGAGTTTCCTGCCCTGGAAGTATATTCACATATACTTTTTCTGTTTTCAAATAATCATTTATCTCTTCGACTTTTTTTAATATATCGTTTTTAACATTAATATATTTGCCATTCTGATGATGGGGAGTAGCAATAATAGTATGAATCCCTTCAATTTCGGCCTGTTTTGCCATGAGAAGGCTATCTGTGAAATGACTAGCTCCGTCATCCATGTCCGGCAATATGTGACAATGAATATCAATCATTTTTTCCTCCCCTAATCCAATCAATATAGCACTAATTTACTGCTCTTTCGAAAAATGTCAATAAGCCCCGAATCTGTTATTTAGTTCCATAATAATAATAATAATCGTTTTTCTCAATTTTTTTATTATTTAAAACGACTCCTAGAAGTTTTGCTTTAGCTGAGACTAAAAGGTCTTTAGTCTTTTGCGCACTTTCAAATTCTGTTTTTCCGCTTGAAACTACCAGAATGGTACCATCACATTGATTTGCCAATACTTGCGCATCAGTAACGGCAAGTACGGGAGGAGTATCAAAAATGACCATATCGTATTGGTCCTTACTTCTCTCAAAGAAATCCTTCATCGCCTTCGAACTTAATAACTCTGCTGGATTCGGAGGTATTGGTCCAGAAGTTAATATATCTAAAGTAGGAATATCCGTTGTTTTAACGGCTTCATTTAATTCCATTTGTCTTGTCAATACATTCGTCAACCCATACGTATTCGTCATACCAAATGTGTAATGAACAGTAGGTTTTCTCATATCGGCATCAACAAGCAAGACTTTTTTTCCTTGCTGAGTGAAAACGACTGCTAGATTAGCCGTTGTTGTCGACTTCCCTTCTCCAGGACCTGAAGATGTAACCATTAATGTTCTAATATCTTCATCAACCGCAGAGAATTGTATATTAGTTCGAATTGTTCTATATTGTTCTGAAACCGGTGATTTTGGATTGAGCTTCGCGATTAGCTTTCGCTTTCCTGCCTGTATGTTATTGTTCTTAGCCAATGGTTTCACTCCTAATCCTAGTGTTGCGGCCTTCTCTTGCCGGACGTTCCAGTTTCTGATCTTCAAATGTGGCAATTGCTCCAAGAACAGGCAGTTCCAACATTCTTTCAATATCTTCAGGTGTTTTGATTGTGTTATCTAAATATTCTAGTAAAAACGCTAGACCTACTCCTACCATTGCCCCCACCATAAATGCTATAGCGATGTTTAAAAGTGGTTTTGGTTTAACAGGAGAGGCTTTTTCCCCTACCTCCGCTTTAGCTAATATGTTCACGTTATCTACTTTCATAAGGTTTACTATTTCACTTTCAAAAACACTAGCTACTTTATTGGCAATATCAGCTGCTTTTTTAGGATTCGGATCTTGAACAGTTACTTCAACTACTTGTGACTCCTTTGCACTTTGAACAGTAATTTTCTCTTTTAATTGACTGGCTGTTGATTCAAGTTCAAGTTCATCAATCACTTTATCCAGTATGAACGGACTTGTCACAATCTGGTTATATGTATTAATTAATTGTAAGTTTGTTTGAATTTCAGCTGGATTATAAATAGGCTGGTCACTTTTCGCTTGGTTGACAAGTAATTGAGTAGTAGATTGGTAAATTGGGGTTAAAACAAAAAAGCTGACAGCTCCACTTACGACCATGGCTGCCACAGTAATCAACACAATTAAACTCATTCTCTTTCGCAATGTATACATAAGCTCTTTCAAGCTAATAGTCTCTTCCATGTTATCCTCCTAGACGATTGTCGACTTTTCTTATAACGTGTATTATTATAACATAGTATTTAAAGATTTTAATTGTAATTTTTCACTTTTTAACAAAAACTTTACATTTATTTTACAATTAATAATACCAATGGTTTGGAGGGTCTAGCATTGCGCGCATTTACTGTTACAATAGCATCTGTTTTGTGCTTTGTCTTTTTGGGATTCGGACATTTTTATTGGAAAGAAAAGACAAATATTTCTTCGTATACCACTGCGGAAAACGAAATTGAAATAAAAGATTCTAAGATAGAAAGCGAGGAAATTGTCGATCTGGAAGAAAATCAAATCGGAGATGTAAATATTTTGGAATATATAGATAACTGGCCTAGCACGGCTCAAAAAACATTTCAGAAAAAGTTGGAGAATGGCAATCCATATAAATTTGCCTTTGTCGGATCGCCTGCACTCGGAAAAGAAACTGGTGGTTGGTCAGTCATGTTAAAAGATGCTCTTGTAGATACATATGGAGAAGATAACATAGAGATAGGAATATTCGAATACGCACTTTCCTCTGATCAATTTATTGATGAAGAACACGTTAAGGAAATTATAGATTTTGAACCAGATTTCATTTTATTTGAACCATTTAAATGGATTGATAATAGTGTCGCCCCCCAACATAATAGCGATAATATTTCAAAATTCATGAACTCCTTGGACGGTGCAGGCAGTGATGCCGTCTTAGTTTTACAGCCTTCTCCCCCTGTCTATGACACAAGGTATTACCCTGTCCAAGTGGATGAATTGAAGGATTTTGCCGTGCAACACGAGCTTGACTACTTGGATCATTGGAGTGCATGGCCAGATGATGATGACCCAAAATTAGAGGATTATTTACTTGAAGATAATAGTGCACCTAATAAAAAGGGCCATAAATTGTGGTATGAGTTTTTGAAGAAGTATTTTATTGCAGAAGGGGAGTAATTATATTATAAAAAGTCGCGGACTGCGACTTTTTTTCTCCATATTTTAAATCAATACTTTAATTATCCCAAAACCACCTCTCCTCTCGATGGAACTCTACAATTCTTTCTAAAATAGCTCCCCCAATATTGCTACTTCAATTCCACTCGGATTGACCTCCCATTGAGGCGAATGTCAAATTACTTGAACTTAGTGCTCGTTTCTTCTAATGGTGAAAAAACAGATACACTTAAAACTAAACCAGTAAAAATCACTAATAACAAAGGGAAAAGTGACACAATAGCTGTTGGCGATCTTGTAAAAGGTGATGTAGTAAAAGTTTACAATGCTAGTTCTAAAGGTAAGTTTTTGGCCTCTACAACTTCAAAAGGAAAGAGTGCTACTTTAACTGTAAAACAGCTTGGGTTAAAATCCGGTAAGATCTACATATCTATAAAAAGAGCAAATCAACTGGAAAGTGCTCGATTTGCTGTTTTCTATACTGTATAAAATACGAACACACCAAAAACAATTTCTATAAAGATAGCTAATAACAAAAAGAAAAATGACACGTTTACTATTTCAAGTCTTAAAAAGGGCGACATAGTAAAGCTATATAATGCATCTACAAAAGGAAAAGTTCTAGCAACCTCAAAAGCGGCGACAAAGATCAAATGTTTCTTTATCCATAAAACAACTTGGCGTAAAGGCTGGAAAAGTATATGTAACAGTAACAAGTCTGGAATGAAAGAAAGCTCACGATTAGCTGTAAGTTACAAAGCTGAGAAATAATATATCAAAAAAGAGTATCTCAAATGAGTACTCTTTTCTTTATGAAAAATGAAATTTATTTAACCTGTAAAGGAAGCTTTAATTAAAGCTCTTGCTGAACAATACTTTCAAAAATGAGTTGAATATAGTTATAACAATCAAAGACCAGAGGGATTAAGATTAAAGCTAAGTAAAGTAATATTATACGGTATGGTTGCCATTGCGAATGCTATATCTAGCTAGGCGAACTGTACCATAAGTAAATTGCAGACATCTTCTTTTCCTTTATGGGTGGTTGAAGTATAAAGAAAATCGATCCATTCTAGTTCTAGATGATTTTATAATGGTGACTTAATTAATAATAAGAAGAAAGTTTTTTATTATTCATGACCAAAATAGGAAGCTCCTCTATTAGTTATACTTTTGGCCCCCTCTTTACGGTAACACCTTAATAAATGATTCTATCGCCATTTCGTTATAATACTTATAATCAAATGGCTCAACCACATGTTTCTTCTTTGCCATTTTATCCATTCCTTTTTTTAGCCCTTCAATACTATTTTCTACAAGCAAACCATATTTCCCATCTTCCAACACGGTTCGATTGGCGACAATGTCTGTTGCGATAATTTTCATTCCTAGTGTCATCGCTTCTAGCAAGACCATTGGTTGGCCTTCGTAATGAGATGACAACACAAAGCAATCGCACTTTTTTAAAAAAGAAAAGGGATTTTCTACTTGCCCTAGGAGGAACACGGAACCAATTAGTTTTAGCTCCTTTATTAAGATTTGAAGCTGCTTTTTTAAAGCTCCATCACCTAGTATATAAAGTTTACTGTTAGGATTTTCTATATGATAACGAGCAAATGCGTTGATCAAATTATCCTGGCCTTTTTCGGGTGACAACCTGCCCATCGTTACAAAGTTAATGTCTTCACTGCTCGGTTCGGGGATATACCGGCCGTCTACCTCCATTCCAATTACACGTAGCGCCTTATTGTTCACCCATCCAAGTGACGAGATACGTGAATACGTTCCTTTTAATGTAATTGCTTCTCTATCAATCAGAACTTTTCCTCCTTTTAATTCCTCGCCTTCCACTTTTTCTGCTCCATCAAGTCCATAAGGTTTTGTCCAAATGGAATACTTTTCATCTAAATTTAAAATTGCTATTCTCGATACTTCTATATCTTTTATCAACATCGCTTCTTTTAAAATCTCAAACGCTTTGGAATCAAGCCAACCTATTTTTTTGCTATCATGATAAATTAAAAAGCTGTGTCCAAATCTTGTCTTGATTGCTGCTTTAATCGTGACAATCTCACCTTCCAGCCATTTAGCCGGCGCCATTTCCTTTGCATTCCAATGTGGATAAGCATGTGTATAAATGAGGTGATGTTCAGGTTGTGTTATTTTCGCATAAATCGGCCTAATTATTTTAGCCTCACTCAAGGTTCGATTTTCTATATTTTTAACTAAGTTCTTTTTCCATCGATAATTTCTCGTTTTAAGTAATTTCTTTTTTATGACATCCGTATCCAAAATTTGCAGCGCGGAATTGCTGATCCAGCCAAGAACAACCCCATTAATAGAAATTCGACTATACATCCCTCGGGGAGTTTCAGCCTCCCTATCAATGTCAACGATCAAATCTTTATAATCCGCGCTACCTGAAACTTTCTCGGCACCTTGGACTTTATATGGCTTCGACCAAATTTGATGTCCTTTTGGATTCGCAAGCTTCGCTATTTTATTAACGTCCTTTTCGTTCATGACGCTATCCGGGAGCAGTTCAACCGAATCAGCGCCAATCCAGCCGATTACTTGATGGTTATAGGTAAATTTATAATGTGTACCAGCTTTTCTCGTAATCAGAATTTCTGCGTTTTTAAAATCAGGTCCTAATTCAAACTCACTTGCCCCGTCATTAAAAGGCGGGAGATTCCAGGCTTTTTGAGCATCCTTTATTATCGCTCTCGCTTTAAAATTTTCAACAACTGGTGTTTCATTCTCCATTCTCACTTCAACTTCACTTTGTAAAATCCGCTCGGGATTGATCGAATTCAGCACGTAGTCAAACTTATCCTCGCCCGCATACTTGGACAAGTTTGCCTTGTTTACTTCCATTGTCCCTTTGGATACGCTGACGAGCTTATCAAATTGATCATATACTGAAAAGAGGCCCCGTAAATTAATGCGGTGTGGTCTTTTCCCATTTACAACCTTTTCACTATCGGAGAGCATATCTGTATGCATAAAACATACTTTCTTTTTCGCATTTGTTGCCAATATATATTTCGCCCAAAGCAGGCTATAGCCACTAAAGTCTATACTGTAATCGAAAGTCGTCTTGCCAAATAATCGTTGGTGTTCCCTTATAAAAATATGTTCAGGGTAAAGTTTTTTAGCCAAATATCCATTCCTGCCACGGTTATGAACAAATTTATCCCGGTAATGTTCTGTTATTTTGTAAACAGGATGGCCGCCTTTAAAAAGAAGGCGAACATTTTTATTCACTTTTTCTACGTTTTTAAAAAATTCTTCATCATTCGACATAGGGAGGAAACAAGTGACATCATATGTATCGTAATCAATATTATTCGTTAAGTTAATGAATGAAGTGGTGATTCCGTTATTTTTCATTCCTCCAGGGTAAATCAAAATTTTTTCTTTAGAAGAATTTAGATTCGTAATTGTATTCAATTTTGTACCCGATTCTTTAAAAATAAAATCCACTATTCTCTCCGTGACATTGCCATCATCATGATTTGTGAATCTCTTTTTCATGGTGTCGTATTTTTCACGATAGCCTGCTTCTACTTTTTCGATATTGCGAATGGCCTCGACCAATTCGTTTGCATTAAACAGAAGAGGACCAGGAAGCTCTTCGTTTTTTAAATATTGCCCTCTTTGCTCGTTATACACATCGAGATCCCATGCATAAAAAAGAATTGGTTTATTCGTCACAAGGAAATCGAAAAAAATACTGGAATAATCGGTAATAAGTAAATCGATTGTGGAAAGCAACTCATTTGTATCAATGAAATCTGGAACAAGTCTAGTTTGTAAGTCTGGATGATGGGCAGCTTCCTTGAATAAATAAGGGTGGACCTTTACTAAAACATTGTACTTGTCGCCGATTTTTTGCTGCAAATCATTCATATCCGCAATGATATGATGAACGTCGTTATTAACTTTCGCTACATTTGTACCCTTCCATGTAGGCGCATATAAAATGGTGTCTTTCTGATCATCAAGCTCCAAACTATATGACCGCAAACGTCTTATCATATCTTCTGGATTTGTATTCAACGTTAAATCAATCCGAGGATAGCCCTCTTCAATAATCGTCCCCGAATAAATACCGTCTAGTTTATAACTGTTTTTATAAATGTTCGTCGTATGTGAATTAGGACTAAGTATATAATCTGTACTCAAAAAATTGCGCAGTACATTTTGGGAGCCGGAAGGATTGCCCGGAATATCGAACCCCATATGTTTAAGTGGTGTCCCGTGCCACGTATTAATATAGATCTGATCTTTCTTCGGAATCACGAAGTTTTGGAATGTGGAGTTATTAATGAGATATTCGCAAGTCGCCAAACATTTAAGATAATCCATTGAATTTCGCTTTACGAATTTAACGTTATAATAGTTCTGATATTTTGAAATGGCATTCTTTAGACTTGTGAAGTCTTGGACAGACCAAATATGCGTATAATCCTTGAAATTGGGGTTTCCGACCATATATTTAAACATCGCGTATGGACTATCCGTCATGCTGTTCCCATCACGACTTTCATAAAGAATCGTCTTCTTCCTCACACGACAATTTTGATAAAACTTCGCATACTGCTGAACCCTACGATGACTTTCCCGAAAAGCATAGCTCGTAATCGGATCCATCACAAATTTAATCCTTCGCTTAAGTATCTTCCTATCCATGACGTTGCAACCCCTTTTGATGCTGGAATATAGTAGGAAGTATTTCCGAAAATGGTGGGAAATATGAAAAAGCCTTCTTCGATTGAAGGATTTTAGAGAAAAAAGTCACTTGGAAACATAGTTATAAACTTCTGGCCCGTTGTCGGATGTAATTTGGATTAATTGATGAATTTCTAGAAGAGGTTAGTGAGCGTCACGCTTATTTGATGAAATCTACATTAACTGATTCAAAGGAATTTCATTAAAATGAAAGAACCTGCCATATTTCAGTGGCAGGTTCAATCAGAAAATAAACTTATTATTTTAGTTCCCTCGTAATATACTGGCTGCTTACCCAGCCGGTTTTTCCATTTGATAGGTTAATTTGATACCAGGATTTAGAACTATCCATTTTTACGCTTCCATCTTTGTTTAAGACGATTGAAACATAGTCGTTCAGTTTCAGTTTGCCAATTTCCTTCTTGTTTGTGTTCGCTTCAGGTCGAATATTTAATTCGTCCACGTTAACCCTGCCAAGGTTTTGAACAGTTATATAGCTTTTATAGGCAACAAAGTTAATATTGTTAGTCCAATATGTTTTTCCATCGATCTTGGCTTTTACCCAGTAATCATTTGTTTTCTCGAGTAATGTGAATTGGGAACCTTTTTTCACTTCTTTCACTTTATCATTTCCACCTTTTGTACTGTGGAACGTGATAGATAGATTGGCGATTGCAGATATTTCATTTGGGAACACATCGCTTCCAGCAGGAATACTTGGGCGAGCGGGAACTGTCTTATTTGCAACAGCCTTGTCATAATATGCCTTTTTATAAGGTAAGATTTTCTCCATATGACTTGCAATTTTTTGTCCCCACTTCTCATCCGTCGCATAGTAAAAATTCATTCCTTCGCTAAGCTCATCAACTCTTACATTACCTAGCGTTTTTGCACTGAATCCTAAGTGGTAGCCGTTAAATTTCCAATTAGCAGGATTGAGATAAGATGATTTCATTTCAATGGCAATAAAGTCTATACCTGAATTGATAGTTGGAAATCGGTACGCACCCACATAAGGCGTTGCATCGAATGCTCCAAATCCGAAGAAATTATATTTTCCAAACGAAAGACTCGACGTTCCAAAAGCACTTTCGTGAATGGCGTGAGCAGCCAGATATAAGGCATTCACTCCATATTTTTTCCCCGAATCAATGAATACTTGCCCTTTTCCGTTTAAAACACTTTTTTTACCAGACTGCTTTTCATAATTAGCAATATAATTATTAATCTGCGCCGCGGTTACAGGTGATGGGGTACGCAAATCAATGAATTGGTACCCTGTCCGCCCGTTTAATGGATCGCCTGTTTTAACTTCTTGTAAATAAGACCCTGAAACATAACCGGTTTTCCCATTGTATTTAACTTTATACCAATTATTAGATGTTTTATGGGACGGGATCACAATTATATTTTTTGGCATAGTTAAAATTGGATCGTACATAGTATCAGCTGTTTTTCTTAAGTTTAAATCAGCTTTCACCCAAAAGGTTTTCTTCGGAATCGTCTCTTCCTTAATTTTTTCAGCAGGAGAATCTTCCTTTGGTGGTTCTTCTTTAGGTGGATCAACCTTTGGCGGATTTTCTTTTGGAGGTTCCACTTTTGGAGGCTCTACTTTAGGTGGTTCTACCGCAGGCTGTTCTTCCTCCTTCACCAATTTTACTTTTGTGCCTAAAATATAACCCGTTTTCCCTTCATACTTAATCTTGAACCATCCATTAGATGTTTTGTGAGTTGGAGTCACATTTTTCCCTTTTGGAATAGAAGCGAGTGTTTTAGACGAATTATGCGCATATTGTTTTAAGTCTGATTTAGTTATTACGTTGTATGTCTCTTTGGCGACCTGTTCTTCAGATGGGCTAACAAATTTCACAAAGCTTCCTATAGCGATATATCCTGTTTTTCCGCTAAAGTTTATCTTATACCAATTACCGATTCTCTGCTTTGATGTAACTAAAGAGCCTTTCGGGATTTTTATAAGGTTCGTAGAGGTCGTACTATAGGAAGAATAAAGATTCGTATCATTCTTTGCAAAGTACTTTGTTTGTGAAAAAGTTTTAGATGCGACTTTTTTAACATCCGCGCTTGAAACATAATAATTCTTTCCGCTGACAGTTACTCTATACCATGTTTGTCCAATACTATTCACAGCTTTTTGTGTAGAGTATACAACATTCCCCTTAGCAATCTTGCTGACTGCTTTTTTCTTCGTATCTGCAGTTGGACGAAGATTCGCTAGCTTGTTTGTTTCATAATATGTCTTACTCGTTTTCGTATACTTATAGTATTCTTTGACAAAATCACTATGAACCCATCCAGCCTTTGTTATCTTTTTCCCTTTCGAACTATACGTATACGATACTTTATAACGGACACCTTGTTTTGCTGTCGCTGTTACCGTTTTACCTTTCGGAATCGTCAGTATAATTTTGTCCTTTGCACCCGTACCACTTCTCATGTTTAAATTAGATGTCGTTTGCAAAGTTGTTTTCGGAATGCTTTGAGTCTTACTCGCGGCTTCCACAGCCATATGATTAAATGGAGACAGAGTTGTACATGTTAGTAAAATTGCTGTCAATAAAAATAGTTTCTTCACCAGCTTCATTGGTTCACGCTCCATTGGTTTAGTAGATTTATAGTATCTTATTACATTTATCGTCATTTTCCTCATAAAATCAATAAGATAAAATAAAAATATTCAACTTATTTTCCTCTATTCGAATATTCTTCACTATCTATCGTAAAGCTTTTTAGACCTAGGATTTAATATCAATGTAATTTGGGTAGACAAGTAGGTATGAGACTTTAAAAAGAAAGACAAAGACCTACTGTCTTATGAAATAGGTTCCACCTATAAGATGAAGATTGAATTCTCCAATGGTTTTCTACCACTGTCTAATAACACATTTGAGCAAATAGAAAATAGTGATCATTTTTATGTAGCGACCATATATTCAAATGAAAGATTTATAAGGGAGAAGTTCGAATGAAGGAGGTGGGGTTAAGAAACTTCAAAATGCTGGAAATATTTAGCGATGCCGGAGTTTTTCTTAGAATTGTATTTTTACAATAAATTTACATTCACTTAATTTCAAATTAACAACAAAGTGATATGTTCATACTAAGATAGTTAATCTTGGAAAAAGAGGTGTTTTTAATGTTTGCGAAGATAGCTAATTTACTTAAAAGTAAAAGTTTGGAACAAAAAACATCTAATTATCATGAATATGAAGAATATGGATTTAGTGAAGATACTTTTGAAAATGAATATGAGTACGTGATTGATCCCGGATTTACGGGCAGAACTAAGTTAAAATAAATGGTTTCATCTAGAAACACAATATCTAAAATCAATAAAAAGACATTATTCTTTCTTAAAAAAATAATGTCTTTTGATCTTTTTATTTGAATATATGGTCCACAATTCTTTCAGTTGCATTCCCGTCTTGAAAATCAAAAAAACGTTTTCTAAATGAAGAGATTTTATCACTGCTAAAGGATCTTTCTTTTATTAATTGGATGAGCGTATTCGTATCTCTTGCCATCGGACCTGGTATCACATCTTCATATTGATAATAAAAATCTCTACTTCGAATGTAATCCTCCAAGTCATATGGATAAAAAATCATCGGGCGATTTAATAAGCTAAAGTCAAAGAAAACGGTAGAATAATCGGTTATTAACATATCAGTAATGGCCAACAATTCTTCAATACGAAAAGCATCTTTTATGTGGAAAGCAAATGTAGAATCAAGTTGTAGATCAGTTTTCGTGTAAGGATGCAAATGGATTAGTAGGACATATTCTTCTTGCAAATGTTCCGCCATCATCTTCAAATCAAATGTCAGCATAAATCCAGTTTGATCATGACTTTTCCCGCGAAAGGTTGGTGCATATAAAATAAGCTTTTTTCCGTATAATTTCGGGTACACAATATAAAACCTCGATTTTATATCTTCAATTGCTTCAATCGAATAAAAATAATCAGTTCGCGGCACTCCTAATGGATATATATTTTCTTCAGGTAAATTAAAAGCTTCTGCATAGTACGGAATCACTTCTGTAGAGCTCACATACACCTTGGAATAATTACCATGTATTTTTATATGCTTTAAATATTCTTCACTCGGTCCGAAGGGCTTTCCAACTGTGCTTAAACCGAACTTTTTCATAGCACCTGCGCTATGCCACAGCTGAATAATATCCATTCCTTTACGAGGTTTAATAGCATAAATCGGGAAGTAATAATCATCAACGATAAAATAACGGGACGTAGCTAAATGATAGCATGCATTGATCATATGAAAAATATATTTAAATTTCCCGAACATCGAATTAGTAAACTTTCTAAATAATAGATCTCCTTTATACTCTGGATATTTTTCAATCATTCGTTCATAAATAAAGGCTAGATTATCCTTTAACACATTTGATCGATAAGAAGCATATGTCACTTTATATTGATCCACTTTGAATAAAATACAAAATAATCCATAAAAAGTTCTTAATATGTATTTTACGATTATAGTAGGCATCAGTCTGAATAATCGCATATATTACCTACCTCTCAACTTTAAGATATTCATATAAATGTATTCGATTTGCTTCCAAAGTACTTCCTGTTGATTTTCCTTTGAATAAAATATATCTAGGACTCTTTTTCTCTCTTCTTTAAACAGAGTCAAATCCTCCATCAAGTTATCAAGTTCCGCTAACAGTTTTTGAAAATGATTTACTTTTGGCCCAGGTGTAACATCAAAATAATTAAAATACATCTCATTCGACTTTTGTAAATAAAGCTCTAAATCATAGCAATAAAATAAAACGGGACGGTCTAATAATAAGAAATCGGTGTAGCAGCTTGAATAATCAGTCAATAAAATATCGGTATACTTCAGCAGGAGTTGCGGGTCATAAGGCATTTCACTAATATCAACAATACGCTCGTAAATCGATGGTACTTGGCCGGTGCTATACATATGGCGTTTGATGAGAAATGTATAGCCTTTTTCCCCACATAATCCATTCAATCTTTGAAAATCAAATACTAGATTAATATCCTTTTCCAGCTTTCCAAAATTCCGATGCGTCGGCATATATAAAATCACTTTTTCTTTTTTTATCCAATCTGGAATTTCCTCATCTTCTTCCGTCTTGTTGAAAAACACATCATTTCGGACCTGCCCCAGCTCCAAAACATTTTCTTTCGGGACTAAAAATGTTTCAGGATAGTATGAAGAAACAGTTTCACTCGTCGAAACGATATAATTTGTTTTAGCAAGATTGGTTTTGACGACAAATTTACCAAAGAAACGATTAACCGGATTTGGATCATGGAGCACCTTATATGAAAAAGTATTTTTATTAGCACCCCATACCTTTTTTAATCCAACACCGTGCCACGTATTGTAGGAAATCGCTCCTCCTAAAAAGGGTTTACTAAAGTCGTCATTTATCGAGTGTGAATGAATGACCAACTTCGCCCGTAACTGATAGTAAATCCCTTTTAATGAATGATGTATATACGCTTGAAAACCTTGTCTTAATAAATATGAAGTCACTTTGTTATTTTTCGAGATCCAAACACACTTAATATCAGGGTTTTTTGACATTTCTAAAAATAAATATTTTGTATTTCCCCTAAATCCTTGTCCATTTTCTCCACCGAAAACTACAAGTTTACGAGATTTGGGCACAAACTTTGATAAAAAATGGATCATCACTACGATCGTTCTTTTGCAGATCAGTCTGGATTTTTTTAACAGAGGTCGATTAACCGAGAGTAATATAAGAAAAAGTAAGATGAGTTGTACTGTCTCTATCATAAATTACCGCCTCAATACGCTAGGTTCCTTTGTCTCACAGCTTTCCTTACTTGCTTCCTAACAACTATATTTTGTCCGTCCAGGCATACTCCATCAGCCGATAATAATTGATTTACAACCTCCCCAACATGCTCTGGCTGCATAATAGTACTTGGATCCTCATCAGGAGCTAATATTTTTCGCAGTTCTGTTGCACATCGTCCTGGGGAAATGCAATATACTAAGATTCCATAATCGGAAAGCTCCTCTGATAATGTTTGCGACATATTGATGATGGCGGCCTTCGACGAAGCATAAGACAGCCAGCCAGGACGTGCTGAACTTCCTGCAGTAGAAGCTACATTCAATATTTGTCCTCCTGTTTTTTTCATAAACTTAACAGCTTCTTTCGTTATATTAAAAATCGAATGAACGTTAATACGATATGTTTTCTCCCAATCTTCTATTGATGTTTCAAGCAGGGATTTTGGATTGGCATAACCAGCAACATTAATCAGCATATCAATTGTTCCATATTTATTACCCATTTCCTGGATGACCCCAGCTACCTCTTTGTACCGTGTAAGATCAAGCCCAAATGCTTCAATATTTTTTGATGTGTTCATTAACAATGCTGTTTCTTCTAACCCTGATTCTGTACGAGAAATTAATATAAAATTCGCAATATCTTCTCGGAAACTCAAGGAGATTGCAATAGCTCTTCCTATTCCACGACTTGCACCTGTGATAATACAAGTTTTTTGCATGATCAATCCTCCATTAAGATAGATTCTTTGTATATCGCTTCTGCAATTTTCCGATCAATAGGTTTTGTGATTTTTATATTTACCTCACTGCCTTTTAATATTGTGATCTCTGATTGAAAGTAATGAAAAAGTAAACTTGCATCCTCCGTAAATTCTAGCCTGTCCTCACGTGCACACTCATGGGCATATAAAAGCTTTTTCCGTTGAAATTTATGTGGCAATTGTACATTCACTAGCTCGTCCCGCTCCAAATTCCCTTCTATAACTGATTTTCCTTGTAAAACAGTGAAAGGAATATCCAATCCATAAATGGCATTTTCATTATTCTCTAGAATCAGTCTACGGAATTCTTCAATAGATGCAAAAGGGCGAACTGCCTCATGAATAATCACATGTTCGTATGCTGCTCTCAAAAGACCTTTATAAACAGATTCCTGTCTTGAACTCCCACCCTCAATACAACTGATTGGAGTGGAAAAACTATAATCATGAATAATTTCTTGTGTTTTACATACAAACTCCTTCGGGCAAGGAATAATAATTTCTTTAATTTCTTCAATCAAATCTACTTTTTCCAGTACATGAATAAAAATCGGCTTTCCCGCAAGCAGAAGAAATTGTTTTGGGATATTTATTTCCATACGTTTGCCGATTCCACCGGATAACAAGATAAAACTGTAGTTTGGCATAACTCCCCTCCTGTTCAGTCCTCAAGAATAAAATCATTATAGCACCAGAAATAACGCGAAAATTGACAAACGTACGACAGAAGGCGACTCTTTTTTCGAGGCTTGTCTATATTTGTGTTTTTTTCTATATATTTCCTTATGAAAAGGGATTAAAATAGAAGTATTGATTATTAAGAGAGAAGGTAGTTTATGAGGCTAAGAGTTTCGATATTTTCATTCGTCTTCTTTATTTTTTTTATGTTCTTTTCAGTTGCATCTGCTGAAGAACTTCACGTAGAACCGAAGATTTCGAAGTTTAGTACAGAAAGTCTATTTGACGAAAATAGGGAATTCAATAAAGACGAACTAGTAATAAAATTTAAATCTTCCATTACTCCATCAAAAAAGCAAAAAATTCTTCAAACCTTTAAAGGAACCGAGACATCCATTCTTGCAGGTGGAACATTTTCTCTCGTTACTTTTCAAGAAAAACGCGATCTAATCAAAATTGCAGAAGATTTACTTACATACAAAGACGTTGAATTTGTTGAACCAAATTATAAAGTAGAAAAGGGATTTACTCCGAGTGACCCTGGCTATAAAAATCAGTGGTATTTGAAAAAAATTCAAATGCCAAAAGCTTGGGATATTACAAAAGGGTCGGCCCAGATTACGGTCGCAGTCATTGATGCCGGCGTTCAAACAACTCATCCCGATTTAAAAGGAAAAATTGTCTCACCTTACAATGCGGTCACTGGCGGAAAAACCTTTACCCCTCATCCACATGGAACACATGTAGCCGGCATCATCGCCGCTTCCATGAACAAAGCAGGGGTTGCTGGAATTGCACCCAATGTTAAAATTATGCCAATTAACGCCTTTTATGGTGATCAAGCTGATATGTATGACGTAGCGTTAGCTCTTGTATATGCTGCAGATAAAGGCGCTGACATAGTCAACATGAGTCTTGGTGGTGAAGCGTATAGTTATGTTTTGGATTACGCTGCTGAATATGCCAAGAGTTCTGGAGTTGTTCTTATTGCTGCTGCTGGGAACAGCAATACTTCCAGGTACACTTATCCTGCTGCCTTATCATCCGTATTAGGAGTCAGCGCAACGAATAAAAGTGACGGAATTACAGATTTCTCAAATTACGGTTACTATATAGATCTGGCCGCTCCGGGACAGGATATTTATTCAACCGTTACAGGAAGCTCCTATCAAAATATGAATGGAACTTCCATGGCTTCACCTGTTGTTTCAGGGGTAGCTGCATTAGTTTTATCTAAAAATCCATTACTAAGCGCAGATCAAGTCTATGATATTTTAAAAACCTCTTCAGTAGATTTAGGTTCTAAAGGCTGGGATTATTATTACGGTTACGGGCGTGTCGATGCATATAAAGCTCTTCAAAAAACTCCTAATCCGATTTCCAGTATTAGTTTAAATACTAATTTTACAGTAGATGGTAAAAAGAAAAACTCCATTTCCTTCTCTGTACAGAAAGGAGCAAAGCTATCACTTTATGTCCAAGATTCTAAAGGCAAAACGGTAAAAACGTTAGTAAGCTCTAAAGTATGGAATCAATCTAAAGTATCGGCATCTTGGGATGGAAAACAAAGTAATGGCATTTACGCACCATCAGGCAACTATAAGGTTGTAGCCAAATTAACAAACGGTAAGAAAACAATCAGTAAAACAAAAGCATTCAAAATCAGTAATAAAATCAAAATTGCCGTAAATATGAAGACCTCCACTGTCTTCTCACCTAAGATGAATAGCAAGTTGACGATTTCCTACAATTTAAATAAACCTGGAAAAATAACAGCGAAAATCTATGACAATAAAAATAAACTTGTTAAGACACTATTAAATAATAAGTCTACAGGTGTTGGAGATAAGAAACTAACATGGGATGGGAAAAACAGCAAAGGTAAATTAGTGAAAGATGGGACTTACAAGTTAGTCGTTTCAGCGACTGATTCTGCAAGAGTCAAATCGAAAAATGCAACTATGTCTATAAAGGTTGATACAGTCAAACCTACTGCCAAGATTTCTCTATCCGGATCGACCTACAAACTAGACGGCAAATCAAAACCAGTTTTAAAAGTTACTGTAAAAGAAAAAGTAAATATGACGACTTACGTCGTGACCGAAAAAGGTAGCAAAGTAAAACGAATAACTAATAATAAATCCTACAACAAAGGAACCATTACATTAAATTGGAATGGTAAAAATGATAAAGGGAATTATGTTGCGGAAGGAAAGTATTATTTACTTGTTGAAGTAAAAGATGCTGCCAGCAACAAATTGTCAAGTAAGTCAAAAACATTCAACTTGCAAAATTGGATCAAGCCAACAATTCAGGCGACAAAAGATATTGTTTATAAGGCATCCGGTAATACCTCCTATGATTATACAATTAGCAAAGCTGGTAAAGTAACGGTGCAAATATTAAGAGATGGAAAAGTGGTTAGGACCATTCAGTCTGGAGTTTCTAAGGCGGCTGGAACACAAAAATTTGTGTTTAATGGGAAAGACCAAGCTGGGAAAATATTGGCAGATGGTAAATATCAATATAAAATTACTGTTGTTGATAAATATAAGAATTCTGGATTTTATACAGGGAATCTTACAGTAGCATTAACAAAGGTTTCAATTGAATACCCTTCAATAGTAGAATATGATGATCGTTATTATGCAGAATTTGCTAGTGAAGTATTTTATAAACTATCACATGCTGCAACCGTAACGATTGAAATCTTTGATAGTTACAATGATAAAGTAAGAACGATCGTGAAGAATTCTGCCCGAAAAGCAGGCATTAATTCTTTTAAATGGGATGGTTTTGATGATGATGGATATTATCCATATGACGATTCTTATGTATATGTCATTAAAGCAACGAATGCTGATGGTACTGTAACGACTGTGAAGGGAAAGATTACAAATGAAGAAGATCCAACTTGGCTTGTATCCCACATTCCTTCATTCACTTCCTCGGATGAATATTACTGGAAAAATACAGCATTAAATCTTGAAATTACACTGAAAGAGGCCATAGATTTAAGCCTTTATGTTTACGATGGTTATTACAATGAAACATTGCTAGATTCTAAAACTTATAAGCTATCAAAAGGAACAAATAAAATAACCTACAAAAAGGTAAGTACTGACGATTTATACTATATTCTTCAATATAAGGATAAACTAGGCAACAAGTATCATTATGGGCTTGATGAATATTATAGTAGTTATTCAATGAACAATAAGAAACAGTCGGTTGATGAAAATCAACCAATCATAAAAAAACAATTGAAGTAAACACAAAATCCGAATTTAGACACGGTTAAACTTGTCTGAAATTCGGATTTTTTTATATACTTTTAGCGTTATAACCTTTTATTTTATTATTTTTTGTACGCTTTCGTATATTACTAAACTTTTATTTAAATTTATCATGATCCTCTCTTGATAACGGTAGTCACCTGGGACATTACCAAGAGAAACGGTAAAAGGCAGTCGGCCTTGGCGCTATCTCTCCAATATCGAGCACTAATTCTAGATAAAAAAGCCCCAAATGAGAAAAAATTTCTGCAAACGTGGCTAGAGTTTTTGTGATTTTTATTTTAAATGTCTAATGAAAATTCACACGCCTTGTTGTTTCCTGTTCTAACTATAACAACTGTTTTACTTTCATTTGCCCAAATGCCAATCTTAAACTAATAGTTTAGTTAGTTTCATTGGACCTGATTTTTTGGATACATTAACATTATAGGATTTTGCTTTTGCAAGTGGTTTATAATCCTTTGAAGTTATAGTATATTTATTTTGCTTTTTATCATATTTAACAGCTCCACCGAACTACTTTACAGCATCATTCAACGGTACATAGGTCTTATTATTTATAACTTTTACGTTTGTAGCTTTCGTTTTTCCATTGAACCACACTGAAACTTTTGGAGCTGCCATTCTCCCTAGACTAAATAACGCTATGCCATTAATCCCATAAATAGTGCTTTTTTCCTCATTATGTGCCCCATTCTATAATACCTTCTTTTTTTACAAGCTGGTTTTCGGGAGTGAGAGAAAATTGGTATTGTTTTTCTCTTACTCTTAAAATCGCCTCTTAATCATAAATTCATTTTAAGAGGTATTATTGCCTTCTATCTTCTTGCTTTCATTCACTAGAGGAGATATCCATATCATACATAATTATATTCCATTCAATAAGTCAACCCAATTATTTGCATATCCTTCTACGCTAAAGCGTCTATTTATATCCAAAGCATTTTTTGCAAGTTCTTGCCTTAATTTTGGATTTTCCATTATCTTAATTATTTTCTCAGCTAAGTCTTTAAGATTTCCTTTTTCAACGAGATAGCCGTCGATACCGTCTCTAATAATATCCTTTGGACCGTATTTTAAATCAAAAGATACGACAGGGGTCCCTGACGCTAAACTTTCGGTGAGAACCATACCAAACCCTTCGAAATCCGAAGTTAAGATGGAGCAAGCCGCGCTTTTATAAATAAAATTGGCCTCTGATGTAAACCCTTTGAGCTTAATATTGTTTTCCAAGTTCAATTCCTTTATTAAACGCTTCAATTCACCTTCTAATTTACCAAATCCATAAATATGGTACTCAGCGGTTGGAATTTTATCAACAACAAGTTTAAAGGCTCTAATGGCGAGATCAAGCCTTTTTTGAGATTCGTAACGTGCAAGCGTTACTGCTAGATTTGAGTTGTATTGCTCTTTAAAATCTTTTTCAACGCTTTGATTTACTTGTTTTGCTGGATGAGGAATAACAGAAAATTTATTTTCACTTACTTTGTATAAACTTTCAATGTCATTTTGTTGTTCTTCTGTTAAGAGAACCACTTTATCAATACTTTGAAGATTATTAAATAATTCATCATACTGCTTTTTTACTTCTGAACCAAAAGTATAAGGAGCTTTCAAATGATTATTGTGAATAACAGCAATTTTTTTTGCATCTTTATTTTTCACTTTCATTGCCAAGCTATCTAATTGCCTTCTATCAACCATTATTACGGGATTTTCGATATTCAGTAATTCGCCATCTAGCCACTGACGTTGAAATTCTACTAGCGATCTAAATTCCTTAGGTTGTTTATCGAATATTATTATTTTTGATTCTTCTCCAGTTTTTGGATTTATCCAAACAGATAAGTAACATTTCCCTTTTTTATCGAAGTACCTTTCAAGTCGGGGTTTATTTAATGTAATATCCATATGTTTTATACAAGTAACACGGCCTCTGGAATCAAGCTCTATACGTTTAATTCGCTGACGAGATTCATCCATATAATCGATAAACACTAATCTCCCATCATTGGTAAATCTCTTGTACTTAACATACAATCCGTCTTTATAGTAACGATATGAAAGTTGAGCCTGTTTTTTATCCCTTATTTCGACTAGACCTCTTTCTTTCGTTTTTAATTCACTTTTTTTAATTTTAATTCTTTTCCCCTGGGGTTTTATACCTTCAAACAAATTCATTACTTTTACTTTCGGATCCAATAAACCTTTTTGATATAACTTTTTAATGATATTTTCGTGATTATGCTGAATCAGAAAGGTGAAAATAAAAACATTGTCGAATTTCTTTGCTAATGTATTAGCCCTAGTTAAAACTGCCTTTGTAACTCCCCCTCTAACAACATCCAGTGAATTGATCAGTATGATAGGTGTATTTTGGCTCACAGAATATCCCCTTCTCAAAAAAGCTTTATTTTCATTTAATAAATAGTCCCTAACTGTGATCATCCTATATATAAGCTCATCAAAATAGTGTAAGTAAATTCCATTTATTCTCTCATATCATATCTTTTTCTTTCAAACTCGTAAATATTTTGTTGGAATTTTTCCTTTTTTGTTTTCTAAAAAACATGATTCACTTGCAAAAAAGTGAACAGGTAATTATAACCTGTTCACTTTTTTATATAGTGAGTATCATTATATAAAATTTTTATATATCATCTATCATTCTTACTTCTTCCTAGCTGCGTATAACTTCACACTTTCTTGTGCAACGTATAGTCCAACTGCTTGATTTTCTCTCCAAGCACCATTAAATTCGGAAAGTGGAGGGCTCGATTCATAAACATACGTTGCTATTTCTGGTGTGAAACCTGGTCTTTTTCGAGCTTGAATAAACCAATCTGTATATCCGCCTCCTGAAGGGTTTGGTCCTGGATACATCAGAGCATAACCTGTCATTTTTCCAATTACATTGGCATAAACATGGTCACGCTTATATCTTGCGGCATCTTGTTTATAATTCCAATATAACAGTTTGCCACTACTGTGGTAAGCAACTGCTATTTCGGGATCAATTTCTTTGTCAAACTTCAATATAGCTTTAACCTCAGCAGCACTGGCAGGACTATACCCTTTAAAATTCTTATAGCTTGGAGCTTTTGGACTTGAATGTATCGTTTTCCAGCCTGCATCGTATTGTCGATTTAAGTCTATTCCTTTGGCATTTGCTTTCCAACGTTTAAAGTCTTTGCTTCCCTCATTCATTTTAATTAAGGAAGCATGGTCACTTTTTGGAAATGCCTTTAACCCTTGTTGTTGAAGAGTTACGCCGTCCGGGTTTACCATCGGGACAAACCAAATTGTTGTTGAATTTAATATACTCTTCACATTATAGCCTTGTATTTTTTGTTTTTTATAATATGCTTTCGCATACTGTTCAAGCATATACATATTTAAGTTCGTTGTGATCCATTCTCGTGCATGATGTGCTCCATTAATAAAAGTGGTAGGCTTCCCATTTCCAATAGAGACAGCATAAATGTTACGACCATATTCAGATTTTCCTATCACTTTATAAGTAATGAGGTCAGGATAAGCCTTTTGCAGCTTTTTAATGTCGTTAATCATATTAGAATAGGAATATACTTTTAATGGATTAACAATATTCGTATTTCCTGTTGGCTTCGATGCCTTTTTATCTCCCACATCTTTTACGTGAATGTAACCTGTTTGTTTCTTGCCATTGACATAAACAGTAACAATATACCAATTTTTATCATAAGGGCGATATTGCAATGCACTTCCAAGTTTATACGATTTGACTTTCGCTGAACTTTTCGATGTTTTGCTGTACACAATCGTCGGATTCGCTATAGCGTAGCCCTTTAATAAGGGAGGATTGATGCTAACATCTTTGGCGTTTATATATCCCGTTTTGGCTTTGCCATTTATATAGACTGTCGCTTTAAACCAATTGGAATTATAGTATTTGTACTGTAAAAGATGGCCCTTTTTATAAGTTTTGAGTTTAGAAGAACTTTTTGATGTCTTACTATAGATGTTAGTCTGATCAATTAACGCATAACCTTTTAAGGTGGCGTTTAGATCCCCAACATCTGATGTTTTTATATAACCTGTTTGTTTTTTACCATTAATAATAACTGTTACGACGTGCCAGCTGGAAGTATAACTCTTATATTTTAATATACGCCCCTGTTTATAAGTCTTTAATTTTTTTGAACTTGTTGAAGCATTACTATATACCGTTGTTAAGTTTATAGATACACCCGATAAGCTTGGAGCAGTTTTACTTACATCCTTTGCATGAATATATCCTTGTTGTTTTTTCCCGTTTACATATACAGTCGCCTCATGCCACTCAGAAGAAAATGAACGATAAACTAAGGCTTGCCCAATTTTATAACTTTTTATGGACTTTGCACTTTGAGATGGGGTTGCATACACTGAAACTATTTGTTTTACAGCATATCCTTCAATTCGTTTAGAATCGATTAGAAGATCCACATCATCTTTATTGATATAACCGGTCAATTTCTCGTCATTTACATAAACGTTTGCTATGTACCAGTTGGCGTCGAGCGCACGAAATGAAAGAATGTGGCCTTGCTTATAAGTCTTTAAAACACTAGAATTTACATTTGTATCAGCATAAATTGGCGTAGGTTGTTTTATAGCAACTCCTTTAATGACAGGAGATTCCTTAGGCAATTGAGGGGAAGAACTGGATTCCTGCTCTTCATCGGGAACTTTACCTACTTCTTCTTGTACTTGTTGATTCTGTTGATCATCTACATTAGATTGCTGGTTCTTTTGCAAATCCACTACTTTTTCTTTTGAAGTTTTTTCTTCTACTGTCTCATTTCCTGCGGATTGAGTCTCCTCACTATAGTCCTTATTCAATTCAGCCTCGTGGCGATCCTCCCGGATTTTTTCCGCCTCTTCACTGTTAATAACATAATCCGAAAGAACATAACCTGTCCAAATAATTTCTTGAGTTTCCGAATCTTTCTCATTGGAAATTTCAATATACTTTACTAAAGTAAAATCATCTTCCAAAGTTTCAATCAATTCAACTTTTGTATCGTCAGGAATGGTAACTAATACATTTTTTTCACCTAAATCTTCATATAAATCTATTGTTTCATCAGCTGTTTCAGCAAACAAAAAAACTTCCTGCTGTTCATTATCTGTTTCCTCTAGACTTTCAGCGACAATATTTTGTGGAAATAACTGAATAAATAAGGCAAAAAGCATAGCATATATACTTAGTTTCATAGGTGTTCTCATTTACTTCCTCCATCAGTAACAATTTAATCCAAAATCCTAATTTTACTGGCAACAAATTAGCATTCTCCCATAAATCACCTAAATTCTACAAATTTCCCTCCCGTTTATTATACAATATTAAAATAGCAATATTACTAAAAAATGAAAAAACCTGCAAAATCTAGTTTGCAGATTTCTCTTTTGATCACTTATTTACCTAAAAAATAATCAATCACACCATTAAATATTCCTATAGAAGCTTCTTGTCTATAAGTACTTTTTCTTAACTTGGCTGCATCTTGTGGATTATCGATGAAGCCAACTTCTACAAGTGCACTTGGAAGTCTTGTCTCACGTATAACATGGAAATTCCCTTCTGCTACTCTACGATTAAAGCTATTCATTGACTTTACTACATTATTTTGCAATACAGTAGCAAGGCGAATACTGTTTTCCTTTTCATATTTTCCATACCAAAAAGTTTCTACGCCCTTCGCTAAACTATTAAACGTATTAGCATGAATACTTATAAAAATATCAGCGTTGGAGTTATTTGCAATACGCGCCCTTTCTTCCAAGGGAATGAAGACGTCAGTTGTTCTTGTCATAATAACTTTAAATCCTGCAGTCTCTAATAATTTTTTAGTACGCAGCGCAATATCCAAGTTTAATGTTTTCTCTATTATTCCGATTCCACTTGCCCCCGGATCTGTACCTCCGTGACCCGGATCCAGTACAATTGCTTTTCCCGAAATATTGGCCACATCATTTTTGTGAATAAAGCCAACTTTCTTATTTCCATTTACATATACTGTCGCCTGATACCAGTCTGTCGAATAAGTCCGATATACTAATTTACTAGCGAATTTATAACTCTTCAATACCTTTGATTGAGTTGAAGCACCTGCGTAAACTTTTGTTGTAGGAGAGGTAGCTATCCCTTTCATTGTAGATTGTTTCTTTAATATGTTATCTACATCTTCTATATAAATAAAACCATTCGTTTTCTTGCCTTTTACATAAACCGTCGCAATATACCAATTAGATGTAAAAGTACGATATTTTAAAACATGTCCTTTTTTGTAGCTTTTAATGACTTTCCCACTGTTTGAGGCTGTTGAATATATACGCGTAGGTCCTTTAAGCGCTGCACCTTTTTGAACCACTTCAGAAGTATTGGCTATTTCAATATCGTTGATATGAATATATCCCGTTACTTTACTTCCCTTTTTATAAATGGTGGCAATGTACCAATTAGTGGCAAAGCTGCGGAATTGTAATAATTGTCCTTCCTTATAGCTTTTTAGTACCTTTCCTTGATTGGAAGCAGTTGAATATATTGGTACAGACTTTTTAATCGCTATCCCTTTTTGAACTATCTTGGAATCAGTAACATTCTCAACATCTTTTGCGTAGATAAACCCCGTATGTTTGTCTCCATTAATATAAACGGTTGCAACAAACCAATCAGCATTAAACGAATAATAGGTAAGAATACTTCCTTGTTTATAGGATTTTATCACTATTGAACTTAGCGAGGGCTCAGTGTATATTTTAGTTGAAGCATTAAGAGCAATCCCTTTTATTGGTGATTTCTTTTGAATGTTTACAGAGGACAAATTGTTTTTTGCTACTTTTATAGTAGGTTGTTCTGTTTTTACCTTTCCCCCCGCAGTATCTACTTTTTTCTCACCAACGTCCACTATTACCTTTTTTTCCTGAATATCATGGGTATTCGATTTTAACTTTTGTTCATTATTTACGATTTCATGAGTTTCTGGTTTAGGGTTGTTTACGACTTCTTCTTGTTCTGGTTGAAGATTTATCGCTACTTCAGGTATTGTTTCCTCTACTGAGTTTTCAGTTGCTAATTCGTTATTAAGACGCTCTTCTAGAAAAAAAGATTTCTTTGTCGAGTCGACTACATAACGAGATTTAACAAAGCCAGTTAAAATCCTTGAAGACTCTTTAACATTCTCTTCATATTTTATATAAGACCATATCTCGTTTTTTTCTATTAGTTTAACCTGTGTTCCATCTGGTATTTTGGCTAATAGTTCTTGCTCTTCATTTTCCTCGGCATATAATTCGATATATTGTTCGGATTGTTCGGCAAAAAGAAAAACCTCAGACTGCATTTCTTCGTCCAGGTCGAAATTCGCTGAAATATACATTGGAAACATTTGAAACAAAAAGGCAATAAGCAAAATATAAACGCCTATGCTACTTAATCTTTTCATGAAATTGGCCTCCATTACAATAATGTTTTTCTAAGATGCTATCAATATTATCGTAATGTTTTCGATAAAGTTTAATGCTTTTCCAATAAAAAAACACCCTAAACAATAAATGTTAGGATGCATAAAAAGTTATTTCTTATATTGTGCTTTAGCCTTTATCTTTTTCTTTAAATACCTCTTAACCCTGATTAGAAAACCAGGTTTATTTTCCAACTCTAATGCTTTTCTATTTTTTATAATGGCATTAAAAGTTCGTTCGCTATTTTTTTGATCAACAAAGTCAAAATAGCTATTTCTTAATTCTGCATATTTTTCTTTCTCTGCAAAATTATTTTCTATATAACTTTCTACGGAATCGATTAAACTGTCCGAATCAAACACTCTATCTCCAAAAAGATCAGATTCCATATCTAAATAACTGCCTTGCAGCTGATTATAATCGTCATAATCAAATTGATAAAATATAATTGGTTTCTTCTGATAATACTGATCCCACGACACGCTTGAATAATCTGTGATCAATAACGAACTCTTCATTAATAATTCATTTACTTTTTCTTCCCCAAATTGATATATCTTTATATTTTTATTATTCGAACTAAATTTATCGATATATGCTTTGAACTTTGGATGAATATAAAAGTTCATTATTACGTTATTTTCATTTAATATTTTATCAAGCTTTTTCGAATTTAATAAAGCGATATAGTTCTTATAATAATTACTTTCAACGAACTTTTTATCCGAAACATCATCCAACCAAGAACGCCATGTTGGCATTAATAAAATTTCTTTCGTTGGACTTTCTTGGGATTTGTCTTGTAATGCGTCCCATCTACAAAATCCCGTTTTAATTATTTCTTTTTCGTCATATCCAAAATATTTTTTTATAATCCTACTCTCAAAATCGGATGTTACAACAAATAGCTCTACAGCATTTTTACTTTTCTTCCCATATGTTGGACCAACCCTTTTCAAAGCAGTTACTCCATGTTGTAGAAAGACTGCTTTCTTGTTATTAATAATATTTCTCAATCTTCCATTTTGTTGTCTTAAAATATAACAATGACCTTTAGCTTCCGAAGAAACCAATAGTTTTCCAGCATATAAATATAATAAATGCTTAAAGCTCATATAATGAAGAACCTTATTCTCCATACCCTTTAAATTATTATAATCAGGCGAGTTTCTATCAATAATGTAATAAGCATTGATGTTTGGATGATTATTATACAAATACTTAAAAAAGTAATAGCCGTTATCCTGAGCAGTTTGCGAAAACTTCTCATAGACAAGCCAAATTTGATTTTTTGAAAAGTACCCTTTAAATAATATAAATATAAGGTATGCAAAAGCATCTTTTATAGTAAATAAAACAGTTTCATGTTCTTCTCTTTTCCTATAAGTTAAAGCCAAAGTGTTTTTAACTGTTATATATGGATAAATGAGATAATCATCAGTGTGCTTGGATAAATATTTTCTCGTATTTTGCGAAATGCTTTTTTTTATTTCTTCTGTTGGATTATTAAGGATAACTAAATACTTTTTCCCAGAGGTCCAAACTTCTAAATATAAATCCCAATAATACTGCTCAAAGCTTAATGAACTAAAGTCTAATATAAATTTCACACTTGATTCATAATTGTTTATTTTTGCCTCTGTAACTGATCCTTTATATTCGATGAAATCTGTTTTACTTCTATATTTTACAATAAATGATGTAACAGAAAAGTTATCACACTCGGACAAAGATATATTTACTTTCCCTTGCATAATACCCTTCTTCAAATTAAAATCAATAACTTCCACATTTGCCTTTAGAATTTCATTGTATAAAGACGTTTCAGTTTTTATGGTTATCGATAATTCGTTTTTAACTGTATAGTAAGGTACAAGAACATTAACTGTTTCCGTTTTAATAGCATTGTAATACCTTTTATGCGCTGGTAAATAAGGTTTATTAAACAATCCAATTTTATTTAACTCTTTAACATTATCCTTAACTAATTCAATATAAAAATCCCATCGCGAAACCTCGTGACTATACTCTTCAATAAAATTGTTTAAATCAATATCGACTAAGGTCTCACCACTTTTTTCCGCCATATTAGCTTCAAGAAAAAAGATATGATTTGATTTTCTCTTTTTAAGGAATACTTGACATCGTTCATAATGTGAAATGGGTAAATTCACCAAAACAAAATGAAGATGCGAGTTTTTAACATCAACGTCTCTTATTAACATATTGTTCTTTAACGTAATGTATCTTACTTTTTCAAAAGAGTCCCAATCGCCTAGAAAAAATATAATTTCATTTTCATGCGAAACATATTGAATAATATGGAAATCATTATTATCATGCTTTGCATTCCAACTATTTATGTTTTTCTTATCTATATCTGTAATAAGTTCATGTATTTCAACCAATTCATTTTTATATATTTTAATTAATAATTTCCACTTCTGCATTTCAGTGTTATTTTCAAACGTCTTGTCTACAGCAAATGATAACTGTTTTTCATGGGAATCCATGTCTTTAATAACAGTTAATTTAGAATTTGCCTTGTTCATAATAAAAAGTTGACATTGATTAGTATCAAATAGTTCCTCTTCAAAGAAAAGCTGTAATTTATTATTATCTATTCTTGTGCCTGAAACATGAATCTTTTTATTTTCTTCACTTTTATTTACATTCTCAAATTCAACGTTTTCATTTTGTGTAATAATTGGTCTAATTCTAATATCTTTATAAAATAAATGAATCGGACTCACTGATAAATAATCTGCATCTATTCTCTCTAAGCAAAGATCATACATTCCGTTTTCAAAATCTTTAAATTTATTTATGTCAATGGAAATAGTTGTTGGAGATAAAATTTCATATTTTATAGCGTTTTTATAATTTGTATACCTATTGTATAAAGATATAAAATATTGTTTATCCTCGATTGTAAAATCACTAAAGGAAATAATTATTTGAGTGTTATTTATATTTGTTGTAATACCCGATATTATACTTTCATTTACTGATTTAAAAAGTCTATTTAGGACAAGTGAAGCATTTCCATATAATATAGAAAGTCCACCTTTTTGTGTTATATATGGGATAGCTATTTTAGAAGAGTTAATTTTATAAAATTCAAGAGGTGAATAATCCCTATTAGACCGCATTATTAGTCTTTGTTTTTTATTATTAATAATAATAAAAAAGTCCAAAAATTGATTTTGCTCATCACTAAATGGTATGTCAGATAAAGTTATTTTTAACCTTAAAATATTACCGCTTATTTTTTCTTTTTGTGGTTTAAAAATGATTTCTTTTTTTAAACTTCTATATTTATATAGAAACTCTTGAAACTGATCTTCATTCTCATTGCTGCACGAAATATCAATTTCAAGATATTGCCCCTTTATTGTGTAAGATAATACATTGACTTTTTCCATTTTATATCAATTCACTTCCAACAAATACTTAATATTATCTAACCTTCTATACATTAGTACCCATTACAAAAGTTACGATTTTACTTTTTCATTATTCAATAATTCATCTAATATTAATAATAACTCATCTTTTAGGTCTTCATGTTGTAAGGCAAATTCAATATTAGTCTTTACAAATCCTAATTTTTCTCCAACATCAAATCTTTTGCCTTCAAATTCGTAGGCAAATACTTTTTCTAATTTGTTTAATTTTTGAATAGCATCTGTTAATTGGATTTCTCCCCCAGCACCAACTTCCTGTCTTTCTAATAATTCGAAGATACTGGAAGTTAATACATATCTACCAATAATCGCTAAGTTAGATGGAGCAGTTCCTTGCTTTGGCTTTTCGACAAAGTTCTTAACACTATACCTTCGGTTACTTTGCAGAGAAGGATCCACAATCCCATATCTATGTGTTTCACTAACTGGAACTCTTTGTACTCCAATTACGGATGATTGTGTCTCTTCATATTGACTTATCAACTGTTGAATGCATGGTATCCCACTTTGGACAATATCATCTCCTAGAAGGACTGCAAAAGGTTCATCTCCAATAAAATTTCGAGCACACCAGATAGCATGACCCAATCCTTTTGGCTGCTTTTGCCGAATATAGTGTATATTCGCTAGATTTGATGAATATTGAACTTTATCTAACAAATCATATTTAGACTTTTCTTCAAGATTTCTCTCGAGTTCAGGAGCATTATCAAAATGATCTTCAATAGCTCTCTTTCCTTTTCCTGTAACAATTATAATATCTTCAATCCCTGAGGCAACAGCCTCTTCAACTATATATTGAATCGTAGGCTTATCAACGATTGGTAACATTTCTTTTGGCATTGCTTTTGTTGCAGGCAAAAATCGAGTGCCTAAACCGGCAGCAGGAATAATTGCTTTTTTTACTGTTTTCATTTAATTAAACTCCTTTTAGGATTAGTTGTTATTAAGAACTTTTGACAAAAAGAAAAATCTAACAAAAGCAGACAATTTAGCTGTCAATTGTTAGACCTACATTCTTCCCAATTAAATTCCTATTATACAGTAAAGGAATTTCGCTCGTAATCACGAACAAAACATATTATAACATACGGACTCGATTAGAAAGTAGTAAGTATTTTTTCCTATTATGTCAATATTACCAAAAAGAGTCCTATAATAAAAGGATTTATTTGACATTTAATGTCCTTTGCTGTAATCCCAGAGCATTTTCTTTATATTCTTCCTTTTCTTCCTTTGACATTTTTTTATACTTTTTCAGAAAATTTTCATATTTAGGTATTACTTCTTCAGTTGGTCCAAAATCTCTTACCATTCCAAATTCTAGCCAAAGAATTTTCTCACAGAATTTTTTCATCTGGCTTATAGAATGGCTAACAAATATCATCGTTTTACCCTGTTCTTTAAATTCTTTCATTTTCTCAAAGCTTTTTTCGGCAAATGCCTTATCACCAACCGATAATGCTTCATCAATCACCAAAATATCAGGATCTACATTAACAGAAATAGCAAACCCAAGCCGAGATTTCATTCCACTTGAATACGATTTTACTGGCTGATCAATAAACTTTCCGAGCTCGGAAAAATCTATAATGTTTGGCTCTAATGCTTTAATTTGTTCTTTATTAAACCCTAACATCAATAATTTCAGCTCAATATTATCTCTACCTGTTAAATCATTATTCAATCCTGATGAGACCGCAATTAAAGCGACCTGACCATTTATTTCTATCGTACCCGATGTCTCGGGTACGATTCCCGCAATTATATTTGAAAGAGTTGATTTTCCTGAACCATTAATCCCAATAAAGCCTATAACATCACCTTTTAGTGCTTCAAAGTTTACATTGGTTAAAGCATAAAAGTCTTCTCCGTAGCTTTTAGGAGTGATTAAATCTAGGATTCGTTCCTTCGTACTAGTATATAGTTTATATCTTTTTGACAGTTTATTAATTACAATAGCCTTTTCCATGATTTTCACAACCATTTATAAGTAGTCTATAAAGTGTCTTCTGAATTTTATGTGTAAAGTCGAGCCAAATAAAAACAATACAATCACTACTCCCCAAAAATACAAGGTATATTGCCAATGTTCAATAAAATACCACTCTAATCCAAATAAAGCCGACCTGTAGCCTTCAATCAAATAATATAATGGATTGATTTTCATAATAGTTGGAAGTGGCTCTTCCAAAATTGTTATTTGCCAAAGGACAGGTGATAAGTATAACAACATCCGCAGTGTAGCATTTAAAAACATGTGGACGTCTCTTATCATTGTCGAAAGAGTTGAAGTGATAAGGGCAATCGAAAAGATTAAACAAAAGGCACTAAAAATAAAATAAATAATTTGGATAAAATAAGGGGTGATATAGTAGCCTGCAAATTGAAATATTATAATTGTGATACCCAACATGATTAAATGAATATAGAATTGGGAGAACAGGACAATACTAGGTATCACGCTCATTGGGAAGTTCATTTTTGACAACATACGTAGTCTTGAATAAATTGACTTGGATCCTTGTAAGGTAGATTGGTAAAAGAAGGTCCACAACGTAAATCCGCCAAGCAGCCAAAATATAAAAGGTACATCCATTCCTGGTGCGACTTCTATATCTGCCCTATGGCGAATGCTTCCAAAAACAAACCAATATATTAAAATTTGAATGATTGGATTTATAACTTCCCACGCCATCCCTAAATAATTACTTTTATTTTTGCTTTTTAACTCATATAGGGAAAGCCTTCTAACTAAATAAAAATTTTCTACTTGTTCTTTAATAACTAAAAATGCAGATTTCATAAGAAATTCCTTTCGGACATCTAAAAAATTCAACAATTTGTTTTATATGTCATTGTATTATACAAACAACAAACTAAAAACACAATTTTCAATGGAACTTTATCTTTTGAAAAAAACAATTAAAATTCCATCAACTAAACAATCCTTCCACAACACGGCGACTTGCATTCCCATCTTCTAAATAACAAAACGTTTCTATAAATTCTTCCTGTATTTTTGTTAATTCAAAGTTGTTTTTCTCAAGAGTTTTGATTTGCTCTATAATTTCTTCTGTGGTTTTTACTAATGGTCCAGGAGCCCTTTTTTCAAAGTCAAAGTAAAACCCTCTTATTTTATCCCTGTACTCATCGATATCGTATACATAAAATATTATTGGTCTTCTTAAATTAGCATAGTCAAAAAACACTGATGAGTAATCTGTTATTAGTAAATCTGAAATTACATAAAGTTCCCTAATATCCTGCTTTTTAGAAAAATCATAAATGAAGTTCTCATAATCCGTTAAATCTATGTTTTCCGCAACAAGATAATGCAATCTTAATATTATTATATACTGTTCACCTAAAGTGCCATATAACTTTTCCAAATCAATTTGCAAATCAAACTTATATTTACCTATATCTTGGTATTGATTATCCCTCCAAGTAGGAGCATATAAAATGACTTTTTTATCAGTTGGCAGATTATACTTTTTCTTCAATTCCAAAATCGTCTCTACATTATTGCTTTTTATAATAAAGTCATTCCTTGGATAACCTGATTCAATTATTTTATTCTTAAAATCAAATGCTCGTCTGAATATTTTCGTTGAATAAGCATTAGGGGAAATTAAATAGTCCCATTTACTGGCCTCATAAATAAAGTTTTTCTTATAGCTTTCCGTGTCAGTTCCCGGCATTAATACTTCATTAATATCGACTCCAAGTTTCTTTAATGGTGTTCCATGCCATGTTTGTATATATATAGTCCGTTTGGATTTAGGTATCCAGAGAGGAAGCCTACTATTTGAAACCCAAAACTTCGCTTTTGACATAACAAGTAACCACTTAAAAGAAAGACGTATCACATAATTAATATTTGTTCCTTCGAAATTTTTAATATTTCTTCGGTCAATACTCCAATACATTTCATATTCCATGTGAGAATCGAGCATATACTCATATATAGCTCTAGGATTGTCACTATATTGTTTGCCCAAAAAACTTTCAAATACTATAACATTGCTTTTTGGAAGAAATAATTGTAGAACATAAAAAAGAGGTTTATAGATAAACCTAATAACACTACTCATAAAAAGTCCTTTAATTGCTTTTTTTAATTTTATGTTAACATTCATATTAAGCGGACTCCTTCTAATCTACTCTAGGAATTATACTTTTTATTTTATTCAACTTCAACTCAATTCACAAACTAAAGCTATGTTTTAACAAACAAACTCCCATAAAGGGAGCTTTTAAAATAAGGTTCAGATTAAGCTAGTATAAGTTGATTCGACAATTCCTTTTTTCTTTTTGCTAATTGCGGACTCATATCAAACTTTTCTACAGTTGTACTAAGCTTATTTTCTGCCGCATTGAAATCTCCTATATCTATATATAAATCTATGAGTATTATTCTGAAATCTAAGTTTTTAGGATAAAGTTTGATTGCCTCTTCTGCAAATTTTATTGCCTCTTCAAATTGATGGAGTCTTTTTAAAACATCCAATTTTACTTTTATAGCATATTTATCAGTAGACAATAGTTGCAATGATCGATCAACTAGTTCATTGGCCCAGCGAATTTTATTATGTTTTAAACAAGCTGCTGCAAGAAGTCTAAAATAAATATTTGATCTTAATTTCAACCTTCTATCGTATTGTGGAGTTTTATTTTCATTAATAAAAGAAAGAATAAAACTTTTTAGGACACCCATTCTTAATAAATGAGGAGCCATACCATGTCCACCGTATGGAATTTTTACAAGTTTAGCGTTAGGAAAGGATTGCTCTGTATTCCTTTGTACATATGTTCTATCCAAGTTATTGATAGGATCATAAACAATTACTGGAGAGATTCTTTCATTATAAACAGGGAATAAAGAGTGGTTGAATTTATGATTTGGTATAACATCTTTCTTACCCAACTTCGGATGTATAGATAACCTTGGCGACAATGCAAGTATACGACAATCAAAAACAGATCCATAATATAGTGCAGCATACGCCCCCAAACTAAAACCGTATGCAAATTTATCTGTATAACATGTTATAAGTTTAGAAATCGAATGTTTAAAGTTCTCTAATGACAAATCTTGATAAAAAGCATTTTTTCTCTTTTTTCTTACTGCAATAATATCAATATCTTGACTAAGAAGTAATTTAAAGCCAAACGCAGGATTCCTCCATACCATTCTAATCGAATCGAATGTAACGATCATCTTGCTAGTTCTTTTTAATTGTTTGTAGAATTCAATTCTACTTTCCCCATTATCATACAATATGATTTTTCTATATCCGTTTTCATCCTGTTGAACACGATCCTGATACTTGTCCAAAGTTTGATCGAACAGTTCATTTGATTTATTACTGTTTCCCTCTATTTTATAGAACATGGATAATTTTATTAATAGCTCAAAATGGTCATTTGCCAGGTCTAGTCTAAGAATAACTTCTAAAATTTGAATTGCCGCATTCCATTCTTTCATCTGAATAGCAACATCAATGATTTTAAGAAGGATATTGGAATCATTTATCAATGCTTTTCCCAATATTTCTTTAGTGTTTTCTATCTTTTCCTGATTAATATACGATAAAACAAGATAAAAATAATAATGAACAGAAAAAGTAACACTATCTGAATTATATATATTACTCAATACCTCAGAAAGTGTTTCCCAATCTTTCTGGATCATTAAAACTTCTGCTAAAGCAGATATTATATCTTCATTATTTGTTAGCTTTAATAAGGCAAGGAATAGGACATCTTTTGACTTTTCCATCTCATTTTCTTTTTTTAACAGCATGCCAAATTGTAAATAAAAAGTAGGTGGCAAATCATTTTTACATAGTTGTAGAATTTTATCCCAATTAAGATCTTTCCATCTTTTTTCATTGACCAATAAATGCACAATAGATGAAACTAATTTCTCATTAAATAAATGGACCTTTAAGCCTTGGGATAAAATGCTTATTGCTCTTTCGAAACTCTTGCTAGCCACTAAAGCATTGGAGCATTGTAAAAAAACAATGGGAGGCAATTTCTTATCACTTAATTTTATGATGTTTTCTAAATGAAAGGCAGCTTTCTCCCATTTTTCTTCTCCCATAGCCAAATCTGCGATCTCACGAAGAATATTAATACTTTTAGGATAATACTTTAACCCTTTTTCAAGGACATTAAAAGCCTCATTAGTTTTTTTTACTTCTACTAAGCTTCTACTTTTATTTATATAAAAACTCGGCTCTTTCCGATTGATTAAGATGCTCTTAAATTTCCGAAGATAATATAGTCTTTTCTTGTTCGACTCATTTGAATTAATCAATTTATATCACTTCCCATATTTACTCGATAATAGATACAAAAAAAGATCAATCCATACCAAGTTTACATGATTCCCTATCATTTTGTAATACCAAAAATAATGAAATAAATTTCCTTTCCTGTCTAAAATAAGATATTTCTCAATTATAGCTGAAAAAAAATGACAATTTTCATGGGAAATTGTCATTTCAAATAGCTTCTAATCAAAAATTTTATCAACTAACCGACTACTCGCATTTCCATCTTCGAGTTTACAATATTTTTCATAAAATGCTTTATATTTTTCTTTGTATTCCAGTTCAATATTCTTGATATTTGTCACCGATTCAATGATATCCTCTGTATTTCTAAGAAATGGCCCTGGAGCTTCATTTATAAAGTCCATGTAGAATCCTCTTATATCATCACGATATTCTTCCAAGTCATAAGTGAAAAATAATATAGGTCGCTTCGTATTGGCGAAATCGAACATAACCGATGAGTAATCAGTCATTAATATATCCGAAATAAGATATAATTCTTGAATGTCATCATATTTCGATACATCATATACAAAGTCCTTTATGTTCTCATCTATGGTCAATCTATTCGTAACAGCTACATGCATACGTAGTAATATAATATAATCATCACCGATTGTTTCTTTTAATTTTTCTAAGTCCATTTTTATATCAAATATAAATTTATTCTTCGCTGTAGTTTGATTATCTCTAAATGTAGGAGCGTAAAGTATAACTTTTTTATCTTCTGGAATATTCAGCTCATGTCTAATTTTTTTCGCCAGTTGATTTGCGTCCTTTTTGTAAAAAAGATCATTTCTCGGATAACCGATCTCTAGAACTTCTCCTTCGTATTTGAATGCACTTTTAAATGCCTTCGTTGCGTAGCTGCTCGGAGATATTAAATAACTCCATGTTTTACTAGCACTATACACACGCTCTAAATAATCATCGCTTCTTCCCATAATATTTCTGATATCGAACAACATTTTTTTCAGAGGTGTTCCGTGCCAAGTTTGAACATAAACAGTTTCTGGCCTTTTCTTTATATACGTTGGGAAGTTTTGATTATTAACCCAAAACTTTGATTTCGCCAAGTAGTAATAATACTGCGGGCTTAATCTTTGGACATGAATCGTATTAGGATCACTATAATTTACTTTTTTGTTACTGATCCATACCTTTTTATAATTTAAATTTCTTTTTAAAATTTCTTCATAAATATACCTAGGACTGTCGGAATATTGTTTTCCTAAACCACTTTCAAAAAGAATCATTTTTTGGTCAATTGGGATCACTCTTTTAGCAAAATTATAAAAAACCTTCATAATAGGAAAATAATATTTGCTTTTTCTGAGCCTTCTATATATCACTCGTGAAAATTCACTTTTAAAAATGGTTTTGTTAAGTGAATTTTTCTTGGCCTTTTTAACGACATTATAGATTCTCTCGGACGAATTTAAATCTTTATATTTTAAAAATCTAGAAGCTTTCTTTTTATTTTCCTGACTCATCTCAAAGTCTTTTTTTGCATACTCTTCTACACATTCCAGGATCTGATCTTCCTCGAATACAATATCTCCTGGTAAATCTTCATCTAAATTTAAATGCGAACCTTTTTTCCCAATAAAACGATCTCTGTCAAATTGATAATATACAATTGGTTTACTTAAGAAACTAAAATCAAATGCAACACTTGAATAATCTGTAATCATCATTGCACTTTCTTTAAGTAAATATTGAACATCAATTTCCCCTTGACTCACTACTCTCACGGGAGCATCCTTAAAAAAGTGAGTAAACATTTGCATATTCGGATGTAAGCAAAAAACAATTTCAAAGTTTAAATCCTTTGCTAGTTTGTGTAATGATGAATTATTTACTAAGCTTTGATATCGGCTAAAATACTCACTTTCCAAAAATCTTTCCTCATTTACTAGCCACTCCCTCCAAGTGGGAATGATTAACAGCTGTCTCTTTGTCGGTACGTCACCTTTTAATAAACTGTCAAATCTCGGAAGTCCTGTAACCTTAACCTCTTTAGGAAGATAACCAAAATCATTAACGATAATGCTTTTTTCTAAATCAGAACTAACCATAAATAGATCAGTATCGAAACTGGGGGATGTCTTTCCATAAAAATGAACTGTATTTTTTGTTCCCATTACTCCATGTTGTAAAAATACTTTTAGTGCTTTAACCTTCCTTTTAAATTCATTTGTTCTCAAGGGGAAGAGATAATCCGGATGGTGGGAGCCTATAATCCTCGTTGCCATCAATGTGTATAATACATGCTTTTTGGATTTATAATGCAGGATATTTCCATAATCTTTTACATTTCTAATTTCAGGTGAATCTTCTTCTATTACATAATAAACTTGTTGCTCTGGGTGCATTTCCCTCATGTATTTAAAGAAATGATATCCCGTATCTTGGGCTTTATAAGGACGTTCACCAACAATCCAGATGTTTTTGCTTTTGTAAAAAAGTCTTAGCAGCCAATACCATTTCGTTAAATTACTCATGTATTTATACGTTTCTGCCTCAAACTTATCCACTTGAAAAGATAAATTCATAAATTTAATTGTAAAATAAGGACTTACCGCGAAAATATCATTCCCTAGTTTTGCAAAAGCTGACTTAACATTAAACCTAGCAAAAAATCTTGGGTGACCTAGTCGAACCCTAACTTTCTCAGGCAAATGATCGTATTCAACTTCCATAAATACATCATAAATATCTTCATGCATATCATTATTTTCAAAAATTTCATTCAAGAAGAGTTCCGCTTTATATTCATAGCGATTTAAACCAAACTTTTTTTCTGTTTCGTCTTTTAATAGTTGAAAATGGATAGGTACTATAGCTTCAATAATACTGCTTCGACTCTTTAAAATTAATTGAGCATTTCTAATTTCAAAGCTCTTAGTAAATAGTTTTCCACCTAATTTTATTTTGCTTTTGTTTAGCGTCATATAGTTAATTTGAGTTTTTGTATCATGGTTCAATTTGAAATTAACAGACAATGAAATATTCCCTTTATTTGTCTTATATAGTCTGTATTCATTCCCATTAATCACTATAGGATCCAAACTATAGGCTTTTGTATTTTTAAATCTTCCTAAGCGAATAGGGTATTCATAGTAACGCCTACCGCGGCTGTCGGAAACGATATCAGCCTTTTTGGAAACATCATTTATTTGCTCTTGTGTTAATGATTCTTCAGAGATACTGACTAATATATACAAATTAAAAATATCTTCTATTCCTCTGAAAAATTCTTCATTCATATTTAAATCAATATTAAAATTAAAATCAGACGCATTAGTATCGGATTGAATTTTTAGAGTTCTTTCTCCATTTCTAGCAACAAACCAAAGCTCCTTAACTTTATAATCAAGTTTATTTAACGCACCTTCTATCAATAGAGTGCTTTCTTTTTGATTGATATTTAAGCTTTTTTTCAAATAATTGTTATTACCTTTAATCCAAGTTTTAAGCTTTTTTAAAAACATTGAAGCCACCTCTTCGGGAAGTTATTCTAATTGTTAATCACTCCGGACAAGTTGCATTTATATTCCTACCCTGCTTTTTATAAGGTATTTTTTGTCCTTTTCATATTATAATACATTTTTATCATTAAAAAGCTCTCAATATTCTACAGCAATTTATACAGCTTTCCAACACTTTTCTCTCATATATAAATATCGCGAATAGAATTTGTGTTTAATTTTCTATTAAACACAAAAAATATTAGAAAAATTGTCCATTTTTGTACCAAAATATAGTATTATAGGAGAAAGTTACTTTTCATATAGAAGTAACTTTTTATTATTTACGACTTGGAATGTTGGAGGTGTTCTATATAAAACAAACTATACTAAAAACTAAGGTAGAGGGGGAAAAATAAGTAATTGAAAAATATCCAGCTTAGAACACTTGTCACAATTTGCTTCTTTTTATCTATCATTACATTGTCGACCCTTTCAACTGATCTAAATAAAGTTCATGCATCAAGCTCATATACAGGGGTCGCTTTGAAAAGTCCTACCAACGTCTATAGTACTACTAAAAAAGATAAAGTACTTAAGAGTTATTCAAAAGGGACCATTTTAAAATACAAATCGTATAATTCAGAGTGGTATAGTGCCGTTGTTTTAATTAATGGAAAAGCTACAAATGGCTATATCCATCAAAATGATGTGGACACGGCTACTTTAGATCAGAAAACTTTAAAAGGGATTGCGTTACAAAAGTCAACAAAGGTATTCTCAAAAGCTTCTACAAGTTCAAAGGCTTTAAAGTCCTATGCAGCTGGAACTATATTAAAATATAAAACTTATTCGACAGACTGGTATGAAGCAACCGTTATTATTGGCGGAAAAGCTCAAAAAGGATTTATATCTAAATCACACGTAGAGAGTGCATTAGATAAACAAGAAACCATTTCTGGAGTTGCCTTACAAAGTCCAACTAAAGTTTATAAAAATGCCTCGACTAGTTCCGCTATATGGAAGTCATACTCGATTGGAAGTATTTTAAAATATAAAACATTTTCCTCTAATTGGTATGAAGCAACCATTTATATTAAAGGAAAAGCTCAAACAGGATATATCCATAAATCACATGTTGAAGAAATAACTTCTAAACAGACGAGTATAAAAGGTATAGGCATAAAAAGCCCGACTGTTGTCTATTCACAAGTTTCAACTAGCTCTAAAAAATTAAAGTCTTATGCAGCAGGAACCATTTTATCTTACAAAACTTTTTCAAGTAATTGGTATGAAGCTAAAGTGTATGTGAATGGGAAAGCTACAAAAGGATTTATTCATACCGATCATGTTGAAGGGCTTTTAGATAAATCTGAAACCCTAAGTGGCCGAGCTCTTACTACAACAAAAATTTACTCTTTAGCATCCAAAAGTTCTAAAGTTTTAAAGAGCTATAAAAAAAGCAGCCCATTAAAATTTAAAAGTCTTTCAAAAAATTGGTATGAAGCCACAGTTTACATTAATGGAAAAGCTACAACAGGTTATATTTATAGTGGAGATGTTACAACAGAAGATATTATTAACTACACAAACTATAATTATACCTTTAAATCTTTTGTAGACGTTCAAAATAACTCAGGTGCAAAAAGTGATGGCGCAGGTAATATTGCAGCAACACGAGCTGAAATTGAGTATTACTCTAATCCCGCTAATTTTAAACAGGGTACGACAGAGTTCTTCCAATTCTTAGATTTAAAAGTGCCTGCAGGACTAAATGAAAAAGAAATAAATACAAAAATCCTCAAAGGCAAGGGAAGTCTAGAGGGAACAGCAAAAGCATTTATCGATGCAGGTAAGCTGTACAATATTAACGATGCTTATCTTATAGCACATACATTGCATGAAACCGGTAATGGGACCTCAACTTTGGCAAAAGGTATACCGGTTGATGAAAATGGAAAAGTGACTAAGGATTCTAAAGGAAATATTGTTAAAAACGCCAATACTGCATTTACCGTCTATAACATGTATGGCTACGGTGCAAAAGATAGCTGCCCAATTGACTGTGGTGCAAAATATGCGTTTGACCAAGGGTGGATCACCCCTGAAAAAGCAATAATAGGCGGAGCCCAAGAGGTTGTTAAAAATTATATTAGTCAAGGACAGGATACGTTATATAAAATGCGTTGGAATCCCGCTAAACCTGGTAGTCATCAATATGCAACCCATGTAGCATGGGCGACGATCCAAACAGCTAGAATTGGGGCAATTTATAGTACAATCAATAACTATACTTTAGTATTTGATGTCCCTAAATTTTCTGATAAGCCAAAAGAAACGACAAAACCTGCTAGTCCAAAACCTGGAGATACTGCTAATCCTGGAAACACGGTAATAACATATCCAGACAAAGTTTATGGACTTACAAATGCCTCCAATTTGAATGTAAGAGAAAAACCAAGCACTAGCACAAAATCTCTTGGAAAACTAGAGGAAAAAATTAAAATTGAGGTTTTGGCAGAAGGCATTGGGGATACTGTAAATTCAAATAATAAATGGTACCAAATTAAATCTGGTAAAATTACTGGTTGGGTACACGGAGAGTACGTGGATTTGTTAAATTTATTGGAAGTTACAGCAAAAAATCTCAATGTGCGTCCTACTCCCGGCTCAACTACCAGTAACGGAATGGTAAGTAACGAATTTTTGGCGGGTGTATTAGATAAGAACAATAAAATTATCACTAAAGATGAATGGTACCAGGTTATTTATAAAGGTAAAGAAGCTTGGGTAAGTGGTGGTAAGAATGGAACTGAATTTATAAAGGTAAGAAAAAAGTGAAATATTTCACCATATGTGCAAATTGCACATATGGTGTTTTTTTATTTTTATCTTTATACAATAATAAAAAGAAGTAACTCCCCAATAAAAATAAGGAATTACTTCTTTTAGGTTAATAAAGATTTATTCATTACTACTACATATGAAGCAGCTTTAGTTTTCTTTAACAAGAATCCATTTTGAAACCATATAGGTGAATGGAATAGGAAGTACCATTGATATTAGTGGTGCAAAGAATTTATTAAGATGTAATAAATCTACAAATATAAACAATGACGCTGTTGTAACGGTATAGTTAACAACATATGTCAATGGAAATTGAAAAAACTTTGCCAACGTTGGCTTTGTTCGATAGGTGAAATAACAATTCAAATAAAATGACCCTATCATACTGACCCCAAATGCAATAGAATGACTGCCTATGTAAGGCATTTTGAAATAAACAAGGGATAGATAGATTACATAATAATTAAAAGTGTTTATAAAACCCACAATTACAAAGCGAAAAAATGATTGATATTTTTGTATAAATTCATAAAACTTCGCTTTCATCTTTTCTCCTCTTCAAGAACTTTAAATCTTTTCGCTGCAGGTGTTATGTTTGATTGATCAATAACAAAATTAGGACGCCTCTTTACTTCATAAAATATCCGTCCTACGTATTCTCCTATTACGCCTAGAGATATTAACTGAATTCCTCCCAATAGTAAAATAGAGGAAATTAGAGTAAAATAACCAGGAGTATCAATACCAAAAAATAATATATTTATAAAGGATATCCCAATATAAATCAAATTTAGACAAGTTATAATTATTCCCAAATAAATTAATAAGCGTAAGGGTTTGCTGTTAAAAGAAGTTAAACCATCAATCGCATAATTTAATAGACTTCCAAATCCCCATTTACTTTCACCGGAAATACGTTCCTGGTTTTCATACTCTATAATTTTTCTTTCATAACCAATCCAAGAAAATAACCCTTTGGAAAAACGATTATATTCTGGCATAGACAGGAGAGAATCAACGGCACGGCGGCTTAAAAGTCGAAAATCACCAATCCCATCTCCTAATTCTACATCAATTAATTTATTTATAATGCGATAATAAATCTTTGTAATCCATTTGCGGGAGAACTTTTCACCTTTTCTAGACCTTCTTGCAATAACCTGATCGTAACCATCTTCATAGTAGCGAATCATTTCAGGAATAAGCTGTGGTGGATGTTGTAAATCAGCATCAATAATAATAACGATATCACCGCTCGCATATTTTAGACCTGCAAGCATTCCCGCCTCTTTCCCAAAGTTTCGAGTAAAAGAAATGTATTTAACATCATCATCGTCAGCTGAGAGTTTTTTTATAATATTTAGAGTGTCATCACTACTGCCATCGTTCACAAAGATCAGTTCATATTCATATAATTCAATTACTTCCTTGTTATCTAATATCTTTTTCAATTCTTCATACGTATTTGTTAAAGGTGAGCTTTCATTGTAACAAGGAATAACTAGGGAGAGTTTCTTCATATGTTTCCTCCAAAAATAATGATATCTAGCGATTATATATGAAGAGAGTATATTATTTTTCCTTCCATTTATAATAACGGATTAATTTAATTTTCGTATCAGATGGAACCCCATAAAATCTTTTGAATACCTTTGTATGGTATTTTCTTGGTTTTGGAGAAGACATCCAATGAAATTGAGGAAACGGAAGTTCACGTAACTCTACTATTTTTTTGTTATTACTAACTTCATTCTCAAGATGGGCAAGACGATCACGATTAGTTGTTCCATTCATGGATAATATAAATACATACACTATAATTATTACACAGGACAAAGAAAGTAATGGTTTTTTCAGATATTTGCTATCCCATGATAACGTTTTTGTAAGATAAGAGAATAACTCAAGGGCTACAAGTACCATAAACGTGTAAGAAGCAAAAACACATCTTGGACCGAACGGTGTTATAAAAATAAATGGAGCAGTTAACAAAACTATTCCCGACAAATAATATAATAAACGAAATTTAGTTTCACGTATTTTAACAAATAGTACAATAGAAACAATTACACTAATAAAAAATAGCAATGAAATAATCGCTTCGAAATCATTAGTGTATACTCCCAAAAAGTTACGTCCTAAAACATTTTTAAAAACAAGAAGAAACAAAATAAAACCGCTAATAACAGAAAGAAGAATTGGTTTCAATACAAAATTCACCCATTTGGAACTCGAAACAAATCGAACTAATAAAACTATTATTAAAATCCCTATAAGGACATTTACAACCATGTTATTCAAAAAGAGAAGCTTGTACATATTCCCCGAATAAGCTTCATAAATTCTGTCAAATAGACCCGTTTGCGCAGCTAAATCATTATTAACTGTTCTGTAATCGTCATTACCTTTCAAAACATTTATATATGCACTATTTGTAAACATAATAATACTGCCTACTATTACAGAAAACATATATGATAAATGAATAGCGTAAACTTTTTTATGTCTTAAATAAGTAAAAACAACTATACAAGCAGAAGTAAATAGAGCAAACAAAGTAACATGCTCTACAATTAATTGTGTTGCCAACCCTAAAGGAAAAATAATAAAACTTTGCCATTTACGATAGGTGGGTTTTGTTTCATCAAAAATATTTCTTACTATGAAAATATATAATAATAGTAAAACCACTGAAGGTACGTAATTTACAAATCCTGCAGTCCAACCAAATGTTTGAGAAAAGATTCTTATTGGTATTAAAAGAAACAGAATAAAAGATAACAAATAAGTTGTATTCTTATTCTGGTGATCGGTTAACTTTCCTACGATATAGACAAGTAAGGTTGAAAATAATGCAATCGTAATATATCGAAGTAAATCGTAGCGTGTTAATATAATTTCAAGAATATTACTCAGATATCTACCGTTATAATCAGCAAATCCACTTTTCAAGCGCTTTATTCCTATATTTGTTCCCCATGCCCAATCATCACCGGTAAGCGGCACATTATACGATAATAAAAAGAAAAATATATAAAGCATTGTAAGATAGATAATTGGAAACTTCATTTTCGATTGATGCAGATTTAAATTCACGAAAACACCTCAGGTCAAGTTTTCTTTTACCAAATATTAGGTATTATATCACAGCAATCAAATGTATGTCATCGTCTTTATAATTGCAAGATAACAATAATAAATTTTTTAAATTACACCAGATGCATAGTTATTAACTTATTGAATAATATTCCCGGAATCCCCCCTATTAAAACGAGGATTAAATCGGAGACACTAAAAGGATTACTATACAAGAAAATAATCTAAATTATGAATAATACTTTTTGAGGGGAAATTTCTAGCAGTGATTGGATAAAGGACGAATTATTTAGAACAAATGTAGATATCAGTCATATTATTATAAAGTAGTTTATGACCGTCCAAAAAGAATCAAAATTTATCAAAATAAAAAAAGTTAGATAAATGGCTATATGCGAAATCAACACATAGTTCTTTATTCGAAGAACTAATTACAAAATATTAGTTTTTATTTTGTCTTATAACTAGTATAATAAAATGTATAATTTTATCGTACCGCTTGTAGGATATTGACGAAATAATCTACTTGGAGGGTTTTTAATTGAAAAAAGTCATCACATATGGAACATTTGACTTGCTCCATACAGGTCATATAAATATTTTACGTCGTGCTAAAGAATATGGCGACTACTTAATCGTGGCTATTTCTTCCGACGAATTCAATGCAATAAAAGGTAAGAAAGCTTATTATTCTTTCGAACAACGCAAAGCGATCCTTGAAGCAATACGCTATGTTGACGAAGTCATTCCTGAGCACACTTGGGAGCAAAAAGTGGAGGATGTACAAAAACATAATGTTGATGTATTTGTTATGGGAGACGATTGGGAAGGGAAATTTGACTTTCTAAAGGATTATTGTGAAGTCATTTATTTACCTAGAACGGTTGGGATTTCTACTACTAAAATTAAGAATGATTTAAACAAAGTAAATGGCTAGAGATATAGCCATTAGTGTTTATTTGTTTTTTTTCGGCATTCTATTTCATATTTTCAAACTTTATCCCCAAAAGAAGAAATCAACCTTCGTTGTTTCATTTGGGGATAATGTTTTGTTTACTGTGAAGGAATTGGAAACTCAAACAAATGGACAAGTTATCATTTTGAAAACCTCCCAATGTAAAGTTGACTTTGAAGAAAGTTCCAATCGGATTATCTTAATGTTTGAACCTCGACATTTTTTTCACTGGATTCGATCCATCTTCCATTTAGCGACATCCACCCATATTTACGTTGATAATTATTTTGGATTTTTGGCTGTTACAAAGTTTCGGGAAAATGTTTCTTGTATTCAACTTTGGCATGCAGCGGGTGCTATTAAGCAATTTGGACTTAAGGATCCTTCTATACGAAATCGCACAAAGCAGGCGCTACAGCGTTTTAAGAAAGTATATGATCGCTTTGACTACGTTGTCGTGGGTAGTGAAAAAATGGCGAATATTTTTCGTCAAAGCTTTGGTCTATCAGATAAACAAATATTACGAAGTGGGATTCCTAGAACAGATTTCTTTTTTGATGAGATTGCTTTAGAACAAGCTAGATATGAATTGACGCAGCATTTTCCAGTAATCCAGAAGAAAAAGGTTATTCTATACGCTCCGACGTTTCGCGATCATGAGTTGCATGTATCTAGTTTGCACTTAGACATTGCCGCCATGTACAAAGCTTTAAAAGAAGACTATGTTTTATTTCTACGCCTTCATCCAGCTGTCAAGGTGGAACTTAACAATCAGTATCCCGAGTTTGTGTACGATGTTTCAAATTATAAGGATATCAACCATTTACTAGTTGTTACAGATTTATTAATATCTGATTACTCTTCCATTCCCTTTGAATATTCACTCCTTCATAGGCCGATGATTTTTTTTGCTTATGATTTACATGAATACGAAAAATTAAGAGGATTTTGGGAGGGTTATGATCAGCTTGTTCCTGGCCCAATTGTCAAAGATACTGGCAGCTTGATTGATATCATTCATTCGTCACAATTCGACCTTAACAAAGTTGTGCAATTTTCCCATGAATGGAATCAATATTCTCAAGGAAATTCCAGTAAAAATTTAATACAGACTTTTTACAAAAGTAAATTGTATGATGCCTAAAACTCGGAGCTCCCGGGTTTTTTTATTTTTATAGACTATTAAAGTTTGTCATAAAATTGTATTTTACGGATTCACTAAAACATAGTATGATATAAGTTAGCAATTTACATTTTCTCAACCAAAAATTTACATTGAATTTATAATAAAAGGAGTTTACCCAATGGGAAGACAGCAATTAAAAGTCAATAAAAAGAAGAGAAGCCGAAAAAGGATCTTTTGGTTTTTGGTATTTCCAATTTTACTGATTGCTTCTTTAGGAATTAGCTATGGAGTACATTTGTACATTAAAGCAGAAAATATGATGGCCAATTCATATCATGATGATCGCGATGGAAAGTCTGATCTACGCGAGAAAAAAGTTAATCCTAAAATTGATAATGTCTCTATTTTGTTTATCGGTATCGATGATAGTGAAAAACGCAGTCAAGGAGATAATACTCGTTCGGATGCGCTGCTGCTGGCAACTTTAAATGAAAAAGAAAAATCAGTAAAGCTCCTTTCGATTCCACGTGATTCATATGTGTATATTGATGAAGTTGGATACTCTACAAAGATCAACCATGCTCACAGCTATGGCGGTCCAAAAGCGACAATTGAAACAGTAGAAAATTTATTGGATATTCCTGTTGATTATTATGTACGTGTGGATTTTGAAGCATTCATGGAAATTGTTAATGCCCTTGGTGGAATTGATATCGATGTACCATTTGCTTTTTCTGAGCAAAACTCAAAGGATAAAGCAGGTGCGATTAGTCTGGAACCAGGCATGCAAACATTAGACGGTGAAGAAGCTCTTGCGTTCGCTAGAACAAGAAAAATAGATAATGATATTGAACGTGGAAAAAGGCAACAAGAAGTAATGAAAGCTATTGTTAAAAAGGCAGCTTCCGGTACTTCCGTTGTAAAATATGGGCAAGTTATTGATGCCATAGGTTCTAATATGAAAACTGATATGTCTTTTGATGAAATTAAAGCATTGATTGATTATGGTATAGCGAGCAACCTAACGATTGACACGATGACTCTCGAAGGCTTCGACAGCTATATTCCAAATAGCAGTGGTAAGAACGTCTATTACTGGCAATTAGATGAAGATGCACTAGCACAGACGAAAGCCGCACTTAAACAGCATTTAGATGTTGCCTCAACGACCGCTACAAATAATGTTGCTAATCCTAGTAGCGACACAGAATAATCTTGAAAAAGCCTAATCTTCTATGGATTAGGCTTTTTTGCTGGAATACTTTCTATCTATTTTTTATTGAAAATAGTTTTGTAAACCTTGGACAATCGATTCAGCCACTTGCTCTTGATATTGATTGTTCTGAATGACACTCATGTCGTTCATATTCGTTATAAATCCAAGCTCTAATAAAATCGATTGAGGATGATTATTCCTTAATACATAGTAATCTCCAAATTGGACACTATTGATTTTCATTGGAGTTTGTTTATTTAACTGGTCTTGGATGGCAACAGTCAGGTTTTTATCTGCTGGATAATAATAAAACGAATTGATTCCACTTGCTCCGGAGTTTTTATGGGCATTGTGATGAAGACTAATAAAGACGCTTGATGGGTATGCCTGACTCATCATGACCCGGTCTTGCAATCCGACATAGCGATCATCCGACCTTGTCATTATCACCTGCGCGCCTGCTTGTATAAGCTTGTTTTTTACTCGCTGAGCTGTATTAAAGTTAAAATCTTTTTCCAAAAATCCTCCGATGCCTATAGCACCTGGGTCATATCCTCCATGACCTGCATCTAGAATGATTGTTTTTCCACGAAGGGTTTCAGGACTTTTTGCTATTTTCATAGATTCCTGGTTAGAAGATACAAACCATCCAGCGATCCATGCAGTATTTCCATTGCTTAAACGAACTCGTTTCCAATCTCCCTTCGTCTCAATCAATGTAAAAGTGTCTCCATATGTAGTGTAACCGGCGATAGGATAGCTTGTCCCCGGACCGCTCCTTAAACGCACTCCATCTGCTGCAACGCTAACAAGAGAAGCCTTCTTTGTATCGTATGTAGACCCGCCAACTAAAAAATGCGATGCTATCCAACCCGTCTTACCGTGATAATTTATTTTCGCCCAATCAAATTGAATATCAAGTACATTCACTTCAGTTCCACTTGGCAAAGTACCAATAACAGCAGATGTTAAGGATGGTTCAGCTCTCACATTCAAGGAGTTTGTTCCAACCTTGTAATCACTCTCAGCTTTTACATCCTCTACGGTTCCACAAAAAAGCAAAAAAACAACAAATATAAAAACAAATCTTCTTATTTGGATCATACTGTCCTCCTTCACCATTTTCTTTCTATTATCTTGTTATTTCGCCAAAAACTCTAGAAGACGATTTGCCTATTTTTTCGATGGGTTCTTTGCAGTTTTACAAATATGGCCACTATTCTTCTAGCTTTCCTATTATAAATCTGCATTATTTTGGAAATGTTTAAGACGATTTTAGTAAAATATGTAACCAAACTCCTTATATATTTCATTTTATTGTCTTTTTTTACAAAAAAAAAAAAAAAGCAAGAGTTTGGATATTATCCGCTCTTGCTTTTTATAGACGATCATTATATCGACTAGATGTTTTTGGTCTCATGAATTTCAATAATGGTTTATAATCTTTTCCAACTAAGCCCACTACTTCCACGAATAATTCAATTACGAACAATAATACTACGATAATGATTAAAGATCCCCAAACAGTTGCCATCGAGAACAAGACAGCGGCTAGGCTGAACATAACGGCGATACCGTAAATAACGAGCACTGATTGTCGATGTGAAAATCCTGACCCTAGTAGACGATGGTGTAAATGTGACCTGTCAGGAGATGATATCGGCTTTTTATTAATAATTCTTCGGATAATCGCAAAAATAGTATCAGATATCGGTACACCGAGAATAATAATCGGAATAACGAATGAGAAAAATGTTACATTTTTAAATCCAAGCAATGAAAGTACGGCTATCATATACCCTAAAAATAACGCACCTGAGTCACCCATAAAAATTTTCGCTGGGTAAAAATTGTAAGGTAAAAATCCGAGTGTACTTCCTAATAAAATCAGGGAAATCGTTAGAACAAACATATCTTGTTGGATAAACGCCATAATACTCAGCGTAATAAGTGCGATTGAAGAAACGCCTGCAGCAAGTCCATCCAACCCATCGATTAAATTAATGGCATTCGTAATTCCGATGATCCATAAAATCGTGATAGGTACGATAAAATAACCAAATTCTAATTTACCACCGAAAGGAAGGTTAATGAATTCTAAATCAAATCCTCCTCTTATAGCGACGATCGCGGCTAAAAATTGCCCAATCACTTTATACCTAGGAGGTAAATTAAACTTGTCATCCAGAATTCCCGTTATGATAATTATGGCACTTCCGAAAATGATTGGCCATAAGAACTCACTATCTTGTCTAGAGATGATAAGTCCGATGATAAAACTTAAGTAAATTGCTAAGCCGCCGAGTCGCGGCATTATCGTATTATGAACTTTTCGATGATTCGGTTTATCTGTTACTTTGTATTTCAACGCGAGTTTTTTTACAAGCGGCGTAATACAAATTGAGGCAACAAAACAAATGATTAAATATAGAAATTCCATTTTGTTTGTCTACCTCCTTTACTGTTAATATAACGTAAATTATAAGTGCTTACTCGCATCTTTTTGTTACATTTTTGTTAAAAATATGCAAATAAATATTTAATATTATTCCAATCTAATAGTATACGACTTAAAGCTAGTTTTCAACCAGTCTGTAAAACTTCCAGAAAAAAACCTGTTTCTCGACCTAAAACTTCAGGCCATTGATGAGAAAACGGAAACTATATAAGTCTGTCTGCAAAACCATTAGATGCAGTCGATAGAAGACGGGCAATGAATCATTTAGATGCATGTTTGTTTTTTAAAATATAGTAAAAAAATTGCGGAATCCCAATAATTGTCCTTTTCCACAGCCTTGTAGGTTCATTAACAAGTCTGTATACCCATTCTAGGCGGGCTTTTAGTAAAAATTCAGGAGCTCGTTTTACTCGATTAGAAGAAAAGTCTAAAAAGGCTCCGACGCCCATAAAAAGATTGGCATTTATTTTTGAGAAATGGTCCGATATCCAATTTTCTTGATACGGCACACCTAATGCTACGACTAAGATATCTGGATTTGCATTATTGATATTCTCAATTATTTTTTCTGTATCCTTAAAATATCCATCTTGAACTCCAACAATCGACAGTGCCGGATATTTTTTGATAAAGTTCTCAGCGGCTTTTCCAGCAACACCCGGAGCGCCTCCAAGTAAATACACCTTATATTTATTTTTTGCTGCAAGTTCTAATATTTTCGGGGTTAAATCCGTCCCATTTAAATTTTCCTTAAAGGTAAATCCTAAAAGCTTCGCTCCAATCTCTACCCCAATTCCGTCATTCAAAACGTATTGAGCATTATTTAAATTGGAAGCATATTCTTCACTTTGCTGTGAAAGATTGTAACAATGAGCATTTAAAAAAAATAATTTGAACTTCTCCTGATTGGTTAGCTTGTTCTTTATTTCAGTGAGAACTTCGTTCGATGTCATGACATCCACTTTAATATTCCCTAAATATTTCGTACCCATGTATGTAAGCAACCTCTTTCAAGCCATTTTGTACTTGGATAGCATTTTAGCATACATATGAGGGGAATTGCATGTTTTTATAAGTTCTTTTCTCTAACATTGTTGCTTTTTGTGGCATTAAGTCAGCTTATCTTCCTTATTATGTGTTGCTTGTTCAAGAAAATATCCTATTTTATAAAAACCGGCACTCACACAAGGAGGCCGGTTTCATATGGCTCAATTCATTAGACGTAATAAGACAAGCTTTCGTTACATCTTTTTATATGTCTTTACTTTTTCTTACTCTTTTTCATTTTGATCTTCACTTTCTCTTTCGTCACATTCCCACCGAGGTCAACCACTTCGAATGTAAAGGTGTTGTCCCCTTCCTTCAATTGCAGTTCGATTCCGTCAATTGTCTTCTTGAACTCTTTCATGCCGTATGGTTCGGAAAGTTCGTTTTTGAAAACTTCACTGCCATTGACGTAGAGGCGAATGTCATCAAAATTGTCTTTGATTTCGGTTGAAACCTTAATGGTCTTAGTATCCACATTATTTTTCGCCTTCACTTTGAGTTTCGGTTTCGTTGTATCTACGAAGAAACGACGGGCGATCTCCGTTACGTTGCCGACATTGTCTACTGCTTTAATTTTAGCTGTATAATAGCCGTCTTTTTTGTATTTTACTTTTTGTGAAAATTCGTATTGGTCTTTCGCCTTGTTATATGTGAGTTTTACTTTTTGACCGTCTACAGTTACTTCCTTCACACCTGATTTATCTTTGACGTATCCCGAGAAGACCACTTCGTTCTTCGATGAAACGCTTAGGAATTCAGGAGTTAACAGATGCAAGTCAGGTGGCGTCGTTTCTTTTTCTACTGTTGCTTCTTTCTCCACCTTATTTCCAGCATAATCAACCGCGACGACTGTCAGTTTTTGTTTAGGGCTTGGCTGCGCTGTCAGCTTATGTTCTTTTTCTCCTGCTGTGTACGGCTTATCGAGAACTGATTTTCCGTCAATGAGTACGTCCCAATAGGCAATTCCGCTGCCATTATCTTTGGCGTCTACCTTTACTGTTTGAGCAGCTTCATTGATCGTTGCCTTTAGGCTAGGTGCAGTTGTATCAAGCAAGACTGGTAATTCGATTGATTGCCATTTTGCACCTTCAAAATCGATGACAGCTTCAGCTTGCAAGTAGTATTGACCTTCAGACGCAGTTTTACCGTTCACTTTTCCATCCCATATACGCGAAGAAGATAGAGAATACATCGGTGCCAGTCCGCCATCATAGTAATTCTTTTTAACGTCTGACTCTGTTCTAATCGTTCGAACCACTTTTTTCTTGGAATCAAGCACGTTGAACTTTACTTCTTTTGCATTTCGCAGGAAGGACAAAATCATAAGCGCATCATCTTGCGAACCATCCCCATTTGGTGAGAATGCAATTTTATTCGGGTCAATCTCTCCTGTGTTTAAATCTTCTCCTAGGAATCCGTAGTCATCTTTTCCTAAAGATGTAACAACTCCGGTCATACCGTAATATGTTTCGGCATCCCACATCGGCTTATCAAAGATCGGCGCCTTATCCCACTCCCCTTTGAAACCTGCATATGGAACGGTTAACTCAGGATTTGTGTCAGTCGGGTCAGTTAAAGTAACGAACCCTTCAAGCCAGTATCCATTTATGAATCTTGATGCTAGCGCTGCATCGATGGCACTTACATCAACTGTAACGGAAATATCCGCTGTTCCTTTTGCAGGAACCGTAACGGAGCTTACTTCTTCTCCATTTACTGTTGCGGTCGCAAGTCCATCAAGGTCTAACGCTCCGAAAAGATTAGGTGCCACTAATAAGTCTGGACCGTTTTGAACAAACTGATCCGTTTGTGCGTTCGCTTTAACATCATACGTTACTTCTTGATCTGAGAAGTTTTCAGCTGTCAGTTCAAATGTAACCTTGTTCGTTGTCACTTGCTTTAACGCTACTTTTGCTTCTTTCGTTTTCGTTTCTGTCACCATTACTGGTGTAGAAAGTGCCGCATGAAGCTGCATTAATCCTGCTCCTTGGCGACGCGGAGATACTTTTGCTCCATCGAAATCAACCGGCTTTGCCGTGTTCATTAGTAAGTTTTTTGTTCTTAAAATTCGGTCCGCGTTCTGAAGTCCGAATTCCTCATCCACACGTTGTAGTACGAGGGCGCCGCCTCCGGAAACATGTGGTGCAGCCATAGATGTACCGCTCATTAAGCCATATTTATTATCATTTAAAGTTGAAAGGATTTGTCCACCTGGTGCTGTAATTTCCGGTTTAAAATCAAGGTCCGGCGTTAGTCCCCAAGATGAGAATTCACTCATTAGGCCAGCAGATGGATTATCAATTTTAGCTGATTTTCCGTCAAACGTGATCGCTACAGCTTGTCCATTGTTTAAAGCTGCGGCTAATGTGTCGCCATCGCTTTTTAGCATGAATAACTGTGGAATGTTAATTGCATCGTCTGTTGCCATGTTGATGATCCCATCAGTATTGTTATAAATGATCACACCTGCTGCTCCAGCAGCTTGCGCATTCAATGCTTTATCGGCAAAAGCGAGTACTCCTCGTTGTACGAGTGCATATTTGCCTTTTACATCTTTACCAGCAAAATCCTCTGGTGCACCAATTCCTGCTTCCACAACGTCGAATGACTTAGTCGCTACATCATTCGGATGGATTTTACCCGCCGATAAGAAAGCAGCAGCTCCAGGGGCGCCATCGATTGTGTATTGAAGTTCATCCACTTGCATATACGTATTTTCAAATGATGCGACTTGCAGCGAGTCATATGATACTCCTGGTGCTCCGCTCACTCCATAGTCTGGATTGGATGCGAGTGGATAATAATAGCCATCACCAAACAACGCGGAGTTTCCGGCTGAGATAGACATAAGCACACCATTATCAACTGCACGTTTTACCGCTTGTTGTTCTGGCGATTCCGAATCCACGAATCCAGCTGTAGAACCAAGACTCATATTTAGTACGTCGACGCCAAGTTTAATTGCGTCATCAATTGCTTTAATATAGATATCTCCGTATGTTGACTGCATTTCCGGATCATTTCCGAACACTTTTAACGCAAGGAGCTGTGTTTCTGGGGCAATCCCTTTGATGCCGCCATTGTCTTCATCTCCATTTGCGCCCACTGTACCCGCAACATGCATTCCGTGCATGGAAGCTTCTGAATGAATGTCACGGATTTCATTATTTTCATCCATATAGTTGTATCCATATGGAACTTTTTCTGTGTAAAATCTTCCTGGCAATGCGTTTTCTGAAATCGTGTCGCTTACTAGTTTTTCTGTAAGCTTGGCTGCAGATGTATCAGATAAAATCATATCTTGATGACTTGGATCGATTCCTGTATCAATGATTCCAACGACCATTCCTTCGCCTTTAAAGCCGTAGTCGCGCCATGCTTCTTGCGCTTCTACCAGTTCTTTACTATATTTCATTTCTGGTGTCGCAATTGGCCGCTCGTATTCATTGACGATATGGACCGTTTTTACTTCTGGAATATTTTTAATGATTTCAATGTCTTTATGCTTAATTTCAGCACTAAATCCATTGACGACAGTTGTAAATTCTTTTAAATATTTTGCTTGTACTTTCTTTTCTTTTATTTTATCTTTTACTGCTTTTTGCTTAAGCTTTGCGTTCTTTTCGAGTTGCTTTTTTTGAGTTTTGTCGAGTTTTTGAAATTTGACGCCCTTTTTCGTCGCAATTTCAATTGGAGCTTCCTCTTTCAACTCAACAATGACTCTTTGCTCCGCCTCAGGGTCTACTGTTTGCTTTAGCTCTTCTGTTTTAGGCTGAATCTTCTTCTGCACATTCTTCGGAAGGGTTACATCATTCGCGAATGATATGTTTCCGAACGTCAAAAGAAAAATAAACAGAAGAATGGCACTACGTTTCAACATAATTTTCCCCCATTCTGTTGATAAAGTTCTATCAAACTATTTCCGGAAGCGAAATATTCTGATATTTTAATAGTAATGGGATGAAGAATAGGGGAACAGTCCTAAAAGTCATAGGTAAATCGTCATCGCAAAAAGCCGTTTTTAGACAGCATTTCTAAGCTTAAATTATTTTTAGCTTTTTTGGTGAAAAATGGGTTAAACTTAAGAAAAGCGGAAGGGCCTTTGACTTACGCAAAAGAGAAGGCAAGAAGTATGCTAGTCGTGAGGCGCTGTAGCTGGGCAGAAAAAGAGACATAATGAGCAGGTGATTTTCTTTTGATCTATCAAACTTCCATATATAAAGGTTTATTTTTTGCTAATAGAAGTCTTTTTCAATTACATAAAGCTGAAGCCATTTATGGACTGAAAATTCGATTGTTTTGGCTGTTTTTTTCGAGTGCAGTCATTTTTTGTATATCCGGTTATTATGGGATAGGGTCCCATGTGCTTTCTCCTGAGCTTGCGAGGTCAACTAACTTACAGTATGAAACGGTAAAAAGTTATTTCATAATTGGCCGCTTTTTTCTTGGGCTGCTCTATGCGACCGCTGTAATTTTTATACCTGCTGCTGTATTTTGGGTATTTTCCGATACATTTTACAAAAAGTTTGTTGTTGTCCAAGTGTTTATTTTACCGATTTTATTACTTGAGCAAATTTCATATATCATTCTTGCTGTCTTTTTTAACTTGCCTTGGTTCTCTTCTCCGCTTTCTTTAGGTGTGATCGCACAATACATAGCAAAGTCAGATTTTCTAATTTATTTATGTGCCTCTATTTCTTTATTTAAAATTTGGGTTGCGGTCGTCCAATACCGAGGAGTTCGCACTTTGACTGAGTTGTCTCGGATGAAAAGTGCTTTATTAGTTATATGTATTCATCTGCTTTTCTGGTCACTGACCACCGTGTTAGCTTTAATCAATTTCAATACGTATTTATGAGGGCGGTGATGTTTGTTGAAGGCGAATTGGCGTCGGTTATTAATCGCGGTAGCCGTTATTTTACTGTTAACGGTAAATTTTGTTTTGCTTGAGAAAAAAGGGAGCAAAGTCGAGCGATTGAATTTCATTTCGAGCTGGAAGGAACTTAAGACCGAAGATATAGTAAAAAACCTCCGGACTAAAGGTGTCATTGCGCCATCCGAAAGACATCCTGTTTTTATCGATCCGAATGTAACTTTTAAGGAATTTTTAGTTGAAAAAGGCGACAAGGTCGAAAATGGCACTCCTTTATTTGAGTACGCCACTGATCGTTTAGATGAACAAATCACATTGCTCGATGCTCATATAGAACGTTTGGAAAAGGAAAAGAAAAGTATTGAAACGCTGGTAAGTGATATGGAAAGAACAAAAACTGCAATACCTCGCGGAAGGTCAAATGTGCGGCCGGTTTATAGCGGAGATGATAAAGCAGATGCCGTTTCTGAAACAATCGTGAATGTGGATGCGGCAAGGCAAACACGAGAAGAAGCTGCTGAAATGCGTAGAATGGATCAGTCCATCGCTGACAAGAAACTCGATTTGGAAAAAGTCGAATCGGAAATTCAAATGTACGAGGACCAAAGAGATGCAGTAGAAAGCGGTCGCAGCGGCTTAACTATTTTAAGCTCAGTTGACGGAATCATCGAAGATATTTCATTTGAATTGAATAATCCCGTCATCACGATCGTGTCAGAGGATCTGTTTGTAGAAGGGCGATTAACTGAAAGTGAAGTGGCCGAAGTCGTAGAAGGCATGCGCGTCGATGTGCATTCCGATTTATTCAAAGGGAAGATTTCCGGGGAGATCGGAACGGTAGATGAGCTTCCGGAAGAGAAAGCAGATCTCGAACGAGCAAGTCAGTATCCATTTACTGTCGTGTTGGATGGAGATGGTGCGGAGGTAGAGGCGGAAGTTGACGATGAAGCTGGTGAGGAAGTCGATGCAGAAGAAAATGAGGAAGTTGACGTGGAATCAGTAGAGGTTTTATACGCGGGCTACCATGTTCAAACCGATATTGTCGTAGATGAAGTTCTCGACGTTCCAGTCGTCCAACAGAAGAGCTTGCGAGGAAATTCGTATTTATGGGTCCTCGGTCGAGATGGATTGGTTGAAAAAAGAGAAGTAGGACTCGGATTGCAAGTCGGAGAGCGAAACGAAATTATCGATGGCGTCGAACTTGGAGAAATATACGTCACTCATGCAAAAGAAGTGGACTCCGCCGGCTCATTCATCACCCCATTCAAAGGAAACAAATCTATTTTTGACCAATGGGAAAAGGAAAGCTTTAGAAGAAAATTAAAATATGTGTTAGTCGGGATTTTGCAGAGGTGAACCAGTAGTACAGACAGAGTTCTTTTACGATAATCGGTTGGCTCTCCGATGTGGAATAATTCGGGTACCGATTACCCCAAAAAATAAGCGTCGGATTCAACTTGGAACTCGTTTGTTTGTCACAATTACTGCGCGCAAATTTCGGATACGCATTGTTGCGGATTCATTTGTCACATTTGCTGCGCGCAAACTTCGGATACGCATCGTAGCGGATTCGTTTGCCACATTTGCTGCGCGCAAACTACCGATACGCATCGTAGCGGATTCATTTGTCACAATTGTTGCGCGTAAACGTCCGATACACATCGGATCGGATTCATTTGTCACATTTGCTGCGCGCAAACTACCGATACGCATCGTAGCGGATTCATTTGTCACAATTGTTGCGCGCAAACTACGGATACACATCGGACCGGATTCATTTGCCACAATTGCTGCGCGCAAACTACGGATACGCATCGGACCGGATTCATTTGCCACAATTGCTGCGCGCAAACTTCCGATACGCATCGGATCGGATTCATTTGTCACATTTGCTGCGCGCAAACTTCCGATACACATCGGACCGGATTCATTTGTCACAATTGTTGCGCGCAAACTACCGATACGCATCGGATCGGATTCATTTGCCACAATTGCTGCGCGCAAACTACCGATACGCATCAGAGCGGATTCATTTACCACAATTGTTGCGCGCAAACTACCGATACGCATCGGACCGGATTCATTTGTCACATTTGCTGCGCGCAAACTTCCGATACACATCGTTGCGGATTCGTTTGCCACAATTGTTGCGCGCAAACTGCCGATACGCATCGGATCGGATTCATTTGACACAATTGCCGCGCGCAAACTTCCGATACACATCGGACCGGATTCATTTGTCACAATTGTTGCGCGCAAACTGCCGATACGCATCGGACCGGATTCGTTTGTCACATTTGCTGCGCGCAAACTTCCGATACGCATCGGACCGGATTCATTTGTCACATTTGCTGCGCGCAAACTACCGATACGCATCGGACCAGATTCATTTGTCACAATTGCTGCGCGTAAACTCCGGATACACAGCGGATCGATTCCATTTCTCACATTTGCTGCGCGTATGCGTTGGATTCGTTTCAATACCCGTCAGTCATTACAAAAACCGGATTCCAATGCTGAATCTGGGCAATGTGGGAATGAATGGTGATGAATACACAATTTCCATCACGAATCAGGCTCATTCCAGATTTAATTTGCATAGCAATAACAGGCACATTCAAAACAAGCCTGCACTCCAACTTTCAAGAGTGCAGGCTTTCTTTTTATTGCTTCGGAGGCCATGAATCTTTTGGACCTCTATCGTCTTCCATATCATTGTTCTTATTTGGATCCATTGATTCCGTGTATTCAGCATTTGGGTCGCTTAAATTCTGCCCCATTGTGTTTGGGTTCCCGCTCCCTGTGCTAGGTTTTTTCGTATGATCCATTTGAATCGCGTTACTTGGCTTTTTCGTTTTATCTACTTCCGTTTGTTCAATCGTTTTATCCAGTTTTGATAAATAATTTTTAGCAAATTCTTTGCCACCCAGTCCAAATGATAGGCCAAATGCTAGAGCCATTCCGCCTAGAATCAGGATGAATGCTGAGTTGACGATGGTGGCAGCAACTCCGAGCTGATCCAGTGCCATGAATACTGCAAGTGCGATGATTGCATATTTTGCAACTGCTGTAATTAATTTGAAGCTTGGACCTGTTAAAATATTCGATAACACTTTTTCAACAATATTGGCCACGATGAGTCCTAAAGCCAATATGATGACAGCGGCTAGTACTTGCGGAATATAAGCCGTAATGGCAGTTAGCATGAGTACTAGGAAATCAAGTTTTATTAGATTCAATGCTTCTATTGTGATGAAGAAGACGATAAGGATTTGTGCGATATAGCCGACAAGTTCGGACATGAGCATTCCGCTTGCCCCCGGTTTCCAATTCCCTACCGCAAGATTGCGTGTTAATGAGTCAAACCCGACTCTTTGTAAAAGTTCAGCTACGATATGGCGCACCCATTTTCCTATCCAAATACTCAACGCAATAAGAAGTACGGCAATGACCAAGTTCGGAATCATCGTTATGATATCGTTCAACATGGCAACTGCTGGATCCGTGATGGCGCGAATATCCAGTTGATCGAGTGCTGAAATGACGATTGGAATCATAATTAATACGAACACGATTGTTCCAATTATGGATGAAAGGGATGTATTCCCTAATAATTTTTGCAGACCGAGACGGGAAGCTAGTTTTTCAGTTCCGACCGTTTTTAGCAAGCCTGTCACAAGATCGCGAATAATTTTCGCCACAAACCAGCCTACTAAAAGAATAAGTGCGGCTGCGAGTAATTTTGGTATGAATCCTAGTATACTTTCGAGCATTCCTCCGAATGGCCCAGACACACCATGTATATTCAGTGCGGCCAACACTCCAGGAATGAAGAGCAGCATCACTAAATAAAATACAATTTTTCCAGCGGTATGCAGAAATTTATGACTGTCCGCACTTGATTCGGCGACATTCATTTTTTGCATGAAAGACGTTACATTGGCTTTTTCTCCGCCTTTAATGATGAGCATTTTTAAAAGTGTCGCAATAACGTAGGCCAATAGAAGAATAAGTCCCGCTTTTAATATAGCAGGAACGAAGGCTAGCATCGTCCCGAACATTCCGAGGAATGGAGATGTGATGGCTCCAAGATTCAACAGTTGGAAAAATAAGATGAAGACGAGTACAAGTAAGATGTAGTATACAATTTTTCCAATAAGTTCGTTAGAATTGACGCGTTTCTTTCCTTCAGGATGATTTTTCCCAAATAGTTTTTCATCCCAATTTGTTTTTTTCAATAGCTTTTCTACCGCTTTTCCAATTGCCTTTGCTATGATCCAACCAATCAATAAAACGATTAGTGCCCATAATAAATTCGGTAGTTTTGAAATATAGATTGAGGCCCAGTTGTAACCTGAATCAAATGGCATAAGTTAACCCTCCTTTAGTTATCCCTTTTCTATACCTGTTCGGCAGGGATTTAAACCAAAGAAAATCGGAAACTATTTTCCCAATCTAGTGAATTCAACCATTTCATGTATTGTCCGCTAATCCCTAGTTCGTTTTTTCACAACCTACATAAAATGTATTAACCATTCGAAAGGTGGTGGTGTTATGGGATTCGGATGTTGCGGTGGCGGCTATGGCGGTTACGGCGGTGGCGGTTACGGTATGGGTAACTCATTTGCTTTAATCGTTGTACTTTTCATTTTATTGATTATTGTCGGTACAGCGTTCTTTAACTAAGTCCGTAACTTGAACAATGCGGTATCCTTTTACTCCCTATAGGAGTCCATTCTCTGTCTAACACCGAAGAGCGCTCATTTAGGCGCTCTTCCTTTTATTTTTCCAATAAAAAACAGAGGATGAAATCATAATGACTTCATCTTCTGTTTTAATGATCTCTAGACTATTATTTTAATTTTGATGCCGCGGCTTCGTCTGCGATGATTGTAACGTTTGGATGGTTTTGGAGTACGGATGCAGGGCAGTCCTCCGTGACCGGTCCTTCTACCATTTGTTGAATCGCATCAGCTTTAGATTCGCCAAATGCCAGTAAGACGACTTGTTTCACTGCCATGATGGAAGCAATCCCCATTGATACTGCATGCGTTGGAACATCTTCTTCTTTTTCAAAATAACGTTTATTCGCGGCTTTTGTTTCTTGTGTTAATTCCACCACATGGGTTTTTGCGTCAAATGATGTTCCTGGCTCATTGAAACCAATATGGGCATTTGTGCCAATTCCGAGTACTTGAAGATCAACAGGATGATCGTTCAAGATTTGTTCGTAGCGTTCACACTCAGCGTCTAAGTCTTCTGCCATGCCATTTGGCAGAAATGTTTCTTTAAAATGAAGGCTATTAAAAAGTTCTTGTTCCATATAATAATTGTAGCTTTGCGGGCTGTCTGCCGGCAGGCCAACATATTCATCTAAATTTGTAGTCGAAACATCTGAAACATCCAATTTCGCCTCGCGCATTTTAGCGTACAATTTTAATGGCGTTCCACCAGTCGCAAGTCCGAGTGTTTTGATTTTCCCATTTTCAAGACCAGCTTTAATTATATCAAAAGCTTTTTCTGAACCTTCTTGATCATTTTTTACAACAATAATCTCCATGGTTACCCTCCTATTTTGTAGCCGACTCCCAGTCGGTATGTTTTCTCTACGTGTAATTCGTCATTCATTATGACAAAGTCTGCGTCTTTTTCCCGTGCTAAAAATCCTTTTGCCTCAAGACCGAATTCACGTGCTTGGTTGCTGGATGTCATTTGTACAGCTTCCGTTATCGAACATCCTGTAAATGAAATGATATTTCGAAATGCTTCATCCATTTTCAGAACACTTCCAGCGAGCGAGCCATTTTCAAGGCGGGCCTCCCCTTCATGAACAATGACTTTCTGACCCCCAAGTTCATATTCCCCAGGCTGCATCCCTTTTGCCATCATTGCATCAGATATTAGGGATATTTTTCCCGCGCCTTTCATTCGGTATGCCAAATCAATCATATCAGGTGTAATATGGATGCCATCAGCAATGATCTCAACTTGGATGTCATCCTTCAACAAGGCATGGCCAGCGACTCCCGCTTCCCGATGATGAAGCCCACGCATACCATTATATAAATGCGTAGCATGAGATGCCGCACTATTGCGAAGCTCCTCTCTGACCGCGTCGGAATGTCCAACAGATGGAACGATTCCTCTCCCGACCATAACTTGTTCGAACTCTTCCCCACCTTGTAATTCAGGTGCATACGTCACAAGCTTGATTTGCTCTCCGGATTCTCCATGCCATTTTAAAAATAATTCAATATCTGGATCAATTATGTATTCAGGCGGCTGCGCACCAGCGCGCTTCACATTTATAAAAGGACCTTCCAAATGCACGCCCTCAATCGACGACCCACGATCCATCGCAACTTTTACCGCTTTTAACGCTTCTGAAATGTTCGCGTGTTCTTGCGTGATTGTCGTCGCAAAAAATGACGTTACCCCTTCAGATAGCAATTTTTCACTTAAAAACATCATCTTATCCGGATCGGCATCCATTGTATCGACGCCGTAGCCTCCATGAATATGGATGTCGATCATCCCTGGAATGATCATTTTTCCTGCTGCATCTGTAACGATTTCCCCTAATTGTCCTTGATACGAATCCATTTCGCCTATTTGAATGATTTGTTGAGCAAAACGAATATATCCGTTTTTAATTGGTTTTTCTGAACCCCCGGGATATATTGTCGCATTTATAATGACTTGCGTTTCCAAAATATTCACCTCTCATTTAAGACATTCGCTTTCATCCGCTAGCTCTATTATAAGTCTCTAAAGTGGTAATGACAATTGGGATGGGGTTTGGCCTATTGGGACGAATTAAACGAATAACTAATGGTATTATCAAATTCAAAGCATGTTGTGTTTTCTTTTTGATAATATTTTTAGTTGATTAATAATCCTTTGTTCCATTTCTTCATTATTTTCTAAAAGTACACCATACATGCACTCACCTATATGCTTTTCCTTCCAGCGGAAATGACCAGACACAAGAAAGTCCATCTCTTCCAGAGTCAGTTTCACACTCACTCTTATCATATCCCGATTTTGCGGTATATTTAGTTCAGTAGAGAACATAAGCCCGTGTGGACTGATATTATGAATTTCCGCATTGCCGAATTGACTTACTTTGTCCGGTTCATTTTCAATCGCAATATTAAATTGACATGGAAGAGGCGGTGAAAAATTGTAACGAAACGCTTCGTGACGATTGCCTAGCATACCTTTCACCTCCAAACATTATGAGACTACAACAACCTGATTACAGCTACTCGCTTAATATAAGGCAGAGTCAGCTCTTTCAATCAACTTCGCTATTCCCGCTATTATATTTTGCTAAACTGATCCTAATTGCGATTCGTTTATGTGTATTTTTATATTCTAATAGAGTTTATTACTCTTTTTCTAGTGCTTCATCGCAACTTCCTCGCCAGCTATTGAAAAACTTGTCTATATAATAATGTTAGTTTACTGTTGCTTTTTGAAGAAAGTATAAATATCTGCGATAATAAATCGACATTCAGGAACAATCGGATTTTTGCGAACTTTTACTGTGAGAGTATTTATCAGTTTTGCGAGTAAGTCACGCTCAGTTTCCTCAATCATAAATTCAATTCCATAATGATACAGATCGTCATATAATTCCTTCATCCAAACAATTTTTCCAATTAATTCTACCGATTCTCCTAATATTTCTGTTTCAATGCTTAAAATCATATCAGGCCGCACAGCCATTTTAATATCAGAGACCAAGCTTAATCCACCCAAACTAAGATCTTGAATCAGAACTTCCGTTTTCCCCAATGTGATATCCTGATTCATAAATTTAATGATGGTCATGTCACCTGAGAGCGGATGAACGAAATTCAAGCGGAAATATTTCCTTCTATTTTCAACTTCCTGCTTTACTTCATTCTCTTTTGCATTAATTTTAATTTTTCCTTTTTTAAGTAAAGCTTTAAATTCTTCAGCTTTTACAGGCCTGCTGTAAAGGTACCCTTGCACTTGTTTACATTTATGTTCTCGGAGAAATTTTAATTGTTCTTCCGTTTCTACCCCTTCTGCTATTACATCAATGTTAAGGCTTTGAATCAAATTAATAATTCCTTCTACAATCAATTCATCTTGTTTGCTGACCCCAATTTCTTTAATAAATGTTCGGTCAATCTTAATTGTATCGACTTTGAATTGTCTTAAATAAGATAGCGCTGAGTACCCAGTCCCAAAATCATCTAATGATACTTTTATACCGAGCTCTCTACATTGGTTTATTACCCCAATCGCCAGTTCTTCATTTTCCATTAATGAGGTTTCGGTAATTTCTATTTCTAAAAGATGTGGATCTAATTGCAACTGATCCAAAATCCTTGCAATACTTTTAACAAATTCTTTTTGCATGAATCTTTTAGCGGAAATGTTGATTGAGATGGGTACGATATTTATCCCTTCATCTTGCCATTCTTTTATCTGCTTGCAAGCAGTTTCTTTCACCCATTTTCCTATCGGTATAATTAATCCAGTCTCTTCAGCTAGAGATATAAATTCTCTCGGTGATACAAGGTCCCATTCTGGATGATTCCAACGAATAAGTGCTTCAGCACCAATGATTTGATTTGTATGTACATCAATCTTTGGCTGGTAAAATAATTCAAAATCCTTCATATCCATTGCTTTATGCAGGCTGTTTTCAATGGAAAAGGATTTAAATGTCTTGATATCCCTTACTGAGCTATATGCTTTATATTGATTTTTACCTTCCTTTTTAGCGAAGTGCAAGGCAATACCTGCACTTTTCATTAGTGATTGGGCATCTTCTCCATCGTTAGGATAACTGCAAAGCCCAATACTAGCGGTAATAAATAATTCATATTCATTAATAAAAAAAGGGGCATCTAATGAATCAATGATCGTATTTGCTAGACAATGTTTATGCTCTATTCTAGCGTTAGGTATAATCATTGAAAATTCATCCCCACCTATTCGTGCCAAAAACCAATCTTCAGGCAGGAATTTTTGTAATCTATCAGATATTTGAACAAGCAACTGATCCCCAATTGCAGGACCTAGCGTATCGTTTATATTATTAAAACGATCCAACCCCAAATACATGACAACAAATTTTTGTTGCAAGGTCCGCGAAATAATGACTTGGTTCTCCAATTCCTCCTTATAGTTGAATCTATTGGGAAGTTTCGTTAACGGATCGTAATACGCCAAGTGAGTTTTATGTTCTTCTGCCTGTTTTCGCTCTGTCACATCTCTACCTATAACAATAAGAGCCTTCCTACTACCATCTTCATAAAATAATGGTTTTGTCATGATGTCAAAGGTTACATTTTGTTTATCATAAGTTGAAAAAGTTACCTCCCCACGCATTAGTTCTCCTGTTTGCCATGGATTTTCCCCTTCTTCAAATCCAGATAAGAAGATTTCGCTAAATATTGGTTTTATAGCAGCAATTTCAGCAGACGTTTTCCCGATATAATAATTCCCGTCTAATCCCAAGAGTGAGATGGCACTTTGGTTTGCTCGTATCCACCGATTTTCCCCATCCTTAATGATAATCGGGTCAGGAATTGTGTTAAGCAGTGTTTCTAACTGTTCATTAGAATCAAAAAAATCAATAATGTCTTGGTTCTTCAATATAATCCTCTCCTTTTTGAAAATTAAAAAAACTCTTTTTCGATAACCGAAAAAGAGTTTACTAGTCTAAATTTCGGTAACTGGCTGGCATCGTGTACGTCTACACATTAGCCCCTTTAGCTTTGCGTCATCATTTTTCAATGATTTTGCCTTTTTCGTATTTAGTTAAGTTGTGCAGTTGGAATAATCGGGAATACGCCGTAACCGTTACCATGCTACCACACCTTACCATTTTTGTTTATATTTATATGCCAAAAAGTCCATTTTTTTGGTGAAAGATGTAAAAAAATAGATTGATAACGAAAGCTATCTAGTCTTTAGGGCCTGAATTGGGTTTGATTGAAACTTACAATCTATAAACAAACCAAAATTGAGATGGAGAGCATTTTACTTTTCGTGTTTAATCGGATGGGAAAATATCGAAATTTCATGAGATAGGTTATTTGAGAAGTTCAATCGGACAGGAAAATATAAACTGTTGCGGGAACCGTCACTAAGGATGATTAATTGGACAACTTTGACTTCTTCAGAAGATAAAGGGCAATTTGAGAAGTTCAATTGGACAGTTTTACTGCTTTTAACACGGTGAAGGGCATTTTGAATATTTCATCGTGACCTCTTGACTAACTTTTTCGATACGCAGGGCACATTCAACGACCCATCACGATTTCTCATACACTTTCCCAGTGAATACGAAACAGAATGCAAATACAAGAACTCCCGCAAACACAAAAAAACCCGCTAGGTACAATACCTAACGGATTCTAATTATAGGACTCTTTTCGCTCCGACGTAGCGGGATTTCCAATAATATGGGTCATTGATGGATGTGATTGCAACGCCTTTGCCGGCTGAATGGATGAATTTGTTTCCTCCGATGTAGATTCCTACATGTGAGACTTTTTTAGTGGAGGATGTTTTAAAGAAAACTAAGTCTCCAGCTTTTAGGTTCTTTTTGCTTACTGCTTTCCCTTTTTTGTATTGATCGGCAGCAGTTCGCGGTAATTTCATTCCTTTTTGTTTAAAGGTATATGATGTAAATCCAGAGCAGTCAAAACCTTTTGGGCTTGATCCTCCGTAAACGTATCTAACTCCTAGGTATTTCTTCCCTTGTTTAACAATTGCGCTCGCCGATGGTTTTTTTGCGGCTGCACTTGCAGCTTCAGGCTGAACAGCGATTACTGTGAACATCACTACGGCAAGTAACGACAACAATGCTTTTTTTACAGTTGACATTTTACTAGTTTTCCCCTGTCTAAATATCTATATTTTATATGTCTCTATTAGTTAAATTTGGTAATTTTGACAAGATAATCATAGCACAAGAAATTAATAGTTTATTTTACAATTGCGTAACAATATGATTGCAATATCGTCACACAATTGTAAATTTGTACATCTTTTGACATATTACACTTAATTCATTTTTACTAGATTTCATTCATATTTGTAGAACTTTCAGTCTCATAATATGTAAATATATGGAACTAACATTAAAATCATGTTACAATTTGTAATATTTGACAAAGAATCCATATTTTCGTGCTAAAATTGCCTAAAGAAAAGAGATCTAGGGGGACTAAGATTAATGCGTAAAAAAGTAGTAACAACAGCGACTGCTGTGTTTTTGGCTGCCTCTTTCACTGGAAATGCTTCTGCCGCTTCTCATGAAGTGAAAAGTGGAGACTCTCTTTGGAAAATTGCCTCGAGTTACAATACAACTGTCAACCATTTAATAGAATTGAATCGGTTGAAAAGTGATCTAATATACCCAAAACAAGTTTTACTAGTTTCTTCTGCGGACGTTAAAAAAGAACAGCCAAAACAGACTGTTCAAACGAAACAGCCTGCAAAACCAAAAACTGAGCAACCTGCTGCGGCAGCAACATATACGATTAAATCTGGAGATACTCTAAGTAAAATTGCTGCTAATTATAAGGTTACAGTAGCTCAGTTATATGAATGGAATAAACTTAAAAGCGACTTGATCCATCCTGGACAAGTGTTGAAGGTTTCAACTGCTAAGCAAGTTGTTGCAGCGAACCCGGCTCCGAAAACTGAAACTGTAAAAAATAATAACTCTGTACCGACAACAACTGGTACATATAAGGTTGTTTCTGGAGATACTCTTAGTAAAATTGCCGTTCAATATGGCACGACTGTTAAAGAAATCAAATCATTGAATGGACTTAGTTCCGATTTGATTCGTGTTGGACAAGTTTTAAAAGTTGCTGAAAAAAAAGCTGTGACTGAGTCAAAGCCAGCTCAGAAAGTAGAAACTCCTAAAGTAACAGAAGATGTTTCCGCAATTATCAATGTTGCAAAAAGTGTGATCGGCACAAAGTATGTATGGGGCGGCACAACTCTATCAGGATTTGATTGCAGCGGATTGATTTACTATGTTTTCAATCAAGCTGGAAAGAAAATTGCTCGTTACAGTACTGATGGGTACTATGATCGTTCCTATTATGTCAATAAACCTCAGCCTGGTGATATTGTATTCTTTGAAAATACGTATCGCTCTGGAATCTCTCATATGGGAATTTACCTAGGAAATGATAATTTTATTCATGCTGGAGACAACGGTGTTGAAATCTCTAACTTAAACACTTCCTATTGGCAAAGTAAATTAAATGGATTTAAGAAGTTTTATTAATAAAAAAGCGAAAGTTGCCTAATCAGCCCTGACAATCCTCAGGTTATTTGACTCAAAGGGACTGGAGCTGGACATGACGACGAGTCGATGCTGACTTATCGTACAGAAAAAGACAAGTAATTTACTAGTCATCGGCACTTTAGCTAGACAAATAGTTTTATTCATATTTTCTACCAAAAACCGTCAAACTTGGCGGTTTTTTTTGCGTTTCAAAACCGATCTACTCGTCATAGTGACAAACGAGTGGAAATAGCGGTATAATAAGGTTTTGGAGGTTTATTATTATGTATAATCAGCAACTGCTTACAAATATAAAATCTTATAGCCAAGAACTTAAAGGTCTGCTTGATCCTAGGAGTGAGGTGCATGAAAAGCTCATTCAAAAAGGGATGATACTTTTTCGTCAGCAGCTTGTTTACGGAGTGAAATTCTCTAATGAAAAAGTTGATGCTAAGGTTCAGGATGTCACTCCTGTAAATGTGGAGTTGGTTTTCGAACATCCATCACTTAGTACGTGCACATGCCCAGAACAAGGAATTTGCCGACATCAAGTCGCGTTATTTTTCACTGTTTTGAGCAGAGCGCAAAGTGTCTTTTTATGGCTGCAGGAATGGAAAAGTCATTATCAGATTGCCGACGTTCTTTCTACTTTACAGCGTGGCTCTGATTTGTTAAAAAAGATGCCTCCCCAAATGGAAAATGGTCCGGAGCAATGGATAGAGCGTATTCAAAGTGCGTACGCTAATGTCTCAGCTAAGAATTTTTATCAGCTTGAGGAATGGGCAAGGGTTTGTTATAAACGGTTGCTTGGATTTGCGCCAGTTGAACGGGAATGGAAGCCTTTATTTCAGCTATTTGCTGCATGTGAATCGTTGAAAGTCATTAACTCGCTCGCCTCCGAACCAAAAAAGCAGGCTCATTTAAGTACTTTCGCTGAGCAGATGCTTGAGGAAGCAGATGAGGCTTTATCTAAAATTGCTACGACTGCCTCTCCATTTGCGTTTGACGAATATTTTCATTTTTTACGTGAGAACAGTCATCATTTTTTGGAAGAAGAAACGGTTTTTCCAACTGAATATACCGATATTTACATGAAGCTTTGGTCGGCTTTGTTTAAAAAAAGACGAGACTTACTTCAGGAATGGGACCGTCTTAAGGCGAACATGGATAAGGAGCACGATGATCGAATAGACATTGCTTTTATTCATATTGCCATTATGTTGGAAGAGGATGATGCAGCTATCCGCCATATGAAAGAGCTAGGTTCTGCCATTGCTCCATATGCTTTACGATGGATGAAATTGCTGCAAAGTGATCGTGCTAAAGGGCGTCTCAATCATTATTTGCCTATTTTCATCGATCAGATTACAACATTTATTTCCTCTTTAGCCCACAGCTATGAACAAGCACAATTTACTAGAGCACTGTTTCAAATTTTAGACAGCAATACTGTCTTGAATCTCGATTCTTCCCTTTTGGAAAGAGTTTATATGAAATTATTGCCTTACAGCCGCTTTCAATATAATGAGTATTTACTCGGCAAACAAGATTATAAGAAATGGGCAGAGCTTCAAGTTTATTCAAAAAATAGTATAGATATTATTGATCGTCACACGATTGATATTGTTTCAAAGCACGATCCAGCTGCGCTCAAGCCGCTATATCACGAAACGATCACTTCCCTCATTAACAACCGTGGCCGCGACTCGTATAAACGGGCTGTTCGCTATTTGAAGAGACTGCAAAAGCTTTATAAAAAGGAAAAAAAACTAAAGCAATGGGAGCTTTATTTATCAACATTGCTAAATAATACGAAACGCTTGCGTGCTTTCCAGGAAGAATGCATTAGAGGCAAGCTCGTAATTGACTCTCAAAATGAAAGGACTTAATCCATGATGAATCTTGATAAAATCCAACTTCATGTAATCCCCCTGGATATGGGTTCATTTTTCATATATGCACTAAACGAAGAGTCAGCTATGGTCCCTCCCTCTCGATGGAGTCAGCAGCTTTTTCTTTGGCATGAGGAGAGCTTCTATGGTTCTTTCATCGAAACAAAGGAGCGAGATCATCACGCTGGAGTTGAGCTGAATAGTTATGAATTATTGACGCTTCTTGGAAATGAACGGTTTAGTTCTCTCATTACTTGGTATTGGGATGAGCCAGGAGATGCACTCTTTGCCGTTTCATCTGTCATTCTCGAGGCGATTTATTCTGGAAAATGGCTTCCACAATTCACGAATGATGATGATTCGGTCTTTAAATGGAAAGTACCTGAAATGATTTGGGAGGAATTTTCTGCTGGTTTTTGGGAGCAGCCTTTTCATGGAGAAACGATGGAGCAGTTCGTCACACGCTTTTTTCATCATGCACTATCGATTTATTTGGAGCAAGGGCATGAAGGCGATACATTAGCGAAAAAGATAGAACTTCTTAAGCTCAGCCCGTTATCCGCCGAGGAGCTTGATGCTTATTTTGATGAAGATCGCTGGCAAGAATGGATTGGCACAACTGAGGTTTCTATGCCTTTTGCTCTCGGACTTCGTTTAACTGAACCAGATGAAGACGAAGAACCATGGATTCTGGAGACTGTGCTTCGCGACGTAAAAAATCCAGAACGAATCTATCCGTTATCTGAGCATAAACGCTTTCCTAAACGGTGGCTTTCCTTTTTGGATTCCGTTTACGCTGAAGAAGACCGCTGGTTAAAATTGTTTCCGTGGCTTCAAGGGGAAAATGGGATTATTCATGAACTCGACGAGCCATTAGCTTGGAATTTCCTTACGGATGCAAGTGAAAAACTACATGCCCTTGGTGTAGAAATCCTGCTCCCTTCATGGTGGGAAGCAATGCGTGCCGCGAATATGACGGTAAAAGCAAGGGTAAAACAAACCGGAACCAATTACCGTCCTTCCTTTGTTGGACTAGATTCAATGTTAAATTTCGATTGGCGGCTTTCAATGAATGGCACGGATCTTTCTGAAGATGAATTCCAATCACTTGTCCAAGAACAAAGAAGGCTTGTGAAAATCAGAGGTCGTTGGGTGAAGCTTGATCCAAAAATGATTGCGCACATCCAAACGTTAATGGAACAGGCGAAAAAGGAAGGGTTGCGCGTTCAAGATATTTTTGCATTGGGCGACGAAGATGAAAATGCGGATATGGATATCGATGAATTCGACCCTCGTGCTTTCGCTCAAATTAAAATTGAATTGAATCAATCTTTAAAAAAGATGCTCAGACAACTAAATACTGTTTCCGAAATACCTTTTGTCGATGTTCCCGACACATTATTAGGGCAACTGAGGCCATATCAGCAACTAGGATTAAACTGGCTTGTTTTCCTCAGACAATTTGGTTTCGGTGCATGCCTTGCAGATGATATGGGTCTTGGAAAAACGATTCAGCTCATCAGCTATTTATTACATGTTAAATATAAAGAAGCAAACGAGACGCCTGCCTTAATCATTTGCCCAACTTCCGTACTTGGCAATTGGCAACGTGAATTAGAGCGATTCGCTCCGAGTCTAAATGTCGTTTTACATTACGGTTCCAACAGGGAGAAGGAAGAATCGTTTGTTGAAATGACAAAACAAGCGGATATTGTACTCACAAGCTATGGACTTTCCCATCTAGATTCGGAAGAATTTTTATCTATAAAATGGAGCACGATTGCGCTTGATGAAGCACAAAATATTAAAAATGCAGAAACGAAGCAGTCGAGAGCAATTCGAAAGTTTAAAGGGATGCACCATATCGCTTTAACAGGTACTCCAATGGAGAACCGCCTTTCTGAGTTATGGTCAATCTTTGATTTTATTAACCATGGCTACTTAGGAACTTTCGGTCAATTTCAAAAGAAATATATATTGCCGATTGAGAGAGACGGATCTGAAAAGAAAATTCATGAGCTGCAAAAGCTGATCAGACCATTTTTACTAAGACGTACGAAAAAAGATCCTGAAGTGGAATTGAACTTACCTGATAAGCTTGAGCAAAAAGAATATTGTGCATTGACGACTGAGCAAGCTGCCCTTTATGAAGACCTTGTTCAAGATACATTTAGTAAAATTGAGACCTTATCGGTTTTCGAAAGAAAAGGCTTGATTTTACAAATGTTAAGCAAGCTAAAACAGCTTTGTAACCACCCCGCTCTTTATTTAAAAGAAGAGCTTCCTGAAAATATCATTAATCGTTCGAACAAAATTGCGACTTTAGTTGAACTGGCAGATGCTATTATGGAAACAGGTGAAGCATGCATCATCTTCACCCAATACATTGGAATGGGCGAAATGATTCGCAAAATATTGGAAGAACGATACAAAATTAAGGTGCCTTTCTTAAATGGCAGTATGCCAAAAGCACAAAGGGATCATTATGTGGGGCGTTTCCAGGAGGGTGATTTCCCATTTTTCCTTCTTTCTTTAAAAGCAGGTGGAACCGGACTGAATTTAACAGCTGCTAATCACGTCATCCATTATGATCGTTGGTGGAATCCGGCGGTGGAAAATCAAGCGACCGACCGTGCCTACCGAATTGGACAGAATCGTTTCGTTCATGTGCATAAGTTTATTACAACTGGAACTTTGGAAGAAAGAATTGATTTGATGCTGGAGAAGAAACAAGCATTAAATGAGGAAATTATACGCAGCGATCAATGGGTAACGGAGCTTTCAAATGAGGATTTGCATAATTTGCTGGCACTAGCTTAAGCTTCATGTTCATCGACGCAGAACCATTGACATTATTCTTACGGAAGGTGTGGATTCCTATGAGTGGTGAACTAGCCAAATTACTTTCTACACTAAAAAAGAGAGATGAAATGTTTCAACAAGAACGGGATGAAATGCGGACTGATTTTTTATTAAGGGGAATATGTGAAGCGGAAGTGGACGGTCTTCTCGACGACCCTTCCCTCTTTCCAACATTATGGCTGCCTGAAACGCTGCGCTGGGAAGCATTCATTGAGGCGGGAGATTTACTTCCTTCATTACTAAAAGAAGCGATTGCTTTTTTAGAATGGCCTTATCTCGAACATATTGATATTGCTGAAGCTATAGCATTCATTCAATCTAAAAAATAGGGGCTGTATGGTTAGGTGTCAGCCCCCTTCCATTTAGAGAGGCAGATAAAGCGAGGTTGGTTAATACGAAAGGCACTCGTGGAAAAATTCTATTGTGCCATGATCTTTTTTACGAAGCTTGAATGATGTGAATGAGAGATTGCTTCTGTTTGCTGATTTTGGAGAAGGAATTCAAGTTGAGCAACTCTTTGTGATAATTGATGAATTTGTTGGTTGGCTTTGCCGAGTTTAAAAATGAGGTCTCCAATCAGGATTTCAATAGAATCACTATGTCCTTTTATCAAAGATTCACCTCCTTAAAAGAATGCGCTTACTAAAATGGCAGAAGTTCTTTTTCATCTGCTTTTACTTCAGCTGATCGTCCTCCCATAAATTTGACAGTGTCAGCGATGACTTCTGTGACGTATACCTTTTTACCATCTGTTCCGTCATAATTTCTCGTTTGGATTCTACCTACAATCCCGACTAAAGAACCTTTGGAGCAGTACTTCGCAGTGTTTTCTGCTGCTTTGTTCCACAATGTACATAGTACAAAATCAGCATCAAAGTCTCCTTTCGCATTTCGGTAATGTCGGTTAAGAGCAAGTGTAATATTTAACACAGGTGTTCCCTCCACCGTATACCGCAGGACCGGTTCTTTCGTCAATCTGCCGACTAATGTCACTTGGTTTATCATTTTTTTCAACTCCTTTTTTTGAAGGGTATTCCCATCTTATAGCACATTATTTTTTGTGTAAAATGATCGTGGCATCTTTTTGTTCTGTCTGTTATGACTTAATTTGACATTATTCATATGGAAAGTACTTTTTTCAACATGATTCTAGATTCATTATTATTTTTTGTATCGTTTCTGCATTTTTTATATTAAATTGCAAAGATGGTATAATTTTTATAAAAGAACGACGTGGGGGCGAGCTAAGTTGAAAACGTTTAAAATTGTTGCTCTGCATATTTATGAAAATAAAAAGGCCACTAATATCCCGCTCGAAGACGGCTTAATTATTAATAAGGAAAATGAAGACGGAGTTTGGATTATCGAAGCTTTTATAGAAAAACAGTATATAGAGCATTTTCAAAAGCGATTTGATCATGAGGAAAAGTTTGAAATTAGGGTCATTATTACTCATGCAGCAAATGATCCAGCCCCTTTAACCGTAAAAGTACATACGATTCAAGTACTCGACGATCATATCAGCGTTTTATTCGAAGGCCGTTTAAGCAAAAGGCGCAATGAATACCCCGAAATATTGCTGGATGATTTAATTAAGGAAGGATTAAGCGGGGATCAACTGTTAGAAGAGTTTAGAAAAAGGATGAAGAGAAAGTAAAAAGCAGGGTATAATCCCTGCTTATTTGTTATTATCCATATCATTATTGTCGTTATTTAAATCATTATCATTATCCACACCATTGTTGTCATTTAAGTCATTATCATTATCCAGGCCATTGTTATTGTTTAAATCGTTATTATCATTAACACCGTTATCATTAACCCCATTGTCATTCACACCATTGTTATCGTTTAGATCATTCTGGTCGTTGACATCATTATTCGTATTTGGCGGAGGCGGTTCTTGGTCATTGTTTGCACACCCCACAAGTAACATGGAAGCTAGTGCGACTCCTCCAATAAACTTTACTGCTTTTTTCATTTTGGTAAGCTCCTTTCAGATTTTGGCCATCAATATTTGCCGATAAAATTGACCCTGCGCATGGTCTGACATTAGCTTTCCCAAATTCTCCAAAAATGTGCATGAAAAAATTTTTCTAAAAAGTTTGCTATTCGCTCGGCATGGAAGAATAGACAAAAATGGTACTGGGCAATCTGTCCCAGTACCATTTGTATATCCTGTTTTACTTATTACAAACATTTAATGCGAAACTGTTTTTGCTCCAACTTTCATTTCTTTTTTTTCATAAAGTTCTGGGTGTGCATTCCGGATAATGGACGGTCTAGCCAATACAATTACAACTCCTACAAGGAAGATTGTGGATGCAAGCAGTATCCACTGAGCCGGAAACAAGTCATAAAGAAAGCCGTATATAACCATTCCAAGTGGCATAAGTGCCATCGCCATTGTTTCGAGAATGGAAAAAATTCTACCTTTATAATCATCGTCAATTTGTTTTTGCATCATTACTTGAATCGGTGTATTTACGAGAATGATCATTGAACCAAATCCGAACATAAGAACGATGTAATAAGCGATATTAACATTGTACGGCATCGAGACGATTAATGGGAACCCTGTCATCGCCATGAAAAATCCCATTGCCAGGATTCCTCTTTTTGATACAAGCAGCGGATATTTTACTTCTGTTCGCACAGAGAAATAAATGGACATTATTAACATTCCTAATGCGAAGGCGCCTTCGGTAATGCCGAAATGCATAGAAGCCATCTTTAATTTTTCGATCAATACGTAAGAATAACCAACCTCGAAGGCTCCGAAACAGAAATTAATCATTAATGCTATCCAGATGATTGCCATGATGACGGGTTTCGTTTTTAAATAAGCAAACCCTGCCTTCATGCTTTGCCACATTGGTTCTTTTTCCTCGCCAATTTCTTTCTCTTTTCGCTTCGCAAACAATTTAAAGTTCATAGTTGATTCTAAAAGGACCGCAATCATGGAAGCTATGATGAAAATGATTAAAAATACAGGCATTGAAACGGCACCATATAATAATCCGCCGACTGCTGGACTTCCAATTGCAGCGAATGAAATTGACATTTGGTTCAAGGACATCGCTCTTTGAATTCTTTCCTCATTTACAAGGCCTGTGATAGATGAAGTGAATGTGATCCCCGAACAAGCCGACGTCAATGATAACACACATGTCGTCACATAAATTGCGATCAGTGAGAGCCCCTCTGTATAGGTGACGAATAGAAGTCCGCAAATCGCTATAGTAGTAGCAATTTGTGACAAAATCACAATGGCCTTTCGTGAATAATTATCGGCAAGGTAGCCAACAAATGGTCCAACAAGCGTCCTCGGTAAAATATTACATATGAGATTTGTTGCAAAGCTTGTTGCAGATCCCGTCGTCTGCAAAATATAAAAGCTAATCGCAAAGGCATATACATTGGATCCAAAAGTTGATATAAGCTTACTTGTCGTAAAGGTCCAAAGGTGGTACGTAGCCCTTTTTAGCTTTAACGCCTCTTCCATGAAAAACACTCCGTTCATAAAAAGTTTAATTTTATTAAACAAAATATACCACCTATTTACTTCCATTGCAAGAAAAAGTTTAATATAATTAAACTATTATTGTTAAAGAGGTGTTTTCAATCGAAACGTTAGGTGAACGAATAAAGGATTTACGAAAACAGAAAAAAATGACGTTGGAGGGGCTGGCTGGTACGGAGATTACGAAGGGCATGCTTAGTTTGATTGAAAATAATAAGGCAAGACCTTCAATTGAAAGCTTAACGTACATTGCGGAGCGTCTCGATGTTGATATAGCAGTTTTACTTGGAGCAATCCCCTCTTACCATTTTAGTGAAGTGCTTGAAGAAGTAGAATTATTATATAATATTGAATTTGAACAAAAGAAGGATGAATATAAAAAGATCATTTCCATTGTTGAGCCATTGCTTGATAAGCTCAACCAAGGGTATGAAGCAGCGCGGTTATTAGAGATCTTTAGTCGTTGTTTATATCATGAAGGAATGGATGGATGGCAGCATACTTCAGATAAGGCTGCCCAGCTATACGAACAGATGAGCCTTACAGCAAGGCGGGCTGAAATTGGATTGTTTCGTGCAATGGTGAAGTATACTGAGCATAATTATGCAGCATCGTTGAAGATTCTCCTTCATGAGCGAGCGGAAATAGAATCAAAATATCCTTACATCGATCCGATGACACAAGTTGATTTAGATTTTCATGAAGCGATCTTGCATTATGCAGTTGGGGATTCCAATGCGGCTACTCGTATAATGGAAAAGGCGATTGATTTTTCTAAGCAACATCGAATTTTTTATCGGATCGACGATTTATACAGAGTTGCAGCTGGATATGCATTAATGTTCCATCATGAAGAAAAAAGAGTTTATTACTTAGAAAAACTAAAACTATATGGAGAATTTGCTGATGACCCAAATGCTATTATCTTTTGTGATTTAATGAATATTGAATACCTTATTTCTATAAATCGCGATTATAAAGGTGCTTTGGAACTCATTAATGAAAATTTGGAATCCAAATTGACCGAATTTTACTCAGCCTATTTTTTTCTTGAAAAAGGAAAAGCCTTATATGGACTTGGAAAACATGAAGAAGGACTTTATTGGCTAAATAAAGTCCAAATACCATCCTATGTGCATCACCCTTTTGATTTATCAATCCTATATGTAAAAGATGCATATAAAGCCCTTTGTCATATGAAATTAGGAAATCTCTACGAAGCGCAGACCCTTGCCGATCTTGCGGTTAAGACTATAACGCCTCTTCCAGATACGCCGTATAAGGATTTTAGTTTTGAAGCCCTTGAGTTGGTTAAGGCGGCAGAGCTCAGGGAAAAGGGAACGAGGGAGTCTTGAGATAGTGCTTTGCTCAATGTGAGCTAGTAGGATGGGGTAACTAATTTGGAACGGTCATCGTGACTTTGAGCGTGGAAAAACAGATGAGAAAGGCATGACTACGCTCTATTCGTGACCTTAGGTTTGGTAAATTCGACGGGGAGGTCACGATTACACCTTATTCGTGACCTCGGATGTACTAAGTTCGATGAGAAGGGCACGATTACACCCTATTCGTGACCTTAGGTGGACTAAGTTCGATGGGAAGGGCACGATTACACCCTATTCGTGACCTCGGATGTACTAATTTCGATGAGAAGGGCACGATTAGGAGAGATAGTGCTTGTCAATTTGAAAAAAGTATCGTTTTTGCCGATTGAAACGCTCTCAGTGCCCGTTTATACGGAATAACCCTCGTTTTCATTCAAAGTAAGCCTAGTTTAGTCTCGCCAGTACTATGGTGTTAAAATAGGATCCGCTAACTAAAATCCCGTTCCAAAGTTTGGAACGGGATTTTATATTTCTAAATTTATTTTAAAGCAAATGTAATTTCTGCTTCGCAGGCGAGTTCGCCGTCTACGGTTGCGATTCCTTTGCCTCTTCCGATTGGGCCTTTTACGCGGATGATTTCGACTTCGAGGCGAAGTTGGTCTCCGGGTCTTACTTGGCGTTTGAAGCGGCAGTTATCAAGTCCTGCTAAGAAGCCGATTTTCCCACGGTTTTCTTCCTTTTTTAGCATGGCGACGGCGCCGACTTGGGCTAATGCTTCTACAATCAGCACTCCTGGCATGACTGGATAATCAGGAAAGTGTCCGTTGAAAAATTCCTCGTTGGCTGAAACATTTTTGATTCCGACTACTTTCTGTCCCTCTTCTATTTCCACGATTTTATCAACTAATAAAAATGGGTAGCGATGAGGTATAATTTCTTTTATTTGTTGGATGTCTAGCATGGCAAGTCCTCCTTTTATGTATAATAAAGGGCCACCAGCATTGCCGATGAACCCGCATGTACATACTTATATTTTACTTTTTTTCTACAACAAGATCCACGATGTGAGTCCATGTTTCTTTTTTCAAAACATCTTTCGGATTTCCATCACCTAGAACCCCGTAGCCAACCATTAAGCCGCCAATAAGGCTGCCTCCCACCATGGCGATTACTAGAAGAATACGCAGCCATATGGGAATTAAACGAATTCGAATAAGCCGTGGTATCTCGTTCTTTTTCGCTGCTTTTCGCTCCGCTTTTTGATCACGTTTTTGTTTCTTTATGTCTTCTCTTGATTGAACCTCATCTTGGCTGATATTTTTAGCCATATGATAAACCCCTTTTCTCTCAAATGGCGCAGCCTTTTCCGCCTTATCGAAAATGGAAAAATAGCATCAATCTATGTTATAAACATCAGCAGCTAGACCTAAACTCCAGCTCTTCCGCTTTTCATCATTGAGAGTATGAATAAATGTTTCTTTATCATATCATATTTTACCGATTCTGTAGCCGTTTTTATCGAATTCCGTTTACAAGACCCATCATCTGGTCCGATACAGTAATCGCTCTGGACTGAAATTGCAATGCACGCTGTACATTCATCATATCCGTCATCTCTTTGCTTAAGTCCACATTGGATGCTTCAAGAGCTTGATGCTGCATGGCGATTGCATTGGAATCTAAATCTGTATAAACGAACGCAGGATTTACTGCGGCATTATCTGGCATTCCAATGAGTGAATCGCCTTTTTGTTCCATGTACTGAGGCTTATTTAAAGCAATCACTCCAAGGTCTGCTACTCTTGCACCATTTGCACGGAACTCCCCATGATTTGTGATCGTGAAATCAGTCGCTTTGTCGGAAAAAGTAATAGGATTATTTTGTTGATCAAGGACAGCATGGCCATCCTGAGTAACGAGCATCATTTCATTATTTCCTGACGGCGCTGCATAAAGAGCACCATTACGCGTAAATCTCATATGAGTCCCATTATCATCTTGAACGCGCACTTTTAAAAACTGATTTTCAGCCGTAAATGCAAAATCTAAGGACCGGCCTGTGTTTTGAATTGCACCTTGACTCAAAACCATAGCTGATTTCGCTATTTTGGCGCCAACTCCTTGACGAATTCCATGTGGAGATAGCCGACCGATTTCGTTATCTCTGGAAGTTTGATTATTCACCTCTTGAAAAATCATATCAGCAAAGGATACGTCTTTTCTTTTAAATCCATTTGTCCCCGAGTTTGCGATATTATTGCTAATGATATCAAATTGTTTTTGAAGTTGGCTCATTGTGTTGGTTGCTGTCGTCATCGATCTATTCATCACTCAGTCTCCTTTTTAAAGGCTGAAAATCCAACTCTACCCATTGACTCTTCCAATCTCATTCACAGCTTTTTCCATGCTTCTATCATACGCTTGGACGACTTTTTGATTAGCTTCAAACGCTCTATAAGCCGAAAGCATTTCAGCCATTGCCCTTGTTGGGTCGACTGTCGATGCTTCCAAAAAGCCTTGAGAAATCGAAAATGTTCCGTCAGCATTGGGAAGCTGGGCATTATTTTCAGTTCGATAAAGGCCATTTCCTTCTTTGATTAGAGCTTCCGGGTTTTCAGCAGCAGCAATCCCGAGACGTGCAACCTGGACACCATTTTCTTCAATAATTCCATTGCTTGCTACTTTAAACTGATCACTATTTAATCGGATTCGATTTCCATTTACATCAAGAACCGGAAAGCCTTCTGCTGTTGTAAGCAAGCCTTCCGCGTCCAAAGTCAACCGACCGTTTCGTGTATATTTGGTTTGCCCGTTTTCCTCCACTGTGAAAAAGACAGGTGAGTCTTCTAAATCTGTAAGCGCCAGGTCAGTTCCTAGATTCGTTTGCCGAAGATCACCTTGAATAAAACGTGGCAAGGTTTCTTGCATGTAAACACCTGTGTTGATCGGTCCAACTGTTTTAGGTGTTGAATTCCCCGCCTCAATCCGTTGCAAAAGCATCTCCGGAAATGCGCGGATTGCAGAAGTATCTTCTTTAAAACCAGGTGTATTGATATTCGCCATATTATTCGTCAACAAATCTGTTTTTCGTTGCTGTGCATACATGCCGGATGCTGCTGTATAAAATCCACGTAACATCTAATCACCTCAGTCCATTATCTGGAGAACTCATTTTTTATACAAAAGTACGACGCAAGATTTTGTCCATATTTTCAAGCATGATGCCTGTTCCAGTTGCGACTGCGTCCATTGGTTGTTCCGCAATGAGTACTGGAACTTTCAGCTCTTCTGCAAGCAGCTGGTCAATACCATGAAGGAGCGCCCCTCCACCTGTCAAAATCACGCCGCGGTCGATAATATCTGCAGATAATTCAGGTGGCGTTTTTTCAAGTACATTTTTTGCAGCCTGAACGATGACATCGACAGATTCACGAAGTGCACCTTCAATTTCTTTAGAATTCACAGTGATTGTACGTGGAAGACCTGTAACCATGTCACGTCCGCGAATTTCCATTTCTTCATAACGACCATCTGGGAAAACTGTACCGATATTAATTTTAATATTTTCAGACGTTCTTTCCCCAATTAAGAGCTTGTACTCTCTTTTTACGTAGTTCAAAATTTCATTATCAAAATTATCTCCAGCCATTTTAATGGAAGCTGAAGTCACGATATCGCCCATTGATAAAACTGCTACATCTGTTGTACCGCCACCGATATCAACAACCATATTTCCGCTTGGTTGGAAAATATCCATTCCTGCACCTATTGCAGCTACTTTCGGTTCTTCTTCTAAATATATTTTCTTACCGCCGCTTTTTTCTGCCGCTTCTCTAATGGCTTTTTGCTCTACGCTTGTAATGTTAGTAGGGCAGCAAATCAAAATGCGTGGCTTTGATAAAAAGCCTTTTACATTTAGTTTATTGATGAAATGTTTAAGCATTGCCTCCGTCACATCAAAGTCAGCAATAACTCCATCTCGCAAAGGACGAATCGCAACAATGTTTCCTGGTGTTCTTCCGACCATTCTTCTTGCCTCTTCACCAACTGCGAGTACCTTGTTTGTATTGCGGTCAATCGCTACTACGGATGGCTCGTTTAAAACGATTCCTTGCCCTTTTACATGAATTAAAACATTTGCAGTCCCCAAGTCAATACCAATATCTTTTGCAAACATACAATATCCCTACTTTCGACATTTTTATCTATCATTTTTATGTATTTAATTATCTGATTAGATGATAGGTTTTTTGCTAAAAAAAGCAAAAAGCGATTAGAAATAAAGCAATTTCTTTTTATTTCCCTAATTGTTTATTTTACCATATTCAAATTGTAAATAGGTAAAAAAATAATGGTTTTTTCGACATAAAAGTTAAAAACAAAAGCGGAGGAGGCTGGCCATCAACCTCTCCACGGGAAATGGCAGTTTTTAGTTAAAGTTCCTATTTTGGCCAATACTTAAGATAAGGGAAACGAGAAGAGGTTTTGGTTCAAAGTCCTGTTGCTGGTTTAGGCAGCGGCATTTTGTCGTTTTGCCTATCAAGTACACGTCCCAATGCCTTCCTAGACTTCGTCCTGCTGAACTAACTACAAGAAATGGCTCTGAGGGGAAAAGTCAGGATTTTGACTTTGTTGATGACCTCAAGGGGCTTGCGACTCCGGCTAGACGGAAATCATCTTTTAAAAAAGTGTCTAAAATTATTAAATAAAATAATAAAAAGGAAGCAATTTGCTCCCTATTTTTAAAAATTATGTTCTCTTAATATTCACTGTTTTCGAAAAATTTTATTTAAGCTTGTAGCTCTTGTCTCATTTTTATATCTATTCTGTGCATAAAAATTGTTTTTCATTGTTTCATAAACCCGTCTTCATTTCTTCTTTTTTATACTTTTGTTTTGTCGCTTCTCCACCTCGTAAATGTCTAATAGATTTATGATAATCCAAAATTATTTTCACTTCATTTGCTAAATCCGGATTGATTTCTGGTAAACGTTCCGTTAAATCTTTATGGACAGTACTTTTGGATACTCCAAACTCCTTCGCAATTACGCGAACCGTTTTTCTTGTCTCCACGATATACCTTCCAATCTTGATCGTTCGCTCTTTGATGTAATCGTGCACACCGCTCGCCCTCCTCGAATTGGATGTGAGGAGTGTGAAATGAGACTCGTCAGTTTATATTAAAAATACTTCATCTGCTCAAGCTGGCTAGTGATGTATACAGCCTTCCGAAGCTTGCGACTGTTTAGTGAAATCTCTATTTGAAATCCATCTCTCTTTTCTGAATATAATCATATCTATAACTGAATGTGGGGTCTTTACAACGATTCCTCACCTCAAACACTCTCTGTTTTGTACAGTTTGTATTATATACTTATTGCGATGAGAGCAAATATATGCCTGAATGCTCCCATCTTTATAGAGACGAGGTTCTCTTGTACTTCATAGAAGCATCCCGAAGCTCTCCACAGTTTTGCTACAACTACTTTGTAATAGGCGCTGCCTGTTCCTTTTTGCTTAAGCAATGGTCTATGTACAACATCCTCGATGGTTTCTCTGTCCCATGAGACTTTATGTTCTATACAACCTCCGTTGTATTAACAAACACTTTTTACGAAGGCGAGCATCTCCACCTGCGAAGGAAGATCTAATCCCATACTGCTTGGTAAATAACTTGCATGTTGATTTAATTGTTCCATTTGGTTATTGTGCAGTATCAGAAAGTTTTTAAAGGTTCGTATGCAATATTCCCGATTGGTACTCTTTCCATCACTTTGGCTGTTCATAATCAAAAAGGCACTATCCAAATCCCGTTGAACTTTATGGTCGCCAACATAACTCCATTGCTGATGATGCTTTTTCTTCTTGAAGCTGTCGGTTACATGATTATATTGACTCGCTTTAAACGAATAGGTGTTGATTTCATGGAGTTCTTTTTCGATATATATTAATTTTTGTTTGATGATTGTCATGAGTAATGCAGGAGCATAAGAGCCTATGCTTTTGCCAAATCGTTTCTTAGACTGGAATTTGCCGTTTTTGTTCTTTTTGGTTACTTTAGTACGTTTGGCTAAACCCTTAAATGACATATTTTCGACATAGGCTGTATCACCTAATGTTAAAAAGTAGTTGGCTATTTTGGAGTGTTGCTATTTGACATACACAGAACGTTTTCTATGAAGTTCTTTTAGTTGATTGAGAGTTTTCATGTAGGTGTTACTGCGTTTCCAAGTGAGTTTGATGCCACGTTTTATTGTGCCATCTTTGAAATTTTGAGGGTTCATGCTACATCTTTTACTGTCTAATTTTCGTAGCAAACGGCGTTTTTCTTGAGAACCTTCGTTGCTAGTGGCTTCAAAAACACCTCTGTTTCGGAGGATACCGCAACGGTTGACGTGCCAATGTCGATGCCAACACGACCTTATGGCGTAGCTTTGCAACGAAACATTCCTGTTGTATTCACTCGTTTTGTCAGAGGCGTACCATTCATCCCGCCATTAAAGTAACGGGCGTTCTGAAACCGTTAGTAAATTAACAAGATTAAAGACGAAGCAGATATTTCGCTTTTTCAACGTAATTATTTCCCGAGAAATGTCGTAATTTTTCCAATCGAGTAGGAGGGAGTGATTAACCCCCGACCTCTCACACCACCGTACATACCGTTCGGTATACGGCGGTTCAACTAAGATTGGTGACGCAAAGTTTCGTAACGAGATAATAGACTTTTGAGCCCTTGGGAATTCCAGTAGGAGTTTCCAAGGGTTCTGTGTAGTATCGGACTTTTGGAGATTCTCCAATAACTTCTACGTGAGTTTCCCCATTCATAAGCCTTTCCTTTCGGAACGCCAAGTCTAATGAGGTTCCTCACCTTCGTGCTTGGTTTCTTCCAATTCTTCCACATACACATCCGAAGTCTTCTTCTAATCCATGAATCAAACTCCCTGAATACACTTGGCGTATCTGCCAGGGCGAAGTATCCGCACCATCCCATTAGATATTGGTTTAGTTTCTCTATTCGATATTCCATGGGATAAGGTTTCTTTCTTGAGGTAATTTCTCGGATTTTATTCTTCATCCGTTTCACGCTTTCTTTGGCAATCCGAACTTTGGGTTCTTTATGAAAGGTAAAACTGAATCCAAGAAATTTCCTCTTCCAAGGACGGTCTACAGCTGACTTTTTCAAATTAACTTTCAGCTTAAGCTTTCCTTCTATAAACAAGGTGATGGAATCCATCACCCGGTTTCCTGCTTTCATTGTTTTCACATAGATATTAGCATCATCGGCGTATCGTACAAATTTGTGACCTCTTTCCTCTAACTTCTTGTCAAATTCGTCAAGGACAATGTTAGAGAGTAAAGGACTGAGAGGTCCTCCTTGTGGAGTTCCTTCCTCACTGGTTGTCACAATGCCATTTATCATGATTCCCGATTCTAGATATTTACGGATTAACTTAAGCAGGCGTTTATCTTCGATTCGTTTCGCTAGTGTCCCCATTAATTTGTCATGGTTTACTCTGTCGAAGAACTTCTCCAAGTCGATATCAACCACCCAACGATAACCTTCCTGTATATAACCTTTTGCTTTCCTAACCGCATCATGGGCGCTTCGACCTGGTCGAAATCCATAACTATGGTCTGAGAACATCGGGTCATATATAGTCGTTAAAACTTGGGCAATTGCTTGTTGAATGAGACGGTCTGTTACGGTAGGGATACCTAATAATCGCACCCCACCGTCAGGTTTCGGGATTTCGACCCTGCGGACGGGTTGCGGTGTATAGGTACCCTCAAGAAGTTCCATTTTCATGGATTCCCAGTGTTTCTTGATATGCTCTCGTAGGTTTTGTACGGACATCCCATCCACACCATGACTTCCTTTATTTCGTTCCACCCTTTTCAGGGCGGAAAGGAGGTTTTCCCGTGACAGTATTCGTTCCATTAACATTGGTTACGCCTCTTTCCGTGAACAACGATTCCACTTATGCCAGTTCTGCTCCACCATCTTGAAGTCCCCCATGGGATTCACCATATCCTCCTTCAAGCATGCCTTATCGGTTATCTGTGTTCATCGCAGGTTACTGAATGCCAAGATGTTGCTCTCTCTTAATTGTTCAGCCCTTCCCATTCTTCTCGAGTTCGAATGGTACTATGGCCTCTGCTGACTTCTGATTGTTCAGCTATCCATCACTGGATAGGTTACCAAGTGAACTTGGCGTTCCAATCAGACCTCCCCAGGTAAGAACGTAGTCTTTCCCTCCACCTATCTGCTTCATTTACTACATACAACCTTCGGCAGAAAGGGCTTTGTTCTGTACTGCAAACTCACCCAATCGTAAATAGCCTAATATGAAGTTCGTGTTCCTCAGACCGGAGGTTTGCCGCTCGCTTCCTTCAGATTCCACGTCACCGTGGACACCCTTGCGTTAAGCTAACTGCTACTTCTGCCTTCGCAGTTCGGGACTTGCACCCTATAGACTACGCCCATGCTGGGCGCACAGCAAAAAAGACGGCCATATAAGTGGTCCGTCTCCATAAATTTACTTATTCTAGTTCTAATTCAGTATCAGACCCGGTATCTTCAGTCCCTGTATCTTCCGTGTCCTTTACATTTTCTGATCCCTCTCCGGATTCGATTTGTCCAGAGATTTTGGAATCATCCACTTCTACTTCTGATAATACAGTGAGTGATTGTCCAAAATAAGTTTGTGGGTTCAGTGCTTGGTCGTCTTTTCTGATTTCAAAATGCACATGGTTCTTTGCAGCCATATTTAATTGGCTTGTGCTTGAAGTGGCGAGTACATCACCTTGTTTTACTGAATCGCCTGATTTAACTTTCATATCTTTGACAGACTGATAAATGGTTACGATTCCTTTTTCGTGTTCCACTTCAATGACGTTTCCAAGTAATGCATCTTGGCGAACTGAAGCAACTTTTCCGCTTAGAGCAGCTACTACTTCAAACTCTTTTCCATCTTTGTTGGCAATATCAAGGCCCGTATTTGGACGATATTTATTACCATCTACTATAAGTGCTGCTTCCTGGTCTTCCTCTGATGCATTTGCATCGAAAAATCCTGTTTTAATGACTACCTCATCATCATTCTTTACCGGCATAACGACATTTTCAAAAGACTGGTTTACCTCGACAACTGGCTCTTCATTATTTTTTCCAGTTAAGTCTTTGCCGTTTTCTGCGACATTTGGCTCTTTTACAGAATTATTACCTGCCTGATACCAAACAATCGTAGAAATGAGCAAGGCCGCAGCCACAAGGTATACTGCAGGAAATACCCAGCGCTTTTTGAAAAAAGTTTTCCATTGAGAAGATCGATTCTTTTCTTCCTCTCTCATTTTCATCACCTCTGTCACCATTCTGAACAGAAAGCGAGAATAATATACTTCGAAAAATGATTTTATCCACTTATTTTTTCGACAAAAGCGAAATATTATACATTTTTATTGAAAAATATAAAAAAAATGGCTGAATCCATAAAACGGATTCAGCTATAAGCTATTTTAGCGCTAATTTTTGATTACCTATTTTCTCTACATCAGATATTGTAATACCTTGATAGTAGTGTGTAACAATATCTTTATACTTTTTACCCTCTTGGGCCATCCCATTTGCTCCGTATTGACTCATGCCTACCCCATGGCCAAATCCTTTTGTGGAGATGATAATCGAGTCTCCTTTTCGTATCCACTTGAAATCTGTAGATCTAAGATCAAGTTTCTCTCGCACTTCTCTTCCTGTAAAATCTTTGCCATTAATATTAACGGTGGCGACTTTTTTTCCAGGAGTTCGGCCCGTTACTGTTCCAATATCTTTTCCGTTTCCTATTTTGACACCTAACTTATTTTCAAATTCAGAGATCGTTAATACTTTCTGACTATTAAACTTTGGCGATTTGCTATCCCAAGGACTTTCTACACTCTTTAAATAAGGGATTTGATTTTTCCAATAATCCTCCGCATTTTCTGTGTATCCATTGCTCGTTGAGAAGAACGAGGCTGTAATGGGCTTTTCATTATATGTTAAAATTTGTCCCGCGGTAGCCTTTACAGCATCTGCCACTTTTTTATATTTCCAATCATAGTCTTTTCCCCATTGTTTTTTTAACTCGGCTTTATTTTTATAGACTTGGTGATCTACCGTGTCTTTAATATTGGCTCCTTCCGGAATATCTTCATTATCCGAAGAGCTTATTAGATGGCTCACAATATAAGTCCGGGCTGCAAGCGCCTGAGCTTTTAAAGCCTCTAATTCAAATTCGGCTGGCATTTCCGAAGCCACTACTCCAATGACGTACTCTTCTAGCGGGAGCTTTTCAATTTTTTTCGTATTTGTTCGGAAAACAGCTACTTCGGTAGAAGACTCATTCTTCATTTGCTTTGACTGGACCTCCTCTTGCTCAGCCAGAGCTCCGTCCGATTTATCATTTGTAGAAGGCAGAACGAGGATAGCTGGAATAATGAACGATAATGCTAGTAAAATGGCTGCCAAGACGAATGCTGGTTTTAATTGTTTCATGCCTAATCCCCCAATACAAAATTAAGGCGATGACCCCATCACCTGATTCTAAATATATGGAAATGGACAAGCAATTATGACTCGGTTTGTAGATTCTTCTTGATTGTAGCTTGTTGGGACGGGATTTCGAATGTGCCTAGAGTATTTGAAAAAATTACAATAATTCGCAGAGAGACTTTTCCAATAGAGCAATGTTGATGGACAAACTCGCGGCAGGCACGATAGATTTGTCCATCATAGAAGCCTTGTTTGACAAACTTGCCTCAGGAACGACAGATTTGTCCAGCACAGCTGCCTTGTTGGACAAACTTGCTTCAGAAACGAAGAATTTGTCCAGCATAACTGCCTTGTTTGACAAACTTGCTACAGGAACGACAGATTTGTCCAGCATAGAAGCCTTGTTGGACAAACTGAACTAGGAAACGAAAAATTTGTCCAGCACAGCAAGCCTTATCTTTTTTTGACAAAAAATCAAGTGAAAGCTGGATTTCAGTTCGAATCCGGTACCTTATCGGGAAAAAGTGAATTTCTGTCCGAAACGATAAACTTATTCGTTATGGATCGTAGTATTCTTCCCTTTAACTTACCAAAACATATTAAAAAATCCGCCACATCTATACATTGGCGGATTTTTTGGAAGATATTATGAATTTGATTCTACAATTGTTTTTTCCACGGATGGTGTCTCGCTCAGATCTTTCACACGTTCAATGTCTGCTCCGAGGGAACGGAGTTTAAGGTGGAAGTCTAAGTATCCGCGGTCAAGATGTTTTAGTTCTGTAACGCGGGTATAGCCATCTGCTTTTAGGCCAGCAATAATCAATGCTGCAGCTGCGCGTAAATCGGTTGCGGCTACTTCAGCACCTTGGAGTTGGCTCGGTCCGTTAACAATAACAGAGCGACCTTCAATTTTAATATCAGAGTTCATTCTGCGAAATTCCTCTGCATGCATATAGCGATTTTCAAAAACAGTTTCAGTGATGATGCTCGTTCCTTCTGCACAAACGAGGAGAGCCATCATTTGTGATTGCATATCCGTCGGAAAGCCAGGGTGGGGCATTGTTTTGATGTCAACAGCCTTTAATTTGTCAGGTCCGATGACACGAACTCCATTTGCTTCCTCGATGACAGTTACATTCATTTCTTCCAGCTTCGCAATAACAGACGACAAATGTTCAGGGACTGCACCCTGCACTAGTACATTGCCGCCAGTAATGGCAGCTGCAACCATGAATGTGCCTGCTTCAATTCGATCTGGAATGATTGTATGGTCAGCTCCATACAATTTCTCTACTCCCTCAATACGAATTGTTCCTGTTCCAGCTCCTCTTACAAAAGCACCCATGCTGTTTAAATAATTGGCAAGGTCAACGATTTCCGGCTCTTTTGCACAGTTTTCTATCACTGTAGAACCTTCCGCTAAAACTGCCGCCATCATAATATTTTGGGTTGCACCGACACTCGGGAAGTCTAAATAAATTTTAGCTCCTCTAAGTTTATCGGCCGTTGCTTCAATGAAGCCATTCTCTACTTTTACTTTTGCTCCCATTGCTTCAAAACCTTTTAAATGAAGGTCGATGGGACGAGATCCAATTGCACAGCCACCTGGTAAAGCAACACGCGCTCTGCCCTGTCTAGCTAGCAAAGAGCCCATTACGAGTACGGAAGCCCTCATTTTACGCACATACTCAAAAGGTGCTTCTATATTAAGATTCTCTGATGCATCCACAATAATGGTTTTATCCACAAATTTAACGCTGGCATTTAAATGGCGCAGCACTTCCCCTATTGTATATACATCGGAGAGAATTGGTACATCTCGTATGATGCTCTTTCCTTCACTCGCTAATAATGATGCAGCGATCACAGGCAATACGGCATTTTTTGCTCCTTCAACTTTAACAGTGCCGCTCAGCCTTTTTCCGCCGCGGACGATGATTTTTTCCAAGAGTATTCCCCTCCGCGTCCATATTCTTTATATTAATATTCAATCGTTAAGATGGGTGTGCCGACCACAAAGGTAGTTCCGGGACCCATTTCATTTTTCCTGAGGCCAATTTGCATATTCATTTGTTTGTTTGTAAAAGATAAGGTTTGGGCAAAAAGAGAGGAAAATGCTGACATGGAGTAAAATTCCTGTTCTTTAACGGATTCAACTTCTGATGCATGAAGTGAATGTAAAAATCCATCCAAAGAATGATCAACAAATTCATTCAGTTCCTCACTGAATTCGCCTTTTATACAAGAGAATAAAATAGGATTTCCATCGAAAAGGTTCAAAACTGTTTTTTCTGCTCTATCGTTTATGAACTTAACATGTTTTGAATCCCAATTTTCACCCTTTGCTTCGTACACTATGTACGAGGACGAATGTCTATTATTGTCAGTTGATAAAATTTGTATCGTTTCACTAAATATTCCATGATCCCTCTTGCCAATTAAGGAGTCCGATCGATCAGACCACTCCATATCTGGGAACAGTTCTTTTAGCTCATTTATTTTTGACAACCTTTCTTCCACAGTGGGAAGATAGACGGATTCTCTTGCATATAAAGACCATTCAATGATGTTGCCTTGGTGTTTCTCTATCGTTTGGGCCAAGTTTTGAAGATCAGTGGATTCCGGTGCTGCTATGGTGTTATTCCCAACTAAAGCAAATATAAAACCAAACAAAATTGTAACTTGAGATAAAATGGAAAAAAATTTATTATTCATGATCCTTCCCCCCTTAGTAACATTGTTTCCACTACGGGGAAAGAAATACTTGAAGAATAACGTCAACAACAGACTTTAATAGACTTTTTACGTCGACAAATTTCGCCTCACCACTTCAAATAATATACAAAAGTCGACATAATGAAAACAGGTAAAAGGTCCCATTCTATATTAAAAGTCTATTACATTTTGCTTAGTTTTTTTCAAAAAAATTAAATTTGGAGTACGACTATGAAGTATTTTTTAGAAATTGGGGGAATTCCTTTATCTAAAAAGTGCTTTATCTTTTGTGTTATTAAAATAGAAGTTGAAGCTGTCTAGACCAATTTAAATAGTCTAAAAAAAAGTTACTTGCTATTGAGCCAATTACAACAGTCAATAATATATATAGCAGGCGTGCTTGAAATACCCTATTTGCCCTAATAAGTTTTTCAAAATTTAATGCTTGTAATGCAAAAAACGCTATTCCGATAAAAAATAAATGTGAGAATATGTTGATCAAAGCCTGCTGCCCTAGATCTTCTAGCATCTTTAATCACCTCTGTCCCTAACTGAATCATACATATGAACACCTTCTGATCTTATAACCAGAAGGTGTTCGATTTTTGTCCGGCTCCTGCGCCTAGCTACTAGTGGATTTCTACTTCCCTTCCTACGATAAGTCAACATCAATTCGTCCCTACAGACTTCATCATGTTTCCTTTATCTCGTCATGGAATACGAATTCCATACGTCGCTAAACAGGCGCTTTCGCTTTTCTTTGTCCAGCTGCTGCGCCTAGCGACTTGCAAACTTCTTGCCCCTCTCCCTACGATAAGTCAACATCGACTCGCCTTGCGGCTCGTCGTGTTTTCTTTATCTCAGTCGATGGTCCTGAAGTTTGTACGTCGCTAAACAGGCGCTTTCGCTTTTCTTACTTAATGATGTTTATATACATCAATACGATTCATGGCCCTTTTTAGTGCCAGTTCGGCTCGTCTAAAATCGATGTCATCTTGACTTCCTTGCAAGCGGCTTTCGGCACGTTTCTTTGCTTCTTCCGCTCGGGCAATGTCAATGTGTTCTGCCGTTTCAGCGGTTTGAGCTAGAATTGTTACTTTTTCAGGGCGGACTTCTAGAAATCCACCGCTAACTGCAACATATTCCGTTTCTGTGCCAGTGTTTAAGCGAACTGCACCAATTTGAAGTGGTGCCACCATAGGGATATGGCCTGGAAGGACTCCAAGTTCTCCCGATTCTGCTTTCGTGCTCACCATTTCTACTTCTGAGTCAAAGACTGGACCGTCGGGAGTGACAATACTTACATGCAATGTCTTCATTTCATACCCTCCTGGTCTCTGTTTATGCTTCTACGCCCATGTCTTGGGCTTTTTTCACTACATCTTCAATCGGACCTACAAGACGGAAAGCGTCTTCTGGAAGGTGGTCGTATTTTCCTTCAAGAATATCCTTAAATCCTTTTACAGTATCAGCAACTGGAACATAGGATCCCGGTTGGCCTGTAAATTGTTCTGCCACGTGGAAGTTTTGCGATAAGAAGAACTGGATGCGACGAGCACGTGCAACGACTAGTTTATCTTCATCGGAAAGTTCATCCATACCTAGAATCGCAATGATATCTTGCAACTCTCTGTAGCGTTGTAATGTTTGTTGTACAGAACGTGCAATTTCGTAATGCTCTTCTCCAACGATCTCTGGAGAAAGTGCTCTTGAAGTGGAAGCTAGTGGGTCCACCGCAGGGTAGATACCCATTTCTGAAAGCTTACGCTCAAGGTTCGTTGTTGCATCCAAGTGAGCGAATGTTGTCGCTGGCGCTGGGTCTGTATAGTCATCCGCAGGAACGTAAATCGCTTGGATCGATGTTACAGAACCAACGTTTGTCGATGTAATACGCTCTTGCAGCATACCCATTTCCGTAGCAAGTGTCGGCTGATAACCAACCGCTGAAGGCATACGTCCTAAAAGGGCTGATACTTCTGAACCTGCTTGTGTAAAACGGAAAATGTTGTCGATAAAGAAGAGAACGTCCTGTCCTTGCTCATCACGGAAGTATTCAGCCATTGTAAGACCAGTCAAAGCGACACGCATACGTGCACCTGGAGGCTCGTTCATTTGTCCGAATACCATTGCTGTTTTACTAATAACGCCTGAATCTTTCATCTCATAGTAAAGGTCGTTACCTTCACGTGTACGCTCTCCAACACCGGCAAATACGGAAATACCGCCGTGCTCTTGAGCGATGTTGTTGATCAATTCTTGGATTAAAACGGTTTTACCTACACCCGCACCACCAAAGAGACCGATTTTACCACCTTTGATGTAAGGAGCAAGCAAGTCAACAACTTTAATACCCGTTTCTAAAATTTCAACTTCTGTGGAAAGCTGTTCAAAGTTTGGTGCTTGGCGGTGAATGGAATCGCGGCGTACATCATCCGCTAATTTTTCATCAAGGTCGATGTTTTCACCTAATACGTTGAATACTCGTCCTAGTGTAATATCACCGACAGGAACGGAAATCGGAGCACCTGTATCAAGTACATCCATTCCACGTTGGACACCATCTGTAGAAGCCATCGCAATTGTACGGACAGTATCATCACCAAGGTGAAGAGCAACTTCCAACGTCAAATCGATGTTAACTTCTGAAGCTGTTTGCGCTACGTATGAAACTTTAAGCGCGTTATAAATTTCAGGGAGCTGGCCGTTGGCAAATTTCACGTCAACTACCGGTCCCATTACTTGTAGAACCTGTCCTTTGTTCATCATTTCCCCTCCTAGCTGGGTTATGGTCTTGCTTTTTTGAAGGCTGTTTTCGTATTTTTTTGTTTTGTAAAAGCAGGCTTTTACACCTAATATAGTGTTGCTAATGAAGCTGGCAGATCTTTTCTCCGTAAAATTTCGAACTTTAAAGTTCGAATATCAATGTGTATAAAATAGACAACAATGTTTGAGAAAAGAGCCTAGTCTTCTAAAAAAATAATTATTCTAGAGCTGCAACTCCACCCACAATTTCCGTGATTTCTTGAGTAATCATTGCTTGTCGTGCACGGTTAAAGGAGAGTGTTAAGCTGTCAATAAGTTCTCCTGCATTATCTGTCGCACTCTTCATCGCTGTCATACCTGCAGCATGTTCAGCTGCTTTGGCGTCAAGCAGCACGCCATAAATTAAACTTTCCGCATATTGAGGAAGCAAGACTTCAAGAATTGCTTCAGCAGAAGGCTCATATTCATAGGACATGAGTTTTGTTGTTGGTGCGATGTCAGTAAGTGGCAATACTTTCTTCTCGGTCACTTCCTGAGTGATGGCACTTACGTGGTGGTTGTAGTACATGTACAGTTCATCATACGTTTCGTCTGAGAACATTCCAACCGCTTTACTCGTAATTTCCATGATATCTATAAAAGATGGTTGATCTGGAAGTCCGTTGATTTCAAGTACAACGTTCATATTTCTTTTCAGGAAAAAGTCGCGTCCCATACGTCCTATTGCAATAATGGCGTACTCATCATCAGATTGATGGCGTTCGCGAATTTTTGTATAAACCGCACGCAATACGCTGCTGTTATATGCACCTTTTAGACCACGGTCTGCTGTAATTACGATATATCCAGTACGTTTCACCGGACGAGTAGCTAGCATTGGATGGCTTACATCCTTGCTGCCCATTGCTATACTTGCAGCAACTTCCTGGATCTTTTCCATGTAGGGAACGAATGCTTTTGCATTCATTTCAGCACGGCTCAGTTTTGCTGCAGACACCATTTGCATAGCTTTTGTAATTTGTCTCGTTTTCTTCGTCGAGTTGATGCGAGATTGGATTTCCCTTAAGGATGCCACTAATTCTCACCACCCTTTTTTCAAAGTAGAGCAGAAGCGGTGACCCGCCCTGCTGTTTATTTGCATTTCCTTGTCTAGCTCCAGTGCCTATCGACTAGCAAACTTCTTGCCCCTCTCCCTACGATAAGTCAACATCAGGTGAAATTTGAAGTGCCAATTTCACCAACTCGTTCCTCGTCGTGTTTCCTTTATCTCAGTCGATGGTCAAAGAAGGAACGTCGCCTAAATGCCGCCACGTCCTGTGGCGGCGTCGACGGACCCACATCCTGTGGGCCTGTACGTCGATGAGCAAGGCGCTTACGCTTTTCTTTACTTATTCACTTTTCGCAAAAGTTCTTTTAAATGTATTTAATGCATCGGCCATTTCTTCATCTGCTGGAAGAGCACCTGTTGTACGAATTTTTTCTAGTAATTCTGCACGGTTATGGTCGAGCCAAGTATAAAGTTCATCTTCGAAACGAAGGATGTCATGAATTTCGATATCGTCAAGGAAGCCTTGTGTCAATGCATATAAAATCATGACTTGCTTCTCTGCTTTAATTGGTTTGTTCAAATCTTGCTTCAATACTTCAACTGTACGTGCACCACGAGCAAGTTTCGCTTGTGTTGCTTTATCCAGGTCAGAACCAAATTGAGCAAATGATTCAAGTTCACGGAATGATGCAAGGTCGAGACGCAATGTACCTGCAACTTTTCTCATCGCTTTAATTTGTGCTGATCCACCAACACGGGATACAGATAATCCTGCGTTGATCGCTGGACGAACACCTGAGAAGAATAAATCAGATTGCAAGAAGATTTGTCCATCTGTAATTGAAATTACGTTCGTTGGAATGTATGCAGAAATGTCTCCTGCTTGTGTTTCAACGAATGGAAGTGCTGTTAAGGAACCGCCGCCTTTTGCGTCACTAAGTTTCGCAGCACGCTCAAGTAAGCGGGAGTGCAAGTAGAAAACATCCCCTGGATATGCTTCACGGCCCGGAGGACGACGCAATAGCAAGGACAGTTCACGGTATGCAGCAGCTTGTTTTGTTAAGTCATCATAAACAACAAGCACGTGTTTACCGTTGTACATAAATTCTTCACCCATTGTTACTCCTGTATATGGTGCAAGGAATAATAATGGTGCAGGTTGTGATGCAGAGGCACTTACTACGATTGTGTAATCTAAAGCACCATATCTACGAAGCGTTTCAACTGCCGCACGGACAGTAGATTCTTTTTGACCAATCGCGACGTATACACAAATCATGTTTTGGTCGGCTTGGTTTAAGATTGTATCGATTGCAACAGTTGTTTTACCTGTTTGACGGTCACCGATGATTAATTCACGTTGACCACGGCCGATTGGTACTAGTGCGTCAATCGCTTTAATTCCTGTTTGTAAAGGTTCATGAACGGATTTACGATCCATAACCCCTGGTGCAGGACTTTCGATTGGACGTGTTTTTGTTGTATTAATAGGACCAAGACCATCAATTGGCTGTCCAAGTGAATTCACGACGCGGCCAATTAATTCTTCACCAACAGGAACTTCCATAATACGTCCTGTACGGCGTACTTGGTCTCCTTCACGAATTTCAGTATATGGTCCAAGGATAATGATACCAACGTTGCTTTCTTCAAGGTTTTGTGCCATACCCATAACACCATTGGAGAATTCAACTAGTTCTCCTGACATGACATTGTCCAGTCCATAAGCGCGGGCAATTCCGTCCCCAACTTGGATAACTGTACCAACATCACTTACTTCCATATCAGACTGATAGTTTTCAATTTGCTTTTTTATCAGCGCACTGATTTCTTCAGCTTTGATGCTCATGAAATTCACCCCTCATAATCAAGTCTTTCCGTTTTTAAATCATGTTAACTTTTTGTTAACTGATCAATGTACGCTCAAGACGGTCAAGTTTCCCACGAAGACTTCCGTCGTAAATGCGGTTTTCAATTCGAATTTTTACACCACCAAGAATATTTGAATCCACAATATTCTCGATGTTTAAAGAACGTCTACCAACTCTAGGAGCAAATGAAGCGGAGATCCTTTCTGCTTCTTCTGCTGTTAGTGGTCGTGTCGAATATACAGTCGCTTCTGCCACTCCATTTTCTTCATTGGCAAGATCAATAAATGCCGTAGCTACATCTACAATGTCACTTTGGCGATGACGGTCGATAAGCAGCTGTAAGGTATGCGCGACGAATGGAGAAACATTCGAAAAAGTGTTTTGTAAAATATTCTTTTTCTCATGAAGAGATAAGTTTGGAGAGGTAAGTAATGTGATAAATCCTGGGTTTTCACTTACAGATTTTCTCACTACACGCAGTTCCTCTTCTATTTTTTGAATAAGATTATGTTCTTTAGCCAATTGGAAAAGAGCTAAAGCATAGCGTTCTGCGACAATGTTTTGACTCATCGCTATTCTCCTGCCCTTTGAATATAATCATTGATCAATTTTTGTTGATCTTCTTCTTTAAGTTCTTTCTCAATAACCTTAGACGCAATTAGAACAGATAAAGTTGCAACTTGTTCACGTAAAGCTGTAACTGCTTGCTCTTTTTGCTGTTCGATTTCAAGACGTGCAGATTCTTTTAGACGTTCCGCTTCTTCACGAGCCGTCTTGATGATGTCTTCACGTTGAATCTCTCCGTGTTTCTTAGAGTTTTCAATCATTGCTTGCGCTTCTATGCGAGCTTCTTTTAATAGTTCTTTTTGTTCTTCGAGCAATTTATTTGATTCGACGCGGCTATTTTCCGCTGCTTCGATTTCACTTGCTATATGCTCTTCACGTTGAATCATGATTCCCATTAATGGGCCCCATGCTACTTTTTTCAAAATAAACATCAACACCGCGAAAGCTGCGACGGTAAATAGGATATCTCCACCGTTAAATGTTCCGGCTGCAGCTCCAAGTGTAAGACTTTTCGTAAGCACGTTTGCTTCACTCCCTTCAAAAATGAAGGCGCAACTGGAATCATCGCGCCGAATAGATGTTTGAAGATACTGATTCTAGCTTTGACAGCATTTTACATTTCCAGACTAAACAAATGGCGAAGATTCCCAACTAGAGAGCTTCGCCATTTTAACTTTTATAAAAGAGTAAAACGAATTAAACTCTTCCTTGAAGCATGAACGCAATAACCGCACCCATGATAGGAATCGCCTCAACGATACCTACACCGATGAACATTGTTGTTTGAAGCATACCACGAGCTTCCGGTTGACGAGCCATACCTTCAACTGTTTTTGAAACGATCATACCGTTACCTAGACCTGCTCCTAGAGCTGATAAACCAATTGCGATTGCTGCTGCTAATGCATACATTAAGAAATTCCTCCTTGTTTTTAAAAAAATATATATTGGTCTGTCCTATTATGAACAGGTTTATATTAATGGTCTGAACTCACTTTGTGTGAGATATAAACCATTGTTAACATCGTGAAAATAAAAGCTTGTAATGCTCCTACGAAAATACTAAATCCTTGCCATACCATTAGTGGAATAAATCCACCAACCCATCCTACTGCACTTGTTGCTGCCATAGCTGCCAGCAAACTTATCAAAACTTCACCCGCGTATATGTTTCCGTATAAACGAAGACCTAAACTGATGGTGTTTGCAAATTCTTCAATGATTTTGAAAGGAAACATAAATCCTACTGGCCTAAAATAATCGCGGCCATATTCTTTTGCACCCTTCATTTTGACACCGTAATAATGTGATAAGCCAATAACCATTGCTGATAATGTTAATGTAATGACTGGATCGGCTGTCGGTGATTTCCACCAAAGATCGTTTCCAACTAGAAAGAAAAACGGCAAGCCTAGCATATTGGAAACAAATATGAACATTAATAGTGTGATACCAAGCAGATGGAAGTTTCCACCCGTTTTCCAGTCCATATTGCTTTTGACGATCCCTTTTACAAAGTCCATGATCCATTCCATAAAGTTTTGCATGCCTGTTGGTTTTACTTTTAAGTTTCTAGTAGAAAGGACCGCTATAATAATGACGATGATGCATGCAACAGTAATCATTAACATATTTGACTTGTTAAACCACAGTCCGGCTATTTTTACTAATGGTGCTTCGTGACCCAATCGTGTTCACCTCACTTATTTCTAGGTTTCATTACTTTTTGGTAAAAAAAATCTATTATAATGACTGCATAAGCTGTCATCACACCTATAATCACGCTTACAAGGTGAAAATACTGCGGATATCTGCCTGCTATATAGACGGCTAAAATAACAATAGCCATTCTAACAAGTGTTCCGATAGAGTAAACCTTTTTTCCGGATGTGACTGCTTCACCAAGCCGATTGGTCTTCCTTGCTAAGTACCAGTGATTGAAAAGACTAACTGATGTGCCAAGAATTAACCCCATAAAAATTGACTTATATTCAGTAAAACCCCATCCCAATACATAAATCGACAACAGATATAATATGTATTTACAATGTCTGTAGAATAATTGCTGGAGTTCCGGCATTCTTTTTTTATCCCCTTGAAAAGAAATGTCGAACTTGGAGGATCCGCCAAATTTCGCGGCTTAGCATCGTGGAAGTTCGATGATCTAAACTAATACTAACTTTATCCATTAGCATGTGTGCACGCATGCTTGGAATCGTTATTATTAGTGGGAATAACCATAATAGCCATACCCTTTGTTAGCATACAATAGCCCCAAACATTAGTCAACGAGTTTTCAATTAATTTAGTATAAAGAATGTCAAGTAAGTTCACAAAATCCTCAATTAAAAAATTTCCTCCAATTGCGACTATTTTTGACAATCTTATGTTGAAATGAACATATTTGAAAGAGACGGAATTATCATGATCCCGTCTCTTTTTTTGTGTGGAGCTTGTAAAAAGTTTTGTCTAGCATGAATGAGGGTAATCTCAATAAATGATTCCTCAAATTGTCATCTAATTTGCTTATTTAGTCCCAAATAAACGGTCTCCCGCATCACCAAGACCAGGAACGATATAGCCTTTTTCGTTGAGTTTCTCGTCTAGCCCTGCGATATATATATCGACATCCGGATGCTCTTTCTGCATTACCTCTACTCCTTCAGGAGCTGCGATAAGACACATGAATTTAATATTTTTAGCACCACGTTTTTTTAGTGAATCAATCGCCGCAACTGCAGATCCACCCGTCGCAAGCATCGGATCGACTAGGATAAAATCTCGTTCCTCAACATCGCTTGGAAGTTTTACGTAATATTCAACTGGCTTTAATGTTTCGGGATCACGATATAAACCGATATGACCTACCTTCGCAGCAGGAAGCAAATTTAGTATACCATCTACCATCCCAATTCCAGCTCGTAGAATAGGAACGATTCCTAGTTTTTTCCCAGCCAACACTTTAGACTTTGCGGAAGCAACAGGTGTTTCTACTTCTACCTCTTGAAGTGTCATATCTCTAGTAATTTCAAACATCATTAATGTAGCAACTTCATCTACAAGTTCACGGAATTCCTTCGTACCCGTGTTTTTGTCTCGTATATATGTAATTTTGTGTTGAATGAGAGGATGATCGAATACATATACTTTTGCCATGATTTCGCTCCTTTTCCTAATTCCGCTTCGATATCCGGCGGATTTTTTGTCTGCAAAATAACTTTATCTACATTATTTTACAGAATAAAAAGATGTTCAGCAAGGATAAAAAAGATGATATTAGTGAGATAGAGAAAGTTGTAACATTTTGAACAATCTTTATAGATTGAAGGGGTGATTCGAACTCAATTCTTCGTTCTCTATTATTTCAGTACGAAATGATAATATGAATTGGGAATTTGACAATAAAAAAATCGCCTCCATCAATAGAAGGCGATTTTCATGTTATTCATATAATGGGAATTTTCCAGTTAAAGCTTCGACACGAGCACGTGCTTCGTCAAGTTTAGCTTCATCGTCATGATTTTTTAATACGAATCCGATAAGGGATGCAATTTCATCCATTTCTTCTGAGCCAAATCCTCTTGACGTTACGGCAGGTGTACCGATACGAATTCCACTTGTCGTAAATGGACCTTCTGGATCGTACGGAATTGTGTTTTTGTTAACTGTGATGCCAACGTCATCCAATACTTTTTCTGCGACTTTTCCTGTTAGTCCGATTGAACGAAGATCGAGCAGCAATAAATGATTGTCTGTTCCGTCTGAAACAAGGTCAAGTCCTTCTTTTTTCAACGACTCTCCTAGACGTTCAGCATTATCCATAACGTTTTGAATATACGTTTTAAAGTCTTCGCTTTGTGCTTCACCGAAAGCAACTGCTTTTGCAGCAATGACGTGCATTAACGGGCCACCTTGAAGACCTGGGAAAACGGATTTATCGATTTTCTTCGCGAATTCTTCTTTACAAAGCACCATTCCTCCGCGAGGACCGCGCAATGTTTTATGAGTAGTCGTTGTTACGAAATCAGCATAAGGAACTGGATTTGGATGTAAGCCGACAGCGACAAGACCGGCGATGTGGGCCATATCCACCATTAAATAAGCTCCAACTTCATCCGCAATTTCACGGAACTTTTTAAAATCAATGACTCGAGGATAAGCACTCGCACCCGCTACGATAAGCTTCGGCTTATGTTCGATCGCCTTTTGGCGGACATCCTCGTAATTAATGCGATGATCTTTTTCATCGACTCCATATTCTACGAAATTGTATTGGACTCCACTAAAATTAACAGGACTCCCATGTGTCAAATGCCCACCGTGGGATAAATTCATTCCAAGAACGGTATCCCCTTGCTCAAGAACAGTGAAGTATACGGCCATATTTGCCTGGGCTCCGGAATGAGGCTGTACGTTGGCATGTTCTGCTCCGAATATTTCTTTCGCACGATCACGTGCAAGGTCTTCGGCAACATCCACATATTCACAACCGCCGTAATAACGACGTCCCGGATAACCTTCTGCATATTTATTCGTTAATACAGATCCTTGTGCTTCCATTACTGCAGAGCTCACAAAGTTTTCAGACGCGATCAACTCAATTTTCGTCCGCTGGCGTTTTAATTCATTTTGAATCGCTTTGTACACTTGCGGATCTTGTTGTGCAATTGTGCTCATTTCGCTCCCCCTCATCATGTTAAAAATAATGGTCGTTAATAAATTCTTTTCCATTTTACCATGGAAAAGTGGTCATGCCAAACGATTTTTCATATTTTATAGGCATTTCCTGAACATTTAACTGAACATCAGCATTGAATGTTCAGTTTTTCCGCTTCGTATATTGCTCTTGCTCCACCTATTAATTTCGGACGAGACGTGGCAATCGTAATATGCGCGTTCCCTAATTGTTTCTGTTTTACACGAATGGGGACTGCAACATGTTTTAGATGCATACCGATAAAAGTGTCGCCGATGTCAATTCCAGCATCTGCTTTAATAAATTCAACTACGACAGGTTCTTTAAACTGATTATAAGCGTATGTTGCCATTGACCCTCCTGCGTTTGGAGCAGGGATGACTGAAACCTGTTCGAGACCTTTTTCAATTGCTGTTTGCGTTTCAACGACAAGCGCGCGGTTTAAATGTTCGCAGCATTGAAATGCTAAATGGAAACCTAATTCGTCTGCATATTTTTTCAGCTCTGAAAAAATGACTTCTGCTGCTTCCATCGTTCCAGACGTACCGATGTTTTTCCCTGCCACTTCTGAGGTAGAGCAGCCTATGACTAAAGTTTTTCCAGTATGAAGTTGTAAGGAATGACGACTTTCTTGAATGATCGCCTTCATTTCTTCACGCCATTTTTCTAAAGGTAATGTCAAAATCCTCATCTCCTTTACTATCGATATTGAATAAAATCCGGAACTCGAATGACGGTCCGGATTTTGCACTTGTTCGGATTATAAATTAAAGAGAGTTTCCGTCTAGATCAGCGACTAGCAGACGCCCCAACTTTTGAATTTATTTTCCCTCGTACTCTGCAATTTTTCCAATACGTGTTTGGTGACGTCCGCCTTCAAACTCGGTTTGCAGCCAAGTCTCGGCGATCTCACGCGCCAGTCCTGCCCCTATGACTCGTTCTCCCATTGCTAAAACATTGCTATCATTATGAAGGCGTGTCATTCTAGCGCTAAAAACATCATGGACAAGTGCGCAGCGAATGCCTTTTACTTTATTCGCAGAAATACTCATGCCGATGCCAGTGCCACAAATCAATATTCCTCGATCAAATTCACCTTTTGCGACCTTTTCTGCTACTGGTACTGCATAATCTGGATAATCTACTGAATCCGCACAGTCACAACCAAAATCTTCATACTCTATTTTTAGCTCTTCAAGCAATTGTCTAATTTCTTCACGAATTTGAATACCACCGTGATCCGATGCCAACGCAACCTTCATGTTAAAAAGTCCTCCCTATTCATGATGTCCCTATTATAATGTGAAACGGGAGATAGTGTCTTTTAATTTGCCGGCTTGCTCCCGTAATTGTTCTGCGAGTTGGTCGATTTCTTCCATATCTTCCGCTTGTTTTTTTGATTGTTTCGCTACTTCTTCCGCACCCGCTGATGTCTCTTCCGCAATCGCGGCTACTTCTTGAGCCTGTGCAGATGTGACGCTGACACTTTCCATTTGACGATCGACGAGATCTGATATGTTTGTAACACTAGATGCCGTTTCATGAATCGTTTTTGTCATTGCCGTAATAGCTGCATTCGTTTGTGTACCTTTCTTCACTTCTTCATTTACGGATGCAACTTGTACAGAAATTTGCTTCACAACACTTCCAACTTCTGTTTGGATGTTTTGAATAAGATCCGATATTCCTTGAACTGCTTTTGCACTTTCATCAGCTAGTTTCCTAACTTCTTCCGCAACAACCGCAAAGCCTTTTCCATGTTCACCGGCTCTTGCCGCTTCAATCGACGCATTCAATGCTAGCAAGTTTGTTTGATTAGCGATATCTCCGACTAGTTGGATGATTTGCTCGACCTTCGTAGCATTTTCTTCTAACCTATGTGCTGCTTCCAACGATTGATTATTCCCAATCGCCAGTTTCTCAATTCCACTAACAAGGGATTCAACGACTTGGTGGCTATTGTGCAACTCATCTAGCATTGTTTTCGTTATATTCTCTGATTCCCGTGCCATCGACTGGACTTTATGCGCAATTTGCGTAATATCATCTACAGATTCTGCGGTTGCCTGGATGGCAGCAGCTGAACTTTCCGCACCTGAGGAGATTTCCGATATTGTATGTGCCGCATTTTCTGCTTCTTCAGCGGCTTTTACTGATTTTTTAGAAATTGAAATGACATTTTCATTCGTTTTATTAAAATTGTCTTCGATTTGAAAAACCATTTCTCTAAAATTATGAAGCATTCCATTAAATGCTTTTCCGAGCGAATTAATCTCGTCATCTCTTCCATAGATTTTTACATCCGTACTTATATCCCCTTCTCCAACTTTAACGGCTGCCTGTTCTAGTCTTTGAAGTGGTTTCGTAATAAAAAATGCACCGAAGTAAGTTAAAATTCCAGACCAAATAATCCCTAGCAACAACGTACCAAGTGTGAACATCACTTCACTCATGTATTCATCTACAAAAGGATAAATAAAATAAAGAAAGAAGGCACTAGTTGAAAAAGTAATCGTTGCTACCGACGTAATAAAGACGACTAGTTTTTTCTGTAAGCCAAATTTGTATTTGCGTTCTTTTGCCATAATTTTCACCTGTCCAGTTCTCTAATTGTATAAATTTTTACGATGTTATTCATTTTCAAAAATACGGTTGATTAAATCCTCTAATTCGCTAAAAGTTGAACGATACACATTTATATCACCGCCGTAAGGATCCATTACATCCAAATCACGTCCGGGACCATATATGTATTCTTTCAATGTATATATTTTATCGGCAGAACCTGGATAATTGTTTAGCAGCATATTTTTATGAGATGTTGTCATTGTCAATATTAAATAAGCCCATTGCAAATCATTTTCCGTAAGCTGTTTGGATTGATGGTTAATCTGTATGTCGTTTTCTTTTAACACATGAATCGTATTCATAGCCGCCTGTTCACCTTCAGAAGCAAACATACCAACCGACTTAGCTTCACCTTTTCCAATCCACTTATGATTAAAAATTGCTTCTGCCATCGGGCTTCTGCAAGTATTTCCCGTACAAATAAAAAGAACGTTCACATTAACTACCACCTTTTTCGCACATTTAAGTATAAAGGACTACTTGAATATAGAGAAAATTATGGCATACTTTCAGAAAAGCGCAAGTGCCTTGTGATCAATGAATAGAAGTACAGGATGTGGGTCATCGCATTCGCCACAGAACTGTCGGTATTAGCTGTCGTTCATTTTTTTGACATTGAACCTGTGATGAAGGTAACACGACGAGGCGGGAAAAGCGGATGTTGCTTGAAGGAAAGCGCAACGTTGGGCTATCGTTTCGTCCGTTTATGTCGCTGGCTTTCCTGACTAATGTAGATTGACATGAAAAATCTATAGCAATTTACTAAAATGAGTAGAAATGAAGTTTGCCAGTCGAGGCTTTGAACTAATATAAACAAAAAAAAGACAGCCCTCTATAAAGAAAAGCCGCCTTTCTTGACTTTATTCAATATGGAAATTGAAGTAACAGCTTAAGACCAAATGCGATCAAAATTATTCCTCCAAGAAGTTCTCCATAGATACCGAGTAAATTTTGCACTTTACGCCCTAATAACAATCCGCTCCACGTTAGGAATACGGCAACGAGTCCAAAACACAAAGCGGTTATCGCCGCTCTTACACCAAACATACCTAAACTAATTCCAGCAGAAAAACTATCCACACTCAAAAGGAGCGAGAAAATAAGGATTCCCCCGCCTACTGGCAATATAAAGGTTTGCTGGTCATTCCTGAAACAAAATATGATCATTTGCAAACCAAGAATAACGAGTAGAATTCCGCCAATATTACCTGTTATTTTCCCAAAGGTATCTGTTAATAAATGGCCGGCTAAAACTCCAATCAATGGCATGACGACATGAAAGATGCCTACAGAAATTCCAATTATAAAGATTTGTTTTAATCTTAGCTTATATATTCCCATGCCGAGGGAGACAGAGAAGGCGTCCATCCCAACTGCAAATGCCATGATTAATAATGTGATGATTTCTGGAAGCACTGTCTATCTTCCCCTTTCCCCATTGGACTTGCCTATAGGGAACATATGCGATTAAAAAAGGGATTAGACTATTTTTTTAAGGAGAAGCTGTTTGACGAATCCAATTGTGGCCGGACGCTTTATCTAGCCGGTTCATAATGGCTGCACCTACACCTGTTTCCGGAAATGTCTCCGAGAAAATGATATCCAGTTCAGCTTCATCGAAAGCACGGAGAGCATGGTAAAGGGAGTGAGCAATTTCACTTAAGTTATTTTTACTGCCACTATCAAGAATCATATCAGCATCATAATAAGACGCTGTTTCGGATGATGCCATAACTCCTACTTTTAAACCTTGATTTCGCTTTTCATTTATTAAGGTCTGAAGCCATTTCGGTTCACCTTCTGCTAAAAATAAAGGAGCTGCAGGTGCGTAATGCTTATATTTCATGCCTGGTGATTTTGGTTTTAATTTTTGATTTTTTAAGCTCGAATCCGCATCAACTTGATTGATGATCGATTCAATCTCTTCCTTTGAAACACCGCCTGGTCTTAAAATAATTGGAGTCGTTCCAGTGCAATCAATGACTGTTGATTCAACCCCAACGCCTGTTGACCCTCCGTCTAAAATACCAGCAACTTTTCCCAGCAAATCATTCGCTACATGTTCAGCAGCTGTCGGACTTGGTTTTCCCGATCGATTTGCGCTTGGAGCCGCGATCGGTAGATTTGATTCTTCAATAAGAGCTAGGGCAACCGGATGGTCCGGCATTCGAACCGCTACCGTATCAAGCCCAGCCGTCACTAGTTCAGAAACAGCCCCTTGTTTTTTTTGAAAAATGATCGTTAATGGTCCCGGCCAAAAATGATCCATTAATTTTTTCGCTTTTTCCGGAATAGAGGCAACCATGTTCTGCAGCTGACTTGTGGATGAAATGTGGACAATCAATGGGTTGTCTGCTGGTCTTCCCTTTGCCGCAAAGATTTTCGCTACTGCCTCATCCGATTTAGCATTAGCCCCCAGCCCATACACTGTTTCTGTCGGAAAAGCGACTACTTCGTTTTTAAGTAATAGAGCAGCTGCCTCCTCGATCTGTGGATAACTTTTACTTTTATCCACATCTTTATCCACGGACCATCTTTCTGTTTTCATTTATATTGCCTCTTTCCTATTTGTTGATATTATTTATTTTTTTACGAGTTTTGCAGAAAACAAGGAACAAGTTATGCACATAATGTGGATAATTAAGATTATCCAGTGGATAACTCCTGTGATTTATGTGTATAACTTGCGTTTATAGTGTGATTAAAATAATTTATTAAATAATTCTACTACAAAAAATTTCACTTCTACTTTATTTTCCTCGTCTTTTACAAACGTTGGTGGCTCTTCTGGGGATTGTTTCTCCGATTGTTCAGGATCATTATCCACAGTTTTGTCCACATTTATGGTTTCCACTTTGTTTGTTTCGATATCTTTATTAACATTTTGTATGTTGGTTTCTGGATTGGTTTTCGGATCAGTATCAGAATTAGTATCGGAGTCAGTTTTTGAATGAGTTTCTGACTTAGTATCTGTCTTAGTTTCCGTTTCTGCATCTTCCTCAAAACCAGGGCTTACTGCCAAACTATTAGAAAAGTCCAGAAAGCAAAGCGGTGGAAACAGAACACACCACCAATTGGCCCCCTTTCCTTCGCCCAGTGTGATTAAAATAGCTTCGTAAGTGCCCGCAGGATAAAGATATTGGCCATATAATTTTGTAGGAAACTGAACATTGTCGAATTCTACTTTTACAGAATAGTCAAGATTACGTGCAGCCAATTCCTTTTTTGCGATTTGTTCCACTTCTTCTAGTTGGGAAGTAATAGTAGATCTTGCCGCATCAATAGACGTTAAATCTTGCACCCAAGTTGTAATTTCTTTATTCACTTCATCGCGAATCGCTCTTTTTACTTCCTGATCTTTTTCCCCATCACTATTAGCCAATATTCTAAGGCGAATTGCCTCCCCCGGAATAACAAAAGGGTCTGACGCCATGGCCATTTCCTGTTTTGGTATGGCCAAACTTGCTACTGTTGCAAAAACGAGAATCACTATATATACCCAAGCTATATTTTTTTGATAGAATCTATGTTTCATATATTCATTCATCATATCCATCTGCCCCCTCTAACAGGCATTATGGACAAGACAATAGAATTCTAAACATGGATAGTTCAAGTCAATGCGCCTGGAATCTTGTGAAAGGCGCGATTGTTGTCCGGTTAAACTGATTAAAGTGCCCCTGACCTTGGGATAGAAGGCTTTGCTGTCCGATTGAAGAATTCATCGTGACCTTTCTACCGAATTGAATACGGACTTGGGCACTTTGATGAAACGGTCATCGTGACCTTTAAGCTACGTATTTCATATTTAGGGTCACAATGCGGTGCTCACTCCTCGATACAACAGGTCCTTATCAGTACGATTCGGTCTTTTCCATTTATATCGAGGATAATTTCGGTCTTACCGTGCGGGAAAGCTTTTTTCATTAAGTCAGCAACCGCCTCACCTTGGCCAGCACCGATTTCAAAAGCGATGAGTGCTTTTTCACTAGTCATTTTTGGCAGATCACTGGCGAATCTCCTGTAAAAATCGAGGCCATCAATACCACCAAACAAGGCGTTATGTGGTTCGTGATCACGAACTACTTCAGATAAATTGGTTTTTTCCTCATTTGGAATATAAGGCGGATTTGAGAGAATGACATCCCATTTTTCGTTTAAAAAAGGTTCAAGTAAATCTCCATGCCGAAAATCTATTTCCGCCTCAAGAGCCTCAGCGTTTTTCTGGGCAATTTTTAAAGCTGCTTCAGAAATATCCGAAGCGGACACCGCAAGCTCAGGTCGTTCAAGCTTCATCGTAACAGCAATCGCTCCACTGCCTGTCCCGATATCTACGCATTTCAGCTTAGATGAATTACTAAAATAGGAATCCACCTTCTCTAGGACGGCCACAATTAATTCCTCTGTTTCCGGTCGTGGAATTAGTACATTCTCGTTCACGATGAACTTTCTTCCGTAAAATTCCTCGTACCCAATGATATGTTGGATTGGACGACCGGAAACATGTTCCTTAACCGCCTCGACGAATCGGGCGTATTCAAGTTCAGGCATTTCCATTCTTAGTTCAGCCAATAACCGAGCACGAGTTTCTCCCATTATCCACATTAATAAAAGCTCGCCTGCATTTTCATCTCGGTCATGCTCTTTTAAAAAAGAAGAAGCCCAATTGAGGGCTTCGTACACTTTTTTGTGCATCATTATTCTTCCACGCTCTCAAGTTTTTTGGACTGATCCTCAATGACTAAAGTATCAATCACTTCGTCGAGCTTGCCTTCTAGAATTTGATCAAGCTTTTGAATTGTTAAGCCAATTCGATGATCGGTTACACGATTTTGTGGGAAATTGTACGTGCGTATTCGTTCGGAACGATCACCGGTTCCAACAGCAGATTTACGGTTCGCATCGTATTCTGCTTGCGCTTCCTGTTGAAACAGATCGTATACACGAGCACGCAAAACCTTCATTGCTTTTTCTTTATTTTTAATCTGAGATTTTTCATCTTGGCATGACACAACAACACCAGTTGGGATATGCGTTAAGCGAACGGCTGACATTGTCGTATTAACGCTTTGTCCACCAGGACCGCTAGAAGCAAATGTATCCACTCGGATATCTTTATCATGAATATCCACTTCTACTTCCTCTGCCTCTGGAAGAACGGCAACTGTCGCTGTCGATGTATGAATTCTGCCTCCGGATTCTGTTTCAGGAACACGCTGAACACGGTGAGCGCCATTTTCATACTTCAACTTGGAGTATGCACCATTTCCATTGATCATAAAAATAATTTCCTTATAGCCGCCAAGTCCAGTCGAATGGGCTTCGATTACATCTGTTTTCCAGTTATGCGCTTCTGCAAATCGGCTGTACATTCGGTATAAATCACCGGCAAATAATGCAGCTTCATCGCCACCCGCTGCACCACGAATTTCCATAATGACGTTTTTATCATCATTCGGATCTTTCGGGACAAGCAGAATTTTTAGTCGAGCTTCTAAATCTTTAAGCTGGTCTTCAAGTTCGCCGATTTCCTCTTTTACCATTTCGCGCATATCAGCATCGAGCTTATCCTCTAGCATCTCTTTCGCTTCTTTATATTGATTTTGAGCATTTTTATATTCACGATAAACTTCAACAGTTTCCGCAATGGCTGATTGTTCCTTTGAATAATCCCTTAACTTCGTAGAGTCGCTGACAACAGCCGGGTCGCTTAAAAGTTCATTCAACCTTTCGTAGCGCTCCTCTACAGATTGTAATTTATCAAACATTTTTTTCACCTCATACTCGTTTGCATAAGTGCACTATTTTATAGTATAACGTTCACTTTAGCCAAAGCAAATATTTCTTGTAAAAAAGACGTTCTTATTTAATTTTTATTTTTTCAGAGCCTACAATCCAGGATGGATAGAAGGAAATTTCAAGCGAGATTGGGCCTTTGACAGAATGTAAGTTTTTTATGTTAATACCATGTTCATAAACGGGTGTTTTTTCATCGTCTATAATAGAAAAAAAACTGGATTCAGAAACCAATTCCTTTCCCTCATGATCCTTTGGCGTATTGAACATAACGTATGAAAATTCCTCTTCGGTTTGCATCTTAAAAATTAAGTCTTCTCCCGAAACCGTTACCTGTGGGTCAAACTGTCTTCCTTTTGGCTGTTTGATGATTTTTTCCTTTTCAATATCCACCACTAAATCAGCTTCTTCCTTATCCACCGCTTGAATTTTATTAAGAGCTAGATAAAGTTCCCTTGGTTCGTTGAAATAGTTGCTTTGTAGGTAAACAATGACTTCATTATCAGAAACACGTGAACCCGTAATTCCATTTTGGATTTTACTCCATGTTTCACCCTTTTCATCAACAAGACGCAAATCATCAAAGTTTAGAAGCTTTTTTGTATTTTTAGGATCCATTTTTACACGAAGTGCTACTCTTAGTGGATAGATTTCTGCATTAACAAAGCTTATTTTTTGACCTTGAATCGTTACATCCTTGTTGATGGCAAGTTTCTTTGCGGACTTCACTTCTTTTAGTGTAAAAGGCATATTGAAGGTCTCATAATATCCACTGGCCCCTACTTTTATTTCTAACTGAAATTCCCTTGCTTCATAAGGATCTTTAAAGAAATATTCAATCATTCCCTGATGGTCCGAGCTTTTTTCAGAGGTATGCGGTGCCTCAAAAGACGAAGTCGATTGATTTAATTCCTTTCCATCTACCCTTTTTAAATCTACTTTTTCAATCCACATCGATTCGTATTTTTTTCCTGGTTGTAACGTATAAAACAAAACCATTCCATTTTCATCCGCAATCACCCCATCAATGGTCAGCTTTACTCCATTTTTCTCCTCTGAAACACCGATTTCCTGGTAATATTCATTCGAGATTGCCGCAAGCATTCCTTTATCGTGAACAATCAATTCAACAATTCTATCCATTCCGGGAATGGCTGCGATATAGGAAGCAAATGCAGGGGAAATTCGAATGGATGTAAAAAATCCACTTAGAAAGATGATTGCTGCTGCACAGGCAAACATCCATTTTTTCACAGGCTTTTTACGCTTCCGCTTTGCTTTTTGAAAGCCCGACATAATGGCGGCATCTAATGCTTCTACAGGAATCGAAGCATCTTCAAACTTATTTTTAAAATCAGCTAGTTTTTTCTCTTCATGTTCAAACACTTGAGTCCGCTCCTTTCTCTGCCAAGATGTCTCGCAGCTGCTTCAAAGCCTTGTGTAGCCACGTTTTGATTGTTCCTTCTGGACATTGCATCGCTTCGGCAATTTCTTTTATTTTCATATCATTAAAGTATTTTAGCGTTAATAATTCACGAGACCGTTCATCCAGTTTTAACATGGCATCCTTCATTTCAAGCTCGCTGAAATTTTCTGATACCGACAAGGTCTCGATTACTTCATCATCAACCACGTGACGTTTCTTCATTTTCAACTGATCATTGCAATAATTGATCATAATTCGAACCAACCATGTTTTTATAAAATTTGCATTCCGTAATGTGCGTATATTTTTATAAGCACGAAACGTCACTTCCTGAATGGCTTCCAATGCCTCACCTTCATTTTTTAAAAAAGCGAGCGCCGTTTTATACAAATCTACTTTAAATTCATTCATGATCTCTAAAAAAGCTTCGTCATTCCCTTTAATTGCCTTTTTCACAAGTTTTTCATCTATCACCGATATCCCCCTTCCTATATATTAGACATAGTAGCGGTAGAAAAGTTTTTATGAAAATAAAAATAGCCCTTGAAAAAATTCAAGGACTAACTTTATGTGTGCTCTATTTTCCGTTTTCAATAGCTTGTCGCAAATTTGCATTCATTCCGGCGGGCACTTCGTGATGATGTCTACATCTTGCTTCGTATGCTTCAGCAGCTCCGACTAAAATAATCGGATCTTCATAACATGCTGGTTCTCCATTTATCAGGCGTTGAGTTCTACTGGCAGGCGATCCGCAAACGGCACAAACGGCGTGCAGTTTTGTCACTTGTTCAGCAACAGCCATTAAATGAGGCATAGGACCAAATGGTTCACCACGAAAATCTTGATCCAGTCCTGCAATGATCACTCGATGTCCACTATCGGCAAGCTGCTGTGCAACTAAGATAATCCCATCATCAAAAAATTGAGCTTCATCAATTGCAACAACATCAATATCAGCATGAACAGCCTTTAATATATCAGCCGAATTTTGCACTGGTTGTGCATTCACAGCTGTTCCATTATGTGAAACAACCTCACTTATGCTATAACGGTTATCTAGTTGAGGTTTAAAAACCATGATGGTCTGCTTTGCGAATTGAGTTCTTCGGACTCGTCGTATCAATTCTTCCGATTTTCCTGAGAACATGCTTCCGCAAATGACTTCAATCCATCCCGTATGTTTGATGATATCCATGAGATGACGGCTCCTTTCAGGTTTTTCTTTTATATGAACGATATATGTATTAATTCGAGAGTTGGTATACATTAAGGTCGGATTATGCGAGAGTAATTTATTACTGAAGTATGAACTATTTACAAAAGTAAAAAAGCTAAACAAAGTAATGCTACAGGAGTTGGCGCACCTCATACGACATTTTAAAACATTACTCGAGAGATCGCGCGTATTTTACACGAGAGTATAACCCTATCGTATAGCTTTGCCCCATTTCAGGCAATAAAAAAACAGGCAAGCATTTCTTGCCCGTTTTTTTTGCTTTTAATGTCATTCTTACTTAAGACCGTATTTTTTATTGAAGCGGTCAACGCGTCCATCGGCAGTAGCGAATTTTTGACGACCTGTGTAGAATGGGTGGCATTCTGAGCAAATTTCAACGCGAACGTTTTCTTTTACAGAGCCGCTTTCAAATTCATTTCCGCATGCACATTTAACCATTACTTTTTTATATTCTGGATGAATTCCTGCTTTCATTACTTTCATCTCCTTATGCCCTGAATCATTTGCTGAAACAGAGTTATCTATCGTGATGCTTTTCGCATATTTTGCTTTAAAAACACATTTTTTATTATAACAAGGGCTTGCTTAAATTGCAATATTTCCAGCACAAAAAAATGAAGCTTACAAAACGGTTCTTGCGTTTGAGTTTCCTTTTGCTTCCGCTGCAGCCAACATATTGAAGAAATCTTCGTTTGTCTTTGATTGGCGCAGTTTTCGTAAAAACTTCTCCGCAAAATCTGGAGAATCTGACATGGCTTTACGCAGCTTCCACAGTTTTTCAAGCTGCTCTTTCGGGATGAGCAACTCTTCTTTTCTTGTACCGGAACGGCGAATATCGATGGCTGGGAAAATTCTTCTTTCTGCAAGTGAACGATCTAGATGCAGTTCAAGGTTTCCTGTTCCTTTAAACTCTTCATAAATAACATCATCCATACGAGAACCTGTGTCAACAAGAGCCGTCGCCAAAATCGTCAAGCTGCCGCCTTCTTCAATATTTCTCGCTGCACCGAAAAATCGCTTCGGACGATGAAAAGCAGCAGGATCGATACCGCCTGACAATGTTCTTCCGCTCGGAGGGATGACTAAGTTATATGCGCGGGCAAGTCTTGTAATACTGTCCATCAAGATGATGACATCACGCTTATGCTCTACTAAACGCATTGCACGTTCCAACACAAGCTCAGCTACTTTTATATGATTTTCTGGTACTTCATCAAACGTAGAACTAACCACCTCTGCATTGACTGACCGCTCGATATCTGTTACTTCTTCAGGACGCTCGTCAATCAGCAAAACAATTAGTTCAGCTTCTGGATTATTCGTTGTAATCGAATTTGCGATCGATTTTAAAAGCATCGTCTTCCCTGCTTTAGGAGGTGCGACGATTAATCCACGTTGCCCAAAGCCAACTGGTGATATTAAATCCATAATTCTAGTTGATAGATTCGTTGGAGTTGTTTCCAGCTTGATTTGGCGATCTGGATATAGCGGCGTTAATGCTGGAAAATGTACTCGCTCTTTTGCCGTTTCTGGATCATCGCCATTGACTGCCTCCACGTGCAGTAAACCAAAATAACGTTCATTTTCTTTCGGAGGTCTTACTTTTCCGGATACTTTATCACCATTGCGCAAATCAAAACGACGGATTTGGGAAGCGGAAATATAAATATCTTCAGAGCTTGCCGTGTAATTAATCGGTCTTAAAAAACCGAAACCTTCGGATTGGATGATTTCTAGAACGCCTTCCATGAAGAAATACCCTTCCCGCTCTGCACGGACTTTAAGAATTGCAAAAATCAATTCTTTTTTTGTTAGTTTGCTGTAATATGAAACCTTATATTCACGAGCCAGTTCATATAGTTCTTTAAGTTTCATATCTTCCAATAATGAAATTGTTAACTCAGCCATTTCGACACCACTCTTTTTTAGATTGATCTTAATAAAGGAACAACTGGCACACGTCTACCCTGAATTAAGAATAAATATTAAAATAATAACATGAAGAAAATAAAATAATAATTAAAATAAGTTCAAGATCGTTATTCACCGGAAAAAGGAATCTAATGTGCCTCAGGTAGAAAAAACTCTCGTTGAAAAACTTTGATTAGGAGGAAAACAATATTTACAGTAATACATTCGAAGAGTATGAAGAGGTTGAGGATTGATGGCCTCATCCATAAGCCTATTTTACATGGAAATGGTAATAGTTGCAAAGAGAGTCTAGATTTTTTTATCTAGCGCAAGCCACCTAATAACTAGCAGACTTCCTGCCTCTTCCTAAAATAAAGAAACCAGATTCGTCCTATATCAAACTCATCGTATTTCCTATATCTCAGTTGTCAAAGGCGGAAAGGAACATCGACGCACCCATCCTGTGGCTTGTCCGTCGATAAACAGGCGCTTGCGCTTTTCTTTGTCCAGCTCCAGCGCCTATCGACTAGTGGATTTCTATGTCCCTTCCTACGATAAGTCAACATCGATTCGCCTTGTAGGCTCATCGTGTTTCCTTTATCTCGTCAGGAACTACAAAATCCATACGTCGATGAACAGGCGCTTGCGCTTTTCTTTGTCCAGCTTCAGCGCCTATCGACTAGCAAACTTCCTGTCCTTCTCCCTACGATAAGTCAACATCGACTCGTACCTCGTCGTGTTTCCTTTATCTCAGTCGAAGGCCTGAAGTTTGTACGTCGATGATCAGGCGCTTCCGCTTTTCTTTGTCCAGCTTCAGCGCCTATCGACTAGTGGATTTCTATGTCCCTTCCTACGATAAGTCAACATCTGATTCGCCTTGTAGGTTCATCGTGTTTCCTTTATCTCGTCAGGAACTACAAAATCCATACGTCGATGATCAGGCGCTTGCGCTTTTCTATTAAGAACTCTTTAATTGTTCCATTTCTTCCTCAGTCATTTTTTCACGCCAAATTGTTGCTCCAAGTCCATTTAGTTTCTCGACTAAATCACTGTATCCCCGATCAATATGTTCAAGGCCTGCTACTTCTGTTATGCCTTCTGCCAAGAGTCCGGCAATCACTAATGCGGCGCCGGCTCGCAGATCAGAAGCTTTTACTTTTGCCCCTTGTAAATTTGCTGGTCCATTTACAATGGCCGAGCTGCCTTCCACTTTAATATTGGCATTCATTCTTCGCAATTCATCTATATGTTTAAAACGCGCAGAATAGATCGTGTCTGTTACGATTGATGAGCCTCCAGCCTTTGTTAATAGAACTGTAAAAGGCTGCTGCAAATCTGTTGGAAATCCGGGATAAACGAGTGTTTTAATATCTATTGGTTTGTAATCTTTATTTTTCCCTATAAAAATTTGATCGTCCCCGGTTTCTACAGGAACTCCCATTTCACGAAGTTTGGCAGTGAGCGATTCTAGGTGATGAGGAATGACGTTATCGATCAAGATTCCTTCTCCTACCGCCGCGCCAAGAATCATGAATGTACCTGCTTCAATCCGATCAGGAATAATCGTGTGGCGGCAGCCGTTTAAGCTATCAACCCCGTCAATACGAATGACATCGGTTCCTGCCCCTTTTATTTTTGCTCCCATATTCGTTAAAAGGGTGGCAACATCAATGATTTCTGGTTCTTTTGCTGCATTTTCAATAATTGTACGCCCTTTTGCACGAACAGCGGCAAGCATTATATTAATTGTCGCACCAACACTTACAACGTCCAAATAAATTCTTGAACCCCGAAGCTCGTCTGCACGAAGATAGATGGCACCTTGTTCATTTGTTACTTTTGCTCCTAAAGCTTCAAAACCCTTAATATGCTGGTCTATCGGACGTGGGCCAAGATGGCATCCACCCGGGAGACCAATCACCGCTTTTTTAAAACGTCCCAACATCGCTCCCATTAAATAATAGGAGGCTCTTAGTTTTTTCACCTTTCCATTAGGAAGCGGCATGGAAATCATTTTACTCGGATCAACGGTCATTTCTCCATTTTGAAAAGTAACATTACCGCCTATTTCTTCAAGGAGTCCTTGTAGTGTATGAACATCTGAAATGTCGGGAAGGCCTTCAATCGTCACAGGTGATTCAGCTAATATCGTAGCAGGGATTAGAGCAACGGCACTATTTTTTGCACCACTAACTTTAATTGTCCCTTTTAACGGATATCCACCTGCTATTTTTAGCTTTTCCATTTTTGTCTTCCTTTCCAGCTCTATTGGGTAAATATACCAATTGAAAATTTTGGCGAATCGTTATATTACATGTATTATATACGAATTTATCATAAACATGTAGAAATAAAGTAAAATATTAACAATAATATCGAAATTTATTGGATTTTTATTATAAGTGCGGAAAATGATAGAGGGGCGGATATTTAGTTCGCATCTATATATATTTATTGTATAGAAACCGTCCATTTTACTGGACGGTTTCTATATGTTTGTTAAGCTTTTTCAGATGAACCAAATTCGCGCATTTTGCCTTTAACTGTTTCTTTAATGGCATCGCGTGCAGGTCCCAAATATTTACGTGGATCATACATATCTGCATCAGCTGCCAATACTTCACGTACACGTGCAGCAGATGAAATTTGGTTTTCAGTGTTCACGTTAATTTTTGCAGTTCCAAGTGAAATCGCACGTTGGATGTCTTTTGTAGGAATGCCTGTCCCACCATGAAGAACAAGTGGTATTCCAGTTAAGTTCATAACTTCTTCCATGCGATCGAATCCTAGATTTGGCTCTCCTTTATAAGGGCCATGAACAGATCCTAGAGCTGGAGCAAAGCAATCTACACCAGTTTCGCGAACAAGTCGATCACATTCCTCTGGAATCGCGTAAGCTGCATCTGCATCATCGACAGATAGATCATCTTCTTGACCGCCAATTCGACCAAGTTCCGCTTCTACAGAAACACCAAACATATGAGCAAGCTCGACAACTTTCTTCGTCAATTCGATGTTTTCTTCAAGCGGGTAGTGAGATCCGTCAATCATAACAGATGTGAAGCCTGCATAAATTGCTTTTGCACAAGCTTCAAAGCTGGATCCGTGATCCAAATGGATAGCTACAGGCACAGTTGTACCGTATTCTTCCATTAAGGTTTCGACCATTTTTACTACAAACTTGAAGCCGCCCATATAGCGTGCTGCACCTTCTGATACACCAAGTATAACAGGAGATTTTTCTTCCTCTGCCGCTTGTAGAATGGCTTGAGTAAACTCAAGGTTATTCAAGTTAAATTGACCGACCGCATATTTTTCTTCTTTCGCTTTGTTAAGCATTTCGGTCATGGAAACTAAAGGCATTCTTCTTCCTCCTCTGAGTTAAACTGCGCACTGATGTGCATGTTTGATCCTGTCCAGCAGGAAAAGCGGAAGCACTTGCTATCGACATACTGGTGATAGGTGCTACAGCTAGACATTAATCTTGTTTTAACAATGTATTAACTAATAAAGTTTTTACATTCTTTAAAATTAAATTATGGACAGGGACATTTTTCATTTTCATCATATCAAATTCAACAAATGTTTACCAATAATGAAAATGTTTTTTATAAGAGGAATTTAAAATGGATTTATCTATGTGTCTAATTTTATCGGTATGTATGATCGAATTGTTTGACGGAGCTCGACAATATCGAATGGTTTTGAAAAATGTGCCAATGCCCCTAATTTTTTTGCAGCTTCAATTTTTTCAAGTTCTCCATATGCAGTCATAATAATTACACGTATGTCAGGGCTTATTTTTTTTAATTGCTGAAGAATTTCTAATCCATCCATCCCAGGTATTTTCATATCGAGTAATACAAGATCAAGGGTGTGCTTTTTTGCAATTGCAAGAGCTTGTAAACCATTTGCTGCTTGGAAAACTTGATAGCCTTCTTTTTGTAATATCTCATTCAATAATATGCGAATGCCAAACTGGTCATCGACAATCAAAATTTTCTCCTTCATTTGATCCCCCTCTTTGTTTCATTATAACGAACAATCTGCAAAATGAATAGGGTATTAAGATGGATTTTGTAATAATTATTCTCCTTTGTCTTATTGGAATTAAATATAAAAACCATACTTACTTTTTCTCCACAACTATTCTTTTGTCCTGCTAAAAAAATGCGACCTAATTTGACATATGTTGAAAATGGCAATATGTTTTTACTAACAATGAGTGTTTTCAATTTTTTAGAGGAGTGTTTTAAAGTGCAAAAAATGTTTACAACCCAGTTAACGGGCTTATTCAAAAGAATTTTTGAAAAAGAAGAATTAAATATTGAAGATGGTGCAAGGGCTTTGGCGCAGGCTCCAGTTGGAGAAGGTCGAATTTATATAAAAGGGTTCAAGGAAATGGAAGGTGTCGTATTAGAAGCACTTGAAGGAGCAGAACCTTTAAAAAGTGCTTGCCGATTTGAATCCGTTGAAATGTTGACGAACGCAGATAGGGTATTGCTGATTACTCGCTTTGCCAATGATGAAGAAGCACTGTTGCTTGGTGAAAATCTTGTCGAGCAAAATATCCCCTTTGTAGTGATAGCTGGTGATAATAAAGCAGAAGGTAAAAGCTTAGCTGATTTGGCGGATGTTTTCATTCAAACATATTTGATCAAACCACTGCTTCCAACAGAAGATGGAACTCGAGTCGGATTTCCCTCCTTACTAGCGGCACTGTATATTTATTTTTCATTGAAGTTTACGATAGAGGATATTTTAGAAGAATATGAATAAGTATTTTTAAAAAAAGGACGGAATCCCGAGCGGATCCGTCCTTTGTACATTTTACTGGCCATTCACATTAACTGGCCTTCAATAAATTATTGTTTAATCAATGATGCTTCCACAAACCCATAGAATAATGGTTGTGGGCGTGTTGGACGTGATTTGAATTCTGGATGGAATTGGCAGGCAACGAACCAAGGGTGGTCGGCGAGCTCGATGATTTCTACTAAACGGCCATCTGGGCTTGTCCCTGAGAAAATAAATCCTTCTGCTTCCATCTGTTCACGATATTGATTATTAAATTCGTAGCGGTGGCGATGACGTTCTTCCACCAAATCTTCCTTATATGCCGCATGTGCCTTCGTACCTGCTTGTAGCTGACAAGGATACAATCCTAAACGCAATGTACCACCAAGATCTTCGACATCTTCTTGATTTGGTAAAAGGTCGATGATTGGATATGGAGTTTCTGGATTGATTTCAGATGAATTTGCAGTCTCTAAGCCAAGAACATTTTGAGCATATTCAACAGATGCAAGCTGCATTCCTAAGCAGATGCCAAGAAAAGGAACTTTGTTTTCACGGGCATATTTAATCGCCGCTATTTTACCTTCTACTCCTCTATCTCCAAAGCCGCCTGGAACGAGTATGCCATCCACATTGCCAAGCTCGGCTGCTGCATTTTCTTCGGTAATGAGTTCGGAATTTAACCATTCGATTTCAATATCTGAATCAAAAGCATATCCTGCATGCTTCAGCGCTTCTACAACGGAAATATATGCGTCTTGCAGCTCTACATATTTTCCGACAAGTGCAATTTTCGTTGTTTTTGAAAGACCCTGTACTTTTTCAACAAGCTGTTTCCACTCTGTCATATCCGCTTCACGGCATTCAAGGTTTAGATGCTCACATACAAGCTGGTCTAATTTTTGTTCTTGTAATAAAAGTGGAATGGAGTATAGAGTACTAGCATCTCCCGCTTCAATAACGGCTTTTTTTTCAATATCACAGAAGAGAGCAATCTTATCTTTCATTTCTTGAGAAATCGGCATTTCTGTACGAACCACGATGACATTAGGCTGGATGCCTAAACTATGAAGTTCTTTCACACTATGTTGTGTCGGTTTTGTTTTCATTTCACCAGCAGCTTTTAAATAAGGTACGAGAGTACAATGAATATACATGACATTTTTACGGCCAACATCATTTTTCATTTGACGAATCGCTTCTAAAAATGGAAGAGATTCAATGTCCCCTACTGTTCCGCCAATTTCTGTAATAACGACATCCGCTTTCGTTTTGTCGGCAGCACGAAAAATACGTTCTTTGATTTCATTCGTAATATGAGGGATCACCTGAACTGTTCCACCAAGATAGTCGCCGCGGCGTTCTTTTTTGATAACCTCTGAATAAACTTTACCAGTCGTTACGTTGCTATATTTATTTAAGTTAATATCAATAAAGCGCTCATAATGGCCTAAATCTAGGTCTGTCTCTGCACCATCATCCGTTACGAAGACTTCCCCATGCTGATAAGGGCTCATCGTACCGGGATCGACGTTAAGATATGGATCGAATTTTTGAATAGTAACCGTTAATCCGCGGTTTTTTAGCAACCTGCCGAGCGATGCAGCTGTGATTCCTTTTCCTAATGATGATACAACTCCGCCGGTTACGAAAATATATTTAGACACCACTATTTTCCTCCCTTAGTAAGCCCCTAATGAAACAATGCATATCTTTACGTCGCACCTCTTAGTATGATCAATGTATCAACAGAAGGCGATGCTTTTCTAATGCCACAAAACCCAATGACGATTGTCCCCGTGGCCTTGCATCCTGAGCCAGACGGCAGCCTTCCAATTGCTTCTGCCCATTCCTCCAGCCTTTGTACTATCAAATTAGCAAATGCCGAAATTACCTTCCAAAACGGCGTTGAGGAGCTCATCATCCAAACGATCATATGGGAGCTGATCCACCCATGACACAGGATTATGTCAAAAAAATCTATATCATTTGCGGTAAAACTGATATGCGCAAAGGAATTGATGGTCTAGCTACGTTGATCCAAGACTCTTTCGAGCTCGATCCATATAGCGACTCTTCCTTCCCCCCTAATTTCTATACGTATTGTCAAAACCCCTATAGTAAAAAGTTAATCATTCCTTGATTTAAAAGGGGTTATAAGCAAAAACTTGCCACTCCCTAAATTCTGGGGATATCCGATTAGGAAGTGACAAGTTGTTGTTCTCTCAATTATTAATTAATTATAATACAGATTCTCTGTCGGGTATACTGGGTCATTGGTCATATCGATGCCAAGTTTTTTCAGAGTCTGTTCGTTTTCTGTGTTCAAAATGACCGTTGAATGAGCTTGCGCGGTTTTTAAATTCGGCAGTTGCTGATAAGCGAGCTGTGCAGTAGGATTGGTGACGGCACTGATTGCTAATGCAATCAACAATTCGTTTGCACTTAATGTCGGTACCTTACTGTTTAGATCATCGGTTTTTAAACGCTGGATGGTTTGCAAAATCATCGGTGCTAAAAGATCAATTTCATCCGCTACATTTGCCAATAACTTCAACCCATTCAGAATCGCCGCTGCCGAAGCATCCATTAGTTTTGTCGTTCGACCAGTAATGATCTCGCCGTTTGGCAGTTCGATTGCAATCACTGCCTGAAGATTCGTGCTGCCGATCCTATCCTGCACCGTGTTTGCATAATTGCGTGCTGACAATACGGGTACCCGATCTTCTTTTTTCAAGTTGATTTCTTCCAAAATTACTTGCATACGCCGAAGAGTATCTTCATCTGCCAATCCTTTTTTATAGTCGTTTTCTACAGCGAAACTGCGCCGAATGATTTCTTGCTTCGCAGCTTCCCGTACGACTTGATCATCTATAATACCCGACTTAAGGCGATTGACACCCATATCGGTCGGCGACTGATAAACAGATTCTTTACCCGTGATTTTTTCAATAATCCGTTTGATAACTGGGAACGTTTCGATATCGCGATTGTAATTGACCGCCACTTCTCCGTAAGCTTCATAGTGGTAGTTATCGATCATATTCACGTCTTTCAAATCCACAGTAGCTGCTTCATAAGCAATATTCACCGGATGCTTCAATGGTAGGTTCCAAACGGGAAAAGTTTCAAACTTTGCGTAGCCTATTTTGTTTCCTAGTTCATGTTCGTGGTACATTTGGTTTAAACAAGTCGCGAGTTTTCCGCTTGCCGGACCTGGCCCTGTTACCACTATGATCGGCTTTGACGTTTCAATATAGGGGTTCTTTGCAAATCCTTCCTCGCCGAGGATTGCTTCCACATTCGTCGGGTAACCTTCAATCGAGCGATGAGTGTAAACATCGATACCGTTCCGTTCCAGCTTCGCCATGAATACTTTGGCATTCGGCTGCTCTTGGTAACGTGTAATCAAGACACTGTTAACAGATATGCCGTATCCGCGATATTCATCGATCAAACGCAAAACATCTTGGTCATAAGTAATGCCATAATCTTCGCGTATTTTGTTCCGTTCAATGTCACTTGCATACACACAGATAATGATCTCCGCTTTTTCCTTCAGTGTTGCCAACAATTTCAACTTTGCATCTTCATCAAATCCCGGCAAAACACGCTTGGCATGTTTGTCGCCAATCAATTTGCCGCCGAACTCCAAGTAAAGCTTATCATAGTGTTGTACCCGTTCAAGGATATAGGAAGATTGTTCTTTCAAGTATTTCTCCGAATCAAATCCAACTTTTTTCATCTTTCTTCCGCTCGCTTTCGAATGTGAATAACAAATTCCTCATTTTATGTATGATACACTATAGTTCCCTCTTTGCACGAAAGAACTCTTTATTAGTATCTTTATCGGAAACTCATTTTCCTCTTTGCTTACATTACATCTATATTGGCTATCAAAGCCATATTTTCACCTTAGATAGTCAAATCATTTTGATTGCATTTTAATATACTTTTTTTTAAGCTCTTAAAAAACAGTTGTAATGAGATGTAAAAAACGATGACCCAGCCAGGATGGCGATACTCGGGATTCATTTTAGCCGATTAATACGCCAGCGTTGGTAAAGCAAAGATACACGACTAATTATCCCCACTATGATCACATAAACATAGTTGTATAATCGTGGCTTAATTTGATTACGTTAAGAAGTCCATAAAAAATGCCCTTTGTTAAAAGGCAGCTTAAAATTTTATACTTGTACCTCAATTTTAAGGCATCGTTTTTTTAGTTCCAAAATAAAATATCTTATATCTCTTGGTGAAATTTTTATACTTCCCATAAATGTTGTTTTATTGAAAGTTTCAAGCACATCTTTTGATGATTTATTCTATGTCCTGTAAAAATTGCAGCTGCAGATGATATCTTAGTTATTTTTTCGTATGGAATTTGTCTTCTATATGGTCCACCTTTTATCAATAAATAATCTTGATTGAAAAATTAGTCCATAAAAGAAAACCGACCACAATAAGAACAACAACGACGAATTTATTTCGAGTTATTAAATCATTGCGAACTATTTCGAAGAATAATGGAAAAAATAACGTAGAAGCAATAATGAGAACTACGCTCAAAATAAAATTAACTAAAAACGCATCTGCCTTTGAACAAAAAACCATTGGATAATCGCACCCCGTATAATTATTATACGGGTTATTTTGACATCACATATGATTCCTCAATTTGTAGATTCCTAACAAAAAATAAAAAACGCCCCCACTACAAAAGTAAGGGAGCGTGAAATCATTATTTTTCAGTCCTTTTTCAAGGAGCCCAAATAAAATTCTACATACTCACTGAAGGGAAGTCAAGAGGATTATTCTTCTTCCTCTTCCTCTTCTTCTTCCTCTTCATCTTCGTCCTCAAGATCGACATCTTCATCTTCTATATCGATGTCCTCTTCTTCATCCTCAATTTCATAATCATCTTCAATTAATTCATCTTCTTCGAATTCCTCTTCTTCACGAAGGGCTTCAAGACTTTCTTCCTCTTCTTCATCTTCATCCAATTCATCTGCATCATCAAATTCTTCTTCTTCGTCGAAGTCAAGATCAAGATCTTCATCTTCAAGCTCTAAATCTTCATCTTCTAAAACTTTTTTTGCTTTTTTCTTCTTCTTCGGTTTTACAGGTGCAATTACTTCTTCATCGATCTGATCAATTGGATACCACTCACGTAAACCCCAACGATTCTCACCAAGTGTTAAAAAGCGGCCATCGACATTCAAATCTGTATAAAATTGCAGCATACGCGAAGTTTTCTCTTGCTCTGCCAAATCTAAGTAGTTTGCAATTTCATCTACAAGATCTTTGAAAGAAATTGCTTCTTTTCTTTCCTCAAAAATTTGTTGTGCTATTTCAATAAAAGACATTTCTTTACGCTCTTCTTTGGACAATTGCATTAAATTCAAAAAACGCACATCCCTTCACCCATAAATCAAAAATCCATACTCACCATTATAAACAAATTGTTTTCTATTATGCCACTGTTTTCGCCAATAATTATATGTTTTATTCCAAAAATCTTTTTTACATATTTCTACGGTACTTGCCACCGACCTCATAAAGGGCATTTGTAATTTGTCCAAGGCTTGCTACTTTTGTCGTTTCTATTAGCTCTGAAAAAATATTTCCTCCACTTATAGCTGTCTCTTTTAAGCTTGCAAGTGCATTTTCAACCTTATTTTTATTTTCCAGCTGAAAGGACTTTAAGTTCTGAATTTGAGTTTCTTTTTCTTCCTTTGAAGCACGGGCGAGCTCGATATTATTCAGTTCCTCCTCTGTAGGTGGATGTGGATTTATATACGTATTGACCCCAATAATTGGCAGCTGTCCTGAATGCTTCAGCATTTCATAATACATCGATTCTTCTTGAATTTTTCCGCGTTGGTACTGGGTTTCCATTGCTCCTAATACACCACCGCGGTCGTTAATGCGCTCAAATTCTTGTAAAACAGCTTCCTCGACAAGGTTTGTCAGCTCTTCAATGATGAATGAACCTTGAAGTGGATTTTCATTTTTCGATAAGCCATGTTCCTTCGTAATAATCATCTGGATAGCCATTGCCCTGCGGACGGATTCTTCAGTAGGTGTCGTAATCGCCTCATCATACGCATTTGTGTGGAGAGAATTGCAGTTATCTTGAAGAGCCATCAATGCTTGTAATGTCGTGCGGATATCATTAAAATCAATTTCTTGGGCATGGAGTGATCTTCCAGATGTCTGAATATGGTATTTTAACTTTTGACTGCGTTCATCTGCCCCGTATTTATTACGCATAACTACCGACCATATTCTTCTCGCCACCCTACCAATCACGGTATATTCAGGATCCAGCCCATTTGAGAAAAAGAATGAAAGATTCGGAGCGAAATCATTGATGTCCATTCCGCGACTCAAATAATACTCTACATACGTGAATCCATTGGCAAGTGTAAAAGCTAGTTGAGAAATGGGATTAGCTCCTGCTTCAGCGATATGGTACCCAGAAATTGAAACGGAGTAATAATTTCGGATATTATGGTCTATGAAGTATTGCTGGATATCTCCCATCATGCGCAGGGCAAATTCCGTTGAGAAAATACACGTGTTTTGCCCTTGATCTTCTTTTAAAATATCGGCCTGCACCGTTCCTCTTACCGTCTCTAACGTCTTTGCCTTTACTTCAGCAAGCTCTTCATCCGCTAATTCCCTTCCTAGTTCTGTTGCCTTCACATCTGTTTGCTGGGCAATTGCCGTATTGAGAAACATTGCTAAAATAATCGGCGCAGGCCCGTTGATTGTCATTGAAACAGAGGTTGCAGGTGAACAGAGGTCGAAGCCCGCATACAATTTTTTCATATCATCCAATGAGCAAATACTAACTCCACTTTCCCCGACTTTACCGTAAATATCTGGTCGATAATCAGGATCTTCTCCATACAGTGTGACTGAATCGAATGCGGTGCTCAGTCGCTTTGCTTCGTCGTCCTTTGATAAATAATGAAAACGACGATTCGTTCGTTCAGGAGTTCCTTCTCCGGCAAATTGACGTTTCGGGTCTTCACCTTGACGTTTAAAAGGAAAAACACCGGCTGTGAAAGGAAATGAACCCGGAATATTTTCCGTATACACCCATTTCAAAATTTCACCGTAATCCTCGAAATTTGGAAGAGCCACTTTGGGGATTGAAAGACCAGATAATGTGTGAACTTTTAACTCAGTTATGATTTCACGATTACGAATGGTTGTTGTGAACTGGTCTGCTGCGTATTTTTTCTTCACTGACTGCCATTCATTTAATATTTCTTTGGAAGCGGGGGTTAAATGAGTGATTGCCTTTTCGCGTAATTGATCAAGCACTGTAATGACAGTCGGGTCGACTTCATTTCCCTTTGCAGCCTCGATTGCTCCTTCCAGTTGAAAAAGCTGGCGTGCATGTTGTGCCTGTTCTTTTGTTTGTTTATGATAATTCCGAACGATTTCCACAATTTCACGCAAGTAATATTGGCGGTTGATCGGTATAATGACGTCTTTTTTCTCTGCATTTTCAGTAGTAGGAGCTGTAAAAGTCCATTCCACACCTGTTTTTTCATTGATCATGTCAATCAATGCTGAGAAAAGTGCATTCGTTCCCGGATCATTAAATTGACTTGCGATTGTTCCAAATACAGGCATCGTCTCTAATGGATCACTGAATAACATATGGCTGCGTTGGTATTGCTTTCGAACTTGGTTTCTTGCATCCTCTGAGCCTTTGCGCTCAAATTTATTTATGACGATGAGATCGGCGTAGTCAATCATGTCAATTTTCTCAAGCTGTGAAGGTGCTCCGAACTCACTTGTCATGACGTACATCGATAGATCGCTAAATTGGCTTATTTCGGCATCCCCTTGGCCAATCCCACTCGTTTCAATAACGACAAAATCGACACCTGCCGCTTTCACGATTTGAATAGCATCCTCAAGGCAATCGGAAATCTCACTTTTTGATCCACGAGTTGCTAAGCTCCTCATATACACATTAGGTGAAAAGATTGCATTCATCCTAATCCGGTCGCCTAAAAGAGCACCACCCGTTTTTTGTTTAGTCGGGTCAACGGATAAAATCGCCACTTTTTTATTTGGGAATTCATTGATGAATCGGCGGATCAATTCGTCTGTCAGCGAACTTTTCCCTGCACCCCCTGTACCGGTAATACCGAGTACGGGAGCGGCTCCGGCTCTATTTTTAATCTTTTCAAATATGCATGAGAGAGTTTCTTTATCGTTTTCTGCTATCGTGATCAATTTGGCTGCTGATTGCAAATCACCCTGAAGCAGTTTTTCAACTTCATCTTCAAGTGATTGAATGGGAATTTCCACATCACATTCCTCAAGCATGATATTGATCATGCCTTGCAGACCGTGAGTTCGTCCATCCTCCGGAGAAAAAATTCGAGCGATCCCATAATCGTGGAGTTCCTTTATTTCGCGAGGGATGATGACTCCACCACCGCCTCCATAAATTCGGATATGTGGGGCACCTTTTTCAATGAGTAAATCACGCATATATTTAAAATACTCGACGTGGCCACCTTGATAAGATGAAATGGCAATACCTTGTACATCCTCTTGGATAGCCGCGTTGACGACTTCTCGGGCAGATCGATTATGGCCAAGATGGATCACTTCAGCACCACTCGCCTGTAAAATTCTCCGCATTATATTGATGGAGGCATCATGGCCGTCGAATAAACTCGATGCCGTTATGAAACGGACGTGATTTTTCGGTTTGTAAACGTTCGTTGTCACGATTACCCCTCCTATTTCGTTTCATATCCTTGGACCCCTGAAAAAAGCAAGTCAATTTGGAGTGAAATATAGTCATCGATCGTATATATTTTTTTAAAAGCCCAGCGGCGGAATCCCCACATTTGCCCTTGAACAAAAATATTATGAGCAAACAAATGCTGCTGTTCCTTTCCAATATCCAATTCACCATTTTCCACGCAGCGATTGATTATCCGTTCAAACATTGACACCATTTCCAGTTCTTTCTTTAAAACATAAGGAAGTGCTTCTTGGGACAACGCTTTTGCCTCTTGGTACATGACAAGCACTTCGTCCTGCATATCGTCCATTACTTTAAAATAATGGCTAATTCCAAGTTTTAGGCTTGCTAGCGTTCCTTTTCCATGGTCGATGCTGCTTAATCGTCTGCTTACCTCATCGTAAATACTGTCGCATACGAGATAAAGAACATCTTCCTTCGTTCTAATATATTCATATAATGTTCCGATACTAAACCCCGAAGCTTTCGCAATTTCCCGAGTCGTCGTTCGATGGAACCCCTTTTCTTTAAAAAGAGAGACGGCGCCATGAATCATTTGGTCACGGCGTTTTTTTATGAGGTTTTCATCCTTTACCGATGCATACACCTCTCTTTTCTGCTCCACTTCCCTTTCACCTACTTTCTTTTAGAAATGCGCAAGCCCCCGTTTAGCGACGTACAAACTTTTATTTCGTCAGCATCCGTGAAATAACGAGACGCTGAATTTCTTGAGTCCCTTCATAAATTTGAGTGATTTTTGCATCCCGCATGTATCTTTCTACTGGATAGTCCTTCGTATATCCGTATCCACCAAAAATTTGAACGGCTTCTGTCGTCACTTTCATTGCTGTGTCCCCCGCCATTAACTTTGACATAGCGGATTCCTTGCCATATGGAAGACCTGCTGATTCCAACCATGCTGCTTGATAGGTGAGGAGGCGAGATGCCTCAATCGATGTCGCCATATCCGCAAGCTTAAAAGAGATTCCTTGGTTTTCAACAATCGGCTTCCCGAATTGTTTTCGTTCTTTTGCATAGGCGATTGCTGCATCTAACGCACCTTGAGCGATACCGACTGCCTGAGCGGCAATTCCATTTCGTCCACCATCCAGAGTCATCATCGCAATTTTAAAGCCTTGCCCCACTTCACCAAGGACATTTTGGACAGGGACCTTACAGTCTTGAAAAATAATTTCCGTTGTTGGAGACGAGCGAATACCTAGCTTTTTCTCTTTTTTCCCAACGGAGAAGCCTTCAAAATCTTTTTCAATGATAAAGGCAGTCGTACTCCGTTTATCATTCGGATTCGTTAACGCAAAAACGATATAAATGTCGGCAATGCCGCCGTTCGTGATGAAAATTTTTGAGCCGTTTAATATATAGTTCTCACCGTCAAGGATGGCTGCTGTTTTCATTCCTCCTGCGTCAGATCCAGATCCTGGCTCAGTAAGTCCGTAAGCTCCTATTTTTGTTCCTTCCGCCATGGGCCGCAAATATTTTTGTTTCTGTTCTTCCGTACCGAACTTATATACTGGCCAACCAGCAAGTGATGTATGGGCGGAAAGTGTAACGCCTGTTGACGCGCACACCCTTGATAACTCCTCAACGGCGATACAATACGCTAAATAATCGCTCCCAATTCCCCCATATTCCTCCGGCCAAGGAATCCCCGTTAATCCGAGCTCTGCCATTTTTTCAAATATATTTAAATCAAAACGTTCTTCTTCATCTCTTTCCGCTGCGGTCGGCGCTACTTCATTCTCAGCAAATTCCCGGACCATCTTCCGAATCATTTCATGCTCTTCACTTAATCGAAAATTCATCTTTTTTCCTCCTCAATTGCAGGACTTTTATGTTAATAAAGGGAACTTTGAAACTGGATTGATTATAATTTATCGTTAATTGGTGGAATTCTGATTTGGATTATTAATTGATGAAATTCTGAACTAGATGGGATTGTTGAAAATCCATTTTACCCACTTTTCCATGCTATTTTAGGAGATGTTTCGCGATAACAATGCGCTGGATTTCACTAGTGCCTTCGTAAATTTCGGTGATTTTGGCATCGCGGAAATAGCGCTCGACTGGATAGTCCTCAGTATAGCCGTATCCGCCAAATACTTGTATAGCTTCTGTTGCAATCTCCACGGCTGTTTTTGAAGCGAATAGTTTGGCCATGGATGCTTCTTTTCCACATGGGATTCCTCTTCCCCACAAATCGGCTGCCTGGTATACGAGGAGACGTGAGCTTTCAACGGCTGTCGCCATATTTGAAAGCTTGAACGCAATGCCTTGTTGTTCTGCGATCGGCTTTCCGAATTGTTTGCGTTCTCCCGCATATTTTACCCCTGCTTCAAAGGCTGCTTCTGCTATCCCAAGCGCTTGAGCGGCAATGCCAATTCGACCGATATTTAAATTAGAAAGAGCAATTTTAAAGCCTTCTCCTTCTTCACCCAGTCTGTTTGCAATTGGCACCAACGCGTCCTCAAACATTAATTGGACCGTTCTTGACCCGTGAAGGCCCATTTTTTTCTCGTCTTTTCCGATTATTAAGCCCGGCGTATTCTTTTCCACGATAAACGCCGACATTCCTCTGCTACCAGCGTTTAGATCCGTTATCGCAAATACAATATAGAGATCTGCTTCTCCGCCATTCGAAACGAAGGCTTTTGTTCCATTTAACTTGTAATGCCCATTGACGTGAACTGCACGAGTCTTTATATTGGCAGCATCCGATCCTGCATTTGGTTCAGTAAGCGAAAAAGCTCCTAAATACTCTCCGCCTGCAAGCTTAGTTACATATTTTTGCTTTTGTTCGTCCGTTCCAAAATAAACAATCGGGTTTGTACCGACAGACGTGTGAACAGATAAAATGACTCCCATAGTCGCACTAATTTTTGATATCTCATGAATCGCAATAATATAAGAGATAAAATCCATTTCCGAACCGCCATATTTTTCAGGGATCGTGATTCCCATTAAACCGAGAGGCCCCATTTTTTTCAAAACCTCCCGTGGAAACTCTCCAGCTTCCATTTTTACAACAAGAGGGGCTATTTCTTTTTCTGCAAAATCACGAACCATATTCCTCATCATCAGCTGTTGTTCAGTCAATTGAAATCTCATAGTAGACCTCCTCGATTTAAGGAATTAGCCGTATTCGTAAAAACCACGCCCTGTCTTTTTACCGAGCCAACCTGCCTTTACATATTTTCTTAATAACGGACACGGACGATATTTGTCGTCGCCAAAGCCTTCATGCAAGGTTTCCATAATATAGAGACAAGTGTCCAAGCCGATAAAATCAGCAAGTGTTAGTGGACCCATCGGATGGTTCATTCCGAGCTTCATCACCTCATCAATCGCTTCCTTCGTTGCTACACCTTCATAAAGAGTGTAGATGGCCTCATTGATCATTGGCATGAGGATGCGATTCGAAACGAAACCTGGAAAATCATTCACTTCGACCGGGATCTTGCCAAGGGTTTTCGCCATTGATTCGACCGTTTCATACACTTTATCTGCTGTCGCTAGACCGCGGATAATTTCTACTAGTTTCATAACTGGAACTGGATTCATAAAATGCATGCCGATGACTTGTTCTGGCCGAGCTGTAGCGGCGGCGATTTCTGTGATCGGAAGTGAAGATGTGTTGGAAGCGAGAATTGCATACTGTGGTACAATTTCATCTAGCCTAGCGAAGATCTTCTTTTTCACGTCCATATTTTCAGTGGCTGCTTCAATGATGATATCTACGTTTTGCGCATCGTTTAAATTAATGGATAATCTTAAATTTCCCAGCACGTTTTCTTTCTCTAATTCTGTCATCCTTCCTTTTTCTACTTGCCGATTCAAATTTTTTGCGATACCGCCGTGACCCTTTTCAACTAATGATTCGGACAAATCATTCAAAAATACGTTATATCCAGCGAGTGCACATACTTGGGCAATTCCCGAACCCATTTGTCCCGCACCAACGACCATCACTGTTTTAATTTCCATATTAAGATTCCACCGCCTTTGGCACTTCGATTAAGATAGCATCGCCTTGACCACCTCCAGAACATATCGAAGCGATGCCTAGTCCGCCTCCACGTCTTTTCAATTCGTACGCTAATGTTAAAATAATTCTCGCTCCGCTAGCTCCAATTGGATGTCCAAGTGCAACCGCACCACCATTCACGTTCACCTTTTCAGGAGGCAGACCTGCAATTTTATTACTTGTTAGAGCTACGGCTGCAAAGGCTTCATTAATTTCAAAAAGGTCGATGTCTTCAATGTTTTTTCCTGTCTTTTTTAAAAGTTCATTGATGACAAGTCCAGGTGTTTGCGGAAAATCCTTCGCTTCTACAGCTATTTCCGCAGACCCAATAATCTGGGCGAGAGACTGCCTGCCTTCCCTCTTTGCACGTTCCTCATTCATTAACACAAGTGCTGCAGCACCGTCATTCACTCCTGGAGCATTTCCTGCTGTAATCGTTCCATTTTTATCAAAAACTGGCTTAAGCGTCACCAACTTTTCTAACGTCGTATCCTTACGCGGCGCCTCATCATCTTTTATGATTAACGGATTGCCTTTTCTCTGTGGTATTTGAACTTCCACGATTTCCTCAGCTAGCTTTCCAGACTCCATTGCTTTTACCGCTCTTTCATGGCTCGCAAATGCCCATTCATCCTGCTCTTCCCTCGTAATCTCGAATTCTCTTGCCGTCTGATTTCCGTACGTTCCCATGTGGACGTTGGCGAATGAGCAAGTGAGACCATCATGAGTAAGCAAGTCGACTAAAGCAGCATCACCCATTTTGTAGCCCCATCTTGCGTTCGGCAACATATAAGGGGCATTGGACATCGATTCCATTCCACCAGCTACTATCACCTCTTCGTCCCCTAACCGAATGATTTGGTCAGCAAGTGTGACCGCCCTTATTCCAGAGGCACATACTTTATTGATTGTTTCTGTTTTGACCCTCCAAGGTATTCCCGCGTTCCGAGCGGCCTGCCGTGATGGGAGCTGTCCCTGTCCACCTTGTAAAACTGTCCCTAGTATGACCTCCTGTACTTCTTCAGGCGGGACATTAGCTCTTAACATAGCCTCTTTTACTGCAATGCCTCCAAGTTCGGAAGCCGTTAATGAACTAAGAGCTCCTCCAAATTTTCCAAAAGGGGTACGTGCTCCTGCAAGAATGACTGTTTTTGCCATGAACCATTCTCCTTTTCAACAGAAATTTGTAAACGCTTTCAAACTCCTTGACTGAACGCTCGCTCAATTTTCATATTTAACATAAGCGCTTCAAAACGAAGCGCTTATGTGCTAAGAAACTAGTTCTGATTCCATTCCAAATACTGCTTTTTCCAATAATTCCGCTACATCATACGTTTTTACCGTGTCTTCTACTTCCTTCGCTTTCGTTCCATCTGAAAGCATCGTCAAACAATATGGGCAACCTGAACTAATAATAGATGGATTTACAGCAAGAGCTTGTTCTGTTCTAGCCACATTCACTCGTTTGTCTGCATCTTCTTCCATCCACATCAAGCCTCCACCTGCTCCACAGCACATCGCATTTTCACGATTGCGTTCGATTTCCATAAGTGTGACGCCAGGAATGGCTTTCAAGATTTCCCTCGGTGGATCATACACTTCGTTATAACGTCCTAGATAGCAAGAATCATGGAATGTTATTTTTTCCTTGACCGAATAACGTGGTTGTAAACGTCCTTTCTTAACTAATTGGTCAAGGAGCTCAGTATGATGATACACTTCAGCTTTGAATCCAAAATCGGGATATTCATTTTTAAAAATATTATATGCGTGCGGGTCGATCGTTACGATTTTCTTCACGTCATTTTTTTCGAATTCGGCAATATTAGCTGTCGCAAGTTCTTGGAATAAAAACTCATTTCCAAGGCGGCGCGGCGTATCGCCTGAATTTTTCTCCTTATTTCCGAGAATGGCAAATGAAACTTCTGCTTCATTTAACAGCTTCGCAAAAGAGAGTGCAATTTTTTGGCTGCGATTATCAAAGGCGCCCATCGAGCCGACCCAGAATAAATATTCAAATTCTTCTCCCGCTTTTTTCATTTCTTTTATCGTTGGTACAAATACATCTTCGCGAGCATCACGCCAGTTTTCTTTTTCCTTGCGGTTGAGACCCCATGGATTTCCTTGTCTTTCTATATTTTGCATGGCACGCTGTGCATCTGGATCTATTTTTCCTTCTGTCAGCACAAGATAACGGCGCATGTCGATGATGTGGCTTACATGTTTATTCATAACTGGGCATTGGTCCTCACAATTGCGGCATGTCGTACAAGCCCATAGTTCCTCTTCTGTGATGATTTCACCAATCATGCTAGGTTCATAGTTTAAGGCAGCAGCTGCTTCTTCAACTCCTTGCCCTTTAGCCGCTTTCGCTAGCTGATTTCCAATCGTACCTGCAAAGGCAATAGTAGGAACCCATGGTTGTTTTTGCGTGACAGCTGCACCATAATTTGTGAGATGATCACGCAATTTTGTCATAATATGCATAGGAGACAGCATTTTTCCTGTTCCCGAAGCTGGACACATATTCGTACAGCGGCCACATTCTACACAAGCATATAAATCAACTAGCTGGAGATCCGTAAATTCATTTATTTTCCCAACACCAAAGCTTTCTTGAGTTTCGTCTTCAAAGTCAATTGGCGCGAGTTTTTTTCCACCATCAAGCGGCTCCAGATATACATTGGCGGGGCCCGCAATTAAATGGGCATGCTTTGATTGAGGAACATACACGAGAAAGGCGAGTAAAAGCAGCAAATGCACCCACCAAGAAATATAAAATATGACTGCGGCTATCGCCGGCCCAATCCAGCTAAAAAGAGCCGCAATTCCCGATGCAACTGGTTCCGTCCATGTGAGAGACTCTTCATTCCATAAAAGAGACATCCCATTTCCGAGTAAAACCGAAAGCATGAGCCCCCCAATAAAAAGCAAAACGAGACCGGCATAAAATCCACGTTTTAATCGCGCTAATTTTTCAATATAGCGCCTATAAAAAGCCCACACAACAGCTACTAAAATAATAAGCGTCACAATTTCTTGGAAAAATTTAAAACCTGGATAAAGAGGACCGAGAGGAAGATGAGAACCTGGTGCAAGACCTTTCCAAATAAAATCAATTGCACCGAACTGAACAAGGATAAATCCGTAAAAAAACATGACATGAATCAAACCGCTCTTTTTATCTTTTAACAATTTTTTCTGACCAAATACATTGACCCAAATATTGTTTAAGCGTGCTTTCACATCATTATGAAACTCTGCTTTTTTCCCGAGTTTAATATACGTAATCCGTGTTCTGACAACATATACGAATAAAGAAACGGCGTAAGCGGTTACAAATAAAAACGCAAGCCAATTGACCCAAAATAATATTTCCATCGCCCGCACTCCCTTCCGGCATTTCCGAACTTTGATTACTTTCATTATATAATGAATGAGCATTCAGTCAAGATTAAAAATACCCTTAATAGATTACTATGAAAAAAGCTCCGGGAATTATCCCAGAACTTTTTTGGATTACAATTTAAAATGACTAACCTCACTATTTAATTGTTCTGCCAAAGCGGCTAAATCTTCTGCGCCTCTTGCTATTTCCTCCATTGAACTGCTTGATTGCTGGGCAGATGCAGCTGCTTGTTCAACTCCCGCTGCCGATTCTTCTGCTACAGCGGCGACCTCTTCGATCGATTTATTCATTTCTCCGCTATTCTCGGTCAATTCTTTAAGATTGGCAGAAATGGTCTGCGCCTTGCTTACCATATTGGTTACAAATTCATTAATATTTCCAAATGTTTGACCCGTTACTTTTATTTGATTCGTTCCATTTTCTACTTCTTCATAACTGGATTGCAAAGAAACAACTGCTTCATTGGAACCGTGAATAATTCGATCTACGATATTCGTAATCTCACTCACTGAATTCGAAACTTGCTCCGCTAATTTCCGTACTTCAGTAGCAACTACTGCAAATCCTTTCCCTTGCTCGCCTGCCCTCGCTGCTTCAATGGCCGCATTTAATGATAATAGATTCGTTTGAGCGGCAATTTCTTGAATGACTTGAACAAGCTGGGAAATTTCTTTTGTTTGATTATTAAGTCCTTGTACATTTTTGACTGCTGTTGTTACCTTTTGATGGATATTTTCCATTTGTTTAACGGACTGATCCATTAAAACTCGTCCTTCTTCCGTCATCACCAATACTTCATCGGAAGTTTTTAGTATGTCTTCACCGTTTTCATTCGCTTCCACGACTTTAAGATTAAAATTCTCCATCATTTCAGTCAGCTCTGTTGCACTGTGGGCTTGAGACTCTGCGCCTGAAGACAGTTCCTGCATAGTTGATGCGATTTGTTCCCCACCCTCTTTTACCTCATTAGCGGATTGAGTGAATTCTTCGCTTTGACTTGTAATGGTTTCCGATGCAGTTGACACACTTTTTATCATTTCCTTTAATCGGCTTTGCATATAATTCATGGCGTTTGCCAGACGCCCAACTTCATCTTTAGATTTTACTTGTAATGATGCTTGTGATAGATTTCCGTTTGCTAGGTGGTGCATGTGTTCCGATACTTTGTTAATTGGCTTTGCAATACTTGTTGAAAATAACCAAATGATAAAAATACCAATTACTAAAGTAATTCCCACAACAAGCAAAACTAAATTTAGGATTTCTTTTGCCGGTTTGTTGAAATCGAGCATATATGTGCTTGCGCTAACTGTCCAATTCCAATACGGGTCAGTTTTTGAATAAGCGATTTTAGGCATAACCTTATCCGGATCATTTGGCAATGCCCAACTATAGCTTGTTAAGCCACCACCATCATTTCCAACACTAATCAAATCCTGAATAAACTTTACTCCATTGACATCTTCAGAATCCCAAAAGTTTTGACCCTCTGTATTCGGAGATGCTATATCTAAACCATTTTTGTCAACGACGAACATATAGCCATTTTCTCCTAAATCTAGATTTGGATTGATTGGTCTCGTTCCATCTGCATTTTTTTCACCTAAAATGGCCTCTTTTACCTCTTCCTGTGCGTCCTCCAGTGAAATATTTCCCTTCGCCACTTCTTTATTCACCATTTCAATCATTGAGATGGTCATCTCTACACTATTTTTTAAATTAGTAGCACCAAGGTCATCTAAACTAGAAGCACTTTTTTGATACGCTAATGCTCCAGTAATAAGTAGTGGTATAGTTAAAAGCAAAAAAGAAATTGTAATCAGTTTCATTTTAATGGATGATAATAAATTCAACTTGACACCTTCTCAAAATAATTTTAAATACTTCAGACTAATCCATTAGATCAAGTTTCGCCTGACATAACATATTAATAAGCCAACTATTTTTAAATCACCTCTTCAAAGATAAACAAAAAATGACTATTCTAGTTGAATAGAATAGTTAACTCATTGTTCCCTTTATAAAATTACTAGGAATTTTGGCGGTTTTGCATCCCTTTGTATAATAAAAGCTCAAACTTCAGTTTTTTACACAGGAAAAATTAACCACTACTTTTGGAGTATAAAAGATTTTACATAGAGATACAACAATATTCTGCATTTTTTTCATAGTGCGTTAGGCATATGCAATAAAAGGCTTGAATAGAAGCACGATCTTTCCTATGATTGTGTTGAAAACATTTTTATAACAAAGGAAGTGGGACATGTTTATTATTAAGCCTCTCGTTGAACCATTGGAATTGAAACAATATAGGATTTTAAACAGCCGTATGATGTTGGCTCCTAAAGAAAAGCTGCATTATCTAAACCTCGAAAAAGGCTATGAAGGTGAGAAAAATTTCAACGCTTTATTAATTGGTGACTTTCTCTTAATGAACGACATACTTCTTAAAAACAACAACACATTTTTCCAGATTGATACTCTACTATTTTTTCATAACACCATTTACCTTTGCGATGTGAAAAATTATGAAGGTGATTTTTTTATTAAAGAAAATAAATGGTACTCAGTTGCAACTGATAAGGAAATACAAAATCCATTCCCCCAATTATCTAGATGCACATCCTTATTTCGGCGTTATCTTCAGGATTTAGACATTCATCACTTGCCCATCAAAGAATTCCTCATCTTTGTTAACCCCGAATTCACCTTATATGAAGCTCCTCGTCATCAATCTATTGTTCTCCCAACACAGGTCAACCGCTTCATTAATCAACTTCAATCCATGCCAACAAAGTTAAGCAATTATCACTTCCAGTTAGCAGAGCAAATAATGAAGGATCATGTAAAGGTATTTCCACATAAACAACTACCCGATTTTGAATTTGAGCGACTAAAAAAAGGAGTCACTTGTAAGTCATGCTACTCATTTATGGTTGTGGTTGGTTTGGGAAAAAAGGAAATGATGTGTAACGAATGTGGATGCAAAGAGGGGGTTGAAGCCGCAATTATGCGAAGCGTTGAAGACTTTAGAATTCTTTTTCCGGATAATAAAATTACAACAAAAATTGTGCATGAATGGTGTGATTCACAAATTTCTATGAAAGCAATTAGAAGAATTCTAATGAAATTTTTAAAGGTATTTTATCATGGGAGAAGTTCATATTATGTTTATCCATAATTATATAAAAATATATTTGTCGTTATTCATTTCCCCCAACAAAAGAGCTGGATAAAAGCGTTTAATTTGACTGTTACATATATTTTTACGATAAGATCACGATGTTATCATAATCGTGATCCTATTTCTTTTTTCCATGTGCATAGGCATGATGATTCTCTATTCGTGACCTCAATGACTACTTTTACATGATCAAGGGCACGATTACACTCTATTCGTGACCTTACTGCTTACTTTCACATGGCCAAGGGCACGATTACACCCTATTCGTGACCTTACTGCTTACTTTTACATAGGCAAGGGCACGATTACATCCTATTCGTGACCTTACTGCTTACTTTCACATGGACAAGGGCACGATTAGCTTTCTTGAATCCGCACTTCTTCTGTTTTAGGATTGAGGTTATAATATATGGTGACAAAATCGTATTCATTTCAACTTGCTTGCAGTTTCCCGCACACCTCTCCGTATATCCGCAACCAGCACGTCGTCATCAATTCGCATTCCTTTTTGCGAAGCAGCAACAACAATCGCTCCTCCCACACCCTCTTCTGCGGCGAGTGCTCTCTCTTCGCTTGCCGCTATGATTCCTTTGAGGAATGCTTCGTCGGTGATGATCCCATTTACGAATAGGCATAGATTGATATGTCCCTGCTCCTCTCCAGAAGAAACCATTACAAAAATGTGTTGGTATGTGCCGTACTTAATCAGTTCACGACCCTTGGCGGGCATCAAGACCGCTTTATCTAATACAGGAGGCTCTTTGGAAAAATACTTGATGAACTTTGTATGCCAACCAATTCCAGCTCCATGCAAGGATGACGCCATCACTTTTAAAGGCGTCGGCGAAATGAGTTCGGCATAGTCTTCGTTTATTTTCAGCAGAGATTGGTCTATATAAAAATCGTCCATCTCACCATCTTCAGGAATTAAAGCCATTTGCGGTTTCGGCATTTTTGGGTGCGGGTGGAAATCTATGCTTGTTTCGTACACTTCCTGAATTCTCTCTTTCTTCAAAACCTCTTCCACTTCTCCAATAGAACGAATTCTTCCCTTATCTAAGAGAAGAAGTTTATCACAATAAAGACTGGCAAGATTTAAATCATGAAAAATAGAGACTACAGTCAGGCCTTGATCCCGCGTCCACTTTTTCAATAAATCCAATAAATCTTTTTGAAATGATAAATCTAAATGATTGGTCGGCTCGTCCAATAGCAAAATTTTCGGTTGTTGGGCAAGAGCTTGAGCGAGAAAAACTCGTTGCCGTTCTCCACCTGAGAGCTCGTGCAATAATTTATCTTGAAATACTCCAACTCCCGTTAATGCCATTGCTTCGTCAATTATTTTTTCATCAACCTCATCATTGCGGCTCAGCCATCCTCGTTGATGAGCATAGCGTCCTAATGAAACGGTCTCCCGAACTGTATAAGCAAATACTTCCGAAGATACTTGCGGCAATACCGCGGTGATTTTTGCTAATTCTTTAGCCGAGTAGTTTTGAAGAGGTTTAGCATTTATAAAAATTTCCCCTTGATCAGGGGAAAGCAATCCACTAATCATTTTCAATAACGTCGTTTTCCCACTTCCATTCGGTCCAAGAATGCCGAAAAGCTCGCCGGACTCTACCGAAAAAGAAACATCATTCAAGACTGTAAATCCGGGGTAGCCTCCATATAAGCCATTCACTTGAAGCATTTTCTATCCCCTTCTTTCCATACGTCTTTTCACTAAAATCCCTGCAAATGCCGGTGCTCCTATTAAGGCAGTGATGACGCCGATTGGCAGCTCCGCTGGTTGAATGATTGTCCTCGCGACTAAATCTGCCAAAATAAGAAATCCTGCTCCGACGAATATGGACAATGGTAATAAGTGTTTATGATCGGGCCCCGAAAGCATCCTCACGAAATGCGGGATAACGAGTCCAACAAAGCCAATTGTTCCCGACACAGCGACGGCGGCACCCGTAAGTAGTGAGCCGGCAAGTAAAATCGCCAGTTTTCTCCGTTCTACATTCACCCCGAGATACTTTGCCCGATCCTCGCCAAAAGACATCGCATTTAGTTCCCTGACATTCATCATGAGAATAAATCCTCCGATTATAAAGAAAGGCAGAATAATTCGGACGTAACTCCAACCACGCATCGATACGCTTCCAAGCAGCCAGCCGATAATTTGTCTTAATTCTTCTCCAGAAAGAGCGATCATTAAAGAAAGTACTGCTCCAAGAAACGAGCTGAAAATAATTCCCGTTAAAATAATTGTCTCCACTTTCAACGATGGCTCTATTGTTCTTGCAAAAAATAATACGAGGAAAATTGTGATGAAGGATGCCGCTATACTCAATATGGGCAACGTAAATATCCCAGCGAATGGGAGCGATAATTGAAAAAATAGCACAACGACCGCACCAACAGAGGCTCCAGATGAAACTCCTAAAGTATAGGGATCCGCGAGTGGATTTCGAAGCAGTCCTTGGAAAGCCGCTCCTGCCATTGCAAGAGCAGCTCCAACTAGGCCTGCCAATATTACACGTGGAAGGCGGATGTTCATAACAATATTGCTCAAAAGATCCGCCTCATTATTTTGCTGAATTTGAAAAATTTCTCTCCATATAATGGCGGCTATATTTTTAAACGGCACATGTACAGCACCGATGGCGATCCCAAGAAAGATCGCCAATAGTAAAAATCCAACCGCAACTACATATGAAACTAATTTTTTATTTCCCGAAAACATCCGGGTAAATGGCTTTTGCAAGCTCCTCTACTCCTTCAACAATCCGCGGACCTGAACGACTTACAAGATCCTCATTTACTAAATAAACTTGATTTTCTTTTACAGCCGTAATATCTTTCCAAGCCACGCGTGCTTTAATCTCTTCAGCAGCATTTTCAACATATCCGACAGTCGTAATAATCGTATCTGGATTTATTTCAACGACTGCTTCTTCATTAATCGGAACCCAGCCTTCCTGATCACCTACGGCATTTTTAGCATTGATGACTTCAAGCATTTCATTCATAAACGTATTTTTTCCAGTTGTATAAATCTCTGGCGCTGGGGATACCTCAACAAATACCGTTTTTTGATCTGAAATGGATTCAGCCTGTTTTTTAATTTCATCCAATTTCGCTTTCATATCTTGTACAAGTTGATCAGCTTCAGCCGTTTTACCTGTCGCTTTTCCGACCATTTCAATGGATGCATATACAGCATCAAAGCTTTGAGCATCATTTACAACAAGAACGGTCACACCGCTATCTTTCAGCTGCTTGAGGCCCGCTTCCCACATGGTGGCAGTTGATCCGTGTGCAAGAACAAGATCTGGGTTTAGCGAAAGAATTTTTTCCACATTTAATTCCATTCCAGCTACTTTCTCTTTCGCAGCTGCCTCTTCTGGATAATTATCATTTTCTGATACACCGACTAATGCTTCCTCTTCGCCTAAGGCGTAAACAATCTCCGTATTGCTAGGTATCAGTGTTATAATTTTCTCAGGCTTTTTCTCGATCACAACATCAGTATCACTTGCATCTTTAATCGTAACCGGGAATGCTTCTTCCGCCTCATTTGTATTTTCATTTGTTTGTTCTGAAACAGGTTGTTTATTATTGTCTTCATTTTTTGAATTTCCTTCATTACCACACGCTGCTAAAAGGCCAAAAACTAGTAAAAGCGCAGTAATAAAGCCAAATATTTTTTTCATTTATTACGTTCCCCCTTATGTTGTTGTAAGAATGACGGTTTGCTTAAAATTTGTTGTTTTGTAAAACACAATCTAGAAAATTAATCATCTGGATATTCTGAATCCAACGTTAAAATTCACAGCAACAATGCTGCCATAAAATCGAGTAGGAGGGAGTGATTAACCCCCGACCTCTCACACCACCGTACATACCGTTCGGTATACGGCGGTTCAACTAAGATTGGTGACGCAAAGTTTCGTAACGAGATAATAGACTTTTGAGCCCTTGGGAATTCCAGTAGGAGTTTCCAAGGGTTCTGTGTAGTATCGGACTTTTGGAGATTCTCCAATAACTTCTACGTGAGTTTCCCCATTCATAAGCCTTTCCTTTCGGAACGCCAAGTCTAATGAGGTTCCTCACCTTCGTGCTTGGTTTCTTCCAATTCTTCCACATACACATCCGAAGTCTTCTTCTAATCCATGAATCAAACTCCCTGAATACACTTGGCGTATCTGCCAGGGCGAAGTATCCGCACCATCCCATTAGATATTGGTTTAGTTTCTCTATTCGATATTCCATGGGATAAGGTTTCTTTCTTGAGGTAATTTCTCGGATTTTATTCTTCATCCGTTTCACGCTTTCTTTGGCAATCCGAACTTTGGGTTCTTTATGAAAGGTAAAACTGAATCCAAGAAATTTCCTCTTCCAAGGACGGTCTACAGCTGACTTTTTCAAATTAACTTTCAGCTTAAGCTTTCCTTCTATAAACAAGGTGATGGAATCCATCACCCGGTTTCCTGCTTTCATTGTTTTCACATAGATATTAGCATCATCGGCGTATCGTACAAATTTGTGACCTCTTTCCTCTAACTTCTTGTCAAATTCGTCAAGGACAATGTTAGAGAGTAAAGGACTGAGAGGTCCTCCTTGTGGAGTTCCTTCCTCACTGGTTGTCACAATGCCATTTATCATGATTCCCGATTCTAGATATTTACGGATTAACTTAAGCAGGCGTTTATCTTCGATTCGTTTCGCTAGTGTCCCCATTAATTTGTCATGGTTTACTCTGTCGAAGAACTTCTCCAAGTCGATATCAACCACCCAACGATAACCTTCCTGTATATAACCTTTTGCTTTCCTAACCGCATCATGGGCGCTTCGACCTGGTCGAAATCCATAACTATGGTCTGAGAACATCGGGTCATATATAGTCGTTAAAACTTGGGCAATTGCTTGTTGAATGAGACGGTCTGTTACGGTAGGGATACCTAATAATCGCACCCCACCGTCAGGTTTCGGGATTTCGACCCTGCGGACGGGTTGCGGTGTATAGGTACCCTCAAGAAGTTCCATTTTCATGGATTCCCAGTGTTTCTTGATATGCTCTCGTAGGTTTTGTACGGACATCCCATCCACACCATGACTTCCTTTATTTCGTTCCACCCTTTTCAGGGCGGAAAGGAGGTTTTCCCGTGACAGTATTCGTTCCATTAACATTGGTTACGCCTCTTTCCGTGAACAACGATTCCACTTATGCCAGTTCTGCTCCACCATCTTGAAGTCCCCCATGGGATTCACCATATCCTCCTTCAAGCATGCCTTATCGGTTATCTGTGTTCATCGCAGGTTACTGAATGCCAAGATGTTGCTCTCTCTTAATTGTTCAGCCCTTCCCATTCTTCTCGAGTTCGAATGGTACTATGGCCTCTGCTGACTTCTGATTGTTCAGCTATCCATCACTGGATAGGTTACCAAGTGAACTTGGCGTTCCAATCAGACCTCCCCAGGTAAGAACGTAGTCTTTCCCTCCACCTATCTGCTTCATTTACTACATACAACCTTCGGCAGAAAGGGCTTTGTTCTGTACTGCAAACTCACCCAATCGTAAATAGCCTAATATGAAGTTCGTGTTCCTCAGACCGGAGGTTTGCCGCTCGCTTCCTTCAGATTCCACGTCACCGTGGACACCCTTGCGTTAAGCTAACTGCTACTTCTGCCTTCGCAGTTCGGGACTTGCACCCTATAGACTACGCCCATGCTGGGCGCACAATAAAAAACATCCCCTATAATGGAGATGTACGTCAACAATAAAAAAAACTTGCCTCTTCTCCACCTCCCTATCCTCGTAGGTTTATTGGTGCAACGGAATCGGCAGGTCTCCTGGCTTTTGTTCATCGCCGGCTGTTCCTTCCCATGCGTGTGCACAGTGGTATAACAGCAGGCTCCCAATTACAGTGGCGGGACCGCGTTGGATTTGAACCAACTTCCCTTTTCAGCTTCCCTATAAAAGAAGCACCGATATCCAAGCTATGTAATTATTAGATCCTCATTGATTATACATCTTTTTTTCTATTCCTACATCTTTTTTATAAGCTTATGGTCATAATAATTAAGTACAGCACTTGCAATTCTGAATGATGGAGGTTTGGAAATGGGATGGTTCATATGCAGCTTACTCGTAATAGTTTTGCTCATTGTATGGTGCTGCGCCGATTTTCACCTCGGTCTTTACATGCATAAAAAGAGATGGAAAAAACGTTCATATCCAAAGAGAAAGGGCCATCTTCAGCTAATTACAAACGGATCGGATTTATTTGACATCTATTTTAAAGACTTGAGAGAAGCGAAATCGAGCATTCATATTTTATTTTACATCGTAAAAAATGATCGATTTAGCCAAGTTTTTTGGGATGTATTAATGGAAAAGGCTAAGGAAGGTGTAAAAGTCCGCTTGCTCCTCGATTGGCTAGGCAGCCGCCATGTGCCGAAAAAGTGGATTAGAGCCGCACACAATTGTGGAATTGATATTGCCTTTTGTCATGTTCCACGTTTGCCATTTCTTATTTTTACTCTACAACAGAGAAACCATCGAAAAATTACAATTATTGACGATCGTATCGGATATTTAGGCGGCTATAATATAGGCAAGGAATATATTGACTTGGATCCGAAGCTCGCTCCGTGGCGCGATTATCATATTCGTGTGACAGGCGAAGGCATTTCGGATCTGCAAAATGAATTCATGGTCGACTGGGAGCGGGCAAGGAAAAAGAAAGTACCTGTGCATGATGGGCCTTCTGTTGAAAGCGGAGAAATGCTACATCGCTTTTATCCAGCAGAAGGGATTGGCGTAGAATCTCATCTTCTTAAACTGATTGATAGCGCAAAAATCTCAATTTCCATTGGAACTCCTTATTTTATACCGACGGAAGCTATTATGGCTTCCCTTGAAGCAGCCTTGAAAAGAGGCGTATCCATTACTGTTTTAGTTCCTAATACGGCTGACCATGCCATCGTAAAGGAAGCTTCTTTTCGTTATTTACGCAGAGTACTTGCCGGCGGCGGCCAAGTCTATCAATTTGAAAAGGGATTTTTCCATGCAAAAGTGATAATTGTAGATGGAAAAATTTGCGATATTGGGACCGCCAACTTTGACCGTAGAAGCATCTTATTGAACCATGAAATTAATTGTTATATTTATGACAAAACGTTTATTGCGGATGTTGAACAAGCCCTACGAGAAGACATTACTCACTCTCATCTTATGTCTTTAGAGAAGTTGAAAAGTGTTGGTTTCCGCGTTAAATTGAAAGAATGGCTTGGCTGGATCATTAAAGATTTGTTATGAAGAGTGGCTCTTTCTAAAATAGCGCATACCTACACGGGACCAGAAATAGCTCTTGCGGAATGCGTGGATATTAAGCCTTCGGATCACTAACTATCTTATTCCGTCTCCTTTAGGCAACATGATTCGAAAGGCTGTGCCATCCGGAGAGCTCTTCAGCAAAATTAAGTCTCCACCGAGGGCTTGAGCAATCATTTTGCTTAAAGCCAATCCAAGACCTAATCCTCTGATTTTATATTTTTTCTTTTCACCACGGAAGAAGCGTTCAAAAATAAACGGCTGTTCTTTTTCGGGAATTCCGACCCCTGTATCGGATACTTCAATGAAGACATGAGCATGCTCTTCTATCAAAGAGACGTAAATTTCTCCTCTATTTTCCATCGCATGTTTTGCATTGTTCAGCAAATTCGCCATTATTTGTTGAAAACGAAGCGGATCCATCTTTATTTCTACTTGCTTGAAGAGTTTATATAGTGTAACTTCAATTTCTTCCTTTTGAGCAATTTCCCATGCAAAGATTGCATCTTCTACCACTTCATTTATATTAAGAATTTCTTTATTGACAGAGACTGCATTCGTGGCAAATTGATTAAATGCCAGCAAATCTTCTACCATTGTCTTCATTTTTTCCGTTTCGTTTAATGATACATTTATAAACTCTTTAGCCTCGTCTCCCGTTACTACTTCATCTTTCAACGCCTGCAATAAGCCACTTATGGAAGTTACAGGGGTCTTCAATTCATGAGTAACACCAGCCAAAAGCTCTGTTCGTAGAGATTCGAGCCTTTCTAATTTTGCCGTCATTTCTTTAAATGAGTTGATGAGTTCGTAAACCTCTTTTTCTTTACTGTCAGTAGAGAGATTGATCTGGTAGTTTCCTTCTGCTACATGTTTTGCTGCTTCCGCTACATCTGTTATTGGTTTAGATAAACGTGTAGACAGAACAAAGATTGCTGCCCAACCGAGCAATGCGAGACTAATAATCATAATAGCCAGCTGGGTATATTCTTGATTGACATGGGTTAATTTGTCTTTAGAATCCATCATCACTACCCAGCCAATAACTGAATCATCGATTTCAATTGGAGATTTTACAGCATAAAATGTTTGATTATCAATGTTCAATTTCTGAAACGCATCTTCATTCTCCAATACAGAAGGCTGTATTTGCTGTCCTAATGGCCCCTTAGGCCGATTACTTGATATGATTTTACCATCTGCATCAACTATATAAGTGAAAGGATCGATTTCTAATTCGGTTCTCATTTCCCTTTCATTAAAAAAATCAGGTGGGCGTTCACCTTGGTCCAAGTCATTTTTCGCGATAATGTGATCTGCCATATTTTCTGCCAGCAAGGACATTAAATTTAAGCGATTATCCATTGTAGTATGCCGAATCCAAAGGGCTGAAATAATAGCAATAACCGTAAGCCCCATACAAAGAGTTAATAAATACCTACTCGTCCAATATCTCCGTAGTGAAACGCGTCTTCCTTTTTTGATATTATTTTTGATAAACACTTAATTGATACCCCAATCCCCGAAGAGTCTTAATTTCTCCTTCTGAACTTGGCCAATCTTGCAATGACTTTCTTATTCTTTTAATCGCTAAGTCAACGGCACGATCGCTTCCATCATAATCCCAGCCCCAAATATGTTCGATCAATTGCTCTCGTGTGAAGGTTTGATTCGGATATTCTGCTAAAAATAATAGAACGGACAAATCTCTTGGAGTGAGCGTAATATTTTTCCCTTTAACCATTACTTGATGTGCTTTTAAATTTATTTCTAACTGCCCGAACCGTTTAACAGGCTGATCATGGTCAGCCTGAGATCGTCTCAGCACGGCTTTCACACGTGCAACTACCTCATCGGCAATAAATGGCTTCGATATATAATCATCTGCTCCGATATTTAATCCTTCTAAACGGTAATTTACATCTCCTAACGCAGTTATCATAATGACAGGGCAATTGCTCTCATTCCTTATTTCTTTTAAAATCTCCCAACCATCTTTATTTGGCAGCATAACATCGAGTAAAACAAGATCTGGGTAACATTCGTGGAATTTATCCATCGCTTCATCCCCATCAAAAGCTTGAACAACTTCATATCCTACTTTTTGTAAGTAGGCTTTCAATACTTGACTAATCGCATATTCATCTTCCACCACTAAAATTTTCATATATGTTTACTCTCCTAATAAATTGCCAATTTTCTCATTAACATTAACACAGAAATACGTCAGCAAAAAGTCAAAGTGCTAGTTCATGAAAAAGATACGGCACAGTTTTTTTCGCCTTTTTTAAAATTTTTTGTTTGACATACACCTGACATATTTCCCCCATATACTTGGAATTGTTCAACTGAACTAGCCGAAAAAAAGGAGGATCTAACAATGCCAATACAAACCTCTTTCAATCCAAATGGACGCAAGGAGTTAAAACATGCCATTTCCAAGGCAGAATATTATACACTGCGAAAAAAACTTATTCACTTTATGCGCAGTGATCCGAATGCAGGAACAGATGGAAAATATTTAATTCGTTCAACTTACTTTGATAATAAGATTTTGAATGAAAAAAAGGAAGGTTTTTTAAATAGAGATAAATACCGAGTCCGCATATATGGTTTAAGTGATCGTGTGATTAATCTTGAAAGGAAAAGTAAGCGAAACAACTTAACCTTCAAATCAAAGTGCAATATCACTCGGAAAGAGTATGAGAAGATTCGCGTTGGTGATATTCAATGGATGAAAAACGACGAACGCGATCTTATTCGCGATTTGTTTCTCGAAATGAACAATCATCTGATTAAACCGAAAACTGTCGTAGATTACGAACGGGAAGCTTGGGTATACCCATATGGCAATGTCCGAGTTACCTTCGATATGAAGGTACAATCAAGTTTAAATAACACAGATATGTTCAATAAGCATTTGCCTATGGTCGACGTGTTGGAACCAAACCTTGCCATATTAGAAGTTAAATATGATGAATATATCCCTGAAGTCATTAAACTCCTTTTACAATTATCCGACACGAGGCAGGAGGCATACTCAAAGTATCAATTAAGTCGGATGTATGGGTAAAAAAGTAAAATTAATAACTCAATAAAAACATTAAGGAGAAAAAATATGAATACAACTACTTTTTCAGACATTTTTAAATCAAGTTTTTTAGAAAAGACAAGTTCATTTTCATTGACCGATTCCGTGATCAGTATCGGATTCGCATTAATACTCGGATTATTTATTTACATCGTTTATAAAAAAACGTTCAACGGAGTCATTTATTCACATTCCTTTAATATCTCGTTGATTATTTTAACGATGGCTACCTCTCTCGTTATTATGGGGATTAGTCAAAATGTTCTCTTATCCCTTGGTATGGTCGGGGCATTGTCAATCGTTCGTTTTCGTACGCCTATTAAAGATCCAATGGATTTAGTCTATTTATTCTGGTCCCTTATCGTTGGAATTCTTTGTGGTGCCGAGTTCATTATTTTAGCAGTAGTCGGTTCCAGCATCATTGGAGCAGTAATCCTATTATTTGCGAACAAAATAAAAGTAGAAAATCCTTATTTATTAGTCGTGAAATATGATCAAGGAATTACTACGGAGGAAATTGAAAGCCTCATTAAAGATAATACAAAGAAATTTTTACTTAAATCTAAATCAATCATACAGGGCAAGGAAATCGAAGGAACTTATGAAATCAGAGTGCGAGATAATGACTCTAAAATCATAGCTGATATTTCTGAACTAAAAGGGGTACATTCTGCAGTCATGTTAAGTTATGACGGCAATTTTACCGCTTAAACTCTACAAAAGGGTGAAATATATGATTAAGAAAAAAATTAAAAATCTCCTCCCTTTATTGCTATGTTCTACCTTGCTAATCAGTGGCTGTAATAGTAATTCTAATGCAGCCACTACTAAACAGGAGAATATTATTAGTAATCTAGTGACATATAAAAATAGTGATGACTATACAGACTGGCAAGGAGAAGACTTTACTTATATTCATTTAGAAGGTTCAAAGGCAACAGTCGATGGTAATGGTGGAGCCGTTGTAAAAGATGAGCAAATTTTGATTCGCACGAGTGGGACTTATGTTATTAAAGGAACACTTGACGATGGACAAATTGTTGTCGATGCCGAAGACGCTGGAAATGTCCGTTTAATTTTAAATGGTGCAACGATCAATTCATCGACTACTGCGCCAATTTATGTAAAACAAGCAGATAAAACCATTATTTCTCTTGAAGAAAAAACGGAAAATACCCTCTCTGATGCAAACGATTATGTATACGAAAGTGACAATAATGACGAACCATCAGCAGCTATCTATAGTAAGGATGACTTAACCATCAATGGTTCTGGCGCATTGACGGTTAAAGGAAATTACAATGATGGCATAAAAAGTAATGATGATTTAAAAATCACTGGTGGGACGATCCAGGTAACTTCTGTCGATGATGGGATTATTGGGCGCGACTTATTAGCCATAAAAGATGCCACAATTCATGTAACTTCTGGCGGAGATGGATTAAAAGCATCTAATGACGAAAACAAGTCGAAAGGCAATATCGCCCTTGAAAATGGCAAATTTACTATTAAAGCCGATGGTGACGGTGTACAAGCTGAAAACACAGTAGCAGTAGCGGATGGTGATTATACTATCGTTACCGGCGGCGGCAGTCCAGAAACAATCGAAACCCGCGATGAGGGCATGGGCGGAAGACCTCTTGATGGATTCGGCCAAGAAAACATAGGATCTTTTGTAGATAGATTTTTAGAAGGAATTGAGATTTCTGAAGACTTGAAGAAACAATTAGAAGCAGCAAAGAGCATGGAGGAAATTCAAACGATTCTACAAGATCATCCAGACGTTTTGAAGCAAATTCAGGAAAATGGAAGTATGCGTGGTCCTGGTAACACACAAGGTGATGGCGCACCAGCTAAAGACGCGGGGGATGGTTCAAACAACGGAAATAATCAATCACCATTTGATTCTAATAAAACAAACAACGAAACATCTAAAGAGCAAAACACTCCTTCCTCTTCCCAAAAGCTGGCGGATGAAGAAAACGAAGAAGAGAGCATTAGTACAAAAGGGATAAAAGCTGGAACTAATCTTTACGTCAGTGGCGGAACAATAAAGATTGATTCATTGGATGATGCAATTCACAGTAATAAAGATGTAGCCATTTCAGGTGGAACCATCAAGATTTCTACTGGGGATGATGGGATTCATGCTGATGAAGACGTACTCTTAAGTGGTGGAGATGTTTCAATTGAAAAAAGTTATGAAGGAATCGAAGGAGTAAATATAACGGTTGCTGACGGCAAAATCCACGTTGTCTCTGAAGATGATGGTGTAAATGTAAATGGCGGAAGCAGCGACCTTGGAATGCCAGGTAACTTTGGAAATATGCCACCTTCTGACAATGCGCCAACACGAGAAAATCAAGACGCAGCCTCTCCTAATAAAGATACAAGTTCTGCAACGGAAAAAGAGAATAATCAACCAACTGAAGAAGGACAATTACTCATTAATGGAGGTTATTTATATGTCAATGCCAAAGGTGACGGGCTTGATTCAAACACTTCTATAAAAATGACAGGCGGTACTGTTCTTGTGTATGGACCGACAAATGATGGCAATGGATCTCTTGATTACGATGAGACATTTATTATAGAAGGTGGAATTCTCGTTGCTTCCGGCAGCAGTGGCATGGCACAAGGAATTTCTGAAAACTCTAGTCAACATACCATCATGATGACCTATTCCGAATTCCAAGAAGCAAATACAAACGTGTTTGTAACAGACGAAAAAGGTCAACAAATTATTGCTGTCGCTCCAGAGAAACAATTCCAAACGCTTGTGATCAGTACACCTGACTTAAAACAGAACGAAAGCTATACATTCCAATCAGGCGGCATCTTAACAGGTGACCATGTCGATGGTTTGTATCAAAATGCAAACTATGAAGAAGGCAATGTATCTGTTACATTAACATTATCAAACGTTATGACTTACCTGAATGAGGATGGTGTAACAGAAGGAAATGCAAACAACGGAATGAACGGAACACCTTTTGGGCGTGGTGGTTTTGGTGATCAAAATCCATTCGGAACTGAACAAAATGATGGTCGAACATCTGAAAAACAGGAAAATAACAATTAACATATAATGAACAAAAAGCCAATCCCTTCAAAATCCCAGGTTTGGCTTTTTGTATAGGCAATACTTATTCATATAGGGACGAACTCTGTCTTCTTACATTTTCTCAGGTGCGGATACACCGACTAAGGCGAGAGCATTTTTCAATGTAATCTGTACCGCTTTTACTAAAGCTAGACGAGCTTTTGTTTCTTCCACATTTTCCTCATTCAACACTTTCTCTGCATTGTAAAAACTATGGAAGGAAGAAGCAAGCTCATAAACATAATGAGTAATTCGATGCGGAATTCGCTTTTCAGCGGCATCTGCAATAATTTGCGGGAATTCACCGAGTTTTTTCAATAAGTCTACGGATTTTTCACTCATCAATACAGATAGATCTGCGTTCAAGTCTACGGAAAATCCTTTTTCCTCTGCCGAACGGAGAATGCTCCAAATTCGCGCATGTGCGTATTGAGAATAATAAACAGGGTTTTCATTGGATTCGGAAACAGCCAAATCTAAGTCAAAGTCCATATGGGTATCTGAACTTCTCATCGCAAAGAAATAGCGCACAGCATCTAGCCCAACTTCTTCAATCAATTCACGCATCGTGACAGCCTTCCCTGTACGCTTGCTCATTTTCATTTTTTCTCCATCTTTATACAAATGAACAAGCTGGATGACTTCAACTTCGAGACGGTCGCGTTCGTACCCTAATGCCTGAATCGCTGCCTTCATACGAGGAATATATCCATGGTGATCTGCTCCCCAAATATTGATGAGCTTATCAAAACCTCGATCCAGCTTATCCAAATGATACGCAATATCTGGCGTTAAATATGTGTAGGTTCCGTCATTTTTAATAAGAACGCGATCTTTATCATCGCCAAACTCTGTTGATCTAAACCATGTAGCCCCATCCTGCTCGTAAATATGGCCTCTTTCACGAAGTTGATTTAGAGCTGGCTGAATTTTGTTGTTTTCATATAATGATGTTTCTGAATACCACACGTCGAAACGCACTCGGAAGTTTTCTAAATCCCGTTTTAATTTTTCCAGTTCATATTCTAATCCATATTTACGGAAAAAATCGGAGCGAGTTTGTTCGTCTACATTGATATATTTATCTCCGAATTCTTCGGCAAGTTTTTGACCGATGCCAATGATATCCTGTCCATGATAGCCATCTTCCGGCATATCTTTTTCAAGCCCCAGCGCTTGGAAATAACGCGCCTCTACTGACAAAGCTAAATTATGAATCTGGTTTCCAGCATCATTAATATAAAATTCCCGCGATACATGATATCCTGCTTTATCGAGGATATTGCAAAGGGAATCGCCGACTGCGGCTCCACGAGCATGTCCAAGATGAAGATCACCGGTAGGATTTGCCGATACAAACTCGACTTGGACTTTTTCACCTTTCCCAGCATTTGAGCGGCCATAGTCTACAGCTTGGTCAAGAATCGTATGGATAATATCTGTTAAATAGCTATTATCCATGTAAAAGTTAATAAAGCCTGGCCCAGCGATTTCAATTTTTTCAATCGATGCTTTCGAAAGATCGAAATGTGTTTGAATTTGCTCAGCTATTACGCGCGGTGCTTTTTTGGCAATACGAGCAAGCTGCATCGCCATGTTGGTAGAATAGTCACCATGTGTTTTATCTTTCGGTGTTTCGAGGATGACTTCGGGAATCTGTTCCTCTGTCGCAAGCTCCGCTTTCAATACTGCTGCCTTAATTTCCGCCTTTACGTTCTCTTGAATTTGTTCAACAATGTTCATAATTACAGCTTATCCTCCTTATATTCTAGATCCATTTCGTAATATCCAGCGAGCGTGCCTTGCATGGATAAATCATAGGCAAGACTTAATTTCCCATCTTCGTGATTCAGCTTTTTTGTATCCGTCATTAAAAAGAGACTTCCTAATGTGCTTTCATGTGTTCCTTGCCTTTGCTCCGATAAACTAAAAGCCAAGCGCATTTTAATAAGCCCGCTTCGCATAATGACAGCTTCATCTTGTAAAACCTTCACAACTGTATGGATTGTTCCTTCTTCTTGAACTTCATCATATTTCAAATATATTGTATTCCCTTTCTGATAACGAGTACCAAAAACGGTCAATTCGTATGTCTCAATGTCATCGTCGATCCTCACTCTTGTCGTGAGTTGGATTTTGACTGAGGTTTGTGTATCCACGGTCAAAAAACCACCTTTATCTTTAGTTTAACCTATTTATTATAGGAAACTTTCACGCGGAAGTCTATTTTGCTCGTTGATTTTCCCAATAAAATGTATAATCCCCTTTATTAACCATATACAAATCCGCTATAATGAAAGCGACAAAATTCGATAATAGGAGACATATATGTTTTTAGAAATGGCAATAAATTTTTGTATTTTATTCACTTTTAGTGTTCTCTCTTACTGGCCCTTCCAAAGTCGAGTCCGTTTTCACTTTCCTTTCCCTGCCTTACATCCATTATTAATCGGACTTATAAGTGCAGTAGCTGGTCTTGTATTAATGCATACCGCCATTGCGGTTTCAGATTCTATTATTGTTGATGCTCGCATCGTCGTTATTGTCCTATCGGGAATATTTGGCGGTCCGATCGCGCCATTAGTTAGTGGACTAATTATTGGGGGAGTAAGAATTTTTATAACGGGCGTCACTTTTGATTCCATTATCGCTGGGACGCTAACGATCTTCGGCGGCTTAGTTATTTCGTATTTCACAAAAAGAAAAGGCATGACCTTTCGAAATGCTCGTTATTATTTTTACTACTATGCTGTTCAAACATCACTTACTTTAGCTTTCCTTATGAATTTTTCATGGGAATCAGCTACACAAGTTCTTTACTTCATGGCTTTTTCATTTTTATCATTCTTTACCGTCCTATTTATTTTGCGCGAAATGGATATTCATTTTAAAAAGGTGAGTATGGCGGAAAAGTTGGCGGAAACAGACTTTTTAACAGGACTTTATAATAATAGAATGTTTCAGAAAATCACTGAAACGATAACAGCGGAAAAGAATACTCCTTTTTCGCTCCTCCTTCTTGATATCGATCATTTTAAAAAAGTAAATGATACATATGGGCATCCAGTTGGCGATGAAGTACTTCGTGAACTTGCTTCAAGATTGAGAAGAGCGTCACACAGTTATGAGGGAATCGTAACAAGAAATGGTGGAGAGGAATTTACAGTCATTGTCCCAAATGCTGAAAAAGAAATTGGAATGGAAGTGGCTGAAATAATACGTTCAGCTGTGGAAAGCACCTCTTTTAAGATGACCGATGGACTACAGCTAGATATTACCGTTTCGGTTGGTGTTAGTACATTTCCCCATAATGGGAATGAGATACAAAAACTTTTCAACCAGTCTGATATCGCCTTATATCATGCAAAAGACACCGGCCGGAATAAAGTGGTGCATATTGATGAAATAGTTAAAACTACCCTGAAATCAGTTTATAACTAATTAGGGTAGCCTTTTTCTTTTAATATGTTAATTTCAAGGTATTTTGATAATAAACGGATAAATTCCGTTTAAGATAAGAAATGCCCATATTTCCTAAAAAATAAAGGAAGTTTTTCCGTTTATATCATCCAAATCTTTGGATTTTGCCTTATTTAGAGCAGTTAATCGGAATATCTCCGTTTATATCTGCTTCTTAAGCTAGTTTATATACATTAGACGGAAATTTTCCGCCTATTGATTCTCATACCTACACGAAAATCAACCATTAATAATGCAGAGTTATTTTATAAAACCTAGCAACATTTCTCTTATGAGTTTACTCGCCGTGTTGGCTGTTTGCTCGGAATGGTCGTAAACAGGAGCTACTTCCACTAAATCACAGCCGACGACGTTGATGTCGGAATGAGCGATTTCGTGAATCGATGCCAGTAGTTCTTTTGATGTAATGCCGCCTGCGTCTACGGTTCCTGTTCCCGGAGCATGTGCTGGGTCAAGAACGTCAATATCGATCGTTACGTAGACAGGGCGATTAGCTAATGTTGGCAGAACTTTTTTCAATGGTTCGAGTACTTCAAATTTAGCGATATGCATGCCATTTTCTTTCGCCCATTCGAATTCTTCTTTCATTCCGGAACGGATCCCGAATGAGTAGATATTTTTTGCACCTATCAAGTCAGCTGCTTTTCGAATGGGAGTCGAATGGGATAGTGGCTCTCCTTCATATTCCGTTCGTAAATCCGTATGAGCATCCATATGAATGACAGCAAGATTCGGATACTTTTTATACATCGCTTTTATGACCGGCCATGTAACTAAATGTTCCCCTCCCATTCCAAAGGGGAATTTTCCAGCATCCAATAATGAGTCGATATATTCCTCAATCATATCTAGGCTTCTCTGTGCATTTCCGAATGGAAGTGGGATGTCACCGGCATCAAAGTATTTAACTTCGGACATTTCTTTGTCAAGATACGGACTGTATTCTTCAAGACCAATAGATACTTTTCGAATTTGCCCCGGGCCAAAACGGGAACCAGGACGATAACTCACTGTCCAATCCATCGGCATTCCATATATTACTGCTTGGCTCTCTTCAAAATTCGGGTGGCTTCCAATGAATACATTTCCCGAATACGTTTCATCAAAACGCATTTATATTCTCCTCTTTCTAACCTGCCTCCGTTTACTCCAATCCCTGCTTATTCGTTTGTAAGGTCTGCGATGAATTTTGGGAGAACGAAGGCTGCTTTGTGCAGGTCTTTTGTGTAGTATTTTGTTTCAATTGAATGGAATCGACTATCTTCTACCTTTAGTGGGTCATAGCGCTTTGATCCTAATGTAAAAGTCCACATCCCACTTGGATAAGTCGGGACATTTGCAATATAGAGTTTTGTAATTGGAAAAATTTCTTTCACATCTCGTTGAACTTCACGAATGAGATCAGCTTTAAACCAAGGATTGTCTGTTTGGGCGACAAAAATCCCATCCTCCTTTAAAGCCTTTGAAATTCCTGCATAAAAGCCTTTCGTAAATAAATTCACGGCAGGACCTACTGGTTCCGTTGAATCGACCATAATGACATCATACTCATCTTCGCTTTTCGCTATTTCCATAAAGCCATCGTCTACTTTTACTTCGACGCGATCATTATCCAGTTCACCTGCAATTGTAGGTAAAAATTGTTTCGAGTACTCAATCACTTTCCCATCTATATCCACTAGGACTGCTTTTTTAACTGACGGGTGCTTCATAATCTCGCGAATAACTCCGCCATCGCCCCCACCTACTACTAACACATTTTTTGGATGAGGATGTGTAAATAAAGGTACATGGGCCACCATTTCATGATAAACGAATTCGTCCCTTTCCGTCGTCATGACCATCCCATCAAGCAGAAGCATATTCCCCCACTCTTCTGTTTCCAACATTTCCAACATTTGAAAATCTGTTTGCTCTGTATGTAATGTACGTTTTATCTTCATCGTGATGCCGTAATGATCAGTCTGCTTTTCAGTAAACCATAAACCTCCCATTTTTACAGCCATCCTTCCGTGTGCATTGGCACATTATTTTGTCCAGCTACAGCGCCTATCGACTAGTGGATTTCTACTTCCCCTCCTACGATAAGTCAACATCGATTCGTCCTTTCGGACTCATCCCGTTTCCTTTATCTCGTCTGGGAATACGAAATCCATACGTCGATGGGCAAGGCGCTTCCGCTTTTCTTTGTCCAGCTACAGCGCCATCGACTAGTGGATTTCTACTTCCCCTCCTACGATAAGTCAACATCGATTCGTCCTTTCGGACTCATCCTGTTTCCTTTATCTCGTCTGGGAATACGAAATCCATACGTCGATGGGCAAGGCGCTTCCGCTTTTCTAACTAGTTTTCCACTATCGGACATTTGCAAACAACAAAATTATAGAAAATATGAGGAATGATGTAAAGATTTTTTAGAAAACGGTGAATAAAACAAAGCTTTTTCTTTCATACTGATGATAAAAGATTGCTAGATTGGGGTGATGAAAATGGAGACGGAAACGAGAGCTCATAGAAAAAAGTGGAGAACGATTCGACTGTTGATGTTTACTAGTATTTTAGCGATTGGAGCATTCGGAGCACTTTTCCTTTCATTTATTATTTATATAAAAATACTTGGCCCTCCTCCACTTGCCATCCCACAATCCACTTTATATTATGCAAATGACGGGTCGGTTATAGGGGAGAGCAATAGCGGGGAAAAGCGTTACTGGATAAAACTAGATGAAATTTCACCATCCACTATCGAAGCGGCCATTGCTATTGAAGATCGTACTTTTTATCATCATTCTGGTTTTGATTTTAAAAGAATTGTTGGGGCTGTAGTAGCGAATGTGACAGCAATGAAAAAAGTACAAGGTGCAAGCACTATTTCTCAACAATATGCTCGGAATCTATTTTTGACAATGGATAAAACGTGGAAACGAAAGATTTCAGAAGCAATTTATACGATTCGTCTTGAAGGAAATTACAGTAAAGATGAAATATTGGAAGGTTATTTAAATACAATAAACTTTGGACATGGAGCATACGGGATTGAAGCGGCAAGTCAATTTTATTTTGGGAAGAACGCGAAAGATTTAACGATTGCAGAAGGCGCTATGCTTATAGGAATCCCAAAAGGTCCAAGCATTTACTCTCCGATCATTAACTATGAAAAAGCGAAAAAGAGACAGTTGCTCATTTTAAAATCGATGCAAGAAATGAACGTGATTACGGAAGAAACGGCAAAAGCCGCCGCTGAAGAAAATTTAATCTTTACTGGAAAACATCCGCATCATCGTGCTGACTCCGCTCCTTATTTTTATGATATCGTAAAAAAGGAATTATTAACGACAGTTGGTCTCGATGAAAGAGTCTTAGCGCTTGGCGGGTTAAAAGTATTTACAACAATTGATCCTAAACAACAAGAGATTGCTGAAAATGTGATGAAAGAAACATTTGCCGAAGACTCGGAGATTCAAGTCGGATTTGCGGCTATGGATCCAAAGACTGGATTCGTCACAGCGCTAATAGGGGGAAGAAATTATGATGAAAGTCCTTTTAATCGAGCAACTCAAGCAGTAAGGCAACCAGGATCTACAATGAAACCACTTCTTTATTATGCGGCTCTTGAGCGTGGTTTTACACCATCTACCTTAATGCGAAGTGAACCAACAACGTTTACATTCGATGGAAATTCCGAATACACTCCGCATAATTTTAATAATCGCTATGCAAATAGCGAAGTGACAATGGCTCAAGCGCTGGCAGTATCAGACAATATATATGCCGTTAAAACTCATCTATTTCTTGGAGAAAAAGTTTTAGTAGATACGGTTCATAAATTTGGGATCACATCTGACATGGAACCCGTCCCATCTCTCGCACTAGGAACTTCCGGTGTAAAGGTTGTAGAATTGCTGAATGCTTATAGCATGCTCGCAAATGGTGGAAAAAAGGTGGAGCCCATTTTTATTCAGAAAGTAGTAGATTATCGCGGAAAAGTGATTTACGAGATTGAAGAAAAAGAAGAACAAGTTTTAAATCCGGATCTTGCCTTTATTATGAGTCAAATGATGACAGGTATGTTCGATTCTAAATTGAACGGATATGCTACCGTGACAGGAGCTTCGATTGCAAACCAGATGAGCAGAGTGTATGCCGGAAAATCCGGTTCTACTATATCAGATAGCTGGATGGCTGGCTTTACTCCGGGACTCGCATCTGTCGTTTGGACAGGTTATGACCAAGGCAAAGAAATTACGCTCACCGCAGACAAGGTTTACGCGAAAAATATGTGGATTCGTTTTATGGAGCGAGCTATAGAAGGTCAGCCTGAAAAACTTCACACATTCAGACCGCCTGTAGGTGTAACAGCCGTTCCTGTTGACCCATCGAATGGAAAATTAGCTACAAATCTGTGCCCTGTCTTTAGGCTTACTTATTTTGTAAAAGGCACTGAACCTGAAGAAATTTGCGCAGAACACCTATTAACGGGGCCAAATTAATTGGCTCCGTTATTTTTTTTCACTTTTTATTCCATTCCTGTTACAATGATTCCACTTTTATTGTCCCCTGATATTTCATAGTTACGTGCAACCGCTATTTTTAAGGAAGATTCTCCTTTGAAATCATAGTAAGATATATAATATTTATTACCTTCGTAGTGAACAGAAATTGATTTCTTCTTTTTCACATAATCTAAGTATTGCTCAAGGGTTAAGTTTTTTTCATACATAATGGCGCTATGCGGCAAACCGACATAGCGAAAATGCCAAGGTTCGTATTGAATTCCTGTGATTGCCGTTTTATCTTTCGGATAGCGCAAAATAAAACCATATTTCCACGAGTTTTTCTCGAGCCATTTTCCTTCTTTTGCCTCTTCCATCTTAGTTAATGTCGAGCCAATGTCGAGTGAAAGACCTAAATTGTGTTCACTGAATCCGGCTGGCAATGCATAGGCTGGACCCATTTCTTCGTAGAGTTGATTTTGTTCTTCAAAACTCCGAAAACCACTATTAATCATAAAGTGGTTAACTTGATCTTTTTTTGCTGCATTAACCATTGATGAAAAACGTTCTGCTACTTGTTCTGATATTTTTATATTATGATCGAGCAGTTGATAACCTTGCATATGATTTTGATGTTCGATTAAATTTATGATATCTCGTTTTACACCTATCTCGTTTACTGGGTTATCTTGATTGATCAATAATAAATCTCCGTAGTAAATGTGATCACTTTCAATCGTAATATAAGTTGTATTCTCACTTTTTTCATCAGAAATATTTATCCTTGAATGAAAATCATTGAACTTATAACCGAATAGCAGAACGAGAATCCCTAATAATAATATCCACTTTATCTTTTTCATCTTATCTTCCCTCCATCTTAATAATAGGAAAGACAATTAAAGAAAAAAGAAAGAAAAGATAAAGTTTTTATTAAGATTTACTAGAAAAGCAAAAGCGCCTGTTCATCGACGTACGACTACAATGAAAGGAACTGCTTGCGCTAGACAAAAACGAGTCGCATTCCAAAAATATAAACCCTAAAAGACTATACTTTTTGAGGCAAGCGAACTTCAAACTTTGTTTGAATGGGGTCGCTATAGGCAGTAATCGTTCCGTTATGCTGATCAATTATATTTTTGGCAATGTAAAGTCCTAATCCCGTACTATTATGTTCCAATGAACGGGAACGATCACCTGTATAAAACACGTCAAAAATATGTGTTAGATCATCTTCGGGTATAAAACTTCCATAATTCACAACTTCCACAACGACTTCATGGCTATCAAGATAGCCTTTTATATCGATATATTCTCCTTCAGATCCATAACGGATCGCATTCGTGAGCAAATTCTCGAAGACCCTTGCCAGCATCTCACCATCACCAGTAATTAGCAGATGAGGAACGATATCCAATCTGGCTAATAAACGGTTTTTCTCCAAAATCGGGTAAAATTCTTCATTCAATTGAATAAGCAGTTCCCCAATATTAATAGATTCCTTGTCCATTTTAATCATTCCGTAATTCAAGCGTGATATTTCAAAGAGCTCGTCTATCAACTTTTCCAACCTTAATGATTTTGTATGGGCAATCGTTAAAAAATGCTTCATTTGATCTTCGGAAAGTTGTTGATCCTTCATAAGCAATTCTATATATCCTAAAACGGAAGTGAGTGGTGTCCGTAAATCATGGGCTAAGTTGACGATAAGCTGCTCCTTGCTACTTATGGCAAGATTTTCTCTTTGTAGGGACTCCCTCAATTCCTGTGCCGCTTTATTAATATCTTCTGCGATAATCCTGAACTCATCATTCGTTGAAATGTGTACGGCGCTATTAAATTCACCAATTGCAAGCTGATGAATTCCAGTTGATATTTTTTTAAAATACGTTGAGTATGACTTTGTAAGTAAAAAGAAAAACAAAATTGCGAGGGGAATAAAAATAATGAGGAAAACATTTATATCCCCTATTCTCTCTATGGTTTTTCGAATATTTGCCAACGGCTCCCCCATTTGCACTTGGGATGTTTGATAATAATATTGGAGTATTTTATAGATACCAAAAGTAATAGCACCAGCTAAGAGCATACTGACACATAAGCGAAGGATCATTTGAGTTCGAAAGCTGCGCACTATTTTAGCCATTGAATGTATACCCTACTCCCCAAACGGTTTTTATGAACTTATTCTTATGCTCGTCTTCTTTTAACTTTTTTCTCAAAGCCCGAATATGTACCATTACTGTATTGCTGCCCTCGTAGTATTCTTCGCCCCATACGTTCTGAAAGATATTTTCAACACTATAAACCTTCTTTGGATAACTAGCCAATAAGTATAAAATATCAAACTCTTTTGGAGTTAATTCTATAGGTTCTCCGTATAACTTTACTGTCCGCTCGTCCAGATTTATGTTCAATCCGCCCACTTCTACTTCGTGGATTTTTCCATTCGTTTGGCTCAAAAGCTTGGAACGGCGAAGCTGAGCATTGACGCGCGCCACTAATTCCATTGGGTTAAACGGCTTAGACATATAATCATCTGCACCCATTACAAGTCCGGTAATTTTATCTAAATCAGATTGTTTCGCACTTAAAAAAATAACAGGTAAAGCATATTCCTCACGAACTTCGCGAATCACTTCATAACCATCCATTTTTGGCATCATAATATCTAAAACCGCTAAATCGATGTTTCGTGTTTGCATTGTCTGAAGCGCTTCCATTCCATCGTGAACTTTGATGACTTGATAGCCTTCCTTCTCTAAATGATATCCTACTAATTCAGCAATCTCTTTTTCATCATCTGCGATCAATATCGTTACCATGATTTCACCACCTATCTAATAGATGAAAAAACCTGAGGTGTGCGGCCTCAGGTTTCGTGTGTCCAGCTGCAGGCACCAGCCCCTCGAGGTCAAATAACCTGAGTCAATAAAAGTCAAAAAACAGACTTTTTTGCCTCAGAACATTTGCTTGTCGGGGCTAATCCGGCGCCTTTCGCTTTTCGTGTGTCCAGCTGCAGGCGCCAGCCCCTCGAGGTCAAATAACCTGAGTCAATAAAAGTCAAAAAACAGACTTTTTTGCCTCAGAACATTTGCTTGTCGGGGCTAATCCGGCGCCTTTCGCTTTTCAGTGTCCAGCTGAAGCGCCTATCGACTAGTAAACTTCCTGTCCCTCTCCCTACGATAAGTCAACATCGATTCGCCTTGCAGGCTTATCGTGTTTCCTTTATCTCAGTCAATGGCCCTGAAGTTCATACGTCGATGGACAGGCGCTTTCGCTTTTCAGTGTCCTAGTTTGTATTCTGTACAAACTATATGTAAGTTTACTTTTTTTCCGATCAATCGGCAAGTACGCACTACTATATTTGCAAAATGTCATAAATTGTTCAAATCTTTATATAGTACTTAAGATAATTCATCTTTCAGGGCTTCACTTGAACGATTCCACATTCCCTCATCATGCTGTTTTAAAAAGGCTGCAAGGTTTTTTCTTGATTCATCTTCCATGTTACGAACAATGACTTTGCCCTTCATTGCCTTATCCATATGATTCACATGTTCCGGCATCGATTTATAGCCTCTTCGTGCAGGGCGATTAATATATAATTCACAAGCCGTGATCCCTGCGTAATATGGTCCCTCTGGCTTACGAGCAACGGCTACCCAAATAACCCAGTATTTTTTCGCATCTTCCTTAGGGTAATCTGTCAAGAGTTCCTCAAGACTTTTTACGTATCTAACCCCACGCTCTGTTTTGCTTCGAGCGTGCATAGCCTGAAGCTCAATCCATACTTCTCCAGCCTCTACATCTATCATAATAGGAGTTATGTTATCTAAACTGAGAGAGCCAATTCCAAATCCTTTATGTCCGTCTGTCGGGTCATTTTTTATAATATTGAATTCTAGTTTTTTCTTCCCTTGTTCCACAAAAAAACCTCCTCACACTTTAGCTTTTCCTTATAAAACAAAAGCAAACACATTTTGAAGACTTTCTATAAAAAATGGCACAACTGTATTAATAATCGGATAAATCGTATATCTCCCAAGTGGGGTTATGACTAAAATGATAAATATTAATGAACCAAATTGTTCATACTGAGTCATTTTTGCCCTTACAGAAGGCGGTAATAGATCTTCTAAAATCCTATATCCATCTAATGGCGGGAGCGGCAGTAAATTAAAAACAAATAGCAACACGTTAAAATATACGAATAAATTAAAGAATTGCATAACCAATGGCGGTAATGATGCAGCAAGCCCCGATATAATAAATACATATAGAACGCCCATTCCAATAAACGCAAGCAAAAAGTTGCTAACTGGCCCCATTAAGGACACCAATATTCCGCCGACACGTGGATTTTTGAAATGGTATCGATTCACAGGGACAGGGCGTGCCCAACCAAAACCTGCGATGAAAATGAGTAATGTCCCTATCGGATCCAAATGGTGGAGTGGGTTCAATGTCAATCTTCCTTGATTTTTCGCAGTTGAGTCTCCTAATTTATATGCTGTATATGCATGCGCAAATTCATGCACAGTAAAAGCGATCAGTAGTACCGCTGCAATTAACGGAATTTGTTCGAGAGGGAATCTAAGAAAACGTTCCACATATCCAACCCCTTCATAAATCATTCTTCCTAACATTATAGCAAAAATTTAAGCCCTTATTGATTATCTTATTAGAAATCCCCCTCTAATCGGAAACAAGCAAATGTTCAGATTAGCGATTGGTTTTCAATCTTAAGCCGTTTCGACTAAAACTAGATAAGTAAACACGTTTATTTAATTAAACGGCAATAAACATTTTATGCTTTCTTTAATGGTAAAAAAAGCATACACTTTTCCTTGAATACATATTTAGTAGGAGGAATATTAACATGCCTTACGTAACTGTAAAAATGCTAGAAGGACGAAATGAAGAACAGAAAAAAGCATTAGTAGAAAAAGTAACAGCTGCTGTTGTTGAAACAACTGGAGCCTCGGAAGACAAAGTTGTTGTTTTCATCGAAGAGATGAGCAAAAACCATTATGCTGTTGGCGGAAAAAGATTAAGTGATGAATAGAAAAGCGTAAGTGCCTTGCTCATCGACGTATGGATTTCGTATTCACTGACGAGATAAAGGAAACACGATAAGTCCGTGAGGACGAATCTGGCTTCCTTATCGTAGGAAGGGAAGTAGAAATCCACTAGGCGCTGGAGCTAGACTCGAGTAAAAACGGAGGGCGACGTCATTTCGTTGCCCTCTTCAGCCGCTTAATGTAGAATAGTCGCTTTTCTCAAATCCTCAATATATGTATACGCTTCTTTCATTTCATCCTTTGTATATGATTGCTCGCTCTTTAAAACTTGGACTTTTTCTTCCACTTTCGGCTTTGGTAATGAATCAAAGTATAGAACCGTCGAAACTAACTCAAGAAAGCGTGCATTCTTCTCGTTCATTTTTTCCAGGCATGCCTCCAAGTTCGGAAGATCCATTTCGTATGAATCTAAAAACTCCTGCCCCGCCTTTGTCACTCTATACTTATAATGAACATATCCGCTTCTATCTTCCTTCACTTCATCAATAAAACCAAAATTGCATAATTCCTCAACTCGTAATGTCAATTCTTCTGAATATGGCCCGTAAAAATGAAATTCGAACTTCTCCTGAAAAGGAAAATTTAATTTCTTTGCAATATAAACCATCTTTTGCAGCTTTTTACGACCGACAATTTCTCCTGCCACAGCAAATATATTCATTAATCGTAGATGGTCATTCAGCATAACAAACGTTTCAACTCCTGCTCAATTTTTTCAGTGATGGATCATCCATGTTTCTTTAAAATGGATAATATTTGCTGTTTGATTTCCCCATGTTTCGATTGGTCTAGAAGAAAGTCTTCTGGGTAATATAATTTATGATCTGTACGTCTTTTTCCAGAAATGGCTTGTACGATTGTCGACTCCCTTGATAATTCACGCAATTCACCGTTAGGCATTAATAAATGAATCGGGAGGCGCTCCTCCTCTTCACCAGGTCGGTAAAAATCATATGGAAGGTCCGAAGAAGAATCTACAGCTAAATAATAATTAGGATCAATCTCCGCTTCTCGGAAAAGTTCATCGAGATGTCCTAACAATTTATATTCTCGTGCAGGATCAAATTCTACATATTTCAATAGATTGCGATTCATGAACCGATTGCACAAATCTCGGAGAATGGGATCCTCTTCGTCTTCCCACATTTGAAAATAGTATAAAATAACAGTTTCATCTAATTTTAAATAATCTTCTAATGTCACTTTTTCCTCAAAAAGAGAAATAAAGTGAGTTGGTTCATATTTAAATGTATACGCGTTTTCATATAACGCTTTTGCTCGCTGCAGGATTTTTGTAAGGATGACTTCCGCGCTTCTCGTGACAGGATGAAAATATACTTGCCAATACATTTGATAGCGGCTCATAATATAATCTTCAACTGCATGCATCCCCGTTGATTTGAAAACAACTTGATCTTCAAGCGGTCTCATTACCCGCATGACTCTCTCCATATCAAAATGGCCGTAGCTAACACCCGTAAAATAAGCATCACGCTGTAGGTAATCCATTCGATCCGCGTCAATTTGACTTGATATTAAACTGACAACTAACTTGTCCTCATACGTCTTTCCTACGACATCTGCCACCTTTTGAGGAAAATCAGGACTAACACGCCGTAAAACAGCATTAACCTCAGTCTCCCCCAAGATAATTTGTCTTGTGAATAATTCATGGTCTGTGTGATACACTTTTTCAAATGAATGCGAAAATGGACCATGTCCTAAATCGTGTAAAAGAGCAGCACAAAGGGATAGAAGTCTTTCATCTTCGTTCCATTCAGGTCTCCCTTTAAATACATCGTCAACGATTCGCCTCACAATTTCGTACACACCGAGAGAATGATTAAAACGGCTATGCTCCGCACCGTGAAACGTTAAATATGTAGTTCCAAGCTGCTTGATTCTTCGAAGTCGCTGGAATTCCTTCGTACCGATTAATTCCCAAATAATTTTATCACGCACATGGGCATAACGATGAACAGGGTCTTTGAAAACTTTTTCCTCGCTTAATTTTATATTGGAATGATTCATCTACAAACCCTCTTCCTATCTATCATGTTTACATTATATCGGTTTTGGATTTTTTTATAAAGCACATCAAGTTTCTATTAATTTATTGCGATTTTGGTATATAAATTGGCTTTGTTGTCCATCATATAATTACCGGAATTAAAAGATATTAATGGGAGTGAAAAATGATGAAAACACGACAAGATGCTTGGACGGAAGAGAATGATTTACTGTTGGCCGAGACTGTACTTAGGCATGTTCGCGAGGGTAGTACTCAGTTAAATGCATTTGAAGAAGTCGGTGATAGACTTAATCGAACTTCTGCAGCTTGTGGCTTTAGATGGAATGCCGTAGTTCGTCATCAGTATGAAAAAGCGCTAGATTTAGCGAAAAAACAACGAAAACAACGTCAAAGAATGCTTGGCAAAGATCAAGGCGGCAAAAAGAAGCTCCTTTATCAGCCACCAATCTCTATTTTAAATGAGGCACCGATGGAATCTTCACTGGAATCGGCAAATTCGTATGAAATGTATGCAGAAGAAATGGGAGAAGAACAAACACTTTCTGAACTTGCTCCGTTTACAGGAAACTTATTACCAGCACCTGCAACAATGCAAACAGGTGAATTGAGTATAGAAAAAGTAATTTCATATCTACAGACGATTCAAAGTTCCGAGTTTCATTTAGATGTACTAAGAAGTGAGAATCAGAGATTAAAAAGGGAAATCTCCGAACTGCGCAAAGAAAATGAAGTATTAACAAAACAAGTCTCCAAGCTTGAAGATAACTCGGAAACCATGCAAGAAGATTATGAGACACTAATGAAGATTTTGAACCGCGCTCGAAAACTCGTATTATTCGATGAAGATGAGCGTCCTGCAAACACGTTTAAAATGGATAGAAACGGAAATTTAGAGAAGTTAGCAGAGTAACAAGAAAAGCGGAAGTCGCCTGAATAGGAAGGAAGGCTAAGTGCGCAACGTCCTGTTGCAGGCTCAGGCAGCGACGTCCTGTCGATTCGCCCGCACTAGTACATCCGTGTACATCGCAACGCCTTCCTGACCCACATCCTGTGGACCTCCGACAAGCAAATGTTCCGAGGCAAAAAAAGTCCGTATTTTGACTTTTATTGATTCAGGTTATTTGACCTCAAGGGGTTGGCGACCGCAGCTAGACAAGACGATCTAGTGAAATTGGCACTTCAAATTTCACCTAGTGAAGTTGGCACTTCAAATTTCACCTAGTGAAATTGGCACTTCAAATTTCACTTGATGTTGGCTTATCGCAGGGAAGAGGGCAAGAAGTTTGCTAGTCGATAGGCGCTGGAACTAGACACAGTAAAAGCCGTGAATGTGTATCAACACATTACGGCTTTATTTTATTATTTCTGTCGATCATTCGTTCATAATAAACTTCAAACCAATCAAGTTCATTCCCTTTTAACCCGCTGGAATATAGCTTTCCAGCCAAACCTTGCAATGTCTGCAAAAACCTCAGCATTACATCCTGAATGGATAAATCAACCTTCAGTAATTCAGACAAAGAAGCCATAACTTCTGGATGCACATCTGGAAAATGATATTTAGATGGCTCCATAAATTTGGCGTATGTATAAAAATCTCGAACGAGTTCTGCACGCTTACGTCCGCTTCCCGTTACACAAAGATAAATTTGTACGGCAACCCCTTTTCGGATTCGCCGCTGGGAAATGCCGGCAAACTTTTTCCCATTAATGCTTAGATCATAGCTTCCCGGACAATAAGACCCAATAATCTCGTAAGCTTCAATCGTTTGTGGAAAGTCTTGAAACATAAGGCGAATAAGATCATACATAGAATCATAGCCGCGGTTAATATCGATGCCCTTTTCGGTGTCGGGGAAAATAAGCGTTAAGTTAAGGACCCCTTCATCAAGAACTACGGCAAGTCCTCCAGAATTACGTACAATCCCCTCATAGTTTTGATTGGCTAGAAACTTGAGACCCTCTTGTAAAGCTGGAAGCTTTGTATCTTGTATCCCTAATACTAGAGTATTAGCATGAACCCATGCTCTTGCAGTTGGGGGCGAATAGCCACTCCCAACCGACATGCAAAGAGTATCATCTATAGCAAATGATTGCATCGCATGAAAATGAGGATTCACACTTGATTGATCAATAATTCGCCATTCTTTTTGCTGTAAAAGTAGGTTACTTCCCAACATGTACGTTTAACTCCTTCAACCTGCAACCTTAAGAACTTTTCCCAAGTGATTGAACTGCTGTAACAAGGGCTAGATTATACACGTCTTCTTCACTGCAACCGCGTGAAAGATCGTTTACCGGTGAATTTAACCCTTGTAAGATCGGCCCTATTGCTTCAAAGCCTCCAAGTCGCTGAGCTATTTTATATCCAATATTTCCAGCTTCAAGACTTGGGAAAATGAAGACATTTGCATCACCTTGAATGGGGGAGTCTGGTGCTTTTTTCTGTGCAACAGATGGTACAATTGCTGCATCAAACTGGAACTCACCATCAATAAGCAATTCAGAGTCCATTTCCTTTGCCAATTGAAGAGCTGCTTCCACTCTTTTTGTTTCATCAGACACAGCTGAACCCTTTGTTGAAAAACTAAGCATGGCAACACGAGGATCAATATCAAACATTGCTGCTGTTTTGGCACTTTCAACCGCAATTTCAGCTAAATCTTGAGCTTCTGGTGCAATATTGATAGCACAATCCGCAAATACGTATTGTTCTTCCCCTCTTACCATAATGAAAACGCCTGATGTTTTACTTAGGCCTGGCTTCATTTTGATAATTTGCAATGCTGGTCTAACCGTATCCGCAGTTGAATGGACCGCTCCACTTACTAACCCATGTGCTTTTTTCATGTATACAAGCATTGTTCCAAAATAATTTTCATTTAATAGTAAATTTTGTGCTTCCGATTCCGTTACTTTTCCTTTTCGTCTTTCCACAAAGGCTGCTACCATTTCATCGAAGGCAACATATTTTGCGGGATCATATATTTCCATGCGATCTAATGAAACATTCATTTCATCCGCTTTTTCCTGAATACTTTCCATACTGCCAATCAATACCGGGATTAACACTTCGTCTGCTGCAAGTCTTCCCGCCGCGGCAAGGACTCTCGGATCTAACGCTTCAGGAAAAACAATTTTCCTATCCCATCCGCGTGCTTTTTCTTTTAAAATTTCAAATAAGTCATTATTTAAGTCAGCCATGTTAATCTTCCTCCTGCTTTAATAATTAACCCTGTATGGTTTACTAGCGTAATCCACCTGTATGGTTTACTCCATAATCCACCTGTATGGTTTACTAGGTAATCCTCTCCATAAGCATATACCCATTTTCACAAGATTGATAATGATATGGTGTATTCTTGACAATATTTTTACATAGATGCTTAATGAGGCTTGCTCAGGACAAATTATGATATAGTTTATTCTAGTAGCTAAAAGGCTAGAATGAATCACAAATGCTGAAGAATAGGAGTTGATCCGAATGAGTGAACCAGCACAAACACTGGATGGTTGGTATACACTGCATGATTTTAGAACGATGGATTGGTCTTCTTGGAAACAATTATCAAGTGACGTGCGACAAGCGGCGATCCATGAATTTTCACAATATCTAGAAAAGCTGAATGCTGTGCAAGATCAAAAGGAAGGCAGTCATGCTCTCTATTCCATTGTTGGTCAAAAAGCGGATTTTATGCTAATGATTTTACGTCCGACGATGGAAGAATTGAATGATCTTGAAAATGAATTCAATAAATTAACGATTGCTGAATACACAATACCTGCCTATTCCTATGTATCCGTTGTGGAATTAAGTAATTACATGGCAAAAGAATCAAAAGAGGATCCGTATCAAAATCCATATGTCCGTGGACGTTTATACCCTATTTTACCGAAAACAAAGCATGTTTGCTTCTATCCAATGGATAAGCGCCGCCAAGGGAATGACAATTGGTATATGCTTTCCATGGAAGATAGAAAAGAATTAATGTACAGCCATGGTATGATTGGTCGCAAATATGCCGGAATCATTAAGCAGCTTATTTGCGGATCTGTTGGATTAGACGATTACGAATGGGGAGTCACGTTATTTTCAGATGACGCCTTGCAATTCAAAAAAATTGTATATGAAATGAGATTTGACGAAGTGAGCGCACGCTACGGGGAATTCGGTTCATTCTTCGTCGGAAATATACTTGAAGATCATGATTTAGAGAGATTTTTATATATAAAATAAATATGATACATAGCCTTTTTCCTTTTAACGGGAAAAGGCTTTTTTCATTTGATTTTTCTTTAAACTTTCGAAAAGTTAGTACTGCATACCAGCCCTCTTGTTTGCATAGATATGAAAGAGTGAATTAAATTTGGTGCTTTTATCATTTTTCCTACCAAACATTCATTTCTAGAACAAGGCTGCCAAAAGGAAAAGGCACCCGAATCTATAAGGAGGGAGTAATTTGTCAAACCCATATCCATATCAAAATATGGCCGGTTATTATCCACAGAATCAAAGACAACAAATGCCGTTTACACCGCAAGCCCAATTCCCAGCGGGATTTTATCAACAACCGATGCAAGTTCCTACCGGTGTCGCCGGTACAAAAGGCGGAGTCAACGTCCCTGGCATGCTGCCTATAGAGGAATCCTATATTGAAAATATTCTCAGGCTGAATAAAGGCAAGCTTGTCCATGTCCATAGTACCTTTGAACATAATCGGGAATGGAATGCAAAAATTTTTAATGGTATTATCGAAGCCGCGGGAAGGGATCACCTCATTTTAAGTGATCCTCAGACTGGAAAAAGATATTTAATTCCAATGGTTTATGTTGACTATGTCACTTTTGATGAACCGATTGATTACGAATATCCATTTGGTGCAGGACCTCTGGCATCAGCACCACCCCGATAATCGGAATAGCGGAAGCGCCTTGGCAATTAATCAAGGCGCTTTTTATATTTATGCTTTATGTTTTGCGATCACATCTCTAATAAATGCAACACTATCATCGAAGTGGCGTTCGTCATGAATTCCATGTAACAGCATTCCACCAGTGTAGCCTACCTGATCTAGCTTTTCTAAAAAGTATTCGAAGTCCACAATCCCGTTCCCAGCGTATGTGGGATTCAAATCGTCACCATCTTTTATATCTTTGCCGTGAGCAAGATAAACATCTTTCCCTAGCAGTTCAAAAGCGTGATCCATTATCGGTCTTACCTTTTCTTTTCGAGCTTGTCCTTTTTGAAAAAGGTTTGCGATATCCATGATTATTTTTAGACGAGGCGTATTAAAAGTGTCCATTAGCTTTCGAGCCATTTCGGGAGTATTAATACAGTTATTAGGCTCACACTCAATACCTAAAATTAAATCATACCGCTCTGCTTGCTCCAACACCTTTTCCGTCGACACCAAAAGATCTTCCCAAGCCTCAGGATTCTGATTGTCCTCATGCCCCAACCACATGCTTTGTATATTTCTGCTTCCTGTACATAATGTGATAAAATCACAATTTAGCTCACGACTAGCTTCAGCGACCGAAGCAAACCGTTTGTAGCCATCTTCCCTTACCTCTTTAGATGGGTGAATCATATTGAACGTTCCATTCACTGCAACAATTTCAACTTTATTCCGCTCTGCCTGTTTTTGAACCTCTTTTAGCAGTCCTCGTTCGAACGTTAATGGCAACTGTTCGTCACACACTGAAGAAAAATCAAATTGAACTTGAGTGAACCCTACATTTTTAATAGAGGCAAACAGCTCTTCTGTGGTGGGGCGTTTCATTTCAATCGTGTACATACCTAGTTCCATAACATTACACCTCCGTATCTATCACTGAAATAATTTCTTAATCTCACACTTTCTTATATATTTCTACATATTCCTCGTAATCTAATACTTCAATAACACCTGACCAATTAAGTACGGTTCCAACAAAATCTTTTATATCTAACCCCGGCATTTCGTAAGTTTCATCATTATTTACAGTACCAGTGGCATCCTCAATAAACGTTACTTTGTATCCTCTATCGAATGCAGAAATAGCGGTAAACATACAACAAAATTCTGTATTAAACCCTGTTATAAAGAGATGATCTACACCTAATTTTTCTAAAATAGCGGCTAATTCTGTGTTAAAAAATGAACTTGGAGTTTGTTTTTCAATGACGTAATCAGCGTATCTTTTAAGAGATTTATGTAATTCGAAACCCTCCGACCCTCTATATAGTGGGCTTTCCTCCATTTCATCAAAATGTTTCATAAAGATGACTGGGGAATGATGATTTTTGAAATCTTGAATGATGTTTTCCATCAATGTAAGTTCCTTTTTAAAATCTCCAAAACTCACAATTCCATTTTGTACATCAATAACTAAAAGTGCTTTCATTCATATCACCTGCTTTTGTGTCTATTTATTTTATTTCTATATAAGAATCCAAATTCCTTCATCAATATAAAAACACCTCGCTCTTTGTATAAGCAAGGTGTAATATTTCTAGTATTAAAGGTGCTTCACCGCAAAAACAATGAGAAGAACCCACGATATAAGGAATGCAATACCGCCTAAAGGTGTAATCGCCCCTAAAACTTTAATGCCAGATGTACTCAATATGTACAAGCTACCTGAAAAAAGGATAATTCCAATCAGCATCGTCCAGCCAGACCATGATAAAAGTGAAGAAACCGGAATATTTCTCCCGATAATTCCAATCGCTATCAGGCCAAGCGCATGAAACATTTGATATGTAACCCCTGTTTTCCAAACCTCTAAATATTTTGGTTCAAGTTTCCCTTCTAATCCGTGAGCACCAAATGCTCCTAAAGCAACTGCTAAAAATGCATTGATTGCACCAATAATGATAAATATTTTCATATAGTAAAATCACCTTTCTATTTCCAGCTAGCCCCTGTCGACTGGCAAACTTCTTGTCCTCTTCCCTACGATAAGTCAACATCAGGTGAAATTTGAAGTGCCAATTTCACTAGTTCGTCCCTCGCCGTGTTTCCTTTATCTCGGTCAGTGGCCCTGAAGTTTGTACGTCGATGAACAGGCGCTTTCGCTTTTCTATTAAAAGTCAAACAATGAATCTCCGTTCGCGCCATCTTCCATTTTAATTCGTTCCTGGTTTGTTACTGAAATAGTTTGAGCTTTTTCAGGGAGAGTAATTTTCCGTGGTGTAAAACTGCTAATATCTTTTTGATCTTCCTCTAACGCCAATTCAGCAAGAGCCTTAACAGCATATAAATGCCCTTTTAGTTCCTGTTCTCCATTTGCTCCTTTTGCCTTCCTTATCTCATTCTCTAATTTTTCAAGTAAGCTTTTATAAGAGATATTCATACCGACAACTCCAGTCATTCATTTGCAGCCATTCTCTTCCTCACTTAACCACTTTTCATTCGCTACAATTACAGCATAGGCATTTTTGCAAAAAAAATCAAAAATAAGATGAGGAGAATTCCTCATCAATGAAATGGATTCAATATGATTTGGTTGATTATACAAAGCTAAGGAAATTTAATCGGAAGCTATCATCTAAAAAAATATAAGTTCTAGCATAGATTATGGTAATTTCCAAAATTCCTGGCGCAAAAGATTAAAGATTAGGAATTTGCCAATCGATAGGTGTTTCACCCAATTCCTGCAAAAATTCGTTCGTTTTTGAAAAGGGATGGCTGCCAAAGAATCCCTTCCTTGCCGCAAATGGACTTGGATGAGGGGATTGGATTATTTTATGTTTACTTGTATTAATAAGCGCAATTTTCTCTTGTGCAGGGCGGCCCCAAAGAATAAAAGCAACGGGTTTCTCCCGTTCATTGAGTAACGAAATCACTTTGTCCGTAAATATTTCCCACCCTTTTCCTCGATGCGAGAAGGCCTGCCCCGCCTTGACGGTTAGTATTGTGTTAAGCATGAGGACGCCTTGTTCTGCCCACTTTACTAAATATCCGTTATTCGGAATCTCACATCCTATATCATTTTTCAACTCTTTAAAAATATTCCGTAAAGACGGCGGAACGCGGACATCCGGTTTAACGGAAAAGCTAAGCCCATGCGCCTGGCCGGGTCCATGATAAGGATCTTGACCAAGAATGACGGCTTTTACATGATGATAAGGTGTATAATGAAGTGCATTAAATATATCGTTATGATCTGGATATATAATTTCCTTGTCATACTCCTCGGTTAAAAAAGCTTGGAGCTTTTCAAAGTATAATTTATGAAATTCCGATTCTAGTAATGAACCCCAATCATTTTTTAAAGTATTTTTCAATGCGTGTCTCTCCCTTCAGTTTACTATATACCCATGAAATGTTTTATTTAAAATCTAATTCGTTTTGTTAATAACAAAAAAAAGCCATCCAAAAAAACAGTGATTGAAAACTGTCTATTTGAACAGCCACCTTTAATGAACAAAGGCTCTTACTACATCAACTTAATCGCCTTTTCCTGCGCCATTAAACACAATTCCGCTGCTTTAAATGCATGCTCTTGTGTCATCGCATTTTCTGTACGATGGATGCAATCTTTAATCAATTCTCCGAAGAACGGATATCCTACTTCACCTTTTAGGTCAAAATATTTTTCACCCTCTTGATTGACGAGATACAAGTGATCTCCACCAGTATTCCGGGTCAAATCAACATATTTTCTAATTTCAATTGTCCCTTTTGTCCCGACAATAAAACTACGCCCATCTCCCCATGTACTCAATCCATCTGGTGTAAACCAATCTACACGGAAATATTGTGTTGCGCCATTGTCCCCTACTAATGTGGCATCTCCGTAATCTTCAAGTTCCGGGTATTCGGGATTATCGTAGTTTGCGACTTTACTATGTAACACTTTTGCATCTTTGGCCCCTGTATAGAATAGAAATTGCTCGATTTGGTGGCTTCCGATATCGCATAAAATACCGCCATATTGTTCTTTCTTAAAAAACCAATCTGGTCGGCTCGGCGCATTTAATCGATGAGGCCCGAAGCCAGTCACTTGAATAACTTTGCCTATGGCTCCTTCTTCAATTAGTTGACCAGCAAATACGGCACTTTCTACATGAAGACGCTCACTGTAGTAGACCATATATTTTTGCCCTGTTTCTTCAACGACCTTTTTTGTTTCCTCCAGCTGCGCCAATGTTGTAAAAGGAGTTTTGTCCGTAAAATAGTCCTTTCCCGCTCGCATGACACGATTGCCTAAAGCACTTCGTTCCGATGGTATTGCCGCCGCTGCTACAAGCTTTACTTCCTGATCTTCTAAAATTTCTTCGATCTTGCTCGCCTGTTTAGCTTGTGGATATGTTTTCAGGAACTGGTCTACCTTAGCTTGATCAGGATCATACACCCATTTCAACGTTGCCCCTGCCTCAATCAATCCATTGCATTGACCGTAAATATGTCCGTGATCTAAAGCAATCGCTGCAAAAATAAATTCTCCTTCTTTTACAACAGGATTTGGTTTTCCTTTTGGTGCGTAATTCATTCCATCTCCATTACTCATCGTTTAAATCACTCTCACAATGTAATTTATTTTCTGACAACTTTATTATATCAAAACCAATCCTCTCTATTAAACAACCTATTTAAATAATATACGGTTTTATGGAAAATTGAATCCTACATCCTTACAAATTTGGTTTATTTTGTCTAACCTAATTATTATCCATTAAATGTTTTAATTGAAATCTAACGGGTTATATAAATAGTGTCCACTTATTTACTAAAAAAGGAGATGTAATATATGAATACCGTCAGAGTTTGTGAGAATGGTCTAGAGGCAAAAAATATTATAAATGATTTAACTAACCAAGGATTTGAGCATAATCATATTTATTTATTTGCACATGATGAAGAACGTTCAAAGGATTTGACGGACGTTACAGATACTGGTGTAGTAGGAGTGGGAGAGCTCGGAGTTCTTGATTCAGTCAGCAATGTATTCCGAAAAAGAGGAGATGAGCTTCGCGCTAAATTCGAAGCTGTCGGCCTAACTGAAGCAGAGGCGGAGCAATATGAAAAAGTCTTGGATCAAGGACAAGTAGTCATTGTTGCTACAACTGAACATTAATATTGATCATAAAGGGCTGCCAACTAGTTAACTGGCAGCCCTTTTATCATCTTCAAATAATTTTTTCGACTTCACTACCCAATATATGGAACCGGCGGCGATGATTGCAATCAACAACTCTACCAAATAAATATTTGTAATCACACCCGCTTGGTAAAGAGCAGCCGGGAAATCAAAGACTGCATGAATAAGAATCGCTAGAAAAAGATATATTATTTTTCGTTTATGGATCCCATACAATACAAGAATGGAAAGTCCTAAATGAATAGAAAGTGCACTTAATCGCTCAATTCCACCTAACAGGATCATAAAGGGCGAACTACTCGTCAATTGTTCCTTTATTGGGCTTAATGCTTCTATCGTTTGTTCATTAATCAATAACGAATCGAAGGTCCCGTTATTAATCATAAAAGCAAAAACAATCATCATGATGCTATTAATTCCAACGAGTAAGATAGCTTCCATCCCGCCATGACCAAGGCCAAACGCAAGTCCATCTCTCCATTCCCGGTACTTCTTCAATGCAAACTTCATCATGATAAATCTACCTGTCTCCTCGAAAATTCCCGCCATTAAACCTCCATAAAGCATGAAAAGCCATGGATTTTCGAAAAACTGTTTCGTAGATTTATTCCAAACGAGGAAATAGCTATGCAAAAGTCCTTCTAATACATTAGCAAACAGAAAGAACGTTACCATCCCAATCAACAATACAATCAGTGAAATCTTATATCTTTTTTTGAAAAAAACAAGTAAAAATATCGGTGTGCCTACAGCAATGATAAAAGAAATGAACATTGAAACAATCATTGTCGAACTTACCATACCCTACTCCTTTCCTATCCAATTAAAGAATAATAGATTTTCCTAGCTTCATTCGGATTTTTCGTCCCATGAATGAGTGCACGGCCGTCTTTGAAAAAAACAATCCGTGTTCCTTCTTTTACGATTGAAAGTAAGAAAGGGTTTCCTCCAACCTCATATCCAGCTGAACGCCATCTATCCGCAAGCTGCTCCAATAAAAGAGACTCACCGTCAGCAGGACGTATTTGCACTGTATCCCTGCCGCATAAAACAGCCACCTTCGTATTGGAATCTGCTTGTAAAAATGGATATGTACGTTCTTCTCCACATGAAAGACACGCTTTATCTTTTAATGCCCCTGCCTTTAAAGCTACATATTCATTTTCCCATAGATCGAATGAAACAAAGGTTTTTCGCACTGCTTCACTATTCCCCGATAAAATTTTCAAAGCCTCCGCACTTTGATGAGCCGTAACCATTTGAACAGTAGGTGCGATGATTCCAATTGTGTCACAAGTCTGACCTTGCAACGGCAACTTTTTCAATAAGCATTGTAAGCAAGGAGTCTCATCAGGAATAATTGTAAATGCCATTCCGAAGCTTCCGACACATGAGCCGAAAATATAAGGGATACCATACTTATGGGCAAGATCGTTCATTAAAAATCGCGTTTCAAAATTATCGGTGCCGTCTATGAGTAGATCGACATCATTTATCATACCTTCTAAAAGAGCTCCATCTGCTTGGGCAACGATAGCCTCAATTTCAACTTCGCTATTAATTTGCTGCAATCTATTTTTTGCTGCCTCCGCTTTCGGCCATTTTTTTAGTGCATCTTCTTCCGTAAATAAATGCTGTCTTTGAAGATTGCTCATTTCAACATAATCCCGGTCGATAATCGTTAGCTTCCTTACGCCTGCGCGAGCTAAAGTTTCCGAAGTATGTGTGCCTAGAGCACCCACTCCAAGAATGAGTGCGTGCTTTTTTGCCATTTCCTTTTGACCTGCTTCACCCATTTTTTTAAATAAAATTTGCCGTGAGTATCGGTCCATCTGGATTAGCCCCCACTTACTGGCGGAATAAGTGCTATCACATCTCCAGCTTTTATAACTGTTTCATCTATAGCAAATTCTTCATTAATGGCGACCATAATTCCAGCCAAACTTCCTAGATTTGTTTCAGTCTCTAAATAATCTCGCAGATCCTTTACTGTTTTTCCCGAAACATCCAATGTTAAAGAACTATCCTTAGCCAGCTCTTTTAAATGCGCGAATAACAAAATCTTATTCATTTAAGTCTGCCTCCTCAGGTTTTCCTTCCACATATTCCTTTGTCCCCTGCTGGTTGCCAATCCATTTCTCGCCATCTTCCCAATGCTCCTTTTTCCAAATCGGAACAATTTCTTTGATCCTTTCGATAGCGTAGCGATTTGCTTCATATGCTTCCGGACGATGTGGGGAAGAAACCGCAATCGCAACAGCAATATCAGTTATTTCAAGACGTCCAATTCGATGTGAGATCGCAGCAATCACTCCTGGCCAGCGTTCCTTCATCTCCGCTACAATTTGCTCAAGCTTTTTTAGTGCCATTGCTTCATATGCTTCGTATTCAAGATAAAGTGTTTTCCGGCCATGAGTCAATTCACGGACAGTTCCGATAAAGGTTGTAACGGCTCCTGCTTCTCTTCGTACCACTTTTTCGTATATTTCTTCTATTTTTATAGGGTCTCTCGTGATCTCACAATTCAATGAAGTTCGTTCCCTTCAATTCGTTTTTTTGCCTCTATATAATCTTCCTTAGTATTCATATTCCATAAATCTAATGAATCCATAACTTCAATATACTCAACATTGATACGATCAAGCAAAGATTTTACTGCTTTCTTACCCTCTTTTAATGTTTCATGCACATACGTAAGTATTCGCGCATCATAGGCGGAAAATAGTGGATGAATCTGTCTCCCGACAATAGGAACGACAGCATCAAGTTTTTTATCAATGAGTGTTTGTACGAGTTGTTTTGCTAAATCAGCAGATGCAAACGGCATATCACAAGCAACAACGAGACACGGGCCCTGCTTTGCGGCAGTTAGCCCAGTTAAAATCCCAGCTAATGGACCTTGGCTCTTATATGCTTCTGTGTCTTCCAAAACCATCACGGAATGTTCTATTTGATAAAATTGTTCATTCGCTATTAAAAATACTTCTTCTGAAATAGGGATGAATTCCTCTATGATACGATCAATAACTCGTTTGTCCCCTATTTTCATTAAAGCTTTATTTTCACCCATGCGGCTTGATTTTCCTCCAGCTAGAATAATCGTTTTCACTTTTGCGCCCCCTTTAAAATTTCAATTTACTAACATAATGAAGTCCGATATTCTTTAATTATGAGGTGAATTTTGTTGAAATTAAAATGGATTTTATTATGTGTACTACCTTTCGCCATAATTGGTATTACGTTGTGGGTTAAAACGGAAAGTTGGATGAATGCCGGCAAGCAGCCCGCCGCCAATGGAAAAAATGAATATGCCATAATTCTCGGTGCTAAAGTGAATGGTGAGATTCCTTCACTTTCTTTACGCTACAGACTTGAAGCGGCCTTGAATTACGCAAACGAACACCATCACGTAAAATTCATTTTATCAGGAGGCCAAGGTCCGGATGAAGATATTTCAGAAGCGGAAGCTATGAGACGATACCTAGTCGAACACGGCATCAAAGAGGATCGCTTAATTTTGGAAACAGCATCGACATCTACCTATGAAAATATTCAATTTTCTAAGAAACTGCTGCCTGCTTCCATCAACTCTGTTACGATCATTACGAGTGATTTCCATCTTGCACGAGCTAGAAAAATTGCCCGCAGACTTGATTTAGAGTCGGACACTGTAGCGGCCAAAACACCTAAGGTTGTGAAATGGAAATTAACAACTCGCGAGCGTTTTGCGCTTTTAAAAACATATGTATTTGGAAAATAGCAAAAAATCGAGTGCCTCCCTATGGTTAACACTCGATTTTTACCCTTCACTAAAAATCTCCTTCAATTCTATAGTGAATCCATCTAAAAATCCCGAATGAATTTGTCCTATTTCTGTTTTCATATCATGCTGCTCATACATATTTTTTTCATTAAGCTTGTAAACTGTAATTGATAATAGCATTGGATTCACAATCCAGTATTCTTTCACTCCATACTCCATATAAATATTTAACTTCGTGATTAGGTCATGAGACTGATTGGTAGGACTTAGGATCTCTATTATTAGACTTGGAACTCCGACATATCTAGAATCCGTGAATCCCTTTTTGTCACAAATAACACTCAGGTCCGGAATGAAAATTTTGGTCCCATCCTTTTTTTCATTTTTCAGTTCAATATCAAACGGTGCAGAAAAAACTTCGCAAGGCTTCCCTTCAAAAAAACGATCCAATTGAACTAGGAGCTTCCTAGATATTCGTTGATGCCTTGTCGATGGAAATGGCGACATATAGATGAACCCATCGATGTATTCCAATAATTCTTCGGTATTCTCGCGAATTTGTAAATACTCGTCAAACGTAATAGGCTCTTTTTGATAGAGACTCATAGTCATCCCCCTTCTTATTCAAATTATACCATATATTTTTCAAATTTTTAAAAAATGGATTGACAGCCCTATCATATAGTGATAATATTTTCCTTCCGATTGTGTATTTAAGGGAGGGAAATGCTTGATTAAAATTGAAGGCTTAAACAAATCATTTAAAGTTGCTAAGCGCTCAACTGGACTTGCGAATTCATTGAAAGCGCTTTTTTACCGTGAGCATACAATTGTTCATGCACTCAATGATATTTCGTTTTCAATTGATCCTGGGGAAATTGTTGGTTACATTGGGCCAAATGGAGCTGGAAAGTCCACTACCATTAAAGTGATGAGCGGTATTTTGGTACCTGATAGCGGTAAGTGTACGATAATGGGATATACGCCTTGGAAAGAACGAGTTTCATATGTGAAAAATATTGGCGTTGTTTTCGGCCAGCGTTCCCAACTTTGGTGGGATGTACCAGTCGCTGATTCATTCGAGCTTTTACGCGATATTTATAAAATTCCTCCACAAGAATATAAGGCAAATATAGATTTGCTTGTGGAAACACTCGAATTAAAGGAGCTTATCAACACACCCGTGCGGCAGTTAAGCTTAGGACAGCGGATGCGTTGTGAAATTGCTGCGTCTTTATTACATAGTCCGAGTGTATTGTTTTTAGATGAGCCAACGATTGGGCTTGATGCTCTTTCTAAAATTGCAGTCCGAAATTTTATTAAAACGATCAATAAAGAAAAAGGCGTGACGGTCATCCTAACGACGCATGATATGAACGATATTGAGGCGCTTGCCGACCGTGTGATCTTAATCGGAAAAGGTAGTTTGCTATATGATGGGAAACTGAATGAGCTTCGGAAAAAGTTTGGGTCGAACAAAATGATGACAGTTGATTATAGGAAAGCTTCCCAAGCTTTTAATATTTATGGAGTGACCGTACTCTCTCAAACTAGCGATCGGGCAGTTTTAAGTGTGGATACAGGGAAAACCATGGTCTCAGAAGTCATTGCGACATTATCAAGCATGGTGGAAATCGTTGACCTTTCGATTGATTCCCAGCCTATTGAAGAAATTATTATTCAATTATATAAGGAGTATCAAATATGAGTGCATATGTCTCAGTGTTGAGGTTAAGGCTTCTGAACGGAATGCAATATCGGACAGCAGCACTTGCCGGGGTAGCAACGCAATTTTTCTGGGGATTTATGTATATCATGATTTTTGAGGCTTTTTATGAACATGCTATCCAAACTCCGCCGATGTCATTAAAAGAATTAATTACGTACCTTTGGCTTCAACAAGCGTTTCTTGCTTTCATCATGCTTTGGTTTCGTGATAACGAGCTTTTCGATCTTATTACTACTGGAAATATTGCCTATGAACTTTGTAGACCTTGCGGAATCTACGGCTTTTGGTATGCAAAGTTACTCGCACAACGCTTGTCCAGTGCACTACTTCGAAGCTTTCCAATTCTAATCGTTGCGTTTTTCTTGCCGCAGCCTTATAGAATGACATTACCGTCAAACTTCACTACCTTTCTATTATTTGTCTTAGCTATCATACTAGGTTTATTACTATTAGTAGCCATCTCCATGTTTATCTACATCTCTGTATTCATCACAATGTCACCTGTAGGCTCATTACTTATGTTTAGTGTGGTCGGTGAATTTTTAGCAGGGCTGACGATTCCCATTCCATTAATGCCATCTTGGATGCAAAATATTGCTTATATGCTCCCGTTCCGTTTAACAGCCGATTTTCCTTTCCGCGTTTATTCCGGCCATATTCCTCAGAATGAAGCTTTGGTCGGCATTCTGTTTCAATTAGGATGGTTAGTCGTCCTTGTTTTACTCGGAAAATTTGCTTTTCAAAAAGCCTTGCAAAGAGTTGTCGTTCAAGGAGGATGATGGAATGAGCTTATATTTTAAATACCTTCATATATTGTTTAAGTCTCAAATGCAGTATCGAACATCATTTTGGCTATTATCGCTAGGCCAATTTTTCATACCTTTATCCGTTTTTGCAGGGCTATATTTTCTATTCGAACGTTTTGGCCAAATTAAAGGATGGACATTTTTCGAAGTAGCTCTATGCTTTGCAGTCATTCATATGTCATTCGCCATAAGTGAATGTTTCGCACGAGGATTTGATTCGTTTTCTGGCCTTGTGAGGAACGGAAATTTTGATCGATTGCTCGTACGGCCTAGAGGTACGATCATTCAAGTAATGGGATCGCAATTCGAGTTTACAAGATTGGGAAGACTCATTCAAAGCATCATCGTTTTGACTTGGGCATTAAGTAACTTATCGATTGAATGGAGTTTTGTAAAAGCTTGTGTTCTTTTACTGATGATTTTCAGCGGAGTATTTATTTTTACGGGCATCTTCATTCTAGCCGCAACTTTATGTTTTTGGACGATTCAAGGACTCGAAGTCGTAAATATTTTTACCGATGGCGGCAGGGAAATGGCCCAATATCCATTGAATATCTACCACAAATGGGTCACTAAATTTTTTACATTCGTCATTCCGTTTGGCTGCGTCAACTACCTGCCTTTATTGTATGTGTTAGGAAGAAATGAAGGAGACGCCCTTCTCAATATGCTAGCACCGATTGCTGGAATAGTTTTTATACTCCCATGTTTGCTCGTTTGGCGGTTTGGGGTGAAGCACTATCGATCGACAGGGTCGTGACTTGGTGGATGATGAAGATAAAAATCTTCATTATGTAGATTGATAGCCTTCATCTTGCTTTTTTAAACACTCAAAGGCCATAATGGTGCGATTGATGACCTTCCTCTTCCTTTACTGATCAACTAAGGGCACCAATACGATGATTGGTGACCTTCCTCTTCCTTTACTGATCAACTTAGGGCATCAATACGATGATTGATGACCTTCCTCTTCCTTTACTGATCAACTTAGGGCATCAATACGATGATCGGTGCCCTTTTACTCGCATTTTTTTAATGAATGCACCCATATTCGATGATTGGCGATTATACCAAAGTTAAAAATACTTTTAATATTAACATTTATCTTTGGGAATTGAATATTACTTGATTACAAGTGTTTAGCTTTGTTCCTATACTTTCGTTATGTATTTTTCTTAAATAACAATGATCTCAATTTGTATAACAACCACGATTTAATTAATGATTCATCAGATCGATGTGATACCACCCTTTCGATAAAATAAAAATCGCTTGGTTCAATTTCAATTTTAGCAATTGGCGTTATGGGTCTTTCACTAATCCATTCATTGAATTGAACGGCACCTTTACTTATCTTGGTAAAGGAATCATGAGGAAATAGATAAATCATTCCGGATGTCCAAGGAGAGTTTATGAGTGTAGGTTTCGTTAAGGAATAAAAGTGAAAACTTCTATGGCCATTCGTTGACACGGAACCATTTCTTATATTTCCAACTATTTTCGCCTTATCTAAAATGGCATAAAAAATGGGCCACAACGGATCTTTAGTAGCAAAAATCGCCTCCACTATTTCACCGTTATATAAGGTCTGCCTGCGAGGTTCAAAAGTATGTATTTCCTTTTGATTAGATCCATGTAACACAACCAGCCTACTTTTCGTTAAATAATAAAGAAATTTATATTTAGGTACGGCAAGGTTGTACTCGATTAATTTATCCGCTTTTTTACTAGAAGTTTCGAATAAATCATGAAATACTTTTTCTTCTTTTCCACTAATTGATATTTCAGGTAAAGGATAAAACAAAATACGTAGAAGGATATTTATTAATGTTGTTTTCACACCTGTCCCCCTAAATCAATTTCTTTTTTATAGGAAATTTGCAACAAAAAAGTAACTCCAATTAAATCTTTAATAAGAAATTCTTCAAAACCTTCCAATAATCCTCAAAGCGAGTAGTCATTTATTAACTTAATTTCTAAGCAATATGCTTCTTACCTCCAATATATCTGAAACAATAGCAAAGGGATGATGAGGTGTCCGTTTTTTTATACCTTTTTTATTAACCCAGATGGCATCCATTCCAACTTCCATTGGTCCAACTATGTCGTGTGTCCAAGAGTCTCCAATAAAAAGAGTTTCTCGCGGTTCTTTCCCAAAATGGTTCAAGGCTGCTAAATAAATCTCTTGGTCAGGCTTCCTATATCCAAGCTGTTCAGCATCGAATATACAATCATCAGGAAAAACGACCGATAGTTGCATCTTCTTAATTTTAATACGTGGATCATAAAGACCGTTTGTGACTATTCCAAGTTGATAATGTGCTTGCAAATCATTCAGTAAATCTATTAATTTTTTATTTTCGATAATATAATCCATACTTATTTTCAAGAAGAGCCCATCTATTTCATCTAGCAGTTCTATATCATACACCACATCAAAATATGCAAAGGATTGCCTCCACCGTTCTCGTCTAAATTCCAATGGGGTTAGTTCCTTCCTTGTCAATTTCTCCAATAAGTACTTTGGAACGTTACGCATTTTTTCAAAAAATATTACCTCATCTAGTTTTTCGGTTAAAGGATGTATCTTAATCGTTTTTTTCAATCCATCATAAAACCATGTAGAACTAAGTAGAGTATCATCTAAGTCGATCAATAGTAAACGATGTTTAATCAATTCATTCACTCCTCAAACTTTCTAAAGGCTTATTATTCAAATTTAAGGAAAAGGGTTAAAAAAGGAGATTTCTTCTTTTTGTTGAATAGTGATTATGTAGTAGCCCATTTTGGTTTAATGACGAGTTAAAGGGATGATGACTTTGGGACAAATAAAAATTTATGGATTTAAGGAAAAGCTAAATCCTATAAAAAAAACATTATCGAATGTCATTCATTCGTGTATGGTAGATGCGCTTGAATATCCTACTAATAAGAAATTTCATCGTTTTTTCCCTATGGATGAAAGTGACTTTTATTTTGCAGACGGACGAACTGAGGCATATACGATAATCGAGATTAGTATATTTGAAGGTAGAACAGTTGAAGCAAAAAAATTATTAATAAAGTTGTTATTTGAACGTATTAGTTCAGAATTAGAAATATTCCCTCAAGACTTAGAAATTACTATTTTTGAAACGCCAAAACATAATTGGGGAATAAGAGGATTACCAGGAGACGAATTAGTTTTGAATTATAAGGTTAATGTTTAATTTTATTTATAACTTTAACCTTTTAGCCTTGTTTCTGTTATTTCTGCTGACTTTTTTGAAACCAAAGAAGGGCTTTTTGTTCCATTTCTTTCACGAAATGCTTTTTTGCCATACTATATTCTCTAGTATCATCAAATTGGCGGGCCAACTGCTTCTTAAAGTCACTATATTTTGCTGCTTCTTGTGGATAAGTACGGAGGTAATCACGAAAAATTAAATGGCGTTCAATATGTGGATTATTTTGTTGATAAAAATGAATATGATGAGTTCTATCTTCCCCGCCCTTTCGGAATAATCGTCTTCCTGGAATCCCCAACTCTCCAGCAACGTCATATCCCAAGAAATCCATTTTTTCATTGAACGAATCTATCTTTTCTATATCTTTCACGATGCACATCATATCAATTACGGGTTTGGCCATCATACCCTTAACGGACGTACTTCCAAAATGCTCAAATATTATTATTTCGTCACCAAATATTGTTTTCAGGAATTGGGATTCATCATGAAACATTTGAGCCCAGCACTCACTAAAATCTGAAAGTCGTACTTTCATAATCATCTCTCCTTCGAATCTCGCTTGAATTTTTTACAAATGTGGATAAGCTGTTCATCCATTCTCCTTTTTCATCAGCGAGTAAAGTATTCCAACCAATATTGTGTGCTTCCTTCAAATTTTTCTCTTGGTCATCTACAAATAGAACATGATCGTGGCTTACATAAGTGTTGGCAATTAAATAGATTTCCGCTTGCGGCTTACAACAGCCTACATCACTAGATATTATAATGCTTTTTAAATAATGATTAACAGGGCTAATTATGTGCTCAATCCATTCTCTCCTGTGATTACTCAGTAAATGAATATTCACATATTCACTTAAAAGTGGAATTTGTTCAATCGCGGGTAATGGTTTTATACAGGATAATAATTTTATCTTTGCACCCTCCATTTCGATAGTCGGAAACTTTTTTCTTAATCTATGCCAAAACTCGTTTTCTGTAATTTTGCCCGTCCATAATTCATCACGGATTTCTTTTTTGAAAGCAATAAGATCACTATATGAAATACTATATTCTATAGAAAGCTCTCTCCAAAATAATGGTGAAAAGTTAGTTGCTAGTACACCTGCGATATCTAATACTAAATCAAATTTATCCTCACTTTTCATCTATTGTCCTCCAAAGTTATTTTCGAACATTGAATGATCCTTCTAAATCTACCATTTCCCTACTATTTTTTCTTCCTGATAGATTAACAATTTATTCGATACCAGCCCGCATCTTGTGGGAAATCTTTTCTAGTAAGTGTTTGGCCAGAAATCATTTGTCTATAAGAGGTTATGGTACCATCGTGTGAAACGATATGAAGCTTTTCTTTTTTAAACCCTTTATAATCAGCAATAAATTCTTTGCTTATTTTTACAAATTCACTTTCCGCCATAATATTTATTCCCTTAGACCATAATTCGGGAGGAACTGCCATATCAATATGTACGGAAGGAAATTCAGATTTGATATGTTCTATATCCATTATTTTGTCGCAAGGTAATGTTCGTGCATCTGGAAGAATTGGAAACATTCTTGGAGATACTAATACACTAACAATTTTTTGACAACGAATATTTTCGCTCCAAATTAAAGCTGTTTCCAATGTTCTTCTTGTAGGACTTATTATAATAATATCTTCTTTCTCTAAGGGAAGTTCACTTCTTAATAACCTTGCTTGCTCTACTCCTTTTGCTGTTAAAGAAGGATCTTCCAATTGCAGGCTGCGAGGAATTTCCAGTGTATGTTCGCCTTGACCATGGCGAATAAATACTAGCTCCATCTCACCTCCCCTTTCTGCTTTCGGTTATTAAGTCTATTCCTCGTTAAATTTTATAATCCTGCTTTTACCGATTAAAAAAACCGCTTAGATCATTCAAGATCTAAGCAGCCTCATAAGAAACATCTTATATTTTTTCACAAACATATATCATTTCGTAACTATCATTCGAAATCGGAGATTCGTTCCAGTCTTTATAAACTTGGAGAACTTTTAATCCATGAGCAGATAACATTCTCTCCATTTCTTTCGGAAATACATATCGTAGACTGATATTCGTTCTTTTTTCATTTACGATTTCATCAAGATCATTCTTATATTTCCGAATCGTCGTGTAATCTTGAATTTGATTGAGACTGTCATAAATGCTAATTGTAAAAACATCCACTCTATGTCCAGTTTCACGGTCGTGATATGTTCTCCAATACTCCTCCGTGCTTGGCTGCAATAATTCCTCCGTACTCGGAAATCTTGTTCCGAAAATAAAGATGCCTTCGTCTTCTAAATGTTTATACACAGAAGATAACAGCCCATCTTGCGCTTCATTTGTAAGGAAATGCTGAAAAGAATTTCCAACTGTATATATAAATCCACTCTTTACTTCCAACTGAAACTGAGTGCAGTCTTGTTCCATCCATTCGATTGGAAGGTTCAGCTTAGATGATTTCTTTTTCGCTTCATTTAGCATGCCGCTATGAACGTCTACTCCAATCACCCGATGCCCTTCCCTCGCCAACGGAATTGTAGTTCTCCCTGTTCCGCAAGCTAAATCAATGATTGGTCCTTGCTTTTTCGATGCCCACTTCAATAAGAAGGAAATATCGTCATTAAATGAGTCATTTTCTTTATCATATAATATTGGATCGTCGTATTCTTCAAAGTTATTTAACAACATTTATTCCTACCTACCTTTTCTTCCTTTGCCCCATCGTAACCTTTTTCCATTTATCACGCTCAGCTTGTGCTAGTTGTTTATCTTCTTTTCTTTCTAAATATGCCAGTTCTTTTTGTAATTTAAGATAGCTTTTGTATCGATCTGCATCTAATTCGCCTTCTTCAATCGCCTTGCGAACCGCACATCCTGGTTCTCCATTATGGCTGCAATCTCTAAATTTACATCGGGAGGTGAACTCCTCTATATCAGAAAATTCTTGACTCAATCCCGTATCCGATTCCCAAAGCTGTAATTCTCTCATCCCTGGGGTGTCGATTAATATTCCACCTTGATCAAGGACAACAAGTTCACGATGGGTCGTTGTATGTCGACCGCGATCATCATCCTCACGTATGCCAGCTGTTTTTAACGTTGCTTTTCCGGTAAACGTATTGACAAGTGTGGATTTTCCAACGCCGGATGATCCAAGAAGTGCAACTGTTTTCCCTTCTTTTATATATTCCGAAAGGGCTTCAATTCCAATGTTTCGCTCCGCGCTTACAACATGAATGGGAACTCCGATGGCAACAGATTCCGTTTCTTGTACCTTATCATCGATATTTTGGCAAAGATCAGCTTTGCTTAAAATAATGACTGGATTCGCTCCACTTTCCCAAGCCATCAACATATACCGTTCTATTCTTCGCACATTAAAATCCGCATTGAGGGCAGCTACGATAAAAACGGTATCGACGTTTGCTGCGACAATTTGTTCTTCTGTTGTAGCTCCAGCTATATTTCGGGAAAATTTGCTTTTTCTCGGTAAAATGCGGTGAATCGTTGCTCTACTCTCTTCCATTCTTATGGATAGAACGACCCAATCCCCGACTGCCGGATAAGCTCCCCGCCCCGCAGCATTATATTGAAATTTCCCTGACACTTCAGCTAATACTTCTCCGTGTTCTGTTAACACTTTATACATATGCTTATGTTCTAAAGCTACCCTTCCCATTGAGTAGCCTTCTTGTTTATATGATTCAAATTCATTTTCAAATTGTTCGTTCCAACCTAATATTTTTAAATCCATTGTTTAATTTCCTCCAATTTTTTTCGCATTTAGAATAACGCAAGCGCCTTGCCCATCGACGTACAGGCCACAGGATGTGGGTCCGTCGGCGGCTGCTTGTGCTGGACAAAAAAAATAACCGCAAGTCGCGGTTTCTGTTTTTTGTCATATGGGCATACGTATCCCGTACAAATATAAAACCATGAGCTTATATGCGCCCATGGAAAATGGATAAAATTAATGGATATAAATCATTAACGAAAATTGACACCATGATCCACGGGCAGTATGAAGTTTTCTTGAGTGATTATGTTTACATTTGACATACTACATTCCTCCCTTGGAAAATCGTGCGCAATTTAACATTTTTAGTTTACTATGGTACATCCTATTTTGTAAAGTTAAAAATCTTTTCAACAAGTGAAATTTAGTATATTCTAAAAATAAACATCAAGTGAAACTAGGAGGTAGTTTTTATGGCAATGAAAAAAGTATTGACCCTCGCTGGTTCTGACTCTAGTGGCGGTGCAGGTATACAGGCAGACTTAAAAACATTTCAAGAACATGACGTCTACGGAATGACCGCTTTGACATCAATCGTAACGATGGACCCCGACAATGGTTGGAGTCACGGTGTTTTTCCAATTGACGTATCGATCGTCGAACAACAATTAAAAACGATCTTATCCACCGGCATCGACGCCATGAAAACGGGGATGCTTGGATCTGTTGACATTATTGAACTTGGTGCTCGTAAAATTGATGAACATAAATTGGAGAAAGTCGTGATTGATCCTGTAATGGTTTGCAAAGGCGAAGACGAGGTATTGCAGCCTGAAAACACAGAAGCATTGCGCGAACTGCTCGTACCACGCGCAACAGTAGTAACTCCAAACCTTTTCGAAGCTTGGCAGCTTGCTAAAACCGGCCCAATTAAAACAATCGATAATATGAAAGAAGCCGCCGCTAAAATTCACGATCTAGGCGCTAAAAATGTCGTCATTAAAGGCGGTAAAGGCTTGAATCACGATAAAGCAATCGATCTCTTTTATGATGGAAAAGAATTTTCACTTCTCGAAAAAGAAAAATTAGAGACTACGTACAACCACGGTGCAGGCTGTACATTCGCCGCAGCGATTACAGCGAACTTGGCTCATGGAAAATCAGTAAAAGAAGCTGTTTCCGCCGCTAAAGAGTTTGTAACAGCTGCGATTAAGCACGGTTGGAAGCTTAACCAATATGTAGGACCTGTAATGCACGGTGCATACAATAAGTAAGCATAAGTGAAATGCCTGGAAAGAGATTCAATCTCTTTCAGGCGTTTTTTATATAAGACAAAATGCACATTTATATGTAAAATAAACATATCGTTCCTTTAGGAAGGAGGCCGAATAAATGGAGAAGATAAATGTATTAAAGGTGCAACAACACATAAACGATTTTGCTGGCGACAGTGTTTACATACATCTAGAAACAACAAATGGTGCATACGCTGCCCATAATAATGATTCATTTTTTTCAGCTGGAGCGTATATCCGCAACGCGCAAGTGTGTTACGAGCACGGTAAAATTGTAGGCGATGGCCCATATCGTGTAGGGTTAAAGCTTCCGATTGGATGGATTTATGCAGAAGGACTTACACATTTTGAATTAGATGAACTGGGACGGTTGCTTCTTGCTGGACACGGTTATGACGGAAAACTAGCCGTAGCATTAGAAATTAGCAAGACCCCGTTTGAATAAGATTTTACGAAAGGAGATCATGCCAATGGAAAAAGAACGCCATGTATTAGTTGTGTTCCCTCACCCAGATGATGAGGCATTTGGGGTATCAGGAACTATTTCGAGTTATATAAAAAACGGGTCCCCCGTTACATACGCATGTTTAACTCTCGGAGAAATGGGCAGAAACCTTGGAAATCCCCCGTTTACTACTAGAGAGTCCTTGCCAAAAATTAGAAAAGCCGAACTTGAGGCTGCTGCAAAGTCAATGGGGCTTACAGACTTACGTATGATGGGCTACCGGGATAAAACTTTGGAATTTGAAAGCGATGAAAAGCTCGCCAATATGGTATTTGAAATGATTGAAGAGCTCAATCCATCGCTCGTAATTTCATTTTATCCAGGATATTCAGTCCACCCTGACCATGAGGCAACTGGCAGAGCTGTCGTTCGCGCAGTAAGAAGACTTCCGAAAGAAAACCGTCCGAAACTGCATTGCGTCGCTTTTTCAAAAAATACGGAAGCTGAAATTGGTCCTGCCGACATTCATTACGATGTAAGCGCTGCTTGGGAACAAAAGCTTGGAGCGTTAAAAGCCCATATTTCACAAACGGCCTGGATGCTTGCCGATATGGAGGAAAGGCTCTCCGCCAATGATCCAGAATTACTCTCACACTGGCAAAAAGAACGTTTTTGGACGTATGATTGGGAAAAAGATAAAGTGTTGTAAACCTGGTTAGGAATTCTAACCAGGTTTTTTATAATTATTTGCTGAAGTTGGATGAATTTAGGGATTAATCTATCTGTTTCATGATTCTATTAGCCGTTACGACGGTCCTATTAGCCATTACGAAATTCTATTAGCCGTTATGACAGTCCTATTAGCCATTATGAAATTCTATTAGCCGTTACGACGGTCCTACTAGCCATTACGAAATTCTATTAGCCGTTACGACGGTCCTATTAGCCATTACGAAATTCTATTAGCCGTTACGACGGTCCTATTAGCCATTACGAAATTCTATTAGTCGTTTTGTCTTTAATCTGTAACCTTAGGGCAAGAATCTATTCCTGCACTTTTTCTCCTGTCACAGCATTAACAAATTCATGGCAATCAATCATTTGCGTTGACTTAAGAATCTCTTTCTCGAAATCATACATATAATAAGGCTCGAAAAAGATATCTTTTTCCAATAGCGCTAGCGCTTCTTCTTTTGTCACTTTTACATCTTTTGAAGGCATCTCAATCTTTTTACTAAATATCTCGCGTTTATCCATAACATGAAGTACTATATGCTCATCGGCATCGTATAAGAATTTAAGTTTGTCTAAAATTCTATCCACATAATTAATAGGAACTGCATCAGCATGTAAAAGTCCATTTTTCCTCTCGATATTCTCAACTTGCCATTTGCCGCTTTCTTTCGGGCGGTGGACTTTTAAATAATTCGAAATCACTTGTAATAATTCATGTTTTTCATCATCTCTAATAGGGAGGCAATCAGGATGTGGTATATGTAATGACATCTCTTCTTCTGTAATGATTTGTGAGTTATAAAATTCCTCCCACATCGCGCCGACTATTTTGTCTGAAAAGCGAATTTCCTTTACAGGATCGTCGTCATTCCAATGAAGGACAATCTGATCCTTAACGCCGCCAACAAAAGCTTCTTCCACTCCATATAAGAGCTGGTATCCTTCTTCTTCCGGCAATCCAAATAGGACGACTTGCTTTTGTTTGAATTTATTCAAATTAAGGTCGGGCTGGTCTTGCTCAATTGTAATTTCCGGATAAAGTCTCGGAAAGAAACCAAATAATGAATAAAAAACAATATACCCTTGTTTATTTACTTTAACTTCAATATAACCGCCCGGTGAGACTTTTCTTTCATTCAAAAGAGAGGAAAAGAAATATTCCTTGTAGTCACCATCTTTGTCTTTCATTTGTAGCCGGAAATCAATTTCGCACTTCAATCCTGTTGTAGATTCGATCCATGCCACTACATCCTCCAAATTTGTACTCGGTAATAATGGAGGACTTTCCCTAAAATCTTCACCTCTAACTATAATAAAGCTTGTTAAAAATCCATATGTCAAATTCACTTCGGCACACACAGTTCCGGGAGGATTCGATTCTTCCTCCATTTCAGCCCCTGCAGGAAACCATTCCATTTCCAGCTTATACTCCGTTGTTTTAATAGCAGAAGCCTCCCTTTTAATCGATGCGTTTTTCAAATCGAAATGTTCCAATCCCCAACCTTTTTCGATTTCCGCAATCCACTTTTGAATCATCCAACACACCCCTTATAGAAAAAAGGCTCCTATCTCTAGAAGCCTTTTCCTCATTATATACTTTCCTGTTTTAGAGCATCAATAATGTTCTCCTTCTTAACCTTCGCGCTTGAATATAGCATCGACGTACCGACGATAAGAAAAACGGCCACAACTACATAAATAATACTTAACCACGGTAGTGTAAAACTATAACTAAACGAATTCGCCAACGCCTTATAGATAAGGAACATACATACGATACTTAATGGCAACCCGTAAACCAATGCCTTTATTCCGTAAAAAATACTTTCGTAATTCATCATTTTGTTAAAGCCTTTTGGCGTCATTCCCATTGATTTCAACATCGCAAATTCTCTTTTTCTTAAAGATATGCTTGTCGAAATGGTATTCAAGATATTCGCAATTGAAATCGCCGTAATCAACACGATAAACCCATACGTAAAGACAGACATGATCATGACCATTTGTTCATCCTGCTGGCGACTTTGATAAACGTTGTGTATATAATGCCTTACTTCTTCGATTTCCTCAATTTTCTGCTGCGTCTTAAGTGGATCTGCACTGTTTAAATACAGCATTCGGTTGTCTTCTGCGACAAATCCCAATTTTTCTAAAGTTGATTCAGACACGATTACATCCAAACTACCAGGATATCCTCCATAAGCCCCCATTGGAAGTTTTCCGGTTAACGCGGCAACCGTTATTTTATTCAAAAATTGCTCTTTCTCATGCTCCTCATTATAAGAAAATAAATCAATCTGCTCCCCTACTTTCGTATGGATTGCTTTCGTTTCAACATATTTTCCCGCAGCAGCATCTTCATACTTAATCTGATCAATGACAATCGCATTTAATCCATTTTGTAACTTGTTATAATCAGCACCTACTTCTTTTGCATAGGCTTTTAAGCTTTCATCATCTATAGAATAAAGATTAATACTATAAGGATATTTCCCATCAACAAGCTGATTGTTGAAACCTTCAAATTTTCGCAATGCATCCGACGTCTTATCTTTTTCAATCCACGAAGTTACACTATATTGCTGCGACATCATGCTGGATTTTGTCACTTCATCCATAGACAAAATTGAATTGACTAACTGGTCGTCTCTCCCTTTTTGAATTTCCATCACGATATCATAATTCAAACCATCTTGTGAGAGGGACAATGACTTTTTCAAATTCGCTGTAAAAAAGGCAACCGATAAAAAGAGCATAATACTAATCACGAGTGAAAAAACGGTGGCTTGATATCTGCGCTTATTTCTTTTTAAATTTTTCAATCCGATCTCTGCTTCGATTCCAAATATTTTCCGAACAAATTTAGAAGTTTTTACTGCTTTTCTAGTCAGTTTCACATCCGTGGATTGACGGATAGCGTCAATTGCTGAAATTCGGGATGCTCTCCTTGCCGGGATGTAGGTGGAAATAAAAATTGTAATAATCGAGACTAAGATCGCCACTAAAGTCGAACCAAGTGTTACCGTCACTTTTAACTTCTCAGTTACTCCCATAGCTCCTTGAATAATGGTATTGATAAATAAAAAGGTTACTCCCATTCCGGCAAGCCCGGAAATAATTCCAATTGGAATACTAATCAATCCAATAACAAAGCCTTCAAAAAATACTGAGTTTTGCTTCTGTTTCTTTGTAGCCCCAACACTCGAAAGCATCCCTAAATGGCGAAAGCGTTCCGCAACAGAAATTGCGAAAGCATTGTAAATCAATGATACTGATCCAACAATAATAATGACCATAATGATGGCACACAACGAATAAAGGGTTGTACGCATACCGTCATTTTTAATCGCACCATAATAGCGAAGTAAATTATGGTTAAAGTCAACTTTTTCTATCTGATTTTTCTCAGCTAAGTTTTGGGCATGATCAAATAAAGAAGTTTTAACTTTGTTTAAGACGACCGTTGCATTTACAAGCTCATCCTTACTAAGCACTTCTTCATCAAGATAAGAAATCACAGTATAAGCCGGACCCCATGGTATTTCCCACCCAGGGCGTTTAATAGTGCCAACGATTGTAAATTCTTTTGTTGCTGTTGTTTCTAATTTTTCATTGGTCTCTCCGTCTTTTATTAATAAAGAATACGTTTCATCTATTGGCCCCTCTATGTCAGGATCATTTGTAATTCTATGTCCAATATCAAGCTTTATAATATCGCCAATTCTATAATCAACCTTCGCATTATTAATAATTTCATCCGAAATGACGATTTCATTTGGTGCTTTCGGCAATCTACCGCTGCTTAATTCTATTGGAAATTGTTCAAAGCCGGATTTATTATATTCCTTGATGAATAAATAAGGCTTACTTTCGTTTTTACTGCCTTTCAGTAAGGCATAGCCTATATCTCTTGAGAGGACTACTTTTTTCGTCTCCTCATCTTTTTTTATTGCGTGGACCTGCTCTTGGTTAACATTCTTATAAAGAACATGCCATTCCCCTTCATCTGCAATCGTCTGCCTTTTCAACAAATCCATAAAAGAAACACCGATTGTCGCTACCGCTGTTAACATGGCCACTGAAATAATTACTCCAATGATCGTGACAAGTGTTCGTCGTTTATTTTGCCGTAAATGCCTAATCGTTAGTTTGTTGACAATGTTCATGGACGAACCACCTCGTCCTTCTTGACCTTCCCATCTTCAATAGCGATGATACGGTCTGCTTGTAGAGCAATTCGTTCATCATGTGTAATGACAATTAGAGTTTGATTAAATGTTTTATTAAACATTTTTAGCAAGTCGATAATCTCACCACTATTTTTACTATCTAGGTTTCCAGTCGGTTCGTCTGCAAGCATAATCGCTGGATTGCTAATTAATGCGCGGCCAATCGAAACACGCTGTTGCTGTCCTCCAGAAAGCTGATTCGGTAAATGATTCAAGCGGTTTTCTAGATTTAACTTTTTGACGATATCATTAAATTGCTTTTGATCAACTTTATGTTGGTCTAACAATAGTGGCAATGTAATATTTTCTTCCACTGTTAAAACTGGAATAAGATTGTAAAATTGATAAATCAATCCGATTTGTCTTCTTCTAAAGATTGCTAACTGTGTTTCGTTTAGACTATAGATATCTGTATTATCCACAAATACCTTTCCGCTTGATGGGCGATCTACACCACCAAGCAAATGCAAAAGGGTGGATTTACCTGATCCCGACGGACCGATAATTGCAACAAACTCACCTTTTTTTACCGAGAATGAAACATCATCCAACGCTTTAACGGCCGTCTCACCTTTACCATACACTTTAGACAGATTCTCTATTTTTAAAATTTCCATTGTAAAACCTCCATATTTGCTGTTGATTATAGTTTATCTGTCTAAAATGACTTTCAAGTGACTTTGAAAATGACAATTTAGTCACATTAGAACTTATTTGGTCGTTTTGAAATAGACCCCATTATGGTATAGTATTTATAGATACTCATAAAATAAAAAAGACGGTAAGGTGCTGGACACACCCTACCGACTGGCACAATATAGTTCCCGTTAGATTGGGAAGGCTTTTTCTAAGGTGAAGTAAAACCACCCTCGTTAGCTCGGTAGGCTAAGGGTGGTTTTACTTTTCCCTTTTATGAAATGACAGTATGGCAACAATGAGAGTTGCAAAACTAATCATAAGATAAATGGTTTGAAAAGTAGTCATAGGCATCACCCCCTTTCTATCACTAGGAGGTAACTGCCTTCCACCCTTAACTTCCCTATATTATGCCTACTCTTATCATATCATTTTTCAAATGTCATCTAAATGACTTGCTTATAAAACTTTATCCTAAACTGTGTTCCCTTTTCTTTTTCACTCACAACACTAATATCCCCGTTCTGACTTTTTATGATGCTATATGCCATCGCAAGCCCAATCCCAACACTTTCTTCACTTGCATTTTTCCCTTTGTAAAAACGTTTAAAAATATGCGGCAGATCTTCTTTTGGGATGCCCTTTCCGTTATCAGCAATGATAAGTTCCGTAAACAATGCGTTTTCTGTAAAAGAAATGGAAATCGTTCCGCCTTCTTCCGTATGTTCTACACAGTTTTTTAATATATTTATAATGGCTTCCATCGTCCAATTGGAATCGCCCATAAATGAAACTGATTTTTCACCTTCTATTGAAATGGTCTGCTCTTTAATATCAATTGGAATAAGGACCGATTGCATAGCTGCATGTATTAGTTTCTGCATTATGACTTTATCTTTTTTGAACTGAACCGTACCTGCGTCAATTTTGGATAACTTTAATAATGAAGAAACGAGCCATTCAATCCGTTCAAGTTGAACTCGTATATTGCGTGTGAATTCCATTCTTTTTTCCTTTGGAAGCTCGGCATCACTTAATAAATCAGACATAACCATCATTGATGTTAACGGTGTTTTCAATTGATGCGATATATCGGAAATTGCATCTGTTAATTGGACTTTATCTTTTTGTAAAAGAGAGCTCTGTTCAGAAAGCATTAAAGTAACTTTATAAATATCGTTTTTTAAAATACTAAGTTCGCCTTCATGATTGTCTCGTATATCAAGAGAATAGTTGCCACTCGTGATCTGACGTAAATAACTAGACAAATGTTCAATTTCACGATACCTCCAACGAGTAAACACGTAACAGGAGGCAATCAGTAAAATAGATACACTCAAAACTAGAATAAAGGCAGAAATTGAAATAAAGAATGCTGCAATCATTGCCGCCAAACTGATCGAACACATAATTAGTAATAAGATTTGAACCTCTTTATTCCGCAGCATGTCAATCGCCAACCTTATAGCCCAATCCGCGCACCGTTTTAATAATAGTTGGATTTTGCGGTTGGTCCTCAAGTTTTTCTCGCAACCTTTTAATGTAAACCGTCAATGTATTATCATTCACAAAGTCTCCCGCTACATCCCAAATTTGCTCAAGCAACTGATTTCGGGAAAGAACTTGTCCAATGTGATTTGCAAAGATTAACAACAAACGATATTCCAACGCCGTTAAAATAACCTCGACGCCATTTTTATAGACCTTGCCTTCAAGTGTATTGATTCTAATATTGTCTAGATCAATTAGCGTTTTTGTTTGAGCTTGTTTGTTATACCTTCGTAAAACGGATTTTATTCGTGAAAGCAGCTCGCGAATACGGAATGGCTTTGTAATATAATCGTCCGCCCCCATATCTAGCCCCATTACAACATTAACTTCATCATCCACAGCCGTTAAAAAAATGACCGGAACATCGCCATTCTCCTTAACGATTTTACACAATTCATAGCCGCTGCCATCTGGCAAAGACAAATCAAATAAACATAGTGCAATTTGATCAAGCTGTTTCGCTATTACTTTCTTAGCTGAAGCAGCATCATGGCATAATATCGTGGAAAAGTGATCCTGCTGAAGCGAATATTCAAGTCCAGAAGCAATCGTTTTATCATCTTCCACAAGTAAAATTTTCATATGTAGATCACCTTTTCGTGAATCATTATGTATAAGTGTAAGGAATAAGAGTTGATTGTGCAATGGCAATCATCGTAATGCAGAGATTGAGAAGAAGATTACTGTACGAGTGTCATTGATGAAGATAAATTCTATTGGAATGGCAATTGGTAGCGTTATCCAACTCTGTGATATAGTAGAATTATACAGTTACATAAGCAGGGTGGGAAGCGACCACTTCCTCGTAGAGAGGAGGTGACGCTGATGGTAACTCTATACGAAGCAATAGTCTTGATGGTAATGTTTTCAAGTCTAATCGTATCAGTAGTCGCCATAGTTATTTCTCTATATAAAAAGAAATAACCCTCCCTTGCTTTGACCCGGCATAGGGGGTTATCTCTTCCTTGGGTCGCTACATTTCATGCAGTCTAGCTGTATGTTGGGATGCCAGTTGCAGCTGGCGTCCCTGTTTAATTTATGCTGTATATCTATATTATATTTATACCCTTTACAATTGTAAAGATAACATAGTACAAGGCAGGTGCAGGATAATTGAAGGTCAACAACGAAGCAGATATCATTCACTTAATTGAACAAGATCATTGGATGATGAATATTTTACATCATGCAAAATCTCTAAAATTACCTGATTGGTGGATTTGTGCAGGTTTTGTCCGTTCGAAAATTTGGGATGAATTACATAGATTCACTCGGCGAACCCCGCTCTCAGATATAGATGTCATTTACTATGACCTAAACAATTTAAAGGAAGAGACTGAAAAGGAATATGAAGATCACTTGCGAGCAATTAATCCAACAATTCCATGGTCGGTCAAAAATGAGGCGAGAATGCATATCCGAAATAATGTACCGCCCTATGAATCTTCCATTGATGCTATATCAAAGTTTCCGGAAACTGCAACAGCTTTAGGTGTAAAATTAGATTCCAGCAATCATGTAATTTTAACAGCTCCTCATGGAATTCACGATGTCATTCATTTAGAAGTGAGACCAACTCCTTATATTTTGGAAAATCCACTACTAGCAGATTTATATGAAGAACGCATCCAAAATAAGAATTGGAAATCTACTTGGTCAAAATTGAAGATATTTCATTGTTAAAAGGAGGTGATTGAGCTGAATAACGGACAACTTTTTCTTACTGATAGGGTTCAAAGAGTCTTTCGCATTGCTGAAAGTGAGGCACTTGCAGCAAATAGTGTTATGCTTACTCCCAGCCATATTCTTTTAGCATGTTTTTTAGAAAAAACAGGTGTATTAGGGGAAATCTCATTAAGATGCAATATGAACTTAGACTTATTAATAACAGTAATCGATCCTGAACATCCATTTATTTATCATGACTTTTTTACAATTCCCATTGCTACGGAAGTTGAAAGTGTTATTAAAAAGTCTATTACATATATGAAAAAGTATAATCAAATCTACATAAATGAAGGCCATATACTTAAAGCGTTATTGGCTACAAATACAATTGCCTCCTATTTATCCGAGAAAGATAAAAAAATAATAATGGCTCTCGGCACAACTTCACGAGACATGATTACTCACCTTGGTCATTATATTTTTCCTGAAATTAAACACCCTCCTTTCATTCGAAAGGTTAAAAAAGAAGATTATGAAAATCTTATTCAATTCGTAAAGATGTATTTTTCGGAAGGATGGGCACAAACAATTGAAAAGGGATTATGTGAAGTAAATCCAAAAATTTACGTTGCCTTTGAGGAAGATCATACATTGGCAGGTTTTGCAGCCTTTGATATCTATCAAAATAAAAAATGTTACTTCGGCCCAATGGGAGTACACACTTCACAACGAACAAAAGGGATTGGGTATTCGCTGTTGCATCACTGCCTTAAAGATATGAAAGAAATAGGCTATGAATATGCCATTATTGGAGGAGCAGGTCCAATGGAATTTTACGAGAAAGCTTGCAACGCGGTAGTGATTCCAATGCCTGTGGAAATCTAAAATAATTTATCAAAATCATTTAAAACAAAGAGGCGGGATTCATTTGTTGTTTATTATGCTGGCCGTTTCTCTAATAATTTCTACAATCCTATCGATATGGATATTTAATAAAAGCAGCCATAAATGGTTCAGCAACCTATCCTCACTGTGCATTAACACGCTCATTTTAGTCATGATGACATGGCTTTTTTACATGGGGGATGAAGAAGCTAGAGCCTTTGGCTTTGGTTCTTCTAGCCTTCATTATTTAATATTTTATATTCCCATTTTAACGTGGATTAACTTTCTCATTCTTGAATATGTGAATTTTAGGAGGAACAAAATTAACAACAAAAACGCTTTATAAAAAGCGTTTTTGTGCACCCATCTATTCATCTATATTTCCAGATTGCCTGCTATAATTCCTAAAAATCATTCCATTCGTTCTGTACATTCCAAACTTTTCATAGTAAGAAACTAAATCATCATCACAGCATAGATCAATCATATATATGTGATTCAGTTCTGTTAGCATCCGGCTAACTAATTCCTGACCGATTCCTTTATTTTTGTATTCAGGCAATACTTCTAAAAATGGAATGTAGGCTGATAGAATTCCGTCGCTAATGGCCGTTATGAATCCTACTACTTGATTAACCGTTTCATCTATCGCGATAACTACGTTGCTGCTATTTTTTAAAAGCTTAAGGTGCGTTTGAGGATTTGGCGGGTTTGGCCAATCCACAAAAAAGCCGGTCAGCATATCAGCTGAAATTCCATCAAGCGTGTTTTTATATATCATATCGATCATCTCCAATTTTGTTTTTTAAAAGGAAAATGACCGAAATCAAAAGTAAAATAACAAATTAGCAACCGCCTTTTTATTGAGAAGTTTCCATTTGTCCAAGTGCTTTCATAATCGCCTTCGCTACCCCATCTTCATCATTCGTGGCCGTCTCATATTTGCAAATATCTTTTATTTCTTGTTCTGAATTGCCCATTGCTACGGAGTGGCCGACAATTTTCAACATCGATAAATCGTTATAGTTGTCACCTAAAGCCATTGTCTCTTCAAGTGATATACCCTTCTGTTCTACATATTTTTGAAGGGCTTTTCCTTTTAACGCCTCATAGTGCATAACTTCTAAATTGTTTCGACCTGAAGAAGTCACTTCCAGTCCGCTTATTTCCTTTAAGCGTTCGCTCACTTCCATCAGTACTTCCTCATCCATTGAAAAGGCAAGGAATTTATAGACGTGGCAATCAGCTGCTTCAAAAATACGTTCAAAATCATCAATTACATGTATGAGTCGTTGATGAAAACGTTCATCCGCTGATTCGCGGATTTTTTCTACATCTTGGGATGGGTTCGCTGTATGATAAATATCGACAAGCACTTGAATTCCTTTTTCGTAATCCGTTGTGTATGTTCCGCCCTCCGTGTACAGCTCAAAGTATATATTCATTTCTTCAAACACAGAAGTAACTTTTGCCGCAGTGGGTCCATCCAATCCGACGGAATAACTGACTTTCCCTTCCTTATCGCGAATTTCTCCGCCATTTACACAAACGGCCGGCAAAGTAAGACCTGTTTTATCAAGTACATAACGGACTTCGTTGTATGCCCTTCCTGTTACAACAACGAAATCAATTCCCTTTTCTTGAGCAGCTTGAATTGCTCGAATGTTTTCTTCGCTTACTTCTTGCCTTGCATTTAATAACGTTCCGTCCATATCTGATGCAATACATTTAATCAATTTTCATAGCTCCTTCTTTATGCTAAACGCACTCTTCTATTGCGAATAATTCTAACTGAAAAAGAGTATCAATGCAAAGAAATGGGAATGGTTTAAGGAAATGGGAATGGTTTAAGGACCGGTTCCTTTTTATCAAGTCCCCATCGGCCTTTCCCTAATTTTGGGTTGGATTTTTTTGTGCTTATGCATTAAAATGAGAAACGTTGAATTTTTATAACGAAAGGTGAACATCATTGAATAAACTTAAAATCATTCCAAAGGACTTTTTACTTTTTTTAATACCTTCTTTGATCGGTGTTTTTTTATTTATGATTCCGATTCCTTCAAGTGAAGGAGTTACCATTCCTATCGCTGTCTTATCTGAAGCATTGCAAAATATTCTTGGTCCGGTTATTCCTGCAATAATGGTCGGAATCATTATTCTTGCTTTCATCGGAACGGTGATAGCAAAAACCTTAAAACCAACATTTATTAGAAATTCATCATTTTTAACAGCACTATTTGATATTCCTATAATATGGGTGATAGCTCGTATATTAGCGGTTGTTTTTGCGATTATGGTGTTTTTTAAGGTTGGTCCAGAGGCAATCTGGTCGGAAAATACGGGAGCGACTTTATTGTTCAGCTTATTACCCGTCCTTTTTAGTGTTTTTCTATTCGCTGGTTTATTATTGCCGTTATTATTGAACTTTGGACTATTGGAACTATTTGGAGCTCTCATGACAAAATTTATGAGGCCTGTATTCAAATTACCGGGGCGATCCTCAATCGATGCTCTTGCCTCATGGCTCGGAGACGGAACAATCGGAGTGTTGCTTACTAGCAAGCAATACGAGGAAGGCCATTATACGAAACGAGAAGCGGCAATTATTGGGACAACTTTCTCGGTCGTATCAATCACCTTTAGTATCGTCGTCTTAAAAGAAGTAGGCTTAATGCATTATTTTGTACCTTATTACTTTGCTGTTACTTTTTCAGGGATAATTGCAGCGATTATCCTTCCAAGAATTTGGCCGCTTTCTAGCAAGCCGAACACCTTCATAAATGGAAAAGAAGATGACAATACTGCTGAACTGATTCCTGATGGCTACTCAAGATTAGGTTACGGAATTGAACAAGCACAAAGTCAAGCAAGAAAGAGCAGCAGTGTTAAAGCATTCTTTATAGACGGGTGCAAAAATATTTTGGATATGTGGTTAGGTGTAGCACCAATCGTAATGGCGCTTGGAACGGTAGCGCTCGTGATAGCTGAATACACCCCATTATTCCAATGGCTCGGCACCCCTTTTATTCCGCTGCTTGAATTGCTAAGAATACCTGAAGCTGGAGCTGCATCGCAAACATTAGTTGTTGGGTTCGCCGACATGTTTTTGCCCTCCATTTTAGCAGGAGGAATAGAATCCGATATGACCCGTTTTATCATCGCAAGTGTATCTGTCACTCAGTTAATTTATATGTCCGAAGTCGGCGGACTGTTGATTGGGTCGAAAATTCCAGTGGGAATGAAAGATTTGATTATACTATTTCTATTGAGAACATTGATTACATTGCCGATTATTACATTGATTGCACATTTAATTTTTTAAATTATCATTTTAAAAACCGTTTGGAACGAAAGCTCCCAAACGGTTTTTTCAGGACAAATCAATATGTTATATATGTATCCAAAACCTTTTTATCATATTTCCATTGTCCTCGATAAAACTATTATCAGGAATTCCGTTATTTTTTAAAATCGTTTTTTCCGAAGCTATATTGTTTTCATCACATACAACAAGAGCTTTGCTAATTCCCAATTCCTTCGCTTTTTCTAAAGATAATGCCAATAGCTTCGTAGCATATCCTTTTTTTCTTTCTGATGGCCGAATCCCATATCCGATATGTCCACCGGAATTAAATAAAGATTCGGTGAGTCGGTGTCTAATGTTTACTGCTCCAATAATCTTTTTCTTCTTAGTAACCAACCAAAAAGTAGAATCTGGCACCCAGTTATCAGGCAGATTTTCTCCTTTTTCATTATCCATAAGAAATTGTACCATTCCTTGGAAGTCAGACGGGTCTTTACTTATGACCCAAGGAACCATATCCTCCTGACTTTCTTTCCATTCTTTATAGAATTCTACATATTCTTCTTTTAATTCCAGGGTGGGTTTTAATAAAAATACATTTTCCATATTGATTGTCTCCTTGTGCCTATATTTTTAAGACCATCCTAATCGTTTCTACAATATGCCCATCCAATACATCATCAAAATGTGATACTACTTCAAAACCCTTAGCTTTATAAAAGGTTTTCCCAATATTATTATTCTTTTCTACATTAATATAAATCTCTCTTACATTTTCAAGATTGTTTATTCCCGCTTTTAATAAGGAAGTTCCTATTCCCTTTCCTTGGTACTCAGGATATAAATAGATCGCATAAAGTTCAACTTTGCCATCCTCTTGCATTGGAGAATAATTAGCAAAACCTACAATTTCCCCATCGACCTCAGCTATATACATAATAGAGCGTTCCATACGTTGCTTCATCATTTCATCGCTATAAGCGGATGTGAGAAAGTTTTCCTGAACTTCCATCGGGATAATGTTTTTATATGTATGATTCCAACTAGTTTTTGCTATGCTTTGGACTTGTTGAATATCTTCCATTTTCATTTTGCGAATAATATGGTCCATTTAACAGTTCCTTTCCCTTTAATTAACATCTCCCAAATAGATTGGAGTTTTCTCTTCATTATGATGTTTTATAATAAATTTTCTTAATTGTTTTGGATACATCCGGTATTGCAGCAAATCATGAACAGGTATCCACTCAATTCCAACTTGATGTAGATCAGGATTAGAAGGATGAAAACTACTTTCCCCCATTCCATTAAGCTGGCAAGCAAAATAATATTCAACCTGATGAACCTCAAAGTCAAAAGCAGAGTGTTCATGGTTTTTGCCTATATATTCACGTATATATAATAGTTCTCCTATACTAATCTTTCGCCCAATCTCTTCCAAGCATTCTCGTACTAAGGTTTCATGAAATGTTTCCCCGTACTCCTGGCCGCCACCTGGACAGAGATAAAAATATCCTTCATGATCATGATTTTTTGTTAATAGTATTTTTTCCCCTTTCATGATAATCGCTTTAACCGAGTTTCTAATATTCATCCAAATCCCTCCTGCTTATTAATGGTTTATAAAATAGCCTTTTTTAAAAACTGAATAAATTCAATTGACTCGTTTGTTGCTACTTTTGTTAAGACATAAGTTGATGAAGTAGGAGGGACAATTTTATTTGCCTTTATTTCAACTAGCTGTTTCATTTTTATTTCATTCTTCACCATTGTAGCCGGCAAATAAGATACTCCCAGACCTTGCTCGATAAATTGTTTTGTAATCTCTATTTGATTCACTTTCATAGTTCGAACAGTTGGATAAAATCGCTTAATATTGTTTAACAGATGATCCCAATATTCGGGATGGTTATGTGTGATTAACCTAAATTTTTGCAAGGCCATCTTTTCGTCATACATACAGTCTTGATCTGCCATATTAGGACCAACAAGAAAAACTGGCTCATCATGCACGATCTGGCAATTTATATTGGTTTGTATTGGTTTTATTCTTGTTAATCCCAAGTCCGCTCTACCCGCACTGATTTCACTGCCAATTTCATATGAACTAAGAACATTGATCAATACCTCAATGTCGGGGTTTTTCTCTGTAAAACTTCGCAATATAGAAGGGAGGATTGAAGAGGCAATTTGAGGTGCGGCAGCAATGATTAATTTTCGATTGTATCCTTGCTTCCAAGATTCAAAGTCATCAAGCCCTCGTTCGTATGTACAAATTATTTCTTTAGCATGGGGCAGGAATTTATGACCAGCCGCTGTAAGTGTAATATTTTTTCCGATTCTATCGAATAACTGGATGTTTAGGTTCTCTTCCAGTCTTTTAATATGTTTTGTGACGGCTGGCTGAGTTAAAAATAGCTCTTCTGAGGCTTTACGAAAGTTTTCATACTCTGCCGCGATAACAAAGGTTTTAAGCCATTTAATATCCATATATTTCTCCCCTATTCAATAACAGTTCGTTATTAATAGACTCCATTTTTGTTAATATTCATAATGTTTTTCATTAAGTATAATGGAATTAACAAAAAATAACAGCCTATTTTAGGGAGTGGTACAGTTGGAAAATGACAAAAACATAAAGGATTCTTGGAATGCACATTTGTATGATTATAAACATTCATTTGTTTCAGCACTTGGCACTCACTTAGTTGAATTGTTAGCGCCTGAAAAAGGAGAAAAAATACTCGACCTTGGTTGTGGAACAGGAGATTTGGCAAAGCAATTATATGATCGCGGGATTGAGGTTGTAGGTGTAGATAAATCTGAAAATATGGTTAGATTAGCAAGAAATAAATATCCAGATCTTCATTTTGATGTTGGAGATGCCACTGATTTAAACTATACGAACGAATTTGATGCGGTATTTTCTAACGCTACACTTCATTGGATAAAGCCGCAAGGAAAAGCATTGCATTGTATTTATAAGGCACTAAATCGAGGCGGAAGATTTGTCGCTGAATTTGGCGGGAAAGGAAATGTTCAATTCATAACAGATGAGATGATTAATCAATTGAAACATGAAGGGTACGAAAAAAACATTGAAAAGTTCCCATGGTTTTTTCCAAGTATCGGAGAGTATTCATCTTTAATGGAAGAGACGGGCTTTAGAGTCACTTTTGCTCAACATTTTGATAGACCGACCCCACTCGAAGGAGATAATGGACTCCAGAACTGGATAAACATGTTTGCCAACGCTATGTTCGAAGGAATTTCAGAAAGCAAAAAAGACATGATCATCAAAAATGTTGAGAATAATTTGAGAGAAATTTTATTTCATGATGATAAATGGATAGCTGATTATAAAAGGATCCGTGTCATTGGGATAAAAGAATAACAGAAGGGCCAATTTTGACCCTTCTGTTTATATTCACAAGAAGATGATATTTTCATTTACCATCCAATCGAGCTAAACGTTCTTTTATTCTTCTCTTTCGATAAAGCATAATCCCAGCTTCTGATAACTCGTTAATTGAGGAGCGATTTACAAAGGCGCCGAAAATCAGTCCTGCAATGGGAACCATTTGAAAAACCTTTTTCCAACCGACATGATCTCGGTATTTCATAATTACTTCTCGCCAGCCCAGGAGTTCTGAAACCGAGTTTCTTTTTTTCTCTTCATCAGAAGAATCAATGAGGGATAATTGCTTTAATATCGCTTGTTTTCCGACAATATCAGAAGAAACAAACTGTAGGACTTTGACAATAAACACTCTTTCCTTTTTATCGTTTGGATCATAACCGTAACAAATGGCTATATCCTGAAGAGTTTTTAATTGTAGGCCTAGAAGCAATGGAATATCAATGGATATCGTGAAAATTCCTCCGATCCCTGTGCTTGCCCCTTGGAACGTTGCCAGCCGTTTTCGGTTTTTTTTGAGATTCCTAACAGCATGATCCATTTCATTAACAGAAATCAAATCCAAGTCCTGCAATGTATGGACTTCTTTTTGGGGATAATACGATTTTAGCGAAGAAACAGAGCTTAAATACCTTCCCCCTGATTGAATATATTGACCGAGCTCGTCTAAAATAGTTCCAATTTTCCTTTGTAAAAATGCTGGTGTCAGTTTGTCGAGAAGTTTGAATGGAAGACGGCCAAGTTTTTCCCAAAACCATAACGAGCTTTGGTCTTTTTCCCAATCCTCACTTTTTTTCAATTCAACAAGTAGCTGGTCCTGTGTTTCAATCATTAAGTATGTATCCTCCCTTCATATTGTTTTGACTAATTAAAATACGATCTTGGTCTTTACTTTCCACTCCTTCGTCAAAAGTAAGCTTCGTTTTAAAATGGTAAGATATTTCTTCTGACGAATCCTGAATAGTTGCTGGAAGCTTGAAAGCAAATGGTATTTCATATAATTCAACTGATTGGATACGCTTTGATGTCAATATGGTTCGTAAATCAATTATTTTTTCAATATCCTTACGCTGATCTTTCATAATCAATTCACAATCAATTCGTTTTAATTGTTGATCAATTGTACCACCTTTGATGGAGAAATATCCGCTAACATGCTCCCCAGCCTTATACATATGCTTTGGCAGAATAAGATCTATTTGCGCTGAACCTATCCCTATAAGGGACATATACTTCCTTAATAGCAATACATACCCTCCTGATCACTTATTTAAGTTTGTGTATTTTTCATCTACACGTTGTTCTATTTTTTCAATTAATGCCTTGTCTTTAAGAAGTTCTTCCTTATTCTTGCTAATTAACTCAGATAAAGATACTTTGGCTTTTCTCATAACGTCATCCTTCTTTCATCTTTTTGTTTGGATCGTTGTAATTCATCAGTCACCATATCGCTAAAAACCAACAAAAAAACCTTTACCATTATTCGGTAAAGGTTTTTTATGCAAATAGAGACCTTTACCAGTTGGTAAAGGTCTCGCTAACAACGATCAGTTGCCAACAAAGCCGAGAGTCGCAACTCCGTAATGACGACTTTGTTATTAAAGCTACTCCCCTTTAGGAGAATTATTCAAATTTATATATTAATCATAAAATAAACACTAATCAGTTGTCAATCATGTATGCTCAATAGATTTTATTTCCATTTTCTTAATGATAACAATATTCGTATTCACTTTTTCACTTTATAGATATAGAATGTAAGATTCTCATATTTGTCATAAACATCTTTTTGAACAATGTGAAGGCCATTATCCAACGCGAAAGCCTCAAAGTCTTTTGAAGCATGGTACTTTTCAAAATCCATATACATCAAGCTGCCATTTTCATTAATTAAGTTCAGGCATTTTTTAAAAGCTTCTTCATATTTTTGCGTTTCTTTTAAAGTTGAACCAATCATTGTTAACAAATCAAACTGACTTTCCTTTACAGTTGTTTTAAGGATACTTTCACATACTACGAATGATGGATTCGGGTGCCCTTCTCTTAATTGTCTATATTGGAACATTTTACATATATACGGATCAATATCAATACTCGTTAATTGTCCCTTCCCCTTTAATAAATAACCTAAATAGTCATCCCATTCGCCAACACCAATTCCTACATTACAAACCTTCATTCCTTCAAAAATATTGAAATTATTTGAGACATAATCTCTTGTGACAAATTCCAAATATAAACTTCTCGGAGATAAATTCCATTCATTTGCTTCTGGCTCTCTCAAACTTTGATAATACTCAAATAGCATTTGATCATTCATTTTATTTCCTCACACTTTTCAATTATATTTAGATAAACTTTAACTAATATCAACAATCTTTCGGATAACAGACTGAACGTCATCATTATTATTGATTGTAAAAAGATAATCAGCTTCACCTTCTATTGGAGCAATTAACTCACTTTTATGAGATTCAGCTATTTGACGATTAAGTACTTCCTCAAAAGTTGCAGCGCTTCTAAATATAGTTGTACTTCGTTTACTATTTGCCACTCGAGCTTGAAGAACATAATCAGGAATATCAAAATGTACGAGAATGCTAATGAATCCTTTATCACGAAAGTGTCTGAGCAGTTCCAGACGGTCATTTCGAGAGCGATTTGAGTTGCAAAGAATGAGATGAAAACTAGTCTGATTTACAGCATAGTCTACAAAGGTTTACGTTACTGCGTATTTAATCGTATTAGGTCCTTGGCTCGGCAACAGGCTTTTATAAAAGGTATTGATGAATTCAGCATGGTTATCTTGGTCAATGACAATTGAGTTGCCTAACTGCTGTTCTAAAGCTTTAGCAAAAGTAGTCTTACCGCTATGTGTTTTTCCGACTGTTATGATTACTAACCTGTTCATTAATGCATCTCCATTATTAATATTACATTGTTCAGTATTTATAAGTCGTCAAAATTATTTAATAAAGTGAACTCGCCTCACGAGATGTAAATATTTCTGACTCTTCACATTAACCATTTAACAGCCTCATTGAAATTATTGGCGATATAGTCAGGCTTTACTTCTCCCCAGCGCCCATAAAACTCATTGTTAATGTATTTGTCATACGTTTCTTTCCCACTACCTGTTTTCACTAAAATCTTCTTACATCCAGCCTCATCGGCGGCTAGCAAATCTGTCCATCTATCCCCAACTACTACACAACTCTCTAAATCCAAGTGATTATCATTAGCAGCCTTTTTTAGCATTTCAGAAGAAGGCTTTCTACAGCAGCAACCTTCATAATGTTGATGGGGGCAGAGATAAATTTTATCAAAACCAAAGTCCATGAACTCTTTTTTAAAACTATCAAGTGTTACTTCTCCCTTAGAAATCCCAGGCTGATTGGTAAATGAGCAAATAAGAACACCGGATTTTTTCAATAGTTGTATAGACTTTGCAACACCTGGGAACAGATCAAACTCCCCAGGATAGATTACTTTATCACTTCCTCCGATCGTTCCATCTCTATCTATGAATATTGCTTGTATGCCAAAAAACCTCATTACATTACCTACCTTCACTTAAGGGGCTGGATGTGGATTGGACCATTTCATTTTAGTGCTTCATCCATATAAGAAATAACGTAAATCTATAATTTCTATGTAGTTTAAATTACAAAGTGATTATATGATTCGACACAATTATCTTTTACAACGTCCTTTTCAGCTTCATTTCAAATTCAGGCTTCGTTACGTATTCCGTATAATTTATATTCCCCTTATAATCTAAATAAGCTTGATAACGCATACGGATCGCTAGAGCTGTAATCATGTCTAGAACTTCATTCTTCGCTACCCAGCGACTATCTGTTGTTTCATCCGAAATACCTAATTCTCCACCGACAGGCTTGCAAACATAATCAAACATAACTTTGGTTGGAACATCTGTTACACCATCGTACCATTTATGAATTCTTGTATTGGAATGCACTCCAATCAAGTAAGAAACAGCTGTATCGATTCCGCTTTCTTCTTTTATTTCTCGGATCAATGCATCAATTAAATTTTCTCCAATTTCTACTTGTCCTCCAGGATATACCCATCCTCCATCACGTGTCTTAACTAAAAGAATATTTCCTTCTTCATCTTCAACAATTCCACCGACTGCTACTATATGTGTTGGCATTTTCATTCTAATTACCTCCGAACGCGTGTGATCATTACTCATTAAAAAATCAATAAAAAATGAAAGTCAAAATGATAAAGAGCCCAATCAAAAACCAAATACGTTTTTTATAATATTAAAAAGGAGTTCGATTACAAATGATCCTCGCTCTTTATTTTATTTTCGGGATTGTGATCAGTACATCGATTTATTTGGTCGCTGATTTCCGACCTATGTTTCTTTTTCTTATATTGTTTATTGCTTGGCTGCCTTTAATATGTGTTGGGATGACGATAGCACCTTTTATAGATATAGAAAGTATTTCCAATAAGCTAAACACGTGAGAGTACAGGACCATGACACAAATCCAAAAACTGCTACAATCGTATTTTCCGTCCAACCGTATTTTAAAGAAAAATGGTAATGAATCGGTGTCATTCTGAAAATTCTTTTCCTCGTAAGCTTAAACGACGATACTTGTAATATGACCGACAGCTGTTCTGCGAAATATATAAAAAATAATATAGGTATTAAAATTTCAACTTTCTCAAGAATAGCAAGAAACGAAAGTGATCCGCCTATAGCCAATGATCCAGTATCACCCATGAAAGCTTTCGCTGGATATATATTATAAATGAGAAATCCAAGCAAACATCCGATCATGATTAAACTAAAAAGTTGTACCTCTGCCCTTTCTGAAATCATAAAAAAGAAAAAATAGGTGGGAATGGCTACAACTCCTAAGAGGCCATCCAATCCATCCGTAAAATTAATGGCATTTGCCGAACCAACGACAAATAAAGTGATGACCATAACATAAAAGATAATCGGAAGGTCCACGGAAATGTTTTTGTATATATGAATGTTAGTGTCTATTCCAAGTTTGTTGACTACGTAAAATAGTAAAATCCCAGTAAAAGAAAATTGAAAAATAAGTTTTGTCTTGCCAGATACTCCTCCTGGGTCTTGGCGGGAAGCTTTCCAAAAATCATCTAAAAAACCGACAAAACTAAATAAAATGTATGTAATTGATAAGAAAAACATTAATGGCGTAGGGGAATACAAAGTTGCCACGATGATTCCAACAAAAAGAATGATTCCAAACATCAATGGTGTGCCTTTTTTTAACTGATGGTCCGAAGGCAATTCTTTACGTATAGGTTGAATAAGTCCAAAGTTTCGTAAAACAATAATTAATAATGGGGATAATGCTGCGACAATTACGAACGAAACAATTGCCGGGATTATTTGATCACTCACTATTCAGTTACTCCTTTTCTATTAAACTTATTCGTCGTTTTTTTTCGATAAGATCGAATGCTTTGTAAACAGATTATTTATCCAAGTTGTCTCGGGACAATTTAAAAAGAGCACAATTCTATTTATATTCAACATTTTTAAGGATTGTTACTTATGTATTTACAATTTGGGCTTTAGACATTTCACTAGTAGATATGTATTGTGTAAAGGTTTAGTTCATGTTATTTATCCAATTATAGGTCTTTCTTTTTCTGATAAGACATCATTAAAAAATATCATATGGTCTGGAAACAGATCAGAAGGTAATTCATTAATCGGAAAAAACATAATCTTTAACGATTCCTCATTTTGCTTTAATAACTCACCAGAAAAATCATTACATGAGAACATAACTTGAACCATTGAAACTTGGTCACCATTAGAAAAGGTTTTATCGAATTCCGGACCAGAGTAAATACCAAATAACTCAAGCTTCCCGAGATGTAAACCTGTTTCCTCAAGCACTTCTCTTCTTGCTGTATCTTGAACAGTTTCCCCTAATTCCATAAATCCTCCAGGAAGACCCCATTTCTCGTTATCAGAGCGTTGCTGCAGCAATATATGATTTTTTTCATTAAAAATAAAAGCTCCTGCAACAACCATAATTACTTTCTCTTTACCTACCATTGACCTTAAGAATTTAACGTAATCCATACTATCTCCTTTTATGTTAAGCATTTCTTCATTACTCTGTATGCAGAAAGGAACAATTATATTTCCAATCTCCCTAGCATCCTATTAAATAATCCTTTGACATAGATCGGCTAAAAGCATTTTTATAAATCTTTTTCCTTTATAGAGCCGCTATATAGAAGACTTTTCTATTTCAAAGGTTTCCCAAAGACTATATGCCAATGGAGGTGTTTAGATTCTTGATATTTGCCTAGGTTTGTGATTACTCTACAAGCCCCGTTTTCTTCTGTTACCTTTGTCGCCACTTTTTTAATTACCTCCATTAATTCAATCAATAGTTCATTATCTGTTTCCTCTAATGTGATCAAGGAAGGGATGTGTTTCTTAGGTATAGCGACAATATGCACGGGATAGAAAGGCTTTGTATGATGATAGGCTAATACATTTTCCGTCTCCAGAACCTTATTCACCTCTGTCTTTCCACTTAATACTTCATCACAATAAAAGTCTTCAGTCATCATTTGTCCTCCTTATTTTCTCTGGACTCTATAACTTATTCTATTCTCTCCTTACACTATCCTGCCTATTTTAAAACCATAAGGGAACCCAATTAAAGGGACAAGGTTTGAACCTTGCCCACTTTCATTTAATTATTTTTAACATTGAATTAGCATTTGCTTGAAATTCATATAGTACATTAATTTCTTCTACATCATATCCATTATCGATAAGAAATCTTACTACTTTATCTAAATGCTCATAGCGTTTTCCTTCCAAATCTACTAATGGAAAAATACGGATTTCCTCTTTTGTTACTCTCAATAATTCTTTAAGAGTTTCTATATGAAATTCATAATCTAAACGGTCAGCATACATAAACAAAAAGTGAGCGGAAAGAAGAAGATTAAATTCTTCATCCTTAAACGGTAGCGAAGGTAAAGTAACAGCTACATATCGTTCACTTGCTTCCTCCATATCCTTCGTACAATGTTCTAAAGCATTCAGACGATGCTTCCTTAGATCTTCTACATCTTTGAAAACATCCCAAATATAATTACCCTTCGCTTTTTCTATATGCTCCATCGCATGTTCAATGTCTTTAAGACCTTTACTTTTCAGGTCATCACTAGAATGATAATAAGCAATATCACAAGCTGATATGTCTAATCCCAATTTATTGCCAACTGCCGTAAAAGAACATGCACCTGCTGGACAATCGAGTATTCTTTTACCCTTCAATGATTCTACTGATAAAGAAAACATTTTTAAATACTCTTCAAAAGTCCTTCCAATGAAAACAATTCTCTCAATATCTAACTTTGTACTCTGTTCAACTCTACTCAACTAAACTCACCCTTTTCTTTAACCCTATACCAGTATTGATAAATTTCCGAAAAACCAATTTTCGAATACAATCTTAAGGCGGGTTTGTTATTTAAAAGAACTGCAAGGTAACTATACTTTGCACCATTTTCTTTTCCCCATTTTAATAAATTTAATATTAACTGTTCGCCATATCCGTGATTCCTGTAGTTCATATGTGTCACAATATCGTAGAGGCCAATATATTCCCTTTCAATAACGCCAAGACCACAGGCTACAACCTGATCCTCATGGTATAAGGAGATAATACATTTCCTAGTTGAAATATTAGATAGCATTTGAATCATCGTATTCTTATTTTTCTCCTCAATATGATTCAGTCTGCAAAAGTCCTCTATCCAATTAAGATCAATATTTTCATCTAGTTTTACGGAATTTAAGATTGGCTCCTTGATCTCATTTAAATCCACTGTTTGAACACTTGTGTAATCAATCAAAAAATAACCTTGTTCTTGTAAAATACCATCTAGATTCGCGGGATTAACAAAGGGAGTGATTTTAAAGGTAGGCCGCAAATCATTCCTCGCATAGATGTTCTCACATTCTTTAATTTTTCGGTTCAAATCTAAAGTTGAGGAATAAATGGGATTGATTGAATTGGCACGTTTCGTATAACCTTTTGCAAACCTTAATATCCATCCGTCATAAAGCAATGTTGATAATGGCTGCCAATGATTTAGGGATAGTTCTTCGATCATTTTTTTGTTCGTTAACAAGTCCATAGTTTCCAACTCCAAGTATTCTAAATATGAATTAGCGTAAGAAAAGTGGTTTTACTTATGTAATAAGTGCAGGTGTTTTTTAATATTCTTTCAATGTGTGCTCTTCAATTAATTCTATATTTCTTTTGGTTTGTAAGTAGTCTATTATGTGGTTTTCGATATTTGGATATAATTTAATATTTTTTAATTCTGATAGTGGAATCCATTTTACATTTATTTGATTTTCATCAGGATTTTTAGGCATTTTCGGAGTGGAGCCATCTTTCACTTCACATTCAAATATTAGGCTCAACGAGTGAGTATATCCGTATTTGTGAGAGTTTAGATGCGGAGCATATTCATACACAAACGCTAATGGACCGACCTCCACATCTACTGATGCTTCCTCCATCGCTTCTCTTCGCACAGCTTCAATAATGGATTCGTTTGGCTCGACTCCTCCTGCTGGCAAATTATAATGGAGCCCTTTTTCATCATAGAATTCCACCAAAAGAATATTATTATTTTCAATAATTAATGCACATGCTCTAACCCTCATGTGATAATTCATTGGACCACATCCTTAAGATTTTCCTATTGCCTCGTCCCATATTAGTTCCATATTTGCGATAATAAACAAGTAAGCATATTCTATCCATTCTCCCTTATCCATGAACGCAATTTTTCACCATAAAAAGGACGTTCATTTGGATCTGATTGCTGACCTTTTGTCATGTAGAGGTTATCATTTTCATATCTTGGATAAACGTGAAGGTGATAATGCCACACATCTTGATTCCCTGCTGGTTCATTATGTTGTCGTGTTGAAATTTCATCACACTTATATGTATCTTTCATCGCAAAGGCTACTAATTGAGCAGCTTTATGAATTTCAGCTGCATATTCCGCAGGAAGCTCATAGATGTTCTCAAAATGTTGGTTGGGGATAACTAACACATGTCCCTTGTTGTTTGGCCACCATTTACTCGCTATGAAGGCGGTTGCGTATTCATTATGAAAAATAATATCTCTTTGTTTTGTACCTTGATTCGGTCTTTCAATACCTGAAACAATTCGACAAAATGGACATTCATACCCCTCTGGCTTATGTGAATATATTTTCATTTATCAAATCAACTCCCCTGTTATTTTTCCCAATCAGACACCAGGGTCCAATGAATATGTGGCTGCGATTCCTCTCCGTACATAGCACCTACAAACACCTCGTCGGTTTTTTTGTTGTTAAAAAAGTGTTCTAACATCAAACGGTTGCTATCTGTCATCTTACAACTAAAGATTTGGTCGCAAGGAATCCAGTGTAATGTCCCCTCATCCGAAGTGCTTATTTGCTTTGTATTTGCATTTCCAAAGTAAATAAATTGTTGGCGCAATTCACTTTTGCTTTGTCTTAATACGATATATTTCAAGCTTATTGAGTCTAAATTATTTAAGAGCAACCCTGTCTCCTCTTCTATTTCCCTCAAACATGCAGACATTAAATCTCCGTGCTCGTTTGACTCTACATGTCCCCCAATACCAGACCACACACCTGGAATAAAGCTTTTTTGTGAAGATCGTTCCATTAGAAGTACTGAGTCTCCGCAAAATAAATAAGCTGTCGTCATCACACGTAATGAGTTCAAGATAAATCCCCCTTTGTATCAGCAGCTTCTAGCAATAAAACGAATACTAAATCATAAGAAAAACCTTGCAATCTATCATATATTTTTGATTAATACTTATTCATTTTTTCTATTAAGCAACATATCTTTATGGGGCTTGGAAAGCTTTATCAAATCAAAGTCATTATTATCTATCAACTTCAATAATCTATTTGCCTCTTTCCACGCAATCTTGTATTGAGATTCGTCAATCATTCCTTTCGACAATGCCTCATCTAGTTCATCGGCATCTTTTTCAATAACTTCCCCTGTTGGCAATATAATAATATCTAGAAATAAATCGTCCATCCATGGGACATTATTTTCAAGCCCACATTCTAAGCAAATATCAACATACCATTGAACGACTTTCCCTTCTGAATCAAACATCGTCGTTAAAGAATAGTGTTCTTCCGCAGGAAAGTGCTGAAGCCAAATGTACCCGTCGTCCACGATACAAACCGTTTTTTCAACGTATTTAACAAATAATGGCTCTCTAACCTTATGAACTTTCAAAAGGGTAACATACCCTTTAAACTCCTTTGTATCAAGAAAGGTTTGACTATATTGCCTTTTAAGCACTCGTTTCCATTCCGAACGATCACCATATTTCCGTTTAAGCAATTTTCTCCCCCCCCCCATATATGTCAGTACTCATTTAACTTTCTTTACAACATATGTGATCGCATTCGTTGTTAAAAGAATTGAACGCTGGCCGCGCATTATTGTATATTCCAATGGTTTCACAAGAGCTTTTATTGCTTCCCAACCTATATATACTTTATTTAATTTTTTCATCATGTCTTCAGTCGATATGTTTATTTCCATTAGAGCATCTAAACGGTCATTCGTTTCCAAGTCAAGTTCCTGTATTTCTGAATTTACGATAATACAATTTATCCCATTATTCTTTGTTCCTTCTGCCATTTGAGAAAGAACTTTTTCGAAAACAGCTTCAGATTCAACATGTTCCAAACTTGAAACAGCCACAATTAAATCCAGACTGTTGGGCGGGATTACATAGTTCCCTATATCCGCTTGTACGCTTTGAATTATATCCTGAACACCATATTCTTCACTATATTGATTTAATTTTTTCAAAGCACTTTCTAACAAATCGACGCAAACAATCTTGCACTCTCTATCTTTTAGCAACTTGGCGATAGCAATGCTATTTCTTCCAACTCCCGCTCCTAAATCCAGAACATTAAGCTTGTTTCTTTCTCCCAATAAAGGAATTGTTTCCATGACTGTCTGAACAGGTTTGTGCAACCACGATCCTTCCTCAAATAATTTATAATTATCGTAGCAATAGTCATGATATTCTTTTTCTTCTTTTCGTATATGATCAATTCTGTTCAAGACAAAACCCCTCTTTTTTGATATCTTGCAATTATTCATAAAACATTAATACCCTGTTTCTATATTTCGGTTGATGCGACGAAAATACCTTCCTTGCCCAAAACAAAACAGCCTATACAAACGAGTATGCTGCTACTCTTTCATATAGGCTGTTTAACTTATTATTTAAAACTTTTTATATTTCGTCAGATGGTTTATTTGATTATAGTCACTAATTAACCATTTCTCATCCTGAAAATTAATATTGCTTATACAAGCATTGATTAACCTCGTTTTACCCGATCCAATTTCTCCGTCCGATAAGATCGATAAAATGGCGTTTATGACACCTCCATGTGCGACAAGAAGAACTTTTTTATTGCCATACTTTCGGTTGATCTTTTCTATGCCTTCTATTACCCGCTCGTTCAGTGCAGATCTGTCTTCTTGATTTGGAACATTCTTATTCGGATAAATCGATTCAATCTCCTTCCGCGTCAATCCTTCCGCATCCCCAAAGGAGCGCTCAACAAATTCTTCCATTTCAACTAGTTCAACTTGCAAACCTTCATTAATTATTTCAGCAGTACGCTTTGCGCGCTGCAAGGGACTCGTAATAATGGCATCCCAAGAATCGCTTTTTAAAAAGTCCCTACATTCCTCAGCCTGCTGGATGCCAGTAGAGTTTAAAGGAATATCAGTTCTTCCTTGAAGTTTCCCTAATGCGTTCCAATCTGTTTCTCCATGGCGAATTAAACAAATGGTCGTTATGTTAAACTTCCCCTTTCACTTTTCTTTTTTGTAAAAACGCGCGAATCATGAAAAAGCTCACTTCGTCCGGAAGCAATTCTTTAATAGGAGTTAGCCTTGTAGAATCGGCTTCTTCCACGGCATTTTCAATTAGTTCTTCAAATTGATTAGGAATAAATTGATCCCAATCCACGGAATGACCTTCTTCATCACATTTAATTATATGGGATTCTACCGTTCTTTCAGAAAGGTCCCGTTCCTTAGCGATCTCCTCAATCCCCATTCCTTCCTGCAGCAGTTGAAATGTTGCAAGATGACTAGATTCTTTCGTACTCTTGGAAACAGGTTTTCTTTCCACTCTCACTGTGACAATTGGTTTTCGTTTAACATCCTTTTCCTCACAATAGTTGTTTATGACTGTCAGGAAATCGGCACCATATGCTTCGAGCTTTCTTTCCCCTATTCCTTTTATTTCTAGTAGCTCGTCTTCATTCTGCGGCAACGCGGCGCTCATTTCTCTTAACGTCGCATCAGAGAAAATAACGTATGGAGGCACTTTTTCTTTTTCAGCAAACTCTCTTCTCAATTCCCTTAAAAGTTCGAAAAGGTCATTGTCTGCTACAATTTTAGCAATTCGTACATTTTCTTTACGTAGAACAGGTTCTTTTCCACGCAACACATTCCCTGCACTTTCCGTCAACATTAATACAGGGTATTGACCATCTGTTGGCTGCAAATAGCCTTCAGCTGTTAAAAAATCAATAAATTCGCTGACCTCTTTTTGAGATCTTTCCTTCATAATTCCGAATGTGGTCAACTGATCAAACCGGAAACTTTTGATTTTTTTATCTGTGGACCCTGTAAGTACTTTAGCGATCATCGTTTTTCCGAAGCGCTCATTCATTCTCCTTATGCAAGATAGTACTTTTTGTGCATCGACAGTGACTTCGACTTGTTCGCGAGAATCGGTACAATTCCCACATTTCCCGCATTCAGGAGGATTTTCTTCCCCAAAATAATGCAAAATATATTGCTGTAAGCAAGATTCCGTGTGTCCGTACGCAACCATTTTTCTAAGCTTTGCGTATTCGTGTTCTTTCCGACCTTCGTCCATCTCAGATTGTTCAATTAAAAAGGATTGGATTTGTGCATCTTGAGGTGCAAATAACAAAATGCAGGCACTTTCTTCTCCATCCCTTCCTGCTCTTCCAGCTTCCTGATAATAGGATTCCATATTACGCGGGATTTGATAATGAATAACGAATCGCACATTCGATTTATTTATTCCCATCCCAAAAGCATTAGTCGCTACCATTATTGTAATATCATCAAATAAAAATCGTTCCTGCTGATTATTGCGTTCTGCCTCTGACATTCCAGCATGATACTTTCCAGCAGCCAATCCTTTTCTTTCTAGTAAAAGATGAATACGATCCACTTCTTTTCTAGTGGCTGCATAGATGATTCCCGCTTGGCTACTATTTTTTTCTATATAATTGAGTAAAAAACGATCCCTGTCCTCACCTTTGACAACTTGGAAATGCAAATTTTCTCGTCCAAATCCTGTCATGACGGTATTTTCATCTTTTATATGAAGCAAATCGCAAATATCGTTTTGTACTTGTGGTGTTGCTGTAGCAGTAAGTGCCAATATAACTGGTTTAGGTTGAATTTGATTGATTAAATTTTTGATTTGCATATAACTCGGGCGAAAATCATGCCCCCATTGGGAAATACAATGTGCCTCATCGATGGCTAGGAAGGATATATGAATTTCTTTCAGAAGTCGTAAAAAAGAAGGTACTTCCAATCGTTCCGGGGCTATGTAGACAAGCTTATAATTTCCGTTATAAATCCCATTAAGCCGCTCACTAATTTCATCGCCAGGAAGAGTGCTATTAATATATGTTGAAGGTATTCCTGTTTTTTCCAATGCATCCACTTGATCTTTCATTAAAGAAATAAGTGGCGAAATCACAATCGTTATTCCTGGAAATAGCATCGCCGGAATTTGATAACAAAGTGATTTTCCACCCCCCGTTGGCATTATGGCAAGGGTATCCTTTCCTTCCGTTACTTTTTGTATAATATCTTCCTGGCCTACACGAAAATGATCATATCCAAAATAAGATTGTAGTAATTTTTTTGCTTTATTTAACAAAGAAAGAACCTCCAATTAAGAGATAATTCCATTATAACAAATTCAATAGGTGAATATATCCTCTAACTTTTCGGTATGAACACTTTATATGGATAGAAATATACGTTTATCATTTGATAAAGAAGGTTTTAAAAGATTCATTGATGAATAAAGCGTTTTCATATACTATAAAGACAACTTATCTATGAAATTGGGGGAAGTTTTATGTCCGAAATTAATTTTGAAAAGCTTGAACAATTAAGCGATCTTTGCACTCCATGGTGTATACATACTATTGGCACTCTCCGGATTGCGAATCATATTTCTGCAGGAATCAATCATATTGATGAACTTGCAGAAGTTAGTGGCAGCAATGCCTATGCCCTGCAAAATGTGCTGAGGCATCTTGTCAATAAAGGGGTATTTTTAGAAACAGAGCCTGGTAGATTTGAACTCAATGATGTTTCTATGGGATTGCTCGAACCCGGGTTTAGTCCTAACCTAAATGGTATCTTCGGGAGGATGGCTTATGCGTGGGGCACTCTTCCTACATACGTTAGAACGGGCGATTCGGGATACCATGAACAATTTGGACTTCCATTTTGGGAGGATCTTGCGGCTAACCCAGATATCGGAAAGAGCTTCGATGACCTTATGGGTATAGCCGGGCATGGTGTTCCTGATCCATATTTCCCTATTACAGGTGACTGGAATGCAGTTCAAACCGTTGTCGATGTAGGTGGTGGTACTGGAGCGATGCTTGCTGAAATCCTTCGTGCCAGATCTCACATCCACGGTACTTTAGTTGATCTACCTGGGACGGTTTCCAGGTCAGCTGAAGTTTTTAAAGCTGCAGGTGTAATCGACCGTGTTACAATGGTTGGGCAAAGTTTCTTTGATCCCCTGCCTGCAGGCGCTGATATATACATATTAAAAAAAGTGCTTGGGAATTGGCCAGATCAACAGAAAAAGGAACTCTTACAACGTTGTGCCGAAGCTGCTCGTCCTACTGGCCGAATTGTTATTATGGGCGGCGTAACGCCTGATGAAGAACAGCATCAATTAAGTATCGAAATGGTACTGCTAGGCAGCAAGCCGATTACATTGGCCGAATTCCGAGAAATGGCACGTGAAGTTGGCTTGAAGGTATCCGCTGCCCAGCCGCATGGGGGCTTTTTGGTCGAGTGTCAACTAATTTAGGATGTAATGTGTATGGAATCAGAAGCCATACTCATTTATTATTAAAGGAAAAGAATTACTTTTAAAGGTGTTAATATTATGAAAAACATACTCTCTTATCTGTTCATCAAATTAGCCGGTGCAGGATTTTCATTTTCTATTTTTAATTTATTCATTATGCTAGATGCATCCAAGTTTGATATGTATCAATTTTCCAAGGATCTATCGAGTCCTCTTTATTGGGCTGCGTTTTTTGGGTATGGATGTATATGTTCAATTGCGATAGATCTCATTATTAATAAAGTCCCAAATATTGGCCATTCTAGAAAAGTAATTCTTTACTTAGTGGCTGGATTTTCGATCTTTTTTGTTTTTGGATTTAATTTCTTTACGATTATTGCTGGAGCGATTGGTGCTTTGGCAGCTCTTCTTTTTTATTTTGGATCAAGTATTGCGAGCAAAACGTCTGTATTCAAATATATATTTGCCTTTGCGATGCCGATATTATTTTTAACCATCATGAGTATTGATTTTACCGAAAAGGAGCAATGGTTAGAAACAAAGAAGGATACATCGTACTTCGCAAGCTTTTCCCTGTTTAACGGAGAGCAACAAATACCAATTAAAGCAAGTGAAGGGCAAACCGTCGCAGCTACTATAACAATAAACAATGAAAATGGAGGTGGACACGGTCAGCACATACTTAATGAAAAAGGAAAATTGATTCCAATGTATGAATCGACTGAAAAACAAATAAAATTCAAAGCTGAAAAGTCTGGGATTTATAGGATCGTCATAACGGGAGATGACTTAAAAGGTAGTTTTTCAGTTGATTGGAAATTAGAAGATTTATAGAAAAGATAAATCCATCCTTGATCTTTCCAGGATGGATTTTTTTATTGCTACTGAGCCATCTTACCTTTTCTCTCTATTTTCCGTTCAATTTTTTTCAACATATCTGCTGTCATCTTTTTTAAATCAAAACTAGTTTTAAATCCCCAATCCTCCCTGGCTGCGGTATCATCGATTGAATTTGGCCAGCTTTCGGCAATGGCTTGCCGAACAGGATCAACAGAGTATTCTAACTTAAAGTTGGGTAGATAATCTCGGATGGCTCCTGCAATTTCTTCTGGTTCTATGCTCATCGCCGTAATATTATATGCGTTGCGATACTTCAAACTGGCAGGGTCCGCTTCCATTAACTGAACAATCGCTTGTAACGCATCTGGCATATACATCATATCCATGTATGTTCCTTTATCGATAAAAGAAGTGTATCTGCCCTTTTCTACAGCATCATAGTAAATTTCAACAGCGTAGTCAGTTGTTCCCCCGCCTGGTGGCGCCACGTATGAAATTAATCCAGGAAAACGCACCCCTCTCGTATCCACTCCGAACTTCGCAAAATAGTAATCACATAAAAGTTCCCCAGAAACTTTATTCACACCGTACATCGTTGTAGGACGCTCGATCGTCACTTGTGGGGTGCGGTCTTTCGGAGTGGAAGGCCCGAATGCTCCAATCGAACTTGGGGTAAACAATTGCAGGCCTAATTCTCTTGATGTTTCAAGAGCATTTACGAGCCCACCCATATTTACATTCCAAGCAACCAATGGTTTTGCTTCTGCAACAGCTGATAACATTGCAGCCAAATGCATAATCGTGTCTACCCGGTATTTTTTAGCTAATTCCAACATCCTTTTACCGTCTGTCACATCTAAAATTTCAAAAGGGCCCGATGTTGCAGCAACAGATTCATCGATACAAATATCCGTAGCCACTACATGTTCCTCTCCATATAAACTACGAAGTTTTATAACTAATTCCGTTCCAATCTGACCGAGTGCTCCCGTAACCATTATCTTTTTCATAGGGCTTCCTCCAGATGTTAGTTATTAGAAAAGTGCCTTATCATTCGAAAGACAAACTTCCGTTCTTCGACTGAGAGAAGGGAAATACGATGTGCCTTGAAAAGCGGAAGGTGCCTGCAGCTAGACAAAAATTAAATAATCCCCAATTCCTTTCCAACCTTTTCATAAATGGAAAAGGCATCATTAAGCATTTCTTTCGTATGCGCGGCGGTCGGCATATTACGGACACGTCCTTTTCCTTTAGGCACTGTCGGAAATACGATTGATTTTGCGTATACACCTTCTTCATATAGGCGCTTACTGAATGTTTGAGTCATTTTTTCATCACCAATGATGACAGGCGTAATCGGTGTTTCACTGTGGCCGATATTGAATCCAAGGTTTTGTAGACCTTTTTTCAAATAGTTGCCATTCTCCCATAAACGTTCATTGAGTTCAGTACTCTCCATCAAAATCTCAATTGCTCTCGTAGCAGCTGCAGCATCAGCTGGGGTAACAGCAGTTGAAAATAAGAACGGACGAGACCTTACCTTTAACCAGTCAATCAATTCTTTTTTTCCTGCTACATATCCTCCGACAACACCAATTGCTTTCGATAACGTACCAATTTGAAAGTCGACTTTATTTTGGAGGCCGAAGTGTTTTACTGTACCTGCCCCTTTCCCTAACACTCCTGAACCATGGGCATCATCGACATACGTAATCAAGTCGAATTTTTCAGCAATGTCAATGATGTCTGGAAGCTTCGCGATATCCCCATCCATCGAAAAAACACCGTCAGTGATAATCATCATTTTATTAAATTGACCTGATTCTTTTGCTGCCTTAGCTTTGTTTCGTAGATCATCCATATCCGAATGATTAACGCGGATGATTTTTGCTTTTGATAAACGACATCCATCTATGATGGATGCATGATTTAATTCGTCTGATAAAATCGCATCGTTCTTATCCATTACCGCTGAAATCGCTGCCATATTACAGTTAAAGCCAGACTGATATGAAATGGTTGCCTCTGTACCTTTAAATTCAGCTAATTTATCTTCAAGCATATCGTGGAGCCTTAACGTACCATTAATCGTTCTAACGGCGCCTGCTCCAACACCCCACTCATTCACTGCATCAATTGCGGCTTTTTTTAACCGCTCATCCGTAGCAAGGCCTAAGTAATTATTCGAAGATAAATTAATTTGGTTTCTTCCATCCAATGTAATGATGGGACCATTTGCACTTTCGACCGTTTCAATTTCATTATAAAGACCTTGGCTTCGCAACTGATTCAGATTCTCTTTTAAAAATTGATCCAATGTTTGACTCGACATATTCATCCCTCCACTTTGGAAAATCCATCTTCATGTAAGCGCATAATACACATGTGTACACCAGAGAAATACACACGTGAATAATAACCACTGTTGTTATATATAATATATCATAATCATAAAATTATGTTCATATGATAAGGACAAAACACAAAAAAATAAACGGAATTTAACACTGCGTTAAATTCCGTTTACCTGTAATATTATGCCTTACCAGCACTCTGACACATATTAATTTTATCTGCTGCTACTTTTTTAAGTTTTGTAATGGCATCGCTAAAATATTTTCGTGGATCGTTTTCATCTGGATGATCAATTAAATATTTACTTAAACCTGCAATAAAAGCATTTTTTAATTCTGTCGCAATATTTACTTTGCAAATTCCCATACGAATTGTTTCCTGAACTAAAGCATCTGGAAGTCCGGAGCCGCCATGAAGGACAAGTGGAATATCTACGGCTTGGCGAATTTCCTGCAAACGCTCCAAGTCAAGCTTTGGCTCACCTTTATATAAACCATGAGCGGTACCAATGGCAACCGCCAAAGAGTGGATTCCAGTCCGCTCGACAAATTCATTCGCCTGAGCAGGATTAGTGTAAATGGCATCTTTTTCATCCACACTCATATCGTCTTCTATACCACTTAATCTCCCTAGCTCAGCCTCAACAAATACTCCATAATTCGAAGCGTAATCTACAACTTCCTTTACAATCGCTATATTTTCTTCGAACGGATGATGGCTCGCATCAATCATGACAGAACCAACTCCCATATCAATCAACCTTTTTATATCGTTTATATTTTCATGGTGATCCAAATGCACTTCAAATGGGATATGATATTTTTTCCTAGCCGCTTCCATAATACCAATTAGGAATTCTTCTCCCATATATTTAACCGTTCCCGGAGTTGCAGCAAGAAGAACAGGTGACTGCATTTCTTCTGCTGTTTCAAGTACTGCCTTAGCAATTTCTAAATTATGAATATTGAACGCTGGGACCGCGTAATTTCCAGATTGAGCTAATTGTAAAAGATTTTGTGAGGCATTTGCCATATTATTTTTCCTCCTCGAAAGGATAGATTTGTACACCTTGTACAACGCGGTTGATCACACCAGTTGGAGATGGGTTATCAGGTGATAAACCACTATGAAGAGATTTTTCATAGGCTAGCATTTGTGCAAAAATAACATTCGGAAATGCCAGCAACATATCTTCCTCTGCAGGTAGTGGAACATTTATTTGATAATCACTAAATTTTGCAACTTCCTGATCTTCTTGCCCTGAAATTGCAACAAGTGGGCCCCGGCCTTTTTCAGTATATAATTCCTTTAACATATCAAGGTCATACTTTCTTGTGTATTCATGATTGGACAAGTACACGACGATCATCGTTTCTTGATCTAGGATTGATTTTGGACCATGTCGGAATCCGAGAGTTGTATCAAACATCGTTGGGTAATTTCCAGACGTTAATTCAAGAAACTTTAAAGCGGACTCCCTTGATAAACCTTCAAATACTCCGGATCCTAAATAAACTAATTTACTGATTGGAAATTTAACTAGCTCAGGAATTAAATTCCTGCAAGTACTAAGCACCACTTCTCCAGCTTTAGCAATTTCCGATACTTTTTGTCCAAATTCATCTTTATTTTTACTGAACAAATACAAGGCAGTCAGCATCATCGTTGAGTAACTGCTCGTCATCGCCAGTCCCTTGTCGTTCGCTTCTTCAGGGAGAATTAATACAAGCTGTTCTTCTTTTTCTCGTTTTCGCTTTGCTAGTGCACCTTCGCTGTTACACGTAATCGTAATTTCATAAAAATCATTAATCATTTTTTCAGCAAGTTCGACAGCCGCAATACTTTCAGGGCTGTTTCCTGAACGAGCGAATGATACCATAATGGTCGGAATACTTTTATCTAAAAAAGAAAAAGGTGACAATGTGAGATTAGTCGTTGAGATGGTTTCTATTTCCCAGCCTCTTTCTCTAATAGCACGGCGAACATACGGATAAATTGTTTCACCAATAAACGCGCTTGTTCCCGCCCCTGTAAAAATTACTCTAGTCTGTCCATGCTTCTCTTCAATTGCATTTAAAAATAATTCCATATTTTCTTTTTCAACTGCTAATTGCTCAACTGCTTTTACCCATAACGATGGTTGTTGCTCAATTTCTCTCATTGTGTGTGACTTCTCCATTTTTACCCAACCTTTCTTTAGTTTAATTCCACTGAATAAGTGAACTTATCTCCTCTTGCAATCGTGACCGTGTACTCAATCACGTAATCATCTTCAAAACTTATTCGGTTAATTAAGAGACTAGGCTCTCCCTCTTGAATGTTTAAAAGGGCCGCTTCATTCTTTGATGTCGGAATGGCTGAAAATCGTTCGGTAGCCTTTGTAATGATGGCCTGATATTGATCGCGAAAAAGAGTATACATTGGCACCAAATCAAGATCGTTTCCATTTAGATTAGGAAACCTGTCTAAAGGCAAATACGAGGTTTCATACATCATCGGTTCATCATCTGCGAACCTAAGTCTTGTTATTTTATAAACTTTCGTGCCCTCACTGATTTCCATTTTCTTTGCCGTTTTCGCATCACTTTCTATTTCATCAAATGCTAATACTTTTGAGGATGGAATTTTATGAATCTTTTTCATTTCTTCTGTAAAACTATAAAATTTAAGTAGACTTTGGTTGATGACTTTTGGTGAAACGAACGTCCCCTTGCCGTGTTGCTTATAAATTAACTGCTCTTTCTCAAGTTCCTGCATCGTCTGTCTTACAGTCGTACGGCTTACATTATACATTTCACATAATTCTCGCTCAGAAGGAAGCTTGTCATGATCCTTAAGCTCTCCAGAATCAATCTTACGTATGATAATATCCATTAGTTGGTAATAAAGTGGCAAACGGTTATCCTTTTTTTCGACCATCCTCATTCCTTCTCCTTAAATAATAAATCTAATATCTTGTCATGTTGTCATTACCAGTTGTATTAATTATATCATGTGTGAAAAAAAATTGAAGGGTCTTTCGTATTAAAAAATGATTATGTAATTTAAAAAGTAAAAAGGACTTTCTAAAAGTCGTATCGTTGACTTTTGGAAAGCCTCTCATAATGTAAATTGCTCTTTTAAAATAGACTGTTGATTTCTGCTGTATATGTTCGCTTTCCATTGGAATTAGAGAAAAATGACCTTTTTCCAACACTTATTAGACAGCCACTTCATTTTAGATTATCTACATTGGTTTACATTAGATGGTCCAGTTCTTGTATCATGAGATTTGCCTGATCTTTATCTGATACTTTGCTATAAATTGCTTCTAGTTCATCTTGATATTTTTTCGCTTCAGCTAAATAAAGCTTCCCCATTTTCATTTGTTCACGATACCGTGCTTCAATATTGGAGATTTCTTCTGCAAAGGCTTCATCCGTTCCAGGGGCAATTGTCAATTCATACATATCGACAATTTCATCCCCAGGTCGCGCCGGAAAATATTCATGTGGCTGTGTGCTGTCAAAAACGGCCCATCCCAGCTCCCGAACTAGCACCATATCAAGGCTCTCGGGATCAAATCCGCAATGATAAATTTCAACATCATATCCATTTCTTTCTGCTTCCGCCGCAATTTTTTTTAATATAGTGGACTTGCCAGTGCCTGCTCGCCCTTTTAGAAAATATCTTGCCTGTAAACCCTCTGTTATATTATCGACAAAATCAACTGCTCCTATTGGTGTAGCAGCACCAAGAAAACGGCGTTTGATTTTAGACTCATTATTTTCTGCAACAACAGGTTTTTTAATCAAAGTGGAAATGAGCGATTTTGCAACATTATCTGCTTTATTAAAGTTCATTTGATTAATATAAATACGCTCCCACTCATCGTGAACCTGAAGCCCCTTCTCATAAGCTTTATATGCATTGAGATAGGATTGTTCAATTTTCGACTTTAAGTTTAAAACCTCATCCATTTCTCCATCTAAATTTGCGGTTCTGTCAGCTTGATCCAAGTCTATTGTTTCCCACAATGAACCGGTATACTCTTTTCCTACTTCATGAGGCGGATCTCCATCTACGATAGCAAAATTCAACTTTCGAATAATTAATCCCTCAACATCGTCAGGATTGCCTGCACTATGAATAATCTCCATTGGAAGATCAGATTCACTCCACTTTTGGATGAAATGATCAATAATGTGAGATTTTTCTTTTTTTGATTTTCCTGATAAAATAAAAACCCTTTCCAGACCCGCTAAGTTCGAGTCATACAAATTATAAAAACCCTTCGCCGTATTTCCTCCTGCAAAGTATCTCAAAGTTTTACCGCTCATCTATCGTCAACTCCTGTTGAAGATTCGTTTCAAATTAGCCTATGCGAATCAGCTTGGCATAGTCCATCATCATGATAAAAACTCATATAATATATCTTCTATATTATTCAAATTTTGATTAAAAGTATGCGGTTTTCCTTATAAATCAATCTTTGATTAGCCTCTTCAACAAGTATTGTTCACCGTTTCACAAATTAATTAAACGTTTGATTAATTTTTTCTTCTTTTAATCAAACGTTTAATTAGATGTATGTTCGCCTTTTATCGCCTATAAATTCAAGAATTTACAATACTATTATCCTCTTGGAACGCTATGACGTCCTCTACGCTAGGAACTGTACTTGCTCCCCCTATTCTTAGCGTGGCCATAGCTCCACATGCATTGGCAAATTCCAGTAGATCTTTATTTTTCTTTCCATGTAAATATCCATAAATGAGCCCTGCATTAAAAGAATCTCCTGCGCCGGTCGTATCAACTGGAGTAATGGAGTATCCACTCGTCTTTGTTGTTTTTCCGAGTGCATCAATCATCATGGATCCTTTTGCCCCAAGCTTCACGACGATATTTTCATGTTTTTTAGGTAGAATCTTTTCTATTTGATCCACACTAGGCAAGTCAAAAATATTATTTATTTCTACTTCACTCGGAATAAATAAGCTTACATCCTCTATTAAGGAATATATTTCATCCCGATCCCACTTTTCATTTGGATCCCAGCCTGTATCAAATGATGTAGTAACATTTTTTGATCGAGCTTGAATTAATACATCTTTCCAATGTTTTTTCATATTTGTCTGTAAAAAATAAGATCCGAAATGAATGTGATCAGCTAGATCAAAGATTTCTGCTGGAATATCTTCAGGTCCTAGTTCAGAAATCGTTCCCATATATGTAAGCAGCGCCCTGTCCTTAGAAGTTGATAACGATAACGTAACCCCTGTTTGGATATGCGGGACTAATTTTACATAACTCGTATTAATTCCCTTTTTCTTTAACTCCTCCACACAGAAGCGACCGAATACATCATCACCAACGAGACCAACAAAATAAACGTCCATTCCTAAACCGGCTAATCCTGCCGCGGTAATGCATGATGAAGATCCCAAAACTAAATCAAATGAATCAACTAATTTCTCTTGGTTCCATTGTGGATCAACATTTTCTCCCGTCATAATCAAATCGACATTAATTTCTCCAATGATAAATATCTTCTTTTTAGCCACGACTTCTCCCCCTATAAATTATAAAAAGATCCTCCAAATATCAAAAAAATTGGAGGCGCATTCTTTTCTGCCTAACTACCTTCAGCGCCTATCGACTAGCAAACTTCTTGTCCTTCTCTTTTGCGCAAGTCAACATCAGGTGAAATTTGAAGTGCCAATTTCACTAGGTGAAATTTGAAGTGCCAATTTCACTAGGTGAAATTTGAAGTGCCAATTTCACTAGGTGAAATTTGAAGTGCCAATTTCACTAGGTGAAATTTGAAGTGCCAATTTCACTAGCTCGTTCCTCGCCGTGTTTCCTTTATCTCAAGTCTTAGGCCGAATAAGGAACGTCGACTAAAATCGCCACGTCCTGTGGCGACGTCGACGGACCCACATCCTGTGGGCCTGTACGTCGATGGGCAAGGCGCTTCCACTTTTCTCTTAATCAAACGTTTGATTAGTTATATGTTCGCCTTTTATGTTACGTATTCCTCTTATATTTATTTACTTTTTTTTAGGACGAAAAGGCATTCGAATAAAATCGATGGCTTCTCTTGTATCATCGATGTGTTTTACGGTTTCTTCGTATTGCTGGGACGCCACACACATAAAAAGGATATCGATGGCATGCAGTTGGGCTATTCGAGATGATGTAGCGCCGCTTCGAAAAGTAGGTTCCCGCGTAGCGGATGTATAGAGATGAATATCCGCCTGCTCTGAAACGATAGAAGAGCCATATTTTGTTAAACTAATCGTATTGGCCCCTACCTTATTTGCCAATTCAAGGATTTTTGCCACTTCAGCCGTGTTTCCGGAAAAAGAAATACCTACAACTACGTCCTCTTTCCTAAAGTTCGCCACAACGGTCGCCGCCATATGAATATCATTAAAAGCTGTAGCCTGTTTATTGATCCGCAAAAATTTCTGTTGTGCATCTTGGGCTATGATGTACGATGCTCCTACTCCAAAAAAGTGAATAGCATTAGCATTTTCTATTGCCTTGATGGCCTTCGTTAATTCTTCTGCACTTAGTAATTCCGCTGTTTCTTTTATTGTTTGAATACTGTTTGTCGTCATTTTTTCAATAATCGTGTATTTAGATTCATTCGGTTCGATGTCACGAACTTCTTGATGAGAAGTCTTTTGTAGATCGCCTGCAATTCTAAGCTTTAATTCCTGGAAACCCTTTAAATCAAGAGATTTACATAAGCGAATGACTGCAGCACCGCTTGTTGAGCTTCTTTTACCTAGTTCACTTGCGGTAAGAGAGATTGCATCTCTTGGATTTTCTATAATAAACTCGGCTATTTTCTTTTCCGAAGGTGGTAATTTTGTCATCATTTCAGAAAGCATAACTAAACCGCCCATTGCAAAGGACATAGTAACTCAACTCACTTATCAACTGTTTTTTTCATTACGTGGAATTGGCGAGTAATTTCAAATCCTGTCTTTTTATAAAGATATCCAGCTGATGTTTTCTCTCCAGTCCAAAGGAACCATGCGCCATGCAGACCTTCCGCTCTCATGCTTTGAAGGGCTTCATGCAATAGGATTTTCCCTAATCCTTTTCCTTGCTGCTCAGGGTCTACTCCAAATGGACCAAAACGTTCAGGAATTCCTTCATATCCGCCATATAAACAAAAGCCTACCACCTTTTCCCCTTCTCTAGCAACAAAAATCCGTTCCATCGGCAGGCCTTGTATAATCCCTTCTCGAATCGCTCTTCCCCAATCAGGATTGAATACTTCATTGGCAAATCGAATGACCTCATATAAGTCTTTATCCTGCGCTTTTGAAAACGTATAGCCTTCTGCCATTCTTTTAGTCTTCAATGCTATAACGTCCTTGGGAACTTGATAGCCAACTAGACTGCGATCCATCGCAACAGGAGAATATAATTTAGCAAAGCCTTGTTTTTGCAAAAATTCGTACGCACCAGGATACGCTTCCTCATCAATGCCCGGCAATATATAATTAGGAGCATATGAAGCAAAGAATATATTATTTCTTCCCTCAGCTTGTAAAAATTCTACCGCTTCTTTCATCAATTGAGTTCCGACTCCCGACAAACGATAGTCAGGATGGATAAAAAAGAACGGAATCCACCCGTTATCCGGCTCCAAATCGGTGCCATACATCGGCAATAATCTTCTAACTGCGTATACACAACCGACTAATTGATTGTCATCAAAAGCTAATCGCATTCCTTTAGGTTCAAAATTAGCGTCTAACAATACGAGATTACGAAATCTTTTTTGATTAATTGGATCTTTAAGCAGGCTTTCATTCCATAAACGAACGATTTCAATTTCATCTCCTGATTGATAATAGCGATATGTAGTCATCTACAAAGCTCCTTACTATTTTTATTTATATAACAAATATGGTTCTCTCTGTTTTTCAAATTGGGCAATTTGTTCTTTACATGAACGTAAGAAATCAACTGTTCCCCCATTTAAAATTTCGTTCCTAAGCTCTTTCGTCCCCGCTAGTAAATCAAAGAAAAACTTACCGTTTGGATATTCATTAAATTGAAAATCATGCGGATACATTTCGGCAATTGTTTCTAATAAAATCAGCCCTGTTTTTAATGCATGAACTTTATGGCGGTCCAATACATGTATTTGAATTCCTTCACAGATGGAGTCCTTATGTTTTTGATAAGTCGGAACAAAAGAAACGGGTCGTGCCAATATGCCTGGTAATTTTTTTTGATTAAAGGCTTTCGCTAATCGGTACCCTTCTATATAAGGAGCACCAACGTATTCGAATGGTTTCGTCGTCCCTCTGCCTTCAGATAAATTCGTTCCTTCCACTAAACATGTACCCGGATATAAAATACTCATATCAAGCCCTGTTGTATTAGGAGAAGACGGAATCCAGAAAAGATTCGTTTCATCATAATACATATGACGACTCCATCCCTCCATTGGGATAACCGTTAAGTTACAATTGATGCCATATTCGTGTTTATACAGCCGGGCAATTTCCCCAACAGTCATGCCATGTCGATTTGGAATTGGATAGAGTCCAACAAAGGACCTTACATCTTCTTCAACTAAGTTCCCTTCCATAGATAATCCTGAAATTGGATTAGGCCGGTCCAATACGACAAACTCTTTACCGTGTTCGGCACATGCTTCCATCACATAGGCCATAGAATAAATGAATGTATAGTATCTTGCTCCAATATCCTGTAAATCAAAAACGATGACATCAATTGGATCCAACATTTCCTTTGAAGGCTTTTTAGAAGCACCGTACAAACTATAAACAGGTACTCCTGTGTATGGATCTATCGAAGATTCAACAGCCTCGCCTTCTTTAGCGTCACCCCGTATTCCATGCTCAGGACCGTAAAGGGCAACCAAATTAATATGAGGATGTTCATAAAATAAATCAATGGCAGGAATTAGATTTCCATTTACACCTGTCATATTCGTAAGAAGTCCAATTCTTTTACCATTAAATTGCTTGTAATTCTTTTCTAAAAAAATTTCTAAACCTATACGCATAATATCGCCTCATTTCTTTTGGAATATGAAGAACAGCCTGAATTTCGCAGGCTGTTTTTTAGTGTGTTTTTATAATGGTTATTTTCTTAAAATTTGTTGTTTTTGCAAAAGCCCAAGAGCCTGCTTTTACGCCTAATAAGGAAGTTTAGCGGTTTTTATTTAGCTGGCAGCTCTTTTCTCATTTTAACATCAGTTCCGAGGATAAAATCTTTTTCTCGTTATTTAGCTACAACTAATATCAACAATGTTTTGGAAAAGAGCCTCTATAATTCATATCCAGGCAATGATCCGCCTTTCCTTACATTCGTTCCTGTTGGGAATTTTAATGTTTGGGCGTATTTTGTACGATTGACACATCCTCTTATCGTCCCAAGTGCTTTATAGTAATCGTAATAACGGAATGAAGATGAGTTCATAATGAACCAGTAATGTGACAAAGCCTTTAAATATGTATCAAATTCTTCTGAAACGTCGATAAATAGATCTGGATCATAGCCATCCATGTCTTCCCAGTTTTCACTATGATAGAAGCTGTAGTAATGGGCTGGCAAACCTTCTAAATCAAAACCTGGCAGACCGGCTTTCAATTGAGCTGCATGAACAATTCTGAAGGTCATAATATGATCGGAATGAATACTATTTTCCCAATGAGTAATGACTACATTTGGTCTTAATTTCCTCATTAAAGTTGCAACATGAGTGATAATTTCATCATTAAAAGTGAGTTCAGCATCTTTATAATCTAAAGTGATCGTTTTGACGCCAAGTACTTCAGCCACTTTTTCAGATTCTCTAATTTTTTGCTCGCGATACTCTTCTACTGAAACCCCTGGAGGGTTCCCTTTTTCTCCTGCAGTCAGATGCAGAAATGTAACATTATGCCCCGCTTTAGCATATTTATGGGCTATTGCACCTGCTTGAATTTCCGCATCTCCACAGTGGGCTCCAACTACGACTAAATTCATGACATTTTCCTCCCTGTATCTACTTTCTATATTAATCTAGCAAAATTAAACACAATACGTTAACGCTTACCTGGCTTGCCTACTTTCCCTCGCCAAGCCGGATTTCCTTCGCCTTTGTGATCGCCTCTCTTAAAAACCCGTTAGTCTCTTGAAGCAATTGATTTGCTTCGTTAAAAGGCACCTCACCTAAGATCATTAAAATGGCAGGCTTTACCTTTTGATTAGTGATTTTTAAAGCTTTTTCAGCTTCCTCTTGAGAAACGCCCGTAATCGATATCACCATATTGCATGCTCTCTCCATCAATTTTTCATTACTTGCATGAAGATCGACCATTAGGTTGTTATACACTTTACCCATTTTAATCATTGATGCGGTACTCAACATATTTAGCACCATTTTTTGAGCAGTTCCAGCTTTCAATCGTGTTGATCCGGTTAACACTTCCGGCCCTACTACCACTTCAATACGATGGTCTGCATATTGGCTGATTTCAGCATTTTTATTACATGAAAGGGATGCAGTTGCAGCACCTACACTACGAGCGTATTCAAGAGCACCAATTACATATGGCGTTCTCCCGCTCGCAGCGATTCCTACAACAATATCTGCTGAAGATAGTCGTTTTTCTTTTAAATCATTTGCCCCATTATCCATACTATCTTCGGCACCTTCGACAGCCGCTTTTATCGCTGTATCTCCACCTGCAATAATGCCTTGCACCATCTCAGGGGATGTACAAAAAGTTGGTGGACATTCGGATGCATCTAAAATTCCGAGTCTACCACTAGTTCCTGCACCAATATAAAAGAGACGACCTCCGTTTTTGAATGAATGGTGGATAGAATCTATTACAGCTGCAATATGTGGAAGCTCCCGATTAACAGCTTCAGCTACTAATGTATCCTCATCATTCATAAGTTTAATTATTTCTAAGGAAGACATTTGATCAATACTTGCAGTACTTTGATTCATTTGTTCAGTTGTTAGATTCGAAAGGTTTTTCTGCATTCATACCCGCCTTTCTTACTTTTTCCTAAACGATAACATAAAATATATTGATTTCATTATACATTGAGAAGCCCATTAGTGAAATAGTAATTTACTTTAATTAAAATTAAATCGATTTTATATTTCAATGTTTAATAATTAAAACCCAGTAATATGCCTTTAAGCAGACATTTTACTGGGATTTAGTTCTATTTCTAGGAAGGCATATTCTCACCTCTGCCATCAATGGCGATATTTTGTTTAGCAGCCTTATTAATATTAATCCAAAGTGCAGTAAATCCTATGACTCCTAATAGAGAAATCATTGTGCTTACAAGATACATCATATTCGGACCTAGATGCTGGAACATCCAGCCACCGAAAATTCCAGCGATGATCCCGGAAATACCTCCCCATGTAAGAGCATAAATCGCTTGACCACTTGCACGTAATTCTACAGGAACAAGTTGTGCTGTTAACGTTGTACCGATATAGTAATAGCCTCCAAAAGTGATGCAATGGAGCATCTGGAAGAAAACGACTTGCATAGGTCCTGTTGCGATTGACATGAGATACCAACGGATGACAAATAGAATACTGATTAATACCAATAGGCCAAACATCGTCGGAGTATGTCTTTTCAAATAACGATCAAATAATAAAAAGACAGGCACTTCAAATATGGCAGTTAAAAAAGCTGACCAGCCAACAAGGACGACGGAGCCCCCTAATTCCCTAATATATAGAGACATAAAGGTTTGATTAATCGAATTCGGTACAGAGATGAGCACTCCCAATATGACAAAGACTAAAAAGTATTTATTTCCTAATAGTGCTTTCCCATATCCTCCTTTTTGTACCGCTTTTGTCCCTTCCACTTTTCCTCTTGGTAATTTTAAACCGATTAAGATCGTTACGATAATCATGACAGTATATAATATCCAAAGGTTTTTAATGCCAACAACATTAATAAGAGGACCAGCGGCTACTGCCATTAATGCCCAGCCTAGTGACCCCCAAAGACGGAACGTCCCAAACTTATATTTGGTTCCCTCAATCGTGTTTAAAATCAAACTATTACTTTGCGAAAACAATGGCGACTGAAAATTAAAGAAAAGCAACATCGCTAAAAACACGAGCGGAAGTGCGCTAAATTGGAACACGATTTGGACAACGATAATATTTCCAATTAGCATAATAATAAGGATGCGCTTTATATTTTGAAGTCGATCACTCCAGTAACCCCAAAAAGGATTTGCAAAAATGGAGACGAACGGTCCACCCGCCAATAGCATCCCAATTGTTACTGTACTAAAGCCTACTTCTTGGAAATATAGCGGGAAGTAGGACATTAATACGGCCAGTGCTCCATAAAGAGAAAAATTAAATAATTTTACAACTAATAACGATTCTTTTTTAGCCATTTATTACCCTGATGTCCTTTCTAACCTTCTGAAATATAGGCTGTTATTTTCTTTTTATACTAACTAACTTCTACTGCTTTCCCTGTTCTTGCAGACTCGTAAATCGCTTCTACTAATACAAGTGCCCTCAACCCGTCCTCTAACGTACTTTTAGGCTCATCTTTTCCTTTTACACAGTCTATAAAATGCTTTACTTCATATGCATGCCCTTGTTGCAATTCATCATCTGGAGAAGGGAAGCTCCAGCCTTTGGTCGATACAACATGTGGCTTCAGGCTTGATAATTCTTCAAGGGATTTTCCGTAACCAGGGTGACTATGTACACGAAGTCCTCCGGCATCATGTGTTGTACTTACATAAGCCGTACCTTCTTTGCCAAATACTTCTAACCGAACATCCATCCCACCTGTTATCGCCCAGCTAATTAATAATTCGGCTATTCCCCCATTTTCAAAGCGCAAAATAACGGCAGCCGTATCCTCTGAGCCATTTTTACAGTATTCGTCCCATTTTAAAACGTCCATTTCTGCATAGACTCTTCTAACCTTCGAACCCATAATCCATTCTAATGTGTACAGACCATGTATTCCCATATCGATCGTTGCGCCGCCGCCTGCAAGCTCCGCATCCCAGAACCAATCACTGTGAAAGGGGCCATTATGGATTTCATTTGAGCGAAGCATAATAATATCCCCTAATCCGCCCTCATCAATGATTTGTTTAATTTTTACCATTGCAGGCTTATATCGCATATTTTCACCATAAACAGCCATGACACCGTGTTTATTTGCCGCATCTACAATCTCTTTAGCTTCTTTCGTATTCATAGCTAATGGCTTTTCAATAAGAAAAGGTTTTTTTGCCTCAATGCAGGCCATCGCCATTTCATAATGCAGATGGTTAGGAGCCGTAATATCAACGCAATCAATTTCAGGGTCTGAAACGAGTTTACGCCAATCATCAGTCCATCGTTCAACACCAAATTCTTCTGCAACTGCTTTTGCATTCTCCGTACTTCTCGAGGCAAACATCCCAATTTCAATGTCAAACATCTGATAGCCAATTGCATGTCCCTTCCCCATAAAGCCCGTTCCAATAATTCCAACTTTTACATCTTTCTTACTCATTGTATTTCCCCTTTTATTGGTTTATTTTTTGCGCGGCTGCTTTATCTAGGATGACGACAAGATTAGGGTGAAGCTGTAAAATTGATGCCGGGATATCTTGCGTAACTGGTCCCGTTAATGATTGAAAAATAATATTAGCTTTACTTCCACCTTTAGCAAGTAATACGATATTCCGAGCCTTCATAATGGATTTAATCCCCATCGTAACACCTTGCTTCGGAACATTGTCCAATGAACCAAAAACAGGTATCTTCGATTCTCTCGTATTTAAATCGATGTCTACTACATGTGTGGTTTTTCCAAAAGGTGAGCCTGGCTCATTAAAACCGATATGACCATTTAAACCGATTCCGAGGAATTGAATGTCGATTCCACCGGACTCCTCAATCTGTTTATCAAATTGGGTACATCTTAGTTGTAGGTTTTCTTGTTCGGAAAGGTCATTCAAAAAGTGTATTTGTTCTTTTCGTAGTTTAAGAGGTTTAAAGAACTGTTCGTTCATTCTATAATAACAGCTTGATGGATTTTGACTGGAAACTCCAACATATTCATCCAGATTAAAAGTGGAAAACTGACTTATATCCACTTGCTTATCCAATAAATTTTCCGCTAGTCTTTTATGAAAGCCTACTGTCGTGTTTCCTGTAGCAAATCCAAGTGTAGAATCTAGTTTCTTGTTTATTTGCGCTAAGGCGATATCCGCGGCTTTTTCATCAAATTCATTACCTTCGAGTATAAGTAGTTCCATCAATATCCGCCTTTCTTATGAAAGTTCTTCATTCATCAAAGCAATACTTGCAGCACCCAATAATCCGATGTCATTATGATTCAAGGTAGTAATTGATATACTTTTTAAGCTGTTTCTTGACACTGGGAGGGCATTTTTTTTAATATGCTGACGGACTTTTTCTAATAATGATTGATGATTAAACACACCACCGCCAAAAACTAAATGCTCAGGATTAAATAGATTGACGATATTGGTTGACCCAATCTCTAATCCTTTAATCGCTTGGCCGGCGATGATTGCTGCTAGATGGTCTCCATTTTGAGCCGCTTGAAAAATAGTACTCGAATGCAAGCTGCCATCTTGATGATAAGAAGCTAATATCGAGTCAGGATAAGCGTTTATACCGACTAAAGCTTGTTTTACCATCCCGCCGCCTGAACAAATTGTTTCTAAATAGCCATCTCCAAATCCTTCCTTTAGCTGGCCAATATACATATGCCCTACTTCCCCAGCATAATTCGCGATTCCTCTTATGAGTTTAGCATTTTCAACTATTCCCATCGCAATTCCCGTACCTACATTTACATAAATAAAGTTCGATGTTTGCTTGCCAATTCCCCACTTCATTTCGGCTAATGTGGCTGCATTAACATCATTGTCTAAACATACAGGTACTTTCGTCTTTTCCGATACTAGTTGGGCAAGAGGGACCGGCTTTGATATCGGGATATTAATTGCGCTTTTCCAAACTCCAGTTTCTGGATTAATATGGCCAACTAAGCCGATTCCAATTGCTTTTAATTTGTCTGCACTTTTCACAAAATCATCGATTGAGTCAATAATAGCGGCTACTGCTTCAGCCTGGGAGTTACTATTCATTCGATATTTTTTGCTCTTTACTATTTCTCCAGTTTCAGCAACAAGCCCTATTTGTATATTTGTTCCGCCTACATCTACCCCGAGCACTGCTTTATTCATACTTACCAATACCTTTCAGCACTTAATAAAATCGCCCTAAAATTATGTTTCAATAATTTCAGGGCTCCTTTAAGTCATAGGTGATTTTTTATATCGATACAGATGTCGATGTTGCCAATGTATCAAGTTCTTCAGCAGATACTTCTTCTCCACGCTTATCAGAAAGATAGATTCCATCACTTATCAGCATGGTCTGCAGAGCAATTTGCGCCGTTGGCAACAGTGCTACTCTACCTTGAAGAGCTGCGATCCAATGATGTTGTGATGAATCGTAAGCGTCCTCATTTTCTCTTAGATTATGCCAGCGATAATCGAGTAAATCTAAATTAACCGTGCTGTCCATATCCATATCACAAACAGTAGAATGGAAACTAAATTGATTTTGGCTGCCTTCGCCAAATACAGGTAAGCGAATACCGCCTTTAGAGCCTAAAATGCTAGGACCTTCAAATCCGCCTAAATGAACAGACCAAGATTCAATGATATCAAGCGTGAGGTTATTTTGGAATTTAACAAAACCTAATGCAAGTTCCTCAACATCAAACCCGCTTTCGGCGCGTCGCTTCGGATCCATATCCATCTCTTGATACACTTTTCCCGAAATACGGGTCGGTGTTGGCAAGTCTAGTAGATAAAGCATTTGTGCAATATGGTAGACTCCCATATCAATAAGCGCGCCGCCGGTAGCGGTTTCTTTTTTCGTAAAGAACTTTGTGCCATAGCCATCAACAAACGGACGATTCCTTCTTCTAAAGCCTGTTGAACGCGCATGATAGATGTTTCCTAGTTTTCCTCCATCAATCAACGCTTTTGCAGCCTTCGTTTCTTTGCGATAAAGAGTGCCTAATTGAATATGGAGCATATTGCCTGTTTCCTTTGCCGCCTCTACCATTCTATTTCCGTCATAATATGTGCCAGCGATTGGCTTTTCACAATACACATGTTTCCCTGCTTCTAAAGCAGCAATCGTCATTGGGGCATGGAAATTATTATGTAAGCAAACATCCACAGCCTCAATATCATCTCGACTTAACATTTCACGAAAATCAGTGTAGACGCTAGGGATATTGTATTGTTCCGCTACTCTTTTTGCTTCCTGCTCATTTACGTCACATACGGCTACAATCTCCGCATCCGGAATGCCAGCATAATTATTTAAGTGTGACTTCCCAATCTGCCCTACACCAATTACTCCAATCCGTATCTTTCTCATCATATCCCTCCAATTCTATTATTTTATGAATTTTATAATGTAACTAAAAGACGTTTTACTGTCCCTAAAATCCACTCGATTTCGATGTATTGATTTTTATCGGCATTGTATTCAATTCCCCAATAGCCATCAAAGCCATTATCTTGCATCATACGAATTTTATCTTGTGCATCCTCAGCTGCGGCAGTTCTTGAATCAAAATGAGTATGGCTAACCCATGGCGCCACCATTTCATCGCCCTTATCAGCCTCTTCTCTCCATCTGCCAATATGTAGGAGGATTCCGAAATTAGGATGGTCAACAGCTTCAGCAATTCTTTTCATTTGAACAGGGCTTAAAGAAGGTCCTACATGATTTTCAGGTCCGACCGTATAGCCATGCTGTGCCCCTCGTTCACAATACTCCCTGTAACGTTTAACGATATAATCCAACTGATCATCTGTCATATTCATGCTAAACTCAGGATGGTTGCCAAAAAATCCGCCTGTATCGATACGTACTGTTTTAGCTCCGAGAATTTCAGCCGCATTCAGATGACCTAAAGCATTTTGATAAAGTTGTTCACGCTTGTCCGGATCTTCATCCCAAATATGGGCGCCATCAATCGCGTAGTTAATTAATGTCAAACCCTTTTCGTCCATTGCCTCGCGTACCTTTTTCAAAAACTCTTCATCCGGAACTCTTGAAATATCAGGTTCCCCTATCGTAAATTGCCCGTTCCAAATATCCACTGTGTCTAATCCATAACGATATTTTACTGACTCCAAGTACCCGAAAATATCCATTTTTCCTTCTAGAAACGAGTTGAAAAATGAGTAGCCGCCAATCGAAATCTTCACTTTAAAAAACCTCCTCTAGGACTAATTGATTAATTATTCCAGTGGATGAAATAATTAATCATATTATAACATTACGGTCTAATTAATCAATATATTACGAGTATTTTTATAACTTAAATATATGATTTTAGCGGACTGTTTTTGTTTTAAACATTTCATATAATCCTAATGTCGCGGCGCCAATTGCGGGTCCCTCTTCTTTCCAATGGGAAGTATTCACTGGTGTTGGATTTCCTGCAGCATCTTCATATTCATGAATTAATTCTGTCAAGCTTTGGGCAAGTTTTTCGTTTGAAGCAATCCATCCGCTCAGTATTAATTGTTCTGGGTTTAATAATTGAATGACATTTCCGCAATATTTAGCGATTTTATGAATAATTGAATTCATATCCCCTTTATATGGCTCTGTTCCGTCCAGCGCTAGTTGAGTAAATTTTTGAATGGTTGCTTCTTTATCCCCTGCAATCCAATCCTCGTTATAATCTGAAATTAGTCTATGATATAATGCATTGATTCCGTATGGATGGAAGTCTCCAATTTTTCCTGCTTGGCTTGTTGCTCCGCGATAAATTTGATTATTCATGACAAAGCCTGCACCTGTACCATAATCGATTAATATATAAACGATCGTACTTTTTCCTTTCGCTGCTCCGCTAAATCGCTCAGCAAACCCAGCAGCTTCAATATCATTTACGATATGAATAGGAATATTAAACCTCTCACTAAGGTTTGCTTTTATTGGGAAGTTTCGAACTTTTAAATACTTTGATCCAATAATTGTTTCCTGCTCTTCATCTATAATGCCAGGGACTGCAAGCCCCATCCATTTTATTAAATCGTGATTGATGTTCTGCTGATTAAGAAAACGGTCGATTGCTATTGGTAATTTTTCGTGGAGAGATTCTTCTCCAATAAAACAATCCATATTTTCTGTTTGGACGACTTCCCCGCGTAAATTCAGCATCATAAAACGCGAAGATTCCCTTGATAAGTCAATGCCAATGACATATCCATTTTCCGCATTAATGTTTAACATCGTCATTTTGCGGCCAACCCCAGAACCAGTTGTCCCCGTTTCGTGAATAATTCCTTCTTTAATTATCTCTTCCACTAACACGGAAACCGTTGTTGGACTAAGCTTCGTAAGTCTCGCCAGTTCTACTCTCGAAATTGGACCGTGGAGATATATAAGGTTTAATAAAAGGGACTTATTAATTTCCCTTAGCATTTGTTGATTGCCTCTCATTTTCATATGTCACACCTTCTACATCTTCGTTATTTGTTCTCTATTATACATTAAACAGGGGAAAATTAACTTTCTCACTATTGTGGTGAGATTAGGATTTTGAAGAAGGGTGGAGGTTTATTGGGAAAAAGAATTAATGGAACAACGCAATTGGAAGGAGAAAGCAGACTCTCTTACAAGAGAGCATTGAAAAAGTCACTTACATTTTATTGTGTTAAATACTTAGCAGTTGATTTCCGTTCCAGGTGGCTTCGCTTTCCGGGGCATCGAAAAGCGGAAGGCGTCTGCAGCTAGACAAGGTACGGGGAGCCGCCTCGGTGAAAAGGCAGTTTATTGAGCTATCATTTCTTTCGACTTAACGTTTTAGCCACCAGTCTATTGCTACGTGGATTGATTTAAACTTGTTTCTTGTTCGTTATATAAACATGTACTACAATTTCTTTTTTAAGAAAAATTGTTTTATATTTTCTGGATATTCATCATTAACGGCAAAAACCTCATAGCCCATCCCTTTGTAAAATTCCGGCGATTGATATGAAAATGTGCAAGTATGAGCAAATATACAGCCAAGTTCTTTCCCGAGCCTTTCAGCTTCTTTTATCATGACTTTTCCATAACCCTTGTTTCTATATTCATCCGCTATCCAGAATACATCAATATACATACCGTAAGACCATGTTTCACAAAACAAACCGCCTACGACTTTGCCTGATTCATCTTTTACATATAAGTTAATATCCTTGCCCGGCTTTTTGAGTAAGCCATTTGTCGCTCGAATATTATATTCATATAACTGATTACATACATAATTGTAATCAGTGTCACTCGATTCTCCTGTAATTTTGATATTGTCTATTGTTATAGCAACCATAAGTCTCCTCCGATAGCCCTGGATTCATTAGCAAACTATACTACTACAAATTTACACGAAGTTGAAAATATCAATGTTTAAATATTGCCTAGACATTAAAACTGTGCACGAATCAAATTATGTAATCTCGGCCTCAATCTTAAGATCGCTTGTTGGTTTTTGGCATGTACTCGATTTGTTAATAAAATGACGTGGAGCTGGATTTCTGGGTCAAACCACATACTCGTACCTGTATATCCGGTATGTCCATAAGATGTGTAAGAAAATAAATCTCCACATGACAATCGCGGACTATGAATTTGCCAACCTAGACCTCTTCCTTCTTCATCAACTGGTGTAAAGTTTCGTTTAGAAAGGTCTAAAGCTACTGTTGAAATAATCTTTTTTCCTCTGAAGCTTCCACCATTTTCAATCATTTGTGCATAGTTGGTTAAATCCTTTAATGTGGAAAATAACCCCGCGTGGCCACTCACTCCCCCCATGGATTCTGCGTTATCATCATGAACGATTCCGTACTTAAAGTCATTGAGTTTTTCACTAAATTCTGTCGCAGCAAATCGCGTACGACTATATGTAGGATTAAATCCTGTTTCATGCATTTCTAAAGGAGTTAGTATCTCTTTTGAAACATATTCATCAAATGGTATTTCTACCACTTTTTCAATTAATGAAGCTAGTAAAATAAAGCCTAAATCGCTATAAACCACTTTTTGCCCGACTGGATTTTCAAGCTCTTCAGCGCAAATTTTCTTTATCATTTGTTCTGTTGTTAATCCCTCTTCATAGAACGGCCTATGTGCAGGTAATCCAGAAGTATGTGTAAGCAAATGACGAATCCTCACTTCTTCTTTCCCATTTTCATTGAACTCAGGAAAAAAGTACGAAACAGGGTCATCTAGTCGTATCTCACCCTTGTCTAATAATTGTAAGGATGCTGTCATCGTTGTCACTATTTTCGTTAATGAGGCAAGATCGAACACGGTATCTATTTGCATCGGTTCTTTTTTAGGAGCGAGGGCTCGATATCCAACTACTTCCTCTAAAATAGATGTTCCTTTATGAGAAATATAAATCGCAGCACCGGGGATATTCTCTAAATCTATTTCTTTTTGCAAAAAGCGGATGACTTCTTCTTTCATATTCTAGCCCCCTATAGTTGTTTTTGATATTTCCGATATTCCTTCCAAATTTGATAACCCATTTTCTTATAAAAATCGACGATGGTTGTCCAATCGATTACAATTTTATTGATCCCTCGGCTGCGTAATATTGAAATACCTGCCAATACGGCGGCCAAGCCATAGCCTTTTCCACGTTCAGCTGAATCTATGCCTACCGATCCAATGCCACCTAGGGGTTCTCTAAACAATGGCGCCCAGTATACATTGTTATAAATGACCGAAGAATGTTCATCACTTATCCGGCAAGAGCCTATGATTTTCCCCGCTTTCTTTAAAACAACAAACTCTCTGCCAGTACCGCCCTTTTGAAAATAGCGAATCGTTTCATACTCCCATCTTCCTGGGAAGACTCGATTCATAAATTTTAGCATTTCATCTTTATCCTTTAGTTTTAAAATCCCTATATCTACACCATCTAGCTCAAGACTTTCCGGTTCCACTAATGGATCATAGTTTGCGAGTAAATCATATTCATTCCCTACATACTCATAACCTTTATGTTCAAACCACCTTGCAGCTTTTTCATATTCAGCTGGCACACTCGGAAAATAGTGTAGTGGATCTCCTCCAAGCTGGATTTCTGCCGCTCCATCCGCTTTTAATGCCGTTTCAGCCTTTTCTAGTAATAACGAACCTATTCCTTTATTTCGCTCCTTTTCACTAACCACCAAAACTTGAATCCAGCCAACATCCTTTGGCATCGGAACCGGCATAGGATCTTGCCAACGTTTACTAATGATAAAGCCAACGACATTGTCTTCATCGTCCAATGCCATCCACGAACCTGGAAGAAACACATTTTCATCTTCAAAGCTATTTTGTATAAACAATTCTCTCCGCATTGGGAATTTTGTGGAGAACTCTTTGTTCCATAAATCTATTAAATCTTTTATTCTATTGTTATTAAGTGGAATAATCTTCATACGTTACCTCCAAAATTAATCCTGCCATTAGGTGGGAGTGTGACGGAGCCAAGAATGACTGCACTTCCCGCTCCTGTTGCCTTTGGTACATTGGATGGCATCCCATTCATAGTTTCATTGGCTAAGATGGCAAATGCAATCGCTTCCTTTGCTTCAGAAGAAAAATCTATATCTTCTTGAGTTAATACAGAGATATTCGGCAAAAGACTTCCGATCATCTGGATTAATGTTTTATTAAATCCGCCCCCGCCTCCTATAATCATTTCATCAATATGAACTTTCGGAAAAACAAATTGCTTATACGAATCTGCAATTGAGAGAGCAGTAAAATAAGTGGCAGTTGCGATTAGATCATTAGCAGATAAATGGTCATATGTCTGAAGTATTTGCTTTGTAAATTGGATACCAAATAATTCACGCCCAGTTGATTTCGGTGGTGCCATCTTGAAGAAATCCATTGTCAGCCACGACTGTGCAATTTCTTTATGAACAATTCCTTGAGAAGCCCATTTTCCGTTTTTATCAAATGGTTTGCCCATCAAGACTTTACATAATTCATCGATGATCATATTACCGGGCCCTGTGTCAAAAGCGACAATGTCCTCTAAAGTTGCTTTTTTCGGGAGCACCGTTACATTTCCAATACCGCCGATGTTTTGCAATACCCGTCCCTTTGAATCACTGCGATATAGTAAATAATCAGCATAAGGAACAAGCGGTGCTCCTTCCCCACCAGCTGCCATATCCATCGAACGGAAATTTGAAATGACCGTGATACCTGTTTCGTAAGCAATAACAGCAGGATCAGCAATTTGCAATGTAGATTTAGTAAGATGACCATCTTGCTGTGGTATATGATAAAGCGTTTGCCCGTGCGAGGCGATGAAATCAATTTTAGTTAGCGGAACTTTTGCTTTCTTGCATACCCTTTTTACAGCATCCGCAAATAAATAGCCGAGCTTAAAATTCAGACTGCATATGAGTGCAGAATTCGAGTTATTTATATCCATGCTTTGCATTATTTCATCTTTAACATTAGCATCAAAAGGTAAAGTTATAAAATCGACTAATTCAACTTTTGTGTGTACACCAAAACCATTCAATTTCACTAACGCTGCGTCAATTCCATCGACTGAAGTCCCTGACATTAAACCGACAGCGAATTTTCCCATGCTATGCCTCCTTTTTCAAATACAAAACGGCAACTGACAAAGCACCAATGGCGGGAGTGACTTCACTTCTTATGAATTCAACCTCTCCTAGAAGTTTTTGAAGAGTTGATTCAAACTCCTCTTTAACATATGGATTTTTTTCTAATAAAGAGCCTTTGCATCCAACTTTCAAGGGGGGACTTATTTTCAATTTTTTAAAAAGCGAAAAGGTTTGATTTGCTAATTGAACTCCAGCGTCTCGAAAAATCCTTTGAGCGTCTTTATTTCCATTCTGCGCTTCCGTGAATATAAAGGAGGATACAGAAGCAATTTCCCCTTTAGTAGCGTTGTATATAAAACCTTTTAACCCCTCTGCTGAAGTAATTCCAAGCTCATGCATCAATGCTTGCGAAAGTGGAGAATACGGCAGCCCTTCATCCGCTTCTTTTGTTATTTGGCGAAAAGCTTGAATCGCGATATCATAGGCACTCCCATAATCACCTAAGATATGCCCCCAACCACCTGAATAGCCCTCACTTTCTCCATTTCTCCCATAGGAAATGGAGCCTGTTCCAGCAATCGTCAAAATACCATTTTGCTTACCTAGTAAAGCATGATAAGCGAGAACCGCATCGTTAACAAAAATGGTTGGAATTTTAGTTCTTTCGGAAAAAAAGTCTTCAAAACGCTTACGATTTCCTTTTGCTTCAATCCCTGCAACTCCGGCAATAATGGCTCCGCATTCTTTTCCGTATTGACTGTTAAGACAAGCAGCCACCGCTTCCCACACATTGTCTAACGCGTCCTTAAAATGAACATTAGGATTCCCAAAACCCGTTTCAATTTGGAAGACGATATTTTTATCCACATCTAATATTAATCCAGTTGTTTTCGTTCCACCAGCATCAATACCAATTGTATAAGCCAACCCCATCCCTCCCTTTTCCAAAATTTCATTTTTGTTTAATTCCTAATTCAATAAAATTTAATTTCACCTTTATTTTACTATGAATATCTGCCTAATCAAGAAGCTTAATAAAATATGGTGATTTAACTACCATCTTCCAAATGAGTTTGTTGATTCTAGCGTTTGTAGCGAAAAGTTGTGAAAAGTCCACGTTTTCGTTCCTGATAATGGTACCTTTGATTTGGTCAAAGGTATGATGATTTCTTATTCGTGACCCTGCAACTTACTTCCCTATAGACTTGGGCACAATAACACTTTATTCGTGCCCATAAATCTACCTTCACATGGTTTATGGGCACGATTATTTCCTATTCGTTACCTCACAGCTTTCTTTCATTTAGACACGGGCACGATAATATTAAAATTGACTACTTACTTTTTCCAAATCTCAGTCGCAATTTTATACAACCAAAATCACTTGATTCAGAAATCGAGTAGGAGGGAGTGATTAACCCCCGACCTCTCACACCACCGTACATACCGTTCGGTATACGGCGGTTCAACTAAGATTGGTGACGCAAAGTTTCGTAACGAGATAATAGACTTTTGAGCCCTTGGGAATTCCAGTAGGAGTTTCCAAGGGTTCTGTGTAGTATCGGACTTTTGGAGATTCTCCAATAACTTCTACGTGAGTTTCCCCATTCATAAGCCTTTCCTTTCGGAACGCCAAGTCTAATGAGGTTCCTCACCTTCGTGCTTGGTTTCTTCCAATTCTTCCACATACACATCCGAAGTCTTCTTCTAATCCATGAATCAAACTCCCTGAATACACTTGGCGTATCTGCCAGGGCGAAGTATCCGCACCATCCCATTAGATATTGGTTTAGTTTCTCTATTCGATATTCCATGGGATAAGGTTTCTTTCTTGAGGTAATTTCTCGGATTTTATTCTTCATCCGTTTCACGCTTTCTTTGGCAATCCGAACTTTGGGTTCTTTATGAAAGGTAAAACTGAATCCAAGAAATTTCCTCTTCCAAGGACGGTCTACAGCTGACTTTTTCAAATTAACTTTCAGCTTAAGCTTTCCTTCTATAAACAAGGTGATGGAATCCATCACCCGGTTTCCTGCTTTCATTGTTTTCACATAGATATTAGCATCATCGGCGTATCGTACAAATTTGTGACCTCTTTCCTCTAACTTCTTGTCAAATTCGTCAAGGACAATGTTAGAGAGTAAAGGACTGAGAGGTCCTCCTTGTGGAGTTCCTTCCTCACTGGTTGTCACAATGCCATTTATCATGATTCCCGATTCTAGATATTTACGGATTAACTTAAGCAGGCGTTTATCTTCGATTCGTTTCGCTAGTGTCCCCATTAATTTGTCATGGTTTACTCTGTCGAAGAACTTCTCCAAGTCGATATCAACCACCCAACGATAACCTTCCTGTATATAACCTTTTGCTTTCCTAACCGCATCATGGGCGCTTCGACCTGGTCGAAATCCATAACTATGGTCTGAGAACATCGGGTCATATATAGTCGTTAAAACTTGGGCAATTGCTTGTTGAATGAGACGGTCTGTTACGGTAGGGATACCTAATAATCGCACCCCACCGTCAGGTTTCGGGATTTCGACCCTGCGGACGGGTTGCGGTGTATAGGTACCCTCAAGAAGTTCCATTTTCATGGATTCCCAGTGTTTCTTGATATGCTCTCGTAGGTTTTGTACGGACATCCCATCCACACCATGACTTCCTTTATTTCGTTCCACCCTTTTCAGGGCGGAAAGGAGGTTTTCCCGTGACAGTATTCGTTCCATTAACATTGGTTACGCCTCTTTCCGTGAACAACGATTCCACTTATGCCAGTTCTGCTCCACCATCTTGAAGTCCCCCATGGGATTCACCATATCCTCCTTCAAGCATGCCTTATCGGTTATCTGTGTTCATCGCAGGTTACTGAATGCCAAGATGTTGCTCTCTCTTAATTGTTCAGCCCTTCCCATTCTTCTCGAGTTCGAATGGTACTATGGCCTCTGCTGACTTCTGATTGTTCAGCTATCCATCACTGGATAGGTTACCAAGTGAACTTGGCGTTCCAATCAGACCTCCCCAGGTAAGAACGTAGTCTTTCCCTCCACCTATCTGCTTCATTTACTACATACAACCTTCGGCAGAAAGGGCTTTGTTCTGTACTGCAAACTCACCCAATCGTAAATAGCCTAATATGAAGTTCGTGTTCCTCAGACCGGAGGTTTGCCGCTCGCTTCCTTCAGATTCCACGTCACCGTGGACACCCTTGCGTTAAGCTAACTGCTACTTCTGCCTTCGCAGTTCGGGACTTGCACCCTATAGACTACGCCCATGCTGGGCGCACAGTAAAATAAGGCACAAATTTTGTGCCTTATTAAGGGTTTCATCTATTTTCTAGGTCGGTTAACCGCCTGTTTAGATCCTGCAGTTCACGTTCGATGCCTTCTAACTGTTTTTCTAATGGATGGAGATTGCCTTTCACATATTCGAGCTTTTCCAGATCGTGCTGAAGACGCACATAATCCGCCTTCAAATCTTCAATCTTATATTGAATCTCCTTTTTGGTCATGGTTTATCACCTTCTTACATCCTTAATGTTAAAATCATATCATACATATAAATAGTTCATAAAAAACTGGAGGGATTTCGTTGAAACAACCACACCACATTTCTAATAAAGAAATTGGGCATTTGGTTCATTCTTATTATGATTTGAAAATAGACTCAATATCCTTTATTCCCCTTGGTGATAAATCCTTTAGTTATAAAATTCGCTGTCAAAACGAAGATTCCTTTTATTTAAAGCTTTTAGATAAAAAAATACAGGAAACCGCCATCAAACAAACGCACTACTATTTACCTTTATTAACGGAATTACATAAAAAGAATTTATACCCGGCTGCCATTTATCCAATATTAACGAAAGACAAACAAAATAAAATTGAATTGGATGACATTGTTTTAATATTATTCCCTTGGATAGACGGTTATACGCTAGCTAATTCGTATCCTTTAAAAGATGACCATATTCGGAACATCGCAAAATTATCGGCAAAACTGCATATGACAACAGAACAAGTCGGAAAAAAAGTTGAACTCCCTAATGAAACATTTGATGTTCAGTTTGTGGACGAGCTTCATACTTATGTATTAACCCTTCAGCAAAGATCCGCACGATTAGAACTTATTGACATGATAACCTCAAAGGAAAAAGTAATTATTTCACTTATACAGCAAATAAAAGAGTTAGCCAATTCCTTTAAAAATAAGCATATTCCATTTGTCATATGCCACGGTGATTTATGGGGCGGGAATCTCATCCAGTCTTCATCCGGCCTCCGTATCATTGATTGGGAATCTGTTATTTTAGCCCCGATGGAAAGAGAATTGGCTGGTTATATTAATCAAAAGCCGTTTGTTTTTATAAAAGCATATGAGGAAAAAATTGGATTTAACATAAAACTAGACGTTAATTTGCTTCGCTTCTTTTCCTATCGGGCCCAGCTTCATAACTTGTACAGCTGGTTGAGAAACTTACTCGTGTATCAGTTGGATGAAGAGCAGCAATTGAATGATATCGATATGATTAAAAATCATTGTTTAAACCGTTGGGATGAGCTTGAAGAAGGATTGCAAAAATTAGAACAAAAGGTGGAATCACGATGAAAGCAGTTTTAGTAGAAGAAAATACGCAACAGCTTTTTATTGGAAAAACAGACATGCCGCATATGGGTAAAAACGATCTTCTTATCAAGGTAAAAGCAACGGCACTAAATAGGGCGGATTTACTACAAAAGCGTGGTCTTTACCCGCCTCCTCAAGGTGCATCTCCTATCCTTGGCCTTGAAATGAGTGGCGTCGTTGAAGATTTCGGGGAGGCTGTAAAAGATTTTAAAAAAGGCGACCGTGTATGTGCACTGCTTCCAGGAGGCGGATATGCTGAATATGTAGTTATTCCTGCTGAAATGGCAATCAGAATTCCTCAAAATCTGTCATTTGAAGAAGCAGCAGCTATTCCTGAAGTGTTTTTAACCGCCTTTTTAAATATGTTTTGGTTGGGAAAACTTAAAAAAGAAGAAACCATCCTCATCCATGCAGGTGCAAGTGGAGTCGGAACAGCCGCCATTCAACTAGCACGGGAAATTGGCGCGAATATTATTGTTACAGCTGGAACTGAGGAGAAACGTTCATTATGTCTTTCGTTAGGAGCTGGCGTTGCCATTGATTATAAAGAAGGACCTTTTTCTGAAAAAGTGATGAAGGAAACTTCTGAAAATGGTGTTAACCTTATTTTTGATTTTATTGGTGCCCCTTACTGGGAACAAAACATTCATTCCCTTTCAGTCGATGGCAAACTGATTTTAATTGGAACGATGGGAGGCTCAAAGCTTGCCGACGTCAATCTAGGAAAGCTGCTTTTTAAAAGAATTCAAGTTATTGGCACAGCCCTTCGTTCACAGCCTATTGAGAAAAAAATTGCCTTAACGAAAGACTTTGCTGATTTCGCATTATCTTTGTTTGAAAATGGTCGTTTAAAGCCAATTATTGATTCTATTTGGAACTGGGAAAAAGGAAGTGAAGCCCATTCCTATATGGAACAAAATAAAAATGCGGGGAAAATTGTGCTGCAGATCCCGTAAAAAAGGATGAAACAATGGACAGAATCATGACCGTTATTAAACGTTTTTTTATCGATCGATTTCATGATCAATCTGCGCAAATGGCTTATTATTTTATGCTGTCCATTTTTCCGTTTCTCATTTTTGCCCTTTCAATCGTCAGTTTCCTGCCAGTTCGCGTTGAAGATGTTCTTAGCGCTATTGAACCTTTTGCACCTAAAGGGAGTTTTCATTTAATAAAGTCCAATATTTTGGGCATTTTTGGCCAGCAACAGACGAAGATCGCTTCATTCAGTTTGTTGGCTGCATTTTGGATTGCCTCCATGGCCGTTCAATCCCTCGTACGTGCTATGAATGATGCTTATAAAATCGTCCGGAAGGAAGGATTTTTTCTGGCATTTGGAAAAGATTTAATTTTAACCTTAAGCCTAATGGTGACGTTGACCATTTCTTTGCTTGTGCCAATTGGGGAAGAGATTGGTCGACTTTTTTTAGCGACACATATTGAATTGCCGCCATCATTTCACAAATGGTGGTTTTTAGCTAAATGGATTATCGGTTCCATCTATTTATTTTTCTTTTTTCTATTTCTTTATAAAGTGGTGCCAAGTAAAAAAATTAGTGTCCAAAACATTATTCCTGGAGCCATTTTCGCAACAATTGGATGGCAAACTGTCTCTATCGGTTTTTCCTATTACGTATCATTTGCAGCAAGCTATACAAGACTTTATGGACAATTAGGAAATATTATTGTTCTTATGATTTGGTTTTACTTTACAGCAGCTGTTCTACTTATCGGCGGACTAGTGAATGCTACTTGGATGGCAAAAAAGGAAAAATAAAAAGAGACCAGGACATAACTATTTCCGACAAAGATAAATCCGAACAATAGGTTGTTTAGTGTATATACCACGCTTCGGAAATATACTTCGCTTTCCGTGGGCAGCTGGCGAGCCTCCTCGCTCGTCCCGAGCTGCGGGGTCTCACCTATGCCTTCCTCCCACAGGAGTCTTCGTATATTTCCTCCGCTTAGTTAGATCATTGTTCGTCTTTAGGTTTGATTGTTTTAGTTATGTCCCAGCCTCCTGAATGGGTTAAACTTGTAAATTTTGTTTTGGCTGCTTATACACTTCTTCGTCCAATTCCCCTGTTATTTTTCCGGTCAATACTCCAGCTGTCATACTGCCGCTTACATTTAATGCTGTCCGCCCCATGTCAATTAAAGGCTCAACAGAAATCAATAATCCGACAATCGCAATGGGCAGATTAAGTGCAGATAAAACGAGCAAGGCAGCAAAAGTTGCTCCACCACCAACTCCAGCAACGCCAAATGAGCTGATTGCGACAATTAATATTAACGTGAAGATAAAAGAAGGATTAAGCGGGTCTATTCCGGCACTAGGTGCAACCATGATAGCAAGCATGGCAGGATAAATTCCTGCACATCCATTTTGTCCAATCGAAAGGCCGAATGAACCAGCAAAATTCGCGATTCCTTCAGATACCCCAAATTCATTGTGCTGGGTTTTTATATTTAAAGGCAAAGTCCCTGCACTAGAACGAGATGTAAAAGCAAAAGCAAGTGTTGGCATCGCTTTTTTAACATACGTAACTGGATTTTGTTTAGCAATGGTCAATAAAAGTAGATGGATTACGAACATGATAATTATCGCGACATAAGAAGCGATAACGAATTTTCCGAGCTTCACAATCGCCGAATAATCACTTGTTGCCGTTACTTTTGCCATTAAAGCCAGCACTCCATAAGGAGTCAGTCTTAAAACAAGGGTGACGACCCGCATAACTATGGTGTAGAGGGTCTCAATAATCTTAGCAAAGAAATCAGCATGCTCCGGTTCTTTTCTTCTCACTCCCAAGTATGCAATCCCGATAATGGCAGCAAAAATAACAACTGCAATTGTAGAAGTCGGACGGGCACCTGTTAAATCCATAAATGGGTTTTGTGGAAATAAAGTGATGATCTGTTGAGGGATTGTCATATCTTTTACATCCCCAACTGTTTCTTGAAGCTGTGTATTTCTAGTTATTTCTGCTTCGCCTTCTTCAAGCTGAATCCCTTCAAGGTTAAAGCCGAGTGCCGTGGCAATTCCAATCGAAGCTGCAATAGCTGTTGTACCTAATAAGATCCCTATGACAAGTGCGCTGATTTTCCCAAGATTACTTGTTAATTTCAATTTTGTAAAAGCGGAAACGATTGATATAAAAACCAACGGCATAACGATCATCTTTAATAGGGAAATATATCCGCTGCCGACGATATTCAACCATTCGAGAGACCCTTTTGTAATATCAGAATCCGTCCCATATATTAAATGGATGGCCAAACCTAAAACAATCCCAATCCCTAATGCTGTAAATACGCGTTTTGAAAAGGAAATATGCTTTTTCTGCATCCGAAATAATAGAAATAAAAGCAATAAAAATATGGCAATATTTATAATAATCAACAGTGTATCCATGATGCTCCCCCCTAGTTTTAGATTCCGTGGCGGTTAGATAAAGAAAAATACTTTACTTCAATGATATTCCCTTAATATGGTTATCATAACCTGTACTCGAGAAATCTATGTTATGGGTTTAGCATTGTATGAGAATGGGAAAGTTATGAAAAATGGTGAAAGGATGTCTATGATGCGTTTTTCAAAAATATTGCGCTTTGCAATCAAGGCAGCCCCAGTCGTATACCCGCTTGCTAAGAAACTTTTGCAGAATAGAAAAAAGCAAAAACAGAATGTTCATACTCCAAGAACAAAAGCAGAAACGCCTGTGCAGCGCCGTACAACTTCTTAAGCCTAACGAGAAGTTAACTTCCGAAAGTTAGCGATGTCCTGTGGGCTTAAGGTAGACGGAAACTATTTTCTTGAAAGTTATCCTCAAAGTTTCTATATAGAACAAAAAAAGAGACCAATTAGTATAGAATCACTCTTATACATTGGTCTCACTTTTTATATTTTTACACTTTAAACTGCCTAATTAATTTATCCAAATCAATCGCAATAGAAGATAGTGATTCGGCGTTTGCTGCAATTTCTTGCATGGAGCTTGTTGTTTGTTCTGCGGATGCTGCCGTCTCTTCAATTCCTGCTGATGATTCTTCAGAAATGGAAGCAATATTAGAAATGGAAGCATTCATCACATCTGTACTGCTTGCAATATTGTCCAGGTCATGAGAAATGATTTTGATTTGATCCACCACTTGCTTGATCGATTCAGTAATCATTTCAAAAGTGCTGCCAGTTGACCTAATTTGTTCGGTGCCCAGTTCAACCTGTACGAAGCTTTCATTCAATGAATGGACAACCTCGCCAGTTTCTTTTTGAATGGTAGAAACAATTCCTGTAATATTGGAAACGGAGCTTGCCACTTGTTCAGCGAGCTTTTTAACTTCCCCAGCAACAACTGCAAATCCTTTTCCATGTTCACCAGCTCGTGCAGCTTCAATAGCAGCATTTAAAGCTAATAAGTTTGTTTGTTCAGCAATATCGGAAATAACTTTGACTAGTTGTGAAATTTCTTTGGAATGGCCTTCAAGACTTTGAACTTTTCCAACCGCATCTTTCACGTTTTCATCAATTAATTTCATTTTAGAGATTGACTCTGTCATTGCTTCATTGCCTTTTTCAGTTAAATCTAAAACCTGACTGGAAACATGGCTTGCCCTTTGCCCGCTCGAATTGGCATTATGTATATTGGACGTGAGCGATCCCATAGATTCAACCAAATCAGATGAGGATTGCGCTTGAGTTTCAGCAGCAACGGAAAGTTCCTCCATCGTAGTCGCCACCTGTTGACTGCCTGAATTGACTTCCATTGCTGAGTGGCTAAGTTCCTCGCTTCGTCTCATAACAGTTTGTGATACATTTCCAATTTCTTGTGCCATTGATCGAATTTGACGATTCATATCGTTCACAGATCCGATCAACACGCCAACTTCATCCTTTGATCTAGTTAATAAATCATCATGAGTTAAGTCCCCTTCGGCAATTAAACGCATGCGATTTGCTACTCTGACAATAGGTTTAGATATAGAATTTGCTGTCATAATCGCAATGATAATCCCAAGTATGAGGGCAACGACACCTATTGCCACACTTGTTAATGAATTTCTTTCACCAGCGCTGATTACTTTTTCCGCATTAGCTGTAATGTTCTTTTCCTGTGTTTTTGATAGTTCTTGGAATGAATCCCTTAAAATGATACTTAGCGGCTCGATTGTGTTTCTAAAATTATCACGTGCTATTTCCCGATCTGCTAAAAATTCTTTAAACACCATATCATTGATGGCAACTTCCCAATTATTAAGCCTTTCAAGAAGCTCTTTTGTTTCTTTTGTTGAAGATTTAGCTAAAAGCTGCTTTTCTAATTCCTTACTTTCAGCTGTTGACTCTTCAAACGCACGCATATAAGGTGTTTGACCTAGTAAAAGGTAAATACTTAATTGCGAAGTTCTCTCAGCAATATTCACACTCAACTTTTCTGACACAACAAGTATAGGCAATTGATCCTCAATTACTTGAGTTGTTTGCTTATTTGTCTGTGTTGTAAAAAAGTAATTGGAACCGCTTATAATTAAGAGAATAGCATTAATAATTAAAAAGCCTCTTAATATTTTCCCCTTTAAACTTTTCATTTCCCCACCATCTTCCTTATATATCTTCAGTCCTGTATATATTCTATTATCGGCTATAACCTCAAAGTTTTTAATACTATTTACCTAATTTGCCAAATTTTGTTCCCCAAATGATAAAATACCTTTTTCAGCATCAAGATAAGCAGAAAGTCCTAATGGCAAAGATAAAGAAGATTTACAATGCCCCGCTCTAACATTAAAAATCACAGGTTTCCCCGCAGGAGCAATGATGCTTTTAAATAGGTCTTCTACTTGAAATCCATCTGCATATCGTTCTGATGAACATTCAGTCCAAGTACCTAGAACAATTCCTGCAGCGTCTGAAATTTTACCTGCTAATGCAAGCTGCGTTAGCATTCTATCGATTCTGTACGGTTCTTCGCCAATATCTTCTAAAAATAAAATTTTTCCTTTTGTATCTATTTCATAAGGTGTTCCAAGCGTACTCACTGATACAGATAAATTCCCACCTACTAAAATCCCTTTCGCTATCCCTGGTACAAGACAATTAATGAGTTCACTTTGAGGATTTTCTACACAACCTACGTTTGGATATTCTGTCAAAATCGAATACAACGACTCAAGTGTGAAACTATCACGTTCAACTAAGTCGGACGCCGGCATTGGTCCGTGAATCGTTGGCAAATCACATCTTTGTTGAAAGGCAATATGAAGTGCCGTAATATCACTGTAGCCAATAAATAATTTGGGATTCATTTTAATCGTTTCATAGTCTAATAGCGGAAGCAAATGCAAGGAGCCATAACCACCACGAAGACAAAAAATAGCAGAAATTGCATGATTGGCAAACAATGAATTTAATTCATTTGCACGTTGAATAGGAGTTCCTGCTAAATACCCTCCATAATGTTCATAGCATGTATCTCCTACCTCAACATTAAAACCTATCTCTTTAATAACAGAAATCGCCTTTTCCAGCCGTTCCTTGGTCACTGGTCCTGCTGGAGCTGTAAGTCCGATTGTATCGCCTTTTTTGAGTGGTTTAATTTGTTGTATTGCCAATGTTAAGCACTCCTTTGTAATAAATAGACTTCCGGCATTCACCCTGTCAGATAGTACAAGGATTTCTCTAAGGGATTGTTGTTATTAAAACAAAATCCATTGAAGGTGGATTGTAGCGAAAGTGCGAGACTCATGCGGGAAAGGTAGACAGGCTCATGGAAATGCGTAAGCGCCTTGACGAGCACCGACAAGCATAAGACAAATTACGCAGTGGCTTGCCTTTAGCTGCTTAGTCATATGACTTATGACCTCGAAGGGCTAGGCGCTGCAGCTAGACAAACTGCCCGCCCCCGGGAAGCGAGCAACTGTAGCGAAAATCAAACACGCACTATCTTGGCAAAGCATCATTGTTCGCACAAATAGCCTTTTTTTAAAAAAATATGTGACAACTCTTTGGCAAGTCTTTTTAAAAAAACTTCGGGAAATGAATAACAAATCTTAGTAAGCCGTTGGAAATTCGATAGGTGTATGTCTCAAAACTCCAAAAGTTATTTAAAATAATAAAGAAGCCAACGTAGTCATTTATATGATGGCTTCTTTTTCATTATTCAAGGCTCTTGGAAATGAGCATTATTCAAGCAACGCAGCTTTTACTCCTTCTGGTTGGAACCAAATATCTTTAAAATCAACCCACCCTCTTGAATTCATATGAACTCCTTGTACAGAGGGATGAAAAGCGGTTCCAAGTTTTTTATGGACGAGGAAGAGGACTGCATAATGTTCTTTTAAAATGCTTTCTATTTCAAACAATTTGCATTCTCGTACACTTAGATTTATTTCTTGTAAGACTTCGTCAATTTTCCGATCTATTTTCTCAGCTAATTCATCACTTAAGTGAATGCGTAAGAAGCTATGGGAAAATTGATAATCATGAATTTGGGAGATCTCTTTATCTCCTAAAAGGACTTCAAATAATATACAATCTGCCCGTTTAATCAACTCAATTTGAGCCATTTCATCCCAATTGACTATGTTAATTTCTAAATTGATTCCATATTTCAAGCACTCTTCTCTTAACCAAAAGGCATCTGGTTCATGTCTTTCATAACAATACAATTGAATTGGTTCCCCAGAATAGCCAGATTGCAGAAGCAGCGGCATGACTTCTGATGAATTATGTTCGCGATCAATAACTGATGGAAGCCCCCTCAATTGAAATCCATTTGATGGATACAGGCGAGGTTCTCCTAATGCGGAAACCATTTTGGCCCTATCAATTAAACGGTGTAAAGCTTTCCGGAAATAAAGGTTGGTTTGTGGACCTTCTTTCGATAAATTCATACTCAAAACACTGCTTCCTGCGTATATCTCTTCATGTACCTTCCATGAGATATCATCATACTGAGCAGCTTCATCATGATTTACGATAAGTCGCTCAAAATGTTGCTTATTCAGATTCAGTATTTTTTCATCATTAGGCATCCTAGAAATTTCAATTCGATCAAGTTGTGGTCTACCTAAAAAGTGAGATGGAAAAGCTTCAAGAATGCAGGCTTTCGATGTATTTTTTAACATTTTAAACGGTCCTGTGCCATTTGGACAATTGGGAAACTCATCCTTTGACATATCCGCAGGAAGAATAGACATCGGTACATACGATAAATAATTTAAAAACAGATAATTGGAACTATTTAAATTAAACTGTACCGTATGTTTATCATGTATCACAATTTCTTTTATTTGTTGCACTAACCATTTATGTGGTGAGTTTCGTAAACGATCAATAGTATGTACTACATCTTCAGCCTCTAGTTCCTTTCCATGATGAAAAAGAACACCTTTCCGTAAATAAAACACCCATTTCGTTTGATCTTTATTCGACTCCCAATGGTGCGCAACGATTCCTTTTATTTGTTGAGAGGACTGATCATAATCAATAAGTGTGCTATATATTTGACTGGCCATATGGGCATCTAATTCATAATAGATGCGTGCAGGATCAAGTGTTGTGATCGGACGAAAAATTGGAAAACGGAGAACTTCAACTCGGTCATCATCACTATCCTCAACGTTGTATCCAAAGTAATCAGATAACCAAGACATGATCCTTTCCTTCACTTGAGTACCTTCACCATATAGTTGTATTTGTTCAAGTGCTTCCTTTAGTTCCCCCTGTTTGACAAGTTGTACAGCTTTATCAAACAAAATATCCTCAAGCGTTTTTTTAAAGGTTAATATCGAATGGTTTCCCCGCCCTTTTCCCGGGACAAATTCTACCCAGCCGAGCTGAACCATTTTAGTAATAATTAGCTTGGCATTTCGGGTCGTGCAGAACCACAATTCAGAAAGGGTTCCCATTGAGACAGGGTATGGTTCATGTTCTTTCGTATGATTAAATGAGTTCCATAAAGAGATAAAATCATCTGCAATCATTTCCATCCCCCCTTTTAATAATAAGTTGAAATTTAATTCCTTTCCATTTCACCTTTTGCATGTTTCATTCAATATACCACGGAAAAACAGCTGTGGAATAGATGTTTTCGTTATTTAAGTGGAAAAATCATTGTAAATGAATGGCATTTTTAACCTTCTCCAACCTCTGTAAAATAAGAATTAATCAAACATTGGAGGAGATCAGAAATGATGAACTTATATACATTGGAAAAAATAATGGAACAAGAAAAAAAGAGTATCCAAAGAAAAGCAAATCAAGCATGGATGCATTCTAATAAACATAACAGACATTTTAAAAAAACTTCACATGAATTATTGGAAATCTTATTTCAAAAGTTTATTGCATCAAAAAAACGAAGTCGAAAAATGTATGATTCCTAGTGACTATGGGAGAAATTTATCAAATATTTCCGGGGAAATATGACGAAATGAAATTGACATTCCCGGTTTACTATGGGAAATCCCCCTAAAGTTGGTGTTGTGAGAGTTTAGTTATCGGTTCTTATCAGACCTGCAGTTCTTTAAAATAATATTTGGGAAAAGATCCTTCACAAAAATGCTTCGAAATTAGGAAGCATTTTTTTTCGTATATATCAAAAACTATTAGGAAATATCATGTTTCCGGGAGGATATAAATGAAAGCAACAGATGTGATTGTACAATGTTTGGAAAACGAAGGAGTCGAATACATCTTTGGTATTGTCGGAAAGGAAACTTTAGATTTCATAGAATCTCTTTCAAAATCTAATCAGATCACCTTCATCCCCGTTCGCCACGAACAAGGTGCTGCATTTATGGCAAGTGCATATGGGAAATTTTCCAGCAAGACTGGAGTTTGTACGTCCACTTTAGGTCCTGGAGCAACTAATTTAATAACTGGGATTGCAAGTGCCTTTTTGGATTACTCTCCAGTTGTCGCCATTGCAGGGCAAACTGGACTTGATAAACAGAATAAGCGATCACATCAATTTGTTGACATCGTCAAGATATTCAGTCCAATAACAAAGATGGCCTTCCAAATTCATGATAACTCGTCCATTCCAGAAATGATTCGAAAGGCATTTAGTGCATCGCAAATGGAAAAGCCTGGCCCTGCTCTCCTTGCTATTCCAGAAAATTTGGCAATGGAGGCTGCACCTCCTAAGGTAATTCCAGCCCTTTCACTGCCAATATCTCAACCCGACCATTTATCAATTACGAAAGCTTGCAGCCTTCTTAATGAAAGCAAAAGACCATTTGTCATTGTCGGGAGTGGTGCAATACGGCAAGAAGGAGTGAAAGAGGTTATTCATTTCATCGAAAGACTACAGGCACCTGTCACCCATTCTTTTACAGCGAGAGGAATCTTGCCTAAGCAGCATTCACTTAATTACTATACTTTTGGATTTGAGGAAAATGATCTTGTTTTATCTGGAATTGATGAAGCAGATTTGTTAATTGTGATTGGCTTTGATGTTGTTGAAAGACTTCCAAAAGAATGGAATCGAAGAAAAAGGCCTGTACTACATATAGATGTACTGCCGGCCATTGTGGATGAATACTATCCCGTAAGTTCGGAATTGGTAGGTACTATTCCAAAAACATTACAAGAAATAAATTCACTTCAAGTCAATTCAAAAAGTTGGACACCTTCAGGAAATTTAAAAATAAGTATCGAACAATCATATCAAATTAGATACAACGAAAAAGACATATCGCAGTTGCCTTTTACAGCTGAAAATATTTTGCATATGATCGAAAAGATTTCAACCGATCAAACAATTTTGATTTCTGATGTTGGTGCACACAAAATCTCAGTTGCACGTACGTATCAGCCAAAGCGAGCGGGTGCTGCACTTATCTCAAACGGCTTTGCTTCAATGGGGCTTGCCATCCCTAGTTCAATCGGGGCAAAGATGGCACGGCCAAATGACAGCATTATTTGCATTACGGGAGACGGAGGAGCGTTAATGAATTTTGCAGAAATCGAAACAGCAAGACGACTCGGTCTTTCGTTTATCGTGATTGTTCTAAACGATTATGTATTGGAGCTTGAAAAACAGATGATGAATAAGAAATTTGGTAAAAGCTTCGGTGTTAAATTCGGAAATCCCGATTTTGTGCAGTTAGCTAGAAGTTTTGGGATTAAAGGAGTGAGACCGAAAAGCATGAAAGAATTTGAAGAGTTATTAAAGTCTGCATTATCTTCGGAGGAACTCATATTACTCGAGATTTCTCTCCAATCATAGTTAATGCGTGGATGAAATGTAGATTGTGATTGTTCAAACTTAATGAAATCCAATCCAATTTACAACAATTGATGATTAGAGAAACTTTCAAACTAATTTTAACGTTGTTTAATTAAGAATTGAAATGAGTTTACCGATCCTGCAAATGATTTCTTTACTTCAAACATAGATTAAAAGCCCTGCGAATATTCATAAGGATAATGATTATTTTATGGGGTGAAAATAATTGGAAAGAGAAATGAAAGAAAGACATGTAAACCCAAATGATATTGCTTTGCCAGCAGGCTATACGATCGAAGTTTTTGCAAAGGATTTAACAACCCCCATCAACATTACATTTACTGATGACGGTGTTATGCTAGTCGGTGATGCAGGGATCCTTTCTGGCAGTGGAAAAGTCTTGAAACTGACTGAAAATGGATTTCACGTCATCGCAGAGGGTTTCCATCCCCCACTAACAGGCATTACTTATTATCGAGGAGATATTTATGTGGCACATCGTGGATTCATAACTGTTGTGAAGAAAGATGGGTCTAATGAAGACATCCTCTCTGGCCTTCCAAGCTTTGGAGACCATCATAATAATCGTGTTATTTTTGGTCATGATGGAAAAATGTATTTTGGCCAAGGAACCGCGACAAATACAGGAGTCGTTGGGGAGGACAATCATTGGGTTAAAGAGCACCCTTATTTCCATGACGATCCCGGAGCGCCTATCATGCTGAAAGGTGAAAACTTCCAAACAAAAAATATTCTTGCCAAATCAGATAAAGGAACTGCTGTTACCGGAGCATATTCTCCTTTTGGAACGCCTTCATATAAAGGTGAAATCATAAAAGGAAGTATTAAGGCAAGCGGAAGTATCTTGCGGGCAAATCCGGATGGATCAAATCTCGAACTTGTCGCATGGGGATTAAGAAATCCATTTAGGATTAAATTTGATCGTTTTAATCGCCTCTTTTGCGGAAATCATGGCATGGATGTAAGAGGTAGCCGCCCCGTAGATCATTCTCCTGATGAGTTTCAATGGATCCAACAAGGGGTTTGGTATGGCTGGCCAGATTTTACTGGTGGACTTCCTGTGACGAACCGTGAATTTAAACCTGAAGGTAAGCCACAACCATCTTTTTTACTTGAAAAACATCCTATGTTGCCGCCCCGCCCTGTCGCAACTTTTGCGCCGCACTCTGCCATCATGGGTTTTGATTTTAATGACGACCCAACTTTTGGTCCTACGAACGAAGCCTTTATTGCAGAGTTTGGCAGTAATGCACCTCGAACTACAGGTGGCAAGCCACTTCCGAACGTTGGACATCGTGTATCGAGAATAAACATTGAAACAGGAGAAGTTTTTCCTTTTGCCATTAATAAAACAGGTGTTGCAGCTTCACAAACAGGAGCTGGCGGATTTGAGAGGCCCATTGATGTTGTGTTTGGAAGCCGCAATGAAATGTATATTGCCGATTTTGGTCTTAATAAACCTTCAGGCAGTTTTTATCCAAAAACGGGTATCATTTGGAAAATTACGAGACAAACTTCTTTTTAATCCGTTTCAAACAAATCACACTTACTTCAAGCCAAATCCAAGTATACAGTAAAGAGAACAATAATATTCCACCAGTTATATACAGATTAAACGATGTTGAAGCCATCGGTCCGAGCAGCGGAAATTTAATGAGATACAATACAGATATGATTCCAAAAAATAAAGCAGCACATCCGCAAACAAGAATACTGAGCCTACTTTTAAAGCTTAAAAATGCGATTCCCATTCCTACGCCCAGCAAGCCCGTTGTAAATGGAAATACGATGAGTTCGCTGGGTTGTAATATAAATAAGAGAAATACCGTCGAAAAATACGAAAGTATTCCAAGTCGTATTGATATTATCGAACAAATCATAATAGGTGCCGTCGAGAGCGGACTTATGAACAACCCAATTATTGGAATAAACCCACCTGCAGATTGGAAGACAGTGGCCAAACAACATAATAATGAAACTACTACCAAACGCCAAGTAAAAGAGTATTGATTTGCATTCTCATGAATGGATCTAGCTTCATTAGAAACTATATTTGAAAAATACATTTTTCTCTCCCTAAAGTTTTTTAACAATAATCTTCAATCATTGTATGACCATAATCTCATTTAGTTGCTAGGAACTATCACGGAAATTAATTCATGTTATAATAGGAAAAAAAGTAAAGGAAGAGAATATGATACTAGGATTAACGATCATTTTAATACTCGTTTTATTTTTGCCGTTTACTGTAAAAAAAGTAGAACACAATTTAGAGGCCTTCCTATTTGTCATGGGACTAGCTGCGGCTTTCATAAGCCATGTGATGGATGGAAAGTTGTTTATGAAGGCGCTGGAGGATCCTATACATATTACATTAGCTGTGCTTATTGCGGGCTTATTATTCAAATGGCTCCAAACACCGATTGAAAAAAGCATTTTAGGGATAAGCAAAGCTATTCCTTTTCGGTTATTTGTAGCATTAACCGTCATTTTCTTAGGACTCATTTCAAGCATCATCACGGCCATAATAGCGGCGATTGTGCTTGTAGTCATTGTCAGTGTGCTTAAACTCGACCGCAAGTCAGAATTACGCCTCGTCGTTCTTGCCTGTTTTTCAATTGGTCTCGGGGCGGCTTTGACACCTATCGGCGAACCGTTATCTACCATTGCGATTAGTAAGCTTAATGAAGACTTTTTTTATTTACTTCAATTGATTGGCATCGATGTAATTCCTGCTGTAGCATTATTTGGAATCCTTGCTGCCATTCTCGTTCATCCAAAAGAAACGGATAATGGATTATCGGCTCAACAAACTACTGAAAGCTACTCAGAAATTATTATTCGAGCTGTAAAAATCTATTTATTTGTAATGGGGTTAACTTTACTTGGAGCAGGATTTGAACCATTTATAGAAAAATATTTACTTGGTTTAAGCCCGTTATTGTTATATTGGATTAACATGATATCTGCCATTTTGGATAATGCAACACTAGCAGCGGCAGAAATTAGTCCTGCTATGGACGAGCCTACGATTAAGGCGATCTTGCTTGGTCTTTTAATTAGTGGAGGAATGCTCATACCAGGTAACATCCCTAACATCATTGCAGCAGGAAAATTGAACATTACGAGCCGTGAGTGGGCACGTTTCGGAGTGCCTGTAGGCTTAATTGCTATGGTTGTGTATTTTATTGTTATACTAATTTTCGGATAAAAAAGTGGCGCATTTCTGTTTCAGAAATGCGCCACTTTTTATTTTTATTATCTAGCTACACCGCTATCGACATATAAACTTCTTGCCCTTCTCCCTACGATAAGTCAACGTCGGCTCTTCTTGTCTAGCTGCAGTCGAAGACACTGAGTTTGTACGTCGATGAGCAAGGCGGTTGCGCTTTTCTCATCACTTCGAGATATACGTTGTAAAATCCGCTAAAAGACGGGCACCAAATCCTGTTGCCGCCTTTGGATAATATCCTGAGGTGCGACTGCTGGCCATTACCCCTGCCATATCGATATGCAGCCATTTACTCGATTTTGGAACGAATCGGCGCAAGAATAAGCCTGCTGTAATAGAGCCTGCCTCGCCTTTTGAACTGATGTTGCAAAGATCTGCGTAATCACTATTTAAATAGGCATCATAAGCGTCTACAAGCGGCATTGGCCAGACGTAGTCTCCGTTCTCCCTGCCGACTTTTTTCATTTCATCTGCCAACTCTTCATCACCAAATACACCTGCTATTTTCGATCCGAGTGCATTTCCAATTGCACCTGTTAAAGTAGCAATATCTACAATATAATCGGCTTTTAACTCGCCGGCGCGAATTAAACCGTCCGCTAGTATGAGTCTTCCTTCTGCATCTGTATTTCCAACTTGAACCGTTAAGCCATTTTTATAATGGATCACTTCTGAAGGTAGAAATGATTGGCTATCCGGCATATTTTCCACGATTGGAATGAGTGCCGTTACGTTTACATTTGCTTTCATATCAACTAGGAGCTTCATCGCACCTGAAACTGCTGCCGATCCCCCCATGTCCATTTTCATATCACTTATATCAGCGCCTCTTTTTAAACTAATGCCTCCTGTATCAAATGTAACCCCTTTTCCTACAAGCACGATGTGAGGCTTTGATTTATCACGGCAATAAGAAATTTCTACGAAAGCAGGCTCATACTTACTGCCACGACAAACGGCTAAAACTCCATTCATTTGACGTTCTTCTAGTTGCTTTCCTCGCACAATTTGCACTTTTGCGTCTGTATTCCGGAATTCCTTTTCAAGTAACTCTGGATATGTTTCCGGATTTAATGCACTTGGAATTTCATTCATCAAATCTCTTGAAAATGATACAGCCTTTGCTCTTGCTTCTCCCTCTTTAATACAAGCCTCAACATCTTCACAATCTATTAATTCTAATCTTGTTTTAAAGGAACTTTTATTAGATTTATAGGTTAAAAATTGATATGAACCTAATTCCCATCCTTCGATAAAAGCACAAACTGCTTTTCCTTTGTCTAATTTAGAAAAACCATTTTCTAAAACAGCTCCTTCTAATACGACTGATGGAATTTTCCTTCCACTCAATTCTCTCGCAATAGATCCTGCCATATTTCTTACATCTTCATAAATCCAATCTTTTTCTTTAATGATGGTATAAACGTTTCCGTCTAATAATAGTGTAATAAATTTTTCTTGGTGGTTTTGAATAAACTCTTTTAATTGTGGGTCATTTTCCACAAGAGAATTATTTGAAAAAGTAATATATGCCTTAGATGTCATGTAATCTCTCTCCTAGTTATTAATTTTTTGGCCAAAGTGCTGCAGTAGCAAGTCCCTTCAATACGGCATCATCCATCGGAGGATTATGCAAGCCTGCTCGCACATCGCGATACATTCTTTCTAATGGCAGCTTTCTCGATAGACTGCCCCCTCCGACAATTCGCATCGCTTGATCCACTATGGATAAAGCGGAATTTGTTGCCACATATTTGACAAGACCTAATTCAGACTTGAGCCCCAGCCTTTCCGCTGGGTTTTTGTCCCAACGATCCGCTACAGAATACAGCAACATTCTTGCCGTTTTTAATTCTGCTTCTATTTTTCCTATCTTCTGCTGAATATGTTCAACTTCGGCTATGGGACCCGGCAAACTATTAGGGCGATAATTTAAAGCAAACTTTACAGCAAAGTCACGTGCTGCATGTGCGATGCCAATATAACAGGCAGGAATATGCAGCATCCAGCCAGAATCAGTTTGATGATGTGTTTTCTCTCCCGGAATTTCAATTTCAATCAACGCGGAGTCGGGTACGTGCACGTTGTCTAAAATAACATCATGGCTCCCTGTCGCCCTCATGCTCATTGTGTTCCATGTTTCCTCAATTTCTACATTCTCAGATTTTTTAACTAAAAAGCGACCGATTTTATTTTCGTCTTTGATGCCGGCACTAACCGTGAAATAATTCAATATCGGGCTTAATGTACTGAATGTTTTTCTTCCAGATATGATCCACCCATCTGCTGTTTTTTCAGCTGTTGTCTGGGGCCGACCTCCACGGGCAGGGCTTCCGGTAGCACGTTCGCTCGCAAACGAATTGATCATTTCACCATCTTCTACTACTTTTTCACAGAAATCTTTGAATAGCTCTTCTGGCCATTCGCGGTTTTCTCTTAAACTAAGCATCATTCCTACATGCCAGCCTACTCCAAGTGCAGTTGAGCCATCCCCTTTTGCAATTCTCTCTTGCATGAGAACCATCTCATATAAAGATGCCCCGTCCCCTCCGTATTCCTTAGGTACTGTCGTTTTTAAGTATCCCGCTTCTTTCATATCTTGGAAGTTTTCAAAAGGAAATGATCCTTCTACATCATGCTCGAAAGCTCTTTTTGCAAAGTTAACCGCAAGATTATCAGCCATTTCCGCAAACCTTTGTTCTCTTTCATTTCGAATAAAATAGTCATTATATTGCATAAAATTACCTCGCTTCTTAAGGATATATCATTACTTTCACACTCGTATCTTTTTGAGTTCGAGCAAGTTCAACGGCGTCCTTAATATCATCTAACGAAAACTTATGAGTTATGATGTCTTCAATATCGATTTGCGAATTCTTTAATGCTTGAATGGCAATGGGATATGTATTTGCGTAGCGAAATACGCCAAAAACATCTATTTCTCCATCAATCAATTGGTTTACATCCAAGCAAATCGAATCTGAGGTTGGAAGCCCAATGAGAACAATGCGCCCCCCTCTATTGACTATTTTTATTGTATCAGAGATGGCTTTTCCATTACCGGATGTTTCTACTACTAAATTTACTCCTTTTTGCTCAGTTATTGTTGCAATGCGCTCATGAATATCTTCGTGGATGGGGTCAAAAATAGCCGTCACACCTAATCCTTTTGCGAGCTGTCCTCTAAATGGGACGACATCGCTAGCGTAGATTTCCGTAATCCCAAACATTTTCGCTGCTTGAATGGCTAACAGCCCAATCGGACCCAGTCCACTGACAAAAAGCCGATCAGCCATCGTTGCCTTTCCACGCTTCATCGCATGGATCCCTACAGAAAGTGGTTCTAGTAAAGCACCTTCTTCATAAGACATCTCATCGGGAATTTTGAAAAGGAAATCACTTCGAATAACAACATGCTCCGCCCATGCTCCATCAACAGGAGGGGTTGCCATAAATACAACATCTGGACAAAGGTTATACCTTCCGGATTTGCAGTATTCACATCTTCCACAAGTGACTCCAGGCTCTACAGCCACTCGATCTCCAATCGCAATATTGGTCACATTATCGCCGATTTCTACTACTTCGCCAGCCAATTCATGTCCTAATATAAGCGGCTCCTTTACTTCATATCTGCCGATTTTTCCGTGTTCATAATAGTGGACATCGGATCCGCAAACACCAATACAGAATACTTTTACTAGCGCTTCATCCTTTTTCGGCACCGGAACGGCTACTTGTTTAACCTCAATATCTAACGGTTTATTTAAGATTGCTGCTTTCATAACAGCCGACAAGTCACTCTCCCCCTCACTATTAGAAAACCTTTACATTATTATACCTCTATTAACCTAAAAAGTTATAAAAAAAAGACAGTGATTGTTCATACTGTCTTTTATCTTCTAAACTATTTAAATAGGTTTGCAATCGACTCAAAAAGCTTTTTGAAAAAGTTGCTGACACTATCCCAGAACCCTTCATCACCAATTACATCTTCTAACTTCTTTTTTATATCCTTTGAAATATCGTCAAGTTGATTTTTCACATTTCCAAAATCAATATTTATTGAACGCATTTTTTCGAATAAATCGATCAGTAATTGACGATCCTCTGGACTTAGTTCAATTTTCATCTTTTTCAGTTGTTCTTCTACTATTCTTTCAACATCTTCTTTAGTGGCTGGATTTTGGTCAGCAATTGCCTTTTTAATTTCAGTTAACAACTCACTGACTTTCTCATCATCTAGACCTTCTTTTCCCGCTAAATCCGTTGCTAAATCAAGCTCTTCATTCGCTACTTCCATTCTATCTTTGTCCAAATTTTCTCCGCGGCTTTCGTACGCCTTATAGATTCCGACAAGTGCTGAATGTCCAGTAACTTTAACAGGAGATGCAACATCAACAGTGGCATTTTCTATACCAGCGGTCAACATTGCGTTGGCATACATTTCCTCGGTAACTTCTGTAATATAATCCGGAGTCACCCGAGTAACAACGAGACCATTTCCTTTTTCTTTCAGTGTAATTTTAGCTGAAGAAAACATCCTTGAATTTGGGTTTCCATCGATTAGTCGAGCTAAGTCCTTAGCAGTAACAGTTATTTCTTCTACTAAAGAGGGATCCTTTACTTTTAAAAGCTTTCTCACTTCGTCTTTTTGCTCATCTGTTAACGTCTCTCCATATACGACGATAGGAAGGCCAAATTTCTCATTAATTACATCTTCATCCGTATTTTGATCGGCTGCAGCTGATCCAATTCCATTTAGGATAAAGCTTATGCCCAATAAAAATGTTATGGCGATTTTGCCCCATTGTTTCAACTATTTCCCCTCCTTAGGCGCCAGCTTTTCCAAATAATTAATCGCTTCTTGTATTGTTTTTACAGGCACGATTTTAACGTTGTACCCTTCTTTTCGCACTTCGTCTTTTACATCTGCTTCATTTGTATCCCCATCTAATATATCTGCTGGGCAAAAGAAAATATCCATTCCTGCCTTTTCTACTGCAGTAATTTTTTCACGAATTCCACCTATTTGGCCAACATTGCCATCCATGTCAATCGTACCGGTACCCGCTATTTCATATCCTTTTGTGATATCACCAGAAGTCAACTGATTATAAACCTCAAGTGAAAACATGAGACCAGCAGATGGCCCTCCAATGTCTTCTGCACTAATTTTAACGGTGCGATTTGTCTCAACCTTATATTGATCCTCAGGTCCGATCCCAACCCCCGATTGATTAGGGCTATTTTTAATCGGAATGAGCTCTACAGTTTCTGTTTTAACAGTACCATCACGATTAAACATTAACTTTACTGTATCGCCAGCTTTTTTATTTGAAAGATACTCAAGAAAATCGGATGCTTTAGCAACAGACTGATCATCAACTTGTGTGATAACATCTCCAATATTGAGCTTTCCTTTTGCATTAGAAGTAGCAAGGATGCTTGTGACAAAAATACCATTTGACTCCACATTTACTTCTTCACCTGCAGCTCGCAAGCCTGCAACAAGAGCATGCTGTTGAGAAGTGGTCATCATATGTTCCAAGATTTTACTATACTCTTCGTCGGACATGTCGCCCCTTACTTCCACTACTTTCCGTAAATCTGTGTGCGGAGCAATCATACCATAGGCTAAATAATAAATATTACTAGCCCTTAAAGAAAGAACAGTTGTCAAATACAAACTCCCCTTAGATGTTTTATCACCGCCCTCTACTGTTACTTTTGAACCAAGTTCTTCCACAGATCCGGGTTGAAAAATGTAGTATGGCGTAGGGATAAAGAACGTCACAACAAGCAAAACGCATATCACTGCAAAAACTTTACTTTTTCGCTGCTTAAAAAAGCCCATATCTGCTCCCTTTCTTTCTTAAAATATCTACGTAGATATTTTCAATTTTTATAGACGCACAAAGAGGTTCATAAGTTTCACTTTTTTCTAAAAGGCTTAGAGGTGATTAGAATTCGGAATCAATTCCAGCCTTTTTAAATGTTCAATCTAAATTATGCATAGGTTGAACAATGAAATAGCTTTTTATGAATTTTTCCCCGCCCCAAAAAACGAAGGGCCAGCCGGAATTCGGACTGACCTTATTTTACTTATTAGCCCATTTTGATAATGGATTAACCATTCCTGGCTCAAGAGGCATATGTATGATGTCGATTGACCGGTGTTCCCGTGATAATGATAATTCTTTGTATATAAATGATGAAGCACCAAGTCCATTTTCCTTAGCATCTTCTATCGAAGCGCAATAGTATACGTTCTTAATGCCCGAAAAATAAATGGCCGTCATGCACATTGGACACGGCTCTCCACTCGCATACATTGTGTAGCCGCTTAAGTCGATGGTTTGCAATTTTTCCTGGGCTTTTCGAATCGCAATTAGCTCAGCATGCCCACTTACATCATACTTTATATGAAGCTCATTTACACCTTCTGCAATTACTTCATCATCTTTTACGAGCACTGCTCCAAATGGCTGTCCACCATCTTTTACATTGTTAGCGGCTAGCTCAACCGCCCTCTTCATAAACCGATCCATGTTATCGCCTCCGAAAAAACAATTACATTTGAGCTGCTAACATTTTTTCCAATTCTAAAGGCTCGATATACATGCCATCTTTATAGGCTCGCATATTTCCACCGGAAATTTCATCTATGAGCATAATTTCATTGCCCTGTTCTGTTCTGCCGAATTCTAGTTTTATGTCATACAATTCTATGTTTCTTTTTTGCAATTCATCTTTTACAATACCGCTGATTTTCTGGGTCAATTTTTTTAGTTCATCATATTCTGAAAGGGATAATATTCCCAGCATATTAAGTGCATCCGCACTGATTGGCGGGTCTTGGCGTTCGTCATCTTTTAAAGTCACTTCCACAAAAGCGTCTAATTCTTGCCCTTCCACAGCATACTTGCCATATCTGCGCAGGAAACTTCCAACCGCTCTATACCGACAAATCACTTCAAGACCATGACCAAAAACTTTTCCAGGCTTTACGATCATCTCGGCAGCGTCTACATTCGCATTCACATAATGTGTTGGAATTTCTTTTTCTTGTAAAATTTCGAAAAAGAACTTTGTTAAACGAAGCCCAGCTTTTCCTGCGCCTTCAATTTGTAGACCGACTGTGTTTGCTCCTGGATCGAAAACTCCATCTTCACCTGTGACATCGTCTTTGAATTTTAATAAATAATTTCCATCTTCTAGAGAATATACATCCTTTGTCTTCCCCTGATAAACAAATTTCATTTAGCATTCCTTCTCTCTATGAAGTGATATTGCATAAACAGTATAGCAAAAATTAAACGATAGTTGTTCCAATTTTTTAAATGGAGTTTGACTTCTATTTAATTTGGGTAAAACAATCTTTATTATTGATATCCTGTTAATGTATGGAAAAAGTTTCTTAAAAACTCATAAAAGAGTAATTCAGTCGGCATAAGCACCCGATCCCGAGGAATAATCACTCCGACTGCTCGTGTAACTCGCGGCTCAACAATTTGAATTTTTACAGTGGAACGGGGTAAACTGTCGACTAAGGTTATTTCTGGAAGCAACGTTGCACCAAGCCCTGCTGAAACCAACCCTTTTATAGCGTCGATATCTTTTCCTTCAAAGGATACGACGGGTTCGAATCCACGCTGTTTACAAGCCTTAATAACAATATCTCTAAGAATGTATCCTCTTGGTGATAAAATAAAGGAGTCGCTGCGCAGGTCATCTAAGGTGATGGATGATTTTTTTGCCAAAGGATGGTTTGTAGATAATAACGCAACAAGATTCTCCATAAATAGAATTTGACTTTTTACCCGTCTTTCTTCCGTTGGTAGCGGCCCTAAAAGTGCCATATCGATTTCACCTTTTATAACGGAATCAATTAAATGATGGTATGAATCTTGATGTAGTTGAAACTTTACATAGGGGTATTGTTTGCGAAATGCTGATACTACAGTGGGAAGTAAATGAGCAGCAAGGCTACTTGGAAATCCAATTCTGACGGTACCTTTTTCAGGGTCTAGGGATTCTTCAATTTCTCTCTTAGCTTGTTCAATTACGTCCATCGCTTCATGCATTTTCTTTAAGAACATGTGTCCAATTGGTGTCAAACGTATATTTCTTCCTTCCCTAATGAAGAGATCAACGCCAAGCTCAGCTTCTAGATTAACAATTTGTCTACTGACTGCAGATTGCGCGACATGTAAGGCTTCAGCGGCATCTGTCATATGTTCTCGTTTAGCAACTTCAATGAAATATTGTATTTGTCTTAATTCCAAAATATCCACCTTCTTTCCATTCATCTCATAAAGGCATTAATATTATCTAATATCCATATTGTTTAGATTAATTGTAGAAGATAAAATATCTTTTAACAAGAAGTTTCGTTAAGTTAGGTATTTTACGATTAGTTTTATCAGAGCTGCATCCTCAAAGATAAAACAGTCTAAATGAAGAATAAATTTTTTGATCTTCAGAATATTGCTTGTCTGAGACCCGCAATAATGCGGGTCAGAACGACGTTGTAAGATAATGTGTCTAGCAGCAGTCCTTAGCCCCTCGAGGTCAAAAACCAGAGTCATGAAAAGGCAAATACCGACTTATTTGACTCAGAACATTTGCAGGTCAGGAAGGCGGCGCAACAGGAAGTTGCGTCCTTAGCCTGCCTTCCTCGGCTAAGGCGCTTACGCTTTTCGTATTGTCTAGCTGCAGCGCCTAGCCCCTCGAGGTCAAATAACCTGAGTCAAGAAAAGTCAAAAAGCAGACTTTTTTGACTCAGAACATTTGCTTGTCGGGGCTAAGCAAGGCGCTTACGCTTTTCGTATTGCCTGGAGTATTGAAGAAAAGGAGTGGAAAAGATGGCGATGGTGATGAATTTGAAAGATGAAAGTATGGTAAAAGCGCAAAATTATGTCAATAAAGTATATGAAACGGTCGTTCAACGCAACCCGAATGAATACGAATTTCTTCAAGCAGTAAAAGAAATTTTTTACTCGCTAACTCCAGTATTTGCGCGTAATCCTAAATATATGGAAGCGGGCATTTTGGAAATGATCGTTGAGCCTGAAAGATTGATTTCATTTCGTGTTCCATGGGTAGACGACAAGGGAAAAGTACAAGTGAACCGTGGATACCGTGTTCAATATAATAGTGCAATTGGACCTTATAAAGGCGGCTTGCGGTTCCATCCTTCCGTCAATCAAAGCATTGTCAAATTCCTTGGCTTTGAACAAATTTTCAAAAATGCTTTGACAGGGCAATCAATTGGCGGCGGAAAAGGCGGATCTGATTTCGACCCTAAAGGCAAGTCAGACATGGAGATTATGAAATTTTGCCAAAGCTTCATGACCGAATTAACAAAATATATCGGTTCAGACGTTGACGTTCCAGCAGGTGATATCGGAGTTGGAGCTCGGGAAATTGGTTATATGTTCGGTCAATATAAAAGACTCCGCGGCAATTTTGACGCCGGTGTGTTTACGGGTAAAGGTGTAGGCTATGGTGGAAGTCTCGGAAGAACTGAAGCAACTGGCTACGGAACCGTTTATTTCGTTGAAGAAATGCTGAAGGATCGTGGATATACTTTTTCCGGAAGTACGGTCGTTGTTTCCGGATCAGGAAATGTATCCATTTATGCTATTGCAAAAGCACAAGAATATGGCGCTAAGGTTTTGGCGTGCAGTGATTCAAATGGCTATATTTATGACGAAAAAGGAATTTGCCTAGATACTGTAAAAAGATTAAAAGAGGTTGAAAGATGCAGAATTTCCGAGTATGTGAAAGAACATCCTCATGCTCAATACGTGGAAGGAAGTACAGGTATTTGGACCATTCCATGTGATATTGCCCTTCCATGTGCTACACAAAATGAAATTGATGAAAACGCCGCAAAAGTTCTTGTTTCTAACGGTGTAAAAGCAATTGGAGAAGGTGCGAATATGCCATCTACTCTAGAAGCAATTGATATTTTCCTTGAAAGCGAAGTGCTATTTGGACCAGGTAAAGCAGCGAATGCGGGCGGCGTTGCAGTTTCAGCTCTTGAAATGGCCCAAAACAGTTCACGCGTTCCATGGTCTTTTGATAAAGTTGATGCAAAACTTAAAAAGATTATGACAGGCATTTATCGAGATAGTATAAAAGCGGCAGATGAATATGGCCATCCAGGGAACCTTGTGGTCGGCTCGAACATTGCAGGATTTACAAAAGTTGCAAATGCAATGCTTATGCACGGCGTAATTTAATTAGAAAGTACTTGCTCGTAACTAAAACTTTTGCAAGTCGATAGGCTATAAAAAAGCGGTTCTTTCATTTGAAAGAACCGCTTTTTTCCTTTTAAACGAAATGACCTACTAATGCCGGCATTAATGCCATATCTGATAGCCCTGGAACTGTCCAAATATTTCGCGAAACATTTATTCTTACAGCACCATTAATAAAATTACACGTCCACGTATCGCAAAACGGGGTTCCAAGTAAGCGAAGCGTCAATTCAAATGTATTACGATTACGCCATGTCCCGCTGGCTGCAGCACTTACTTTTTGTCCTGCTATCGTAAAGTCACTTGTTATCCATTCGCCATAGCCAAATTGAAACTTATGCTCTCCTTCTGAATCCGAAAACATACATTCACCTTTTTCTTCTAAAAAATTGAAAGAAAATGATGTGATTTCCGAATCATTTGGTTGAGCTTCGAATTGTTTTCCCGTCCATTTATCACTATTTTGAGATGCCGTTAATACCTTTGGCGCCTTGTACGATAAAGAGGCTAATTTATGTTCGAGATCCGATTGATAGCCTTCTGAAGTGCTTGACATGCCGGGAAGCAAATGAGTCCATACAAGGCTAAGGATATCACCCATATCCATTACACCCGCTGTCACCGCAACGACCGATTCCTGCTCGGGCATAACAATACAATATTGTCCAAACGCCCCGTCTCCTCTAAAGGCCCCGTAGCGACAACGCCAAAATTGATATCCATATCCTTGGGCCCAATCGTTATTTTCATCGTCCCCATTCGATATTTGCTTGCTTGTTGCTTCTTCCACCCAATGTTCAGGTATAATTTGCTTCCCTTCCCATATTCCTTTTTGCAAGTACAATAATCCAAATTTTGCAATATCCTCAATTTTAACGCGCATTCCTGAACCGCCAAAGTGGATTCCTTTTGGACAAGTTGTCGTCGTAATATCGCTCATTCCAAGCGGCTCAAATAAACGCGGCTCTAAATAATCAAGCAGCTTCATACCTGTCACTTTTGTTAAAATGGCAGACAATATATAGGTAGCTCCTGTGTTATATAAAAAGTGAGTACCAGGCTCATGGACAATCGGAATACTAAAAAATTCTTTCACCCAGTCTTCGCTTTTTCTTAAATAAGGAGTAGTGTCCTCGTCATGCCCAGTTGACATCGAAAGTAAGTGGCGCACTTTTAAATCAGCCATATTTTTTTTAATTTCCTCTGTCATGTATTCGGGAAAAAATGAAATGACAGCATCATCAACTGAGAGTTTTCCTTCTTCCACTGCTAACCCAATCGCAGTTGAGGTAAAACTTTTACTTAAAGAATTAAGTATATGTGGATCTTCTTCGTCATACGGAGCCCACGTTCCCTCCGCAATCACATGTCCATGTCTTAATAAGATAAAACTATGAACTTCCAGTTCTTCTGTTTCCAGAGCATTGATAAAATCCAGTACCGATTTCGGAGAAACATTCTGTTCTTCTGGCTTGCTTCTAGGCAACTTAGTCTGAATCATCGCTTATTCCCCCTCTGCATTTCACGAAGTTCCTTCCAACCAATTACTTTAATATTTTCCTCTTTAAGCACTTTTTTTACTTCTGGATCTCTAAAAATATCAAACTCATATTGTCTTGCTTGCCATGTATCCGTAATTGCTTTTAATTCTTCGGATTCATACGATGGATGAAAAAGTAGTTCCGTAATCCCTGCTTGTAAGCTTTTCAATATATCTATAGCGTTTTGCCGGGATGCTTCATATCCGTCACCTTCATTTAGCCAAAAAGGCAGTCCAATAACTTGATCGGGATATAATACACCTTTACTGTCCGCTAATTGTATGAGTTCTTCCATTGTTTCAACATGAAAACCAGATGGAGGATTTTTCGTAAAACGAAGCGGTAAATTATATTCTGCTGCGACCTCAATATGAATATCCATAAAAAATAAATATGCGCCCATATGGCTATCAAGATGGGTGGGATCTACTCCCAATTGAATGGCCTTTTCGATTTGGGCTACGATTTCTTCTCGTACTTGCTCACGATCCGCAAGTGCCACCTTTTCTAAATTAGGAGGAAAATAGCCTAATTCATTTACTAATGTCTCAACATTCCCATTAAGATTGACTGGCCCCCATTTATAACGATCCCATTCACTCGTCAACGTTAGATGTACGCCTACATCAAAATTCGGATTATTTCTTGCTGCATTTGCTGCTTCTGTCGACCACGGGCAATTGACCATTAAGGTTGTTGAAGAGATGGAGCCTTCATCCAAAAGTTTAATAATTGCTTGATTCGTAGCATGGCACATTCCAAAATCATCCGCATGCAAGATTAAGAGACGCTCATTTTTATTCATTTTTTAACATCTCACTTTCTATTTATAAAGTTCTTTTCCTAAATATTGTTGCTACGTGATGAAAAACTTATTGACTTAAAATTGTTTTTTTCAAACTAGCCTAATAAAAGCCTCTACTTCCGGAATTGCATATTACAAAAAAACAACCTTTAGAAAATAGCCTTTCGAAATGAATTCGCTTTCAATTATAAGGAAATATTTTACCCGGGTTTAGAATATCGTTTGGATCGAACAATTTCTTAATGGACACCATCACATCTAATGCCGGACCGTGCTCTTCCTTTTGAAATTTAATTTTTCCAATCCCTACTCCATGTTCTCCAGTGCAAGTTCCTCCTACACTCAAAGCATATGATACCAAATCTCTATTAAACTGATTTGATTTTGCTATTTCCTCTGGATCATGGGGATTATACAACAAGGCAGTATGAAAGTTTCCATCTCCCACATGTCCGAGAACTCCTCCATCCAATCCATATGTATCTAATTGATTACGTGTATATTCAACAATTTCCGGTAGTTTAGAGATTGGAACACACACATCCGTGCTTAGAATAGAAAGGTTTGGATAGCTATGGCTAAAAGCATAATGGAGATCATGCCGCGCCTTCCATAAATGCGCACGTTTTAAAGAATCTGTTTCAAATACAAAACTACTGCATCCCATGTCTTTGACGATTGTTTGTACAAAGTCAATATCCTCTTCATTTCCTGATTGATTACCATGGAATTCAAGAAAAAGCGAAGGTTCTTCTGGGAAGTCTGTTTCACTGAAATGATTGACTTGTTTAATGCTCCTTGCATCTACTAATTCTATTCTTGCTATCGGAATTCCTGCCGTCAATATTGCCGCCGCAGCATCAACGCAGCTTCTAATCGTTGGAAAAGTACAACGGGCAGCTGTTATATTTTCGGGAATACCGTGGAGCTTTAATATGATTTTTGTAAAGATCCCTAATGTACCTTCTGAACCGATGAAAAGACCGTTTAAATGATATCCAGAAGATGATTTCTTTGCCATGCTGCCCGTTTCGATGATACGCCCATCTGCGAGCACAACCTCCATGTTCAAAATCTGATCCCGCATCACTCCGTACCTGACCGCAAGTGTACCACTAGCATTCGTTGCCGCCATTCCTCCAATAGAAGCATCCGCTCCTGGATCTACAGGGAAAAATAAACCGTATTTCTTCAATTCCTCATTTAATTTGAGGCGTGTCATTCCTGGTTGTACCGTCACAGTCAAATCTTCCGGCTTTATTTCAATAATGCTTGCCATTCGTTCAAAGCTGATCGAAATTCCCTTTTTAATCGGAATGGCTTGTCCTTCAAGACCAGAGCCAGCTCCATAAGGGACTAGCGAGACTCTATGTTCATTCGCAAAGGTGACTATTTTTTGTACATCCTCTGTAGACTCTGGAAAAACTACTACATCCGGTTCAATCTTCGCATGATGAGATTCATCGCCTGAATGATATCTTAGAATCGTTTCATTGATGGAAACTTTATGTTGTTCTAGCAAAGCACGTAGATTCTCGTATAAATTCATTCAACTCCCCCTTTTTAAAAAACGAATTAATTAAATAATAGCATATTAGATTTGCCAAATGACTTCGTAAAATAAAAAAAGCATTGAAGAGTATTACTCCTCAATGCCTCTTTATCAATTATAATTTAACAACGTTAGCTGCTTGGTCGCCGCGGTTGCCTTGAGTGATTTCAAAGCTAACTTTTTGACCTTCTTCAAGAGTTTTGAAGCCATCGCCAGTGATTGCTGAGAAATGTACGAATACGTCTTCTCCACCTTCAACTTCGATAAAGCCAAAACCTTTTTCTGCGTTAAACCATTTTACTGTACCTTGGTTCATAATTAAAACCTCCAAAAATTTGTTACTTAATAGCGATATAAACAAAAATTCACATGCTTTTACGGATAATATTATCAACAATATAATCCGTAAAAACATGTGAATTATAAGATTTAATATATATTAAGCTTAAAACTAATATTACCATCTTTCATATAAAATAACAAGGCGTTTATAGAAAATCATTTTTATAAGCTCATTCTATTATCGATGGTTAGAAAAAGAACATATGAAACTTTTACTAAAAAGGTCTTATTTATCTTTTCATTTTTCCATTTGATTCTTGAAATCCAAATTTGCAAAAGGATACACTATTATTATAATTAAAAAGAAACTGAGGATGCGATGAAATGAATATTTTATATATTGAGGATGACACGGAAATTGGCTCGTGGCTACATAAAGATTTATCGGATCGAGGTTATAATGTGACATGGCTGAAGTCAGGTGAAGGTGCTATAGAACAAATGAATGAAATGGACCTCGTCATTCTAGATATCATGTTGCCGGGTTTGGATGGATTTTCGATAGGCCAGCGCCTGAAAAAAGAGCATCCTACCACACCAATACTTTTACTTTCAGCTAGAACCTCAATCGATGATAAGCTCCAAGGCCTCCATTTTGCTGATGACTACGTGACAAAACCCTTTCATCCCGACGAGCTTGCCGCCCGGGTGGAAGTATTATTAAGACGATTTGAAAAGATCTCCGCTCCATTTATACAGCTCTCACACCTACGAATATACATACCTGAAAACCGAGTTTTGGATGTAAGAACAAATACTGAAATTCCCTTGACTGCGAAGCAATTTTTTATTTTCAAGTATTTGCTTCGTCATCCGAATCAGATTTTAACGAAAGAACAAATATACGAAGCCATATGGGAAAATCCGTATTTAGATGGAGATAAAACACTAATGGTGCATATTCGACACCTTCGCGAAAAAATCGAGGAAGATCCGAGCAACCCTCAAATTATTGAAACCATCCGAGGAATCGGCTACAGGGTGAAACAATGAAATTACATCATTCTTTACTCGCAAGATATTTGTTTATTATTGCAGTTGCGTTATTACTGTGGCCATTCGTCATACCAATCTATTATATTCCCTCCATTTTTTTTAATGAAGATATGAAACTGAGAGCGAACTATATAGATACGAAAAAGTTTGAACAAATGTGGCACACGGAAGCCCTCAAGCTAAATGGAGAAAACGAGGACAAGATTAACAAAAAGCTTCGTGCATTAACAAAAGAGTATCCTAAAGTTGAAATCTTCTGGGTTGACGCTACTGGAAAAACAAAGCTGTCCATTGGAAAACAGAGCATTCCGGAACAATGGACAGAAGCCAGGACGATACAGTTTATGAAAAATAGTACTGGGAGTGGCCCCTATACGATCATTGAATATATTGGCGATGACCCAAGTCAAGGCTTTATGGTATTTCAGATACCATCCGAACTTACGGAACCATTGTCGGCAAACTTTATCGATGACAAATATTTTATGGTCTACGGCATTGCAGTGTTCACTTTGTTTCTCGGTATATCATGGCTGTTTTTCTCTAAAATTCGGAAACGTCTCGTTAAGCTTCAAAATGCTATGACTACCGTCGGCGCAAGTGGAATTCCCGAAAAGGTTATAATCCGAAAATTAGATGAAATCGGCCAGTTGGGGCAAGCCTTTAATCATATGATTGATGATCTAATGAACAGCAGGAAGCGGGAACAAGAGGAAGAAGCACTCAGAAAGCAGTTGATCGCTAATATTTCTCATGATTTGAGGACGCCGCTTACTACAATCCGAGGACATGCCCATTCTTTACAAAAAGAAGACCTTTCTCCAAATGGAAAGGATTCCCTCCTTTTAATTGAAAATAAGGTGGATATGTTAAGCGCGCTGCTCGACAATCTCCTTTCCTTTACTTTATTGTCAGCGGGTAAATACCCGATGCAAAAAAGCAAAACGGATGTGCATCGGGTATTGCGTACTTCTGTCGCGAGCTGGTATCCGATATTTGAAAAAGAAGGTTTCGACGTAAAGATTCATTTACTGGAAAAGTCCGTGTTGTGGAATATCGATCCACATTGGTTAACTCGAATATTAGATAATCTTTTTCAAAACATCATTAGACATGCGAATTCCGGAAAACACGTAGGCATCTATTCCGAAGAAAAAGACGGAAAACTGATAGTTAGAATTGATGACAAAGGACCGGGCATGGATGGCGGCTCAAACGAAAAAGGTGCAGGAATCGGTCTTTCCATTGTTGAACTGATGCTTCAGGAAATGGATCTTACTTGGGATATGATTAGTACATCAGAAGGAACAACCATTTTTCTTTACGAAACAGTTCTTTAATATATTAGGCGAAAATTTTCTCTAAGAAAATTAAACGAAATTTAAACTGAACCCTACCTTTTTATTAACCTTCGCTGGTTAGTATGAAAGCAGGGTTATTTGTTGTTCACCCTATCCATTAACAAAAAGAAAGGTTGTTCGATATGTCGAAATTAATTTTCAAGCGTTGGCCTCAATGGATTGGATATCTTGCCGTCATCTGGTCCTTGTTGTACGGAAGTATGCACCTATATTGGCTGTTAGGAGGAACGGGGTACCCATTTCAACTGGAAAGAAGCGATGATCATTTATTCGCTGCCATGCTTACCTATCTTTCCCAAGCAGAAGGTGGTGTTCTATTCGTGATTCTTTGTCTCTTAGGAGTTTGTTTTGGCCTTATCATGCAAAGCAATAAAAAGGCCCCCATCCCTCATTGGCTCTTAATCGGCTATTCTTGGAGCTTTGCCATTAGCTTAATTCTTTTTATTCCGGATATCAATCTGATTGCGGCTATGGCGTACGCATTTCTATTTAAATTCGCCTTCAACTGGCAAATGGGGAATCAAATTATTTGTATTATAGGGGCACTTCTTTGGATGTTAACCGCAGTAGCTTATCAGCGAAAAACCCGTAATGCATGTGAATATTGCGGAAGAACAGAGAATGAAGGAACGTTCTTATTGGTGCGAATAGGTAAATTACTTACCATTATCGCAGCTCTTGCACCTATTCCATATGCTATCACGCGTTTTGCTTGGGCACTTAATATTCCGCTGGGAGTAAGTTCACAATTCCTAGCAGACTTTTCAACATTGAATGCTGCGGCACGATTTACAGAATGGGCATTCGGATTTTTATGCGTAGGTGGCAGTATCCTTACTCTCGGTTTGATTCAAAAATGGGGCGAGATCTTTCCACGTTGGTTCCCGTTTATTGGCGGAAAAAAAGTTCCCATTATGCTTGCTGTTATTCCGGCTACTATAGTGGCGCTTGCAGTTACCTCTGCTGGATTTGTTTTTACGTTCCAATTTTTCAGCTTAGCCTTGCACTTTACTACAACCGAAAGCATCATTTTTGAGCAATTGTGGGGGGCGGTTGGACCAATGGTTTTCTGGGGTCCATGGGGTGTAACTCTTGGGTTGTCTACTATTGCTTACTATTATCGTAGACGCGGTCGATGCTCTTATTGTGGAAGAGGCGAAAAAAACCTTATCCATAAACCGACTATGAAAAGGCAAAACGAGTATGTCCAAATTTAAAGAGAAAACAGCACTCGAACACTTTTTAAGAAACTCAGTGTGGCCTGCTTATGTCGGATGTACTTGGGCAATTTTATACGCGGTCTTCGTCCGATTTTTGGAAGCTGCGGGTGGTGGAATTATTTCTATGAATGGCCAATTTGAAGATCCGAAAGCATTATCAATGGCCAGCTACATCGCTGGAGTTGTGATTATGTTCTGTGGTTTTTGCTTACTAGGTCTAGTCAAACCATGGGGAAAAGTTGTTCCTCGCTGGATGCCGGTGATAAGTGGAAGGAAAATCCACCCGCTTATCATGCTAACCCCTACCTTAATTGGTACAGCTTTTTTACTTGCACATGCTGTAAGTGGAATACTGACTAAGGCATTCTTTTTGTCCCGCATCATTACTATCGATTTCCCTGGATGGATACAATTGAACACTCAAAGCTTAGCGTTATGGGATCTTTTCTTTTACGAACCATGGTTTCTCATAATGGGTTTGCTTGCCGGATTATCGGCCGTTCATTACGCGCTTAATTCTAATATTCGCTTTACGGTCATTAGGAGATTTACAATCTACTATTTGTTGTTTGTTTTACTTCTAATCATACTGTTTGTGATTGGGACGATTTTCAAATTTTGAACGTTTGCCTTAGAGTTCGTAAAGTGAAATCCAGTAAGCCATACACGTTGACAGACCCACATGCTGTGGGTCTGTTCATCTTTATAAAGCTTTTGCTATTTCTCGATTTAATGGCTCTAAATCAACTTCAAATCCCATATCCTCTAACATTTGCTTATCTACCAATCCAGCCTGCCCTTCTGTCGTTAAGTAATCTCCGATAAAAATAGAGTTGGCGGGAAACAAACCGAGTGGCTGCAAGCTTTTTAAATTCACTTCACGTCCTCCGGAAATCCTGATTTCTTTTGTGGGATTCATAAATCGGAACAAGCATAACACTTTTAGGCAATATCGTGGGTTCAATTCGTTCGTACCCTCAAGTGGCGTCCCGTCAATTGCATGCAAAAAGTTAATTGGAATTGAATCTGCATCCAAGATTCTCAAACTGCGAGCCATATCAATGACATCTTCAAGCGATTCTTTCATGCCAATAATGACACCCGAGCACGGTGAGATACCTGACTTTTTAACAATTCCCACTGTATTAACTCTGTCTTCGTATGTATGCGACGTTGTAATATTCGAATGATGGTTACTAGATGTGTTGATATTATGATTGTATCGGTCTACCCCAACCTCTTTCAATCTCGCAGCTTGTTCGGGCTTCAAAATTCCAAGACAAGCACAAATCGTCAAATGTTTGTATTCCTCTTTTATTTCCTTCACTGCGCTAGCGACAATCTCTAATTCACGATGAGCCGGTCCCCTGCCGCTTGCGACAATGCAGTATGTTCCCGCATTCAACTGTGCCGCTCTTTTGGCGCCTGCTATGATTTCATCTTTTTTCATCATCGAGTATTTTTCAATCGGAGCCTTCGAAACGATGGACTGAGCGCAGTAACCACAGTTTTCAGAGCATAAACCCGATTTCGTATTGATGATCATATTCAATTTTACTTTTTTTCCATAGTGATGTTTACGTACTTGAAAGGCTGCATGCAACAACGTTAACAGTTCTTCGTCAGGACATTGTAAAACAGATAATGCTTCTTCGTCCGTGAGTTCTTTTCCTGCCAAGACTTTTTCTGCTAAATGATCAAATTTAATCATATTTAAGCCACCTAATAAGACCTTTTCACAATCTTATGCATTCTATGAGCAAACATCCCCGCCAAAACGGCAAGAAACATATCTTTTGGAAATGGAACAGCCATCCACACCCAAGCTACCTTATAAGAAAATGCAGACGGAGCAGCTGCCCACACTTTATAAGCTACATACATTAAATTCGTTCCAATTAAATAGCTTACGATAGTTCCGATTAAAGCCGCGATAATAAAAGAATGAAGCTTGTTATTTTTTTCAATGACTTTCCCTGTTACATATGCCGTTAAAATAAAAGATAGAATAAATCCGAATGTTGGGTTAAGGATTTGGGCAGGCCCTCCCATAAACTTAGCAAATACCGGAGCACCCACAAGACCAATAAACATATAAACTGCCATCGAAATTGCACCAAGACGACTCCCTAAAAACGCTCCCGCTAATACAGCAAAGAACGCTTGCAGCGTAATCGGCACTCCCCCTATCGTCATGAAGGGAATAAAAGAGGTAATATTCGCCCCAATCATCATTAGTGCAGAGAACATGCTTACATACATCATATCTACAGTTCTTAGCTTATTATTTGTTTTCACTGTTGCAGTACTCATCTTTTCACCTCAAATTTTTACTATAATAAGAGAATAATAGTATGGTCACTATATGTCAACCTAATTATTTTATTGGTTAACATATAATTTTTTGTAACGAAATAGATATTCATGGCACTAATATTATGAAGAACTTAGGGGGAGGACAACATGAGCGAGTTAGAAAGGCTATATAAAGAGATTCAGCCAAAAATTTACGCCTTCTTCTATATAAAAACATCTGATAAATCTGCTGCAGAAGATTTAACGCACGATGTTTTTTACGAAGCAATTAGAGGAATCCATTCCTTCTCTGGCAAATCCACGCTGCAAACTTGGATATTTTCCATTGCAAAAAATATATTGCGAAAACATTATCGTTCAAAAAAATATGCGACTGGCCTTCAAGAAAAGCTCACTCTTGATGTCCCTGAACTTCCAAACACCCCCGAGGATGTATATATAACGAAGGAAGGCCAAGTTAATCTATTGCAAAAAATCAGCAGCTTGGACGAAATCCAGCAAGAAATCGTAACTTTACGCTTATACGGAGAATTATCTTTTAAAGAAATTGGAGAACTCATAAATAAAAGTGAAAATTATGTTCGAGTGACATTTCATCGAGCGAAACTACGACTTCAAAAAGAAATGGGGTTGAACCATGAATAAAGATTGTGCGATTGTAGAAGATCTTCTGCCCCTTTATAACGAAGGATTGCTTCAAGACGAAACAACTGAATGGGTAGAGGCACATTTAGAAAACTGTGAGAGCTGTCGGGAACTCGCCCTCCTCTCAAAGGAACCAATTGAAAAAGAAAAGATTACATCTACAATCGATACGGAAAATATGATTAAGAAAATAAATTTAAAACTCTCTATTTATCAAATTATTTTTGTCGCGATTTCGTTTATTTTTGCGATTAAAACATCGTTGTTGCATGAAAGTTTTGGGTTTATATTAACCTATCCTATCCTTGGTTTGATTACATTTTTATTTTACAGACGATTTTTGATTGTAACAGTAATTGCCTTTTTACCGAATTTTATTTGGTCCATCATTGATATTGCAACAGATGCCCCCATTACATTTGATGCTATCATTGGTTCCATCTTCCTTGGTGTTATTCACTTAAGCTTCGCCTTGGTCGGAAGTGTAATTGGCTTGCTCGTTCTAAAAATTAGAGAAAGAGGTCCAGCATCATGACTAAAATGAAATGGTTATATTTGATACTTATTATTATTCTAGTCGTCCCCATTTTATTTTTTTACAATGCTTTTAATGGGAATCCAGTGTGGAAATACGTTTCAGAAAGATCAGTGAAGCTCTATTTAAAAGAAACATATCCAGGACAAGAATTTGTCATTCCCGATGGATTTTACAATTTTAAGGTGAGTGGTTATACGTATGATGTTAGAAAAATTGGTGATGGACAACAAAAAGAGTATGAATTTAACGTTACTGGTTTTTGGAAGCCGACTGTCACATATGATGGAATCTATTATGATAACTTGGATCTGCCGCTCATGGATAAATTAGGGGAAGAGGCATCAGCTGAGCTTACGGAACTACTGACAGATAAAGTCGGGCGAGTTATCGAAATGAGCGTGCAAATTGAAGTTTTAAAAGGAACGTATAGTTCAGATACGAATTGGAGTAAAGATTTAAAGCTGGAAAAACCGATCTATATCCATCTTATCGTGGATGCGACAAATCGGAGTAAGGACGATGTTTTAAAAATGGTTCGTTCTATTCAGCAAACTCTTAATTCAGAACACTATAATTACAGTGGAGTCAGCTTCAATGGAAATTTATTTGATAATGAAGTAATTGAAAAAGACAATCTAGGCTATGTAAAATATTATGTTGGTTTTGAAAAAAATTCGGACATCAAGCTAAGTGATATCGAAGAATACAATCAATAGAATTTTAGGAGATGATTTATATGTGGGAAATTCCATTTTATGCTATTCTAATGCCAATCATTACAATCGCATTTTCATTCATTGGCGCTGTAAAACTGAAAAATTACTATTTGGCCCCCTTAATGATCTTTATCGGCCTGAACGTTTTGACCATCGTTTTGCCGATGACTCAAAACGTTGGATGGCAAGCTTTATTTGGATGGGCCGCTTTTTATACAGCTGTATCGCTTATTATTTCATTAATTATTTGGCTTGCTAGAAAAAGAAACATCCAGTCAAAAACAGTTTAAAAAAGGGAATCCTAGCAAATATCATACCGATTTCTCAAGATAATGACTTTTTGATTGTAGAAAAAAACTGAAACTATTAAAAGTTAACATCGTATAAATAGGAAAGGGGTTTCTGCGATTGGAGGAGTAATGGATGGTATGGTTAGCATTTTTCATGGCCGGATCGGCTTTATCACTCGTATTCTTAGAAATGGAGAAAAGCAAAAAACTTGTTAAAAAAATCGAAGAATTAGAAAAGAAAATTCTGTCATAAGATAAGACAACGCTCAGAGATACTCTGAGCGTTTCAATTTATTTTATAATACGATTAATATTTTAAAAATTTTACACAGACTACTTCTGGAACCTCAACTTCTGAATTAAGCTTCGTTAATTTTCCTGTCTCTTTATCCCTTGCAAATAGCACAAGATTCCCTGTATGTTGGTTAGACGCAATCAAGAAAGATTCACTTGGATCTAATACGAAATCTCTTGGCCACTCCCCGCCTGACGAAGTTTGTTCAACAATTGAGAGTTCTCCAGTATCCGTGTCAACACTAAAAACAGTAATGCTATTATGTCCACGATTTCCGGTATAAACGAATCGACCATCTGACGAAATATGGATGGCACTTGCATCATTCGTTTCCGTAAATTCTTCAGGAATCGCTTTAATATATTGTTTTTCTGTAAAGCTACCGTCTTCAGCATTATAATTTAGCACGACTACTTCAGAACTAAGTTCCGTTAATAAATAAGCTACCTTTCCATTCGGATGGAAAGCAAGATGACGAGGACCGCTCCCTGCTCTTACGGCTAATGTATTTACTTTTTCGAGCTTTTCATTTTCAACTTTATATGTAACTACTTCATCTGTTCCAAGATCAGCAACAACGACAAACTTTTTGTCTGGAGTAAAAGCTGTATAGTGAACATGCGGTTTTTCCTGGCGTTCGTGTGGACCTGTTCCTTCATGCTTTGAGACAGAAGATGCTGGTTCTACACCGTGACCATTCGTTTTGTACAGCTCAACGGTCCCTTCGTGATAATTGCCCGTTACAAGTTCATGCTGAAACACATCTAAATGACATGGGGATGCTCCTTCTTGCACTTCTATATTTAACAAGCTTAACTCCCCTGTTTCAGAATCCACAGAAAATGCCGCAACTCCACCTGACTTTTCTTGCTGTGCTACGGAATATAAATAACGGTTTTCTTCACTGATCGTCAAATAAGTAGGGCTGCCAACTTTTGCAGCTGCTTCTACATTCATCAGTTTCCCTTTTTCTGTATCAAGAATAAAGCAATAAATACCTTCACTCGATTGTCGTGTATAGGTTCCTGCATAGCCTATGTATTTTTTCCCCATAATCAGTCTTCCTTTCAAAATTTTCTGTTACTATTATAACACGAACTATAACAAAAGCATTTACCAGCTTTTAATGATTAATAGTATCTTTATATATTAGAAATCACTATGCAAATCATTTAGCCATATTCGCTAGAATAAGTTTGAAAAAGGAACATCGGAAAACGGTATCCAATGTTCTTCTTATATTAAATCCCGGTCGTTAAAAACAATTATTCTTCTACTAAATATCCAACTAAATTCGGGAACAACGCCACATCGGTTAAGTCTGGAATTTCTGACGTATTCCATATATTCCGATTAATACTTATTCGTGCAGCCGATGTTATAAAATCGCTGGTCCACGTATCACTAAATGCTGTCCCTAATATTCGTATAATCATTTCAATCGTTTTGGAAGTTCTCCATGTACCGCTTACGGCAACTGTTACCTGTTTAGCAAGAATATTTAAACTACTTTCTAACCACATACCAATCCCAATTCTAATTGAATGTTTTCCTTTAGCATCCCAAAAATGAAACTGATAATTCCCTTCTAAAAAGTCAAAAGCAAGGAATGTCATCTTCGCTTCATTGTGTTGTACCTCAAAACGTCTTCCGGACCAGTATTTGATATGAGGTGAGGTAATTAAGAAGCTTGGTGGATCATAGTGCTAAGGAATTAGCTTTTTTTCCAACTTAAATTGAGAACTATTAGATGAATCTGATATTCCAGGAAGCAAATGTCACCATACTAAATCGAGTATTTTTGCCATATCCATCGTACCCGCAGTTGTGGCAACGACTGCATTTTGTTAAGGCAGAACTACACAATATTGACCGTATGCTCCACTCGCACGAAATGCACCATGCAGCCAACGCCAAAATTGATACCCATATCCGAGCGCATCATCATGCTCATCGCCCCATGTATGAACTAGTTTTTTTGTTGCTTCTTCGACCCAATATTCAGGTATTATTTGTTGCCCGTCCCAATTTCCTTTTTGTAAGTAAAGTAAACCAAATTTGGCCTTATCCTCTTTGAAAATTTTCATCCTTATACCGCCATAATGGATTCCTTTTGGACAACAGATTGTTGTGACCTCGCCCATTCCTAGTGGCTTACATAAACGAGGGGTTAAATAATCAAGATGCTTCATGCCGGTAGCCTTTGTGATAATGGCAGATAACATATAAGATGCACCCGTATTATACACAAAGTGAGTACTGAATAGGAATAATAAAATTATTACAATTTACTTGTAAAAACGTAAAGGGGACACTACTTAAATTGAAATGTCTCATTTTAAAGTTCTTTTAAAAGATTAAGTTCAGCTATACTCTGAAATTTAAACAGATAATAAGGTTGTTTAAATCCTTGTGAAGCTAAAGCTACCCTTTAGTTTTAGTAATTCCCATCACAAAGTTTATCAATAACCACTAAAAATGAAGAAAGGCTTCATCGGTTTAACAGTTTGGCTACTGGTTACAACTTTGACCAAATATATTTCGCTGAAATATATGATATAGCGAGGATGATCTGGGAGGATAAAACAGAAAGTGAGTTTATTCGCTACGTCAATGAAGAAAAATCCGTAAAAATCCATTAGGATTTATTAAATCAAAATTGAAAGAAGCATGGGAGTTTTATCAGGCTGAGTTTTTAATTACTTTTGCAAACTTAAAGCCGAGCCAAAGAAGGACAGGGCGAACGGAAGTTGTTCCTGAATGGTTTAATAGTCAGGATGAACCCCAAGAGACTCCCGAATTAACGGAAGAATTACAAAAGTAAAAACGAGAGTTACTTGCTAGAATTGGGCTTTCTCCTGAAGAAATTGAAAAAAAGATGAAAGAAAATAGTTAAAGAAAAAACCACCCTTAGGATCGTGGCAGATCAGGGTGGTTTCTTTTGCAAATCACTTTGAATAGCTTCCTTGATTATATCATATCTTTTATACCAACATTGTATACACTTAGTGTAACATCATATTAATATACATTTTTGGGAAAAAGGGAAGGAAGTTGTGAATAAAGGAGAGGAAATAGCAATTATTAATGGAGATACTCTATTTTTAATTGGATCAATAGCAATTTTTTTCCTTATTGCTCAAATTCATTCCTCCCTACCTTTGAAAAACTTTGAAAAGAATCCTTTCTTTTTTTCATGACTAACAGCAATTTCTCTTTTAGCTTCTTGGATCTCCCTAATTGATTGGAGTAATTTTTGATCTCTTTCCTCTAATTTTGTATTTATGTATTCTTGCTGTTTTTGGATAGTTTCAAGGAGTGACTGATTAAATTTCTTTTGTTCTTCCATGTCTTTTTGCAGTTGTACCAATACTTCGCTGGCGTTTACAGTCATCTCTCGTTCATCATGAGTCATGGGTATGTTCATAGATCTAAGGGCATCTTCAATATCTTCTAAACGCTTGCCTTGATCGTATAAGTCTCTGATATTTTTTATAAATGAAAGAGACTCACTGGCAACCAAATAGATTTTACCTCTCTTTTTCAATTGCAAATGGTGTCCATGGTTTCTTATGTATCTCCTGATCGTAGCACTTGGTATGCCTGTTTGTTTTTCAACATCGGTTACGTATAACCATTTATCGTTCATCAGGCATGCACCCTTTCATACTGTGTTCATCGTTCTATTATTCTATATAGAACAAGGAATTTCTTTGTTCTTGCTTATGAACGTACTCACATAATGGTCATATAGCGACTTGATTTTCTCTCTATATAAAAATAGCCTTGATTTTTCTTTTTAGTGTAGAAAAATCAGGGCTATTTTTATATAGAGGGACTGTTGAAAAATTCAACAGTCTAGGATTTGTTTTATGTTTTTGTTCCTGGTGGAGTTACAGGTGGTATCTTCAAGAAAAGATTGCTTTGCCGATCATATTGATAAAGCCATTGTCCCAAGGCTACTCCATATGTAACTATAGCTATAGGACCAAGTAAATTTTTAAACAAAGCCATGGTTAATTTTTTAGCACCGATGCTTCCAGCAACACCAGCAATAACTGCACCTACACCTGTGCTAACTTCAATATTCCTCATAGAATCTACTGATTGAGCGTAATCATTAAACGCTTTATTACTTAATGGTATTCCAGTTTTCGTTCTACTTGTAACCCAATTCGCGGTTGCCTTTCCAGTAGAATAGTTTCTTGTATAGTTTATATTCATAACGCTTACTAATGAGCGATTGCTAGATGTAACAGCGTAAATACCTACATTAAATTTATCGCTTCTTGGAATATTTGGTATAGAAATGTCTTTATCATCTTCGTTTGTTTCCCTAAGATCTAATAGAACGCTTTGTTCTGTAACTCTATTATTCTCTACAGAAGTATAAAAATCTTCTATCAATTCTCCCTTTATATTATTTGCAAAATCAAAAACTTCTGTATGTATAACTGTAGTTCCATCATCAAGTTGATTAGTTGTCTCTATATAGTATAAAGACTCGCTTTCACTGATAATTGTGTATTCCATAAGATTTTCTTCATTTTTAATGAAATTAATGTTTGCGCCTTCATTTATTGCACTAGCATTTACCTTATGATCTTTAACATTACCGGAAAATACAAGTCCGATAGATAATGCGCATATCGTAGATGTTATTAAAACTTTTTTCAAAAACTCCCTCATACCCCCACATCCCTTTCGTTTTTTACATTGTACACCATAAAAGGAAGATTGTGTATATGTATTTAAGAGATTATACCTATTAACATCTGCCTATTCATGACTTTTTAGTGAAAGAATAGTTTGCTACGAGAATAAATAAAGAGATGGTCATAAGGAAAATACCTGAAATGAATCCCCAATACCATTCATCAAACATTGCACCTATAAAAGATATAGTGGAGGTAAAAAAGAAAAGGGAGGAAATTATCCGAAATACCTCTTTAATAAAATAAATATTGATCACCATAGTAAAATAAAGTATGGATAAAGTGATAAATATCCAATCTATATTATCAACTTGAGTACACACATATGCATATAACACAGTTGAATATAGAAAAGTGAAGACTTTCCATTTCATCATAAGGAATCACCTCTATTAGATAATATATAGCTGTATACTTTATAATACGGTAGATAGCAGGATAATGTTTCAGATATATAGGAATTTTTGGACATTACTTTATCTACTAGGTGGTAGACTCTTGATATTTGAAAAAAGGTTTGGCGCCACTCCTGGGAGTGGCCACCTAATCTTTTTTAAAGTTCCAAGACATTTGACTTCTTTTTTTGCCCTCTATAACGCTGTTTTTCCTTCTTTTCATGTTCTTTAGCTTCATGTTTTTGAGCTTGTTCAAACGCTTGCAAAATACCACCAAGCAAACCATCAACATTTTTAAGCACTTTTAGTTGGTTGCCATCGAGCAACGGTGGCTGATTACTTTTAACAGCATTCTCGTGTTTTTCTAATTGTTCTTTAACAGTTTCATGTGATTTTTTGATTTCACTGATTGGTATAACTCTACCTGCAGGGTCGTTAAATCCTTTCAGTTCTAATACCAATTCAATCAATGTTCCAATTTTTATCATATGGTATCGAGGTGATGAGTCCAACTCCAGTATCTGTTTTCCCAACAATAAAATAGTAATGACCATCTCTGATCACTAATGAACCAGGTGGTTGTTGCTTCTCTTCTTCCGTTAATTGTAATTCAGGTGCATACTTGATACGAATATCTTTAAACCTGTAGATTTCCTTCCATCTTTCGAAGTTAATATTTTCTCTATTTAATATAGCTTCAATTATTTGTTCAGCATCCTGTAGTACAATTTCATAATTATACGGATAGAGCAATCGAATTTTTTCAAGTGACTTTCCAATGTGATCATTGTGGTATAACTCATTGAATGCAATGGTTATTTGAAATGTTCTATTTTCTAAAACATGATATATCCTCAGCGCTGCAATATGCTTGCTATTATCTACTAACTTGTCAAAATTCCAACCTTTATAAGTATTTTTAATTTTCTTCAATAAAAAAAGGTTTGATATTGAACAATTAAATCCGTCATTATCAAGATGCTCAATTATATAGTCCTTACTATATGCTTCTTTCCGCAATTCTTCCCCGTAATAATAATCAAATGAGATCTGATGTAATGTTTTTTTATATTCCTTTGAATACGGATACTTGTAATTTTCTTTAGCTTCCTCGGTTTCAGGAATTCTAAATCTTGCATTTTTGATTAGGTCATACATTTTAGAAGTGTGGTCTACAAATGCTAGTTTCTTCGTCCCCATAATGTTTATAGATATTTTATCATTCCATACTTCTAATGTTACTTGTTCCTCTTTATCCATAAATTCCCACCCCTAATACTGCAATAAATTTCCTTAATTATAACATTCATTATTAAAGTAACTTGTCCGTTAGTGACATAAGGATTTTTAAACAACATTATTATTTTTTAATGACTTTATTGTAAATTAAACAACTTTATTATCTCTGTACAAGTACCCGGCACATGAACAATGGGCATATTTAGGAATTCCTTTACCCAATCATCGCTCTTTTTAAAAAAAGGGGATGTATCCTGTCCTGTTGTCATTGTAAGTAAATGATACACCGTAAGGTTTTTCAAATTTGTTTCAATATCCTCTGTCATATATTCTGGAAAAAAGGAAATGACAGAATCATCCAATGAAAGTTTTCCTTCCTCCACCGCTAGTCCAATAGCGGTAGAAGTGAAGTTTTTACTTAAGGAATTAGTAATATGTAGTTGTTCCTTAAGATATGGTGACCACGTTCCTTCAGCAATGACACATCCGTTTTTCAAATAAAGGAAACTATGAATCTCTAATTCCTCCGATTCCAGTGCGTTTATGAAATCTAGGATTGATTTAGAAGATACATGTTGTTCTTCAGGTTTACATCTAGGCAAGTTCATTTGGATCATCATTCCCCTTAACAGGCTTAAATAGTGTCCATTCCTTTATAACTGTGGATGAATACTACCCGTCACTTTTAATTTCACACGTTCAATTTCTTGAAGATATTCAAGTGCACATTCAATAAAGAGTTGGGCCATTTTCTCACCTTTTTCAAATGTTGCCTCCTCTGGGTAACCCCAATATCCATCTTCGGTAATTTGAGTGACATCGAAATAGTCCATAAAAGCTTGGGGTGTAAAATCGGTATTCGTTTGGGTTCTTATTTCACCAACATAATTTTTATGTAAATAAAGCATTAAAGATGTTTCCATTTCACCTGCATGCAAATCGTTTTCCGTATGTTTAAATATTTCACCATGTTTATAAATGGCAAGACCTGAATCCAAAAGAATGACTTCAAACGAATTCAATTCTCTATTTAACGACCTAATTGTCGGTTTAATAATCCAATTACCTCCATGCCAATTTAGTATAATCAACTGTTTAAACCCGGCGTACTGGAGCGATTCCGCAATATCCCTAATAATAAGCGCCAAAGTGTCTGCTTTAACGAAAACCGTTCCCTTTCCTTCTCTATGTTCGATGGAAGAGGTGATCGGGATCGCTGGTAGAAGATAAGTCCCTTCAAGTTTTTCGGCTATTTGTCTAGCAAAATATTCGGCAAAAATAATATCTGTACCGACGGGAAGATGGCTCCCATGCTGTTCCAATGCTCCGACTGGTAGAATTGCAATCGTACAATTTGAATCGTAGAAATCTTTTTTTGAATTGAACATACTTAACATGCAATTAACCTCCAACGGAAAAGGAGCGGACATTAACATCCGCTTCCTACTCCCCCTATATTTAGATACAATGTAAAGAACTTAAACTGCAAATCAACGGGTATCCCACTAGTCGAAACTTTTATTGATTCCAGGAATTCATAAGTCTATTGGCATTTTCCTCAAGTTCCAATCTAGCATCCGCAGATATTTTATCTTTTTTATTATTCATATGTTTTAAGAAATCCTGCATAAATTTTGTCGCCAGCTTAATCGATCCCTTATTTAAATGATGCTCTGCTTGCTTTAAACTATTTTCTAACTGCTTTGTTAGAGGACTTCTTAATTTTCCCGTAGCAATGTATTGATCTATTAATTGATTCATGTATTCTATTTCATCTTCCAAACCATATTGGAATGCTCCAATATCAGGTGCATCTCCTGCAAATCGGTTCGAAATTCCTTGTATAATAGCACCCGCACCTATAGCAGGCGAGTCTTCTGAGGCAATGCGAAGATCCATTAATAAAGAGTTTTCAGGATAATCAGCAAGCGGTGTTAAGTTTAGGATGGGATCTCCCCAAACACCATTTTCTTCCTGACCCGTAGCAGCCCTAAATTCCTCAAGTGTATCGAATCTTGCATTATTAAGAGGATCTCCTTGTATAGTGCTCCATTTATAAACTGTTCCTTCTGTTAGCTTGGAAAATCCCAGATTATAGTCAAATACATGATTTAAGTGCCACATATTCATGCCATAATTATAGTTATCACTATTTATGATGCGTGTTTCAGCTAATAAGATATTATTTTTATAAACAATATTATTTGTTTTAGCTGGTTCACCCCGATAAATAACACCGTAGGTTGTGCCAGTTTTTTGAACAAATGTATTGTTGTAGAAATATAGATTTCTAGTTTCCCCACGTACTCCGGTATTTAGTTTCGTACTTCCCTGATGAGCTCCATAAGCTGAATTTCCTACAAAGAAAATAGGTCCTGGGTAAACTGGTGCTACCGAAATAGAGTTTTCTGACTTTCCAATATGGTTGTGGAAAACCCTCGAATTAACTGTAAGACCATCCATTTCGATGCCATCATCTTTTACGTTGTAAATAATGTTGTCATAGATATCCATATTTTGATTTGGATACGTCAACAACAAATCCGGTTCATCTTGACCAAGAACAGGATCACTATTTTCATCACCCGATGGAGCTATCCCATCTACCACCCCGTAAATAATATTCCCACGTATTGTTGTAAATGCTCCTGGATTATCATCTTGCTTAATTCCAAAATAAGTTTGTCTATCATTAGCCGTATTGGAATTCCCTGGACCTTGCGTATCTGTAATCGGCTCATGATCTTCGTCGCTTAGTACATTATTCATAATTAAATGGCCACCGATTCCCGGCATACTCCCTTCATCGCTATGATGAATGTGAATATTTCCATGATAAGTGGTTGGACCGCCAATACTATCGTGAATATCACTATTAACAACCACATCGTAGTGAGACCCTCTAATTTGTACTCCTATGCCGGCCTCATTGTGTACTTCTAAATTATTTACAACGATATAGTTGGAACGATATAATTTTACAGGTCCTTCTATCAAAGGCTTGTCCTTTCCTTGAGAACCAATAAGAATTGGATTTGCCTCTGTACCAGATTTACCTTCAAAATTTGCTGAACTATATACACCTGTTGGATCTAGTAAGATATGATCTCCTGGTTTTGCATTTACAATAGCTGCATCCAATTGCTGCTGGTTGCCCACATTTACTGTTTTTGTAGCGACCGGAAGTGTATATTCAGGTTTTGTTTTGACTGTTGTAAAATACTCAGTTGAACCTTGGGAACCATTTACAACTATTTTAACGTCATAACTTGTATCCTTTTTTAAATCAAACAAACTGGTCGCCATATGGTTTCCATCGTATTTTGTGAAAGAGTGGCCTTCCCTGTAAATAGCTTCTGAAGATTTTTTATAAAAAATAGAAGCCGTTTCATCAGTGATTAGATTATCAAATTTTATATCGATACCGGCTGTTTCAAAATTACCGTATGTTTCTATGCTTATAAGTTCTGTAGCGCTGATATCCTTCTCCGCAAAAAACGATGATGGATATATCGCAAACATCAACAATGCAGCCAACACGACACAAGTAAAACGTGATATATAGTTACGTCTTCTTTTTAACATTGAAACAAACACTCCAATCCCTACGTAATAAATATGGTTGGCAAGCTTTTTTTTACCCAGTCTTACAGAACATGATAATGTGCTTATTCCAACACATTCCTCCTTAGCGCGTATAAACTTACCTATTATGCTCCTGAAACTCTCGGCATAGGCATGGATTCTTTTCCTAATTCCGCCCATATATATTTAAGAAATAGTTGCTGTTTTAATTCTTGATATTCCGACTTATTCCATAGGTTATGATACTCATCCGGATCATTCTCCAAATCGAATAACTCGCCATATTCTTGATTGTAATAGACGGTTATTTTATACCGATTATTTACATAAGTCTTTTGATGAATGGCGGTAGGCTCATGACGAAATTCGCATATGATATGATCTCTTGCCACGTCTTTTTCATTCAGCCAAACTTCCCTTTGGTCCACCCCTGTCATTCTATAAGGAACCTTAATACCTGCAAAAGATAGGAATGTCGGAGCCAAATCAACCAATGATTGCATGGCAGGCGATATTCTTCCTTCCGGCACTTTGCCCGGATATCTGACGATAAATGGAAGTTTAATTAAATCCTCATAATGGAACCCACCTTTATATTGAAGCCCATGTTGCCCAAAAAAGTGTCCATGATCAGTTGTAAAAACAACAATAGTTTCATCAGCAATTCCAAGTTCATCTAATTTATCGAGTATCTTGCCAATATACTTATCCATCATGCTAACCATTCCGTAGTACGTCGCAGTTAAGTTTTTGCGGTGTTCATCCGTCACCATATGGGAATGGTAACCATGTGACCCGTACCCTGTTTCAACATAATCAGTAAAATCTGGTTCTTCTTCTTGCGTTTTACCGAAATGCGGTGGATTTTGATCATGCTCCCCTTCCAGCCCCTTTGGAAGGGTTACCTTCTCCGGATCATACATACGATCCCAGGGTTTTGGCACTAGATAAGGTGGGTGCGGGTCGAAAAAACTCGCCCAAAGGAAGAAGTTTTCATTGTTCTTTGCAAAATCTTCCATTTTATGATTTGTTCGCTCCGCAATCCAGGTATTGTAGTGGTACTCTTCTGGAATCGGCCATGAATATTTTGTTTCCGCCCCCATTGTGCCAGTAGGTTCTTCAAAGTAATCCCGCCAGTTCTTACAACCATTTTCCTCCATCCAAATAGCATAATGTTGTCCTACATGCGCTTCACTTGTATGATTTCTAGCTATTTCTGGATCCTCAAATCCATAAAATAGATCTTTAAAATTTTTCCAAAAGTCCAAATCCTGCAATATAGGATCGGCCTCCAAAGATGGAAATTCTTCGGATGAAACTAAAGGCTGAAAATGTGCTTTTCCAACTAAGGAAGTTCGATACCCATTTTGAAGAAACTCGTCTCCGACAGTTTTTCGATCCTCTAATAGTTTAGTGCCGAGCGTCCACGCTCCATGTTGACTAGGATACATTCCAGTAATAATGGAAGCCCTTGTCGGTGTACAAGTAGGGTTGGGGCAGTATGCCCTTGTAAATGTAGTCCCTTCTTTTACTAAGCAATCAAGATTAGGAGTTGATAGTTCTGGATTAAAAGCCCCGATCGTGTTCCAATGTTGTTGGTCGCTTGTAATAAGTAAGATATTTGGCTTTTTCACAATTCATCACCCTTTGTATGGAACTCATTTCTCACCAATTGAAATACGGAAAACAGGTATCTAGCGAACTAAAACTAGGAACCATTTACACTTCTAATTAATGAGTTTATTTAATTCCTGTTGTCGCAATTCCTTCAACCAAATATTTCTGGAAGAATATAAAGACAAGGAAAATAGGAAGAATTGATAAGACGGAAATGGCGAATAATGAACCCCAATTCGTAACGCCTGAAGGATCCGAAAACATCCTTAATCCTAGTGAAACCGTAAATTTACTTGCTTCATTTAAATAAATAAGCGGACCCATGAAATCATCCCAAGTCCACATGAAACAAAATATGGATATAGTTGCAAGTGCTGGTTTAGTCAAAGGTAAAATAATTCGCCAAAAGATACCAAATGTACCGGCTCCATCGATTACTGCTGCTTCATCAAGTTCTCTGGGAATCCCTTTAATGAACTGAACTAATAAAAAAATAAAAAATGCATTTCCACCTATAAAAGCCCCGATTGTCAGCGGATAAAATGTGTTTACCCAACCTAATTTGTGAAATATGATATATTGGGGAATTAATGTTACCTGACTCGGAAGCATCATCGTTGCAAGGAGAATCGTAAATAATGTTCTTTTAAAACGGAACTGCAATCTTGCAAAACCAAATGAAATCAATGTTGTTGAAAATAATGTTCCGATTAAAGTAGCTCCAGTTATGATTGATGTATTTAAAAAGAATGTTCCAAAAGTATAACCGCCAAATCCTGCCCAACCTTCCACATAGTTTTCCCACATAAGTTTTGAAGGAATTAAAGAAGTGACATTTTGAAAAATTTCCGTTTTAGGTTTTAACGAGCTTGCAATTGTCCATAATATCGGGTAAATCATGGCGATGCCAGCCGCTATGATAACGAAGTGGAAAATGAGTTCTGATGAAAATTTCCTTTTTGCATACATTTTACTTGTCCTCCCCCGACTCATAATAAACCCATAAGGACGATGACTTGAAAACTAATGCGGTAAAGAAAGCGATAATGACTACTAGCACCCATGCCATTGCTGAGGCATACCCCATTTTAAAGTGTGTAAATCCTTTCTCATATAGGTAGACAGCATAGAATAATGTGCGGTCCAGCGGCCCCCCTTTTGTGATGAGAAAACTTTGTGTAAAAGTCATAAATCCACCAATAATCCCCATAACTAAATTAAAAAAGATAACAGGTGTTAACATTGGAATAGTAATATTAAAAAACTTTGATATCTTTCCCGCACCATCTACGACGGCTGCTTCATAAAGTTCGGTTGGAATTTGCTTTATTCCCGCTAGGAATATTAACATCGGTGATCCAAACTGCCATATGCCAAGGAGAACTAATGTGTATAAAGCATAATCAGGAGTGGAAATCCATGAAACACCTTCAATCCCAAAGTAAGCAAGAAAGCCATTAATAGCACCTTCTTTACCAAATAACTGCCGCCACATAATTGCTACAGCTACACTGCCTCCCAAAATGGAGGGGATATAATATACGGTGCGATATAAAGAAACTCCCCGAAAGTTCCTTGCAAAAAGCAATGCTACAAAAAGTGCTGCTGCTAGCTTTAAAGGAATAGAGATAAAGGCAAATTGAAAAGTTACCTTTAAGGAAGTCAGAAATCTCGGATCAGCCGTAAACATTTTTTTATAATTTTCAAATCCAACCCATTTCGGACTTGACAGTAAATCATAATCTGTAAAAGATAAATAGAGTGATGCTATCATTGGACCAAGTGTAAAGGCCAAAAAGCCAATTAAATACGGTGAGATAAATGCATATGCAACGGCGTCTTGTTTCCACCTCGACTTTTTAGGTCTGGATGGGTTCAATGATTGAACTTTGCTTTCTTTCATAGGCACTGATGTTTCTACTTCCACCCTACATGCCTCCTCTTTACTTTAGTAGAATTCCATAAAAGGGGGAGATCCCCCTTTTATATTAATTATTGCTTTGTAAGATATTGACTGCTTCTGGTCTAAATTGTTTTGCCATATCTTCAGGTTTTAATTCACCATAGTTTACTGCGTCGGAAAGCCGGTTAAATAAATCAGTAATTTCACCACCTCCTGCTGGTCCAATAACAGGGGCAGCAACAGTATAATCTTCTACCGTATCCATATATTCAAATAATTGTTTGGTTACATCATCTAGTTCAGGCGCCATCCCTTCCCTAATTTTAGATGAAATTGGAACACCACGGTCGGCCATTAAAATTAAATTCGCTTCCAGGCTATTTGTCATGAAATCAATAAATCTTGCTGCTTCTTCTGGATTCTGGGAATTTGCAGAGATTGATAGATGTGTAGCTGACCCCGCGGTCTGTCCCGGCAATCCGTTTGGTACGGAAGGATAGGTTGTCATCTTTAATGACCTTCCGGAGGCCTCTGTAAATGCCGCCAAAGTATTTGCTGGGCCAACTGCCATTGGTGACTTTCCAAGAACAAGGAATGAATCTTCTAACCCTTGGATTCCAGCCTCGTCTTCTGCTGTAGTAGAAATTCCATTATTCATTAATTCCAACCAGTAATTGTAGTAATCTATAAGAAGTTGATCGTCAAAACCTAAATCAGTAAAGTCCTCATTATAAAAATCTTGTCCATTCTGTCTTAAATACACAGAAAAGGCCTCTGAATTGTTGAAGGTTGTTATACCAAAATAACCTTTACCAAAGTTATCTTTAATTTGTTTAGACATGTCTTCCATTTCCTCATATGTGTATCCCGGCTTTGGTTCTTGCACCCCTGCTTTCTCAAACATAGCTGGGTCATAGAACATAGCACTATTAGATGTACCTAAGCTTACAGAGTATATATGGTCACCTATTTTCCCAATTTCTTTTAGGGCAGGTTGTACATTATCAAAATTGATAATCCCGCTGTCAATATACTGCGTTAAATCCACCAAGAGACCCCGATCTGTATATTCAGCAAGATATGCGGAACTCATTTGAACCAAGTCAGGCATATTTTTACCAGCAGCACGTGTCGCCATCTTCTCCCAGTATCCATCCCATCCCGAAAATTCAGCTTTGATTTTTATATCAGGGTTTTGCTCTTCAAAAAGCTTGATGGCTTCCTGTGTACGGTCGTGACGAGCTTGTTCTCCCCACCAAATAAAGGATAATTCAACAGGCTTATTATCTTCCCCTTTGGCTGTTTCGCCATTTTTCCCATTTGCGGAATCCCCCCCACTGCTTCCTTGATTCGTCTTCCCGTTACTGCTACACCCAATAATAAGGCACATCATTAAAACTAACATAACCGTAAAGTGCAACTTCTTTTTTAATACTCGCATATTAAAGCCTCCCCTTTTTATTGTTTTTAATCTTAATTTATTCAAACAGCTATTTAGCCTTAAGACCAATTCCAGAAGAAACCTTCTTCCCTCTTCCTTTTTTTACAAGATGATGCAACCCCTCCGTCGTATACCATGGGTCATTACTTGAAATTGGCAAAGGTATCCTTTCACCAGTAGTTGCCGATTTATAAATGGCTGTAATAATCTCTATGACTCGCCTTGCTTCTTCACCATTTACTAATGGTTCCCGGTCATTTTTTATGGCTTGGAATAAGTCATTTACGGGGCCTGTATGTCCAAGATGTCCCACCTGAATTTCACTAGCTTTATTTTCTAGATATTTTAGACCTTCCCTATCTTCCAATGGAAAGCCACCTTCATTTTCTTTAAGCGCATGGAACTTAAGTGGAATGCTTATTCCTTTATTTTCCCCTGAAATATTAAATCCCATTGTATTAATGACTGAGCTCGAGGTCCCATTGACTTGTCCAATAGAACCATCTGCGAATTTCAGTGTGGCCATTGAAAGATCCTCTACATCGATATCATGGGAAATTGTTTCCATTTCTGCATAGACAGTTTCAACCTTACCAAGCAACCAGATAAAAATATCCAACAAATGAATTTCTAGATTAATCGTTGCTCCACCACATTCTGTTTCCCACTTTCCCCGCCAGTCTACTTCGTAATAGGAATCCCCACGCCAATAAAGCGCATTCAGTTGACTGAAAGTAATAGGATTTAACATTCCAGATTCCATAACATGCTTAACTTGCAAAAAGTCTTTTTCATACCTACTTTGGAAAGCAATGGATAACTTCCTATTATACTTTTTTGATGCCGCTATCATTTCGTCACATTCTTGCAAGGAAGCAGCTAGCGGCTTTTCGCAAAGAACATGTTTTCCATGTTTTAATGCCTCCACCACAACTTCTTTATGCGTGTACGGGGGTGTGCATATTGAGACAACATCGATATCGTTGCGGGATAAAATGTCTTTATAGTTTATATATATTTCTGTTTCTTTATCAATATAGGAAGCTAGATGATTGGCTCTATCTGCACTTACATCACAAACCGCTTTGATTGAACACTGATGGCTGAATTGTTGATACGCCTCTACATGGGCGTAAGAGATCCCCCCACTGCCAATAATTGCAACTCCTAACTTTTCTCCCACATCCAACCCTCCTCCCTTTGTTACCGTTTTCATATTCATGCCATGAGAGTAGAAATTCACATTATTCTATTCTTTTTATTTTATGAATATCCTCATTAAAAGACAAGTCTTAAAATAGTCCTTAATTATCTACTTTTATAACTCTCTAAAAAAGTATAGTATGGAATCTATGTTTCTCACTAGCTCAACCACTTTTTCAAGTTTGACTTTACAAATTCATCATCATGCAAGTGGGGATATGCAGCATATACCCTGTCAATTTGTCTTGATTGACCTGAACTCAATTTCTCCTTTTCCAATAAACACCAATTCCCTTTTAGAAGTCCTTGCCTTGCAAGAACTTCATTAATTCCTGCAATGCATCCTTTGAAATTATTATTAGCATCGAAAAAGGCTGCATTTGCATCAGTAATTTCCTGCCCCAATGTAAGCAGTTCACTCGAAATAGTGCCTTTCTCTCTCGCATTCCTAATTTCTCCAAACATTTCCACAGCCTGTTTTGTCCATACAGCCCAATGCCCAAGCAACCCCCCGACTACTGGTTTATAAATCTTTTTACCATTAACATCTATTCTATATGTCGTTAAAAGATCATTTACAATATTGTCGTCGTTTCCAGTATAGATTGCTATTTCTTCATTTCTGCGCGAATGACAAACCGCCCTTATTACATCCAAAGTCTGATATCGATTAAATGGTGCAATTTTTATAGCATGAACATTTGGAATATCCGCTAATGTTTTCCAGAAGTCATACGTTAGCACCCTCCCGCCAACTGATTGTTGCAAATAGAAGCCAAATATTGGTATAACTTTGGCAATTTCCTTTGTGCGCTCAAGCAAATCCTCTTCGGAGTCTGATCCTAAGCCACCCATGCTGAGCAGACCTAAATCGTATCCAACATTTTTTAATAACGTTGCCTCGTTTATTGCTTGCTCCAAGGGTCCGCTAATCCCGCCAATTTTTATAAAAGATTCAGCTACCCCTGCTCGCTCAATCTCTTCTATCGCTAAAGTCAACACTTCTTCATATAGACCATATTTCGGATCTCTAATTTCGAATTGAGTTGTATGTACACCAACCGCAATCCCACCTGCACCTGCATCAATATAGTACTGAGTGAGAGCTCGTTGCCGCGCTGTATCAAGGCGTCTATCTTCTGTCAATGCCAATGGATGTGCTGGTATGACAGTTCCCTCATGTAGACGTTTTTTCACATTTATGTTTAACATTTAAAATGCACCTTCCCGCTCTTGAAAATGAGTGGGTTTATTTAACGTATCACCGTCATTGGATATCCAATCCGCCACCATATCAACCATTTGTTGAATCGTCACTTTTGGATATCCAAATAATTGGTGTGCATTTGCCGCATTATTTAATAATGCAAAATCTTGTTCCTCATTCGCAAAGATTGGTACTTTCCCAAATCGTTTGCCGAATTCCTCCGCTAACCAACGAATGGAAAGTGTTTCGGGTCCTGTAACATTTAGCACTTTTACAGATGTATTACAATGAAGCAAGGAACGGATGGCATATTCATTAGCATCCCCTTGCCATATGACATTAACATTACCCATCGTAAGATCAATCGCTTGTTCACCATACACATTTTTGGCAATTTCCGATAAAACACCATAGCGTAAATCTATTGCATAATTTAACCTAAATAAAAGCATTGGGGTCTTATTTACATGTGAAAAATACGTTAACACACGTTCACGCCCTAAGCAGGATTGCGCATACTCACCAATCGGGTTTACCGTTGAATCTTCCGAACAATTATTTCTAACTGTCTTCGTTAAGGGATAAACATTGCCCGTCGAGAAAGCGACAATTCGTGATTTAGAAAATTTTTCTGCAATTCTACCTGGTAAATAAGCATTCATTGCCCAAGTAAAATGCTCATTCCCAACAGTTCCAAATTTATTACCCGCCATATAAATAACATTTTTAACATCAGGCAACGATTGAAGTGATTTTTCATCCAATAAATCTGCTGCAATCGTCTCTATACCATAATCCTCTAATTCATTCTTTAAATCGCCAGAAGAAAATCGTGATACTCCTATTACTTTTTTTTCAATTCCAGCCTTATCAATTGCACTTTTTGCCAACTTCGCTAATGTTGGACCCATTTTCCCTCCAACACCAAGGATTAAAATATCTCCATCTATCAGCGCTATATCACGCAGGAGTTGTGCTGAAGGCTCCGACATAAAATTCTCTAACTCCTCAATCGTTTTCAACTCATCACCTCAAAAATTTTCCGAATTTTGAATTCCACTTTGTATATTATTCTATAATACGTTTTTTAAAAGACAAGTCTTTTATTTGTCTTTAAATGGTCCATTATTAATTTCCTCTAACTCCTCGTACAATTACCTTTGACACCTCCCTTTTAAAAAAGTAAGATGAAAGATAAAAGGACACACACATTCATTAAGGTGGTGTAATCATTGTCAATCGAGAATAACGGACGCAATGAATCTGAGGTTCTTATTGGAATTATCGGTCCAAAAGAATTAGACCAACTTACTAAAGAAACTTTAAAGTCATTTCCAAATTTTAAAGCTTCCTATTTCAATGTTGATTCTGCTTGTACTAGCCCCAATATTCCTGAAGATTTCTTAAAAGACATAGATGTTTTATTGTTTACCGAATATCATTTGTACAATATGGCCAAGCAAGAATATGAATTTAACATACCTGTACACCCTGTAACATTATTAGGTACTGCCTTATATCGTTCATTGTTCTCAGTAAAAAACACTTTTAATCTGGTGCTTTTATCGATCGATACGGTTGAGGTAAAATATGTTGAACAAATTCTGGTAGAACTTGAAGAAGAAACTTGTGAACTTATTGTCTATCAAAACCAATCATCTATTCTATCGATAAATGATATTGTTAAATTTCATGCAAAAAACTATCATGAGCGTGGAGCCATTCCGCTTACAGGTATTCAAAAAGTTTCCTCTCAACTTAAAGAATTAAACATACCACACGAATGGGTAACACCGACTAAACAGGACATGATTGTTTCCTTAGAACGTGCGCTATTGGCAACAGATATTAGAAAAAATAAGGAAGCACAAATTGTTTTTGGGTTAATAAATGTAGACAACCTAGACCGCGGTATTGAGAAGTTCACATCGGAGCATGATGTGCAATTATTAAAGTTAAGTATCCATCAAATGTTACTGGACTATACAAAATTGCTTGACGGTCATCTTACGATTCTAGGTGGCGAGGAATATTTATTTATCACAACAAGAGGAATATTTGAACGCGAAACAAGAGGGTATAAATTTATCCCCTTACTCCAAGATACAAAAAACAAACTTGGAATTTCACTATGTATTGGAATTGGCTTCGGAAGAACTGCTGCTGAGGCTGGGACTCATGCACGCTTAGCACTCCGACAATCTAAGGAGGTTGGTGGAGATGTTTGTTATATTGTTCGCGAAGATCGTAGTGTTTTAGGACCTGTAGATATTACTTCTCACACACAATATGAAAGATATGAGTTAGCTATCACTGATGCAGAGTTATTAGACCAAGCCCAAGCAGCAGGTATGTCAGCTACATATATGACAAGGCTAATGGCTCGTGTAGCTAGATATAGGAAATACGATTATACAGCTCGGGAATTGGCATCTACTTTAAAGATTACAGTAAGAAGTGCAAATCGAATCTTACTAAAATTAATGGATGCCAAGATGGTAGAAATTGTTGGTGAGGAAAAAGTGACCCACAAAGGAAGACCACGCCGTATTTATCGTTTGAACTTTGTAATGGATGAAAACTCTTTATAAAGATACGGAAAAAGAAACTATAAATATCCTAGTTTCGGGGTAATGTAATGAATAGAAAAAAAGATTGTATGAATTGGAGTCGTTAGTGCTGTTTTCATTCAGGGCTCAGCTACAAATTTCATTCTTGCAAAGGTTATCGGAATGTGGGAAATTGAATTAATCGATAGTTAAAAAAAGACACTTGAATAGTTGAAATCTACCTTGAAGGAGACTCTTCATTATATGCCAAAGCCCTCCCCCGCTCGATAAGATCGGTAAAAACAGCACAAAACTTGGCAGTAAGTTAATCAAAATTCCTAGTAACTTCTTTCCTTTATTTGCGAAAATAAAAAACGATCCGAATATATGCATGTGCAATATTCGGATCTGTGTAAATTATTTAAAAACCTTCATTCTTTCTTCCACACTATTATATTGTTTTTCACGCGGATCTGCGGTCGGCTTTCCAAATGGCATTTGTGACATAAGCTTCCAGCTTTCAGGTATGTCCCAAATTTGTTTGACTGCTTCATCAATAATAGGATTATAATGCTGCAATGATGCACCAAGCCCTTCTACTTCTAGCGCTGCCCAAACAATATATTGAAGCATCCCTGATGATTGTAATGAATACTCAGGCATTTTTTCTTTATATGATGGAAACTTTTCTTGTAAAGATTGCACTACTGTTTGATCTTCGAAAAATAAAATCGTTCCGTAACCATTTCGAAAGTTTGCCATTTTCTCTTCCGTCGGTTTAAATTTCTCAGCAGATACCTTTTCTCTTAATGCCGCCTCTGTAATATTCCACAGTTTTTCATGGTTTTCTCCAAGTAAAATAACTGCACGACCGCTTTGCGAGTTATACGCTGACGGAGCATGCTTTATCGCATGAGCGATTATTTCTTCAATTCGTTCATCTGATATAAGTGTTTCTTTGCTTATTCCGTATATTGAACGTCTATTTTCAACTGCAGTATAAAAGTTTTGTTTTGTTTGAATCATTAATCTTCTCTCCTCTATTTACACTTCTAAAACGATCTCTGTTCCCGATGGGTCTTCCGTTATAATTTTCCCATTATCCAAGGAAAGTGAAGCATTTATTTCTTTCAAACGGTCTATGACTTTTTGCTTTTCTTCATCGCTAGGCAGGACTATTGTATAATTTTTTAGTCCCGTACTATTTTTAGCCGGTGCAGGAGCACCCTTGCTATTCCATGTATTTAATCCAATATGATGATGATATTTATTTTTCGAAATGAACGAGGCTTGGGATCCGTAGTTAAGCACAAGATCAAATCCAAGACCGTCACAATAAAACTCACGAGTTTTGTTCAACTCAGAAACTTGCAAGTGAATATGCCCAATGACCGTTCTTTCGGGCATGCCTTGCCATCCCGTTTCAGTAGCATCTCTTAAAAGATCCTCAATGTCAAGAGCTTCTGTCGTCATAAAGACTTGCCCTTCTTGCCATCTCCATTCTTCCGGTGCCCTGTCAGTATATATTTCAATCCCATTGCCCTCTGGATCAGCCATGTACAGCGCTTCACTTACATGATGGTCCGAAGCCCCTTGCAAAGGATAACGAGTTTGAATAAAATAATGTACAATATCGGCAAGATGTGAACGCTCCGGCAATAGAAAAGCTAGGTGGTATAAGCCAGTAGTTCTCGGGTTTCGAGGTACTGCATCTTGATTCTGTTCAAGAATTAATAATGCTTTTTCCCCATCGGCAGATAGAGCAACTTTTTCATTTGTTCGTTCAATTACTTTAAATCCGAGAACTTTTTCATAAAAAGCTTCTGTTTTTTCTAAATTCCTTACAATCAGTACAGCTTGTTTAATGATAGTGGGTTGTTTCAAATTTATCCCCCTCTATACTTACTTTATGTAAGTAACTTTACTATAATTATGTTATAATGTCAAATAAGGCACCCTTCAATAAATGATAGGTATTTAGTAGCGCAAGTGATATAATCTAATTAGCGAGGTGAGTATTTTGAATAATGTGTTATGCCCAAAGTTTGAAAAAGCAATGAGTATATTAGGCCAACGCTGGACAGGGTTAATTATTCACCAGCTATTAAATGGACCCCAGCGTTTTTGTTCAGTCGAATCCGCCATGCCCATTAGTGCCAGAGTTTTATCCGAAAGATTAAAGGACTTAGAACAAGAAGGCATCGTCAAACGCCAAGTGTATCCTGAAACTCCCGTACGGATTGAGTATTCCTTAACGGATAAAGGGTTGGCTTTAGCTCCTTTGATGAAGGAAATAGAAGTATGGGGCGAGAACTGGCTAGAAATTGAAAAAGAAGAGAAAATAAATTGAACAGCGTAAGCGTCTTTTTATCGAAGTACATGAAAAGTGTACGTGGATAGTCGCTTGCGCTAGATACGAAAAGCCGCTTTCCCTAATAGGAATGCCGGCTTCTTTATTTTACCCTTCAAATTTCGTAATATGTAGTTATCAACACTAGGAGGTAATGAGAATGAAAAATGAGATCATTCAACGTTTTGTTTCATACGTAAAAATTAATACCCAATCAGATGAAAATAATACTGCATGCCCCTCCACAGAAGGACAATTAACTCTTGCAAATCAACTCGTAGAGGAGTTGAAAGCAATTGGAATGGCGGACGTATCGATTGATGAAAATGGCTATGTAATGGCAACTCTACCAGCAAATACGGAGAAAAAAGTACCAACTATCGGCTTTTTAGCTCACGTAGACACTGCTACTGATTTTACTGGTGAAGCTGTAAACCCTCAAATTGTAGAACAATACGATGGAAAAGATCTTATATTGGACGAAGCTTCAAATGTTGTTCTTTCACAGAAAGATTTCCCTTCACTAGCTAACTACAAGGGGCACACATTAATTACAACAGATGGAACGACTCTTTTAGGGGCGGACAATAAGGCTGGAATTGCTGAAATCATGACCGCTATGGATTATTTAATTAAGCACCCTGAAATCAAGCACGGAAAAATCCGTGTAGCCTTTACCCCTGATGAAGAAATAGGCCGCGGCCCCCATAAGTTTGATGTTAAAAAATTCAATGCTGAATATGCATATACGATGGATGGCGGTCCAATTGGAGAACTACAGTACGAAAGTTTTAATGCCGCTGGGTTAAAACTTACATTCCGGGGAACTAATATCCACCCAGGGACTGCAAAAGGAACCATGGTCAACGCTGCAAAAATCGCGATGGAGTTCCACAATTCATTACCTGCAAATGAAGCTCCAGAATTGACAGAAGGCTACGAAGGCTTTTATCATTTGCTTGCTTTTAAAGGTGATGTAGAAGAAACGAAGCTTGCTTATATCATCAGAGATTTTGAACGTGAAAATTTTGAAGCAAGAAAAGCATTAGTTGCAAATATTGTGGCAAATCTACATGAAAAGTATGGACAAGACCGTGTTGTTATGGACATGAACGATCAATACTATAACATGAGAGAAAAAATTGAACCTGTGAAGGAAATTGTCGATATCGCATCTGATGCTATGAAGAGTCTTGGCATTGAACCAATTGTTTCTCCAATTCGCGGTGGTACAGATGGTTCACAATTATCGTATATGGGGCTCCCAACTCCGAATATTTTTACTGGCGGAGAAAACTTTCATGGACCATATGAATTTATTTCTGTCGATAATATGGAGAAAGCGGTTCTTGTCATTGCGGAAATTTGTAAATTATTTGAGGAACGCGCAGAATAAAAGTATTATTGTAAGATTATTGCAGATAAATGAATAAAAGGTATTGACTTATCTTTTCGCTCCTGCAATAATACATAAGACAAATGAATCAGATTGCCTTTAAAACAGTCCCGTGAGGCTGACAAGGTTGCATGCGCATATTCTTACTATGCGTAAATTCTGCATAAAGATGACTCTATCATCCGATTATTATGCACCTTGCCTAGCTTAGGACAAGGTGCTTTTTATATTGTCCTATAGCTTAAGCATCTGATTTAAGATCAATAAAAAGGGAGAGATATCGGATGAAAAACAGAGAAATCCAAGTAGACGAACGTTTACCATTATTACAAAGTTTACCATTAAGCCTACAGCACTTATTCGCGATGTTCGGTTCTACAGTATTAGTTCCGCTATTATTTGGAGTGAATCCAGCAATCGTATTGCTAATGAACGGGATTGGAACACTCATTTATCTTTTTATTACGAAAGGAAAAATCCCGGCTTATCTTGGGTCGAGCTTTGCATTTATCTCACCAGTTATGGTTGTTTTAGGAAGATATACTGGTGAAGAAGGTTATAGCCACGCACTTGGGGGTTTCCTAGCCGTCGGTATCGTATTACTACTCGTAGGTTTTATTATAAAAATAGCTGGCACTACCTGGATTGACGTCATTTTCCCTCCAGCTGCCATGGGAGCAATTGTAGCAGTAATCGGATTGGAGCTAGTTCCAGTAGCTGCGGGAATGGCAGGACTTTTAAAACCAGCAGATGCTCCAGCAACATGGTCACCCGATCCAAAGATGATCACCGTTTCATTGTTAACTTTAGGTCTTACAATCGTGTATTGGGTTACATTAAGAGGATTCTTAAAAATTATCCCAATCCTACTTGGAATTGTTTCCGGTTATATCATTGCTGGTTTTGTAGGATTAGTTGATTATTCTGGAGTGAAGGACGCAAGCATGCTCGCCCTTCCAACTTTTTATCAAATAAAATTTAATTGGTCTGACATTATCGTCATTTTACCAGCAGCCCTTGTCCTGCTGCCAGAACATATTGGACATCTAATTGTAACAGGCAATATCGTCAAAAAAGACCTTGTCAAAGACCCTGGACTCGATCGTTCCTTTATAGGAAATGGAATTTCAACCATCATATCAAGTCTTACAGGTTCAACACCAAATACAACGTACGGGGAAAACATCGGAGTTCTTGCGATCACGAGAGTATATTCTACTTGGATCATTGGAGGAGCCGCAGTTATTGCGATTTTCCTATCCTTCTTCGGAAAACTTGCAGCCTTAATCCAAGCAATTCCAACACCAGTTATGGGTGGAATTTCACTGCTGCTTTTCGGAATTATCGCCGTCAGTGGTCTACGTATGTTAGTTGAATCAAAAGTAGACTTCAGTCTTTCACATAATATAATCTTAACATGTGTAGTTTTAGCGATTGGTATCAGCGGCGCTACTATCCATATCGGTTCTGTAGAACTAAAAGGAATGGGTCTTGCGACAATCGTGGCGATTTTACTAAGCCTATTCTTCAAGGTTCTTGAAAAACTTAAATTAACGAATGATTAAAAACAAAAGCGAAAGCGCCTGTTTATAGACGTAGGGATTTTGTAGTTCATGACGAGATAAAGGAAACACGATGAGCCCTTGGGCGAATCGATGTTGACTTATCGTAGGAAGGAACATAGAAATCCACTAGTCGATAGGCTCTGGAGCTAGACAATAAAGATACCCCCGAAGGAAAAATTGAACTTCGGGGGTTTTTTGTTTAAATGTCATCATTTTCATGTATTCGTTCAGCTGTTTGCATTTCTATTGGTCATTTTAGAGAGTCCGTTACTGTTTTTGCATTTTAATTGGCTATTTCAGGCATTCTATTACACGTTTTACATTTCTATTAGCCATTTCGAGCTTCCTATTAGCCGTTTTACATTTCTATTAGCCATTTCGAGCTTCCTATTAGCCGTTTTACATTTCTATTAGCCATTTCGAGCTTCCTATTAGCCGTTTTACATTTCTATTAACCATTTCGAGCTTCCTATTAGCCGTTTTACATTTCTATTAGCCATTTCGAGCTTCCTATTAGCCGTTTTACATTTCTATTAGCCATTTCGAGCTTTCTATTAGCCGTTTTACATTTCTATTAGCCATTTCAAGCTTCCTATTAGCCGTTTTACATTTCTATTAGATGCTTCGGGCTCCCTATTAGCCTTTTTAAAATCCTACAGTAGCAACGGATCTTTTTCCCTAATTTTATCAACTCTAATTAGAAAGTTCGACCAGGTTCTTTCCGTTCCGCGCGTTTCTCTTCGTAGTAAGTAGAATAATTCGTAACATCCAACCCCTTTTCCCTAGCGTACATAATCAATTCCGCGATATGGTCTAGTTTAGGATCGTGACGGATGCTGCTCCAATCGTGGCTGCAATATACAAAATCTAATTGATTGGCACTTGCGTAATCAATGTCCTTTTTTACCCACTTAATGTATTCATCAATATTGCTCCATCCTAGTTTTTCCCGGGCGATGCAGTCCTGCCATCCATGCAGAGGGCATTCCAATATTTCTGGAAAGCCTTGTCGCTCATAAAAATAAGGTTGCCACTCAAATGGAACCGGCTGCCAATCCTTTTCATTTCTACCAGCTGAGCGGACAAACTTAATTCCATTTCCGCGTAAAACTGCCAACAAATCCAGACGATCACTTAGACCCCGATAATAATTATAAGGAGCTGTAAATCCAATTCCCTCAACTCCTAAAAGGTTCCGAAGTACCTTTTGTCCTTTACTGATTTCCTCGCAAACTTCTTCAAAAGTTCCGCTAGGAAAAATCGTTATGCCTTTTTCATTTTCCTGAACAACCGTTTTTAATAAAACATGTGAATACGTATGTTGATGGAATTCCAAATCACCTTGGTTCAAAACTTTCTGAGCAACCGCCACGTTTTTTTCTAATGTTTTTCCAACAATAAAAATACTTGCTTTTGCCTCAAGATTTGAATGTACTTCTAATGCTGCCTTCAAAAACTTCCCTGTTGACTCATCTTGAGATTCCACATCATATCCGATTAAGAATTTAGGCATGGTCAATCTCTCCTCATTATTTTATTTAGTAAATTATATTAAATCTATCTCACATTGTATATGAATCTTTTAAAAATCAGTTTACAGTTCTTCCCTTCCATCATATAATTTACTCATGAAATTAATTTGCCAAGGGAGGAAGATCCATGTTAGCTGCAAAAGGTGGCACTCCAGTTCGAACTAAGCCTTGGGTCCCTGAATTTATTAGTTCTGAGGAATTTGACGAGTTAGAAAAAGAATATGTCCTACGTGTGTTGGATAAGAAAAGGGTTTTCCGCTTTTATCATGAGCAACTTGCAGACTCAGAAGCAAAACGATTAGAGGACTTATATAAATATCGTACGAATGTGAAGCATGCTCTTGCTGTTAACTCTGGTACATCCGCACTCGTGTCCGCCGTTGTCGGCGCGGGAATTGGGCCTGGCGATGAAGTGATCATTCCTGCCTATACGTATATTGCGACGGCGGCTGCAGTTTTAATTGCCCGTGCGGTTCCTGTTATTGTGGAGGTCGATGATAGTTTAACGATGGATCCAAAAGCATTTGAAGCCGCAATCACTGAACACACGAAAGCAGTCATCCCTGTCCATATGAAAGGAATACCTTGTGACATGGATAAAATCTTGGAAACCGCCAAGAAACATGATCTTATTGTCATTGAAGATGTAGCACAAGCAAATGGCGGCTTGTATAAAGGTAAACCATTAGGGTCTATGGGAGACGCGGGATGCTTTAGTTTCCAACAATATAAAGTCGTCACTGCTGGAGAAGGTGGGCTCGTTACTACAAATGATGATGTCATTTATACGCGAGCAAGCATCTATCACGACTCAGCGTTAAGCTATTGGGGAACAAAACTTTTCGAAAACGTGGAATCCTTCCCAGGTGAAAATTATCGAATGAGCGAACTAAATGCTGCACTCGGATTGGCCCAATCACAAAAAATTGATTCCGTCATTTCAAAGCTCTGTCAAGTTAAACGAACGATTGTCGAAGGAATAAAAGATATTCCCATTATTCAATTGCAAAGAATCCCAGACCCTGAGGGTGACGTCTCATATAACTTAATCTTCTATTTATCTGATACAGAGGAAGCAAAAACTTTTGCTGATTTACTAAATGCGGAAGGCATTCCGAATGGAACGATTTATAACAATGGGATTGCCGATCGTCATATTTACGTTAATTGGGATTATGTTTTAGATAAGCGCGGTGCTAGTGAAAAAGGGAATCCGTGGACATGCGAAAGCTATAAAGGAAATGTTCAATATTCAAAAGACATGTGCCCGAATACTTTGGATTTATTAGCGCGTTCTATCAGTATTTCTTTGCATCAAAATTTGACTCGAGAAGATTGCAAGGATGCGATTGCTGCTATAAAAAAGGTTGCAAAACATATGAACGAACGCATGGAAATTCATCAATAACCCTTATACTCAGTGACCACTCTGTCACTGGGTTTATTTTATTGTTAGCAGACTGGATGTCCTTTTCCCTTGCGTATATAACATCGATTCGTCTTTTGCTCCAACGTCGACGAACCCGTATTGCAGGTCTTTACGTCGATTGAGCAAGGCGCTTACGCTCCTCTTTTGATATAATCAGTTATAGCATAGATTGAAAGGACTTTTCCTTATGAAATACACCACATCCGAAAAGGAAATTATTAGTCTTGTAACGACTTATAACAGGATCTCCAGAAAACAACTCGCAGAAATTTCAGGCTTGTCTCAAGCGAGTATTACAAAAATCACGAAAAAATTAATAGATGAACAATTTATTATGGAAGGTGAAAGAATTAGCAACGGTTTAGGGCGTAAAGAAGTATCGCTTTACTCTAATCCTCTAAAATTCACTTTTTTAGGTATTGATATCGGCGGTCATCTTGTTCGATTTGCTTTATCCGATAATAGCTTGGAAGTTTTACATCAAGAAGAGTTTTTCATGGCTGAATTAGACGATTATAAAAATAAAGGCGAAGCTCTGCATGAAAAACTTATTCAATTTTTAGAAAGAGCACACACTCTTCCAGCGAATATTGATGCGATCGGTATTGGAGTAACCGGACTTATCGATAGAGAACAAAAAACAATATTAAATATCCCTAATCGTAAAGGTTGGGACAATATTCAACTTATCGATATACTAAAACAAACATATTCATGTCCTGTTTTTCTTGATGAAGGCGGTCGTACGATGGCAATCGCTGAAAAAACATTAGGTAAAGCAAGGGAAATTAGAGATTTTATCGTCGTTCAAATTGGATTCGGAATTGTGTCTGGGATTATGATCAATGATCAATTACTGAGAGGATCAAGCAATGTTTCCAGCCTGCTGGGCCATATTACTGCTGATGAAAACGCCGGCCGTTGTTTATGCGGGAATTATGGCTGCTTGGAAAATATCATTACCTTTCCGATGCTTGAAATAGAATATAAGAAACGAAACGGTCCCTATGCTTCTATCACTGAGGCGTATAAGAAAAATGATAAAATTGCTGTCGAAGTTTGCATTGATACAGGAAAGGCACTTGGAATCGCACTTAGTAATGTCGTCAACTTATTTAATCCAAGTGCGATTTTCATTGGCGGTCCGATCTTTGATGCCCTTCCCCTGCTCTTTGAAGAAACGAAGCGGACTATTATTTTGCGCGCCAACCGCTTTGCCACCCTCTCCCTAAGTTTAGAAGAAAATAGCTTTGGACAACAACAAGGAGTAATCGGTGCATTAACCTTTGCAAAAACGAACTTTATTTCTAGACTATAAAAGCCGCATCCAATCAGACGCGGCTTCTTTTTATATATTCTTTATATATTTCCTCGTATATCCGATGTGTTTTTTCGTTCGGTACAATCGGTTCTCCCAACTGAATATTGTTCTTGATCTCCCCGAATGAATTTGCTTCTTCAATTGCAACGAGCGCAGTCCAAGCTGCTCCCCATGCTGAGCTATGATGGGTTTCCGCAACATAAACTTCTTTTCCGAATATATCAGCTAACATTTGCAGCCAAAGTGGAGATCTAGCAAGACCGCCGTTTACGTAAATTTTGGACGGTTCTCCCGCAAGTCTGCTAAGCGCCCTTTCTATTTGATATAAATTAAACGTGATTCCTTCAAGAACTGCCCGAATGAAATGCTCTTGCTTGTGAGTGATGGACAAGCCTGAAAAGTTTCCGGTCGCCCGCTGATTCCAAATTGGCGCTCTTTCTCCATTAATATACGGGTGAAAAATAATCCCATCCGCACCAGGAGCAACATTCCCAGCCTTCTCTATAAAATCGCTATAATTATCTTGATTATTTAACAGTTCTTTCAACCACTGCAAAGCGATGCCCCCATTATTAGAAGGTCCACCAATGATGCTATATTCATCTGTAAACGCATAGCTAAATGTCTCTCGCTTTTCGTTTATTCGAACACCTTTAGAAAACTGACGAACGGCCCCACTTGTTCCAACCGTAATCGCTACCTCTCCAGGCAAAATTGCACCAATGCCTAAATTGGCAAGCTGACCATCTGCCGCCCCGATCACAAACGGAATTTCCTGCGATAACCCCATCTCATCTGCTACAACTTCATCCACACCATTCAATATATACGTCGGCGGGACTACTTTAGATAATTGATTTTCATCAACTGCAGCAACTTCCATTGCTGTTCCATCCCATTCTAAAGTTTTAGGATTAAAAAGCCCTGTTGCAGATGCCATCGAGTAATCAACAACCCTTTCCCCAAACCAGCGAAAGAGCAAATATTCTTTTACAGACATAAAATAGTCTGCTTTTTTATAAGCTTCAAACCCTGCCTCTTTCATCCACAATAATTTAGTGAAAGGAGTCATCGGATGAATTGGCACCCCTGTTTTTAAAAATAACTCCTGCCGATCCTGTTCTGTAAAACTGTCAGCCTGCTGACTGCTCCTGCCATCCGACCAAATAAGTGCATTAGATAAGGCTTTTCCTTCTTGATCAACACAAATAAGCGAATGCATCGCGCAAGAAATGCCGATAGCTTTGACTTCTTCTTTGCCAATATTCACGTTATCCATTGCATCTCTAATCGCTTTTATCGCAAGACTTTCAATTTCATTTGGAACTTGCTCCACCCAGCCAGGTTCAGGATAATAAGTTGTAATTAAACGCTCGGCTTCAGATTTTACCTTTCCATTCAAATAAAATATAACAGCTTTTGCACTCGTCGTTCCAAGATCTAGTCCGATTATGTAAGACATATACCATCTTCCTTTTCATTCTATTTCATACTCCGAGCAAAAAATGACAACTGAGGTCAAAATTCGACAATTTTTTCAAAATATAGTGGTAAAGGCGTAATGCTATGGTATGATTTAAAAAGAGAGAAATCTTTTCTTTAAAGGATATTCTACCTAAATCCATATTCACTTACTAAGAAAAAGGTAATGAAACCACTTACATCTCTTTACAACACATTTGTTTATTAGTCAAATTAATACAAATAGAATATCATTACCATAATCAAACCGTCAATTAATAATAGATTAAGAGCTTATGTATTTACAAAATATTAATAAAGAAAACTTTTACAAAAGTGAATACGCTTTATCGTTGTTATTAGGGGGATCAATATGATTACTGGCGATGCTGCTTATATAAAGAAATTAAATAGAGGCTTAATTTTAAGCCAAATCATTGAATATAAAAAAATTTCTCGCGCTGACTTATCTAAAGTTACAGGACTTAATAAAGCAACCGTATCCGTTCAAGTTGCCGACTTACTAGAAGAAAACTTGCTTATTGAGGAACAGCTTGAACATAATAACTTGGGCAGGAGACCCATCCTTCTTTCTTTAAATAGAAAAGCTGGGTATGCATTAGGCATTGATCTTGATAAAAATCAAATTATTTTTACATTATCAGATTTGCTTGGCTTCCCTACCCATATTGAAATCGTACAATTGCAAACAAAAGAGTATGATGAAATACTCGAAATCCTAATTGAATACATTATCGACATTCAAAAGAAGTGTCAAGGAAGTGCATTCGGATTAATCGGAGTAACCGTCGGCATTCATGGACTCGTATCAAAGGATGAAAAAGTCTTCTTTTTCCCACAGCTTCAATGGCGAAACAAAAATATAAAAGAAGATCTTAAGAAAAAAGTGGATGTGCCTATTTTTATTGAAAATAATGCAAATCTGACCGCTTTTGCCGAGGGTGTTTTTAAGCATAATAAATGCAATAATTTGATCAGCATTTCTATGCATTCCGGGATTGGCTTAGGTATGATTATGAACGATGAAATCCATCAAGGTTTCCATGGCTATTCAGGTGAAATTGGTCATATGATCGTCGTTCCTGATGGGAAAACATGTGCATGCGGCAATCAAGGCTGTTGGGAATTATATGCGTCAGAAGCAAGTTTCTTCAAGCAATTAGAAGAAAACTTTAATCGCACGAATGCGGATTACTATGATATACAGTCATGGTTAAAATCCGGTGACAAAGACGTAAGCGAACAAATGGAGGCTTTAATAAAACACATTTCCATCGGAATGAATAATATCATCAATATGTATAATCCTGAAATCATCGTATTAAATTCCGAACTGCTTCGTTTAAATCCCGACGCTGTAAGACAAATTGAAAATCGACTAAATTCAAATATTAGCCACTATGGCAAGCTCGTTATTTCTGAATTAGGAAAGCAAGCTTGCGTCATGGGAGCTTGTGCCTTCTCAATTAAAAAGTTCTTACAAATATCAGAGTTAAATTTGCAAGTTAACGTCAGAAAAGCGTAAGCACCTTCTTCATCGACGTCGAGGGCCCACAAGATGTGGCCCCTCGACGTCGCCACAGGACGCGGCCGCTGTTAGTCGACGTTCCTAATTGGGCCCAAGACTTGCGATAAAGGAAACCTTATGTTGACTACGCAAGCGAAAAGGACAAGAAGTTTTCTAGTCGATAAGCGCTGAAGCTAGACAATAAAAGTCTGGTCAAAACTGGATGCCTTAGAAAAATTGATACTTTTTTAAAATACGAGAAAACCCGGAAGAATAAATTCCCCGGGTTTTCTTCATGTTAATTTTTATCCATCCATTCCGTATGGAAGATGCCTTCTTTATCAAGGCGCTCATACGTATGGGCACCAAAATAATCACGCTGCGCTTGCAATAAATTAGCAGGCAATGTTTCTGTACGGTAACTATCATAATAAGCAATAGCGCTTGAGAAACAAGGAACTGCAATCCCGCGTTCAACCGCGATAGCAATCACTTTTCTAAGAGCCTGCTGATAGCTTTCAACTATCTCTTTAAAATACGGATCAAGCATTAAGTTCGCCAAGCTTGGATCACGATCATATGCATCTTTAATTTTTTGCAAGAATTGCGCACGGATGATACAGCCGCCTCTAAAAATCATGGCGATGTCGCCGTATTTCAAATCCCAGCCATATTCTTCTGATGCAGCCTTCATCTGTGCAAACCCTTGAGCATAAGAACAAATTTTACTCATATACAATGCCCTGCGAACTGCTTCAATTAGTTCCTTTTTATCCCCTTCAAAAGCGGATGTTTCCGGCCCATTTAATACTTTGCTTGCTTCTACGCGTTCTTCTTTCATCGCTGAAATAAAGCGAGCAAATACGGATTCCGTAATAAGCGGAAGTGGAACGCCTAAATCTAGTGCATTTTGACTTGTCCATTTACCCGTACCTTTTTGGCCGGCGGTATCTTTTATAACGTCAACTAAAGGCTTGCCTGTTTCATCGTCTGTTTTCGCAAAAATATCAGCTGTAATCTCAATGAGATAGCTATCAAGTTCACCTTTATTCCATTCAGAGAATACTTCGTGTAATTCATCTGCATTCAGACCTAAAATATTCTTCATTATAAAATAAGCTTCACAAATCAATTGCATGTCACCATATTCAATCCCATTATGAACCATTTTCACATAATGACCTGCTCCATTTGGACCTATATATGTACTGCATGCTTCTCCATTTACCTTAGCAGAAATTGCTTGGAAGATAGGTTCAACTAAATCATACGCCTCTTTTTGTCCACCTGGCATGATGGAAGGACCTGTAAGCGCCCCTTCTTCTCCACCAGAAACTCCTGTACCGATGAAATGAAGTCCCGCTTCACTAAGTTCTTTATTACGGCGAATCGTATCTTGGAAAAACGTATTTCCACCATCGATTAAAATATCACCTTGTTCCAAGTATGGCTTTAAAGATTCAATTGTAGCATCAGTAGCCGCTCCCGCTTTTACCATTAGTAATATTTTACGCGGCTTTTCCAATGAATTTACAAACTCTTCTATCGTTAAGGCACCGACAAAATTCTTACCCTTTGCTTCGTTTTGCATAAAATCTTCAGTTTTTTCTGAAGAACGGTTAAAAACGGCAACGGAATATCCTCTGCTTTCAATATTTAAAGCGAGGTTTTTCCCCATAACTGCCAAACCAATGACGCCTATTTGTTGTTTCGACAATTTTATTTCCTCCTTAGAGACTAATTCATAAATATATTTTATCATACAATGTCTTTTATGCGTTAACAACCTGAGTTGCTTATTAGTGATAAACATTTTAAAATTATTGGAAATACGAATAAAGGAGAATATAATGAACGTTTTAGTTGAGTTGCAGAAGAGTGGTTTAGTGGCTGTCGTAAGAGAAGCTAATTTGGAAAATATTGTTCCAATATGCGAAGCGCTTTATGAAGGTGGAATTCATGCACTGGAAATTACAGCTGAAACACCGAGGGTAGCTGCATTAATTGAAAAAGCAGTCGAAAAAGTTGGGGATAAAATTCTTGTTGGGGCTGGTACAGTCCTTGACCCTGAAACAGCTCGAGCTGTCATTGCGGCGGGAGCTAAATTTGTTGTCTCTCCTACTTTGAATGTTGATACAATCAAAACCGTAAAACGGTACGGCATTATAAGTATCCCAGGGGCATTGACACCGACAGAAATCTTAACAGCATATGAAAATGGCGCAGATATGATCAAGGTTTTTCCTGCGAATGTATTTGGACCAGGTTATATAAAAAGCATCCACGGCCCGATGCCGCAAATTCCTATAATGGTAACAGGGGGAATTAACCTTGATAATATGAAAGATTATGTGAATAACGGGGCAGCAGCAATTGGGATCGGCAGTAATCTAGTCAATCCAAAAAAATTAAAAACAGAAGCGGATTTTGAAGAGTTGGTTCAACAAGCGAAGCAATATAGAATTAAATATCAAGAAGCAAAAGCTTAATGATAAAGGTTTTTCTCTTTTTAGGGAAAAGCCTTTTTCTTTTTATATAAAAACTTACATAATAAATATAGTAAAATTAAAATGAGTTTGTTATAATAATTATTGTAAGTTACATACCATTATATCGGAGGTGCACGTTTCGTGAATGAGAATGAGAAGAAGCAAATGAAAAAGTTAACGACTGCTGCAGGTGCTCCAGTTATAGACAATCAAAATTCAATGACGGCTGGTCCAAGAGGTCCTGTATTACTGCAAGATGTCTGGTTGATCGAAAAACTTGCTCATTTTGACAGAGAGGTTATCCCTGAAAGACGTATGCACGCTAAAGGATCAGGAGCATACGGTACATTTACAGTCACAAATGACATTACACAATATACAAAAGCAAAAATTTTCTCAGAAGTTGGTAAGCAAACAGAAATGTTCGCCCGTTTTTCTACAGTTGCAGGTGAGCGTGGTGCAGCTGACGCTGAACGTGATATACGCGGATTTGCTTTGAAATTTTACACTGAGCAAGGCAACTGGGACCTAGTTGGTAATAATACTCCTGTGTTTTTCTTCAGAGACCCTTTGAACTTCCCAGATCTAAACCATGCTGTTAAGCGTGATCCAAGAACGAATATGCGAAGTGCTAAAAACAATTGGGATTTCTGGACTTCGTTGCCTGAGGCTCTGCATCAAGTGACGATCGTCATGAGCGATCGAGGAATTCCAAAATCATATCGTCACATGCATGGATTCGGAAGCCATACGTACAGCATGATTAGTACAGAGAACGAACGATATTGGGTAAAATTCCATTTCCGTTCTCAACAAGGAATTGAGAATTTAACTGATGCTGAAGCAGAAGCTCTTATTGGAAAAGACCGCGAATCTCATCAAAAAGATTTATATGATAGTATTGAAAATGGCGAATTCCCTAAATGGAAAATGTATATTCAGGTAATGACGGAAGAAGAAGCTGAAAACATGCCTTATAATCCATTTGACCTCACGAAAGTATGGTATAAAAAGGACTTCCCTCTTATCGAAGTTGGAGAGTTTGTGTTAAATAGAAATCCTGCAAACTATTTTGCTGAAGTAGAACAAGCTGCATTTGCACCATCTAATATTGTTCCGGGAATTGGCTTCTCACCAGATAAAATGCTGCAAGGAAGGCTGTTCTCATATGGGGATGCGCAAAGATATCGCTTAGGTGTAAACCACCATCAAATCCCAGTCAATGCTCCAAAGTGTCCATTCCATAGTTTCCATCGTGATGGACAAATGAGAGTGGATGGCAATCTAGGAAGCACTATGCATTATGAGCCTAATAGCTATGGTGAGTGGGAATCACAACCTGACTTCACAGAACCACCGCTAAAAATAAGCGGCGACGCAGCCAACTGGAATTTCCGTGATGATGACGATCAATACTTCACTCAACCTGGTCTTCTCTTTAATAAAATGGATGATGAACAGAAGGAAATACTATTTGGAAATACTGCTCGCGCTATGGGTGACGCTCCAAAAGAAATTAAAATCAGACATATCGTTCATTGCTACAAAGCAGACCCTGCTTATGGTGAAGGAGTAGCAAATGCACTTGGTATTCCAATGAGTGAAGCTGGCATTGCTGTAACTGAAGTTTAATATTTTCAATGGAGAGACGGCATATAGTGCTGTCTCTTTTTGATTTTTTTGGATGTCCCGTGTGATAATAAACATAATAGTTTGTGTCTTGGTGACCTCCATAGATTAAATAGACTTGACCAAGGGCACCAATACGGAGATTCGTCACCTTCTGCAGCGAAAAAGTATAGCTAAAGGCACCTATCCAAGTATTATTAAATTTTATTTGGGAAAAAGCAGTCTTCCCTCGTATAAAAAAAGACTCCCAAAATAAAGTTCATTTTGAAAGTCTCGTTGTTTTTATAACATTTTATGCTAAAAAGTCTGTCGGTTGATTCATAGGAAGAGCTTCTGGTCTATTACAGCCGCTGGAAATTTCGATATGCTGCCCTTTTTCTGCTGCGTCGATAAACGCATGCATGACGTCTAAAACATGGAAAGCTAAATCTCCGCTTGCACGGTTTGCACGACCTGTTCGAATGGCATTTGCCATATCAGCCGCCCCGATTCCCCTGCTGTTTTCCTTAAAGCTATGAGAAAGCGGAATTTCAGTCCATAGCTCCTCACCCTGTCTTTTTACAAAAATTGGCCCACCAAATGTATTTGGGTCAGGAACAATCAAAGTTCCTGTTGTTCCGTAAATTTCAATCCTTGGAAGTTGGGATCCCCATACATCGAAGCTTGTTGTAATGGAACCAATTGCTCCATTTTCAAATTCGAATACTCCCGAAATATGAGTCGGGATTTCGACAGGTACCTTCTCCCCTGCTCTCGGACCAGCTTTAATCGTTCTTTCGGGATAAGTGGCTCTAGCAGAACCCGTAACGCGTTTGATCGGTCCAATTAAATTAATAAGAGCAGTCAAATAGTAAGGTCCCATATCAAACATTGGGCCGCCACCCTCAACATAGAAGAAGTCAGGGTTTGGATGGAAGCTTTCAGGACCGCTTCCCATCATAAATGCACTTGCTGCAATCGGTTCCCCTATCCAGCCGTCGTCAATAAGTTTTCGGCATGTTTGAAGTCCTCCGCCTAAAAATGTGTCAGGCGCCGATCCAACATAAAGCCCTTTGCTTTTAGCTAGTTCTAATATTTCCTTACCATCTTCACGTGTAACAGCAAGTGGTTTTTCAACAAAAACGTGTTTGCCTGCTTCAAGTGCTTGTAAACAAATTGGCGCATGAGCTGTAGGGATTGTTAAATTAATGACCATCTCAATTTCATCATCTGCTAACAACTCTTCAGGCGAATATGCCTTCGAAATCCCAAATTGCTCTGCACGTGCTTTCGCGCTATCGAGATTAATATCCGCAACTGCAACGACATCAAGATTTTGAAAAGTTTCTTTCGTATTTTTTATGTAAATTTCGCTAATCATGCCACAACCGATAATTCCTATCTTTACTTTTTCCATTTTGTTATCCCCCACAATGATGTCTTATGTTATGCCCCGGAATTCCCAGGGCACCTGTTCATTATACGTTTTCTACTAATCGCATTTGTTTCACATTCACCCAGCCGCGTGTTTCAACTGACTTTTCAATCGCGGTCAAAATTTCTTGATTTCTGATGCCGTCTTCAAAATTAGGAGATGGGCTATTTCCTTCAGAAATCCCCTTTATCAATTCTGTCATTAAATTAATAAAGGTATGTTCATATCCGATAATATGCCCCGCCGGCCAGTAAGCACCTGCAAAAGGATGGTGTTCTTCTGTACAGGTGATATTTCTGAAGCCTTGAAGTCCATCTTCATCGTCAGCAAAATACACTTCCAAATTGTTCATCTGCTCCATATCCCAACGGATAGAACCTTTGGATCCGTTAATTTCGAAACGATTTCCATTACGGTTTCCGCCTGCAAATCTAGTTGCTTCAAAAACACCCATTGCTCCATTTTCAAAACGAACTAAGAATGCAGAAGCATCGTCAACATCAACTTCTTCCATTACTGTACTTTCAGATTTCGCACTTAAACCACCGCTTGAATCTGCAACAGGGCGCTCCTTAATAAAGGTTTCCATCATTCCTGTCACTTCTTCAAACTCACCGACTAGGAATCGTGCCATGTCGATACTGTGTGCTGCAATATCGCCTAACGCTCCCGACCCAGTCACTTCTTTTTTCAAGCGCCACACACTTGGAAATTTCGGATCCATGATCCAATCTTGCAAATATGTTGCACGCATATGATAAATTTTACCTAATCTACCTTCTTGAATCAATTTTTTTGCAAATTGTATGGCAGGCGCAAATCTATAATTATGGCAGATCATATGAATAACATTATTCTTTTTCACAGCATTGTACATACGCTGAGCATCTTCCAACGTGAGAGCAAGCGGTTTTTCACATAGAATATGCTTTCCAGCTTCAGCCGCAGCAATTGCAATTTCAGCATGTGTATTGTTTGGAGTGACTATATCAATTAAATCAATATCTTCTCGTTCAATTAATCTTCTCCAGTCCGTTTCATATGTTGCAAATCCCATTTTTTCGGCAGCTTCTTTTACCCCTTCTTCATCACGTCCTGCTACAGCCTGAAGAACAGGCTCTACATCACAATCAAAGTAGAATGGGAGGTCACGATACGCATGTGAATGAGCCTTTCCCATAAACTTATAACCAACCATTCCAATTCTTACTTTCTTTTTTACGCCCACCAAATCTCACCGATCCTTTCTTTAATAAGCAGATTTTGTAGAAAAGAAGCTGCTTTTTGAAAGCCTTCCTCTACTGACATTAAGCTATCCTCATGTTCTATACTAATAACGCCATCATATCCAACAAGTTGAAGGGTGCTGATGATTTTTCTCCATGTTTCTTCCCCATGGCCATAACCAACCGTCCGAAAAATCCAAGAACGATTTAATTCATCGCGATAACTTTTTGTATCAAGTACACCGTTAGCAGCAGTATTTTGAGCATCTATTCCTGTATCTTTTGCATGGAAGTGGTATAACGCCCCGGCTTTAGCTAAATCCTTGATCCCAACAATCGGGTCCATGTTCTGCCAGAATAAATGGCTAGGATCGAAGTTCACACCGATGCTATCTCCACACTCCTCACGCAGCCGCAGCATCGTTTCTGTATTGTAAACAACAAATCCTGGATGAGGTTCTATTGCAACTCGCACTCCATGTTCTTTTAAAAACTGATCTTGTTCTTTCCAGTAAGGTATCACTTTTTCTTCCCACTGCCAGTCAAGAACTTTTCCAAAGTCTTCAGGCCATGGACAAGTGACCCATGAAGGGTTGAGCGAATGATCTGATTCGCCTGGGCAACCTGAAAAAGTGATAACTGTATCGACACCTAATTTCGTTGCCAACTTAACGGAATTTTGAAAATCTTCATGATGCTGATTGGCAATTTTCTTATTTGGATGCAGCGGGTTTCCGTGACAGCTAAGAGCACTGATTTCCAATCCTCTACTTTTAATAGCTTCTTTAAACTTGTTTAATTTTTGATCATCTTCTAGCAAACTAGCTGCATCACAGTGAGCATTTCCTGGATATCCGCCAGTTCCAAGTTCGATAGCTTGCAAACCGCTTTCTGCAACATAATCCAACGTTTCTTCAAAGCTTTTTTGAGCAAATAAAACTGAAAAAACCCCTAACTTCAAATTTCTCACTCCTTGAAAATTAGTTGTATGAGCTTTGAATAGCGAATAAACAAAGTATGTATGACCTCGAAGCTATATCTATTAAGATACCATATAAAGAAATATATGAAAACCTTTTCAAAATTAATTTCTTTTGATTTATGATATCGGTAGACTACTTAAAGATGAAAAGGCATTTACTATCTTTCTGGCAAATTGCAAAGGTGGTTCCACTGATTGAATGTGCATATATAATATATGGGGATTCATGAAGATCCAATGGTTATGTAGTGCACTGACCATTAGACCTTGCTGAACAATTGAATGCATAAACGCAGGAACCTCTTCTTCTAAAATAGCAATCTCTGCTAAGTTTAGGGCATACCCATGTTGATCAAGCGCTTCAAATGATATACCTACTGGGACAACTGAAGTGCTCGTCCGTCCTTGAACGAATACAGAAAAATTACGATGCAGCGAGACAGAACAAACTCCATGATTGCTTGTACTTTTCGCATGAAAGATAGCCGCAAACTGATGACAAAGATTATTAAAACTATCCATTTTCCCGAACCTCCTAATAAACCTATGTCCTAACCTATGATAAAAAGGAAAACATTATGTAAAAAAACCAAACAATGTAGGATACTCCCAATGTTTGGCACCGAGCTTTATAAAATATCAACCCATATTTTTACTGCCGTTGCTAAAATCAATACGGCCAGCATCACTTGCAATATTTTCGTATTCATCCTTTTACCAACAAGGGCACCAATAGGGGCGGCTATTAAACTAGCAATAACCATAATTGAGGCTGAGAAGTAATCAACTTGTCCAGTTGCCATTTTTCCAGCAGTTGAACCGATTGATGAAATAAAGGTAATTGCAAGTGAAGAAGCAATCGTCATGCGGGTTGGAATTTTAAGAACAACTAGCATAATTGGTACAAGAAGAAATGCCCCGGCTGCCCCAACAATCCCCGCACCAAGTCCAACAATCAGAGCCATTCCCGCTGCTAGCCATTTATTAAAGCTCACCTCGTTGAGCGGAATTTCATCGATTCCTTTTTTAGGAATAAACATCATAACAGCTGCAAGCAATGCTAGAATTCCATAAATAATGTTAATCCCATTCTCAGACATTAGCTTTGATCCGAAACCACCAAGAAAGCTTCCGATAAGAATACTTATTCCCATGTAAACAATTAACTTTTTATTCAAATATCCACCTTTTCGGTATACCCAAACACCACTTATTGTTGCAAAAAAAACTTGAACAGCGCTTATCCCTGCCACTTCATGAGCACTGAATGCTGCCAGTCCAAACAAAGGTGGAATAAACAAAAGCATCGGATATTTTATAATCGACCCACCTATTCCAAGCATACCTGATAAAAACGAACCAAAAAATCCTATTAAGAAAACAACAATAATAAAATCCATAAGCGCCCCTTCCTAAAAATACACCTGAACTATTCTGAATTGTCCAGGAATTGTTTGAGTGCCTGGCACTCAAACAATTCTCAAACAATTCACAAATGGTTAACGGACTGCACAGCGATTTGGTCCGATTTCCATTTCTTGTTGTGTTTCTTCATCTGGTGTTATTTTTCCCATGTTTGTTTGGCGTATTTGTTTATATGCGTTCGGCTGCGGAGGGAGGTTTTCGGTTACAAGCTTTCTGAATTCATCCTCATCTGCAATGTTTAGGCCATGGTTTTTTGCAAAGAGATCACTCATTTTGGATGAAACGCTGCCGTTTGAATTTAGTTCCTCGATGATCATAAAGTGTGCCGGCAAGACGATTAGTTCGTCTGACAACTTTTTATATCGTAAATATAGCGTTTCACGTAAATCTGCAACCCAATCTTCTGCCTTTCCAGCCAGGTCCGGACGCCCAATTGAATCAATGAATAATATATCTCCTGTCATTAAGAATGTGTCGTCGACAATAAAAGAGGTAGATCCAATTGTATGTCCTGGAGAATAAAGGGCATTGATTTCAATCGTGGAATTACCAATTACGATCTTTTCCCCATTTTCTAATGGACTGTAGTCAAAAATCACTTCATCCGCATCTTTCGGTGGCAGCCAATAAGAGGCGCCAGTCACTTCGGCTATTTTCCTTCCTCCGGATATATGATCGGCATGAAGATGTGTATCTAAGACATGCCTAATCTTTACTTCCTGCTGATCCGCGAAGTTAAGGAATATATCCGTCATTCGTGTTGCATCAATAATGGCAGCCTCTCCATCAGATAAAATCATGTATGATAGACAGCCCTTTCCAATACGAACGAATTGGAATAGTTCTCCTCCGCTTTTCAATTGTCCAATTTTGACAGGCTCCAAATGTTCACTCCATGCTTTCATTCCGCCCTCTAAATATGAGACATTCAATCCTTGTTCGGATAACATGTCTGCCACCATCATTGACGATCCTTCTTTAGCACAAACTACTAAGATATCTTGTTTTAAAGGCAACTGATCGATAATCTCTTCGACCCCATCTAATAAATCGAAATAGGGAATATTCAAGTATTTGAAATATTTCCCTTCTACTTTCCATTCCTGAAAATCGTTTTCGTTGCGAACATCTAGTATAAACAGCTTTTCGTTTTTAAAGACTTTTTGTGCCAACTCATGCGGACTCATTGCCTTTACTGACAATTTATTTCACCTTCCCCTCTGTCCAAGCACCCATGCCTGGTACAACATTTTTTATATTCACAAAACCACTTTCAGAAAGTTTCTGAGCGGCCAAATCACTTCGATTTCCCGAACGGCATATGACAAAAATTTCATCTTCTTTATTCAATTCGTTCATTCTTGAATCAAGTTCACCCAAAGGGATAGATACAGATCCGGCAATATGATGGAAAGCATATTCCGCTTCTTCTCTTACATCTAAAAGGACAATGTTTTCTTCATTTAAGATAGCTTTTAATTCTTCATTATCAACTACGTGAGGAAACCTTTTTTCACCTTTTTCTTCTGAAGGAGACTTGCGAATATAGTGTTTTAATTTGTCCTCGTCTTCCAATGTTCCTAAATATTGGTGTCCCATACGTTCAGACCATACCTTAATATCTGCTTTTGAACCTTTATCTGTCGCTTGAACTTCCAACACTTGTCCGTTCTCTATTTCGTTAATGGCCTTTTTTGTCTTTACAACCGGCATTGGACATGCAAGACCTTTTGCATCTAATACATAATCCGTTTTAATATTCATTGATGGCACCTCAATTACCCACTAGGGTATTATTTTATTTAAAAAAATTATTCCACTTCGCCTTCCCATTTCAACATTCCGCCGGCCATATTTACAACACGTAATCCCTGGCTTTCAAGCAATTGAACGGCACCTCCACTTCTTCCACCAGAGCGGCATACCACCACATATTCTTTTTCCTTTTCTAGTTCTGTCCATCTGAATTCCAATTGTCCGAGCGGAATATTAACAGCTCCAGGAATTTTCCCGGCTTCAACTTCCTCGATTTCACGAACATCTATTAGGTTCAAATTGCATACCATTTTTAAGCATTTCCTCTACTTCTTTTGTTGTATATTCTTTCATCAAAAATCCTTCTATCTCCATGCGGCTACTCCGCCTTTTACGTTCATGATATTTTTAAAACCCAGCTTTTTCAGTATCTTACTTGCTTTTTTACTTCTCATTCCACTTTGGCAAACTACGATAATAGGCCTTTTTTTCATAAGTTGATTGGCTTGTTGAGACAAAACGTGAAGTGGAATATTTTTAAAACCAGTGATATGATAACGACTAAATTCTCCAATTGTCCGAACATCAATCATTTGGTTGTTTTTGTTTTTCATTTCATTTTTTAAATCTTCAATTGATATATTTTTTACACCTTTTACTGGCAAGAATCCTTTTAATAAAAATAACAAGATAATCACGAAAATGATTTCGGCCATATAATTCAATTTAAATCCCTTCCTTAATTGTGATTCATCCTTTAAATAAATAGGTTAACATTGCCTTCTTCTGCATCTGCCAAATATGCAGCAACTCCGGCATATTCAATGTCATTGAGTAGTTCTTCCTTTTGTAGTCCAAGCAAGTCCATTGTCATCGTACAAGCAACTAATTTAACTCCTTGTTCCTCGGCCATCTCGATTAATTGTGGCAACGGGATGGCATTATGCTTTTTAATCACATCTTTAATCATTTTAGGGCCAAGACCTGCAAAGTGCATTTTAGATAATCCCATTTTATCAGCACCACGCGGCATCATTTTACCGAACATTTTTTCCATAAACTTTTTCTTAATCGGAATTTGTTCATTTTTTCGTAAGGTATTCAATCCCCAAAAGGTATGGAAAATCGTTACTTCATGATCATATGCCGCTGCACCATTGGCAATAATATAAGCTGCCATCGCTTTATCATAGTCTCCACTAAATAAAATGATGGTAGTACGTTTTTTCTCTGTCATTTTATCCTCCTTATATACACCAGGGGGTATATTTTCAGTTTAAAAAAATCACATTTTTTTTATATTAAAAATAAAAACCCCATTTTCTTCTGAAATATTTAAAAGCTCGTGTCCTTGAGATCCCGACCATGCAGTTATATCAGCTTTTGAACCTTTATCAGTGGCAAGAACTTGTAATATTTGACCGCTTTCTATTTCACTGATTGCTTTTTTCGTCTTTACAATCGGCATTGGACACGCTAGTCCTTTTGCATTTAATACTTTCGCGATATTCAATATATTCCCCTTCTTTTAATATACTATTACCCGTATGGGTATTATAATAACCCAAAATAAAAGAGAGTGTCAACCCTTTTATTTTTTCACCTGCTTCTAACAAGCAAATCAACGGCTTCCTTCACAAAGGCTTCCGTATTTTGCTGTCCGCTCTCTTCAGCCTGTCGCACACACTCAACAAGGTTAGAACTTACAATAACGCCAATTGTCCGGTCAATACCAGTTCTAGCAGCCGATAATTGTGTTATAACCTCTTTACAGTCTTTATTTTCTTCCATCATCTTTAAGATGCCTCGAAGCTGACCTTCAATACGTTTTACTCTGTTCTTTATTTGATCATTATACTCCATATATACCACCTCCTCTTCTGTTTTCCATATGTATATATTATACCCCTTTGGGTATTATGTCAATAATGTGAGCAACGCTCCCCCAATCGCACCAGTCACAACAATGATCCAAGGTGGAAGTTTCCAATAAACGACCATGCTAAATAAAACCGCGGCAAAGGCAAAATCAATTGGTTTAAAAATAGAACTTGTCCAAATTGGCTGATAAAATGCAGCGATTAAAATGCCGACTACTGCTGCATTAACTCCCATCAAAGCACCTTTAATTTTGGGATTGCGACGTAGTTGATCCCAAAAAGGAAGCGTACCGAGAATGAGAAGAAACGCAGGTAAAAAGATTGCGATAGTGGCGATCAGGCCACCCGACCAGCCACTCATAACCGCTCCTAAATAAGCTGCAAATGTAAATAATGGGCCAGGAACAGCTTGTGCAGCTCCATATCCAGCAAGAAACGACTCTTCACTTAACCATCCTGTAGGTACAAATTCACGCTCCAGCAAAGGTAGCACGACATGTCCCCCTCCAAACACAAGAGAACCGGAACGATAAAAACTATCGAACATTGCAATCCAATCTAATGAACTAACTTCTCTTAAAACAGGTAATAGTATCAGTAGGCCAAAAAATAAGGATAGACATATGAATCCAATTTCACGTGAAATGGGAAAGTGAATTCTTGTATCATCTTCATCTTTATGATTTTTATAAATCAGAAAGCCAATTAAAGCTGACAACAAAATGACTCCGACCTGCGTGTAAGCTGTCTGCCATAATAATATGATTACAAGCGCCATTAAACAAATAGCTTTTCGCTTTAAATCAGGTGTAAGTTTTTGTGCCATGCCCACAATTGCATGCGCCACTACTGCAACAGCGACCAATTTTAATCCATGTATCCAACCTGCATTACCAATATCCATACCTTTTAGAATTAGTGCAAACACAATTAAGGCAATAACAGAAGGCAACGTAAATCCTAGAAATGAGACAATCCCACCTAAAATACCCGCGCGCATTACCCCGATTCCGATACCAACTTGGCTGCTTGCGGGTCCAGGCAGGAATTGGCACAAAGCTACTAAATCGGCGTAGCTCTTTTCATCCATCCATTTTCTTCGTCGTATATATTCCTCGTGGAAATATCCCAAATGGGCTATCGGGCCACCAAAAGATGTTAATCCAAGTCTTGTTGAAGCAAGTAAAATTTCTATCAGTAATGTTAAAGAAGTTCTATTTTTCTCAGCCATAAAACCTTCTCCCTTTAGAATAAAAAATATAGAACCTCAAGATTGAAGTTCCATATTTAGCTTATCATATGAAATTACGATTTTATGGATATTTACAAAATCTTAACAAACTAGGCAAGTGCATGAAAAATGGTGTAAGGTTCTAATTCTAAATCTACTTCTTCCTTTAAAGCTATCTTCGCCAATAAAGAACCAAGATAAGGACCCATCGTGAGGCCAGAAGATCCTAATCCATTAGCGATAAGGACTCCTTCGAATCCGGGAAGTGGACCAATAACTGGGAGGAAATCCTTTGTAAAAGGTCGGAACCCTACTCTAGCTTCTACAATCGTACCCTCGGATAGACCAGGGGCAAAGTTAAGAGATTGCTCTAAGATCTCATGTATACTTCCAGCTGTAACACGCAAGTCAAACCCAGCATTTTTTTCATGAGTTGCTCCTGCAACAATTCTCCCATCATTAAAAGGTACGATGTATTGGGTGCCTGGAGGCATGATTACCGGCCACTTATCTGTATCTATATCTTGGAGCTTCATATGTAAAATCTGCCCTTTTTGAAAATCAACTTGAAAATTGACACCCAGTGGTTCTAACAGTTGGCGCCCCCAAGCACCCGCTGTCACAATTACAGTATCTGCAAAATACGTTCTTTCACTCGTCTTTGCACCAATTACTTTCTTTCTACTTAAAAGAAGTCCCGCATCCTCTCTTACGATCGTTGCTCCGTACCTCTCAGCTGATCTTAGCAAAGTGTCCCTCAATGCTCGCCCATCAACTCGCGCTGCCCCACTTACGTAAACTGAACCGTAGCCATCCGCAATTAATGGAAATAAAGCTTTCGTTTCCATTGGACTAAGTACTTGAATTTCTCCAACTTCAGGAGCATCTTCACGCCGTTTCCGCGCCCTTTTTTCCATCTCGATCAATTTTTTTGAATCGGTATGGATACTAATTGCCCCTACACGAGAATAGCCAGTATCAGATTCCCCTTCCTTTTCCAATTCTTGAATAAGGTTTGGATAAAATCGCGCTCCACCTTTTGCAAGCCGATACCACGCTTGGTTCCGCCTTTGTGAAATCCATGGGCATACAATTCCTGCAGCAGCATCCGTTGCTTGCCCTTTATCCTTCCGATCAATAACCGTCACATCGGCTCCTGCTTTTGCTAAATGATAGGCTGTCGAAGCCCCTAAGATTCCAGCACCAATTACAATATATTTTTCCATCTAAAGTAACCTTCTTTTTTCATCGTATACATCAAATGTTACTTGAAGAATAATGAATTTTCCAGTTTCCTAATTTGAACAAGCCACCATTAGAGCTTCCCAAGTCAAAAATTTATTCCTCCACCTATAAGGTGTCATCTTTCGAATTCGAGATCAAATTACAAGTCTGAGTTTTTTTATCGAGGAGCTACCGCGAATTACCGATCAAATCTGAAATCTGAGTATTTTCGTCGAGAATTAACTCCGAATTACCGACCAAATCCAATAATCAAACTTTTTCATCGGGAATTAAACCCAGATTACCGACCAAACCCAAAAACTGAACTTTTTCATCGAGAATTAGCTCCGAATCCACTGTCAAAACTGATAACCGATTGCTTGATCATGAAGCTGCTTCAATTCCTGTCAAAACCCCATAAAAAAACCTGCAAAAGAAGCAGGCGGAGTTCGCCGACATTTCCTTTGCAGGTTATATGAAACTTATACCCACCAAGCTGCAGATGGTTGTTCCTTAATCAGTACAGATTGCAAGTTGCTTACAGCACGTTGGAATCCTTCTTCAATAGACATGATTGGATCTTCGTGCTCGATGCTGACAACATAATCATATCCATATGTGCGAAGTGCACTCATCATATCAGACCATTCTTTCATATCATGGCCACAACCAACGGAACGGAAATTCCAAGCTCTTGTTCTAAGCTCTGTGTATGGCTGCATATCTGTAAGTCCATACATATTTACGTTTTCTTGATCGATGAATGTATCTTTTGCATGGAAATGGTGGATCGCGTTCGCTTTACCAAGAATTTTGATTGCTCCTACAGGATCGATACCTTGCCACCACATATGGCTTGGATCAAGGTTTGCTCCGATCGCATCGCTTGTTAATTCTCTTAGTTTTAATAATGTGTATGGTGTATGAACTAGGAATCCACCATGAAGCTCAAGACCGATTTTCACATTATGCTCTTCTGCTAGCTTGCCGACTTCTTTCCAATATGGAACAAGCTTCTCTTCCCATTGCCATTTAAGAACGTCGCCATACTCATTTGGCCAAGGTGCAACTGGCCAGTTCGGATATTTAGCCCCTTCATGATCTCCAGGTGTACCAGAAAATGTATTGACAACAGGGACGTTCATTAATGAAGCTAGTTTAATTGTTTTAACGATCGTATCATGGCATTCTTGAGCAAATTCTTTATCAGGAGAAATTGGGTTTCCGTGACAGCTGAATGCACTGATTGTAAGACCTCTAGATTCAACTTGATGCAAATAATCTTTGCGCTTTTCTTCACTTTCAAGTAGAGCATCTAGATCGCAGTGTGCATTTCCAGGGTAACCGCCTGTACCAATTTCTACTGCATTGAGGCCGGATGCTTGTACATGATCAAGCATCTCTTCAAAAGACTTGTCGGAAAATAAAACAGTAAAAACACCAAGTTTCATTATTAAACACCGATCCCTTCTAAAATAAAATTATGTAATGGCTGAGGTGTTTTTTAACACCTCAACTCTATTTTAAACTATTTTTATTAAAATTGTACGATTTGTTTTGTTTCACTTGATTCAAGTGCTGCAAGGACGACTTTTAAAGATTTCATTCCTTCTTCACCATTGATTGGCGGCTCAGTATCATTCACAACGCTGTTTACAAAATTCTCAATTACTCTAGTACTATTTTGTCCGCCTTCTTCATTCGACTGAATTTTTCCAAGATCGTAATTCTTTGTTTCCCCATTACGATAATGAACGATCAATGAGTATTCAGGGTCATCCTCAAGACGTAAAACACCCTTTTCTCCATAAATAACCGTCGAATTGTCTTCTTTTTGATATGCCCAGCTTGCAGCTAATGTTCCTACAATTCCATTTTCTGATTTCAACACGCAGACTGCATTATCATCGACTGTGCTATTTTCTTTTGCACCAGTCTCAACAAATGCTCCTACCTCAACAAAATCCTCGCCGAGCAGATAGCGCATTAAGTCTGTTTTGTGGACACCAAGGTCGCCCATCGCTCCAATGAAAGCTTCTTCTTTTCTAAAGAACCAGCTTCCTTTTCCATCAATGCTCCATCCTTCAGGTCCCGGATGTCCGAACGCTGTTCTAAAGCTATAAATTTTTCCAATTTCACCGTTTTCGATTAATTCTCTCGCTTTTGCGTGAGAAGGAACGAAACGTTGATTGTGGGCAATCATTAATTTCTTATTATTATTTTTTGCTGCATCAATCATCGCAAGCGCATCTTCTTCAGACGTCGCCATTGGTTTTTCGCAAAGTACGTGTTTACCTGCGTTTAAAGCATCTATTGAAATTGGAGCGTGCAAATAGTTTGGTGTACAAACAGATACAATATCGACATCTGCTTCAGCAAGCAAAGTCTTATAGTCTGTAAAAGCTTGAGCCCCATACTGTTCGCCCATTTCTTTAGCTCGGTCTTCTACGATGTCGCAAACAGCCACAATTTCCACTTGGGTATTCGCTGCATATTCAGGTAAATGACGATATCTTGCAATACTTCCGCAGCCAAAAACTCCAACTTTAAGTTTATTCATATGTATCTTCTCCTTTATTAAACTCACACACTATTCGATTGATTCTATCAAATATATAGTTATACTACAATAAATTTGAAACCGCCACCAAAAGTATTACTTTTTGTTCTTGCTTAAAAGCCATTTGTAAAAATCAGGATTATTGTATGTTTCTGTCCATGAATCATGATTGGCATCAGGGTAGACCGTTAATTTTACGCTGCCGCCTACTTCACTGAGAGCTTCTACCATGCGTTCACTTTCTTCTAAAAGAACGACATCATCTTTAGCTCCATGAAAAGCCCAAACTGGAACACCTTTCAGTCGTTCTATATTCTTCGTGGAACCACCGCCACATATTGGGGCAGCAGCGGCGAACTTTTCAGGATATCGCTTTGCTATATCCCATGTTCCAAAGCCACCCATGCTTAGACCAGTTACATACACCCTTTTCTTGTCCACGCGGTATTGTTCAATAATCTCATCGATAAGCGCATTGAGATCATCCATATAAAGCTCCCATGTCGAATATCTCATATCGAACGGGCATTGCGGTGACACAAGGATAAATGGAAAGTCACGTTCCTTAGCTAGTTTTGGTGGTCCATGTTCCTTTACTAGATTCAAATCATCGCCGCGCTCTCCTGCACCATGTAAAAATAAAACAAGAGGATAGGACGTATCGTGATTTTCTTCATATTCTTTCGGCAATGATAACAAATAGGACAACTCAACTTGCTTTGTAATAGTTACCTCTTTTTGAAGACGTTGTTCAATCATCTTTTACCACCTCCGTAATATTATCTCACTACAAAAAATGTACCCTCTACCTAAAAAAATATCAATGTTTATCTCTAAGGGATAATTAGAAACATTTCTACTTTTTCTTGCTATCATTTTAGCATATTTTTATGATTCCATTGAAACGTTTCGATTCTATCATTGACTAATGATTTTAATGAGTTTATAATCCAATTAACAAAGCAATCGAAACGTTTCGATTGCCTGATAAAATATCAATGATTCGAGGGAGTTAATCATGACTACTATTACAGATTCAACGATTAAGATGACGGCGGGAGATATGCAATTTTCGTTTTTAAACAGTGGCGATTTGCATGTTGCTGCCTCCAACCATCTTATGATCAGTCAATGGATCGCAAATCCAATTGATGGCTCGTTAAATAATATTTATTTACGTTTTCATGAAGATGAAAAAATCGAAGCAATTCCTCTATTAGGCGTGCAATCTGCTAGCAAGTTCTCTTATTATAACAATCAAGCTTGTTGGGAAGGCTCTTACAAGCAAGTAAAATATAAAGTTACCTTTACATTAACACAGCAAAACATTTGGTTTTGGGACGTAGTAGTAGATGGTTCCGGTGTAGAAATAGATGTTATTTATGCACAGGACATCGGCCTTGCGGATCAAGGAGCGGTTCGTTCCAATGAATCATATATGTCCCAATACGTAGACAATAAAGTATTTAACGATGAAAAGAGAGGCTATATTGTTTGCTCTCGTCAAAACCAACCGCAATCAACAGGCTTCCCTTATTTACAGCAAGGTGCATTATCGAAGTTGGTTGGTTATTCAACTGACGGATTTCAATTTTTCGGAAAATGTTATAAAGAAACAAACAAACCGGAAGCATTGTCTAAAGCAACGCTCGCCAATGAAGTATATCAATACGAATTTACGTATACGGCACTTCAATCAGAGCGCGTGAAACTTTCCGGTTCTACGCAATTCGTATTTTATGGTCTATTTAAAGAAAATCATGCAGAAGCGATTACTTCCTTGGAATTTGAACAGGAAATAATGGATGCATGGGACGAAGTGAAACAAACTGAAACAAAGGATTTTCATTATACTGAGAATGTATCCATCTCTCCTTCGATTGGTGAAACACTGCAAACTCAGTCAATGACAATGGAAGAAATCAACCATCTCTTCCCGAATCGGCATCAAGAGGAATGGGCGGATGAGACACTTCTTTCTTTCTTTACAGATACACATGAACACATTGTCTTGAAGGAAAAAGAACTGTTAGTTGAACGGCCGCATGGACATATTTTGATGAGTGGAAACAACGTAAAAGACATTGAAGAAGTTATTACAACGACATCCTATATGTACGGGATTTTCAACTGCCAGCTCGTAATCGGCAATACTTCTTTTAACAAATTTAATACAAATGCTAGAAATGCTCTAAACGTAATGAAAACTTCCGGGCAACGCATTTATGTAAAAATGAATGGCCAATATCAACTGTTAACGATGCCTTCTCTATTTGAATTAGGCTTTAACTACGCACGTTGGTATTATAAAACAGCTAACGACACGATTGTTATTACTAACTTTACTACGGTTGATTCTACAGAAGTACATTTACAAATCCGTACGCTAAGCGGCAATGCTTATCCGTACCTTGTTACAAATCAAGTTATTATGGATGCCAATGAGTATCAATCGCCATTTATTATGGAAAAAACAAATGAAGTTCTTACATTTAAAGCAGGTCAAAGTGCTTTTAATAAAAATAATTATCCTGACTTAACATATCGTTTGCGCGTAACGGGAGCAGATTTTACAGTAGCAGACGAGCAGATTTTAGCTGAAAATGTGGCCGCCAATTCTGCATCTCTTGTTGTTTTGGAAGTAAAAGAAACAGCTGATTGGTCCATGACAGTTCAAGGTCTTTTACATGGTAAGATCGTGCCTTTCGCTGAGCGTAAAGTGGCAGATGAAATTGAAAAATACCGTGAATTCTTCAAGAAAACGATGAATGGATTTAAGCTATCCCTTCAAGATTCAACACCAGAATCGATTGAAAAATTCAATTCCCTTGCTTGGTGGTACACGCATAATATGCTCGTTCACTATTCTGTTCCACACGGACTAGAGCAATATGGCGGTGCAGCTTGGGGAACACGTGATGTGTGCCAAGGTCCAGTTGAATATTTTATGGCCACTCAAAAATATGATGTAGTGAAAGATATTGTAAAAACTGTCTTCTCTCATCAATTCGAAGACGACGGAAACTGGCCGCAATGGTTTATGTTTGATCGTTATTTAAACATTCAAGCTGGAGAAAGTCACGGAGACATCATTGTTTGGCCATTGAAAGTGTTGAGCGATTATTTAAACGTAACGCAGGATTTTGGAATTCTAGAAGAAGAAGTTCCATATATGGATCGAAGCAGCTTCCAGTTTACGGAAGAAACTGCAACGATTTTCGATCACGCTAAAAAAGAAATTGACTATATTAAAAATCATTTCTTACACGATACGTACTTATCTTCATACGGAGATGGGGATTGGGATGACACGCTACAACCAGCCAATGCTCAACTAAAACAATATATGGCAAGCAGCTGGACAGTCTCCCTTACTTATCAATCTATTAGACAGTTGGCAACAGCACTTGAAAAAGTTAATCCTGAAGAATCAAAAGAATTATACGAACTAGCAGCTGGTATTAACGCTGATTTCCACAAGTATATGGCACCATCCAATATCATTCCTGGATTCTTGTACATGGAAAAAGCTGGCCAGCCAGAAAAAATGCTTCACCCTGAAGATACAATAACTGGAATTCATTATCGTCTTTTACCAATGACACGCAGCATGATCAGTGAGCTATTAACACCGGAACAAGCAGAAGCGCATTATGAACTGATTCAAGAGAAGTTCTTCTGTCCAGATGGAGTGCGATTGATGAATCGCCCTGCAAACTATGAAGGTGGAGTAAGTACTAATTTCAAGCGTGCTGAACAAGCGTCTAACTTTGGACGGGAAGTTGGATTACAATATGTTCATGCTCATATTCGCTATATTGAAGCAATGGCGAAACTTGGAAAAGCACAAGATGCATGGAGAGGGCTTGAAATTATCAATCCAGTCAGCATTCAGCAAGCTGTTCCAAATGCTGAAATTCGTCAAAGTAATTCATATTTCAGCAGCTCGGACGGAAAGTTTAACACACGCTATGAAGCTCAAGAAAGATTTAATGAATTAAGAACAGGTTCTGTTGCTGTCAAAGGCGGTTGGCGCATTTACTCAAGCGGCCCGGGAATTTATATGAATCAATTAATTTCAAATGTTCTTGGTATTCGTATTGCCGCGGGTGACTTAATTATCGATCCAGTACTCCCTGATACATTAGACGGTCTTCACTTTGATTTTGAAATTGATGGGAATCCAGTTACCTTTATCTACAAGTTGACAGGTGTTGCTGAACGTTTAGTTAAAATAAATGGTGAAGCGTTGGCTGCAGACCGGATTGAGAATCCATACCGTAAAGGCGGATTCCTTATAACAAAAGAAGATTGGATTAACCGATTGAATACAGGACAAAATATAATAGAAATATCCATTTAACAGCAAAAGCGGCGGCATTTTTGACCGCTGCTTTTGTTTTTAGTGATTGTCAAAATCAGAAACTATCGATACATTAGAAGTAAGTGGATTTGTAAGAATGGAGAGAGCGTCATGGTGAGCATAAAAGATATAGCGAAAAAAGCAGGTGTTTCGATTTCAACCGTCTCTTATGCGCTGAACGGCAGCCCGAAAGTGACAGAAGAAACAAGTGCCAAGATACTTGCAATCGCAAAAGAATTGAATTACATACCGAACGCAGCCGCAAGAACATTAAAAAAACGCAAAACAAAAATCATCGGAGCTTTTTTAACGGATTATAGCGGGCCATTTTTTGGGCAGCTCTTACATGGAATGCGGGAAACCTTGAATCTTAAAGACTATGATTTGATTGTATGTACGGGAAAAGAGTCTCACCGTTTTTTGCCAGAAGGTATCATTGATGGCGCGATTATTCTAGATGCTACTTTTCCTGATGAGGAACTTATAACCTATGCAGAGCGCGGTCACAAGCTCGTTGTCCTTGATCGGGAAATTGAGCACCCTAATATCGAGCGCGTGCTGCTCGATAATAAAATGGGCGCTGAGCTGGCAGTGAACTTCTTGATTGAGCACAGACACGATCAAATGGTGTTCGTATCAGGCTCACCAGGTTCCTACGACTCTGAACAAAGATTGCACTTTGTACAAGAGCTAATGGAAAACCATCCTTCTATTTCTTATCAAATCATAAGAGGCGACTTTGACAAGCCATCGGGAGAACATGCAGCTCAACAAATCATACAAAACTATACGAATCCTGTTGCCGTCTTCTGTTTCAACGATGAAATGGCAATCGGAATGTATAATTATTTGGCAGGAACTGAATACATCGTTGGCGAACATATTCATATTATTGGTTTTGATGATATTGAAGTGTCCCAATATGTTCATCCTAGACTATCGACAATCCATTATTCAAAAAAAGACTGGGGTTCGAAAGCAGCTGAACAATTAATTCAATTAATAAAAAATGAGAAAACTGAACCACTGGAAATTACCGTTGAGTTGGTTAAGGGCGGTTCTGTCGGGAAGTTATTATAAGTTGAAAGGTGTCGGGATTCATCCGGACACCTTTTCTCGAGTTGAATTATAAAGTTTCCTAATTTAGAAAATAGACTAACCAATCTTCATCATAGTAGACATCATCGACCTTTAATGCATTTTTCTCCGTAGCAAATACTTTAAATCCCATTTTCTCATATAGCATTTTTGCGCTAAAGTTATCCGAAACTACCGTTAAAGTGATTTGTTCTAATCGATCCTGTAATTTTGCCTTTTCCATTACTCTTTTTAGTAGTTCATGTCCAATTCCTTTTCCACGATACGAGGGTGAAACATACATGCCATATATATATCCTTTATGGCTTGTTTTGCAATCCATCTCCTGAACAAATCTGGCCGTAGCAACTAATGATTCTTTCTCAAAAGCTCCCAATACAAATTTATCAACGGTTGGTTCAATCCTGTGCTCTATGTCTTTTCGTGTAAAATGGACTTCTCGTTCATATGTAGACCCAAATGCTTCTGGATTTGTTTGTAAAGCTTCTAATCTTAATTTTTGATAGATCTCCGCATCTTCTTTCATTAAAATTCGATAGTCCATTATTAATCTATCTCCTTACTCCAAATCTTTAATTATGATGCGTATTTTCAAAGGACTAAATCGTTTCCTTATTACCATCAAGAAAATCGAATTAGTATTTTTGTACTTATCATTTTATTCGAGAATATAAATTATCTCCGTTTCAAGCTTCGATTCATCCTCATTCCAATGTCCATAAATCTCCATTATCGGAAGCTGATGATCTTCTCCCGAAATCTCTAGAACCGATTGAATTTTTTTATAAGTTTTGTCTAACTCACTATATGGTCCATTATGTTTGCAATAAGCATACTTTTTAAAGTGAATAACCCTTTGTTCCAACAATGAATTTTCTTCAGATGGCGATATCAATTCAATCCCGGCAAATACGATCTGACCAGTATCATAAACGACATGATTAATGCCTTTATGAGAGAGGTTTTTATTTCTTACCTCCTCCCAAACTCGATCCAACAGTTCAAACATCGTTTCACTATATGCCCTGCTTGGATCATGAAGCTTGGAAAAACCGAATAAAATTAAGGTTTTTTCTTGATTAACAATAACAGCTTCCATCATTAGCACTCCTACTAGTGTTTTAACTGATGTATTCTGTGAATGACTCCAAAACTCCTTTATTAATAAAAAAAGAGACCAGGACATAACTATTTCAGACAAAGATAAATCCGAACAATAGGTTGTTTAGTGTATATACCCGCTCCGGAAATATACTGCGCTTAGTTAGATCATTGTTCGTCTTTAGGTTTGATTGTTTTAGTTATGTCCCAGCCTCTTTCAATACTATGTCAAACACGCTTCGTTATTAAACTAGTAACCAAATTTCTCAATGTCCCTTGGTCAATAAAAGGGGCAAGACTTGCAAGAATATCCGGGTTTAGATTTTCCATCTCTACTTCATTAATTAATTTATCAATATGCTCCTTATCTAAAAATGGAGCGAGACTTACTATCCGACTCGCATCTAATTTACCATCCACTACTTGAATGACGAGGCGGCCTAATGTTTCTTTACTAATGAATGGAGCAAGTGACTGGACAATATTCCAGCTAAAACTCCCCTCTTCGGCATGGTGAACTAACTTATCGAGTTGGTCTCTTCCGAGGAACGGCGCAAGTCTGACTAACTCTTGCACGTCAATGGTCCCATCAATTGATTTATCGACTAATTGATTTAATGTCCATTGACTTAGAAAAGGAGCTAATTTCGTAACGACTTCCCATTGTACTTCACCCTCAATTGCATGGCCGACTAGGTCATCCAATGTTTCCGAATCCAAGAATGGAGCGAGCCTAACAATGATCTCCATACTAAAACTTTCGGCATCTAAATGTTCGGCAACTTTTTTTAATTTGCTAGTTTTAACAATTGGAGCTACCTCAACGAGTTCCTCTACATCTACTTCACCAGTATTAATCATTTCCGCTACTTCCTCTGTTTGGTCCTCTGTCATCTTTTCAACGATTTTACCGATATGCTGAAACTTTCGATTTTCTCTTTCAGCCCCGCCATTCATAATGTCATCTACCGTTTGACCAAATAATTGTGCCAACACAGGAAGCGTGCCGATATCTGGCAACGACTCTCCCCGCTCCCATTTAGAAACAGCTTGATGGCTAACATTAAGTTGATCTGCCAATTCCATTTGCGTCATATCTTGATCTTTTCTAAGTTTGGAAATGTATGCACCAATTTTTCTCGTATCGAGCATATGAACTCCTCCATTTGGATATAAGTACAGCGCGCACTGTCAATATTTATCGTAGCATGCCTTTCCCCATCCACCTATCAACTGTTGGTTGAATAAGGTGATTCAACTATGAGTAGAATCACTTTTCCCAATTGAAAAACCATCGAATAGTCTTCCTCCATACGGCTCTAACACTTTATCTACTAATATAATGATTTTATCTTTTTTATGTAATCGATAAAATTCATCAAAGGCGATCACAAACTCATCAGCAAAGGCGGCATCGTATTGTTTTAGCGCGCGCACAATCCATTTTGACGAGCCAATCCACCGTCCATTCATCCGCAAAACAAATTCATGAACGAGATCTGCCAAAGCATTTGCAATAAATATATCTTCGGCCCGACTGTTGCTGCCGATAAAATCATCCAACGTATCCGTAATGAAGTATCGTTTCGTGATGATGGTTTCTTCCGACCATTTATCCGGACCTCTGTCTAATAATTCATTCGCTTCCTTTTTAATGGTTTGAATAACCCCTTCATCTTTTATAACAATCCCTTCAGAAACCATTTTCGGCAAGGATGGTTTAGCTCTTTCACTATCCAGTTGGAAAAAGTATTTGTAAGAGCTCAAATTATGAACAAAGATCTCAATTGGCCAGCCAAGCGCAATTAATGATTCTCTAAATGCGGACTCCAAGGTTTTATCGAAAATAACAATATCCAGATCAGAGGTTTCCGTTCCTTCTCCTCTCACAACACTCCCCGCCAATAATGCTCCATGGCAATTTGGAAATTGCTCTGAAATAAATTGTGCTGCAGCTTGTATTGCGTTCAATTTGTTCAATTGTCTTTTCTCCAAATTCGTTTCACCTCTACAAGTTGTGTTCCTTCAAAAGTAAGTCTATAAATATCAGGCATATCAAGTTTTTGCCAAAATGTAAAATCAAATTTCGAATCAAAATAATTCATAATAAGGACCATGATATTTCCATGGGTTCCGATTACAATATTCTTTCCTTCATACTTTTTCAGTATCTTAAACGTAATGTCTACTCCCCTCTTTTGGGCAGAAATATTAGATTCTCCACCTTTCCAAGCGAAGTTGGGATTTTCCCATACTATCGTAATGGCTTCAATAAAATCTTCAACGGGACCCTTAGCAAGCTTCCTTTCCTTAAATCCTTCTTCTATAATAATCTCTTTATCTATCCATTTTGATATCCCTTCAACAGTTTGAATCGCACGCTTATAAGGGCTTGAAATAACAAAATCAATATTTTCACTCTTAAGCTGTTCTGTTACTAAATGGCTGTCATTAACTCCTTGCTCAGATAATGGCCGCCCTAGCTCATCAGGTGTGTATGTTGAATGGGCATGCCTAACTAAGTATATATTTGTTTGCAACTTCATGGACTCCAATCTACATCTTTTATGTATATTATTCTCCAAAAAGTGACTATATCCTTTATATTAAGAAAAGCGAAAGGCGCCCGTTAAGAGACGTACAAACTTTTTAAGCTTCTGACGAGATAAAGGAAACACGGTGAGGAACGAGCTTGGCTTCCTTATCATGGAAAGAAGTTGAAAGTTTGCTAGTCGCTGGGAGCCTGAAGCTAGACAATGAAAGACTTGTTTAAAATAAGGACCGTATCAAACGTTATACTTTCTTTACTTTTGAAAAAAGCACCCCTTTTTTAAAGGGTGCTCCAATTCCTCAAGAATGTAAATTTTTCAAAACATTATAGCCGAAACAAAAGATTCCAATAACGGTTACGACCCCGCCTATCGTAGCAAATAGGAAAAAGATTGGGCTTATTTCCAGTATTGCCAATGCAATGCTGAGCATCATGATCGGGAGACCGATATTATGGAGCCAGAAATGGACCTTTGCAGCAGATGTCTCAGCAAGCTTTGGAAATAAAATATAAAAAATACCAGCAATCGAAAGAGACATCCAGCCAAGTAAATTAATATGCACGTGAACCGTAGCTAGTTTGAAAACATGAGTGAGAGACATATATAGTCCAAAAGAAATTCCGATCAAAAAGTAAACAACAGCTATTTTAATCAACTTAATCCCCATATAAAACCTCCTCATATAATTAGTCAGTACATTATATGAGCTAGACATGAGGAGAATTCTTTATCCTAGTTCTTTTTTCTCAAGCTTGATCGGGAATGTTGTTTAAATCATTTAGTAATAATTGTTTATTTTCGTTATCAACAATTTTTCTTACATAATCATAGGCTAGTTCCACCATTTCTTGGCACTTATCTGATTGCTGTAATACAGAATACGCCCTTGCTGAGGCTTCATATCCATAACAGATGTAAAATGGATCGAGATTAGCTTCTTTTCCTACTGCTATACAGCGTTTTGCGTAATTCAAAGCATTCTCACCTTGTCCTGCTACAGCATATACACGTGAAAGCTGCCAATAGCCGATAGAAATGTTTTGCTTAGTATGATTTTCAATTTGAGTCCAGTGCCAAAATGAGCTATGGCATAGGTGAATCATTTCTTCTTTTTCTTCAGAGGATAGAGCTTCTTTATCTAGATAGTCCCATACTTTGTTGAAGCATGATGCAGCTAATTGCTTGTGCGAAAACAGTTGGTGTTCCATCTCTTAATCCCCTTCTATTATTAAGAATAAATTAATCCAAAAACTGCTTAATGAAATACACAGGATTTAAGTAATCCCCGGTTGCCATTTTTATTTTTTCATTCCACTGTAATGAAGCTCCATATCGGAAGAAATTATCTTTTAAAAACTTTCCAACCTCTGGTCTAAATAAGTCTTTAGAAATATTCGTTTCAATATAATGTTGCAGCTGCGACGCCATTAATTCACCTAGTAAATAGTCTTGGTAAGTGGCGGGTGCTAATGAAAAATGCATTTTCGAAGCCCAATCAGGATAGCTTGTGTTTTCAGGGGGGTGAATATATTGGATATCCTTTACTAAATCCCACCATAATCGATTTAAATCTTGATCTGGATTTTCATATAATTCTCTTTCAAAAAAAGAAAATGTCATCATCCATCTGGCAGAAACCAACATTTGTCGTTGCAGCATTTTCTCAATTGCAGGTAATTTTTCCATTAGTTCTTCTTCTTTTACTTCCAAGAAACGTTTGTACCACTCAACATTTTTCGTTAGTCGTCCAAAAAACAAGGCTATCGCTTCTGTTGTTAATGAGTGAGAATGAAACCGTAATAAAAATGGTAAAGATTTATCAATATATTTGAAATATGCCGCATGTCCAAACTCATGCAATAAGGCCGTAGCCCAAAAAACACTTTCATCAAGATTTACGAGAACCCGTATGTCACCTTCACGATCAATATTCGTACAAAAACCAAAAGGATTCTTATTTTCACGAGGATACAAATCACTTCTTAGAAGAATTTCATCAATAGGCAACCCCATTGCATTGAAAGTATTTGAAACAATCTTTTCAAGATTTTTACGACTGTAAAAATGATCAACATCTACGCCACTAACAGGCGGAGCTTCTTGAAAAAACGGATCTACATAATGCCAAGGGCGCAGATCCTCTTTTTTAACACCCAAAATTCCAGCCCGTTCTACGTCTATCTCCTCTTTCATTAAGCGGAAAGGTTCATCTGATATATTCTTCAATTGCTGAAAAACATTAAAAACCGTATTAATATCCAATTCTTGAGTAGCTAGACTCATTTCATAAAAGGTATTATATCCCAATGCTTGTGCATCTTTATTTCGTTTATGTATTAATTTCAAAAGATCTTGCTCAATTTTCTTTCCAACTTGTTTACTAGCAAGCCAAGCTTCTTTTCTTTCCTCATTATCATTACTATTTTTAAGAATATGTAAGAGGGCATTATTCGTTACTTGTTTTCCAGTAAGTGTAGGTCGATATGTATTAAAAACGTAGGATATATTTTTTTCAAGTTCTAACGTTTTACCTAGTTCACTATGATCTAGTTGATTTTTCACCATTTTATTGTATAAATCGCCCAGTTGGCGTTCTTGGAGCGCAGTAAGAGACTGCTCCTTTTTAAAGGCTACAACTTTTTGATAAGCCTCTTGATCGGCGAAGTAGGCATAGTATTCCTTCAAGGACTGTTCATGTTTGTCGCTCCACTCTTTATCACCTGTTGTCGCCGACATCCAATGGTTATAGAGAATTGGTTTATAGAGTAATTGTATAGACTTATTTTGGTCACTAAGAAATTCTTCAATTTTTTGGATTGACATTTATGCTAAAAACCCCCTTAATCCGTATGAACTCAACTGTTTATCATTATATCATAGGGGGTTTTTCACTAATAAAAAACGAGCCGGCAGCTTCTTCAAAATTATAGATTTGCAAGAGAAATACGTGGGCTAATTTTAAACAAAACAACTAACATTAAAACGATTGCCATCTAAATCATAGAAGTGGAACATGGACATCCCGTGACCTGTTAAAATGTTTTTCCATCTTCTTTAGTTTCCATCGTTTTCTTACTCATTTCTTTTTCTCCACCTAATTACTCTACAATTATTAGTATTTCCCTCTTTTAACAAAGTGAAGAAAATGTCCTTAACAAATAAAAAGACGCCTCTAGTTTTTTAGAAACGTCTTAAAAATAAAATGTTATTTTTCTATTTCCTTTAAATATGAAAGATCAAATAAACCTTTTATATCATTGCTTGGTACATAGCCTGCATCTTTACTAATGTCAGCCATTTCCTGTATGACTTGTTCGTTTACATCCGTTGTTACTTGCAATCTATTAAAAGCAGCCGTCGTTTCGTCCTTATTAATTTCTTTACCAGTCAAATCTTTAATATGCTTTATAACAAGATCTTGCGCTTCTTCCGGATGTTCTTGAATGAAATCCACTGCTCTCTTGTGAGCTTTTAAGTAAGCCGTAACTAATTCTTTATTCTTTAGAAAATCTTCACTCGCTGCAACAACTGTATTCGTCGATTCCTTTCCCCATGCAAATGAATCCCAATCTAGCAGCAACTTACCTTTTGCTTGCGTTTCTAGAACATATCCCCATGGCTCTTGCGTTGCCGCCGCATCAACTGAGTTTTGTACAAATAAGGTTGCTGTATCCGCCGGGGGAGCCGCATATAACTCAACGGTGCCGCCGTTTTCTTTAGCATTTAAATTAACCTCTTGCAGTGCCTTTCTTAGCATGACGTCCTGTGTGCTCCCAATGACTGGGATGGCTACTCTTTTTCCATCAAGATCTTTAAGTTCACTTATTCCACTTTTTTCACTAGCAACAAGAACTGCGCCACCATTTACTGCACCCGATATGAGGTGAAACTTAGGATTTTTTACATAAAAGTTAAGCAATGGCCCCGGTCCAACTGTCCCAACATCAATAGCCTTTGTGGTCATACCTTCCATAAATAATCCACCATTATTGAATGTTTTCGTTTCGATCTTTACCTTTTCTCCAAATTCTTCTTTGAAATATCCCTTTTCAAGAGCTACGATTGTAGCAATATGCGTTAAGTTAGGAAAGTATCCAATCTTTACTGTTCCAGATTCTGCTTTTGAGCAGGCACTTAATACCCCTATCAGCAATATAGCTGCAAATAAAGTGAATAATTTTTTCATCTCTTTGTCTACTCCTTTTTCACTAGGCTGTTTTGGTTTGATGTATATGTAAAATCACAAAGGAATTCCTTTTCTTATTCCGTTTGAAACTAGATTCATTCTTAAAATATTTCAATATACGAGAAAAGCGGCATTCACTAAGCTCGGTTTATTCCCCATTTTGTTTGTACACTGCGTTCTAAACGCGTAAAAACAACATTGTCCATGATCGTCCCAATGACTGCAATAATGATCATGACCGAAATAACTAGATCCATTTGTCCTAAAGATCTTCCAGTTTCCAAAAGCTGACCAAGTCCACCGCCTGCCCCCAGTAATTCCCCTGCCATAAGAGCTCGCCAAGAAAAGGCCCAAGCAATTCTTAAACCAGAAAGCAGCTGCGGAATGGATGCTGGCAATATAACAGTCCTTATAAAATGAAATCCTTTTGAACCGAATGTTTTTGCTACTCGTTGATATAATGTAGGAACATTTTTAAATCCACTGGTAGCACTAACCGTCATCGTCCATGTTGCTCCAATTGTAACGATAAACAAAATGGCAAAATCATTTAATCCAAACCAAATGATTGCTAACGGAAACCAGACAATACTTGGGATTGATTGAAGTGCTGTTACAACAAACCCAAGTGTATCTTCCACAACTTTATATTTCCAAATGAGGTATCCCATAAATAGCCCTAAAATAATGGCAATAGCAAAACCAATAAGAAGTCGGCTAAAGCTTTTCCCTATAGCTGCAGCAATTTGGCCATTGATTAGGCCGTTAAATAACGTTTCAAATACTTGTGTCAATCTTGGAAACATGAAGTCTGGAAGACCGGAAAATCTAGATGTGACTTCCCATATCACCGCTATCGTCGCGATGAAGATGATTCGTCTCAAAGCTGTATTCATCACCCATTTCCTCCTTCAACACTTTTTCAATTTCATTTTCTAACAAAGATAATATTCTTTGTTCTGTATGAAGCGTTATGCTGTCTGGCATGATTCCTTCTTTTGAAGTTGGAACAGTAATAATTTCTTTAATTCGTCCCGGACGTGTCGCAAATACAACGATTTTTTCAGACAAAAGCACGGCTTCACGAATGTTGTGCGTGACAAAAAAGATAGTTACTTTTGTTTTTTTCCAAATTTCTAAAAGTTCTTTGTGCAGAACCATCCGCGTTTGCTCATCAAGCGCTGAAAAAGGTTCATCCATTAATAGAATATCTGGTTCCATTACAAGGGCTCTTGCAATTGCAACCCGTTGTTTCATCCCACCCGAAAGTTGATGTGGGTAAGCGTCAATATATCGACTCAGATGGACCATTTTCAAAATATCCTTCGCCTTTTTTTCCGCTTCATTTTTATCCATCTTTTTTAACAGCAGACCGTACGTTACATTCTCTAAAACGGTCAACCATGGAAATAAACCAGCTTCTTGAAATACAACAACTCGATCTGGTCCAGGTTGTAGAATCTTTTTTCCAGATATATTTATCTCACCTTTATCAGCCTTCTCAAGACCCGCGATTAAATAAAGCAATGTTGATTTACCACAGCCAGACGGACCTACAATTGAAACAAAACTTCCCTTTTCAATATTTAAGCTGATGTCATCCAAAACTTTTAAACTATTATTTTTTTCATTAATGAAGCTTTTGTCGATCCCCTCAATGGTTAAATACATTTCCTCACCTCGTTGTCTATACTTCATTATTCCTATTGTTTTTATCAAGTTTAACTGTAAAAAGGAAACAGGAATATAATCCTGTTTAACTAAATAAATCACTTGTTAAATAACGCTCTCCTGTATCGGGAGCAATACAGACAACAACGTTATCTGATGTTAATCTTTTTGCCACTTTTAGAGCAGCAAATACGGACGCTCCACTAGAAGGTCCCACTAGGATCCCTTCCATTCTCGCTAATTTCCTTACTGTCTCATAGGCTTCTTCATCTTTTATTTGAAAAATTTCATCATATACAGAAGTATTTAAGATTGGCGGAATAAAGCCTGGACTAGTGCCAACAAGCTTATGCTTACCGGGTATTCCACCAGACAAAACGGGTGAGCCCGCAGGTTCAACGACATGTACAGAAATGGAAGAATCATAGGCTTTTAATGCTTCTCCTGTTCCTGTAATTGTCCCCCCCGTCCCCGATGTTCCTACGAAAGCTGCTAATCTTTTCTCGTAATCTTCAAATGTCCCGATGATTTCAAGTGCAGTTGTTTTCCGATGAATATCTGGATTTGCAATATTTTCAAACTGCATTGGAATAAAACTATTAGGGATTGTCTCCGCAATCTCACGCGCTTTCTTTATAGCTCCAGGCATTTTTTCAATACTAGGAGTAAGAACGACCATGGCTCCATATGCTTTTAAAATATTTATTCGCTCAGCTGTTGAAGAATCAGGCATGACAATAATCGCTTTGTATCCTCTTGCAGCAGCGTTCATAGCAAGTCCAATTCCCGTATTTCCAGAAGTAGGCTCGATAATGGTCGACCCCTCTTTTAAGAGTCCCTCTTTCTCAGCCTCTAAAATCATATTATAAGCCGCACGATCTTTTACACTCCTACTCGGATTAAAATATTCAAGCTTTACAAATACTTCCGCACCTGTTGCTTCTGGCAGTTTATTTAATTTTACAAGTGGTGTGTCACCAATTAATTCAGCAATATTATGAACAACCTGTAACATAGAAGAACCTCAACCTTCATTTTCGTGTTAGCATGTTTTCCATTATAGCAAATCTATTTCCTATAATACATACCTTTTTACTTACATTTAAATGAAGATTTCCTTTATATGTGGTAAATCAGTTATTCATCATACAAAATATCTTTTGATAATGCTTTTTTTGAAACTTCGTATTAGGAGACATAGTTTAATGAATAGAAGCAATCGTTTTGCAATAAGGGTCTCATTCGCTATGCTAGAGCTTTTTGTTGAATTTCTTGTTCTAAAAAATGCGTAAAATTAAGCTATAACAAAAAAAAGAGGCATTCCGCCTCAACTATAGATTATATTCATTTTTTAAACCTAAGAATTGACGAACGATATCCACACTATTTTGTTTCGAATAGCTTTTATATAATTGACTGGATAATCGAATCGGGTCGCCAAAAAAGTATCGTTCATATTGGATTTGCCTCGTTCCAAATGGACTCATCGTAATATCCCACGCCAAACGGAATAGTTTCACTCGGTCTTCGGCAGTTCTATTAGCAGCTTGTAGATATTTATCCAATTCTGGTTTTATTGGTGAGTCAAAATCATTATCTGTTGGCAATGAAACCATTCCACTCGCACCTATCAATTGAATGATTTCGCAAAAACGAGGATAAATCTTAGGAAAGGTCGTACCTGCGATTTGTAAAGGAATGATGTTTGGACGCATATAGCCCCACTCATCAATTTCAGCGTCATTTTCCGATTTATCTAAGAGAGCTTTCATTGTCTCAAGCCCAATAATAATTTCAGAAAGCTTTTCTTGTATATGCTGATATTCACTTACATTGATTGTTTCGACTAGTAGTTCAGCTACACCTAGTATAAATTCTGTCTTCACCACTTGCCTAATAATGGCCTGATAGTAGGCAAAAGAATAAAAAGAACTTTTAATAAGGAAGTCGCCAGCTATTTCAGTATCATCATAATAAAAGACGCGATCCCATGGGACTAAAACATTGTCAAAAACGACAATTGAATCCATTTCATCAAACCTTGAGCTAAGTGGATGATTAAAAATAGACTCGCTTCCAACAAAAGACTCTCTACAAATAAATTTTAAACCTTTCGTATCAGAAGGGATTGAAAAAGCGAATGCATCATTTGGGTCAAAAAAAAGTTTTGGAGCAGCAAAAACAAGAATTTCATCCGTTAAACCGCCTTGAGTAGCAAGAAGACGAGCTCCTTTAATAACAAGTCCTTTTTCATTTTTCTCGACGACTTTAGCAGAAATAGGTTCTTTGGAAAATTCCAAATTGAGTTGGGAGCGATTTACTTGAGGAGTAATAAATGAATGTGTAAATGATAAATCTTGTTCCATTGCTCTTTCATATAAAGCTTGAATATTTTCAGGAAAACAGTTCTCTCGCCCCTTTAACAAAGCAGCAGAAGAAGCAAAGCTCATAAGCACAGAGTTCATATAATCGGGACTTCTTCCCATCATTCCATGCGTGTGTTTTGCCCAATGTTCCATCATTTTTCTTCTTCTTTTTAAATCAGCTTTTGTTTTGGGCTGCAAATAAGAAAGTCCGATAGAATCTTCTTTTCCTGGAAAAGAGAATGTCATCTCATCTTTTAATTGAGGCTCATGCTGCAAATCATAAAGGGAAGCTTTTGCATGAATGACTCCTTTAAATGCGGGATGTTCAGATATTTTCCCTTCGACTTTTTCCCCGTTAAACCATATTTCTGTTTTCAGTCGATTTAATCGGTCTATAAAGTCTTTTCCAGTAATGGCTCCCACTTTTAACACTCCTTTTCCTAAATGAAAAGTAAAAAAACGACCTGTTTAGTATGGTTTATTGTATTAAGAAGGGCATTAGTCTGTTCTTTCTTTTTAATAAAGGAAAGGCTGTTTTTTTATTAATTTCTCCAATATGAAACGAATGAAAAAGGAGGAACACGCCCCCCTCTTTTAAAAATTGAACTATTACCAATTCCAAAAGCCAACCTCATCCACTTCAATTGTACTAATTGCTTTCTCTTTCTTCAGCTTCAATATCTCTTTTGTAGGACCTGTAATGACAACACCGTAATGTTTTATTCCATTCTTTTCAAGATAATGTATTGTTTTTTCGAGATCTAACTTCCTTCCTCCATATAATTTATTAGCCAACTTTTCATGTTTTTCAAGAAAACGGAGCGTTTTTAAAAATTGAGTATGAAGCATGTCGGTGTCGCCTTCCTCATAACTTGGAGATGAATGACCTTCCATAATTACTTTCCCAAATAAAAATCCTTTTTCTTCTTCCCTCGAATCTAGTTTCATATCGTCATCATGCCATATAGGGGTACTTGGAAATCCAATGGGATCTAGAATGACACCACTATCTTGATCAGCTTCTTTAAACGTATTCCCGGTGTCTACTGCAAACCATGAAATATCAAATTCCTTTTCACCTAAGGTCTGAAAAACCTCTTTTGTACTTTCCAATTTGTAAAAAGAAATATAAGCCGACACGACCGTTCCTTCTGCAAGTTTTTCAAGCCGATCCCATTCCGACGATCCGCGGTCATACCCTGGATACGAAAATATTGGTTGATTTTGCGATACATTTCCAATGTAATTGCTTTCTGGGAACGACATGAGGGAAAAAAGGAAGTTAACCTTTAAGTCGCCCACTTTCATTGTTTCATGGCCTACTCTTTTCTTAAGATCCCTCTCCATCTCAGCTCTGAAAAATGGTTTTACATTTGTACTGGTACCCCCTAATTCTCCATCCGGTTCTGTAACGGCTAATGTGTAGTCGATAACCTTTGCAAATACATCAGCTCGATCTGGTTCTCCCCATGAATAGTAGATGGCTGTTAAAATAGTTGAAACGAACATGACAAGAATAAAGATACCTAATGCTGTTAAAGCTGTTTGAAAACGTGCTCTCCACTTGCTTCTTTTAAGAATCCTGATTTGCTTTTTTTCAATCATCGGAATGGTTGACGGAGGCTTTCTTTCGTCAAGATGCTCTTGATATTGTTCTAGTTTTTCTAATTCCTTTTCAAAATCAGCTAATTCTTCACCATTCAATTCACCTTTTTCATATGCGTCTAACCTATCTTTAAATTCATCACTCATCTTTTCACTCACCTTTTTTCTTTCTCATCGCTTGCCTGCCGCGAAATAATGCAACTTTATAGTTTGCTAAAGAGATATCCATAACCGCCGCTGCCTCTGCATAGCTTAGTTCATGGAAATCGTGCAGCAGGACGGCATGTTTTTGCTTTTCTGGCAAATCTTTTAGTAAGTTACTAATTTCTTGAATATCTTCTTGGATGACGAGCGTTTCTTCAGGTGTCTTCCTACGATCAAATAGTCTCGAAAAAAAGCTCTCTTGTTTTATCTCAATACGTTTTTGTTTGCGATAATAATCAATAAATGCATGGTAAGCAACCGCAAAAAGCCAGGACTTTACCCTTTCATGCTCATATTTTTCTACATGCAAATACGCCCGTAAAAAGGTTTCCTGAACTAAATCCTCAGCCGTATGATGATCGCGACAAAGTGAAAGGAGAAAGCGATATATATCCCGAAAGTAAAAATTATAAATCGATTCTAATGATTCCTTCATCTCTTCCTCCCTTCGCTAATAACACGGATGAGAAATAAAAAGGTTACAATTTACGATGAAAAAAACACCACTTCATTTTAGAAGCAGTGCATTTGCCTTCCCTATTCAACAGGTATGTATATATCAATCTCACTTTCTTCCGTTTCAAGTGAGTGAATATCTTCCCAATATTCCACGTCAAATGGTCTTAAAGCATAATTATTAATACGTTCATACGTATGACTAATTTCCGATTCCAAGCCGACATGTACGAATTTCGCATAGCGTCCCGCCGGTACTACATGAGTTACCATATCGCTCGGAATTTCTCCAAATGAAGAAACCTTTATGGCAACAATGTTTTTAAATGGTGTATCTGGAGTCCAACCCCCAGCCGAGTAAAGCTGAATTAAATATATCCCATCTCCCTCTCGGTTTACAACTTCATGTTTTCTTTTATCCAAACCCTTTCTTAATATCCCTACAGTCCTATTTGCTAAAATATCATTAAGACTTTCCATTACGGAAAAACCAACTAAAAGGATTTCTTCTTTTTCTAAAATTTCTACTTGGGTCGTTGCCACATTTCCACTCCTTCAAATGTTTTATTTCCATATTTCTACTTCACTATTGAACCTCTCACGGCTAAAGTCGTAAGATTCCTAGGTACAGAAACCCCTTGGCTTCTAATGGATTAGGCTATCCCCATAGTTCCTGCGGTTAATCGCAATGCTTCATTGCGAAGATTGATACTTGCGTTAAGATCACGTTGATGAAGGCATTCGCATGATGGGCAAGTCCACTCACGCAACGCAAGATCCTTAACGGCTTTATGTTTATGACCACAATGAGAACAAAGTTGACTGGAAGCAAAATTCCTTGCAACAAGGACTACTTGTTTTCCGTACCATTTTGCTTTATATTCCAACATCGTTCTGAATTGTGACCACGATACTTCACTGATTGCCTTTGCAAGATGGACATTTTTAAGCATCTTTTTTACAGCTAAATCTTCCATCCCAATCAAGTCGTGGTTTTTAACAAGATGGGTGGAGATTTTATGCAGCCTATCCTGCCGTGAGTTCGTGATTTTTTCATGGATTTTGGCGACTTTCACTCGTTGTTTATGCCAATTGGAGGAGCCTACTTGTCGCCTGGATAGGATACGTTGGGCGTTGGCTAACTTTTCCTCTAACGTGCGAAAAAACGTTGGATTTTTGTATACGGTTCCATCTGATAGAGTGGCAAAATCTTTTAATCCAACATCGACCCCTATGGATGAACCTGTTTTGGGTAGAGGCTGTATATCCACTTCACCAAGAATGGAAACAAAATATTTACCAGCAGGGTTCCGCCGAATGGTGGCATTGATTATTCGCCCATGAACTTCTCGACTTTTCGCAAAGCGTACAAGTCCCAGTTTTGGGAGTTTTATCTGTTTGCCTAGCACGGCAATATTTCCATTTACATATTTCGTTGTGTAGGATTGGACGGGATTTCTTTTTGACTTAAAGCGAGGCTCATCATTTTGTTTTTTGTAATATCTTCTATAGGCTTCATGGACGATTTCAACCGATTTTTGCAGGGCGATGCTGTCTATTTCTTTCAAGAATGGATAGTGTTTCTTCAACTCTGGAAGAGCTTTAATCGACTTATTCTTATGGAAAAATTCTCCTTTCCAGTTGTTCCTAGGGAGTTGTCCGTTTTGAACCATTTCCGCAACCATATGCCAATAGGCATCTTTCCCTTTTTGTTTTCCTACAAAATAATTGTAAACAAAACGGCAACACCCGATGGTTTTGGCGATTAGGACTTCTTGAGTTTTAGTGGGATAGATTCTGAACTTATAGGCTCTGTTCACGATCAAAGGATGCTCACCTCCCCTTCTGATTTTGAATGTACTGCCGAATCTGGGTCTTTGTCTGTTCGCTAGCGGTTGCGACAAAATAAGAAGGGTTCCAGAGATGACCACCCCCGAGTGTCCCTTTTAACTCAGGGAACTCTTTAAATATCAATGTACCATATGTTAGCACCTTTTTGTGATGGAGTTACGATTATCCAGGGTCTATATGCAATCTGTATTTTGGCATATGTCGAATCGTTAACGTGATATGAAATCACAAGTGTTCTCGGCTATATCATAAAAGTCCCTTCTTTCCAGAAATAAAAACCAAAGCAGGGTAATTTACTCATACAACAACACACGTTTGATGGTATAGACAGTAAAGAAGGGTATATAATAATGAAAAATTACTTCTAAAAAGAGAGATGAATTATGATTACTCAAATAACTACTAAATTAAAAATATATAGGCCAGCTGTAGAAGTTTTTGAGGCTATAGTCGACCCAGAAAAAATCGGGAATTTCTGGTTCTCCTCTAGCTCTGAAAGATGGGAAAAAGGTAAGGCAATTACATTAAAATATGATGAATATGGAGCTGAGGGAGTCATAAATGTATTAGAGGTCGCTTCAAATAAGAAAATTGTATTTTCTTGGGGAAGTGAAAACAATTCGGAAACAGCTGTTACTATTACATTAAACGAGTTATATGATACAAGTACAATTATTGAAGTTATTGAATCTGGATTTAAAGAAAATGACCCTGAATTGGTGAATAAATTGTTAGGACAAAAAGAAGGCTGGGTATATATGCTCTCTTGTTTAAAGTGTTATCTGGAAAATGGAGTAAGTGATTTAAGAGCATCATTAATTCATTGATAAGGACGAGATTTAGCCTTTTTTATCCCCCTATTCCTAAATAAAAGCCAAAAGACAGTAAATATTAGAAAGGCCACTGCCTCGAGCGATAAAATATACCAAGGATATGGACCCAAAAAATCCAGCAAACTCCCATTTACAGGCTTTTCTTTTAAAAACATATAATTCCCGTTAAAAAAATAGTTCACTGTAAATATGAGTGGAAGCACTAAATTTAAAGCAACAAGGGTTTTTACAACCCCTTTAAAGGTGGGAATATAGCCTTTAACCCAAGTAAAGTAAAAGGCCGTTATTACAATGCCAATATGGGTGTAAAAAAAGTGAAAATACCTGAAATGAGGAAAACTCAAATCTAGAACTGGAGTTGCCATTGCCTGTAGCGCTCCACCTATTCCAGCGTAAAAAACAAAATCATATATGTACTTATTTCCAGTCCAAAGTAGAAAAATGGTCATGATCAAACTAATGCTGCACAGTTCCAATGGAAGAGAGTCGACTAAACTCCATTTTCCGATCCTAGTTAACCATACATGGTAAAGAATCTCCATCAACAATAATGTCAGTGCAAAAATCCGTTCAGTCAGAACTAGTTTATTAGAATAGTTTTTTATTTTCTTTTTAAAAATAAAAAGTAGGATAAGGCTAAGAAATAAAACGACAATCGCTGCAAAATGGGCGATTGAAAACATTATGAACATGTATTCGTTTTTTTCTGCCATAATCCTACCTCATTGAAATCTTCAATTTTATTATCACTTCGAATGTGTATATACCATCGTCACAGATGTACCCGAGACTCCGCATTCCTCAAATCCAAGTTTTTTATATAGATGGACAGCCCGATCGTTATTTGGGTCTACACTTAAAGACAATCCTTTAAAGCCATCATTCTTCGCCTGTTCTATCAATGCATTCATTAGTAATGAGCCTATCCCCATCCCTCTTGCTTCCGGAGAAACAGCAATTCCTAATTCCGGTGTAAAGTTATCAACATATCCATAGCCCTTATTTTGTTCATCGAATAATCGATACCAAGCTCCTCCTAAAGCTTTGCCATCACTATCTTCAGCTAACAATGCCCGGTCTCCAGTCCTTCCCCAGTTCTCATTATATTTTTTCAGATCAGGAAGATTTAACAATTCCTCTTTAGGTGGCTTATTTTCTGGAATATGAATGGACTCGTACATCATGTCCTTTAAAAATTCAATTTCATATTCTTCAATATTTCTAACTTTTATCATGGAAATCACCTCTTTTTATCTACAATGATATATTCAATATTAGTAGGGATTTTCCTGCTTTTTTATTTTCTGCATATACAGTACAAATCTTTGAAAATAGGATATCAATATGATAATTAGTGACCTTCGTATTGGATTTTCTTACAGTTGTTTATGCATTTGGCAGATACGGGAACGAAATTAGGTTTTTATCACAATTGGTTCCCGTATTTAATGGATAGAGGAATAAAATCAAGTTTTTTCTAATCCACATGACCGATAGATGACTTTGATTCGTTTTTTCTATTCAGAAGTGGCAATCAATAAAAATCCCAAGAGAAACCTAATTCCCCCGGGATTTCCATTCACTTTATTTAAATTTTACAACTAACTGCGCATCCACTTTCGCATGCTTTTTAGAACGAATATAGCTTACCCCATCCACAAGCTCAGTAACATAATCATCACTGGCTAAAATGGATCTCTCCGTTCGAAGTGCAATTTCGTCCTCCGCCTGTGTTAAATGGAACTCAATTTCATCTTCGCTGACATGCATGATTTCAGCTGTCGAATAAACAATTTCTCCAATTCCGTCCAGCTTCACATTCACAGGAAGCATTGCTCCTTCTTTGCTTTGGAGCAGCAACTCTTTTCCTGCAAATAATGCTTCTCCATCATGATAAACCCTCAACGTTTTATCTAATCCATCTAAGTTTAATAAATGGATGAAGCGCTCACCCTCTGCATTTGCAGTTGATGTGCTAAAAATACCATGATCCTCATAATCATGAGTAAGCTTTGCTACTGCACCCAGCTGTGCAAATACTTTTTTATAAAAAGTTAGATCGCATGGATATGCAGCAGCTACCACAACCGCTCGTCCTTCACCTACTGCAGACTCAAACGCACACACTTCATCTGTACCATATACACTCAAAAGCGGTGTCGCAGAATCAGATTCTAACACTTGTGCAAAGTGGGTTCTTGTTTCCGGACGTGGTGCTGCCCAGTTTAAAGCGTTCAGCGACAAGTAATATTCCGAGCTATCGCGCTTTTCCCCCACTACTTTAATACATAATGCATCTGCTAAAACTGTACAAGGATTGCCCTCCATATCATATTGTGGGAGTTCTCCATATACAAGAATCCTTCCACCCGCCTCTAAAAAGCTCACCAATTTACTTTGAATATCCGCTGCCATATATTTCGCGGATGGTAAAGCGAGTACTTCTGTATCATTAATTGAAAGTGGCTTATTTTGAATATCGAGCGCACCGAATCGATATCCCGATAATAATAGTGCTCGTCCCATGCTTTCCCAAGAGCTGTATGCACGGTTCGCCTCAATATTTGATAATACTTGCCTCATCTTTTCACTCGTTGGATAGCGGTATTCCGTCATATAGTAATCTGGAATAAAGGCGAAGGAAATATTATCGCGCTCTTCATCCATCGCCGCTAACTTATCTGCAACAGCCATCATTGTTTTAATGGATCTCGCCATTCGAGGGAACGTATAATTTAACTTCCCTTCTGGTCCTACAGGTGCAGCAAAGCCATGGTGCTCGCCGGTAAAAGCGATCCGATCATTACCATCGCCTCTCGATGTGTCAAAACGATAGTTCCTGCCGCCGGCAAATAAATAATAATTGATCAATCGATTTCCTTGGGCGATGCACATTCTCGTTTTAAAATCAGTCGCAGAAGGATCGTAGCGTCCACTTAGATTATTACCGAAGTTTCCATCTCCACAATTAAATTCAACTGATGTAAGTGGCTGATCTGGAAGATGGACGGAATCCATAAATCCGTTTATCAAATATAAATCTTGGAATGTTTCTACTGTCAAATCGCCAAAGTATATGTCCGAGCCGGATAAATACCCAGGTCCTTGCGTGTATGTTTCATATAACTGGCTGATGCCAATCGGGAATGTAAACCCGCGTCCGCCACCTGTTCCGTGAATATTCACAACGAACGGAATATCTTTTGCACCAAACTCCTCTGCATATTCACGGAGCGTCGCGATATATCTTGCAAAGCGGTTTCTCATGAAATAGCCGAGATCTTTCATTAATTCCAATGAATATGATTCTTGAGGAGAACGAATTGACTCATTACGAATATCTATTTCCAAAACATTAAACGGATATCGGTTAGCCAAGGTCTCATCGTCATAAGTACGAGTCAACCATCCTGCAAAATCATCCAATACAAAATCCGTTAAATCCGGACAATTGCTGACCCAAGAAAGCATGCCAATTTCATTATCAAGCTGGAAAGCAATCACATTTCCATTTGGATACAATTTAGGCTTTACAATTTCCATAACAGCTCGATACCAATTTTTCACATCACTTAAAAATCCTGGGTGCAAATAGTCGATTGTTTTTGTCGCTGCCTGCTGCTTGTCCCAGCCTGTTGGAATGATTTCAGGATGCTTTTCGTATACCCAGTATGGAAGTCCTTCATTTTTCACCTCTGCCATAATGAATGGACCTGGACGAACAAAGAAATAAAGGCCGTTTTCCTCACATAGATCTATGAATGCTTTAAGGTCTAACTCAGGACGCGTATCACCGCTTAGATCAATTTTCCCTTCCTCAAACTCATGAATGACCCATGGTACATACGTAGCGACTGCATTACATCCGGAAAGCTTCAGCTTATCAATCCGGTCCTGCCAATCGGTACGGTCAAGGCGAAAATAATGAATTTCTCCACACATGATTAGCTGTGGTTTGCCGTCGATTAAAATTTGTTTATTTTTGATTTCGATCATATGGCACCTCAGGCTTCTCTTTTCTTCCAGCCCAGCATTTCAATACCGCGCTGAACGTATTTGTTTTTCATATATAAATCCCACACTAGACCAGATCTATAGTTTTCAATCATAAGAAGCGTAATTCCTTTATCAATTCCAATTACATGCTCCGCATACCATGCCGGCTCAACATCTAAGTTGTATGCATCCCAAAAACCATATTCTCCCCATAACTGTGGATGGTTTTCATAGTAATATTCCATTGCTGCAATCGATTCCTCTGGTGTAAAAACGATTGAACCAGCCGCACCACATGGTGGAACCGTACCTTCATTATTCGGAGTCACATCCGGATAAAATGGCGGAGTCCCCGGTACGATATAACCATTTGGCGACGCACAAGCAGTTAAACCCCACGCATTTTCATGATAGGTTTTTCGCCCGTTCGGGTTCTCGATACTATAGTGGCGGCTTGCTAATGAAGCTTGCACAGAATTCTCGAACCAATCCGTTCCGTCCTTATCCACAACCTTTTTAAAATCGATAAACGCATGTGAAAATTGGTGAACGAACAAGGCCCCACCTGGTGCATTAATAAATTCATAAGGACCGTATTTTGCTGTTTTTCGTTCAAAACCGTCATAAATTTTTACTGGAACAGAATGTGAAGGTGAAGCGACACCAAGCACATATTGCGTCATTTGCTCCGCATATGTTTCCCAGTGGTGGAAGCCTCCCCTTTCAGGGTCATATCCCATAAAATACTGATTTACAGGTTCGTCGTAATAAATAGTCCAGTCAATGCGTTCATAAATTTTTTCAAAAAGCTCTTTAATTTCACCTTCAAAATATTCTGCAGATGTAATAGCTCCATTTAAAAACAATGTCGTGTCAATGATAGAAGCACAATCATGGAACGTCTCATTCTTTTTGGCTGTCTTCATATTCAAAAAGTGATAAAAGAAGCCTTTTTCGTGTTCGACATGATGCAAGAAAGTTTCAAGCGTGCCCTTCGTACGCTCATACCCTTCTTCTCGAGTAATCCAGCCTCTTTCAATTCCGATAATAATTGCGGTCAATCCAAAACCAACCGCAGCAATACTCGCTACTTGCTTATTCGCGGATTGATCAAGAATTAATCCATATCCATTCGAATTTTTATCTGAGTTCGCTTCGTTCCAAAAGAAATCAAAGCAACCCTTTGCTTCCAAATCCAAAATATTAGGCTTTTCCATGATGTTCTTCCCTTCAAAAAGTTATTCTCCGGTAATACCTGTTCTGTCTACCCCTTCAACAAACCATCTTTGCGTAATAAAGTAAACGACCAATAACGGCAAGATGGAAAGTAACGTACCTGCCATTCTAATTCCCTCGTTAATTTGATTAGCGCTTCCCTCCATACCAGCAGGGAACATTTTTTGATAGGCCGCTACGAATTTCTGAAGCTGCAATGGCAATGTCGTTAATTCATTTCCGAAATAGATCGATGCTAAATATGTTTCATTCCAATACCATACAAATGAAAACAGGAATGAAATGATGATTGCTGGAACGGCCATTGGGATGGCTATCGTAAAGAATATTCGCAGATTTCCCGCTCCATCGATTTGTGCTGCCTCTTCCAGTGATTTAGGCATCATTCTAAAAAATTGATAAAAAATTAGAATAAAGATTGCACTATTGATTCCTTGCCCCGATAAAGCAGGAAGCATAAATGCATTCAAACTGCCTAATATGTTCAATTCATTGAAAAATATATACCTTGGGATGAGCGTGACTTGAGGCGGAATAATAAATGTTGTCAAAACTAGGACAAATAAAATATTTTTTCCGCGGAAAGTAAATCGAGCCAAGCCGTATCCAACAACCGCCGCGACTGCCGTTTGGGCGACAGATGGCAAAACAGTTACGTAAAGAGTCTCTAGTAATATTGGGAAAAAGTTTAGTACTTGATTCGCTTTTACATAATTCCCTAAATAAAATTGAGTCGGAATCCAATTCACAAGAGGATTTAAAATATCATCCAAGTTTTTAATGCTGTATACACCCATGTGTAAGAGCGGATATAAGTAAACAAATCCGATTCCGATCAATAGACCATATATAAGAACCTTTAAAAGGAAACCATCATTCCCACGCATACCTAAAAGCCACTTTTTAGTTTTTAAATAATGATTTTCTAATTTTTGCACATTGAACCCTTCCTTTATAGGTTTTCGCTGTCCAGTTCCAGCGCCTATCGACTACCAAACTTCCTGTCCTTTTCACTACGATAAGTCAACATCAGGTGAAATTTGAAGTGCCAATTTCACTAGGTGAAATTTGAAGTGCCAATTTCACTAGCTCGTCTTGTCTAGCTGCAGTCACCAGCCCCTCGAGGTCAAATAACCTGAGTCAAAAAAAGTCAAAGACCGGACTTTTTTGACTCAGAACATTTGCTTGTCGGGGCTAACCAGGCACCTTCCGCTTTTCCAACCTCGCAGTGTTTCCTTTATCTTGGTCAAAGGCCGAAAAAGGAACGTCGACTAAAACCGCCACGTCCTGTGGCAACGTCGACGGACCCACATCCTGTGGGCCTGTACGTCGATGAGCAGGCGCTTCCACTTTTCTTACTTTTTCCTTTTCAACGTCATGGCGCCAACTGTGAGTGCAAGTGCAATAGTAATAATGACGAAATAGATCCAAGATAATGCTGACGCATAACCGAAACCAGTGTCTACCTTGAACATGTTTTTCTGAATATGGTCGATGACGGGATTCAATGAAAAAATTGAGTATGTCACGATCGTGTAAATGATATTTACGAGAATCATAGGTGCTAGACTAGGCAGGGTTAGTTTCCAAAAACATTCCCATGGTGATGCACCGTCGATCGATGCAGCTTCATATGTCTGGCCGTCCATTTTTTGCAAGGCCGCAAGGAAAATTAATATTTGCACACCTGAAAACCAAAGGATGACAATCAAGTTTTTGATCAAATATAGCAATATTCCATTTATAAACCCATCTGGATTCGAACTCAATGCTTCGTATATAGCATAGTTTTCAATAGAAGGAATCGTTGTAATCCCTTGATCGATTAGCTCCTTAATCACCGGCCCACTGGAAATGATAACGGGGAGAAAGAAAATAGTCCGGAACATCCCGCGTAATTTCACTTTCTGGTTTAACAGCAAAGCAATGATTAGGGAGAAAACGATAATGATTGGAACTGATATGACAAGTTCCTTTAAATAGCTTGTTAGTTTATCAACAAAAAGGGCATCAACGCCAAACGCATATTTATAGTTTTCAAACTTCACAAACGTAGTTTGAACTCCGCTTGTCGTGATTTTCACCTTTTGAAAGCTTAAATACAAAGAGTAAAACAAAGGAACAGCAGTAAAGATCAAAAATCCAATGATCCAAGGTGAAACAAATAACCATCCAGTCATACTATGTCTAGCTTTTAGTCCCCTTAGTCTCACTGCTCTCCCCCCTTGTCAATCATAGAAAAACCTTTCGCTTTAACTTCCACTCCATCTTTCATAAATGTGGAATTCGTATAGTTGACGATTAACGTCTTTCCATTTGAATACGTTACTTCAACGACGCCGCTTTCTGGAACCTTTCTGCCTTCAATCGTTGCTGATTCTACTTGCCCGAGTGTTTCTTGTATTTGTTTATATTGCTTGATAATATCGTCCTTCCAAACTTTAAACTCTGACGTATACACATTTTTAGAAGGTGTTTTTGCCAGTAAGTGTGAAGGCTCTTCTGTTAACAGGAAGGATGGGTACGCTCCGTATTCAATCATGCGCAGCAACTGATCTTCCTGATTAGAATTGAAGTTTGTAAACGGTGCGTAATAAGGGATAGACCCTTTCAGCACAATTTGCATAAATGGCACGGTATCTGTTTCAAAAACATAATTCGAAGAACTCATCGGGATGTCCAAATATTTATCCGTATTAGCCCATGCATATACATTCGGTTCATACAGGGCTGTCCCGCCAACATTTTTATTTAAAAACGAAAAGATATCTTTGTACGTTTCCATCGTCTCCATACGGGTTAGCTTACTAGATTTGCTGAAATCAGAAAATAAAGTAAAACCGCTGGAGTCAACAGCGACGTTCTCCATTCCATACACTTCGTAGTTTTTGAGATCTTTTTTCGCGATGCTGAGTGCCTTTTTAGGCGATAAATAATACGATGTAAGATCATTTTCTTTATGGGAAATCGTTTCTGCACTTAATTTTTTCGCAACATCTTTGCTTCCCGAAAATCCCGATGCTCCTTCATATGCCTTCGTGTAGTCGGTGTAGAAATACATTGGGATATGATCGTTATTTAATTTATCAATAGTCGATTTGGAATCCTTTTTACTGCCCAATTTTCTTTCCATCGGAAATTTCCCAGGCAGCGATCCGGTTAAGCCGCCTTTTGACCAGCCTTTATAGATGACGAACATATCTTCAACGCCATTTTTCTTTAATTCATTTGTGAAATAAGGGATGCGATCAATCGGGGTCATTGGAATAACAGAATTCCACAATAGTCCCTTTTTCATTTCTCCACCTAAAAATTCTAAACGGACGTTTGCCTTATCCTCTTGTTTCGTCAATAGCTTTTGATCCGTTAAATAATTTCGATACGTTTTTGCCATTCCGACGTAATCAGCTTCCTCATCACTTAAAAAGATAAATTTGAGCTTTATGTCCATTTTATTCATTTCTTTTTGGTAGACATTGATGCCATTCATATTTTTACTAGTAGGCTGATAGTATTCATATCGATAATTAAACTTTGATGAGACACGATTAAAATCTGTAGATGCTCCCGCAGGATAGGCAACAATATCTCCGTATGAATAACCGTCTTCTACAATCGCGATAAACCCATTTTGTTTAACCCCATGGACTGCGCCGAAAACCGGCATTTTTATTTGTTGAACAGGGATGACATCTTTGCTTGCCTTTGTTTTATTTTTAATTCCCTCATCCACACCAAATATGGAGCCAATAAAAGGAGTTCCGCTAGATTTTGAACTTTTTTCATAGCGGATTAACGCTCCACTTCCATCAGGGATGAACATATAACCTTGAATATCATTTTCATTCATTGCACCTAGAAATGGAAAGACTTGCATTGATACAAGCTTATTGCGTTTATCTTCTTTCATTTTTTCCTGAGGTATCGAGATTTCCAGCTCATTGCCTTTTAACTGTACATCCATTTGAAATTTAAGCTTGGACTGGAATAAGAATATATCAGCACTAAAACCATTATCCGAAAGTTTTACAGTCGGACTGGAATCATTCGTTAAAATGCTCTCTGTTCTTAATTTTCCTTGGCGATCGGTGTAATCAACTGTAATGGCAGATTGAACGATTTGTTCCCATGTTTTGTTCAATCTATAATTTTCAGGATGATCTAATCCAGATCCCCAAACATAGCCCGTTTTTTTATTTTGCAGCTTAATCGCCAATGACTTTTCATTTACATAAAGAACCAAATCATTACTTTCAGCTGCTTTAGTAAATCCTTCAAAGGTAGAATCCTGCTCAATCTCTTGCTTTACATCTATCTCCGGCTGAGTATATTGAGCCGAAGAATATCTCATCATATGATCGCTTAAATCCATCGTATCTATAGATTGGTCTGAGTTCGCTCCAAATGAGTGATTTGCAATAATAAGAACTGGCAATATCATAATAACAACTGCAAACATCCATTTTTTATACACGCAGCAAGGCCTCCTTTACGATGGAATAGACGAAGTCATATACTTGGTCCATTAAGACGAAAATAATGAATACGACTAATAGCAGCATCGCCATTCCAAACAATGTAACGAAAATATTCCTAAATGTTTCTGAAATGGTGTAGTTATGAATTTCTTTAATCATGATGAATAAAATAACTAAGCACCAACCGTATATAATCCTGATGGAAAATAAATAAACAAAGTATTCATTTCCACTTAATATATTCGACAGGAGTGTAAGAGGTAGAATAAATACTAAGTAAGGTGCCAGTGAATAAATCGTTCCGATATATATATCTTTGAATCTTCCTTCACCATCGTTGATTGTGCTTACTAAATAGTTGACGATAATAAAGGCGAGGAGCGGAACAAAGATAATGGCAAACTCATACATAATGTTAGTTTCATCACTTCGATAGGAAGAGAAGATGAAACCTGTTTGGAATCGCTGAATGATATAGGCAACGAATAAAAACAAGTATAAAATAGTGGCCGATAAGACCGATGCTTTTCCCATCCTTTGCAATTCATAAAAACTATCAATTGGATGTTTAAAGAAGCGGAATAGAAAGAGTAGTTCAGAAGCGAGCTTTCTCCTTTTAATGTTGCCCCACATACGGCGAAAACCATTTAAAATGTTTTTTCTTTTATCCAAGAATTTAATAACATAATATAAAGCTGCGAGTACAAAACCTATGACAAGTATTTTTTCAAGGTGCTTCTGCATCCAAGCATGACGCACTTCCCAGAATGAGTCTGAATATCCCATCACATCTTCCGCAAGCCTATATTCCTCAAGGGCTTCGTCATATTGCTGCTGCTTATAATAAGCTTTTCCCATTGCTGTGTGGGCTAGTCCAAAAGAAGAGTTTAATGATAATACAGATTCCCAATACTTCTGACTTTGAACATAAAGACCTTCTTTATATAATGCGATGCCATCATGTACTAGATTGGAAAATGCCGTAGACTCAAAAACTTGGATCATACCAGTCTCTTTATCTGATACATAAATTCTTCCGAATCGATCGACTGCAATCCCACTAGGCTGTTTCAATAGGCCCAGACGATTCGTTCCATCATCTTTCCCGCCAAAAACAAATAATAGATTTCCGTAGCTATCATATTCGAAGATTTTTCCTGAACCATTCATGACGAACATATTGCCGTTTGCATCAACTGTAATGTCTACAAGAGTAGCATCATCTAAAATGTATGGGTAAAGCATATTTTGCCCCGCTACATTTAATTTTTTGATTGTCTCCGTCTTTGTTCCTTGGGTAACAGAATAAATAAGCCCTTCTCCGTCAATGGCTAGATTATCTGGTGCAGGAGGAGTTTTCATAAATAATGATGCCTTCTGCTTCTCCGAAACAATTAAATTTCGAAGAACAGAGCTTATTGAAACTTCCGTCCTATTTACCCCATAGTAGCCCAAAAATTCCCCAGCATGGCTGAGCTGCATCATTCCATTTGTTGAGCCTTCTCCAACGACATAAATATTACCTCTGCGGTCAACTGCTACTTTTTGCGGTTTATAAGGTGACTTTGTTCCAAATAGTGGTGAATCTGGCTTTCCATATTCATGTTCTAACTCACCTTTATTCGAAAAACGAAATATTTTTTCCTTTTCATAATCAGCAACAAATATATCGCCTTGTTCGTCAACAAATACACCTTTTGGCGCCCCAAGAATACCTGCTCCAATTTCAGCAACTACGGAACCCTTTGAATCAGCAACTAGAACTTTTTTTGTTCCCGAGTCAACCACATAAATAGAACCTTTTGAGTCTATGAAAATATCTTCTGGATTAACAATTTCCACACCCGTAAATAAGCGACCGAGCGGTTCATACGCCGTTTGTGTTTCGATTAAATCCCCACTTGGTGATACCGTCATTGTTTCATATGGAGCGGATGCCGAAACAACATTCAGAAAGGGGAAAAGGACGAATATTGATGCGCATAAGATAACTTTGAAAATTTGCTGCATTTGCCTTCCCCTTCCTTACTTGATCCCTGAGTGGGCCATTGTATTCATAACTTGACTTTGCAAAATGATAAAGATAATTAAATTTGGTAAAAACATAATTAAAGAAGCTGCCGCTGCAATTCCCTGACCGGCTACTGTATTTCCCGTTACTTGTGAAGCCAGTGTCGACATGAAAAATGAAAAAGTTTTTAATCCTTCGTCGTTCACATAAAGCGTAGAGGTTTCGATATTATTCCAAACCGTTTGAAATGACAAAATGGCGATTGTAGCAATTGCCGGTTTTATAAGTGGAATGATGATAGTCGTATAGATTCGGAAATCAGATGCGCCATCCATCCTTGCTGCTTCCACAAGTTCATTTGGAATTTGGTCGATGAACTGCTTTACTAAAAACAAACCGATAGGCATCGCCAATAATGGCAAAATATGAACCCAAAAAGAATTAATTAATCCAAGTTTCTCGATCAATAAGTATCTTGGGATAGCCACAGCTGCTGGTACAAACATTAACGCAAGTGTGTTAATTTCAAAAATTGTTTTCTTTAATAAGAAATTTTTCTTAGACAATGCATATCCTGCCATTGTACTGAAAAGTATCGTTAAGAATACAACGATAATAGTTACAGCAATACTGTTAAATAAAAATCGAGATATTGGAATACCTGACGCATTTGTTTGTGCAAATAAATCAACAAAGTTCTGAAATGTTGGTTTTTGCACAAAAAAACGTGGTGGGTAGGCAAATAACTCATCGATCGGCTTAAAAGCATGAAAAACAATATAAATAATTGGCAAAGCCATAAAGATGGCTAAAGGTATTAAAAACGCATAAAACTTCATTTGACTCTTATGAAACTTTGTTGGGTTTATCTTAGTACCTTGAAAGGTGGACATTTGGCTCCCTCCCGTAATCAATGACGCCTAGGCGAAGCTGCACCCAGATTTTTTATGAGCTTATGTAATCTAAAGCTAATAAAAAATCTGAGGCATCTGCCGGAGGCTCTAACTTAATTCAGCCATAGTTTAAGTTCTTCTGAATGGTAAAAATTCCTTACAATGAAGTGAAGTATTTGCTGAATCTAGTTAATCTTTCTCTCCAAATAGTTTCCAAGCAAATTTTGAGAATGCATAAACGACAAGCAACAATACAACCGAGATTGCTGCAGCATATCCCATTTCATAACGGATAAATCCATAATCCTCCAAATGGTTTACCATGAGCTGCCCCGCATATTGTGGTGTCGGGTTTGCTCCGGAAAGGGCAACACCAATTGCTCCCGCCTGAAAGGTTCCAACAACGGCCATAACTGCTCCGAACAACATTTGTGGTTTCATAGATGGAATGGTAATGTAAATTACTTCTTGGAAACGATTTTTAATTCCATCAATATATCCCGCTTCATATATTTCACTGTCAATATTGAGGACACCCGACAACATCGCCAAGAATCCCACGCCCATACTTCCCCACAATGTTACGAAAATCATAATTTTCATTAAGAAATGTGGAGATTGTAGAAATTGGATAGGTTCAAAGATTGCTCCCATCGTAATTAATAGACTATTTAAATAACCTGTTTCGTCTCCACTAAAAATAATGGTCCATACAACAGCCATTGCGACTCCTGCTGTCATCGAGGGAGAATAAATAATTAAAGCTAATATCGTTCTCATTGTTTTTGGCACTTGAGCGAGTGCCCAGGCAAGTATAAAGGATAGGAGATACCCGCCCGGGCCTACAATCAATGCAAATGTCAATGTATTCGGCAAAACGATTTGCATAAACACTTCATCTTGGGTGAGTATACTAACGTAGTTGCTCAAACCAATAAAAGACGGAGCTTCAATCGCATTAAAGTACGTAAACGATAAATAAATTGCCGCGACTACCGGAATAATGATGAACGCGGAAAATAAAATGATATACGGTCCAAGGAAGGCCCATGGTGACCAATCTATTTTCTTCTTAATCTTCATTTTCTTCGCCTACCCAATTCTGCACTTGTTCAATGGAAGGAATGTGATAAGGCTTGACCATCTTTCCGTTTTTCATATAGCCAAACTCCTCCATTTTCCGGCTGATTTCACGATTAATGGCAATGACGGAATCATCAACTGCCGACCGTGGATTTTCCCCATCAAAGACAATCCGGTTCCATATATTGCTCAATTCCCTTTCAACCATATAAGCCCCTGGTGTCTTTGGAACCTCCTGTAAGTATTCCCATTGTTTCAAGATCGTTTCTTTATGTTCCTCAGGCCATGGAAGCTGTTTGAAAGCTTCTAAATTGGCTGAATTCCACATATATTCCGGTCCATATAATGTCTGTAAAGTGGTGGCAAATTCGGTCTGAGTATCTGTAGCCATCCACCATTTCAAAAATTCCCATGACTTTTCACGGTCTTTTGTTCCTTTAAATATCATTGCTGATTGCCCTGACCCCGTTGCCCATCTTTCAACCGTCCCATCAGATTGTTTTATCCCTGGATGAGGCGAAATGTCCCACCAACCAGCAATTTCCGGGGCAGCTGCGGTTAATTGCACATATGTTGAAAAGTTTGCAATTCCAATTGGTAATGTAGAGTAACGGAAATGGTTATAGAAATTTGGTACTTGCAGCGGCATGCTGTAAATCGTATTTAATTTAGTCATAAATTCAATCGCTTTTAGTGAATCTTCTTCACCGATGGCTGTCTCCATTCCATCTGCTTCATACAAATCACCATGAAATTGATAAATAAAAGGCGCGGTCGTTTGAAACGGCTTGAATCCAACAGCCCCTGCAATCGGAGTGTAATAATTCATCCCATAGCGTTGAAGCTCAGGCAAAATCTTAATCACATCATCCCATGTGTCAGGGACAGGTACATGTAGTGCATTAAGAATATCCTTCCGATAGAATTGCACATAAAAATCTTGTGTTTCAGGCAAAGCATATACAGAATCATCTATCATGAGCGGTAAAAACGCCCCTGGTGAAAATTGCTTACTATATTCTTCAAAATCACTGAATTCATGTAAATCAACAGCCGCTCCACGCATAGACAGTTCATAAGGGAGCCAGTTACTAATCCCAATCGCAACATCAGGCTGGTTATTCGCCGCACTTGCTAAAATTAATTTCCCTTCATCTGGCATTATGGAAAACTTCACTTTAATTCCAGTCTTTGGTGTGAAGTTTTGATCCGCCAAGTTTTGAATGATTTCCACGTATTGCCGCTGACGATTTACCCATATTTCAATCGTTTCTTCATCATCTGCACTCGCAGCTGAGTAATTGCCTGCTGAGAAAGACTGAACGAACCGTTTCATCCCATCCCATGTTTTTGTAAAAAAGCCTGGGGTTGGATCAGGTAATTGATTTTCTCCATGGATATAAAACCGATCTACTAATAATGGCTGCTTTGGTAATTCAAGCAATAGATTTCCTAGTAATTGAGCGACAGATGATGACCCTTCGGTTAATTCTGTCAATCGATTTGGAATTTCATTCGGCTTTTCATTTAATGTCTTTAATTTTTTCACAGCCATGTTTAAAGAGACAATATCCTTAGACTGTTTACCATTATTAAGATTAGTTACATATTTGCCCTCTTCTTCGAGGCGATTTGCCCATCCGTTTAATCTCTCTTCGACATCAGGGAAATATTCGCTAATCTTCCATCCTCTTGATCGATCATTTTGATTACCTGTCAGCTTTTTAATCGACAAGGCAAATTCCTGCATGTCACGAATAACTTCATTTATTGTAAAAATAGATCTTTCTACTGGAGAGGCATCCGCTTCTAAAGAAATTTCATGATTCCCTTTTGTAAGATAGAATAAATAAGGGTTCTCTTTTTCGTCGTTAAGAGTTGCGTTCACCCATTTCTTATTAAACTCAAATGGGATTAACGCCGCTTCTTCGAACGGAATTTCTCCATCTATCAATAACTTTCTGAAAACCGTTCCACCTGTTTCTTTATTTTGTAAGACTTTAAATGTGAGATGATAAAAGCCGTCTTCTTCAATTGAAACGTTCCAATTCACGCGCTGACCACTTTGTTCCCAAGACTTCCCGCCAAGAGTATTTAATAATAAACGCTTAGGATTATTCGGTGTTACCGCAGATCCCACTGTTGCAACTGGGCGAATATAAGAGCTGTTTTTTGAGTATTCTTTTTCTGCTTCTTTGGTCATTAACACATTTGCTTTTTTACTGTTATCATTGTTCTTTACATAGTCTTTATATGGCATTAGCTCTGTCGGAGAATGTACATATACGTCCCCAATGAGCATTTCCCCTTTTAAATGAGAAAGGGTGACTGTGTTTTTCCCTTTTTTCAAATGATATTTCAATGGCTTAGCTTGCAAGTTGCTGGCATCACTAGCACTTATCTTACTCCATTCGGCAATTGCTTCTTGATTAGGAACAATTTCATTCCCGAAACGGTCTGTATCATATTTATCGCTAACGTTTTTCCATTTAAGCGGAAATACAATTCTTCTACTCTCGTAATATGGGTATTCACCATTTACAAGGATTGAACCCTCTATTGGAACAACCTCTTTACTAATTGGATAGTAGTCAAAAGATATTTCATATAAACCATCCTCTGGCACAGTAACATCAACTGACATTGATTGATTATGCCAATAGAAAACACGATCCCCATAGTTCTTGCTGTCTGCAGAAGCAAGCAAGTCATCCTCTTTCACACCGTTAAAACTAGATGGAGAGATAGACGCCTCAAAATTCGAGGCGCTTTCTACTCCAGCATGATTCCAATTTTCCAGGACGGTATGATAGCTTTCTTCAACGACATTTTCGATAGTTTGGTCTACAAGATTGTCCTCTTCTGCCATCGCCATCCCATTTGGAATAGCTAATAACAATATTAAAACCAAACTAATCATTATTTTCGTCTTCATACTATATACCTCCTAGTAATGTGGCTTTATTTTAAAGCCTCTGCTGCTTCTTTACTTTTTTCATTTGCTAATTGATTTAATTGTGCTGCATAATCTTCAACTTTTAAGTCGCCTTTTACAAAACTGTCAATCATTTGAGCGATTGTTGCATTTTCGTTTTCTCCAGCTTTAACGCCTGTTGGAGCTTCCCATCTAGATTGTACATAGCCAGGTACTGTTTTAACTGGCTCCAAAATTGCTTCATTTAGATTGTCATAAGCTTTTCGCAGACCAGGTACATCAAGTTGAGAGAAATACTCATCTACAATTTCCGGATCCGTGTTTACAGGTAATGTGTTAACGGTTTTGCCTTCTTTATCTGCAATTTCCATGCGTTTCATAAATCCGTCTTTACCAAATGATATATATTTCGCAAATTGATACGCTTCTTCAGCATGTTTAGTAGATTTAGAGACTCCGAGCAAGTCATTTGTAATAACCGTTCTACCTCCAGGGATGCCGATGAAATCAAATTCAAAGCTAGCATTTTCAGTTAAGCTTGAAATTGCCCAAGAACCGTCCCATTGCATGCCGATTCCGCCATTTAACCATACTTGGCTAGGATCTTCACCATTGAAATTTGCTTTTTGATCATCTGTCAGTACTTCATATGCATAGCCATTTGTTGTAATTTCTTTTGCCAAGTTCACACCAGCAATGAATTCTTTACTATCAAGTGCATATTGACCATCATTATATGTGTACCATCCCATATCTGGGTTTGCAGCTGCTGGATACCAGTCAGGAATAGAGAATGGATTTGTAAGTCCTGCTGCTCCTTCATTTACGTTCGTAACATCTTTAACTGCTTTTGTAAATTCTTCAATAGATGCTCCCATTTCAGGGTAATCAAGATTTGCTTTATTAAATAAATCTTTGTTTACAAAATATCCTAAAAAGTGCTGTGCGTTTGGTACAGCGACGACTTTGTCATTAAATACTGAAGATTGGCGAACTACTTCAGGAACATTTTCAAAGTCTGCATCAGCAGCTGTTAATTCAGTTAAATCTAATAGCCAATCATTAGAAAGGGCTATAGGTAATTGCGAAAGGCTAAATACATCCGGCATTTCTCCAGCACTTGCAGCAGTAGATAATGCTTCATTCCAATCTCCTGCTATTTCAAAAACCTCAATCTTAATGTTTGGATGTTCTTCTTCGAACGCTTTAATCATTAGGCGCTCTAAGTTTTGTTCTTCTTCAGTACCTAGTGCCCAGTTGGCATAAGAAAGTGTAACGTTTTCTGTTTTTTCAACAGCTTTTTCTTTATTTCCTTCTTTCTCATTTCCTGTGTCTTTTGTGCTCGAGCAAGCAGCCATCGTAAACACAAGAGCTAACACTGCAAAAATTGCGAATAGCTTCTTCATGATCATCTCTCCTACTTTTTATAGTTTTTTGAAAATATAATGGATGGTCCAATCGTTTATCCCGAGTGACGACTCATTAGTTCTACCGTTAATGGTTCGGGCTCAAAATCAAAATCTTGTTCCAGCATTTTAAATAATGTATTTGCTGCTGCTATACCCCATTTTTTTCGAGGTACTCTAATCGTCGATAAAGATGGAGTAAAGAAGTGAGACATATAAATATCGTCAAACCCAACTACAGAAATTTCTTCCGGAACTTTAATATCACTTTCTTGAATCGCTTTGATAGCACCAATGGCCATTTCATCATTTGCGCATACTACGGCAGATGGATATTGTCCGAGTGATTTCATCAAGTACTTTTTCATTTCAATGTAACCGCTCATCTCAGTGAAATCGGCTCGAATTAAATCATTTTCGTGAAATTCCAATCCTTGGTTTACAATTTCTTTTTTAAATCCTTTTAAGCGTGTTTCACCATCATAGGATGCCTCCGAGCCTGCGATAAAACCAATACGCTTATGTCCTTTTTCCTTCAAATGCTGAACTGCAATAGCGGAGCCTTCTTCATTTGGAAGGAGAACATTTTTTATGTATGGGTTTTTCAGCTCTCGGTCCAGTACTACACAAGGTAATTTTTCATTTGCCAATGATTCTAGCAATTCATCTTCCATGTGGTAATTTAATATAATTGCTCCATCGACATACCTTTCCACAAGAAGCCTATGAGTATCAACAGTTGCGCATACGACAAGTTCATATTCCTTTTTCATAACCACATCTTGGATCCCTTCAACCATGTCACTAAAGAATGGTCCAGTAAAACCACTTAAAAATAATCCAATGATATTCGTTTTTTGCTCTTTTAAATTTTTCGCGAGTCCATTTGGACGATATCCTATTTCTTTCGCGGCATGAAGTACTTTTTCTTTTGTATTATTTGTAATGAGCGGACTGTTATTTATGGAATAAGATGCCGTCGAAACACTGACTCCAGCGCGTTTCGCTACATCTTTTAAAGTAACCAAATACCCTCCCCCTTTAATTGAAACGTTTCAAATATCGGCAATACTTTCTTTCGAAACGTTTCTATTAATAGCGTGAAAAAAAGAAGCGTCTTAGTTTTCTCAATTGAAACGTTTCGATATTATTATAAAACGTTGTGTTATCGTTTACAACTATTTATCAAAAATTATATTATTTAAACTATTTACTTTTGTTAAAATTGTGGATCTTTGCCGATTATTTTCATTATAAAAGAATCATTTATAGATAGACACTGGAATTATCAACCATTAAAAACGTGAGACCAACTTTATGTCTCACGTCACTTTTTATTCACTTAAACACCATTTGATAGAGTCCGAAACTAACTGTATTGTTTTTGGATGGAGCAACGCTTCCTCCGTATGCGCAGGAGTCAGACATAGGACACGCCCCTCGCCATAATGGTGTGCCCATCCTGCTGCAGATTTCCCATCCTTTGATTCAGAGCGCAAAAAAATATTAGTACCTTCTACATCGCAGTCAATAAAGTAATGCTCATCAATGATTTCATATTCCAGATTGGGATCTGTAACATCGTTTTGACTGTCAGCGCTATACTTTACCTGCGACATTTCGGGATGATATTCAAAATATCCTTTAAGCATATTTATGTACGTATTTACTTCATAAGATGCCAAGCCAGAATGCCAAGCAAACCAGGATCCCCCATTTTCCACATATTTTGAAATGATGGACGCTTCTTCATCTCCCATCCACACTAAAGTTTGCGGATCTGTAGGATTGAGCTTGTTCCCTTTAAATAAAATAACTGCATCGGGATTTCCTTGGAGCTCTTGTATTAGATCTTTTTCGTGAATATACTCTACCTTTATGTGTCCATCCAGTTGTCTTACCGCAGAGTCTAGAGCTTGCCGGCACATCGATTCATTATGATAAAAATCACCAAGTGCCGCAAGAATTTTTATTGTCATTCCTGATCCTCCTATTAATTAATGAATGTAAAACCTTCTTCCTTAAGATAGGTCTCTGCATCATTTTTCGATCCAAAACTATCTACTAAATTGAGTCCAGCATATATATTCCATAGCATGTCTTCATTTATTAATACGAGAGATTCTCCTTCTCCGTTACGCCACTCATATTCAGGTGAATGAATATCTTCTCCATTTCCCACTGCATCTTCTGATAAATATTGAATAGAATCTTTTATTGTTTTTCGAAGTTCTTTTTCAGTTGCCTCCCTAATATTAACTAAACCCTTTTTATCAGCATTGTAACCCGGTAAATCTCCAACATAGACAAATCCATTTCCATTCGGATGAAGATGATGAACGACTACTGTTTTGTCGTACAAACTGTCCGTATAATGATAATTCAACCTTTTCATTGAAACTTCCTTCTTAGTAAGCTCGGGAAATGATTCTATAATCGCTTGTTTTTCTTCAAATGTCAGCATATTTTTGATCCTCTCTAGTTTATGATTGTATTCATATTCTATTTCTTTACAATTATTTTTTCTAAATACTCGAACGTATGTTCCGTTTGTGTTAAGATAATACTAGTAATTGCATAAGCAGGGCGGGCGGTTGGCCACTTCCCAATGATGGAGGTGATGCCAATGACGATATTCGAATCGATGAGTCTTATGATACAGCTTTGTGTTGGAATGATTACATTTCTAACATTCATAGTAACGATGGTCGTCATGATTTCCAAAAAGAAATGACCGTCCCCCTAGACCAAAGGATTGGACGGCCATTCTTGTTCTTTCTTAGGGTCAACCGCTCTTCTTGCGGTTTGCAATTACATGACCAGGTGGTAGCACACCTGGTCATACCCCATATTATGCTACATTACTTTCATTATACATTTGAAAACTCTACAATTCAATGAAAGACATGTGACTTTAGCCATATCCCCTCTATTTTAAACAATATTTTTTTCATTATTTTATAATCTCCATTTAATACTGCGAAATTATATTGTATGATATGGGTAAATGAATTTGCAGCTTGTGCAAAGTTTTTCCTCATAGCAACTTTTTTATTTTTTTGCATAGATTAAGAAAAAATGAAGGGCTTTAACTATAAAAATTGGGGAGTATAATGATGCCAGAAAATGTATTACTTGCATTTGGATTAACACTCTTTGCCGGATTAGCAACGGGAATTGGAAGCTTGTTTGCCTTTTTTACATCAACGACAAATACTAAATTTCTATCTTTTTCTTTAGGTTTTTCAGCTGGAGTCATGATTTATGTATCCATGATTGAAATATTCGTGAAAGCAAAAGATTCCCTCGTACTTGCTCTCGGAGTAGAAAAAGGGAACTGGGCAACCGTTGGAGGATTTTTTGCAGGGATGCTTCTTATTGGATTAATTGACCAGTTTGTCCCAAAACAAGGGAACCCGCATGAGCTTAAAAAAGTGGAAGAAATGGATAAACAAGTAAACGGAATTAAAGATCATGCATTATTGAAAATGGGAGCATTCACAGCACTAGCTATCGGGATCCATAATTTCCCTGAAGGGATCGCAACCTTTACTGCAGCATTGCAAGATCCTGCCCTTGGAGTTGCCATCGCGATTGCTATTGCCATTCATAATATACCAGAAGGAATTGCTGTTGCCGTTCCAATATATTTTGCAACAGGCAGTCGTAAAAGAGCCTTTAAACTATCATTTCTTTCAGGTTTATCCGAACCAATCGGCGCTATTGTCGCCTTTCTCATCTTAATGCCTTTTTTAAATGAAGTAATGTTTGGCGTTATCTTTTCAGCCGTCGCTGGGATTATGGTTTTTATTTCCCTCGATGGTTTATTACCTGCCGCTAAAAAATATGATGAAGCCCACACGTCCATTTTTGGTCTAGTAAGTGGAATGGCTGTCATGGCTTTAAGCTTATTGCTAATTATTTAGGAAAGGGGGCGGTCTCCCTTTCTTTTTTATGCTATGCTGTAAAAAAGTGGGAGGAGTGCGTAAATGATGAAAAATAATATACAAAAAATTGGTCAAATTGGAATCCCAGTAAAAGATCTTAATAGAGCAGTAAAGTTTTATAAAGAAGTTCTTTTGCTTCCGATGCCTTATACTAATGATACAATGGCTTTTTTTGTATGTGACGAAATTCGGCTTTTTTTGAGTCTTCCTGAAAAAGAGGAATTCGCTCACCCTAGTTCGGTTATTTATTTCCAAGTTGAAAATATTCATCATACATATGAGGACTGGCAAGCAAGCGGAATTGCCTTTATAAGCGAGCCTCATCTAATTGCAAAAATAGGAGATATTGAAACGTGGATGGCTTTTTTTAAGGATACAGAAGAAAATACACATGCAATTATGAGCGAAGTGACGGTTTGAATACGATTCGGGTGACAGCAGCTTAGTGAATTTCTTTTTGATTGTGCTCTATCAAATATTTCTCGATGAACCGTTGTATCTTTTACGTTTCGTCGAGAATTACGCTATTTTTATCGATCAAATGCCGCAACTTTTATTATTCATCAAGAATTACGCTCTGAGCGGTTTCTATTTGCCTGGTGGGTTACTTTCTCGCGAAATCCATGCCTGCAACATCGAAAAAGCGCCATTACGAATTTCTCATAATGGCGCTTTTTCCTTATTTATCTAGTTCAATGACTGAATTCCAATCAAGTTGTTTGCACATTTTTTCTAGTCTGCGCATTTCGCGGGTGGCTGAAATTTTGGTGCATCCTAATTCGATTGCTTTTTTGGCAACCCAACGCAGTATATAAACCATCGCATCTGCCTGGGCTTCTCTTGTTGCAAAGTCTAATAATATGAGCTCATTATCTTTTTTCGCAATACGCACATAGCCCCAATATTCACCTGCCATGATCCACCCAAAAAATAAATCACGATCTTCTGTTACATCGTTATTTGTAAGCGGCTCTGACAAATATTTAAGCCATTTATTTTCAGAACCCATGCCAGTTGGAGTCTGAACGATTCCCCAATCCATCGATTGCTGAGCCAGAATTTGCAGTTCCTCTTTGTCTTGTACTACTTCCCAAGTCTGGATTGTATGTGTAATCTTTTCAGGAGACGGAACATCAATTGAGATTTTCCAAGGTCTCACAGAAGGCGGCATTTCCAAACCAGTCAATATTTCCGACACTTTTACAGGCTCCAACCCTTTTTCACGTCCGAGTCGGATCAACGTCTTTAAGGAACCAGGTGTCCCTTTCGCTGCATCATTTGCGTGAAAAACGACGACTGCTCCATTTTTGAAGAAAGGTGTTACATTCTCAACGATCTGTTGTGACGTCAACCCTGCCCAATCTCTTGAGTCGTCCCCTTCAATATCCACATAGCCAAGGTCAGATAACCAATCCAAGTTCTCTTCTCTGAAGCTTAAATATGGAAATCTCATGAATGCAGGACAAGGTTTGCCTGTTGCTTCCTGGTATGCTAATTCAGTTAGCTTTAATTCGTCTAAAAATACATCCTTTGGTATTTCTGCCATTCTTCTATGATGATAAGAATGTGGAGCGAGCTCATGACCTCTTTCAATGATCATCCTTGCTTTATCTGGATGGCGATCAATCCATTCACCTGTAAAAAAGAAAGTACCTGCTGCCCCACATTGTTCTAACGCTTCTAACCAATTTTCCAATGGAACATAGTGAGGACCATCGTCGAAAGTAAGAGCAAAATGTGGATCTTGCGTATTCCCTCTAAAAATTTGACTAACCATCTAAATCTACCCCTTTTTCTACTGTTGTAAATTGCTAAATTATGCTTCTATTTCTTTATGATAATCAATTTTGTAGGATTTAAATTTTTCATAAACCTCATCACTGACTTCAATGCCGAGATGATCCATCGCAAGGAGCACTGAACCATAAACCGGTTCAATTTCAGGAATTACGAGTGTAATATCTCCATTTTCTTTTTCAACCGTTGTTTTTAATGAATCTAATAAATATGGATCTCTTCCTTTTTGGAAAACAGAACCAACTAATACGATTGGAATGTTTTCGCCTTCAAAGCCGCCTAATCTTTTGATAACTGAATTGGCTGCAATTCCTAGTTCTTTCCCTGTTTCTCTTAATATTCTAATTGCTACTTCATCGCCTTCATTAGCAGCTTCGTGAAGAACGACAGTCAACCGTGCCGGCACCCGATAAATTTCACGGTCTAAAAAGTCATTTACTAGATCATCCATATTTTCAAAGCCGAAAAACTCTGGTACTTTTTTCGTTAAAATGGTCGGACCTTCTCGAAACTCCCAAGACCTTACAGCTGAGCGAAAGGTGTGCTGTGCCATATCAGATCCCCCAGCACCATCTCCATAGAGATAACCCATTCCTCCTGTTTGAATCATTAATCCTTCTTTATTTCTTCCAGCAGAGTTCGTTCCCGTTCCACATACAAGCACGACACCTGTATTCGTTTTACTGCCAATTCTCAATCCTTCATATGTGTCACATACGAGATCCCATGACTTAAACGGCAAAGTTTCAAGTGCAGGTAAAAGAATAGAAAAATCATATGGTCGATCGGCTCCAGCTAGTCCAAATTGTGCGAAGGAAATATCGCTGTATTCTAAACCGGCTTCAGCCAACGCTTGATCAATTGATTCTTTTATATTTTTCATTGTACTTTCTATTGTATGTCCTTGATGATTTCCTCTTCCAGATAATCCCTCACCAAGCTTGTTTCCATTTTCATCGGTAATGACCGTATATGTTTTCGTTCCGCCCCCATCTACACCTAATACATAACGCATTACGCATCCATCCCCTTCTGCTTATATATATCTTTTAGTATTAATCTCGAACTTCAACAATCAATTCAATTTCAACTGGTGTATGGAAAGGAAGATCGCTTGTTCCAATGGCTGAACGTGCATGTTTTCCATTTTCGCCAAACACCTCTACTAATAAATCAGATGCTCCATTCATTACATATGGTTGGTCGGCAAATCCTGGAGTACTATTAACGAATCCTAGTAATTTGACAACTTTCACGACCCGATCTAAATCTCCTAAATGTGCTTTTAAAACGGCTAAACAATTAATGATTGTTTGGCGGGCAGCCTCTTGACCTTGTTCTATGTTTAAGTCCGCGCCAAGTTTGCCAGTGTACATCAACTCTCCATCAATTCGGCAATCTTGCCCCGAAGTATAAACTAAATTTCCTGTTTGATTACACGGAATATATGAAAACTTTGGCTCACCCGGAACAGGTAATGTGATTCCTAATTCTTGCAGCTTTTCTTCAATTTTTGACATATTTATTTCTCCTTTAAAATTTTAATGGTGACAACAATTGCTGGAAGAGATAAAAACTCCTTCCCGCGCATTTGTATGAACCCCGTTTTGCATCGTCATTTGTCCATTTACCCATACGTAACTTATCCCGTTTGGATAGTTTTTTGGATTTTGATATGTGGCTTCATCTTGGATTGTATCCGGATTAAAGACGACTATATCAGCGGCATATCCAGGAACAAGCAATCCTCGTTTACCTAGATTAAAGCGCTTAACTGGAAAAGATGTAATTTTACGGACAGCTTGTTCCAATGATAAAATGGGATCTTCCCTTACATACTTTGCAAACAATCGAGGAAACGATCCGTATAGCCGTGGATGAGGTTTTCCTGTATCGCAGTGCAGACTATCAGAAGCTATTAATGAGTTATCCCATTTCACAACTTGTTGCACATCCTTGTCCGACATAAGAAAATATACAATCGAAACATTTCCGTTTTCCTCTAAAAGCAAGTCAAGCATACAATCGACGGGATGTATCCCTCTCATTTCACTAATGTCTGCAATGTTTTTCCCTTCTAAACTACGATTCTTTTCCGTCTGAACAGAAGAAATCATGACATTGTTCCAGCCAGTAGAACAAACTAAGTTATCCCAGTCATCCTGTTCTCTACTTAATTCTTCTTTAATTTTTTCACGTATGCTTTTATCCTTAAAACGATTAAGCGTTTGTTGTACACCGCCCTCAAGCACCCATGGAGGTAGTACAGTTAAGAGCATCGTTGAACTTGCGGAATATGGATATACATCACACGTTACATCAAGGCCCCTCTCCCTTGCGTCCGAAATAAGTTCCATTGCGTCTTGAACTAAACCCCAATTCCTTTTCCCTGCTGCCTTTAAATGGCTGACATGTAGTGGAACCCCTGCCTTTTCGGCAATCCAAATCACTTCTTTGATTGAGGGAATTAAATTATTACCTTCACCACGAATGTGAGTGGAAAATAGTCCATTATACTTTGGAAGGATTGAACACAATTCTGCAATCTCTTCTTTAGAAGAATAACTGCCTGGTGCATATAAAAGTCCAATGGATAAGCCAATCGCTCCAGCCTTCAACCCTTCTTCAAGCAAGACTTTCATTCGCTCAATTTCTTCTTTGGTCGCCGCCCTTTTGGCAAAGCCCATCACTAAAATTCTTAAGGTCCCATGAGCAACATAGGTTGTAATATTTTCAGCAGGCCTCGCTTTACGAATGGCATCTACATATTCTCCGACTGTATTCCATGACCACTCATTTCGAGAGGTACCGATGACAGGTTGAACATATTCTTTTAGCAAAGATTTATATTCACCGAAAAAAGGAGCAGGAGATAGTCCGCAATTTCCAACTACCTCTGTTGTTACCCCTTGCTGCAGTTTTATTTCGCTATTAGGGTAGTTCAAAATCATCAAATCTGAGTGACAGTGCCCGTCTATAAAGCCCGGAGAAATTACTTGCCTCCCTGCATCTATTACTTGATGAGATTCTTGGTGGATGGAACCTACCTTTACAATGATTCCATCCTTAATTCCAACATCGCCATAAAACCAAGGATTTCCAGATCCATCCACTACTTTACCGTTTTTGATGATACAATCAAGCATCGTTTCACACACCTTTAAGATAGTTTTCCACGAGCATAAACAGTTTTTTCCTCGAATTGGTCGCCGCGCTTCAAGAATACTTTGTCATGTAAATTGACTGTACTGCAAATATGGTTTGGAATGATATGAACAATATCTCCAACCTTGAATGGATCCTCTTTGTTTATTTTGACCATGCCATGCTCTTCTGATATTCGTTCAAATATGGCATGAGGCGCTTCGACGATATGCCCAAATCCTTTTAAAAATAGCGGATCACTATTTGGGCCAACATCTGTCGCAAATGTTTTGCTTCCTCCATCAATAATCATTAAGTCCTTTGAAGGACGGCTAACAACGGTTGCCTGAATATAGGCAGCACATTCATCGAGTGAACTTGCATCTAACGCCGCTTGCATACGGTCATAAAAAATATAAGTACCTGGCCTTATTTCAGTAATCCCTTTTACCATTGCGGCAAAAGGAGCCGTAGGGGTAGATCCTACACTTATATCTCGGACCTGTATACCTTGACTACGCATTCTCTCCGCCAAATCAACCATTAATTGCCCTTCTTCAAGGCCTGCTTTTTCAAGTTCCAGTGTTGGTTTTCCATTCATGAAAAATCCGCGATACGTATAAATCCCTAGAAACTCAATACCTTCCCTATTTTGCAACTCGGCAGCGAATTTGATTGCGTCTTCATAAGGGACACCCGTTCTTCTAAAACCGATATCAACTTCAAGCCTTACTTGGATGGTTATTTGATGCCTTTTCGCCACCTCGGATATTTTGGCAGCCCCTTCAAAACTATCAACCCCAATGATGAGATTAATAGACTTGCTCAACTCGGCAACCCTTTCAATTTTCGACTCTGTGACAATCGGATAGGCAATAAAAATATCTTGAATGCCATGTTGCGCCATAACTTCCGCTTCCCCTACTTTTGCAACAGTGATTCCTTTTGCGCCGGCAGCAATTTGTCTTTTTGCAAAGTCCGGAATTTTATGCGTTTTCGTATGAGGTCGAAGTGACACACCATTTTTCTCAGCGATTTCGGCCAACTTTTCAATATTCTTTTGCATCTTTACTTCATCAATAATTAAGCTTGGAGTATCGAGCATGTAGATCCTCCTATCATCAATATTGTAAGCCCTTAAATTTGTTATAACATATTTATATTAACATATGGAACATTAATTAAAAATAATTCTTTCTATATTAAAAACTTGCGAACGAAGGGATTTTCTATCTCTTTTAGAGAAATATAAAAGGATTGAAAAATATAGTGAGGTGCTCTTAATGACAAAGTTTGAAGAATACAAATATACGAGACCCAACATTGAAGAATGTGAGTCCGCATTTAATGCTGAACTTGAAAAATTTAAAAATGCGGTAAATGTTGAAGAACAAAATGAAGCAATGAATAGAATAAATGATATTCGAAATGAACTAGGAACGATGTTCAATATTTGTTATGTCAGGCACACGATTGATACTAATGACGAATTTTACAAAAATGAGAATGACTATATGGATGAAATTAACCCTATTATAGAAGGGTTTACTTCTAAATTCTATGAAGCACTCGTTTCTTCAAAATTCCGGTCTGAACTAGAAAGCAAATGGGGAAAACAGTTATTTGATTTAGCTGAATGCCAGCTTAAAACATTCTCTCCTCATATTATTCCGCTTTTACAAAAGGAAAACAAGCTGGCATCTGAGTACACGAAGCTTGTTGCCTCTGCAAAAATTATGTTTGAAGGGGAAGAAAGAACTCTTGCACTGATTGACCCATTTTTGGAATCAAAGGACCGAGAGACAAGGAAAAAAGCGAGTGAAGCAAAATTTGGATTTTTCGCTGAACATGAGGATGAATTCGATCGTATTTATGGTGAGTTAGTAAAGGTAAGAACAGAAATTGCGAAAGAGCTTGGATTTAATAACTTTGTTGAACTTGCCTATTATCGTCTGTCTCGTACAGACTATAATGCAGACATGGTTGCTGCATTCCGTGATCAAGTGAAAGAATACATTGTGCCGATTGCCTCTAAATTACGTAGACGTCAACAGGAACGAATCGGTGTTGATAAGTTAAAGTTTTATGATGAAGGATTTCAATTTGTCTCCGGTAATGCAACGCCAAAAGGTTCCCCAGAATGGATTATTAATAATGGCAAGCAAATGTATTCCGAGTTATCAGCAGAAACAGACGAATTCTTCTCCTTTATGAATGAGAATAACTTAATGGATTTAGAGGCGAAAAAAGGAAAAGCAAGTGGAGGCTACTGTACTTATATAGAAAACTATAAGGCGCCATATATTTTCTCTAATTTTAATGGGACTTCCGGCGATATTGACGTTATGACGCATGAAGCTGGGCATGCCTTCCAAGTTTATTCAAGCCGTCAATTTGAAATTCCGGAATATAACTGGCCAACATATGAAGGCGCTGAAATACATTCCATGAGTATGGAGTTTTTCACATGGCCGTGGATGGAATTATTCTTTCAAGAGGAAACAGATAAATATAAATTTTCCCATCTAAGCGGAGCCTTACTATTCTTACCATATGGTGTTGCGGTGGACGAGTTTCAACATTTTGTCTATGAAAACCCTGAAGCAACTCCTGCTGAAAGAAAGCAAGCTTGGAAAAAAATTGAAGAAAAATATTTACCGCATCGTGATTATGATGGAAACGAATATTTAGAGAATGGCGGACTTTGGCAGCGACAAGGTCATATTTATGAATCTCCATTTTATTATATTGATTATACACTTGCGCAAATATGTGCATTTCAATTTTGGAAAAAGTCGCAGGAAAATCATGAAGAAGCTTGGAATGATTATATCCATTTATGTAGACAAGGCGGCAGCAAATCCTTTACTGGCTTAGTGAAAGAAGCTAATCTAATTTCACCATTTGAAGAAGGATGTGTAGCGTCCGTCATCGGTACGATTCAATCATGGCTAGATCAAATCGATGATAAGGCACTTTAATTAAGAAAAGCGCAAGGCGCACATTGGTCCTGGAATAATTGTAAGTAACAATTTATACTTTCTTTAATAGTAAAATAAGAAACATAATTTTGGCCCCCATTTTCTAGTCAAGAAATGGGGGCTATCTGTTATTTCCCTGATGTGAATTTTTTTACTTCGTCTTCCGTTAAATCTCGCCATTTTCCAATTGGAAGGTTCTTCAAACTAATATGTGCTATCCGAACTCGCTTCAGCTTCACCACTTTATAGCCAAAGTGTGAGCACATTCTGCGAATCTGGCGGTTAAGACCTTGAGAAAGAGTAATTTTAAAGCTCCGCTCATTGATTTTTTCCATTTTGCATTTATTTGTTATGGTGTGTTTCTTTTTAACAGGATTGAATATCTTTACTCCACCTGCCATACCGCTAATAAATTCGGGTGTGATATCTTTATTTACAGTCACAATATAATCTTTCTCATAATGATTTTCTTCCCTTAAAATCTCGTTTACGATACTTCCATCACTCGTAAGTAAAATCAAGCCTTCTGAATCTTTATCAAGTCTACCGATCGGGAAAATCCGCTCAGGATGATTGACAAAATCAACAATATTCCCCTCTATATGCTTTTCCGTCGTACACGTAATCCCTACTGGCTTATGTAAAGCGATATAAACATCTTTATTCTTCTTTTTCAAAATCTTTCCTTCAACTTCAACTTGATCTTCTGGTCCGACTACGAGACCCAGTACGGCAATTTCTCCGTTAACCTTCACTTTTTTCTGGATAATTAATTCATCTGCTTTTCTTCTAGAGCAAAGCCCTGTTGAGCTAATATAATTATTTAGCCTCATATAAGCCCCCTGTTGACATTTTGTAGCAATAATTAAGAAATGCGCAAGGTGCCCGTTCAGCGTCGTACAAACTTTTTAAGTTTCTGACGAGCCGATGTTGACTTATCGTAGGAAGAAGCCGAAAGTTTGCTAGTCTTTGGGCGCCTGAAACTAGACAATGAAAGACTTCTTTTTATTTTAGGATCGTATATAATTTTATACTTTCTTTACTGTAAATGAAAAGACATGCCAATGTCAAAGCATGTCATCTTACTTGAACTAACTTCGCAAATTCCTCGATAGTAGTAGAATTCTTAACATAGAGCCTTGGCAACAAATATTGTTCATCTTTTATACCTTTTTCCACATAAGGTTCCGGAATGGTTGTCAGCCCAAACGAATAATATTTTTTTGTTTCAGCAAGAACTTTATCATTAAATTCTCCGTATGGATAGGCAAGTGCAAAAACTGGCCTCCCCGTCATTCGCTGGATTTTTTCTTTAGAATCCTGCAATTCATATTTATAATCTTTTATCTTCGTTAAATTCGGATGTGTTGCTGTATGAGACTGGATTGAAAAGAAACCTGATTCAGACAACATTTTTAACTCCGATCTTGATAGACGATTTGATCGGTCGACGAAATCAGAAATGACAAAGATAGTACCTCTTGGTTTAAAATGATTTGTTTCCAATTTTTTGAAAATCGCGAAGGCATTTAAATTGTTTTTATATCCATCATCAAACGTAAGGAAAATAGGCTTTTTTATGTTTTTCAGTTCGTTCCATTGTTCAAATGTTAGTAAAGTATAGCCATGATCCCGCAAATAAACCATTTGTCGCTCAAAATTAACTGGGTTTACATATAATTCTTTGGAACCGTGGCCATTATATTCATCTATTGAATGATAGATTAAAATCGGGACTTTCCGCTCGGCCCATACCGTTGATGGGAGCATCCATATAAAAATGCAGAAAGTAATTATGGAAAGCTTCTTCATAAGAATCCTTCACTCGTTTCTAATGCAGAAATTCATACTTGCTGAATTTCCTCTTGTAGGTTCTTTCTCTCTTTACTTTGAAAAACAAATTTTGAAAGGGCAATCCCGATTTCATATAAAATGAACAAGGGAATCAATACTATTAATTGTGAAACAAAATCAGGCGGTGTAATAATAGCAGAAATAACTGCCATGACAACGTAAGCATATTTTCTAAAGCTAGACAAATGGTTAGGCGTGACGATTTCAATTGCAGTCAAAAACATTAAGACAAAAGGAACTTCAAATAGGAAACCCATTGGGATGGTGGTCATAAGTAAAAAAGAAAAATAGCTTTGTGTCGTAATCATCATCTCAAAGTTTGCTGTCCCTAACCCCATTAGAAATTGATAGGAGAAAGGAAACACAACAAAATAACCGAACGCGAGCCCGCTTAAAAAGCTAAGCAACATGGCTGGAATATATTTAATTGCATGCTTACTTTCCTTCTCCGTAAGAGCTGGTTCGATAAATCGCCAAAGCAGGAAGCCAATAAAGGGAGCAGACACGCCTAAGCTTAGGCTGCCTGCCACCCCTGTGTAAAAGCGAATCACATCTAAAGGGCCGAGCATCGTTAATTTCTGACTTTTTGTAATGATTGGGATCATTTGCTGGATAAAGATAATAAATATGGCAAAGAAAATGATGAAAAAGAGACTAGAATAAATAATCACTTTCCTCAAATCTCCCAAATGATCGGTTAACGCTTTTTCTTCGTCCATATTAACCCCTCACTTTTTAACCGGATCTGTGCTCTCAACCGGTTCTTGCTTTGCTTGTGTGGCCGCTTCATCGGAACTCATTATTTCATTTGCAGATTTTTTAAACTCAGACAATGTTTTTCCGAAAGCAGCCCCGATTTCTGGAAGCTTTTTTGGTCCAAACACAATTAAAGTAATAATTAAGATAATAATTAAACCAGGAATTCCAATTGATTGGAAAAACATATAAATCCTCCTTTTTAGGCGAGTTTCCCGCCGCTTTTACTATATTTTTGAATCCCTTCAGCTGCTCTATATGCTAGTGCTCCCAATGTTCCTGTTGGATTGTAGCCACTATTATGTGGGAAGGATGATGCCCCAACTACAAATACATTTTCAGCGTCCCACAATTGCGAATAGTTATTCACAGCTGATATTGAAGGGTCATTTCCCATTGGCACACCTCCGACATTATGTGTCGTCTGATATGGGACAATGTTATAATCCTGCAGCGCTCCGTAATTCATGAGTGTATCGGCACCCATTTCTTTCATGACTTTGTCACTTTGAGTGTTTAAATAATCATTTAATTTACGATCTTGGTCTGTGAAGTTATACGTCATCCTTAATAATGGGACTCCGTATGCATCTTTAAAAGTTGGATCCAAATCAAGATAGTTGTTTCGATGGGGCATCGAGGATCCTTGAAACCACGCGTCAATCGTTCTCGTATAGTATTTAATAGATTTCTGCTTAAACTCCTTTCCCCATAACGGTGTTCCAGACGGGACAGGGTTACTCGCAATCGGCCTAAATCCTGATTGACTAACGACAAATGAACCTCCGTGAATAAAATCAAGATCGCTATGATCAAAATTATCCCCATTAAAATCATCCACTACTTGTCCAAGAGCGCCAGCACCCATATATGAATTAAAACGTTCCTTTTCGAAAAAGCCTGTTGTGCCAGGATTAAGCTGATAGCAGTAGTTTTTTCCAATTACACCTGTACCAGTTTTTGAGTCATATGGCTTCCCGAGTTTTGAGACGAGTAAAAGCTTTGCATTATTCATAACATAGCTCGTGATGACAACGACATCCGCAGGCTGAATGACCTCCTCGCCTTTAGTTGTATCGATATATTTAACACCTGTAGCTTTTCCACCTTTATGCAGTATTTCAATAACGTTTGCGTGTGTTCTTAATTCAAAATTCCCTGTTTTAGTCGCAGTAGGAATGACTGTAACTGTTGGCGAAGATTTAGCTCCATATTCACAGCCAAAGCGTTCACAAAAAGCACAATATTGACAGGCATTGAGCTGTTCACCATCCGGATTTGTGTATGCTTCTGATAAGTTAGCTGAAGGCAATGAAAATGGATGTAGATTTAGTTTCTTTGCTGCATCCTTAAACTTGTTCGTCATGACCGTATTTTTCATCGGAGGCGTCGGATAATCACTGCTCCTTTTCCCGCCTAACGGATTCGGTTCACCAGAAATCCCGCAAGTTTTTTCAAACTTATCGTAGTAAGGCTCAAGCTCATCATACGTAATGCCCCAGTCTTGAATTAAGTAACCGTCCTTAATTTTATTCTTTCCGTACTTCTCAATCGTTTTCGTTTTAAGTTCAAAGTCATACGGTAAGAAGCGAAACGTATGCCCATTCCAATGGACGCCTGCTCCTCCAACTCCGGAACCAAGTAAGAATGATCCTAGCTGCCTCATAGGCAATGCTCTTTGATCAAGTTTATTTCGAAAGGTAATCGTTTCTTTCGATACATCTTGCATTAAGTCGTAGCGAATGGCATAGCGTAATTCATCATGTACCATGGAAAAGTCCTCTGTATTGCGATTGCCTCCTCCTCTTTCCAATCCAACAACCTTTAAACCATTTTTTGCACATTCAGCTGCGATAATCCCACCAGCCCAACCTACTCCGACTGTGACAACATCCGTTTTTGGTAAAGTTTTGGCCACGTTATTCTTCCTTTCCGTTTCAAGTTAAGTATCATTTCCCATGTGTAGGCATGTGAGCGTGTAGACTTACAGGTTCAATTTCTAAAAAGTCTTTCGCTTCAATTTTGTCGAGATAGCTCATTTGATTTCCAGGAAAACTCTTCATTTTCCATCCAGCCATATCACGATTTCCTCCATAAAGAGGATCAGCGTAGACACCCTCAAGTACCACCATTCGAAATAACTTGAAGAAGTCGCTGGAAGTAACTCCTTCCATAGGCACATCACCTTTTTCAAACGCGATTAGCACTTCATCTTGTTCTTTTTCCGTCAGTTCGGTAAAAGTTTTTTTGTATTTTTGTTGACTAAATGATTTGATTTTACCAATACCTTGACTGAAGATTTCATTTCTTTTTAAGTGGGATTGGAAGCCTTGTGTTTCAAGCCCTGGATAAAATGGGCCCATCATATAATCCCGGGCATTATGTCCCCAAGCCCCAGCTAATTGATGATCTATATAGTAAGGAACATCTAAATCGATGGCACCCGGGCCAAGTTTATCCGCTGGGAAAATTCGTTCAGCAGCTTGGGAAAGAACGTTAAAATCTTCAGGATTTGAAAAATACATCATCGCTTGCGTATAACGCTCTACTTTCGCTTTTTCTGGAGGTGCGGCACCCAAATTTTTATCATTTGGCTTCAGCACTTGCTGTGTGATCAGCCCACCCAACACACCACCACCAATGGCTCCACCCGCAACGTAGCTCCCTTTACGAATAAATTCTCTGCGAGTCATTTGTTTATTTCCTTTTTGCTCACTCATCTCATAACCCCTTTCCAAAAAGTATTGACGTTATTATTTACAAAGAAAGGGAAAATACACATATATAGGGTAGATAAAAAAAAGAACCTTACTTTTTTGTTCAAAGTAAGGTTCTTTCATATTAAACTTCACTAATAACTCCATCTGCAATATTAACTGCGTGGTCACCAATTCTTTCTAAATTGCTGACGATATCAACATAAACAATTCCCGCTGTGCCCGTGCATTGGTTTTCATTTAATCGAATGATATGCTTCTTACGAAGATCACGTTCCATTTGATCAATGATTTTTTCTTTTTCAAGAACAGCTTTAGCTTGCACAATATCATTCTGCTCTAAAGCAGTAATGGCTTGTCTTAAAGTAGAAACAGTTAAATCAAACATTTCATCTAAATCTTCCAATGCAGATTCAGAAAATGTTACTTTATTTTTAATTTGACTATCAATTAACTCCATAATATTTTCAATATGGTCACCAATACGCTCTAGGTTAATAACGGTATTCATAAGGGTATGGTGAGTATGCAAATCATGATCTGTCAATGAATGGTAAGAAATCTGAATCAAATATTCAGTGATCGTTTTATCTAAGTTGTTAAGGGCATCCTCAATTTGCGGCAGAAGCTCTCTATGCTTCTTCCCTTGTGATTTAAAATATTGACCTACTTCTTCCATGCCTTTATCCGCTAATTCGGCCATACGCAGAACTTCCTTCTTTCCTTGGCCGAGAGCGATCGAAGGAGATTGACGAATAAATTGCTCTCCTAAATGAACGGCCTTATGTTCAATGGAAGTATCTTCCCCAGGAATTAACTTTGTTACAATCCAAGCTAGTACTGCTATAAATGGAAATTGGATGATCGTATTTGTCACATTAAAGGTTCCATGAGCAAAAGCAATCGTCATTCTAGGATTTAAATTAAAGGTTGTTTGGAAAAACTCAACCAAATGTGTATACGGAATAAATAAAAGTAAAACGAGTATTGTTCCAATGACGTTAAAAAGCACATGTGTAAATGCAGCCCTTCTTGCAGCGACGGAAGCTCCAATAGAAGCTAAAACCGCTGTAATGGTAGTTCCAATATTATCTCCAAACAAAATTGGCAATGCTGCATTCAAATTAATAGCACCTTGATCATACAAGGTTTGCAATAGCGCTATTGAAGCAGATGAACTTTGGATGATAACGGTGAAAAGTGTACCGACCCCTACACCAAGTAATGGGTTATCGCTTAAATTTACCATCATATCCGAAAAAGCTTGGGCTCCACGCAGTGGTTTCATCGCGTCTCCCATTAAACTAAGTCCGAAAAATAAAGCTCCAAAACCAAAAAATACTTGGCCAAAGTTGTTCACTTTATGATTTTTAAAGAAGAAAATTAAGATTGTTCCAAAAGCAAGAATCGGGAGCGAGTATTCGGAAATATTAATCCCAATAATAAATGCCGTTACAGTCGTTCCAATATTGGCACCCATAATGACTCCGATGGCTTGTCTTAATGTCATAAAACCCGCTGTCACGAGTCCAATCGTCAAAACGGTTGTAGCTGAACTAGATTGTATCAATCCTGTTACGACAATTCCGGTTAAAACTCCCATGATTGGCCTAGTGGTAAAGCGATCCAACAACTCTCGCAGACCATCGCCCGCAACCTTTTGAAGGCCATCTCCCATAGACTTGATTCCATAAAGGAATATCCCCAGTCCTCCAAAAAACATAAAAAGTATTGTTTGCAAATCCATGTCTTCTCCCCTAATTATTATTATTCGACATCATTCTGCCCCTCACAATCTTAATGAAGAAACAATTAAATGTACATTAAGGAATTGTAAAGATTTTGTAAAGATGAATTTACAATTCAACCTAAAATTGGACTGAACTGAAAAATCGGCCTATCATTTATAAAAAGGAAATTAAAGGAGTGGGAAAATTGACTGACCAACGAAAACTCTTTAATGGGATTCCGTTATCCGTTCTTGATTTAGCCCCTATTACAAAAGGCGGCAGTGCTGAACAGTCTTTTAAAAATAGCGTAAAGTTGGCTCGTCTCGTGGAATCTCTTGGATTTAATCGCTACTGGTTGGCGGAGCATCATAATATGCCTGGTATCGGAAGCTCGGCAACCTCAATTCTTATTGGTCATATTGCCGGCGTGACAAAGAGAATTCGTATAGGAGCAGGCGGTATTATGCTGCCTAATCATGCCACACTTGTCATAGCCGAACAGTTCGGAACATTGGAATCTTTATACCCTGGGAGAATCGATCTTGGTTTAGGACGTGCACCCGGAAGTGATCAAGCAACAGCTTATGCACTTAGGCGTACGTTAAGTAGAGGTGCAGAGGAATTCCCACAGCAAGTTGATGAATTGCAAGCGTATTTTAACTATGACCCAGAAGCTCGTGTTAGAGCAATACCAGGTGAAGGTTTGAATATCCCTATTTGGCTGCTTGGCTCAAGTGGATTTAGCGCACAGCTAGCAGCTCAAAAAGGATTACCCTTTTCTTTTGCAAGCCATTTTGCGCCTGATTATGTATTGCAGGCGTTAAAGTTATACCGTGAAAATTTTAAACCGTCTGCCGTCCTTCAAAAGCCATATGCTATGCTTGGCATCAATATCATCGCAGCCGATACTGACGATAGAGCCATGTGGCTTTCAACTTCCCAACAGCAACAATTTTTAAGCTTGATTAGAAATCGTCCAACAGAATTGCAACCACCAGTTGAAAACATAGATGAAGTCATGTCTCCAATTGAACGTGCCCACATTGAAAAAACACTAGATTCTAGTTCTACGCTTGTTGGGAGCTATGATACGGTAAAACAAAAACTTGAAGCCTTTATTAAAGAAACTGAAGCTGACGAAATTATCATTAATTCTCAAATCTATTATCAGGAAGATCGCTTAAAGTCTTATGAAATAGTTGCTGAAATGATGGACTGATTAATTCTCGTTTTGGATAGAGTTGACATATTACGAATGGAGAATTTAAAGTAATAAAGAACGATCCAGAACGGAGGCTTATTTTGTGGCAAAAAAGATTTTCTTGATCATTAGTTTAATCATATTTTTCGGGCTAGCTTTTTCATATGACCTTGTATTTTTTGAAAAAATGGATATCCATATCCTTGAGTTTTTTGAAGGGATAAGAACGACGTTTTTAAATGGTTTCTTTTATTTCTTCACAGAATTAGGTTCTAAAAGATTCATTATTCCAATGTCCGTTGCCGTACTCATTTTTCTTATCATCAAGAAAAAATATATGGAATCTTCGTTTTTAATTTTAGCTTTCTTAGGAATGACTGGTTTAAACCATATATTAAAAGGATGGATTCATCGCGAGCGGCCATCTCTTGAGGCCTTGTTTCATGAAAGTGGATTTAGCTTTCCGAGTGGACATGCCATGGGCTCAATCGTAGTATACGGGTTCTTGTTTTATCTCTTTATCTACATGTTAAAAATGGGGCAAAAACATCGCTACATATGGTTGACCATCACCATTTTGTTCATCATTCTTATTTCAATCAGCCGAATTTACATAGGCGTGCATTATCCGACTGATATCATTGCTGGACTTTGTGCAGGATACGCGTACTTATTTTCGATTATTCGCCTTTATCAACTTTCAGCCAAAAAAAGGCCGCTCTCTAACTAATAGAAAGCGGTCTTTCATTTTAAACGAAATGCCCTTCAATCATTGTCCATAATACATCATAATCGGAATCCAGCAAGACGAGGTCTGCGTCCAATTGCGGAGCAATGGCTCCTTTCGTGTCCATTCCTAAAATAGCGGCAGGTGTCGTGGCCGCCATATAAACAGCATCCTGCAATGAAATTCCACTTTCAACGGTTTTCTGTAATGCAGCATTCATTGTGACGGTACTGGAAGCAAGTGTTCCATCAGCAAGTCGCGCTTCACCGTTTTCCACTGTTACTTTATGGCCGCCAAACTCATACTCCCCATCTCCCATATTCATCGCTTGCAGCGCATCTGTAATTAAGACAACCCCTTCCGGCCCCTTAATGCGGTGCATAAGGCGAACGATGGCTGGATGAAGATGCACGTGATCAACAATCGCTTGTAGGCTTACATGATCTTCTTCAAACGCGGCTACTACAAGTCCCGGATCACGATGATGAATAGGGCGCATACCATTAAAGCAGTGTGTGACATGGCTTGCCCCCTTTGAAAAAGCTTCTTTTGCTTCTTCGTATGTTGCATCTGAATGGGCGATCGCGACAATGATGCCTTTCTCTTTTAAAAACTCAACCATCTCAATCCCGCCTGGCAGCTCTGGTGCGATTGTGACCATTTTAACGAGGTCGCCTGCTTCAGATAAAATTTCCTTCATTTCATCTAGATTAGGATGACGTAAATACAACTCATTTTGCATACCTTTACGTTTTACATTTAAATACGGGCCTTCTAAGTGGATGCCCGCAATTTTAGCACCTTGTTCTTTACCAATAACGTTCTTAACATTTCGGATCATAACCATTAAATCTTCGATTGATGATGTAACAGAAGTAACAAGAAAAGATGTACAGCCTGTGGCAGCACATGTTTTCGAAACTTCAAGAATGCTTTCTTCCGTCCCATCCATCATATCGAATCCATTTGCACCATGGATGTGGACATCAATCGTTCCGGGAATTAATAACTGTCCATTTGCGTCAATTACTTCATACTCCTTGGGAATTTCCGGATTAGTACTATGGTCTACTTTTTGAATTTGTCCATCTTGAATCCATACCGTGGATGCCTGTGTGATTTCATTTGTTGTCACAACTTTAGCATTGATAATGACCTTTTTGCTCACCCTTAACTCCCCCATATTTTATAAAGTAAATTTCTCTTTTATTTCTCCCACTACAATTCCAGCATCATTTTTGATAACAGATGGCCTAATATCCCTTAAGGATGCAATCGTTTGTTTATTGCTGTAGCCAATTTGTTCAAGTATGGCGGCTAATACATTTGGCCACACATCTTCGGAGCCGCTTAAAACTTTTAAAGCAAAACCAATTCTTTCTTTTTTCAGGCCGAAGCAATAGACTCCTTGCGCCCCACCTTTTGCAACAATGTTATCATCTCTTAGTAAAACTGAGCAGACAAAATCTTCTGATGCCACAATATTAGGATGGAGATTCATGACATTCGTCATTTTTTTGACTGCTTCTTGCATGTCTTGGTCAGCGATTAAATCAGGACAAGCTAATTTCAAATACGTAATGGCCATGTTTTTCAATGGGATGGCAAATACAGGCACCCCACAACCATCAACCCCAGTTTTTATCTTTGATTGGGGGACTTCCGACAGCTCGGAAAGAATGCTCAGTATTTTTTGCTGAAGTGGATGACTTTCTTCCCAATAGCCTTCCACAGGAAAATCGAGCTCACGGCACATTGTTGCAAAACCTAAATGTTTTCCAGCGCAATTATGATACAATCTTCTTTTACTTTTTTGTTCCCGAATCATCGCTTCTTTTGGAACAGCATTTAACGGATAAGAAGCCGGGCAAAAAAGTTCTTCCTCTTTAACCGGCAGCTTATTTAATAATGACTCGAGTGCGGCGATATGATAAGTTTCCCCGCGTTGGGAAGCTGTGAATAAAGCGGCTTCCTCATCAGTTATATTGTATTTTGAAATAATATTGGATAAAAATATCGGGATTGCTTGTATAGGCTTGGCAGCGGAACGAAAATAAACATATTGATCGTCTCCGCCAACTTGATAAATGGATTGAAGCTGATCATTTACCCCACAAATAATTCCACTATGAATATTTTCAACTAAACCATTTCTCATTTCTTCGATTAACACTTCATATTGCATCGTAATGACTTCCTTTCAGTATAATGAAGCGATTCCATTTTTATTTTACTACATCATGTTATGATTTTCGATTTTACAATCATAAATTCTTATTTTCAGGGTAACTTATGGACGCACCACTAAAAGGAGGACAGATAATGGCTAAGAACAATTCTAATGCTCATGAAAAACAATCAAGCCAGCCAAAACCATTAAGCGGTTCCCACAAAGTAAAAAACAAAAACCATACGAGACAAAATAAAGCTGGCGGCCATGATATGTAAGCTACAAGCGTAAGCGTCTGAATATAGACGTGCAGCGGGACCACGACGAAAAGGCGGATTTAGTTTCCTTATCGTAAAAGGGCAAAAACTTTGCTAAATGGTAGGCGCTTAAATAAAAAAAAAGAAAAGCCATGATCACGATCGATTATGGCTTTTCTACTCTAGTTAGATAAAAGAGGTTTTGACTTCTTTATTGATTTGACTCTTTGTAAAGATTGCTTAGTAGAAATGGTTTCTTTTTTCTTTTGCAAATATCGTTGCTTTTCAGATTCCTGTTGCAATGCGTATATTCTTTGCTTAACTTCTGTTTCTAAAAAAATAAACATTTTTACTTCCTCCTATAAGGAAAGCTCGCCAATGTTATTTAAGTATGATGTGTTTTCATCTCTTGTTTTGTCTTTGTCTGTTATGCTGCCATCATTTAATCTAAGAAGGTTTTGCAGGCTCCCTTTTATTTTTTTGTTTGAAACAATCATTTCGCCCATTAAATCAATGGCTGTTATTTTTTCTTGCAATACCTCGGGATCTATATCCTCATTAAGTGTAAGTTCTCCTCTTACAATAAAGTTTGAAGGTTTGTTTAAAGCTAACAATTGATCATTTGACCATTCTTCTTCATCTTCAATCAAGATGAAAGTATTTTCGTAAGCAAGCACTTCCGTATCCAATAAAGTGCATAATTCGTATATGATATCCTCAACAGTCTCGTGACAAACAATAAAAGATGAAGAATGAATTTTAGAAAAAGCATTTGTCAGGGCTTCCCGAGATACGTCTGCATCTATTACGATTGGCCTCTTCGTCATAATCTTTTTATTTTTAAAACGACGAACGGAACGGCTATTTAAGCGAAGTTGACTCTCAATCAATTCGTAATCCGCTGGAATGACTTCAACAGGTGATGTCGTTAATGATGCCATTTTTTTATATAAATAAGCTTCTTGCTCTTCATGGATAGTGATTTTTCCGTGCACTTCCATATCACTGATTTTTTCATTAAACAATTCCATATTAAGGTCGGAGGAAAACTTAAGAACTCCGTTCACTACTAAATATTGCGGACCCTCCAGAGATTGAAGAAATGAATTGGATAGTGTAAACTTTCCATTCTCAATACGAGGTGGTTCTCCTTGATAAGTACTGACATTTAGCTCTCCATCCGCAAATAGAGTACTGACGGAACCAGAAAGATGAGCTGGGCTATATACTTTTCCATTCATAATGAAGTGAAATAAATCTTTTTTTATTTGATCAGCTTGAACATTTTTATCAATAATGACGATTCCATTAATGAATAAGTGCAATGGTTCTTTTATCGACTCTATATAAGCTTCATCAATATTCAAAATTCCATTAAAAAAAGAATATCCCTCTGGAATTGAGATTGTTTTTCCGATATTTCCTATATTTATGGCTGATAAAAGATGGGCATTTTCATTTTTATAAAGGACAAGCCCTACATTATCAATTCTTTCAATTCCTTGTATGCTTTCTTCAGTTGCATTCGTTAAATTTAATAACCCTACATTTGCTATTCTCTGTTTCGTCATTTGTCTTCCTCCATTTCCATTATGAGTCGCAAACGGTTAATTGCCTTATGAAGCTTATACCTGATGGTTGAAGCTGGAAGTTCAAGCTGTCTTCCAATTTCTTTACTATTCAGCCCAAGCCAATACCTTTTAAAAACAATATCGCTTAGTTCGGCTGGTAAATGCGATAAAAGCTCTGCCATTTCAACATGATTTCCAGTTAATGCTTGCGCAGGTATATCAAAATCGTCTTCCCATTCCGATAATCGCTTTTCTTTTCTTCTTTCATCAATGAGTTTATTTTTCATGACGCGGTAAAACCAAGCCTTTTGTTTATATTCGGGAAGGTTATAAAGTTCCGATTCTTTTAAGGACTTCATTACAGCATCTTGGACAAGGTCATTTGCCTCATGCTCATGCCGGGAAATCGATAAGGCAAATCGATGAAGATCCACTTTTAACTTTTCATAAAGATCACTCACTTCCATATGTCTCACTCACTTCGATTTTTTTGTTGCCTTCGTATAGATAACGTTTCATAGCGTAAAAGTGTTGGAGAAAAATAAATTTTTTTTATTATTTTGGAATTCTTTATCTTGGACGTTAATTTTCGCTCCAGCTCGCTTTTTAAGTGCGCCATCCGAATCCAATATGCTAGTTGTGTTTGTGAGGTTTTTCGTACTCCGTTTTCAAGTGGCTGACTTTAGCTAGAGCTTCTTTTTACAGTCAAACTAGCCGTAAAAAATGATTGCCTCTACTATAGATTTATTTTAAACCTTTATGGGACGAGTTTCCGACTATATTCACAACTTTTTCATTCTTTAATGGCAAAGAAGTTGATCTACCATTATGATGGATTTAGATACTTTTTTTGCAGGAGGTACACATGGCACGACTTACAGATCATTTAATCGTTATTTCATTTGATTGTCTTTCCGCATTGGACTTTCCCATGCTTAAAGATCTTCCAAATTTTCAGGAACTATTAAAACAAGGTTCATATTGCAAAAACGTTGAAACTATTTACCCATCTGTCACTTATCCATGTCACGCGACGATTGTAACGGGAAAATACCCTAATCGACATGGTGTCATCAATAATACTTTCCTTCAACCGGGAAGCCCCTCCCCCGATTGGTATTGGCATCGATTTCATATTAAAGGAACAACTTTATATGATGAGGCGAAAAAAGCTAGCATGAAAACAGCCGCTTTATTATGGCCTGTTACCGCAAAAGCTAATATTGACTACAATATGCCTGAAATTTTTTCTAATCGTCCTTGGCTCAATCAAATAGCCGTTTCATTGGCAAATGGAAGTGTATTTTATCAAATTGATATGAATAATCGTTTCGGCCATTTAAGAAAAGGACTTAGTCAACCAGAACTAGATGACTTTGTATTAGAATCTGCTGTCCATACAATTGAAACGAAAAAACCAAATTTAATGCTTGTCCATTTTACTGACCTCGATACACAGCGGCATTATCATGGCTTTTCCTCTGATGAGGCCCAAGCTGCTATAAAACGCCATGATATGCGCTTAGGCAGGATTTTACATGCTTTAAAAAATGCAGGAATATATGAAAAATCGAGCGTCGTTGCTCTTGGAGACCACAGTGCTTTAGATGAATCAAAGGCCGTGAAAGTAAATGTACTTTTAAGGGAACAAGGTCTTTTGAACGTGAATGAAAAAGGCAAAGTAACTGACTGGAAAGCATATTGTAAAAGCTGTGACGGCTCGGCTTATATATATTTACATGATCAGAATGACACGGAAACGAAAACACGTGTAGGGGAACTATTGCGAAATCTCTCAAAGGATGAGAATAACGGAATAGAATATGTCCTGACAGGTGAAGAAGCAGGAACAAAAGGCGCTGATGAGAAGGCTGCCTTTATGATCGAAGCACGCAAGGGGTTTTATTTTCATGAGCGACTTGAAGGAGCGTTTATTGATTCGATAACGAAAGAAGATGTCACGAATAAACGATATACGTTCGCTTCTCATGGGTATTCACCTGCAAAGGAACATTACAAAACAATGCTGATCGCTTCTGGATGTGGCATTCGCGAAAACATTGTTATTCCTTCGATGCACCTTGTCGATGAAGGCCCTACATTTGCAAAATTACTTGGACTCGACCTCGGGAATACTGATGGGAATGTCGTCAATGAATTATTGGATGTTTAAAAATTTCCAACATTCTAATCTATTCTTCAAGTACAATATATATAAATTATAAAGGGGGGAAATGAGTGAAGAAGAAATTTTCAAAAGAAGAGAATAGTTGGGTGCTGTATGACTGGGCAAATTCTGCTTATTCGATTATCATTACATCGGCCGTTTTTCCAATCTTTTATAAATCTGTTGCAACATCGGCTGGCGTTAGTTCCGTGGATTCTACTGCCTATTTAGGCTATACTATCGCGATCGCCACTTTTATTTTGGCGATGCTAAGCCCAATATTGGGGACGATTGCAGATTACCAAGGACTTAAGAAAAAGTTCTTCACGTTCTTTTTTGCATTAGGAGTTGGTGCCACTGCTTTACTAGCTTTTATCCCAGGTGAACAATGGCAGCTATTATTAATTCTTTATATGTTTTCAACCGTTGGTTTCACTGGGTCAATCGTATTTTACGATGCTTTTATTGTCGACGTCACAACAACGGAACGAATGAATCTCATTTCTGCTCGCGGGTATGGTCTAGGATATATCGGAAGTACCATTCCGTTTATTATCAGTATTGCGATAATTCTTTTAGCTCAAAAGGAGATCCTTCCTATTTCAGCTGGATTGGCCAGCAAAACCGCATTCCTTATTACAGCTATTTGGTGGGGACTATTCGCCATTCCAATGTTTAAAAATGTTCATCAGCGCTATTATATTAAGCGTGAACCAAATCCAATCGCAAAGAGTTTTAAAAGACTTGGCCAAACGTTTAAAGATATTCGTAAATATCGAGCACTATTTTTATTTTTACTTGCTTATTTCTTCTATATTGATGGCGTCGGTACAATTATATCCATGTCCACGGCATATGGGACCGACTTAGGAATCGATGCTGTCAATCTTCTAATCATTTTGTTTGCAACCCAAGTGGTCGCCGCACCTTTTGCCATTTTATATGGAAAGTTAGCTGAAAGATTCACTGGAAAAAAGATGCTCTACGTTGGAATAATTGTTTATATTATCGTTTGCATCTACGCATTCTTCCTTAAAACTGTTGCTGATTTCTGGATTTTAGCGATGCTTGTCGCTACTTCCCAAGGAGGAATCCAAGCATTAAGCCGCTCATATTATGCTAGAATGATTCCGAAAGAAAAGTCCAATGAATTTTTTGGGTTTTACAATATTATTGGAAAGTTCGCTTCTATTATGGGGCCGCTTTTACTTGGGGTCACAGCACAAATTACGGGGCATACTTCATATGGGGTATTTAGCCTTGTCATACTATTCATTATTGGAATTGGAATTCTCATGCGAGTGCCAGAACAGAGAGAAAATGGGAAAAACCTCAGCAATACGAAGATTGTGTAAATAAAAAAACAGGGACTGGCATTTCGCCTAGTCCCATTTTTTTGACCTTAGTGAATTTACCTCGTTTAAGTTCCTGTTAATCAATCGTTTGATTAGCGTTTGGTTATCCTTTTTCTATTTAATCAATCGTTTGATTAGCACTGGATTGCCTATTTTTCATTTAATCAATCGTTTGATTAGGACCCTTTTCCTCTTCTCCATTTCATCCATCGCAACTGAACGGGAGTAAAGAACCTGAATCGATAAGATCGTTTTTTTAAGATTTACTTTTTTCCTTTAACCAAACGTTTGATTAAATAATTTCAGATGTGAGCAGGTTCTATGGCGTTTCATTATTTTGGTTTTATAAAAGAAAATGATTGTTAACTACCACGTGAAGATTAATTACGTATGGAATGTACTTAGTTAAGAAAAGAATCATATTTTTCTCAGTGTTTACTTTTTCTTTGTTCTTCTAACTTCTTTTCTCCATTCTTTTTGATATTGTTCTTCGACTTCGGATGTAGATGGAATAAAAGGTTCCTTATTATAGTCAACTCGCTTCCCGTAACGAAGCAGCTCATAAATGATCATCCCGTTATTTGGCTTTCCATTTACAGTGATCATAGGGACACAGTCAAAGAGTATATAATAAAAAGCATAGAAGATGAATCGATTCCAAAAGGTATGAAATGATTGAATCCCACCATTGGATAAAAGCGCATTAATCAATAAGGCAAAGCAAAGATTTGTTAAGATTGGCCCTGCATAAATGCTAATATACGCAAGTCGGCTTTTCTTTTTAATAGAATCATATGAAAACCAACTATATATATGGTAGTATTTTCGAATATCGAACATACCTAATTTGAAAATTCTTGGTCCTGTTCCAATCGTTACTCTAGGATTTTTCACACCGAATATTCCACTTGTAATGAGATAACCCAGTTCTCTTAAAAATACGACAACTGGAAGGATAATAAATGCCGACATAATCAGTCCAATTAAATCTGTAAAACCAAACATAAAATTCCTTTCATCTAAAATTTAACTTTACCTTCCAAGTACCCTTTCAAACACGGATCAATCTTATTTCGGTGGATTTATCATTTCAAATAGGAAGTCATGTTCAAGCTCATATTTTACTTGAACCTCTCACGGCTAAAGCCGTAAGATTCCTAGGTACAGAAACCCCTTGGCTTCTAATGGATTAGGCTATCCCCACAGTTCCTGCGGTTAATCGCAATGCTTCATTGCGAAGATTGATACTTGCGTTAAGATCACGTTGATGAAGGCATTCGCATGATGGGCAAGTCCACTCACGCAACGCAAGATCCTTAACGGCTTTATGTTTATGACCACAATGAGAACAAAGTTGACTGGAAGCAAAATTCCTTGCAACAAGGACTACTTGTTTTCCGTACCATTTTGCTTTATATTCCAACATCGTTCTGAATTGTGACCACGATACTTCACTGATTGCCTTTGCAAGATGGACATTTTTAAGCATCTTTTTTACAGCTAAATCTTCCATCCCAATCAAGTCGTGGTTTTTGACAAGATGGGTGGAGATTTTATGCAGCATATTCTGCCGTGAATTCGTGATTTTTTCATGGATCTTGGCGACTTTCACTCGTTGTTTATGCCAATTGGTGGAGCCTACTTGTCGCCTGGATAGGACGCGTTGGGCGTTGGCTAACTTTTCCTCTAACGCGCGAAAAAACGTTGGATTTTTGTATACGGTTCCATCTGATAGAGTGGCAAAATCTTTTAATCCAACATCGACCCCTATGGATGAACCTGTTTTGAGTAGGGGCTGTATATCCACTTCAACAAGAATGGAAACAAAATATTTACCAGCAGGGTTCCGCCGAATGGTGGCATTGATTATTCGCCCATGAACTTCTCGACTTTTCGCAAAGCGTACAAGTCCAAGTTTTGGGAGTTTTATATGTTTGCCCAGCACGGCAATATTTCCATTTACATATTTCGTTGTGTAGGATTGGACGGGATTTCTTTTTGACTTAAAGCGAGGCTCATCATTTTGTTTTTTGTAATATCTTCTATAGGCTTCATGGACGATTTCAACCGATTTTTGCAGGGCGATGCTGTCTATTTCTTTCAAGAATGGATAGTGTTTCTTCAACTCTGGAAGAGCTTTAATCGACTTATTCTTATGGAAAAATTCTCCTTTCCAGTTGTTCCTAGGGAGTTGTCCGTTTTGAACCATTTCCGCAACCATATGCCAATAGGCATCTTTCCCTTTTTGTTTTCCTACAAAATAATTGTAAACAAAACGGCAACACCCGATGGTTTTGGCGATTAGGACTTCTTGAGTTTTAGTGGGATAGATTCTGAACTTATAGGCTCTGTTCACGATCAAAGGATGCTCACCTCCCCTTCTGATTTTGAATGTACTGCCGAATCTGGGTCTTTGTCTGTTCGCTAGCGGTTGCGACAAAATAAGAAGGGTTCCAGAGATGACCACCCC
>NZ_JAGYPL010000002.1:401729-442353 GCF_018343715.1 Bacillus sp. FJAT-49711 | reverse complement strand
CTGAACTTATAGGCTCTGTTCACGATCAAAGGATGCTCACCTCCCCTTCTGATTTTGAATGTACTGCCGAATCTGGGTCTTTGTCTGTTCGCTAGCGGTTGCGACAAAATAAGAAGGGTTCCAGAGATGACCACCCCAGAGTTTCCCTTTTAACTCAGGGAACTCTTTAAATATCAATGTACCATATGTTAGCACCTTTTTGTGATTGAGTTACGATTATCCAGGGCCTATATGCAATCTGTATTTTGGCATATGTCGAATCGTTAACGTGATATGAAATCACGCCCGATTCGAAGCCGATTCATCTCATGATTGAAATCACAGGTGTTCTCGGCTACATGATAAAAGAGATTTTTATATTTCTTTTACGGCAAAAAACTCGACCACGTCATTAGGTCGAGTTTTTAAAATGATATTGCAGCCGACTCCTTTTAACTATAAATGCTGTCAATCTCCTGAATTTCAGCATCAGTTAAATTTACTTCCAACGTTTTAAGATTATTTAAGACTTGCTCAGGTCTTTTAGCTCCTGGAATGACTGTGTCAACAGCATCTCTTGTTAAGTACCATGCCAATACGATATGGGCAATATCCACACCCTTCGCGTCCGCTATTTTTCTAAGTTGCTCGACCTTCTCTAGATTTTGAATAAAGGCATCTCCTTGGAAGTGCGGCTTTCTTGAACGTGCATCTGTTATTTCGGAATTTTTATTAAATTTTCCAGTAAGCAAACCGGAAGCAAGTGGGAAATAAGGTACAAACGAAATATTCTTTTCCATCATATACGGGAAAAATTCTTTTTCTGCGGATCGATTTAATAAATTGTATTCTCCTTGATACACATCAACATAGCCGTTGACATTTGCTTCTTTTAACTGGTCCATGGAGAAATTAGACACGCCAATCGCACGAATTTTCCCTTGATCTTTAAGCTCTTTTAAAACACCAACCGCCTCTGCTTTAGGCGTATCTTCATCTGGAAAATGAATGTAATACAAATCAATATAATCGGTTTGCAGTCTGTTTAAACTATCTTCAACAGACCTTCTCAAAAAGTTGGGAGAATTATCAACAACTACATCCTCCCCTTCGAATCGATGTGCACCTTTTGTTGCAATTATCATCTTACTACGAGCACCCGATTCTTTTAACACTTCTCCGATAATTTCTTCCGATCTTCTAGGACCATATATAAAAGCGGTATCGAGAAAATCTAAACCACTTTCTATAGCCGTTCTAATAATATTTCTTCCAAGCTCGCCATCTAAATCCGGATTTAGTCGCGCTGCTCCAACTGCATTTGTACCGAGCCCGATCGGATTCACATATAAATCTGTTTTTCCAAGACGCACTTTTTGAGACATATGTATTCACTCCTTCTAATAATATTTCCCATCTATATGAGGTTCTACAATGATACGCAGATTCCTTTAAAGAACTCGTATATATTTCAATTCCTTCCAGGAATTTTCGTCATTTATACTGCCTTCAGAGCGGCGCCCGCGTTCATCTGCAGCTCATAATAAAATCCTTTTTGCTCCATAAGTTGATCGTGGTTGCCTCGTTCGAATATTTCGCCATCCTTAATAACGAGAATCATATCAGCTTCGCGGATCGTACTAAGCCTGTGAGCAATAACAAAACTTGTACGCCCCTTCATCAATGTTTTCATTGCTTCTTGAATTTGTCTTTCGGTTCTCGTATCTATACTGCTCGTTGCTTCATCAAGAATTAATATATCCGGGTCTGCCAATATGGCTCGTGCAATTGTAATAAGCTGTCGCTGACCTTGACTTAAATTGCCTCCATCTGCCGATAATTTTGATTGGTACCCTTCAGGAAGCTTACGAATAAAATTGTCAGCATTCGCCATTATTGCTGCATTCACCACATCTTCATCGGTTGCATCCAAACGCCCATAGCGGATATTGTCCATAACAGAGCCACTGAACAAAAAGGCATCTTGCAAAACGATCCCAATTCGTTTGCGCAAGCTATTCCGATCCCACACTTTTATATCCGTACCATCTACTTTAATGCTCCCATTATCAATATCATAAAAACGGGTAAGCAAGTTAACAATCGTTGTTTTTCCGGCACCAGTAGGACCGACAAGAGCAACGTTTTGCCCTTTTTCAGCAAAGAAAGAAATACTTCGCAATACCTCTTCATCTTCTTTCGAGTAAGAAAAAGAAACATTTTCAAACTCGATGGAATGCTGAATGGCTGGAAGAGAAGGTAACTTTTCATCTTTTTCATCCTCTTCTACCTCGTCCATTACTTCAAAAATCCGTTCCGCTCCGGCGATTGCAGACTGCAATAAATTAAACTGGTTCGCAAGCTCATTGATGGGCCTGCTAAACTGTCTTGAATAATTTAAAAATGCGACTACAATTCCGATTGTTACGATCTCATTAAGCGCCAACCATCCGCCAATTCCCGCGATGAGCGCAAAGCTTAAGTTATTCACAAAGTTCATGGAAGGCCCCATTACACCGGCAAAAATTTGTGCTTTTTTAGCAACATCCCGCAAAGCAACATTCTTTTCACGAAACTCCTCTAGGGCTTTTGCTTCCCTGCGATACACCTTGATTACTTTTTGCCCCGAGACCGTTTCTTCAATAAAACCATTCAATGAGCCTAATTCTTTTTGTTGATTGCTGAAAAATTTCCGTGTGAACTTAGCTATATTTTTTGTAATAAAAATAACGAGTGGAATGATGATCATACTGATTATTGTCAACCATACATCCATTACAAGCATAAAAATGACGACTCCAACTAGCGTCAGCACACTGTTAATAAATTGCGCCATGCTTTGATTGAGTGTATTCGAGACAGTATCCATATCATTCGTCGTCCTGCTCATCAATTCACCGTGTGCTGTTTTATCAAAATAAGGGATTGGGAGCTTCTGTAGTTTATCAAATAAATCTCGGCGCATCTCTCTGACCGTATTTTGGGAAACTCCAGCCATCACATGCATTTGAAGCCACGAAAAAACAGAACTTCCAACATATACAAAAAGCAAAGTAAGACATAGCAAAAGAAGTCCATTGTAATTACGTGGAATAATATACTTATCAATGGAGATCCCGATTAAATAAGGCCCCGTCAGCATGAGGACAGCACTAATGGCTGTAAAAATAGTAACTGCGATTAAGCCTGACTTTTGCTTGCTTAAGTAATGCCATATTCGTTTCAATGTTTCCTTTGTATTTTTAGCTTTTACAACAGGACCTGTTGGCATATGTCGTCCAGGACCACGATGAAAACCGGGAGGTGGCCCTGAGGCTTGAGTTCTTTCTTTAGAATTAGGCATGGAGTATTTCCTCCTTTCGCTGTTGAGATGCATAAATTTCTTGATAAATCCGGCTTTCTGAAAGCAATTGTTCATGCTTTCCTTCTGCCACAATTTCTCCGTTCTCTATCACGATAATGCGATCCGCATCTACAACAGACGAAATGCGCTGGGCAATAAAAATACATGTACTATCACTCCAATCGGACCGCAATGCCTTCTGAATAGCAATTTCCGTTTTAACGTCTACAGCACTTGTGCTATCGTCAAGGATTAGAACAGCAGGCTTTAATAAAAGAGCGCGAGCAATCGATATTCTTTGCTTTTGCCCTCCCGATAAATTGACTCCGCGTTGACCTAAAACAGTATCGTAGCCATTTGGCATTTTACTAATAAATTCATGGGCTTGCGCTGCCTTCGCCGCAGCAATTACTTCTTCCATCGAAGCGTCCGGCTTTCCAAAACTAATATTTTCATAGATGGTTCCGCTAAATAAAATGGTTTGCTGAAGCACGAGACCAATATGTTTCCTCAGTTCTTCAAATGGCAAATCCAACACATTTTTACCATCAAGCAAGACTGATCCCTCAGTCGGTTCATAAAGCCCCGGAATTAAGTGAATAAGCGATGACTTCCCTGTACCAGCTGCCCCCAAAATAGCAACTCTTTCACTTTGTTTCGCATTAAAACTAATATTCTTTAAAATAAGTTCCTGGTCTTCTTCATAGGCGAAAGAAACATTTCTGAATTCAATATTACCTTCAACATTTTTTAGTGGCTGTGCTGTCGGAGTTTGCTTTTCCGGCTCTATATTCAACACTTCATTGACACGGTCAGCAGAGGCTTTTGCCCGAGAAATAGACATCATGAGCATCCCCACCATTAAAAGAGAAAATAAAACTTGGGTGACATAGTTGATAAAAGCAACGAGATCGCCTACCGGGAGATGCCCAGCCCATGTTTGCCCTGCACCAAACCAAAGGATGGCCACAATCGATAAGTTCATGATCAACATCATAACTGGCATATTCAATGCCATAATTCGAAATGCTTTTACAGCGAAATCCGTATACTCTTTGTTTTGTTTATGAAATTTTTTACGTTCAAAATCTCCGCGGACGAATGCTTTAACTAGGCGCATCCCGCGTAAATTTTCCTGCAAAACATTATTGACTCCATCAAGCCTTGCCTGCACTTTTGAAAACATTGGGAATGCATAGCGGATGAGCAAATATAATGCAGTGAAAAGCAACGGCATTGACACGACTAAAATCAATGCAAGCTTCGGACTAATAATAATGACCATAATGGTGCTTCCGATGATTAACAAAGGAGCCCGAACGAATATCTTTAAGAGCATTTCTACAAATAATTGAAGCTGTGTTACGTCATTCGTCAGTCTTGTGACTAGCTGACCTCCAGAAAAGCGATCTAATTGTTTAAAGGTAAAGGTTTGAACACGTTTATATAAATCTTCGCGTACGTCTGCGGCAAAATAAACGGAAGCAAAACTCGCAAAAAACGTACATCCGACGCCGCCCAAAAGCCCAATAAAGGCAATAAGCAGCATCCAAGCTCCCGTCGACTGAACAAGTGATAAATTCCCTTCCATGATTCCTTCATCAATAATGCTCGCCATTAACCTTGGCTGCAATAAATCCATACAAACCTCAAGCACCATCAAAAGCGGGGCTAATAACACGAATAGCCAATGCTTCTTTAAATAAGGGCTTAGCTTTCTCACATTTATTTCCCTCCAATAACATTCTATTTATATAGCGAACCTAAGTATTAATGATCATTACTTCTTTTCTTCAAATGCGGCTGAAAGGTTTGCCTTAAATCTTTCTAACAGCTCCACTACTACTTTTTGTTCTTCTTTACTAAACTTCGAAAAAGGATCCGAAAGCAATTCAACACCAGCAGTTGAAATCGTTTCTAAATGCTTTTTTCCTTCATCACTCAACATGACAATCTTCGTACGACCATCCTGTGGATCCGTCGTCCTTTGCACGAGCCCAGCAAGCTCCATTCGATCAATCATTTGTGACATCGAACTAGAACGAACTTCCAATTTTTCAGCCAATTCCCCAATCGTGCACGCCTTTTTCCAAAGATGGCGTAAAATAAACCACTGAGTCTTCGTAATTCCTTGTGGGGATGCTTGATCCCGTACATTACGCTTTAACATTCTTCCCACATATTGAACCGCGTCTATAAAACGTTCTAAATTTTCAGTCTCTTCCACTTACATTCACCTCATTTGAAAAAGATTATATAGCTATCCTAAATAAAAAGCAAGCGTTTTCTCACTAAGATTTACACGATTATATTTGCTTTGTTGACAAGCTTATGTGGGTTTTGTGTATCACCTACATAAGCTTATCAATCATCTACTTTTCATTATGCCTGTACAACGAAACTACTTTTCCTCCACCTAACAAAATCCAACTATCAAACTCACGTTTTCCTTCATATAATTGGATCACCCGTGCACCGCGCTCCAAATCTCCATACACATTATATCCACCAACACGTCCGTAGCATAATGACAGCCCAAACAGTTCTCCGCAAAAATCATTGTCGTGATCATGGCCGACAAACGTTCCCATCACATCTCCTGCTTCAAGCATGGCAGCAAATAGACCGCTATTAATATTAGGTGAGCAAATCGCTTCGTTCTTAATTCCTGATATTTTCCCTACACTAAAAACATCTTTATACTCGGGTAATGGGATATGAAAAAAAGCTAAGGCCGGAAGTCGCTTTTCGTTTGCTCTTGCATACTTATTAGATTCTTCAACAAACCAATTGATTTGATCAAGGTGTATCCATTCGTATCCGCTCATATTTTTGGGGGCATAGGAACCCGAATCCAAGAAATATAAGATAGCCTCCATTTTGGGAATCTTTGCTGATTGAATAGGGAGAGAGTAATTACCTACACCGTGTATACTGGACGGACCTGCCTGAGCCAAAGAATTTGGATAATCCTTTTGAATAGAAAATAACTCCGTCCGTGTGATATTAGCTTCTGAATCATGGTTTCCATACACAACAGCAAAAGGAATATTCCACTTATTGATATGATTAAGCACTCTCCTATACGATATTTCAGGATGGTCCACGCCTTCACTCCATATTAAATCACCCGTAATGGCAATTAGATCAGGCCTTTCTGCTTCAATAAGCTCATCAATTAACTGAAATGTTTTTATATCCTCTGCATTTTCTATATCTCCACCAATATGTAAATCTGTCAATTGAAGGATTTTAAATGTACCATCATCGTTAAACTTCAATTGTTCTCGCATTGTTGTTCCCCCTCATATTTAAATTTCTGCCCTTTGCAAAGATGCATTCTCCGACTTTTGTCTTCGCTGCTCCTTCATCCAAAAGAGAAATGCCATGAACAATAGCAAACTTGTAAACCAATACAACCAAGGAAGACCAATAAAATCTATAACGAAGAAGCTTAGCAGCGGCCCCACCGCTGCTCCAAGGTCGACAAATAAAGTGTAATAAGTCATCGTTTTAATTGATAGTGGTCCATTAGCTAAGTCAGCAGCCAAAGAGTCACTCGTCGTAATCAAAAAGGTACAGACCATTTGGAAAGCGAAAACCATCACAAATAATAGAAAATAATTCTCCAAAAACGGAATGCTTGCCAGAAATAGGGTTCCGCCTAATAAAGCTATCATTAAAAGCGGAATTCTCCCATATTTCAGATCAGACCATTTTCCGATAGCTGGCGCTAAGAAAGGATCCATTCCCATTTTTACCGATTGAATCAATCCCGCAATGGCCGCTGCACCAATGGACATTCCCAAAACAGATATGTTTCCTTCCATATGAAATTCTATTAATTTACTAATTGTAGTAAAAAACACTCCATACACTACGAATGCAACAAATAGTCCATTGAGTAATACTTTTCTATGTTGAGCACTTCCCATAATAGAACCTGCTTGCTTCTCTTCGGAGTATTCTGCATTCGACCTACTAGGAATAAATTTAATCGCCATCGGTATAGTCAAAACAGTCAAAGCTGCAAACCCTGTTGTGATGTACATAATACCGATCAAATCGCTTAATAAGCCGCCGATCAACATTCCGAACAAAGTGCCTAATCCCCATAGCCCATTGTATAATCCGATTAATTGTCCTCTTGTTTTGCTTTCACTACTTGAAATAACAGTTAAATATCCTCCAAGCCGTAAAAAGGACCATGCAATGCCCCATAATATGCGCATCAACAAAAGAATCCAAAAACCTTTTAATACCCCATATGAATATGTTGATAAAGCGGCGAGAATAATGGCGAGCAAAACACCCGATCTCTTACTTATTTTATGATAGCACCAGCCAACGACAGAATTAATTGGAATTCTTACAAAACGATTAATCGAAAGTAGTACCCCCACTTGCCATAATGACTCTAATCCAAAGAACTTCCAATAGATTGGAAGTACAATGAATAACATTTCATTGCCTAATAAACTGATTGCAGTGATTAAGGCAATGGTAATGACTGGCCCTTTCTTCGAAACCTGCTCTGGCATTATGTTAATATCCTTCTCTCTATTTGGATTTTGACTGTCTTAATGATGGACAAACTATATGTTTTATTCTCCATTATTCATCGATTTAGCATCGCGTCATTCTGCTATTTTTAATAATATAGAACCAAATTTTTCTTTCCATACTACTACTTATCGAAAGATGATAGAATGGGATAATAACGCTTAAGGGGAAGATCCTTTGTTACGGAAATGGAACATTAGACAACACGTGAAAAAAGGGACAATCTATGTATTTATTACAATTTTGCCAGCCATTATCATTAGTTATATTTTAACGGAGCAAGAATTAGACAAAATTAACGATAAATATCAAAGTAAATCCCACCAAATTGCCAAAATTCATTCTACCAATTTAAATAATTTTATAGGTGAAACAGTTGGAAGATTAGAAATGTTGGCCACATTAATCAATACCCAACATGACGACTTGGACAGTATTAATGAAATATTAAAGGAAACACATAAAAAAGATGATCGTTTTTCGGGTCTCTATTTAGTTGATCCTAAAGGGGATCTAATTGTAAGCTCTAATCCTTTAAATCATTATGTTAATGTTAGTGATCGCGATTATTTTCAAGAATCATTAAAATCTGGAAAAACGACATTCTCGAAAACACATATCGGCAGAGTTATGAAGAGATCCATCATAACCGCAGCCACTCCAATTAATGGAGATTCGAATACAAAAGGCGTGCTGCTTGTCAGCATCAGAATAGATGAATTGAAAAAATCCATTCAAAGTATAATAAAAGATGAAATTATCATTGTTACAGATGAATCCGAGAAAACAGTAATTAAAACAGATACACCGATACCGGGGGAACTTTACACCTCTTATAGTATTGACCTTTCGCAACTACCTTGGACAATAACGGCAAAAGTCCTACAAAAAGAAGCGGGTTCATATTGGAAAATCTTTTTTTATCATTTTGTTATAATGATAGTTCTCCTAAATTTAGTATATTTACTCATACATTACTTTTTACTGCATAAAAAGGAAAAAAAAGAAAAAGCACAAATTGAACATCAAAAAATCGAGTTGTTAGGGAAGTTGGCTGCCAGCACAGCTCATGAAATCAGAAACCCCCTAACAGGAATAAAAGGACTTATCTCGTTATTAAGCGAAGAAAATCATGATCAAAAAGCTCAATTTTACTATGATGTTATTCAAAATGAAATTTCTCGAATCAATGCGATTGTCAGTGAATTGCTGTTGCTCGGACGCCCTACAGCTTATACGTTTGAAGTTTGCGATACAAACAACATCTTACGTGAGATCAAACCTATTATACAATCGGAAGCCAATTACATGAATGTTGAAATATCCATAAAGTATTCTAAACACGAGCTGCCGATATTGTGTGTTAAAGACCAAATAAAACAAGTATTGCTGAATCTCACTAAAAACTCTTTACATGCTATGGAGCAAGGCGGCGATTTATCCATTGCGCTAGAAAAGATTCAAGATGGCTGTGTTATTCAAGTAATTGACAATGGAAAAGGCATTCCTAGAGACAAACTAGATCAAGTTTTCAATCCATTCTTTACGATGGAGGAAGAAGGGTCTGGATTAGGATTAACAGTATGTAAAAGGATTATAGATTCCCATAAAGGAACTATTGCAATCGAAAGCACCTTAAACAAAGGGACGAAAGTGGAGATTAGCATACCCCTGCATAGTACGGAAAAATAAGGAATGGAATCATCCACTCCTTATTTTTCTATTTGTTTTTCAAAAATAAAAATAACTTCATCTGGATTATGCTTTAATCTCAATTCTTCTTGAACTTTTTTACCTATCATATAGTCGCTGATTTTTACTCTTTCGAATTCCTCATGGTTAGCATTTTTAGCTACTAATTCATAAGGTTCGAAACCATTTTCAACATAAAACTTCTCCACTTTTAAGTCATCTGCCGAACCAAGATTAATTTTCTTACCGCCTAAATATCGAATGGTTTTTTTCAAATTCCTCAATCAATCTTGAGCCAATTCCCTTCCTGCCGTATCCTTTTTTGACATCTAAATTTACTGCGATTCCTTGCAAATGTATTGCTCGTTCATCTTTTCTCGAAGGACTTCCATAACACACTCCAACTAATTCCTCGTCATCCATTGCAATGAGGTACAAGCCCGGATTACTTTCGACTCTTTTTAAAAAAACGTTGAAGCTTTCGTTATCTAGATATTCACATTGAAAGAGATGGGCTTTTATTTAATTTTCCTTTTCAAACGTTTGGATTACTAGATTCGTAATCATTTACCTCTTACGTTTTATTTTCAAGAAACAATCTGGACCTATGCTTCCTCTTAATAGGAAAATCAGTGGATTGAGTATTTCTTCATTGATTTAAAGCCTGTTAGCCTTTAAAATCTAGCATCTGGTCTATGACGTACTACATCGGAAGTTGCTAGATGGAAAGTCAATAAACGATCTTTCATTTCTGCTAAAACATCTGCTAGCTCGGGATCGTTTATTCGGTTATTCACTTCATGAGGATCGGCATTCAAATCATACAATTCATCTTGTTCATATAATCGTTGAACATATTTATAATCTTTCGTTCTGCACATAATGGCTTTCGTATGCTCAGGCCCATCGCTTCTTTGCCATTTCAGCCGCGGATAATATAGGGCTCCTGGCTGCTGTTGATCGGTTGCTTCCAATTCCATACAATGCGTCTCACCATGTAGCCGACCTCCCTCAGAAAATACAGCATCCCGATGGTCCGTCACGTTTCCAGCAATGATAGGCAACAAAGATTTACCAAAATGAGTATGCTCTGGCACAATCCCTAATAAATCTTCGACAGTTGCCGGGAAATCAATTAATTCTACGAGTGCATCACGTACGCCCGGCTCAACCGGAATATTTGCAGGCGGTTTTACAATAAACGGCACATTCGTTAAACAATCTTCAAAGGTGTTTTGATTTTTCTCCGCTAAATTAAAATCACCTGTGTAATCTCCATGATCAGAAAAGAAAAAGACTGCAGTATCATCATATATTCCTGCTTCTTTAAGTGCTTCCATAACAAGGCCAAACTGGTGATCTACTCGGGCGCACATTCCGTAATAAGTAGCTCTTAATTCAGCCCAGTTCTCTTCTGGCCACGATTCCAGATCTTGGACTTCGGCAATTCCTTTCAACATGCTTGCTTTTCCTTCAAAGTCTTTAGGAGGCTTCACTCTTTCTGGAAGTTTGCTGCGATCAATCATGCTAAACCAAGGTTCCTCGACTGCATACGGCGGATGCGGATACAAAATTGGCAGATAAATACATAGTGGCTTATCTTTTGGCGCATTTTTTATCCGCTCAATCGCACCATAAATATATCCCCAATCATTTTCAGCAAACCCTTTTAAACCGTGGTCATCATCTACCTTCCCACCAAAAAAGGAATAGTAGCCGGGTCTATCGGATTCGCCGCGCCAATTCATATTATATGTAGACTTCGTTTCGGGAGGTTCCGGTTCATATTTTTCATCACAGTACTCGGAGAAATCAGCATCATTTGGAATCAAATCATTTTTACCGCCCCACCATACGTGATACCCCTTCTTTTTCAACGTCCGTAATAAAACTGGATCTCCTGGCTGCATCATATGAAAAATAGTCCGGTTCCCTTTAATATGTGGATACCAACCACTCATAAATGAACAGCGGCTCGGTGTACAAACTGGATTTTGGCAGAAGGCACGTTCAAACGATACCGCTTCCGTTTCAACTAAGCGATCAAGATTAGGTGTGACAGCAGCTTGATTGCCTAGATGACCCATCACATCTCCTCGCCATTGATCCGGATTAAAAATAATGATATGTGGTAGTTTTTGTCTCATCTTTTTCCCTCCAATATTCCTATTTCAAACTTTCCACTAATAGATGAATACCCGTGAAAAGAAGGATGATATACGTAAATATTCGGAATACATGTTGATTTATTTTTGCGAATAAAAGTTGCCCTAAATATAGACCTCCGACAACAAACGGCAATGCATAACCACTCGATATCCATATTGTTTTATTCGTTCCTGCAAAAGTCGCTTGAATCAATAAACTGAAGAAATAGATAAATAAATAAAATGCTAATGTCGTAGCCCGCAGTTTTTCCTTCTTGGAATTTATTCCTGAAAAATATAGCAATAAAGGCGGTCCCGGCATCCCAATACTTGTTGTAAGGAGTCCCGATAAGCTTCCAGCAGTTAAATCTCTTCCTTTCGTCTGCCTGATCCTCACATTAAAAATCAATAATAACGTTAATAAAAGAATAATAATGCTAATAGCAAGCCTTAATTTATTCATATCCAATAATAAAAAGATAACCATTCCAAGCGGAAGACCGATAACGCTTCCAATTACTAATCGTTTTAATGCCTCAAAATCAATATCCTTACGAATCTTGTAAATTAACGCACACGAAATGACTAAAGATAAAATAAGATTGATTTGAATGGCTTCCCTCGCGTCAAAAATCAATAGAAGGAATGGTGTAGCCAATATAGAAAAGCCAAATCCTGTGCTAGTTTGCAAAATAGAAGCGACTAAGATGATCACGATAAAAATGAATACTGTTTCCAAACGAGCACCTTCTTTACTTTCTTGTGTCCCTTATTATACCACTTTGAAATTGTAGACGATTATGAATTTTTCTATTTTCGGTACATAATAATTGACCTAATGTCCGTCTTGTGGCTTATAGTAGTAGGGAGAACAAGTTTAAGGGGGATTTTTCGTGAAGTACTTTCCAATTAAGAACACTAGTTTAAACGTTTCCAATATCATCATGGGGAATATGAGGATTACACAGCTTTCTCTTTCTGAAATTGAAAATTTAATCCGTACTGCGATGGAAGAAGGTATCAATTTCTTTGATCATGCCGATATTTACGGCGGCGGAAAATGTGAGGAATTGTTTGCCGATGCAATTCAAATGAATTCTAGCATCCGCGAAAAGATGATTTTACAAAGCAAGTGTGGAATTAATACGAAAGACAACTATTTTAATTTTTCAAAAGAGCATATCCTCCAATCGGTTGATGGTATTTTACAGCGCTTAAAAACGGATTATCTCGATATCTTACTACTTCACCGCCCCGATCCGTTAATGGAGCCTGAAGAAGTAGCAGAAGCTTTTGATGAACTGCATAATAGCGGGAAAGTAAGGTATTTTGGGGTTTCGAATCATAACCCTTTACAGATCGAATTACTGCAAAAATATGTTTCTCATAAATTAGTTGTAAACCAGCTTCAACTTAGCATTGCACATACTCCTATGATTGACTCAGGTATAGCATTGAATATGAATATTGACCAATCGATTAATCGCGATAGCAGTATTCTAGAATACAGCCGACTGCATGATATTACGATTCAAGCATGGTCCCCTTATCAAACTGGATTCTTTAAAGGACCATTTTTAGGTGATACTGAAAACTACCCTGAATTAAATGAAGTAATTGATACAATTGCCGAGAAGTACGAAGTGACCAATACGGCAATAGCGACTGCATGGATTACACGTCATCCCGCTAATATTCAAGTTGTACTTGGAACGACAAATGTAGAGCGTTTAAGTGATGCTTGTAAAGGCTCTGAAATTTCACTCACAAGAGATGAATGGTATCAGATTTACAAGGTTGCAGGGAATATTGTTCCTTAAAATGAATACTTATGCAAAAAGAGTCCGCTTTGGAGCCGTTTAAGCTACAAGCGAACTCTTTTTTAAGAATTTCCTTTTGGAAATTTCGTGACTATAATAGAGTATTAAACTTTCTATTAGGAGTTTCTATCAGACACTCTATTAGGTGATAGCTGAACCGCACAATCGCTTTAATAACTTTCATATTTTTTAAAAAGAAAAACGGTTAAAGCAAAGATACATAGTATGATGGCGATGCTAGAAAACATCATTATTCCAAACGCCTCTCCCCATGTACCTGATTCTAAATAGGAGCTAGCATGGTTCAATGCATTCGAAGGGCTCCATCCCATGAATTTAGGGAAAAGTGATCCGAATAAGGCGATAGAAGCTACAGTTAAAAGGCTAACTCCTGCAACCCCGCCAACTTTTTTAAATAGAGTCCCGCCAAATAGCGTGATTGTTAGTGTGAATAGAATCCATATACTATACACTCCTAAGCTTGCTGCGAAACGCTTTACCTCAACTCCATCGAATAAAAGATTCGTATAATAATATGACAGTCCATAGCCAATGATAAATGAAGATATTAGAATAATGGCATTTGCTGCCCATTTGCTGGCAATATATTGATAAGCTTGAACAGGGCGCGCCATCACTAAGGACAATGCACCGCTATTTCTTTCGTGAACAATACTCCCCATCACACTTAGAACGAAAATTGCAGTACCAACTGTTCCGAGCTGTGATAAGGTTCCCGCCAACACTTCAGCTCCCGTTGGAATTGGAATTTGAATGACAGTTCCATCTGGCAGATTGCCCGCCATATCCAAAATTTGCGGCATATAATATGAACTAATCGGCTGAGAAATAGCTAATACACTGAGTACGATTGGCAGCCAAATTAACTTTTTATCTCTCCACGCCTCTAATAATTCCTTATTTAATAAAGTCATGAATGTACTCATTGATTCACCACCTCCATATATGCATCTTCTAATGTATGATTTTTCATTTCAAAGCGGTTGATTGTCATGTTATTCGTTATACAATCTTCCAGCAGTCGGTTTCTGCTTGCTTCATGTAATTTTATTTCCGCCGTCGTTTGAGAAATTAAAATAAATTCCTTAATATACGTTTTCGATTTTAACCAATCCTCAAGCTTTTCTTCGGTAGCTAAGATAAATGTCTCTTCTGTTTTTCTTTTTCGCAAATCATCTAAAGAACCAGCCCATTTCACTGTTCCTTCTTTCAGCATAATGATGTGGTCACATACTTGTTCTGCATCATGTAAAACATGAGTAGAAAACAATATGGCCATTTTCTTTTTGAGTTCCATCATCATTTGAAGAACATCTCGTCGTCCTGACGGATCAAGAGCGGATACTGGTTCATCCAAAATGAGAAGTTTCGGATCATGGAGCATCGCTTGAGCGAGTCCCAATCTTTGTTTCATTCCTCCTGAGAAACCCCCGATTCGCTTATTTTTGGCATCTTCCAATCCTACAAAAGAAAGCATTTCATTGCTTTTATTCTGCAATTCTTTTTTAGAGAGATTGGAGAGTTTCCCAGCAAAGTGTAAATACTCTGTTGCTGTCATCCAAGAGAAAAAAGCCGGATACTGTGGTAAAAATCCTATTTCTTGTCGATTAATCGTAGTTCCACCTTGAAAAACTATTTTTCCAGACGTAGGAGTTAACAATCCAGATAGCATGCTCAAGGTTGTCGTTTTTCCTGATCCATTCGGACCTAGAAGCGCAACACATTGATTGTGCTCAATGTTTAATGTCAATTCTTTAACCGCTAGATGATCTTTATACTTTTTAGATAATTTATCTACTTTTAATAGCATTTTCCATTCTCCGATCAATATTTTTTCTTGCCGATGATAAAATACAGAACTGGTCCCACAATATTCAATCCGACAATAATTACAATCCATAACCACTTAGGACCGTTTGTCTCTTCCTTAATACAGCTCGTGATTGCAAAGGCCATCAGAATTAGTTGCAAAATGATTAGTGGTGCGATGAGTTCCCATGGAATAGACATATTATTGTTCCTCCATTCTTAATTTTTTTCGATAAGGTCGTATTACGATGAAATAATAAAAAATAGTTGGAAGCGGAAATTGGATTAATCCCCACATACCCCATAGCCAAGCAAGTGCTCCTTTTTTTTTGGCGTCAATAAATAGCAATATACTTTGGACAAGTAAAATTGGAGATGCAAACAATAGGATAATCAAATGTTCAGAATCCATTGCCCCCCACCCCATTTCTCTTTTTTTTACGCCGGCTTTCGGCAATTAAAATGGTTGGCAAGAAGACGAAAGCTAGACCTTGAACCCAAGAAAAAATAGGTGGCATTTTAAGTGAAAATACGATATAGGAGCTTAATATAATGAACGCCGTGACAAGAAAAGTGACCAATTCTCGTTTAAAAGCCTTTTTTTGCCGAGCTTTAAATTCATTTAAAGTATTCAACACTTGAAATTGTTGAGGTACTTTTGGTTCATACACATCATCCAACACATCCATATCCTTTTTAAAACGGTTCAGCCATTCACCTTCGTTATCTTTCTTCATCACGACCACTCCTTTCGAATTCGTTTTATACCGTTATGCACACGTGTCTTGACCGTTCCTTCTTTTATATTTAGCATTGATGCAATCTCGGGATATGTAAAACCATAATAATGTCTTAGCAAAATGGGAGCACGAATATCTGGATCTAGCTCAGCAAACTGACTCATATAGTCGGTCCAATCGTGACCACTTATCGAAACATCCCACTTCACTTTGCGAAGAACATCCTCTCTTGCCTTCTCAAAACGTTTCCGTTCCCGCTTTACTTTTCGTTGGTGATCAATATAAACGCGTGAGGCAATGGAGATCAGCCAAGTTGAAAATTTGGATTCGCCTTTAAAATTTGTAAGATGGATATACGCTTTTAGCATCGTTTCCTGGGTTAGATCTTCCGTTAGGCTAGGATCGAGGCTGAGCTTAATTAAATATTTATATAAAAACATGTAATGGTTTTGGAAAAGCATCGTAAATGCCTCATCATTTCCTTTCTTCGCTAATACAATTAACTTTCTCTCTTCCACCTGATCCAACGAAAGACGAACCCCCTCTCTGTTTGCTCTATTGATATGACGAAAGATTTATTAGAACCGTTCATTTGTTTTTGAATATTTTTTAATGACTACTTTTTCAAACCTATACTTTGAACATATTTCACAAAGGAATAGGTCTTCTGCAAACTTCCTGGCCGTGGTTTAGTATTTTCGTTAAATCCAAGTTTTCTATCTTCCTTTACTTGTTTTAACAGGCTTAACCAACGGGAATCTAAATTCTTAGCAGCCCAATCTAAACAATGAGCTATAGAGGTCACTTCGCCAGTTTTTATTGTATAAAGCATTCTACAGGCTGTTGTAACAATATATCTTTGACCCCAGGCGATTGCGGGTGGCATCCAACTATGTGTATCTTCAACAATATTGACTAGTAACTTTTTTGCTTCACCCGTCATTTTTTCTTTAGGTATTGAATCCACTAAACTTTTTGGATCAGGCCCAATTAATGTGATTCCCTTTTCTCTTAAAGACCATCTTGCCCAACAATTATTACAATGGGCATCCCACTGCATTTCTCTCCAACCATGATCTATATACAGCCATTTCGCATCCGATTTTTCTAAGGTCTTGAATTCTGAGGCAATTGGATATGAGCCTTCTAAATGTTTTGTCCAATGTCCTTTTCGGGTAGGAATTTCATCATGTAATTCTCGTAACTCCTTTTCCTGATAGTCAGTTAATTGTTCTTTATTAATATTTTGAAAACAAAAAAACCCTTTAGATAATCATATCTAAAGGGACAAAGCTGTGCATCCTACACCTATCTTATTTTATTTCTAACCAACGGTATCACATATTAACCAATAGAAACCATACGCTCAATGGCAAGCTTTGCCCGATCGGCAGTATCGGCAGGGACAGTGATCACATGTTTATTTTCTTTTAGAGCTGCTAGAACCTTTTCCAGCGTGATCATTTTCATGAAAGGACAAACTGCTTCTGGATTAGCTGGGACGAATCGCTTTTCGGGATTTTGTTTTTCCATCTGATGAATGATCCCTACTTCGGTTGCAACGATGAATTCATCCGCCTGTGACACTTTAGAGTGCTTTAACATATTGCCTGTTGATAGAATATGAGTTTTATCTTTTGGTAGAATACCTTCAGATTTTAAATACATGCTGGATGTAGAACAGCCACATTCTGGGTGGACAAGCAATTCCGCTTCTGGATGTTGTGTCAATACATTCTCTACTTGATATGGAGCAATTCCTGCGTGTACGTGGCATTCTCCCATCCAAATATACATGTTTTCACGACCTGTTTCATTCTTCACAAAGTTTCCAAGGAACATATCTGGTAAAAATAAAATCTCTTTATCTGGCGGGATGGATCGAACTATATCCACTGCATTAGATGAAGTACAGCAATAATCACTTTCTGCCTTTACCTCTGCGGTTGTATTTACATAAGCAACGACTACGGCATCTGGATGCTCCGCTTTCCACTCACGAAGTTGGTCCGCTGTGATAGAATCAGCTAAAGAGCAGCCCGCTTCAAGATCTGGAAGAAGCACCGTTTTTTCCGGGTTCAACATTGCTGCCGTTTCTGCCATAAAGTGAACCCCGCAGAACACAATCGTATCTGCTGTGGTATCCACGGCAGCCCTAGCAAGAGCAAGAGAATCACCTAAAACATCTGCAATATCTTGAATTTCTGGTAGTTGGTAATTGTGTGCAAGAAGAATGGCATTACGCTTTTTCTTCCATTCTTGAATTTCCTCCACTAAGCGGTTTTTTATTTCTGTAACAGTCATTTTGTATGCTCCTTCCCCTCATTAAGAATTGATATATTAACCGAGTACGACTTTCACACTGACATCCAGCGCCTTAAAAGAATGAGTCAAAAAGCCGAGCGAAATATAATGAACACCACAATCTCGATATGAGTCCAAATCACTTAATGCGATTCCGCCTGAAGCTTCTGTAATCGTATGGTTGGGCACCAATTTGATTAATTCTTTTATTTCAGCAGGAGTACGGTTATCGAACATAATCACATCCGCACCTGCTTCCACCGCCTCAATGACTTGTTCTTTTGACTCTGTTTCCACTTCAATTTTGACCATATGCCCTAATTGCTCGCGCACTAATTCAACCGCACGTTTGATGGAACCAGCAAATGATATATGGTTGTCTTTAATCATAACTCCGTCATAAAGGCCAAAACGATGATTATATCCCCCTCCGCAGCGTACCGCATACTTTTCAAGCATCCGAAGTCCAGGCGTTGTCTTTCTAGTATCACAAATCCTTGTATAAGAGCAATCCAGTGTCTCTACTGCTTTACGAGTTAAAGTCGCAATTCCACTCATGCGTTGAACGAGGTTCAAAATGACCCTTTCTCCCTTTAAAAGGGTGGAAACTTCTCCGGAAACAACTCCTAGCTGCTCCCCTATCTCAATTGAATCACCATCTTTCACATGCAAATCGATAACAATATCAGGGTTCAGCAAATTAAATCCAGTTTTAATAATATCTTCTCCGCAAAAAACCCCTTTTTCCTTTGCTAAAAAAACAATTTTTCCATTTGTATCATCGGTAAAAATTAAGTCGGTTGTGACATCCTGTTCGCCAATGTCTTCAATAAAAAATTGCTCAATTAATGAGCGCAGCTTTAACTTGTTCATAAACGATCGCCCCTTCCTCCTGCCGCTTTTGAATAACCACTTTCTTCAACCAGTTATCATTATCTTCATACGGGAAATCATTTCTAAAGTGGCCTCCCCGGCTTTCCGTTCTCTTTAATGACGCTACTGTCACAAGGTACGCATTGATATACATAAATATTGTTGTAAGATCTTGTATTGAATAAGAATCAAGGTCTGTAATATCATTTACATTTAACTTCTGTAACCAATTTTTATGTTTTTCTAAAAGTTCTTTAGAACGGACTATCCCGACTCGTTTCATCATCAACCTCTTTAAAAGTTGAACATCCGGTAGCATAACCTTTTTTTCGTGAACGGGACGAAAAAATTGATTTAGCTTTGGAATGGAATACTCTTTTAAATTTGCATTAATCCATTGTGAGAGCTTTCTCCCTTGATAAAGACCTTCCAGCAAGGAGTTGCTCGCCAAGCGATTTGCGCCATGCAGCCCTGTGCATGCAGCTTCTCCGATAGCATATAAGCCACTTAACGAGGTACGGCCTATTGCATCCGTTTTGATTCCCCCCATTAAAAAATGACTGCCTGGAACAACTGGAATTCTCCCATCCTTAACGTTAATTCCACTTTTCCAACAAATAGCTGTAATCTGCGGGAACCTTTTCTCGAACTTTTTTATATTCCGTATGTCTAAATATATTTCATGTCCATTTTCTATATAGTCAAAAATAGTTTGAGACACAACATGTCTTGGAGCAAGATCCTTTAGCGGATGAACTCCATCCATAATAGACATTCCATCCTGGCTTACTAAAATTCCCCCTTCCCCTCTAACCGCCTCCGAAATTAAACCTTTTGCTTCTCCATCTTTATACAAGAGAGTCGGGTGAAATTGAATAAATTCCATATCAACAATTTCTACGCCAGCTAAATAGGCCATCGCAATTCCATCCCCCGTGATCGTTGGGGCACTTGACGTAAAGGGAAATAATTGGCCATTTCCTCCGGTTGCGAGAATCACAGCGCTTCCAAAAAAACAGCAAATATCGCCTTCTTGATTTTTGGTTTTTACACCGATGCATTGTTTCAGCTGATCATCAATGATTAATTCATAAGCAAAAACATTTTCTTCCACATTAATATTTTCTGTTAATCTACTCATTAAGTACTCTATTACATTTCTTCCTGTCGCATCACCACCGCTATGGACAATTCTTTTTTCGCTATGGGCTCCTTCAAGTCCGAGTTCCAATTGTCCATTTGCAGCTTTATCAAAAATATTACTTCGTTTAGAGAAATCTTCTATTAATTCAGGTGCTTCGTTCAATATTTCACGAACTATTTCATCATCATTATGAAGCCTTCCAGCCTCAAGAGTATCCTTAATGTGTTTCGAAGGATCATCATAAATTCCAAGTGCAGCAGCAATCCCCCCTTGTGCCAAATAAGAATTTGCATTCTCTATGGCCGACTTTGTTAGGATTTTCACATTTTTGTCTTTACTAAGCAAAGTCGCTAGCTGTAAAGCGGCTACTCCGCTGCCGATGATAAGCACATCACTTATTTTCATTATGAAAGCCTCCGGTGTTTACAGGTGTCTTTACACTTATATATTTTACACAGATTAAAATGAAAAACAAGGTTTTTTTGTATCATGTTGAAAATGGCAATGAAGCTAAATTTAATAATGAAAAATAAATTAAATTAAAGATCCTAAATCCACAAAGCAAAAAAGAGTTTGAATATGAATTTTGGGAAGAAAACCTACTTTTTTACATTTCTCATCCTCAGTTGAAGTAACTCTGGACGGTGCTCGAGCTTTTCACTTTTCCTGTTCTCAGTTGAGACAACTCAGGACAGCATTCTGAATTTTTCGCTTTTCCTGTCTTCAGTTGAGGGCAACCTTCCGAGCTTTTCGCTTTTCTTGTCCTCAGTTGAGACAACTTTGGGGCAACCTTCCTTTCTCATTTTTTGTCCCAGCTGCAGTTATCTATTGGGAGATTTCTTGTCTTTTTAGGATAAGGATAAGGCATCTATACAGCTAAATATCAAATAAAAAAGACGCTTTCGTTAAGCGCCTCAATAGTAATTATTCGAAAATCTCAGTTTCTATTAGTTTAAATTCTGTAACATCCACTATTCCTCGATTGGAGATGCGGATTTCTGGAATGACCGGCAATGCAATAAGTGAAAATGTCATAAATGGCGCATGAATTGGGCATCCAATTTCCTTCCATGCTTGTTCGAGATTTTGAACTTCTTTTACGACCGTTTCCAGTGGTTGATCTGACATAAGTCCGGCAATGCGCATGCTCACTTTAGCAAGGACTTTTTGATTTTCTACAACGATCATGCCACCGCCCATCTTAGCGAGCTCATTCGCAGCAAACGCCATATCTTCAGCATTCGTCCCCATGACAAGTAGATTATGGCTGTCATGAGCGACCGTGGAAGCTACTGCCCCTTTTTTCAATTGGAAACCATGCGCAAACCCAAGAGAAATCTGTCCTGTTGCATGATGACGTTCGATGCAAGCCAGCTGTAAAATATCTTTTTCCAAATCCGGTTGGATAAATCCATCGACCACTTGTAAGCTTGCAGTCATTTTTTCTGTACGAGCACTATTTTCAATGATTTTAATGACATTTACTTCCGCTGTTTGCTGAGCTTTACCCTTTAATAGGAAGTCATTCTCAGTAAGCCCCGATTTCAAATTGATTGAATTTCGAACGTGTTCAGGATAAGTGAAAGCAGGAAATTGTTTTACAAGTTTTCCGTTATTAAAAACGATTTCCCCGTCTGTAATGACCGTAACCGGTTCAACTTTTTCTAGATCTTCTATAATTAAAATATCTGCATATTTTCCTGGTGCTATCGCTCCAAGATCTTGTTCTAATTTATAATATCGAGCAACATTGATCGTGGCCATTTGAATCGCCGTAACAGGGTCGACCCCTTCTTCAATCGCGCGGCGAACGACGTGGTTTAGATGACCTTTTTCAATAAGGGTTTGTGGGTAAACATCATCTGTCACTAAGCTGATATTATCCGTGTTTACTTTATCTTCCGTTACAACTTTGATCACTTCTTTTACATCATGCCAAGCAGATCCTTCGCGAATCATAAGATGCATGCCCAATCTAACCTTTTCAAGCCCTTGCTCCCTCGTGACCGTTTCATGATCAGAAGTGACTCCCGAAGCGATATAAGCTTGCAGCATATGTGGGTCTTCAGCAGGAAAATGTCCCGTTACTGTTTTATTCGCCTTGATTGTTTCTTCAATTTCTCCACACATAAGAGGGTCACCGAAAACGACTCCTGGGAAGTTCATCACTTCTCCGAGACCAGCTACATTTTCCCACTGTAATCCAGCTTTAATATCCTCAACACCTAAAGACGCGCCTGCATCTTCAAAATCCGTCGTTGCCGGAACACATGATGGAAAAGTAGTAAACACTTTTAACGGAAGCTGTTGTCCTTCCTCATGCATTAAACGAACACCTTCAACACCAAAGACGTTAGCAATTTCATGCGGGTCCATAAAAATACCTGTTGTCCCTTTCGCAAGCGCAGCTTTCGAAAATTCCGTAACAGAAAGCATTGTGCTTTCCACATGCATATGACCATCCAATAACCCCGGAACGATATACTTATTGTGTACGTCAACCACTTTCGTTTCTTCACCAATTGTATGTTCAGCATTCCCTATATAGGCAATTCTTCCTTGGGAGATCGCGACATCCATGTTTTCAAGTAATTCTCCAGAAAATACATTCACGAGCGTACCATTTTTAATGACTAAATCGGCTTTTTCAATTCCTCTAGCCACTTTGGATAGCTGCTGACTCACTTCATAAAGTTTTTTTCTTTTGCTTTGCATAGATGCTGCACTCCCATCGATATTAATAAGGCTCTTTTCTCAAACATGGTTGCTATTTTAAATTCATAAAGAATATTTTATTTGAACGATCGTATGAAAATAGCTGCCAACTTTTGAACATTTACAAAAAAACACGAGAACCGCGCCTTAGTAAAAGGAGGGAATGCCCATAAGATTATGTGCATTCCCATTCATTGAGTTCTTTTTTATTATGTCTAACATCAGTGCCTATCGACTATTAAAATTCTTGCCCTCTTCCTTACGATAAGTAACATCGGCTCGTTCCTTTATCGCAAGTCTGGGACTGAAGTTTCTACGTCGATGGCTTTAAACGGCCCAGCCAAGATAGGCAATGAACACGACGAATAATACGTACATAATTGGATGAACTTCTTTGTATTTCCCTCTGAATACCATTGTTAAAGGATAAAGGATGAACCCTAAAGCAATACCAGTTGAGATACTATACGTTAATGGCATTGTAACAACAGTTAAGAAAGCAGGAATCGCAAATTCAAATTCGTTCCATTTGATTTCAGCTAATGCAGATGACATCAAAATTCCTACTACGATCAAAGCAGGAGCTGTAACTTGCGGTGTAACAACACTTAATAAAGGTGAAAAGAATAACGCTAAGATGAATAAGCCCGCAGTGACGATAGATGTAAAACCAGTACGCCCGCCAGCTGCAACTCCAGAAGTTGATTCTACATAAGATGTTGTTGTCGAAGTTCCCAAAAGTGCACCGATCATAGTTGCAATTGAATCGGCAGATAAAGCACGGCCAATTCTAGGCAATTTCCCATCTACTAATAATCCAGCTTGACGGGTAACAGCTAATAACGTACCAGCTGTATCAAAGAAATCAACAAATAATAATGTAAAAATAACAACGAGCATATGCGGAGTAAAAAGATCTCCTAAATGACTAAACATAGCACCAAAAGTAGGTTCAAGGCTTGGAATTGGAGCAACAAGTCCAGATGGCAAATCAATGAGCCCAAAAATAATCCCTGCAACGGAAGTGACGATCATTCCGTAAAAAATGGCTCCTTTAAAACGTCTGATCATGAAAAACGCAGTAACAATCAAACCAAAAATGGCTAATAAAGTAGTTGGAGCTGTGATATCACCAAGCGCAACAATCGTTGTACCAGGCTCTGCTTCTTTTACAATACCTGCATTTTGAAAACCGATAAAAGCAATAAACAAACCGATACCAGATGCAACCGCAAGCTTTAATTGTTCAGGAATAGCATTGATAATCGTTTCACGAATTTTTGTTAACGTTAAAATGAAGAAAATTAAACCAGAAACAAACGTACCTGCTAATGCTGTTTGCCAAGGAATACCCATTCCCAACACTACAGTAAAAGCGAAGAAAGCATTAATCCCCATCCCAGGCGCAAGTGCCACAGGATACTTTGCCCATAGACCCATGATTAAACAGGCAATAGCAGAAGCAAGACCTGTCGCAACGAAAATGGCACCTTGATCCATACCAGTTGCACTTAAAATAGATGGGTTAACGAAAAGAATATACGCCATGGCAAGAAAAGTGGTAAGACCCGCAACCGATTCTTGACGGTAGCTCGTATTCAATTCCTTAAAATTAAAATAACGATTCATGATTTTCCTCCTAAGTTCGAATGTCATGCCATAAATATGAAAGTGCTACACCCTGGTCAATCAGCTTGCTAATCGGCAATTACATGTGCAAAACAGCAAAAAACCCGGGCAAAAATCTACCCAGGTTCCGATCTACGTTGAATGAACGAATGAAAATGATGATATATTAATGAGAAAAATAATGACAAAACCTTTTAGATATCATTTTCAAATGTTATTCGATGTAGTCCGGTATTTTACGGTTACCTGGTAGAGACACTTGAGCCATATTCTCAAGCATATACATGGAATGAACTTTTATTTAATTATTTTCTACAACTCTATTAATAGCATAAAAGTCCTAGAATGGTCAATAGAAAAGACGAATGTTTTTATATGGAAATTAAACAATGTTCGTGAATTTCGCTCCCTCTTTCAATAAATCACCTTCGATTTTAGGCCATATCGCCGAACCTCCTCCAATATAGCAATATATGAGATTTTGAAAATACGATGTTTGAACACTGAACAGATTGTTTCTGAAGGAGAATAGATCCACCTTCAGACGAGAATAAAAACCTGAACGGGAATTAAATCCTCTTAAACGGAAACAAGCCGGCCTCGAACAGGAATTGATGGCCTGTCAACGGGAACAATTCACCTTCGGACGAGAATAAAAATCCTGAACGGGAATAAGCCGGCCTCGAACGGGAATTGGTGGCCTGTCATCGGGAATAAATCACCTTGGGACAAGAATCAAAATCCTGAACGGGAATTGCATCCTCTTAAACGGGAATAAGACCCCTTCGAACGGGAATTGATAGCCTGTCATCGGGAATAAATCACCTTCGGACGAGAATAAAAACCTGAACGGGAATTGAATCCTCTTAAACGGAAATAAGCCAGCCTCGAACGGGAATTGGAATTCGGTCAACGGGAATAAACCACATTCGAACGAGAATAAAAATCCTGAACGAGAATTGAACCCACTTAAAGGGGAATAAGCTAACCTCAAACGGGAATTGGAAGCTTGTCAACGAGAATAAACTCCATTCGTACGAAAATAAAAACCCCCGAACGACAACAGAAACTACCTCATAGATTCCATTTTTTTGAATTATCATGTCTTATTTTCAAAAAACTGCCTTTTTATTGTATAATATCTTGGTAGGTACTCCCTTTGTTAATAAAGATTAGTCTTTGAAAATCTATTGATTTTATTGAAAGTGAGTGTTCAGAATGGGTCGTAAATGGAACAATATTAAAGAGAAGAAAGCGTCTAAGGATGCGAATACAAGTCGTATTTATGCAAAGTTTGGGCGTGAAATATATGTTGCAGCAAAGCAAGGAGAACCAGATCCCGAATCGAATCAGGCTTTGAAGGTCGTGCTTGAGCGTGCAAAGACGTATAGCGTTCCGAGAGCTATTATTGATCGGGCGATTGAAAAAGCAAAAGGGGGGTCAGAAGAAAATTATGATGAGCTCCGCTATGAAGGATTCGGCCCTAATGGATCGATGGTAATAGTAGATGCTCTTACGAATAATGTGAACCGCACAGCCTCTGAAGTTCGTGCCGCTTTTGGTAAAAATGGCGGCAATATGGGAGTCAGTGGGTCTGTTGCATATATGTTTGATGCAACAGCGGTTATTGGGATAGAAGGAAAAACAGCAGATGACGTGCTCGAATTGTTAATGGAAGCGGACATCGATGTAAGAGATATTACCGAGGAAGATGAAATGGTGATTGTGTATGCCGAACCTGATCAATTCCATGCAGTACAAGAGGCTTTGAAAGACGCTGGCATTACCGAATTTGCCGTTGCCGAGCTGACGATGCTTGCTCAGAACCACATAGCATTGCCCGAAGATGCTCAAGCACAGTTTGAAAAAATGATTGACGCATTAGATAATCTTGAAGATGTTAGTCAGGTATATCATAATGTGGATTTTCCTGAGTCTTAATAAATTTCAATATTAAAAAGAAGCAGACCCAGTAATACAAAGGGTCTGCTTCTTTTTAATTCCTTATTTCTTTCCTCATAAAAGGATGTAATGAAGATTACAGTGAAAAAGGAGACAGAGTTGGTAGTGACCCCTAAAAGTTAAAGTTAAAACTAACTTTTAGGGGTCACCGTTCATTACTCTGTCCCCATTTTTATGTTTATTTCGGGTTAGGAATGAAATTCCCACCACGGCACTGTTTTAAATAATTCAATCCATGCACTTGTCCAGTCATTTCAAGTTCATCTTTATATACAGGATCATGCCAACCTTCAATTTCAATAGATCCTGTATAATTATTTTGCCTTAGAATTGTGATGACATCCGTCCAATTCGTATCCCCAAATCCTGGTGTCCGATGCCAGACATATTCATGTGGACCGTGTACTCCATGTTCTTTTACAACATCCCAGGCGATCGTTGCATCTTTTCCATGGACGTTGAATACTTTTGGCGCCCATTTGCGAAGCTGCGGAATTGGATCAATGAGGCTTACCATTTGATGGCAAGGTTCCCATTGTAGTCCGATATTATCAACAGGCAGTGCATTGAACATCATTTCCCATGCTGTTGGGTTATGGGCAATATTCCAGTCACCTTGTGTCCATGTTCCGCCCATATCGCAATTTTCAAAAGCAATTTTCAAACCACGGTCTTCGGCTCTTTTTGAGAGTTCTCCAAAGACTTCTTTGTATTTACCCATTGATTCGTCAATTGGACGATCTACTATTCTTCCGGTAAACCCGCAAACTATCTCTGCACCGAATAGATGGGCATTGTCTATTATTCTTTCCCAGCTTGCTAATGTATCGGCATTATCTCCGTGGCCCGTTAAAGGATTTCCAAACACACCTATTGTTGAAATAACAAAATCGTGTTGATCCATTAACTCTCTTATTTTTTTTGCATTTTCTACGAAATCATAGTTCCCTGTCGTTTGCCAAAAAGTTAAGCCAAATGATTCAAAACCATGTCCTACTATTTGCGGAATAACATCTGCCGCTGTATCTCCATTAACTAATGTCCCAACTCTGATTTGCTTCATTGTAATAGCCCCCTTTTTCACTTTTACTAATTACTTTTATTGTATTATACTTTTCTAGTAGTCTACTATATCGTTTATTGCGGTAATTTTATCTTATTTTGCGATTAGGGGTGTTTTTTTCAATGCGTGATGAATTATGGGAAAATACAAATCTACTTGACCATTCATTTCCGATTAATATTTTCCACAATGATACATTTGAGACAGAAACACTTCATCTTCATTGGCATGAGCATTATGAAATTATTTTATTAAAATCGGGTGAAACAGTATTTTATATAAATGGAAATCGAATACCTGCCATTGCGGGCGATATTATCTTTATTAACAGTGGTGAACTTCATACAGCCTTATCAGAATATCCTAACCATGTTCAATACGACGCGATTGTTTTTCATTCTTCATTACTTGGCAATGAATTGGAAGGCTCGCTTTCTCAAGATATCGTTTCTTCTTATGTAAAGAGGAACACAAAGGTAGCGAACATTATTAATCAAGATCACCCGCAATATTACACCGTAAAGGAAGCAATTGTCTCTCTTACTGAGGAATTCACAAAAAAAGATACTGGATATCAACTCGCTGTTCGAGCATATTGTCAGTTAATCTTTATGCAGCTTATTCGCTCGTTTACCGTACAACAAGGAGATGAATTACAGCTAGATGTATTGAAGAAAAAAGCAGAACGATTTAAAGCGCTCCTTCTCTTTATAGAGGAAAATTACTCACAAAAAATAACCGTTGGAAAAGCAGCGTCCATCGTGAACTTAAGTCCATATCACTTCTGTAAAGTTTTTAAAGAATTGACAGGATCTACATTCATTCAATTTATAAATCTACATCGCATTTATGAAGCCGATAAGCTATTAGTTAATTCAATATGGTCCATTTCGGAGATTGCAGAGCGTGTAGGATTTAATTCGATATATCGTTTTTCAAAAGTGTATAAGAACATTAAGGGCTACCCGCCATCTAATCAAAGGAAAATGATGTAGGAAATTTCAATTTTTGCCGGGGCTTGCCCATATGACACGCACCATATTGAAATAATAACTTTCAACTCGTTCGACACATAGCCCCGATTCTTGCGTCATTTTCATTATATCTCTCGTATGATGACATCCAATTGCGCGGTATAAAAGAGGGTTTAACATTCTTTGGATGACGGCCACTATTCGATTTGTGCTAATTCCGTGCTCCAAAAGCAGGATTTTTCCACCTGGCTTGCACCATTGTTGGATTTTCTTCATCATGAATAAAGGATTCTCATAACTGCAAAAGGATAGAGTAGAAACAATGGTATCAAAAGAATGAGTTTCAAAGCTTACTTCTTCAATATCTGAACAGATAAAATTGGCTACTACATTATTCTCACGAGCTGTCTTCATAGCTTCTCCCAACATAGCTTCACTAAAATCTACTGCAGTTACTTTTACTCCAGATTGATAGTATGGGAAATTTGCCCCCCCTCCAACAGCTAACTCCAATACTTCCCCCTTTGCTTTACTAATCAAGCTTTTTCGCATTGTTTTTTGTTTAGCCGTCTCTCTACTTTTCCCATAATTTGATGCTTGTCTATCAAATATTCGAATGAGTTTCTCCTTTTTCATCTGTCTCCCTCCCCTTGATATTAATATCTTTTAAAATTCAACAACATCCCCATGAACTCCTTTTTCCTAGAAAAACATGAGTCCTAGTAATCATTTTTTCTATAAAGGTTAATAAGTCCCGTTTCTTCATTACTCCTTTCCATTATAATATTGGTAATTTCAGGGAGGTGTGTTGAAAAGTGAAAAGAGGATTTTATATCATTTTTGCCATTTTACTAGTCTTAGCATGTTCACTTCCGGGAACTACACATTTGACAAAAGCAAAAGACAACGAAAGAGCAACTAAGGTTCAGCCAGGAATTGAAGTGTTGTTGGAAAACCATCTCGAATGGATTAAAGGAAAACGAGTAGGACTTGTCACTAATCCAACAGGGATTGACAGCAGCCTTGTTAGCACGGTCGATTTATTATATGAACATCCTAATGTTAACTTAACTGCTTTATTTGGGCCAGAACATGGAATTCGCGGCGACCAGCCAGCTGGTGCCTACGTAGAATCATATATCGATGAACGGACAGGCCTTCCGGTTTACAGCCTATATGGTTCAACTTGGAAGCCTTCACAAAAAATGCTGGAAAACGTGGATGTCATACTGTTTGATATTCAAGACGTTGGTTCGAATGTGTATACATACATTTATACACTTGGATTTGTGATGGAAGCAACTGCTGAATTTAATAAAGAAGTGATTGTACTTGATCGTCCAAATCCGACGGGTGGTGTCCGAGTAGAAGGCCCTGTTCGTGATGCAGATACGGTCAGCTTTATGGGAAGATTTCTTCTTCCCGTCCGTCACGGTATGACGGCCGGAGAACTGGCAACCATGTGGAATCATGAATACAATCTCGGTGTCAATTTGAAAGTAGCAAAAATGAAGGGCTGGAAGAGGACGATGCATTTCGAGGAAACTGGACTTCCTTTCGTTTTGACATCACCTAACATCCCAACACCCGAAACAGCATTTTTATACACAGGGACAGAATTACTTGATGACACCTCCCTATCTACAGGTCTTGGCACGACGAAACCATTTGAATTGCTTGGGGCTCCTTGGATTGACGGTGAGGATTTAGCTGAAGAACTGAACGGAAGAAAAATAGAGGGCGTTTCTTTCCGAGCAGCTTATTTTACACCAATGTTTGGTAAATACCAAGATCAACGTGTAGGTGGTGTACAAGTTCATATTGAAAATATAAGCAAAGTTAATTTAGTGGAGTTAGGGCTTCAGTTAGTGGATGCTATGAAGGACCAAAATCCCGAAAAATTCCAAATGACTTCCTCTTATGATTCTTTAATTGGGGACAAGCATGTTCGCCCACTTGTATTAGAGGATCGACCTATAGAAGAAATTACAAACATATGGAAAGAGGAACTGAACGATTGGATTAAAAATATAAGAAACCAGTACTTGATGTATGGCCCTTATCCGGCAAAAGCCCAGCCTTATAAAAATGAAGGGATATTAGGAATCTTGCCTCATGATTTAGAATTAGCACCGGGACAGTCCAAGGAATTAACATTAATTGGTTTCGATAAGAATGGGAAAAAGCTTGATATCAACCCCTCACTTATAACGTGGAAAACAGATGGAGATATTGGGTCAATAAAAGGTCAAACATTTACTGCTATAAAAGCAGGGATAGGTACTGTCACTGCCAGTTTCAATAAATTCCAAGCTAAACGATCTGTTGTCGTAGCTCAAAATATAATCACTAATATTAGACATAGCGTCAATCCAGATTATGCAAGAGTTGTTTTTGATTTAAATAAAAATACAGATTATCAAATTTCTGAAGAAAAGGGACTACTCATTTTGACTGTCCCGTACGCAGAAATAGGTTCTCCCCTTTCATCCAATGAAAGTAAAACCATTACAATAGCAAACAGCCCTATCCTTTCTAAAGTGACGTTTGACATCATCGATGGTCATACATTTGAAGCACGTTTTCATTTAAAAGCAGACAAAGCAAGGTATGAGGATCCGTACTTCTCAAACCGAATTGTAATTGATTTAATGAATAATTAGACCACTAAAAAACCATTCTTCCATACTTGGAAGAATGGTTTTTTCCTCTTCTATTAATTTGAACCTGTTTCCAAACGACTCATAAACTCTTCCATCGGGCTGTATCCTTGTTGTTTTAAATACCAGTTATTTGCTGCAGCCTCAATTAATCCGGCAACATCACGACCAGGCTGGAGCTGAATTTCGATATGTGGAATGCGGACTCCCATATATTCTGTAAATTTCGGCTCCACTTCCAATTCATTATATAAAGAGTTCTCCCGCCATTTCGTCAGTTCGATATCCAGCGCAATTCTCGTTTCTTCCTGAAAAGCTCTTCTCCCATATAACCGGACGACATTTAGCAGGCCGATGCTGCGGAGAGCGAGAAATTCCTTATTGCTCTCATTATGTGTCCCGAGAAGAGTTTGTGGACTAAGCTTTTTTAATACAACGATATCATCAGCGATTAACCTATGCCCACGGCGAATTAAAGTATGGGCTGTTTCACTTTTTCCGACTCCTGATTTACCACGCAGTAAAATTCCCATTCCCGATACGTTAATACAAACACCGTGGATCGATATTTCTTGAGCCAATTCCTTTATCATGAAAGCATCTAGCTTTGCTATAAATTCTGATGTACGTTCATTTGTATGAAGCAACGGAATCCCTTCCTGCGCGCAATATTGTGTGATGTACTCCAAACCTTCTTGCCCAGCGGTCACGATAAAACAAGGTGGGTGGTATTTGACAATATTTCCAATCCTATATTTTCTTTCATCTTTACTTAGAGTATGCAAATAAGTGATTTCTGTCCTACCAAGTATTTGCACACGCTCCATTGGGAAAAAATCAAAATAACCGACAAATTCCAAACCTGGCCGATGTGCCTTTGGCTTCGTAACTGTTCGACGAAGCTCATTTTCTCCGGCCAATACTTTCAAAGAAAACTTTTTTACTAATTTTTCTATCGTTATAACTCCCATGTTTCCACACCCATTCCTTATATCCTCAAAACAATACTTTGTTCGACATATCACAAACATTTTTTTACTTAATGCCAAATTTTTTATATCCATTACATTCATGCCAACATTGACTTTATCTTAGTGAATTATTATAACACACTTCATTGAAAGTTTGGAAGCATTTACAAAATCGTCAAATATTATTTTAATAAAATTATTAATCTTTAATAAGGATTATATTTTTCATTTTCGTTGTATTGAAATTGGTGAGTATATATAATAAGAGTGAGTAATCACTCACATAAGGAGGCTTAACAATGGCAGCCACGATTAAGGTGCATTCTGTAAGTAAAAGCTTTGGTAAAAAGGTTGTCTTGAACAAGATTGATTTAGCTGTGGAACAAGGTCAAATTTATGGATTAATCGGTCCCTCTGGTTCAGGGAAAACAACTTTAGTCAAAATAATCGTTGGTATGGACCGCCCTTCCCAAGGAGATGTTCACGTACTCGGTACAGCAGTCCCTAACTTAACTTTACTGCAAAAAATTGGCTATATGGCACAGGCAGATGCTTTATATAGTGATTTAACCGGCGAAGAAAATCTTGCCTTCTTTGCTTCATTATTTAAGTTAAAAAAAGACTTAAAGAAAAAGAGAATTACTTATGCCGCGGATCTCGTTAACCTTACTGCCGATCTTAAGAAAAAAGTAAGAGATTATTCAGGTGGTATGAAACGTCGATTATCCCTTGCAGTAGCCCTAATACAAGATCCACAAGTACTAGTCTTGGATGAGCCGACTGTCGGGATTGATCCAGAATTGAGGAGATCCATTTGGGCTGAAATCCATCGTTTAAAAGAAAAAGGAAAGACGATCCTCGTCACTACCCATGTTATGGACGAGGCTGAAAAATGTGACCGCCTTGCTATGGTACGGGATGGAGAAATCATTACGTCCGGTTCCCCCTCGGAATTAAGAGAAAAATATGGAATTACAAGTTTAGAAGATGTATTTTTAATGGCTGGAGGGAAAAAGGAATGAGAATATTAGCTTTAGTGAAGCGGATCATCCAGCAGATGCTGCGTGATAAACGGGCCCTTGCTTTAATGATGGTTGCACCGTTACTTATTTTAACCCTTCTTCATTATTTACTATCTGGTGAAACAGCCACACCTCGTCTCGGCATTAATGCCCCAATTGAACAGCTGATTGAATCATTACAGGAAAAAGATCTTGATGTTATCAACTATGATCAGCTTGAGAATACGAAGACATTCATCGAAGGCCATGATTTAGACGGTGTTCTTGAAATCAATGATGAAACGATTATTTTAACCTTGTTAAATGATGAAACATCCTCAGCAAAGGCGCTGCAAATGAAAGTTCAGCAAAGCATTGCTGCAATGAATGCAAAAAATCAGGCTGAAAATATGGAGAAGTTTGTAAAAGAAATTCAAACTAAGCTGCCCCAAGTAAAACCTTCGCAGCTGGAACAAGCGAATGTGCCTAATTTCCAAACTGCATTTATTTACGGGAACAAAAATACAGTCTTTTTCGATTTATTAAGCCCCATTTTAGTTGGTTTTTTTGTTTTCTTCTTTGTCTTTCTTATTTCAGGAATTGCTTTACTGAAAGAACGGACGACAGGTACTTTGGATCGATTAATGGCAACTCCGATTCGACGATGGGATATTGTGTTTGGTTATGTTTTAGGATACGGGTTATTTGCTGTCATTCAAACGTTAATCATAGTCTTTTATGCAATAAAAGTATTAGATATGATGATTGTCGGCTCATTATGGAATGTCGTTCTCATTAACTTAATATTAGCCTTGGTAGCACTATCACTCGGGATCCTCCTATCGTCCTTTGCAAACTCTGAGTTTCAAATGATGCAATTTATACCAGTCGCCATTATCCCGCAAATATTTTTCGCTGGCATTATTCCTGTTGAAGGTATGGCAAACTGGCTGCAAGTAATTGCTAAATTTATACCAATGTATTATGGCGGCAACGCTTTAGTTGATGTCATGTATAAAGGCTTAGATTTAAACGATATTAAAAATAATCTTTTTGTGCTATTAGGATTTGCCTTTATCTTTATCGCCTTAAATATAATTGCTTTGAAAAAGTATCGAAAAATATAAGGAGAAAACAATGTCTGATACAGATTTGATAATTGAACAGATTTTTGATAATGAGAATTTTACTGAAAAACAAAGAAAAATTATTGAAGCAGCCATCGAGTTATTTTCTGAAAAGGGCTATGCTTCTACTTCAACTAATGAAATTGCAAAAAAAGCAGGAGTTGCGGAAGGTACAATTTTCCGGCATTATAGAACAAAAAAAGAGCTGCTTATGTCCATCATAATGCCTCTTATTACAAAGATAGTTGGACCTATTATTGTGAATGATTTCAATAAGGTGTTGGATCAAGAGTACGATCATATTGAGGACTTTTTAAAGGATACACTTGAAAATAGAAAAGCAGTTTTATTAAAGCTGTTACCTGTTATAAAGATTATACTTCAGGAAATCCCTTTTCAAGCGGACTTAAGAGAGCATATTATTGAACGTTTTGGTGAAAAAATATTTGAGCTTTTCGTTAACAAAATTAAAATCTATCAAGAAAAAGGACAATTGATAGACATGCCGCCAAAAAGTTTAGCTAGGATATTAATTACTAATATATTGGGCTACTTATTTTCCCGTTACATCCTCTTTCCTAACTATGAATGGGACGATGAACATGAAACTGAATGGACCATTCGATCTATACTGAATGGAGTCGAAATGAAAAATTGATGACTAAAGACACACTTTCACCGTTAAGAAAGTGTGCCTTTTCCATTTTTTGGTGAAACTGAAATAAAAATGTAACACAATTCCTACTCTAGTGAAATATTCCTGTCATATTCTCCTGCTATACTAATGCTAGATTAAAACGTTAGGAGAGACTATTACTTTGAAAAAAATAGTTATTTCGACGATCACAGCTTGTTTTCTGATATTTAGTTTTTCTGGTGTTTCTTCAGCCGCGGCTAGTACATATAAAGTTAAAAAAGGCGATTCTTTATGGAGAATTGCAAGTACACACAAAATCACAGTCAACCAACTAAAAAGTTGGAATGGACTTAAATCGGATTTAATTAAGCCAAACCAAGTATTAAAGTTAACAAAGCCACAAGTAAAGGCAGTCAAAAAAGCTGCCCCGAAAAAGGTCGCAGCAAAGAAAAAAACAACTACTAGTAAAAAAGCTGCCTATAAAACTATGACAGTTAAAGCAACTGCCTATACAGCAAGTTGTAAAGGCTGCAGCGGAATTACTGCCACTGGTATTAACTTAAAGAAAAACCCTAATGCAAAAGTCATTTCCGTTGATCCAAAAGTGATTCCATTGGGAACAAAAGTATGGGTTGAAGGATATGGAGACGCGATTGCTGGTGATACTGGCGGCGCCATGAAAGGAAATAAAATTGACATTCACTTGCCTACTAAAGCAAAAGCACTGCAATGGGGAGTACGAACTGTAAAAATAAAAGTCTATAAATAAATTGCAACCCGGATGCTCTGCATTCGGGTTTTTCGTTGACTCTTTAAGCTATCATAGATTGAATATGATATTATTTTCCTAATGAACTTGATTACTCTTAATTGCAGAAAGGAATTTTATTGAATGCTACAAGATCGTCTGTATTATAAAGATCCGTATCTTACTACCTTCACCTCTCGAATCATTAAGGAATCACAGGATTCAAATGGCAATTGTTTTGTCGTATTGGAAAATACCGCATTTTACCCCACTGGCGGCGGCCAACCACATGATGCAGGAACATTAAACGGGATTAACGTATTTAATGTAGAGGAAATAAATGGAGAAATTCGCCATTCTATCGCCAAACAGCTAGATTCTCCTCAAGAAATTGAAGGCATCATTGATTGGAGCAGACGCTTTGATCATATGCAGCAACATGCAGGGCAGCATATTTTGACCGCTGCGTTTGTAGAATTATTCGGATTCCAAACGGAGAGCTTCTATTTGGGGAAAGAGCTATGCACGATTGACCTGTCAATAGAGAATATTAACTCTGAACAATTGGAAGCTGCGGAAAAGTTTGCAAATGAGATTATATTAAAAAACCTCCCTATCCAAACGAAATGGGTATCAGAGAACGAACTTGACCAATACTTTTTGCGAAAAGAATTAGCAGTTACCGATGAAATCCGCTTAGTCATTATACCAGAATTCGATTATAACGGCTGTGGCGGTACCCATCCTAATACAACAGGACAAGTAAGTGGAATAAAAATACTATCAACGGAAAAGCAAAGACGAAATATACGTGTTCATTTTGTTTGTGGTGGTCGTATTTTGCAGCAACTACATAGAAAAACATCTATTTTAGCGGAGGCTTCCAGGCAACTGAGTGCCTCTGAAAATAACATAAATCACTCTGTTTCCAAACTCTTAGAAACAAACCGGACGTTAGAAAGGTCTTTGGAAGAAGCACAAGCATCTCTATTAACGTTTGAAGGAAAGGAATTATTATTAAAAAAAGAATCCCATATCGTGAAAGGCGTCTACTTTGGGCGGAATATGCAAGATGTACAGAAACTAGCAAGATTAATTGTATCCGAGGACGATGACGTCATAGTCCTATTTGTAGTCGAAAATGAAAATCGACTACAGTTTGTTGCAGCAAAAGGGTCCGCGGTTGGAACGAGTATGAAGAAAGCTTCAGAAGTTGCCCTATCTGCAATCAATGGGAAAGGTGGAGGAAAAGATGCGTTCGTCCAAGGTGGTGGAGAACGTACCATGACAGGAAACGAATTGCTGGATAAAATGGTGGTTTCTTTTCGTTAAACTGTTCCCTAAACTCAAGGCATTCGGAAAAATTTGATTTTCCCGAATGCCTCTTTTCCATTTAATTACATTTTTTATATAAATGGCAAGTGACATAGTGACCTTTAGAAGTTGTTTGCAGATTTGCATACGAGCACTACAACACCTATGAATTGACTATCCATGAGAGAAATTTTCTAGACTTGGGACAGTAGCTTCCAGTAAAAGTACTTTGCCTTTTCAACTGTGTGCATTATATTCGGAATGCTATTTATTTAATCAAGAGCTTTAACAGATATAACTAGGTAATTGACTTTACTTAATTCATCAGAAGTTTCCTCTTATAATAGCTGAAAGCAATATTTTCATTTATAAGTAAGCATTAATACATATTACAATTTAATAATACTTGGAATTTCATATAATTATATAAAAGGTAGGCATGTCTCCCCGTTCTTGTATTAGGGTTCTTCATTGAACGTAGACGGCGAAGAAACGCTCGATCGCATTCACAAGAAGCTCCGAAATGCCGGTAACATTCATCATGTGCCTGACAGGCAGCATCAACTTCATTAATGGGGGCACCTGGCCCGCTGCACCCCGGTCCACACCAACGATATTCTGGAAAAACACATAAACGCAACTTTCTGCGGTATCTGTTCCGTGTCATTAACACAACCTCCCTCCATTTATTTTGTTAATATAGGATATTCGATTATGTGCAGCTATGTATAAGCTGTTTTCTTAGCATTACGAGGCAAGAATAACAACAAAAAAACCATCCCTATAATATGAGAATGGTCTTTGATAAAATTAAATTAATATTTTAATGGGATTTCTCTATTACTTCTATTCCAAGGTGTCCCTAATAATGGAAGAGCCCAGCGATCTAAACCATACCAGCCCGCAACTTTCCATGCTAATACTAGCCAAGTCGCTAGAATGAACAATAATGGGTTAGTACTCAAGGTACCAGCAAAAAGAAAGCTCACATTCATTAATGCACCAAAGAAAGCGGCAATTCCAGTTAATAATCCAACAATTAATCCTAGTCCCACGAGTAATTCACCATATGCAACCATAAAAGCAAAAACTTTAGCATTTGGCAAGACCACACTCTCTAAAAAGTTAGCATACCACCCGGTAACATCTGCCCCTTCTTGAGATTTTGCCAGTGCTCCCTGTACAAATCCTTGAATAGCCCCTCCCGCATTTTCACCTGTCCAAGCATCACTTGTAACCTTCCCCCACCCCGCCGTCAACCAAGCGTAGCCAACATATAAACGAATAATTAGCCAAATAAGAGCAGAACGTGTATTGCTAAATAAGAATTTTGAAACTGGGTTTTCAGATATTACAATATTTTTTTTGTCAAACATCGTACTTCCTCCTAAAATATTATCAATCAAATTTCATTATATTATATAAATAGCGGAAGTCGGAATCTTTACTCACTTTCAGGTCTAACTTAATCCTTTTTATTTGATTTAGTAGTTTTTCGCTTTTTCAATGGTAATAAGTTTTTATTAAATGGCTGTCTTTGAACATAGAGACTTTCCTTCCCTGCCTAAGAGGAGAATTATACCACTAACCCGCTTTAATCATTTAAAGCAGTTCCAACTGTAGAGCCATTATTTTGACCTAACACTATATCCCGAATTGAAACCAAGTTAAGGTTAGCAGCCAAACTCCTAGAACATTTACGGGATCAGTTACAGCATCCTTATGTATGAGTAAATAATTAAATTATTTTTTCACATTGTTTTGGTCCAACATTTCTTTTAACACAATAGCCTGGTTATGCTTCTCATCTTTAGCACCATATATTAAAGTGACCATTTCCCTTTGTTCTAACACTAAACTTTTTAAATCTTCCAATTGAGTGTTTTTTTGTAATTCATCTTTGTATTTCTTTTTGAATTCATCAAACTTTTCCGGGTCGTGATTAAACCATTTCCTTAATTCGTTGGAGGGTGCAACTTCTTTCATCCAATGATCAATTTTTAATTGTTCCTTTGACACACCGCGAGGCCATATTCTATCGACCAATACACGGATTCCATCCCAGCTTGACGCATCTTCATAAGCGCGCTTTATTTTAACTTCCATGCAAGTCATTCCTTTCATTAACTCATAAGGCAATTGAAGTGCCTCATGAATTAATCCAAAACCGTATTTATACCATTTTTCACACAGTGGCGTATTATTATAGAGCGTGCATCTCTTTCTCCGCCTCATCCCATTTCACAGTATACCCTTGCCCTTTTGCACAAAAAATGGAGGATGAAGTGTATTCAGGATCAGCGTTTTTATTATAGCCCATACTTGCAATGACTTCCTCTTCATTGTGACAACGCTCGTAACCCGAAAAGACTAAATTAAGCATACCTTTTCCATGGGTGATCGCTGCAAATTGAGTACTATAATCCATAAAAGCAGCAACAGGAACTAGCCCTGTTAAAATAACATGATCTCCTTCTGTTATTGGAGGATCATATACACCGTGGGCAGTTTGAATATCAGAAATGACCCGGCCCATTTGTTCTAGACCGACCTTAATTTTAAATTGATAAACAGGCTCTAGAATCACATTTGCTGCTTTTTCCAATCCTTGTCGCAGCGCTCGATACGTTGCTTCCCTGAAATCTCCGCCGGAAGTATGTTTATTATGGGCCCGACCAGTCAGTAAAGTTACTTTAACATCGGTAATTGGCGAGCCTGTTAAAAGTCCGTGATGATCTCGTTCATAAAGATGATGTTGAATAAGGTTTTGATTTCCAACGGACAAGTCGTCCGCGTGACAAGAATTTTGGAAAGTCATTCCGCTATTTCTTTCTCCAGGTTCGAGCCTTAAATGGACTTCTGCATAATGACCTAAAGGCTCAAAGTGTCCATAACCATTCACTGCATTTTCAATCGTTTCCTTATACAGGATTTCAGGCTTATCAAAAGAAACTTTCAACTGAAAGCGTTCAAAAACAATTTGCTTCAATACCTCAAGCTGAATGACTCCCATGATGTGAATATGAATCTCTTGTAAACTCTCTTCCCATATTACATTTAAAGATGGGTCCTCTGCGTCCAGTATATTAAAATATTTAATTGCTTCTTTTAGATTGATTTCTCGATCGAAAATGACCTTCGATTTTAAAGTTGGAACCATTTCATAATTTGACTTTTCCAGTAAAGTTCCAAGACCATCACCGACTTCGGGCATGGTTAGGCCCGTAACTGCAAACAGTTGACCAGCCTCCCACTAGTGTTGCACGATAACCAATAAATGTAACTTTTGATTTAAAAGTAAAAATTTTCCAGTCGCTTTCATTCTATTTTTTAAAAAAAGGTAACGCTCAGTCTATTTCGACCCAGTTCCCTTTTTTTGTAAATATTT
>NZ_JAGYPL010000002.1:400413-401719 GCF_018343715.1 Bacillus sp. FJAT-49711 | reverse complement strand
CACTAGTGTTGCACGATAACCAATAAATGTAACTTTTGATTTAAAAGTAAAAATTTTCCAGTCGCTTTCATTCTATTTTTTAAAAAAAGGTAACGCTCAGTCTATTTCGACCCAGTTCCCTTTTTTTGTAAATATTTACTTTTCTATTTTTCTTTCTTTACGTAATGATCCTTTGAAATCGGGCTGACAATTGCTACATTTTCACCATATATTCGTGGGATAGGTATTTTACTAGGTACCTTCTGTCTTCCTTTGCTTCTTTTTTGAGGGCGATAAAATTCCCTGTTTACTTCATCCCACGAATCCAAAAGATATTGGCGAAGGATCCTTAAAAATTGCCAAGCTGTTTTTCTAGGCTGTTTCAGTAGTTTTAATATCTCAAGCAATCCAAAGGTAATGAGAGAAAGGAATAGTTGATTCCATATTCCAATCGGCGAATGGCTGAATAGATGCTCTACTTTAATATGTTGTTTTAACCATTTGAAGAAAATCTCAATAAACCATCGGTTTTTATAGGTATCCATGATCTCCTGTTCAGTTAAATCCAAGCGATTTGTCAAGATTCGGAAAAATGTGCCTTCGTTATCCGTAAATTCAACGAGCTTCAACCTTTCAGGCCTTGTCCTTATCGAGACTTTCGCATGCTTTGTTACATTAGGTACATCAGGGGTATATTCTCTCAATGTCTCAACTTTAAAGGTCTTTTTTACACGGACTAAGAACTTGACGCCCCTGCTAAGCCAACCGCCTATTTTAGTTTTTTCACCATATCCACGATCCATGACATAGGTGGCATCGTCACAATCAATCAAATGATTGACGGCATCTATATCCGCAACATTGGAGGTGGAAGGAATCATCCGTTCAGGAAACACACTGTCGGAAGAGGCAACGGCCAAACAAAGATGCAATTTTACCCCGCTGGAATCTTTTGATACAGCCGTCCAGTCGGAAGCCTGGTTGGGCAATTTTATGAACGTTGAATCAATGATACGTAATATCCCTACATTTGAATGGATTCCTTTTGCCTTGGACTTAATGGACCAATATTTCCATGCGATGCGACCCAACAAGGCTGATAACTCAGCTGTATCCAAGGACCTAAGCCGACGGCTTATCTGAGAAGCACTAATGGAGCCAATCTTGAGTTCATTTTGGATCTGCTTTTTCGACCTTATAGCTACTTCGATTTCCCGAAGGCTACCCCAGCGAAAGAGGGTCGAAAGGAGAAATATTTTCACTAAGGATTCATCCGATAATTTTGTGAAGTTGTAATTATGGGATGGGCATGCCAGTGTTGTGGCTG
>NZ_JAGYPL010000002.1:0-400403 GCF_018343715.1 Bacillus sp. FJAT-49711 | reverse complement strand
CGACCTTATAGCTACTTCGATTTCCCGAAGGCTACCCCAGCGAAAGAGGGTCGAAAGGAGAAATATTTTCACTAAGGATTCATCCGATAATTTTGTGAAGTTGTAATTATGGGATGGGCATGCCAGTGTTGTGGCTGGTAATAAAGATAAATATTGACGAAAGACTAAATCTTGATCTACACTATTCATTGCGTGCTCCTTTTGTAGTGTAGGGAACTGATGAGGTCGTCTTTCCCTATCTACATTAGGAGTTTTTTTATTTTACCGCAAGGTGGAAAATTAATATTTAGTCTGACCTTACATTTTTTTACAAACGTGCAACACTAGTGCCAGCCTCCACATGATCAACAATTCTGAATTTATTCCCACTATATACCCGAATTTGGGTCACTTTTTCAGATATAGTCTCCTCAACACCCCCATACTTGACTACGTCACGAACTTTTAAAGTTCCGCTTAATGCTTTTATAAAAGTAACGCGGGTTCTGTTTGATTCATGACGTATTTTATAAACTCGGCCAGAAAAGGGGTCTTCATTTACGTAATGTGTTGTCGTTAATAAATCTAGCCTTTTTAAAAATGATTCTACACCGATATCTTGAAGGGCAGAACCACTCATACATGGGAAGAATTGATTATGGTGGATCATATCTTGCAACGCTCGCAGCCACAATTCTTTGTCATAACCTTTATCCATATAATGTTCAAAAAGAGTTTCATTTCTTTCTGCAATAAATTCAGCTAAATTCTCAGTCATCTCACTGTTTGAAAGATCATTCGTTACATCGTAAACATCTTCTGTTAAATTCAGCCGAATATCTTTTATGACAGCAGACACATCCGCTCCGATACGATCTATTTTATTAATAAAGAAAAACGTTGGAATTTGATGTTTTTTTAAGAGTTCCCAAACCGTTTCTGTATGTCCTTCTATTCCTTCCACCGCACTCATTATAATGACAGCATAATCCATCACCTGTATGGACCGCTCCATTTCAGGAGAGAAATCAATATGTCCCGGAGTATCGATTAAATAATAGTGTGAATTGTGAAAGGAAAACATACCTTGCTCAGCAAACACGGTAATTCCTCGCTGTCTTTCAATATCATGATTATCTAGATACGTATCTTGATGATCAACTCGCCCCCTTTGCCGAATACTTTTCGTATGATAAAGAATTTGTTCGGAAAAGGTTGTTTTCCCAGCATCTACATGCGCTAATATTCCAATCGTTTTATTCATATTCGTTCCTCAATTCAAAGTCTTTCTTTACTACTAACATTATAGCAAATGAAGTGAATGGTCATTTATCGATTTTCCTGTCTATTAATATTTTTTGTAAAACTCTGTCGATTTTTTAAGAACTTCGGACTAGTAAATTGTAATTATTTCCATTATTATATATATTAATGGGGAGTTTTGTAATATTCTAAATACGAGTAATTTTAGAAAAAAGGGTCTGAATGTTTAAGGGGGATTCTTGTGGATTTTTTTGTAGCCAGGCAGCCGATTTTTACAAAAACAAAAGATATTTTTGCCTATGAATTGCTGTATCGTAGAAATCAAGATAATATTTTTCCTGAAATAGACGGAGATGTTGCAACGACGGATGTCATTGTTAATAGTTTTATTAATATTGGAATCGGACAGCTTTCAAACGGGAAGCCATGTTTTATTAATTTTACCGAAAGGTTATTGAATATAAGACTCCCTTCCTATTTTCAACCAAATGAGATTGTTGTAGAAATCCTTGAAACAGTAGAATTTAATCATGGATTAGTGGAGATATGCAAAGAACTTAAAAACCAAGGATACAAAATAGCGCTTGATGACTTTGTCTTAAATAAAGAAAACCCATATTCCTATCCTTTATTAAAGCTTGCGGATATTGTAAAAGTTGATTTTCGAGAGACTACCGCAAAAACTAGACAAGTTATTGAATACTTTTCGAAGCGTTTCCATTTTAAATTGCTTGCTGAAAAAATTGAAACGAAAGAAGAATACGATTCAGCTGTAAAATCTGGCTACGAATACTTTCAAGGATACTTTTTTTCTAAGCCTATTATTCTTTCAACTAAGGATGTCCCTGAGTATTTTCAAAATTACTTTGTCATTATTAATCACCTATCTAAAGATGAACCTGATCTAGATAAAATTACAGAATTAATAGAACAAGATTTATCTTTATCCTATAAGCTGCTTAAATTGATTAATTCTCCTGCATATCGTCCAGCTAGCAAAATAAACTCAATAAGACAGGCAATTGTCCGTCTTGGACTGGCTGAGCTCAAAAAATGGCTTTATATTCTTTCTATTAGAGGCAGTGTAACAGTAAGAAGCGAATGGTCTAACGAAATATTTTTCAACAGTCTTGTTAGAGCGAAAATGTGTGAACTTATTGCAATGCATGTGAATAAGCAAACGGAAGCCTCATCCTATTTCTTAACTGGGATGCTCTCTCTCATGGATACATTATTAGGTCAAAACATGGAAGAAATCTTACATTCCATGCCACTTCAAGAAAACATCTGTGAAGCTTTAAAAGGACATCGTAATCAGATGAAGGATGCATTGGATTTGATCATTTCTATAGAAAAAGGAGATTGGGAAGAATTTAGCATTTTATGTACAAAAGTGCATCTTGAAGACAGTATTGCTCATAGCTGCTATTATGAAGCTTTTGAATGGGCAAAACAATTAATCGAAGAACCGTAATACTCAAAAGGAAAATCCAATGAGCCACATGGACTTTCCTTTTAATCTTGTTGCTTACTCCTATCATTTCACACCTACTTCTTGTTGCTGTTCCTTTATGAGTGCACCCCCTATTACTCCAATCAAGGAAAATACAACTGGAATAATAAAGCCATAGTGATACCCTACACTGCTAGGAGCAGCTTGAAAGTAATCAAGTACTTTTCCAAAAATGCTTGGCAAAAGAACGGCACTTAAAAAACCGCCTGTATTGGCGAAACCAGAAACAACTCCCACGACTTTAATATCAAATGATTCCCGCACAACTGCAAACGTTAAAGAGCTAGCGCCATTTCCAAAACCAATAACCAAGAAAAGTATAATCAGAATTCCATACGGTGGTTTCCCGCCGGCAATAAATAGTGCTAACCAGCTTAAAAAGATAATAAGATGGAAAATCAGATAAGGGCGTTTAATTGTTCCTAAACGGCTGGCAATCCATGTTGCTACAGGAGAACCGATTAGCGCTCCAATAAGGCCGATCATCACTAGCTGACTTGCGCTTGATCGTGACATCCCATATACATGAATTCCATACGGTACTGCCCAAGAACCAATGAATCCGATATATGTACCGACAAGACCGAAGTGGCATAAGAAGGTTGCCCAAGCTTGGCGGTCGGAGAATATTCTACGCAGCAGCATAGCGGTTTTCTCCCGCTTAGGCTCCGTCTGATCATTCATAATATTGATTACTCGATAATTCTTAATAATTTGCTTCGGTTTTCTTACAAGAACATAATAAAGAAGGCAGGCACAAAGACATAAAATGATTCCAACTGTAAAAAACGCTGATCTCCAACCCGTTAAGTTAATCCAGGCAGAAAAAGGTACAGTCGCCATCAAAACACCTAAGCTTCCCGACATTCCCGCTATACCGAGCAACCCGATAAACTCTTTTACCTTAAACCACTGGCTAAGTATTAATACTAGGTTAACCCATATGGTCGCATCGCCAATCCCGACCATCATACGTGCGATAAACAGTATGAACTCATTTGGCGCGATGCTATACACTAATGTTCCCACACCATTCAGCAATGCCCCGATTACTAAAAAAAGATTCGGTCCAAAACGATCGGATAATATCCCAACCGGAACTTGCAAGCTTGCATAAGCAAAAAATTGTATACTTGTTAATAATCCAATTGTTGCTGCAGACACCTTAAAATCATGCATTAATTGGTCTGTAATTAAACCTGGTGCTGTTCTTTGACTAACGATCAAAAAATAGGTCAGCAATACTGTTGCAAATACTACCCACCTATATTTGCTCTGTTGTTTTTCCACTGATGTCGACTCCCTGTTTAATCAAATATCTTTATATTATACTCCTTCTTTTAGAAATGAAAAAAGGAATAAGCTCCTTATTTGGATGCCTATCCTTTTTGACGTCTTTTATTTTCTTTTCCGCATCATATCGAAAGGCTTAACAGGGGCATGTACCTTCATTTTTACAATCATCATTGCATTTGGGGCACGGTCAATTGCTTTTCCCTCTTCATCCCATAAATGATCAATTGTTTGATAGACATGAGTAAACCCTGGTCCGTAAAATTCAATTTCATCTCCAACTTCAAATACATTCCGTTGCTGAATCGTTGCCATTTTTGTTTCTTCATCATATGCCAGCACTTGGCCAATAAAAGAATAAGCTGGGATTTTACGGCGCTCCCCAAATAATTGCTCGTTTTCAGTAGGAGTTCCATAGTAAAAACCAACCGCTAATTCACGCTGCGCTACTTTCCACAGCTCATCCTCCCACTCTTGCTTGAACTCATAGTGTTCAGGGTCGCTGCAATAGGCATCTATTGCTTGACGATACACATTGGAAACTGTTGATACGTAATGGATTGATTTCATACGGCCTTCAATTTTTAAGCTATCTACTCCAAATTCGACTAAATCCGGGATATGGCGAATCATGGACATATCGACTGCACTCATTGAAAAGTCTTCTTCTGGCTCCCCTGCTAGGAAAGAGATACGTTCGCCAGATTGCGGCATTTCAAATAAACCATATTTCCAACGACATGATTGTGAGCAGCCGCCGCGATTTGCATCCCGATTCGACATATGATTCGATAGCGTGCAGCGACCGGAATAAGAAATACACATCGCTCCATGTATAAAAGCTTCAATTTCTACATTTGTTTTTTGACGGATTTTCTTTATTTCTTCCATGCTCACTTCTCTAGCTAATACAACACGCTCTAACCCCTCACCGTGCCAGAAATTTAGTGTTTCATAATTAGTTGCAGACGCTTGTGTCGATAAATGAATCGGCAAGCCCGGCGCTTCCATAGCGCATATTTCAATTAAAGCAGGGTCTGATACAATGACCGCATGAATACCGATTTCTTTAAGCGTGTTGAAAAATTCCCCCGCTCCGTCAACATCTCCTTCATGCGCTACCATATTCGCAGCTACATACACTTTCGCATGATGCTGAGTAGCGAACGCTACCCCTTCGCGCATCTCGTCATATGTGAAATTACCCGCTCTAGTTCTCAAGCCATACTGATTTCCGCCAATATAAACAGCATCCGCCCCATAAATAATGGCCGTTTTCAGTTTTTCAAGTGTGCCGGCTGGTGCTAAAACTTCCGGTTTCTTTGTGATTGTTCTCATTTAGCTATTCCTTTCTATTTTACTTCATCAGGACTTTTCGAGAAAAACCCTTCACTCAATGTCCTTTCTTTTGGGTGCAAGGAATTTATTTGCATATTGAAATTTTTCATTAGTTCTTCGGTCCATTTACCTTCTATTAACGCGTTTTTTGCCTTAACAAAAAGACGTGCTATTTCAACGAAATGCTGCCCACGGGTAAAAATTCCATCCACTTTCCACTGAGTTAAACCAGCTTTATGTATAGATGTTAAATAAGGCATTAAATTAATATCATCTGTTGCAAAAACGTGAGTTCCGTTCATGTCTTCATAAATGGAATAATGCGAATCCGGCTTTTTAGGTTCAGATATAAATAGCCCCTTCCCTTCTTCTTTCTCTTGTTTTGTAAAGTTAAAATAGTTTTGCACGAGCGGCCTCTTTGAATGGTGGATACATGTTGCACCATATACTAAAAGTTCAACAGGAACCTCCACCTGCTCTCGTATCGATTTTAACTCTTCAAATGTCAATTCCCGTGCTAATACAGCACCCATAGAGCCGCGTTTCACCCAAAAATTTATTTGTTTTGCGCTAGTCACTAACGTTTGCGCATCGTACACATATGGAATATTGATTTGATGCAATGTTAAAAGACGAACGACTCCTGGGTCGCCTACCGTAATGGAATCAACATTAATTTCTTGTAAAAATTGTAAATACTTAATAACCTTTTCTATGCGATCATTGTGAAAAAGCGCATTCACTGAAACACAAATTTTTTTATTATGCTTATGAGCAAATTCAGCAATATTCCTTATCTCATTACGGGAACAAGACGCTGGCAACCGCAATCCAAATTCATCTTCCCCAACATTTATGGTATCAACTCCGGCTCTAATTAACGCCTCAGCTTGATCATTCGATTCCGCCGTTGAAATGATTTCTATCATGTATTAACCCTCTTTCAATCCATCAATTCCTCAATATCAAGAGGGTATCATAAACTAATTTTCTCCTCTGTGATTTTTCTCACAACAAAGATTATTTTGATATCACTTTGAATGTGACTTTCATCACGGAATTTAATCTTTTTTTCTAGTAAATTAGAATGGAACACAATATATAGAGTGTTGAATAATAAATAAACACACTATATAGTTTTATCTAACTTATATTAGGAGTGATCAAATGAAGACGATACTTCAAACACATCAAAAGGAAAGCGACCTACTACACGTATTTACCGAGATTATTGAAACGAGTAATCAAGACTTGCTGCAGGAAAATGCTAACGTTGACGGGCAATCCCCAATGGGGCAAATGTCCAAATTTTCTTCTGAAGCGATGAAATTTTTTGCAAAGAAAAAGTTGTTAGATAAGTCCGTCCTACAAGCGATTGAGGAAAATTATATTTATCCTCATGATCTAGATTTCATGCCTACAGGAACAACGACATGCTGCCAGATTCCATTAGGGGAAATACTAAAAAACGGATTCAATACTGGACATGGTCATATGCGTGAGCCGAATGATATTTCAAGCGCAATGGCATTAGCTTCAATTATTTTCCAATCAAATCAAAATATGCAGCATGGTGGACAAAGCTTCCCTATGTTCGATTATGATTTAGCTCCCTATGTTCAAAAAACATTTAAAAAGCATATCATTCGCTTGCAAAGCTATCCAATGAACTTAAAGGAGAATGAGCTGGAAAAAATGGCTTGGGCAGAGACAGATCGAGATGTCTATCAAGCATGTGAGGCGTTTATTCATAACTGCAATTCCATGCATTCACGTGGAGGGGCACAAGTTCCATTTGTTTCGATTAACCATGGTACAGACACTTCTATGGAAGGCCGGATGCTTATAAAAAACATTTTACTTGCAACGAAAGCTGGCCTCGGCAAAGGGGAAACTCCTATTTTTCCTATTCAAGTTTTTAAAATAAAAAAAGGAATCAACTTTGCAGAAAGCGATCCTAATTATGATTTATATGAACTAGCGCTTGAAACGACTGCTAAACGACTATTTCCAAACTTTAGCTTTATCGATTCTTCTTTTAATTCAATCTTTTACAATGGCACGCCAGATTCCGAAGTCGCATACATGGGATGTCGAACACGAGTAATGGCCAATGTAAACGGAAAAGAGAATAGTATTGGCAGAGGAAATCTCTCATTTACGTCTATTAATCTCGTGAAAATAGCTTTGACATCCAATACATACGAAACATTCCTGCGTAAGCTTGATCATTACATCGATTTAGCTATCAAACAATTACTTGAAAGGTTTCGTTTTCAAGCTATGAAAAAGGCAAAGCATTTTCCCTTTCTTTATGGCCAACATGTATGGAAAGATAGCGAAAAACTCGATAGGGATGGAACGTTAGAAGAAGTTCTTCAACACGGTACTTTAAGTATTGGTTTTATCGGACTTGCTGAGGCATTAGTCGCTCTTATTGGTAGACATCATGGCGAATGTGAATCTGCGTTCGAACTAGGGTATGATATTATTCAACATATGAGAGAACGGATGGATGAGGCATCTGAAATATATCGATTAAATTTTTCCCTTATCGCGACTCCTGCAGAAGGGCTATCAGGAAAATTTACAAAACAGGATCAACATGAGTTTGGAATACGTAAAGGAATAACCGATCGCGACTATTATACAAATTCCTTCCATATTCCCGTTTACTATCCTATAAAAGCTATCGATAAAATAAAAAAAGAAGGACCTTTTCACAAACTTTGTAATGGCGGACACATATCGTATATTGAATGTGATGGTGACGTGTCTAAAAACATTACCGCACTCAATATGTTAGTTAAGACGATGGCAGCTAATGACTTCGGATATGGGTCCATCAACCATCCCGTAGACCGTTGTAAAGTTTGCAGCTACACCGGCATAATTGATAATGAATGCCCGAGCTGCCACAATAATAATCAGCAATCCATAGAACGAATTAGACGTATTACCGGCTATTTAGTCGGAGATATGAAAAAGTGGAATTCAGCAAAACGTGCAGAGGAACAAGAAAGGGTGAAGCATAAATGAAGGTCATGAATATTATTCATGATTCAGTCGTTGATGGCGAAGGGTTGCGAACGGTCGTTTTCTTCGCCGGCTGCCCCCATTTTTGCAAAGGCTGCCACAACCCTAAGAGCTGGAATCATAATAATGGTATAGAAATGACAGTAGACGACGTGGTAAAAGAAATCGTAAGCAACCCTCTAACTGATGTGACACTATCAGGCGGTGAACCCTTTTTTCAGGCGAAGGAAGTTTATGAATTAGCGAAAATACTCAAAAGCTTTGGAAAAAACATATGGATATATAGCGGGTATACGTTAGAACAATTGCTTTTTTCTTCACATCCGTACTTTCGCAAACTACTTTCTTGCTGTGATGTTCTCGTTGATGGACCATTTGTTCTTAAAGAGCGTGACCTGACATTATCGTTTAAAGGAAGTAAAAATCAACGCATCATAAATCTTACATCTGTTGATTTTACGAATGCTGCCATTTAGAAGATTTCACACTATTCATCAAAATAAACAGGTTTAGATCTTATATTATACTTTCCTAAATCAATAAATATTTGTATTTTTTTAATAAATTTTTATTGATAAACGATAAATACTTGTTATAATGTAATTATTACGATTATTGTGGGGGTGTATGATGGATCGAATAACGACTACGTTTTTGAAACTTGTCATTCTGCTTATTGGAGCAAGCATATTAGTTTTATGTATTCTTTGGCTGCCCTGGGAAGCTAAACGCGTGGCAGAAATGAATCCTGAATATGCTTATTTGAAATATCCAGTACTAATTGGATTGTATTTTACAGCAGTACCATTTTTTCTCGCCTTATACGAATCTCTAAAGCTTTTATTGTATGTCGAAAAGAATATCGCTTTTTCAGATTTAGCTGTAACATCATTAAAGCATATTAAGTACAGTGCCAATACAATCACTATTGTCTATTTATTTGGTTTTTTCTTACTCATATCCCAAAAAGCCCTGCACCCGGGAATTGCTCTTATTGGATTTGTCATCATTTTTACATCCTTAATCATTTCCTTTTTCTCAGCTGTTCTTCAAGCACTTTTTAAAAATGCATTAGATATGAAGTCAGAAAACGATTTGACAATATGAGGTGGCCAGACGGCGCTTTTCATTAACAGCAATGTCCAGAAAGAATGTAATAAAGCATTCGAAAAAGATTGGCTTTGAACTGCCAATCTTTTTATTTTTAAAAAGGGGAAAAGAAGTCAGTCCCCCACCTTAGAAGCAATTCAGCCTAGCGACAAAAAAAGAAAAAGGAGGACAAGACTTTTGTCTAATCCTCCTTATGTTTTATCCACTTTTCTAACAAAGGACCCTTATCTCCGAACACTGGGTCTGTTTTGGGAATCGGTACATGTTTAATTTCTGATAAGTCTTGAGCCCGTAATTTTGTATCTCTTTTTCTTAAATCGGGATTCATCCCGCCTGGGTATGCACCGACAACTTCAAATTCATCGCTGCTCTTAATTTTCTTATGACCCGTTCCTGCCGGAAGAACGACAACATCACCCGTCTCTACCTTTAGCCTCTCGCCCCACTCTCCTCCTACAAGAATCGTTGCATTTCCCCTTTTAACACCTAGCACCTCGTGAGTATTACTATGATAATGGTGGTAGCTGAAGACACCACCTGTCCAGCTCCCGGTCCATTTATGACGATTGAATGTATCTTCAATAGCTTCCGGATTCTCCTTAAAAATTAGCTTATACACTATTACGGGCAAATCTGGGTTATTAGGAATCTCTCCATCATCCTGAAACATTAATGTCTCGACATTGTACTGCACTGTAACTCCTCCTTTATTATTCCTGAGTATTAAAGGTATCTCCCTCATCTAAATCACCTGATTGATATCCTTTTTTGAACCAGCGCATTCTCTGTTCAGACGTCCCATGTGTAAAGCTCTCGGGTACGACATATCCTCTTGCTTGTTTTTGAAGTGTATCATCACCGACAGCACTTGCCGCTTTGATCGCCTCCGCAATATCACCATCATCCAATATATTCAAACTCTCTGCATGATTTGCCCAAACGCCGGCATAATAATCTGCCTGTAATTCAAGTCTAACTGAATATTTATTGTATTCCTTTTCGCTTAGCTTTTGTCTTAATGCTGCAACTTGATCACTCGTTCCCAATAGCTTCTGTACATGATGTCCCACCTCGTGGGCAATCACATAAGCCATTGCAAAATCTCCTGGAGCATTAAATCTTTGCTGGAGTTCATCATAAAAGCTCAAATCAATGTATAGCTTCTGATCCCCAGGGCAATAGAAAGGTCCTACCGCTGAACTTGCCGCTCCACAGGCAGATTGAACACTATCTGTGTATAATACTAATATCGGATTTTTGTATTCAAGGCCATTCTCTTTAAAAATCTCACTCCATACGTCCTCAGTATCTGCCAAAACGACAGAGACAAATTCCGATAGTTCTTTTTCTTTCGCTGTTTCTTCATACGGTGGTGGATTATCATAGCCTTGAGGTTGAACCCCTTGCAATAGTGATCCGGGATCTCCTCCCAGAAAAGTGAAGACTAAGAGCAGAATTAGACTGCCAATCCCTCCCCCCGCAATCATCGTACCACCCTTGCCTCTTTTATCTTCTATATTCGCGCTGCCTCTTCTACCTTCCCATTTCATATATTTTCATCTCCTAATACTACTGTTCTAAGAACATACTATTGATATACCCGAGTTTGACAGATTTATTTATTAGGAGATGAAAATTAGATGATCGGCAACATTATATAAAAATAGCTGCCTTTCCCTTCCTCACTTTCCACAGCAATCATTCCGTTGTGATAATGAATTATTTCCTTTGAAATGGCCAGCCCTAATCCAGAGCCGCTATGCGATTTTCCTTGATCACTTCCCCTATAAAAGCGCTCGAATATAACTTTAATATCTTTTTCATTTATGCCGGATCCATTATCCCTGATGGCAATTTTTACATTCTTTTCATTTTCTTTACTCACTTCTAACGTGATGCTTCCTCCATGATCTACGAATCTTTGTGCATTCGTCAGGAGGTTAACAATTACTTGCTCCATCCGCATCGAATCTATTATTGAAAATACCGGGCCAGGAAGGAAATCTTCGTATGTAAAAAGAATCCCTTGTTTCTCAATATCCCATTTATATTTTTCAAAAATATGGATGCAAAACTCCTTAATATTAACTCTCTCCATATTAAACTTTATTTCTTTATTTTCTATTTCCGTCATATCACGCAAATCATTTAACATTCGCGAAATGTATAAACTTTGATCATATAGTAATTGAATGTATTTTTTATCACTTTCGATTATTCCGTCTAAAATCGCTTTCGTATAAGCGCGAATACTCGTTAGCGGAGTTGCAATTTCATGTGAAATATTATGAATCCACCTGCTTCGCGATTGATGGGCTTCATTTAATTTTTCGTTAGTTTCATGAAGCTCCTTATTTGTAAGCTGAAGGGCAATCGTTCTATTATGTACTTGCTGCTCCAAAGTTGTATTTAATCTCGTTAACTCCTCCGATAATTTTTCTATACGAATAAAGGACAATGAGAATTTTTTTGATATGATAACTGATTGGGTAAATAAATAAAAAAATAAACCGACTGAAGCAAGCTCCGTCGTTTTAACGACATTATTATAAAATAAAATATCGTTGATGACCGTAAAAAAAAGAAACGATATCGCTAAAATATTACCAATAGAGCCTTCACGTCTATGTATGAATGCTTTTATATAAACAAAAAGCAAATAGAGAAAAGAAAGGATAATGAGAATTTGAAAGAATAGCATAGTGTTTGTAAATATAATGACGGGAGTTACCATTACGAATACACTATATAAGCCCATCGTCATAATGATTATGTTTCTATACTTTTGATTCATATCCTTAGCATATTGTGTATATGTAAACAAAGTAAAAAATAATACACCTAAGGAAGCACCTAAATATTCAAGTTTACTCGCTGCCTCCCAAGATAAAACGGAGTAAATATATGTAACTAATCCCGCTTCGAGAAGGGCAGATCTCATCGCTACAAAAATACATACAAGTCCAAAAAAGATTTGCGAACGTTCTTTCCGACGATTAGCAAATAAAGTAATATGATAGAAGCCCATCACAATTAAGCTAATTACAATGATAGCTCTAGTGAGGAGCTTTTTTTCATGATATTGATAGACTTCTTCCGGGTCTCCTATTAGAATGGCTTCCGTTATTCCCGCCTTTCGCTGTTGAAAGTTGGAGACTTGGATAACAATTTCAACTTGATTAGATTCAGATTGAAATTGAACAATTTTCAAGGAATTACCCGGTTTCGATGAGTCTTTACTTTTCCCTACTTTGCCGCTTTTCCACTTAACCTCATCATTAATCCATAAAGTATGAGCCGATGATAACCCCGGAATCAATAAAGCTTTTATTGAACCTGCCTCTTCTAATGGTAAATCTATTACTAAGCGGTACGTGGCATATCCCACTTTCGGCAGTTTTTTGCCTCCTATTTCATATTGACTCCAAGTTTGCGGAACATTTACCTTCTTGGGCACGATCAAGCCATTGTTTTTTTCAAAATCTATAGGAGTATAAAGCTTTTCCCAATAAAATTCCCATTCTCCATTTAAAGTTGAAACCCCCGTTGCTCTTTGTTCTCCACTTACTTTTATACTGGGTCCCATACATAACACTAGAAAACATACAGTTATTAGGAATAGAAACGATCGAAGTTTCATTCTAATATTACCATCCCTTTTATATGAATCTTTCCCTATATATTACCACTTTTTGCCTACCATGGGATTTATCGGATTAACAAAAGTATGATATAGTAATGATATATAGTCATTAAGCACTAGAATTGCCACACGGGAATCTTTCACTATCTCCTTATATTCATAGACTTTTAAAAATTGGAATTATTTCTGTCTTATTCAATAGTATTGATAAATGGAAGGGGGATGGATCATTGAATGTATTAATTATCGAGGATGAATTCTCCATTGTTGAAATACTGCGTTTATTTTTAGAAAAAGAAGGATTTACTGTTTATTCCTCTTTAAATGCGGCAGATGGAGTACGCTTAATAGAAGAAGTGACCCCCCATATTGTATTGCTTGATATCCATCTACCCGATAAAAATGGATTTGAGCTTGCTAGAAAATATAGAGAAATATCTAATGGGATTCTTATCTTTATTACTGGCGAAAGTACGAAGAGTACGATTGTAAGAGGTTTTGAAATTGGCTGTGATGATTATATTATAAAGCCTTTCGATCCACCTGAAGTGGTTGCAAGAATAAAGGCTAATATTCGAAGAAGCGGTTTAACCAATTTTAATGTTTTGACGTTAGGAAATTTAACTTTGAATTTTAATGATAAAAGTGTACATAAAAAAGGAGAAAGGGTAGAACTTTTTACTAAAGAAAGAATGCTGCTCTTTTATTTGGCTGAACACCCTAATCAAGTATTCAGTGCGGAACAGCTGTATGAAGTGATTTGGGGAATAGATTCTGAAGCTGAGCTAAAAACGGTACTTGTCCATTTAAGTACGTTAAGAAGAAAAATTGAAGACGAACCACGTTATCCAAAATACATCCAAACAGTAAGAGGATTTGGTTATAAGTTCTCAACTGAAAGCGATAATAAAGGGTGGCGCGGTAATTGATAATGGAATCAGACATACATTGTGCTGATTCCATTTTTTATGTCGAAAAAAGGAATACAGTTTTCTTACCTTTTTAACTCAGTTCTAACCTTAGTAGGATATGCTATTCATATAAAAATGGCGATCCTCCGTCCTTTTAGAAAAAATAGTTTTTGGGAGTGAAAAAGGGAGTATGTTAGATCAAGAATGGACAGTGCTTATCCTGCAAGCAAAACATTTAGGACTAACCACTAAGGAGGTAAGAGAATTTTTAAAAGAGAAATTGGAGCTACAGAGAAAAATAGTGTGCGGACAATAATATATTAAGATTTTCTAACTTCCTAAAATGTAATTTTGTTTCAGGAAGTTTTTTGTCGGAAGAGGAATATTGTATACAATTAATCGAATAAATCCTTGAAAAGTAATAAATCAAAAATAAGGAGAATTGGAAGAACTGATTCGCGAGAACATTGACGTCGTCCAATTATGTGATAAAAATTATATTGGAATCTCCGTAACAGCTTCTTTCCAAAACATTACAGGAATTGCTGAGGTACGCAAAATATTCATGGATAGAAGAAGCGAGATTGAAAATATCGCAGATGAAACGACATATACTTGTGTCCATTTCTCAAATGATAATTTATTCACTTATATTTATTGCATGGAAGTTACGCCGCTAGAAAAAACTCCAAACGGAATGATCGGCTTTACTGTACCAGCCATGCAGTATATTAAATATCGATCAACAGGTGAAAATCCATACGAGATAATTAACAGTTGCTTAAAAGAAAATAATAAGGTCCTAAATTCGAAAGGAGTTTCTTTAGAAGTTTTTTACTTTGGTGAAGAAGAGAGCAAGTTTAATGCTAATATACTTTCCCAATTACAGGAAAAACAGTGGAGTAAATAAAATAAAGTTCTTTTCAAAAAAGAGACCAGGACATAACTATTCCAGACAGAGATAAATCCGAACAATAGGTTGTTTAGTGCATATACCCGCTCCGGAAATATACTTCGCTTTCCGTGGGCGGCTGGCGAGCCTCCTCGCTCGTCCCGAGCTGCGGGGTCTCACCTATGCCTTCCTCCCACAGGAGTCTTCGTATATTTCATCCGCTAAGTTAGATCATTGTTCGTCTTTAGGTTTGATTGTTTTAGTTATGTCCCAGCCTCTTTTTAATCAAAGCATCACTTTACATATGTCATTTGTAAATTCGACTGGATCTTTAATTGGCAAGCCTTCGATTAGTAGAGCTTGATTGTATAATAAATTTGTATATAGTGATAATTTGTCTTTATCTTTTTCAAATGCCTCTTTTAAGGATTGGAAGACCTCATGGTGAGTGTTGATTTCCAATACCTTTTCTGCCTGGATGTTTTGATTATCTGGCATAGCATTGAGGATTTTTTCCATTTCGATTGTAACTTCGCCATCTGTTGAGAAGCACACAGGATGAGATCTCAATCTTTTTGACGCTCTTACGTCCTTCACTCTATCTGACAGAATATTTTTCATTTCGTTGAAAAGATCTTTGTCAGCCCTCTCTTCTGACTCCGATTTGTCTTCTTTATCTGCGGCGTCAATTCCTAAATCACTGCTAGATACAGATTTGAACTCTTTTTCTTTATAGTTCATCAACATTTTAATAGCGAACTCATCAATATCTTCCGTGAAATATAAAATTTCATAACCTTTGTCCGCTACTAATTCTGTTTGCGGCAACTTTTCAATTCTTTCAATTGATTCACCAGAAGCATAATAAATATATTTCTGATCCTCAGGCATTCTAGAAACGTATTCATCCAATGTGACAAGCTTTTTCTCTTTGGAAGAATAGAACATTAACAAATCCTGCAATGTTTCTTTATTCATTCCGTAATCACTATATACGCCATATTTCAGCTGTCTGCCGAAGGAATCATAAAATGTAGCATACTTGTCCCGATCGTTTTTTAATAAGCTTTGCAATTCGCTTTTAATCTTTTTACTTATATTATTCGCGATTCGCTTCAATTGACGGTCATGCTGTAAAATTTCCCTTGAGATGTTGAGAGATAAATCAGGTGAATCGACCATTCCTTTTACAAAGCTGAAATAATCAGGAAGCAGATCCCCACATTTATTCATAATCAGTACGCCATTTGAATACAATTCCAACCCTTTTTCATACTCCTTAGAATAGTAGTCAAAAGGCGTTTTTTCAGGAATATATAAAATGGCATTGTAACGAATAGCTCCATCGACACTTGTATGAATATGTGCTAATGGCTTGTCATAGCCATAGTGCTTCTCTGAATAAAAATTCTCGTAATCCTCATCAGTCAGTTCACTTTTATTTTTTCTCCAAATCGGCACCATACTATTGATGGTCTGTTCTTCTTTAATTTCTTCGTACTCATTTTCAGTGCCTTCTTTTAGCTTACTTTCGGTAACATCCATTTTGATTGGATAACGAATGAAGTCAGAGTATTTCTTTATAATTGATTTTAAACCATACTCTTCTAAGTACTCGTCATACTGTTCTTCTTCTGTATTTTCTTTAATTTTTAATGTGATTTCCGTACCGACTGATTCTGTTTCAAATGGCTCAATCGTGTATCCATCTGCTCCATCTGAATGCCATCTGTACGCCTCGTCACTTCCTAAAGCTTTACTAATGACAGTAACTTCGTCAGCTACCATAAAAGCTGAATAAAACCCAACACCAAATTGACCAATAATATCATGGTCATCTTTTAATTCATTTTCAGTTTTGAATGCAAGAGAGCCACTCTTTGCAATAATTCCAAGATTCGTTTCGAGCTCTTCTTTCGTCATTCCGATACCAGTATCGGTCACCTTTAACATTCTGTTTTCTTTATCTGCCGTCACTTTTATGTAGTAGCTGTCTTTGTCAAAGCTTAACGAATCATCCGTCAATGCTTTGTAATAAATTTTGTCGATGGCATCACTAGAATTGGAGATCAACTCCCTTAGGAAAATTTCCTTCTGAGAATAAATGGAGTTAATCATCATTTCCAATAGCCTTTTAGATTCTGCTTGGAATAGCTTTTTTTCCATGAATAAGTCTCCTTTCAATCATATAAAAATAATTATTAAATAGACATATCTATTTTAGCACTCTGTGACAACGAGTGCTAATGATAAATAAAAAAATATACTTTTTATCCATCTAGTTAAAGTATTGCGGTGAAATATTTGTAAAATTGATATTATTTTCATTAAATTCTAAAAATATGGTATGATAATTGTACTAGGCAAATAGTAACAAGAAATAAACAACTCATGAAAATAGACACCTTCCTTCTAAAGTAAACCTTACATCGCCTAATCGATTTAAATATCTTTTTTAATAGTTGATTATTCCCTATATTCGGGAGAAAAAATATTTAAATTAAATCTAGGAGGGGTCTTTTATGGAGAAGTTTACAGAGCAATTAAAAATGTTAGCCAAAAGGGTCGAAACTCTTCAGCCATCCATTACGACAGAAGAAGCTACAAAAACTGCGATTGTTATGCCTTTTTTTCAAATTCTTGGGTACGACGTATTCAACCCTACTGAATTCAATCCCGAATTCACAGCCGATGTTGGAATTAAAAAAGGAGAAAAAGTTGATTTTGCAATATTATTAGACGGTCATCCAGTGATTCTGATTGAATGTAAATCAATATCCCAAGTGTTAACAAAACATGATTCCCAATTATTTCGATATTTTGGTACTACAACTTCTAAGTTCGGGATATTAACAAATGGTATTGAATATAAATTTTTTACTGACCTCGAAGAACCGAATAAGATGGATACAACACCGTTCTTCACTTTTAAGATTACTGAATTAAAGGATATCCATATAAATGAAATTTATAAATTTCGAAAAGAAAGTTTTGATGTAGATAAAATAACAAGTAATGCTTCTGAGTTAAAATATTTAAATGCTCTGAAAGTATTTCTTTCTAAACAATTCGACGATCCATCAGAATATTTTGTAAGGTTTTTAGCAGGTGAAATTTACGATGGAATCAAAACCAAATCTACTATAGAAAAGTTTACTCCTATAATTAAAAGAGGATTAAAGCAAATTGTTAATGAACAAGTTAATGATAAACTTAGTGCAGCATTAAAATCTACAACTGAACATAAAAATGTTGTGGAGGAAAAACTAGAGAAGATACCAGAAGTGCCTGAAATTGTAACCACAGATGAAGAGCTAGAAAGTTACACGGTGGCAAAAGTTATATTGAATGGGATAATTTCTCCTGAAAGAATTTTTTATAGGGATAATAAAAGTTACTTTAATATATTGATTGACGATAATATTCGTAAATGGCTTATGCGAGTATTCTTCGAAAGAAATCGTAACTTTATTGTTTTAAACGATGCCCCAAACGATAAGGATCGTACAGTCATTGAGTTTGAAAGGCCAATAGATTTACTTGAATCGAAGAGTCTAATATTAAAGACTGCGGAACTGTTTAAATAAAGGAAATAAAAGTTTCAGCAAAAAGTAAGGCGCTAAGGAGTTTTGAGATTCCTAGCGCCATTTGACTTTTTATTCTTATTTATGAAGAATATATGTGGATCTTTTTCACTAAAATACTTGATCCACCACCATATGAATAATAAGCGCAACAGTCACGATTCGTAAAACTGGTTTTACGTATTGAGGTTTTAGCTTCTCCGCAATGCGAACTCCAATTTGAGCTCCTGTTAAGGATCCCAGCATAAGTGCGACCGTAAGTGGCCAAATGATTTTTCCAGCAGCAATGTACGAAATGGCTGCACCGAAGCAGCTTGAAAACGTTGCGAGGCGGACAAGTCCCACAGCTTGGATATAAGAGATTTTTAGAAAACCAAATAAATAAAACATTAATGTTCCTTGTCCAGGACCAAAAAGCCCATCGTATATTCCGATGCCATACAGTCCAGGGATACTAAACTTATCCATCTTTAAATGATTTTCACCTGTAAAACTGCCCTTTCCTTTAAAAGAAGTGACAAATGCAAATATTAATAGAATGACAGCGATAATGAATAGATGCTCTCCAGATATTTTTGAAGCAATGTATCCTCCACTCAATCCACCGCCAAGACTGACTGGAATAATCCAAAAAGACTCTTTTAATGATATTTCTTTCTTTTTATATAAATGAAAAAAACTAGAGAATGAACTTATTGTGTTTGATACTTTGTTAGCGCCGATGGCTGAATGAACAGGCATCCCTAAAATCAGCATTGCTGGAAAACTGATGAACCCTCCTCCACCTGCTAATGTCCCAACGGTGGTTGCACAAACACCAATAATAAAAAGCATTATATACTCCATACCCCGCACCTCCTTGGTTCACCTTAAGGATAGTACGGATTTCGTAATAAGTAAATTTGATAATAATTATATAAATACATAAGAATTCCTTATAAAGCAAAAAACCAACTGAAAGACAGTTGGCTTATATTTCTTTCACCGTTGCAATATAGGGTAAATTCCTATACTTTTCAGCATAATCTATTCCGTAGCCGACAATGAACTCATCCGGAATGACGAAACCAACATAGTCGACGGGCAAGTCAATCTTCCTTCTTTCCGGCTTATCCAACAAAGTGCAGATTTTAATATGCTTCGGTTTATGCATCTTTAAATGATCGCGCAGGAAATGAAGTGTCAGACCGCTGTCGATGATGTCTTCCACTACAACTACATTCTGATCTGTAATATTCGCATCTAAATCTTTTAGAAGCCTGACTTTCCCTGTTGTTTCTGTTTGATCGCTATAGCTTGAAACAGAGATAAAATCAACTTTTATATCTCCTTTCATTTCACGGATCAAATCTGCAGCAAATACGAACGAACCTTTGAGGACTACAATCAAGAAAATAGGTTCGTGATTAAAATCCTTTTCTATTTCATCCGCTAATTCCATTACTCTTCGTTTAATTTCTACTTCGGAAATCATAACATTATTGATTTCATAAGGCATGAGTAAGATCCTTCTTTCTAGTAAGATGTGCAATCAACCTTCGTTCATTTCCTCGTGGGTCATCTATATGAAAAGCATGGGAAGATTTATCCGCCCAAAGAAGTGGCTTTCCTTCTGGGGCATCCAACTGCTCGGAATATTTTTGAATCAATTCAGGCATTACATGCTTTTCCTTTCCACCATGAATAAACAAGACAGGCAATTGGAGTGACGGTACTTCCTTAAAAAAGTCAAAGCTATTCATATCATCCAACATTTTTTCCGAATATGAAAGTTTGAACCCTTTCACTAGGGAATTATATGTCGGTTAGGGAAGAATCTTGAGACCTGAAAAAAAGGCAGCCGATTTTTTATTTCCTCCATTATAAAACATGGATATGTATTTTAATTGCCATTTTCGAATAATAGACCCATGTTGAAATCCTTCTAAATACGGTGGTTCACCGACTTCAAGAAGATCCTTCAACGCCTTTTTATCATTTTTATCCTTAGCCACTTCCATCAACCACTTATAGCTTAACTTATCATTTTCAACCCAGCTTGGAATTTGCGAAAAACTCGTATATATAATATTTTTATGGATGAGCAAGTGATAAGTGAAAGTATGAAAAAAGCATTATCAACAAAACACATAGTCTAGTTTTAATGTTGTTTCAATACGGGACATTCCTTTTCCTATGTTGTGTCATTTATGAATGAAGTCATTCGTCATGTTCTTTGCAAAGCTATTAAAAAAGCCAATTAACTAAGCATAAAGTTAATTGGCTTTATAAAAAGTTCTAAGCTGCTCCTGCACTGCCTGTCGGCAAACGATAGCTACCTTTTTTAGGAAAGAAGATGAAAAATAAAATTCCCACGCATATAATACAACCCATCATCCAGAACAAAAATTGCGGCCCTTGGTAGTCAACGATCAGACCTCCGATTACGTTCCCTGCAATTCCTGCAAGACCGCCTGCGGCTGCAAACATAGTTTGTGCGGTTGCTTTTGCATGTCTTGGCGCCATTAAATTTACAATCTCGACGACCGAACTAAAGTAAAAAGCAAATGCGATACCATCTAACACTTGCACAGACAAGACAATACCGACGGGCGGCGTAAACCCCATCACAATATATTTAATCGCGTACGATAATGTGCCGAGTACGAGCATTGGAAACAAGCCAATGCGACGAATAAGTTTTGCCGAGAGCCAGAATAATGGTATCTCGACAATCGCCGCAATCGTAAAATTCCAACCAACTAGATCGACTGGATAATTCAACTTTTGGAAGTAAATAGGCAAATAACTAAAATTCATCGTAACCGTTCCTGAAATCACCATTGTAATGATCAAGAAAAAAATAAAGTGACGATTCCGAAATAATGCTCCTACCCCTTCTTTTCCCAGTATTTCGGCTTTTTTCGGCCTCTCCATTTTTGGAAAAGTAAACATGAGCAAAAACATAATAATGGCAAATATTGCGAATGCAATAAAGCTATATTGATAGCCGATCGAATTGTATACATACCCAGCTATCACTGTGACAACAGCAAAACCGAATGCCCCCCATAAACGTACCTGACCGTAAGTGAACCCGAATGATGGACCTTTTTCAACTGCAATAGCGTCGACTATAGTCCCAGCCGGCGTATTGATAAACGAAAAAACAATAGCTGTAAGAATCATTGGGATAAACGACTCGCTAAATATATAACCGAACGCGACAATGGCCGATAGAAAGGTAGAAACCTTCAACAGTGTCCGATAATCTTTTGCAGCATCGTTAATAAGACCGAATACCGGCTGGGCAATGATTCCAGTTAACGATCCTGCCCCAAGAATGACTCCAATTGTGGCACCATCAAACCCCCGCTCTGATAAGAATAAACTCATGAACGGCATAAAACTTCCCATGCCAAGATATAGAAATAAATAGAACATAGAGATTTTTACCTTCATTGGACACCATCCATTCCAAATCACTTCGTATCCGTTTACATACTTAACTTCATTCATTTTATTCTACGAGTTTCATAGAAAGAGGCAGCACTATATAAAAGCATTCGCAAAAAATTTTAATAAATAGAGGACTTTCTCCTATCAATCAAGAAAACAAATTATGAATGAAACATACACCTAGCCATTATAGCCGCATATACGACTATTTTACCACTATTAATATATAAGAGTTTACAAGAATTTTATTAAGGGGGTTATTTACTTGCAAAAACTTGAATCCAAAACTCTTAAAACACATGACCACAGAAAAATCTACCGAGAAATATATCAACTAAAGCCTCAAACAACAGTTATTCAATTATTACCAGAATTAAAGTACGTTTCACAAAGTATGGTTACTTCCTATGATATGAATTGGGATGGAAGACCTGAGCCAAAAGATGAAAAGTGGCTTGCTTGGAAGGTTGTGAATCAAATTAAACAGATAACGAGAAAGGAACTGGAGTACAAATTTAAGTTAATGCCCCCAGAAATTGTATGGCATAAAGCAGTTGAAAGTGATAAATGGAGCGTTGACCAAATGATGCTTGTGGCTGACTGCGTGACAGATGAAATGTTCGATAGAGCAATGGAGCGGGTTAAAAAGAATTTACGGGTTAAAGAGCTTCCTACTATTACATTCAAGAAATACAGCCCAACTTTATGTGCTCAAAGACTTCATGTCGGCGATTATAAAAATACGCAGGAAACCCTTCAAATTATAAAAGAAGATTTGGAGGTGAAAGGATACCAGGTAAAAGGTGCACATCGAGAAATCTATATACTTCCAGCGATGGGCTGTTATCCGCCAGAAAAGTGTAAAACGGTAGTAAGTGTTGAAATTGAGAAAAAGGACTAAAAAATTGATTGAAAAGATTTTATATAATACTTTTCCAGTGAAAGATATACCGGCATCCATTAAGTGGTATACCGAAGTTCTAGTTTTCCCTATATTTGGCATAGCAAAGAAGAAAAGCTCGCGCAAGTAAACTTACCGTCTGGACAGATGCTTTTCTATCGCGATGATGATACAAACGCAAATTTCACTAAAAATGGCGTCTTACAAAGTGTCGTAGGTTTTCAAGCTAAAAATATTAAGCAGTTTTGCAAGCAGTTGAAAAAGCATAATGTTCAAGATGAGGAAGGAGGATATAAGTTTTTAGACTTCTATGATATAGACGGAAATATGTGTAGTGTTGAATGTGATGTTTGAAAAAAACTTTTAATAAAAGGAATGATAATAATGAATCTACAAAATCAAAAACAAGAATTGAATATGGCTGACATCTCTACTTCTACTTTTACTTGCATACTCGGACATAAGCTTTATTTCGAAAACGTTGATTTATCAGAGACGAAAATAGTAAATGCCAATTTAAGTAAATTAGTCATAAATGATGCTAATCTTAGTGACGTTGAAATCGATGGAGCCCAATTAGGAGGCGCATATATTCATAATATTGGTTTGCCGCTTGAGGGCCACCCAAATTATGATCGTGACGCCAAACAAAGGCCGCTCAAGTTTGAAAACTGCAACCTTAATGACAGCACGATTACTGATTGTAACTTAGAAAACGTGGAAATTAACATGTGTAATGTAAAAGGAATGAAAATTAATGGTATTAGTGTAGAAGAAATGCTTAAAGTGTATTCGGAATCAAAGGTCTAATTATACAAAAATAAATACCTTTATCTGTATATTGAAGGCATTTCAGATAAATGAGGCTGGGACATAACTAAAACAATCAAACCTAAAGACCGAACCATGATCTAACTTAGCGGAGGAAATATACGAAGACTCCTGTGGGAGGAAGGCATAGGTGAGACCCCGCCGCACGGGACGAGCGAGGAGGCTCGCCAGCCGCCCACGGAAAGCGAAGTATATTTCCGAAGCGGGTATATACACTAAACAACCCATTGTTCGGATTTATCTTTGTCGGAAATAGTTATGTCCTGGTCTCTTTTTAAATTAATAATCTCTTCGATACAATTCCCTACTTTTATAACCTGCTGAAAGAATCTTTTTCATTTCTTCGCGTCGCTTGTTTCTTGTTGTTTCTTGTTTTGCACTATACACATGCCGGGCCCAATCTTTTTGGTATCCTGGAGTGAGCGTCTGAAAAAAGGCAAGTAAATCCGGTGTATCTTGTAAATCTTTTTCTATATTCGGAACCTCTTCTATATAATCATCAACACGTTGACTTGCTTTTGCAGATGTTTTATTCTTGCCTACAGCATCCTCCTTAAGACCAACAACTGTAAACACATCATCTAAACCTACCATACGCGCAAATTTTATATTACTTGTTCCAACATAACCATGTTCGTCTACACCAATGCCCGAGAATATTTCATCCCTATGGATAAAAGTAGGATATACTTTATTCCCCTTTTTAGGATACGCTAAAAAAATGTAACCGTTTTTATTTAAAAAATTCATTTCAATCACTTCGTAAATAAGCTTTTTAAAAGAATCCATATCCAGTACGAACGCAAAAATTAAATCATATTTACTTTTTTTGAGTTTCGTATCGTAATGATCCAACTCTATTAAATAATCTGCACCTTCAGGATAATTCAATACTGCTACTTCCTCATACTTTTTTAAGTTTAGTTTTTCTACGATTGTTTTCGACATTTTATATCCCCAATAATTTTTCTTAATATAATACTAAAACGTAACTTCTATCCACTTATTTATTACTTCTACAAGTTTATCTTTCTTTTCTTTTACATCATTCATATCAGAAAACTTTACGATTGCCCTATCATTGGAAACCCATTCTAATAGACTAGTCGAATCATTTAAGAAAGATTCTTTCACGTTGTTTTCTTTCACCTTTGCACCGCAATGAAAAATCAATCTAAAAAAGCCTTTACCATGAAGATTAAAGGTAACCCTATCTTCATTCTTATATTGGAAGCTCGGAGCATTCCATTTTATGTGTTCAGTAAATTGATTGTTAGCACTTAAAATAATATTTCTAACTTCCTCTATTTCCCTTTTTAGTGGATGCTCTAGGTTGGACATATACTCAGATACTTGTTCGGGATTAGAGTTTTTACTCTTCTTAAATGCAGCCATAACAAGTCATCACCATTATTGAAAAGTATAGTCGTGTAAAAATAACCAAAAGCTTATATCCCTTTCCCACCTTTTGGTGAAAGTGTAGCGATTCTCTCCATTCCTGCGATAATTGGTTTTGCTTGTTGGATTAATGCTTGTGCTGCTTCTAGTGATAAAGATGCTTGGTGGGCACTTTCATCAATCCAAACCTCATAAACAAACACCGAATTGGGATCTTCTGGGGAAATATTCACAAGATACATTTCACAGTCCTCTAGCTGCCGCATCGAATCTGCAGCCTGCAATAATATATTGACTAGTACGTCGCGTTGGCCATCTTTTGCTGAGAGTTTACCAAACAATGCAAATTTGCTCACTTTCATTTCCCTCCCCACTTTTCATAGATTCTCTTACAAGAGTCTAAATTCACGTAACATATTTTTTATTCTAGGGAAACCATGAAACTCCTTCCTTCACCTTCATAATTTCCATAACACAGGAATATGCTTAATAACTGTATAAATCCATTTGCATAGATGATATTAATATTAGGTCATTTTAGCCATTATGAGGTGGGAAAATATGAATTTTATCGCAAGCCTTTTGATTATTATAAGTTTTTTCCTAATCGGAATTGTACTCTTCGGACTGATTATATCGATTTTACTTTTATTAATGTTTGACCGAAAACAGAAAATGCATTCCATTTTAAGAAATTATCCTTTCCTGGGTAGGGTAAGATATTTTTTGGAAAAAATCGGCCCCGAATTTCGACAATATTGGTTCAATAGTGATACAGAAGGAAGACCATTTTCAAGGGACGATTATGAACATATCGTCAAAAGTGCAAAATATAAACGGGATGTAGTTGGTTTCGGTTCTAAACGTAATTTTGAAGAAGAAGGTTATTATGTGAGAAATGACATGTTCCCAAAACTTAATGAAGAAATGAAGATGGATGAAAACATACTTGCATTAACGAAACGATATTTGTTAATCAAAGACCCCCTCTTTACCCAGAGGGAGGAAAAATGGGAAGAAGATGAATCATCTGCTTATTTACTTCATGATGACGATGCAGTTGTCATTGGCCCCAATACTGAGCATCCTTTTGTACTCAAGGGGCTTATTGGGATGTCTGCTATGAGTTATGGGGCGCTTGGAAAAAATGCGATAACAGCACTATCAAAAGGATTGGCGATTGCGAAAGGAACATGGATGAATACTGGTGAAGGCGGACTATCTCCTTATCATTTAGAGGGCGGGGTTGGTATTATCATGCAAATTGGTCCTGCCTTATTTGGAATCCGTGATGAAAATGGAGATTTAGACTGGGATGAATTAAAAAGGAAAAGTGAAATTCCACAAATAAAAGCATTTGAATTAAAATTAGCGCAAGGAGCAAAAACACGCGGTGGCCATATTGACGCTGAAAAGGTCAATCCCGAAATTGCCGATATTCGTAAAGTTGTGCCATACAAAGCCGTAGATAGCCCAAACCGCTTTCACCAATTTGATAATGTCGTATCTATGTGTGAATTCATAGAAAAGATCCGTGCGCACACAGGAAAGCCAGTTGGAATAAAAATTGTAGTTGGTAGTAATGATAGCGCTGAAGAACTCGCCAAGTATATGAAAGAGACAGGAAAAGGTCCCGATTTTATTACAGTCGATGGCGGCGAGGGAGGAACGGGCGCTTCATATCAAGAGCTAATTGACAGTGTAGGATTGCCTCTTAAGTCTGCCCTATCTATTCTTGTATGCACCTTAAACAAATACGGGGTTCGAGATCGAGTGAAAATCATCGCTTCCGGGAAGCTTTTTACACCTGATCGCATAGCAGTTGCTCTAGCGATGGGAGCAGATTTAATCAATATTGCACGTGGTTTTATGATTTCAGTTGGCTGTATCCAAACATTGAAATGCCAATCCAATATTTGTCCTGTCGGAGTTGCCACTACAGATCCCGATTTACAGAAGGCCTTAGTCATTGATGAAAAAAAGTATCGTACTGCAAACTACTTAATCACATTACGAAAAGGACTATTTCGCATTTCAGCAGCAGCCGGACTCGAATCACCTGTCCACTTTTCTCCTAAAAATATCATGTATAAAGATGACAAAGGAATCGTCTATCCCCTAGAGAGCATCCTTAAAGCAATTCAAAAACAAATTGTTTGAATTTGTTTGAGTGCCAGGCACTCAAACAACTCTGGTACAATTTTGAACATTCAGAGTTGTTTAAGTGCCTAGCACTATTTCCAATATAGGAGAAAGAACTGCTGTATTAGCGGTTCTGACTGTCATAGAGTTAAGCTTTTTTCCAGTTTCCGTCGACTTGAACACCTGCATCCGCTAGAAGATTTAAAACCGGGCATCTTCTTTCTACTTCAGCTTTCAATGTTTGTATTCTTTCATCGCTTTCTTCTGTGTTGATCACGACGTCGAATTGAATGGATTGGAAATGAGGCGAAACGCCTTCCACACCTTGCAAACCGCGGAGATCCAATGTCCCTTCGTTTTTGAAGTCAACGCCGGAATAGGAAAAGTTCTGTTCTTTTGCGATCAATGCAATCATAACAGAAGCACAACTTGATAGTCCTGCAAGTACCAATTCAACCGGATTTGGTCCTTCATCTGTACCTCCTAGATTAACTGGTTCATCGACTGTGATTTTTTCAAAATCCCTGATTGAAATTGATGTTTGCAAACCGTGATTCCATTTTCCTTCTGTTTTCACTTTCAACAATTGAGCGATTGCCATTTTAAAACACTCCATTTCATTTTTTATTGTACCTCTTTTGTATTAACACCTAATTCTGAAGTTTCTCATAGCCTATCACTGCTTTTTCCCTGTGACTTCAACTCCTTTTATTTCCCGATATACAAGAAAAAGACCCCTTGACAATAAGAGGTCTCTGCTTTTAATAAATATTTAAGCTTAGCCTCTTATATATCAGATTCAAAAAAAATCTGCTGGAATTGGCACCGTTTGAATAAAAAATATTATTCAATGGTTGCCGAGGCTTCACAGGGCCAGTCCCTCCGCCTCTCTTCATAAGAGTTATGAAATATGAAATTTTGAATATGAACATTATTTTATTCTGAAAAATTAAAATTGTCAATTGAATTTTTATTTTTTGTAAATGAATTTAATAAAAGAGTTGCATTTAATATGTACATTGGTCAAAATTGAAACCTCCTACTAAATCGATGGGGTCCTTTTATTGCAGCAGCAAGGCACTTAAGCAAGAATTTTATAAACAACCTTGCTTATATTTTCTTCCCTTTCTTTATGCGCCCCTACTAAGTGTGCGTCTTCCGGAAAACAAATAAGAGCATAACCTTTTTTTAAATAACCGCATAGTTTATTTTCAGATGTGATATCCCCAAAGAAAATGTCATTGTCACGGTCATATTCAGTTTCATTCATCAATTCTTGAATATTCGCAACCTCTACATATTCTTTCCCCTCTAAAACTATATGGATATCAATATAATTTTTATGGGCCTCATATCTTTTTTCCTTTAAAAATGTAGTTGTAAATTTGATTTTATTCTTTTGAAAGTCGTCTGATTTACTTTCTTTCTCGATAAGGCCTGAGGTGATATCATGGATGGCACTCATTAATTTTTGATTACTAAACGTGTATTGAGCTAAGTTTTCTAACTTATCGTATATCATGCTTGCACTTCTCCTCCGAAAATTTATATTTCTTAAATAGCACAACCGTCTTACTCATTAACATATGCCAGGCTCCGGGAGTAATCTCTCGGAAAAAGGTACAGTTTATAATTAATACATGCACTATTCTATATTATTATCGTTGTGTTGAAAAACTACCATATCTACCGATTGAATAAAAAAATCCTTTCCCAATATACGGGAAGGATTTATTCTCGATGCCTAAACGATTTTACGGTCCCAATGGCGATGCATTGAAATAGCCTGTACCAATTCATGGGGAAATTGGTGATTATCATCACCTATCACCACTCCTGGACTTTCAAGCATATTTTCTTTAAGGAATTTTGTTCCTTCATGTGCAGCACCTATCGGTTTGTAATGTTTAAAAGCTTCTTCAATATAATAAGTAACATCCTGTTTAAACTTTACGTTTTCTCCGTATCCCCCACCAATATATAAAGCGTCTAATAAAACTGGATCAGACGTTAAAAAGGTTTGATCCACCATCAATTCTGTCCCATCGGATGCCTTTAAGCTTCCGAATTTTTCACTTATTATTTCGATTTGAAGCCCTGCTGCTTTTAAAACATCTAATACAGCTATCGCTTCAATCCCGTTAAAGTCATTTCCAAAAATTACTCCCACTTTACGCGAATAAGATGTTTTCTTTGTATTTAATTGACTTAGTGCAGGAGACGATTTTGTTATATTCGATGGTTTAGCTTCCGGAGGTATTACACCAATCGCATCCGCAACCGCCGCCGCCATTTCAGCATTGACATTGGAAAACATATCGACTACTTGTTGGCGCACAGATTGGCTCTTTACCTTCCCTAGTTCAAATGAAAATGCATCAATGATATGCATCTGTTCAGGCTGGGTCATACTATTCCAAAACATTGTTGCTTGAGAAAAATGATCTTTAAAACTATCACTTCTCCTCCGTACTTTATGCCCCTCAATTTTTTCTTGATAGTGAACAAATCCTCCTGCCTCACCGCTTACAGGTGTAGGAGTATTGTTCGCTAATGAATTCTGATGATAACTGACTTGTCCTTTATTAATCGTTTGCCGACCATACCCATCACGTTGATTATTATGAAATGGGCAAACAGGACGATTGATTGGCAGCTCATGAAAATTCGGACCCCCGAGCCGGATCAATTGTGTGTCTGTGTAAGAAAATAATCGACCTTGCAATAACGGATCATTTGTAAAATCAATGCCCTTTACAATATGACCAGGGTGAAAAGCTACTTGTTCCGTTTCTGCAAATACATTGTCTACATTGCGGTTTAACGTCATCTTCCCTACAATTCTTACAGGTATTTCTTCTTCTGGCCACAATTTTGTAGGGTCTAATACATCAAAGTCGAATTCAAATTCTTCTTCCTCTTTGATTAGCTGCACCCCTAATTCATATTCAACATATTTGCCCATTTCAATTGAATCCCACAAATCACGGCGGTGAAAATCAGGATCCTTGCCAGATATTTTTTGGGCTTCATCCCATACTAGAGAGTGAACTCCTAATACTGGTTTCCAATGAAATTTTACAAAGTGGGATTTCCCTTGATCATTCACAAATCGAAACGTATTGACGCCAAATCCTTCCATCATACGAAAACTTCTTGGTATAGCACGGTCTGACATATGCCACATGACCATATGGGCTGATTCTTGATTATTTGCGACAAAGTCCCAAAATGTGTCATGTGCAGAGGCAGCCTGAGGCATTTCATTATGCGGCTCAGGCTTCACGGCATGAATTAAATCAGGAAACTTAATCCCATCCTGAATGAAAAAAACCGGCATATTATTACCTACTAAGTCAAAGTTTCCTTCTTCAGTATAAAACTTTGTTGCAAAGCCTCTGACATCTCTTACCGTTTCAGCAGAACCGCGTGAACCTGCAACAGTTGAAAAGCGAACAAATACGGGCGTTTTCACAGAAGGATCTTGTAAAAATTTTGCACTAGTATAATCCTTCATAGATTCGTATAGTTCAAACTCGCCATGAGCCGCAAAACCTCGTGCATGGACAACCCGTTCTGGTATTCTTTCATGGTCAAAATGTGTTACTTTTTCCCGAAAGTGAAAATCTTCCAATAACGTTGGACCACGTTCGCCTGCTTTTAAAGAAAATTCATCCTCTGATAGTTTTAATCCCTGATTAGTCGTCATTTCTTGTCCTTGATCATTGGCGCGAAACTGCTCCAATTGCGCTTGCTTCTTGTTTCCATTTGTTTTGCCATTTTCGCTCATGATAGACCTCCCAATAGGATGTTGTTAAAGCATTATAAGTTTCAGATACCCCATTGGAATATGAGCAAACTAATATTATGAAGTCCAAGTGAAAAATCTAATATATATGATTATGACTGCTAATCATTTTTTTTACTAATTCCTTATTGCGGTTTGTAAATTGATCATTATGGGAGGAGACCATGGCAACTTTATCAGCGTCAGGCTGGATAAATGTTTTAGCCTTATTTACGGCATTCGCAGCATCTTGAAAAGCACCGGCAATTAATTGCAACTTCCCATCATGCATAAGAATATCTCCGGCAGCATAAAGCCCATCTATAGATGACTCGCTCGACGCATTTCCTGAAATATAGAAATCATCTATTCTATCAATATGAACTTCACTGTTTTCAATTAAGGAAGCATCTTGTTCATAACCATGATTGATGACGACTTCATCAATCGACAAGTATGAAATTTCTCCCGTAATATGATTGGTCAATTCAACACGTTCAATAAACTCGTGATTCGAACATGCTATTAATTTTGTAATAGAAGTATTATAGAAACAAACAACCGTGCTATTTTTAAGATGCGTCACTTGTGCTTCATGACCAGTCAACTCATCTTTTCTATAAGTAACATACACCTTTTTAGCTACCGGCTCTAATTCATTAGCCCAGTCAATAGCAGAGTTTCCTCCACCTGAAATAACGACGTTTTTATCTTTAAAGTGTTGTAATGACTTTATCGTATAATTTAAATTCGTTACTTCAAATCTTTCTGCCCCCTCAATCTTCAGCTTAGTCGGATTTAATATCCCGCTTCCAACCGCTATAATAACAGTTTTTGAAAAGTGCTCTTGCCCGGAAGAAGTATGTAAAATAAAAACTCCTTCCTCATTTCGCGAGATTGACTCTACTTTTTCATTCAAGACTACCGTCGGGCTAAAAGTTAATCCTTGCTCTACAAGTTGTTCTATTAACTTTGCTCCTGGAATAGGCGTTAACCCTCCAACATCCCAAATCATTTTTTCAGGATAAACATGGACTTTACCACCTAGCTGGGGCTGAAACTCAATAAGCTTTGTTTTCATCTCCCGCAATCCACTATAAAAAGCAGAGTAAAGACCTGCTGGCCCACCTCCAATTATTGTTACATCATATAAATCATATTGTCCCATTTTCATCCACTCCCATAACATATCGCATAATTGATAACCATTCTCAATATAATGATTGACAAAGGAGCTAAACGTCACTATAGTATTGATTATAACGAAATTGATAATCATTCTCAATTGTTTTATTAATATGGAGGTGAAATAATGGTTCGTTTATATACAAATGGATTAAACATTGGCTATGGGGAACGTTTAATTGTGAAGAACCTTAGCGTGGAAATACCCGATAAAAAAATTACGACGATTATCGGATCTAATGGTTGCGGGAAATCAACATTATTAAAAGCTATTACACGCATTATCTCTCATCAATCGGGGACGATCGTGTTAGACGGAAAACATATTTCTAAAGAAAATACGAAAACGCTCGCTAAAAAAATGGCTATTCTCCCTCAAACACCCGAAAGTGCTAGTGGATTAACTGTTGGAGAGTTAGTTTCTTATGGGCGATTTCCTTATCAAAATGGATTCGGACGTTTAACAAAGCATGATTATGAAGTGATAGATTGGGCACTTGAAGTCACAGGAACAATAGATTTTAAATTCCGTCCTGTCGATTCTCTATCAGGTGGGCAACGTCAACGGGTCTGGATTGCAATGTCTCTTGCACAAGAGACCGATATCATCTTTCTTGACGAGCCAACAACCTATTTAGATATGGCACATCAGCTTGAGGTATTGGAACTTTTGCAAAAGCTAAATATTGAGCAAGATCGAACCATCGTCATGGTCCTTCATGATCTAAACCAAGCAGCTCGTTTTGCAGATTTTATCATCGCATTAAAAGATGGTGAAATCGTGAAATCAGGAGCATGTGAAGATGTCATTAAGCATGATGTGTTAAAAAAGGTTTTTCACATTGATGCGGAAATTGGACGCGATCCACGAACAAATAAGCCGATGTGCATCACATACAATCTATTACAGGGAGATCAAGAACATGAAGAAATTATTAGCACTATGCCTCTTGCTGCTGTTAGTCATTAGTGGCTGCGGCAAAAATACGGGCGAAAGTGATAGCAGCAATACGAATAAAAACACAGATAGCAAAAAGTCAGACACGATCACTTATGAATCTGAAAATGGTCCTATAGAGGTGCCTGCCGATCCTCAGCGGGTCATCGTACTTTCTTCTTTTGCTGGAAATGTTATGTCTTTAGGGGTTAATCTTGTTGGTGTTGATTCTTGGTCTAAAATGAATCCTCGTTTCGAAGATAAACTAAAAGATGCGGAAGAAGTATCTGATGAGAGCTTGGAAAAAATTATAGAATTAGATCCGGATTTAATTATCGGCTTATCAAATATTAACAATGTAGATAAATTAAACGAAATAGCTCCTACTGTTACGTTTACATATGGGAAAGTAGACTATTTAACACAGCATATTGAAATTGGAAAACTATTAAATAAAGAAAAAGAAGCACAAGCTTGGGTAGATGATTTTAAAAAGCGTGCACAAACTGCAGGTGAAGATATTAAGGCAAAAATTGGAGCTGATGCAACAGTCTCCGTTATCGAAAACTATGACAAACAGTTATATGTGTATGGCGATAACTGGGGACGTGGAACTGAGATTTTATATCAAGAAATGCACTTAGCTATGCCTGATAAAGTAAAGGAAACGGCGTTAAAAGAAGGCTACTATGCCTTATCCCTAGAGGTTCTTCCTGAATATGCCGGCGACTATGTCATTTTAAGTAAATTTAATGGCAGCGATAATGCTTTCCAGGAAACAGATACGTATAAAAACATTCCTGCGGTAAAAAATAACCGTGTATTTGAAGTAAATGGTAATGAGTTTTACTTCAATGATCCACTCACATTGGACTTTCAGCTAGACTTCTTCACACAAAGCTTTCTAGGAAACTAGTACAAACATGGAGGGATTCTTGTTATGGGAATTCCTCTTCCTTTATTCAAAAAAAGAAAGATGAGAAGCCAATGACGAATGAAAAACGCGCCATCCCATTTATTTACAAACTGATTGCTGCAATTCTTTTTCTGATTGTTATGTTTATTGCAGCCATGATATTTGGAGCAGCGGAAACAACTGTTAAAGATGTTTGGCTTGCTCTCACCTCCAATGCTGCAGGAGAAAAACTATCCATTATTAGAGAAATACGTTTCCCACGCGAGGTGGCCGGTATGTTTGTTGGGGCTGCACTAGCTGTTTCCGGAGCCATCATGCAAGGGATGACGAGAAATCCACTTGCTGATCCAGGCTTATTTGGATTAACTTCGGGGGCAAATGCGGCACTGGCCATTACAATTGCACTTATTCCATCAGCCAATTATTTCGGGATTATGATTGCTTGTTTTATCGGAGCAGCAGTCGGTGCCACGATGGTTTTAGGGATTGGATCCATTAAGAAAGGTGGATTTTCACCTTTTCGAATTGTCCTTGCGGGGGCGGCTGTTTCTGCTTTTTTATATGCCATTGCAGATGGGATTGGAATATATTTTAAAATCTCGAAGGATGTATCCATGTGGACTGCTGGAGGATTGATTGGAGCTTCTTGGAATCAACTTCAAGTAATTATTCCATTTATAGCGGGAGGGATTCTTATCTCTCTTGCTTTATCAAGGCAGCTTACCATTTTGAGTTTAAGTGAAGAAGTCGCGGTTGGATTGGGGCAAAAGACAACGCAAGTAAAGGTCATTCTGTTTTTTGTTATTATTTTGCTTGCAGGTGCTTCCGTTGCACTTGTTGGCAATATGGCATTTATCGGATTAATGGTTCCGCATGTAGTTCGAAGTATCGTCGGAACAGACTATCGTTTCATCATCCCGATGTCTGCAATCTTCGGAGCCGCCTTTATGCTTTTTGCAGATACACTTGGACGTACTATAAATTCCCCTTATGAAACACCTGTTGCTGCCATCGTGGCCATGATGGGATTACCTTTCTTCCTCATCATTGTACGTAAAGGGGGCAAATCTTTTACATGATCCAGCAAACCTTATTAAAAAAACAACGAATCATATTAATTGTATTTGCGATGCTAATATTATTAACAATTATCATTAGTCTTGGAATTGGATACTCCCCACTCTCCTATACGAGATTACTGCCTACTTTTCTTGGCCAAGGAACTTTCAAAGAAGAATTTGTTTTATTTTCGATTCGACTTCCACGAATCATCATTACGTTGTTAGCTGGGATGGGATTAGCTCTATCCGGCGCTATTTTACAAGGGATTACACGAAATGATTTAGCGGATCCTGGTATTATCGGGATTAATTCTGGAGCGGGCGCAGCCATTGCAACATTCTTCTTATTCTTTCCCATAAAAGAGGGCGTTTTCGTCTATTTACTCCCTCTTGTTGCTTTTGTAGGCGCCCTAATTACTGCATGCTTAATATACATTTTTTCCTACAACAGACATTCGGGACTTCAACCTGTTCGACTAGTGCTCATTGGGATAGGATTTTCTATGGCTCTTTCTGGAGTTATGATTGTCCTTATTTCATCAGCGGAGCGGGCAAAAGTAGATTTTATCGCTAAATGGCTTGCGGGGAATATTTGGGGGGCTGACTGGCCATTCATTTGGGCGATTCTTCCGTGGTTAATCCTACTAATCCCCTATACTTTATATAAAGCCAATCGATTAAATCTTCTTGGTTTTAGTGAACCAGTCGCCATCGGGGTTGGAGTCTCCATTGAAAAAGAACGGATTACGTTACTTTTAACAGCAGTAGCTTTAGCAGCCGCTTCCGTTTCTGTAACAGGAGGGATTGCATTTATCGGGCTAATGGCACCCCATATAGCTAAATCCTTAGTTGGCCCAAGGAATCAATTATTTATTCCGATCGCTATATTGATTGGTGGATGGCTATTATTGTTCGCCGATACAGTCGGACGAAATTTAGTTGAACCCGACGGGATTCCAGCGGGCATTATGGTAGCTTTAATCGGGGCACCTTATTTTTTATATTTACTGTTAAAGAATAAATAACAATTGGGATAACTTTTGTACAGTCTCTTGCAGTACAATTTTTCTTTTCGACTATGTTTTACGCCCTCCCCTTTTTATTTCTTTTGAATAGATATGGTAACAGTCATATAGGGGGGTGAAACATTTTGTCAAGCAATCGGAAAGAACTATACAATCTTTCTAATACACTTGTAGAAGTTTTTGTAGCTGAGCTACTATCGAAACATAAGGTAAATAAGGCAAAGGCTAATAGTAGAATTTCGAATGAACAACGAGAAAAACTCCAGACAACGATAAATAATCTAAAAGAACAAGTAGAAGCATACCTAGATAAGCAAACACAAAAAGAGGTCACTGAAAATGACCAATCCACTATACAGCCTGAAAGCCCCTTAAGAGAAATGTTTTCTAAAAGGAAACAGAGATAAAATGTACTTTTCCACTGGGGGGTTCATCCAATCGAAGTTAAGTCTTTTGCATCTAATAATGGAGAGAGGGGGCTAGTTAATGAGCAGGCGATCACAACCAGAATTAATTTGGAATGCACTTGACGAAACAGAACATCCTTGTAATCCAGGGGGCGGAGATCCTATCTTTAATGAAGCGAACCAAGTTTCGACTACTCAACAAACATCCAACGAAACGATTGAAATCCGGGACTCCTGTGATATCAGCGTAAGCACAACTGATACACAAGTAGCTGTTTCTTTACAGGCAGCATTACAAGTAGCCATTGCAATTGTGGTAAATATCTCTATCGCTGATAGTGCACGTGCTGAAAGAGTTACTCAAGAGTTATTAGAACGTGCACAAATCAGGCAGACGAACCAGCAGCGACTTGTCATTGAAAATTCAAGATCTGTTGACGTCACTACTACAGATACGGATGTAGCGATTTCTTTGCAATTGTTGCTGCAAATTCTATTGGCACTTATCGTGCAGCTTGAAATTCTATAGAGATTTTATGCTGCAAAAAAGTAAAAGGTGTTTAAGTGCTTAAAGGCAGCTCCTCCTGCACTTGCACCTTTTACTTATTTACTTATGCTCAAAATGCAAAAATGTGCACTAAATTTAATATTATTTAAGCAAGAATATATTAATCTTGAACTTCTAATAATGTCCATCCTTTTTCGGCAAAGGCAAGGCGGATCTTCACTAAAGCATTTGGCCCCATTCCATGCAGCTTCAAAAGCTCCGATTCAGTAACCTTTGTTAATTGCTCCAACCGTTTGTATCCAGCAACTTCTAGTGCCCGCTTTGCCAGTTTTACTAATCCTTTGATTGAGTCAATTCATTCAAAACTTCCATCTGCCTTCTCTTACCTCCTAAAGCGCTTCCAACAATCTCCTAAAAAATTGATACTTTCTTAGTTCAATTGACTATATTTAATGTTGTAACTGATTCTCTGATCACTAGTTCACCAGGTAAAGTGATAAATTTTTCTACTGGTTCTTTTTGAATAACTTTATACAAAACGTTAAATGCCGTTACCCCTTTATTTTTTTGGTTTAATCTAATTGTAGTTAATGGCGGCTCTAAAAATTGCGCATAAGAGACATCATCGAATCCTACAATTGAAAGTTTATCCTTATTAAATAAACCTTTCCTTCTTAAGTAGTGAATCAGTTTTACCGCTAAAAAATCTGAAGAAACTACAATAGCCGTAAATTTATCTAAACTTTTAGCAATTGTTTCAAAATCTTCATTAGTGAATAATAACTTTTTATTAAAATTATTTCCATTTTCCTTTATCGCTCTTATAAAGCCCATAAAACGTTCGTTAATTACACCGGTCTCATCGGGATTAAATTTAAATGATAGAAAAGCAATATTTTCATGTCCTTGCTCTAGTATAAACTTAGTTGCATCATACCCTGCTTTTTCATCTGCACTACATATAAAAAAGCGATTTGACAAATTTTTATATTTATTTCTCATTGTATTTGAAAAATGAGTGTCTACAAATACAACTGGCGTATCTTCTGAAACCTCTTTTTGAACGCCTTCAAATATTTTCTCCAGAACTCCTACGACAATAAATCCTTCAAACTTCCAATTATTTTGTACAGCTATTATGTCCTCTATCGATTGAAAATTATATACTAATACAAAGTATCCCAAATCCTTTGCTTTCTCTTCTATTCCTGCTAATACCTCTGATACGAAGGGGTCAGAGAAGTTAATTCTCTCTCCCTCAGAATGGTATAAAAGTCCAATTAAATTTGAGGAAGAATTTGATAATGATCTAGCATTCATATTTGGGGTATAATTGTACTTTTTGATAATACTCTCAATCAGTTCTATTTTTTCTTCAGAAACTCGATTTGTTCTTTTTTTAATGACATTTGTGACAGTAGTCATACTGACTCCAGCTTCATCGGCAATCCTTTTTAAATTTACTTTCATACTAGATTCCTCGCTTACATTTATTGCCTGATTTTTTCAGGTTGGACCCATATATTCGCCCTTATGTTTTGTCATTTGGCAACAAAAATTAAAACATAAGAGACAAGGGATCTCCCCCCCCCTGTCCTTTATGCTTTAGAAAAAATATAAATTGAAATAATACTATTATTTTTCTAATTTTATTCTTAATAATAGAAATTCGACATTTTACTGTTAAATTCCTGCCAGAAAGAATTTGGAGATTTATATAGGCTTCGATTATTAACTCAATTCATTATTTACCTGAACCACTTTGAATACCTGCAATAAATTGCTTTTGGAATACGAGGTAGATAATTAAAACAGGGATAATTGCAACTGACGTAGCTGCAAAAAGGCCGCCATAGTCCGTACCATATTGACCATTAAAGATTCTTAAACCAACTGGAAGCAACTGTTTCGCCTGATCATTTATCATTAAATAAGGCCATAAGAAATCTTCCCAACTCCATAGAAATTGAAAGATTGCTAAACTTGAAATCGTATTTCTAGACATCGGTATAATAATTCTATGAAATATAAACCAATCTGAAGCTCCATCTACCCTTGCCGCCTCTAACATTTCATCCGAAATCTGCGAAATGGATTGCCGAAACATAAAGACTCCAAATGCACTAACCATAGAAGGAATTATTAAAGATGTGTAAGTATCTAGCCACCCAAAATCCATCATCATTTCATATTTAGGTATAATGGTGACTGCCCAAGGGATCATCATTGTAGATAACACAAGTGAAAACAGAAAATTATTACCTTTGAATTTAAATTTCGCAAAAACAAAACCTAATAATACACTCGTATAAATAGTAATTAATGTTATTACAATTGATATAAATAAACTGTTTCCAAACATCCTCATAAAATTAAATTTTTCTTGAATCCCGACATAATTATTTAAGGTAAACTCGCTTGGCCAGAAGGAACCTCCAATTTTAACAATCTCACTATTGGGCGCAAATGAAGAAACTAACATCCACAGGAAAGGTATGATTGTTATGATCGCCATTGCTAAAAGGATGAGATTGAGAGCGATTGTTTTAACTTTTTTCATGGTGTCATCTTCCTTTCACCAGTCACTTTAAACATTAATGCTGTCAAAATACCAATTATCACAAATAATATGATTGACATGGCAGAAGCTGTTCCAAAATTGTACTTCACAAATGCTTCATCAAAGATTAAGTATGAAATAACATAAGTTGAAGTTCCAGGTCCACCCTCTGTCATAATTAGAATCTGCACATATGCTTGAAGGTATGAAATTAAAGACGTAATGACAACAAATATAGTTATAGGTTTTAGTAATGGAAGAGTAATATGGACAAATTTCCGGAATTTACTAGCACCATCAACATCAGCGGCCTCAAAAACATCCTTAGGCAATCCCATTAAACCAGCCAAAAAAATGACCGCAGCATAGCCATAATCTTTCCATATTGTCATTATGGTTATAGCAGGCAAAGCATATTTCGTATCATTCAACCAATTAATGTCCAAATTAAAAATATTATTAATTAAACCAAACTGAGGATTAAACATCCATAACCAAACAAATGAGACTGCTACTAATGGAGTAATTGTTGGCATATAAAACAATCCATTAAAGAATGACTTGAATTTTACCAACCTTGAATATAATAACATTGCCAGCCCTAACCCTATAACAACTCGGAAAAGTACTGAAAAGAAAGTGAAGAATAACGTATTTTTAATAGACTCCCAAAACAATTTACTTTGAATGACCGTTTTAAAGTTAGCTAATCCGACAAAATCATATTTATCAATCAGTGGATTCCAATTATGTAAACTTCCTGCAAAAGCTTTGAAAATTGGATAAATCATAAAAATGGAGAAATATACGACTAGAAATAAAATAGCTGTGTTTTTCAAACTTAACCATTTTTTGATGTTTCCTTGATTAGAGGCCCCCATGTTTATCTCCTTCTTTAATAATGAAGGCAGCAGACACTTAGCAGTGACCGCTGCCAATACATATTTATTTTAGTTCACTATAAAATTGATACTTGTCTTCTAATGATTTAAAGTTAGAATCTTTCATATCAGATTCCATTTTTTCTTGGCCTTCTTTTATAGATGCGTTTAGATCTTGACCATTATATAAGATATTTTCTATCACTTGATTAGCTGTTGTTTCAATTGTTGCAGGGAAAGGTCCTGGCCAAATCAAGCGTTCGATTCGAGGTGCTAAAACTTTCAAAACTGGATCATTCAAGATCTCTTCATCTTCAACTAATGATTTTTTAGTCGGGAAAGATGCATTTAAAAACGCAACTTCTTTTGAATAGTTATCGTTAGCCAATAGATACTTTAGAAAATCTTGTGCTACAGCCTGTTGTTCATCTGATTGATTAGTATTTATTCCCGGTGTACTTTCACCGTTATATCGATCATATGCAAATGGGACATCTTCTGAAGGCGTAGGGGTAGCAAACACTCCATATTCAATATCTGGATATTTATTGGCTAATTCACCCGCCATCCAGCCCCATTTATAAACCATAGCGGACTGGCCATTACCAAAACTCATAGTTGAGTCATCCCCAAAGTCTTTCGAGCCTACTTTATCTACTTCATATAGATCGACTAAAAGCTTTGTAGTTTCCTTTGTTGCTTCATTATCAAAGTTTGCAGTCTTGCCGTCTTCCTTAAACATTAAAACTCCTTTTTGATAATTCATACCTTGGTAAAGGGCATTATATCCGCCGCCTCCATTGTAATTAAAGCCGGCTTGTACCATTTTGCCATTTTCAACTTTTGTTAACTTTTTCGCAACTTCTCTAAATTGATTCCAAGTCTTTGGTATATCTGAATCTGTTAATCCTGCCTCAGTCCAAAGTTTCTTATTATAATAGATATTTCCTGTATTAATTACTGAATCTATATAATAAACCTTACCATCAATCACATGAGGATTTACGGAGTTAAAATCAGCTTCCAAATCACTTACAGGAATATCATAAGGAGCTAAGTATGGGATTAAGATATCATGTTGAGAATTATGGATTCCGAACATCGCTGGTCCGCTTTTCCCTTTTAAGGCTAGTGGCAATTTAGTCCAAATATCATCCCAAGGTTGTACTGCAACTTTTATTTTTACATTTGGATATATTTTTTCATATTCTTTAGCCATTTTGATTACTGCATCATTGTCTACCCAAGTCCAATATTCGATTTCTATTGGATCACCGTTATTTACTAGTTTATTTGGATCATACTTTATTGTTTCGCCCATTACCTCTAAACCTTTGTCTGCCTGCTCATCCTTAATTCCTCCAGAATTGTTTTTGCTTGATGAACACGCTGTCAAAGCAACCAATAATAAAGCTAGCATCATTATTCCAAGAAATTTTTTCATTATAGTACCTCCATTTTTTAAGTTTAACGTTAAACTAGTTGCGGTATTTTTAAGTTTAGCGTTAAACCTAATTAAAGTAAAGCGTTTTTCAAATTTAGTTTTTGCATAATTAATAAGGGCATGCCTACAATAGCACACACCTTCTGGAATTATATTAATTAATCCTTATCTTTCTTTGAAAGACACTATAAGGAAAAATACAGCACTTGCCTATCGATTTATCAAGCATAAAATAAACTTAAAGAAAACATATACTTTACTTAATTAAAATCTACCCCTTGATAAAATTAAATTAATATATTACTTTTTTAATTGTTGAACTAAATATTCAGCATCGGCCACTACCCCTAATAAAAGAGCTGAACCTCTATGCTGCTGCCAAGGCAGACCAAGAAAGTATAAACCATCATGTTCCGTTACCCCTCTTCGATGCTTTATATTACCATTTTCATCAAAAAGACTTGCAACTTCAATCCATGAAAAATCTTTGTAAAAACCAGTTGCCCAAATGACATTCTGTACGTGTAAAGTCGACAAATCATCAAATTGAAATGAACTTTCCTTCATTGATTTAGTTCTCGGTTTAAGTTGAATTTCTTTTTTCTGGACTTTCTCTTTTAATTCATAACCAAATACTGGATCTGGTTTCCCTTTTACTTTTTTTCCGATAAAAGAGTCACCACTTGCTTTCAATAGTCCTAGTTTCTCATACCACCAAAAAAAGCTTTTCTTACCGATGGATAAAGGAAGAAACTGAATCTTATGTCCAATAGATAAATATGTTTCATGGGAAGCCGATAGTTCAACAGCTATTTGTGCACCAGAGTTCCCCCCTCCAACGACTAGTACAGAACCCTGATTTAGTTGCGATTTATTTTTATATTCGGAAGAATGAAGCTGTACAATATCTTTAGGAAGTTCTTTTGCAAAAGATGGAATTCTAGGAGTATGAAAAGGACCTGTTGCGATGATCACTTTTTTCGTTTTTATAATAGAGTCATTCGTGACTATATAGTATTGACCGTTTTCCTTCCGAAGCTTTGTCACTTCACACTTCAACTGAATAGGCAAATTGAACGATTGAGCGTATTGCTTCATGTAATTAGCAACTTCATTTTTTGTGGGAAATCCGGAAGGATCACCCTTCAATAGCAGACCTGGTAATGAACTATATAATCTCGGGTAAATAATACTAGTGAGTCATACCGTTTTCGCCAAGCATCACCGATAGATTCATTATTATCGAGAATAATAAAAGATAAAGACATTTTCCTTAAGTAATAACCCATGGCCAATCCTGCCTGGCCACCACCAATAACGACTACATCGTAAAACATACATCCACCTCTACCACTTAATTACTAGTTTTTCTATGCTTTTTTGTTTGAGGACTCATTTGCTGCTCAAAGCTTGCAATAATTTACTTTGTATCACAAACATATAGTAGACAATACGGATCTTCATTTTCAACCTATTTATGAAAAATAAAAAGCCAAGCAAGAATGCCTGACTTTAAAAACCACTATTAATTTGTATTACGCTTTTTTCACAAATTCTGATTTTAACTTCATTGCACCAAATCCATCTATTTTACAATCAATATCGTGGTCTCCGTCGACTAGACGGATATTTTTCACCTTTGTACCAATCTTTAAAACGGAAGAGCTTCCTTTTACTTTCAGATCTTTAATGATCGTCACCGTATCGCCATCGTTTAAGATATTTCCGTGAGCGTCTTTTACTACCTGTTCATCTGTAGAAATTCCATTTTCTTGCACACTCCACTCATGGGCACACTCTGGACAAACGAGAAGGCTCCCGTCTTCGTACGTATATTCAGAATTGCACTTAGGGCAATTTGGTAAATTAGACATAATTGCATTTCCTCCATTATTCCATTCTTTCCATCTATGCCTATCGTACCATATTAAGCCAATAAATAGGCGGAAACAAAGGAAATCACCATCATTGCTACGAACACGATATCCATTTTTGAATACGTTGTCGGATAGAAGTACGTTCTCTTAGCACCCATTTGATAACGTTTTGCTTCCATCGCAACAGCAACCCTTTGGGCTCTGCGTATACTTTGTGCAAATAAGGGTACGGTGTACATTCTTAATCTTTCAAAATAGCCTTTTACACCTTTAGAAAATTGAACGCCTCGCACTTTCAATGCATTAGTTCTTGTTTGTAATTCATCGACAATTACAGGCAACATGCGGATCGACGCAATAAAGCTATATGCATACTTAGAGGGAAGACGAAATTGTTGCATAAGTGCATAGAAAAAAAGAATCGGTTTTGAAGTTAATACGAAAGCCAGGCCTAAAAAGCCGAAACAAGCGGTTTTATACCCTAATAATAATCCATAGTTGACACTTTCCTCTGATATTTTAATGAGACCCCATGACCACCAAACTGTTTCCCCTTTTCCAAATAAAATCATCGTAATCGCCGATGAAAAAAACGAAAGGATAATCGGCAGAGAAAAAAGGAGTAATCTTTTCCAAGAATATCCGCTGAATCCGTATAAAATGATTCCATATAAGATCATTTGATTGAAGGTAAAGCCAACGTTTTGATTGAATAGGACAACTAGGAGCATGATGAAAAATAAGGCGAATTTCAAGGCAGGGTTAACACGGTAAAGCCATGTTTCTCTAACGGGAGTGAACCATTCCTGCATATGCATTCTCCTTTCCTTTTTGCTCCTGTTGAATCAATCTTCCCTTATCAATCGTCCATACTTCAGTCGTAAAGTGTTCAGCAATCATCATATCATGAGTAACCATAATGATAGTCGTACCATTTTTGCGCAGTTCTTCTAATTGCTCTAGAATAATAAAAGTGTTTCTTGCATCTTGGCCAAATGTCGGCTCATCGAGTAAAAGTACGTCAGCCCCTTGAGCAAATGCAGTTGCTACACTAAGCCTGCGTTTTTGCCCAATTGATAATTGAAATGGATGACGATTTTCATTGACGTGGATTTGGAACATGTCTAATAAATCCATTACGTTCGGACGAATCTCGGTATCAGGCAATCCAGCTGTTGCATACGAAAAGGCAATTTCCTCAAAAACGGAATTCGTTACAAATTGAAGCTCGGGATTCTGGAAAACGAGTGAGAGGCCTGATGGCGGAGTCTTTTTCTTTTTTTTCAAGTCAATCTTTTTTTCTCCAACTTCATACTCACCCGATGTACGAATCAATTGCATTAATGATAAAAGAAGCGTACTTTTTCCAGCTCCGTTCTCACCGATAATCGCAACCCAGCTTCCTTTTCTTACTTCTGCCCCATGTATAGTTAATTTTTCTTTTTTCCCCCGGTATCCTTTAAAATCCTGAAGTTTCATAATGGACGAACTTGGAGTTTTTTCTAATCTCCGAGACTCTTCAATTCTTTTAAATTGTACCGAATTAACATAATCATGCCACACATCGGGATACCAAATACCATATTCGATAAGCTCCTTATGATGCCTTTCAAAAATAACGGACGGATGTCCGTCAGCAATGATTACTCCATTCGGATTGAAAAGAACGACACGATCAACCCAGTCGGCAATTTGATCAATTTTATGCTCAACAATGATGACTGTTTTATCCTTTGCTATTTCCTTCACTGAATCCCAGATTTGAACTGTACCTTCCGGATCCAACAAAGCAGACGGTTCATCAAGAAAAAGAACATCTGGCTGAAGTAATAATACCGAAGCGAGCGCCAAACGCTGTTTCATGCCTTGAGATAGATCCTGAATCAACGTGTGCACAACCAGTGAACCTAAACCCACACTTGCAAGAGCCTCTTTAATTAGCTCATCCATTTGCTCCCGTGGTATATTCAAATTCTCCAACACAAAGGCTAGTTCTTCATCCACATAAGGCATACAAAACTGCGTATCAGGATCTTGAAAAACGAATCCCCATGAATCAGGGAGCAGGATTGAATCATATTTGAGAGGAACTTCAATTGAATTAGGAACAATCCCGCTTAGCACCTGAAGTAATGTTGATTTTCCGCAGCCGCTCGGGCCAAGCAACAAAACCTTTTCTCCCTTTAAAACGGTAAAGGAGAGATCTTTGAAAATCAAAGATGGCTCTCCTGGAAATTTTAGTCGTAAGTTTGAAACTCCCATTATCGTATCCTGTTGTTTTTTACTCAAAGGAATCACCTAACTTTTTGAAAAAATAAGAGTATTGAGGCCCTTCTCAACCAATACTAATCTATTTATCTAGCAGCGAATATTCTTCCTTGGAAACCGGCCTTATTAAATTCGTTACGCCCGTCCCTTCTAAAGCACGAACGATATAATAAGCGAATACTCCTGTAAATAGGAAAGCACTAATTACGCGTAATCCGTATTTCGTAAATAACGCCCATGCTTCCAAATTCGCATACCCATAAAACAAATCTAAAAAGAAGCCAGCAAAACAAGATGCAATCCCAGCTAATCCCGCGACTATAATCCCGAATTTCTTATACCTGAATCCAGCGAATAATAACTCGGCTCCTAAGCCTTGAACAAAACCATAAATAAGAACTTCTATGCCATGGCCGATAAATGCTGATAGCCCCGCCGCAGCTACACTTGATAATAACGCAACACCAGGCTTTCTAATAAGCAAAAAGGCAAATGGAGCAACCATAAACCACATTCCATAAATTAATTGACGTGCAACCGGAAGCATTGGCTTTACAACCGTGTATAAATCATCCCAAAACTTCATAATAATACCGAAAACAATCCCGATCATCACAGTGATCAGTATATCTGTAAATTTCAATTTCACCTTACCCAACCCCTTTTCTCTTTTTATACAAAAAAAGCCGTCTGAATGCGCAGACGGTCGAGAAGGGCCCTAAAAATGATCATACTTGATCAATGTTCTCTACGCTGGCATTACCCAGATCAGATTAACGGTCAGCAGCGGACAATAGCTGCTATCTCAGCCTGATTCACTCAAGCACCCGGACGGACATTTTATGTAGTTAGCGATAGTATAGCGCAGTTTTCTAAATATATCAAACTCAGTCCGCTGTATTTAGCGTATGGCCGCACAAATCAACCCAAAATATGTAGGAGCCTCATATGATAAAAATTCCACTTGTCTTTCTTCAGGTAAAATGGCTCCCGCAAGAATGAGAGTTTGCCATATTCCATCTGGCTTGGCTGCTTCAATAAAATCTGCCTGGAAGTCAGCCATTTTTTCAAGCTCGTTATTCTTAATCAAGGCTACCACTTCTTCATCTAATTTCTTAGCCGCAGGATCAAATCCATAAGGTCCTTCTTCATCATGTGCATGTGACCAGTCGCAACTTGCAATAAATCCTATTCGCCTTAATGATTTTTGAACTGTATCCCTTAAGGCTTTACCAAATTCCACATGCTTTTCGAATGAAAGATCCCTGGATGGAGTGATGACAACAATTGGAACATTGGGCATGAACCGTAGTGGAACAATCGCCCCCCAGTCAAGCGGCAGACAGGAAAATGAACCCGACGAAGTTCCATAATTTATAGTACCTACTGGAAGCCCTGCCTCTATTGCATTCTTTGCAATACTCTGCGCCAAATCACGGTCCACGAACTTCTCCATTGTAAAAGATGCATCATTTTCATCGACAGTCCCAACCATTCTTTCCGAGCTTGAAATCGAAAATTGGTTGTTAATCCGAGTCCCATGAGGGGTTAAAACAATTAAGGCATCGGGGTTTGCTTCCTCCATTTCTTTTCCCAGTCTCGATAAACTTTCACGTGTGGCCGCCATTCTGTTCATATTAGTTCCTTGCAATTCTGGAATAATTTCTCCCCCATGCGGGCAAATACATGAAAATACAAATGGATTCATTATCCTACTCTCCTATTCAAAAGAATGCCTTTTTTCATTATTATTACATTTTTTTGTTTAAAAAAGAAAATGTTTATGTGCATCATTGACTTAATTACTAACCAGTGGTTATAATATAACCATCGGTTAGTAAATCTCAAAAGGAATGATTTTTTGATATGAAAAGCAGACAAGAACAACGCTCAGAAGAAACGAAAGAGCAAATTTTAAAAGCTGCGGGAACATTATTTGCTAATAAAGGATTTGACTCAGTATCTATCAGGGAAATTGCAAAGGAGGCAGGATGTTCACACACAACAATCTATCTTTATTTCAAGGATAAAGAAGCATTGCTGCATCAGCTTTCTATGCCCTCGTTAGAAAAACTATATAAACAGTTGAATTCGATTATACTCGCTGACACGTTAAGCGCAGAGGATAAGCTAAAAAAAATCAGTCATGATTATATTCAATTCTGCTTAGAAAATAAGAATATGTTCGACGTCATTTTCAATGTTAAATCAACGAGAGTAGATGAAATTGACCCGAAATCAGAAATAAATATACTGCGTTTAAAAATATTCTCATTAATGAAGCAAGTTTTACGAAACTGTCTCTCAATACCTGAGAATGAATTATTATTAAACTTTTCTCGTATATTTTATTATCAATTAAATGGCATTTTGAGTACGTATTCTTATCTCCATGAACCAATTGGTGAGTTGATGAAAAGATTAACACCGACATTTAACCTCTCTGTAGAAATATTAGTTTTGGGATTCAAGGAAAAATTGATTCAAATGGGGGATGACTGATGAAAATAAAACAAGTTTCTGAACATATTTGGAGTTTAAGTATTTGGATGTTAATACCCGTTCATATTTGGATAGTAGTGGATGAAGGTGAAGTAACTCTTGTAGATGCAGGTATTCCAAAAATGGCTAAAAGAATTTTAAAATTCATTAACGAGTTAAAGAAAGGGCAACTAACAAGGATTCTTCTTACTCATGGACATTCAGATCATATCGGTGCGATAAAACCAATCTTACATACTTCTGAAGTTCCTGTGTATGCGCATCGAATAGAAATTCCTTATATGACAGGTGATTTACCATATCCAAAAAGAAAAAAACTAGAACAGAACGTAACAAAAGAAGTCGTTCGACCACTTCCAGAAGATGAAACTGGTCATCTATTGTCCCTTGGCGGACTGACTCCATACCATACACCTGGTCACTCCCCAGGTCATGTTGCTTATTATCACGAAAAGGATCAAGTTTTGTTAGCTGGTGACCTCTTTACTTCCAAAAAGGGAAAACTCCATCGGCCAATGTCAATGTTTACAGCGGACATGGAAGAAGCTGTAAACAGCAGTGCCATCATTAAAGAGCTCAAACCAAAAAAGGTAGAAGTATGCCACGGCTATACAGTTCTTAATCCTGAAGATCATATAGAAGAATATATAGAGAAATTGGGGGACATAAAAAAATGATTGCTGTCAAATACACAATACTCTTCATCTTCTTTTTAATGGAACTATGTGCCCTTGCAGTTTTTTCTTATTGGGGATTTTCATTAAACAGTGGATGGGCTGTTAAAATCTTTTTTGGAATAGGGGCGCCTCTTTTTGCAGCCATATTTTGGGGTATATTTCTCTCCCCTAAAGCTCCTTTTCCAGTACCTATATATGCAAGATTTCTATTACAGTCATTAATATTTACTTTAGCTTGCACTGCTCTTTACTTATCCAAAACTGGAAAACTCGCATTCATATTTGGAACTATAGTGGTCATTGAAATGATTTGCATATACTTTTTCGATAAAAGTGAGACATTCTAATATCTTCATTACGCATTATTTGAGGCCAAAAGTTTAATTATTGACTAAATAATTCATTTAAAAAAACTTATTAGCTTTCGATAATCTTCAAAAACTTATTAGATGCCGGTGAAAGCGGAACACTTTTTAAATAGCAAACACCAATACTTCTGCTTGGAATTTCTTCGATGACAGGAATTTCCCATACTTTCCTTTCGGTCAAATCTTCTTGAGAAAATTCTTTCGTAACACACGCGATTCCTAAATTAATTTTTGCAAACTCCAGCAATAAATCATGTGATCCCAATTCAAATTCCGGAAAAAGCTTGATTCCCTTTGAAATCATATAATCCTCGACATACAATCTCGAATTTGACTTCGGTTCAAGCATAATTAATGGCAATTTCACTAATTTTTCTAAGCTCAATGGTTTAGACAATAAATATTTAAATTTCTCTCCGCAAACAAAAATGTCATGGATGTCTATACACGGTCTTAGCTCCAATGCCTGGTCTTCCAACGGGAAATTGCAAACCCCGATGTCAACTTCTCCTGACTTAAGTAATGAGCATATCTCTGTCGTTGTCCCATTCACCATTTTAAATTTAATATTTGGATAGTGATTGTGGAAAGCTTCTAAGTATGGGAGTAAAAAATGGCGGGAAATTGTGTCGCCAACACCTATTTTTAATTCACCTGCAGTTAAATTTTTAAATTCCAAAAGCTTATCTTCCCCGGCTTCAATTAAGTTAATGGCCGAATTGGCATGTTCAAATAAAATGGCACCTTCGTCAGTTAATGAAACACCTTTTGGCGTTCGATTAAAAAGACGAGTGTCTAATTCTCTTTCTAATTGCATAACCGCTTGGCTAACGGCAGGCTGAGTCATAAAAAGCACTTTTGCCGCTTGCGAAAAGCTATTTTTTTTTCCTACCTCACAAAAAACTTTATACAAATCTAATTTACTAACCATATAAGCTCACCTTATACCCATTATTTGATTTATTCATTTTACTTATACCACTAAACTGCTGTATATTACAAGGGTAGATAACTTACATTAACGTTCAGAAGGAGCGATCAATTTGGAGAGAGTAGTCGGAACTGTTGCGAGAGGCCTTCGTTGCCCGATTATCAATAAAGGGGATAACATCGAAGAAATCGTTGTAGATAGCGTGTTAAAAGCTGTAGAGGTTGAAGGCTTGACTATTAATGATAAAGATATCGTGTCCGTAACAGAATCTATCGTTGCACGCGCACAAGGCAACTACGCGACGATCGATCAAATTGCTAAAGACGTTCATTCAAAATTCGAGGATGATACATTAGGAGTCATCTTTCCAATTTTAAGCCGCAACCGTTTTGCAACTTGCCTTCGCGGTATTGCTAAAGGTGCTAAAAAAATCGTATTAATGCTTAGCTATCCATCTGATGAAGTTGGAAATCACTTAGTTGATATCGATACACTCGACGAAAAAGGAGTAAATCCTTGGACAGATGTGTTAACAGAAAAGCAATTCCGCGGCCTATTCGGATACAATAAACATCCATTTACTGGTGTCGATTATATCGAGTATTACAAATCATTAGTTGAAGAATACGGTGTTGAATGCGAAGTAATTTTTTCGAACAATCCAAAAACCATTTTAGAATATACTCAAAACGTTCTTACTTGTGATATTCATACGAGGTTTAGAACGAAAAGAATCTTAATGGCAAATGGTGGGGAAAAAATTTATAGCCTTGATAATATTTTATCCGAATCTGTTGATGGTAGTGGATATAATGAGGCATATGGTCTGTTGGGTTCGAATAAATCAACGGAAGAAAGCATAAAACTATTCCCTCGTGACTGCCAGCCTGTCGTTGATAAAATCCAACAAGTGCTTAAAGAAAAAACAGGTAAAAACGTCGAAGTCATGATTTATGGCGACGGAGCATTTAAAGATCCTGTCGGTAAAATTTGGGAGCTTGCTGACCCAGTTGTTTCTCCAGCATACACATCAGGTCTTGAAGGAACGCCTAATGAAATTAAATTAAAATACCTTGCTGACAATAATTTTGCCGATTTAAAAGGCGAGGAATTAAAGAAAGCAATTGCCGAATATATCGATAACAAAGGTGATGATCTTGTCGGAGCAATGGAAGCACAAGGGACAACACCTAGGAAACTGACTGATTTAATTGGATCATTGTCTGATTTAACTTCAGGAAGCGGCGACAAAGGAACTCCAATTGTATTTATTCAAGGGTATTTCGATAATTATACGAAGTAATTTAAAAGGCAATGCTGGCTTTACGGCCTGCAATGCCTTCTTGCTTTTTTATATGAAAAAGTCATATCCCTCTTTTTACTAGCTTCGCATGTACAACTAAACGACCTTTATCAGGATCTAATAAATAATCACATGTAGATAATGTAAGGATTTGATCATCCGTATTTACCTTTACATCTGGATGATACAGTGAATGTTGTTGTATTTCCTGTAAGAAAAGTCTATATTCTTCCTCGCTATTAAAATGAGTCTGGATATAATCAAAATCAGTCGTCGTACTGTAAACGGCAAACACTTCCACATCATAGCTAGCATATAAAGTATCTAGTTGGATGATACGATGTTGAGAAAAAAAGTCTTCATTCAAAAATTTTTTTAACCCATTAAACATGGAGCCATCCTTCATACGATGGCCATATACGATGGTATTTGTAGGAGATGTCTTTATATCATTGCGATAGTCCATAAAAATACTACCTGCAATCGAGTTGTCCTTTTTATAATTCCGTGTCAAATAGTACTCATTATTATCTGTTTGCACGATCGGATAGTTTACTTGAGTACCCTCAATGGATATCCACCCGGTAATATCTGGATTAATCGTACGGAGTTCTTCAAATTGAGGACGGATTTTCCATTCCCCTTCTTCATTATGCGTGATTTCTTCACTTTCACTCGTTGACTGATAATAGATTTTCTGAGCATCATTTAAAACTTGCCGGTTATGATAGTATTCAAGAAATATAGTTGTTAATTTGTAACCAGAATAAATAAAAACAGCTACACAAAGCAGTGTAAATATTTGTGAGAGTGTTCTTCGAATAAAAGACTTTGTCTCTCTAGTTCGTTTTTTGTTCATCTTACCACTCCAACGTCCTCGTATTACTAGCTTTTAATTGGAACAATGTACAAACCGGTTCGTACATCGCTTTTAACGATGACCTCAATCCCGTAAATGTCAGCAATTAACTGTTCTGAGATGACTTCTTCAGGTCTCCCCTTTATAACCAATTTTCCATCCTTCATTACGATAATAGTATCACTATACTGGATAGCCTGATTAATATCATGCAAAACCATCACGATTGACAATCCATGTTCTAAATTTAACCGTTTGATTAAATCTAAGATTTCATATTGATAGTAAATATCTAAATACGTTGTAGGCTCATCTAAAAAAAGAAACTGCGAATTTTGTGCTAATGCCATAGCAATCCACACTCGCTGCTTTTCCCCTCCGGATAATGAATCAAGTGTTATATGGCGTTTATCCTGTAAATTCGTACAGGATAATGCCCATTCAATCGCCTCTTCATCCTGGTCAGAAAGAGAAGAAAACATATTTCGATGCGGCAATCTTCCAAAAGCCGTCAATCTTTCTACTGTCATATCTAATGGGGCCCCATTTTGTTGGTGAACGACTGCTAGTTTTCTAGCAAGTTCCTTCGGCTTGTAGTCTCCAATTTTCTTTCCATCTAGAAGAACGTGACCTTGTTGTGGGAGGTAATTACTCGACATGACTCCTAGTAATGTTGATTTCCCACAACCATTTGGTCCAATTATGGTTGTGATTTTTCCGATCTCTATCTCTCCGCTAATTTGATGCAAACGATTAATCTTGTCGCCATAAGAAAATGTTATATCCTTAATTTCCATAAATACGATCACTCTTTCTAAGTAAAGATATGAGGAAAGGACCACCTATTACAGCGAGCAAAATCGATGCGGGGATTTCATTCGGCGCAATGATTGTTCTCCCTAATGTATCTGCAATTAACAATAATAGGGCTCCTGTTAGAGCAGAAAAGGGAATGAGAACCTTATGATCTGTTCCGACTAATAAACGGGCAATATGAGGTATGAGTAGACCAACAAATGCAAACATACCTGCAATAGCCGTCGCAACCGAAGCTAATAAGACTGCGACAATTGATATCATTAAGCGGGCACGATTTACATTAAGACCTAAATTTCTCGCTGTTTTATCTTCAAGTGCTAAATAATTGCACCACGAATAAACGAGAATTGCCATAATAAGGCCAATCGATCCATATATAACAATAACTCCAACATCATTCCATGTTTTCATGGAAAGGGTTGATGTCGTAGCTGCACTTATAGATGTAACTGCGTAACTCCCACGGTAATTAAAAGATTGACTTAATCCCGAAAAGACGGCATTAATCGCTACTCCGACTAAAATCATTCGTAAAGGATTTAGCCCCGATTTCCAAGAAAACGTGTAAACAAGGAAAAATGCAAAAGCACCACCTAAGAAAGCGAACAACGGCATATAGAAAAATAAAGTGGGAAAAATGGTGACCATTAGAATTGACATAAATCCAGCCCCTGATGATACGCCGATAATACCTGGATCTGCAAGTGGATTCTTCATTACCGCTTGCAGCAAAGCTCCCGATACAGATAAAGCAGCACCAGCAAATAATGAAATGAGGATTCGCGGTAAACGTAAATCTTTAATGACTTGGACATCGTCATTTGTACCTGTCAGCAGACCGTGAATTAATTCAACCGAGGAAACCTTAATACTACCTGTTGTAGCTGAGTATATCGTTACAAAGATTAGTAATAGAGTGACGATCATAAAACTAAATACTCGTTTTTTCATAGTTAACATCCTTTTATAAGCTTCAATCAAAACAAGGGAAGAAAAAACCTAACTGCTCATTAGGTAAATTGACTTTTTTCCGAAGTCTTCACTAGTCTTTTAAAGTACACTTCATCACTGAGGGTATAACATTGCTAGTAAGTCATCTAAAGCTTGAGCAGCAGCTAGATTCCCTGTTGTTCCAAATAGAGTTTCTTCCAAGTCGTAGACCCGTCCATTTTTAACAGCATTAAAATGCTTCCAAATATCGTTTTCTTTAAATTCTTTATCGAACATTTCCACTACTTCATCTGGCATACCATGAGCAGCTCGTAAAATAATATCGGGATTTGCCTGCTGTAAATATTCGGTATTAGAAGCAAGAAACTCTACATCTTCGCCGGTAACGATGTTTACGCCGCCACATCTCTTCACGAGATCCCCAATATACGAGTTTTCAGTTGCCACAAGATAACTCCCTGGTACACCTAATAAAATCAAAACAGTCGGTGATTCTTTTCCTTCTATCTGCTTTTCAATGTCCTCTAATTTTTCTTCAAATCCTTTGACAATTCGTTCCGCCTGTTCACTCCGATTATAGCGCTCTCCTATTTTTAAAATTTCACTATGCATATCATCGAGACTTTCTAGGTTAGTATATGAAGCATTAATACCTGTTCGCTCAAATATAGGTTCTAAATCGTATTTTAACGTCGTAACGGACATAACTTCTGTTGGTTTTAAAGACATGATTATTTCCATATCAGGGCTCATTGGGTTTCCGACATCTTTAATACCTTTATACCGTTCAGGTAAATCTTTGTAGCTTGTTGGTACACCTACTAAATCAAGTTCCAATGCATCCATAATTTCCGTGACAGCAACAGTTGTAGCGACAATACGGTCATCATTCTTCACCTGCTCAACTTGCCTTCCTTGTTCAGCATCAGGCTTATCTATTTCTTTTGCCGCAGAATGACCGTCCTTTGAGCAACCAGCTAAAGTCAAAAAAACGAGTATAAAAAAAAGAATCATGTAACTTTTCCTCACCATTTAACAACTCCTTCCTCAAAAGCTATTACTATTCTTAAAAAGCGAGTCTTGCAGCTATATGAAGGCTGCAAGACTCTCCTTTTATTTTGCAAACGTAATACGGTCGAAGCTAGAAAAAGCTATCGTTTAATGTCAACGAAATATTTTTAGTGTTAGTACTGCCTTCTATATAAAACGTCTTCGCATTTTTAGAACAAGCGGGATGAGTGACCCGATTAATAATGATAGGAATAAAGCTATCTTTGCTTTATCATTAGTTTTAGGATTCTTAACATCATTTTTCGATTTATTTTTATCATTATTACCTTGTTTATTATCGTTCTTGTCACTATCACGATCGAAGTCTAAATCGTCATCATCATCTACCACTGGATTTTTGTTTGGATCTTTATCGGAGTCATCATCAACATTATCGTCCTTAGGATCTTTTTGACCATTTAGCAGCTTAATGGTAGTAGGGTCAAATAAAAATTGAACCATATATGTTTCCTTATAGTTTAAAGTTGGAATATCGACGGACACTCTTCCATCCAATCGTTCAAACAAATCTTCGACAGCAAATTCCACCACTCTTGTATCTGCTTGATCATTCGTACTTAACACTTTTGGAGCTACTAGTTTACCGCCTTTTGTAGTAAGTAATTCAGTTATCCATGAACTATTTTTCAATGTAATTGCAGCAAACATCTTACCGCCCTTTACCGTAAGGGTCGCTGGCGTTATGATGTAATCATTCATAACAGACGTTTGATTTGTCTTATACTTAAGCACCTTATATTCGATTGAATATTGGCCATCTTTTAAGTTATGTGGATCGATGGTTGGATCTGGTTTCTCTCCTTTTGGATCTTCTCCCTTAGGATCTTCTTCTTTTGGATCCTCTCCCTTAGGATCCTCTCCAGAAACCAATGGTATTTTTTCTGTATCAAATTTAATACGAATATCATATTTGTTGTCGTATTCAAAACCAGGGATTCCCTTTACAATCACATGTACCTTCGCGTTTAATAATTTATCCAAATCTGGCACTTCAAATTGAACGAGTCTAGTATCCTCTTTTTTATTTTCACTTAATGTAGTTACATCAACGAAGTTATTATCTGCAAAGGTCCCGGACTGGTCTGTTTGAACCTTTAAGTATTCCCACCATGAGCTATTTTTTAGAGTGATTTGCACTAAATGTTTTCCATTTGCTACTATGAGTTTTCCTGGTGAGATTAGATAGTTGTTCGTTACTGAAGAATCGTCCGTCTTATCTTGCAAAACATTAAATGGAAGATCGTATTCACCTTCTGCATACTTACTCTCTGTATTCCCATCTCCTGGCTTAGGAGTTTCTTCTTCCTCTTCCACGAGTTTGATATTATCCACATCAAACGAAAGATTGAATGTATACTCAACAATGCTATCATCACCTGCATTTAATAGATTATAAGCTGCAAAACTCATCAATCTTTCTGCTGCTGGTTGCTCTTGTATCTCCATTTTAATTTTTATGTTAGAAATAAGTTTGTCGACTTCAAAGCTAATTATTTTAGTGCCTGTAGATTCATCAACTTTTAATACCTCTGCTTCAATAAACTCTCCATTTTGTTCCACTTTGAAAGAACGGATGGATTGTTCTTCTTTTAATGTTAACATTACACGTTTTTTATTACCTTCTACTGTTACAGATGCAGATGATCCGAGATACTTATCTGCAATTCGTTGTTCTTCTTCTGTAGCTCCATCCAAGGTAAAGCTAATCGTATACTTTCCATCTTGCAGCTCAGGATCTTTGTCCTTAGGGTTCTCTTTCGGGTCCTCTTCCTCTGGATCTTCTTCGCCATCCGCTTTAACACTATCTTTATCAAATGATAGACGGAGTGGCTGATCTCCATGATGGGCACCTACTGTGTATTGGACCTGCGCGTTCATCATGGCTTGTAAACTATCTAATTCGAACGTTGCTTCTCTTGTATTAGCTGCCTCATTTGGATTCACTTTGGTTGGCTGCTCGCCTTCGACTTGGAAGCCTGTCACTGTTTTGTGATCATTTATTGTAATCGTTAGATTATATTTTCCGCCTTTTACTGATAATTTGGCAGGATTGTCAAGATACTTGGCCATCGCAGATGCTTTTTCTTCTGTCGCATGTAATGCCGCAAATCCAATTGTATAGTTTCCATCTTTTAAATCTATTGTTTCTGATTCAGGTTCTTCAACTACCATTTCTTGAACACTATTTTTATCAAATGATAGACGTAGTGGTTGATCCCCATTGTGGGCACCTACTGTGTATTGGACCTGCGCCTTCATCATAGCTTGTAAACTATCTAATTCGAACGTTGCTTCTCTTGTATTAGCCGCCTCGTTTGGATTCACTTTGGCAGGCTGCTCGCCTTCGACTTGGAAGCCTGTCACTGTTTTGTGATCATTTATCGTAATCGTTAGATTATATTTTCCACCTTTTACTGATAATTTGGCAGGATTGTCAAGATACTTGGCCATCGCAGATGCTTTTTCTTCTGTCGCATGTAATGCGGCAAATCCAATTGTATAGTTTCCATCTTTCAAATCAATTATTTCTGGTTCAGGTTCTTCAACTACCATTTCTTGAACACTATTTTTATCAAATGATAGACGGAGTGGCTGATCTCCATTGTGGCCACCAGAAGTATATTGAACCTGAGCAACCATCATATCATTCAAACTATCTAATTCGTACGTTACTTCTCTTGTATTAGCCGCCTCGTTTGGACTCACCTTGGCAGGCTGCTTGCCTTCTATTTGTAAGCCTGTTACTGTTTTATGATCATTTATCGTTATGGTTAAACTATACTTTCCGCCTTCTACTGATACTTTGGCTGGACTATTAAGATACCTTGCCATGGCAGATGCTTTTTCTTCTGTCGCATGTAATGCGGCAAATCCAATTGTATAGTTTCCATCTGCCAAATTGATCGCTTCTGGTTGAGGTTGCTCTGGCTCTGGTTGTGGTTCAGGAGCAAGTGGAATTTTACTTGTATCAAAATTGAAGCGAATATCGTATTTATTATCATATTTAAAATCAGGCAGACCAGGCAAACCATTAATAATAACATGGATCTTTGCATTTAAAATTTGATCTATATCTTTTACTTTAAATTGAACAAGGCTTGTATCCGCAGCTTTATCTTCATTGATTTTTTCAACATCCGTAAAAGTGCTTGATGCAGTTTCTGTTTTAAAATACTGCCACCATGAGTTATTGTTTAGCGTTGCTTGAACTGTATATTCTCCCTCTTTAACAATAAGTTTTGCCGGTTTCTTTAAATAGCCATCCGCAACAGACGTTTCATTCTTGTCTGCCTGCCACACCACAAAAGGTAAATCATATTCCCCATCTGCATATTTCTCTGTGTTGCTTTCAGCATGAACCGAGATCGGTCCAACTGCCTGAGCTAGCATCATGAGAAATATGAAAATGGATGAAATAATTGCCAACGTTTTTTTCATCTACCCTTTCCTCCTTCTACTTAATTAGTTTGTTTACTAAGGTTAACTTTACGAATAATGAAAAAGCCGGAAGCGAATAGAGCTATAAACAGCAAAACAAAAGAAGATTGATCTCCCGTTTTTGGATTATTCTCGACTTGCTTATTCCCCTCTTTATTTCCATTACCGGATTGTGTTTTATTTTCTGTTTCATCTTGTTTTCCGTTACTTTTGTCATTAGTCTCCGAAGTGCCGCCCGTTTTCTTCATACTATCAACTTTGAAATCTACTCGAACGGTATAATTATGATCATAGACAGGTTTCATTGAATCGATATAAACATGCATCTTCATTTCTAGTGGTTTTGACAAGTCGCCATCTACCTTGAATTTTACAACGCGGGTATCAGCAGTTTTATTTTCACTAACAACCGTTACATCCGCAAATGATCCTCCTTTTGGTGCTTTCAACTCTTTAATCCATTCACTGCTCTTAAGAGTTATTTGAATATGCTGTACTCCATTCTCAACCGTTAATGTAGCAGGCTTGGAAAAATAATCATTCGCCATTGATACCGAATTATTCTCAGCTTTTAAAACAACATAATCGACAGAATAAGTTCCATCTTCAATTTTTGCTGAAGCACTCCCTTGGGGGATAAAAACAAACGTTAATAAGCAAATAAGCGTAATCATAAACGATGTTTGGATCATTTTTTTCATTCCTATTTCTCCTCTCTTGTTCTTTACATTGATTAACTTTCATATATAATGACATCTGAACGCATAATTGAAATTGAAAATCATTCTCAATTAAGTTCAAAAAAAAAGATTTACCTCCTTACTTTTTTTATATTTGAATAGCAAACATAATATTTACTTCACCTCCTCTGAAATAATGATAATTAATAATTAATAATGATAATCATTCTCAATGGGCCCGCAAAAAAAAATGTATATCGAAGTATGTATTTGTTTTTTTGAAATGCAGTGATATGTTCTTTACCAGCCCATTTGAGATGAAAATTATGGTATAGCGAGGGAAGTTATTCCAAAATGTCTTTCTAGCCTAAATATTACTGCCGAAAAAACATTTGTCAAGCCCTTTTTCAAAAAAGTGAATTTTCTTTTCCTTCTTCCCTTTTATTTGTGAATAATTGATGAAGCGCACCCACATCATTAATTTCTGAAAAATTATAAAATTAGTATTGACAATGAGAATGATTTTCATTATCATTTGTCTAAGTTCATTGAGAATTAATCTCATTTGTTACAAAGGTGGCGTGTTCGATGAAATATCTCTCTATAGCTTGGTTTACTCTTTTCGTAATTGTATTAATAGGCTGTGATCACACTTCAAATACTAATAATCCAGTCGTTAACCAAGCAGATGGAAAATCTATATCTATTACAGACTCCTCTGATCGTACGGTCAGCTTCGATGATACCCCTAAAAAGATCATTACGCTTGGAAATGGGGAGCTAGATATAATAAATGCCCTAGGAGGTAATCTTGTTGGGCGACCTACAGGTACATTACCAACTCATCTCAATGAATTAAAGGATTTAATGGAAGTTGGTTCAGCGCATGGAATTGATTTAGAAAAGGTTACAATGCTCCGATCAGATGTCGTCTTAGGAAATAATCCTATGAATATAAAAGATGTTCCAGCAATCGAAGCAATTGGTGCCAAAATGGTTTTAACAGAGGCAAATTCAGTAGACGATGTCAAAAATCAGATTCAACTATTCGGCCAACTGCTTCAAGAAGAGAATCAAGCGCGAGACATTATTGATACAATCGATGAGAAAATTACTGCAATTCAATCAAACCAGTCTTCTGACAAAAAAAGAGTGCTGTTAGTCTATGGGGCACCCGGGACGAATATGGCGGCTTTACCCAATTCATTAAGTGGTAGTTTAGTAGAACTCGCAGGCGGTGAAAATATTGCCAGTGATTTTGCCAGCCTAGCTAACTATCCTCAATATGCTCAATTAAATGCCGAACGAATTATCGAATCTAATCCGCAATTTATATTATTTATGGGTCATGGAGATCCCGAGAAAGTAAGGGATGGCTTTATTAAAGAGATGAAACAAACTGCTGGATGGCAACATTTAGAAGCCGTTCAGAATAATCATTTTGAAATTTTGCCCCCTGATCTCTTCGGCACTAATCCAGGGACTAGAGTTGTAGATGCACTAGATTATTTAGACAAATTGTTTCAAGAAGCGAAGGATTAAAATGACACAAAAGAAAAGAAACTTGCAACGAAAATATACTTCTATTATTGCTCCTATTCTACTTATTATCGTTTCATTTCACGGATTAACATACGGGTCCGTTTTTATCTCCTTACCAGAAATATGGGATGTTCTTTCTCATAAAGGGGAGCCGTTCCATGAACAAATTATTATGGAGTTGCGGTTACCTAGAATTCTGATTGGATTATTAGTAGGTGGGTGCCTCGCTGCTTCTGGGGCGCTATTACAAGGAGTTATGAAAAACCCATTAGCGGATCCAGGCATTATCGGAGTTTCAGCAGGGGCTGGTTTAGCTGCTATTATCACAATGGTGATATTGCCACAATATAGCTACCTTCTGCCGATAGCGGCATTTTTAGGGGCACTGATAACATCGCTGATCATTTATCTACTTGCATGGGATCAAGGAACATCTCCAGTTAAAATCATTTTAGCGGGTGTAGCGATTAACGCCTTGCTAGGAGCAATTACAAGCGGAATTATGGTGATATACAGCGACCGTGTTCAAGCAGTTCTTCCTTGGCTTGCTGGTGGGTTAAATGGTAGAGGCTGGTATCATTTCGAGTTCATGGCTCCGTACGCCATAATTAGCATTCTATTATGCTACTTTGCTATCAAACCAGCAAATATTATTTTACTTGGTGATGATACCGCAAAATTATTAGGTCAAAAAGTTGAACTCCAACGCTTTTTAATTATTATTCTCGCATCCCTCCTAGCAGGTGTAGCGGTTAGTGTTGCCGGCCTTATTGGCTTTGTCGGGTTAGTCATCCCTCATATTATCCGTATTATTGTAGGTGAAGATTATCGTTTCTTACTTCCTCTAAGCATGATTGGCGGAGCAACATTGGTCGTTTTTTCAGATACGATCGCACGATCATGGTTTGATCCGATCGAGTTGCCCGTTGGAATTCTACTCGCATGCTTAGGAGCGCCATTCTTTTTATACTTGCTAAGGAGACGGAGAATATTATGATGGCAGCTATTCAAACAGACCAAATCACATTGAATCTCGGTGCGTTCCAATTACATGATATTTCACTTGCTATCCCAAAAGGTAAAATTACAACAATCGTAGGACCTAATGGTTCTGGAAAATCAACATTATTAAAAGTCATAACGAGATTATTAACGGCTGATCATGGTTCTGTATATGTTCAAAATAAAAAAACTACTACATACAAAGCAAAAGAATATGCACAAACCGTATCCATGTTGCCTCAATCAAAGGATCACTTGCCAAACTTAACGGCGAGAGAACTTATCACCTTTGGGCGATCTCCTTATAAAAGTTTATTGAACAACCAAATAACAACAGAAGACGAAGCCATTATTAATCAAGCAATGCAAATGACTAATACAGAAAAGCATGAAAACCGATTATTTTATAGTCTTTCAGGAGGTGAACAACAAAAGGTCCGAATTGCGATGGCTTTGGCACAAAAAACAGACATACTACTTTTAGATGAACCAACAACCTACTTAGATATGGCTCATCAATTGGATGTAATGGAACTGCTATACCATATTAATAGCAAATATAACATAACGATTGTGATGGTTCTTCATGATTTACAACAAGCCGCGACATACAGCCAACATTTGATTGCGATGAAACGGGGAGAGATTGTAGAAAGTGGAACGCCTAAATCTCTGTTAACCTCGGGATTTTTACAAAAGGTATATGAAATAGATGCGCGTGTTTTATATGAAGAAGATTACCCGTTAATCATACCTAAAATAAACATTAAGGAGAGGAAAATACAATGATTATTGTGACAAATACAAATAAGATTAAAAAAGATAATGGCTATAAACTAATTGAAAGATTTAATAAAGTCGGTAAAGTTGAAACGATGGAAGGCTTTTTAGGATTAGAAGTATTATTCACTGAAAACATACCTGATTATGACGAAGTAACTATATATACACGTTGGGATTCTAAAGAAGCTTTTAAAGCTTGGACGCAAAGTGACTCTTTTAAAGAAGCACATTCTAAAGGTCGAGGCCGTCCAGACTATATTATTAGCAATACCATAACATATTATGAAGTTAAGGTAGTACGAAATCCGATTGTTGCTGTGTGAACTAATCGGATAAAAACAAGAATGCTGGAGCTCCCCTCGCTCTAGTATTCTTGTTTTTTGAAGTTTAATTTTGTCGTCATATATCTGTTAGTTTTTGACTGCACCTTCCGTTATACCTGCAATAAACTGTCTACTAAAGACTACAAAAACAATTAATATAGGTAAAGTTGCTAAGAAAGTTCCGGAAAGAATCATTGAATAATCGGTAAAATACACATCGTTTAAAGTTCTTAATGCTATTTGAATAGTGTGAACCGATTCATCTTTTAATACGATTAATGGCCATAAGAAATCATTCCATGAACCCATAAATGTAATAATTCCTAATGTTGCTAACCCTGGCCGAACAGCCGGAAGCACTATATTCCAATACGTTCTAAAATTACTGCACCCATCTATTCTAGATGCCTCAATTAACTCGTAAGGAACGGCGGATGAAATATATTGCCTCATCCAAAAAACTCCAAATGCTGAAACCATCCCTGGAACAATAACGGCTTTCACATCGTCAATCCAACCTAATTTACTAATAATCATAAAGTTTGGAATTAACCCTAACTGAGGTGGAATCATCATCGTTCCTAATAGAAAGATAAACAATGCATCTCGACCCTTGAATTCTAACTTCGAAAAAGCAAATCCCGCTAAAGAACAAAAAAACAAAATCGAGATTGTAACGAAAGAAGCAATAATAAAGGAGTTCCACAAGGCCCCAAAGAAATTAATCTTCTCAAACACCTTTTGAATATTTTCAATAAAGTTAGTGCCCGGTATCACCACCGGAGGAAACTTATTTACATCGCTAGTTGTATTGGATCCGATCACATACATCCAATAAAAAGGGAAAATAGAAATTAACGTGCTCAAAACCATAAAAACATAAATGACAATACTCGATACTTTATTTCTTCCAACCTCTTTCATATAATGTACCTCCCAACTATGCCGATCTAATTTTTCTAGTAAGGAAAATATTAAGGAGTGAAAATATGATAATGATAAAGAATAGCATCCATGCTATAGCAGCAGCATAACCAAAAGAGAATCTTGTAAAGGCTTCTTCATATAAATACAAGGTTATGGTTAACCCTTGATTACTTCCACCTTTACCGAATAAGAGCGGTTCCGTGAATATTTGCATACCACCGATGGTAGACTGAAGAACCGTAAAAATAATGACCGGCCTCAAAAGTGGAATCGTAATATGAATGAGCTGTTGTAGCTTATTTGCTCCATCAATCGTAGCGGCCTCGTATAAATCATTTGAAATGCCTTGCAGGCCAGATAAATAAATAATGGCATTGTAGCCAACCCAACGCCACATAACCATTGTTGAAATAACTACATGAGTTCCCAAATAAGAGCCACTCCAATTGATTGGATCAATCCCTAAAAACGAAAGACTATAGTTTACAAGCCCATACTTTGTACCAAACATTGCTGAAAAGACAATAGCAACAGCAACGATTGAGGTAATATTCGGCATAAAGATACCTAGTCTAAAAATATCCTTAGCCTTTAAAAATGCTTGATTTAATAAAAAAGCAATAATTAAAGCAGCAATTAATTGCGGCACTGTGGATAGTACCCAAATGCTAAATGTATTTCCCAACGCTTTCCAAAATAAAGGATCAGTAAATAAAAGTTTATAATTTTGAAAGCCTATAAACTCTTTCGCACCTAAGATATCCCATTTATGAAATGATAGAAATGATGTAAATAATAATGGGAACACCCCGAAAACACCAAATAATATAAAAAATGGAGATATAAATAAATATCCTGATAATCGATCAGCGGATTTTTTACTATATTTTTTTGTTTTTACAGTTATGTTCTTATTGATCTCGATCTCTTTATTCACATAGTTACCTCCCTCTACTATGAGTAGAAGTAAGAGGTAAAAAGTTTACCTCTTACTCTTCGGTAAATATTATCTTCCAACCTGCCTTTTAACTTCTTCCATTGCTTTTTTCCAAGCTTCTTCCTCAGTTGCTTGTTTGTCCGCTACCGATATTAATGCATCTCCCATAATAGTGTTAATCGGCCCGGTCATAGGCCCACGGTAAACATAATTAACTGATTTAGCCGCCTCAGAGAAAATCGCCCCTAAATCATCACGATTAAAGAATTCATCTTTTAGGTTTTGCACCTCATCAGTATCATAAATGGCTGGAGTAGAAGGGAAGTTCCCTTTTTCTTTAAAGATCTCCAACTGTATTTCTGGAGACATAATCCAAGTGATAAATTTATATGCCTCTTCAGGATGCTTTCCTTGCTTGGGAAGCGTTAATAATGATCCACCCCAGTTGCCTGAACCACCTGGCATTAGGGCAATATTCCACAATCCAGAAGTATCAGGAGCATCATTTTTAATATTTTGAAGCATCCACGGCGGAAGGAAAACGGTTGCAAAATCTCCAGCAGCTAGAGATGCAGACCATTCAGTCGTTCCCCTTTGAGTATTGTTATGAATTTCAATACCTTCAATCGAAAGATCCCATGCCCTCTTAATTAAAGCACTATCTTCAATAATTAATTCACCGTTTTCATCAAAATATTGTTTTTCACCTTGTTCCCTAACTGCCGCGTACAAATCAGTTACATGGTTAAACATATTTTTACCTGTGGTTGCTTTTAATTTTTTTCCAGCTTCCATATAATCTTCCCACGTACTCATTTGTGCTGAAACCTTATCAGGGGTAGTGGGGAGTCCTGCCTCTTCAAAAATATCCATTCGATATGCCATGGCCATTGGTCCTACATCCGTAGGAATCCCAAATACAACAGACTCATCATTAGTTGATGCTTCTTTCCAACGCCATTCTAAATAATCACTTTTAATATCTCCAGCACCGTAGTCTAGTAAATTATAAAAATGTTGATTATTTTCTTTAAATCTTTCAATATAACCAGATTCCACTGCTGCAATATCTGGTGCACCCGAACCGGCTGCTAAAACGGTAAGTAAATTTTGGTGGTGATCAGAGTATTCCGTTTCCTGCACTTTGATTTTAATATTAGGATTCTCCTCTTCATATTGTTTAATATAAGAATCCATCCCCATGCCCGGCCATAACCAAAACGTTAATTCAATTTCTTCATCCTTTCCTTTAGAACTGCCTTTGCCAGAAGACCCAGAAGAGGAACATGCTGCCAGTCCGGTGATTAAAACCAAAACGATAAGCATTTGCGCAAACTTCTTCATTTGACTACCCCTTTTCTTTTTTTTCTTATCTCATTCATAAGAAACTTATGAATTAATAAGCCGTATACTAGTATACTTTTATACTCAGGAGGGTGCTTAAGTCACTTTTAAGCATGCTTCTAAATCTCCTAAAAAGATAGATAATGTATATCTAACATTTTGTAAGCGTTGTCTTTTACCTTTTTCCATATTATAATAATATTATGTTAGTTTGTCTAGCCATTATACAAAGTTTATTTGAGGGATTTTCTTGTGCCAAATTAGAATGGTAGAATGCCAGGAAGGAGTATACAATGATGAAAAAAGTAAAAGCGAATAAACCGTTAGTTGACCATATTTATACTGCAGACCCGTCAGCCCATGTATTTGATGGGAAAATTTATATTTACCCATCTCATGATTTAGATCACGATGGCCCTTCCAATGATAATGGCGACCAATATGCCATGGAGGATTATCACGTATTATCTTTAGAAGATTTTGATTCCCCTTGTATAGACCATGGAGAAGTTCTCCATATAAAGGATGTTCCATGGGCAAAGCAACAAATGTGGGCGCCTGATGCTGCGTTCAAGAACAATACTTATTACTTATATTTTCCTGCGAAAGATCATGATGAAATTTTCCGAATTGGGGTGGCTACTAGTTCTAATCCAGCTGGACCTTTCACTCCGCAAGAAAATTATATTCAAGGTAGTTTTAGTATGGATCCTGCTGTACTAGTTGATGAGGATAATAGAGCTTATATGTATTTTGGCGGTCTTTGGGGAGGCCAGTTGGAAAAATGGCAGACAGGCAGCTTCGATCCTAACGGAAAAGGTCCAGCTCCAACCGAACCTGCATTAGGTCCAATATTTGCCGAACTAAATGATGATATGCTTTCTTTTAAAGAAAAGCCTCGAGAAATTTCCATTATTGACGAGGAAGGAAATCCTATCCTTGCAGGTGATGAGGAAAAAAGATTTTTCGAAGGCCCGTGGCTTCACAAATATAACGGGTATTATTATTTGTCCTATTCCACTGGGACTACCCATCTTCTCGCTTATGCGATGAGTAAAAGTCCACAAGGACCTTTTGTCTATAAGGGTACTATTCTTACCCCTGTTCTGGGGTGGACAACCCATCATTCGATTGTTGAATTTCACGGCAAATGGTATTTATTTTATCATGATGCTTCTCTATCAGGCGGCGTTAACCATAAACGCAGTGTTAAGTATACGGAAATTAAATATAATGAGGATGGCACAATACAAACGATTGAATATGATTCTTAATACAAGAATCACCACACGACCTATTATATATGTGGTGATTTTTTCACATCTATGTATACTGTTTCCTTTGCATTTAACTTTTCAAAAATCGGATTATACCAACCAACATATAATGGTAGTGCAAGCAATGTACCCAAGGAATTAATATCCTTGGGTACATGTATTACCGTAGTATGATCTAATGCCTGCGAATTAACTTGGAAGATTCAGTTGCCACGAAACTCCGAATTTATCATTTACCCATGCAAACTTCTTACTAAATCCATAGTCACCTAAAGGCATTAAAGCGGCGCCGCCATCTAATAGTTTTTCATATAGCTCGTCCAATTCACTTTCCGTATCACAAGTAATAAAGATTGAAAAGGAAGGTGTAAACGTAAACCCATGTTTAATAGTGCTATCAAGACACATGAATTCTTGGTCTTTAATCTTAAATGTAGCCTGCATATTACTACCTTCAGAAACTTCACGATTTAGACTTGTAATTTCCGCGTCCTCAAAAATAGATATGTAAAAATTAATTGCCTCTTCTCCATTTCCTTGAAACATTAAATATGGTACAGCTTTTTGCATGTTCATCATCTCTCCAATTCGATATATTCTCTTATTAGTTTGCACTCATTATTTTCTTTTCTCCAAACAAACATACATTGTGCTGTATATGGCACCCCGTAAATGACATTCGTTTCTTTGCATATTTCATTCTAACTAATTTCATAACCTAACCATTCAGATTGTTTACCGCCCATTTTATTGTAGAGAGTTTGCGCTATAAGATTGTCTTTTGCTGTTTCCCAAGTCATTGATGCAAAACGATTCTTTCGAATGTAATCCAAGCAGGTTTCGAAAAGCTTTTCACCGACTTTTTTCCCTCTTTCTTGCGGGGCAACAAATAAGTCATTTAAAATAGCTTGTCTCTTTACTTTTAAAGAACTAAAAGTAAAATACAAAGTGGCAAAACCTATTATTTTTTCATTTTCTTCAGCCACAAACTGAAGGCCACTTGATGGATTATCCAATAAATGTTGAATCAAGTTCCTTAAATCATTTTCATTCGGTTCAGACTGGTGATAGAAATCTACAATATACTGTCTCATAAGCATATATAAAGAATTCATGTCTTCATTTAATGCAGGACGAACTATTATTTTTCCACTCAACTTTAACTCCTCCAAGACTTGGAATTTTGTCAATTATAGCATGTTTCACTCAAGCACTATTACCCTTGGAGTTGATGTAACATAAGTTTTAATACTTCATTTTGTGACATATCGTTAGTCAATAGTACTTCCCCTTCTACACCGAGATAATCCTTTGGATTCCACCATGCACGCAAAGAATCCTCTCCGAATTCCATTTTTTTCGAACTAGAGTTGTGACGTATGACCGTTTCCTCAAACGATAAATCAAAATAATAAGTATATATCCTTTCGTTAAAGAACTGGATTAAGCTATTTAGCATTTCACCATAATAATGTTTATATAAAATTCCTTCCACAATAACAAATTCACATTTATCTTTACCATACTCTGCAATTTGGCGAATCAACTCAATAGAAAGATTCCCTTCTCTGTCGTGAACCTTCAACATTTCACGGCGAACGACATCTTGAGAAACCAAAAGCGTTCCTGGTCCCAAATGATTTTGAAGACTTTTCGCTGTCGTTGTTTTTCCACTCCCCGAATTTCCTCGTATGATAATTAGCTTAGATTCCATATTCTCCCCCACTTCCTAATTTTCTTCTTTTTATATAATCTTTCATTGAACTCAAGGACATCTTCTTATTTTTATTTCATTCTCTATATGAATCAATTATTCCTTTTAAACAACCTTATTTGTAGCACTTATAAGCAATAATGCCTACTTTTTGGTTTTAAAATAAATCTTTCTAGGAATGTGTATGAGGGAACACTAAATTATGGAGTTGGACAAAAAAGGACCCAGAGATCGGAATAGTTTATATTCACGAAATTAGGGTCGCATTTAAAGATATTTTATTAGTTAGACACCAACATACGTTAGCAATGCACAACACTCAACATGATACGTATGAGGAAATAAATCTACTGGTTGAACTACTTCTAATTGATATCCAAAAGGGATAAGTTCTTTAATATCTGTTGCAAACGTATCTGGATTACAAGAAACATAGACAATGCGCTCTGGTTTGGATCGGCCAATTCTCCGCATTACTTTTCCTCCAGCTCCGGAACGAGGCGGGTCGAGCAATAATAATTCAGGTTTTCCAAAGGTCTCTAATACTTGGTCGATTCCTAACCTAGCATCTTTCGCTAAGAAATATGTGTTAGAGATGTTATTATCCTCTGCATTTCTTTTTGCAGATTCAATAGAAGTTTCTACGATTTCAATTCCGGCAAGTTCAGCTACCCGGCTTGCAAATGGAAGCGAGAAGGTACCAACTCCACAGAAAAGATCAATCATCTTTTCAGTCTTTTTCGGTTGCCCCATTTCTAAAGCAATTTCAACTAATTTTTGTGCTTGGGTTGGGTTCGTTTGGAAAAAGGTATCAAACCAAAGACGATAACGGTATCCAATCAACTCGTCATATATAAAATCACGGCCAGATAATATATGAGTTTTTGCTGCTTGAGCCCGGTCAGCCCATTCCGTATTTTCGAGCCATAATAAGCTTTTTACTTTCGGGAAGTTTTTCTCAATTCTTTTAGATAAGTCGTGTACGGCATGCTCTAGATGGGCAATAGGAGCTTCCGTAGCAAATAAAGCTAGCATGATTTCACCTGTTGCAAAAGACTCTCTAACCATTAAATGACGTAGCAATCCTTCATGAGTATCTTTATTATAACCTGGCAATTTGTGTTCAAGCGCCCACTTTGCAACCTCCATGGCCGCTTCAACCATTTCTTTACCGGCAATAAGACATGTTTCTAATGAAATAATACTGCGAAAATTTCCTTGTTCATGTAAACCAAGTGTTCCATCTGGCGAAAACGTAAATTCCATTTTATTGCGGTAATGCCACGGGTCCTCCATCCCTACAGTATCTTGAACGAGGGAAGGGTCAAACCCTTGTGCTTCAATTGCTTGTTTTACATGATTCGTTTTTTGTTTCAATTGACCAGAGTAGTCCCAATGCTGCCAAACACATCCGCCACATTTTTGAAAATGGGGGCAGACAGGATCTATTCTTTCGGGATGAGACTGCAAAATTTCTTCCGGCTTCGCTCTCCATCTTCTTACCCACGGTCGCTCCACGGTGACACTCACTTTTTCACCTGGAAGAGCGTACGGAATCGTTAATTTTAATTTCTTGGAATTCCCATGTTCGTTTTCTCGCCAAACGACCGCCTGTCCCGAACCTTTTACATCTAATTGATGTATGTCGGCAACAAAGCTCTCTCCTTTTATATTCGTCAATATAGGTCCCTCCTAGAATATTTCGCTTATATCAAATGAAAATATCATCTATGATTATTCAACATACTTTCCTATTATAGCGAAACAATGACGGAGTGGGAATAAGGGAGAAATGATTGCCATTGCAATATTATTTATACATCTAGATTTATTACTGCTTGATTACCTTTTGAGAAGATGCATTTTCGTACATGCAAATAAGAAACGATTAACGCTGCAAACCAACCTAATAAGGCAATTACTGCAAGAATTGGCAATAAACTTATTTCAAAAGCTGTACGTCCGAGAATTGTTTGTATCCCGATAAAGACAATGGAAATCAACCAAGACACGCTGCCTATGTGGAGAAGTGCACGGGCTCGCTTCTCATTGGATTCTGCTTGTTCAATTAACCAACCTAATACTGGTAATGTCTGCAATGCATGAAATCCTAGTCCATGTAAAACGATGAAATTTCCAGCTTGCCCAGTGTAGCGACTTTGAAGAACGGACATGAAAATGCCTGCAGCGAAAGAGATCATCGTCGAAAGAAAAGCATAGCGTATGCTTAGTATGAGAAATGGATGTTTGATCACATTCCTTTTTTGAAAAAATGAAAGGGCGACAAATACCGTCAAAGCAATCAGCACCAATGATATCAATCCGAAGAAAATCCCAACAACTATATCTGTAATCGTTCCAACTTGGGTGAATCTTGGATTAATACCTCGAAAATGCTGTATTGTTTCAATCCCATAAAAGATTAGAATGGTAGCAGCAAATCCCCATCGAATTCTCTTTCGACTACGATCACTTAACCCAGATATCGGCAAAAAAGCAGCGATGGACAATATAAAAATAGCAATTGCAGCATTAAAGGAAAATGCACTCTCCACATTTCCTTCCGGAAGAATCTCACCTCCATATACAGCAACATAAATGGCACAGATTGCAGCGAGCAAAAAACCTATCATTCCCATCATGACTAATAACCATTCTTCTGAGAATAACTTATTAATGAATTTTGAAACGATCTTCATTTTACATCAATCCCCTTTGCGTTTATTTATCAATCAATAAATAACATAGTGTGAAAAAAGACAGATTCATTCTGCCTTCATTCATTCCTCTATTCAAAACAAAGCAATTGTGGTAATTCCAAAACCTCTGCGACCGTAATCAAAAATCCAGTGCCCAAAAACTGACTTGCACCAGCTTCTGGGTTTGGACTTCCTGCTCTTTTTAACTTTTCAGCAACTAATTCATGAACTATCCGAAATTTCTCCTTAACGTGGTCACGAATTTCTGGTTCTGAAATGGCATGAGACTGCATAACTAAAATGATTTCATCTTTATGTGTTTTCATTATATCCAGGAATGCATGACCCATCGTATCCATTAATCGATCCGAAGGTGCATCCACCCCTGAAAAAGCTTCATAAATTCTCTTAGTTGCCCGATCAATAACGGCAATAAAAAGTTCTTCTTTATTTTTAAAGAAGTGAAATACATATGGTTGTGTAACTCCTGCTGCTTTTGCGATAAGAGCTGTCGTTGCCTTGTAATATCCATTCTCTGCAAAAATACCTACAGCTTTATCCAATATCAGTTCTTTTTTATCTTCACGAACGGCCATGTTGGTCAACTCTCTTTAATTTATTTATTAATTGATAAATAAATAGTATTCCACTTACAAATTATTGTCAAGTTGTATTTTTATTAAAATTTATCGAGTTCGAAAAAACTACTACCAGTTTAGACAACTGCATCCATAATAAGATCGGATCGGATGAGCAAACTAAACAGTTTATTAATCCGTCTCATACATGATCTTTCCAGTCTGTGAAATATCATAATCCCCCAGAGAGTTCACTTCTGACTGGAATTGCACGGAAGATAGAATTTTTTTAACCGTATTATTCAGTCGTTCATTTTCGGGAGTTTTTAGCATAACAAGATCGTAGCGTTCTGTTATTAATGGAATAAAATCAATGTTCACCATTTTTGCAACCTTTTCATTTCCCACTCCCACATCTGCCAAACCCGCAGCAACAGTAGATGCCACACTAAGATGATTGCTCTCTTCATGATCATAGCCCTGGATGTTTCTTGGGTTAATTTTGTGAAGTCTTAGTTGTTCATCGAGAAGGATTCGTGCTCCAGAACCCTTTTCTCTATTAACAATCTTAATTTTTTCGTTATTTAAATCCGACCACGAGTTGATATGGAGGGGATTCCCTTTTTTAACATATAAGCCTGCTTTCCTTGAAAGGAGGTTGAGCATTATATAAGGATGGCCGACTAGTATTTTTTTTATGTAAGGAAGATTATATTCGCCTGTATCACCATCAAACATGTGCAAACTAACAATGTCACATTCTCCATTATACATAGAGATAAGGCTATTTAAACTTCCCGTAAAAGAACGCAATGCTTTAAAGGATGAATGCTTCTCGATATGTTTGCCGAGAATATCTAAAACAAGATCCTGTCCACTAATAACAATTTTATTTAAACTTTTTGTGTCATTTTTCGGAGTCTTCGGAGAAGATTTAGGGATTCCGTTTGTCTTTTGCTGGAGTATGTAGTCATCAAGGTCTTTAGCATCAATTCTAATCTGTCTTCCTACACGAAAAACAGGTATTTTCCCTTTTTTCACAAGATCGTAAAGGGTTAGTTTTGAAACCTTTAGAAGCTGTGACACTTCTTCAATCGTATAAGAAAGTTCCTTCGACATTTTCATCCCTCCCCTTTTTATTTTAACGTATTGACCTAGAAAAAAATATACACTAATTCCCTTCTCTTTTTACTTATAACTAATTATAATTAGTTATAAGTAATTATAATTAGTTGGAAAAGGTGAGAATGATGAAAAAGCTTTTCCCTTTATTTTTCTTCCTAATGCTACTTGTCGTCTCAGGATGTTCGTCCAATAAATCGGAAACATCCAAAAAAGAAGTGGAGCTGACCATTTCTGCTGCTGCAAGTTTACAAGATGCATTGAATGATATTAAGCCCCTTTTTGAGGAGGAAAATCCTTATATTAGTTTAAACTTTAATTTCGGTGCTTCTGGTGCACTTCAACAGCAAATTTCTCAAGGGGCACCTGTTGATCTTTTCTTTTCTGCTGCCGAAGACAAATTTGATCAATTAGTAGGAGATGGACGTATCGATCCAAAACTAGGCATCGATTTAGTTGGAAACGAACTTGTTTTAGTCGTTCCTACTGATTCAAGTATAGGTATTAAATCTTTTGAAGACTTAGTTAAGGCCAATCAAATTTCCATTGGCACCCCAGAGTCTGTGCCAGCTGGACAATATGCAAAAGAAACATTGGAAAACTTAAATATATGGGGAGATTTAGAAGAGAAAGTCGTATATGCTAAAGATGTGAGGCAAGTTCTTACATATGTAGAAACAAACAATGTTGATGCAGGAATTGTGTATAAAACAGATGCACTCATTTCACCAAAAGTTCAAATTGTGGAATCTGCAAAAGAAAACACGCATGCCCCGATTATTTATCCTGTCGGTATAATAAAGGATAGTTCTCATCCAAAAGAAGCAAACCAATTTTACGATTTTCTGCAAAATAAAGCATCCATTGATATTTTCGAAAAGCATGGATTTAAAGGACTGAATTAATTAAAATGGCCACCAACTTTTGGGCACCTATCAAACTTTCCTTAGAGGTCGCTGCTGTCTCAGGATTGATCGTAATAATATTAGGATTATTTTTCGGAAAGGTGATGGCTAACTCAACTTTCAAAGGGAAAACCTTTGTTGAAACAACATTCCTTTTGCCTTTAGTGTTGCCACCATCTGTCGTAGGTTTCTTGTTAATTGTGATATTTGGACGAAATAGCCCAATCGGACAATTGATTGAAACTATATTTAAACATCCAATTATGTTTACATGGTGGGCAGCAGTCATTGCGTCCACTGTCGTCGCTTTCCCGCTGATGTATCAATCTGCGAAAGCAGGCTTTGAAGCGATTGATCACGATATTGAAAATGCAGCACGTGTAGATGGTGCAGATGCATTCAAGCTATTTGCATTCATTACCATTCCGCTTGCACATCGAGCAATTATTTCAGGTGCGATCCTAAGCTTTGCGCGGGGATTAGGTGAATTTGGAGCTACTCTAATGTTTGCTGGGAATATCCCTGGCAAAACCCAAACGATTCCAACCGCAATCTATATAGCGATTGATTCAAACAATATGGAAATGGCTTGGTTGTGGGTCATTAGTATGGTGGGGATTTCCTTTTTAATGTTATTGGGTGTGCGGCTAATGAAATGAAGATTGATTTTTAGACCATACTCCATCCAAGGGCATTGTTATTCTTCTTTTAGCCGGAAATCTAACTCATAGGGACAGATTTTGGAATTCCCTCCTCTTGAAATTCCTCGAAGGATAGGAAAAATTGCTCTGGTGGATTCCCAAGTAAAGTCGTAAATAACCCGTTTTCAAATGAAACTAGATAACTTTCCTTTTGGTTTAGTTCATCCATGAATATTATTTTATATTTTTCTAATGATTCATCTGTTATTGGCTCGTTTAACATATTCAACGTACTTCTACTACTCTTATGAACCATTCTAAAAACTCCATATCCCTTGTATTCTTCTTCAACTAATTGAAATTTACCGTCGATCTTTTTTGACGTCCTAGTATGTATAATTGTAACCACACTGATCACAATAAACGTAGTTTTCACCTATTTTGTAATAATCATCTTCTATCGCTGAAGCCCACAGTTTGGACATTTAATGACTGAAAGCATAGATGCCACCCATCTAGCTCCTTTCCTTTTGTATTTATTGTGGTGTTTTTTGTTTGAATTAAAATCGATTACTCTGTGAGGTAAGGTTGACTGAGAAACGTGCGGTTTATCTTAGTGGGAGAAGAATATGACCAGTGGAGAAGTACGGTCTATCTATACTATTGAACATATTGTCAAAACTGTCAAACAAGTATCAGAGACATCCTCTCATACTTCTGACTAACTTACTTAATTGTAAGTTAGTATAAAAAAGTATACATAGATTAAAAGATTTCACTACTTACATTTTTTATAATAGTCTTATACAATGTAAGGGATTACTTGATAAGGAGGAATAACAATGACTATTCAAAATATCAAGGATTTTACAGTGTTAAACAATGGAGTACATATGCCGTGGCTCGGGCTTGGAGTCTTCCAAGTAGAAGACGGTGATGAAGTCATCAATTCGGTCACTTATGCGCTAGAAGCAGGTTACCGTTCGATTGATACAGCAGCCGGTTATCGTAACGAGTCTGGAGTTGGCACCGCTATTAAGCAAAGCAGCATTGCGCGCGAAGAACTATTCATCACTACAAAGCTAGCAAATTCTGATCAAGGATACGAATCTACGTTAAAAGCTTTTGAAGAGAGCCGCCGCAAACTAGGTCTTGAATATATCGATCTATATTTAATTCACTGGCCAGGAAAAACAAAGTTCGTAGAAACATGGAAAGCCTTTGAAAAACTGCAGAAGGATGGGTATATTCGTGCAATTGGAGTAAGTAATTTTAATATCCATCATTTAGAAACGCTTAAACAAAATAGCGATGTCATCCCTGCGGTAAACCAAGTAGAGTTTCATCCTTTGCTCACTCAGCTGGAACTTCGTCAATATTGTAAAAATGAAGGCATCCAATTAGAAGCTTGGTCTCCACTTATGCAAGGAAATTTAGATTTGCCACAACTTACTGAGCTAGCTGAAAAACATGGTAAAACACCAGCTCAAATTATCCTTCGTTGGGATCTTCAAAATGAAGTTGTGACAATACCTAAATCCGTACGCAAAGAACGCATTCATGAAAATGCTAATATTTTTGACTTTACTCTTTCAAAAGAAGATATGAAGATAATTGATCAAATGAATAAAAACCACCGATTTGGATCAGATCCGGACAAGGTTATTTTTTAAGAGGATAGAGAATCAGGAAAAGCGTAGCAGTCCTATTTCAATAGTGGACGCTACGCTTTTTTCCTAGATTTGATGTATTGTTTAAATGAGTATTGATTTTCAATGAAACTTAGATCTATCGCGTTGAGATTCATGAACTATTTCTCGACTAAAATCATCGTTAGTTCTTTTTGATCGAGAATTATGCACTATCTCTCGATGAAACTTATTATAATGCTTATTTAATCGGGAATGATTCCCAAATTTTGAATAAACCAGACCTCATGCTGATATTTCTACATCCATGTTTCTCATCTCTTTCATTCATTAGCGAAATTACGTCCACTGCGATCCCCAAATCTTCATTTCTTTCAATATCTTATGTAATGCTTGTCCCTTCTCTGTTAAGGAATATTCAACCGTAATAGGAACAGTCGGGGTGACCTTCCGAATAAGCACTTCATTTTCTTCTAGGTGGCGCAATGTATCTGTTAATGCTTTTGGGCTAATTTTTGAAATAGATTTCTGGATTTCGCCGAAGCGTTTTGTTCCCTCAAAAAGCTGTTTTAAAATAAGAAAAGACCATTTGCCGCCGATTACGTTCAATGCCTTTTCAATTGAGCATTCTACTACTAATTCTTCCTTTACTTCTAGCATATCTATATCCTCCTTTATAGCAAATAGTTACTATAATTATTATAGTAAATAACCTATCTTTTATTATATCAAAATTATTTCAGTACTTGTATTAAATAATATGTAGGCATATACTTCGAAGTGAGTAAGCGTTTTAATCTACACCCAATAGAGAGGTGATTGACATGCCAAAAGTTGTCATTACAGGTGGAAGCGGTCTATTAGGACCTTCAGTAATAAAAGAGTTTTTAGATCATGGCTATGATGTCATAAATGCTGATGTAAAAAAACCAAAAGATGAGCTTTGTCGAACTATCATTACTGACTTAACGAACCTCGGACAAGTTCATGGAGTTTTAGCTGGTGCGGATGCAGTTGTTCACCTTGCTGCTATTCCTGTCGCTTATTCACATCCAAATGAAGTAACTTTCCAAAATAATGTGATGTCTACGTACAATATTTTAGAAGCAGCTGGAAATTTAGGCATTAAAAAAGCCGTAATTACTTCTAGTGAATCATCCTACGGCATCGTTTTTTCAAGAAACTTATTAGAGCCACAATATGTGCCAATCGACGAGGAACATCCGCAATTACCGGAAGATAGTTACGGACTATCAAAAATTGTAAATGAACAAACAGCCGACATGATACATCGCAGAACGGGGATTCAAGTCGTTTCCATGCGTTTAGGAAATGTCATAACACCTGAAATGTATGCCAATTTCCCAAACTTTATCCATGACCCAGAACAACGTAAAACCATTGTGTGGAGCTATATTGATTCTAGGGATGCGGCAACAGCGTATCGACTTGCTGTCGAAACAGAGGGACTTGGGTCTGTCGCCTTAAATATTGCGAATGATGAAACTAGTATGGATATCGAGAGCAAACAGTTGATGGAGCAAGTTTTTCCAAATGTAAAAGAGTTTAAAAAAGAATTAACTGGCTTCGAAACCCTTTTTAGCAATGAAAAGGCTAAAAAACTATTAAACTGGCAGCCAGTTCATGTATGGAGAAATTATGTTGAGGTCTCTAAACCTTAAAATTAATAGAAAAAGGAGAATAAATAATGGTCTACTTAGCAGATGACAAAAGATATGACACAATGAAATACAATCGTACAGGAAATTCTGGACTTTTATTACCAGCGATTTCACTAGGGCTATGGCATAACTTTGGTGGTGTCGATACATACGAAAACGGGCGCGCGATGCTTAGAAGAGCATTTGATCTAGGAATTACACATTTTGACCTTGCAAACAATTACGGACCTCCAGCTGGATCAGCGGAAACGATGTTTGGCGAAATGCTTGCGACAGATTTCAAACCGTACCGTGATGAAATGGTCATCTCTACTAAAGCGGGTTATTGGATGTGGAATGGCCCTTACGGCGAATGGGGCTCGAAAAAATATTTGATTTCAAGTCTTGATCAAAGCTTAAAACGCATGGGATTAGACTATGTTGATATTTTCTACTCTCACCGTCCAGATCCAAACACACCATTAGAAGAAACGATGGGTGCTCTTGACCAAATCGTTCGTCAAGGTAAAGCCTTATATGTCGGAATTTCAAGCTACTCTCCAGAGCAAACAGCGGAAGCCGTTAGAATTCTAAATGATTTAGGTACACCTTTACTAATCCATCAACCAAGCTACTCTATGTTAAACCGTTGGATTGAAGATGGGTTGCAAGATGTGCTAGATGAAAATGGCGTTGGATCGATTGCATTCTGTCCATTACAGCAAGGTTTGTTAACGAATAAATACTTAGGTGGTATTCCGAAGGATTCACGTGCCGCAAGTTCAACTGGTGCACTTAATGAGAACCAGGTGACAGAGGAAGTAGTTCAAAAGGTTAGAATGTTAAATGACCTTGCTTCTGAAAGAGGCCAAACGCTCGCGCAAATGTCCTTAGCGTGGGTGCTTCGCGGAGGACGTGTGACATCTGCCCTCATTGGCGCTAGCCGTGTAAGCCAAATTGAAGATAATGTTGCTGCATTAAATAACCTTGATTTCAGTGAAGAAGAACTTGCAAAAATCGATGATATTTTGAAAGGTTAATCATAATAAAAATTCTTCGAGTACGAACGCTCGAAGAATTTTTTATTTTACTTTCACAATAAAATCTAGTAAATGGTTATCACGAACAGGAAACTTTTCTTTTACATCAAGACTTTCACTATCCAACACGATGATATGATTCTTTCCATTATCATTACTCATCTCTTTTACATAAACTTCTTTTTCTTCCGTATTCTGATACAAAGGCTCATACCAGCTGTCTGTATTAGCAAAGGTTTCGTTAAATAACTCGAAAACCGGTTCATCTTTTATATGGAAAATGCCTAATGAGTATTTATCTTCTTCAACGTTTAAACAATATAAGATTCTATGTTCATCTAAAACTAATTGTCCGTTTCCACTATAATAATCTTGTTTAGGAATATTTTTAAAAGGCTTAAATATCTTAAATTGAAAATCTTTATTATAGACATACATTTTTCCATTCTCTCCTAATATATAAGCATAATCATCCGTTGAAAAAAGAGGGGTTAAATCCATGTTATCTGTCCCAAAAGTTTCGTATGTAATAGAACCCTTATTTAAGTCCGTAATGGCAATTCCATGATATTCGTATTCATCGTCATTTCCTATTGCCCCTGCTGTCCCATATAATATCTTTCCTCTAAAATGTAAGATTGGCGAAGAAAGAGGAGAGCGACGATAATCTGTTTCGATGCTTTGTTGTGTAGCGGCATTTGAAATTGAAACTTTGAAGCCATCGAATTTTTCATTATAACGCTGATCGCCCGTTTTATGTGATGCAAGAGTCTGAAAAACAACATCATCTCCATAGTGCATAATATGGTCAATTCCAACCTTGTTTTCTAGATAATCAATATTCTCTTTTTTAAATCTATTTTTTTGAATATCATACGTAAAATAATATTCACCTCCCATACCGCCAAAAAAAGAAATATATAATTGATTCGTATCATTTGGTTTCTGGTGTGGAATCATTCTTCCAAAATCATCATCAAAAACTTTGTACTGTTTTACAACTTCTCCACTGTTCGTCACTTCTTTTACTAATGTAAATTTCTGAGAAAAACGATAATCCGCAGGATAAAAAAGAAGATAATGGCCTTCTTTATCAGATGTCTCTCGTGAAAAATGTTCAATGCCATTTATAAATATATACTTATTTTTGCTTTGCCATTGGGTCAAAAGAACAATTAACAAAAATAAAAAAAATGCAGAAAAAACAGCTATAGACAACCATATTTTTTTATTCATTATTTCCCCCGATATTTCATGGATAGTTTCCCATCATATGTCAATTATATACAATTGTAAATTTAAAGTCGCACTAATTTCCAAAATAAAAAGCCCTACAAAGAGATAACTCCTTGCAGGACCTTTCCATTAATTTTCTTCTATTTCTTTACGGTTTTTCTTAAGCATCTTAGATAGTATTTCATACACAATTGGTACGATAATAAGCGTCAATAACGTTGAGCTTGTTAAACCGCCAATAACTGTAATCGCGAGGCCTTTTGAGATCATACCGCCTCCACCTTCAGCGCCAATCGCCAATGGAATTAAGGCGCCAATTGTTGCGATGGCTGTCATAAGGATAGGACGTAGACGGGTAGAGCCCGCTTCTAGTATGGCTTCGCGCATATTCATGCCTCCGCGTTCCATTCGAACAATTCTATCCACGAGTACGATCGCATTCGTTACGATAATCCCAATCAACATGAGGAGTCCCATCATAACCGATACAGATATCGTTTCGCCGGCAATCCATAGTCCGACAAACGAACCTATAACTGCAAATGGCAATGAGAACAATATGGCAAATGGAGCCGTACCTTCACCAAATGTAACGACAAGGATGAAGTAAACGATCGCGATTGCCGCTAGCATCGCTACACCAAGCTGTGTAAATGTCTCAGTCATATCTGCTGCTACACCTGCTACGTCAACCGAAACACCTTTAGGTAAATCCAGTTTATCAATTGCTTTATCCATTTCAGAAGATGCTTTTGATACATCATTACCGATGACTTTTCCCGAAACCGTTGCGTAGTATTCACCTTTACTGCGTGCAAGAGTGTTCAAGGTAGTCCCTTTCTCTACTTCAACAAGATCGGAAAGTGGCATTGTTGTGCCTAGCGCTGTCGGTACTTCTGTTTTTAAAATATCGTCAATTGATTTTGGTTGTTCCTTTTGTTCTTGCTGGACAATTACATTTAATGTGTCGCCGTCTTTTTTAACCGTCGTTAAAATATCCTGCGATTTGTTTGGACTTAACATCATCACGATTTGTCCTGTTGTTAAGCCATATTGCAGCAACTCATCTTGCTCTACTTTAAATGTATATTCTACATACGGATCCTCTGTACTAGACTTAACGTCTTCTAGACCGTCGTTTTCTTTCATCTCAGCTTCTACCATTTTTACTGCATCATTAAGTTTATCTAAATCTTCACTGTAAAAAGTATAGCTGACTTCACTAGTTGACATTCCCATGGACGTAAAGTCTTGGTTTTTCCATTCGCCTGATTGATCAATATTGAATACATAGTCTTCAACATCCTTGCGAACTTCTGGGAAATCCTTCATATCAGGATCAAAAATTAAGTACATTAATGCACCATTTCCGCCCCCGCCCATCATCGCAGCCATCTGATCGCCGCCATCTGTGATAGATAATTGAACGATATCAATATCATCACGTTTTAACATTTCCTGCTCTACAGCTTTCACGTTTTCTAACGTTTCATCTTTTAGCTCGCCTGTCGCTGGTGTGTATGTTAAATACATGACTTTTTCTTCTTCACTGCCCATAAAGCTAAATCCAATAAGTGGAGTTAAACATAAACTGCCAACTAATAACAAAATTGAAATAATAGAGGTAATAGCTTTATGGTTTAACGTCCAGTTAAGGATACCTTTGTACGAATTCGCTAATTTCCCTGCTTCTTTATGACTCTTATTAGTCTTCTTACTGTATAATTTTTTCTTAAATAAGAAGTGAGATAATGCAGGAACGATCGTGATCGCTACTAATAGCGAAGCTCCTAACGCAAACGTCATCGTCAATGCGAATGGCATGAATAACTCGCCGACCATTCCACCTACAAAAATGAGTGGTGCAAAAACGGCAACTGTTACGATCGTAGAGGATGCAATAGGCTTGAACATTTCAAGTGTTGCCTCACGAATAAGTGCTCGCCCCGTTAATTTCTCTTCTTTCAAATGCAGCCTTCGATATATATTTTCCACGACAACTATCGAGTCATCAATGACACGTCCAATGGCTACCGTAACCGCACCTAGTGTCATCATATTGAGTGTAATATCTAACCAGTTCAGGATCATTAAAGCCATAAAAATAGAAACTGGGATGGACACGATTGATATTACAGTCGATTTAAAATCACGCAAGAACAAGAGGATAATTAAAACGGCAATTAATCCACCAAATAACGCTTTTTCAACCATCGTTTTAATGGAGTCTTCGATTGGCTTACCTTGGTCAAGTGATACATCAATGATCAGGCCATCAACTTTCGCCTTTTCATCTTTAATTAACTCTTTCACACTGTTTACGACATCCACCGTGTTTGCTTGTTGGCCTTTTACAATTTGAATGGCAATCGCTTCTTTGCCATTTGTACGAGAAACCGATTCTACTTTACCGACTTCATCAATTTTTGCAATATCGCTAAGCTTTACAAATGGAGATGGATTTGTTTCCGAAGGCGTAACAGGTATAAGCATGTTCTTTAATTCATCGGCAGTCATAAATTTCCCGTCGATGGCTACAGCTTGTTCGCCTTCTTCAAACTCATAAAGACCTAATGAAACGGATAAATCGCTTGCTTGAATCATTTGCTTAACTGTGTCTTCAGTAAGATCCAGTTCAGCCATTTTTTCTTTATTATAAATAAGCTCTACTTCTTCAATGTGTTGCCCTGTGACTGTCGCAGATGCAACACCTTCTATTTTCTGAATTTTAGGCAGTAAAATATCCTCTACTGTAGAAGTTAATTCAACGATATCTTCTTTTTCACTACTTACACTTAATGCAACGACCGGCATCATATTCATGCTAATCGCTGTAATACTAGGCGTCTGCGCGTCTTCTGGCAGTTTCACTGCATCTAATGCAGATTGCAATGCTCGCTTCGCCTCATCCATATCGATGCCATATTCATATTCCACTTGAATACTTGCCATGTTAGAATAAGAATTAGAATAGACGGCCTTCACATCTTCTAAGTTTTCCGCTGCTTTCTCCAAAGGCATGGACACATCTTCCATGACTTGTTCAGGAGTTGCTCCAGGATATACACCCGTTACCATTAAATATGGAATCGTTATATCTGGAATCGTCTCTGTTTTCATGCGTGTTCCTGCATAAATTCCAGATGCAGTAATAATGATTGTTAATAGCCAAACGGCTAACTTATTTTTCAGTACAAAATTGACTAAACCTTTCACTGTTATCCTCTACCCCCACTTTTTAATATGAATGCAACATCTTGCACTATTGACTTTTCAAGCCTATTTACTTATAGTAATGACTAATTGGTCATTTGTCAACGATGGAATATAGGAGCGAAAAAATAACATGATTAAAAAACAATTAATTATGGAAAAAGCATTAGAATTGTTTGCCAAACAAGGATTCGAGTCAACATCCGTACAACAAATAACGGATCAATGTGGAATCTCTAAAGGGGCCTTTTATCTTTCATTTAAATCGAAGGACGAGTTGATCATAACATTAATTGATCATTTCATGATGGAAATTACCTCGGATATTGACCATATAGTCAAAAATTCAAATAATGATCAATTATTATATGACTTTTACTATGCAACCTATCATTATTTTTATAAACATTTGGATTTTGCCAAAATGTTTATGAAGGAACAAACGCAAACCTTTAATAAAGAGTTCATGTTAAAAATGCGCCACTATGATAAATTACATGAAAAAACCATATTAACAATGATTGAGCGTTTATATGGCGAGGAAGTAAAATATACAAAATACGATTTAATATATTGCATTAAAGGATTTATGAAAATGTATGGGGAGTTATTTTTATTTAAAAGTGTCCCAGTAGATTTTTACTTACTCGCCGAATCACTTGTGGAAAAAACAAATATTTTAGCTAAGCATATGACGGTCTCTTTTATTTCTGAAGAGCATAAGAAACTGGTTGATTTAGGGATGCATGAGGCTGTCACAAAGGAACAGATTATTGAAATGATCGATCAAAAAGTTGAAGAAATGGAAGAATCCGTTGAAAAGGAATCATTAATATTACTTAAAGAGCAGCTTTTAGTCACAACTCCAAGTCTCGCTATTATAAAAGGATTATTAGAAAATATTCGGAATCATCCTCATTGCAAATGGATTGCGTATTTGCTTAGAGATTTTTATAAATCGAATACTTAAAGTGGTGATCACATGAAAACAAAGCTTTATGTAAATAATGAAAAAATGGTAGCCGGTATAACGTTAAAAGATTTATCCGAATTAGAAAGTAATAACACGGCTCTTCATGCATGTAAAAACCTTGAAGATGTGTTGGAGAATCGGAAAAAATTGGCCTCATATTTGCAATGTGAACTGTCCAATTTTGTCTGCGCAAAGCAAACCCATAGCTCGAATTCCTATAAGGTGACAATGAAGGAAAAAGGAAGAGGCGCTCACCTTATGGAAACTGCCATTCCCGACACGGATGCGCTATACACCTATGAGCCGAATTTAGTATTATCCAGCTTTAATGCTGATTGCGTTCCAGTGATTTTTTATCATGAAAAAACAGGTGTAGTCGGTGTCATACATTCTGGATGGCAAGGCACTGTAAAAGAAATTACATTAAAACTTTTCAAACATTTAGTTCAGGCTGAAAATTGTAATCCGAATGATTTTCATGTCCAAATATGCCCTGCCTTAAGTCAAGAAAAATTTGAAGTCGATGAAGATGTGTATGTAAAATTCAACGATCTAGGTTATGCCGACAAATTTATGCACTATAACAAACGTACTAATAAATATCATATTGATAATCAGCTAACCGTGAAGAAACAATGTATGCTTGCAGGTATTCCCGAAGAGAAAATCTCGGTTGATCGAACTTGTACATTTAAAAGCGAGGATGGCTTCTCATACCGTGAAGACAAACAATGCGGAAGACATTTATGTTTTATAATGAAAAGGTAAAAAGTCGCAAGATTTGCGACTTTTTTATTTGCGCATATGAATTAGCAATTTCCGCAAAAATTTTCCTTAACTCTTTTCTTTGCTTTCTCCTGATCGTTTTCCATCTTAGAAGCCACGATGGACAAATATAGGTTTTTCACTGGCAGTTTGTCCAGCATCCAGGTTTTGTTGGACAAATCCTTTACTTCAGCTTGCAGTTTGTCCAGCACCATTGATTCCCAAACAATTTACTTATTAAAAATGCTGCCTAGAGAAATTAGGCAGCATGGTGTTATTAAAAGTTATGTTCCACAATAAGTTCGATAAGGAGTCTTCGAATCAGGCACTAAGGCGTATTCCGCTTGTTTAGGTGAATGCTCATATGGGTTTGAAAGTACAGTAAGAAACCTCTCCATCACGCTATAGTCACTACGTTCAACCACTGCCTCTAAAGATTCTTCCATATGATGATTTCTCGGGATGATTGCAGGATTACTTTTCTTCATTAATTCTATTGATGAATCTTTTGTTTCTGGTTGTCTTTCGAGTCTTGCCTGCCACCTATTTTTCCATTTAATGAATTCTGGGGATTCACACATACCCTTTGTATCAAAAGTTAAAGCTAGGAAAGTATTCGTGTAGTCAGCATGTTGCTTTTTCATTATATCAAGGAGATCATTTATTAACGCTTCATCCTCTTTTTCCGAGCTAAAAAAACCTAGCTTTGATCTCATACCAGAAAGCCAATAGGAGTGGTATAGAGTGCTGAAATTTGAGATCTTTTCTTGAGCTTTTTCAATCGCCTTCTCTTGATTTTCATCCAATAGCGGCAATAGCGTTTCGGCAAATCGTGATAAGTTCCATGCTCCAATATAAGGCTGATTTCCATATGCGTAGCGCCCTTGAATGTCAATCGAACTAAAGACAATCGCCGGGTCGTACGTATCCATGAAAGCACACGGGCCATAATCAATCGTCTCTCCGCTTATCGTCATATTGTCTGTATTCATTACTCCGTGAATAAAGCCGACAAGCATCCACTTTGCAATAAGTTCGGACTGACGCTTGATCACCGCTTCAAGAAATGCAAGGTAGCGATTTTCATTCGCTTCAATACTCGGATAATGGCGCTCTATCGCATAGTCAGCTAATTTTTTTAGGTCTTCTACCGTCCCCCACTGCGCTGCGTATTCAAAGGTCCCGACACGAAGATGACTAGCAGCCACACGGGTTAGAATAGCACCCGGCAGCTCCGTTTCTCGAATAATCATCTCACCTGTTGCCACCACTGCTAGACCCCTAGTAGTAGGAATTCGGAGAGCATGCATCGCTTCGCTCATAATATATTCACGCAGCATTGGACCAAGCGCAGCTCTACCATCGCCGCCTCGGGAATAGCGGGTTCTACCTGAACCTTTCAGCTGGATATCCACCTTATCTCCTCGAGGCGTAATCTGCTCCCCCAGCAAAACAGCACGGCCATCTCCCAACATCGTAAAGTTTCCGAACTGATGCCCAGCATACGCTTGTGCAATAGGCACAGCACCTTCAGGAATTTTATTTCCTGCGAGCACTGCCACGCCACCATCGCTTTGAAGTGCCTCTATGTTAAAACCGAGGGCCGTGGTTAAAAGTTGATTGAGAATGATTAACTTTGGTGAATTTACCGGGGTAGGGTTGGTGTCCGTGAAAAACGAACTCGGCATTCTTACATAGCTGTTCTCTAAGTTCCATCCCGCTTCTTGTTTAGCCATAGACTCTCCTTTGAAAGTGTTTTTTAAAATATATCCATTATTATACCCTTTAGGAAGAGGAATACGCTGTATTTGGAAGGTAGATAATATATGTTGTTGGAGCGAATTTCATGAAATTTTCTTACCTGGCAATATTTTAGGATTAAATTTCCTGCCCAATCCAAACAATAGAAAAAAGGAATCAACCCATATGGAAGGCTAACAATCATATCTGTATAGCTAATGATATTTTCCATTAGTAATCGATAAAATAAGTATAAAGAATACGGCAGTGTTATAAGCAAGGCACTTCCTACTCCAAGCGCGTAAGTCCCCAAAAATAGAGATTGACCGACATGGGTAAAAAGGTGAAGAAATAAGAGAACAAACCTTTAAACCTAAAAATAAATGATAGAAATCTTTTTCCACGACAAGAAAGGTAGCGATAATATATACAATAAATTGCATAAATACGGGTATCGAAAATCTCGCTGCGGTCGTTTCGGATAAATCACGAAATACCTTTTTCATCCTTTTTGGCACCTTTGGTTCCACTCTTGAATAGTTTTTCTCGAACCATGACTCAACGAAAATAATAACTTCAAAGTCATGCATTAAAAATATTATGGGAAAAGCCAAACTACCGTTGCTAAACTAATATTCGTATTAAGCCATTCCAGCATTTAAGGAAATCTACCTTTCTAATTCTATCTAAAAATCTTTGCTATTTTTTTTACTAATTCTGGACCGCATATATTTGAAAAGTGGATCATTAAATGATCTCGTGCCTCTTCCTTGCTCAAATAAATCGTTTCAATGTTATTTCTAGTTGCCCAAGAATCATACGTTTCAAAAGCTGTACTGCTCCACCCTTTCTTTTCACCATCTTCACTCACTTTTTCTTTAATCCCAGAAATAACGATATCCATCGAACCTTGCAATTCTAGCAATCCACGATCGAATAACTTTTTTTGTTCTTTTTCCCTTAGGCCTGCTCTTGACCTCAATACTCTAGTATCTATCCCCTCTTCTTGACTAATAATCTCGTATAGATCACGAGCTTCTTTCGATATATTTCCTTTAAAATAGCGTTCCTTTACAGATTCATTTAATCCAAGAACAATTTTTACGTATGGAAGAAGCTGACGGGATACCAAAATTGACTTTTTCTTAATGAATTTTCCGTATCCTGCAACCCCATCTGTAGAAAACTTTATTCTCCAATTCCAAGGATCGAATTCCGTATCGGAATGCCAAGCTCCTGGTTCAGTTATGCTGCCTAAGGAAGGATAGTCTGCTATTAATGGCGCAAGTGGCAACAAGCCAATCTCTTCAATAACCTTTATCGCTTCCTCATAAGTTTTAATTTTATATTCCATCAACTACCAGCTCCCTTTAACATTAAATTCCATGAACATACGTGATTATCCTCCTTGCGGATAATTGAAAAAAATCGTCCAATTAAAGGACGATTTCTTGTGATTTAACTATGCTTCTTCAATAGATCAATGGTCTTCCTGACACCTTCTCGCTGATCACCAGGTCCTTCAAATTCTACTGAGTAGTAACCGTCATAATGATGCTTCTTCACGATGTCCATACACTTGCCAAAATCGAATTGAACATGACTTCCGTCTTCATTGAACTCATATGTTTTCGCATGAACTAAGATCGGGTTATTAAAAATCATATCAATCGCTTCGTAGCGAATTTCTGGATCAAAGTTTCCGAAATCAGGGCACACTCGGAAATTTGGATGATTGACCATTTCAAATAGCTTTATAATATTTTTAGGATCTGCCGACATACCACCGTGGTTTTCTAGAACTAACGCAACACCTTTCGTCTCGGCATATTTAGCAAGTTCTCTATAAGAATCTGCTGTTATACTAAGATCGAAAACACCTTCTGGCTGCTGTCCAGTATTGACCCTAGCTCCCTTACTTCCTAAGTAAGCCGCTATGTCGATCCAGGATTTAATAACTTCTAAATCTGATTTGCGTTTTTCTTCATCCAACCCAGAGATATTACCGTAATCGATTGGCATATTGAGCACTTTCACGCCGTATTTCTCAAGTGCTTGCTTCACGTCTTCAAGATTTTCCGGCTTGTTGAGGCTCATTTCATCCATGACTTCCATAAAGCCGCCGATTGCTTGCTGAATTTTTTCAGGGTCAGGACTGCTGAACTGCTCAAGAGCAAATTTCATTTTCTCTGCACCCTCTGGACTAACATTACCTACCATCCAATGAACCATTTCAACTGCGTCTGCTCCGAAGTCCTCTTTAACGACACGAACGAAGTCTACCATCGTCATCCCTTTTTCAACAAATTCTTTGTTCAAACTCCAGCTTGATACACCAATTTTCATACCCATTTCCTCCCCATTATGTATATTTACATGGATGCCCCGCCTTGACAGGCAAGCATGCATCTATTAATAGAATAACATTTAAAGCGCGCTTTATTTAGTAATCTAGCAGACTTAATTTCCAAATTTATTTTATAAAAGATCATTTTCTAATGGGCTTCTATAGGCACCATGCCCCATTACGTAAGTTCATAACTTACAAAAGCTAAATACTTACTATCTGGTGACCAGGAGTTCACATTAATCGTTCCTTGTCCTCCAAACAGTTTTACAAGTGAACGTGATTCGCCTCCTGAACTTGACATTAAACGTAACTCCACCTCTTTATTCGGTGGATGATCACCTGGTTCGACATCACCTTTTCGATAAGCAATATAGGCTATGCTTTTTCCATCTGGAGATACATGTGGAAACCAGTTATTGCTTTCTTCAGATGTCATTTGCGTCTGCTCGCTGCCATCTGCATTCATGCGCCAGACTTGCATAAGGCCCGAACGTGTCGAATTAAACCAAATATGTTTGCCGTCTGGTGAATATTCCGGACCGTCATCTAACCCCGAGAAATTCGTTAACTGCTCTTCCTCTCCTCCGTTTGCAGGGATCGTATAAATATCATATTGACCATTCCGTTCAGCGCAATAAGCTAATGTTTTGCCATCAGGTGACCAGCCGTGCAAATAAGAAGGCGCCATTGGTGTTATAAGCGTTGGGTTGCCACCTTTAAGCGGCAAAATATATATACGGGATTGCCGATCTTCCAACGTATGATGGCTTACAGCAATTTGAGTTTCATCTGGAGACAAAACATGATCGTTATTGCAAAAGTTGGCAAATCCCGAATCAATCACAGCGTTTTCAAGAGTATGGATGTCAAAAGAATATAGAAGACCTCCACTGTTGTAAATAAGCTTGTCATCACGAGTCCAATTAGGAGCTTCTATCACATAATCAAATGCAGCCAACGTTTTTCTCTCACCAGTTTCTATATTTATAATCTCTAAGAAACTTTTTGTATTTTCCCTCATATGAAAGCTAGATGGGTTTTTCAATGTTTCCATCTTCTTTCCCCCTTTTCATTTCGTTTACTACTTCACTAATTCAATAAAAAATTGCAAAAACCTGCAATTTTTTTAAAAATAATAAGGATCTGTCCTACTTCGTCCGGTGAACGGTCAAATTAACCTTGCTCGTCTCACACATATAAGTAGAAAGGTGGACTGGTTCGTCTTTAGCATCATAAGCTATTTTTAATATCCTAAATAGATTTGCGCCAATATCGCATCCAAATAAATGAGCGTATTCCTTTGTCGCACCAATTACATCAATAATTTTATCATTGCTAACAATTTCCGTTTGATAATCTTCCGAAAAAATTTTGTAGGTCGATTCATTTCCAGTAATTTTCTTCTCTAAATCAGGAAAACGAATGAGTGAATAATGAGCAATATCATAAAAAAGAGGACGATCATTTACATACATGAGCCTTTCCAGCTCTAGAATAGGACTTCCCACTTCAATGGATAAATGTTCAGCTATATCTTCTGATGCAGGAATTACTTCACTTTTTAATATTCGTGAATTAGGGATCATTCCTAGCTGGTGACTGAATTCAGAAAATCCACTAACTGATAATAATTCATTCTGGAATTTATTTGTCGTAACAAAGGTCCCTCTTCTAGGAATTCGCGTTAATAGCCCCTCCTTAACTAATTCCTCAATAGCTTTTCGAATCGTGATTCGGCTAACATTATACATTTCACATAGCTCTGCCTCAGTTGGTATCTGTTCATCTTGTTTGTATGTTCCATCCTGAATATTATTTTTCAACATTTGCCTTATTTGCATGTACAATGGCTGAGGAGTCGCTGGATTTAAATTCATATAAATCTTCCCTTATCATTCTATTATTCATCTATTATACATTGCCTAGAAATACTGGTCACCATGCCCCAAAGTATCGGATCGTTTCTGCTGCCATTTTTGAACCCAAATCTAAACAATCCGTTATGGAAAGCCCTTTCACTCTTCCGTAAATAAAACCAGCTATAAAAGAATCTCCCGCTCCCATCGTATCGATTACATCAGAATCAACTGCACAACATGTGTAAAAATTTTCTCCATCATAGGCTATAGAACCATTTTCACCTAAAGTTGCAACAGCAATGGGAGATCCAAGGGTGTTAATATTCATTAAATATTCGCGGATAAAGGAATCATCTTTCGTGTAGGAGAAGAATGAGTAATCCACGAACTTCGGTAATGATTCAACAAGATGATGATCTAATTTATCAGAGAAATCAAAAGAGGTAGACACTCCCATTTCTTTAAAAAGCGGATAATATCCTTCCACATGTCCGTAAATCCCCGCATGTACAAGCAGGTGTTTTCCAATAAAATCTAGTTCCTCCCTTGTTAAAATAAAGTCAGCCATAACTCCCTCGTAATAATCTCCAAAACAACGTTCATTGTTCACCAATTCCACATAAGAGATAGCCGTTTTCCCTTCCTTCTTTGATAGGTGGGATACATCGACCCCCTTTTCTGAAATACTGTTTTTCATTACTTCTCCATATGAATCACTGCCTACCCAACCAATATAAGCTGAACGAGCTCCTAACCGTTTTAAAAATACAGCAACATTTACGGGATTTCCTCCAGGATACGCTTCACCCCTTGGCTGATAGACATCCATACAATTATCGCCGACCGTAATGATTCTCATCTTCTCCCCGCCTTGTGGAGGAGGGTACTGAAACACCCTCCACATTCTAATAGTCCATTTTTCTGTAATATCTTCTAAGGGTTAATGGATGATTTCTTTCCCGCTCAAGATATGAGTTGAAGCGATTGATAACAGCCCAATTGATGCTAACAGCAAAATATTTTCTAAATTCTTCACTGATGCCTTCCATTTTAAAGTCTTTAGTATCAATGACTGCAAGTTCCTTTGTAATTTTTTCAACGAATTTTTCTACCCGATTCATCAGCGGTCTTGTTTCATCCTCACCTTTGAATAAAATAACACTTGTATCTTCTTCAACGAGTTCAAGCGTTCCATGAAAAAATTCTGCGGCATGAATCGACTTCGTACGAATCCATTGCATTTCCTCTAAAATACACATCGCATATGAATACGTGTTGCCCCACAAGATACCAGAGCCCACCAACATATGATAATCTGTTTCTTTATGTTTAACAGCAAACTTCTCTGCTTTTTCTTCAAAGGATTGTACAGCCTGAACAATGGCACGTGGAAGCAGGGAAACCTCCTCTGTGAATTGCTCATATTGAGGGAACTCATCGTTATTATGTATAAATCGGAAAATCACTATATATAAAAGTAAAAAGAAAGTATCAAATGAATGCTTTTCCGAACCAGTTGTAACACAATAATCAACAATCTGTGTTAAAGGTGTGTTCGGGATTGCAACCAATGCAAATGTAGTGGCGCCTCTTTCTTTACAATACTTCGCTGCTGCCACTGTTTCCTTCGTCGTACCCGATTCAGACGTAAAAATACATACGGAATCCTTGCCAAATTGCCTATGATTCATAGCCATGAATTCCGCTGCATTCACAGCATAGACATTTATAGTAGAGTTTGAGTTTAATATGTATTCATACGGATACATCATGGCAACGGTTCCACCAACGCCGATAAGAAAAATATTTTTATATCCTTTTTCGCAAATATCATCGACAAAGCCTTCTATTTGATCTCTAAAGGATAAACCACTTTTTTCTACATACTGTAAAAAAACTTCTTCATCAAACTTTAACATGCCTCATTTTCCTCCTTAGAAATATATTTGTATTGTCTTGTATTATAATTGAGCATCACATTATTCACAAGATATATCTAGCATTAAAAAGAGCTTAAGGCAACGAGTAATTTCTCGTTGCTTAAGCTCCTAAAAATCAGCTTTCACCTTCGACCGTTTTTAATCTAACAGTATCCCAGTCTGTTCGATAAAAACGAATCATCACGGCAATTCCAAACACCATTAAATACGAATATAGCGCAATCCATGCTCCAACACTGCCTAAATTTAGTGTAAAGGTTAATACATAGCTTAGTGGAATAAATAATAACCAACCTAATACTAATGAAATTTTAAGTAGGAATGAAGTGTCGCCAATTCCACGAAGACCCCCAGCATAGAAGTTCAACAATCCATCAAATATTTGTAAAAAAGCTGAGATCATGATGAGTTTACCCGCCAAATGAAAGACCTGGGCATCTTGGGTATAGATCTTTGCAACTTGTTCCGAAAAGAAGAACTCAATAACGCCAAGCAATAAAATAAATATACACCCTAAAATAGCGGTGTTTGTTCCCGCTCTTCTCCCGTTAAGAGGCTTCCCTTTTCCAATTTCTTGACCAACTAAAATAGTTGCAGTTGATCCAAACGCAAAGGCAGGCATAAAACCAAAGCTCATTACGCTCAAGGCAATTTCATTCGCAGCTAATGCTTCGGTCCCTAATCTCGTGACAAAGCCAGTAAAGACGAACATTGCCATCGCCAAGGAGAATTCCTGAATTCCTAACTTTGAACTTTCACCAAAGATTAATTTAGATTCTAAGCGGTTAAAAGCAATTCGTACACGCGTGCCATATTTCGGATGTAATTTTACGAAATAGATATAAGCGCAAAATAGAAATGTCACAAGTTCACCTACAAAAAAGGCAATCCCTGCACCAACCAACCCAATTTCCGGAAAGCCAAAATGGCCATATGTTAATCCATATGTGAGAAAAATCATTAAAGCCCCACCTATGATTGTACTAATCATCGGCGTCTTCGTATCACCTACACCACGTAAAAACCCATGAAACACAAACGTAAAGGTTCCGAATATCATCGCAAGGAAACGAATTTGCAAATAGCTTTTTCCTTGTTCTATCATTTCCGCTGAACTTCCCAACACTTTGAAAATTCCTTCAGGCAGAATCAGCCCAACTAGTAAAATAAAAGCACTAGCTGCTATACAAAGGTAAAAAGCGATATACGTTCTCTCTATCCCTTTTTTCATGTTGTTTGATCCATAATTTTGGGCAACTAAATAGTTCGTAGTATGGCCAATCCCCGAAAACAGCGCCCAAACATTATACATGACAACATTCGTCACACCGACAATGGCGATGGCCAATGCTCCTAAATGACCAACTAGAATCAAATTTATCGTACCTGTAAGTGTCGATGAAGCAAACGAGGCAATTGATGGTATTGCAAGTAATAGTATCTTCTTCCATTCTTTCATCATTGTTCTGTACCCCTAATCATAAATGTAAATTCTATTATACTTGATTTTTTGAGAAAACTATTAATTTTTTGATTAGAGAAATTTTAGATGGAGATGAAAGAATAATGTTCCATTAAACGTTTCCATTGTCATTCCACAAAGGAGACATTGATCTTGGATTTTTTCATAACTTAACGATGCCCCGCTTTTCTTTTAAATGTCCAAGCGGACCATATAATTGACAGGAATAGAATGAATAAACACCATCCAATTGCCCACCATATATAATTAACAATTGCACCACCCATTAAGAGCGAGCGAATGGTTTCTATAATAGGTGTTATCGGTTGGTTTTCAGCTACTCCATGCAGCCATTTAGGCATTGTAGTTGTTGGAACGAAAGCGCTTGACAGGTATGGGAGAAATAATATGATAAATCCATAGCCACTTGCCGCCGCTGGAGTACTGGCTATAAGTCCGATTGCAGCAAACAGCCATGTTATGGTCAATATAAATAAAGCAATAATACCTATTGCAGCAAACCACTCAAATATAGTTGCACTTGGCCTAAATCCCACAACGAGGGCCATAATTATGACGATGCTTGTTGCGAGAAGATTACGTGCAAGGCTTGCAACGACATGCCCTGTAATCACATTCATACTTTGAATAGGCATCGTTCTAAAGCGATCAATAATGCCGTTCTTCATATCAGTGGCCACATCAAACGCTGTCGAAGATGACCCAAATCCTGCACACAATAAAATGATACCTGGAACTACATAATTGACATATTGCCCACTTGGATCAATGGCTCCTCCAAATACATACGTAAACATTAACATGAGAATAATTGGAAGCATAATCGCCATTATCAACGCATCTACGTTACGAAGGCTATGGAGTAAGCTTCTTTTTATGAATACAGAACTTGTGATCCACAACGATGGTCTTTTTGATTGAGTGATCATGTTCATCATGAATCTCTCCCTTTTTCAGAAGTTAGCGATAAAAAAACATCGTCCAAGCTTGGTCTGCGGATGCTTATTCGTGTATTTTTCGGCATCGTAAAAGCCACATCTTCAAGAATCTGTTTAACTTCATGAATACTTCCATTCGTTGGAATCTCCCTAATGACCTCGTCTTTCTCATTCCGCAGTTCAACCACTTCATTTCCAATCCGCGATTTCATTTCTACCGGAGTCCCCTGTGCTACAATTTGACCATTTGAAATTACTGCAATAATGTCAGCTAGTTGATCTGCTTCTTCTAAATATTGTGTCGTAAGGAATACCGTAACTCCTTTTCTAGCCAATTCAAGAATAATGTCCCACAATGCACGTCTACTGCGAGTATCAAGACCTGTTGTCGGTTCATCCAAAAATAAAATTGGTCTGTGGACAACAAGGCTTCCCGCTAAATCCAAGCGCCGCCGCATCCCCCCTGAATATGTCCCGACTCTTTTTTTAGCAGCATCTTTTAAATCAAAATAATCGATTAACTCGTTTGCGCGAGAACGTGTTTCCTTTCCTGATAAACCTAATAGCCTGCCCATCATCTGTAAATTTTCTTCTCCAGTTAACATTTCATCAACCGCTGCAAACTGCCCAGTAAGACTAATGGAGCCTTTTACTTCTTCTCTATTTCTCTCGATATCGTAACTAGCCACTCGAGCGCTTCCTGCATCAGGGTTAATCAATGTTGATAAAATATTTATCAATGTCGTCTTCCCCGCACCATTTGGACCAAGCAAGGCAAAAATCTCACCTTGCTGAACAGTCAAGTCGATCCTATCCAACACAATTTGTTTCCCAAATTTCTTTGTTAAACCTCTTACTTCAATAGCTGACTGGTTCAAACGTCTCCCTCCTTCTGGAAAATAATATTTGTATATAACATAAACAGTTTATTGCATACACAGTATATTGCATATACAATTGAAATACAACTGATTTTTTGTATTTTTTTGAAATGGTGCTAGTGATAAAACTAGAGGTGAATGACTTGAAGGAAAAAGAAAAGTTTGAAGATAAAATAGAAGGTTTGCCTTCTGGGATAGCTATAAGCTGGGGACTTGGAAAACAACCACAGCGTGGGCCAAAAAGGGAACTAAGTATTGAACAAATTGTTGAAGCGGCTATAGATATTGCAGATACGGAAGGACTCGAGGCTTTATCAATGAGCCGACTAGCATCATCTCTAGGATTTACGCCAATGTCATTGTATCGATACATTCCTAGTAAAGATGATTTACTTTTACTTATGCAGGAGAAAGTTACAGATATTGATTATCCAAATGGAGAAGTGGAAACAGATTGGCGTGAAAAAATGCGACAGTATGTAAGAATCTGTATTAAGGTTTTTCAGGACCACCCTTGGTTTAGCGACATTCCCATTACAAGCGTACCTGTTACTCCAAATCAGCTCAAAGCAGTCGATATGGCGCTCCGAACGACGCGTAATCTCCCATTAAACGATTATGAAAAAATGTCGATTGTTCTTCTCCTCAGCGGATATTCACGTTGGTGTGGAATTATCATAAAGGATATGAACAAAGCAATTCAGACCGGAAAACTTCCTAGTGAAATTAGCGGCCTTGACTATACCGCGGCGCTAAAAAAACTAGTTAAACAAGAAAACTACCCAGATCTTTATCCTGTTTTGATGTCAGGAGCCTATACAGAAGAAAATAAAGAGGAAAACCCTGTAGGAAACGACTTTGACTTTGGACTTGAGCGAATGTTAGATGGGATTGAACATTATCTTTTAACAAAGGAAAAATAGGGTTAAGTAAGTTGCAATCATTATCCATCAATTCATTTGTTCCAAATCAAAAGAGCCTGCTCTCTCAAGCTTTATCTCGAATGCATTTTTACATTACACTTTTCAGTGAGTATATGAAGATTGATTCTATTAAATTCACTAATCCCTTTGTATACTGAATTTAGGTGATGAACATGTATAAGGTATTAATAGTTGAAGATGATCATAAATTGAGAGACATAATGGGGCAATATTTAGCAAAGTGGAATTTCCGGCCTCTTTTTGTCGATAACTTCGAGCGTATAGACCAAATAACATTGAAGGAAAATCCGCATATTATTCTTTTAGATATCAATCTCCCCGGAAATAATGGTTTTTATTGGTGCAGCAAGCTTCGTCAACTTTCGGATGTACCAATCATTTTTATTTCGTCGCGCTCAGAAAGTATGGATATTGTCATTGCGATGAATATGGGTGGGGATGACTATATCCAAAAGCCATTTTCACTCGAAGTGTTAGTAGCAAAAATGAATGCTGTTTTAAGAAGGTCCAGCTCTATTGTAGAGAAGGACTTACTCTCGGTTGGAGAGCTCACTCTTAATATACAAAACTCCTATGTTGAGTACAGGAATAAAAAGGCAGCACTTACGAAAAATGAGTTTCAAATTCTTTACCTCTTAATGAAAAAAGCAGGTCAAATAATTTCCCGAGATGAAATCATGCGGGCACTATGGGAAGACGAACAGTTTATTGATGACAACACTCTTACAGTAAATGTAAATCGGCTGCGAAAAAAGCTAGAGGAAATTGGGGTTGAAGATGCCATCGCGACTAAGAAACGACAAGGATACTTATTACAATGACTTGGAAAAACTACCTTTCTGACCATCTGTCGCTTTTGCTTGTTTTTTTCTTTAGCTTGGCAACCACAACAGTCATCATCTGGTTGGATCCAAACATTCACATACATATAAACAATCTTCTGTATTTATTGTTCATATTAATCTTACTTTTTTCGATTTATTTATTATTTGATTTCCGCAAGAAAAAATCATTCTATCGTGATGCAAATGAAAAAGTCCATTCAGGATATATTATAGAACCCTTACAAACTCACACATCCGAAATAAGATTATGGACTCAACTACTACACATTCAAAAGGATCAATATGAGAAAAAGCTCGAACAAATTCATAATGAACAAAAAGAATGGCATGAGTATATGACATCATGGGTACATGAAATCAAAACACCGATCTCTGTTACGAAAATGATGATTGAGACAGAACAAATACCAAATAGCATGGAAGAGGAAATTGATAAGATTGAGCATCTGGTCGATCAAGCTCTTTATTATAATAGAACAAGTGATTTCAGCAAGGATTATTTCATTCAAGAATGGAACATTGAACAAATAATAAAGGAAGCAATAAAAGGGAATCGGAAATTATTTTTGTCTAAAAAAGTAAAGCTTGAATTGGATCTAGCTTTATTAGAAGTCTTAACAGATAAAAAAGGACTTCTATTTATCCTTAATCAATTTTTATCAAATTCATTAAAATATACCGAAGTTGGCGGGATGATTTCAGTTCAAATTCAACAAAAAGAAAGAAGAATTGTAATCCGCGACAACGGTATTGGGATTGCTGCAGAAGATTTGCCAAGAGTTTTCCAGAAAGGTTTTACAGGAAAAAATGGCAGACAAATTGCTGCCTCAACTGGAGTGGGGCTGTATCTCGCAAACAGGATCGCATCCAAATTAGGGCATCAGCTCACCCTTCATTCAGTGGAAGGGAATTATACCGAGGCCTCAATTTCTTTTTCAAGAACAGTCGATTTGTTAAGAGAAGAATACTTAATTAGGACGTGATGCGGCATCACGTCCTTTTCTTAAAATTGATTCCATCAGCCATTTATGAAACTCTATTTAAAAATTTTGGAGACTTTATTAGCCGTTGTCAGATTCTATAAGCCATTTCGAACATCCTATTAGCCGTTACCCGATTCTATTAGCCGTTTCGAACATCCTATTAGCCGTTATCCGATTCTATTAGCCGTTTCGAACATCCTATTAGCCGTTATCCGATTCTATTAGCCGTTTCGAACATCCTATTAGCCGTTATTCAATTCTATTAGCCGTTTTAAGTGGTCTATCAGATTATTCGGCAGTTCTATTAGATGCGTCAGCCGATATGAGCTATTTACTAATTCACAATCATGTTATATTTTCTAACAGTCATCAAATAGTAAATGGAATAAATTGTGATATATATCGCGATTGTGCCTAAAAATGGCAGAAGCATATTAATTTCTGAAAACCTAGCAAGCGCCGTTATTAAGAATGAACTATTAGGAATGGCAATCACTAGCGGAAGTAAAAAAACAGGCAATAATTGCTTGGCTACTGTTATTCGAATTTGCTTGCGGCTCATTCCAATTTTACTAAGTACTTGATAACGTCCTTGATCGGCTGTAGCTTCGGTTAACTGTTTGTAATGCAGCATGCTTCCAGTGGCCAGCAAAAATACAATTCCTAAAAATCCTCCTATGAAAATAAGCAACCCGTAAGTTTGGGTCCCTTTCTGATACTCAAGAAAAAAGGAAGAAAATAAGAAAGAATCATACTCACCGTGAACATCATTCAATACCACTTCTTCAATATTTCCCATTAACGTTTCCATTGACTTTTCATTTTTCAATTTATAGATTTGCAATTCTTTTACATTACCATTCTCTTTAATCAGCTGATAGTTGGCATCATCGATGACCATTGGAAACATATAATAACTTTGATTTAACATCGCCTTCTGTTCGTATCTTTGAATCGTAAAATTCTGATTCATTATCGAAATCGTTTTACCTGTATAAGGGTCAGCGTGCTGATTGATATTTCCATCATTAAAAACAATGGCTTCATCTTTTTCAATGCCCGCACCATAGTCTCCTACTTTCTCAGCTAATCGTTGATATTCCTTTTCTGATAAAAGCATAATTGGAAACTGATCTGGCCATCTTCCCGTTTCTGATAGATCACCTTCTACTTGTAAATACTCTATACGATCCGAAAAAATGATGGGATGTTCTCCGCTTTCCTTAATTAAAATTGCGACTTCCGCGTCCACCTCTTTACTTTGCGAAGTATACATGAGACTTAACGGATAATTCCTTTGAGCCGTTGCTGTTAAATTATGATGTAAGCTAAAAATGGTCCCTAGCGCAAAAAGCGTCACTGTGCTTAATAAAGCAATCATAGATAAGATGAGCGTGTTTCCTTTCATTCGAAAACAAAGATGAGAAACACTGATTAAATTCGTACCTTTAAAATAAAGCCCCTTTGCATTCATCATTCTTTCTAACATAACTGCAAAAACAGAGCGAATAAAAAGAAAAGAACCTATTAAAATCATGAACAAGGAAAATAGAACGGCAACGAAGCCGTATTCCTTATATATAGAAGAATGACTTGGTTGTAGTAAAACATAATATCCTATCCCGAGGGCCAATAGTGATGCTATAGCACCCGCTTTTGATACTTTGAGCTGTTTTTCCCCTTGCTTATCTGCTTTTAGTAAATCCAATAATGTATATCGGTATATCATCCGGTAATTATGAATAGATGTCACGAAAATGATCACAACGAAAACGACTAACGTTTGAATAACCGCCCCAGATGATATTTCAAAGTTAGCGAGGATTGAAAACCCCATTAGCCTTATCAAAAGCATCATAAAAAGCTTAGATAAAAGGACGCCAATCATCATTCCAATCCCAAGAGCCATGATTCCCATTATGAGGTTTTCATAAAATAAGAGCTTCGCAACCTGCTTCTTTCGCATCCCAAACAATGAATATAAAGCGACCTCTTTTTTTCGTTTTCTTATAAAAAAATCATTTGAATACCATATAAAAATCGCTGAAAATAGCAACAACAAACCTGAGGCAGCCATAAAAGCTGGCTGAACTTTCCCAAGGACTGTCGCTGATTCGTTAATTTGCTTATTGTACTGGAGTGAAACGAATGTAAAATAAATTACGATACTGAATACCATCGGGTAAAAGTAAAGCAAGTAGTGCTTCGTATTCATTTTAATATTCTTTTTGGCAAGGCTAAATAACGTCATGATGTCCACCTCCTCCAAGGGTAGCGAGGATATCAATGATTTGCCCAAAAAATTGCTTGCGGCTGCGCTCTCCCTTCCTGATTTCGGTGAAAATCGACCCATCTTTAATAAATAAAACCCGACTGCTAAAGCTTGCTGCATATGCATCGTGGGTGACCATTAAGATTGTGGCTTTCTCTTGTTCGTTTAAATCGGAGAGTGTTCCGAGCAGCATATAGGCCGATTTCGAATCAAGTGCTCCTGTCGGTTCATCTGCAAATATTAGGCTAGGATTCGTAATAATCGCTCTAGCTGTTGCCGTTCTTTGCTGCTGCCCTCCTGAAATGTTATAAGGATAAGATTGTAAAATCCCTTCAATTCCAAGCGCTTTAGATACTTCAGTTACTGTATTTTCGATTTTATCAACCGACACATTCGCTAAAGAAAGCGGAAGGATAATATTTTCTTTTACAGTTAGGGTATCAATTAAGTTGTAATCCTGAAAAATAAAACCCAATTTGTCCCTTCTAAAATCAGCCAAATCTTCTTCTTTAAATTTGAGGATACTTTCCCCATCAATCTTTATTTCACCTGAAGTTGGAGCATCAATGGTTGATAACACATTTAATAGTGTTGATTTCCCTGCACCAGATGGCCCCATAATTCCTACAAATTCGCCTTTATATATGTCTAGCTCGATATCATCCAATGCCGTTTGAATGTTTCCCTTTGATCCAAAAACCTTTTTTATATTTGCAGCCTCTAATACAATATGATTTTTCATTCCATCCACCCTCGTTTATCTTATATGTCTAACTATAAAAGAAACGAAGAGGTGCAACCATAACTTATCCTTACAATTTATCCTCCATCCTTACATTTTTGTAACCTGAACTGAATCTGCAAGGCGAACAAGATTCCTTATTATAGAAGGTCAGGACGATTGCTAGTCGATCTTCACAAACAAAAAAGCTATCTCAATTGAGGAATTCATCTCCTCCTTGAGACAGCCTTAACTTAAACAGTAGCTTTTTCTTTTTGTAATTGCATTGCTGGTCCAAAAAATTCATATCGAATATTGTTTTCTGGAAGACCCAGTTCTTCTAGAATGTTCACAACTGCTTTTAAAAATGGAACTGGTCCGCAAACATAGCAGACTGTATTTTCATCCATTTTATTTTGCAAAAATTCTTTCGTAATATATCCAGTAAAGTGATGGTTTCCATTCCGATCCATTGGTTTTTCGTAACCAAAATAAAAGTCGCCATTTTCCAATTGGGAAATCAAATGACGTACATCTTCTGCAAATGCATGAACCCCTTCATTTCTAGCTGAATGGATGTAAGTCACTTTTCTTTTACAATTAGATTGCACTAATGCATCAAGCATGCTCATCATCGGTGTTAATCCTACTCCACCGCTAATTAATGCGATGGGGGCGTCTTCCTGTTCATTTAAATGGAAGTCGCCTGCAGGAGCACTAACTTCAAGTTTATCTCCTACCAACACATGATCATGCAAGTAATTCGATACTTTACCATTAGGAACAAAATCTGTTTCCTTCTTAACTGAAATCCTGAAGTATTCCTTGCCAGGGGCAATGGAAAGGCTATATTGACGATTTAGCTTATAGTGCTCACCTGGAATACTAACTCGAACTGTAATATATTGTCCTGGTTTAAATACTGGAATAGGCTTCCCATCCGAAGGTTTTAAATATAAAGAAGTGATCACTTCACTTTCTTCTACCTTGTCGATTACTTCAAAGTCCTTGAATCCATCCCAACCGCCTGCTTGGTTTTTTGCTTCTTCATATAGTCCATCTTCAAGGTCAATAAATGCTTGAGCTATGAAGCCATACGCTTCTCCCCATGCTTCCAATATTTCGTCCGTTGCCGCCTCACCAAGTACCTCCTCAATCGCCAAAAGCAGGAACTTCCCAACAATCGGATAATGTTCAGGTTTAACTCCTAGCCCACGATGTTTATATGCGACTTGTTGAACAGCTGGAAGAATATTTTCTAATTGATCAATATGTTTTGCTGCCGTATAGACCATATTCGCAAGTGCAGTTTGCTGACGACCTTGCGATTGATTTGCATGATTGAATATATTTAATAATTCCGGATGAGCGGAAAACATTTTTTTATAGAAAACACTCGTGATTTGAACACCATGTACTTCTAAAGCAGGGACAGTAGATTTAATAATATCTATCGTTCTTTTTGAGAGTGCCATTTTAAAACCCCTTTAAACATATATTTTAAATACATCTTTAATGTTAAACCCTACAATCCGTTTTTAACAATCCTCTCAAGGAAGCTTTAAAAAAACTGTCACAAAAATTACTTTAAATGTTCAATATTGAACAAACTTTAGCAAATCCGTTTAACCTTTTATCACAGAAATTGTATAATGAACCCAAGTAGGTGAAGACATGAGACTAACGAATTATACAGATTACTCCTTAAGAGTCCTTATTTTTCTTGCATCCAAGCCTCACGATGCTCTTTCTACTATTTCTGAAATTGCCGAGGCTTACCATATTTCGAAAAACCATTTAACAAAAATTATTCATGAACTTGGGAAAATGGGAGTGATTAAGACAATCCGAGGACGCGGCGGTGGGATTAAATTAGCTGTTGCCCCAGGTGAAATTAATATTGGAGCAATTGTCAGAAAAACAGAGGAAGATTTTCAACTCGTCCCGTGTTTTGAAAAAGGAGATGCATATTGTACTATTTCGCCTGTTTGCGGATTAAAGCATATCCTTTACGAAGCACTTGCAGCTTACTTGTCTGTTTTAGATAAATACACTTTGGCCGACATCATCGTCCAGCCACAGGCCTATCGGGCGCTATTGGGAATTGAAGACACTGAGCTTACAACAATAAAATGATATTAAACACTGAAGCTTATGTTCAGTGTTTTTTTCATGAAAGCAAATCGACAATAAATAGTCCATTTACACTTCGCTGAATATATTTAGTTAATTATTGGCAAAATATCTTAAAATTATGTCACCTTGCAATTTCACAACGATATTAAATAGGGAATTGGGGTAAAGAAATGACATACCTACTGATTAGAGCTTTCAATACATACTAAAATAGGAGGAGAATCATTTATGTTAGGATTTTTACAACGGATTGGTAAAGCATTAATGCTTCCAATTGCGGTTTTGCCAGCGGCAGGTTTGCTTTTGCGTTTTGGACAACCTGATTTATTGGACATTCCGTTTCTTGCCAACTCTGGAAACGCCGTTTTTGATAATTTAGCCTTAATATTTGCCATTGGAGTCGCGATTGGCTTCGCTAAGGATAGTAATGGAGCCGCTGCTTTAGCGGGCGCTATCGGTTATTTAGTACTGACTGAAGGCGCAAAGGCACTAAACGAAACAATTAATATGGGAGTTCTTGGCGGGATTATTGCCGGTATCATCGCAGGTTCTTTATATAATCGCTTTCACGATATAAAGCTGCCCGATTGGCTTGGATTCTTTGGCGGACGCCGCTTTGTACCGATCATTACTTCTCTCGTTATGGTTGTATTGGCGTTTATTGCTGGATTTGGATGGCCGCCCATTCAAAATGCCATCGATGGTTTAGGAAACTGGATTATTGGCCTTGGTGCTGCAGGAGCAGGACTATTCGGGTTTTTCAATCGATTGCTCATTCCACTTGGCCTTCACCACGTATTAAATAATTTATTTTGGTTCCAATTTGGTGAATTTAACGAAAAAACAGGAGACATTGCAAGATTTTTTGCTGGGGACCCATCAGCTGGAACGTACATGACAGGGTTCTTCCCAGTCATGATGTTTGGACTTCCAGCGGCCGCTTTTGCCATTATTGCAGCAGCAAAACCGGAGCGAAGGAAAGCCGTTTTTGGGATGTTTATCAGTCTCGCACTTACTTCCTTTATAACAGGGATTACAGAACCGATTGAATTTTCCTTCATGTATGTAGCGCCGCTTTTATACGGAGTTCACGCCGTTTTAACAGGAATATCATTATGGCTGACGACGACACTTGGAATAAAAGACGGCTTTACATTTTCAGCAGGCGGCATTGATTATTTACTAAACTTTAATATCGCAACAAAACCATGGCTCCTATTATTAATTGGGCTCATATACGCGGCTGTCTATTTCATCATTTTCTATCTTTTAATTAAAGCGTTAAATCTTAAAACTCCGGGGCGTGAGGATGAAGAGATTATTGAAGAGGATGATATTGTAAGTCCGACTGGTAATAAATATGAGCGGATGGCATATCAATTCATCCAAGATCTAGGCGGCCGAGATAATATTACGGCTATCGATAACTGTACAACCCGCCTCCGTCTCAATATAAGAGATATGGATAAGGTGCAGGATAGCTCTTTAAAAGCGCATGGCGCCAAAGGAATATCGAAATTAAGCAAAACAAATTTACAAGTCGTTGTCGGAACTGATGTGGAATTCGTAGCGGACGCTATGAAGAAGATGGATATGGATCATGTGAAGTTTACCGAATCTGAGTCTTGTGATGATCCTGTTGATACGAATAGCCTTTTACCAATAAAAGAAAATGATTTTGTTATGCCTATTACGGGAGAAGTGATTCCAATAACAGATGTTCCAGATCAGGTCTTTTCCGAGAAAATGATGGGAGATGGATTTGCGATTATCCCGGAAAATGGAAAGGTCGTCTCCCCGGTTGACGGAGAAATTTTAAGTGTATTCCCGACAAAGCATGCCATTGGAATCAGATCAAAACAAGGATATGAATTCCTAATCCATGTAGGAGTTGATACCGTAAACCTCAAAGGAGAAGGCTTTACCTCTCATGTAAAAGAAGGCGACCGTGTATCAAAGGGTCAAGAAATTCTTACATTTGATCTAGATTACATCAAAAACAATGCAACATCAGAGATTACTCCGGTTATTTTTACAAATTTAACGAAGCTGAATGTAAAGAAACAAGGCAGTGTAAAGCAAGGCAGTGAAGGTGTTATTACAATAGATTAATGTACGAGACCGCTTGGCCTTAAACCAAGCGGTCTCGTTCGAAATCTTATTAGATGATGCCGTTAAATTTAATGAGTTTCTATAATAATACCAATTACTTGCTTTTTATTTTTCTAAATTCCTTCCTATCAAATAACTCACTTAATGTTTGTTGTGTTGCCATTCCATTGACTGACACAGATCCATCTTCACCAATGCGAATTTCAATTTTATTCCCGATTGTCATTAAGTTATTTTCTAAATGCTTATAGGAGGCAGTCAAAAAATGATATCTTTGATTTGAAGATCCAACCCATGGACGGCTTAAGTCCAGCTTATCTTTTATGAATGGCCCATCAATTAATAAATCAGTGTTGGCAAGTAGATTTAGGGCAGCGTTTCTTTTTTGCAAATCTTCATACAAGTAGCCTGAAAATGTCATGACTGTTAATCCAAGGTTTTTGACTAAAAGAGCCAACTCCCCAAGAGCTTCCGCTTGATCAAACGGTTCGCCTCCCAAGAATGTCACACCTTCTATATTATTTTCATCCTTGCTTTTTTTAATTTCTCTAAAAAGCTCTTCGACTTTCATTGTTTTGCCACTTTTCTTAGACCATGTCCAAGGAATGCCGCATCCTTCACAACGAATTGAACATCCTTGTACCCATAGACAAAACCTTTTGCCTGGTCCTTCTACAGTAGTATGAGGTAAATATCGATGTATCACTAGTTCCATTAGAAATCCACAATTCTTCCTTCGGCTCGCTCCGAAATTTTCAATTTTGGTTTTTCAGGAAAAGCAAGATGAGGCTTGATCTTTGCAATAAGGTGCGGTTTGATGGACATGACTTGTGCAAAGTGGTCAAAAGAAGTAAAACCATTTTCCTTGTCCCTTGCTTCTACTACTTTTTTTGCAAATAAAGCACCTATTCCCGGTACTCTAGCAATCTCTTCTTCCGTAGCTGTATTAATATCAATAATACCCATTTCTTCTTCATGATTCGTTTGAATTAAAGTTTCCTTCGAATCGTCATTCGCATGATGGAATGGTTCAATTCCACTATATTCTCGTTTAATTTGCTCTTTCAAAGATTGAATTTCTTTTTCCTTTTGTCCGGATGTGATCCTCGCTTCGAGCCTTAATAAGTACTCTGCCCTGATTTTATATACGTGGAAAACTGAAAAAATCCAACCAAATAGAAAAGTAGCCATTGATAGATCGTAAACCCAGTGATCTTTTGAAACAATTTCAGTTACAACCATATTCATAATTAATATTAATGAATATATAATACCGGCAATAAACCACTTCCTCTGTTTCACCCGATACGCTGTATAAAAAAACGAAATATAATTCAAAAATCCGAATGAAAAAATCGCCCAAAGCATCCAGATCGAATTCCTTAGTTCCCATGCCTTTCCTTTATTGGTAATTGCCATACTTTATTCCTCCTTAATGAACTGCTCGTTTTGGAGAGTTATCCGCCTTTCTGTTTCATAGTATTCTGCCGTATACGCAGAATCAACAATTTGCGCATCAAGCAGCTCCTCTAAAAGCTCAATGTATTCCATGCATTCCGCGCCTTTAATCCCTATCGTCTCAGCGAATATTTTCCCGTCTTCTGTAATTTTGATTGTTAGCTTTTTATCGTTCATTTTACCCACCTATCAATCGAATTGATTTATATTAAAGGTTAAAAGAATAGAGCGGTCTTGCTGAATTTCTTCTGACTCCAACGAAAGGCCTTTTTCATGTGCCTGCTGCATTAGTCTTTCGTACGTCTCTTGCTGAATTAGATATTTATATTCGGTATGCAGGTTATCAATAAATTCCACAGCGTCCTCTTTTTTGACACTTTCATCAAATATCGCTTCAAATATCCCCTTTTCATTCTGTCGGAAAAAGATTTTAATGTCTCCCACTTCCGTCAAGTAGTCGTTTTCGTTTATTTCAGATACGTTGCAGCCATATTGTTGTACCGCCTTTTGCAATAGATGCTGCCGCTTCATTACCGTTTGGATGCTATATGTATTCCCTTCTTTTTTCTCAATTAATGAACTAGCTGCTTGTATGACGACAATCCCTACTGGTATGAGGACGAGTTCAATACTCATAGAGCTTCATCCACCTTTCTTTCTAAAAATCAATCGTGCGGCCACCGCGTGATGTACTAATATCGCTATCAGCTGTTTCAACACTTTCACTATATTCTGATCGATCTTCAAACGGAGTTGCCGCTACAGCTCTAACATTTGCCCAGTCACGAATACTTTTTATATGCTCCGCTTGCGTGACCGACAATGGGATAAATTGTTTACATATTTTTTCGAAATCATGTAATGTAACACTTCGATCTTCGTAAAATGCTTCAAATAACCCATTAATGACTACTTGTTCAATTTCAGCACCGACAAATCCTTCTGTCAAGCTAGCAAGTCTATTAAGAGTGTCTTGATTTATATGAAAATCACCATAAATGGCAGGATCTTTTAACCTTTTCTCTAAATGAACTCGGAATATCTCAATTCTTTCCCGATGTGTCGGCAAATCGACAAAGAATATTTCGTCAAATCGCCCTTTGCGCAATAATTCAGTAGGCAAGCTAGAAATATTATTTGCGGTTGCAATAACAAACACAGGCTTTTCCTTTTCTTGCATCCACGTTAGAAAATGACCAAAAATTCTAGATGTTGTTCCTCCGTCTCCAGAAGAATTTACTCCGCTAAAACCTTTTTCGATCTCATCGATCCATAATATTGAAGGAGCGATTGCTTCTGCCGTTTGAACTGCTTTTCTCATATTCTCTTCACTGCTGCCAACAAGCCCGCTAAAAATTTTTCCGATGTCGAGCCGTAATAAAGGGAGCTGCCACATCTCGCTTATCGCTTTGCTGATAAGACTTTTACCGCAACCAGGCACACCTGTAATCAATACACCCTTTGGAGCGGGAAGGCCATATTTTTGTGCTGATTCGAGCCATGACTTATTTCTTTTTCGCAGCCATCTTTTTAAATTTTCCAGCCCACCTACATCCTCCATATTTAAACGATTATTAACAAACTCAAGAATTTCCGTCTTTTTAATGATTTGTTCTTTTTCGCCAAGCACGACATCTACATCATCGATGGAAAGTTTTCCATCGTCCACCATTGCTCGGGCAAACGCATTTTCAGCCTCAGATAAAGTTAGTCCTAGTGCAGCATTTACAAGTTTTTCTTTTTCCTCTTCATTGAGGCTTATTTCAATTCGACCGCTTTGCTTATTAACAGCTATCATTTCTTCCAGTATTTGTTTGATTTCATTAAAGGTAGGCAGGTTAAAGTCAAATATTGTGATATCCTTCTCAAGATCATGCGGCAATAATAAAACCGGAGAAAGAAATACAACGTTTTTCGGAATGGGGCTGCGCTTTAATTTAAAGCTAATATCCCTTAATTTGCGGGTAACTTGATGATCTGGCTGACGCCTTTCATCACCGAAAAATATATGAAAGTCTTGAAGTACGAAAATGGCAGGACTTTGATAACTTTCAATCATTTCTAAAGCTTTAATCGCCGATCTTGTACCTGATTTCCCAGTTTCTTCTCCCTCAAATCCTGTCGTTAGCTTCCATGTCAACACTTTTCTTTGCGTCTTAATTAATTCTTGGTTGGAAGCAATTGATTGAATGAGAGAAAGTGCTCTTTCCTCTTCCCACGTCGATATATAAAGAAATGGAAAACGCGCCTTAAATAAATTAGCCATTAACCTTTCTCTATCAATCTTTTTTTCCATTTTTCAAACCCCTTTTCATATATTCATTCATTATATACTTGTTCAAATAATCTGTTTCTGTTCTCTTTAACCTATATTATATTAAAACCTATGAACAAAGACTATCTGTTCATAGGTTTTATATGATCTATATGGTATTTAATATAAAATGAGAATAAGCTGCCAATTATTCAAAACGAGCTTGGAAACCCAAGCTCGTCATAGATTTTTTATAAAAGAGGAAGGAATTAGCGGCTCGGATCTATATACAAAGAAAGCCTTAAGGCTTTTCGCTTTCAAAATTCACCTTATTTTTTCGTATATGATAAACTAGGTAAAATCACTTTCTGTATACAAAGGTGTTGAACATATTGAAAACGACATACATAGAGTATTTTATGGAAGTAGCCCGAACCGGCAGTTTTACCGAGGCGGCTGAAAACTTATATATTACACAACCTGCACTTAGCAGAATTATAAAATCATTGGAGGAGGAATTAGGCACACCACTTTTCGTCCGTTCGCGAAAAAAGATCATCCTAACGGATGCAGGCCACGTCCTGAACAAACATGCACACATCATTGTAAAGCAAGTAGATTTGCTCAAAACCGAGCTTGGCAACTTGCTCACTCCAAAAAAAGGACGTATACGCATCGGGTTGCCTACGATTACTAATTCATTCTTTTTTTCTGAGCTTCTCGCTTCCTTCCATACTGAATATCCTGACGTGACGTTCCAGTTAGAAGAGGATGGGTCAAAACTAATTGAGGAAAAGATTATCGACAATCGACTAGATCTAGGTGTAATCGTTCTTCCTGAAGATCACAGTCAGCTTGACTACTATTCATTCATTAATGAGAATTTAAAACTTGTTGTTCCTCTCTCCCATTCTCTCGTTAAAAAAGAAGAAGTGACACTGGAGGCACTAAAAAAGGAAAAATTCATAATGTTTAATCAAGAATTTGAGCTAAGAAATTTAATTTTATCTGCCTGCCGGGAAACAGGATTTCAACCAAACATAATTTCAGAAACATCACAATTAGATTTTATTGAAGAGATGGTTGCTTCTAATCTTGGGATTACATTATTACCGGAAAGTACATGCGCTGAACTGGCAAGCCATTTACATACTATCACCATTACTAATCCAACAATCGAGTGGAACTTAGCCCTAATTTGGAAAAAAGATACGTATTTATCGCAGATTGCTAAGGAATTTATCCACTTTGCTAAATCAAAACTTACAAATCTCCATTCATCCAATTCAAAGTAAAGCTCCTTTGCGCAGGAGTTTTATTTTATTTTTCTATAACCGCTTTCATGTTAAATCGTTATGAAACCTATGTAGGATTGGCATTGTACATCCTTAATCAACAGAACTATAATTACCGTTGTGAAAAGTTACATCACCACATTCACGAATACATCTTTACAAAAGGGTGATATCATCATGGAAAACAAAAAAATGAAAGAAACACGCGTAGTTCAAACCGATCAAGTTCTAATTAATGATTTGAACAATTATCATACATTATTCGGCGGAGTCTTAATGAAAAAGATGGATGCATGTGCCACCCTTTCTGCCCGTAGACATTCAAGGGTGAAAGAATGCGTCACCGCTTCAACCGATTCTGTCAATTTTATAGAGCCAATCAGACAAAGTGATTCCGTCTGTATCGAATCATTTGTAAGTTATACAGGAAAAACATCGATGGAAATTTTCTGCAAGGTTATTGCGGAGGATCTGGAGACGGGTGAACGTAGAATCGCCACTACAGCCTTCCTCACCTTTGTTCCACTAGATGATAATAAACGACCGATTGAAGTACCAGATATTATTCCAGAAACCGAAGAGGAAAAATATCTTTTTGAAACTGGAAAAGAACGTGAAAAGATAAGGAAGTTAAAAAGGCATCAAAATAAGGAGCTTGTATCCCATCTTGTATTGGATAAGCCTTGGGATTAACCACTTTTTGAAAGGAGAACAAACATGCTTGTAGCACCATGCTTAAACGAATTATTAGACACTAAACAAGAAATTGAGAAATTAAATCAAACAAAACCCACTTTATTTCAAAAGTTCATTAACGTCATCCAGCTTACTCGACAACTTCAATATGGTTATCAATTCATGGGCGCCTTGCTTATGGATGAAGATCCAAGTAATTTCTATCCAACATCCCAAGACGATTATGTACTGTCTGTCTATAGACAGGAAATTGAGAAATTAAAAACCGACAGCAGATTCCAAGAACTAAAACAAATCCTAACTAAGTATCGGGAAATAAGCTACGTAAATATTAGTAAATTGGCACTAGGTACAAACCCAAGAGTATTAGTAGGTCCCACTTTGATTCGCTAATTAAGTATTGCCTAAGAGTAGGGAATATTATTATATAGATCAAAAAGATCCTAGAGAACTTTTCTTTAGGATCTTTTTATATTGTCGAACGTTTATTTTCATCTGTCGCATGAAAATAGCACATTTATCCTATCGCTCTATTAATAATAAATAGTAAAATGATTCGTTCAATATATTGTACAAGGCCGTGAATTGTTTCCAACCATCACTACTTTAGATCCGGTACTATTATTCCGCTAAAATTACGCATTATGAGGGCTGTCGTTAAAAAAGGCCGACGAAAGCGTCAGCCTTTTTATTATATTTCATAAACCCCTATTTAACCTGTTTTCGCCTTCGTTTTCGTCATATTTCGCTGAGCCATAATTAAGCCATAATAGATTCCTTGTCTTTCCATCAGTTCTTGATGAGTTCCAATCTCAGCAATTTCACCTTTATGAAGGACAAACAGGCGATCAGCATTCTTTAAGGTAGAAAGCCTGTGTGCAATGGCGATCGTCGTTCGATTCTTCGTGATCCTTTGCAGCGCTTCTTGAATCGCTGTTTCAGTGTCGATATCAAGAGAGGCGGTTGCTTCGTCCAAAATGAGGATGCGTGGATTATGGAGTACTGCACGAGCTATCGTAATTCGTTGCCGCTCTCCTCCCGAAATATTATTGCCGTTCTCTTCTAATCTCGTATCATATCCATCCGGTAATTTAATGATAAAATCATGTGCATTTGCAATCCTAGCCGCCTGAATCACTTCTTCCATCGTTGCTTCTGGCTTGGAATAACGAATGTTTTCCATAATGGAACCTCTAAACAGCATCGTTTCTTGGAGGACTACACCTATTTGTGAACGCAGCTCTTCCTGCTTGATCGTCCTTATATCGATCCCATCAATTAGGATTTCCCCTTCATTTATATCATAGAAACGAGAAACTAAATTAATGAGCGTTGATTTACCTGAGCCGGAATGCCCGACAAGCCCAATCATTTCCCCAGGTTGTATCTCAAAATTAATATGCTTTAAAACCGGTTCATACGACTTATAACCAAATGTAACATCATTAAATCGAATCGTACCTCGGATGGAATGCTGAACAGATGTATCCTTATCGAAAATCTCCGGATCTTCATCAATGACAGAAAAAATACGGTCAATGGCAATGACTGCATTTGCGATCCATCTTGGCATATTCATCATCCAGGCGAGCGGTCCAAAAATCATGCTTGCATAACCTGTGAATTGAACAAGTTCGCCGAGGTTGAGATTGCCTTTTAAAATCATATTACACCCTACTAATAATACAAAATACGTACTAATCTGGAGTAAATACGTTGAGATAGGGGTTAAAATAGCATATACTTTTTCCGCTTTAAATGCTGCACCCGCATAATCCGTATTATATTGTCTAAACCGCTTTATTTCGCGCTTTTCCTTACCAAATGTTTTGACCACTCTAATCCCGCTTAATACATCGTGAAGATAAGAGTTTGCCCTATCAAATATTTTCCATTGTTTTGTAAAAAGTCGCCTGACGATCACGCGCCAAGTCATAAATTGCAAGTAGGCGACAAACGGAGCAGGCAATAGCACAATTAATGCTAAACGCCAATCAGTCATTAATAAAAGGATCGTCACGGCAATGAGCATGATCATCTGATAAATAGCCGTTGTAAAGACCTCTTCAATCAGCCTTCTAATTCGATTCGTGTCTGATGTTACGCGGTTCATAAGGTCGCCCGCTCTTTGCGATGTTAAAAAGCCAAGTGAAAGATTTTGAATTTTTTCATACACTAGCTTTCGTAAATCTGCCGCAATGGTTGAACCTACTGTAGCCATCACCCGGCCTTTTGCTACATTTAAAAGTTCGCCTCCGACTAGTGAAAATAAAATTCCTCCAATCGCAATAAAAAACATAGTCAGGTTTGGGCTCTGCCCTTCTGGTGGCTGAAGCGAGGAATTGACAAGCAGCTTTTGAAAATATGGTCCTAATAAAGTGACGGCTGAAGTAATAAATAAAATGACTAATCCTAACACAAGCATTCGCCAATGTGATTTAGACACACCTAGTAATCTTTTTATTACTGCTGCTTTATTCATACACTTTGGACAAACTCTTGTACTTTGATGGAGCCTGCTACCACAATTAGAGCATACACGTTCTTCCTCTTCATTGTAGATTCGAATTTCACTTTTCGCAGCCATATAGTTTAATATTTGGGCAATATAGGAAAGTCGAGCCACATGTTCCATCGAAACTCGTACAATGATTCTTTTACCAAGCTCATCAGTCGCTTCAAGAATGGCATTCCCAACTAGCGGAATAACTTTGTAGTCATGTGCCTCCGCTATAAGACCATTTTCTTTCACCTTTCCAGCTTGAACATAGGCCCACTTTTCATCACCAATCACAAAGTATCCTAACGTTCTTCGTCCAGTAAGAGATAAATCAGCAGGTACACAATAATGAATGCTTTCCCCAATCTCTTGTTGAACAGCCAACCGATCTTGATTTGAAAGTTCATAGTTTAAGTTCATAATAACTCCCTTTTAAAAAATGGATCTATGTAATGTGTGGCTGATTTCCACTCCAGGCAACTAGCAACCCCTCACGATATATGGAAAAACCTTTTTTAAATAAAACCTTAGTACTGATTTCAGCTCCAGGTGCTGGTCATCCGCTCCACTCAACGGTCTTAAAAAATCGGTAATTGTTAAACTAGAGTCCCGTTTTTCTTTACGACATTAACATTTCTACCATTCGATATTCTTTATCTGTTAATGCAGCTACGTCTTTAATAATAAATCGGTTTCCGTCAACATCAGTGATTAATACCCTATTAGTCGTAACGACAGTAACGTTTCCTCTGCCGGAACGAACGGTAAAATAGCAATTTCCTGAGCTTGTTTCAGTGTCCCAATAAGAATAGCCGAATTCTTCGTTTATTTTATTGATTTTAGTAATTTCAGGAGCAAAATAGCGCAGGTTTATGTGTTCTTCTAGCAAACTAACAATTTCACTTGGAAACTCATCTAACGACTTAATGATGCCGATTTCTTCTTTCTCTCCTGTTCTTACAGAAATAAATATTCTATTATTCATATGAGGAAAGGAACAATGTAAATAAACAGCGGGGAATACTTTCCCATCCACGCGAATCGTGAGCATATGTCCTTCCGTCTCCAAAAACATGGCATTATCCGTTGTTAAGTAATTCATTTTAGCCGCTTCTGCTAGATCTGATTTCGCTTCTCCCAATCCATGACTACTGTGGTCTAAGTCCAGCTTAGTCATCTAAATCGCCTCTTTCATCTTTAAAGCTTCTTCATGCTTTTTCACCATGCCAGCGTATTTCGCGTCTTTATTCATAAGCTCATCATGAGTTCCTTCTTCAACAACCTTCCCATCTTCCATTACATATAAGTAATCTGCATTTCGCAATGTGGATAATCGATGAGCAATTGCGATTGTTGTCCTGCCCTCAGCCAATGATTCCAATGCTTCCTGAATTTGCAATTCCGTTTTCGTGTCTAATGAGGCAGTAGCCTCATCAAGTATTAATATTTTCGGATCATGCAAAATCGCTCTAGCAATCGAAATCCGCTGCTTCTCGCCACCTGATAAATTGTAGCCCCCAGTGCCTACGACCGTATCATAGCCTTCTGGAAGATTCTCAATAAAATCATGGGCATTCGCAATTTTAGCTGCATAAATAATTTCTTCAAGTGAGCAATCTGGATTCGCATACGCAATGTTTTCCGCGATCGTTCCGATGAATACATACACTTCCTGCGACACAATTCCAATATTACTTCGCAGCGTATCGGCTGCTAAATCTTTTACATTGATGCCATCTATCTTTATTTCACCTTCATTCACATCGTAAAGCCGTGAAATTAAGTTTACGAGTGTCGATTTACCCGCTCCTGAAGGTCCAACAATACCAATCATCTGACCTTGTTTTGCAACTAAAGAAACGTCCTGCAGTATTGGTTTATTCGGCTCATAATTAAAGTGGATGTTGGATATTGAGATGTCCCCTCTAAGCCTTTCTAATTGTAGAGCATCTTCTTTTTCGGTCACTTCCGGAACAGCATCCTGAATTTCAAAGATTCGCTGTGCCGCTGCCATACAGTAAGACCACCAGCCTGCTATATTATTCATAAATTGAATGGGACCAAATAGCATGTAAATATACGTAATGAATGTCATGATTTCCCCGAACGTCATTTCTCCACCCATTACTCGCCAACCGCCAAATGCCCAAATCAATACTCCGCCAATTTGCGTTAACATGTTAATAATAGGAAAAATCGTGCTGCTCATCTTGTTAAATCTTTGTTCCGCATTAGAAAAAGAAACATTTGCTCCTTGGAATCGATTAACCTCCATCTTTTCTTTTCCAAATGCCTTCACAATTCTTGCACTACGCACCGTGTCACTAATGATGGAGTTCATAGCACTCGCTCTTCTATGCCTTTTCCACGACATCCGCCATAATTTTGGAAAAACCCAACGAATTAAGAGGACGACAAAAGGAAGTGGAATTAAACAAATAAGTGTAAGCTTCCAATCCATGATAAGTAGAATGGCTGTTACCCCTAAAATATTTATGGCATTTACAACAAAATACGGAATACCATCAACAAAGAAAAATTGCAGCTCATTCGCATCATCATTCACTCTCGTCATCAATTGCCCGGTTTGTCTTTTTTGAAAAAACGATAAGGACAACCTCTGCATAGATGTAAAAATATTCGATTTTAGATCAAATACAATATTCGCAGCCATCTTAGCATTAATGACACCGAATAGGATTCCGAAAAAGAGGGACAATGTTCGGAAAACGATGATAATTATAATGACGAGGGCAATTTTACCTGCAAAAGGTCCCGTTCCTCCTAATGCTTGGTCAAATAATACTGTCCCTTGGAAGTAAGGGATGACGAGTCCAGTCGCTGAATTTAGCAGCATGAAAAAAATGATGAAGAATATAGACCACTTATGATTTGTAGTAAATCCTAGCAGCCTGCCAAAAATAGCACCTTTTTTTAAACATTTCGGACAAACTTGACGTCCTTCTTCTGGATAAATCATCCCACATTTTGGGCAGGCATTTTTGTTTGTTTCATCCGTTCCGTGCATGTCAATCGTTTCATTATTTTTTAGTTTCGTGAAAGTAGATATAAATTTTGTTGCATCACTCATATATCCATTTGTCATCGCCGCAATTGCCTTTTCCTCGGGATTCTTTATAACAAGAAGTCCGGAAGCAATAAGATTCACCGTGTAAGCACTCTCAATTTCTTCAAGGCTAAATTTTTCTACTTTGAATTTGTCAGGTTCTATAAAACTTGAAATCTTTTTTTTCTTATTAACTACCTGATATCCTTTAAAAACCCTTTCCTCTTTTTTTTCATTATCGTTAGATAATCGAAAAAGCGAATCCTTCGTAAGAGCTAAATATGTATCGACAAAACCACCATCAATGCCCCGGTCACAGAACATCCAATCAATAATATTTTCATTTACTAAGCCTTTTTCCGACAATAAAGCCTTCAATTCTTCTGGTAGTTTTTTCATACCCTTTCAATCATGCACCTCACATCGAACGAGATGTCAGGAACCATTCACGTTCATAATATTTTATCAGTCTATTTAAAATATCACATAACAGCTGTGAAAGTAAGACTGATAATCGAATTGTCTAAATTTTTTTGACCTTACTAATTGAACGTGACCTTTTAGAAATTTTGCTAATAAAAATATTGCGTTAGGAAGATTTTTTTAATAATTTCTATTGATATTTTCACAACATGTTGTTAATCTAAAAAAGAATTATTTTGGAAAGCTGCTATTCAATATTCTAGGGTCTTTCCAAGCAGATAATGTTTTGACCACTTCTTTAGGAAGTTAAGGCCATACGGACAGCCGGGTCAAATGCCGATTGGCGACTTTCGTTGCCTTATTGATTGAGTTAAAAGCTCAACTTTTATAAGTTGGTTACTTTACAACCAGTGCATATGCACACAACTTGTGAAACGGTCAATAAGAGTGTCAAAAGTAATTATTTGCTATATAGACTCTGATCTCATGATGGAATATTGAATAGGAAAAAGCTATCTGCCATAATGGAATTTTATGGAAGATGTATACGTATGGCTTTTGTTCATATGTATGCGTGTGCCTTTTTTATATTTGATATTGTATCTAAAGCAAGTGTTGTGCGCGTTTATGCGTCATTTCACTTGCTTTTTTGTCGTTTCGCAACCTGTAGGGATGAATTTCTCTAAGTACCACCAAATCTATTTAGTAGGGGGAAGAAAAAATGGGAAAAGCACTTATTATCGGTTGTGGAGGAGTGGCATCCGTTGCTATTCACAAATGTGTTCAAAACAGTGAGGTATTTGAAGAAATTTGCATCGCAAGTCGTACAAAGTCAAAATGTGATGCTTTAAAAGCGAAACTTGATGGCGGCAAAACGAAAATTACAACAGCACAAGTTGACGCAGATAATGTAGAGGAGTTAATTGCATTAATCGAAGAAGTAAAACCAGATATCGTTATGAATTTGGCTTTGCCATATCAAGATTTAACGATTATGGATGCTTGCCTTGCAACGAAAACACACTATATGGATACGGCGAACTATGAGCCGGAGGATACGGCAAAATTTGAATATAAATGGCAATGGGAATACCGCGAGCGCTTTGAAAAAGCTGGAATTACAGCCCTTTTAGGAAGTGGCTTCGATCCAGGTGTAACAGGTGTATTCTCGGCTTATGCCTTAAAACATCATTTTGATGAAATTAATTATATCGATATTCTTGACTGCAACGCTGGAGACCATGGCTATCCATTTGCAACGAATTTTAACCCTGAAATCAATATTCGTGAAGTTTCTGCAAACGGAAGGTACTGGGAAAATGGCGAATGGATTGAAACGCAGCCGATGGAAATCAAACGCGTGTATAACTTTCCTGAAATTGGTGAGAAAGACATGTATTTGTTATACCACGAAGAGCTTGAATCCCTAGCAGTCAACATCCCTGGGATTAAGCGCATCCGCTTCTTCATGACATTCGGTCAAAGCTATCTTACACACTTAAAGTGTCTTGAAAATGTGGGAATGACTTCGATCGAGCCCATTGAATTTGAAGGAAAACAAATTATTCCACTTCAGTTTTTGAAAGCAGTATTGCCTGATCCAGCTTCTCTTGGACCACGCACAAAAGGTAAAACGAACATCGGCTGTATTTTTAGAGGCAAAAAAGACGGTAAAGAAAAAACATACTATGTATACAATGTGTGTGACCATGAAGAATGCTACAAAGAAGTAGGATCTCAAGCAGTGTCCTACACAACAGGTGTCCCTGCCATGATCGGAGCCATGATGGTCATGACTGGAAAGTGGAACAAACCAGGCGTATACAATATTGAAGAATTCGATCCAGATCCATTCATGGATGCATTGAACAAATGGGGACTTCCATGGCAAGAAGACTTTAATCCAGAGCTTGTAGACAATGAGTCTATTAAAGAAAAAGAGTTGGAGCTAGTTCGATAAGATGCGCTTTGAAGAACTCCCAACACCTAGCTATATAGTCGATGAAGATTTACTTGAAAAAAATCTAAAAATCTTGCACGGAGTCATGGAACGTACAGGATGCAAGATTATTCTAGCTCAAAAGGCGTTTTCAATGTTTAAACTATACCCATTGATTGGACAATATTTAAACGGTGCAACAGCTAGCGGATTGTACGAGGCACGATTAGGCTACGAAGAAATGGGGAAAGAAAATCACGTCTTTTCCCCTGCCTATCGTGAGGATGAAATGGATGAAATCGTAGAAATCTGTGACCATATCATCTTCAACTCCTTTTCACAGGTTGAAAAGTTTAAAGAGAAAGTTCTAAAAGCCGGAAAAAAAGTGGGTCTGCGCATTAATCCTGAATGCTCTACACAAGTTGGGCACGCCATCTATGACCCTTGTTCACCTGGTTCAAGATTCGGCGTAAAAAAGGAACATTTCCGTCCCGACTTGCTTGAAGGCATTTCTGGTCTGCATTTCCACACACTGTGCCAGCAAAACTCTGACGACTTGGAAACAACGTTGAATGCCGTGGAGGAAAAGTTTGGTCCATGGCTTTCACAAATGGAATGGATCAACTTCGGCGGCGGGCACCATATTACGAGAGAAGATTATGATATTCCATTACTCGAAAAATGCATTAAGAGAATGCAAGACAAGTATGGGTTAGAAGTATATGTCGAACCAGGGGAAGCTGTCGCGCTTAATGCTGGTTTCCTAGTCACGACGGTCTTAGATACACTTGAAAACGGAATAAAGATCGCTATACTGGATACTTCAGCCACATGCCATATGCCGGATGTATTAGAGATGCCTTATCGTCCTCCACTTCAAAAGTCAGGAGAAGCTGGAGAAAAACCATTCACATATCGACTTGGCGGGCAAACATGCCTTGCGGGCGACGTAATCGGCGACTATTCATTCGACGAGCCATTAAAAAGCGGAGATCGACTCGTTTTCGAGGACATGGCCATTTATTCGATGGTAAAAAATACTACTTTTAACGGCATGGCATTGCCCGCGATTGTTGTAAAAGATAAAAGTGGAGATTACGAGGTTGTCCACGAGTTTGGCTATCAGGATTTTAAGATGAGATTGGCGTAGGACAATACTTTTAAAGAACCAGTTTCCGAAACAGGAAGCTGGTTCTTTTATAAAAATTCTTTAATTAAACGATCTAAAACCTCTTTTTGTTCAGCAAGAAGACAATGAGGACAATTTGAAATCAACTTTGCTTTTATTTTTGAAAAACTGCTTGCATCTTCAATGGCTTTTTTAGTAGATGAATAGACGACTTCTTGCTCGCCAATTAGCACAAGCATATCAGGGGGCAATCGTTCTAATACTTCCCTTTCAAACACTTTTGGTTATATCCTTTGTAAAATTGTTGATACAGGATTTCATCAGGAACATTTTGCTTATTAGGCAAACATTCAATTAAATAAACTCATAATGGGGGCAAGCAAAACCAATTTCTTTACACGGCTGGAATTTAAACTGAATTGCAAAGAAATCCAGCCTCCCATTGAGTGACCCACTAGATAAATATCATTTAGATTTAATCCATCAAGTATTCCATATACCCACCTATCAATATGTTCAGGAGAAGTGATTGGCTCGTATATTCACTTTTTCCAAAGTCCCCCATCACAACAATCGCAAATAAGCTAAAGTGCTGACTCCATTCAGGTATATTGGCAAACCACATAGTAGGGCTTACCGTCATACCATGAATTAAAACATAAGGAGGGGCGGCTTCTGATCCCCATGTAATCACATGTGTTTTTCCATATGTTGTATCATATACAAACTTTCCGTTTCCGCATTCCATTGTATGAGTGATCGGTCATAGCTATCATAATAGGAATGTTTTTCTCTATCATCAAATACTAAATAGGACATATTTACACCACAATTCTTTTAATATACTTCCATATATGAATAAGATATCATCGACCCTGAATAAAGATGATTAAGGCTTTTATGTTTTTTCAGATATCCATTCTCCGTCTATGTTTTTGTGGAACCTTTTTTAGAATTAGTTGGAATAATAAGTGCAATGCATAACAACCATGGTGAACATACATCACACCATTTGAACTTTTCATGTATGTTATTTTATAAGTGCTTCTACTTCTCTCTTCCCCCACTTCTTTTGCTAAAATGGCAGAAATGAACGGATCGTTTCCAAGACCGTATAAATATAACTTTTAATAGTAAAGAGGATGATATTTTTCTGCCCTTTTATTTTTGTAGTTTCCATATTAGACTAAAAGGGATAACAGCAAATTTGATTGGGGTGCCACAATGAAAAAGGGAACCATTTATAAAAGAACAGATGGGAAAACAATGATTATTAAACATTACGAAGACTATGTAAAATCATTTAATGTTGATGTCGAACGCACATATGTTGAGACGTATTATGGCAAAACTCATGTTCTTACAGCAGGTCCTAAAGAAGGAAAGCCCATTTTTATATTTCAAGGTGGAAATTGTATAAATCCAATGACATTTTCATGGTTTTTACCACTAATGAACAAGTATCGAATTTACGCACCAGATACAATCGGTCATCCTGGATACAGTGATGAAAATAGAATTTCAGCTAAAGATCATAGTTTTGCTTTATGGATAAAGGAGCTAATGGAACATTTTCATATTGATCATTGTGCATTTATCGGTCCTTCCTACGGTGCCGGAATTATTTTAAGGTTGGCTGCATTTTTACCAGACAAAATTGATTGTTCCATCTTAGTGTCACCATCAGGAATAAGCCTAGGTTCAAAAATTAGAATGATAAAAGATATACTTCTTCCTTTAATCCTATTTAATATGACTTCCTCAGAAAAATATCTACAGAAAATTACTAGCATTATGTCCGATAATAGTATGAAAGAAATAGATAAAAAGATTATTGGCGATATATTCAAATACATCAAACTTGAACAGGATATGCCTAAGTTAACAGTGGCGAAAGAATTGGCAAATTACAATTCACCTACTTTAATTATTGCAGGAGAAAAAGATGTATTTTTCCCCAAAAGGAAAGTGAAAAAAGCCGCCAAAGAAATCATCCCGAATTTATTGGAGTTTAAAGATTATAATATGGGACACTTCCCATCAGAAGAACATTTGGTAAAAATCAACAAGGATATTATTGACTTTTTAACTGTCCATTACTAGTTAGATAGAAAACTTATCTTTATCTATCTATTTTAGAATAATGACAGTTCCAGCATGAATCCTTGCTGTACTAAAATGGGAAATAAAATTTAATAATATACTCGATGAATTAAGAAGGAACGCATTTATTGCGAAAGAGCTATTGAAAAGTGGTCGGGGCATTTTTTCAATCAATACTGGACAAGTGGTGCCACTGTGCAAAGAACGAGGATGGGGTTGTATTATTGGCCGCATAAGTGGAACACAATTAACGGCTCATAATAAGTGAAAACAAGTAAGTGGGATTATTTCCAATCATTTTAAGGTTCACTGCACATAGCATAGAGGGGCTATGAATACAGTGAACCTTTTCAATTTAACTCATGGAACTCTTTAAATATCAATGTACCATATGTTAGCACCTTTTTGTGATTGAGTTACGATTATCCAGGGTCTATATGCAATCTGCATTTTGGCATATGTCGAATCGTTAACGTGATATGAAATCACGCCCGATTCGAAGCCGATTCATCTCATGATTGAAATCACAAGTGTTCTCGGCTATATCATAAAAACAGATAAACTTTAATTCCTTCCACCTCGAGCATTAGATCTTCCTTTTTTCTCTTTTTGTTCATCTGGCCTCTTATCTTCCCCTTTTATTTTTTCCTTGTGTGCGTTCGAGTCTTTAACCATATTATTCCCTCCGTTATCACTTATAAATAGTTATTACTGCCTTATGAATATTTGCTGCTTTTGGTAAATCATTATGCAAAATTCTGCTTTTATTTTAACCGGATAATTGGGAATTATTCAGTACATTGAATTACGATAGCAATCCTCACCATAACCTGCGCACAAATCGGAAAAGGATGAAAAGACTTCCATTAAAAACGATGATCGCATCCAGCATCTCAGCAGGAGCGGCCAGAAATAATTGTAAATACAACCAGCCTAGCAAGTTGTACAAATAGAAAAAGCCAGACATCCTTAAAATACCAAACTTCTAATTAGAAATAATGGTTCTACATATAAAAATAATATTAGGTTTATTCATCACGATCGCCAGAATAATTAAAAAGTGAGTGAAACCTTGAAGGTTATTCCTTATTATTGTGGAATACATATTATGTGACACCATCGAGCGATAACATAATTCTTGAACGACTAAATTTGATTATGGAGGTATGTTCATGAGTAAAAAAGTGTTGATCATAACCGGGGATGCTGTAGAGGCTCTGGAAGTGTTCTATCCTTATTATCGTTGTTTGGAGGAAGGGTTCGAAACCATCATCGCTTCGCCCTCTGTCAAAAAGCTTTATACAGTGAGCCATGATTTTGTAGAAGGAACGGAAACATATGTCGAAAAGCCTGCTTATGGTCTAGATTCCCATGTCGCATTCGCAGATGTGGATCCATCTGAGTATGATGGTCTCATCATACCTGGGGGACGAGCACCAGAATATATAAGATTGGATGAATCGGTTCCAGCTATTGTCCGGCATTTTTTTGAGGAAAATAAGCCTGTTGGAGCAATCTGCCATGCAGCGCAGGTGCTCTCCGTTGTACCAGATTTGATGAAAGGGAGAGAATATACGGCATACATCGCCTGCAAGCCAGATGTAAAAGCTTGTGGTGCACAATATATTGACGAACATTTGCACGTTCACGAAAATCTTGTATCCGGTCATGCTTGGCCCGATCTGCCTGGATTTATGCGTGAGTTTATACGTTTATTAGATAAATGATAGAAATGATGCATGTTTTTCTGAGGAAAGTCGACTGGAAAGAAGTGATATGAAGAGAGGCTAGGCAAAATACGAATCTTGCCTAGCTTTTTATGCATTTCATCTAAACTGAGCGTTGAAAAACGGTTCTCTTATTTTTGCAAAATTTAAAGAAGCATGGAGGTGAGCTTATGCGAGATGATTCAGTCGTGGAATCAAGTAAGTTGGTAAGCTTAGAAAATTATACATTTAGTGGGTTAGATGCCTCATTAATTGGCGCCATTAAGTCTGTTGCTGATTATTACCAGCTCCCCTTAACGGCAGCTTGGATTTACGGGATGACCGGCTATGCTTTTTTACATATACTTGATGAAAAGATGGCTAAGCCTAATATTGAGCCGTCTGAGCCTGAGGTTTTTAAGCTGGCACGTAATCTTGGAATAGAGATTACTGGATTTCATGTTTATGCTGAAGGAGAGAATTTTAAAAACTTACAAAGAAAAGCATGGGAGAAAGCAAAAACGGCAATTCGTTCTAAACAGCCTGTATTTGCCAAAAATATTGATATAAGAAACCAAACATCCGTTATTTATGCTTATGATGACATAGGATATTATACAAAATCATGGCATACCGGATATGAACATAGCGAGGATGTGATCCCTTGGGACGCACTCGGTCTCGGACTTTGTCCTTGCACTCACTGCGTAAATTCTCGCAAGGATTCTGAATATGCAGAACTGACTAGCGGTCTTCTCTCTCTACATACAGCTAATCCGATTGAAGCGGCTGATGAGCAACTGGCATTGAAAGATGCACTTGAATTTGTAATTAGATTGAATGAGAAGGGGATTTACAATAGGGAAGGCCAATTGTACTTCGTTGGGCAAAAAGCTTATGAACGTTGGCTAACCGCAATAGATTCGAATGAACTTAATCGATATTATTTTAGTCTTTTCGTAGAGATCTTAAATGAAGGAAGGCAACACGTGGTTCAATTCTTGTCAGAGATCAAGGAGAAATTTACCTTTATCAATCCGAAGCTGATAGATGAAGGGATAACACTATATAACGAAATATCATTAAGATTTATAACGTTAAATAACATGTATCCGTATGAGGAGCCGCCCGTCTTTGAATTGATAGAGAAAGAACGATGCGTTTTTCTTGTTACAGAATTAATGAGTTTAGAGAAAAAAGCATTGATTGTTATAAAAGAGATATTGGATTATCTGCAATAATAGAGATGATGAAACAGAGTCTTATTTTGAGGCTCTGTTTCAAATATAGAAGTTAATCTATTTCAGCTAAATGTCTTATTTAATGTAATAGATATATCGGTTCCTCTCCCAATCTCACTTTCAACGCGGATAATACCTTTGTGCAAATCGATTATTTTTTTGACAATGGACAAACCAAGCCCATTGCCTCCTGAATCCCGATTTCTAGATAAGTCGGATTTATAGAAACGTTCGAACATGCGCATAACGGCATCTTTGTTCATGCCAATTCCTGTATCGCTAATCTTTACGAATAAATGGTCATCATCCTTTTCGATTGCTTTAACTGTGATAGTCCCTGCTTTCGGAGTGAATTTTATACTGTTATGAAGTAGATTAATCCACACTTGATCCATTAAGGCCTCGTCCGCGGCGATGACTAATTTATCTAGAGAGATGTCCATATGAATGTTTTTTTCTGCCCATTGCGGTTCATTAGCAAGGATGATTCGACGCAGCTGATAGTCTAATCGATATTCTTTTATTTCAAAAGGAATATGTTCAGATTCTAATGAAGTGAGCTTTAATAAATTTTCGCTCAATTTTGAAAGCCGATTGCTCTCCATCTCAATAATTTCCAAGTAATGACCGCGATCAGCTGAGCTTAAGTCATCATTTTTCAACGCATGGGCGAATCCACTAATCGACGTTAGAGGAGACTGGATTTCATGGGAGACATTTGAAATAAATTCTTGTCGCATTTCTTCCATTTCTCCAAGCTTGTTTGCCATATGATTGATGCTTTCAACAATTTTATAATAAGGATGATTACGATCTTTTAATTGCGTATTATAAAAAGACAGATCAATATTAAAATTTCCTTCTGCCATCATTTTCATCGCATGAATAAGGGGATGCAAGCTCTTCTCTTGGCGTTCCTTCACCCATTTTATATTTGTTATGAAAAAAACAAAGCATCCAAACAGAAAAAATCCTAAGATAGAGTTGATTAACTGTCTTGTGAATTCATGAGGCAAGTAATGAATGATGTTATAAAACCAATCTGTAAGCCAATAGGCTGAAGACCAGCATAAAAGTAATGATAATGTAACAGCGCATATACCCAATATTCGTTTCATGATTTCAGGCAGCTTCAATCCAACACCTCCAAACGATAACCAAGTCCGCGGATTGTTGTAATTTTAAATGGACAATCTTGATGGGAAAACCGTTGGCGCAAGCGTTTAATGTGAACGTCAACAGTCCTTTCGTCACCTTCATAATCGTATCCCCATATATCTTCTATTAATTGTTCACGTGAGAAAGTCTTCTGATGATGTGTAGCCAATTTGAACAATAACTCAAATTCTTTAAGGGGTAAAGTCAGCTCATGATTTCCAAATGAGACTTTATAAGAAGCCCGATCAATCACGACATTCCCAATTTCAATTTGATTGGCGACCACAATTTGATATCGTTTCAGTAATGCTTTGACTCGTGCAATTAGCTCAGCTGCAGCAAAAGGCTTTACCATATAATCATCTGTCCCCAATTCAAATCCTTTTACCTTTTGGGCGGTCTCTCCTTTTGCTGTTAGCATTAAGATCGGAAGTGTATCGGAATAATAGGTGCGAATTTCATGACAAAATGTCCAGCCATCCATATGAGGCATCATAATATCTAGGATGATCAGATCAACTTTATTAGTCTCCAGTAAGCTTAAGGCTTCTTTGCCGTTTGCTGCACCTATGATCGAAAAACCTTCTTTAGAAAGAAGAACATGAAGTAATTCACGGATATGTTCGTCATCATCTACGATTAGTATTTTTGCCAACAATATCATTCCTTTAGAATTTTAAAATTGAAAGGTCACTTATTCATCATACAAATAAATCTTATTTCGTCTGCTTTCCTTTATATTACACTAATTAAATTTCTTTTAATTATGCCTTTCGCATATATGCACGTACAGTAATAGGCGCAAAAATAGCCACAATACTAAAGGCACCCACAAGAGAAATCGTTAAATCCCACCCAATTGTTCCAGAGTTAGTAAGCTCTCTCACAGCAGTGACGAGATGCGAAATAGGATTGATCTTCACAAACCATTGCAGCCAATTCGGCATTGTTTCTGCTGGTACAAAAGCATTGGAGACAAATGTCAGCGGGAATAGGACAATCATCGAAATTCCCTGAACACTTGATGCTGTACGTGCAATTACCCCAAAAAAAGCAAAGATCCAACTGATAGCCCATGAACAGATAATTACAAGAAGTGCGGCAATCGCAACATAACCTATGCCTCCTTCTGGTCGATACCCCATTATATATCCCATGGAAAAAGTAAGAACAGACGCAATGGTATACCGGACTGAGTCTGCTAACAAAGCACCAGCCAGCGGTGCGATTCTTGCAATGGGCAAGGACTTAAACCTATCGAATACCCCTTTATCCATATCCTCACGCAATTGAACTCCTGTCACAATGGAAGTTGTAATTACTGTTTGCACAAGGATTCCCGGAATGATCACAGGCAGGTAGTTTTGAACGTTTCCTGATTTGGCACCTCCAAAAATATAAGTAAACATTAAGGTGAAGATGATAGGTTGGAGAGTAACATCGAACAATTGCTCAGGTGTGCGGCGAATCTTTAGAAGACCTCGATAAGCCATAGTTAAAGAATGGCGTAATGATTGACTAATGCTTGTTTTGTTACTAAGCCGGCGGTTGGCAACCGGTGAAATTGACATGTTTTTCATGCTGTTGCACCTCCTGCTTTTAATTGATTGGACACTTTTTCTTGACCAGTAATCGTAAGAAACACCTCATCTAAACTCGGTTTCTGTACACTTAACTCTGCCAGTTGAATTCCCTTATCACGGAGAATGATAAGCAGATCCGCGACCTGGTCAGCATCCGCCATTGGAGCTATAATCTTTCCAGCCTCGGTTGTAAGTGATGCATTTACTTTTAATACCTGCTCAACAATCCGACAAGCAGCATGTGTATCTTGTGGATTTTTTATGCTCAAATACAAAGAGGAAGTTCCAATTGATGCTTTTAAGTCATTGACAGTACCTTCTGCGACAACTCTACCATGATCGATAACCGCAATCCGGTCAGCCAGTTCATCTGCTTCTTGTAGATATTGTGTCGTTAGTAAGACGGTCGAACCTTCCTTTACCAATCTGCGAATCGTATCCCACATTTGATTTCTTGTTCGCGGATCTAATCCGGTAGTCGGTTCATCTAGGAAAATTAATGGCGGCTGTGCAATAAGGCTAGCTGCCAGATCGAGTCGACGACGCATACCGCCAGAGAAGTTCTTTAATGGGCGATTAGCCGCTTCTGTTAAACCAAATTCCTCCAATAATTCCACAGCTTTCCTTTTCGCTTCTACGCGTCCCAATCCAAGTAATCTAGAGAAAATGACTAAATTCTCAGTAGCGCTAAGCGATTCATCCACTGAGGCATACTGGCCGGTCACGCCAATAAGCTGTCGTACAATTTGCGCCTCCTTCACCACATCATAGCCAAAGATACGGACCGAACCTGAATCTGCTTGTAGCAAAGTTGCCAGCATTCTAATTGTTGTGGTCTTGCCAGCACCATTCGGGCCAAGCACTCCATAGATAGAACCGGAAGGAACTTGCAAATCAATCCCATCAACCGCACGATTGTCACCGAAAGCTTTAACTAATCCATGCGCTTCAACCGCACGATTGTCACCGAAAGCTTTAACTAATCCATGCGCTTCAACCGCTATTTCCGTATTCACCCTTTGCTTATTACTCACTGTAAGTCCTCCCTTTTTTGTTGCTTCGAATCATATACGGATAATAAACCTTATTTATGAACTGAATATGAACGAAAGGAAGAAACAAGCGATAATCATTTTTAAAAACAACAAGCTTTGCCATGATTATCTACAATTTGGATTTGAACTTTATTTTTGTAATACTATTGTAATAATTTTAATAACGCTGTAAGATAAATGTAAGAGTTTGGTGAATATCCAAATTAAAGGATATTATTATTGAGTTACCTGTGGCAGGGGGAATGTGTATGAGTGCGTTACATGAATCAGTAGTAGAAATGAAGCGAAGTAATCGATTCAAACCGCGTACAAACCGTAATTTTATTGTAATTGGAATAATCATTCTAGTTACTGCTCTAATATTTGCAGGGCTTAGCTATTATCAGGCGACTAGATTCAATCCGAAGATTACAATTAACGATATACAAGTCGGCGGACTAACTGTCAATAAGGCAATAAATAAATTAGGTTCAACTACTTTAACAAACAGAGTTTATATTGGTGAAGAACTCATTTTGGATGAAAATGAATCGGAAATGGCTTTTTCAGATCAGGATCGGACTGATATTAAGAAGTTATTAAAAAGTCAGTGGACATTTTTCCCTTCTTTAGAGAAAAAAAATTATTGGCTCATACCGAAAAAGAAAGATGAATTTCGAAGTGTAACGTTAGCAAAGCAATTAGAAGAAAAACTGGACTCCGTCAATAAGAGCTTGCAAGCGCCTCAAGATGCTCAGGTGAAATTGGAAGGGGGCAAAATTGTTATCTCCAATAGTGTTGAAGGAGGACAATATGATGTTGCCGCTATATTAAAAGATTATGAGACACAGAGATATACGAGTGATATTCATCTGCAGCCTGTATTTGTAAAGCCAATCGCAGCGGACAATCCGATTATTAAAGAAGAAGAGAAAAAGTATCAAGATTTCCTAGCTGGAACGGTTGAGTATAAGGTGCAGGACAAAGTGCATACGTTAAAAGCTAGTGAATTAATTAAAGGTGCTTCTATCTCAAAAGATATGAAGGTTACAATTACAGAAAGTGATATTCAGAGTAAAATAGAGGAAATTAATAAATCACAATCAACATTAAATAAGAACATTGATTTTAAAACTCATTCAGGCAAAGTCATTTCAGTAAAAGCACAAGGTTATGGCTGGGCATTAGACGTTGAGAAAGAAACAGCAAGTATACTGGCAGCCTTTGAAATAGGAGAAAAATCCGTTTCTGCTTCTAATATTTATGGGCATGGCTGGACAAATGAAGGCATTGGCTATGAAACTACCGGGAATAACGGCATTGGTGACACATATGCGGAAGTATCCATAGCGGAACAACGTATATGGATTTACCGAAATGGCAAGTTAGCTGTCACTACGCATGTAGTAACCGGCAAACATAGCACGGGTGAAGATACATCTCCTGGAATTTGGTATATTCTTTTCAAACGAACCCCATACACACTTAAGGGAAGTGCAGTAGGGAAACCTGATTACGAAATTGAGGTTAAATACTGGGCTCCATTTACAAATAGCGGGCAAGGATTCCACGATGCCAGCTGGCGGAAAGACTGGGGAAGTAAAGCCTTTCTTTCGAATGGTTCAGGGGGCTGCGTTAATACGCCGCCAAGCTTAATGAAAACTGTGTATGATAACCTCAATACGTACGATCCGGTTGTTGTTTATTAATAAGTGCCTAATTGACTTAATGAACTTTAATAAGACATAAAAAGGACGTTTCCTATACTTGCTGCTAAGGAAGTACGAGGCCGTCCTTTCTTCATTTTGATTAGCATTCAATGTATATGACAGATAGTCTATTATCAAAGCTAAGTAATTTTTAGCCGACAAGCATGTGACTATTCGCTTAGCAAATTTTGGGTGAAAATGGCTGCAATATAAAGATAGTGCCATTATCCCATTGAATCTTTTATAGACAGTTTCATTCTTTTGTGCTGACAAACTCTTGTATTATTTTCTTTCCTTCCTCGATTCGCTCGCTGAATTGTCCATTTGTGTATTCATTTATGACGTTTCTCCAAAATAATTGTGCTGGTTTGTTTTTTTCTATTTGGAAAACTTCCCAATTTCCCTTATACACATGAAAAATGTCTTTTGCGACTAATTTACCTAACCCCGCTCTACGATACTTTCTCATAATAAAAAACTCTGCAATTGAAAAGTATTCTTTTGCCCCTTCTTTTATCGATCTAACTAAGACAAAGCCCGCATAATGCCCATCTACCTTCACTAAATATGGGAATCGATTATCATCTGTCCAATAGTCGTTTAAATAAGAATACTCACTAAATCTTCCGTTTTCCTCAACATGCGCCTCAATAAATTCTGAAAAGTCATAAATATAGAATTGCATTAAATTCATTATAATTTCTTTTTGATCTAAACTTGCTTTAATAACTTCAAATTCCATCTTTTATCACCTTCCTTCTTTTAAGTATATTGAATTTCCTTTTTTTAAAATAGGTAGAATTATCATTTTTCCCTTAAAATTGAAGAACCTGAATCGGCTATGAAATTGTGCCAATTCAGGTCCTAGGCTTCGCTATGTAAACTATACAAAAACCGGTCCAAAATGAATGTTCCATTTTGAACCGGATTAGGTTATTAACTATTTTTTTACAGGCAAATCGAATGAAACAGTTTTTTCCTTAAATAGCTCTTTCGCCTCACTATCTTTAAGCGGCCCCACTTCGAGTTCAAACTTTTTAAAGATATCGAACTCATCTTTTCTGAACAGGAAAACAGTGATGTATTCATCCTTGTCCCCAGGGTTGGACGTTCCGCTATAATTGGGCTCAAGCATGCCTTGATTGAACATCGTTCCACGATTCTCATCAATCTTCAGCTTCCAATTAATTAAAAATTTGTCAAATGGAATCTCACTGCCATTTTCAAAAGTTGTCTTTACTGTCAATGCCACTACTCCGCTGTCTCCGAAGTCAGTAAAACTTTCTTTGTACGCAGCGGTTGGGGTCACATTAGCATACTGAACTCCGTTAAGTGTAATTTTAACGCCATCAATTTCTTTCGTTTCATTGATATCCGTGTTTTCGAAAAATACTTCTTTATCTGCGATATTTTCTGTCACCATTTTATCTTGATATAGCTGCGTTGAAGCAGCAGCCTTCTCGGCACCTTCATCATTAAACGGAAGTTTGAATATAGCATCCTCTCCCAACTTTTGCGATACATCGTCATTAAGGAATAACGCATCAATTTTCAATGTAGGAGATTTCAGCTTTTCAAATTGGGCTTTAGTCATGGAATGAGCATTCATTCCTGTAAAACTTTTTCCTTTGGAATATTGGGAAAAGTTATCGGAACTATCATCCTTTAGCCATTTATCACGGTCAACTAGATGCTGTCTTGGGATTATGTAATCTGCTCCGTCATCTGACAATAAGGAAATTCCGTTTGCATAGTACACATCTTCATCAGATTTATTATCTAATGTCATTTTATATGTAAGGACATAACCTTCATCTTCGTCATCGAAGTTCGTCTTGCTTGATTCGTTCATATTCGATACATGTACAATTTGATACTCGTTTATTTCGATTGTCACATCATCGCTGAACGCATGTTTTAAGCCTGGATTTTTATTTGTATAAACAACTTCTACATCTGCGTTTAAATCTTCCGCGATGTACGGATTCAATACTGAACCATCATCTTCTGCTTCAGCTGACTCTTTTTGTTCTGCTTCAACTTCTTCAGCTTCTTCAGCTTCTGTTTTTTCAGTCTTTTCTGTTTTCTCTTCAGCGGCAGCAGGCTTTACTCCTTCTTTTTTATCTTCAGCCTTGCTTCCGCAAGCCCCCAACAAAAGGGCTGTCAAAACAAGCCCAAGTAAGGCAAGCTTTTTTACATTCATTCGATTGTCCCCTTTTACAAATTATTTACAAAAAGTATCATAGCATTTACAAAATACTTTGGGGACGCTTTTAGAAAAAACGAAACGAAAGACCTAACTGCCCAAACTATTGAATCTAGTTCATTCTACTTAGCTATGTTCGCTTGATCACTTCGTAAGACCTACATTATTGTAAAATAGTTTTAATGCGAATCCATTGTCGATTTAATAAAATTTATATTATTGCTATTTAAAAGAAGGGACTTAATATGGTACGGGCTTTTTATCAATCTTTCTTCTAGGACAATCAATATATGCTGATTTTTAAAAAGACGGTCCTTCCTACTTTGGCAGAACCGCCCCTTTTCTATTTTAAAAACTCTACGTATCCTACTACTCAATCCTTTCTCTGCAATTTTCTTATCTTAACAATTCTTTCCCATAAGGTATTATATTCAATTTGAGAAAACCCATCGATTCCTGGGGTCGTATTTACTTCATATATCATAGGTTTTCCTGTTGGTTTCAACCCGAAATCAATACCATATTCCCTACAAGGAAACTGTAAAGCGATCACTTCTGCAGCTGTGATTGCCACTTTCCTTAGATTATTTCTAAGTCTCCTCTCCTCAACATCATTCAAGTGCAAGTGTTCTGAGAACAGTTCATCAATTGAGATAATTTCTGAGCCTATATTGAAATTAAAAATACCGCTATCAATTATGTCCGGGCTGCCAATCTTGGCATACATTCCACCAATAATCCATTTTCCTTTTAGGTTTTGAACGTGAACCCGAAAACCTAACGGTAGTCCATAATAAGTAAAACTTTGGATGCCCTCCTGAATAATATAATCTTCTAATCTCCCAAGCTTCTTATATGGATGCAACACTTTGTGAAAATCTTTAATTGCAGCCATACATTTCTTTACAGGTTTATTTAGTAAGGAAAAACCGTTAAAACAAATTCGTCCATCTTTTCTTTTGTATACTTTAAATATTCCTTTTCCTTGTCCGGAATTATTGTGTTTTATATAAACATAATCATAACGATTTAAAAAATCTATTAGGTTTTCAGGGCTGTATTTGTTTGTTTCCGGAAGACTTTTAGCTGTTAAGGAATTTTGCTTTAACCATAATGCTTGCTTCCATTTTTCTAGATTATTGCCCATAATATACACCTCATGTGTTATTCGATTATGAATAAATGAAGAATCATTCTATCCTTAGCGGATCGATAATGCCCAACAATTCCCCATCTTCTTTTTTGTTTATACTTTATACTATTCAACAGATGAATTTCTTCTTGGATACTCAAGTAATTTTGAATAAATAAAAGTCCAAGCTTAGAATGCTTTAAGCCCAATACTTTCACAACTTTAAAAGCCAGTAAAATAAAGAACCACAAACCATTCTTAAAAAAATGGTTTGTGGTTTTAACTGACTCGGTATTACTACTTCTTTATCATGCACATATTTCATCACTGACTATCCTATCTCAAAGCATAAACGTCGGAGTAACTAAGAATCACTTGACCTGCTAGATGAAATAACGATCAATGGACTTCAATCCTTCTTACTATTTTGTACCTTCGCTTTAAACTCCTCATAACTCTCTTTAAACTCTGCTTCTGTTACCTCATTAAACGTTAGTTTTTGGTCGGTTTTCCAAAAGGATAGGTTAAATTGGCTCGCATCCTCTATAAAATTCCCTTCTAACTTCGTTTTCTTTCCATCAACAGTAGTGAATAATTCCAACATTTGTCCATCTGTTATTCCATTCACCTCATATGTTGTTTCTTCGTATGGGTTATTTTCTTTTCCTGAATCATTCATCATAAGAAGTGAACCTGATACTTCACCTTGGAGCAACGCTTCATCGATCTTCAAAAATAGTTGGAATGATTCATCCTCGGCGCTATAAAGATATCCATATACACTATTAAGTTTTGAAAAAAATTCTCTTATGAAGCTTTTAAACTTTTCTTCAGATCCGTCAATGGCTACTTGCAGCTCTGCTTGTAATTCTTCTTCATACTCTGCAAATTTTTCTTTTTCAATGGATTCGTATAATTTTTCGTCACTTCCGCTCTGCTCTTGCACAATAAGGTTTTTACCGGAAAACGCGGCGTCAATCTTCATGGTTTCCTCTCTATTGGTCGCTCTTAATTCATAACCTTTTTCGTTCTTTTTTCCAATGATGGGGTATTCCTTTTCTTCAATAAAAGGTTCCTCCCCAATTTCATCTATAATTACTCGCTTATGAAAGGTACCTTTCACTTTCTCTTTTCCACCGGTAAGTTCAAACCAATAAAGTTCGCCATGATTCTTGTAAACAAATATATCAGATTTGTTTAAGATACCGCTTGTGGCCACCCAGATAGCGGCGCCAATTAATAGCAATCCGATGAGCACCGCCCATCCCCAATATTTCAATTTTCTCATCTTGCTTCCTCTCCTTTGTCCACATTAACCTGAGAACAAAATTCCTATACGATTTTGAGTTACTTTTCTATCCTTTACAATACTTTTGGACTCTCAACAATATATTAATTAATTTATATACTTATAATCCCATTTTTATCAAGTATTATTTGGAATGGTTAACAACGGATCACATATGACTAGCAGGACTTTTGGTATATATAAAACCATCGCCCATTAGGCAAAAAGTATAGTTTCTATAAAATCTATGGAAATATTATGCAACAAGATTATTATTAAAACTAGAGTGTTTCAATTAGGACAGATAAATGGCACCATCCTTGGAGCATAAGCTTACATACAGATGGGAGCCGTTCTAAATTAGAAAATGAAAATTACATACTGGAGTTGAAGATTTTGAAGCAATGGTTATTTTTAATTCTCTCAATCTTTTTATTAACCACAGCTGGCTGTAGTGCGGGAAAAGTGAAAAGTGAAGAGACGAGTAAAGAAAAAATAGAGGTGGAAAATAAAGAAAAAAGCGAAGAGCCAGCAGGGGCAGTCGAAGAAACCACAGCTGAGAAGGAATTGGAACAAGAAAAGGAAAGCGGCTGGTGGGATGAAGAAACCCCAGTTTATGAACCTGAAAACAGTAATGTCGAGATGACGGAACTAGAACAGGAATTGATGAAAGAGTCTGGTCTTTACGCGGATAATTATAATGAACAGCTCGCCAAGGAAAAAATTTTAGAGCTTCCAAAAGGGTTAAGTAATGATCAATATAAAGAAGCTATCTTGAAGCTAGTCAGATTCGATTATCATGAAGAAGTTGAAGCTTTTTTACAATTTGATTCCTCTGTTAGCGCCGGGGAAGATCGTCCCGATGAACAAATTGAAGCACCAGAAGTGACCGGCACTCATTTTGCTATTTTGCTCGACGCCAGTGGCAGTATGAATGCAAAAAATGGCAGCGGAACAAGAATGGATGAAGCAAAAAGTGCTATTATGAGTTTTATCGAATATTTACCGGATGATAGCACCGTTTCACTTCGCGTATATGGACATAAAGGAACTGGCAGTGATGCCGATAAGGCCCTCTCATGCGCCTCTACAGAAAATATATACACAGGTGCCAAAGATGCCGCACAATTTAAAAAGGCTCTCGCTACTGTAAAACCAGCTGGTTGGACACCGATTGGTACGGTGCTAGCCGCAACGAAAGAAGATATTCCAAAAGATGCGAGTTCTGCAGTCGTCTATGTGGTCAGTGATGGAATTGAAACATGCGGCGGAGACCCGGTAGCTGAAGCAAAAAAGCTAGCTGGAGAAGGAATCGAACCAATCATTAATATCATAGGCTTTCAAGTAGATAATGAAGCACAGCAGCTTTTAAAGAAGGTAGCAAAGGCAGGGAATGGGGAGTTTACTTTTGCTAATTCCAAGCAAGATTTAGATAAGTATTGGAAAGAAGAGTATAAGCGATTATCAAAAGCATGGGAAGAATGGCGCAATGCGGGGATGAAGGAAGCTTCAGAAAAGCAAAAGGAATTAATGGACAAAGCCGATTCAACAGGAAAATCCATTATGGATAAATCAGATATTGAATTTAAACGAGCGGAAGATTTATTGAATGAACTTTTCAATAATGAAATGCTTGAAGGCAATGAGAGTAGAACAGCCATTTGGCAAATGCTATACGATCGAAAAAAAGATGTTTGGGGCTATGGTTATCACACAAAAGTTGAAAAGTGGCAAGAATCATACCACAATGGAATTGAGGAATGGCGACGTATCTACTATGAAGGCAATGCGAAATGGCAAGAATATTATTACAAAAAGTAGAAGACAACTAGCAGTTTAATGTTCAATAAAATAGTTAAAGAATGCCGATTCGAAGTGATCTGGCATTCTTTTTTGTATAAAAATATTAGTTATCCCGGTTAACAAAATAATTCAATATATGTTTCAAATAGTTCGTACGATATTTCACCTCTTGCAGCACTTCCATTGCAAGACAGTAATGTTCCCACATCGCTTTTCGAGCACCTTTAGCTCCGAGGATGGATACAAAAGTTGAATGGTTGTTTTCGATATCTTTTCCAATTGGTTTTCCGAGTAATGCCTCATCCCCTTCAGCATCAAGCAAGTCATCCTTAATCTGAAAAGCAATGCCGGCATGATAGGCATACTTTTTTAAAGCATTCATTTCTAATTCCGGTTTACCTGCTAGAATTGCCGGCATGATGAGGGAAGCTTCAAATGCTATCCCCGTTTTATAAAAGCTAATCGTATTTAACTGTTCAAGTGTTAATTGTTTTCCCTTGGCACCCAAATCCATCACTTGCCCTTTACACATATCAGCGGTGGTCCTGGCAGAATATTGAATCAAGTGAAGAACCGTTTTTGCATCAAACTGTTCAAGAGACGCTTGCTCCTCTATTGCCTTTTGGGTGAGATAAAGACCGGTTAATTCTGCTATGGCCATATTATATACCTGATGAAGAGTTGGACGTCCCCTTCGAATAGGTGCATTATCCTGGGATGGAAGATCATCAAAAATCAGGGAGGCGGTATGCATATACTCCAATGATTTTATAAGTGGGATGATTGCTTCCTTATCTAATCCATATTCGTGAACGCCCATAAGCCAAGTCATGATAGCTCGGATTCGCTTTCCATCGCCTTCAAGACTGTAATTTGCAGCGTCAGTGATTGGCTCTTTCATAAAAGATTGAAGATTAACTTTGGGAATATGTAAGATATTATTGATCTGAACGCGTATCGTTTCAACTATATCTAAAAAATCTTCTCGATCCTTCCGCTCATTGTTTAAATTGGCAATCATATGATCTCGAAGCAATTTATCAAAGAAATCTACATTAGTCGCTTTTCGAACCATATTTTGTATGAGCCTATTGAACTTTGGATTTCCCGTTGCAAATAACCGCATTATTTCGTTGTATTTTTTTTCTCCCATTCGTTCTTTAAAACGTTTCAGGCCATTTATCGCACGATTCAAAATCACCTCAGAAGCTTTTGTATCTGAGTGATACACGTTATGAATCAAATTGAAAATGACTGTCCAGTATAATTCAAAAGGGTTTATAAGATCCTGACGCTTATCATGATATTTTATATAATACGTATAAGGGGTAACTGCGCCAGCCTTCAGGTCATCATACATATCCGCAAAGTCATCGGCCAGCTGATTGTAAATACCATAAGAGAATGTACGGTTTTCAATGCCTTCATCTTCTGACGCACTGATGACTGAACGCACAATTAATCGCGAAGAAGCTGATTTTAAAATAATTGGTATATAAAGATCCTCATTAGTATAAGTAGCATTGGAGAGATTTTTAACGCGGTCCACTTCCTGTGAATGAAAAAACACATAAGATTGCTCGAAAAAATCCTTTATTGTCTCTCCTCTAAGATGTGCCTTAATATAATTGTAGGCGGCACTCAATTCCAAATGAATATATTGGATTAATCCTTTGTTGTTTCCAGTCCATTCTTTTAATTTTGGGACAGATCCGGTAATAAGCGTTGTTCGAATCAAATCCGAATATTGTTTTTTCTCATGCTCGGATAAGACTTCTGAATCCAGAATGTCATCAATAAATGGATAGGTCAGTCCATAGGAATAGCCTAGCCTTATAGCTTCATCTAACTTCTGCGTACGTTCTTCAGCGGATAACTCATCGCCCATCTCTTCAAGCTGATGAACCATTACTCCAGCTATGATTTTAATAAGTTTTCGCTTAGCTTCTTCAGCATCCATCCCCTCTGGGATATTGGATGAAACAGCCTTAAGTTTGTCAATCACCCAGATCATGGTTGATTCGACACCTTCCTCCTGAGCCATCCGGTACAGCCATGCCATGCTAAACATCTCAGCTTTTCTTCCCCCATTTGTTGTGGCGGGATGAGTTATCTGTTTTTTCAAACTGACCACTACGCGTTTAATTCTTTCCTGAGTATCTGATGAATTTAAGATTTTCCCAAGATCTCGCATATAAATATATGAGATACTTCGATTTAAATAATCATCTAACTTGCCTGTATAATCCAGCCGCTGAATATAGCTGTTATAATCCCTTAAGTCAGGCTTTCCTTTTCCCCGTGAGAAAAAAGATAATAACGAATGTTGCTGAATATGATTCTGTTTCCAACTTTGTATATCTGTTGTTATTTCAGTATAGGTCTTATTCATATGCTGCGTAGAAAGCGATTTGAAATAATCAGCTGCCTTCTTCTCAGCCAATCGATAAGTTGCATCAGCTTTTTTAATTAACTCTTCATCCATACAACATTACCTCTACTTCACGTTCTCTTTTATAGTTACTATATCGTGCAGACGATCATAATCGTTCAAGCATCAGCACAATAATTAAACAAAATTCATTGATTTTCAAGCACTTATTGTGAATATTGATTTCACCACAAGCCAAAAAGCTAAACTTTACTTTTACAAAAAGCTGTAATTCTTATTCTAAATTAAATTAGACTATACATAAACCTGTTATTAAAAATAACATCCCAATAAAAAATACTTCCCCTAAAATCACTATACTTAGGGAAAGCATTATATGACTAATTTACTTTGATAGATGTAATGCTGTTTCTGATACATAAAAATCTTTCGAGTTATAAACTGTTACACCATCAAGTGCCTTAGTGGTAGTTTTTTTGTTTTTTGTAACATAGGCAATATTTTTATTAACTGGAAGTTCAATCTTAATTTTTTGTTTTTCTGCAATAAATACAGGGTTTTTCTCATCTGTTACATCGATACGAGTCTTATACCCTTTTTTCGCAAAGGACTCTCTTGCATTGACAAAAAGCTTGTCCGTTGTTTTATTCAGATCGACTTTTAAGTATTTAGCCATCGTTTTCGCGATATCAGTGTTATCTACCAATCCGTATGGTTTGGATGGACCATAAGCGTATAGGAAAACATCCTCCCCAGTATGGCCACCTGTAGTAAAACCAATGTTTGCTCGATTTGCAAGTATTTTAGTCATATCCGCTTGTAAAGATTTCGATGCTTTTAGACCTTCAATTTCTGTTGCAGTTAAGTTATCTAAACCATACAATTCCGCTACTTCTTTCATATTTGAGCGATCGGTCTTTAATTGATTTAAAGCACCTTCAATTGTCATTGAAGCTTTTTTTAAAGGATCGATATAAGTAGAAACTGGAGTGTCAGGGTAACTGGAGTTTGTGTTTACGTTCCCCATCGTAATCCCACTGTTGCCATGGTCACTAACTGCAATAACCATTGTATTTCCATCTTTTTTCGCAAACTTTAAGGCTTCATTTACCGCATCATCAAAAGCTAAAACATCACTAATGATGCCGATTGTATCATTTGCATGTGCTGCCCAGTCTACCTTGCTTCCCTCCACAAATAAGAAGAAACCTTTATCGTTTTTTGAGAGAGTATGAATAGCTTTCTTCGTCATTTCAGCAAGAGATGGTTCATGATTGCTCGTTGCTTTACGGTCAAGGTCATAGGCCATAGCAGAAGGAGCAAATGATCCCCAAATTTTATTTGATTTCGTATTTAATAGCTCATCACGAGTTTCTACAAAGTCATACCCTTTAGCATCGAGCACAGTTGTTAAATCTTCACCATCAACTCGAGAATTCTTTGTTGTGCCTGGCAATAGAGATTCTTTTCCTCCACCAAGAACAACATCAATTTCCTGATACACTTGTTGCTCAGCAATATCTTGGTAATTGCTGCGATGTACTGCGTGAGACGAGAAGCCTGCTGGAGTTGCATGTTGAATTTCAGAAGTAGAAATGATGCCTGTTGACTTCCCTATTCGTTTTGCACCCTCTAATACGTTTGCAACTGGTTTAAAGACATCCTTAGGATTAACGGCAGCAACACCTGGTGTATTTACTACTTCAGGAAGAAGCCCAACAATCTTATCATTGCTTTTATGTCCGGTTGCTAAAGCAGTGGCAGCTGGTGCAGAATCAGTAATCGCTGATTCTGCGGAATGCGTGCGCACTCCTCCAATAACAATTTCATCCATGGCCAGGTTCTCACCCTTGTACCATCTTGCCAAAGACGTGGCACCTGCACTAGTTCCATCCATTACCATCATTATGACATTGGTAGGTTCATTTTTCTTGCCCTTTGCTTCTGTGAAACTACTATGCCCCGCAAAACTTAAAGAAGAAATAGTTACAGCAGCAGCCATTGAGAATAAGGCTACTTTCTTACTCAAAATGCGATTCATTTTACAATCCCCTCTCTGAGTGAAAGTTTTAAACTCATATTTATCATAGAGGGGAAATATTAATTTATAGCGGTTTTTAAGTAAAGGGTTTGTAAAATAATGATATTTTTTAAGAATAAAAGGTACTTTTAGTTCAATAATGCTTCCTCAATCAATATAAATCCTTCTATTTCAGTGTCTTCATCTACCTCAATTAATAAACAACGTTTCCCGTTAATGTGAACCTGCTTCACATATCTTAAATCTTTTGGACTGATCGAAATATTGGCTACCTTCGTACTAATTTTGATCGATTTCGACGTATATTTTGGTACAATACTGCTTGCTTTCAGTTCGTATTTCTCGTCATCGATTACTGTTTTAAATGCCATTTCAACTTTATCCGTATCGACGTTTTCTACTCCGCTCACTTTTAAAACACGTTCTACCTCTTTGTAATCTAATGTAGGCGTTTCTTCCTCTTCTTCTTCTTCATCTTCATCCTTATCCATCATGCGATTGATTTCATCATATAGATTGGCAAGCGTATGAGTATCTACTTGGTCTCCAACTACTTGTTTTACAATTTCCTCAAAAACAGCTTTATCTTCTGATGCCGTCATGATCTCTTCACCATTTAAAACATTTTCGATAAAGTGATAATTAGGCTGATTCGCCTTTCCAGACGAGTATAGTACACGGTTTACATCAGCTGCACTATCAGTGAAGCATGGGTACAAAAAACCGCCTACCGGAGATCTTAAATTGATAACGGAATCAACAACTATACTAGACTTAAATTCCTTTTCGACATAATCGAACACCAATGTTTTTTTCGGTTGTTCTGTCTGGTTTATGCTGCAAAGAATAAAAGGATGTGTATACACCTCATCCCGCTCACTTACTTCTGCTTCCTCACTGTTCCTTTTTGTCGGTTTAAAATATTCCCCACGTATAAATGTGACAACCATATCTTTCTCATATTGAATGTCCTTGAACATTTTTTCGACAATGAGAAGCATTTGCTCATTCCATTCGTCTACATCATCCGCTTGCAGACCATCGTGAAGAATAAAACGAGAATGATCTTCTGCCTCTTCTTGAAACTTCACTTCAAATAACTTTATGTCTAAAGCACCCGTCAGCACCTTTTTAAAATTAATCATGAATAGCTCCTGCTGCTCTCTGTCCAGCATGGAAAAAGGATTGCTCTCTTGATGATAAATGTCGCTGCTTTCCTTTCTTATATAAACATTAAAGATGTCAGTGATCTTTAATAAATCATTATCAAGTTTGAATTGTTTGCGAATATTTGCTATGTCTTTCTTGTTCATAGAAGGTGCAACTCCTTTATAGTGTGTTCTTTTAGAGAAAAGGAAACTAGGTCCTTTTTCCGATTTTAAGCAAAAATAATAGAGGGAATCCATTTTTCGTTTTTGGACACCTCATCATTATAACAAGATTGATAGTGAATCAGCTTATTAATTTGATTGTTTTCAGTTAGATCCTTAATCTTGGAAACTTTACAATAACCAAGACCATCATTAAAGGACCTCACCCACCCAGAGAACTGAAAAAAATAGTTATGTTATCCGCTACTTGAGTGCGTCTTAATAACTTCTAATGCAGCCCATTCATTGGAAACCATTCTTGTCCTTCTATCCAACGCATCTCATTGATCCGTTTCAAGTTTTTTTGCCCTTATTTTCAAAAAAATCCTACATATTTTTTAAAAAAGGGCATGTTATTACATAGTGGACAATTGGGTATAGTCTTATATACCAATGAAGTAGGCACGATTATGAAAAGGAGTTGAAGATGATGCAACAACAGCAATTGGAAAGAATGAAAGACGGAAAGGGATTTATTGCAGCTCTGGACCAAAGTGGTGGAAGTACACCTAAAGCACTTGCAGCTTACGGTATTTTAGAGAATGCATATTCCAACGAGGATGAAATGTTCAAATTGGTGCATGAAATGCGGACAAGAATCATCACATCACCCGCTTTTGATTCAAGTAAGATTTTGGGCGCTATTCTGTTTGAAGAAACCATGTATCGCAAAATTGAGGGGATGTATACAGGCGATTATCTAGCTGAAGTGAAAGGCATTGTTCCTTTTTTAAAAGTGGACAAAGGACTTGCTCAGGAAGCTGATGGCGTACAATTGATGAAGCCGATCACCAATTTAGAAGAAACCTTGAAACAGGCGAATGAACATCATATATTTGGCACAAAAATGCGTTCTGTTATAAAAGAAGCCAATACAGTAGGAATTAGGGATGTGGTTGATCAACAATTCGACGTTGCGAAAAAGATTATCAGTGCAGGGCTAATTCCAATTATTGAGCCAGAAGTAGATATAAACAGCCTTGAAAAAGGAAAATGTGAAGAACGATTGAAAGTTGAACTTCAAAATCATCTCAATTCTTTAAGTGAAAATGAACTTGTCATGTTAAAATTAACGATTCCTACACAAGCGAACATGTACAAAGAGCTTATCGACCATCCAAAGGTTGTTCGTGTCGTTGCACTTTCCGGCGGCTATTCCAGAGATGAAGCGAATGAAAAGCTAAAAGCTAATGATGGTCTAATCGCTAGCTTCTCTAGGGCCTTAAGCCAGGATTTGAATGTCAATCAAACAGATGAAGAATTTAACGCTGCTCTTTCAAAGGCCGTTGATTCTATTTACGCAGCTTCTATTTAAGAAAATCGACCTGTCACACCCTGAAAACATCAAACAGTTCAGCAAATCACGGGTGTTGACAGGCACTTATTTTAGGGCAAATGTAAAAGTAAAAGTTTGAAAACCTGTAAATGATAATCCAATCAACGTGTCAATAAGACACGCCTTGTCCGAAGCTAAATCATCTCATGATTAAATCAGGATGGTTCGTAATTAATTCATAAACTGCTACACCATCAAGTTTCTTAGTACTAGTTTTTTGTTTTGTCTAACATAGGCAACGTTTTTATTAATAGGAAGACCATTCTTGATTGTTTGTTTGTTTTTCTACAATAAATACAGAGTCTTCTCTTAAACCTATTTTGATTAAAGAACAATTCATACTCGAAAAATTAAAACCAGTGTTATTTTGCAAACACATGATTACCAATAGTCTTCACTACATCACGCGTACGAATCCATTTATCTGTTGCAATATCTGGATTGTAAAAATAAATGGAATCCTTTAAACGATCTTTTCTCAAAAGCGCTTCATCTACTGCTCTTTCCGATTCATCTGAAGCAGGTTTATTAATTTGACCATTTTTTACTGGTGAAAAAGCATAAGTACTGCCTACTACTTGTTTAATAACACCTGTAATAGTATCTGGGAATTTAGGAGATTCAACCCGATTTAGTACAACTGTTGCAACAGCTACTTTTCCTTTATACGATTCCCCTTTTGCTTCAGCTTCTACCAATCGGGCAAATAAATCCTTTTCTTTTTGAGAAATCGACATTTCTGGCTTTGCTAGTTTATTTTTTCTCGTTTCCTTTTTAGGTTTTGCTGAATGTACAGCTACCCCTTTCACCTTATTAGGAATTTGCAAAAGTTCTCCTATATAAATCAAATCGTCGCGGCGATTATTTTCTAGTTTAATATTATCAATGGTTACACTATATTTTTGGCCAAGCCCCCAGAGGCTATCTCCTTTTACTACACGATATTCGGTACGTGCCTCTGCAGTTCCGCTCTGTAAACCTATGAATATAAATGCAGCTATACATGCTGCAACGAATGTTTTTATATAAATGTTTTTCAAAGATGCTACCTCCAAGAAATTTTTAATAACATTTACTCTAGCATAGAAATGTTCGTGGTGACTGAACGATTCAGTTACATTCTTTATCGTTTGATGAGTAATATTACAAGGAGGGAGCAATTATGACACTACCGCTTTACTTAACGTCATATATGATCCAATACTTGCAGATGAAGTCACAAAAATGAATGGCATCCACCTATTTCCAGCCCCATTTTCTTATGAATATATGTAAAATCTATCCTTCTAAACTATGAATCTATTCGAAAAGATAAAACCATTTAGTATTTATACAACCTGACTAAATTAACCACGCTACACGTTTTTTTTATGCAAAAAAGGGTAATTTAGACATGAAGGAGTTGATTGCGATGAGTAAAAAAATTGCTGTTTTGGTTACAAATGACTTTGAGGATTCAGAATACACGGAACCGGTAAAGTCCTTTAAAGAGAAAGGACATGCAGTAATAACCATTGAAATGGAAAAAGGGAAGACAGTGAAGGGAAAGCAAGGAGAAAGTGAGGTCATCATTGATGAAAGTATAGATGATGTTTCCCCAGAGGACTTTGACGCATTGTTCATCCCAGGCGGATTTTCTCCGGACATTCTTCGTGCTGATGAGCGTTTTGTTCATTTCAGCAAAGCATTTATGGATGCCAAAAAACCTGTTTTCGCCATTTGTCACGGTCCTCAGCTGTTAATTACGGCAAAAACACTTGAAGGACGCGATGTGACTGGATATACATCCATAAAGGTTGATTTAGAAAACGCCGGCGGAAATTTCCATGACAAAGAAGTCGTTGTATGCCAGAATCAGCTCGTTACTAGCAGAACTCCCGGTGACATACCTGCCTTTGTTCGGGAATCATTAAAAATATTAGGATAACTATTGGGCAGAAGGAACGACCTTCTGCCTTTTTCGTTGAACAGAAATTGACCATTCAGTTAAAAATGATTTAATTAAATAAACTCCAATATATTTGCGTGTTTTCTTCGCAATAAAATCCTTCTAAGTAACAGCAATCTATTCTTTTTTTTCATATTCATACTATAGAAGCAAGCTACTATTTGGATTCCACAGGCTTTTATAAACCCGTTTATACGTTCCAATGTTCTATTAATGGAAATAATTTTACGATCTTAATTCCAGGAATTTTGGAAAACGTTAAGTAAAAAAATTACTAGATTTACTAAACCGCCTTGTTGTTTTGAAAAGAAATCAACAAGGCGGTTTTATAAACTAGAAATTTATCTATTTACTACAAGATCAATCATCTGAAAAAAGTGTATTCAGTACAACATTCCAGTCAAATCCTCAGTCTTTCAGGAAAACCCAAGGAAATTCTTATTCTTTATTACTATAAGAAATCAATACATAAATATTAATATAAATACAGTTAAATCAAGACTGTTACGCGGAAGAGAAGCTTTTCAAAGTAATCCTAAAAGGGGTAATAAACTTGAATAACTTTAATAAGAAGATATCCGATAAAGAGAAAAGTTATTTAAATGAAAATGTTGAATTTTCGACTGGAGATAGCGAAAGAATTCATCTGAAAATCCAACAAGGTTATCACAAACCAAGAAAGTTTAATCCGTTATATTGGACAGTTATGGCTTCTGCTGCGACTATTTTACTCATATTAAGTTTGTCTTTTCTAAAAAGTACAATTATGGGTATAGGTAATGAAAATTTCACCATACCCAAGGGTGGAGAATTAATGGTAGACATGTCTGACATTGAACAAATGAATTTGGTTCCGAAATGCCCAGACTTTTATATGCCGATAACATTATAGCGGTTATGCAGGGTACATTTGGAGTAGTTGTTTATAATATGCAAGATTCAATAGTTACGAATCGAATTTCCTATGAGCAAATTAAGTCACATGGCATTCCCATGATGCTGGCATCTGTATCGCAAGATGGTACAACAATCTTTATTGGAAATGATGATATGTTTAATGAATTTATATATACTCATCAATATAATATTAATACGAAAGTAATCAAAGAAACAACACTACAGCCATCAAGCTTGTATAGTCCTATAACTATCGAGGCACCTGGTTACAATGAGCAATACGATAAATATTTCGATTTACAATATCTTACAGGCAACAATATTGTAGAAATGGATAATTCGTTTATCTATCTACGCTCTCCAGACTGGAATATGAAAAACCTACATATCGTTATTTGCCAGTATGAAGACGGTGAAAGCAAAGTTTTTGATGTGTTCAAATGAGAATTATAGCCATAGCCTTTGTTCACCAATCGGGCATTGGCGCGTTACAAAGCGGAAACTTTGTTCAAGAATAGGACCCATTTTCAGGTAAACAAAATATTCTCATTTACTAATTTATTACATAATGTCAACGGGGGATTGTATGTTTAGTTTTAAAACTTTTAAAGATAAGCGTTATTGGATTCTATTATTACCATTCATAATTTTCTTGGTAGTTTTCTCTGTTTTTGCGTCTAATTATTTGATCAAAAATACTTTTATGGTTCCTTTATTTTTTCTATCGTATACTTCCTTGTTTTGGGCGACATATTACCTATGGAAGTACTTTGGGGATAAAATAGAACATAAATGATAAAGATTGAATTCCTTAGCTTGTTTGATTATATAGATTTTCTAATTGTTGCCGATATTTTCGCATTTTGCCCGCCCTCTTGTCAATCTAGTTATTAACACGATTAAGCAACTAGGATGTTATCAACATAGCCTAAAGTTTTAAAGCGGGTAGAAAATTTCATTGAACCCTCAAAAGATGAGTTACTGGAGTTTAACGTAAATACATCGCTTACATTTATGATCCTATTAGTTTATGATGGATTTAATAGATAAAATCTTCTCAATGGTAATCTTGCGCGGTAGAGATAAGGAGGAAGTCATATGGCGAGAACGTTTATTTGTAGTAAAACAGAGCCGATTGTAGAAACAAAAGCTGGGAAATTAAGAGGTTATAAGATTGATGAAACGTATACTTTCCACGGTATTAAATATGCAGATGCTGAACGGTTCCAAATGCCTACAGAAATTGAGCCTTGGGACGGTGTGAAGGAAGCAACATCATACGGGTATGTAAGCCCTTTGCTGAATCAGGAGAACCCTTCGGGAGAAATACTCATTCCCCATCGTTATTGGCCGATGGATGAAAACTGTCAATATTTAAACATATGGACACGGAGTATAGATAAAAACGCTAAAAAACCCGTTCTCGTTTGGCTACATGGCGGCGGCTTTTCAGCTGGTTCATCTATTGAGCATGTAGCTTATGATGGGGAAAATATGAGCAAATTTGGTGATGCTGTCGTAGTTAGTTTGAATCATCGATTAAATATTTTAGGTTATCTAGATTTATCGCCATTTGGGGAGAAATATAAGAATTCTGGCAATGCAGGTAATGCGGATATGGTTGCTGCATTAAAGTGGATTCAAGATAATATTGAGAATTTTGGCGGTGATCCAGAAAACGTCACATTATTTGGACAGTCTGGAGGCGGTATGAAGGTTTGGACTTTGATGCAGACCCCCGAAGCAGATGGTTTATTTCATAAAGGAATCATACAGAGTGGATTGATTGATGGCTTTGTAGCAGCAGGAGAAGTAGATGGAACAGAAATCGTAAATGCCTTACTACGTGAATTGGCCTATGAAGAAGGAGAAGTAGAAAAGTTGGAAGCAATTCCATATCCACTTCTAGCAGAAACTTATAATAAGGTATCGGAAAAATTGGCGAAAGAAGGGCATTATGTAGGCTGCAGCCCAATTCAGAATGATTTTTATGTAGGAGATCCACGAGTTGTCGGCTTCACGGATCATGCCAAAACCATACCTGTCATGGTAGGCACGGTCTTTGCTGAGTTTTCTGCATTTGGGCCGGGGATCGCAGATAAAGACAAGCTATCTATTGAAGAAATCGAGCAATTAATTGCAAACAGATACGGTGATCATAGTGAAAAACTAATCACTCTGTTTAAAGAAGCTTATCCAGAGAAACATTTGACGGATTTATTACTGATCGATTCCTTATTCCGGGCTCCTTCTATCGATTTTATCGCTAAGAAAGCCGAACATCAGGAGGCTCCGACATATTCGTATATGTTTAGTTTTGAGTTTCCATATGATGACGGAAGAGCCGCATGGCATTGCAGCGAAATTCCGTTTATTTTCCATAATACGGATAAGGTGCCAGTATGTAATATTCCTGGAGTTTCCGATCTGTTGGAAAAGCAGATGTTTGATACATGGATTAGTTTCGCAAGGAATGGCACGCCATCTTCAAATGACCTGCCAGAATGGACAGCTTGTCAACCAGGAAATGAGACGACGATGATTTTTGATAGAACTTGCGAAGTGAGACATAATTATGATCATGATTTAATCGCCCTGCATTCATCTGCAACACCATCATTTGATTTATTAGTAAAAGATGAAGATATCCAGCACTAATCAGAAAAGCGCAAGGCGCCCGTTCAGCGACGTACAAACTTTTTAAGCTTCTGATGAGATACAGGAAACACGGCGAAGAATGAGCTAGTGAAATTGACATTTCAAATTTCACCTAGTGAAATTGACACTTCAAATTTCACCTAGTGAAATTGACACTTCAAATTTCACCTAGTGAAATTGGCATTTCAAATTTCACCTAGTGAAATTGGCATTTCAAATTTCACCTAGTGAAATTGGCATTTCAAATTTCACCTAGTGAAATTGGCATTTCAAATTTCACCTAGTGAAATTGGCATTTCAAATTTCACCTAGTGAAATTGGCATTTCAAATTTCACCTAGTGAAATTGGCATTTCAAATTTCACCTAGTGAAATTGGCATTTCAAATTTCACCTAGTGAAATTGGCATTTCAAATTTCACCTAGTGAAATTGGCATTTCAAATTTCACCTGATGTTGGCTTATCGTAGGAAAAAGCTGAAAGTTTGCTAGTCTCTGGGTGCCTAAAGCTAGACAATGAAAGACTTCTTTAAAATAAGGATTGTATAAAATTATATGCTTTCTTTACTAATTTAAAAAAACTCACCTCCCCCTAAACTTATCAGTTGTTGTTAAGGGGGAGGTTTCCAAGACCGTGACTCGTATAATAATAATCCTTGTAGTTAGTTTTTGAATGATAGCCCATTTTCATTTAAGACCGATCTAAGTTTTGGCAAAGAAGCTGGTCCCATACCATGAAAATGCAAAATCTCTTTTTCACTATATTGTGATAGCTCCTCTAAAGAGGTTACCCCATTGTTTTCCAATGCTCTTCTTGCTGGTGCCGAGAGCAATGAAAGAAAACCATTATCAGGTTTACGTTCTTGCTCACAAGTCGGGCAGGTAGGACAATCGCTGCTTTTAAAGTATTTGTGTCCCTTATCGCAGGTTTTTAAATTCCTTTTTGCAGTCGTCATTAAAATATCTCCTTATTTTTGAGATTAATTTCCTTATTTAACAGTCCTGCACGTTATCATTTGTTAAATGTAATTTTACATTAAACCTCTGTCCATTTAAATAGTGGATAGAATTCACACCATCATTAGCATACCATTTAGGCATGATAACAATGGTTGCTGTCACAGTGTTGTTTTGGATACTATTTACTGTGAGATTTCACATCCTGAAACTAGAAAAGACCAACTCTAATGTGATTTGGTCTAGTCTAATTAATAAAATATTTACTTTGTTTTTTTACAAAAACAGGACTGCTTACACTGATTCGCTAGTCTTATCTAATTGTTCGAGTAACAATTTTTCACACAAGCTTATGTTCTTCAATAAAGTCTTTTAAAATTTCGCTTAAATTTGGGTTGCTAACTTCATCTAAATCATAATGCACTCTTGTACACGGCTTATTAATTGAAATGACACGTGATAGGTCGATTGGCGTGCCAATGATGACCGCATCACAGTCAGCCTGATTAATCGTCTCTTCAAGGTCTTTCAATTGCTGTTCGCCGTATCCCATTGCTGGAAGGACGTTTCCAATATGAGTGTATTTGTTAAAAGTTTCTTTTAACGTACCTACTGCAAACGGACGCGGGTCAATGATTTCCTTCGCACCTAAACGTTCAGCCGCCACGATGCCTGCACCAAGTTTCATCTCTCCGTGTGTCAGCGTCGGACCATCTTCAACGACTAATACGCGTTTTCCAACGATACTCTCTGGTTGATCGACGGTAATTTTTGATTCGGCTTTAATAATGGTGCTATTTGGACTTGCTAGTTTAATATTATTTTCTACGATTTGAACAGCTTCCTCAGCCGCACTATCTATTTTATTTATGATAGCGACATCCGTTGTTCTTAAACATACTTCACCAGGATAATATTTTAGCTCGTGACCTGGGCGGTGCGAATCTAATACAGTAATGGCTAAATCAGGTTCGAAGAAAGAGAAGTCATTATTTCCTCCGTCCCATAAAATAACGTCACAGCCGTCTGGATCATTTTCAGCCGCTGTTAAAATATCTGCATAATCAACGCCGGCATAGATAATATTTCCGCGTGCTACATGCGGCTCATATTCTTCCATTTCTTCGATCGTGCAATGATGTTTTTCTAAATCCTCCACTGTTGCGAAGCGCTGAACACGCTGTGCAGTTAAATCGCCGTAAGGCATCGGATGTCTCACTGCAACCACTTTTAAATCATGCTCTAGCAGTGTTTCAATAACTTTTCTTGATGTTTGGCTTTTCCCCGTTCCCGTTCTTACTGCGCAAACAGAAATGACAGGCTTATTGCTTTTTAACATCGTACTTTTTGGTCCAAGCAATGTGAAGTTCGCTCCTGCTGCATTCACAATCGCTCCCACACCCATCACATCTTCATAACTAACATCACTATAAGCAAACACGCACTCATCCACTTGCAGCTCTTTAATCAATTCTGGCAATTGATCTTGTGAATAAATTGGAATCCCTTCAGGATACAGTTCGCCTGCTAATTCACTTGGGTATTTCCGGTCATCAATATCTGGAATTTGCGCTGCTGTAAAAGCAACAACTTGATATGCTTCATTATCGCGATAATATGTATTGAAATTGTGGAAGTCTCTTCCGGCAGCACCAATAATAATAATATTTTTTTTGTTCATTTCACTTTCTCCTATAATTACAATAATTATTATAATTATAGATGTAAATGTATATTAATACAATAGTAAAATGAAAAGTACTAGAAATAAACATCGGCGAATCAAAATGAGTATTTACTATTTTTTAAAATTGCTATCTTTAGCAGCCTTGCAAGGACTATCTAGTATTTTCATTCACTTTATTTTATTGATCAGTTCCAGATATTGTGAATCTCCATACCCTACTGTTGGAAAAACCTCGAATAATCGCTTTAACAATTCAGGTGCAGGTAAATGTTTATTTTTTGAAATGTATCTTATGACAGCGTTGTTTTCTGTCTGCATGTCTAAAAACAACTCTATTGCCTGAAACATCACTGGAAGTACTTCATTTGTTGGTTTCATATGATGGACCAATACTTCCTCATAGACAGAATAATAGCTGCCTAAAGTAAGCTCCGTTTGACTTACTTTAAATTCATCCTCTCTAAAGCTATTAAAAAACACTTTCCCTTTATATTGAGATTGTTCAAGATAAGCTAACATCGTTAGAAGATTCATCTGGCAAAACATATCTTCTCCAAACCATAAAACAATATAGTTATAGTTTTTTTCGAACAAACTATTTAAGGGCTTTATTACCATTTTCCTGTAATTTTCTTCAGAGTCATGATGCCCTGCCGCTCTTGTTTGAATAAACTCCTGATCGAAAATAGATCGTGTAGTTGCATTTACACACATTGCCTCATTGAATGGTGCATAATCAGAATCTCCCATAAGCTTTTTATGCTTAAACTCCTCATACATCACTTGACCGTTTAATATGTTTAGTACATCTTCGTCAAATAATTCTTTATTCTTCTTTTTTAATTGTTCCACTTCAGCTTCTCTAGAGATATTCATTCTACAACCATCCTCCCTCTGATAAACAATGAGCTTAGCAAATGATTGAACAGGCATTTTATTAAGTTGAAATTCTCTTGGACTAACACCAAAAACGGTTTTAAAAGCCCTACTATAAGCTTCTTGGGATGAATAACTATAATCAAATGCAATATCAAGTATCTTCCGATTGTTTGCTAAATCCTTCGTAGATAAATATAGCCTCCTAAGAAGAATGTAGCGTCTCATGCTTATTCCTGTTGCTTGATGAAATTTAAAAGAGCAATAATAAGGGGAATATCCCATATAACTAGCTAAATTGTCTAGCGAAAATTCATCTTTTAAATTTTCCTCAATCCAATCAATCATCGACTGTATATATTCATTCATTTGCCTCACTCCTGAATATAATTATAGATTACATCGATTTTCTTCTTTTGATAGTTGTTGTGCTGATAATACTGTTACACGAATATTTTCCCATTTAAGCATAAATAAGTCATTCTTAATTAATAAAAGCCTATCCGAAACTTAGAATAGGCTTTGTTTGTATGGATATCTCTTTTACTTATAGTAAGATTCTCCGTAAATTCTAGTTACATCGAAGGTGCTGAGGAAGCAGCAGTGTTGTCAGATTTTACACAATCAATGGCAATCACAAGCGCAATAATGATGGTCTCCATCTCTTCATTTAATATCTGGACGTTGTAGCTATCACCCCAAGTAAACCACTTTTTGTTTACTCGACCGACGACCTCTCCATGCTGCAACACTTCAAAATCCATATCCCACCAATTTCCATGTACCTCGATGCCCGCTGCATCAATTGTGTAGCGAGCTTTTAAGAAGGAGAACTCCTTCTTTATTGTTAACACTTCTTGCCCATTTACCTCAACAAAAAACTTCGGCAAAAAACTGAACATCTTTTTTGAAATGAGAGCAACTTCATCTCCGTTTGTATTCATAACGGAAAACGTCTTAGGAATTTTCAAAAAGGTTCCTTCTACATAATAGACATCATTCTCCTGCTGATCCTTTATCGTAAATTTGCCGCTTAGACTTAACACTTTTTGCTTTATATACAGCTCTTTCATCCTAAGCCCCCCTACAATATAGCGAATTACTAAAAGTATACTATTTTAATTGAGTTCAGACACTCGACAAAAAGAATTATTGTCTAAGCAAAAGTAAAATAAGCGGGAATTTTACGGTTATATGCAGAATGGAGCTCGTTTCGGAGGAAATAAGGGGAGACTTTCCGATTATGCAAAGAGAAATACGCATTTTCACGTTTTTCGAGTCAATAGGCGGAATCTATCCGTCTATTTAAGCTGTTTTTCATTTAAATTGCTAATTAAGCGGATTGTTTCCGACTATTTACTGATCGGGACCTTAACTTGATCCCCTAACCGATAAGTGCGGACTCTCTTGATCCCAGATGCGGGAATCAATATCTTTTTATCTACTAGTTGTGAAAGTATTTTTTTAACCGTTTTGTCACTTAGCTTTAAATACTTCTCAACTTCTTTAGGGGATATGGCTTCTCCTTTTCGAATGGCTAGTCGAAGAACTTCTTTTTCGGCAAAGGACAGAGATGTCTGGTCCAGTTCATCACCCAGCAACTGACCTATCACTTGCTGAACAATCTGTTGGCATCGACGAGGCTTCTCTTTTACTTGGTCATAAGAAAAGCGAATCACAGTCCATCCGTCAATCACCAACTGGTTTTGTCGTTCGAGGTTGTCAGAAAACTGCCATCTGCTTATGTTCTTTAGATGTGGACCATACCCGTCGACTTCAAAGCAAATTCGGATGGCGGGACGTATATAAGCAAAATCCAAATACCTTTTGCCATCCTTGAAATCATCGACTTCATATTCTGGATGAAGATACTTGAAATGGTAAAATAAGGGCCACCACACTTGCTTCAAAAACAACATTTCCGCCTGATTGTGACCTTCTTGTAAGCGTCGCAACCGCTCACCGGTTCTTGCCTGCGAGTGAGCACCCAAAAAGGCCTGGTATTCTTTTTCAAATCCCATAGCATCCCTCTCCTATTCAATGATCATTATCTTCTTAATAGCTAATTTAAACAAAATTTGGTAGAAAGTGTTCTTTCCTCCCTTTTTTCTACTATCAAACTTTGTTCTATTATTTATTCATTTGAACTTCGGACAAATTATTAAAAGTTAATGGGTGTTAATGCGAGTAAAAAAGAGGTTTAATGTAGCTTCAATTGGAGAAAGTAAAAGGCAATAAAGACATGCGGAATATCTAATGTAAACAAGAAATTTAGAGAAGAGTCTGAGGATAGAACTATTTTAATCTTAATAGACTTCCGATATTTGTCAATATTAATAATTCGCAATACCAATCTTATCATTTCTATTCCGTTAAGAAATATAGCCTCCCCAACCTAAAGGAGAGGCACTTGGCTAAAAAAATTCATTTGCTTATCATGCCGTTCATCGTAATGTCTTAATGAATAAGGATTCTCATCCCTTTCTAAACCATCAATATCTCTCGAATATCCTCTTCCGTCAAGGTCGATAGCGCCTTCTCTTCGGTATCAATTACTTCTTCGATTAAATGGCGCTTTTGTTCTTGGAGCTCATTCATTTTTTCTTCAATTGTTCCTTTTGCGACAAGCTTTATGACCTCTACTACATTTTTTTGGCCTATGCGATGCGCTCGGTCTGCCGCTTGCTCCTCTACAGCTGGATTCCACCATGAATCGTATAAAATAACAGTATCGGCCCCAGTCAAGTTAAGGCCGGTCCCACCGGCTTTTAATGAAATGAGAAATAAATGGCGTTCACCCGAATTAAATCGATTAGCGATTTTCAATCTTTCTTCTGATGGAGTGTGGCCATCAAGATAGAAAAAAGGTAAGCCTTGAAACGCTAACTCTTTTCCAATAATCTGAAGCATTTTCGTAAACTGGGAGAAGATTAATACCCTTCTTCCAGAAATCTGTGCTTCCTTAATGATCTGCATAAGTTGTTCTAATTTTGCCGAGCGTCCTTTATAGCCATCTACAAATAAGGCAGGATGACAGCAAATTTGCCTTAGCCGAGTCAAACCAGCCAAAATTTTAATACGATTTTTTCGAAGGGTGTCTTTGTCTAAATGTTTTAGTGTCTCGTGTTTAAGCTTAGCTAAATAAGCAGCGTACAGTTTCTTTTGATCAGGAAGCAGTTCCACTGATTCTCTTGACTCAACCTTTTCAGGCAGCTCTGATAACACATCCTCTTTCAACCTGCGTAGCAGAAACGGACGAATCCTCCGCGCTACTTTCTTCCTTGTAAGGTTGCTATATTCCTTTAACCCTTGGAAAAGCCCCGGAAACACAATGTGAAAAATAGACCAAAGCTCTTCGAGTGCATTCTCAACAGGCGTACCCGTTAAGGCAAAACGATGCTCCGCTTGAATATTTTTTGCCGCCCTCGCCGTCTGAGTTGTCGGATTTTTAAAGGCTTGAGCTTCATCAAAAAACACTGTGTGAAACGCTTGTTTCACAAACCACAGCATGTCTTTGCGCAATAGAGTATACGATGTGATGATCACATCGTTTTTTAATGCTTCTTTCTGTAAATGCATTCTTTCTTTTTTATCGCCATCTATTATTACAGCTTGGACATCAGGGGCAAACTTTACGAATTCACTATACCAGTTGTACATCAAAGAAGATGGACAAACAATGAGGATTGGACGGTTTCTTGTACGAATATCGGAAATCTCAGACTGAATAAATGTGATGCTTTGAAGTGTTTTACCCAAACCCATATCATCTGCAAGGATTCCCCCAAATCCATATTTAGCCATTGTTTTCATCCATTTGAAGCCATTTTTTTGATAGTCTCGCAGCACGGACTGCAAACTTTCTGGTACGATAAACTCAGTTTTTTCAAGATGATAGACATTTTCTAAAAACTGACGGAAAGACTTTTCCAGCTCAAATAAATGATCATCATTTACTGAATCAAGCAGCTGAAGGCCTTGAACGATCGGTACATTCAAGCCGCTTTCCAAATCCTCCGGTTGTGTCGGTATTGAATGCAAAAAACGATTTATTTCTTCAAACTCCCTTGTCGTAAGAGAAAGTAATGAACCGTTCGGCAGCCGATAATATTTCCGTTTTTCCTCCAACGCCAATAGGATTTCACGTATATGCTTTTCAAAAACTCCATCCATTTCAAATTTGAATTCTAACCAATTCATCCGTTCCTTATTTACCTTTACCCTTATGCGCGGTCGAGGGCTTTCGCGGAAGATGCGGTTTCTCACGGCTGTCGTGGCATAGAGCTGCACAAGCGTATTCATTTTCGGCACGACTTGATACAAAAAATCGAATTCCAACTCTTCGTTATGTAGAAAGTAGCCGCTTTCCGTCTTGGCAAACGAGCTTTCCTCGATCATTTGTAAAATAGCATTCTCCTTTTCCACATCTCTAATAAGGATGGCACTTCGTTGAATCTCACGGTGTTCTAATGGGTTGATGACAATATTTCCATAGTGGAACTCCAGCCCTGCTAGAAGACGATTTTTCACACGATCTAAGTAAAGCTTAGCAATGAGAGGTGTTTCCTCCATCATTTTGGAAATAGAGCTCGGAAGATGAACCTCTCCTATTTTTTTCAAACCGGGTAATACTTTTTCAATGAACATATGCAATTGTGTCTGAGGAATGGGAAATTCATTCATTCCTGAAGCATCAAGCATCTGGATGATTTCGATTAAACGATTGAAGTCCTCAGGGTTCAGCCTTATGAATTTCCCTTCCGACAACACATACCCATACGAATCCAACACTAGTATACGCTCCAAACCATGAACCTTAAGCTGGCAGCCGTCTTCCTCATGCAGCAATACAAACTGTAGCGGCAGCGGTTCATTCGATGAGCGAATGCCGTCAAATGAATGCCCGCAACACTTTAAAGTAACCGTTGGGGCTTTTGTTAGGAGCGGCATTATTCTTTCCCAAAAAGATGGTGATATGAGTATGGTTTGATGGTGGGATATGACATCTATGTTGCCATGCCCCGTCTCAACATAGACAGTTTCATCCTCCATTGCTTGTATGAGCAGCTGAATGATAGCATCTGTTTCTTTTTGAAAGCAATGCAAGCTTGGATTATAAACTTCACTTACATTCCCTTTCTTCACATTCTCAAGAAACTCTCGTATATTTATGATTTTTTTTGATTTTAAAGACGCGTCAATTCCAATCATCTTTTGTTCATTCGCCATTTGGATGATCTTACAGATCAACTCCACTTCTAGCACTTTTCTTTTTTCAAAGTGAAGCTGTTGCCTGCTTGTTCGTACTGGTCGTTCATCAAATAGGGTTATCAGCCCTTCTGTGAGTGCTAGATTAGTTGAAGCATCTGCATGACTAGGCGGCGTTCCTTGATGTTGATGTTCATAAATAGCCAGTAAAACGGCGGCAATATGCTGACAATCTAGCTTAAAGGAAGCGAGTTTTGGGCAGCTGCAAGTCGTATGAAAGCCCCCTCCCGCAATCTTTTTGATCGTTACATAGGAATCTTCCGTCCCTTTTACGATTGCTTCGCATCTATCATAACCATATTGTTCAAATATGACTTTCTTTGAACGATAAAAGGAGTCTCCTCGTTTAAAGGAGACCGTCCCGCACATTTCTTCAATCATTTTTCGATTTATTGTGATATCCAAAGAACGCGCTCCTTCCTCTGGAAATTCTAATATAAAAATTTTATCATACTTTCAGTACATTAAAACGGCTTAATATTTTTGAATCTTCTTTAAGAATCGATGAGCTAATGAAGCGACTGTAGGAATACAAAAAACACATCCCTAACAAACTTTTTATAAACGATTTCGTTAGTTACGTGTTTCTATATTATATATCCATTTGTAATACTTTAATAAGATGTAAAATAGAACGGGATTAATCAGGATGGAATGTCCCAATCTCCACCACCCATGATGAAAATATCCCCAAGGTTCAGGCAATAGTGTGATCATTTCATATAATGTGATAAGAATGACCCATAAAAAAATATAGAGCACGCGCCAATAAAGTGCCTTCCTAAAAGGATACCAATTTAAAAACATGATATTAACAGCAGGAATTAAAACGGTATAAATAGGTAATGACCGTACGTCTACACCTTTCGAAAAATACCAATAGCCATGATACTTCAACGAAATGAAAACATCAAAAAGCGTTTGAAAACATATTGTAAATGCCCATATATGAACAATTTGATTTTTAGTTAGATGCTTATTCGTTTTAAATGCAATAACATTAAAAACGATTACTGCCATAATCAGCCCAATCATAATATAAAAACCTTTCCTCTATCTTTGGACATAAAAACAACCTTCTTTTATCTTAACTTTTCCACCAATGAGCTAAGGTATTCATACAGAATTGGTTGATTCTTATTGTAACAGCACCCATCACTTAATTTTTGCTATTCCTAATGCAAAGTGATCCCATAAAACATTTTCTAATAGTTCTGCCCGCTTTTCATCACAGTCAATAATTAGAATAATTTCAGAATGCTTGCCTTTCAATGACTTTTTCTTTTTCTTCTTAAAAACCAATTCCATTAAAAGTCGAATTGCAAACCCCAAAATAAACCCAATGATTGCTCCGATTAATCCCCAATAAATTGGACCCCAAGCTAATGTAAATCCAATACTTGCTCCAATAACGGAAAAGGCAGTTGCAAGTACCATTCCTATATCTATTAATGTAGTTCCATCAGAATAATGAAGCGAATCGAATAACTTACGATCCCTGCTTCGATTATCAAGCGGTATAGCAAATATCGATTCTTTCGTTATTCCTTTTTTCTCCAACTCAGTAATAGCGATTTCTAAATAATCATTGCTATCAAAAGTCGCAAATAACTGCATTTACATCACTTCACCTTTTTTCCTTTTAAAATTCGAAAGCTTGGTGATTGGTAATTTTCTTTTAAGAATTTTCTTTGCTCCATTTCGTAAAGTTTATTATTTTCTACGGCATTTATATAGGAGTCAAAAGCTGCAAAACCATAAATTGAAGGAAAGAATAACAACCATTCTTCATTTAAAACGGTGGTAGACTCTTTGATATTCCCTAGAATCAAAAGATGGAGCGCCTCAAGGAAATGCGAAAAATAAAAGAAGATGACAAACCAAATAATTAAGAAAAAAGCTGTAAATGTCCTGTGTATATAAAGCTGTCCTAGGCCGGGAATAAAAAGTGACCATATGATGGCAAGAACTGGGTTTCTTTTATCTAAGTAGTTGAATCCAAATGAACCTATACTAAACGAATTAAATTTGTGTCCTTCATGTTCAGCCAAAATGGAAACAGCATTCAGATCTACCGTCGATCGGTAACTGTCCCAAATACTAAAAATATATACGGGAATATATGCCAAGAGCCATCTAGTATCTAATACATCTTTAGCCATTGTTATATTTCCTTGAAATGAATGAATCATGCCTAAATTAAGATGAGATTTTAGATTAATGTAAACCTCCCAAATAAATAATATATATCCTCTATGATATTTTGATAAAAGAAGATGGCCAAAACCCGGGAACGCAGCTGACCACCAGGCAATGATATATGGATTTCTTAAATGAATGATAGATGTGCCAAAAATACTTAAATGAGCTTTATAGCGTCTAGCCGTATTATCGTTCGTATAATTGTTCATTCAATCAAATGACCTTCCATATTGTTAGGTGGTGTTATCATTTGTAAATAAATGAAAATTATCCTTATTAAAATAAATAGCAGCAATACTGAAGAAAAGAGTCTAGATTTATTATAGAAAAAAGAGAAATACGAATAAAAAAGGATGAGGAAAAGAATAATCTTTATAAGAGATTATTTAAAAGTGAGTTGATGCGTATGACATTTTTATTATTTTTAAACGGAGCAATTATTTTAGTAGTTGGTTTTTTTGTGGTCAAGAAAAAACTTAATTTTCTTGAAAATCTATTCATTTTTTTAATTATTGAGTTTTTAACGACAAGCTATGTTTCAATTGTAGATAATAATTTAGCACTTTGGAAAGTTACACATAACATAAAACTTTTATTTGTTTTACGTATATATGAAATTGTTGTTTTCCCCTTTCTGTATATGATTTACTTCAATTTTTTGGCAAGTATTTATTCGAAAAGGTTCAAGTGGTTCTTTACTTTCCTATACGTATTTCTTTTGTATTCTGTTGAGTTTCTACTCGTAAAGGGTGAAGTTATTACCTATTCAGAGGGGTGGCATTTCTGGCAATCCATTCTATTTATTCTCTTATCCTTGTTCCTGCTATTTATTTTACTGCATGGATTTCGGAAGATCTTAAGGAAGGAAGAGGTGAGAACCTAATGCCCTTGCCATTGCCGTCCATCTTTGGCGAAAATGAATGGTTTGTGATTATAACCACTCTCATTTTTTATTTATTAGTATTTTTGTTGCCTAAAAGGCTTCCCTTAAGTGTGATGATCGTAATTATGTTATTAGGTTCTGTAATCGCAAGACTTTATGATCATTTATTATCACCGCCATATTTAAATCTATATCACGTTATGAATTCTGGTAAATATGAGCTTTTTGATATTATCGTCTATGCCTTGTACGCCCCCTTCTCCTATTTTTTTATTTATTTGTATGATAAGTTCAACATACATGGCTATTGGACTTTAGTTTATATTGTTGGTTTTTCTTTAGCAGGAACGCTGTTTGAAGGAATGGCAGTGTATTTTCATGTCTTTAACTATATTAATTGGAAGCTGCAGTATTCATTTTCTGTCTATTTGTTTGTTCAATCACTCACCTTATTTATTTATCATCTGATCATTCGTCACCATCACATAGTCATAAAGAAAGTAAGTTAGACACCTCTAGATTATCCTCTCTCCTTCTTTTACAATTTAGGAGTAAAACATTTTTTTATAGAGGGATTGATGAAGCATGTTGCATTTAGAGACGATTACAAAAAATAATTGGCTGAAGGCCATTTCGTTGCGTGTCCGCGAAGATCAAGTGAAATTTGTAGCATCCAACACGGTATCACTCGCCCAGTTAAATTTCCTTGAAAATTTCCACGCAAAAGGAATCTATCTTGGCGAAGAAATGGTCGGTTTCGCGCTATATGGAATCGACGAAGATGACCATGAGTACTGGATTTACCGAATGATGATTGATCAAAAACATCAAGGGAAAGGATATGGAAAAAAAGCGATCCAACTCGTGATAGATGACATTAGAAATATGAAAGAGGATCACCATCATACTATCACGCTTTCTTATGAACCAAATAATGAACACGCAAAACGCGTTTATGAAAAATTAGGTTTCCAAGAAATAGACGGGCTGATCATCGGGGATGAACAAGTGTCCCGCTTTACGTTTTAGGTTAAAAAAGCTGACGAAGAAAATATGTAAGTATTCCATCCTTTGAATAAGGAAATCTCCGGACCCCTTTCTTCATTCGCCCTCATCCAATTAAGGGGCTCAAGTAAAAAAACATCCTTAGAGAGTAAACCTTCTAAGGATGTTTCTTGTCGCCATTATTTCGCCGCACCTTCGATATTTGGGCGATTGTTTTCATTAATAAATAGTACTGAGATAAACGCAACTGCTAATAATGCTGCTGCAAAGTAGAATCCAGCATTCAAGCTTCCAGTAATATCTGTTAATAGACCCGTAATGAATGGTGCAAGGATTGATCCAAGCATTCCGATAAAGTTGTACAATCCAAATGCTGTACCTAATGCATGTTTTGGAGCATTGTCAGCAATAACTGCTACGAGAACAGGGTTTGTGCTAATTTTACCAAAAATACCATAACCAATTAATGCTACATATAGAACCCACATGTTATCAAAAGCAACGATACTTACAGTTGCAATGATAGATAGTGGTATCATCACTAATAATACTGGACGACGTTTGCCCATTTTGTCAGCAATCCAACTGAATAGAATAGAACCTGGAATGGCTGCCCATGGAACTAAAGATGATACAACCGCAACTTCTGTTCCCTCAATACCTCGAGCATGTTGCAAGTAGTATGGAATCCATGTTACAACTACGAAGAATGCGTAAATCGCACAGAAAATTGTAATATACGCAAAGATCATGTTCTTGCTAAATAAATCTTTTACTTTTAGTTTTTGGCCGCCATTTTCTTGCGCTCTTTCTGCTTTAGATTTAGGCTTGTCCTTAATTACCCACCACATCGCAAGACCGATTAAGACAACTGGAATGGAGATAATGTAAAACGGAGCTCTCCAGCTTAAGCCCAGTGTACCAACGGAATACGATGAAATGAAATAACCAATTGATAAACCGAATGCCATCCCACTATTAATGATTGCACTACCAACTGTAATATGTTTTGCTGGGATTGCTTCAGATGATAATCCATATTGTGGACCATAATAGAAGCCTTGGAATATCCCTACAAATAACCATGCAACCATAAATAAGAAGAATGTTGGCATCATTCCTGTTACAGCTGCGAGTACACCGAATAAGATGATTCCTGGAACAAGAACTTTTTTCTTCCCAATTTTATCCCCTAAAATACCTGATGGAACGTTTAAACCAGCATAACCGATGAAGAAGATACTACTGATCATTCCTAGCTGAGCTGCTGAAAGCCCGAATTCCCCTTGAATATTATCCATTACTGGATTAAGCACAGATCGTGTACCGTAAATGGCTACCCAGCCTAGAAAAAATACAATAACAGCTTTAATCCAATAAGGAATTAGTTCTTTTTTGCCGTTTGGTTCTCCCATGATACTGCCTCCTACGAGTAAAATTTTTATAATAAAATTTGAATTGCTTTCAATTGAAATATACGATAAATAGCATAACTGTCGAATAAAATTGAAAGAGTTTACATTAAAAAAACATAAAAATTGTCGAAGAGAGTTGAAGATTTACATTTGGAAATAGGCTGGCGACTGGAGCTGGACAGCAAAAGTCTCTGATCATACATATAGACTAAAAAACTTATGCTTTCTTTACCTAGCAAAAAAGAAGAGGCTGTCAAAAAAATTGTTAATAAAAACAATTTTTAAGACAACCTCTTGCTGTTTTTTCTAAAAACGGTTAATATCTCGTACATTTTCATAGGAAGTTCTGCATCCATTCGAGCCCTTATTCACCAGCTTGCGGAATATTTTTTAACATATATCCTAGTCCCGGATAGGTGACAATATATTCTTGCTTCGTCTTTAGTTTTTCTTTTATTTTCCGGCGAATCCGAGCAATTCCAACTCGCAAGTATTCTATATCATCACGATATTCCGGTCCCCAAACCTCTGTAAGCAATGTTTCATGTTGAACGACTTTATCCAAATTTATAGCTAAAATTTCCATTAAGGAAAATTCGGTAAATGTTAATTTAAATTCTTCGTTATTAATCCAACTTCGTTTACTCGCGATATCTAATGAGAATTCTCCGGTTGTTATAATTGAAGTATTAGACATTTGCTGGTCTGCAATAGACGGCTGACTTCTTCGTAAGACTGCTTTTACTCGTGCAAAAAGTTCATCTAAAGAAAATGGCTTTGTTAAATAGTCATCAGCCCCGACATTTAATGCTTGTACTTTATCTTGTGAATTGCTGCGTGCAGTTAACATAATGACTGGCACATTCGTAAATTTTCGTAGTTTTTCTAATACATAAAAGCCATCATGCCCTGGCATCATAATATCTAATAAAATGAGATCTGGTGATACTAAATCATACGTTTCCAATAATTCATCTCCAGAGCTTACTGTAGAAACGTGATAGCCCATCGACTTTAAGTTCGCAGCAATAAACCGTAAAATTTTAGGTTCATCATCTACAACACAGATTCTTTGACTTTTCATTTTATTCTTCCTCCTCTCCTATTGGGAAGTACAAGGTAAATATACTGCCTTTATTACGTTCACTTTCCACGGTAATTTTACCATGATGTGCTTCCATAATCCCCTTGCAAATAGCTAAGCCTAAGCCTGTCCCACCCGTCCGTCTCGTGCCCGTAACATCTACTTGATAAAAGCGAGTGAAGATTTTTTCTAGATGATCTTCTGAAATTCCGATGCCATTATCTTTTACCGATATAATAATATCAGTAGACGTCCGATCAAGTGTTACCACAATTTTTTTTATAGTTTGGTCATTGTAGCGAATCGCATTCATAAATAAATTGACTAATACTTGCTGAATTCGAAATTTGTCACCGTAAAAATAGAACGGCCCATCCAGTTTGTTTTGAAATGTGACCTCTAGTTGTTCTTGCAGTTCTTTCGGTATTTGCTGGAGTGACTTTTCAATAATTTGATCACCGCGGACCATATTTCTTTCTATAAACATAGTGCCTGATTCAATTTTTGATATATCCATCCAATCACTTACTAAGTGCTGGATACGCTCAATATCTTCATGAACACCTTCTAAAAGCTCCCTTTCAAAGTCGGGTTCCCACTCTACATCATCGCGGAGTAATGTTTCGACACTGCCGCGTATATTTGTTATTGGCGTTTTAAACTCATGTGAGGTTAATGAAATTAAGTTGTTTTTTAGCGTATCAATTTCTGCCTCTTTCGTAATATCACGTAATATTAATCCTTTACCGATAATTTGATCATCAAGAAAGACGGAAAAACTATGCAGCATATAGGATTTTATTTTATCATTACCTTCTACATGTTCGAGTTTTATTTCCGCTTCGTCCTGTTGAATAAAAGTTTGCAATTCATCTTTACTTATTTGAAAGAGCTCCATAAATCGTTTATACATATCTTTCAATTCAAATAATTTATAGTCCGTATCTGAAAATACTATTTGTTGGAAAAAGTCATTTACGTATTCAATTTCATCCTTGTTATTAAGCAGCATTAATCCTTCTGACATACTTTGCAAAATGGCCTCAAGTTCGGCATGCTTATTCCGAATCATTTCAAATAGATATTTATTTTCCAACATAATAGCTAACGAGCTCGCAAATGTTTCTAAAAACTCTTGTTCACTTGCATTAATTTTTTGATTATTAATTAAATCAACAACTAAAAATCCTTGTAAGTTCTTACCTATTTGGATTGGTTCAATATGCTGTTTCCCAGCAGCCTTACGGTTTAAATATTGTTGAACGTCTGTAATGGCTGTAATTTCATCAGGTGTGACTACGATGTTTTGAAAAACAACACAAATAGAATATTCTACAAATGGCGTAATTTGATTTAAACAATGCTGGATAAATTGCGTTAAATCCCTTTCTGCCGAAACGGATGTAATTAACTTATTTACCGCCTTTAATTCTAAATTTTTATTTTCTAATGTCGCTGTTCGTTCTTTCACACGGTTTTCTAAGTCTTTATTTAGCTTTATGAGCCCGTGACGGTTTTGTTCTACCTCTTCAATTAAATTACCAAAATGATCATATAGTTCTACGATTTCTCTCGTTCCCTTTGTAGGCCGCTGAAATTGCGGTTTATTATTTAAACCGCGCGTGTAGTCTTTATATTGTTTAATATAGCGCAGCACATTTTGGAGCGCTGTTTCAAAACGGTTCGCAAAAAAGAAACTTACTACTATCATAAAAACAGTTGCCATGAGGACAAAAAGGATTCCCATAGAAATGGCTTCTTTATACGTATCATATATATACTTTGTCGGAGTACCAATCCATACTTTCCAGCCTAATCTATCATTTTTAACGAACGTAAAATATTGTTCTTCCCCATTTTCGATCGCAATATAATCGCCGCTATCCTGTAGCTGTTCATGAGGCAGATTTTTGACAAAAGGTGCGTCTTTAAGATTTACAAGTTGTGTGCGTGTATCAACATTAGGATGAACAACAACGTTATCTTCTTGATCTAGCACGATGACAAAACTTTTTTTATCATTGATTCGAGATGTGATATGATCTGCTAATGTATTTAAGTCAAAAGCCCCTAATACATATCCGATCATGTTATCATCCTCACTCATAATAGGGACAACCGCTGTTACAAGCATGATATTAGTACCGACTCGTCCATGAAATACGGAGGATAGCACAGGTTGTTTTGTTCGTTTAAGCTCCTGATAATAAGGACGATCACTAAAATCATGATTTACTCGTTCGGCCCCATCCGTATAAAGTTCCGGATAAAAAACAATCGATTCTCCTGCTTCATTCCCAACATATAAATTAACAAAACCAGGATATTTCTTTTTAATTTGCTCTAATCTTTTTTCAATGGAAGCTAAATCTTGGTCTTCAAAAAAAGGTTCAATGTTGAAGGCTAGCATTTCAACAGCTTTTCGATAATCTTGAACATAGTTAACAATATAATCATCTAAAAAGACCGTCGTTTGAAATTGTTTCTCTTTATTTTCTTTTACGAGCGAGGACAATTGGAAGATTTGGAATGCGCCTAAAATAACAATAGAAACAAGGGTAATCGTTAGAAAGGATAAGATAAGTTCTCCTTTAAATGTCCGTGGTCTCCTCAGGTTTTTCATTTCGCGCCTCCTTTCTTTCATAATAGACTCTCGGCATTCACCGACTCATATTGAACGAGATATTAATCTACATACAACGCAAGTGCTAGCCACCGTTGATTTCCGTTCCAGGCGGTCGTTTTCCGGGGGGCGTGTGGTGAGCCTCCTCGGCCGCTTCACGCCCTGTGGGGTCTCACCTTTCACGCTGATCCCCCAGGAGTAGCCGCCTTCCACTCCAATCAACTGAGATATTCTTTTGCTCATAGGCTCTGTTATAACCGAATGTTGATTTCACTGTATTTGAAAAATAAACGGATAAATTCCGTTTAAGTTGAGAAATACCCCTCTTCCCTTAAAAATAAAGGAAGTTTTTTCGTTTATATAATGAAAATCCCTAGATTTTGTCTCATTTTGAGCTGTTAATCGGAATATCTCCGCTTAAATCTGCTTTTTAAGCTCCTCTATATGCATTAGCAGGAAATTTTCCGTCTATGAACTCACATACCTTACACTAGAATCAACAATTTAAAACAAAATCTGTTAATGGTTGATTGTAGCGAAAGTGCGAGACTCCTGGTCGGCTAAAGACGGCCACGTCCTGTGGCCAACGCCGACACTAGGACTTCCTGTCCGTCGCGGGTTCAGCGGGACAGGTGAGACCCCACAGGCGTTTACGCCGAGGAGGCTCATGGAAATGCGTATGCGCCTTGACAGCCCCGACAAGCATAAGACAAATTACGCAGTGGCTTGCCTTTTAGCCACGTAGTAATATGACTTATGACCTCGAGGGGCTAGGCGCTGAAGCTAGACAATCCGCCCGCCCCGAGCAACTGTAGCGGAAATCAACCAAGGCACAATCTTGATAAGCAACAATGTTACAAAACAACCTTTTTTAAAAATAAATATGTGACGTTTCTTTGGCATGTCTTTTTTGAAAAGGTTTTGAAAATGGAGCAAATTTACGCCCCGTGATTCCAGGAGTCTATTCATATTACATGCATCTATATGGTTGAGAAAAGTTCATCATCTCTAACGGTACGATATTAATTCGGATTAAAAGTAAATTTAATCATATCACTCTAAAATTATCAAACCATTCATATTTTACACCCTATATGCACAAATATGGTATTAGACCTACAAGTACATGCAGGTCTAATACCATATAGATTAATTATAAATTTGTGTACCCGCTTTGCCTTCCATTGCTAGATCAGCTTGGTCAAGGGAACAAATGATAGCTTTTCCGCCTAATTCTGCAAACTTAATGGCTGCTTCCATTTTAGGGCCCATACTTCCTGCTGAAAATTGACCTTCTGCTTGATATTGTTTCGCTTCCTCTAAAGAAATAGTCTCAAGCGCTTTTTGGTCTGGCTTACCATAATTTACGAATACATTTTGAACATCTGTTAAAATCATAAATGTATCTGCTTTAGTTTCGATAGCTAAACGAAGGCCACTACGGTCCTTATCAATAACTGCTTCTACACCTTCATATGTGCCATCTTCATTTAAAACGACAGGAATTCCACCGCCGCCGCATGCTACAACAATCGCATCTGATTCTACAAGACGCCTAATGGTTGGTGCATCAACAATGGATTGCGGCATTGGTGAAGGAACAACGCGTCTCCAGCCACGGCCTGCATCTTCGCTTACTACCCAGCCTTTTTCCTCAGCAAGTTGTTTTGCTTCTTCTTCGCTATAAAAAACACCAATTGGTTTATCCGGATTTGTAAAAGCAGGGTCATCTAAAGAAACCTCAGTTTGTGTTAAAATACCCACAACGTCACGGTCAAGATCAACTTTACGAAGTTCATTTTTCAATGTTTGTTCCATCATATAGCCAATGAATCCTTGAGATTCTGCACTGCATACATCAAGCGGTAATGCGGGAACAACGTGCTTCGCTTCTTCATTTTGACGTAAAATATTCCCTACTTGTGGACCATTACCGTGTGTAATGACTACCTTGTGACCTTGTTTTGCAATACGCGCAATCACTTCACTGCTTTTTCGTACGTTTTCTAATTGGTTTTCATATGTTGCTTCTTGCTTTGGCTGCAAAATGGCATTTCCGCCAAGGGCAATTACTACTTTTTCTGACATGTTTATTTTCTCCTCCAAGCTAATAGACCTAATAAAATTCCAAAAATCGTATCTACGCCGGAACTATGTCCAACGGCTAGTAAACTTTCGAGTTTTTCAGGTAATACATCTGTATCCTCTATTAAATGTTCGATAACGCTTACGACAGTCGAACTAAACTGACCATTAGCAGCATAGTATAAATACTCTTTTGCAACATCTGTCGTAATCGATTCATTTTCTACTAATGATAGAACAGCTTCATTAAAGGTAGGGTGAAACGGACGAGACGCCGCTTGTACCGCGAGTAATCCAACAATATGATCATCACCAGATGGGGTTAGTCCCCTTCCTCTTCCTAGTAAATAACGCAGAGCGGTGAGGCACGTCTCTTTATCTTCTGTAAATAAAGAGTGTGTTAGTTTATTAAATTGTAATAATATAGTTTCATCTATCGAATCGCTTGTTGTTTTTCTTTGTAAATAATCTAAAACAAACTGTTCAATTGGTACATCTAAACCAGTAGTGGCATCATAGTTTAATAACGAAATTAATATTGTTTCAATGCTGCGACACATTGCATCCATATCACCCGAAACACTTATTGTATTTTCATATACTCGTGCTTTTGCAAATGATAGGATCACATTTCCGTCATTAAAGCTAAGGGTTTGTGCCATATGATTCCAATGAACTGGACTATCTTTATCTATTTCCTTAAGAATTTGCTCATTCACTTCTTTGGACAGATGGGCGCCAAAAGGAAGTTGGCCATTTTTTGTCGTGCCTATAAATAATAGACGCTTGCCTAATTTGATATTTACTCCATTGTTAAAGACGCTGTGGATATAGCCTGTTTCATTTTCAGTAAGGAAAAGAGGAATATTTTTTGCATATTCCTCTATATAGAAAGTTTTGTTCATTGTCTTTTTAGATTAAGCCCAGTTTTTTTGCGTATGCTTCTAAAGCTTTTTCGAAACATTCTTTAGGAGCACGAACAGTACCTGCACCAACTTGTCCAACGCCTGCTTCTTTATGAGCAATACCAGTATTAATGACTGGCTCAATTCCTGTTTCTACTACTTTGCGAGAATCGATTCCAAGACATGCACCTTGGAAATCCCATGTAGGAATTGTAAAGTTACTGTTTTGTCCGATACAAATTTCGCTCATTTCTTCACTCGTTTTTAGTGCATCTTGGAAACCGCCTGCACCTACGAAACGTGTTACACCAGGAGCTGCAATCATCGCCATACCACCGACGCCAAATGTTTCTGTAATCGCGCTATCACCGATATCTGGGTTTGCATCTTCTTGAGAATAGCCTGTAAAGAATAGGCCTTGTGGTGTATTAACTGGTGCAGTGAACCATTCATCACCCATTCCACTAATACGAATACCAAAATCTTTTCCGTTACGGCACATTGCTGTAACAACAGTACCTTCTTTAATCGTTCTTGCTCCGTCCATGACTGATTTACTTGTAGCCATAGCGATATTTAAGAAGAATTGATCTGTGTCAGCTAAGAATTGGATTACATCTTTTTTATCTTTATCATCCATCTCAAGTTGTACAATAAGTGGGCTGATTTCTTTTAAGAATATTAAGGATGCTGCAATATTACGTTGGTGGAATTCGTCACCCATTGTAATTGCTTTTGCAATCATTACATTTAAGTTTAAGCCGTCCTCTGTAAGTTTTAGAGCTCTTGCAATAGTAGGCCCTAAAATATCTTTCATCCAATGTAGACGAGTGATAACTTCTTCAGAGTAAGCACCGAAGCGAAGCACCTTTCCGATTCCTTCGTTCATAATACAGTAAGCTTCATTACCTTCTAAGCGGTTTTCAACAACAAATACTGGCATATTTGCTGAAGTAATTCCTCCCATTGGTCCTACTGCATTCACATGGTGGCAAGGGATAAATGTAACTTCACCATTTTCAAGCATGCTTCTTACTTCTTCTTCTGTTTCAGCCCAGCCTTCAAACAGCCCCGCGCCGACACAAGAACCTTGCATTGGGCCTGTCATGTCTTCCCATTTAATTGGTGGACCAGCATGTAGTAATACTTTTCCTTCATTTAATTCAGCAATTTTTTCTTTCGCTGGTACAACATCAATGAGGAAAGGAGCTGAATTTGTAATTTTTTCAACAACCGCTTCATTTGCTTCTGTTTCTGAGTTCAGTAAGCTCAAAACTTTTCTCATTTTTTCATTACCGCCTGCAACTGGTCTCCAATCGTATTGAACGACGCGGCCGCCGTGAGCGATAATCGCATCTGTGAAGCTCTTTAATCCAACGTTAATGACGCTAGGTTTATTATTTAAAAGATTAGTAATCTCTTCTGAAACGGTTAAATCAAAGTTTCTTACTTCTCCTTCATAAGGAACAAGCACTTTTTGTGGATCTTCTACTTTTAATCCAACAATTGATAATGCTGTACGGACAGCTTGGTTATTATTATCCTTCACGATAATTCCTGCATCGGATAATTTTTTGCGTTGGTCTCCATAGCTTTGTGGGTCATTGGCTGTACCACATACAGATGCAACAACATGCAATGTTCTGCCTTGATCTTTTGCTTTTGCAACAGCTTTTTGAATATATGGAAGCAATGCACTTGCCATATCATCATGTGAGCCATAACCAAGTACGAAATCTAATACGACAACTGCTGTGCTTGGATCATCTGCAGCTTGTTCAATGAAACGTGCTCTTGTTTCAGGGTCAATCATTGGATGTGGCTTACCTTGCGTATATTTGTCATCTCCAAGGTCAACAACTTCATGGCCGTCTTGTTTTAGAACATAACCATCAACATTTGTAATATGGCTGCCTAAACCTAGTGCATCAGAAATTAACACGGCTGCTTCAGAAGCTAATGTACCGCCTGAGAATAGGCCTTTGATTGTCTTTTGACCATTTGCAAGTTCAGCATTATCTGCTGTATAGTCACCATCTGCATAGTTTTCTTTAATATCATTTTTCTTTGCTAAATCAACAGCAATTAGTGCCGTTTCTTCCAACGTATAGGCTTGATAAATATTGCCTTCATGTTTTGTTGGTTTTTCTCCAAGGAAGATTGCGACAACTGGTTTTGATAAACTGTGAAGCAATGCTTCTACTTCTTTGCGTACTGATTCTGCTGGCGGCTTAGAAATAACAACAATAATTTCTGTTTGATTATGATTTTCTAACGCCTTAATTCCGTCCATCATCGTAATCGCGCCAATTGGCTCTTTTAAGTCACGGCCACCTGTACCAATTGCATGGCTGACACCTTCACCTAAACGGTCAATAATCGCTGTAACTTCTTGAATACCAGTTCCAGAAGCGCCAACAATACCAATACGGCCTTTATTTACGACGTTAGCAAACGCCATTGGAATACCATCAAGAATTCCAGTACCACAGTCAGGACCCATAACAAGCAAGCCTTTATCATGTGCTTTTTGTTTTAAAGCAACTTCATCTTCCACTGATACGTTATCGCTGAACAAGAAAGTATGAAGTCCCATATCTAAAGCTTTATGTGCTTCTTCAGCAGCATATTGTCCAGGTACAGATATAAGAGCAACATTTGCATCAGGCAATGCTTTTTTAGCACGATCCCAAGTACGTACTGTTTCGAATGTTTCGGAACCGCCGCTAATAGATTGATCTTGTAAATATTGATCAACTTTTTCTAGCACTTCTTGTACTTTTCCTTCGTCATCTGTATCAATTACGATGGCCATATCATTGGACTCAGCTGTTTCCAACTCATCTGTGTATAGATTTGCACCTTTGAAAATATCCTTGTTCGCAGGTGTACCCATCATAATTTGTACTTTATTCACTCCCTCTGTTGCAGCTACTGCATTTGTTAGGAGCATAAGGTTAATAGAATCTTGATAAGAATTCTTTTTAATAATCGTATAAAGCACCTTAAATCACCTCGTAAAGTATTTTTAGTTACATTCACGCCGTCTCGCTTAATTAATAAATTGGCGACTTTTGTTTGTACAACTGGAGTATATAATAGGGCCCATTACAATCGAATAAAATTGAAAGTGGTTACATTACAAAAACCTAAAAAATTAGACAATCCCTGGATTTATAAGGTTTCAAGAGACATGCGATATTAAAAAAACATTAAAAATGGGGATTTCTTCTTCCACAGCTTTTAATTTGATGTATGATTTATAACAAGAAAATCCCGTTTTGTTCCATAAATTCCCTTTCATAAATGTAGCGGCATCCAGTGGAGGCAACATTCGCTACTGCGATTACTCGTCTTACGAAAATATGGAATAAAGTTAAATAAATGCTTTTTAATCGAAAATACAAAGGGTGGAAATTGAAATGCTCACAACGTATGTATATAAGAAAATAAACGATTGCGAAGTCAAAGGTGACTTGTATGCCGTCGAAGATGAAAGCGCCCCATTAATTGTTTACATTCATGGCGGTGGACTCGTTTGGGGGACAAAAGAGGACATATTAAAAGAACAAGTGGCGTTATATAATCATGCTGGGTATCATGTATTTTCAATTGATTATCGTCTTGCTCCAGAAGCGAAACTTCCTGAAATTATCGAGGATATTGAGGATGCGCTATATTGGGTGAAAAACCAGAATTTCTTTCAATTTGACCGAAATCGAATCGGCGTCATTGGTGGTTCTGCCGGAGCTTATCTCGCATTAACTACCGGAACGTTTAAAGAAAAACCAAATGTCATCGTTTCATTTTATGGATATGGAAATATTCTCGGCGACTGGTATTTAAAGCCAAGCCCACACTATGTTAAAACTACGATCGTACCGGAAATATTAGCAAAACAATTGATTAAGCCTCACCAAATTTCTTCAGCACCGATTGAAAAAAGATATGCTATTTATTTATTTTGTCGTCAGCAAGGAAAATGGCTAGACTATGTAACGGATGTGAACCTAGCTTCAGACAAAGACCAATTGAAAGCCTTTTGTCCAATAGAAAAAGTGGATAAAACTTATCCACCAACACTACTTTTACATGGGGATTGTGATGAAGACGTACCTTATGATGAATCAGTTCAATTTGCAGAGACATTAAAAAAAGGAAATGTTCCACATAATCTCATTACGATTAAAAATGGAAAACATGTGTTTGACCAAAATATGTCCCAACCACAGGTGAAGGAAGCTTTTACGGAGGTTTTACGTTTTATAGAGAAATATATTTAATTGTATATCGAATAATTTAAATATACAGAACAAAGTAAACAAGCAAGGCAAGAATATTACTAATGAATATCTTGTATTGCTTGTTTTATTCGATTAGCCTCGAGCTGCCTCTACTGATTTCTTGTGCAGCTTATTCTATTCCATAGTATCCGCAAACGACATAGCCAACTGCTTTTGCAGCAACGATTAGGGAATCTTCGTCAATATCAAATTTCGGATTATGGTTAAAATAAGGTTTTTCCACCCCTTTTGGCGTACATCCAATTTGAACCTCTCACGGCTAAAGTCGTAAGATTCCTAAGTACAGAAACCCATTGGCTTCTAATGGATTAGGCTATCCCCACAGTTCCTACGTTAACGTGACATGAAGTCACGCCCGATTCGAAGCCGATTCATCTCATGATTGAAATCACAAGTGTTCTCAGCTATATCATAAAAATCTAAAATATATTTAGCTGTTTTTTCTTCCTCAAAAGATAGTTCCGGATTCTCATGTAAATAACGGTGAATTTTGATCATTTCATCTTTGCGGGCTTCCAATCGTTCCATTAGCTTTATTCTTATCAAATAGTGCCCTCGCCTTCACTTAATTTTCTCCTTCCATTATTCCCTGGAACTATAGAAACAGAACGCAATATTAAAAAAAAGAACAAAAAAGCCATTGATATGTAAAAACACATCAATGACTTAACAACTTATATTTACTTTATGATACACCTTGCCCCGCTGTCTGCAACTCTTTGTGGTCACTTAAACCAAGTGCCTGCGCTGTTGATGCATGAACTGTATGGAAAAACTCTGGGTTTTCAGAAAGCGGCATGCCGTAAGAAGGAATCATTTCCTTAATCTTCGGTTCCCATTCATTCATGTATTGCGGGAAGCATTTTTCCAAAACTTCAAGCATAACGTGAACAGCAGTCGATGCACCTGGTGAAGCACCGAGCAATGCAGCGACTGACCCATCAGACGCAGTCACAACTTCCGTACCAAATTGAAGGGTCCCTCTGCCACCAGTATCTGTATCTTTGATTACTTGTACACGTTGACCTGCTACGACGATATCCCAATCATCACTTTTAGCATTCGGAATAAATTCGCGCAGTTCATCCATGCGTTTTTCGTGAGATAACAATACTTGCTGGATTAAATATTTTGTTAGAGACAATTCCTTTACGCCTGCTGCTAACATCGTAAGGATATTATATGGTTTTACAGAACAGATTAAATCCATATTCGATCCCGTTTTTAGGAACTTCGGCGAGAAACCGGCAAACGGACCGAACAACAATGACTTTTTATTATCGATATAACGTGTATCAAGATGCGGAACAGACATTGGAGGAGCGCCCACCTTTGCTTTTCCATACACTTTTGCATGGTGCTGCTCTGCCACTTCCGGGTCATTGCATACTAAAAATAGGCCGCTAACCGGGAAGCCTCCGATATGTTTAGATTCAGGAATACCGGTTTTTTGCAGTAAAGGCAAGCTTCCGCCGCCTGCACCAATAAAGATGAATTTTGCAGTATGGTACTCGATTTTTCCGCTCTCCATATTAAGCACTTTCAATTCCCATAAGCCTTCTTCGTTGCGCTTAATATTTTTGATATTATGCTTGTAGTTGACCTTAACATTTTTACTCTTTAAATGGTCAAATAGCATACGCGTTAAAGCACCAAAGTTAACATCCGTACCAGAATCAATTTTCGTTGCGGCAAGCGGTTCATTTGACGAACGGCCTTCCATAATCAACGGGATCCATTCCTTCAGTTTCTCAGGATCATCAGAAAATTCCATCCCTTGAAACAGAGGATTATTCGAAAGCGCCTCAAAACGCTTTTTCAAGAACGATACATTCTCTTCCCCTTCTACTAGACTCATATGAGGGATTGGCATGATAAAATCATGTGGATTATGAATCAGATGACTGTTGACAAGATAAGACCAGAACTGTCTTGAAAGCTGGAACTGTTCATTTACTTTAATCGCTTTCGTGATATCTATAGACCCGTCAGGCTTTTCGGGTGTATAGTTAAGCTCACACAGCGCAGCATGGCCAGTACCTGCATTATTCCATTCGTTAGAGCTTTCTTCTCCCGGATTTTCGAGCTTTTCGAACACTGTAATTTCCCAGTCTGGAACCAATTCTTTCAGAAATGTCCCCAAAGTCGCACTCATGATACCGGCACCTATTAAGATAACGTCAGTTTGTCTATTACTCATTTCGATCTTCCTTACTACTCTATAATTTGAAGAAAGGATGTAATTCGCACATCTTTTCCTGAGGAACTATATTCTTATTATTATAGTTTACCACTATTGTTTATAGAATAAAATATTTACTGGAATTTTAGGGCATTAAAACTATGCAAGTTCTGGAAAAAGGTAGGAATTCTACTCAATAGTTCTTTTTCTTATAAAAAGTCCTGAATACTATATGGCTGGGCTTTCTTTAATGTAATCGTAGTTGCTATTTCGATATTTGACTGGCAGTAATTTTCAGTTTACGAGTCATTATTACGGGGTTACTGGCCGTTGTCTTCGTTTTACTGACCGTACTAGTAAATATCCCACGTCAAAATATAAAGTCTCTTAACTGCCTAAATATTAGGTGTGAAGGGTAGTCAATCTACAGTTTATTAACGCAGTCTACCTAAAAACTAAAAAAGAGTCCTACATGGCTGTTTTCACGCCATAGGCACTCCATCAAATTTTCAGAAGAGACATTACACTCATTTCTACTTAAAGAACAAATCGATTAACTAGACCATTTAAGTTCTCTGCTAACTTAGCGAGGTCGTCGGAGTTTTTCGCTACTTCTTCGATAGAACTGCTAATTTGCTCAGATGAAGCTGATGTTTGCCCTACTCCTGCAGCCGATTCTTCGGAAATTGTGGCAATTTCCGTTATGGATTCGTCCATTTTTTTAGTACTTTGGGCAATATTTAAGATATTTTCAGAAACAATTTGAATGTTGTTCGTCATTTCTGTTAAGGCTGCACCAATTCCATTAAAGGTTTCCTGTGTTGCTTTAATTTGGCTCGTTCCTTGTGTAACTTCCTTATATCCGTCTTCAAGCGATTCCGCAACTAAGCTGGATTCATCTTGTATGTCATTTACAATGGTTGTAATATCTGACACAGACGCAGATACTTGTTCCGCTAGTTTTCGGACTTCATCTGCTACTACTGCAAAGCCTTTTCCATGTACTCCCGCTCTAGCGGCTTCAATTGCTGCGTTCAATGCAAGTAAATTCGTTTGATCGGCAATCTCTCGTATAACCGAAACTAATTTGGATATCTTATTTGATTTTTCATCTAATCCTCTTACCTTATCAACAGCATCATTCACAATTTGATCAATTTTCGCCATTTGCTCACTCGAAGCCTGCATCAATTGACTACCTTCGTCCGTCATCTGCAACACATGATCAGAAGCTTGCTTTATACGTTCACCATTTTCATTAGCCTCATCGACAGTGGCAGAAAAAGATACCATTATAGAAGCCAATTCGCTCGTACTCATAGCTTGAGTTTCCGTGCCGGTAGCCAATTCTTGCATGGTGGCAGATATTTGTAATGAACCAGTATTCACCTCATTCGCCGATTGAGTCAGCTCCTCACTTTGTTTAGAAATAGAATGGGATACATGATTGATCTCACTGATCAAACTACGTATATTTTTATTCATTTCATTTGTCGATGCAACAAGCTGAGCAATTTCGTCTCGTGATTTCGTTGTTAGCGGCTCGTGGCTGAGATTCCCACTCGAAATTAATTGTAATCTCTCCATTACCTTTTTTACAGGAGTCGTAATGATAGTCGAAGTAGTGAATGCTGCGGCTACACTTATAACAATGACTAAAATAATGGCGATTAACGCTATGTACAATGTTGTATTTCCATTATTAATAATACTGTTCCCTTGCTTTTGGATTAGTGCTTCACTATCCGCTGCGATCGTCTCAAACCCCTCCATAATATTACGGGCTTCTTTTGACGCAATTGCTAAATTTAAAGTAGCTTGTTCTTTATTGCCTGATTCTACTTCATTAAATATATCGCTGTTAACATGCTCTCTCCAATCATTAGCCCGCTGGATAAGTTCCTCAAATTCAGCTGATGCACCCAATTCCTTCACAATCTTTTCATAATGCTGTGCTTTTTGTGTTTCATCTTCAAATATATCTTTATTGTCATTATAGCCAAATACAACGTAACCACTTGCTAGCCCTATACTGTTGGCCATTCTAACAGCCATTTGTTCTCCAGCAATCAATAATTGAAGATCTTTGCTGATCATCCTTTCGGTATCGGTATTAACGTTGTGAACTGAATGATAGATATATACACCAAAGGTTACGAACAATAAAATGACAAGAGAGAAGCCAACTACAATTTTCATTCTTAAACTTTTAAAATTATTAAAAAGTATCATGTGTTCGTCCTCATTTCAACAAAAGATATTCTTATAACCACTCATGAGATGTGAATAGCTGTAGCAGAATAAAAAATATGCCAACTATTTTTCATAGCTGGCTCATTGTCTCTCATAAAATCGCACATGATTTATGCTCTTTGTTTACGAGTAAATACGTCAAAAATAACTGCTAAAGCCAATACACCACCACGAATGATGTATTGAGGGGCAATTCCTACGCCCATCAAGTTCATGCCGTTCGTAAGGGTAGCCATAACGAGAGCACCAATAATAGCTCCTGTTACTTTCCCAACCCCACCCGCTGCTGAAACACCACCGACGAAGGCAGCTGCAATGGCATCCAGTTCAAATAATGTACCTGCAGTAGTTGTAGCTGATTGTAAGCGGGAAGTAAATAAAATACCTGATAATGCGGATAGCATCCCCATAGAACCGAATACAAGAAATGTAATTTTACTTACGTTAATTCCACTCAAGTGCGCTGCTTCCGGGTTACTGCCGACCGCATAAATATGCCGGCCTACAACAGTCTTTGTTGTTATAAAGTGATAGATCATAACGACTAAAAGCATAATGATAACTGTCCAGGATAATCCATTGTAGCTAGCTAAGATCCAAGTAATATAACCAATAATAGCTGATACAAAAATTAACTGCAGAAGAAAAATCTCCTTAGACACAACTTCAAAATTATATTTTATTTTATTTCTTCTGTTAGCGATCGTACTGTAAATATAAAATACGATGGCCAAGGCACCTGCTATCAATGATAATAGATGCACGCCATTAATGACCATGAGTGATGGAATAAATCCATTTCCAATCGCGTTAAACGCATCATTATTAATGATGATCGTTCCAGTCTTTTCTGTAGCTAATAGAATGGCTCCTCTATAAATAAGCCACCCAGCAAGTGTTGCGACAAAGGCGGGAATACCTATTTTAGCTACTAGAAAACCTGTAATCGATCCGGCAAATATTCCAAGGATAAGGATAATGGGAATAACAATATAAACTGGCCACCCTACTTGCATAAGTAATATTGCCGCGATAGCTCCAAGAAATCCAGCTAAGAAACCAATCGACAAGTCAATATGTCTAATCACAATAACGAGCATAACACCTACTGCTAAAACGGCAATATATCCAGCAGAATCTAGTAAGTTGCTAATATTTCTGGAGGACATGAATAAACCATCTGTTAGGATTGAAAATGTAACCATAATAACAATTAAAGCAATGTACATACCGTAATCACGAATATTATCTTTAATTAAATGCTTCGCTTCATTCAATAGTTTCATAATGTTAACCTCCTATTGCGTAGCAAGTTTCATGATTTTTTCTTGATCGGCTTCCGTGGATGATAGCTCACCTTTAATTTGACCTTCAGCCATCACATAGATGCGATCACTCATTCCAAGAATCTCCCCAAGTTCTGAAGAGATCATAATAATACTCATACCTTGATCTATTAGTTCATTCATGACTGAATAAATTTCAAACTTAGCGCCAACATCGATCCCTCGAGTTGGTTCATCTAAAATAAGTAGTTTAGGGCCGACAAATAGCCATTTGCCCAATGAGACTTTCTGTTGATTACCCCCACTTAAATTACCAACTAGCTGTTGTAATGATGATGCTTTAATACCTAATGAATGTTTATAATGATCAGCAATCTTGATTTCTTCATTTTGATTAATAATTCCATTTGCTGAAATTCCATTAAGGTTGGCAGCGGAGATATTATTTTTAATATCCTGGAGTAAAAACAAGCCATCTCCTTTACGATCTTCTGTAACATAGGCAATTCCGGATTTAATAGCCTGACTAGTATGTTTAAAATTGGAACGACGTCCACCAACAAATAGCTCCCCTTGCAACTTATAAGACTTTGAGTTGCCAAAAATACTAAGCGCAAGTTCTGTTCGGCCAGAGCCCATTAATCCCGCAATGCCGACAATTTCACCTTTTCTAACATGCAAATTGATATCTTTCGAGACATGGCGTCCTAATTGCGGATCATAGGCATTCCAATTCTTTAACTCGAGGATTTTATCACCTAAAGACTTTTTCGCTCTTTTAGGATAAATATCCTCAATTTCTCTACCAACCATATTTTTAATAATCGCACTCTCATTCACTTCTCCTTTAGAAGCATCAAGCGTGCAGATCGTTTCTCCATCTCGGATGACAGTCGCCTTATCCGCAATGGAAATGACTTCCTTCAACTTATGGGAAATCATGATGCAAGTGATCCCTTGCTTTTTTAACTCCCGCAGCAAGTCTAATAGGTTCTCACTATCATCTTCATTAAGGGCAGCAGTCGGTTCATCTAAAATTAGCAATTTTACATCTTTACTTAACGCTTTCGCAATTTCAATGAGCTGCTGTTTGCCAACTCCTAAGTCTTTAATCAACGTTTCCGGATTGACTTTTAGATTCACCTTTTCCAGCAAGTTTTTAGATTCAACAATCGTTTTGTTAAAATCTAAAACCCCTTTATGATTTACTTCATTGCCAATAAAAATATTTTCATAAACTGAGAGATCTGGAAATAAGGCAAGCTCTTGATAAATAATGACGATTCCCGTTTCAACACTGTCAGTGATTTTATTAAACTTTTGAACCTTGTCATTAAATACGATATCCCCCTCATATGTCCCATAAGGGTAAACACCGCTAAGTACTTTCATAAGCGTAGACTTACCTGCTCCGTTTTCACCGACTAAGCAGTGAATCTCCCCTTTCTTCACTTTGAAATTAACGTTGCTGAGCGCCTTGACTCCTGTAAATTCCTTCGTAATCTGCTTCATTTCCAGAATATATTCGCTCATGTTTTTCCTCCTCAACAAAACAACTATTACAATGGGGAAATAGTGATAGACCTTCATCTATCACTATTTATAAATATTGTTCTAGTTATTTACGTTTTTATAGTCCAGAGAAATCGCTCTCTTCGTAGTAACCGGAGTCAATAAGTTCCCCTTTAACATTCTCTTGTTCAACAACGATAACATCTGTTTGTTTCGCAGGAACTTCTTTACTTCCGTTCTCATAAGAGCCCGTTGTTTCAGGGGTATTGCCGTCCAGAATGTCAATAGCCATTCCCATTGCATCTGAAACAAGTGTACGAACGTCTTTAAATACGGTCATGGATTGTTTACCATCAATAATGTATTGAATAGAAGCTTTTTCAGCATCTTGACCAGTAATTACATATTTTGAAACATCAGGGTCAGATCCAAATACATCTGCGATCGCACGGGAAGTACCATCATTTGGAGCAAGAATAACCACATCGCCTTTTTTGTCTTTGCTCGCAGCTGTTAAGTGAGTCTGAGCTTTGTTTTTCGCTTCGTTTGGATCCCAGTTTGTCGTTACTTGTCCTAGGATTTTTCCTAATTCATCGCGAGAAAGTTCTGCCTTATCCTTTAGACCTTCTGCTTCACTTGAGTTTGAAATTACAAACGTTCCATCCGCAATTTTTGGTTGTAAAACTTTCCATGCACCTTCAAAGAATAAGAAGGCATTATTGTCTGAAGCTGCACCAGCATAAAGGTATAGCGGAATGCCCTTTCCATCACCAGCATGATCAATTAAGTATTGACCCTGTGCTTCACCTACAGCCACACTATCAAATGTAACGTAGTAATCGACCGCGTCTGTATCTGTAATAAGACGGTCATAAGCAATAACAGTAATCTTGTCTTTTTTTGCCGATTCTACTGCAGCACCAGCTGCTGCACCATCATGCGGGGCAATAATTAAAACATCAATCCCTTTGCTAATAAGTGTTTCCACGTTTTCTTTTTCCTTAGCAGAGGAACCTTGGCTAAACAAAATTTCAGTCGTATAATCGGAATCTTTTAACGCATCTTTAAAACGTGTTTCGTCTTGCACCCATCTTGGTTCGTCTTTAGTAGGTAAAACAATCCCAACGTTTACCTTGCCGCCTTTAGCTTTTTTTCCACTATCACTGCCTTCGCTGCTCGATGCATTATCATTACTGCAGCCAACTACTAGAAACGCCATTAGCATAGCAACGAGTAAAGCGGACATAACTTTAAACTTCTTCATATTGAAACCCCTTTCAAATATATGGATTTAACTTCAATTTAAATATATCAATGCGGTCAGCCTATAAAAACGCTTACTTATAGTAATTTCTTACTTTCATCTGGCATTTTTTAATATTATAAAAAAACTGGAAGGCGGCTACTCAGCCACGATACATAAATAACCTGATGCAAAAAGTCGCGTTTGACTTTTATTGACTCAGGTTATTTGACCTTGAGGGGCTGGGCGCCTAATGAGGAAGGAAGCGAAGGCTGCAACGTTCTGCCGCTTCGCCTGCATTAGTTAGTACATTCATGAACGCCGCAATGACTTCCTGACCCACATCATGTGAGCCAAAGACAAGCAAAATTTTAAGAGCAAGTTTTGCCACAAAAATAAATTAAGGCACATCTAGCGTTAAAATTAACCGCTAGATGTGCCTTTTTACAAAGCCCCGATTGTTCCCTTTAAGGACCGTCCACGTGCTTCAACTATATTAATGAATGTCTTGAATGACTTTTTCTAGGAATTCACCCATTCGCTTAACGGCCGGCTCTGAAAAATCAAAACTGACGCCAGTTTCTTCATAAACAGCTGCGATGGATTGATTGTAGTCCGCACTCGCCCCTTTTTTAAAGGATTCGACAGCTTGCTCTGGATTTTTTTGATAATTCTCAAGTAATTGTAGAGCACCAAGCATCGAGATGGAGTATTCAATATTATAGAAAGGAACTTCGAAATAATGAAGGGTGCCTGCCCAACTCATCCCGATTTCTTCCTCCAAGCCAGATGTATCGACAGGGTTTAAGCCGTAGCGTTTTGAGATTTCAAAGTATTTTTCATCACGCTCTTTGGCAGTATGATTTGGATTTGTATACATCCAATGCTGGAAGAGATCCCCTGACAATGGGCCGTATAACATTGTAAATGCCCGTCTCAGCTCTTCACGCTGGGCGCTCTTAAAATCTTCTTCTTCTGGATAAAAACGATCTAACTTATCCAATAAGAGCAATTCCATTCCATGAGAATATAGTTCAGCAATTTCCATTCGGTGCTGATAGTCTTCTGTAGGACCGTGTTCTGAAAACTCGAGATACCCATTCACTGCATGGCCCATTTCATGAATTAATGCGATCAGAGAGAAAAAGGATGGGCTAAAGTTCGCAAAGACAAAGGTATCGCCTGAAACAGGCAGAGGAGTACAGAAACCACCTGGGCTTTTTCCTTTTCGATCCCCAAGATCTAGTAACCCATTCTCTCTCATATAATCGAAACGGTCTGCAAAATATGGGTCGGTCTTCCCTAAAATCTCAGAAACGCCATCCATAAGAGTAGACACATCGGAGTATGGTGGGTTTTTCATTAATTTAGCCGTGTTATCCCAAGGGCGATATGTATCGACACCAAGCTTGGATTTAAAAACATCAGCAAGTCTGTTCCAAGCCGGAATAATATGTTTTTCTACATTTTCATGAAAGTCATAACAATCTTGGACACTATACTCACGATTTTTAGCCACAAACATATAATCACGATAATTTTCAAAGCCTGCATTTACAGCGATTTGATGGCGTAGTTGAACGAGTTCGTCCATAATAGCATCCATATCGGACTTAATTTGTCGGAAAGCAGAACCAATCTTGTGATAAGCTTTTTCTCTTATTGCTCTGTCTAAATGATCAAGTTGGGATTGGATAAATGGAAAAGGCTTCTCCTCCCCCTCCCATTCAACTGTTAATCCTCCCATAATTTCACTATACTTCGTACAGAGCTCTTGCTCTCTTACCATTAATGGAATGTTTTCTTCTCTGAACAGTTTAATTTCGGACTCGCGAACTCGTCGCATCAAGCCATAGTGTTTTTCATCTAATTGATTAAAATAAGGAGACGTACAGCATTTCTCATTCAATTTAGCTTTATATGTCATTAAAAGTGGTTGAATGACTTGCTGATCGTGAAGATAAGTCGACTTAATTTCTGCATCCTCTGTGTTGCGATAGAAGTCGACTTGGTGACCTGTCATCGCTTCCGTGATTTTAATCATTAAATTCTTTTCATCTTTTAACCACTTTTCTAGGTCAGAAACGGATTCGATTTGAATCTCAAGTAAACTTCGAATTTGGGCTTCTACCCCTTCTACATCTTGTAAATCAATTAATTCTTGATAATAATGATGACGTACCTCTTGTGTCATGAATAACTCCCCTTTCCCTTTTTAATAATATTATAGAATCCTTGTTCTGAAATCTAGCTTTTTCAAGATGGTTGGGCAGGAAATAGTTCTTACAGTAGAACCCGTTATGCAATTTAATGTTAAAACTTTATTTCTCTTTATATACTTCTTGTCTAGTATGGAAGCCATCCGCAATGATCGTTTCATCGATATTTTCTTGATCCACAGCAATAGGAGATAGAAGCACGGAAGGTACCTCTGATTTTCCGTTATTGACCATTCTTTCTACACTTACTGCTTCCCCTTTAGCAAGCTTTACTGCAAGTTCAGCTGCTACATTAGCTAGTTCCTTGAGCGGCTTATATACTGTCATCGTTTGAGTACCTTCAACGATTCGCTGTGCTCCGGCAAGATCAGCATCTTGACCTGCAACAGGTATTTTTCCAGCGAGACCTTGTTCTGCTAATGCTTCTATGACTTTACCTGCAGTTGCGTCATTGGCGGAAATTACGGCATCGACTTCATTGTTGTTTGCTTTTAAAGCCTCTTTCATACTGGCATATGCATTTTCAGGAAGCCAATCCTTTGACCACTGGTCGTACACAATGGTTATATGCCCCTTTTCAATTAAGGGCTGAAGAACATTAAAAACACCTTTTTTAAATAAATGGGCATTGTAATCTGTTTCGGCCCCGCCGATATACACATACTTTCCTTTAGGAACTAATTTAGTTATCGCTTCTGCCTGAAGTTCACCCACCATTTCGTTATCATAAGAAACATACAAGTCGATTTCGGAATTTCGAACTAATCGATCATAAGACAGCACCTTAATCCCCGCAGAGTGGGCCTTTTTGACAATCATTGCTGTTGATTCCGCATTATGTGGAACGATGACCAATATATCAATGCCCTCATTAATCAACGTTTCTGCTTGTAAAATTTGTAAAGCATCATCTCCCTCTGATGCAAAAATTTTCACTTCTGCCCCTAAGCCTTCTACTGCTTCCCTAAACAGTTCTCGATCCCTTAGCCATCTATCCTCGGCCAATGTATCCATGGAAAAGCCAATAATGGTTTTATCGTCCTCTTCCTTATGGCTTTCACTATTTAATTTATGTAATAAAAGATCTTCTTTTAGAGCTTGATGATCTAATAAACCATTTTTTTGTTCACAGGCAGTGACGGCAAGGATGAAAACAAGCATTAGTAATAGGATACGAACCTTCAAAAAGGTCTGTTTCATTCATTTCACACCATTTCATTCTAGTTATGCCTTTGCTCCCAGCAATGATCTTCTATACTCTGTTGGAGACTCGCCATACATTTTCTTAAAAACCTTGCTGAAATAGTTGGGGTCTTGGTAGCCAACATCAAATGTAATTTCTTTTAAACTTTTTTCAGGATCCAACATCAATTTCTTTGCCTTTTCTAATCGGCATTCCGTCAAGAACGCGATATAATTAACACCTAACTGTTCTTTAAACAGCTTGCTAATATAAATGGGACTTAGTTCAAATTTTTGCGAAATGCGATCTAAAGAAATTTCTTTATGAGAATGTTCAATAATATAATGTCTAATCTGTTTTATCGTGTCATCCTCAACTCGGTTTTGATAGTCAGTATAAGACTGCCACATCTGGTTTAGTAAATGATTCGTTTCAGTGCGCAATTGCCTGAAATCTTTTATTTGAAATGAATACAAAGGAGTATCAGGTTCAACGCCGATTTCATTTAATACCCGAGAAATAATCCATAGCAGTTCTAAAACGCGCTGCTGTGTTTCGATAAGACTTACATCCTTATTCTCAAAAAAACCGATTAATTCAGATACATCTTTCGTGATGTCGGTCCAATGTCCATTTCGAATTTGATCAAACAATTTATTTTCAATTTTTTTTGGATGGTAGCCATCTATTCTCGAACCAGCCAATGGTATATCTGAGTAAAAAAGATATTTAACAGGAAGTGAACTATCCCTTGTCGCAATAAGCGATTCTTGGTAAGATTGCCGTATTTTATCCAAGGAATCGCAAACGTTTCCAATTCCAACAAACCAGCCAGATCTATCCTCCGAATTTGCTACAGATAAAATTTCTCGTGCAAGAGTAATAGCTTGAGAGCGAAAAGACTCATGATGCTGCCTAAATACAATAATCGGAATTTGTCTTCCATATAATGTACCAACCCACGCACTTCCAACTTTTCGAACCCTTTTTTTAATTTCCGCATATAAGCTTTCTGAATCATGTGGCAGTAAAATGCTCATAACAAACTTCTCGCTCGTCATCGGAGTATGCAACAGTCCTACCAACTCATCTAAGTGTATTTCGTGTACATGATCGAATAATAACTGAGTGACAACATCCGTTTCTACAATCGTTAATACTTTTTTCAATGCATTTTGTTGGAGGATGCTCTCTTGTCGAGATTTTTTTTCTTCATTAATCTCATTGATGACTTTACTAACAGTTTGTATGACCTCACTTGCTTTGCTTGGCTTAAGCAAATAGTCCTTCACACCTAGCTTCATCGCTGATTTTGCATATTCAAATTCGGCATACGCCGTAATCATAATAAACTTAATGGTAGGGTTTATTTCATTTATTTTCTGTATCGTCTCAAGTCCACTCATACCTGGCATCTTTATATCCATTAATACTAAGTCGGGTATGAACGACTCCGCCTTCTCTAATGCCATTTTTCCATTTTTCGCTTCTTCTATCTCCATATCGGGAAAGCTTTTTAAAAGTATGGCTTGCAAGCCTTCCCTTACAATCTGTTCATCATCGACGATTAGGAGTCGCTTCAATGCCTTCCACTCTCCTCATTTTAGGTATTTTTAAAATAACCTTTGTGCCGAATCCAACTTTGCTTTCAATTTCAAATACATCATCACTGTTGTAAAACAAACTTAAGCGCTTCACCACATTATTTATTCCAATTCCAGTGAAGTGTCCTCCAGCTTCTTTCTTATTTACTTGGAGTATTTGTTTTATTTTCTCTTCTGTCATCCCTGGCCCATTATCTTCCATCTCTATTCGCACATAGTCAGCTTCATCCTTAACACGAAAATAGATACTTCCACCATTCTCTGCCGGTTCAATTGCATGGATGACAGCATTTTCTACAATTGGCTGTAATGTTAAGCGGGGAATTTTTATAGATAAACAAGATTCATCAATTTCCATCTGAAAATGCAGCCTATCTGTAAATCTTGCATTTTGAATATCTATGTATTGTTTAAGAACTTGTACCTCTTCAAATAGCGCAGCAGAGTTTTCTAATTTATTAAGGTTATAGCGTAAAAGTCCGGCAACACTAACTAACAGATCGCTTGTTTCTTCAGATCCTTCTAAATACGCCTTTTTAGATAGTATGTCCAGTGTGTTATAAAGGAAATGAGGATTAATCTGACTTTGCAAGCTGCGAAGCTGACTTTCCTGTAATAGCAGCTTACTTTGCTGGAGTTCATTTTCTAGCTGTGCCTTCTGTTTTATTTCAGATAAATAGTTATTAATATTGATGCGCATCTTATCGAATGTTTTAGCGAGAAATGAGATTTCATCATCGGAGTCTACTTCAATTTTTAAATCAAATCGACCTAATGATAGTTCATGTGCTGCTTCCGTTAATTTATTGACCGGCCTTGTGATTCTTATCGAAAACCAATGAGCTAATAACAGTAGCAGCAAAGTAATCAAAAGCAGCAGCCAAATTCCCAGCATTCTTAATTCTTCCGAACTATCGATAATACTGCGATAAAAACGATCATACGTTTTAAGTTCTGTGTCAATTAATGTAAGGGTCATTTCAGAAATATATTTTGAAACACGACTTGCTTCAGAAAATGCACTCAAGTAATCTTCTGTTTGCTGCTCCGTACGGGTCAGGACGGACTGATTCGTTGTTTCCACAAGACTGTCGATTAAGTTTTCATAGTTTGTCAGCGCATTATCATTATCGATATTCCGAAACTTTGAAACTTCATCTTTTGTCCTTATAATCTTTTCTTTATTCAGATTAAGCTCCTTTAAATTAACTTCTGTTGGTTCAATTAAATAGTTATTAAGAGCAGCTACAATTTGCTGACTTTCACTTGTCACTTCGTTCATCATTAAATAGCGTTCTAATATTTCATTGTATTGATTTTGCATTTTTTGATTATAGTAGGTGAGTGAAATCCAAATGGCCACCATAATAAATAAAACCGCTATGACGAGCACTAATATTTTTTTCTGAATACTGTTCATCTTGCATCCATCGCCTTTACAATTCGAATATCAGTTAGATATCCATTTAAATCAAGCGGCACTTTTTCATTATTTAGCCATTCTAAAAGCAGTTTTACACTCATCGTTCCCATCTCTTCTGGAGACTGCTCAATGAATCCGTCGATCTTCCCCTGATTAAGCAATGATGCTGATTCATAATTATCGTCACATGCATAAATGAAATAAAGTTCAATTTGTGATCTGCTTTCGATCTCTTGAATCATAGCAGGGAGTATATCTGCATTAATCGCAATAAAAGCATCTATATTCGGGTTCGTGTTTAATACGTTTTTCGTGTTTGCAATGACTTGCTCTCTCGTATCCTGTGTCTCGATTTCAATAATGTTTATTTTTGGATATTCCTGCAATACTTCTTTAATTCCTGACAAGCGCTCGTCTTGGAAATATTGATGTTGGATGTCAACCATGATCGCTACTTCCCCTTCAGTACCCATATCCGCAACTAACTGTCCACCAATCATTTTCCCAGCTAAGTATTGATCTGAGCCGACATACGACTTCCTAAGACTTTCACCCATAGGAACATCGTTTGCGATTGTAATAATGGGCAGCCCATAAGAGGCGGCTTTTATTTTCGTCAAGGTTTTAAACTCATCCGTGTCCAAGCCCTGTACGATAATTCCATCCACTTGCGAATAGATAGCGATTTCAATTTTTTTCAAAAAATCGTCTCGGTTGTTGCCGTAGCTTCCCCAAACTTCTAAACTAGCGGATTCCTGCTTCGCCTGCTCCAATGCAGATTTTGCAACCTTATCCCAAAAAGGCGTTTCTAGCTCCTGTGTGATTAATACTAGACGATGCTTTGTATCCACATATTCTGCAGTTGTAGGCAACTCCCAATCCGATTTAAAAACTTTACTTCCTGAATGAATCGTAAAATAAAAAAGGACGACACAAAATAAACTAAGTGTGGCAATAGCTAATTTACGCAAGAGATGTATCACCCCTTCTCCTTACTACTTTATGCTCATTTTAGCATATTTTGTCAATTTCTGTTCTCTAAAATTAGAAGGCAGATTCATAGTTGATAGAATTGCTTCAAAAGAAATAGATTTGGATATCGATAAGCTAGTAAAAAGTGATAAAGTTCTATGCTTATTCTGCTATGGATAACTGCCATTCATCAAAAAGGGTGTCAATCCTTCGTGGACCAACACCTAGATAAGCACCTACTTGTTAACATCTAACATATTTGCGTTTAAAACCAAGCTTTCCTCTATCCATTTCTTTTTGAATACTTTCGTAAGCATTTAGGAGGCTGCTTTTTTTCTTTTCTCGCTTGACTTCAACGATACCAACTGCCTGTGCGGTTTCGACTGCCTTTTCATGAAGCGGCACATATGAAATCCCTACAGTATAGAGAAAATTATTCATAGCTGATTTCGTTCGTTCTGGAGAATCGTGAATCGTATTTTTCACAATGTCAAGCATATTGGAAATTTTGCTTTCGCTAAATTCACTGTCTTTTCGATTTCCTAATAGCCAGCAATAGCAGCTCCAGCCCGCTGACATCTTCAGTTCATCGCCGCTCGCAATCCATTTATCCGCAACGTCTTGTGCAATATTTGACTCTGATAAAGTGACGGCCACTACATAATCGGACAGCATATAAAAATAAGCACCATCCATCCAACGATCGTAATCCGTCTCAGTCATAGCTTTTGGGTCGGCAATAATACCGGCAAAGTACATGGCATCGTAGTTGCCGGTAGCATAAAGTTCTTCAGCTAAAGCTTGATCTATTTTAATTTTCTTTGCAATTGGTTTCATAGCACCTGTCGCCACGCCAAAAAGCGGCTCGCGTGCACCATTGGATATGTATATTTTTTTCATTCGCTCCTTGCCGAGGGCTTCAAGCTCCTGCATAACTGTTTCAAAATCCATTGTTTTGCACTTCCTTTCTCAATATCAATCATTTCATTGCAAACCATGTATTTATATTCTTTAGTCGAGTCTATCATATTTCTCGTTTTCAACAAGAATGTTATCTAGGCTAGTACACAAACACGTATTAATGATTAAGCTTTCCTAAGCAATCGAGTAAAATCGTACGATAGACGGAGTATATGGAAGATCCATTGCGTTTAGCCCTTGATCATTCTATAATTCGCAGAAAATTGGAATTTGTGTAATATACATTATTTCGATAACATTAAAACGTTGTGTTTTTTGTGAAAGAGAGGCTGATAAGTCTGCCATGTGAAGACATACACAAAAAGGAGATGATTCGATGGATTTGACTACAACTAGAGATCACAAAGAAAGCAACCAAATGTTAGGCGATGATTATTCATTAGACCGCGTACCACGCAACAAAAGAAATATGGGGTGGATGAGCATTACCAATATTACTTTTGGAATTGCAACAGCCATTTTCTATTTTCAAATGGGAAGTGTGATGGCACTTAAATTTGGTGCAATCAATGCGATTATTTCAGCGGTTTATGCGATTATTGTTGCGGGAATTCTCGGAACGTTCATAGCCCACTTATCTGCAAAGTCGGGAATGAATGTTAACCTTCTATCCAGAGGAGGAGGGTTTGGTTATATTGGAGCATCCTTAACTTCCTTTATTTACGCGACGAACTTTATTATGTATTGTGCATTGGAAGGGCTAATATTAGTTACAGCCGTATACGAATTCTTCCCCTCAATCCCCAAATGGGCACTCATTCTTTTCTTCGGAACGATCGTCATTCCATTAAATTGGTTTGGAATCAAACAACTCGATAAATTACAAAAATGGTCCTTGCCTCTATTTTTCCTATTTTTGATAGCTGCCATCATTATGGCCGCGATGAAGCCTTCAAGCTTCGATGGGGCTTTTTGGACTTATATGCCGGAAGGGGTTCACGTGGGCGGAACTGCCTTATTACTTTGTATCGGTATGCAGCATGGAATTATGGGACTTACCCCTCTACTCGCATCTGATTATGCACGATTTTTAAAACCGAAAGATCATAAATTCGGGATCTTTGCGATTGGTTTTATACCTCAGATTTTTTGTTTCGGAGTAATGGGAGGCCTCGGAATCTGGTTTGGTGTTCGTCTCGGCGAACCGAACCCTGGAGTGTATATCGTCCTTCTTTTAGGTATTTGGGGTGCGTTATTTACCATACTCACTCAAGTTAGAATTAACGTGACAAACATTTATAGTGGTTCTTTATCGTTATCAAATTTCTTTGAAAATATTTTTAAATTCACCCCAGGCAGACGTTTTTGGGTTGTCGTTACTGGAGTATCCGCAATGATTTTAATGCTTATGAATATTGTTAATCACTTGGAAGCCGTTATGACGTTCCAAGGAGTTTTTCTATTGTCGTGGGCTGCGATCTTAGTAACAGATGCAACGATTGTAAAAAAACTATTGAAAATGGGCCCTCGATATTATGAAGCACGCCAAGAGTACTTGCATAAATGGAATCCTGTCGGCGTCTTGTCCCTTGTCATTTCTAGTGTGCTTGGCACCATTGCCGCTTTAGGCTTTATGGGAACATTTCTTCAAAGCACGGCCGCTTTCTTTGCCGCTATTTTGGCCGCTATCCTTACCGTCATCATCGCGATTTTTACGCGAGGAAAATTTTATATTAAAAAAGAAGCTAAAGATATCGACAAACAAGATTTTGTTGCTTAATAAACGGCCCTCTCCCTTATAGGCAGGGGGTTACTTTATGATGAGCACGTCCATGCTTCTAATTATTTCCACATATTTTCCTCATTTCAGGAAATACTACTTTCACAGTTCATGTGAGAGGATGCCTGAAATTAATGAGACGTAACAAATTATTATTAATCCTGATGTTGGTCATTTCGTGGCTATCACTTCTTTCATTTGGAAAAAGTTCATTCAAAAGATTTCTTCCTGTTGGCTTATTTAGTGTATTCCTCACACGTTTGGAAAATGGTATAGCTCATAAAAGAGCTTGGTGGTGGTGGTATGAAAAACTTCATCCTAAATTATCAGGTTCCTTTCCTTTTGTATGGGGACCATTCATGGTTGGTTCCATGTGGATTCTTAAATTTACATATGGCAAAATTTTTCGATATTTAATTATAAATGTAATTATAGATTCATTTTTCACATATTTTTTAATAGATAAGTGGCTGACAAAATTCGGAATCGCATCATTGGTCCGCATGAAAAAAATTCAATTATCCCTTCTTTTATTTTTTGACTCATTGCTTTTATATGGCTTTCAATTTTTCGCTGAAAAAATAAGGGGACATAAAAGCCGCTGAGTGTAAACAGCGGCTTTCATCATTATAACGGCAGTAATCGTATGCTTTCTTTGTTTTTAATATCTTCCACCATTTGCACCCATTCTTGAGGCTTGTTCGATAAAACGGAGTAATAATTTGTTAAAAAGTCTGCAACGAGACTCGCTGAAATTTCCGATACATTTTCATCCGTTGGCATGAAGCAAAAATCAAGTCCCTTTACAGCTTCTCCGTTATTTTCCCAAGACGGGTGAACATAGGATAAATCAGTACGTTTGTATCCGAGATGGGATAAAACTTCACGGCGTACGAATGGATTCATTGGTTTCACACCGCCAAATTCATGATCTTCAAGCTGATATGGATCGTAAATTTCTGCAAACATACCAAACAACTCTTTTCCATTTTCTTTCGCCAGCGTATGAAGATCCTTTTCGCGATTTCGAGCTAAAAATCGGCCAAGACTTAAACCAGGACGGCCAATAATCGTGAAGTCTGTCATCGCGATATTCCAATCAGGATAGTAGCGATATTCTGTAGCCCCAACTACTTCATCGTTTAGAACAGCGACAAACACTCTAATACCAGGGTCTTCTAATGGCTCTTTCCATAAGTCAAATTCGAGCACCTCTTCTGGTGGAAAAACCTCTTTCATTAAATCATGCATTTTTACAAAAAATGGGTCTTTAATACTCGTAATTCTTCTGTATTCCATGAACTTTATTCTCCTCTCTATCTAAACGGGTTTTTCCATTCCATTAAAACAGCATAATTAAGGGATTCCTCATCATCTAAGTAATCTTCGATAATGGACACGGGTGTCCGGCCACACTTTAAAAGGAAGGAGATAACAGGATCCTTCATTTCTCCTTTAAGGACGGCACCTATATATTCATTCGGCGTCAATTGATCCGCCACTTTATGATAGCCCGGCATCCTGCCACCGCCGAGTAAACGGTCAAGACGAAGCTGAATGACTACTTGATACATCGACTCCATCAACCATTTGCCAAGGCCAAGCTTCCGAAACTTTGGCCTAACACTAATATCAACAATATAGAGCGTATTTCCTTGTGGGTCATGGTTGCGAATATAACCACTATCCGTTATCTCTTCCCATTTATGAGTTGGATGGGCAGGGTCAAAATGGACGCAAACCCCTGTTAAAGATCCTGCTAATTCGCCATCCACTTCCACACATAAGGCGCCTTCAGGAAACAATGTAACATGATTCGTCAATTGCTCTTTATTCCACCATAAGTCAGATGGAAAAGGCGGTGGAAAACATTCAGCCTGAATTTGAATTAGTTCGTCAAAGTCTTCTTTTGTATAATTCCGAATGACAATAGGGACTGGTTTATCTTGATCAAAAGTATAGAATTCGCTCCGATAAGCCATCGTCATCCCTCTACTCGCTCTTTTCCCAATCAGGATATAAGTCGACGCGACGATCACGCCATGTGGTCACTGAACCACGTTCACGAACTTCATTTAATAACGATAAATCGAGATCAGCGGTCACAATCATATCATCATTAATTTCACCTTGTACCATAATTCCTTGCGGAGGAAATGGAACATCATTTGGAGTAATGACAGCTGCCTGCCCAAAATTGCCTCTCATGAAATCGACTGTTGGCAGAGAACCTACTGTACCCGTCAAGACAACATACACTTGATTTTCAATCGCACGTGCATGGCTCGTGTAGCGAACGCGATGGAATCCGTGACGATCGTCCGTACAAGATGGGCAAAAAATAACGTCCGCTCCCTTCGCCTTCGCCATTCTGACGATTTCCGGAAATTCAATATCATAGCACGTCAAGACAGCGATTCTTCCTTTATCTGTATCAAATACTTCAAGCCCACCACCAGCAGACATATTCCATTCTTCAACCTCTGTTGGAGTAATATGCAGTTTCGCCTGCTCCGCAATTCGTCCATCTGGATAAAATAAATGGGCCACATTGTATAGGCGATCATTCTTTTTAATCACATGTGTGCCAGCAATAATATGCATTTTCGTTTCTTTTGCAAAATTAGTAAATAATTCTTTATATTGTTTAGTGAAGCTAGGAAGCTCATCAATCGATAAACTAGCCTCTTCTTCATTTCCAATCGATAATAACTGTGTCGTAAAAAACTCGGGAAACAAAATAAATTCCGATCCGAATTCTTGCGCGGTTTTAATATAATGTTCACATTGCTTCGCAAACTCCTCAAATGATTGGATCGTATGCAAATGGTACTGAACAGCTGAAACTCGTAATTTCAATTTGTCATCCCCCTTATCAATCGTCCACTAATCCTTTTGATTATCGAGCATTTTGAATTAAATGACAATACTCTTTCATATTATTTTGAGCACTTGAACAAGTCTGCTGACAGTTACAAAAACATCACTTATTTAATGATCTCTATAAAATGCTTTAAAATCCTTGCTGTTAAACCCCAAATTGTATACTTTTCATATTCAAAAAACCATTCTTCTATTGAACGAGTTCTCCATTGATATTGAGTGCCGTTCATAATTTTCTCATAAGGAAAGTCTAGGGCTGGCTTTGGTTCAATGGATACTAAATGCATATAAGGCTTATAATCCAATAGCCATTTGACGGGCACCGTAAATACCTCCTCAACTTCTTCCTTATTAAGAATGATTTGATCATAATCAACAATTCCTGCAAAAGGATAGATAACAAATGAAGGAAAAGCTATATAAGGACTTAATTCCCCTAAAACCGTAACCGTTTTTGGATCGATCCCTAATTCTTCATGTGTTTCCCGCAAAGCTGCCGCCAAAGGGGATTCGTCTGTCGGGTCGATTCTACCTCCAGGAAAACAAATATCGCCTGGCTGTTTCCTCATCGTCGAAGAACGCACTTCAAAAAGGACATGCCATTCATCACCCACTTGAACTAAAGGAATTAACACTGCCGAACGAAATGCGGATTCCTCCCCGATAAATAGGGACTTATTTTTATTTAACTGTTCTTTCAGTTTTTCTTGGAACATAGAAAATTCCTCATCTCCATGGTTAATCTTCTTTTATCGTATCATTTGTAGATTGATAGGAGAATATCAGAATGTTGAATTATTTTTTCAAGAACCGCTTAGCCAATATTCATTCATAAAATAAGACACGATCACATTTAATCGTGTCTTTTTTATAGACTATCTTTTCGTTCATATACAATCATTTCTCTGTTTATCTATTTAATAATCGTCTTGCCAATTGACGGTCTTCTTTATCCTTTGTTGTAGCAGCGATTTCTTTAATGCTTTCCTTTATATCAGATTGTTGCCAAATCGATGGTTCCCATCCTTCCAGTACGCTTAACGCGTGGTATTGCAAGCCCCCATTGTCCGATGTAAGGGCAGCATGAATAAGCATCAGTCCGACACCTTCGTGCTCATATAGTTCTTGAATAATATATAACAGACAATCTTGCTCATCATTTGATAGATTTGATAAAGAAAGATGAGTTTCTGCAAAGGTGCAGAGATCTTTAATATGTTGCCTCTGATTAGTTTCCATAATAGCAAAAAATAAATCACTGTTTGTTGGATTTTTTTTAAGGCTTTCAAACAAAAATGGTGTGACATCATTTTCGTAAAAACGGGCAATCTCGAGTGCCTTCCTATTGTAATCTTTTTTAAGCGCTTCTATAGCGAGCTGTGACCATTTTGGATCATTTACAAATAGTTGAATCGCTTCCTGAAGAGAAGTACGCTCATATCGTTTCCATTGATCATTAAAACGTTCTTCATGTACATATTCACTTATTTTCATAAGCGGGTAAAAATCTTCGAGTGTCTCGCACAATTTTTGGGCATGGTGAACGAAGCGCGAAAGAACAGCGCTAGCATGCGGATATTCGTCCATGCCTTGTGGAGCATTTTCGCTAAGCAGCCCTAGAATGATAAGACCCGCTCCATCATATAGATCTTTTAAAATCGTATCCTCGTATAGTGCAATATCAAGTTCTCCTTTTGCCGCACACGGATAAGCTAAATATTCATCAGCAACGCTGTTTTCACAGCCAGTTGTCAGAAGCCATTGTTTGATCTCGGGTGTCCTTGCTTCCAGTTGTTCGACCGCTGTAATCTTCCCCCAACCATGGGCAGATTGAGCGAGTCGCCAAATTTGATCGTTTGCCTGGATCGTGCCATTTTTCAATGCAAATATGACATATGGTGTAAATTCCTCATGCATTCCTATGATGGATAATAGCTCTTTATTCTCTTCACAATTCGTACAACCAAGTACAGAAATAGCAAATTTTACTACCTCTCTATGTGCTGCATGTTCCAGCAACCATATTGCCTCTTGCTGCACGAGTGATTCGTCCAATTGAGCCTGCTGTAGTAGTTCAATAAACTCTTCACCGTAGCTTGCAATATGATCATAAATAACTGCTTCATACGTTGCTTTTCGTGTCTTCGTCGTTGGCTGATTAACTTGTTCTTTAAAAAGTTTTAGCAGCTTTTTAGGAAAGAACGGAGTGGATACCTCATTTACAATATGATCGGATAACCCAGCAGCCAAGCGTGGTGAATTTTCATCATACAAGTATTCTTCATCTGGCAAATAATCACCGATTTTATTATTCATTTGAAATTGTTGTTGAATATAGGGAACTATTTTTTCTTTATGATCCCATGGAAGAAAAGCAAGTTTCACTGCTTCACTATAAATCTCTTGATTATCGATTTTCACAATACAATTAAGACGGACATAACCGCCAAGTTTAACAGTAACCTTATGCTTTGTGCCATCTTTCAGTTCAAGTGTCCCTGATAATTTAGAATACGGAATGATATGCGATAATAAATACTTCCGTTGCTTCCTGTCAATCGTAATACCATCAATAAGAAGCTGCTCTTCTTTCACTTGATTAATGATTTCAATACGATGTCCTTTATAATCAAAGGTCCACGTTTTATGTACTTCTTTTTCGACATCTCTTTTTATGTTACGCAATTCACGTTTGAATTCATCTTTAAAACCCATGATTCTTCCACGTTCTCCTTGTTTATATATATTTTTTTCATATGGTAAGTAATATTCTGAGATAAAGTTAAATACAACTCTGCTATTGTCATTTATGCTCCTGAAAAGTTTGCCCTAACTATCTTCTTAAAAACTTAAAAACCACAAAAATAGCAAAAGTATAACAATTAAGCATAATACTAACAGTATAACAATATTAATCTGCATGATCTAATTGAAATTAAGTGCCAGGCACCCAAACAATTCCCGTACAATTCCGAATTGTTTCAGAGTTGTTTGGGTGCCTGGCACTCACACACTTCTTTGTGGAACAAACATATACTTACGTAAGGTGTGATATTGAAACGGAAAGAAGGAAGAGGTATGCCGAGCGGAATGTATGAGGTTGAGGTGGATTTGCCTATTTATAAGGTTTGGGATTTTGTGAAGGATATGGATAATTGGGCTCCTTTGATTTTGGGATATATTCAACATAAGAGGTTTACGAACCGTCAGTCTCTTTGGGAGTTTTATAGTGATATTGGGATTATTAAGAAAAAGATTAGTCTGATGGTGACGATAACAGAATGGATCGAACCGACGAAGGTTACTTTTTCATTAGAGGGGGAGAATGGAAAACTTAAAGGCGGGGGATATTACTTGGCAGAAGCGATTGGTGAAAATAAAACGAAGATAACCGGCTATCTTGATATCAACGCAAAAGGCCCAATGGGACCGATGGTTAATAAGGTTTTAGTATCTTATCTTCCAAAAGTAACGAAAGAAATGGTGATGGCCATCGCTACTAAGTTGGAGGCTTAATCGAATAACGTTGCATCTACCAAGGGTCAGGATTACTTTTCCTTAAAATAAACTGTCCCTTTTTCTTGTTGCATGTTTTTTCATGTGATGATCATCACAAAACGAGCAGCACTTTTAGCATATACTTGAAAAAGACTTCGTAACATGCCATCGAATTTATCGTGGTTTATAATATAAGCTAAAAAAGTGCAGTAAAGGAAAAAATAAGGAGGTATTTGATGAAAGACGTTTCAAAAATTGTCCTAAGCGCCCCACTGCAACAGTTGCAAGGGGAGCATGTATCTCTTCGGATAGATATGGACCATTTCTATGAGATTACGGAAGAAATAGAGTTCGAGTCGGGACCCGCTGTTATTGAGTTGTTTAAAAAATTGAATGAGCGAGTTTCTGCTTTTAATGATAAGCTTAAAGCTCATTCTAAAAGAGAAGAAATAGGGTTATTCCCCATGATGACACGCCGCCTCGGGGAAAATGACAGAACTATTGAATCGATGGAATATGAACACGAGAAGGCGGAGCAGCATCTTCATGACTTTCTTACAGAAGCTGCACAAGCAGGACACACCATTAATGAAATCGAAGCACAAACGATTACAGTATCCGCTGTCCAAGCCCATGCTACCTTGACCCAACATTTTGCAAAGGAAGAAAAAATGCTGTTTCCATTGGCGGAGAAGATATTGTCTATTGGAGAGATTGAGGAGCTTGAACGACTGCTTCAAACACTGTAAGCATCGTATGCAAAGAATCATTTCATGATGAAAAATTAAATAAATCCGCAAGTGGTTTCCAATAATATAGGCTATCGAATAGTTTTGATTACATTCGATAGCCTTTTTTACTTTTTCTCGATTCCACATTACCTTGGCAGTTATGTTAATTAATTGGCTGCTCTCTTCAGGTTACTGGCCGTCCCCTTCTTATTCATTACTTTTTTTAGATATCTCCCATCAACTCATTGCTAATTAGTTAACAAGACATCTTCACGTATACGTGGAAATCGCCTAATAAAAGATCCACTTTGTAAATTGTTTTTGTTTTTTATTAATATGGCTCTCTCCGCACATCCTTAGCAAACGTATCTATGACCAGCCCACATACACATCTCACACCGTTTCCTTATGCGTCACGATCTTTGTGAATGATAACTTTTCAAAAATGATGCCGCAGGTGAAACCGATCAATCCGGGAATGACCCAACCAAAACCCTTATCATACAGAGGGATAAGGGAAAACACTTCTGAAAAGGATCCTTGTAAAAGGCTAGAATTGATAATATCCAGTACGCTAAACAACCCAATCAAGCCAATCGTCCCCACATAAACCGAACGTTCTTGAAAAGGAAATCTATCAGGTAAAAGGCCCAAAATAATTAGGGCGATTGCCATGGGGTACATAATGCCGAGCACTGGGACAGATACTTTTATAATTTGGGATAAGCCTAGATTTGCAACAAGTCCGCTTGTTAAGCATAAAAGAATCGCCCATCTTGTGTAAGAGAATTTTGGGATAATCGTTGAAAAATATTGCGCACATGACGTGATTAATCCGATACTGACACTTAAACAAGCAAGGGTAAAGATGAAGCCAAGTACAATCTTTCCAGTTGGACCAAATAATTGATGCAGGATAGTACTTAATACGATAGCCCCATTATCAACTTTCCCAAACATCGAAGCGGAAGCTCCTAAATACGCAATAATCAAGTAGCAAAAAGCTAACAAGGAAGCACTGATCAGTCCAACCATCACCAAATATTTCACTTGCGAGGACTTCCCAGTTATTTTTTTACTTCTAAATATATTCGTGAACATAATTCCGTATATGAGCGCGCCAATTGCATCCATCGTTTGATATCCATCTAAAAACCCTTGTGAGATAGGATAATTCTTATATGATAATGAAGCTTCTTTAAAGCTTGGCAAGTCTGTATACAAAGCTTTAATAAATACAAGAACGATTAAGATTAATAGTGCAGGAGTTAAAATCTTCCCAAACCTGTCTACTAATTTAGAAGGCGACTTTGCAAACCAAAATACAATGCTAAAAAACACGACTGTGTATATTAAAAGTCCGGCTGGCGACGACGCGATGGATGGAGGTAAAAAAGGCTTTACCCCCATCTCATAAGAAAGACTTCCTGCCCTTGGTATTGCTAGTGCAGGTCCTATTGATAAATAAATCGCCATAGGAAATAGCAAGGCAAAAGCAGGATGAACCCGATTAACTAACGTATTCAATGATCCCGACTTGGCAACAGCTATGAAAGCCAACACAGCTAAACCCGCATCAGATATAATAAAAGCCATTACCGACTGCCACACATTCTCCCCGGCGGCTTGTCCTAAATAAGCTGGGAAAATTAAATTTCCCGCACCAAACAACATTGAAAATAACATAAACCCAATAAATATAACTTCTTTATTGGTTAATCTATTCAAACAATCCACCTCAGCTAGAAATTGTTATATTAAAATACTTTTTTATTCTAGCAGAAATTTGACTAACGTAGTATTGAAATAAGTAAATACTGAAAAGAAGAAGGAGAAAAATAATGGAAATACATCAGTCTCTCTTATATTGAGATATTAAGAAGAGAGCAGTTTCCATTTCAAAACTCTCGGAGTTCCTTTATCTTCCCTTTTTCAAATCATTATTGTGCAGATGGAATTATATACCACACCAATTATCTAAAAATTTTGTCACAATTTGTTGAATTTTCGAATGTTAGATAGTAACATAGATTTCATTAATATTTTCTGAATAGAAAATGAAATTCGGCATCTATGAAGGGACAGATCATATGAATGAAAAAATACCATTTTCAAAATATACGGCAATTGGACTAATGTTATTTGCCCTATTCTTTGGGGCTGGGAACTTAATTTTTCCAGCACAGTTGGGACAACAGGCTGGATCGAATCTTTGGCCTGCGGTAGCAGGATTTTTAATTACTGGGGTGGGCTTGCCACTACTAGGCATTTTAGCGATGGGATTTTCTGGAAGTCGTAACTTGCAAGAGCTTGCTAGCAGGGTAGACCCAGCATATGCAATCTTTTTTACATGCCTCTTATATTTAACGATTGGTCCATTCTTTGCATTACCGCGTACGGGAACGGTCGCATATGAAATCGGAATTTCTCCTTTTATAAGTGAAGGATTTCAGCAAGGTGGATTACTCATTTTCACCTTACTATTTTTCGCTGTGGCCCTTTGGTTTTCACTAAATCCTGCAAAAATAGTCGATAATGTAGGAAAAATTTTAGCACCTGGACTTGTACTCCTCCTCTTTATTTTATTGTTCATGGTTGTCACCCGGCCAATGGGAGCTATCCAAGCGCCAGTAGGGGAGTTTGCTAACGGAGCGTTTGTAAAAGGATTTTTAGATGGCTATAACACGATGGATGCCATTGCTTCTCTCGTATTTGGAATTATTGTGATCAATGCCATTCGTTCTATTGGAATCACATCAAAAAGCGGGATTCTTGGGGCTACTGCAAAATCAGGATTTGTAGCGATCTCGTTACTTGGAGTCATTTACATTGGTATTGCGTATATGGGGGCAACAAGTACGGAAATCCTTGGAATTTCTGAAAATGGCGGGCCCGTCCTAAGCAATGCAGCATCGTATTATTTTGGAACATTTGGATTGATCATGCTAGCCATTATGATCATACTTGCATGTTTAACGACTGCAATTGGCTTAACAACAGCATGTGCTGAATATTTTCAAACATTACTGCCAAGATTCAACTATAAGACGTTAGTCATATTTTTCACTACGATATCATTCATCTTTGCCAACTTTGGGTTAACGAATATTATTACATTCTCAGTTCCTGTTCTCATGTTCCTGTATCCACTAGCAATTGTATTAATGATTTTGACCTTTCTATCACCATTATTTCATCACAAACGAATGGTATATGTCTTAACCATCGCGATTACCTTTTTGATTAGCATTTTTGACGGTTTAAAATCACTATGTATATCATTAGAAATTGATTATTTTGGATGGATGGTGCCGATTGTTTCCTTCTATGAAAAAGCATTACCGCTATATGACAAAGGACTTGGATGGCTATTGCCGGCATTGGTTGTTATTATAATCACTGCAGTCGTGTTCCGATCCCAAGTAATACGAAACGAGTAGGGGCCGCTGCCTCTACTCGTTTGCGTGTTACAGTCTAAATCCTTTATTTTTCAACCATAGACAGCAAAACCTTTTCCATTTCTTCTTTTGATAAAACTTCTGCGAAAATGACTATTTTGTATCCTTTTTCTGGTACAGAAACCCTCATACCACCCTTGAAACTAGCACTCCCATCTTTAGGGGAAACAAGATCAAACTGAAGTCCGTTTAAAGAATAGGTTTTGGATTTTTCATAAGGACTTGTCTCAAGCATGTCCTCCATAGTATCTTTTTGATTTATTTTCTCTTGGCTTGTCCAAAACAGAGACTTCCCATCACTAAAACCTAACGAAACAACGGGTTCCTCACCTACATTTTCAATTGAGTAGTTTTCGTCAACTTGTTTATATCCTTCAGGTATATATGTTGGTTTTGTAATAGGAAAGCTGAACTTTGCGTACTGCTCTACTTCCTTCAGTGCAAATTTATCTGTGTAAGATTTCTCTAATTCTCCAATTTGATTTAATCTCGCAGCCTCCTTCTCATCAGGTTCTCTATTTTCTTTTCGTACCTTACTCCATATCTCGGTCTGTTCTTTAATTAATTGACTGTAATTGTTAAACTCATCTTCAGTTAGATTCTCTTTTGCTGTTTCTAAATGTCTTTCAAAGTAACCAATTTCTTCTTGAGTCTCGCCAGGATAGGCTTGCATTAAATTTTCTTTTGAACCAAATAATTGATTGATTAAAGTTTCAGCAGCATCCGCTATGTATGAACCACCAAAAGTAAAACCTGCTCCCAAAATCAAGACTGAAGCGACCGAACCAAGTATCCAATTAGGGTAGCTTTTCTTTCTCTTTTTTTCCCTTTTGGCTTGCTTAACACCTAAGATCGCTCTATCCTTTAACTCTTTCGGAATCTCAATTTTCTCCAACTCTTGTTTTATATTATTCACAAATACTAGCCTCCTTAAAATCTTTTCGAAGTTTATGCAACGCCCGATACAAAATAGATTTCGCCGTCCCTAAAGGCATATTTAATAAAATCGCAATTTCTTTAAACGAATAACCTTCGTAGAATTTTAAAAGGACGATGCTTTTTTCTTCTTCATTCAAATGATCGAGTAATTCTTGGAGAGTAATCGAAAGGGAAACATCTTTATCTTCTGATCCGATATACTCCTCATATTCTGGTTTTAATTGGACGACCTTTTTATTATTTCTAATTAATTCAATGGCACAATTGATAGCGATTTTGATTAACCACGTCTTAAAATACTCAGGTTTTTTCAATGTATCTATCTTTTTAAACGAACGGTATGCTGTCTCCTGAACGACATCTAAAGCATCATTTTGATTTTTTACATAAGTGAAAGCTATTCGGTATAGGTCTTCTTGGTATGGTTGAAAAAGCTTTAGGAACGCTTGGTCATCCCCTTTTTGAGCTTTTTTTATTAAACGGGTTATGATGATTCATCCTTTCCATGTATGTCTTATATGTATTAGACACACGAAAGCTTGTTTTGGCTTAAATGAGATTAATTTTTTTCAGAAAAAAATCGTCTATAAAAAAGGACGATTATGTAGAAATATTGTTCTGCCAAACAACTGTATCATTTAATTATATAAAAAAAGAACACAAATCCTTATGGATTGGTCCTTTTCTTATATAACCTTGTTTGTGGCTCAATTATTCTCTTGCTTATTATAAGTTAAGGAGATATCCGCAATCACCGGGAAATGATCACTTGGAAATTGACCTTTTTTTCGATAATTTACAATTTCAATCTCATTTGTTGTCACGTTGCCTTTTCCGAGAATCCAATCAATGCGTTTGCCGGGTCCTTTACCTGTTGGGTCTTCGAAACCATTAAACGTTCCTAATTCTTCATTAACTCTTATCTCAGCGGTTTCCCATAAATCTTCAAATTCCCCATCACTTGTTAATATTTGGTGTGGAAGACTATCTGGTCCAGCATTGAAGTCACCCGTTAAAATAACCGGTAACTCAGGATCGAACTTTTTTGTCGCTTTAAGAATTAATTTTGCACTTTTTTTTCTTGCATTAGCGGATTGATGATCAAAGTGGGTATTAACGAAATAGAATGGCTTTTTGCTTTTTTTATCAAGAAACTTTGCCCAAATAACCATTCTCGGAATTTTGTTTCCCCATGTTTTTGAACCTTTCACTTCTGGCGTTGCGGAAAGCCAAAAATCGCCATACTCTAGGACGCTGTAAGCTTTTTCTTTATAAAAAATGGTAGAGTATTTTCCCTTTTTTCCACCAATCCAATGATAATTAGGCAAAGTATTTTTCAAATCTTTCAATTGCGTATATAACACTTCCTGTGTCCCGATGATATCGGGTTTCTTCTTGTTAATCAGGCGTCTTATAGCAGGCATTCTTTCATTCCAAGAGTGCGGGGAAGGATCATTGTTGTTTTTATGCCTTAGATTAAAAGTCATCGCTTTTACATATACCGAAGTTGATTGGTTTTTCTTTTCCGCAGCAAACCCAGTTGCAGTTCCACTTAAAATCATTAGTAAACAGACTGCCAATAATAATAGGGGTTTCGAAGCTTTCCTCAATCTATTTCCTCCTCATAAAATGATGTGACTGGAAGAATGCGAATACAAAATTTTATCACCATTTCGAAAATAAATGATGAAACCTATCTTCTATCCACTATCAGAACCCCCGCTCGATACATTTATTATCCCTTTAGTATAGAAGTCTTATTCCATTAATCGAGTAGGAGGGAGTGATTAACCCCCGACCTCTCACACCACCGTACATACCGTTCGGTATACGGCGGTTCAACTAAGATTGGTGACGCAAAGTTTCGTAACGAGATAATAGACTTTTGAGCCCTTGGGAATTCCAGTAGGAGTTTCCAAGGGTTCTGTGTAGTATCGGACTTTTGGAGATTCTCCAATAACTTCTACGTGAGTTTCCCCATTCATAAGCCTTTCCTTTCGGAACGCCAAGTCTAATGAGGTTCCTCACCTTCGTGCTTGGTTTCTTCCAATTCTTCCACATACACATCCGAAGTCTTCTTCTAATCCATGAATCAAACTCCCTGAATACACTTGGCGTATCTGCCAGGGCGAAGTATCCGCACCATCCCATTAGATATTGGTTTAGTTTCTCTATTCGATATTCCATGGGATAAGGTTTCTTTCTTGAGGTAATTTCTCGGATTTTATTCTTCATCCGTTTCACGCTTTCTTTGGCAATCCGAACTTTGGGTTCTTTATGAAAGGTAAAACTGAATCCAAGAAATTTCCTCTTCCAAGGACGGTCTACAGCTGACTTTTTCAAATTAACTTTCAGCTTAAGCTTTCCTTCTATAAACAAGGTGATGGAATCCATCACCCGGTTTCCTGCTTTCATTGTTTTCACATAGATATTAGCATCATCGGCGTATCGTACAAATTTGTGACCTCTTTCCTCTAACTTCTTGTCAAATTCGTCAAGGACAATGTTAGAGAGTAAAGGACTGAGAGGTCCTCCTTGTGGAGTTCCTTCCTCACTGGTTGTCACAATGCCATTTATCATGATTCCCGATTCTAGATATTTACGGATTAACTTAAGCAGGCGTTTATCTTCGATTCGTTTCGCTAGTGTCCCCATTAATTTGTCATGGTTTACTCTGTCGAAGAACTTCTCCAAGTCGATATCAACCACCCAACGATAACCTTCCTGTATATAACCTTTTGCTTTCCTAACCGCATCATGGGCGCTTCGACCTGGTCGAAATCCATAACTATGGTCTGAGAACATCGGGTCATATATAGTCGTTAAAACTTGGGCAATTGCTTGTTGAATGAGACGGTCTGTTACGGTAGGGATACCTAATAATCGCACCCCACCGTCAGGTTTCGGGATTTCGACCCTGCGGACGGGTTGCGGTGTATAGGTACCCTCAAGAAGTTCCATTTTCATGGATTCCCAGTGTTTCTTGATATGCTCTCGTAGGTTTTGTACGGACATCCCATCCACACCATGACTTCCTTTATTTCGTTCCACCCTTTTCAGGGCGGAAAGGAGGTTTTCCCGTGACAGTATTCGTTCCATTAACATTGGTTACGCCTCTTTCCGTGAACAACGATTCCACTTATGCCAGTTCTGCTCCACCATCTTGAAGTCCCCCATGGGATTCACCATATCCTCCTTCAAGCATGCCTTATCGGTTATCTGTGTTCATCGCAGGTTACTGAATGCCAAGATGTTGCTCTCTCTTAATTGTTCAGCCCTTCCCATTCTTCTCGAGTTCGAATGGTACTATGGCCTCTGCTGACTTCTGATTGTTCAGCTATCCATCACTGGATAGGTTACCAAGTGAACTTGGCGTTCCAATCAGACCTCCCCAGGTAAGAACGTAGTCTTTCCCTCCACCTATCTGCTTCATTTACTACATACAACCTTCGGCAGAAAGGGCTTTGTTCTGTACTGCAAACTCACCCAATCGTAAATAGCCTAATATGAAGTTCGTGTTCCTCAGACCGGAGGTTTGCCGCTCGCTTCCTTCAGATTCCACGTCACCGTGGACACCCTTGCGTTAAGCTAACTGCTACTTCTGCCTTCGCAGTTCGGGACTTGCACCCTATAGACTACGCCCATGCTGGGCGCACAATAAGGGCACATTTCTCACTCAAGAAATGTGCCCCCTAAACGAATAACCCCATATACGAAAAACTCCACAACTTACGCTTTTGCTTACGTTAATACTCTCCTTTAATGACGAAAAATGATCCCCGAATGGTTCCAGCTAGTTTAGACTTCTGCCTAGCAAATTTAAACTTCCCTTCCAACTCCTTTGGCACTTCCATCCCTTCAGACAGCTTAAAACCAACCGCTCGCTTCTTTGGATCATCAACCGTATACATGACGTTGAGTGCGAGACCATCCTCATAAAAGACATAGGAAAATTTGATATTTTCCACTTGAAATCGCGAAGTTTCTAATGGTTTTGCTGCAAACTCTATATCACGTTCTTCTTTTAAAATTCGGTTCACATAATCAACGGTTTCTTGGCTTTCGACAGCAGGCAAAACCGTAAATTCATGTTTATATTTGTTCATAAAGTACCGAGCTTCATTAGCCCGCAAGCCAGCAAGCGCTTCAGACACAGGTGAAGACTCTAACCCGACCGTAGACACATTTTTAAAATCAACGACATAGGACATTTTCATCCCTCCTTTTATCACTTTATTTCCTAACAACAGGAATCCACATTTCGCCATAAACTAAGCCGTCTCGCTGCCCCATCGCAACAGCCGCATTGGGCCCTCCAACATAGGCCACATTATTTGCTTCTGCTAAGGCTTGACCAAAAGCAATACCTGTCACTTTATTACTCATTTCTTCTACTGTATTCCCTTCGCCTCTCACAACTAAGTAGTCTCCCTTTGGAAATTGGATTACTCTCGTTTCTCCTAATTCTGGCGCCGAGGCCTCTGACATAACACCAGCATAATGCATCATCTTGTTATTCACTGCTTCATTTACGACAAAAAGGTAGTCGTTTGCAGCTATGGATTTTAAAGTATCGAGCCTTCCATCTTGTCTGACAGCCTGCCAAAAGTCTGATTTTTCCTTGTTTATACCTGCAAAATCTGTGTAATCACTCTTAAGCTCGGTTCCAGTACCCAACACGGTAAAGCTTTCTTTTTCTTCTAGAGTAAAATCTGCCATTTTTTAAAACCTTCCTTTTTTAAAAAATTTACCAAATGACTTGTCGTCATCACTTGATATGTTTATGATAGCGTTAAATCATGTCAAAATATGATACTGTTTAGGAGCCCCAATGAAAAAAGTTGAACGAATTAATACGATTATGCGGTATATTAATAACCGCTCCCACTTTACCATTACAGAAATCATGCAAGAATTTAACATCTCTCGTTCGACAGCGATAAGAGATATTAAAGAAATCGAAGCAATGGGGATGCCGCTTGTTGCTGAAGTTGGAAGGGACGGAGGTTATTCTGTCATGCACAATTCGATCCTTCCCGTTGTACGCTTTACTGATAATGAAGTGAAAGCTCTTTTTATTGCCTTTATGGCCACAAGAAATCAACAACTCCCTTATCTTAAAAGCCGTCAGTCTTTAGCTGAAAAATTACTAGGACTCATCTCAGAAAACCAGCAGGATGACCTTGTACTTTTAAATCAAATCTTACTTTTTGCAGGGACGAATCCGAATAATCCCGACCTGCTTGAGCTTTCGGACCTCCCTCACCCTATGTTAGAGAAACTCATCCAACTCCTTCTTTCGGATAGCTATTTATCGATTACCATCAAAGAAGGCGAGGCAATAAAGTCTTGTTCTATGTATCTCTTGCATCTCTATCAAGAAAAAGGCAATTGGCTGATAGAAGGCTTTGACTTAAAGGAAGAAAAGAAGAAAATTGTTCCAGTTGATGATCTCACCAATATTGAACCTTATTCTATAAAAAAAAGACTAAGCAAGAAAAACATTTTAGAAAAACTAAGTAAGCAGGAAGAAGAAATCAACCTTGTCCTTGAACTTGGCCCAAAAGCAATTGCCCAGTTCAAAAAATACCATCCCTTAAAAGTTTCACTTTCCTATACGAACCCTTATCAAACAACAGCCATTCTAAAAACTTTTATCCATGTGAACAATTCTGAAGAGGTGAACGAAATGACTAATTGGCTGCTTTTCTTAGGTAGGGACATCAAGGTCAGAGAAGTGCCGGAAGAAGTCTTAAATGGTTTAAAAGAGATACTATATTTATATTGTCCATAAGCAGCAGCTAGTTAACCCTATTATAGCAATTTTTTTACTATTTCCACAGTTTTCTGCAGGCCCGCAAGTCTTCTATTAACGGCACTTCGGATATATATATTCCAGATATTTAAGTCAAGAGTAAAAGGAGAGAGCGATTGTCATGAATCCAAATTTAAAGAAAAACGAATTAATATTAGAAAGTTTAACTCAAAAGGATATACCTGCGCTAATACGTCTTACAAAGTCAGTTGGATGGGATTATGACCGGGAGGAATTATCGACTATTTTTTCTACAGGAAAAGTATATGGACACAGAAGTCAACTAGGAGAATTAGTTTCTGCAGCCGCAATTATTTTGTATGATAATGATTCTTTGGCATCTATAGGTATGGTTCTTGTAAGTCAAGAGTATAGAGGAGCGGGTTTAGGCAAGGAAGTTACTAAAATCTGTATGGACTCAGTTTCATCTGAAACACCTATTATGTTAGTTGCTACAAATGCTGGTGAACCCGTTTATAAAAAGATGGGTTTTAAAACGATAAGTCATGTATATAAAATATCTTGTGATCGCTACATTCCATCCAATAAAGTTCAAGAAATACAAGTTGAGATAACTCCTTTTTGTGAAACAGATTTTTCTGGAGTTGTGAAATTAGATGAAAAAGCAACAGGAGTAAACAGACAGGAATTTCTATTTCATAGAATAAAACAAGCAAAAAAGTCTCTAGTTGTTAAAGATGAATGTGGAGTCATAATCGGTTTTGGATTATCTATTCAAGCAACTAAAAACCTACTATTAGGTCCCTTAGTTACACCGAATGATGAAATAGCAGCTTTATTAATGTATAAATTAGTAAATAACTACATGGGAAAATTGAGAATTGACCTGGCATCAGAACACGAGAACTTTATGGAGCTTTTGGAAAAACAAGGATTTGATGATGTAACAAAAAGACCTTTGATGGTCATTAATCCTGATAAGTTTCCGCAAAGAAATGGAACTTTATATGGGATAGCAGGGCAAACCTTTGGTTAAAGGATTTGGGTGCAAGCCCTTTACCGTTCTTGCACCCTGTTAAGAATATGTATATTGGCTTTTGTATTTGTTGCTGCCCGGTAGTTTTTTTATTGTTTTCCAAGCGATAATGGCATCTTCGCGATTTTTATCTTTATTATTAATCCCTCATAAAAATTGCGAAAATCTTGTACATTCAACGTCTCTGTTAGTTGAGGCCTCAAGCGTTCCACCTCCATTTAAGGTTAATTCTCTTATAGAACGTATGATGTGTTTGTTTCTGTCATCATTTAATTTTATTATACGTTAAGCAAAATTCTATCCAAAATAGCTGTCTTCCGTATAGAAAATAGTTTTTTAACAACTTCACGCATTAATGGTAAATAAGATGGCCCATCAAAAGTTGATTGTATTTTAATTATCTTCATATATTCGTTTAGCTTCATCAATAAGTTCCATATTGATCATTGCATGAATGACTATTTTAAATAGTTCCGGGTAATCTTTCAATACATAATTTAGCTGCAAGTCCCTAAGTACCGCTAATCGTGAGGATTTTGGCTGTGAAGAAAGATAACCCTGCAGCATCTCCAAATCTGGATCTACATCTTTATCGATTGGGAAGTGTATGTGTTCTTCACCTGGGAGCAGCGGAGTAGTAACACCTAGCCCATCCTGTGTCTGGATGCTTATATTTCTTTGTCGCTCCTGTTTAACGGTTTGAACGTACTGATAGGGATTGTCAATATTAGGGACTTTGAGATCCTCTATTAAAAAATTGGAGACCCTCTGCTTAACGAATTCTTCATATTCAGTAGGTTGATATGGGGAATTTTCAGCCTCTTCACGCCATTGTTCTTTAACTTTTAAATATTTCTCTTCACTTTCAAACTGATTATAGAACAGTTCACTGTCCTTCATATTTATCCTTAAAAATTCACATAAATTGTTAGCAACTAAACGAATTGGACGGTCAAAATCCATCGGACTAACACAAACAATAGGTGCGGCCTCCAGTTCATTTACAGAACCATAATCAGTAAGGATTCCATAATGAATACCGTCTACACCAATATTACCAAATACAATTACATCACTTGGTGTATTAAAATATCTGAAATTCCCAAGGGAAAGGTAAAAATTAAAACCATGATAAAATTGTTCTCGATCACTAAGGATCGTTTGTAAATCTATTAACTTTTGGAGTGTAGGTGGTATATCGTATTTACCAAAATTACTATTCATTGAGTCAGCCCCTTTTGCCAAAGTCGTAAAAACCGCTCCTTCTTGCATTAGACGGCATTGAGTTAATAATATTAAATCCCAGTTTCAAATAACAATACGCTTTTTATCGTTATACCAATTTTAATTAAGAGCATCATTTTAGCCTAGAAGTGTTCAGCCTTTAACTTAATAACTTCAACATAAAAAACGTTAATCCTTCTTCGATTAATGCTCCTCTTTAAGTAAAATAATTCCCAAACTACTTTACAATATAAAATAGAGGGCTGCATATACAACCCTCTTCATACTGTTTCATATTTAATTACTTATTACCAATTGGACTTCTACAGATTCCAATTGGTATACCCTTTTCATTAATACTTTTTTTAATATTTAGCAAGGGGGAACCTTGATAAACGTGTAATAAAATATTGTCTATCCTCAATCTTTCTTGTTTTGTAATTTCTTGCCTAGAAACTATTTTATAAAACCATTCGCTCATTTCTTTTGGCGAAATATTTCCAGCAATCGAGGATAGACGATCAAATCCAAGTGCTACTTTCTCTTCCAATTCCATTTCCCCGCCTGCATAATAATGAAAGTCATTTCTTTGAATTTCTTTTCTTAATAATTCCACTTTTTCCTTTTTACCTGCTTCTTTTATTCCCACTACTAATTCCATATTACTTAACTGAACAATATTTTCTAGTGACAAATCAAATCCCGTTCTATTTGGATTATTATACAAAATAGTTGGTTTATGACAATGATTAATAATGGCTTTTGTATATACTAGAGCTTCTGCTTGTGTAGGTAAAATATAAGGCGAGTATCCAAGTAAAATGCCAGATATATTTGTATTGCAAATGTGTTTAGCTAGTTCCTCTGCATCCTTCTGTCTAATGGAAGAAACACCAAATATAATCTCCATATTATCTATAAGGTCTTTTTCTACTACTAACCGATTAACTAACTCCATTTTTTCATTCAGATTAATACTATGTTGTTCCCCAGTTGAACCACAGACAAGAACAGATTTTACTCCTTGTTTATATAAATCCCTTATATGATCTACTGTCCCTTGTATATTAATAGATTCATCTTCAAAAAATGCAGTTGGTACAGCAATGTGAAATGCTTCATTTAACATACTTTTATCTCCTTTGTAGGTTTAACCAACCAATTATCATGTTATTTATCTTTTAACAATCTATTTTCCATTACATCTGCCACTTGTTGAGATATTGGATTTCTTTCCTCTTTCAGATGGTTAATGATATTTACATAATCTTCCTCATTTCGGTTCTGACTCAGTTTATATGCAGCTTGAATTTCATTGATTTTAATCTTAAATCCAACAATACCTTTGAGCTCCCTATCTAAAAGCTCGGAAGAAAGTTTATCCCATAATATTGGTGTTTTTCTGTGTTTTTCATACTTTTTTAGCAACTGTGCGAGATCATCTTTTAATTCTTCTTTATCTAAAATATTTGCTTTACCATATATATGGACAGCTTGATAATTCCAAGTTGGAACATTTTCATGACCATACCAAGAAGATGAAATATATGCGTGGGGTCCTTGGTAAATTACGAGTACCTCCTCGCAAGTTTCAAAAGTTCTCCATTGACGGTTTCCATAAGCAACATGACCTGTTATATAATACTTCTCGCCTTCTTTTCTTAATTGCAATGGTATATGAGTAGCAATTGGTTTACCATTTTCTGTTGTGACAATTGTTCCAAATGAGTTTGCTTTAATAAATTCTTTAATTTCCTCAAAATCATTCACTTTAAAAAATTTGGGTACAAACATGATCGAACCCCCTTTTTATGAAAAACTAACAATGATTATATTGTATAATGCAATCTGACATATAAGAAGGAGCAAATAAACAAACATGCATGTCAAAGGTGTTTTTATTGAAAATTAGAATATTTGCTTTTATAGAGGACTCCCTCAAATACAAACAAATTTAAATTCTTCCTTTAAATTAAAAATTTGAGATCTACTTAAATAATAGAATCCCCTCAAAACGATAACTTTGAGAGGATTCTTTCATTAACTTGCCACTTCTTTCGTTTCTTTTTGAATGCTGATCTGCTCCTTCGCGGAATGAAACAAGGAGCCGCTTTTTGTTTCGCTCAAGCACCAGCTTTTTCAACCGAATCCGTTATTTCTCCCATAGTTCAACTAGTCTACCCTCAGGATCTTTAATCCAAATAAATTTACCAAAATCACTTATCTCTTTTTCCTTAACAAGAGGTACACCCATTTGTTCAAGATGCTGTATCATGTCGTCTAGATTATAAACTTGGAAATTTAACATTACTTGCTGTTCTGTTGGGAAGTAAAGATCATCTTCAGTAAAGAAAGAAAGGATCGTTTCATTATCTGAAGGTGGCTTAATAATAGTCCCATTCCAATTTTCGATTTCGATCTTCAGCACTTCACCGTACCACTTTTTTATAGCATCTAGATTTTTAGTCCTCCAAAATATTCCTCCGATACCTTTTATCATCATAATAAACTGGCTCCCTTCTCTAAATTAGAATAAAAACAAATTCTTCAACCTGACCTTAACTCAATAGGCAAGGAAGCTGCCACCCCTTTAAATCCTTCTAAGAAATTTTAATTAATTTCAGCCATTTTCAAGGTAAGAATTGGACATATTATCCGTAGGAGGTGATAAGATGGCCGACAAAAAGAAAACTTCCAAACATATAGATAGAAACAGTAAATTAGATAGTGACAATAAAGATCGACATAATGATAATGCCAGAGCAGCAGCGTCTCTTGAACCAGAAACCCCACGAATTAATACAGATAATCTTTAACAATTGAAATAGCATACCGAATAACAAACTACTACTGCACCTATCAACGCTTGGGTTTCGATCCAAGCGGAAATATCTACTTTTCCATAATGAAGTAGTTAATATTTTTGTTGAAATAATATATACCAATATCAATATATCTAGTCTTCAAAATAAACCATCTGTTTGTTTAGAAGAATGAATCGTTATCTAGTTGTAACCTTAAATCTTTTTCTTAGACAAAAGGTGAATATAATCCCTACTATAACAAAGAAAAATATAACACCTGTTAAAAAAGAATTAGGGCTCTCAGTTGCAGTTATCCAAGTAGGCGGAGAATCTTCCATCCATGTAATAGGTTGATTATTGTCAAATTGACTTTCTCGATAAACGATAGCCCATGTCTGATAAACCTTTGACCACATAACCCCAAGAACAATACTGATAAAAATTCCTAATGAGTAATCTGTAAAAGCAGAAAACAACTTATGACCCTCATTAGCGACATGAACACTTTCTTTCTTCTCCAAACATTTCCCTCCCGTCTTATTTACCTTGCTTCCTATTAGCCTAATAACTTCAACAAAAAGAGCGTTAACCCTTCTTCACAAAGCCGCTAATCTATCAAATAACCCAAAGCGCCCGCTACGCTCAACTTGCTTTTCATTTAGACAAAGCAGTCGCTCGCAGCCAATAAACCCCAACACAAAAGGCTGACCAAAAATAGCGGTCAGCTTTCGATTTATTCTTATTTATTCATACTGGCTAGAAAATCCCCCAGAAGATCATCCAAGTTATTTTCCGTTTCATCATTCTCTTCTTCCTCAACGTGAGGCTGGCTTTGTTTTGCGGATTCCCAATGAAACGCACTTAAATCATCATCCGAGTTGTCAACATTAGACGATGGACTACTTGACACTTCAAACTCACTTTCATCAGGCGTCTCTTCTTGCAGATACAATGCCTGATTGATGTCTAATGAACTACTATTCATAGAAGCGAGTAATGATGTAGACCGAACTGGATCAGATAACAAATGATAAACAATACTGCCCAGCAATGCCTCGGAGTGTTCATGCTTCAACCAATCTCGCTGTGATTTGCTTAAGCTTTTAGGCAGGGGAATCGTAATGGTTTCCCGTTCCCTTGAATAGGAATTCCCCACTCCTCGCAGCACAAACTCGGCCATTTTGCTTGAAAAGTTTCTTCTTTCCGTTTCCTTTAACTTTTGCAAATGTTTTAGTAAATGATCGGGCGTATCAGATGGAACACGGAAAGAAATGGCTTGTCCCCTCTTAATTTCACCTGAAGCAGACTTTTTCATATTATCATCCCTACACTAGTTCTTTACGGGCTCTTTTATTGTCTCTTTTACTGCCTTTTGCTTCTCTGCTTTCGTTGCAAAATCAGTGATTAATTTATAGTAGGCATTTGCCATCATCCAAATACTTTCTTTTTCATCTTCAAAAAATTCTATATTATATCCGTCCAAACTATTATTTAATGCTTTAATATATTCTTTCAATACGTTAGACCCTCCGCCGACAAAATAACAAATTTCGGTTTGCGAGTTTTTCTGCCATACATTGCGCAATAAGCGATACTGCTTTTTCGCTAATTCTAGAAGAATCCGGTCGGTAATATCATGAACACTCGTCCTGCTTCCTTTCACCATAATATGATTCCGATCATTTTTCCTCGTAATAATCTCGACTACATCACGGCGGCTGTCTAATTCTATTCCATGCTTTGTCCTAATTTCTTCTCGAACGGCCTCTAGGGATTCCGATACACCAAGGTTAAACCCTTGCGCTTTATCATCGTCGACATTGCGATTCTTAATTACCGCGATATCTGTCGACAAGCCTCCAATATCTTGAATAAGAATTCTTTTATCAATTAAATCTTTATTAATGATTTTTAATTGATTATCCATAACAAGATTAATATAAGCAGCAAAGCCTTCAGGGTAGACTTTTACTTCATTAAATTTAATATTTACTTTTAAGCCTTGGTATTTAGGTGTGACGAGAAACTCTACTTGGTGAACAGATCCAACCAATTTCGAACGGTATCCAACATCTCTTCCTTCTTTCACCTCACGAAGGGGGAGGCCGGTTCCTAATGTATAGTTTGCATCAACGACATTTTTCGAACGCGGGAAAACATTTTCATTCTCTGCTCTAACGGCATCTAACGCTAAGGTGGCAAACAGCATCACCAATGTTTGGTCTTCCTCTGATTTACTGCTGCCAGGGTCTAATTCAGTGGCATTATTACTTTTCGTTGCCAAATTGCCGACACGATAAATGACATTATTCTCTTTCAAAGCAGGGGAGTGGACTTTTATATGAATCCCGTCTAATGGATTTTTATCATTTAATTCTTCAACCCCAATAACTGGACGGTCTTCCGTATCCCTCGCGATAATATTAGGTATATTTAATTCGTACTCTAATTCGCCAAAAATAGCCTTAATCGAATCATTTCCAACATCCACAGCCGCAACCCTTGTTTTAGACAAAAGATCATCCCTTTTCATATAAAATTATTGTAACTAAAAGCTATGTATTCACAAGTCTTTCTTATTTAAGAGTAGATGTGTTTCATCCAATCTTCAATGACCTCCGCCAAAAAGAAACAAAACCGTAAACCTGTAAACAACTTGTAAACTAGCTGATTTTTGTATACAAAAAGGTAAACAAAAATAACAAATGCGTATACATCCTTTTATAAGTGGATGTATACGCATTTGTATACATGTAAACGAGTTTGTAAACAAATGTTTACATTTCGTATACTTGTCATCATTTTTGTAAACAGAAAAGCGCGCGCTGGAAAATGGCTGACAAGATACTCTGTCTTCTTCATTTAAAGCCATAAAAACTTTGAATAATGCTGAGTAATATTATAAGAAATTATCGGAAAAGATAAGCTTGTCAATTTATTAAAAGCAATAAGTCGGTGACATACAGACTCGTAAAAAGTTAAAGCATTTTTTTTGCCTATTTTTATCGTACTTATTAAAATTACCTCAAATTCAAAATAAAAAAGGATGGATGAATAGCGTGAATAAAATCGGTATTATCGTTGGGAGTCTTCGCAAAAATTCTTTTTCAAAACAAGTTGCTGATAATGTAGCATCTTTATTCCCAGAAGAATATGTAACAGAGTTTATTGAAATCGGCCACCTTCCTTTATTTAACCAAGATTATGAAGGAGACTTAGAAACTCCTGCAGAATATACAGCCTTCCGAAATACTATCAAAGAATTAGACGCGGTATTATTTGTAACACCTGAATATAACCGTTCAATCCCTGCTGCATTAAAAAACGCTCTTGATGTAGCATCACGCCCTTATGGTGAGAGTTCGTGGAATGGAAAACCCGCCGCAATTATCAGCCAATCGCCAGGTGCGCTTGCTGGATTCGGTTCAAACCATCACTTGCGTCAAGTACTTGCTTTTTTAAATATGCCTGTTGTTCAGCAACCGGAAGCGTATATTGGCTCTGTACATGAACTATTAGATGAAAACGGCATGTTGAATGAAGGAACGACAGGATTCCTTCAAGGATTCGTGAATGAATTTGTTGAATTGATCAAAAAGCATCAATAAACGACAAAAAAGTTGGAGTATCCTCCAGAGGAACCTGCCATTACTCCAGCTTTATTTTGTTATTCAGTTTTTCAGTTCTTCCATATTAATTGAGAATGTTGAATGATAATTGAAAATTAAATCTTATCAGGCAAATCAATTTATTTACTTTTTTTTAGTGACAAAAATGTTTATTTTCAATGAAAATGATCATAATGGTATAATAGTTGACAAAGATCATTCTTTATACAATAATTGATATTGAATTAGAATTATTATAGTTAAGCAAGCAATAATAACTTAATCTTATTATTGGCTATTTATAGTATTGACTATATGTTCTACATTATCGGCCTAACTATAATTCTACAAAACACATCAGGAGGAGATTCAATATGTCTTTAATCGGAAAAGAAATACTACCATTTAAATCATCAGCTTACAATGCAGGAAGCGGTGATTTTATCGATGTTACTCATGAAAGCTTGAAAGGTAAGTGGAGTGTTGTTTGCTTCTATCCTGCAGACTTTACATTCGTTTGCCCTACTGAGCTTGAGGATCTTCAAAATCAATATGCAGCTCTAAAAGATCTTGGAGTTGAGGTATATTCCGTTTCAACGGATACTCACTTTACTCATAAAGCATGGCATGATCATTCAGATGCTATTAGCAAAATTGAATACATTATGATTGGCGATCCTTCTCAAACAATTTCTCGCAGCTTCGACGTATTAGATGAAGAAGCAGGACTTGCACAACGTGGTACTTTCATCATTGATCCAGACGGAGTTGTACAAGCAGCGGAAATCAATGCAGACGGCATCGGTCGTGATGCAAGTATTCTAGTTAACAAAATTAAAGCAGCGCAATATGTTCGCAACAATCCAGGTGAAGTTTGCCCAGCAAAATGGCAAGAAGGTTCCGAAACTCTTAAACCAAGCCTCGACCTTGTTGGAAAGATATAAGGAGTGCAACCCATGTTACTAGATGCAGATATAAAAGCACAATTAGCCCAATATCTTCAAATGATGGAGGGCGATGTGCTGCTTAAAGTCAGCGCAGGTTCTGATAAGGTTTCTAGCGATATGGTGGCTCTAGTTGACGAATTAGCCACCATGTCATCCCACATTAAAGTGGAAAACACACAGTTAGAAAGAACACCGAGCTTTAGTGTCAATCGTATCGGCGAAGACACTGGGATCACTTTTGCAGGCATCCCACTCGGACATGAATTTACATCATTAGTGCTCGCTCTCCTTCAAGTTAGCGGAAGACCGCCGAAAGTTGATCAGAAAGTCATTGATCAAATTAGAAATATTGAAGGTAAATACCACTTTGAATCGTATATTAGCTTAAGCTGCCAAAACTGTCCTGAAGTCGTACAATCATTAAACTTGATGAGTATTCTTAACCCTGGCATTACGCACACGATGATTGATGGTGCGGCCTATAAGGAAGAGGTTGAAAGCAAAGACATCATGGCAGTACCGACTGTGTTCCTAAATGGAGAGTCATTCTCTAGCGGCCGTATGTCATTGGAGGAACTACTTGCTAAAATGGGCAGTGCTCCTGATGCATCCGAGTTTTCGGATAAAGATCCATATGATGTACTTGTTGTTGGAGGCGGACCTGCAGGTGCTAGTGCGGCCATTTATGCAGCACGTAAAGGGATTCGTACAGGGATTGTCGCTGAACGTTTCGGTGGTCAAATCTTGGACACAGCAGCCATTGAAAACTTCATCAGTGTAAAACACACAGAAGGCCCTAAGCTCGCTGCAAGTCTTGAAGAACATGTAAAAGAATACAACGTTGATGTGATGAACTTACAGCGTGCCAAACGTTTAGAAAAGAAAGATCTCATTGAAATTGAATTGGAAAACGGGGCTATTCTAAAAAGTAAAACCGTCATCCTTTCAACAGGTGCTCGTTGGCGTAATGTTGGCGTACCTGGTGAGGCTGAATTTAAAAACAAAGGGGTCGCTTACTGCCCTCACTGTGACGGTCCATTATTTGAAGGAAAACACGTAGCTGTTATTGGCGGCGGTAATTCCGGTATTGAAGCAGCCATTGATCTGGCTGGCATTGTGAAACATGTCACAGTTCTTGAATTTATGCCAGAATTGAAAGCTGATTCCGTATTGCAAGATCGTCTTTACAGCCTGCCGAATGTTACAGTATTAAAGAACGTTCAAACAAAAGAAATTACAGGCACTGACAAAGTTAACGGTATTTCTTATATTGAACGTGATACAGGAATTGAACAACACATTGAATTAGCTGGTGTATTTGTTCAGATTGGTCTTGTTCCTAATACAGAATGGTTAGGAGAAACGCTTGAGCGCACGAGAATGGGCGAAATCGTTGTAGACAAGCGTGGAGCTACTACGATCCCTGGTGTCTTTGCAGCAGGCGACTGTACAGATAGCGCATTTAAACAAATCATCATTTCAATGGGATCTGGTGCTACCGCAGCTCTAGGGGCATTTGATTATCTCATTCGAAATTAATAAATATATTAAAGTTGTCCAAAAAAACTGGAAGAGTGATATTTTCTCTTCCAGTTTTTTTATCTATTCTCACCTCTTAGAGCGAATATAGAGTAAAATTTGAAAGTCTATTCATTTTAACACCTCAACGAAAAGTTCGATGATGGGTCGTATTTATATATATAAGTAAAGTGTGATGGTTTCTTAGTACAATTGGGTGTATATTAATTTTTAATACAACAAGATGCTACATTAGGAGAAGATATTATGAGCGCAAAAGATAAAATGCTAAATCAAGAATTCTATTTAACTTGGGACAAAGAGCTAACAAAAGATAGAGAAAGAGCAAAAGACTTATTATTTGAATTGAATCATTTAAAACCGTCTAGTCGCTTTGAAAGAAATCAAGTAATCCAACAATTAATTCCTTCCATAGGAGAAAATGCATGGATTGAATCGCCGTTTAACTGTGACTTTGGTTATAATATTTCGACTGGCGACAACTTCTACGCAAATTCTAATTGTACCATTTTGGATTGTGCCAAGGTGACGATCGGCCACAATGTGCTATTTGGTCCGAATGTTGGTTTGTATACGCCAAATCATCCCATTGATGCGGATGAGCGTAAAGCAGGTTATGAGCGCTCACTGCCAATTAATATAGGAGATAATGTTTGGATTGGCGGTTCCGCTGTCATTGTTCCAGGTGTGACAATTGGGGATAATACAGCTATTGGCGCTGGAAGTGTTGTAACAAAAGATATTCCTGCGAATGTGATTGCAGCAGGCGTACCTTGCAGAGTTATTAGATCCATCACTGAAAACGATAAAATCGGCTTAAATATTGCCATAAAAAATTAATAACTAAAAGCAATCAAGTATGGAAGAATAAGCCGATATTTGTAAAGGCGGTTTGAGTTATGACAGAATTCTGGGAATCAAGTTTTATCGAAAATCAAATGATGTGGGGATTTGAACCTTCAGACTCCGCAATTTTGACAAAGGACTTTTTTCTAGAAAAAAACGTTAAAGATATATTAATCCCCGGTATTGGTTATGGTAGAAACGCAAAGATATTCATGGACAACGGAATCAATGTAACAGGTATTGAGATTTCCACGACAGCAATCGAATTGGCAAGGGAAAATGGGCTAAATATGAATACTTTTATTGGTTCCGTAACTGATATGCCTTTTGATAACAAGCTGTATGATGGAATATTTTGTTATGCCCTAATTCATTTATTGAGTAAGCATGAGCGTGAGAAGTTTATTAAAGATTGCTTTCAACAGTTAAAGCCAAATGGATATATGATTTTTACGACGATTTCTAAAGAAGCTCCCATGTTTGGAAAGGGCAAACAGCTAGGAAAAGATTATTTCGAAATAATGGAAGGCCTAAAAATGTTTTTTTATGACTTTGACTCGATAAAACAAGAATTTGAAAACTATAGACTAATAGAGGTTTCTGAAATAAGTGAACCAAATAAAAATATGGAAAATAAACCTTCTTTTCCATTTATAATGGTAAAATGCCAAAAAGAACAATCATGATGATGGCAGAATAAGGCTTATGTTCACCCTACACAACAAGATCTGCTAAATAATTCTTAACAGAACATAATTGCTTACTTTCAATACTATTTTTAGGGAGATGATGGTATGGAGGAAATACGGCAACCAAGAAATGTAGCGATCTTGATTTTCGACAATGTAGAAGTTCTGGATTTAACAGGACCGTTTGAAGTATTTATTACTGGGAGCAACAGAGGAAAAGACTTCAACGTTTACACCGTAGCTGAACATGACCGCCCAATCATAGCATTGGGAAATCTCAGCATCAACCCAACGTACACTATTGGTAACTGTCCACAGCCTGATTTATTAATTATCCCCGGAGGCTGGGGCTCTAGGAACGAAATGGAAAACAAAATCATCACGAATTGGATTCGCGAAATATCGAAGGACGTGGAACTTCTCCTCTCTGTTTGTACAGGAGCTTTAATTTTAGCTAAAGCAAATTTGCTGGATGGATTGAAACTGACAACAAACCGGCTTGCGATGAATGAATTGAAGGCAGTTGCTCCAGAATCAGCGGAAATAATCGAGGATGCTCGTTATATTGACAATGGTAAAATCATTCTTTCCGCTGGGGTATCTGCTGGAATTGATATGTCTCTATACGTGGTGAGTAAATTATTTGGAGAAGAACGAGCGAAACATACAGCTCAACTGATGGAGTATGATTGGGAGGTTTGATGCGCCCTTTGGCAAAGGATGACCAGGGAAAAATAGTATGGCTGGGCGCCAATAACTTTTTGGTTAATGAAATGATATGCGTAACCTTTTGAAGAATTTGAAGGACTAAAACCTTTCCCCTCCTAAGGATTTTTCATGTATATATACACATGAAAAGGTATCCCTATACCCATACTAACACTGGGAGGTAGGCTATCTTATGAAATTCATCTGGTTGTCAGTATTATTATTGATAGGAAGTCAGAACAATCTTCCTGACAATTTAGTCGTTAGTCATGAAGGAAAAACAATTGCAAATGTGAATCGCGCTTATTTTTCAAACCCATTAATAGATTTTCCGCTTATTGATCAAAAAAACTACAATGAATTTATTCAAAAACTAGATAAGACCATCTATAAACCGCCAACAAACGCTTCTCTCGATAACAATGGGAATATCGTTGCTGAAAAAGTAGGGTATAAACTGGACCATGAGGCATTCACACGATTGTTTTATACATATTTTTTCAATAAAGGTTCCTCTTACATAGAAGCTCCCATGCATACAATATTTCCAAACGTGGATAGCGAACTGCTCTCACAAATAAGAGTAAATCGAATCGGACATTATACTACCTATTTTAATTCAAATAACAAAGAGCGTTCTCATAATATTATACTTGCAAGTGAAGCAATCAATAACCACGTTGTTTTTCCTGGTGAGACTTTTTCCTTTAATAAAGTGGTTGGAAAACGAACAAGGGAAAAAGGCTATAAGCGGGCACCGGTGATTGTAAAGGGTGAATTGTCGGAGGACATTGGTGGTGGCATATGCCAAATTTCTTCAACGCTGTACAATGCAGTAGATACAGCGGGGTTGACTATTACAGAACGATACTCCCATAGCAAACGGGTTGGCTATGTACCTTCTGGAAGAGATGCTACTGTCAGCTGGTATGGACCCGATTTCCGCTTTACGAACAAATACAACCAGCCTATATTGATTCGATCAAATGTATACGGTGGAACCGTAAGAATATTGGTATATTCGTCAGATGCCATTAATAACGAGCCGCGAAAAATTCCTAGCGCTTCGTATAAGCTTCCGAAAGAAGTGCCTCTTGGGTCAGAGGTGAATCAAAATTATTAAGTTTTTTCATAAAAACCGGACTAGTGAACTTGGCACGTCCGGTTTTTAGTTGAGTTTACTTTTTCATCGAGTGTTGTACTTGCTAATGGAGGATACTCTTGTTTGTTTATGTACATTAATTTCGCATGAATACTCGCTAGTATTAAAATATTACTTCATATAATTTTCAACTAATTCATAGCATCTTTCTTCAGTAAGATTTGCTTGCACAGTTACATATTCTAAATGCTCCGCTGTACCGCCTTTGTATTTGAATGATGCCTCCAACGCTGTATCATCTCGATGTTTTATCCAATCCCGTTGTTCTTTTCTCAATTCGTCCATTTCTTCTGTAGAAATCTGTGCCTTTAAGACCCCGTATACTTCATTCAACCATTCATCCCAAACATCATAACGATCATCTTCCACTTTTTTCATTGCGTATGTTGCTGTATCCTTTGAATTTCTTTGCAATTCATCCATTTCTTTTTTAGTATCATTGAATTTTTTTAGATACTCTTCCTTTTGATTTTCTGTCATATCACTGTCAAGATTACTAGAGTTCTCTGCATCATTTGAACTTATAGATGTGTCTTCTTTATCGCTTACCTCGTTGTTGTCAGTTTCTTCAGAAGTGTGTTCTGGATTTTCATCTATAGCAGTTATATCTATATTCGATGAGCTGCTATGTAATGGCTGTTCTTTCGGTTCGGCATTTGACTTATCAGCTGCATTTCCACAAGCAGCTAAAATACATAGTACTACTGTTAATATCACTATTAAAAACGTTCGATTCTTTTTCATTTCTTAAACCCCTTTTAAAAATCATAAATTACCGATAGAATTTGTAGTTCGACAAAATTAGAGAATTTTCTCAACCAATTATTATCGTAACATAAAATGTAGAGGTTATTTGATAAAATGCCTGATAATAAAATCGACTTATTGATATTGAAATTCGACTTTAAGTTTCCCAGGAGTACTATGATTGCGGTTGTTTTTCTGCCTATCTAGGGATTTTTAAAAAATAAACCGTTTCACTTTTTACATATCGATTAAGAGGAAAAAAAGGGACTCATAAAAAAATAGCCGCCCATCTAAAAAGATCTTGGGCAGCTTAGTAATATACTCTTAAAAATTATATTAACTTAATGGCATTGTGTAAAAGGCTAGTCATACCAGGGTGAAGCAATCCCTCCGCATTATGGGCAGGTGTTATGCATATGACTTTCCCTAGCCCATGTGAATGTTCCCACCCTGCTATCGAAGATCCATCAACAGACTCTGATCTTAAGAATACATTAGTATTAGCCTCATCACAAAAAACAAAATAGTGTTCATCTAGAATTGTAAACTTCTCTTCAACTTTAAATAAATCAGTATCCCTATCTGCAAAATATGTAACCATTTGATGCTTTTGTGGATGATGTTCAAAATAACCTTTCAGCAAAGATGTATATTCTTTGAAATTTTCATAAGATGCTAGTCCGGAATGCCATGCAATCCATGTTCCTCCATTTTTAACATAATCAGATATCGCATTTTCTGCCGTACTATTCATCCAGGTCTGTATTTCTTCATCCTGTGGATTCAGTCGATTTTCCGCAAATAAAATTACTGCATCTGGCTTTGTTTTTAAGCTATTTACTAAGTCCTGAACATTTGTAAATTCGACGGATATTTGATTGAGTCCATCCATTGCCTTGCTGAGTGATTGTTTTGCCAGATCTTCATCATGATAAAAATCCCCTACTATAGCAATTATTCTTTTTGCCATTTCCTCACTCCTAAATGACCATTGGTTGTCCATTATAATCTATGAAAACATATTTACTTTTTACTTCAACTTTTCTTTCGATAATATCCATAATGCCATTTGCTGTTTCCATTGGATCTGTTGGTGCATTTTCTCCGCCCATATCTGTTTTCATCCAACCTGGATGTATGGAATACACTTTTATATCTTTTTCTTTTAAATACACATTAAGTTTTTCTGATAACATATTTAAAGCTACTTTCGATAATCCATAAGGATAATCCCTACTATAAGCATTTGTAATACTACCTGCTTCTGATGTAATATTAATAATTGTCTGCTTATCTCCCCTCATTAGAAGAGGAAGAAAGTTTTTAATGATACGGATAGGACCAAGTGTATTAATATCATATGACTTCATCATTTCATCCAGATTTAATTCCTCGATATACTTCTCTCTTCCTAAAAGAACTCCAGCACTATTTATAATTGAGTCTATTTTCAAATGGTTTTTCTTAATAGAATTGGCAGCCTCAACTACTGTTTCTTCATCTGTTACATCTATTTTTAAGATTTCCAATTGATCAGTGTATACTTCTTGAAGATTTAACAATGAGTCTGATATATTTCTTACACCAGCAAAAATATAGTGTCCCCGTTCCAAACCCACCTTTGTCAAAGAAAAACCTAGGCCTCGATTTGCACCTGAAATTAATATATTCATAGCATTTCCTTTCTAAAATTAATCGTTTTCTAGTAATTCAAGAATAACTTTTAAATCCTTTAGTGTATCCATATAGGCGTATCTACCACCGGTGTATTCACCTTTTTGAATTAGTGTCATATTATTCTCATTCATAATTTCTACCTTTTCTTTTAATCCTTCTACAACAAACGCAATATGTTGTACACCTTCTCCGTGATTATCTAAGAATTCCCTCCATGTACTAGGATTCTCATCTGGTTGAATTAATTCCAACTGTAGCGACCCCATATCGAAAAAGGCCAATTGCGCCCTTGCATTCGATGCTTCCCCTTTATATTCAGTTTGCGCAACTTCAAAGCCATCTGTCCAAAACGCCTCTGGTTTCTCTACACCAAAAAAATCAGCATAAGCTTGGGAGGTTTTTTCAATATCTTTTACAATAATTCCAATTTGAGTAATCGTGTTATTTCCTAAAACATTTTTATTCATTTTCATTTCCCCTTTAAACTATTAATTTTCATTTCCCCATCTTTTTGAAAGTTTAAAAAATATTAAAGTAATTGAAAGTGCTATGACTAATAATATCCATGCCATTGCAGATGCGTACCCCATTTTGTAATATTGAAAAGCGCTTTGATACAAATACAGTGCATAGAAAGTGGTTGAGCCGTCTGGTCCACCGTTTGTAATAATAAAAGCCTCCGCAAATGATTGAAATACGCCAATTGTCCCTGTTATCACATTAAATAGGATTGCAGGCTTTAACATTGGTAATGTAATATGGAACGCCTTTTGAATTGAATTCGCACCATCAATAGAAGCTGCTTCATATAAAGATTGTGGTATATCACTTAATCCAGCCAAATAAATTAGAATCATATTTCCCGACATCCAAGTCGCCATTAAAATAAATGCCGGCTTTGACCAAGATGGGCTAGCAAACCAACCAGGGCCCTCTACACCAAACCAGGACAATATAGAATTAACAACGCCTGAATCAGGCTGTAATATCCAAACCCATAAAATTGCCAATACAACAAACGGAACTAATGTAGGAATAAAAAATACAATTCTAAAAAAAGACATTCCTTTTATCTTTTTATTGTTTAACATCATTGATATAAAAATTGCTACGATAGTAGTAAAACTAAGCCCTACAAAAATCATATATAATGTGTTTGATAGAACCTTATAAAACAGATTATCCTCAAAAAATAACTTTTTATAATTATCTAATCCTATAAATTTCGCATCAGCAATTAGGTTATAATCCGTAAATGAATAGTAAAGGGAACTAAATAGAGGATACGCTGTAAATATGAGAAAACCTATGATCCAAGGCGATATGAATAGTAGGCCATTTCTTAAATTTCTTTTTTGAATATTCATGCCATCTCTCCTTTATCCCTTTGATCCTGTAAATGTAATTCCTTGAATAAAGTACTTTTGGAGTACGAAAAAAATGATAATTACCGGCAAAGTCATCGCAACTCCAACAGCCATTAATAAAGGCCAGCGCGGATCATTTTCGGACATAATTTGTTGTATTCCTAAAGATAGAGTGTAAAGCTTGTTATCGCTTAAAAAAACTAAAGGTCCAATGAAATCCCCCCATGCATTAATAAATGAAAAGATAACAACCGTTGTTAATATTGGTTTTGATAGAGGCAAAATTACCTTCCAATAGATATAAAACTCGGAGGCACCATCAATTTTCGCAGATTCCGACAGTTCATGGGGAATTCCCAAAAAAAACTGCCTTAATAAAAAGATAAAAAATGCATTTCCAAAGAACGCTGGAACAGTTAGTGGTAAAAACGTACCAATCCAACCTAAATTTTTAAATAATATAAATAAGGGAACCATCAACACTTGAAACGGTAACATTAATGTCGCCAACACTATAATAAATACAGTGTCTCTACCTTTCCATTGGATTCTAGAAAAGCCATAAGCTATTAGAGAATTGGATATAACTGCACCAATAATAGTGGAAAAGGTAATAATTAGTGTATTTCTTAAATATAAGAGAAACGGAAATTGACTGAATGCGTTCACATAATTTGACCATTGTAATTCTTTTGGAATCCAAATTGGTGGATTTGCAAATAACTCCGAGCTGCTCTTTAAAGAACCTGATAATAGCCATAAAAATGGAATGATATACATTAAGGAAAAAATAATGAGAATAATATAAACTATACCTGTTTCAGTATTTCTTATAGATTTATGTGATTTCCCTAAGTTACTTACCGTTCGATAAAAAGTTTCTGTTTTTTGAGATGTACTCATATCATAGTATCCTCTCTTTAATAATAGCTATTTTCAAATATTTTTTTCTCGGTATAATCCCCTTTTTCCCAAAGTTGATGACTGAAAAAGATTACTATTCTAATAAAACATCTCCCTCGGATTTGAATTTAGTTTAAATCCAAATCCGAGGAATATTACAATGACTAATCTAATTCTTTTTGTAGTTTCTTTTCAGCTTCCTCTAATAGTGGTTCTGGGTCATTATCGTTATAAATAACACTGTCACGCAATAAGGTTAATTCATTTTTTAACTGTCCAGCAATTGAAGTAAGGGCTGGATGACCAGAATTTGTTGAAGCTGCAACATCTAGAACTACATCGTAAACTTGATCTCCATCCCATTTAACCGCATCACTGGGTTCATTATAAATAGAAATGGATCTCCAAATATTGATGTTGTCAGCTAGAATTTCAGGCTGTCCTCCGAATAGAATGAATTTAATAGCTGCTTCAGGATTTTTTGCTCCTTTAGGAATCATAAAAACATTCGTACCAAGTGTTGTAGCCTTTTCCCTGCCATCTGGCGGGTTAGGGATTGCAGCTACTCGATATTCCGTATCAGGTGAATAAGTTTTAAGTGCATTCGCAAACCAGTTCCCATTAATGGTCATTGCTACCTTACCAGTGAAAAATGGGTGGTCAGGTGAGAAAGCGCCTCCAAAACCAGATGTAAAGGATTTAATTTTTTCCGGATTATACCTTTGTGCATAAGTATTCATCCAATTTAATGAATCTACTAGAGGTTTTTCATTTAAGTGTACTTGGTTTTCTGTTGAATCAAAAAATTTTGCTCCAAATACCCAACCCCATAATAAGGAATCATCTCCAGCATCAATCCAAGGAATAAACCCTAAACGATCAAACCCACCCTTATCATTAAGTTTAGTTAATTTTTCTGCATATTCATCTAACTCTTCAATAGTAGTTGGTGGCTTATTAGGATCTAAACCGGCCTCTTCAAACATTTTTACGTTATAGTATAATAGATTGACATTGGAATCTTGAGGAAATAAGTACGTTTTACCATCAAATTTCATCACATCTTGGAAGGACGCAAGTACTTTTGATTCGTCAAAGCCTTCATTTACTAAATACTGATCTATAGGTTCTAACGCTCCTTGTGCTGCAAGTGCATATGCAGCAGCATAATCACTACTTATTACAACATCCGGCGGGTTGCCTCCACTTATCGCGGCAAGCAATTTCCCATTTGAAATTCCACCATCTGGCGGAGCATAAACAGCATTAATTTTATTTTCTGTATATTCTTTTTCAAACTCTTCCATTCTCCATTTATCCCATGTCTCGGAATCTCCACCCCATGGATACCAATAAGTAAATTCACCGTCACCGGAACCGCCCTTACTTCCTGAACTTTCGTTATTTGTATTGGAGGATTTACCAGAACACCCCATCAATAAGACTCCAAAACAAAGAGTAAGTATTGAAAACATAACCATATATTTTTTCATATTAACCCTCCTCGTATATTATTATTAAAGTGGAGTACAGAAAAAGTCTTTATGTAAATCACTGCTTTCAATTTATTGATTTACATGAATTCCTAATAATCAATTCCGTATCTGATACATAGTGATTAGAATCAACCTGTTTTCCCTCAACGGCAAGAATCATATTCTCCGTTAATTTTTGCATCATTTCTGTGAAGTTGACTCGAACTGTAGTTAAACTAGGGTTTGAAAACGCACTAAGCATATGATCATCAAAGCCAATAACTGAAATATCGTCAGGGACTTTTATGGAATGCTCTTGTAACGCTTGAATTACTCCAAATGCATTACTATCATTTGCTGCAATAAAAGCAGAAGGTAATGCTACTTTCTTTTCAAGTAGCTTTTTAATAGCCTCATATCCACTCTTTCTACTGAAATTTCCTTTTAGTACCCAATCATTATTAACTTTAAGATCATTTTTTTTCATTCCATTCAAATAACCTTGAAACTTTTGAGGACCAGCAATCCTATTCATATCTCCATTAATAATCCCTATATTTTTATGACCTAAATCCACAAGATAATCAATCGCTTTTGCTACTCCTTCTTCATTGGGAAAATTAGACACAATACGATTGGGTTCATTTGCACCTGGTAGTGACTGATCCACAATTCCTATAATAAAGCCCTCTTTTATTAACTCTTCAATCATAGGTTCGTAATTATCAGCCCCTATAAATATTCCACCATCTATCCTTCGTTGGTAGAAAACTTCTTTTAATCTTTCTATGGTGTTGTAATCTTGTCTGTCTCGGATAAAATTAGTTAATACGTAATATCCTTTTGTAGAAGCACTATCAATAATACTAGTAATAAAGAAGCTAGATAATGGATCATCGGATACAGGTCCACTTTCAATCATAAATAGCCCAATTGTTCCAGTTTTTTTACCTGCCAGTACACGGGCCGATATATTTGGATAATAATTATGTTCTTGTATCACTTCCATAACCTTCCTACGAGTTGATTCAGGTACATTGGGATAATTATTGATTACTCTACTTACTGTCGACCTTGATACACCAGCTAACTTTGCTATTTCAACGCTATTTACTTTCCGCATGTTATTTCTCCCCTGTTAGTATGTAATATTGTAAACACGCGTTTATTATATCTTAATATGATACTATTTTCACTTATGAACATAATAAACGAATATTAAAATTTTGATGTCATGATAACAGGGCTTCAATCACATTCAAAAAAGCATCGATTACTAGCAATTATTTTGTGGTGATCTAGAATCAATTTGCATAAACTCAATCCTGTTTCCATCAGGGTCCTTAGCCCAACATTGAAAATTATAATCTTTTCCCTGGTTAGGCTTAACATCTAATACACCATTTTTTTCTAGTAGATTAGACATTTCATAAATATCATCTACTTCAAAGCAATAATGTTCAAATCCAGCAGCATTGGCATTCGTATAACGTCTTTCACCCCCATAAAAAAGCTCTATAAACTGACCATCCCTAACCTTTAAATATATTAACCATGGATTTCCACTATCATCAGGTAATTCATAAATTTTCTTAAAACCTAGTATATTGCTATAAAAATGTAATGATTTATCCATATCACTTACAACAAAGGCTATGTGGGCTATTCCTTTTAACAATGGTTCTCCTCCTTTTATTTACTCAGCTGTTTTCATATGCGGAGAGTCTGGATGATATTGTACAAATTCCACCGCATTTCCATCAGGGTCATGTATCCATATGTTTGTATTGAAGTCTTTACCTTGCGATGGAGTAATTCCTTTCAAATATCCGCTATCATTTATACGGTTAGCCATTTTTTGTATATTATCAACTTCAAAGCAAAAGTGGTGGTAACCTATTAAATCTGAGGAATAATTAGTCTTTGGATCAATCTCTCCATTATAGAAAAGTTCTATGAATTGGCCCTCACTTATTTTCAAATACACAATCCAAGGGTACCCATCATCATCATGGATCTCAAAAGCTTTTTCCAGCCCCGCTACATTGCAGTAGAAATTTAGAGATTTTTCCATATTTGAAACTTTAATTGCATTATGCGCTATTCCTTTTATCATTCTTCCCTCTCCCTTCTATCTTTCAAATATTTTTTTACAATAAAACCTTCGTTATAAACGCGCGTTTATATTAAATAAAAAAATAAAAACTTTCTATAAACACGCGTTTATTTCATTGCAAAAAAAATTTAACTCCATTTTATAGCGCTTTCATTTCTTAGAATTGAGTTTACCATGCACTATTGGGCCCGTCAACATAAAATTATTATTTTTTTATAAGGATTTAGAAAATTTCATTTATAACACAACTAAAATAGGAATCTCCTCAAGATAAGTATTTCTTTAATTCATGTGGTGGAAGCCCACTTTTTAGATTTCTATTATCTTATTCATTATTTGATTCCTTTTAATACACTTGCAGAAATATTTATCCGTATCACTTCTGGTTGAATTCCCATTAAAGGGTTAGAAGCTTGTGAGGGATATCTTCCGTCATGTATAACATAAAAACAAGCAAGAACATAGTCAATTGCATGTTCTTGCCTCCAAAGTAAAATACTTTTCACTGTAATCATTCAGACTTCGATCAATGATGACTATCATGTTCATCTTCATTTTCCCCTTTAGGAAGTATTGTCGGCACTTCCTCTTCTGTCCCAGGTTCAACGAGTAGAAATTGGCCCATCATGCCGTCATCTTCATGGCGCAATAAATGGCAGTGATACATTAATGGAAAATCAGGGTCAGCATAATTTGCGAATTCCACGGCGATTCTTACCTTTGACCCATTAGGGATGAATACGGTATCCTTTCTTCCCCTTTCATACTCTTGGGGTTCCTTATCATTGACGCTTAAAACTCTGAATGCTGCATTATGGATATGAAAGTTATGAGAGTAGCCAAAGTTATTGATCTCCCATATTTCCGTCGTACCGGCTGGAATAACCTCGTCAATTCGATACATATCCATATATTGATCATTAATCTTGTTTTCCATTGTTAATTTAAATAGTCGAACTCTAGCATTCTCTGGAGCTTCGATTGCTGGAACAGTTGAAAGCTGTCCATCTATTGGTGATGATTCTGTCAATTCAGGAGCTGCTTTTATTTTTAACAAATCAAATTCGCCATTATCAATACCCGCATATCCATTAAAACTATGAAGAATCGTTTCCTCTCCAGGCCCAAATTCAACAACTATTTCTGCACGTTCACCTGGACTTAACATTACACGATCCATAGTCATCGGCTCTTGTAAAAGCCCCGCATCATTTGCGACAAGCTTAAAATTCCGACCATCGGCAAACCCAAAATGATAGGCTCTTGCATTTGAGCCATTGAGCAAACGAAAACGAACTTGGCTTGCTGTCACTTTAAGATATGGGTCGTATGTTCCATTGATTAGGATTTCATCACCAAGTGTCCCAAATATCCCCTCTTTATCCTCTGATAACTGACCATCATCCGTAAATATTTTATCTTGAACGATGAGTGGAATATCGTCTACACCATAATTGTTCGGAAGCTTTTTCGAGTCCTCATCGTCGATAATGAACATGCCCGCAAGTCCTCGATATACATGCTCCGCTGTTTTCCCATGTAAGTGAGGATGGTACCAAACCGTTGCAGACGGTTGGTCAATAGTCCAATGTGGTGACCACGTCTTTCCTGCATCAATCATTTGGTGTGGTCCTCCATCCATAACAGCTGGCAGCTTCATACCGTGCCAATGTAAAGTGGATGACTCACCCAATTGATTTACAACATCAAAAGAAACCTTGTCACCCCGAGAAGCTCTGATCGTTGGTCCTAAATAAGTACCATTAATACCCGATGTGTCTGTCATTTTACCTGGCAATAACTCTGTCTTTCCTGTTTGCATCGTTAATGTAAAATGCTTTGAACCATCCGATTCTATAGTGGGCTCCACTAGTGGTGGAATTTTTAATGGCTGATTAAACTCTAACTTACCCACATTCGTTAAGATTTCCTCTTTTCCGCAGCCTGCCACGCTTATAACGAGCAGTGAAATGAATAGTCCAGAATATATATGAAGTGATTTCAATCTTTTCTTTACTTCCCTTCTTACTCAATGGTAATTAATAATTTTCATCGCTATAGACTATTGTACTACCATTTCTTCATCATCCATTTGCATTTCACATTTCGTCATAAAATTGGCACACAATATTTACGAGAATGACCTATAAGTTGCTTTTTAGTTCCTAAAACCGCCTTGTGGAATGCTTGTCTATACTAAAATACCCGTTCGTAATCTTACTGGCTTTTTATAGTTTAAAGTTAACTGACAAGGGAAATAAACACTGTAGATTGTGTTATAAAGGGGTGAAATCGCTTAAACTTTACCTTACGCGGCAAATTAGAATGTTTGTGAGACTTCATATTGATGAAAAAAAAGGAAATATAAATATAACAATTAAATTTTGAAGAAAGAAGCAAATTAACATAAATACATATTAATGAAAGGGAGCAATTAGATGATGAACTTTATAGGTATAGTAGGAACGAACTCAGACAGCTCTACGAATCGTAAGCTGCTGCAATTCATTCAAAAGCATTTTGCAAATAAAGCCAACATTGAAATTTGTGAAATCAAAAATTTGCCCGCTTTTAATAAGCCAAAAGACCAGAAAGCGCCAGATGAAGTTCAAACCCTTGCCGATAAAATTTCTGCGGCGGATGGCGTGATCATCAGCACCCCAGAATACAACCATTCACTGCCTGCAATATTAAAAAGTACATTGGAATGGTTGTCCTATACTTCTCAGCCACTTATTGATAAACCCGTCATGATTACTGGTGCTTCTTACGGAAGATTAGGTTCTTCCCGAGCACAGACTCATTTGCGTCAAATCTTGGACTCCCCTGAATTGAAAGCGCGCATTATGCCAAGTTCTGAGTTCTTACTAGGCTATTCCTTACAAGCCTTTGACGAAGATGGCCATTTAAATGATCAAAATAAAATAAATCAGCTTGAAGACATTTTTGATGATTTTATCCATTTTGTAAATATTACTAATCAACTGGTCCATGCGAATCCTTCTCAGAAGAAAAAAGAACAACATTTTTCATGGGAAGAAACTAATTAAGGAGGTACATATATATGAAAATCGTTGGGATAGGCGGATCAAATGCTGATTTTTCATATAATCATTTGCTGCTAAATTTCATCGCTAAACAATTTAAACCGTTAGTTGATGTTGAAATTTTAGATATAAAAAACATTCCAATGTTTAATCAGAGTAATGATCAGACGAATAGTGAACCCATTCAATATTTAAATAAAAAAATCTCTGAAGCAGATGGCGTCATCATCGCCACACCTGAATATAACCATTCCATCCCATCTGCATTACAAAGCGTCATTGAATGGCTATCATTTAAAATACACCCGCTTGATGGGAAACCTGTCATGATTGTAGGGGCTTCCTATGATGTTCAAGGATCCTCTCGCGCCCAGCTGCACTTACGGCAAATATTAGATGCACCTGGTGTAAATGCTGTTGTTATGCCCGGCAATGAGTTTCTATTAGGAGAAGTGCATAAAGCATTTGACGAAGATCATAATTTAAAGGATGGAAAAACTGCTGAATTCCTTGAATTGTCCATTAAGAAATTCATTCGCTTTATCAACGTTGTTAATATTCTGCAATCACCTGAAGGCATGAAAGATGTATCCATTACAGAGGATTTATTTGCTACCGGGTCAATTGAAACAACGATCAAAGATGTGGACATGTCAGCAGATGACTGGGTTGAACAAGCTTCAGAAGCGACCGGCGCAGTTGAAGGCGATGCTTACGTTAAGCTAAATCGTGGTGTTTTAACCGTTAACCAACTAGATTACTTTCTACATTCCATGCCTATGGAATTAACTTATGCAGATAGCAATAATCAATTCTTGTACTATAACCATAAGCTTGATCCCGAGGATATGTTTGCACCTCGTCGCCCACATCAAGTAGGTAGTCCGTTAGGAGAATGTCACCCAGAAAGAACGTACAGCGGCGTTTCTTGGGTCATCCAGCAATTGCGTAATGGCAAGGAAGATATAGTGCGAGTTCATGTACCAACACACGGACCAGATAAATTTGTCGTCCATAGCTACAAGGCCATACGTGATCCAGATAATAATTATGTTGGCATCAACGAATATGTACAAGATATTAAACCCATTATTGATTGGTATTTACAACAAACAGGACAACAGTTAACAGGCAGCGACAGCGTTGATGCGGTATCTGGAGCAACGACTAAAGTAGATACAGTATCTGGAGCAACGGTTAAAGATGACATATAATCACTAAAAAAGAGGCCCCAGTGGCCTTCTTTTTTCGAATATATTATATACATTTTAATCCTTAAGAAAGTGTGATCATAATGATGCAAAGCCGCGAAATACATATGATGGGAACGGTTATTCAATTGGCGATCCAGCATGAGTATGCAAATTGGATTTTGGATGAAGTAATAATGAAATTGAAGGAATACGAAAAACGCTTCAGCGCTCATGATCCTCAATCAGAATTAATGGAAGTTAACAATCTTGCAGGAATAAGGCCAGTGAAAGTAAATTCGAGTTTGTATGATCTAATTAAAATTGGAAAGAAACATAGCACTCCTGCCGATAGCTCACTCAATATTACAATCGGCCCTCTCGTTAAAGCTTGGCGGATTGGCTTTAAAGATGCCCAGGTCCCTTCACAAAAGGATATTCAATCCTTGCTTGAAAAAACGAGGCCGAGCGATATCATTCTAGATGACGAGGAGCAAACGGTTTTTTTAAAAAATACCGGCATGTTCATTGATTTAGGCGCTTTAGCAAAAGGATTTATCGCTGATCTTCTGATTGATGATTTAAAATCCATGAATGTATCAGCAGGGCTCATTAATTTAGGCGGAAATGTGATGGCATATGGATACTCTCCAAATCAAAATGATGGTTACTGGCGAATAGGAATTCAACACCCCTTCCTTCCACGTGGAAATTACATCGCCGTTGTAAAGGGGTTAAATCAGTCTATAGTGACATCTGGAATTTACGAAAGAAAATTCACTGCTAACAACCAAACATATCATCACATTTTGGATCGTCATACAGGTTATCCAATTGAGACAGAAGTTGCAGGTTTAACGATCGTATCAAAAAAGTCAGTCGATGGAGAAATATGGACTGGCCGCTTATTCGGACAGTCGCCTCATGAAATAATGGATGTGTTAGACCAATTAAAAGATGTGTCAGGAATTGTCGTGACTAAAGATGGAGAGGTTTATTATTCAGAATCGCTTAGTCCGCATATAGAAATGAGTAATCAATCTAAGTCCTTCGCATAGTAAGGGAAAAGCTATCAATTAAATGGACGATCAAATCTAAAACGACAAAATATCATTTACTCCATATTGAAAATATAGCGGAAGTTCCTGATTTTACAGGTACGAGGGGAAAATTGGTTTCGAGGATAAATGATATACCTTAAAATAGCTTAAACCTCACTTCCTCTATATAATGATTTTTTGAATTTAGAAAGACCAAGTCATTATGTAAATTTGGTCTTTTCTAAAGTATGATAAATATAGTTGAGTAAGTGACCCCTCCTTAACAATCCTTGCGTAATTTATGATTTGTTACTACATGATGGGTACAAAATACTCAGAAAGAGGAAAGGAGTTAACGAAATGAAATATCGCAGACTAGGACGTTCAGGTTTAAAAGTAAGTGAAATCAGTTTAGGCAGTTGGCTTACCTATGGTAAATCAGTTGAGGATAATACAGCTGAAAAGACAATCCATAAAGCGTATGATCTAGGAATAAACTTTTTTGATTCCGCCAACGTGTATGAGCGTGGTGAAGCTGAAAAAGTAATGGGGAAGGCGCTGAAGGAATATCCGCGTGAATCTTACGTGATTACGACGAAAGCGTTTGGACCGATGGGAGATGGACCAAATGACCGCGGTCTTTCCCGTAAACACATTTTCGAGCAAGTACATAACAGCCTCAAACGGTTAGATTTAGATTATGTCGATGTCTTTTATTGCCACAGATACGATAAAGAAACTCCCGTTGATGAAACATTGCGCGTTATTGACGATCTCATTCGCCAAGGAAAAATCCTCTATGCTGGAGTCAGTGAGTGGAGCGCCGCCCAAATTGAAGAAGCAGTTGGGATTGCAGATAAATATTTACTCGATCGCATCGTTGTGAATCAGCCGCTCTATAATATGTTGAGTCGCAATATTGAAAAGGAAGTCATTCCTGTTTCTGAAAAATACGGTATTTCCCAAGTTGTCTATTCACCGCTCGGTCAAGGAATGTTGACTGGAAAATATAAAAGTGGCAGTGTTCCCGAAAATAGCCGAGCTGCCAATGATGAAATCAATTCTTCTGTTACTAATTATTTTAGCGAAACCAATTTTGCTAAAGTTGAAAAATTAGCAGCCATCGCAAAAGAAATCGACACGCCCCTTCCTGCCTTAGCCCTTGCCTGGGTATTGAGACAGCCCAATGTTGCAAGCGCACTTGTAGGAGCAAGTCGTCCAGAACAAATTGAAGCAAATGTTGAGGGTGCGAAGTTGGAGCTTTCAGCGGATGTAGTTGAAAAAATAGAAAACATTTTAGCATAAGTGGTTGAAGCTCCTAACTCTGGGCAGAGTTAGGAGCCTTTTTATATGAACATCTTTTTGTTATTGCTTGATGCAGATTTAATTCAAAGAGAATTTAGATGATACTAAGTAATTCTTTGCAGACTTTGGTATTATATTTATCAAAAGATATCTTATAGGAAAAAATACATATAATAGGGGTTCAATATGGCAGGATATTCTTCTAAATACAAAATCGCTTTGAAAATCAGCATCTTAATGGCTGTCCTTCTTTTAATGCCCGGAACTCAATCCTTGGCAAAGTCAAACACTTCAGTAGGCATAAATAAGCTGCCTACATTACGGCTTATCACATTGAATGAGAAAAGATTGGCGATTACTGCAGTTGTATTGCCTGAAGAAGTAAACGAGTCCAAATCGCTATCAAAGAAAATTGAAGAAATTTTACAAAATCCCCGTCTTAATGGTGCGGTCACGGGTGTTAGTATTAGAAATGCAAGTGATGGGGATCTAATTTATTCGAACTTCGGTGATACAAAGTTACGTCCTGCTTCTAATTTGAAAATGATAACGGCCGCTGTTGCCTTGGAGACGCTTGGACCTCGGTATCAATTTAAAACAGAAGTATTAACGGATGGAAAAGTGAAGAATCGGGTGCTAGATGGAAGTGTATACTTGAAAGGAAAAGGGGACCCGACCTTAAGAAAGGCAGACTTCGATCAATTTGCTCGTGAGCTAAAGGACAAAGGCATCGACCAAATCGATGGTGATTTAATTGGAGACGATAGTTGGTATGACGATGTGCGCCATTCACAAGGATTGAATGTGTCGAACGAAAATAGTTATTACGGTGCACAAATATCAGCTCTTACCTTATCACCGAACGATGACTTTGATGCAGGAACAATCCTTATCGAAGTCGAAGCTGGGGTTAAAAATGGCGCTCGCCCAAATGTGATTTTAAAACCAGAGACGGATTATTTAAAAATCATAAATAAAGCGAAGACCGGAAATACGGGAGAAACGAATACGCTGACTATTGATCGGGTACATGGTACAAACCAAATCATCATTGAAGGAACGATTCCTCTTGAAGGAAAAAGCGTGGGTGAGATCCTTTCTGTATGGGAGCCGACTGGCTATGCATTGGATGTTTTTAAAAAGTCATTAGAAGAGCAAGGAATTAAATTAAGGGATGCCGTCGATATGAAGGTAGACGAAACACCTGAAGGCGCGCAAATATTAACTTCCAAAAAATCAATGACATTGGAAGAGTTATTATTGCCTTTTTTGAAATTAAGCAATAATATCCACGGTGAAACACTTGTAAAAGAAATGGGTAAAGTGATTTATGGAGAAGGCAGTTGGGATGTTGGCCTAAAAGTAGTCGGTGAAACGATTGCAAAATTCGGCGTGGATCGGAATAATGTAAAAATTGAAGATGGCTCAGGCTTATCTCATAGCAATTTGATTCCTCCGAATGAACTGACAAAGATGTTATATGAAATTCAGAAAAAAGAGTGGTTTCCCATTTTCAAAAAGGCTCAGCCAGCTGTCGGAGAATATGGTCGCTTTGGCAGCGGAACTCTAGGCTATCGAATGGCTGAGAGCGCAGCAAACGGAAAAGTGCACGCAAAAACGGGATCATTAGACGGGGTAAGTACTCTGTCAGGATACGTCACAACAGAAAATGGTAAAAAACTTATTTTTTCCATCATGATGAATAACTTTATAAGAGGGTCGATGTCTGAGATTCAAGATCAAATTGTGACAGTGTTGGCGGAACATCGGTTTGATGATAGTGGGATATGAGGATATGCATGATAAGTGGGAATCATCAAATGGAGTAGTTGTATTGTAGATGTTTTGGGAGGAGAAAATAATGTACATAACGGATGATGCAAAGCAATTATTGAAAAGATCAGGAGTAGTAGGAATTCGTTTATATACGGTTCCAAGTGCCAGTGCTGGACCCCAAATTGCTTTAGCAATAGATGAGCCACATGAATTTGACCGCATTCAAAAGATAAAAGGGATTCAAGTCGCGTTTGATCCAAGCGTAACAGGCACCGAAATCTTGACATTGGATAAAGAGGAAAATGAAAACGGCGTTGGATTAGTTTTAACTAGCCCAGGAAGTTATTCTTGAAAGGAGAATGGCAGCATGAATATAAAGAAGATTACACCCGGGGAATTATTTCAAAAAACGAATGCACACGAAAAGGTAATCCTTTTAGACGTAAGAGCTGAGGAAAAGTATCATGATTATCATATAGATGGCCCCAATATCGATAGCTACAATATACATAAAGAAGATATTCTCAATCTTGAAGAAGCTGAAAATCTGGCTAATGAGTCCTTACCAAAAGACAAAGAAATCATCGTGACATGTACAACTGGAAATTCCGCCACAAAATGTGCGAACGTTCTATCTGCGCGCAACTACAATGTTACTGTTTTGGAAGGCGGCATCACAGCATGGAAGGAATATGTAAAAACAAAATAAGAAAAAATGGTCGTACAGGCAAGTGTGCACGTGTTAGAGTAATCACTTCGCTAAAATTTTTTACCTGTATGTAAGTTAAAATCCAATGTATGAAAAAAATAGCCTATAGAATAGACCTTTAGGGGAAGTCTACCTATAGGTTATCTTTTATAATTAATATGACTTCATTTTTTGCAACCAGGTAATGCGATCTGTTTAATTATGTGCAAGCTCATGCTATAATGAGGAACTTAGGATTATTGCTATTAAATGGATCCCAAAATCGTCTAGCGATAAAATATGGAGGAGTAAAAGAATGAATAAACGATGGACAATCAGTAAAATTAAAGAATTTGTTGAGAACAATTCGGATAGTAAACTGCTAACGACGGAATACCACGGTTTTTCTCAAAAGTTATTATTTAAATGTGCATGTGGCAACAATTTTGAAAAAACATTTACGAAATTTAAAAATAGCCACCAACGAAAATGCGACGTGTGCCAACCGCCAAAACCGTCACGCTAAACATATATAGATCATATTTCGTTCTATTTAAATCAAATATAGTTTCTAACCCCTAGTATACTCTCTTAACTCTCCCTACTTGACCATCCTGTAGACGGACTTTGATGCCATGGGGGTGTGTAGCTGATTTTGTTAAAATATCTTTAACAATACCTTGAGTTAACTTGCCAGTTGATTGATCTATTTTCAATACAATATCCACTGTTTGTCCTACTTGGATATTCAATCTATTTTTGTTCTTCATATTGACAATCTCCTTTATTTGAATGGCGTTTCCACGTTTTTTATTTTTACACCTACATAAGAATGGTTAAAGGTATGTAATATCATCATAACCTAAAATGGTTTGCGACCATAAGAATGTACCACTTCCTCATTTCATTTACTAATGATTGCCACCCAATTTACCACTATCAGAATAAGTGCTTCTGGTTCAAAAATAGAGATTTCCGATAGAATCGAAACATTTCTTCAAACAGGCGAGATAAAAGACCTATCAGAAAATGAAAACCACAAATACTAAGTCTTGATACAATCATTACTAAAAAAATCATCATTGTAGCCAAGATGCAAGAGCTCTTTTGAAGACAGTTATCCCGAAACTTCATTAAAAACAATGTTAGTAGGACTTACGTGAAGTTGTAAGCGCTTGGGATGAGGAATAAGAACGCAAGAAAGACCCCTCTGCACTACAATTTGAATATAATCTATTCATTTATGACTTTTTTACAGTCTCGGAAAATCAAAGGGAAATCGTGTAAAAGCCATGCAATCTTGGATAAAATCATGAAAATCCCTGGAGGCAATAAATATGAATCAAATAATTAGCCTTCTGACCCTAATGTCACAGTCTTCATCTCTTGTTCATATTTAGGAATCCAGAATATATGATAATTTGGTATCATATTACAGGAACCATCTTATTTCTAAATACTAGATAGAGTGTAGGTGACATCCATGATTCGGACATCAACATTTTGGAACTCTCTCATTGTAAAGTTATTTTTCAGCATTTGTCTCATTCTCGTTCCACTTATCGTCATTTTAATCATTAATAATTATTACTCTGTTGGTGTCATAAGGAATCAGGTAGAGCAATCAAATAAAAAAATGTTGAATCTGCATATGAATGAAATTGACAAGCAATTGGAAAACACGGGGAACTTTGTATATCAACTATCAAATCACGTGGATATTTTATCCTTACAAAAAAAGGAAGATGTAGATTACAATGATGTCGTCAAAGCAAAACTAAGACTATACCAAACCATTTCCAAACAAGCGAATTTTTATATGCCGGTAGATTCACTTTTCATCTATACTGCCGGTTATGATGAAATGATTTATACGCAAAAATTTGGCAATAGCTATACGGAAAGAATGGAAACGGCAAATGAAATAAAAAATGTATTACAAAAGAATGGAAAGGAACTGCCGGATGGTAAATGGACCCTTTGGAAAGGGGTTCACCACTATTATTTACTTTATATTATTAATAATGAAGATGTTTTTACTGGAGCATGGATGAATATTGATAATTTAATTACCCCTCTAAAACACATTAAATTTGGTGAATTAGGCAGAACCGTGATTACTACCTCCAACTTTCTTCCGATTACCCATAATAAGTTTCTTCAATCAGAAGACATTGACTTAAAGAAACAATTTGAGTCGTACTTAATTAAAGGGAAAAGTGATCAGTTTATTGTCATGAATGAGCCATCCATAAATGGAGATTTCAACATTGTTGCTTTAATACCTGAACAAGCTATTTTACAAGATTTGCCGTTTATTCAACGGATTTCGATATATATTACGATAGGATCTATTCTATTTTTGCTACTTTTTGTTATATTGATGAGAAATATATTTTTAAAACCAATCCTTCAAATTGTCCAAGCGATGAAAAAGTTGCGCAATGGCGATTTGAATATTCGCCTGTCTAAGGTTAAAAGTTCAACAGAATTTGAAATGATGAATGAATCGTTCAACCAAATGATTTCAGATATTCATCATTTGAAAATTGACGTATATGAAAAGAAAATCAATTTACAAAGGGCAGAATTAAAACATCTTCAGTTACAAATTAATCCTCATTTTTTCCTAAACTCCTTGAATATTATTTATAATTTAGCAACAGTGAAAGACTATTCTTTAATCCAACAGATGTCTCAATCTTTAGCTAATTATTTTCGTTTTATGTTCAAGAGTAATTCATATTTTGTCAGTTTGGAAGATGAACTAAAACATACACAAAATTATTTAAACATCCAGCAATTACGATTTCCTGATGCTTTTACATTTCATTTCGATGTTGACTCACAGTGGAATAAAGTAAAAATACCTCCACTTATTATTCAATCACTTGTTGAAAATATCATTAAACACGGACTTAATTTGGACGATACAATGGAAATTCTCATAAAAGTATGGCAAAACAATTCAAAGGATGATTTTATTTTCATTCAAGTAGATGATACAGGAGAAGGGTTTTCGGAGGATATTTTATCTAGGTTAAATAAGGACGAACCTATTATTACAGAAAATGGGGAGCGTATTGGCATATGGAATATAAAAAAGAGATTGGAATTACTATATGGGAAAGACAAGACGAATATTGAATTTGCAAATCAAGTAGGAGCGTCGGTAAAAATAAAACTTCCATTAAGTACAAAGGACGTAGGGGATGAATAAATGACAAACATGAATGTACTTATTGTCGATGACGAAGTTCATGCGGTTAGAGGAATCTTGGCAGGTGTTGATTGGGAAGCGCTCGAAGTTGTTTCTGTATATACGGCACATAATAAAAAACAGGCGAAGTCTATATTTGAACAACATCATATCGATTTATTATTAAGTGATATCGATATGCCAAAAGGGTCAGGAATCGAACTATTATCATGGGTACGGGAACATCATCCTTACACGGAGGCCATATTCATTTCTTGTCACTCTGAATTTACGTTTGCAAAACAGGCAGTCAAATTGAAAAGCTTAAATTATTTGTTAAAGCCCATTGACTATAAAGAATTGGAAGAAGAGATAAAAGAGGCGTTTCGTAAAATCCAAGAGAATCGGAATCTAAATCATCTAGAAGAGTCATTTTTACATCTGCAGGAAGTGCATCGTTCCAATCAGAAAGAAACGTTTTGGAGAAATTTGATTGACGAAATGATTTCTTCTTCAGAAAAGGAAATTAACTATTATCTCGGTAAATATGAAATGAAATTTGACATAAATGCAGGGTTTCTCCCTATTCTTGCGCATATACAATATACACATAATGAGGAGCTTTTACATCGAAATGAAATAAAAATAAAAGCCTCACAATATGTTCAAACAGAAATAATGAAAATAGAACCCAATGTAACTATGATACAGTTATCACAAAGTCACTTACTATTTATTTCTGAAAAACTAGTTGACCATAACCAAATTGTTAATCATTGTGAACAAATTATTACACAATGCAGACAATCACTATATATGGATGTTTGTTTTTACATAGGGGAACAATCCCCATTAAACAACATGGTCTCGGTTGTTCACGAGTTAAAGAAAATGGATAAAAATAATGTCTTACATACAAATAAAACATTTACAATAGGCCACCACAATAGTAGCTATTTTACACCTAATTTACCAAAATCAACTTGGATTGAATTAATGAAAAATGGTTCCAAAGATAAGATTCTTGATGAAATTCAACAATTTATTACATCATGGAAAATAGCCGACATGAATGTCACACGAAATTCTCTTCATGTGTTCTATCAAGATTTTTTGCAAATTATTTTCTATCTCTTGCAAGCAAAAGGATTGGAAGCAAATAAAGTTTTTTCAAACAAAGTGTTGCTAAATGAACTAGAAAACATAGGAACGATAGATGACTTCAAGGAATGGATCCTGTTCTTAACGACATTAACGATGGAACAAATTCATCCGAATGAAGATAGCTATTCCGTAGTTGACAAAGTTAAAGAATTTATTAATGAAAATATCAGTATCCACAAATTAACGAGGGATGACATTGCCAATCACGTCTATTTAAATCCCGATTATTTAACAAGGATATTCAAAAAACAAACAGGAGTATCTATATCAACATATATGCAACATGTAAGAATGGAAAAGGCAAAACAACTGCTTACACAAACGGAACTGCCAATAAGTACGATAGGGCTAGAATGCGGTTATACAAATTTCTCTTATTTCTCAACCTTATTTAAAAATTACACCCATCTAAATCCAATGGAATTTCGAAGAACATTTATGAATCAAGAATCATGATTAAACATGTGCGCTGCAATTTCTGTAGAGGCGCATTTTTTTGTGCAGCAGTTTTCGCTTGGTTTTGTTTAAAAGTCTGAAAAACAAAAATGATATGTCGGATTATGAAAAGTATATTGTTAGAAAGTTCGTTATAGTTAATCAAGAGAAAAAAATATATAAAAATAGGGGGAATTTGAAATGTCAAAACATTTAAAATCAATGAAAACATTGCTGATGATACTGATTGTATCCTTATTGGTTATTTCAGGATGTGGATCAAAAAAAGATGGAAATACAGCGGGTTCCAATGGGAAAGATGCAACACCATATGAATTGACGATGGCCTATATTGCATCTTCTAATGTTGATGATATTAAAAATGTTCAAGAAGAAATCAATAAAATTACAAAAGAAAAAATTAATGTCAATGTAACATTATTACCTATTGGTGGTGGTGCATGGACACAGCAAACAAACCTTATGTTGACAGGTACAGAAAAACTAGATCTAATTGTATCCTCATCGTTCTATAACTATAGTACACAAGCCGCTAAAGGACAGCTTCTTCCGTTGGATGAGCTATTAGAGTCACATGGAAAAGGCGTCTTAGAAACTATGCCAGAACATATGATTAATGCAACAAAAATTGATGGAAAAATCTATGGCGTTCCAAGTGTGAGAGACTGGGCATCAGATCATGGATTTATTATGAGAAAAGATTTAGTTGAAAAATATAACATTGATTTATCAAAAGTAAAAACAATTGAAGATATGGGCGAAATTTTCAAAACAATCAAAGAAAATGAACCAACGATAGATCCAATTGTTAACACAGGTACATTACTTTCCGTTGCTGAAACATATATATATCCGTTTTTTGACCGTTTAGGTGATAATATTGGTGTTTTGGAAATGAAAGAAGATAACTGGAAAGTTGAAAACCTATTTGAAAGTCCGATATACAAAGATGCCGTAAATCTAGCAAGAGAATGGTATAAAGCTGGTTACATTATGAAAGATGCTGCGACTTCTGATGAAGTTGGTTATAACATTGTAAAGTCTGGTAAAGGATTTGGATATTTCACGAATATGAAGCCAGGACTGGAAACTCAAGAAACAATCCGTTCAGGTCATGAAATGGTGGCGGTAAGGGTAACAGAGCCATACCAATTTACCTCTTCCGCAACAAGTTTTATGATGTCACTTGCAAGAAATAGTGAAAACCCTGAAAAAGCAATGGAATTTATGAATCTTTTATATACTGATGCAGATATTATGAACTTATTAACATTAGGTATTGAAGGTAAGCACTACACAATTGATGACGAAGGGTTTGCTGTACAGCCAGAAGGTGAAAGCAATTATGTATTTAATCAGTGGTTAATTGGTAACAACTTCCTTACTCATGTTTGGAAAGGGAATGAAAAAGATTACTGGAAGCAACTTTCTGAATTTAATGGAAGCGCAAAAGCATCTCCTGCTTTCGGATTTAGCTTTGACGTTACACCTGTAAAAACAGAGATTGCTGCAACTGCAAACGTACTGGAACAATACCGAGCAGGATTGGAAACTGGAACACTCGATCCTGAAAAGACATTACCAGAGTTTATTAAGAAATTAAAAAGCGCCGGTTCAGATAAAATTATGGAAGAAAAGCAAAAGCAACTTGATGAGTGGAGAAAGAAGAATTAATCGTTGAATATAAACCATAGTAAATAACTATATAGATAAATCGTAAGTAGAGAACTGTTTTAAGTTCTCTATTTACGTGGTTCAATTTAAATCTTATTTAGGGTTTTATTCCATTTTGAAGAGGTGATATATAATGGAACACGTTTCAGCAATTAAACCTAAAAGAAAAGTAGAATCAAAGGGAAAATCATCAAATAAAAAAGCGAAGTTTTTAAGATTTCTTCCTTTATTTATCATGATGTTACCAGGATTAATCTATCTACTAATCAATAATTATCTACCTATGTTTGGATTAATTATTGCGTTTAAGGATGTCAATTATGCTACTGGTATTTTTGCCAGTGATTGGGTTGGATTTGAAAACTTCAAATATCTTTTGGCACAAGAGATGCATTCATTATTACTCGTAATACGATTTTATATAATGGTCTATTTATTGTGTTAAATACAGTTTTTGCTGTAGCAGCTGCCATTTTGTTAAATGAAATTAAAAATAAATTTGCGGCTCGTTTTTATCAAAGTGCGATCTTATTGCCTTTTTTGATTTCAATGGTAATTGTTAGTTATTTAGCCAATGCATTTTTAAGCACTGATGTAGGCTTTTTCAATAATACAATTTTACCAATGTTGGGCAAAGAGGAAATATCATGGTACACCGAGGCTTCGCTATGGCCATACATATTAACATTCGTTAGTACTTGGAAGGGCATTGGCTTTTTATGTGTCATTTATTTAGCAGCCATTGTTGGAATTGATGGAGAGCTCTATGAGGCGGCTACATTGGATGGTGCAAATAAGTGGCAACAAATACGCTTCATCACCATACCGCTCATTATGCCCATTATTATTATGATGACATTACTTGCGATCGGTAAAATTTTCTACTCCGATTTTGGATTGTTTTTCCAAGTGCCGATGAATTCAGGGGCATTATATGATACAACAAATGTTATCGATACGTATGTGTATCGTGGTCTGATACAGCTTGGGGATATCGGGATGTCTGCTGCGGCTGGACTTTATCAATCTATCGTAGGTTTTGTGCTTGTTCTATTATCCAACTGGGCAGTTCGAGTAAGAGATAAGGATAGTGCATTATTTTAGAGAAAAGGTGATTTGAAAATGGTAACATCAGACCGTATAACTCAAACCGTATCACATATTTTCCTGGCTCTTCTTGCCATTCTTAGTATCATACCATTCATTATCTTAATATCTTCTTCGTTAACGTCCGAAGAATTCATTTTAAGAGAAGGGTATAATTTTATCCCTGCTGAGTTTAGTCTTTCAGCATATGAATATTTAATAAAAAATTCTGGCAGCATTCTTAAAGCATACGGAATCACTGTTTTTGTTACAGTCGTAGGAACTATTGCAAGCTTAGCTATTACCGCCATGCTTGCATACTCACTTTCAAGAAGGGATTTGCCGTATCGGAATATCCTAGCATTTTTCGTATTCTTTACATTACTGTTTAACGGGGGGCTAGTACCAACCTATTTGGTATACACTCAAATTTTTGATGTGAAAAATACAATATGGGCACTTATTGTTCCAGGATTGTTAGTGAATGGATTTAATGTTTTACTCATGAGGTCCTTTTTTATGACATCTATTCCTGAGCCTGTTATCGAATCAGCGAGAATGGATGGTGCAGGAGAATTTAGGACATTTTATTCCATCGTTTTACCACTATCCTTACCCATCCTTGCAACAATCGGTTTATTGCAAACCATTGTCTATTGGAATGACTGGTTTAATGGGTTAATTTATATCACGGATAAAGAAATGTTCAGCATCCAGAATATGTTAAATAGAATGCTTAGTGATATTCAATTCTTAGCGGAAGGCACTTTAGGTACAAATGCAAGTGAAGCTGCATCGCAAATTCCGAGTACATCTGTACGAATGGCGATAGCGGTTGTTGGTGTGCTGCCTATCATTGTTGCTTATCCTTTCTTCCAAAAGTATCTTGTCAAAGGCATTGCATTAGGTGCAGTTAAAGGGTAATCATCTAAAGTCACGATTACCTGTGTTCATAAAAGATTAAATATTGGGGGTAAAGTAAAATGGCTGTAGAATTTGGATTGCAATTGTTTTCTGTTAGAGATGAAATGAATAAAGATTTCATAGGAACATTAGAAAAAATAGCTTCAATCGGATATAAAAATCTAGAATTATTCTTTCATGGAGATGATCTTTCCTCAACGATTGGAGGATTGACACCTGAAGAGTTAAAAAGAGAACTAGATCGACTTGCTTTAAAGGCTGTTTCTTCTCATATAACAGAGGAGCATTTGGAAGCTGGAAAAATAGACAAGGTATTGAAATATGCTAAGGTGATTGGAATTCAATCACTCGTTGTGGCGATTGCCTATTTTAAAAATGAAGAAGAGGTAGTAGCTTTTTCGAAAAAGTTAAATGAAGCTGGAGCTTTACTTGCGAAAAATGGGTTGCAGCTATATTACCATAATCATTATCATGAGTTTCAAACATTTGATGGTGAATATGTATTAGACATTATGCTAGAAAATACGGATAAAGAATTAGTGAAAATAGAGTTTGATACATATTGGGCTCTTAGAGGTGGAATAAACCCAGTGACCTATCTAGAAAAAATAGGCGAAAGATGTGACCTTATCCACCAAAAAGATCTATCGGCGAACGTCGATGTGATTAACGTATTCGAGAAGTTAGAAAAGGATACCGTTCTAAACAGAGAATCCATGATGAAAATACGTAATATTGACGACTTTACGGAAGCTGGACAAGGGATCATGGATATTCCCGCGATTGTAGAAACTTTTAAGAACAATGCCAATTCAAAATATCTTTTTATTGAACAGGATTGGACAAAGAAAAATCAATTGGAAAGCGTAGAAATTAGCTATGAGTATATTTCCAAGTTATTTCATGATCAAGTAAATTAAAGGTTACGTGAAAAGTGGTGTAAGGGACTACTAATATCCTTTACACCATTTTTATTTGGAGATCGAATTAGAATTTCCTTTTGCTTCACAAATCCCTGATATTCTTTTGAAATTTTACTAAAACCTAACATTATCCTTTAGATGTCATGCCTTTATCTATCTACCTAGGTGCCCACAAAGTATCAAACCCATTTTCGATGGAATAATTATAAAGTAAAATAACCTTTTTATCTTTGTAGTTTTCCATCAGTTGTGTTGATTCATTTGGCATATGATAAAGTTGCTCATTTCGGTCGATAATAATATCCAAATATGGACGTCGCGGTACCTTATCACTTTTCGCTAAATTACATGTTCGACATGCTAAAACCAAATTCCATATTTGATCGGATTGGACGAAAGACCATGGTATGAAATGATCGACATGAATATTCCCCTTTCGCTCCGATAAACTCTTTCCACAGTAAAAGCATTTATTTTCATTCAATTCTTCAATCATCACAGCCATATGATAGTTTACGAGATTAACTAGTAAACGTTGATACCTTAACATAAATTGATGAACAACTGGGTGAAGTCTAAAAACTTCTAATTTGTGATCGAATGCATAAAACTGGCCTTTAGTATCTCCATAAAGAGCCCCAAAAACATTTTCTTTCATGACACTTTTCATGGAAGAAACTAATTTCAATTGTAAGGTTTCTTGAATCTTGTCGAAGCTAAACTCACTTGAAATAACATGTTTCTGTTGAAATTCCTGAATAACGGTAACAGCTCGGGCACTTTTCGGTCCCCTATTTTGCTTTACTAAATTGTGATGAACAACTAAATTCCAATATATTTTTGCAAAAGAGTAGGCAAGCTGATTATAGGTCAACCCATACTGATCATTGATCTGATATAAGTTTTCAATGATCGACTTCATTAAAACATACTTATAAGTGGAAGATTTTGCAGATTTACTGGACAATACTACTGTGAAAACTCTCCATATCTCTTCATCTGTCATATATTGTTCATTAAGTTCTCCAACTTTTAGCTTATGACTCATGATGCACCTCAATCAAAATCTTCAACTTCTATTAAAAACACCCTATCCTCAAAAGCTCCACGGTCTTCAGCTTTTCTTTTGCGAATCGCTTCAACTTCTTCCATAGAGCTGCTATGCAATTTAACTAAACCATTCATAATTTCAAGCAGATCAGCTAATTCTTCCAACGCTGCTTCATTTGTTTCAGCATTAAGGTATTCATCCAATTCTTCTTTTGCTTTTATTCTTAATTCATCGAAGTAATTTTTTTCTGTTAATATAGAAACCTTTGCTCTTTTACCATTTTCCTTAATGATATAAGGAATCCTATCTCGAACAAGTTTGTTGTATATTGGCATAAGCTTTTTCACCTCGCTTTTTTATACCACAGTGGGGTCACCAAAATCCGGCAACTCTACTTTAACCATATATTATTATCATACAGCGAATTTAATAGACTAGCGGAAATAGCTAGTAAAACCTAACCCCCCCTATATCACCCCATCCTTAATAGAATGATGGATAAAGTAACATTCCTTAGTATTTTTTCACCACCACATTCTCATTTTCAGCTATTTTATAAATAAACTCTACAGCAAAATCATCGGAGATACTTTCAATGCTGTAAATTAAAATAATATCAATACCTTTCAGTTTTTCTGACAAAGTATACAAACCGTCCCAAGAATCCTTATAATCAAAAACCGCTTCAACTAGCTGCCATTGCATCGACTTAATATACGTATGTATTTCCTTAAGTCTATCATCAATTTTTTCTGACATCTGACCATAAATAATCACTTTTTTGATACTAATCCCCCCTCACATTCCTTATTATATAGATGCTCATTATTCTTAAAGTATACTGTATTATTACAGTAAGTAATCAACTGCTAGGTTCTATATTGGCGAAAGTCATCTCATTATAATCAAGTCTTGACGAAGGTACGTTCGGTTTGTTATGATTATGTCAAAATCATTCCCAGCGGAAACTATTTATGAAAGAGGTGAGGACATGCAAGAAAATAAAACCAATCAGTTTTCACTTCTTAGGGAAAGAACAGGCTTTTCTGTAAAAGAGACTGCCCAATTTTTTAATAAGAGCGAAAGAACTATCTATCGTTGGGAAAATGGAGAAAGTGAGCCTAATTTAAAAGCACTTAATACACTTCAAATCATTGCTGATTCAAAGAGTAATGACTATATAGTAAAAACGCCTAATTTTAATTTTATTGATCTATTTGCTGGTATAGGTGGACTACGACGTGCATTTGAAGCTATTGGTGGAAAATGTGTATTTACTAGTGAATGGGACGCGTATTGTAGAAAAACGTACCAAGCAAACTTCGAGTGTGATCATGATGTGAATGGAGATATTAGGGACGTAGATTTATATAGTATGCCCGATTTTGATTTATTACTGGCCGGATTTCCTTGTCAGCCTTTTTCAATCGCAGGGGTATCAAAGAAAAGATCACTTGGCAGACCAGATGGCTTTAGAGACAATACCCAAGGTACACTTTTTTTTGACGTGGCCCAAATGATAGAATACCATCGTCCAAAGGCATTTTTACTAGAGAATGTTAAAAACTTGCTAACGCACGATAAAGGTAGAACATTTAATGTAATCATGCGAACGTTACAAGATGAACTTGGTTATAATGTTGATTATAAAGTCATTAATGCCAAAGGATGGGTTCCTCAAAATAGGGAACGTATTTTCATCGTTGGATTCAAGGAAGATGTAGGGTTTTCCTTTGAAAACTTCTCACCGAAAGATCCTTTAACCGGGCCAAAGTTAAAATCCATTTTACACCCAGAGGATGGTAGTGAAAAACCTGAATTTCCATTTACCGATGAATCAGGTAGGGTGAATGAAAAATACACACTAAGCGATAAACTTTGGAGTTATTTACAAGGCTACGCTGAAAAACATAGATTAAAAGGGAACGGTTTTGGATATGGGCTAAATGGTCAAGAAGATGTAGCTCGAACTCTCTCTGCAAGATATTATAAAGATGGGTCAGAAATATTAATTAGACAAAGTGATAAAAACCCACGAAGACTTACTCCAAGAGAATGTGCAAGATTAATGGGTTTCGATCAAGAAGGTAGAGATCTTTTTAAAATTCCAGTGTCCGACACACAAGCATACAAGCAATTCGGGAATTCAGTAGTTGTTCCAGTAGTAGAAGCAATTGCCCGACATATGCTCCCTTATATTCTTGACGCTGAGAATGACAAATCTTTGGTTAGAAATGAACAACTTGATATTTTCAAAATGATAGAACATGCCTAATAATATTTCATATTAGGCTTTTCTCTTAGCAAATTAAAAAAATATCTTAAGGATGCTGAAATATGAAAAAAGGATTTCTTTCCCAATACTTCGAAGGGATAGCAATAAAAAGACTTAGTTCAGTTGAAGTTGACATCCGAAGGTCCAATCAGCATGAATTTAATGGAAGCGTACCACTTCGAAATTTATTAGGTAATAACCGATTAAGCGATTACCCGGTCACGTTCATATGGCTTGGAGACGAAAATGAAGGTATTTCGGAAGAAGGATACGTAACTTGGTACGACGCGAGGGAAAAACACCCATCACGAACAGAATGGCGATTGTATTTCAAGAGTAATTCAGTTATTGATTTGTCCCAAGAAGGCGATTTATTATTGGTAGCAAAAAGACCCGACAATCAGGTATATATTATAGTAATAAAAGCAGACTCTACTTTTGAAAACCAATTATTATGGCTTTTTGGCATAAATGATGAAATAAATTTTCAATTTAATTTCCAGCCAATTGAGAATGGGCATAATCCCAAAGTAGATTTCGCTGTACGCTACATATTAGAGGAATTGGGAATTCAAATACAAGAACCAGACTCTGTTTTTCTAGACACCTTGATTGAGCCTTACATCGATAAAGGATTTCCATCTACAAAAGAGTTCTCTGCCCTTGCTCGGAGATCAGTTGATGAGAGTTATCCGGTAGAACAACCTGATTTAACTTTGGTTAAATGGATAGAACAAGAGGAAAAGTTGTTTAAAAGACTTGAGCGCCATATTGTCAGCGATATGCTTAAACAAGGTTTCCATCATTCCGGTTTAACTGATGTTGATGGATTTATTAAATTTTCATTGAGTGTACATAATCGAAGAAAGTCACGGGTTGGTTATGCCTTAGAAAATCATCTACAGGAAATTTTTAAACGAAATGGTATTAAACACTCAAGGGGTACTGTTACAGAAAATAAATCGAAGCCCGATTTTCTATTTCCGGATATTATGTATTATAAAGATCCATCTTTTCCAGTAAGTAAGTTAACGATGCTGGGTGTAAAATCGACATGTAAGGATAGATGGAGACAAGTACTAGCCGAAGCTTCGAAAATTGATATTAAGCACCTTTTTACTTTGGAACCTGGAATTACTGAAAACCAAACCTCGGAAATGCAGTCTAGCAATCTTAGATTAATTTTACCTCAACCTCTACATGAAACCTATAGTTCATCCCAACAGACTTGGCTAATGAATCTGGATGAATTTATTCACCTTGTAAGAGAGCGTCAAATTGGTTACTAGTAAGGGGCAATGGAGGCCCCTTCAATTATGTGCTATTGCTATGGATCGAGTAAATAAGCCCCTCTCTGTATGCTCTGTGTCATTAGATTGTGGGCTTACTCCTCTCGGAACTGTGCGAGCGGAAACTACCGCACACAGCTCCTCTTACCATCATTCACATGATATAACTAATCTCATCACTAAGGTCGTAAATGATTACCTTCACCTTTAGTCTAGGTAGGGAGTATTTCTTCATGAACAGAATGAACTTATCAGCTAAAAGCTTTATTCAGATTGCTCATTTTGCTTAATCATATCGTACAAACAAAAATCCTCATTAACCTTTAGGACAATTAAAATAAATAACTTCAATATCACTAAATAATTATCTTGATGAGTTGCTTCGTCAATATTAGGACGGCTTCCTAAAGTCCCATGTGCGTACCTATTTCTTAGCTTTGGTCCGTTTTGGAACCTAGAATTATTCAAATAATAATTAAAATAATCCTGTTCAGGCTTCGAAAATAATGATGAGCTAAAATATATTAAACCCTCATGATCCATTAAATCTAATTCATCTCTTATTTGAGGATGCCTTCTATAATAACTAATAACTTCATTATAATAGAGTTCATATAATACCTTAATTCGCCTCTCATTAATCCAACTAATTAATCCTTGGGTATCTATTTTTATATATCCAAGCTCACAAAGATGATCAAGCCTTAATTGTTGATGTTTATGAAATTCAGAATAAGTAATGTTGTTTTTTATCATTAATTCAAAAAAGTTGCGACTATCTTTCTCAGGTTTACCCAAGTAACCTAACCCAGATTGGTCCGAAAACAAGTAATAAAAAGCTCCATTTAATACTTCTTTCGAATACACATATTTTTTCTTAATCAAACTTGGTATTTGCTCATAAAGTAAACCACTTGACGAAACTTCTAAAAGCTCATGATTGATAAAACTGTATTCTACATAGCTTTTAAATTGAGATAAAATATACTCCATTTCTGGTAATATGTCTCTACATTTTTCTCTATATGATGTACCTTCGGATGGTAATACCGCATAATAATTTTCCACTTTAAATTCTTGGTTTAAATAAATAGTAAAAAACCATTCTATTACCTTTTCTAGATTAATATCTTGTTCTTTAAGAAACATATAATAAGCAACGGTCATTAATTTAGCTAAAATTCCCTTGGCTTGAAATGCTGCACCCTTTGGATAATCGTTTTTTGATTTTAGCCCTAAAACACCTTCGAATGCACTTATTTCAGAAGGATGACTAACAAATGTAATTCGTCCATCACCATCAATAAATCCAAATATCCAAATAAAGTTTTGCATAATTGTTGCATAGTCTAGATTATCTTCTAACCAAGTTTTATCGAATGTTATGGACGATTCCATTCCTTCTAATTTTGCTATAACAGGTTCAGACAAGTCTTTTTGAAATACAATTTCATATCCAAATGCCATTCCACTATTGCCTTTAAAATACATTTTTTCTTGTTCTTCGCTACGTTTTTTTGCCTTCCACTTAAGTTCATCAGATACAGAAAGTTCTTTAGTATTATGATTACTCACAATTAATCTCAAATAGTTTAAATTATTTTCTTCTGTGTCTATATAAGAGTCTATTAAGTTATTTACCTCTACCTTAGTTAAAGATTTAGGAAAATATAATTTTTTAGATATCGCATTCCCTTTATCAACCACAAATTTTTCAAAAAATAACTCCGCATTTATGGGATTGTTAAGTAACGCCTCTTTAACTACTGTTTCATAATAATCAACTAAATATTGGTAATGACATACTTGTTGAATGGAAAGAATATTCTTTTCTAACAGTCTGTTGAATACTTCCTCACCAATACGATTGTATAATTTATATCTGCAAAAAAGCATTAAGAAATCCTCTATATAATTCCAATGAATGTCTTTAACATTCTTTTCTATGTTTTTAACATTAAACTCTGCAAAATAACAACTTAAGTCCTTTTTTATTCGCTTACATTTTTCATTTAAGTGAATTTTATATTTTTCGGTCCAATCTTGAAAATATACTTTATTATCTAGGTAAAGGGTACAATTAAATAGCTCCAAAGCTACATTAATATCTTCGATAACTTTTGATTCATAACTATCAATGATCACTTCTGCCTTTTTTAATAAATGCCCTGTTGCTAAATCTTCAGGGCTATAGAATTTTACCCGATTTATTTTCATTTCCCCCTAACATCATCTACTGATTGGTATGTTGAATAAACCATAACATTCTGGAGCAATTCACCTTCCCAACCATTTGCTACCACCCCGTTTTTTTAATATAGATTATTGCGAAACACTGAGCCACAGCGAAGCTGCTTGCCATTGACTATAACGCTCGATTCTTTGCATTCACTGGAAGGGGACGTGGCCACACCAGTGAATGCAAAGAATCGATTTGTCCGTGTTATCATATTTGAGCAGGTGTGACTCTTGGGCATTATTTATGCAACGCCCTCGATAATTCCACTACACGGACAAAAGTTATAGTGAATGGTGGCGGACTACTAAATATGCACTCCCTTAAGAGTGCATAGCGTTCTTTTGATAGCGGCTCTCTTGCCCGCATTCGCTGGCTCTATCGTCCGCAAACACTGGCTCAAAACTTCACACTGCTGGCTCATTCTGTCCGCAATACTCAAATATCGCAACTAATCACTAATTGACTTCTTTCACACCTTGATAATTAATATATTATAGTTACTTTCTGAGAAACCTCATTTACTTATGGCTAATAAAGATCATCATATTATTCATCTCTATCATATTGTTTTCATAAACTGTTCTGTTTTAAAAAAACAGTAGAATATTTATCTTATTCTTCAACAATTATGTTAGCCTGTACATGAACTCTGGTAAGGGCTTCATAGACTTGCTCGCTAAATTTTCTATATGAACCGCCTGGCCTTTGTAATTTACTTTTTGAAATATTGGTTTTAAGAGGCTTAATGATGTCATAAAACGCGTCATATGTAAGTTTGTTGTGCTTTTCTATTGTCTTACCAATTACATTTGAACTTATATTAAGGATACCTTGGAAAACCACAGGTCTATAAATATGATTTTTTAGCCCTTCATCTATCTCTTTAAAAACTTCATTAAATGCCCTGAGATAGTTATTAATTGCTATATAAGATTTATCAATATCTACTTCTCCAAGTCGATTATTCAATACCTCTTTTACAGAGCTGTTAAATAGCTTTCTTGAAATTTTCCCAGACTGTGTTTCGGCCCTAACCAAATGCCCTTTTAATATACTTCCTTTCGTTGTAAAAAACTGTTCAAATAAGTCACTACATCTTTTTTCATCCTCCGTTTCATTCTGTAGTAACCTTTTAACATCCAATAATAATGCATCTGGAACCTTTTGTTGCGTTGTATTGATATCAATAAACAATTGAGCCTCTTCTATCCTAGAAAGTCCTTCAAAAATTACAACAGGAACACGAACAGAGCTTATTGCTTTCATAAATCCCCATACTCTATGTTGACCGTCAATTACAAGAAAGGACTTTCCTTTCTTTGAAAATGAGATTGTCTTACTTCTTGTATTATGTTCTAATTGAGCCTCTTCTTGAGCAGATAAAATAATTGCTGTAGGGATTGAACCATTCTCAACATCAATATATTCTGCTATTTCCTTTGCTCTATTTTCATCTAATCTTCGTTGAAATCCTTCTAAAGGGTCCTCATCTCTTGTTACTGTAAAACATGTGTCTTTTAAATATTCAGATGGCATCGATGCAATATAGTAACGATACTTTCCTTGAGTTACTAGAATTGTAGCCAAACTATATTTATTAGCATCCTTTATCTTTGATTTTAGTTTAGTAGCCATTTTACTCTCCCACCTATATAATTAATAAGTTGATAATATCTACCATATATACATAATTTTAACACATTCAAATGGGAGAGGGATAAATGTATTCAGATAAGTGGAAAAAAATACTAGATGAGGTAAATGAATTTACTATGGATGCAAACATTTGGTTCAGAGGACACTCTAGCACATCATATAGCTTGAATTCTGGACTTTTCAGATTAAATTTTAACAATATTGAAGAGTATATTACTACCGAGTCACAATTGTACACGTATTATAAAAGTCTCGGGTATATGTTACATACAGAGGACAATCCTTGGCATCTGTTATACTCCATGCAACATTATGGAGTTAAAACTAGATTATTAGATTGGACAGAAAGCTTTGCTGTAGCACTTTTCTTTGCTACGGAGAATTGGAAAAGTGGAAACACCCCTAGAATATGGCTGTTAAAACCATTGCAATTAAATAAATTAGCAAGGGATAAAGCAGAAATAATATCTCCTAATAAATTGGAGTATCCAGCAACATATAATGATACAAGGAATTCCCTTAATTCTTTAGCTATTTATCCAATAAAAAACAGCAGAAGAATTCTAGCGCAACATGGTGTATTTACAATTCAAGGTAATTCAGGCCTGCCTCTTGATAAGGAATTTAATGGTGAACTTGTTAATTTAAATGTACTTAAATCCATTGATTTACCATGGGAAGTTCAAAGGGATGCATTCCAATATTTAAAGCAGAACGGTATTAACAGATATTCACTTTTTCCAGATTTGGATGGACTTGCACTACATATAAATCAACTTCTTATTCCACCATATGCTCTGTAGACAATTACGAAATTTATTAGCAATAGAAAGAGGCAGCATTAAAATATGCTGCCTTATTAGCTTACACTACAAGCCATGATAGCCCTTGATGCATCATATCTTCACTGAATCCCAGCGATCAACAAAATACAAATATGATCTTTCTCTTTCCATATGTAGTAACGTGATCAATCCTCTCGGCGAGTTTTTCGGATGTTTTCATTCTGCTTCGATAGCGAAGTCCACGGTGTGGGAATCGAGGTTGATTTTAGGCTAGTCCCGGGCTAATCCCACACTAGGTGACTGATTGACGGGACGATTACAAATAAGATTAAGGTCTCGGGGACTGTTAATACAAAAAAAGTTGGAAACTATAAGCTTACTTATTCTGTCTCTGACAAAGCTGGGAATAAAACAACAGTTACTCGAATAGTAACAGTTAAGGAAAAAACGAATAACGCAAGTACATACATTTCCGTTGAAGCTAACGGCAGCATTCAACCAGGTATCTATAAACTAACGAATACAAAGCTTGAGCCGGTAGTAAAAGGAGATGTTTATAAATATAAGTTACCTTGCGTTTTTCCAAAGAAGTGCTAAGCAATTGTGCGTTTGCAGGAATATTTAAAGTTTTAGTTTTTTCGCCATTTAGGTTATACAAAACGTATTTATTTGAATCAAAATTATACGCTAATACAAGTTTTTTAGATGGCAAGATATCTAGAATATCATCCATGTATATTTCATCAGCCTGAATATTTTACCATTAAATAAAGTATATCTCTGCCCTTAGACTTTATTAAAACACGGTATCAGCGAGACTGGGGTGCAGACCCTTTCATTCCAATCAACTTTTCACAGGTGCTTTACGCTCCATATTAATAACCCTTCACCATATTCACCTTATTTTCTAATTCAACATTTGCTTCGATCTTATTCATCGTTTCCATAAAGCAAGTTACAGCCTCTGCTGGAGATGTAACTGCTGATATGTGCGGAGTAATGGTGATGTCTTTTCTGTCCCAAAAAATATTCTCTCCGCTAAGTGGTTCTTCAGAGAACACGTCGAGGATGGCCTTCCTGATATGCCCAGAGTCTAATGCCCTGATTAATGCTTTATCTTCAACAGATGCCCCACGCCCACAATTAATAAAAAGGATATTATTAAACTTATTAAACATATCGAAATCAAACAATTCATAGGTTTTATCGGTTAAAGGCATTGTGTTAATGACAATATCGATATGAGAAGAAATGGAATGAATGTTATTTGTTACCAATACTTCTTTAAATGGTTCTTTTGGAACACCAGATAATGAGATGCCAAAAACGTTTGCTCCAAAAAAGTTGAATGTCCTTGCTACCTCTGAACCAATTTCACCAGTACCAAATACAAGTACATTCTTTTCTCTTAATAGTTCAGGTGTTTTTTGGGACCAATGTTTGTCCAATTGGTTTTTTTGAAAATTTTCATGAAGTTGCAAGTCACTTAATACATAACTAAGACAATATTGGCTAATTCTTTCACCAAAGGAGCTGTTAGTTCGTGTTATCAAGATATTATCATTCCAAACTCTATCGAACAAAAAGCTATCTACACCTGCACCAAGTGAATGAATCCATTTTATATTCTTATAGTTCATGTCGGGGATTGGTTTAAAAGCAATATATGCATCCGCCCAGTCAATATCTTCTTGGCCAACCCTTTCTTCAGGAAGAAACCTAAATATTTTATCCGTTTCAAGCCCATCAATAACTTCTTGAATTTCTTTATACATTCTTCCTGTCACTACTATTTTACTGATTTCCAAGATCCCAACCTCCACTTAACCAACCATTTGTACATAAAATCTCGCCAATTCACTTAGAATTTCTCCAATCTCAAGAAAGCTTCAATTCAGATTTAATCTTCACCAATCTTTATCCGGATCAAAAAGAAAAGGGTTCAGTTCCGCAGTACTGAACATTGGCAGCAGACCCTTTCTTCAGGAATAAACAAATTCTCCCATGACTTATATCACGAATTTGCCTTCATTTCATTTTTTAAGTACCTCCATTTTTACTAAGTTCATTATACTATTTCATTTTTTTAAAAAAGCAGTTGATTTTCTCAGATTTTCACTATAAAGTATTTATTAACTTAATACGGAATATCCTTATCGCGAGCCAGGGGAGGAATTTGGTCCTTTGATCCTGCAGCAACCTGTTATTTTCTATCGGAAAATAACAAGGTGCTAAATCCAACAGACGTAATGTCTGAAAGATGAGGAAGAGAAAAAACCTCTTCCTTGGAGAGGTTTTTTTCTGTTTACTCCCCCATGTCTCTAGATAAGGAATCCGTTCCAAGAAGGCAAACCATAATTCCTACTAAATTCATATATTTAATCAGTTTTGTGGTAAAGCCAAAGAATAAAGAAAGAGAATGGGAGGAAAAAGTATGACAACGGTAGGATATTGGTTTATTGGCTTTGCTTTAGCTTACACTTTCTTTCTTATTTTTGTAAGTCAGTTTGCAAGGAAGAAAGCAGTAGGTGGAAATGGATTTTTTGTTGGTGGGCGGGGGTTTAACACTTTACTTGTAACGGTCTGTATCACGGGGTTGTTTTCTGGTTCATCCTATATTGCCATATTGGAACTTAGTTATTTAACTGGAATCTCCGCGATTTGGTATGGGGTTGCTGAGACGATTCATGTTCTTATTATTGCGTTAGTTTTAATTGCACCTTTTAGAAAAAGGGCGTTAATTACCATTTCAGGATTGCTGGGAGATCGCTACAGTGAAAGCGTTCGAGGTGTGGCTGGGGCCATTACTGCCTTTACATTTCCTATGTGGTCTGTCGCAACTGCCCTTGCATTTGCTTCAGCACTCTCTGTTTTTACGGGAATTTCATTAATTTGGTCCGTCGCACTTACGGCGTTATTACTGCTCGTATATTTACAGTTCGGCGGTATGTGGTCCATTGGATTCACACAGTTATCTAATGTAATTGTCTTTTTCATTATGCTTGCAATTGGCACCTATGCATTCTTTCTTAACCCTGGAATTGAGGGAATTAAAACTCTATTTATAGAAAAACCACAATTGGCTTCTCTTAATGGAGCAGGGATTCAAACGATATTGGCTTGGTTTGGCACATTTTTATTTAATGTCATTCTTGCACAAGCAGCTTTTCAAATGGCCTTATCCTGTAAAACACCGAAACAAGGGCGGAATGGATTGATTTACGCCTCTTTACTTGGAATACCTTTAATCATCGGGGCTGTTATTTTCGGCTTAGCTGCAGCTCAAGTTGTACCAAATGAAACGCGCGGACTTGTCGCTGTTCCCCTTTACTTAATGGAAACACTTCCCGCTCCACTTGTTGGATTATTTTTTCTAGGGTTCTGGGCTGCCGCTCTAAGCTGGGGAGCACCTTGCCAATTTTCAGGTGCGACGAGTCTTGGTCGTGATGTAGGAAAAGCATTGAACCCAAAAGCGACCGAGCTTCAGCTTGTCCGCTACACGAAATGGTCATTACTTATATTGACCATTTTAATGGTAGGATTTGCACTACTACGTTCAGAACAATCGGCATGGTGGAATGTTCTTGCCTGGGTAACGAGGAATTCAGCTACTTTTGCTCCAGTAGTAGCCGCATTGTTTTGGCCAGTCGTAACAAAGCGGGCTGCCCTTATTTCATTATTTACTGGTTCCTTTTCTGGACTATTGTGGTATCACCTTAGCGGATGGGCAGTTAGTGATTTTTACTTGAATATTCATCCTGTATGGATCGGAATGGTCATCAATATTATTACCATTGTGTTCGTTAGTTTGATTGATAATGTTGGGAACTGGAAATGGAGTGGATCTTTTAGAAGTGTTGGTTTTTATTCATTTGTATTGTCTGTTGCTTTGACAGTTAGTATGGTCCCTTCATTTCGTTTCTTATATCAAAATGGACTGGTCGGCATATTTTTAATGCTCATTGTGTCTAGTCTATTTATCAGTTGCATGTTTTTCATTAAGAGGAAAGAAAGCCCGTCATTACTACCATTGAAACAAGAATTTAAAGGAGCTTAAGCATGGAAATTAAAGAAAATATTCATATAAGAAGTATTGAAGTAAATACCGAATGGAAAAAGAAGGTACAAACAGAACATTTTGTTCGAGGGTTTCAATTTTTAATCGACGAACCTCACAAATTAGGCGGCGATAATGAAGCCCCCACTCCATTGGAATATGTCCTTGGATCCTTTAATGGATGTGTATTAGTCGTCATTGATTTAGCAGCAAAGGAATTGGGATTCCAATATGACAACATCGAAATTACAAGCCATGCACTTATTGACCGGAGGGGCTTAGCTGGAACAGCTGATGTATCCCCATATTATCAATCTGTTGAAAATAAAATAGTTTTTTATACATCCGAATCTGATGAAAGATTACAAGAATTAAAGGAAATTGTGATCAAACGATGCCCTTTATATAATTTGCTAAAAAACGCCGGCGTTGCCATTCATTTGGATTGGACGATCCAATAGAATTATTCCTAGAAAAGCATGTCCCGCATTTACTTTACTGAGGATGTAAATAAAGAAGTGATCCAACAATTTGCCAATTCATTTGTTTACCTAAAGTTTTTAACAGAACTGCCAGGGTTTGAAACATTAATCGATACGCATTTATTAACTAAAAAAAGGCGGGATACTGAGTGCGTTCATTCAGCATTCCTGCTTCTTTTTTGTAAAACTACCTTGTTATTATTAATTATAGCTTTTCGTGTAGAATGTGAGAATTCATAGCGGAGAAATTCCTGCTAATGTATATCGAGGAGCTTAAAAAGCAGATATAAGGGGAGATATCCCGATTAACTTCTCCACATAAGACCAAAATTCAAAGATTTGGATGATATAACGGAAAAACTTCCTTTATTTTCAAGGAGTGAGGGGTACTTTCCAATTTAAACAGAATTAATCCGTTTATTTCACATACAGTGAAATTAACAAACAGGTATAACAGAGTTTTTTGTAAAAATGATTTTGAAAGGGTGAATGATTGGCTCTTCTATTATGAAAAGGGGTGAGTCCCTTGCTACTCTGAGTATCAAGGGATTGTGTTAGAAACGTTAAAAAGTTAATCGAATTCTTTTAATAATTCCTCTACCTGTTGCCTTAGTATTGGAATTTTATTTTGCACCACATCCCAAACAATCCGATAATTAATGGTAAAATAACCATGAATCATCATATCTCTCATTCCAGCCATCTTTCTCCACTCCACTTGAGGATTCATTTTGCGAATTTCTACAGGAATGTTTTTGGTCGCTTCGCCAATAACCAATATATTTTTAATAACCGCATCAGCAATTAAGTCATTGTCTATGAAATCGTCATAGACTAATCCTTTTGTGAATTTCTCCACCTTAACTGAAGCCGATAAAATATCTTCTAAAAAAACTCTAGGCTCCCTCTGCATATATAATACTCCCTAGAATACTTGCTCTTAAAGCAGGTTTAATATCATCCAATATGACTAAATCAATCGGCTTTTGAAAATGATCCTCAAGGTTGAATTTTAAGTCCATGTAATTATCAAAGGACAAATCCAAGTCGTTAAATTCTACAATAACATCAATATCGCTGGCTTCTTTTTGCTCTCCGCGACTGTATGAACCGAACAAGCCTATTCGCTTGACACCATATTTCTCTTTCCATACATTTAAGTTTTTTGACAATACTTTAAGAATTTCTCGTTGCGATAACATATCATCACCGCCATTTCTTGATATTGGTTATTTAATACCATTATAACATTGCTCATTTTCTTTATACTTTAAAAATAATATATGGGTGAAAAAGGGTCAGTCCCTCGCTACGTCCACGAAAATTGGACTTGACCCCCGAATCTTTCTCAATTTTAGGCATCATAATACTTCTCGATCATTTCCCGCAAGAAAACAACCGATTCTTTTAATTCATGAATACCATTGACACCATCCTCAATCGATATCCACCCATCAAAATGAATCGATTTAAGTATGGTAAAAATTTGATTATAATCATTTAATCCTTTACCGATTACACCATGAGAAAGAGCTTTCGAATATCCTTCATTCACATACTTTTGTATGTCATCTAATGAATAACCTTCTGCCAAATAGCGATCACTTGCATGGGCCGTTACGAGTCGATTTTTCACTTCCTCTAATAAAACAATAGGATCTTCACCGGCAAAAATGGCGTTTGATGGATCATAGTTCACACCAAAATATGGGGATGATATATGTTTTATGATCTGGAGAAAAATCTCTGACTTCTGCGCAAATTCTGGATACATCCAAAATCCATCCTTATAATGATTTTCCATCACAAGGTGTACATTTTTACTCTCTGCATATGGCAACAGTTCATTAATGGAATCGACCGTCCATTGTATTCCTTCTTCTGTAGATGCTTCCGGCCTTCTTTGACCAGAAAGAACCCTACATGATTGGAAGTCTCCTGGTCCAAGGAAATGCATAACATCAATCATTTTCTTCATTTTATTTATTTCATTTTCTCTAAATGAGGCATCTGGATGTGTAAAATCTGGTGAGGAGCACATCATCGGAATGATTAAGTTTTCTTTTTCTGCCGCTCTTTTTATACGTAATAAATATTCTTCGGAAGTATCCTTTAAGAATGAAGGGTACAGCTCCAGTCCATCCGCTCCCAAAGTACCCGCTTGTTCGATCCATTCAAAAATGGTCATCCTGCCATCTGATAGCTTTTCCATATATCCTTTTGGAAATACCGAAATTCGTGGTTGTTTGTTCATCCCTCTCTCCTTATTCGCTGAACCAAATCAGATAATATTTCTTTCAAATCTTCTTTATTCGTGCTCGGACTAAATTCTTTTTTATCGATTACTAAAGGTGCGCCAACTACTACTAATGGCGCGCCTTTTTTCGGCATTTCAGCCGCTTGTTCAAGTGTTAAGCCACCTACTGCTTGTATAGGTATTGTAACTGCCTTAAAAACTGAGTCTAAATGATCAAAGGGGGTTCTCTCCGGATCTTCTCCTCTTTCATCGAAGCCTGTATGTACTATGATATAATCGACGCCATTTTCTTCTAGCATTTTAGCTGCAGCAACTGGATCTTCAGCCGCCATAATATCACCCATTACTTGTATGCCATATTCTCGTGCTGCTTTTACAACTGCCCTAATCGTAGCTGGATGTGCAACTGCCATGACTACAACATGGGTAGCGCCGGCTTTTGCCATCATCTCCGTTTCCAAATAACCGCCATCCATTGTTTTTAAATCAGCAATGATCGGATGATCTTGGAATCTTTCTCTTATAGCAGCTACTGCATGAAGTCCTTCCGCTAATAATAATGGAGTTCCAACCTCAATCCAATCAACTCCGGCTTCTACAGCAATTTCTGCCATTTCCAATGCCTCTTTTATGCTCGTTAAATCCAGTGAAATTTGTAAAATGGGTTCCATAGACAATACATCCATTCCTTTCAATAAACTTTACGAATTTGGTAAGATAATAGATTTCGCCTGTGATAAAGAGTCCATCTCTTTGAACGCATTTTCCCAATCCTCAATAGGATACACTTTAGCCATTGGCAAAGGATCAATCTTCCCTTGCTCCATCAGCAATAATACCTTCTCCCACATCGGATAATTATGACTAAATGAACCTTGAAGTCTAACCGCCTTTTGTATTAAAGGGTCAAGTGAAAAACCAACAGGCGCCGGTCCCCAGCCAATCTTTGTAATTTGTCCCCCAGGTCGAACAACTTCTATACTTTGCCTTAGCGTCGTTGAATTTCCCACGGCATCCAGTACTAGATTAGGACCAAAGCCATCACCTAGTTGCAAGATTTCTTCGACAACATTTTGTTGTGAGGCGTTAATGATATGGTCTGCACCGAAAACTTTAGCAAGCTCCAAGCGATTCCTATCTGCCGGGGTCCCTACCACAGTCAATGAAGCTGGAGAATAAAGTTTAGCCATTTGTACGCACATTAATCCTATAGGTCCTGGTCCAAAAACAACTACATGATCTCCTGGTTTTATATCAGAATGATAAGCCACAGCATTATAAGCGACACTGGCTGGTTCAGTTAATGCCGCCTTTTCATAGGAAACCTCCGCGGGAATTCGATGGATAATCGACTCCCTCGTTTTAACGTATTGTGCCATCGCACCATCTTCCAACACTCCAAACCCTTTACGTTCCAGACATAAATTGTATTCCCCGGTTCTACAATAGATGCAAGTTTCACATACGTATGATGGTGTTTCGCTGACCACCCTATCTCCTACTTTAATATTTTTAACATCTTTCCCAATGTCGGCTACAATTCCCGAAAATTCATGGCCTAATGTGACGGGTCGCTTCACTTCAAACCCTTGAGAGTCATGATACATATGAAGGTCACTTCCACATACTCCCACTGCTTTGACTTCCATTAATACATCTTTTGGACCAATCTTTGGCATTGGGACGTCTTGCAGCTCCACATTGCCTTTTCCAGCTGAAAAGTTTACGATAGCTTTCATAAAAAGCCCCCTTGTTATAGATTATGTTGAGTACCTTTGAACCTATTACGACTAATGTCGCGAGATTCCTAAGTACAAAAAGCCATTGAATTTTAAACTATTCCCACAGCTCTTGCGCTAGGTCGGACTGAGCAGATATCATTCTCTGTTGTCCTGCTGGCTGTTTTAACAAAAATAAAATAGCAATCTACTTGAAAGCCCTTTCAAAACTTGATTGTGAAAAGAAGACTCGTCTATAACTCTCCCGAAAAATTTCATATGTATAATTATACCAAATCGATGGAGATAAACCCTATCCATGAAAAAGTACTTTCGTTTTTATTCTAGCCACCTTATTGCATGATTTTTTAAAAGCCTTGCGTTCAAGATGGACGCAAGGCTTTTAAACATACATTAGTAAGCGGATGGAAAGCGGATTGTAACAGTCGTTCCTTGACCTTTAGAAGTTTGAAAGTCAATGTTTCCCTTATATTTTTCAACTATATTAAAACAAACCATCATTCCTAGTCCTGTCCCTTTACTTTTTAATGAGTAATAAGGAGTACCTAGAGATTTCACTTCCATCTCTGACATTCCCCGTCCTTGGTCGATTACTTTAATGACAATAAATTGCTTTTCCCTTTTAGCTGTAACAAAAACGACATCCCCCGTTTTAGAGGCTTCCACGGCATTTTTAATAATATTTATAAATAATTGTTTTGACTCTATGTTATTAGCAACGATATAACAATTATCCTCGACTTCTAATTCAATCCGATTACTATTTGAAAGCCCATATGAATAAAGCAAATCCGTAACACCTTGGAGAATAACTTTAACATCGACCGTTTCATTTACTTTGTCTTTATCAGGTTTAGCAATGGATAAAAATTGATAAATGACCTGTTCAGCTGTCTTTAATTCTTCGATCATCAAAGAGAAATTTCTTTTTTGATCTTCGTTCATTGACGCATCTTCCTCAAATAATTGTAAAAAGCCTTTCACAACCGTCAGAGGATTTCTAATTTCATGCGCAACAGCCGCCGCCAGTTGGCCGGTAACCTTTAACCGCTCCGCCTGTTGAATTTGTTCGAAATACACTTGTTGCTGTTTTATTCGCCCATGCGTTAAATAAAAGATAAAATAAATAATGATTTGGGACGCAATTAAGTTTATCGCATTTCCTATGATATCCTGTTCCATATAAGGGTATTGATGCCCTTGATCGACGAACATAATATAACCGAATAAAAGTAAGATTGATAAACAGTTTAATGTTAATGAAAAATAAAAAACCTTAGAATCAAAAAACAAAATTGAAAATGCCGGAATAAAACTTAACAAAATAAATATAGTCCAAGTCTCCGGATATAAAAAGAACAGCAAATAAAGGTATACCGTGGCTACAAAGATGATAGTTATTCTTAAACCAGCTGAAGTTTTCGTAGGATAAAGCAATAAACAGATTGAGAAAATAACCACCAATATACAATGTGATATATAACCAATGCCGAATTCACCAAAAAGTGGGTTATTAATTAACAATCCCATTATCATCATAGCGATTATGGACAAAACCACGATATAATATATTTTATTATTGAACTTACTATTAATCTCTTTCATACGTACTCCTTACTAACTTCCAAATTACTACCATTATAGATATAATAGGCAATTAATACTAGAGTAGATATGTAAGTAAGCACGTATTTAATTACTATTTTTTATCCTTATGCCAAAATGGATCTTATCCGCTCAATGTCTAGAAATTTTACAAAAGAACATGATAGTCAGGCTCCATGCCCTGCTTTCTTACGTACTTATTACGGAAGTGCTGTGAATAATCCCGTCGCCTTTGTAATGTTAATCATGCCATTATTCTGATTCTGCTTATTCTTAATGAATTCATTAAATTTTTGTAGTTCATCATGAGTGAGAATCTCTTTAATATTTGTATTTATTGATAGGATATATTGTACTAGTGGGTTCATTTCGGTGACCTCTAAATTGCCCTCGAAATTAGTTAGATGTGTATGAGAAAAATATCGATTTAACAGCTGCATACCATTTTCTAATCCGAATTTTTTTGCATTTTCTCTAGGATAGACTAATTGTTCATTAAATTCATGTAATAAAGTATTGATTTCTATAAGATGTTCTTCCCCATTCGTTGCCGTGTAAAATTTGCCTGTCGGACTTAATACTCGCCTTACCTCGGTTAACGCTTTATCTATATCCGGTACATGGTACAGCATATGATTGACAATCACTACATCAAATGAGTTGTCATCGTAAGGTATATCTACTATATTTATTTGTTCATATTTTATATTAGTCATCGCGCCTATATTTTTTTCTGCGTCCTCTAGCATACCTTCGGAAAAGTCAGAAAGGGTTATTCTCCAACTATTTGAAACACGACTTTTGTTCTTACCCCAAAAAACACCGTTCCCGCAACCTAATTCTAATATTCTACTATTATCTGGAATATCATACTGCTCCATTAACCAAATATGCCAATCCTTTTTATTCGTGCTGAATAACTCGTGCAGAGATATACGTGCGTGTAGATTACTTGAGTTTTTATATTGATTTTTAAGAAGTTCCATTGACAAATGAATCCCCCTCCACATAAAGACTTTTATATTATATTCTCCTTCTTTATGTAACCTTCCTGCCCCAAAATACAATTAACTCATCGTCAACCTTGCATGTTAATGATCAACATTTTGCATCATTTGAATGCAGGAAACAACATAAGCACCAAATGATCCCTCGCCACTTTTGATACAGTTTCTCGCACCAACCATACTCGCAGTTTTTTCACTAATAAAGGATTTATTGTATATAGGAAAAACTCGAAACTAAGCTGATTTAAATACCTACAACAAAGTAATAATAACTACCACATCCGTAAAGTTACACAAGCAGTGTACGAATATGGCTAATTTTAATGAATCCTTTTTATATACAAAGTAATAGAGTGGTAACATTGCAATAATTCTAGATATAATAAGCCAAGGGGACCAAAAATGATAAACCGAAAATAATAGTACATTTAAAAATACTCTATATTTTCCCAGCCATTTCATACGAGCAAGTAAATATCCTCTAAAGTAAAGCTCCTCAATTATTGGTAATATGAGTGTGAAAATGAAGAAACTTACTAACATTGAAATGATTAAAAGGTTTCTATTAAATACTGTCATGTCCTGCACGTAATTGTAGGAATTTGGAATCCAACTAAAGAAAGTACTTAATATAGTATTTGATAGAGGCTTTAAAACTGTCATTAGGATCCCTGTTACCAAAAACAATGATAACGTGTAAAAAATATACTCTTTTACCTTCATCTTACTTTTTAGCCCTAATATTTTTTGTATATTAAAACTTCCCGTTTCCTTCTTTGCTACATAGAATAAATATCCTAGTTCTAAAGGAATTATAGAAAAAACTCCTGCTAAACCCAATATTACTATTTTAGGGTAACCTTCCAAGAAACCCTCCTTCAATAGCATTGTATAAACGATACTCAACACTACGCCTGGAAATAAATGAAGTATGATAAGTTTCCAAGCACTCCTTATTTCCTTTTCATTATTAATCATAATTTCCCTCCTAAATAACCAACCGAACTTTTGTACATGTTCCATTGGCTACAAGGGTAAACTATGGTATTACACCCAGGTCAATTCCTATACTATTCTCTTCTTTTTCTTCAATTGGAATATAGATTTCTAGGAAGGCTCGTTCTTTATGATCAAGATATGTAATAAGACGGGTATTAACAAAGGCGACCCCTTTTAGTTTATATCCTTGTTCATTTGCCCATTGTAAAGTAGATTTAAAAATTTCATGTTTAATATCATCATCTTCATTTTTATCCGTGCCGTCCTCAACGATTAAATATATGCATCTGGAATAATGTAAATAAGATTCACTTTTTCCCATTTGCAATCTTTTTTGCTTTTCAACAATATACATTTCGGAATCAATAAACCCATTTTTATCAAAAGTAAATTTTCTCATTATTTTGCTAAGAATATCGTCCTTCTTCATATCCATCTTTTCCAATATAACAGGATACTCCAAAAAGGAATAAAAGTCGGAAAATTTACCGAGTACCTTGTAGGTTGGGAGCTTTCTTATGGAATATTGGTTTAGATGTTCCTTTAATTCCATACAGAATTCTTTTGTTTCTTTTACTTTTTGAAGCATGTATTCTTTATTCCGTATCGTTTCTTCCAGTTGCTCGGCTTTTTCAGCTAATAATGTTTCCAGTTCCCCTACTGTCCTTCCATCTTGCAGTTCTCTGACTTCTTTCATCGATAAGTTTCTTTTTTTATAAAAATCCGAAACCAATAATCTATAAATATCATAATCTTGGTACTGCCGATAATGATTTGTCTCATCTTGATGTGGTCTTACAATTCCTTTTTCCTCGTAATACCTCAAGGCATCTCTTGATACACCTAGAATATCCAGTAATTCACTTGTTCTATATGTATTCCTTTCCATTTCATCATGCCCTCCTAAACATATACTTTTCATATGTAAATTCTATCATTTCTGATGCAGCTAAAATGGATTATTACTCCTCCCGATCGATTCTTTACACTTTCTTTATACTTTTCTAGTCTAATTATTTATATCTGCCATTTATTCTAAATTCATAACATCGAAAGGATGATTGTTTTATGTCAGATACAATTCTTAAAGCAACGAATATTTCAAAGATATATGGCAAAGACAAAGCACTCGATAAAGTATCGATCGAAATTAAACGCGGGATGATTTACGGCTTGATCGGGGAGAATGGCGCGGGAAAATCGACATTCATGCGTACGATCTTGGGGTTAATCACCATTGACGAGGGTGATATTGAACTATTTGGGGAAACGGACGCTAAAGGATTACAGCATTCACGCAGAAAAATGGGGCAATCCATTGAAACACCTGCACTATATCCCGAATTATCCGCTCGAGAGAATTTGCGAGTACAAGCAGCAAACGGTGGTGTGAGTGAACGTGAGATTGATGATTTACTTCTTTTAATGAACCTAAAGGATACAGGTAAGAAGAAAGCGAAAAACTTCTCTTTAGGAATGCGCCAACGTTTAGCTATTGCCTCAACTCTTATTACAAATCCTGAGTTCTTAATTTTAGATGAGCCTACAAACGGTCTTGATCCGTCAGGAATTGTTGAGATGCGTGAGATTATTCAAAAACTGGTGATGGAACGGGGGATCACCGTCTTACTTTCAAGTCACTTACTTGATGAGCTTTCACAAGTGGCTACCCATTACGGAATTTTGCATGGAGGAAAACTCATCAGGGAACTTTCAAAGGAAGAGTTAGCACGTGAAACCCGTCAATACATTGAGTTAGAAACAACAGAGGTTCAAAAGGCAGTCGTCGTGCTAGACGAATTAGGGATAAGAGATTATGAAGTGATTAATGGAACGGACATAAACATTTATGAGAGTCTAGATGACGTTGCTGCTATTAATCGTTCGTTAGTGTTAGCAAACGTGAATGTTTCACGAATTGGCACAACTAGACAAAAACTCGAAGATTATTTCTTACAATTAACAGGAGGTACGGCCCATGCTCAATCTTTTAACAGCTGAGAGAATTAAATTAATTCGAAGCAAAAAACTATGGATTGTCTTATTTCTTTTATCCTTGCTTCCCATCTATCAAGCCGTGAATAGTAAAGTAGCTGTGCACTATGGAACAAAACTCGTGCAGGCGACTGATACAGTCATCAATGGAGCGACAGGTATTCTTATGATAGAGAAAAATGGATTAAGCATTTTACTCATCATAAGTGCTTTTATTAGCTTCTTTATTGGAGAAGAATTTCAAAATGGAACCATTCGAAATGCGTTGTCACTCGGTCGCAGCCGCTCACATTATTATTTGTCAAAGTTTGTGATTGCCGCACTTCTTTCCCTTATTGGGGTCATTGTCATGACTGTACTCGGCATGATAAGTTTTTCAGTCGTGTTTGACTTTGGCGAAGTTGCTGGCATTGGCAATTACGTTAACTATGCTATAAAATCCTTTGCTACTCTTTATTTATTGATTTTGTCAAACGTATCGATTTATGTGATGATTAGTTTTTTAACAAAAAATAGCGGTATCTCCCTTGTTTGGAGTTTTCTTTATACAATAGGGACAGGTTTCGTTCCGGGAATTTTCCAGCAAACTGAACATTTTAAACAAGTCACCTACTGGTTTACGGAATCATTCTTATTTTACTCGAATTTTGCTAATCCAGTGGATATCGAAAAATATCCCCAGATGGTATTGGTCAGTCTGATCACAATCATGTTATCATCAGCATTAGGAATCTTTTTGTTTAAAAGAACGGACATAAAGTAGGTTGGATGGATATGGAAACAATATTAATCATTGAAGACGATATGGCCATTCATTCACTTATAAAAGAAACTTTAGATTTGAATGGCATTAACACGCTAAGTGCCTACTCAGGGACTGAAGGGAAATTGCTATTTGAACAAAATCAGGTGGATTTAGTACTCTTAGATTTGATGCTTCCCGGGATGAATGGAGAAGAATTTCTTCGAGAAATTCGGCATAACTCAAGTGTTCCCGTAATTGTGATTTCAGCAAAAAATGACCAAGATTCAAAATTGGAACTTTTGACGAATGGGGCAGATGATTACATTACAAAGCCTTTTAATGTGAAAGAACTGCTTGCACGAATTCATATTCAATTACGTCATGCAACAAAGGCATCAGTCAGCAATAGGAAAGAAATTCAATATAAGAATATCCGCATAAATATAGAAACGCGTGATGTGAAGATCAATGACCAAACTCTACACCTTACAGGCCGCGAATACGCAATACTTCTACTATTTCTAGAGAATCCACAAAAAGTATTCAGCCGTGCCAATATTTATGAAAGTGTTTGGAATGAATCAGTTTTTGATAGTGACAAAACCATTAATATGCATATTAGTAATTTAAGAAATAAACTTAACAGTACAAACACAAACTACATTAAAACGGTATGGGGCATTGGCTTCAAATTTGATTAACGAAAGGAGTGTGAATGTTATGTGGGGATGGATAATGGGATTCCTAGCATTGGCGCTTCTTTTTTATATTTATTTTTTAAAGCGGGAACTACGGAAATTAAAATATCGGGTCAAAACCCTTCCTGCCCGTGCCAATTTTGGTGGGAGGCTGTATCTTGATTTCCGTGTGAAAACAATAATGGATTTAGTGGATGAATTGAATCTAATGATCGATGCATTTGAAGAAAAAAGTCGTCAAACAAAACAGATGGAGGAAAATGTGAAAATATCAATCGCTGGGCTCTCTCATGATTTACGGACACCACTCACGTCCATCAATGGCTATGTTCAGCTCTTACAAGCATCCACAGATGATGCAAAGAGGGAACACTATATAAGGACGATCGAGCATTCTGTCAAACGTCTGCTGGAAATGACAGACCACTTTTATGACTTAGCACGCATTGAAACGAATCAAAAAGAAATAACATTATCTTCTATTTCTCTTTCTAACTTTGTTGAAGAAATCTTCTTGACCTTTTATGAACAATTTGAGGAAAAGAAAATTGAACTTCAATTTCCCGAGCAAATAATGGACAGACCTATCATTGCCGACAAGTTGATGCTTACTCGTGTCATCCAAAATATTGTTCAAAATATACTTCGTTATGCTAAAAGTAAAGCGGTAGTCAGCTATGGGATTGAAGAAAGCTATCTGATTTTTAGTATTAAGAATGACATCAAGCCAGATAGTAAAGTTGCGGTAGAAAAAGTATTTATGCGATTTTATACAGAAGTCAGCAGTAGAACGAACACCGAATCAAGTGGGTTAGGCCTTTATTTGTCTAAAAAGTTAGTTGAAAAGATGAATGGGAAAATGAATGCAGAGCTGAAAGATCATTGGTTTATTCTTAACATCCATCTTCCCATCAGTGGAATTCAAGCTTAGATTATGGGATTGTTTATTCTGAACTTTATAATCATGTACTTTCCATATTACCGACGTTCTCGGTGATTTCGCCAGGCTCCTCTGAAGAAAACCCCTGTTAAGAACACTTTGTTGGAGCATATCACTAAATGACGGGCTCTTTGGTTTAAGCCCTTCTATCTGCTTCCATGTGAAGTTAAACACGAAAAGTATTTCAAACGTGTTTTTATAATCACCTAAAATGTTTGATTCAATTGAACCAACTGTTTTTTTATACTGTTAGTTAAATGTTCATGGTAAAAGTTCCAAGGTCTTCCGTAAATCATTCCCAGTCTTCGTACCCCGATAAATAATGCCCACAAATCAATCTCCAGATCGTTTTCTGCAGTAAGACTTTCAACCTCTTTATATCCATTTATTAATGGTTTAAAGCCATTTATATTATCATGCAATTTAAAATGTCCTACATCATATAAAGGACTGCTGGCCATTATTTCTCCAAAGTCAATGATCCCTGTATATAGCCCATTACTTTGGAAAATATGAGATCCATCAAAATCTCCATGAACTAACCGAGAAACTTTCCTATTCATAATAGAAAACCCTGTTTCCAAAAAGCCACGAATAGCGTTAATCTCGCTTTGATCAAAATGATATTTTGGCAATATCGCTATATCCTTATCTAAGTTTTCATGATAATAATCGTGAAAAGTTTTTTTCTCTCCAGATAAGGTATCCGACATTTCTCGATTAATAAAACCATACCCATCCATTTTTATTTGGTTGATTAAAGCAAGTTGCTTCCCTGCATCAAATAAAACCTCTCCTAGTTCATTGCTTAATGTATTGTCTTCTATGCTGCTTCCGTTTATTTCCTCAGCGATCATTATAGATAACTGAAGTAAGTCATTTTTTTGTTCGAAGTGAATTATTTTTGGTACTTTTACTCCCCTTGTAATTAGTAATTCATGTACTTTCACTTCGACAGCAAAGCTAGCATTTTGTTCTGGAAGTATACGAAGATAAGAAACTTTATCTTTTAATTGAATACGATAAACATAAGTTGATACACCTGTTTTTACTCTCTCTAATTCAACCTTTTTTTTAAAAAAACTCTCTACTATATGTTTCACTAACTCTATTTTCGGTGCTTCACCTTTTTTCAAAGTATTTCCACTCTCCTAATAGGGAAACGCAGAAATTAACTATGCGTTATCCCCCCGCTTTGAAGTTTTTTCTTCGTACATCGTTTGATCTGCTGCATCTAGGATTTCCTCTACAGTCGTAGCTGATCCGGGCTTGTAATAGGAAAATCCGTGACTAGCTGAAAGTTTATAAGGCTTTTGCCCTGACAGATTGAAACGATGAAAATCTCGTTTAATATCTCCCCACATCTCTTCTACCTTTTCTTTATTTTTCCCGAAGAAAACGATAATAAATTCGTCGCCGCCCAATCGAAATAGCACATCATCCGAGTCGATATTTCGGTTAATGATATCGCAAGCTTGTCTTGATGAGATCATCTCCTACTGAGTGACCATAGTTGTCATTGACGGTTTTTAACCCATTTATATCTATATAACAAACAATGAATTCCTGCTGATGAGTTCCACGAATTTTCTTTTCCAGCAAGATCATTCCGCTCCGCCTATTCATCACACCTGTGAGCGTGTCAATAGAGGCATGCTTAAGCAGTTCTTCTTCCTTTATCTTTAGACTAGTAATATCCGTAACCCCAATCAGAATACAAGGTTGTTCCAAATAATCAATCAATTCCAAGTTTAACATGGCCCATTTTTTCAACTCGGGGCTCACTTCATATTCCAGTTCATAATTTTTGATAGTTTGATGCTCGTCCAGCATTTTTAAAATAGTTTGCTTTTCAGTAGGGTTTGCGAATAAAAATTTCCCATCTATTTTCGTCATGTCTTGATTTTGCAAATGATAATAGTCAATGGCCTCACGATTGATAAGCAAAATTTCATCATTTTGAAGGTTTGTAAGAATCAATGGATACGGATTCATATTGAATAACCTTCGAAAACTGTCAGCGTTTCTTCTTAACTTCCATTTATTATCAAAATCCCTTTTTCGCAGCCTATAGAACATAAATGCAATCGTGTAGGAAATGACGGCAGTCCCCGTCGAATTGATCATCTTTGTAATCAGCGAGAAATAGCCCATTTCCATAAAGCATAATGCAATCAAAAAATAAATGTGATTACTGCAGAAATAGATCAAAAGCTTGTTGGGCTGAATAGGGAAAATAATAGAAATCCCTAGTAAAATAATAATATAAGCATATATATTGCCATTTAATAACTGGCTATTAAGCGAAGCCGTTGCGCCAATAAAGAGAAATAAAACGGTGTAGACATGAATAATGAGGCCCTTTCGCGCACGCTTGTAAAAATAATAAATGAGAAGAAAAATAATCGACAGCAAAAAACCTGAAAGGTGAATAGAAGCAAGAACCCCTTTATATACCTGGTCAGCCACTGTATTTAACAGGAAAAAATCAGCGTAGAAAAAGCCGGGATATGTCACTATGAGCATAAAAGAAACTAATTTAAGTCGTTCGAAAAATAACTCATTTGAGTAAGCCGTAAAATCTTTTTGGTCATCGATATGTTTAGATGAAAATAATCTCATTTTTTAAATTCCTTTATAATATTTAAAATAATTTAATATAACCAAACATATTATACACTTTAAGTCAAAAGAAAAGGTATAACCTAAATATTAACATTTAGTGTTAAATGACAATTGTGGAGAAAATGAATAGATAAAGTGAGGTTTAGGTTAGTGGATAGTTAGAAATTCAATGAAAAATAAGCACTTATCCATGTCCCAGGATAGTGCCAGTTATTTGGTTTACATATTCTATCATTTGAACCCCTCTGCAAAAAAACGCATTCAAAACCAGTTTGACCAAGAGCCGTAATGAAATGAGCAGCTACTTTCAAATATGTAGATTCTTAAAAACAGTCTTCACTAGATACTTAATCGAAGGTGCCGAATTATGAGAGTTTTTTTACAGGGAACCTTAACACTGTTTTTAACTTTGCTGGTTCTGTTTTTCGGGGATCCGACAAATAAATTTCCCGATGAATTTTGCTTGTACGGCTATATCCATGCTCGGCACAAAATGCTTCCATTCGCTCAAAACTTTGCGTCTCATCGTCAAAGCTGCCGATATGCATCATTTGACAGCTTAATCCCTCTGTCGCTTGTTCAAACCTAGCTTTTTCAAGGAATGGATTGGCCTTTTTCCTTTTCGTCTGTTCTAGAAATCGCTCGAACTCTTTTTCTGTCAAAAAATCGGGTTGGCGAATCATAATCGTATATTTAAAATTGCTTTTATCCGTCGAGGGTTTCGACCGATCAAGCAGGTCCCACACGCCCTCAAGCGGAAAAACCGTATATTCATAATATCCTGCTGGTACATCATCACTTTTATACGACATTCTCACGGCATAACTCAAACTGTACAAGGCTTCTATCGCCTTTCCAAACTCCTCTTCATTAGGATCACCTGAGCCGTCGACCATAATAAACGGCAGTTTCGGAACGTCTAAAATTTCAGGCACCGTTTTCGGCATATAAAGGTGCTTAAAATCTTTTTTATAATCTACTTTTTTGCTCAAAGCCACACTCTCCTTTGTATTCTTTGAGATTAGCTTAACATGTTGAATACGGAAAATACTCTAAACAGCCGCAGTACTCGGTGCTCTGCGGCAGTTTGGCGTATATAGAAACGAGAAACTTAGTTTTGGAATCCCTCGTCAGCCGAGGGGCCGTAGATGCCCGGCACAGGAATATCGAGAAGCCTCAAGTATACCCCGAGCTGTGCCCGGTGGTGAATCATATGGCTTAATCCGAAAGTGCGGAGTGCCATAGCTCGCGGTGCTTGGAAAATGATATGGTCTCCGTTTCGCAACGTCCATCCCTCACCAAGCGTTTTCTCATCGCTTTCCCCGATCAACTTTTCCAGTATGCCAACATTCTCATCGAACTCATCAAGAACCTCTGCACGTCTTTCCAAAGCTTCGCGCCGCAACGGCACAGTCGAAAGATCTAGCTCCGGGGATTGAAAAATGGCAATTTGCCAGTTCAGCAGGTTGATTAAGTGCGTGGCCAGCTCGCCAAGCGTCATCGATTTCTCATGCGGCTTCCATGCCATATGTTCCTCGGGCAAGCGTTCCAGAATACGGCGCGTATTGGCAAGTTCCTGCATAGCATCGCCAACAATCAATTGTTTGACCATAGATCCATCTCCTCCATTATGAAAAATTAACTTAATATCCTCATTCGCTATTCATATTAAAAATTCCTTTTAAACTTCACTTCTAAATGGTGGTTTTTAAAGATCGAAAAGTTGAATTTTTGCTGTACTTTTATTAAGACAATCCTGATAAGCTCTCCCAAATTTATATTCAATCATTTCTAATACTACATTCAGCTTTTCGCAATTTCCTACATTAAAATCGCAATAGTTTAGTACTAGGAAACTTGCAAGTACAGTGTGAAGTCGGAAAGACTGGTGATTACTTCAAAAGCTTTTAGTAGAAACTAAACAATATTGCCAAGACTATAATAAGTGTTTGAATATTTGCGGAGTATAGAAGAAAGCTATTGGTTATTAAGGAAATTTTTACGAGAGGAAATAACTATGATTGGACTTATTATCGCCATTGTTTTATTTAATGTAATAGCTTTGGCAACAAACAAACGCCTTACTAAAAATCAAATTATTCATATATGGACATTCACCATTGTGTTTCAAGTAATTGTTGATCACGTGATTGATTTACAATTCCATGGTTATTGGTACTTTACAGAAATTCCAGAATGGAGAGATTTGCTTCCGATAACCGTGTTGATTCCTCCCGTTAATATAATATTTGTAAATTGGTACCCATTTGGAAAACAGCTCTATAAGCGTATATTCTATGTTGCTGTATGGTTTATATTCATTACTTGTTATGAATTGGTCACCTTACTCCCTGAACCTTGGGGATACTTTCATCATGCATGGTGGAATATATGGTATTCAGCTATCGTAAATCCTTTCTTGCTCATGAGTGTGATACTTTATTATAAATGGATTTGTAAAATCGAAAACTCGCTCGTTAAGTAAGCATGAGTGAAGTGAGAAACGTGGCAGCGTGTGTTATAAAATTAGAAAAAGTGCGTTTCTATATAAAATAGAAACGCACTTTTCATTATTCATCTTTTATAACTATAAAAACACCACTAAAAATTAAAATTGTACCTAACCAAAATGTCATTCCAATGGTTTCACCTAACAATAACCAACCTAGAAAGGAACCGACTATTGGTTGAAAGAAAAAGAACAGGCCTCCAGTGGAAGCATTCATCAATTGCAGACCTTTATTCCACAAGAAAAAACCACCAGCTGTTGATACAATGCCTAAGTATAATAATCCACCTGAAATGGTAGGCTGTAAAATACTAGATAGATTTAGATTATTTAATCTTGGAAGTACTAATGGAGTCAATAAAATGACAGCAACGATAGACGAATAAGTTGTAATGACAATTTGTGAATATTGTGTTGGAACTTTTTTTACTAAAACGGACATTAGTGCCCAAGTTAACGCAGCAAGCAATAAATAAAAACCACCTAATTGTTGCGTAACATTAATTGGACCACTTCCAACAATAATGCCAACTCCGATTGTTGCTAGTACAATGGAAAGACACTTTTTTATCGTTATTTTTTCTTTCAGAATTACGCGGGCAAATAGGACCATAAAAGCAGGTGTCGTGGAAGTAATAATAGCACCCATTTGAGCAGTAGAAAGCATTGTACCTATTTCCTGTGTGACAATGGAAATGGTATTGCCAAATAGACCAACGAGAAAAATAAGGAGCCAATCTTTTTTAGCAATCCACCATGATTGTTTCATACAAAAACCAATAATGACAAGTATCATTACAGCAATGACATAACGTATCCAAACAAGCTCCAAAGGTGGAACAACTTCAACAACTACTTTTACTACAACATACATTGCGCCCCAAATGCTCGCAGCAAGTGATAAAAATAAGGAGCCTACTATTTTCTTATTCATGTTTTTCCTCCGTTTATCATAGAAATCTATGTCCTTAACGGAGAAAAGCTCTTCTACCGTTAAGGAAGAAGGATGGTTGGTACATCATTTTCAAACAATGGGTAAAACATCATGTAAATGCACTCCAATCAATTTAAGTTACTAATAATATGGTATTAATGTTACTAAACACTACGATAACAGAAAAGCTATTTGCATTTCATTACTGATAATCTGAAGGGTAGTTGGTTCTATTTTTTGATCAATGAAATAACAGATTTTATTTAACTTGCTGGAAAATGTTTATTAATTCTATACATCCTCCCTCAAGCTTCAAACTAGCGTCCACAAGCCATCCTAGACATTCTGGGCATAAGAAAAGCACCATGCAAACGAATGTAGCAAGTGCTTCAGGTTGTATGGAGAAATGTATGATAGTCTTACATTATATTTACCATAAAAGATCTTTCTATTAACTTTAAATTTATTCAAATAAATCTTTTTAAATATTCGCTAAATATTTTGTTCATAACTTTAGGGGTGTTTTCTAAATAAATATTAATTTGTTCAATATTCGATTCGAATTTATCAGAGTTTCTTTCATCTGTTGGAAAATCAGATATTCCTTTTATAATAATGCACTCAACATCATTCTTCTTACAGATATAAGCGATTGCCCCCGCTTCTGTATCGGCTATTGTTATTTCATTTTCTATAAGCTCTAAATAGTCCTTCCACATAACTACTGCTTTATCAGCGGTGCCAATTGTTCCTGTATAAAAATCATTTCCATATTTTGATAGATCAATATCGACTACGAAGGATTGTTTAATAAATGGTTCAATTTCTTTTACTGTACAATCATATTGAACAGCTTTATTAGGTACAAAAATATCTAAATTACTGAACTGATCATCTATTCCTGCACATGTTCCCGCAACGATTACTTTAGTTAAATTAAATTTAGAAATCATATACTGATTACCGCCAACACCATTTACTTTTCTTACACCGGTACTATAAAAAACAAGTTCAGTATCATTAATTGTTCTTATGAAATACTCGCCATAAGGATAACCGAAACGTTCGTTATCTTTTATGCCAAAGTACTCCAGTGCCGCATCATATTCCCACTTCGTTGCTATGCTTATTCCTGTCATCGACTTATCACCCTACAAATATAATCTGTCACTATTATTTACTTTTAGAAATTCAAATCCAAGTGTATAGAAACTCAAAGGTTAGCCAAGAAAATACATTAGCTCTCCCCTTATAAAATCCAAACAGCCCTATACACATGCACTACCAAAATCATCTTTATTAACTGATGTGAAAACGTCATCCTTGATAGCGACAGAACTTCATCCCTCGCCCCATCATTTCTGCACTCAATCCCGGTGACTTCACTAATAACGAACATAATCTTATTGTTGTGATTTAGATATGAAATTACTTTAGATGTTCATTCAGTATGTTCTCTTCTAAAACATCAAATTTATTCCCATAAACTTTGGTAATATGTTTTTCTCCCCAATCACATAGAGAATTTAAAATTCCCTCTAAACTCCGACCATACTCACTTAATTCATACTCCACTTTTGGTGGGACTTGATTATAAACGATTCGATTAATAACTCCATCTTCCTCTAACTCACGTAATTGTTGAGTTAACATTTTTTGGGTGATGTTTGGCATTAGACGCTTCAATTCATTTGTTCGTTTCTTTCCATGAGTTAAATGGCATAAAATCACGCATTTCCATTTTCCCCCTATTACCTCGAGAGTGGCTTCTACAGATATATTGTATTTCTTCTGTTGCATATTTGATACCTCCAATTATAGGTACAATTAAGTGCCTATGATACTTCCAAGTGCTTATAGCACTTTAAAGTACGTACTTCTTTTTCTAATCTTTTTATCCCATAATAGCATTTGCGGGTTGATGTGAACATATTCACTTTCGATATTGTTTACTTAAGCGAATGGACACCCCGTATTACTTTATTGGGAGGAAGGAGTATGTCTTTAGATAAAAAACGAAGCATCTTCGCATTATTAGCTCTAGCGGTTAGTGCTTTTGCTATTGGCACTACGGAGTTTATTAGCGTCGGACTTTTGCCTCTAATTGCTGAGGATTTAAATATATCTGTTACAACAGCTGGTTTGACTGTTTCTTTATATGCATTAGGAGTAACATTTGGAGCACCTATCCTTACGTCTGTTACTTCGAAGGTACCACGTAAAACTTTATTAATTTGGATTATGGTTATCTTTATTTTAGGAAATAGCCTCGCCGCAACTGCTACTTCCATCGGGGTACTATTATCGGCACGCGTGATTTCTGCTTTTTCTCATGGTGTTTTCATGTCTATTGGATCAACTATTGCGGCTGATTTAGTCCCAGAAAATAAGAGAGCAAGTGCGATTTCCATCATGTTTACAGGTCTAACAGTTGCAACTGTTACAGGAGTTCCTTTTGGGACATTTATCGGCCAGCAAATGGGCTGGAGAATCGCCTTTATTGTTATTGTAACGATTGGTATCATTGCTCTCATCGCCAATAGTATTCTCGTTCCATCAGATTTACAAAAAGGAAAGCTTACTAAAATAAAAGACCAATTTAAATTAATCACAAATAGTCGTTTATTACTTGTATTTATCATTACTGCTCTGGGATATGGGGGAACCTTCGTTGTCTTTACTTATTTATCGCCATTACTGCAGAGCATCACTGGATTGAAAGAGGATACTGTAGCAATTGTTTTACTTATTTACGGTATAGCCATAGCCATCGGTAATATGCTAGGTGGAAAACTATCGAACCATAATCCAATTAAGGCATTATTTTATATGTTTACCATTCAAGCGATAATCCTATTTATTTTATTCTTTACAATACCTTATAAAGTAGTTGGATTAATCACTATTTTCCTTATGGGTCTCATGGCTTTTATAAATGTCCCAGGACTACAAGTATATGTAGTCATGCTAGCGGAGCGTTATATTCCTACAGCGGTAGATATCGCATCGGCTATTAATATTGCAGCATTTAATGCCGGAATTGCATTAGGATCCTTCCTAGGTGGCCTTGTGACAAACTCTATTGGAATTATTCATACAGCTTGGGTAGGAGCCCTTATGGTTCTAGCAGCCGTCCTTTTAACAGGATATAGTCATTTACTTGAGAAAAAAGACTCGTCTATCATTAAATCAATGTAATTCTATACTATGACATGTTTTCTTTAATATAAAAAACTGGAGGTTTATATCATGAATAAAAGCTTACAAAATACTACAACATTGCATAATGGAGTTAATATGCCCTGGTTTGGACTTGGTGTTTTTAAAGTGGAAGAAGGTCCAGAACTAGTAAATACCGTAAAATTTGCGATTAAACACGGTTACCGCAGCATTGATACAGCCGCAATTTATGAAAATGAAGAAGGCGTTGGACAAGGTATCCGAGAAGGGATAAAAGAAGCGGGCATCTCTAGGAAGGATTTATTTGTTACTTCTAAGGTTTGGAATTCGGATTTAGGCTACGAATCCACAATCAAAGCTTATGAAACAAGTTTAAATAAGTTAGGTCTTGACTACTTAGATTTATACCTTATTCATTGGCCTGTAGAAAATAAGTACAAAGAGGCTTGGCGAGCGCTGGAAACTCTTTATAAGGAAGGAAAGGTTAGAGCAATCGGGGTTAGTAACTTCCAAGTCCATCATCTTCAGCGCTTATTAAAGGATGCAGAAGTTAAACCAATGATAAACCAAGTGGAATACCATCCAAATTTGACACAAATAGAAGTCAAAACTTTTTGTCGCCGCAACGGCATTCAACTAGAAGCTTGGTCGCCATTAATGCAAGGCCAACTATTAGACCATCCAACTTTAATGGAGTTGTCTAGAAAATATAATAAATCCGTGCCTCAAATTATTTTAAGATGGGATTTCCAAAATGGAGTTGTTACGATTCCAAAATCAACGAAAGAACAACGAATTGTAGAGAATGCAAACATTTTTGATTTTAAGATAATAAGTAAGGATATGGAGCTCATTGATAGCCTCGATCAAAATTTACGAGTGGGACCAGACCCCGATAATTTTGATTTTTAATGATTCATTTAATAAAAAGAGCTGCGCTCATATGATTCCGAGCGCAGCTTTTTATGTTAAAATTATTTTTCTATTGGTGTCGAATAAAACTTTATTTAATAGATCATTTATAGCTTTAGAATAAAGATTGATCGAAAAGTTTCTTTACCCGATATTTACTATCATTACAAAAGACTCCATCTTGCAAAAAGATTGTTCTTCATGTAACAACTATCTAATTTTTAATATTACCTTCCCTTTCGCTCTTCCTGTTTCCACATATTCCATCGCTTTTTGAGCATCCATAAAAGGGAAAACTCTATCAATGATAGGTTTGATTTTACCCGTCTCAATAAAATTTGCGATTATACGTAATTGCTCTCCACTTGGCTTCATAAACAAAAATGTATATTGAGCATTATACCTTTTTTCAAGCTTTGTCATTTTATGACTTGCTGCTGAAAACAACAATGTTTTAAAAAACCCGGAACCATATTCTTTGCCAAAACGAGCATTCGGCAATCCCGAAACGGAAACAATTTTTCCTCCGCTTTTTAACACTTTAAATGATTTTTCAAGTGTTTCGCCCCCAAGTGTATCAAATACGGCATCATAGTTTTTTAGTATCTCTTCAAATTTTTCTGTCTTGTAATTTATGATTTCATCTGCACCGAGAGATTTTACTAAATTCTCGCCAGCTTCACTTGCAGTCGTTGTAACAATGGCCCCCATTAATTTAGCCAGTTGAATAGCAAAGGTACCAACGCCACCAGCCCCAGCTTGAATCAATATCTTCTGCCCTTTTTGTAATTGCAAAATGTCTAGTAGGGCTTGATAGGTGGTTAACCCAACCAGCGGGATCGATGCTGCTTCTTCAAAGCTCAAATTTTTAGGCTTCAAGGCGATGTCATCTTCATGGATAGCGATATATTCAGCAAAAGTACCAATTTTGCTCTTACGTGGACGTGCATATATTTCGTCGCCAACTTTAAAACGAGTCACTTTTGCGCCAACTTTTGCAACGATACCAGAAAAGTCATTCCCTAAGATAAGAGGCATTTTATATTTAACTAACAATTTCACTTTCCCATCGCGTATCTTAAAATCGACGGGATTAATACTAGCTGCATGAATTTCTGCGAGTACCTCATATTCACCAATTTCAGGCGTAGGCATTTCTGCCAAACGCATAGGAACTTTCCCATATCGATCAATAACCATTGCTTTCATAGCCTATACCTCCAATCAATGTCTGTTTATATTCCATCATTTCCATAAAAGTTCTGCATGAACTTATCAATATCCAACATAAGCGTTTTTAATAAACCTAATTCTGTACGTACATTAATATAATAAAAGTTTTTTGTTCCTTCTTTACGCATTAATATAACACCAGCATCCCGTAAAACCTTTAGATGATGGGACACAGCTGGTCGAGAAAGATGTGTTTGTTCAGTGATTTCACCCACACGTAATCCTGTTTGACAATCCGTCCCCATTAAAACTAACAAAATCGATTGACGTGTTTCATCACCAATTGCCATTAGTACCTTTTGGCAATTAATAAAATCCTGTTTGATCATATTTAGTTGGTCCTGTTTATTCATTCAGTCAAATACCTCCAATATCGGTTCAATGGTTTAAGTTGATAAACCATATGAGCAAATACAACAATATACGATCGTTATGTTAGATGCAATATTGAGAAAGCAAATCGAGACGAATACATTATAGATGGGAATTTTTATACTTCTACAGATTGGCTCGTATCCATAGCAAAGACCACTTAACAGTAAGCCAGCAAACTACCCGATAATAAAACCATCTTTTATCCGTTCATTAGCGCAAAATTATGCAAAACAAAAAACACCCTGTCCGCAACAAAAACGAAACAAGGTGTTACTATTATGAACGCCACCGTTCTAAATCTTGATAATCCTGCATATAAGGGCCGTTATCTGCTACTGCAGAATGGTATAATGCTTTAATTGCTAAATTCTTCTCTAAGCCCATTTCTACTTTGATTCTTTTTAATTCATCATGTAATTCACGATGTTCATTAATTAATTTGGTCATGATCGTTTTATTATATTTCATCTTGTCACATTCCTTCTCTCATTACTAAATTATGCAGGACAGTAAAATCAACTAGATTCTCTTTTTTAATCATCCCGCTTATTATTATTAAATCAATTCATTATGCCACTTTTACTCGTATTATGCGAAAAAAATATAGGGGCACTTTTTTCCACTTGCAATAGCTTCGCTTTCATATCAAGTCCACCTCGATAACCGTTGAGTGAACCGTTCTTGGCAATGACCCGATGGCAAGGGACTATGATTAAAAGTGGGTTCGCACCAATGGCAGTCCCTACTGCTCTTGCAGACATCGGCTTACCTATTTGCTCCGAGATATCTGAGTATGAGCGGGTCTGGCCGTATGGAATACTATGGAGTGCGTCCCATACCTCAAGCTGGAAAGACGTTCCTCGAACATCCATTGGTACCGTGAAGTTTTGCCGTTCGCCTTTTAAGTATTCAATCAATTCGTTTATATACGATTTACATTTTTCATCATTTCTTATTAGTAGACTGTCTGGATCCCGTCGGTAAACCCATTTTGCCATATCCTCATAGCTCATGTTCGTTGATCCAACGAAACATAGCCCCTTTTCTGTAGCAGCTATTATGAATTTCCAGTCATCGTATGTGACCCAAGACCAAAACACTGTAGAATCTTTCGGTCCAATCATTTTGTTCCACTCCTATTTATGTGAGCATTTTTATTTAAATATCGATATTCGCCTGGTGTGCTTCCAATAATTTTCTTAAATAAGGTGATGAAATAAGGTGTATTGGGTATCCCTACAGATTTGGCAATTTCATGCATTGTCTGATCAGTTTCAAGTAAAGCTTGGATAGCTTTAACGATTCTTCGTTCTTGAATGTATTGTGCAGGAGTTACCCCTTTAATTCGCTTAAATGTGCGTTGTAGATGATGAGGACTTCCGTGGCAACTGTCCGCGATCGATTGTAATGTAAGTGGCTCTGTATCATGTAAATGAATATATTCCGTAATTTGTTCCACCCACGCTTGATCTGGAAGAAGTTTATCGGTCGGCTTACACCTTTTACAAGGACGGAAATTAGCCTTCAGCGCTTCAGTCGCATTTTGAAATATATAGACATTTTCCTTATTAGGAATTCTCGATTTACAAGAAGGTTTGCAAAAGATCCCAGTTGTGGCAATTGCATAAAAAAACTTATTGTCATAGGAATGATCATTACCTACAATGGCATTCCATATTTCATCAGATATCCGATCGACTTTCATCTTCATCACCTCATAATCATTATACCCGTCAGAATGCCAGATGTAAGTGAAAAGGAATAGGAGAGCAAGATATTGAAACCATATATTGAGCCATTAGTGTTATGTTTATGCGCGTATATTGGGAGGAGCACCAACAAGAAATTATGTTGAGTTTGAGAACGAGCGTTACTTGATTCCTCCGTCGAATTAGAAGGCAACATTTTGAAATAGTCCTTGTGTTAAAAATGAAGATGAGAAAAACACAAGGAGATGAAGGAATGAAAAGTTTACATGGAAAAGTGGCTCTCGTTACAGGAGCAAGCAAGGGAATTGGTCGTTCTATCGCCACACGGTTAGGAACGGAAGGTGCGTTGGTCGCCGTGCATTATGGTTCTGACCAAGAAGGAGCAGAATCTGTAGTTAAGGAAATTGAGCGTAAAGGAGGAAATTCTTTCGCCATTGGAGCAAAATTTGGTTCTAACGAAAGTATTACTACATTTTTTCACCAATTGGATCAATTGTTAGAGCAACGTACTGGCAGCAGCAGCTTCGATATCCTGGTTAACAACGCAGGGACCCCTCTTAGTGCGCAAATTGAAGAAACGACAGAAGAAGCATTTGATGAAGTAATGAATATTAACGTAAAAACGCCCTTTTTTCTCACTCAACAAGCTTTACCTAGACTACGAGATGAAGGTCGCATCATTAATATTTCTTCAGCTGTAACAAGAATATCTCTGCCCGGAATACCTGCATACAGCATGAGCAAGGCAGCAATCGATTCGCTGACATTAGCTTTATCCACTCAAGTTGCTGCGCGCAACATCACGATTAATGCGATTCAGCCTGGATTCGTTGCAACGGATATGAACGCCGGGATGTTAAATGATCCGGATCTATATAAATTCGGCGCTGGGTTCTCAGCATTTGGCAGATGGGGTCAGCCTGAGGATATCGCTGATGTCGCAGCATTCTTAGCCTCGCCAGACAGCCGATGGGTTACAGGACAAAGCATTGATGCAAGCGGGGGTTCGCATTTGTAATATCAGATATCACCAATTTTAAATACAACTAAAAAAGGATGATCTCTGCAAAGACAGGGATCATCTTTTTTTCACACTGATTGAATTGAATAATTTCATACTTTAAACAAACTATTTTCACGGGAAGTTAAGAAGGAGAAACAAGGAAGCTGTCCCCTATCCCTGATTCTCTTAAAAAATAGATGGAAGTGGTATGTTTGTGTTTCTTTCTGTTTTTTCGTTCTTTTGCTGCTCAGGCTTTAGTGGTCTTTCTGAAAGATCTAGACCTACTTGAGCCTTCTCGATAGCTAGATTTTTCGCTGCCTCATTTTCTGCTTTTATTTTTTGAACTTCAGCATTCAATTTGTTGAGCAGGTCGGCTTGTCTTTGTGTTAGGCTCACTTCATGTTCATTTAAAGCACTACGATGATCATCTTTTACTTGTTGCTTTGCTTCAAAGCTACTTGTTGGCACTTTCGGTGCAACAGGTGCAGCAGAAACAGGTGATGCCGTAACATAAAGAGCAAGCGCTATAGTGCAAGGGATCATCCAGTATGTTCTTTTCTTCTTCATATTTTCACCATCCTTTCTCATCTTTCTCGATATAGCGAAGGCAGGTTCACTGCTTCCAGTTTAGTATAATCATTGATTGGTAACAGAAAGGTAACAAATTAAAGGATTTTAACATATTTTGTCGAAATAATTCTGTATTAATGGAAAAGAAAGGCGATGGATTATGCCTTATGTAGAAGTAAACGAGCACAGGATGTATTATAAATTGGAAGATTGTAAGAGCGACAATAAAGATATCCTTTTGCTCATCCATGGGCTGGCACTGGATTCTTCATGCTGGGGGCAATTTCCGAATTTTCTTCATGAAACCTTTACTGTTATTCAATACGATATACGCTCTCATGGTAAGAGCAGTACAGGTGAAGGGCAAATTACATGGGACGTGCTGCGCGAGGATTTGCACGGTCTTATTGAAAAATTAAAGCTGACGAAGGTGCATATTCTAGCATTTGGCTACGGCACATATTTAGCGGTAAAGTATGCACTTAAGTACACAAATAATGTGCAGTCTCTTACGCTTATGTCGCTTCCTTATCTGGCACCAAATAACCCGCATTTTTATTTAGCACAACACGTTTTTCCTTATATAAAAGATACGATGAAAGCCGGGCATCCTAATTTTCTGCATCCATACGAAGAATTATTGAAGGGATACACGACTCTAGGGTCAAGTGATAATGGACTTAAACAATATTTTCGCGTCCTGCTAGGATATTCAGACGAGCACTTTTCTGACATGGTTAAACTAACGTCCACACCAACATTACTAATGGAGCTTCCAGAATTACCATGTCCAGTCCTTATTTTAAGCGGGGCTTTAAATGTAACTACACCAGATGCTTTTTTGAATGCAAGTTCTTTTCTATTAAAAAATGGAACTCGTATTTCGATACCAGATGCTTCTTTTCTTTTATTTCTGGAACAACCTGAAGTTGCGGCAAAATGGATTCATCTTTTTGTATTGCGGCATAGTAATACTAGCTTTTCACGAATGGATACACAGATGTTTATTCAAGCGGTTTTTCAGCCAGAGGAGGGGCAAGCATCTTATCGCGCTCCTATTCTGTATGTCCAGCTGATGAGCGGATTCCGCGTCGAGATTGATTCTGTCCCGATTACATCAAGCTGGCAAAAGCGGCATGCGAAAAGAATTCTCTCGTACTTAGTTTTCCATCCCATCACGACTCGTGATATTTTATGTGAGGAATTTTTTCCTCACCTCGATCCAGATAAAGCGAAGGCGAACCTAAAGGTGTGTATGCATCACTTAGAAAAAATGTTGCGGCATCCAACCATTTCGGCGAAGGGTCTGTTGTTTCAAAAAGGCACGGTTTCCGTCCAATATAAAATTAAATGTGATCTCGCTGACTTTCTGACAGTGGTTCGCCAAGCATTTGTCGAACAGGATCCGCTCATTCGTTATGAATTGTGCAAACAATTACCACCATCAATACCGGAAACACTCTTAGCAGACAACTATGATAATTGGGCCATTTCACTGCGACACGAAATTGATGCTCAACTATGTTATCTAGCTGAGTGGATGAAGAAATTTCAGTATCAAAAACTAACTTGATATTTTTACATAAGTCGGATTCTTAGTATATGGGGATTCGACTTTTTAATCCGCAGGAACTGGCAGTAAGATTCCTACTTCAAGAATTCGAATAGAGCAGAATGGTTGGTGGTGGCTCAACTGCCCTTATGGTTCGCCATACCATTGTAACTTTGCTCTTTTTTAATTTATCATACTTGGAAATCTGTTAAGCATGATAGAAGTCAACTATTCTAATAGATTCGTATAAAGTAAGCGCACTATGTTTTTTTCCGATGATTGGTTAATGAATCGAAAATCGGTATTATCCGTTACTTGATCAATTGCTCCAATTAATCGCTTTTGAGACAATTTTCGTATTGTTGAATCTTTGATACCTTTTACAATACGATCTGCAAACTTCTCCCCTTGGATGACCTTGAATGGCCGATCAAAAAACAAAGAAGCCTGTTCTGTCATTTTTTCAGTAATTTGCAACTGATTATGCTTTCGTGCTATTAACTCATAAGCCTTACACAACTCTTCTTCACGTTCTTTCCATGTCCTTGCTGCTTGAACATCCAACAGAATCGGCAACAACTCATTCGCGTATTTCAATTCCTTAAATGCTGTTCCAAACCACTTCGGATATGGAGCATACTTACGTTCCATTAGGAAACAGAGATTCATGATATCTCTAACAATCCTTGAAGCGATAATGGATGATCCAAGTTCATCCCCCATATAACCAGCACGACCTATTAGATGTTCTTCCTGTCCAATCCTGTTCCAGACAGCCGCCATTTGCAGTAACCATATATCGTTAGGGAAATAATGTAATTGTTTGCGAACATTATTCAATTTCCCTGTATCATCACGAAAAACTTCACCACCAATAATTTCAGCTAATACTTGAGATGGGAATGTAAGCCAATCAACTAGTTGAATTCCCTTGGACCAATCTATTGCTAGGCCTCTTTCAAGAAACTCATCTAAAGTAGTAATTATTGTTTGCTTCAAATCTATTGTATATCCATAAAATTCATCAGGTTTATTTATTTGTAGAGTATGTTGAATACCATCAGCTAAATTCATATCCTTATTTTCAAGAAATAAAAGAACACGAGGACCCCAATCGTGATCCGTTGACATTTCGGTATCAAAACCTAGTACCTCGCTTCCAGGGCCAATAAGTGCTGAGCCATACTGTAAGTCAGGATAGTTTCTTGAAATAACTGGTTCTACAAATTCTAAATGGAATCTTCTGCTCAACTCTATACCATTTATAAAATCCATTAATACAACCTCCCTAAATAAATGTTTCAGCCAGCCCAGCAAACTTAATCACAAAAAAACCGATATAGTTTACTAGGATTACTCCTATATCCTAATCCTCTTTATATTTTTCCTTAAAAGCACTGGTACCAATGCCCCCAACAATGATCAAAAGTAACGGGCCAAAATTCCAAATGAATGAACCACCTAATAAAGTAATATTTAATGCAGTAAATTTATTTAGAAGGAGAACCCCTATTTTTAATATCAAAAGAATAACACCTAAAAAAGTCAATATATCAAAAAATGCTATTAACTTCGGATGCGCCAATTGCTTACTATCATTAATTACTTTTTCTTTCAACTCTTCATCGCTCCTCAACAATTCATCAATCGTTACACCAAAAAGGTCACTTAGTTTTATAACAATCTCAATACTGGGATAATTTTGTCCATTCTCCCACTTTGAAACTGACTGTCGACTTACAAAAAGTTTTCCCGCCAATTCTTCTTGTGACCAGCCTCTGTTTTTTCTCTCATTTTTCAACTTCTCAGCAAAGTTCACTTCAACAATCACCTTTTTTCAGTTTATTATCCAATATTGTTATAAACACTGCTAAATGTAAAGATAGCAATAGTTGCGGGGCACCGCACGTTATGGTTGACATGCATAAACACTATAATTCACTATGATTATATGTAATTTTGATATTCTAAAAAACAAAATCTCAATATCCTATTCCAAGAAAGTGTATTATAAAAAAATTGGTGACCCATGTTTGCATGGGTCACCAAAATGGAATGAACTTTCCGATTAACTTCATTTCTTTTTTCTACTTTATTTCTATTGTGTTTCTTACCTCGGATAAGGGAAAAAGATGAGTGCGAGAGTAAAAAAGGTTTTCTTTTGATTAGATTCTTTATTACAACTTCGGCATTTTGTTTCCTCATTACTTATGGTACGGTTCTCCGTGGTGTATCTAAGTGAGTTTTTTTTAGGATTTATTAGAAATATGAGAAACTTTAGTCAGAATCATCTCATGTGAAGACCCTTCAGCTCCAGATTCACCAAATTCTTTGTTTTCTAAGAAAAGGACATAAGATTTTTTTCCATTCCTAGAACTTCTATAAGCAATTCCAGCTAAAGTTTTTCCATCAATAGTTTTAAAAATATGCCTAAAGTATTCCGTAACAATTTGTGTTGGCACATAATCTATATGCTCTTTACCATCTTTACTAATAGGTTTGGAAAAATCTTCAAGAAATTTATAGAAAAAGATTATTACCTGCCTTTTTTCTCTTTCTTCTTCATTAAATATACTTGGAATTTTAGGAAGCTCTGTTAAATCCAAGACAGTTAACTCTTTAGTATTTTCAAACTCACCTACACTAGCGACAACATTTTCACCTTGCTTATAATCAACCTCTAATATTGCAGTATCCACATCGCAAGCACCATAAAACATAGGGATACCTGCTGGACTCATTCTATTAGAATTAAGAGCATATTCTCTAGGAGGCGTTCCTAGCTCTTTAGAAGAAGTAAAATATTCTCTCTTATTTGAAACCCGTACTCGATAAAACTTTTGTGAAGGTAACACTTTTATTAATCCCATCTCTTCTACCATAGAACCTATAAAATCAATAATTTCATAAGGATTAAGGAAGCCTTCAATATTACCAGGAGCAGCTGTTTTATAAAAAACATACCTTGTCTCATGTTTAACTAAATTTGAAAAGGTTCTCCAAGAGAAATATAGTTCTTCTTCCTCTGAGGTTCCATAAGGGTCAATTTCACACCACATAGTGTCTATCAGCTGATTTTTTATATCTTTCATTAAATATTCATTTTCAATCTCTGCTTCGGGACATAAAATTTCCTCCACAAAATCCCATCCATCATAGATGGATACACCTAAATAGCCACCCTCTCTTGAATCATAACCTACTCCTTCATCATCAGGGTTTCCCCATTCATACTTTAGATGGTCAATTATATACTCCATTACATCATCTATATCAGCTGCTATTGAAAATCCTTCCTCATTTGTAGCACCACAGTAGCTACAGTAATTTGAATCTGCATATTCTTCTATAAATTTTTGTAGAAAGCTCTCATTAATACAATCTCCACAAACATATTTATCACCAAAAGTAGTAAACCCATATACACTTTGCCTATCTAATAGTCGGTCATGTATCCCCATACTTCACAAATTTCTCCTTCCATCTATACTTATCTTATTTTCGGGTTATAGGTTTTTACTCTAGTTGCACTTCTCTCCCAAACCAAACAATTTTCACTATAAGATTGCTCTATATTTAACTTATACTCACCCTTAAATCTATACATTACATCCCCAAGAGGACCTTTTACTTTGGCAAAGACAATTCTATTATGTATGTTGCTTTCAATATGCTCCTCCATATGAGCTTTTACTTTACTTTTATCCGTACTTTTTTCTCTAATAATTAGCTCATCGGAAGTAATTGAGTTGTCCCATTCATCATTAGGATACAATTTTGGAAACCAAAGTCTGGTATCATCTAGATAAGGGTGTTTTGCTCCTCCTTTAAACCAACTTTTATAATTATGTCCAAAACAATTGCAAACATCTACACATTTTTCAAATGCTACATTTTCTTTTAATTCTATATAGCCTTTATTGATATATGTCTTTGGGTCATTTTCTCTCTCAATATCCCATGGTTCAAATTCCCTTCCCAATTCACTAATTTTTTTATTTAAATATTGTATAATAAATTCGATTTGATTATTTATAGCATCCAAATCTTCACTCACATCTACTCTAAGAATCTCATGATTTGTAATAGACACAATATCTTTTTCTCTTATTTCATCCTGTATGATTTGATGAATATGGTGAGGTTCATCAACCTCTATATGGACTCCTATTTGTGGAAAATACATATCAGTCAAAGCATATCTTCCGTCGTCCCTTACAACGTATTGTTGTGTAACAAACTTTACATCAAGATTGTCTAATTTATGCCAAATTCTAGTTACTACATAATTTTCATCATTCTTTTTATTTGTCTTTGCTAATTGAGCTTTAATAAAATTGTACTTTTTCAATCTCTATCACTCCAGCTCCATTTGTTTCTAATTAAGATTGTAAAAACCATATAAAAAGACAAGCCAAATTTTAATTAAAGAAAAATGGGCTTGTCTTTATTATTCTGGTTTATCTAATCGTGATTGAATGTTTTTCCAGTGTTTCTTCACTTGTGTTTCCATAAGATTTACAGTATTTGAATCTTCATCAAATATCTTCTGCGCTCTTTCAGCATAACTAATAAAATTCCCATGCCCTTTCTTACTTTTTCCCAAGTGCGAGTAGTTCTTATCGATTTGATTCATATCTTCAAATAATAAAACAAGCCAATCATAAGCATCCTTGTTTTTCTCTATGCAACTTTCAATATGTGGGCTAATGAATTCAAGTATTCGAGATAAATTATGAAAAGTTTCCTTAACAAATAATTTTCTATCTTCTAATGCTGTTATATATTTAAATCCTATTGCCTTTAAAATTAATTCTAAACTATGTCTATAAAGATATGCTAAAGAGAAAAAGTAATTATCCAATTTGCTAATATCTGACACTTCTAATATATTATCAGTTATTAGATATGAAGACTCTTTAAATTTCAAAGCATAATTTAAAAATTCTTCTTGTAAATTACTGTTTCCACTAATGGTTATGATGTTCTCTTCAACATCACCCAATTGCATAAAATTTGGATTATTATTCGGCCAATTTTGCCCCATTAACGTTTCCCCTCTTTGTTGTTTTCTAATAAACTATATTTCAATTCTGTCACTTGACTAATTAATTAAAATCATCAAAACTTAAACTTGTGTTTTATATATTTAATAGTTTTTGTTCAAAAAACTACTAAATACTTAAAGTATAGCTTTGCACTAGTTTCCCATTTTGATAATATTCCACTAATGCTTCCATTCGAGAAATGTTCAATTCATAATAAACACCTAGTATGTATCTGCAAACATGTTCTGGTAAAGATTTTCCATCATAGCTCCAAATGTTATCAAACGATTGTCTTGTTAAAGCTTTTAATCGCTCTCTATCTTTTTCTTTCTCACTCCTTCTTCCACTAGACTTTTTCATTTCTAAAGCAATCAAATTATCTTGTACCAGATTTTCTCCTCTACTGTGAAGAATTAAATCACAGTTGATTGTAATGATTTCTCCTTCTCCATCTTTTATTGTCTTTAGTCTTCCATTAATATTTCTGTTGTACTCAACATCAACATAGTATTGCCTATATAGAGCATTATCTTTTGCTTTATTTAGGTAAAGCATTAACTGACCACATAAAGTTCGTTCTGAGACTCCACTTTGTATAAGCTCCTTTTGTTCAATTAAATACTTTTTATTAGCTAATTCAAATAATTCTTTCATTTCGTTATACTTATTCATAAATATATCCTCCATCTATTGATTACATATACATATTAAACCATTTAATTTCATAAAAAAAACAGTCTACCTTTACTTTACTAATTTGGATAGACTGTTTTTAGGATAAACTCTAAAACCTCATTTACTTATGGTACGGTTCCCCCTTAATAATCCTAAACGCTCTATACACCTGCTCTACCAATATCAATCTCATCAACTGATGCGGAAATGTCATTTTCGAAAATGATAAACCTTCATCCGCTCGCTTCATTACTTCTTCGCTCAATCCTAATGATCCACCAATGACAAATACAATTTTACTCTTTCCATAAGTAGCTAGGTGATCCATCCGTTCGGCGAGTTCTTCGGATGTTTTCATTTTTCCTTCGATGGCGAGGGCGATGACGTGGGCGTCGGGGTGGATTTTGGAGAGGATGCGGTCGCCTTCTTTCGCTTTGACTTGAAGCATCTCGTTTTCGCTGAGTACTTCGGGGGCTTTTTCGTCGGGGACTTCGATGACTTCTACCTTTGCGTAGGCGGAGAGGCGTTTTAAATATTCATCGATGCCTTGTTTTAAGTATTTTTCTTTTAGTTTTCCGACGGTGATGATTGAGATATTCACAATAGTTTCCCTCTCTTTATTAACGGGTATTAGTTAAAGATCGATTATTTTTATTTCGGGTCTATTGACCCCGACCTTTAGTTATAAACATATTACACACATATTACAAACAACTTATACACAGAAGTTATCCACATATCCCCAAATTGTATCCACATTTTGTATGCGAGCATTAGTTCCCCACAATATATGCAGCTGTCTTTTCACAATATTCACAGGGTGTGGATAAGTCGCCCTCTGTTTTGAGCTCCTCTAATACAGGTGCAGTTTCATACTCATCCACGATAATATCTAGTGCTAATTCTACATGTTCTTTACAACAATAAATCATCTTAAACCCTTCTCTCTGTTGACTTTCATTCACTTTTACACAATCTCTATCCATATGTACTATTAAACGAAAAATTTTACCTGCTTTTCGCTTATTTTACCCACATTACTAATCCACTTATCCACACCCTATTGTATCATTAACTAAAAAAGCGAGAAAGCCCACAAAAAGCTTTCCCGCTCAGTTATCCCCATTACATCCTTGTTTCGTCTGTCAGCTTAAGCGTGACTTCTTGTTTCTTTCCACCACGATAATAAGTGACCTTCATCGAATCGCCGACTTTTTTATGGTTATATAAGTATTTTCTCAGTTCTACAACATCTGCCACTTTTTCATCGTCTAATTGAACGATGACATCAAGTTCAGTTAATCCTGCTTTATCTGCAGGGGAATTTGGTACAACGGATTCAACCATAATTCCTTCAGTTACCTCATGTGGCAGCTTCAATGTTTGCTGCTGATGATAAGCTGAAATTTCAGCGACATTTCTAAGCGTGATCCCCATCGCAGGACGCTTCACTTCGCCGTATTTCTCTAGATCTTCAATAATGGGAGCGACATAGTTGATTGGAATAGAAAATCCGATTCCTTCAACAGCACTTTGGGCAATTTTCATTGAGTTGATCCCTATGACTTGCCCCGCAATATTTACTAATGCCCCTCCACTATTCCCAGGGTTGATGGCAGCGTCAGTCTGAATTACTTCTGCGTTCCAGTCTGGAATACCGTCATTATTAATATCCACAGGAACAGTACGGTTTACGCCAGAGATAATTCCTTGGGTGACAGATCCTGAAAACTGCAATCCTAATGGATTTCCGATGGCAAGGACGGGTTCCCCGATTTTTAAAGCATCTGAATCGCCAAATTCATTTACTTGTTCATTTCCAATCCCTTTTGAACTGACTTCAACAACAGCAAGATCCGTCCATACATCAGTCCCTCTTAGCTTTGCTGCAATCTTCGTTCCATCTGGCAATGTTACTTCTAATTGGTTGGCTCCTTCGACAACATGATTATTCGTTACAATATAGGCAGTGTCTCCAGCCTTTTTATAAATAACACCGGAACCAACGCCTGCTTCTTGCCCATCGCCTGTTGCTGACCAGAAGTTAGCTGATTGGATATTCGTAATTCCTACTACTCCATTCCCTGCTTTATCGACTGCTTTCGTTACATCCGTCGTCACATCGAGGGAGAGATTTTTCGTTACATTATTGTTTGCATTACCTTGATTCGTTTCAATTCGTGCTGTGCTTACGTCAGATTGATTGTTGCCTACTATATTCGGATAGATGATGGCAACAAGTAAGGCTCCTATAATCCCACCTATCAGTCCAGTAAAGAAACCAGATCCTCTACGTCTCGGTTGATAGCGGTTTGGGTTGTGACTATCATAAAATCCCATGAAACACCTTCCCTTTCTATAGCTCCATGCCTCTTAGTTTGCCTTTATATGTTCATATTATAATGTTTATGGATAAAATAACAAAATATAAAGCCATTGTGGAAGTTATTAACGATTGGTGCTGAGTTTACGTAAAGTCACTACAGAAATGCGGCTCTTTGATTGTCATGCATTCAAAAAATGTTGCCGCTCACGAACACATTACGAAAGATCGACCTTTTGAAAATGTTCAACTGTTGGAAAAGGCTCATAAAAATGATGCAAAAGATTTTTCCATTCTTCGTATTCCTGTGACTGACGGAATCCAATTGTATGGTCCTCTAAACTTTCCCATTTTACCAATAGTAAGTACTTCCCTTTAGCTTCCATACATCTATTCAATTCATGCGATATGTAACCCTTCATCGAAGAGATGATATGCGACGCCTTTCTGAAAGACTCTTCAAACTCCAATTCCATTCCTTCCTTTACCTGCAGCATTGCACCTTCAAGAATCATTATAAAGCCTCCAATTTTTATGTTTACATCAAGGTTAAAGGTTGATCAATAACTTTTCAACAATATATCTAGATTGTTGATGTAGAACGGCTAAATATAAAATATTAAATTGAAGGAATTATATTTACGTTTAAAGAATATAACCTATATCTATTTGAGAAATAATTTATTAAATAAAATGGGGCTGGTAGATATGAATTATATTATTTTGACTGGCGCTTCAAGAGGAATTGGAGAAGCACTTTGTAAAAAGCTGTTATCGAATCATAACCATTTACTATGTGTTTCTAGAAAAAAGAATCATGATCTAATTTCAATTGCAAACTCAAAAAAACACAACTTGGATTACTTCGAATTTGATTTAAATAACACATATGAAATTGAAGAACTAATGAAAAATATATTTGTGAAAATAGATTCTTCTGTTATGAAATCTCTCTATCTCATTAACAATGCTGGTGTTCATTTTAGTCAAAATATAAAGGAAACAGAGCCGGATTCTATTATAAATATGATGAATGTCAATTTAATATCTCCCATGATTTTAACGTCTAGTTTTATAAAGCAATCTGAACAATACGATATAGAAAAAAGAATTTTAAATGTTTCGTCTGGTGCGTCGTTCAATTTATCCCCTGGTGGAAGTTGGTATTCGACATCAAAAGCTGGACTTGAAACTTTTACAAAAAGCGTTGGGATAGAAAAAAGTGATGTTAAAATCATGGCCGTAAGACCAGGAATGGTTGATACGTATATGCACAGAAATACGGAAAATAAAAAAGTCTTAAAAACACCTGAATATGCAGCAGATAGAATACTCACCTTTTTATTTGAACGATTCGAACATGGAAAAGCAGTAAAAGCCTGGTGATAATAATGGATTGAGTAGATTAGAGATCATTCCGATAAGTGGTTTAGCATTTCCACCTTTGCCATGACAATATTTTGATTTCAACTCATCAAGAATAATAAAGCTAAAAACAACAACGATCATATCGAATAACTCCATATTTGAGCTTAATTTATACTGTTTCCTTAAATATGGTAGCTTGGAATAAAGACAAAAACTGTTAAATTGACGCTGAGCAGTCCGAATATATGTAGACTCCTGCGGGGGAAATGCGAGATAGGTAAGACCCCGCAAGGTGCAGCCTGAGGAGGCTTGCCATTCGTCCGCGGAAAGCGAAGTATATTTGGGCTGCAGGCTTTACACGCCTTTTTTGCCCTTTCCAGTGGCCCATCGAAAAGCGAGCCGTCTGCAGCGTAAATCAACGTCAAAGTTTTAAAGAATAAAAAAAGAACGAATCCATCCGTCAATTGCTCGAATGTCCTCGTCCTTTTCCATCATCTTGCCAAATCTAAACTGCCGTTAACACTGTCGGAATAAGCGGATCCGTATCATACAGCTCAAACTGCTCTCCGACCGCCATTCCTTTCGCTTCAAGTGTCTGCTGCACACTCATCCGCGCAAGATCCTTCATATTATTATCCCGACTCAAATGGGCAAGATAAATTCTTTTCGTCCTGTCGCCAATCACATCACTCATTGCCAGCGCCGCATCCTCATTCGACACATGCCCAACATCACTTAAAATTCTTCGCTTTACACTCCACGGATATCTGCCCATCTGCAGCATTTGAATATCATGATTGCTTTCAAATACATACATATCCGCATTGGAAATGATCCCTTTCATTCGGTCGCTGACATACCCAGTATCCGTCACAAGAACAAGCTTTTTTTCGCCCGAACGAAATATGTAAAACATCGGTTCTGCTGCGTCATGGGAGACACCAAATGATTCAATATCAAGTCCTCCGAACGATTTCACCGTTTCCATTCCGAATACAAACTTCTGTTCCGAGGCAATTTCTCCAACTAGACCATCCATCGCTTGCCATGTCCGCTCATTCGCATAAATCGGCAGTTTATATTTACGGGCCATAACGCCAATCCCTTTAATATGATCACTATGTTCGTGAGTGACGAGAATCCCATCCAATTTTGCTGGATCTCGATCAATTTGCTGAAACAGCTTGTCCATTTGCTTACAGCTATGCCCAGCATCCACTAAGAAAGAATGGTTCTCCGTTTCTATAAAAATAGCATTTCCGGAACTGCCGCTCGCCAGCACACTGAATTGCATTGACATTCATTTCACTCCATTTTTGTTTTCTCAGTAGTTTGTTGCTGCGCTTGGATGATTTGTCCTTCAAACGCATTTACAAGTAGGTTTTCCATCGTATCATCTTTATTTTTCACAAGAAAATGCCATGTTGGCGTTAATACTACTTGTGTTGCTTCCATATTGACTAGCGTAAAGTAGCCAAGTTCCGACTTGACGACTTCACTGCCTGGTTTTAAAAATCCTTTTGAATAAAGGGTTTCAAGCGCCTTAAAAGCTGCATACAATTCTTCTTGCTCACTAATCGGCTCAAACGTATCAAGATCAAGCATCGTTTGATCATATGAAATGGCTTCCCCATTCTCGTTTACTTGAAAAACAAGTTGAGCGCTTCGATTCATGAATAGTGGCTTATCATTATATTTTTGATAATAGGTGATAGTGCCTTCCTCTTCATCATAGTTCCAAAAATCATAATTCTCACCGTATAATACATGTGAACTGATAAAATCATTCAACTCTAAGAACTTTTGCTTTTCATTGACGACAATCGGTTTTTTTAGTGTTACATGAATCGCTGCTCCATCCTCTGGAAACTCAACCTTATCTTCAATCTTAGCTAGTTCTTCTTCTGTAAATACTTTCGAATTGGCGCTCATATAATGATCACTGACAACATTCTTTGGCAGACCATCGTACTTAATGCCATCCGACTTTAAATTTTCTTCTGTTGTTGGATTATCTTTCACTTCAAATTGCCTTGTTTTCGTCATTAATTGAGAAAGGAGGAAAAGATCAAGGATGAGGAATGCAATAATGAAAATCGTTTTTATCCTATTCCAATCCACTCATATCCCCCCTCATTTCTTCTAAATCAAAACGAAGCCAACTACCTCCGTAAAGGTAATACCAAGATGGCTCGTAGGTAATCATTTCGGGAATAGATGTATCCTTTGTAAGCCTATAGCCAATTAGAATAGATTCTACCACATCAGGTTCTAACTTAAGATGATCTAATAAAGTATTCATCACAGTTTCGCCAGACGGCAAAACCACTTTTGCTGGCATCAGCGGCAACTGGTTCGAGAAAAATGGGCGTTTATATTCAAAAATTTCTTCTCTGCCCCAATACTGACGAATATTCGCCATCCCTTGCTCATTGAAAACGGGATAGTCATTCATAAATAACTGAAAAGTAGTTTTCTTCTCATATACCGACATACTAAAATAGCGATAGTTATCTGTCCAACCTCTGTGTTCATTCACAAAGTCAATGCTTCTTTTTAAAACATTTTCTTGATTGCCTAGACTTTCCTTAACAGAGCTTTGTCCAGGATTGATATAGTCAATCATACTTGTTGAATAATCAACGTTCATGACACTGCGATCATCCGTATATTGTTCTCCATCTGGAAGTGGGGCTTTTCGTACTTTCTCAGGACTTCGAAATAATGCATCTTTGAACTTATCCGGATTGATATACTCTATCTTGTATATGAATCCATCCAGTTCTTTTTCCTTCGTCGTTACATAGATAATACGGTCATGACCACTCTTGCCTGACAATTTAAAGGCTTTATATTCATCATAATTGTTCTTTTTTCTTCTCGTTTCGGTTAGTAATGCAGCAATAAAATCAGGATTTACATTGCTTCCATATACTCTTCCTTCATTTGTCGAGATAAAATGAACGTTTTGATCGTTCTTTATGCCTGTGTCTAAATTAATGACGATGCGATCAAAAGAGCCGTTTGGCAACACATCCGTCTCAAAGTGGATGACTCCTTTATATAAATCGAAAGGGACTGAGCCCGGATACGTAATTTCAATTCGATTGTTCGTCTGTGCTAGATCTTCTATTTCATCGGAGTCAAGGATTCGTGCACTTCCAAAGTCATAAAAGTTCCACTCCCCCATTTTGGATAATAGGCTATTAATATCCTTTTCTAACACCGTTCCGTAATGTTCTTCATCAATATGAAAAAGCACTTGCAACGGTTTGATAAGCTCTGAGGCGTCTCTTTGTGAGGCCTCCTTTTCCTTTGAGACGGACATTTCATGAACATTATTTTCAGGGAGCTTGTATTTTGGCTGATACGTCCATAAATTCCAAGTCAGTAAGGCACTAAAAGCTACGAGCACGGTCAGCACTATTGACTTAACTGTTTCATATTTCACAGCCAATCATCCTCTTGTCCAGGGTCATAAGGAAGGGTAAATAGAATCGTGGTCCCTTTTCCTTCCTTGCTCTTCGCCCAAATATCACCGCCATGGGCTCCTATCATTTCTTTCGCTATTGCTAGACCAAGGCCTGTTCCACCGAGCTGCCTCGTCCTTGCCCGATCGACTCGGTAAAAGCGCTCAAACACTTTTTGAATATTTTCTTTTGGAATTCCAATCCCTTGGTCACTAATGCTTACTTCAATTTTGTCATCAAGCACTTTTACTCGAAAGGTGACAGTTCCCCCTTCTGGCGAGTATTTCAATGCATTAGATATAATGTTATCAATAACTTGTGTAAGCTTATCTTCATCAATTTCTACAAAAACAGCTTCTTTCGGAAACAGCCTGCGGAAATTCACATGGCGTTCTTTCGTCATTTCAAATCGATCGATGATGTAATTGAAAAATGTAATAAAATCGACCCATGTTGGGTTAATCTCATAGTTTCTTCTATCCATTTTTGAAAGCTGCAGCAAGTCATTTACGAGGCGAATCATTCGTTCTGTTTCAAGTTGCGTGACGCTTAAGAAACGAGGTCCGAGCGTTTCGTCCTTCATTGCCCCATCTTTTAGAGCCTCTAGATAGCTTCTCATTGTTGTAAGTGGTGTCCGTAATTCATGAGATACATTCGAAACGAAGTCTCTCCGCTCTGCATCAAGTCGTTCCTGCTCCGTCACATCATGCAATACAACAATTAACCCATTCACAAATCCTGTCTCACGCTGGATGACGGACATATTCGCACGTAAAATAAAATGGTCTTCAGATTTGCTGTAATCGAGAATAAGAGATTCTTTTTCCTCTAGCAGTTCCTCAAACGTATAATCTTCATCGAGTTCGAGAAGCTCCGTAATCGGCTGGGCAATGACTGTTTCACGTGAAACGTCCAACATTTCTGCTGCACGTTCATTGATTAAAATAACCTTTCCTTTTCGGTCAGTCGCAATGACCCCGTCTGTCATATATGAAAGGACGGATGAAAGCTTGCGCCTCTCACCCTCGGTCATCGCTTGTGATTCTTGGAGTTTTTTTGTCAAATTATTAAAGGAAAGAGCGAGTTGTCCAATTTCATCGTTCCCGTAAACACGGACCTTTCGGGAAAAGTTTCCCTTTGCCATTGCAGTTGCTTGCCGCCTCATATCGGAGATCGGTCTCGTAATCATTCTTGCGAGCACGATTCCGAGGATGGCGGTAATAAACATCGCAATCACGGTTCCCGTTATAAAAATACTGTTGATTTCGTCCATCTGCTCAAAAACGGTCTCAATTTTGGCGACAAGGTAAATGGCGCCAATTACTTCACCATTTTGTTTTATCGGCGAAGTCAACACCCAAATTCGGCCTTCTGATTGTCCATCAAAGTATATTTTATCTTCTGATGCGCCGACCTCAAGCGTTCTTTTCACCATATTATCGCTCGACTTTTGCCCGACGACCCCTCCGTTGCTCGACTCGGATGTGCCGATAATAACGCTCCGTTTATTGATGATGCGCACTTCGGAAATATCTTTCGTCGAGAAGTCATGGAGAAGGTTTTTAATTTCCGATTCTAACGGAAGGGCATCTTCGGCCGAACGATCCTTCACCATTTCTTCACGAATATTGTATTCAAGAAGCGGGAGACGCCCTTCAATTCCATTTTGAAAGTTTGTGACAAGCTGATCTTCAAGCTTGCCGACAAAATAGACCCCGATAATTTGCATGGCAATCAGGATTAATAAGACATAGATCAGTACAAATTTGATGTGTATTGATCTGAAAAAACTTACTTTTTGCATGTTGCCTACTCCTGTTCAGGTGTGCGTAAGTAGTAGCCTACTCCCCTTCTTGTTACGATCCAGTTTGGATGACTAGGGTTATCTTCAATTTTTTCACGAAGTCGTCTAACCGTTACGTCTACGGTCCTGACATCGCCAAAATAATCATAACCCCATACCGTTTGCAGCAAATGCTCCCTCGTCATCACCTGGCCGATATGCTTCGCCAAGTAGTGAAGGAGTTCAAATTCACGATGCGTCAACTCGATCGTCTCACCATTTTTCGAAACGACATACGCATTCGGATGAATCGTTAAATTCCCAACTGTAATATCATCATTTTCATCGTCTTCTGCTTGTTGAGCCACTTGGGCATGGCGGCGCATATTCGCTTTCACACGCGCAATCAATTCCCTCGTACTAAATGGCTTTGTCACATAGTCATCTGCACCAAGTTCAAGCCCTAATACTTTATCGATTTCCGAATCTTTTGCTGTTAGCATGATGATTGGCATTTCATATTTTTTGCGAACTTCTCTGCACACTTCCATGCCATCGCGATTAGGAAGCATAATGTCGAGCAAGATCATATCAGGCTTCATTTCTTCCACGAGCCTAAGAGCCTCGTCCCCGTCGTATGCACATTGCACGGTAAAGCCCTCTTTCGTGAGATTGAACTGAAGTATATCTGCAATTGGCTTCTCGTCGTCAACTACAAGTATCTTTTTATCCATGGCCTCATTTCCCCTTTACAAAAAAATCATTTTATTTATGTGAACGTAATCTGTATTATTTTGCTCTTAATCTCTTTATTTTAGCATAAGAAAAGAGACAGGTCCAAGGTAGCTTTGCCCCTTTAGATTCTGTCTCTCCTATCTTAAAAATAACTTAATGGATTTCGCAGCTGGCCGTTTTGGTAAACTTCAAAATGCAGATGTGTTCCAGTTGAGTTTCCGGTACTTCCCATCACTCCGATAGCAGAGCCTTTTTCAACTTTCTGACCTACCGATACACCAATCGAGCGTAAATGAGCGTATACGGTGCGGTATCCATTTTGATGATCAATGACGATTTTATTCCCATACCCGCCGTTGTTCCAGCCTGCTTCTACAACGATTCCATTATCGGCTGCTTTGATTGTGTAATTGCTAGGTCTAGCGATGTCAATCCCTTTATGATGCGCTCCCCAACGTTGACCTACTCCACTTGATACGTATCCCCCGTTAGTCGGCCACGTAAAGTTTCCTGTTCCGCGGGCTGGGATGACTTTTGTTCCTTTTATCGTAATCTGTTTCACCGGTTTTTCAAGTACCGTTTCTTTGATTACTTCTTTTTTCGTTTGTTGACCATTTACTTCTTTAACCTTGTATATAAAAGCGGTTTTGCCGTTCTTGCCTTCTTGTTTCACTTTCGTTTCGCCTTTTGGCATCGAGCTGTCTTCGATGACTTCTCTTTCAAAAGGAACGGTTTCTTCTTGATGTTTTTCACGATCAACGACTACATGAAAAAGTGGTTTCGTTACGACCGTGTTCAGCTCTTGACCGATTTGAAGGATGGAGTCTTCCGTTATTCCATCATTTAGTTTTTTTAGCTCTTTAAGGCTGAGATCGTAGTTTTTGGCGATGATTTCTAGCGCCTCGCCTTCTTTTACAACATGCTTTTTCTCTTCAAGCGTACCTTTTTGTAAAAGTTTCAACGCATCTTTATGTGACAAGACATTTTTTGGATCTGTTTTTTCCTCTTTCAAAACGAATGGTTCTTTAATGTTTACATCAATGACACGGGATTCGTCTTTTTTTACATCCTCTAGCTGTGCCTTCGTCGCTTTTAATGTATTCACAAAAGATAAATCTTTTTTTGATACGTATTGAAGCTTAAGATCATTGATGACCTTCTGAGCATCAGATGCATCATTGACATAAGCAATCGCTTTGCCATCAGCCATAATCGCAGTTGCCACTGCTTTTACCGCAGCCAATTCTTCAACCTTTTTACTAGCAGCTTCGTTATCTGCATTGGATCGGAATACTTGTTCAGGAATATATGTAAGTTTGTTTCCTAGTTCCAAGTTGAAGTTTTCGTACTTTTCTTGTTGTTCTTTAACTAGTTTTTCGACAACATTGTCGATTGCACTTTGATTCGACACGGTTCCTATATAAGTATCGTCGATGTAGACGTGAATAACTGACTCAAGTTTTGTATCGGCGGCCGCAGAAGATGATATCATCATAAAAGCGCACAGGAATACAATACATTTCAGCAAAAATGTAGTGATTCCTTTACTTTTAGGCCGAGTAACCTCTAAATCCATCTGTTTTCCCCCTAAAAATAAACTTCTATCCTATTTTCTAGTGTCTATAGTAGGTCTTTAGTTGCAGTATCATTTCTTGCTTTTACTTTACCATATAAAACTTCCAAAATGAGACAATATGAAACAATGTAATATAATTGTATAAATGTTGTCATTTCAGGAATAGAATGTATAGGTGGGAGGCGATGAAACCCTTGTATGGAGAGGTTTTAGAGATTTATATAGACAATAGTCTGAACCTTCTAATTTTTTACATTAACAAATAATTTATATTACAAACTTGTTACAACAATGTTTTTTTTAGGCATTTGCTTGTCTTATTTCAGACTGTTCAGAAGGATTTGTTATAATGTTTGTCCACGTAAAAAAAGCACCACGAGAGGCTAAGTCATCGCAATACTTTTTGTGGGAATGTGGCTCGGGACGGAATCGAACCGCCGACACAAGGATTTTCAGTCCTTTGCTCTACCGACTGAGCTACCGAGCCATTATATTAAATTGTTCCGCTTTTGTTGATCCAATCGTCCTTCACCCCCAACTCAGTGAGTTAAGCAAGACGCGGCTCGTTGGGGGTGGCTGCGTCGCTCGGGCAGGGATGTGTTGCTTCGCTGCTCTACCGACTGAGCTACCGAGCCATAATATTTAATTGTTTCACTTTTTGTTGATTCAATCGACATTTTTAAAACTTAATTATTCGATAGGTTGTTACTACATATAAACCCATTCGCTACGTTTTAAAGAGGATAAGTTTGATTTTAGCATAAACTTTTAATAAGATACAAGCTTTTATGACAAAATATTATCTTTTTCGACATCGCGAGCCTGTATCAATAGTCCTGTCTTTCACCAATTCTATCCCTCCGTTGCGAATAATATACCAAGAGGTTTTCATATAGGTGCCTGCAACCTAACTATAATTCGCATTTTAAAAAAGGAGAATTAAAACTTTTGATAGAATTTGTACTGTTAAAGAGAGATTTTAAACTAATTCTTTTATTTTGACTATCAAAGGTGGAGTGCTCATGAATATGAATAAACCGGAAGATCTCAAGCTGTCAGATTGTGCACCAATCATTTTAGTACCCGGATTCTGGCTTGGTGGGTGGGCATGGGATGAAGTTGCCGCTGCTCTACGGGTCGAAGGCTACAATGTTAAGACTCTTACGTTGCCCGGTCTCGAATCAATTGATGATGACCGTTCCTTAGTGAAACTGTCGGATCACATCGACGCGATTTGTGATGCTGTGAAAATGGCTGAGGAGCCTGTCGTACTCGCCGTTCATAGCGCGGCTGCTATTCCAGGCTACGCCGTCAGCGATCGTATGCCTGAACGAATTGCAGCTATGGTCTATGTCGATACTTTTCCTTCAAAAGGAGCGGTAGATTCCAATTTCGATGCTATTGAAATGCCATTACCTTCGTGGGAGGAACTTGATGAGGCAGACATTCGCGGAATGAACGACGAACATCGTAATCTTTTAAGGAATCGAGCCGTTCCCGAACCTGGTGGAGCCGTACGCGAGGCACCTGAATTGTCAAACGAAAGACGACTTGATGTACCAAGCATCGTTATCTGTACATCACACTCGTCCGATGATTTGAAATCCTTTGTCAAAGAAGGACATGCTTGGATAAGTGGACTCACTGAACTGCGCAACGTTTCCTACATCGATTTGCCGACACACCACTGGCCAATGTGGTCGCGTCCAAAGGAGCTAGCCACCATCATTGGCGACGCGTCCCGCGGATTAGACTAATGAAGACAAGCAAGAATAAGTTTTTTCATACAACATAAAACGCAAGTTAGATCGGCCCAGAAGAAGCATGCTAAAAATACGGCATGCTTCTTCTATAGTTCTGATATTCATATTTTTAACTATGAGTCTCCTTTTTTATTATAAACTCCATAAACTATAACCCCACATAAATAGCCTATTCCAGCTCCTATACTAACTGCAAATACTAGAAAGCTTGGTTTGAAAAACATCCCGAAAATGACACCGATCGCACATCCTAAAATCATTCCCAGCGGTATTAAACTATCAATCCAACTTTTAGCATCACTTGAATTCTTCATATCGCCGTTCCTTTCTTTATTATTATGATTCGTTCCTTTTTGTGCTTTTGAAATCGCAGCTCTTTCTACTATACAAAATAGTATCGATTTGATCTTTGAAGTGAACTAATCCTATCTCTATTCGTTTTACTTTCGGTAAGGTTTTGATGTTTACCTGCTGTTTTGATAAATTCATTCATTAATTTGAGTAAAGGCTCATTGAAACCTTCTGAATAAATAAAACGTATGAATGTAAAAGTGAGGTGGATATATGTGAATGTGATGGATGGAGTATCAGTCGGGGGATTTGGAAATTCTTTATTCGATTTTGCCCCTATTTTTATTTTTATTGTTTTTGCAATCGTTATTATTTCAATTATAGTCAACTCTGTAAAAGGGGTTCAACAATGGCAAGAAAACGAGCAATCCCCACGATTATCTGTTCCTGCCATTGTGAAGTCCAAAAGGACACAAGTAAGTAGGCATACGCACATGAACGGAGACAATATGCACTCCCACCATACGAGTACGTCCTATTTTGTTACCTTTGAATTCGAAAGCGGCGACCGAACAGAATTCAAAGTGTCCGGAAAGGAATATGGCCTCCTTGCAGAAAGCGATACCGGTATTCTTACGTTTCAAGGGACGCGTTATCTTGGATTTGAAAGGAATGTAGGCTAGGTAAAAGCTCCTTTAACTCTAGCAAGCTCTCTATCACATAATCCGCATGTGCGAGTTCATCTGCTTGTGCGAAGTCAAAATTGCAGCCAATCGAGACAAAATTATTTTCTTTTGCTGCATTAATATCTGATAACCTATCACCAATGACAGCACCATTATTTATATTATATTTTTGTTTAATGAATTGAACTAAATCGGTTTTATTTTGAGTATGTATTTGTTCGATACTAAAGGTCTCTGTCACCCAACTATCCAGTTTGTAATAGGAGACAATTGCCTGCAAATATTTCACTAATCCATTACTGGCAATGTAGATGGAAACATCATTTTCCTTTAGGAAATCAAATACTTCGAAAACGTGGGGATATAATTCCCCTTTTCCGCTATTTATATTGTGGATGAGTTGCTCATGAAAATAGTCATTAGCTAATGTCCGAACTGTACTCGTATGGTTCGGCATTAATGTTTCCCACACTACCGGTAATGGCACACCCATTATTTCTTGATACTTTTCAATAGGCGTCTCCCCTACCCACTGATTGATTTCCCCCAAATAGTTAAAAGTATCTTCCAGTGAAATCGCCAAAATTTTATTCGTTTGGAAAAGCGTTCCGTCCATATCGAAAATAAAAGAACGAATCATATTCACCCCCCCTATTAGTCTAGTTTTTTTCATTTGCCCTTACTGCTTTCATCCCCTATACAAAGCCTACTATTATTTTAAGCCAAATAAAATGGAACATTGGAAGAATTTAATACGTGGTAAAGCAAATGAATATAGTCAATTGTACAGGCCAGATTCTTTTTGAAACATAATCTATATGACTTTTATATCATTGGGAGAGAACTGCGCAAAAGTTACTCATTTTTTCCTACTTTTGCAAATAATACTTATCCTGGATCCAAGACTGTAATAATAAAGAGGTGATTTTATTGTTTTTTAGGATTAATAAATATTACCAACATAAACTATTATCCGAGAATCCATCAACCGCCAATTTTGTTCCTGAAACAAAGACTTATAGTGTCAAAAATTTTAAAGAGTTTCTAGAACGCTATACCTTTGTTTTTATTAAACATGAAAGAGGTGGGCAAGGAAAGGGAATATTCAAAGCCTGTAAAGAGGACAATGGGAACTATCGCATTAATGGCTTTACGCTAAAGGGAGAGACATTAAATGTGTCTATCGCTTCTATTGAAGATTTTCAGTATGAAAAGTATTCAACTGGAGACGGTTTAAATGGCGCTTTTATTATTCAAGAAGGGATTAATAGCATTACTTTAAACGGAGACCCACTAATAATTCGTGCGCATATTCAAAAGTTAAAAGGAAGATGGTTTGTGAGCGGAATGTTTGCAAATATTTCTACAGATGAAACGTTTGAAAATGGCATCGTCAATTTAAATCGTGGAGCCCATGTTTTGGAGGTTTCTGAATTATTATCAAAGCATCTAGGAATGGACGAACAAGAAAAAATTGCATTCATTCATACTATTAAAAGAATCTCCATTGACGCGGCTAAATTGGTTGCTCTTGAGTTTCCTTGTTTGGAATATGGCATCGATTTTGGAATAAAATCAAATAAAGTTCCCATTATATTTGAAGTAAACACCTTCCCGGGGGTTCGGAACTTTACACAAATTAAGGATAAAGAAATCCTGAAGAAAATCTATAGAATTAGGAAAATGCAAAAAGGAGAAGAAAATAATAAGACCAGACGCCTCTAATAGTCACTTTATCAATAAATAACAGATGACACGAGCTTGAAAATAAAACAATGGAAATATAAAGCTATCGACTAAGATAGCTTTTTTTAATCATTTCTCTTCTTAACATACCGAAAAAAGCGAAAGGATTTTTATCAAAATATCTCGAATATAATATAAACCTATTTTAATGGAGGATTGTTATGTATACAGTTAAAGAACTTATCAATGATCTAGAAAGCTTCAATCTATGGGTTGAAACACTGCAAAAAATAGAGGACCATTTTTTCTTTGAGCCAATCGCTGCAGGTAAATGGTCCGTTGCGGAAATTATTAGCCACATCACCTTCTGGGACGAATACATTCTTGAAGAAATGCTGCCCGTGATGAAGCCTGATGCCGACATTCATAGTATTGAGTTTGAACCGCTGAATCAAAAAGCTGCAAAATATGCTTTGTCTGGTGTATCGCCGCAAAGCTTAATTAATCGTCAACTTGAAATGCGAAAAAAGGTCGTTTCCGCATTAAAGGAAAAAACAGAAGAAGAATTTTTTTCTGCCTTTACGTTAAACGGCGAAAAAATCGACGAATATTCCGGTTATCCTCACTCTATGTTTAATTATTTTGCGAGCTTTGTGTGGCATGATAACCACCATAAAAAACAGATTGAAGAGTTTTTAAGTGAAAAGCATGTGAAAGTTTAATCTAATAACTTTCCTGCGATGAGACCTAATAAGATGTTAGCCACAAGCAACACGCTGAACCCATCAGCAAAAGTAAAGCTCAAAATTGCCTGCGATGGCTCCGTTCTAATTTTGCCGACCTACTAAAATATCCAAATCGATGCTGATTTCTGGGAACTGTACTTCCTTGTCTGCATCGATTTTATTCCACGTTAACGGGGTCATTCGCAGCAAAGGCTGAATGAGGCTTTCATGTAGCGGAACTTTGTAAGATAGCTCATATGTATCTATTTGTTCGAAGTTCTCCTTAAACCGATCAACGGTTTGTTCATTTGAATATGCCCCGTTATAAAAAAGATTACGGATCTCTTTTAAATACCCGCTTTTCGGAACCACTTTTATTAACAGTCCATCAGGTTTTAACAGACGCGTAAATTCCGTATAGTTGGCTGGCGATAAGATGTTCAAGATGATGTCAAACGATTCTTCTGAAAAAGGACTTTTCGCAAGATCGCCGACACACCAAATCATATTGCTATAAGATTTCGCTGCTGTTAAAATCCCTTCTTTTGCGATATCAATCCCGACTCCAACAGCTTCGTTCACATCTTTAAGGATATGAGCCAAATGTGAGCCTTCCCCGCAACCTGTATCCAGTATTTTCGGGCCTTCCTTCTTACCAATGATCACTCTAATCATTTTATGAAGAGGTTCATACAAGCCACTATGTATCACTATTTTACGCGCTTCAAATAATTCCTTATCATATTCTGATTGCACAGGGCGGGTTAAAAAGTTAACGTAGCCTTGTTTAGCAATGTCAAATGTATGATTTTTTTCACAAACAATAGATGTAAGCTCAATAATGCTCATTGAACTGGAACATATAGGACATGCAAAAATAGAGGCAAATTGTTGCATATACAGCGCGCTTATTTCTTTTTTCTTCATCATTTACACCTTCTACTTAAAATTCGATTCTATATTTGTACGAGAGGTAAAGTTAAGTACATATCGTTTTTATTTAATTTAATCTTTTTATTATAAAAATCAAGTACTTTAAGTATAAATCAAATTACACTAGAACTCTAAACAACATCCGAATATTCAACGATACGTTATAATAATGCTAGTATTTTTTCAATAAAGTAATTAAGGAAGTGATTAACATAATTTATGCTATTGTGCTATTTATACTTGCTGGACTTGCCGAAATTGGTGGAGGTTATCTAATTTGGCTATGGCTAAGAGAAGGTAAACCCTTTTATTGGGGAATCTTTGGAGGGATAGTCTTGGCTTTATATGGAGTTGTCGCTACATTTCAATCATTCCCATCGTTTGGTAGAGTGTATGCTGCCTATGGGGGAGTATTTATCATTCTTTCTGTTTTATGGGGATGGGGAGTTGATAAAAAGGCGCCGGATTTATATGATTGGATAGGTGCCTGTATTTGCTTAGTTGGTGTTTCCGTGATGTTATTGGCACCACGTCATTGAATCTTTGCCATTCTTGCGTATTTTTCAATATTCAATAGTAAAAATGAAAGCCAGGAGAGTGTTTTCTCTTGGCTTCTTTTTTACCTCTTTGTTTCGGCAGAAGTTTTTGATCTAGTCGCCGATTAAACGCATAACGGTGCAAGAATACCCATTCTTCTGCCATCTCGCATGCCGCGACTCGCCTTTTACGTTAAATAATAAGCAACCAAATATATAAACCCACTAATGTAATGAATAGTGTTGGAATGGTTAATATAATTCCTGTCTTAAAATACGTTCCCCAGGATATTTTAACTCCTTTAAGAGACAATACATGCAGCCAAAGCAGCGTTGCAAGGGAGCCAATCGGCGTAATTTTTGGGCCTAAATCTGAACCGATGACATTCGCATAAATGAGTGCTTCTCGAATCACTCCACTTGTATTCGTATCTGAAATAGCAAGTGCATCAATCATAACGGTAGGCATATTGTTCATGACAGAAGAAAGGATTGCCGCGATGAATCCCATACCAATTGTTGCTGAAAATAGTCCTTGGTCTGCCGTCTGCTGGATTACATCAGCTAGAACATTTGTAAGACCTACATTTCTTAAACCGTACACCACTACATACATTCCGATAGAGAAAAAAACAATTGCCCAAGGTGCACCCTTGATAACAGTGCGCGTATTAACAGCTGCGCTTTTTCGTGCCATTAACAAGAAGAGTATAGCGACAATCCCAGCTATGAAAGATACAGGAACCCCAATAAATTCACTTACAAAATAGCCTATCAATAAAATCACTAAAATAATCCATGATAATGTAAACATTTTATGGTCACCAATCGCTTCAGCTGGTGCTTTTAAATGCGATAAATCGTAGTTCTTTGGAATGCTTTTTCTAAAATATAAGTACAAGACAATTATACTAGCAGCTAATGAAAAGAAATTCGGAATAATCATTCTTGAGGCAAACTCTACAAAACCAATTCCGAAAAAGTCAGCAGATACGATATTAACTAAGTTGCTTACAATTAACGGCAATGATGTCGTATCCGCAATAAATCCACTCGCAATGATAAAAGGAAAAACCATCTTTTCATTAAAATTAAGGTTTCTTACCATGGCAAGAACAATCGGCGTTAAGATTAGGGCTGCCCCATCATTCGCGAAAAATGCAGCAACTATTGCTCCAAGTATCGAAACATATACGAACATCCTTACCCCATCGCCCTTTGCCCCTCTTGCCATATGCAGGGCTGCCCATTCAAAAAAGCCAATCTCATCTAAGATGAGAGAAATAATAATGATCGCAACGAAAGCTAAAGTGGCATTCCAAACAATTGATGTAACATCTATGACATCTTTAAAATCTACAACACCTACAACGAGAGCTAAAATGGCTCCTCCACATGCTGACCATCCAATTGATAGTCCTTTTGGCTGCCATATAACAAGTGTAAGAGTGAGTATAAAGATTCCTGATGCTAAAATGATTGATGTCATTTATGTAAATCCTCCATCTAGTCACACGAAATTCGTAAACCCTGTTCTTCCAATTCTTTTAATTTACAATCTTGGCTCGGAAGGTGATCCAGCAGGTCTTGAACGATCGGATAATACTCACTGTCCTTATTTAACGAATACATAATCCATTGTCCTTTTCTGGTTTCTCCTACCACTCCCGCATCCTTTAACTTTCGAATATGCTGGCTGATAGCGGGCTGGCTCATTTTAAAAATCGCCACAAACTCACATACACAACAATCATGGTTTTCTAAAATTGCCACCATCGTTAAACGCGTTTTATCGCCTAGTAATTTTAAAATGTTTGCCGCTTTATCGATCTCGATTGTGGATCTTTTCATCCTGTCCTCACCTCTGCTTTTCCATATATCAATATATAGCAATATACTTATATAAGTAAATACTTATATTCTTGTTTGTAAAAATATAACTTTTGTATGTTTTTCGTTATTCAGCTAATTAATGAACAAAAAGGCCGGTTAGAAACAAATATTAAAACCTTGTAACACGTATAACCCCTTGCAAATTTTGAAGAAGTGAATTAGAGAGGTGGCTGATCGATAAAAGTTGCTTATAATCAAACTTTCCATTGCTATGCCGCAAAGGGCTATGTCACACTAAAGGCATGAATTTGTATTGCAACTTTTTCCTGCGAAAGGAGATGTTTTTTATGACTTCTTATATGGTATTGGTGGTTTTAACTTAATCGAATATTAGGCATAGTAAATTCCAATCTTTGATTATCATTTAGAATGAAAGTAAACGGGAATATCACCCGTGTTTCTTGCTATGCCCTAAACAGTAACCTTTCATGAATACTGTAGTTAGTGGGATATGATGAAGGTCGAATTCCTTTTTGATCATAAGCCGAATTTTGGCTTTTCGCCGCGAAACAGCAGCTTCTTAGGAGGCTGCTGTTTCGTGGTATTTTTATTATTTAGGGAGGATTGGTTCAATGATTGAGATGAAACAATACGGCTATATTGAAGTCGAAACCCCGCCGATAGGTTTAATACCCGGAAGAATTACGGAACTACAGCGAGAGCAATATACCGTCATTACCGAACAAGGAGAAGTGACGGCTGTATTAAAGGGCTCCTTCTACCACACTGCGGTGGCACGAGAGGATTTTCCGAGTGTGGGTGATTTTGTATTTCTACAATACAACGAAAACGGTGCTTCACGAATTGCCAAATTGCTGCCTCGCCGCTCGAAATTTTCTCGCGCTGATTATTCAGGACACGCTGCTGGGTATGTCAAAACCATACTGGAGCAAGTCGTAGCAACGAATTTTGATTACGTATTTATCGTGTCGTCCCTAAACTGGGATTTCAAGGTCAACCGCATCATGCGCTACCTGACACAGACACGACAGAGCCTTGGCCAGCCTGTCGTAATCTTAACAAAAGCTGACTTGGCCACCGATTTCAGCACACCGTTAGCTGAGATTCAGAAAACCGCTCCTGATGTGCCAGTACACATAGTTTCCAGTCACACCGGAAGTGGTTTAGATGAATTAAGTAAATATCTGCAACCAGAAAAGACCGTGGTATTCCTCGGCATGTCTGGCGTAGGGAAATCCTCATTGCTAAACGCTTTGATGAATCAGGAAGTGATGACTGTTAAGGCTATCCGTGAGGCCGACAGCCGGGGCCGGCACACAACAACGCATCGCCAGCTTTTCATGCTCCCTTCCGGCGCGATGGTTATTGATACGCCGGGTATGCGCGAACTTGGACTGTTCGATGCCGACGACGGGATCAGTGCGGGATTTAACGATGTGGAGGAATTATTCACACAGTGTCGCTTCAATGACTGTCGCCATAAGAGGGAGCCTAGCTGCGCTGTTCTTGCCGCTCTTGCGGATGGAACATTGGCAACAGAGCATTGGGAGCGTTACCTTGTACAGAAGCGAGAAAACAAGTTTGTGGATGATAACTAGTTATCTTATGGATAAACGGGCAAGGCAAAAGTCGATTGCCATGCAACATAAGAGTAAAAAAGGAGGATACAAGAAATGAACAATCAAGTTGAAAAGATTATTAAGCCCGAAATACTGGCGCTTGCTTTGAGTAAAATGCTCGACAAGACGATAATCCGCGCAGATTATCAACTTAAAGAATTGCAGGGCGGGACAATTGGGGATGTTCGGCTTGTAACAGGCATGGTTGAAACTTCTGATGGTGAAAATCTGCCGTATAAAATAGTTTTGAAAACACAGAAAAAATTTGAGCGTTATGGTGATCCGGATTCATGGCGAAGGGAATACGATCTCTATGCGTCAGATTTTAAAAAAGTTTTTTCCGATTCGTTACGTTGGCCGGAGTGTTATTACGCCGAAATAAATGGCGATGAGATTCAGCTATGGATGGAATATATTGATGGTCTGTCAGGCTTAAATCTAACCTCAGAACTGTATGAACGTATAGCTAAGGAATTGGGGCAATTTCAAGGCAAGTTATACACTGAACGACCAAGCGCATTTCAAAATTTGTCCAATTTAAGCAAGGTTGAGTTCATGAAAAACTACTATCTGCGATATCGATCATGGAATGTTTTGTATGATTACATACGTTCCGATGACTGCGGTATCCCGAAGCACCTGTGTAAAATGCTCATAGACTTTGATAACAACGCGAATGAAATATTCAATCGAATCGAAAAGCTGCCACTAGTGCTTTGCCACAGAGATTTTTGGGTGGCAAACATATTCTATTCGGACAATAAAATCGTACTTATCGATTGGGATACCGCCGGGTGGGGGTACTTGGGAGAGGATATCGCGAGTTTAATAGCGGATGAAGCAGACGTCTGTCATATGGTTGAATACTACCAAAAATGCATTCCAGCGTATTACAGGGGTTTTTCGAAATATGCGGATGTGTCCCATATCTCCGATCATTGTATATATGAACTAATCCTTGCTATGTTCGGATACAGGCTTGTGGAGTGGTATAAATTCGCTGAGTCGCCCGAAGATAAATCTATGCACCTTCGTACCTTACAAAAAATTCATGAGATGAGAGACATAAAGATAGATATAACATTGAGTCATTAGATATAAACAGCTAGATGAAAATCTGTGATTTGTCTATTCAAGATGTAATTCAATTAATGGTCAATAAGGTACGTCTTGTCCGAAGTGAGGAACCCTCATAATTTCAATCACGAGGGTTCTTGACTAATTCAAAAATATTGTAACTAATGCTCATTTCGAAGCTAAAATAAATGCGTATTTACAACGTTAAGCTTTATGAAATCCTAATTTAGCAGGGTGTCATATGATTATTAGTTGTAAAAATGCAACTATTTTTGTGCTGCCTCATTTTTATAAGCAACGGGATTTTCAAGGGAAAGAAAACTACTGAAAGTAATCTGTAGTTAAGGAATGTTAAGTATTAGCAACGACACATCATAAGTTGGTTGCCATCAGGGTCGATAAAATTGAAATAATGATTGTGCTGAATTTCTGTTACGATTTCCACATCTGTACTCTTCAAATAATTGTATGCCTCTACAATGTCGTTTGTCTTAAATTGAACTAATGGCAGTTTAATGATGCGATCAGGCGAATATATTTTACTATCTAGGACGATATCTGGCCCCCCCATCGGCAATACATATAAGTGTCCGAACGGGATTTCACCATCATTTGGAACACCCAGCAGCTCGCAGTACCAATCGCGGGACTTTTCAATATTACTTACGGGAATAAAGATGCCTCCAAGTTCATTTAAAACAGGACTTTTCATAGACAACGCTCCTTTTTCACTATTCTATTTAATTAATTTTTCTTTAAAAGGTTCTATGTAACTGCGGTACTCTTTTAGCAAGCCTTCTGGCAATTGATCTAAATTAAAATATTGAAGATCAATTGACTCTGCTTTATTAATTTCAATAGTTCCTTGAACATCCCTTGTCATATAAACCGCAGAGACACAGTAAAGTTCGTCTTTATTTGGTAATTTGAAATAATAGTCAGGACCAGAAAATACACCGAGTAGTTTCAGTTCTCCTATGAGGAGGCCTGTCTCTTCCTTCACTTCACGCCTTGCTGTGTCTTCCAAACTTTCTTCTAATTCCATCAGGCCACCTGGCAAGCCCCAACCTCCATCGGTTCTATGCTGCAATAGCAACTCGTCTTTCTCGTTCATAATGAGGACAACAGACCCCGTGAGAATGAGTGGTCGATGACCTACCACTTTCCTCAATTCCATTACATAATCCAGTTTGATCACTCCTTATAATTCGAATCTCTCTTTTATCATTTTGGCGACTTGCTCTGCACTCAAATTAGTATTGTTGATTCTCATGTAATGTTCCCGATTTATTTCTCCTGGCAGCGAGTTCAATCTGTACATTTCCATTGATTCGAGTAAATCACGTTCAGACCACTCAATATTTCTCTTTGTAGGCTTTTGTTCAAGTCTGTTGGAGCTTTTATTCCGCTCTAGTCTTTCACCCACATGTGCCTCAAGCTCAACAAAATATACAGTGCCTCCCCTCGATTCGAAAATTCCGCAGATTTCATCGACGTACTCCATATCTTCCTTTACGTCAAACGCGCATACAAATGTAAAAATCAATCCCGATAAATCACTATTCGCTACCTCTTTAAAAATCTCCTCTCGAAAAAGCTTCACTAATCTTTTCCCAGCTGCTGTTCCATAACTAAAAAATGGGGTTACCATTTCGATCGTCATATGATTGTGAAAAAGTTTCAGATCCGTTATTTTCTCCAATTCTTGCCCCACTGTCATTTTTCCAACTGCCTGTGGCCCAACGATTAATACAAACTTCATAGATGACCCTCGTTTCTAATTCTTTTATGAGTTTTTCTAGTAATTGAATTTAATCAATGAATAATTGAACCGCTATGGATTTTCTATTAGACGCTTGGGTGTTTCTAATAGACGATTGCCCGGTTTTATTAGACGTTTCAGCCTCTCTATTAGACGTCATAACATTCTATTAGCCGATATGACAACTCTATTAGCCGTCGTGACATTTCTATTAGCCGTTATCACAACTCTATTAGCCGTCGTGACTTTCTATTAGCCGTTATCACAACTCTATTAGCCGTCGTGACTTTCTATTAGCCGTTATCACAACTCTATTAGCCGTCGTGACATTTCTATTAGCCAATAAGGCCTTTTAGTAGCCGTAAAGCCGATCTCTGAACGACCTCACTAGATTTATTGAAAACTCGCCCCATCTAAATAGGCAGCTATTCGCTCAGCTACATTTTTAAAATAAGTATCTTGATGTGGTACGAATTGGTCCTTGCCTATGTAACGACGAACAGGTTCCGATTTTAATAATTCCTCTACTAATATTTCTTCTATTTCTCCATAACAGAACTGATAAAAGTCATTAAAATTCGCTTTTACCATTCCAGAAACCTCTTCCACCTGCAAGTTAAACGTTAAGGGTTGTTTAGATTTATATAAAAAATTGTGTCCAAACTCGCAATCAATGAAATTTCCAGTTATGATCGTATTCTTAATAACACCTAGTGGGAGCAATTCATCCTTCTTCACATCAATGCCTAATTCTTCTTTGACTTCCCTAATCCCATCTTCAACCGTTTCGTGGGCAAGAATATGGCCCGCTGCCGTTATATCTAAAAGACTAGGAAAATCTGCTTTCTCATCGCTGCGAACTTGAAAGTAAATATAATTAATACCGTTCACTTTCTCGACGATCCAACATTGAAAGGTTTCGTGCCAATGTCCTTTTCGATGAACTTCCTGACGGCTTTCTTTCCCTATTAAGTTTCTATGTTCATCGTATATATTTAGAATTTCATTTTCCATGGCTTGCAGTCTCCTATTTATACTATCATTCCGCGTGCTGTAAAAAGTCCGGTTCCATTTTGCCTTCTTTACTTATCTAAAGACTCTAGTAATTCAACACTATTCCCATCTGGATCTATGACAACTGCACGTTTTCCCCAGGGACTCATTTTTGGTTCTGTGGTGATTTTTTTACCTTTTGATCTTAGAGCTTCAATCATGTTTTCCAGTTTTTCTACAGCAAAACCAATTCGAATCTTTTCAATTTGTTTCTCCGTAGAAGGATAAATTTCAAAAACGAGATGGTCTAATTCACACGCATAATGCTCCGGACCTTTGCCATGCTGTTCCTTTTTAAACTTGAGGCCAAGCTCCTTATAAAAAGAGACAGATGCCTCAAGATTATTAGATTTCAATACAATTAGATTTAAAGAAATATTCATTTAGAAAACCCCCTGTATTCATAACTTTTTCGCCAAACAGAACATCTCTGCAAATTCATTTACTATTCTTGTATGTGGATTCTGTTTTAGATCTTCTTTCATTTTCTCCAACCCTTTTCGGTACTCATCATCATTGATTAATGTTAAGACTGAAATATCCCGATTTTCTGCGTAAACGAGGTAGTCCGCTGCCTTTACTTCCTCCATCCGATAGGCAATCTTTACGTTTACTTCAAAGCCTCTTTTTACAAGCTCTTTAAAAATAAGCTTCTTATCCCAATATCTTTTTATGTCTTCCTCATATGCAGAAGGAAAGTAATGATAAACCCACCATTGAGGCATATCGTGAATACAAATATTATGTAATTTATACACCCCGTCTTTTAAAAGCACACGATGTATTTCATCAATTGCTTCATTCTTTTTAGTAAAGTGATGGAAGGCATAATTATTTGAGATAAAGTCAAAAGTATCGGATGGATATGGCATATCCTCTGCAAGCCCAGGCGTAAAAGAGACTTGACGCACTTTTTCCTTCGCTTTTTCCAACATCTCCGCGGAGGCATCAAGTCCATACCAATGAATATGATGATCTTTAAATGCTCCTACCTGTTTTTCAAGATAAAGACCTGTACCACAAGCTAAATCGAGTATGTTATAAGACGATTTTTCTATTTTGTCTATGTATGCTTTAATGTCAGCATCAACTTGAACCTCGCTTATCCTAAATGGATTTCGATCGTATCGTTCTGCTATCTTTGAATAATCCGTCAACTTCACTTACAGCACCTTCTTTTTTAGTAAATAAGTTGTAGCAGCCCAGTGCTTAGAGCTTGTTCTCCTTGCTCCAGTCCATCCTAGCTTTTTAAGTTCTTTTGCAATCAGCATATTGAAAAATCCGTGTCCAACTAAAACAACATTTTCATATTCCTTTGCACATTTCACTAATAATATTGCAGCCTGTTCCGCTCTTTTTTTCGCTTCCGTTAATGATTCACAACCATTAGAGTAACCACTGAACCATAAACACCGTAATACAATTGCCCAAGTACTTGCTTTTACCTTTAATCTCCCTAATTTTCTAAAGGGAATAGGTAATTCTGTTTCACGAAACAAGGGATTTGAAATCATTTGTATATTAGAATTTAAGAGCTTCGCAGATTCTACGGACCGGGTCAAATCGCTCGTCATCACCAATTTCGCTGCGGCTATTTTTTCAAGGGTTTCCAAAGGGTATGATTTTTCTTCAAACACTCCGGAATTATCATAGTTTTGTACCCAATTTTTAAACTCCCGGCTAGTTATAAGCTTATTATCGGACCACTGGGATTTTCCATGTCTTACTAATGATATTTCCATTGCTAGTCTCCTATTGTCCTAAATCAAATCCATTCCAAAATTTCAATTCGATTTCCGAACGGATCCGCAACGTAAAACCTTTTCGCTCCAGGTAGTTTGTTGTCTTCAATAATTTCAACCTCATGTTCTAAAAGATGTTGTTTCAATTCCTCGATCTTTTCCACCTCGAAGGCTGGATGTGCTTTTTTCGTTGCTGAAAAAGGGTCTTCTATACCAATATGTAATTGCACATTTCCATAGGCAAACCAAACGCCGCCATTCTTTTTTAGTGCTTCGGGTTTTTCAATTTCTTCAAATCCTAAAATTCCTTTAAAAAATCGTCTTGCCTCTTCTTCGCTGCCTTTTGGCGCTGCTAGTTGAATATGATCGATTGCTTTAAATGTATAGGCCATGCCCTTCATTCCTTTTCTTCACAATTTTTATTAATTCTAGTAAATCATCAATGATATAATCCGCATCTACTTGCCGCCACGCAGCATCTTTTTTCCACACTCCGATCATACCCGCGTTTTGAGCGCCTTTTACATCGTTTTTCGGATGATCACCCACATACATACATTCTTGTGGCAGTACTTTGAGTCGGCTTGCTGCTTTCTTAAAGATTTCGGGATCAGGCTTTTTCATCCCTTCCCATTCAGAAATAAGGATTTCGTCAAAGTAATGTTCGATTCCTAAAGCTTTGATGTTGTCCAACTGAAACTGGCCAAATCCATTTGTAATCATTCCGAGACGAAAGTCTTTTTTTAGTGATTCCAGTAGTTGGGTCAGATTGAGAAAAGGTACACAATAATGTTTAAATTCATTTATGTAATCCTGTAGCAAAGCTTCCCAAGTAATGTTTTGGATGGGAAATTCCTCGACCATTTGCTGATACACTTTATCCTTCCAAACATATCCTCTACAATCCAACTCTATGAATCTGGAAATATATGTTTCATGTGGAACATTTCCGACATAGGCTATTAACCGCTTATATTGCGCACGAATAAATTTCTCGACGGAGGCATCCCGATCGAGCAGCGTACCATCTAAATCAAAAATAATCGCCTTCATCATGTTGAAATCACCCCATTTTCCTCTCGATAATAAGATAGTTGTATTTAATAATGGCTGCCTATTTCCTGTCGATAGTTAAGAACTTTTTCATCTATTCTCCTTACGTTTGTACAACTAAAAATGCTTTTCAAAAAATTCTTTCGTGTCGAGATAAGTTAATCTTTTCAAAACATCTTCTTTTGCCACAAATATTATTTCATCGATTTCATTGTCCAAGGGCTTTAAACAACTTGGATTGCCTACAAATTCAAGATGGAACATCGTTGTCTCTTGACGGTCATATCCAATTTTTTCTCGCAAGTCAGTCGGAAATTCGAAGCAGATTTTTTCAACAAATTGTTTAATAAAAGCATAGCTTGAAGAGCCCGTTTCTTCTTCCAGCTCTCTTATCATCGCTATTTTCAAATCCTCATGATTCTCTACTCCACCTTTTACAAAATCCCATTCTCCCTGAATATCCTCCTTAACTCCTCCTGCATTGATTTTTACTTTATGCACGAGCAAAAATTGTGGACCGTGGGACACAACTGCTCCAACCGCTCTCCTATTCATTTGACTCTCCCCAATGCGATACATCACCTTCCATCATGACTCTAACTTCATTTCCATCAAACTCAATCATAGTGAGACTCGTATCATGAATATATGGCGGATCCCACAAATTCTCCATCGGAAGCTTTTTAAAATAGGCAAGTAATACTTTTATTACAGCGGTATGGGTAACAATCAGAACGTTCCCGCTCTCGTTCGATTGCTTTATGCCGTCGATTGCTTTTAAAACTCTTTCCTGTAAATCTATAAATTGCTCTCCTTTCGTCGGCACATACAAATGAGGAGTATTCCAAAAGGCATGAAAATTACTAGCATCATTTTCCTCTAAAAAGACTCTCGTTTTCCCTTCCCAATCTCCCATATGAATTTCTCTTAAATTTTCATCAAAAAGAATAGGGATATCTCGATTTCCACGAATGAGCGCTGACGTCGATTGCGTGCGTTTACTTGGGCTGGAATAGATCGCTTGGAAATCTACATCTTTAAGCCTTTCGCCCAATAACTTCGCATTTCGAATGCCATTTTTCGTTAATTCCGAGTCTCCCCAACCTTGCATCCGACTTTGCACATTCCATTCTGTTTCGCCGTGTCTTGTAATATAGAACGTTAACACTTTTCTCCACCCCTATAAATGATGTATTCTCCTCGTCTCCAGTACTTGATCTTTAAATTGATTGGCATTATGAATATTATGTTTTAAAGCATCCCGGACCGTCGCTTTTCCGTCCTGATGAATGAGCACTCTATCTAACGATTTTCGTAAACTGCTGCAAAGATAAGCAATATACTCTCTCAAAATAGTTTTACTATGCTCCATGTTTTTATTAAAGGTAAACTTCACTCCTGTATCGGCCAACGTGTACCTGTCAATTTGAAAATAATATAAATCGCATTCAATAATATGGTGGGCATTTCACGTATCTACCATTTATCTTCTGCTCTTTTCTTATCCATATCACTGTCATTTAGACCTGATAAAGCTTCTACCAATTCTTCGGCATTTCGTTGTATTGTTTTATCAGTTCAGCATCTTTCACACCATCAATCCTCACGGAACTTTCCACTTTTCATATCGCTCCACACCTATGCCAAGCTCTTTCGTATTGAGCCAATGTACAGCCTTCATAACTAGAGGAGAAGCATTTTCTAAACTCAGATCACTTTTCGAGACCCATAAAGCCCCTAATGAATCTTGTCCCGGAAATGGATCCGGCTGCACAAGTGATCCTCCTACAACCGAAACTGTGTAAAAAACGGCGATATGATGAACATGGGTAAATCCTTTCCAATCCCAAGGCAGCAGGAAGTCGGCAACTCCAACACTTTCCAACACTTTTATAGCAAAACCTGTCTCTTCTAAAACTTCTCTTTGAACACATTCTACTAGACTCTCACCATTTTCCAGACTACCACCCGGCAAATCAAATCTATTTTTATATGGGCCTCTTCCCTTATGGATGACTAGCAATTGATCATCGTTGCAGCAAATTCCGTACACCCCAAATGCTCTATGATAATTTTCTTTTGCCATCATGACCTCTCCTCAAAAATCTCATAAATACATATTCTCTATTCCTTGTAAAAAGCCTTTTTCAGAGTGAATTCAGATTCCTTCAAATATGTGATTGACTACCGATATAAAAGTGAAATAATAGAATTGAACATATGTCAGAAAAGAAAGACAGGGTGGACAGCTTGATTGAACTAGCATTAAGAAAGATCGTAAAGCAAGTAAAAAATGCAAACCCGCAAACCCGTTACGAAGCCCTTGGAAAACTGTATGAGTACAAACAACAAGATGGTTTAGAAGTTCAAATGGATGTGCTGAAAGAGTTAATTAAAACGGCTGCTTCTCCATTTCCTGAACGTGTCGATCATTGGGATAATCCTTCTTTCTATCTCATCGATTTTGTATGTGATTTTCCAATGCCGGAAGTCGTTGAAGTTCTTATCAAGCATTTTGATGGGTTCGATGTGCATGCGAAAGAACGTGCCATTGAATTTTTGTTATTAACTGAAGATGAAGAAGTGTTTTATTTTCTTGAAGATAAGATTGTCCAGTTAATGGATACCGAAGAATACAATATTCCGATTAATGAGCTGTCTTCCTACCCGATGCTCACAAAAGGAATTCTTGACGCTACTTTGGACAAGCTTCATTCCAGCCATTATAAATACATGATCTATGATTTAATCCTTTCTCTTAATACATCTGGCATGGAGCAAGTCTATAAAAAGGATATCGTACTCTCTACTTTACTTACAGATTATGAATCTGTTAAACAAGAATACTTAAAATTTAATGCGGATTATTCCACGAAATACGTGTATACCGCTTGGAAAGATAGCTACTTAATCGTTCGAAATAAAATGAGGCTTTTCATTAATTTAATGAAATATTACTTTTCACAAGACATTGCCGAAGAACTTAATGAAGCCTTGCATTTCAACGATCCATTAATTAAGACGGAAGCATTGCTCGTATGTATCGCTAAAAGCCTTCCTTATCCAGAAAGCTTGTTGTTAGAATGCGCCGAGCATATAGAAAGTGCTGAAATGACGTATTGGGAATTGGTCGATAAAAATGTGGAACATCTTTATCCCATTAAGGAAGGGAAACAACCGTTTTTAGCAAAAACAAGACTTTTTTACACCATCACCAATACTCCTGAAAGTGATGATGTTATTCATTATCCCGAAGACATTCAAATCGTTGATCAAATTGAATCAGAAAACAAATATGGACAGCCCATTCGTTTTTATTTAATGAAATTCAAAGAGCTTCAAACAGAGTATATCGGCTGGGTTGGCGGTTATGCGCTAGAAGCCGGGGATGATGCGGCAAATTTATGGGACGGAACGTACTCTGATTTTGTTGAATTTGAGTCTGCCAGCATTGAAAAGCATAAGCAAGATTTTTACGAAAAAAGAAAAGAAGAAGAGTTAGAGCATGGAAACAGCGTATATTTTGAAAGTTCTCCTAAACTTAGTAAGGGAGCTTGGTTCTTTGTAGCTCTTCTGATTGCCCATTGGTTTAGACAATTAGTATCAGGATTCGATGGCTCTATCCTGTTTTCCCTATTCTTTACCATAGTCGGAGGAGGATTATGCCTATACGAAATAATTCAAAATAAAAAACGAAAAATTTCTATTATCGGAGACCAGCTAATCAAGCTAGATGGCTCCAAGCAAAATAGTATTTTCCTTCACGACATAAGAAAGGTAGAGTACAACAAAAAACATATTTTCATTTATAACAATGGGCAAGAACTAGCTCTTAAGTTCCCGCTTCGATGGGTTCGTTATGAAATATTCTCTCATTTTATAAACGAGCATACCGTGCATTTAAAAAGTCGTCCGTTTATACAATCATAATCTTGAAAAGACGGAAAATTTAATGAGTCTTGATTTTCATTAGACAACATAACAAAGCCTGGAAATACATGTACCATTTTCCAGGCAACTCACTCACTATCTTCCACGGACTACGTCTTTGAAATTTAGAATCCTCCAATTGGGGTTGTCATTTGCTGAAAATACCTATGACAAACAATCTCTAATCATTTTAATTGGGAATATTGATTCAATAATGCATCAAGCTTTTGGCTTAGATTGAGTGTTTCGGGATTATTTAACCCTTTAGCCAAACCGATAGTGACCATTTCCTGTCTTACTTTGATAATCTTCAACTCCAGGATCCTCTCAATGTTATTGATGTTGTCCCCTACCGCGATTGGAACTTCGCTGTATACTCTATACTTAAGAAGGAATGACCTTTCCTGTTTATTAATACGCCCTACCTTTTTTCTTCGCAGGCCTTTATTTTGGATCATTGTCGTTTTTAGATTAGATAACGCTTCGCTGCATACACTAGACGGTAATTCAAATACTGCTTCAGCTCTTTTTTTATGCATTCGCTCCACCTTCTCCTCATTTTTTTATGGTAAGAAGAAGGCTTGCTTCGGCGGATTCACAGGTGGCTCTTTGTTCCACTTAGTCCGCAGTATTTTTACTTTAGACAAAGCTTTATTCGTCATTTGATTTGATATATAGCTTATTACATCCAATTTCCCAGCAAACATGTCTCCCAGGCCCGTATTGGTCAAGGAATTTCCGGATAAACTTGAGATGCCCGGCCCGGAAAATAAAGACAGCGGCATAACAGCTTTTGATACATAAAGGCTGCCTTTTAGCTTTAACTTATTTTCTTCTGGATTTAAGGAGGCTGCAGCAACATCTGTCTTTATAGGATTATTTAAAACTTGCTTGTTTCCCGCATCCAGTAATTTCTGAATGACAATCCCAAAGGAATCATCAACTGGTTTGTATGATGAAATTTCCTCTTTCGAAACTTCACCAAGAACAGGAGAATCCCCATCCTGTTCAATCTTGTTCATATCGATGATATTCTTCGGTGGATATACATCTGAATCTATGGATGCTACTGGTTCAACTGTTTCTTCAATCGACGAAACTCCATTTTCAAAATTCTTTTGCTTTTCATTTGTGACAGACTGTTCCGGTTGCACCGATTCACTTGGTGATTCACTCGGTGACTCACTTGGCGATTCAATCAGATTTTCTTCTATTACTACCTCATTCTCCGGACGTTCCGAGCCAATCGGTTCTTGAGAATTTTTTACAGGCTGTTTCGATATCTTTGGATTTAGAACAGTGAAAATTGGCTTGTCTACCCCTATGTGAATATCTGCATCGCCAAGAATAGGTGTATCCTTTGTCTCAACATCAAGAAGGCCAGTTTTTTTCCTGTCGGTTTTCATTACATCCACTTTGATATTTCCAACTACAGTTTCTTTTAACTCAATGGATAAAAGCTCTTCCTTACAGTTACTGCGATTCTCTCCTTCGCAGCCATCATGCTTAGCTACTCCCGCTTTCACTTCCCCAATAAGTGGGTTTTCCAAATTAACCTTCACTAAGCTGCTTTTTAACGAGCGATATGTATCTGTATTGTCATCCTGCTTTTCCAATACATCAACTTTTGCATTTCCTAAAATCTGATTATCCAGCTCCACTGCAATCAAGCTCTTCTTGTTCTGATTGTCAGTGTCTGTTTTTTTCTTTTTATTGTCCAATACACTAACTTTTAAAGAACCTAGCAAAGCAGAATCGGCAATTTCAATATCAATCAGGTGGGATGTATCCTTCTCTTTTTCCTTGCTATTGCCCAAAAGCGACAATTTTATGTCATTTGTTAAGGGTTTAAGCGATCTTTCATCGAATTGAAGTTCAAAGAGTGATGTGTTTTTAGAACGCGTATCATCTACAGGAGATTCTTCGATAGATTGTTTTTCAGCTTCTGCTTCAACAGGTTCCTCCTCCAGCTCAACCATTTCTTCAGGCAGCTGAGAATCGACTGGCACATTGAAAATTTGTTTATCAGCCCTTTCATCCTGATCAGTTGATTTCACTAAGTCAGACTTAGACCTTTGAGCTTTTTCATTGAAATCATCTGAGATGAAAAGTGTCTGTACTTCTTCTATAACGACTATACTTTCAAGATTATCAATATCGCTAAGATTTGGAATCCGCTGCTTTTCACCGGAATCACGAAAAAGGTTCCTTGTTTTTTCCTGATTATGTTCGCTTGCTTGAATAGAAGGTGAATAAGCCAACATCATTAATGCGAATCCCAAAAGAAATATAAAAGTTCTCTTCATCTCTTTTCACCTCCTTTCCAATAGTAAATGAACTCTGTCTCTCTTTTTTTTACATTTTATCGAATTTACTGGAAATTTCCAACATTTAAATACCATTTTCACCCAACTATTTTAAGAAATATAAAAAGAGAACTTTTAAAGAGGTACTTGCAATCAGCAAATACTTATTAGAAAGTTCTCTACCTAATAAACGCAAACGTTTTTTATATGATCTTATGCCAATTTTCGCATCTTAAAAATTCCGCTTACAATATCCCACACCAAACCGATGATAAGAGAAATCACAAACAATCTAGTCGAGATGTTCCAAATAGTTTCGATTGTTTTGAACGTTTCATTGCCGACCGATATATTATAGACTTGCGACAATTCCAGCATAAAGTTTGGATTCCAAAATGAAGCCATGGTAATCATTAATAGGACTACCGCCAACGAAATCGCATTTATGACAATCGTATATAACATAAATTTTTTCGTCCACCGTTCATATACGAGCTTTAACGCTTCTTTTAAAATCCCCAATCCTAATATAAAAATGATCCCCGGCATGGATGTTAAAATAGTTTCTTTATTTAAAAATGGAATTACTGCAGATAACTCACCATCTTTTAAAGCAAAGATCCCAAAATATTTACTTGAAAACATCATGAAAAGCAAAACTAAAAACACGATACCAGCAATCGGTTCAAAACGTTTGATCTGTCTTTTTGAATCTGGCAAAGGTGGAAGGTCAGCTAATTTCCAAGCTTTTTGAAGTTTTTGTTCATTGATGCCTCCAAAATACTCTATAAAGCCAAACACTAGTGTAACCCAGCCAACTCCTTGTGGAATGGCGACCGTCACTAATGACACAATAAAACTTACAAAATGATCGATTACATGAACCGGATCCATATACACTTTAATGACAAATACAACACTCATGGCCGCAACCATTGAGATTATGGATATTTTCAATACCGTCATATATGGATCAAAAAATACGGGCCCGATAATATACTTATTTTTACCTCCGTACTGCCTCGCCAATTTCCTAGGTTCACCCAATTCCAACAAAACTTCTTCGATATGCGCTTTCGTTACTTCATCTTCTCCAACACGATCATCAAGCATATCTGCTATCAAGCCTCGAAGTTCTTTTTCAACATCCTCCCGCTGCGATTGCGGCAGCCTTCGGGTAACTGCATAAATATACCTTTCAATCAACTCCATCCCCATCATCCCCTTTTTGGTTGATTAAGTGGTCTAAACTTTTCACAATACCTTCCCATTCGATGCATAAAAGTTTAAAAACCTCTTTTCCCGTTTCGCTTAATAAATAATATTTCCTTGGGCGGGCCTCATCTGTATCCCACTCGCTCACCAATAAGCCTTGCTTCTCCAATCTCCTCAGAAGCGGATAAAGGGTTCCCGGTTCGACCTGTATGCCCTTATCTCCGAGCATCTTAACGAGTGAGTAGCCGTATTGAGGCTCCGATAACTGACTGAGAACACCGATTGTAATCGTCCCTCTCCGTAATTCCAGCATTAATTTTTCTATATGTTCGCTAGCATCCTTCATATGATCAACTCCTAATTTCATTATAGTGTATGCCACACACTATTGTAAATGATACAATAATATAATTTTTATATTAAAAATTGTTCTGTTCCTATGGTAAAAATACTGGAAATAAAAAAACGCACAGATTTATCAATCCATGCGGTGGAAATTTTCCTATAAAGTTGGATTCTTTAATTTTAAAGAACACTAAACTAATTTCTTGTCTAAGCGACTATTTCGCGCACTGCTATACATGTAATTCCTTATCAAAATAAATACCACACTCAAAATTAACGATAAAAATCCTACTAATACGACGTATTGTGTACCTATTTCTGATATAAATAATCCACCTACGGCCGCCCCAAATGTTGTTCCTAAGTTAGCGGATGTTAAAAATAACCCATTTGCAAAATCAGGGGCTTGAGGAGCAGAAGATATAATCCAATATTGATTTATATTAGCTCCAATTCCAGCTATAATACCCCAAATTAATGTAATGATAGCCATAGGCATGGTTAGATGACCAAATAAGAATAATATGATGTAAACGACTCCTAATGCAAAAGGAAATATGACTACAGATTTGTTCGCATTCTTTGTAAGCAGCCTACCTGCCACAATGTTTCCAATAATATTGGCCCCACCATATATAAATAACATTAAACTAATTGTATTCGGAGACATGTTCGTAACCGTTTTAAGATATTCAGCAAGATAACTATACACGCCAAATACGGCAGAATTTAATAAGATAACCGCGGCGATAGAAAGCCAAGTAATGGATCCTTTTAATACGGATAATTGGGCTCCGTAAGACAGCCTTTCCCCTACAGGCATTGATGGTACAAAAATCAATGTAGCAATAAATACAAGGGCATTTACAATAGCAAAGAAGGCCATCGCCATTTCAAATGAAACAACATTATTAATAAAACTCACGATTGGTACACCAACTACCATCCCCGCGGATACCCCAATAAATACTTTAGCAACAGCTTTTGGGGCTTCTTCTTTACTTACTGAGGATGCAGCTACTGTAAAGGCCAATGAACAATATATTGGATGAAAAAAGGCAGGAATTACACGAGCTATTAGCGCAATAGTGAAGTTCGTTGTAAATATGGACACAATGTTTCCTATAACGAAAATACCAAGAACGAGCAGCATCACCTTCTTGCGATTGATCCCCGAAAAAAATAGCGGCATAGTTGGACCAGATACTGCAACAGCAAGGGCAAAAAGACTTACGAGCATTCCCGCTTTTGATACACTGACTTGAAAGTGATCCGCAATGGAAGGCAGGATGCCAATTACACCCATTTCTGTATTAATAATTCCGAACACACCTATGGTGACTATAAATATGAGTAATTTGTTTTGTTTAGCCAAAAAATAATATTCCTCCTACTGTTTCCCTCTAATCAATTTTTTCAATTTCAACTGTAAAATTGCCATGCACACTTTCAAGCTTCTCTATGCCAGATTCAATCTTTCCTAATTTAATAAGTCCATTCGAATACCCGAAATCCTTATAAAATATAGCAAGATTTCCCCAAGGAGCATAATATGTGAAATCGCCAACTGAAGGAATACACCCTGGTGGTGCTTTTTCTATAGATAGCTTTTTTGGTAAATAAGCTATTTTTTCAGTTTTGGCATAATCCTCGATTGTTATCGTTAACGGCAGCTGCGCTAAAAAATCTCTGCTTGTTGGATTATCGTACATATTCACCATTACTACCTCTTTGTTAAACGTCAATTTAACTGTTATTTCTTCCATTATCTAAACCTCCACTACCAACTCAATTTTCTTTCCTGTCCCAATACTCATATAAGCAATCTATGAAAAAGCTCCATTTTGCTTAAAAATTTCTTTCCATTAAAATCCCTACTTGTTCAGCCATGACATATGGAGAATAAGGCATTTTATTCTTGACCCACCATTCTACTATTCCAAAATAGGAAGACATGACAAATTGAAGAGTAATCTCTTCATTAATTCCTCTATTTTTTCCTACATTAACATTGAGTATATTCTTGAATTCTTCTTCGAGAAACTTACAGAAATGAGTACAAAAATAATCTGGTCCATTACTTGCTAACATTGTAGAGAAGAATAAGTAATGATCTTTGATATATTCAAACCAAACTTTATTTGCTTCGAAAAAGTCTATTTCAGATGCTGTTTCATATAAGTCCCGCATTTCTTCCATATGTTCTTTAATAAGATGATCAAGAAGATCAAGTTTATCTGAGTAATTAGAATAGATCGTGCTGCGGCTTACATTGGCCATATCGGAAATATCACTCATTGTAATGTCATCAAAATGCTTTTCAGATATCAACTCAAGAAAAGCCATTTTTATTTCTTCTTGTGATTTTAATCTTCTTCTATCTATATTGGACATTGAATAACTGCACTCTAACGTATTATGTGGTATGAGCATCAATCTGAATAGGCGTGCGTCTCGTATATTAATTTTAACTTTTTTTGTAAAAAATAACTGCCCTGCAAACAATTATGTTTGGGGCAGCGACAATATCGATTTGCTACAAGGTTTTTTCTAATGCAGCCCTAGACGCTAGCAAACGTATCTATGCTTCATCGTACGCCATAGACACCGAAAGCTCGCGGTAAGCATCGATTTGCTTCCGAAGTTCAGAAATTTTCTGCTCAGCAAGGTCGACGGCATCAGCACCCGCAATGAAACGGCTCGGCGGATGTTCCTCACTTGTAATCTTAATGAGTGCCTGAGATAGCCTTTTAGGGTCTCCCGCTTGCTTGCCATTATGATGAATAAAAAAATCTTGAAACTCTATTCTACGCTCTTTGTATTCCTCAATAGACGGCTCGGCAAAGGTCGTCGATTCATTCGTGAGCAGTTCTGTACGGAAAAATCCTGGATTAACGATGGTGGTATGGATGCCAAAAGGCTCAACTTCAGGCTGCAGAGATTCCATCCAGCCCTCAAGACCGAACTTTGAAGCGGCGTAGGCGGTATTGAACTCAAACCCTTGGAGACCCGCACCCGACGAGACGGCAAGAATATGGCCAGAACGCTGCTTTCTCATTATTGGCAGGACCGCACGTGTGACATTCATCGGGCCGATAAGGTTCGTAGCGAGTTGCTCCTCAACTTGCTCAGGTGTAAATTCTTCAAAGTAGCCTCCATAGAAAGAGCCTGCGTTATTAATCAATATATCAATGCGGCCAAACCGGGCAACTGCTTCATCTACGGCAGCTACTGCATCGGTATTGCTAGTCACATCTAATTTTTGGATCAGGAGATTTTCATCGTTGCCAAGAACTTCGGCTATCCTTTCCGTATTACGCCCAGTGGCGATGACTTGGTTACCTGCTGAAAGCGCAGATTTTACGAAATCAACGCCCATTCCACGTCCAGCACCTGTGATAAACCAAACTTTCTTTTTATCGTTCATATTTTTCCCCTCCCGAATTCACCTTCAAAGTTATTTTTCTTTAACTTGTCATTTTTCCATCTTACACCGCTTTTACTGAATTCTTATTTGCATCTATTTTTTCTACTTCTTCATTTGTAAGACCTAACTTCCTGAAGACTGGTTGAATTCTTTTCATAAAGTAACCCATCAATGGGGCTAGAGTTAGCATTCCAATAATGGTTCCTTCTCTTATGGTTAGTTGTAATGAAAAGCCAAAGGTAAGGAGAATGACAAGAAGGATACATACAATATCAATCCCTTGTCTTACTAAAACAAAATTCCATTTTGTTTTTTTAGCTAAAGCCATACAAAAACCTTCTAATGCAAAAGTTACAACATCTAATGCCATTACGGCCCCTATTGCAAAAGCCAATATGATCAAGGCAACGAGTAACAATATCAGTTTCACTATATAATGATCAAAGATGAAAGATCCTAAAACGTCATAAAAAATGAAATTTATAACAATACCAATTAGTATGCTCATAGGAACTTGCAACAGATGTCTGAAATTAAAATCCTTTCTAAGAAGAATCCATTGGCCTAACACAAACGAACAATTTAAAATCATTCCGACAGTTCCTACTTTAATTCCGGATAAAAAAGAAATAGATTGTGTTAATGCATCAAAACCCATGACTCCAATGGCAGCTTTTAAGGTTAAGGATGCACCTATCCCGATAATGATCATTAATATTGATAGTAGAAAGATTCTTTTCAGTAGCTTCACTCTTTATTCTCCTTAAAAAATAGTAATATCCACTATCTAGAATCTACATTATTTAATGAAAAAGTTTCTATGTTAGCAATATCTATTAAAATTCTTTTCCTGTTGGAAGAATGACGATTTCACTTACCGTAACAGTATCAGGCGTACTAATAGCATAGGCAACTGCATCCGCTATATCACTTGATTTTAAACCAATGGCACGTTGTAGCTTCTCTATCCATTCACGCCTCTCTAAGTCATTAATCGTTAGATGCAGTTCGGTGTCTACCGTTCCTGGAGAAATAAGCGTGCTGCGAATATTGTTTTCGCGTTCCTCTTGGCGCAACCCTTCCATGATTGCACGAACCGCAAACTTCGTTCCACAATAAACAGCTCCTCCCGGAAAAACTACATGTCCCGCTTCGGAGGCAGTTGTGACAATCTGGCCAGATTGCTGCTTTTTCATGACAGGCAGCACTGCAGCTATTCCATTTAAAACTCCCATAATATTAATATCCACCACTTGTTGCCAGTCATCTGGGCCAGCCTCTGAAAGCGTAGCTTGCGGCATGATTCCGGCGTTATTAAAAAGCACATCTACACGGCCATATTTTTCAACTGCTAAATCAACAACCGCTTGAACATCATCTTTATTCGTAACATCCGCAACAGCATATGAAATGGTGGCATTCGGCAATGACTTGACAAGCGCTTGCAAACGTTTTTCTCGACGAGCTGCAATAACTAATGTTGCTCCTTCTTGAGCAAGTTTTTTCGTAGTTGCTTCACCAATTCCACTTGAGGCGCCCATAATCACTACAACTTTATCTTGTATGGCAGACATACTCAATAACCCTCTTTCCTACCGTTGTTTCACCCTTTACTATTCATTCTAGCTATACTGTTTGCATATAGCTAATACTTATATCTTATATCTAGATATGCTTGATAAGCATATCTATAATTTATATACTAAAATAAAGGGAGGAATTAAAAGTGGAATTTAGAGTATTGCGGTATTTTCTTACAGTTGCAAGAGAAGGGAGCATTACGAAGGCCGCTGATTTTTTGCATGTTACACAGCCAACCTTATCAAGACAGGTAAAAGACCTTGAACAAGAGTTAGGAAAGAAACTTTTTATTCGTAGTAGCCACAGTATCATTCTTACAGATGAAGGAATGCTTCTGCGAAAGAGAGCAGAAGAAATCATTGATATGGTCGATAAATTAGAAGCAGAATTTGGTTCCATGGAAGATACAATAAGTGGTGATATTTACATAGGCGGCGGGGAAACAGATGCCATGAAAAAGATTGCAAGGGTAGTAAAGGATTTGCAATTAAGGTATCCAAATATAAAGTATCACCTTTACAGTGGAAATGAGGAAGATGTGACTGAACGGCTCGACAAAGGATTTCTTGATTTTGTTATATTAATTCAACCAGCTGATTTATCCAAATACAATTATATCAATATCCCTGCCAAAGATGTTTGGGGCGTTGTCATGCGGAAGGACAGTCCCCTTGCTTTGAAGGATACTATTGAAGCAGCGGATTTATTAAAAGTTCCGCTTATCTGTTCACGTCAAGCTATGAAACAGACATTTTCTAAAAATGAATTTGCAGATTGGTTTGGTGAAGATTTCGATAAATTAAACGTTGTAACAACATACAATCTTGCCTATAATGCGGCCATTATGGTTGAAGAGGGCATTGGTTATGCCATAACCCTCGATAAAATAGTGAATACGTCTAGTGATAGTAATCTTTGTTTTAAGCCGCTTTCGCCAAGACTTGAATCTAGCTTAAATATTGTTTGGAAAAAACACCAAGTTTTTTCTGCTGCAGCCGAGATGTTTTTAACTGAAATTCAGGAAAAGTTTTCATAAAAATAACCTTGAAAAGACCACAAAAGGGCTTCCTCATATTAACGGCAGCCCTTAATTATAAAAATCTTTACTAATTTTCTTTTTCCAACACCGGCTTTAACTCATCCTCAATCGTCGAATCCGCTAACTTCACCTTCGAACGATAAGCCGCTCTAATAATAAGATGTCCAGAAACCGGAGCCGTAATAAAGACAAAGAGGATTCCTGAGATTACACGTACGCTTATGAAGGCGTCGCTAAACCAAATATAAATAAATGCTCCTGAAAGGGCCAATAATACGGCAAGCGTTGAGCTTTTCGTCGCGGCATGTGCCCGCGTGTACACGTCTGGAAAGCGAATAATGCCAATGGCACTGATGACACTAAAGATGCTTCCAACTAAGATGAGGAATGCCCCGATAAATTCACCGATCTCGTTTACGCTCAATGATAACTCCCCTCTCTATGAATTTTGAGAGTGCAATCGTACTGATAAATGCTAATATCCCTAAAATAAGGATGACTTCTAAGTAGGCTTTTGTGTTCAGCAAAATGGAGATAGCGGCAATAGCAGATATGAGATTGACTCCGATCATATCCATCGCAATGACACGATCCGGGATAGATGGACCACGAATAATACGATATAGCGATATGACGATGGCTAAAGCAAACATAGTAAGGGAAATCTTCAACATCACTTCAATCATTATCGAGTCACCTCCATTATCGCTTTTTCAAACCTTCCTAAGGATCGAATCAGGTCGCCTTTATACCGTTCAATATCGAGTGCATGAACATAAAATATATTGCCTTCAGGTGAAACTTCCATAACGACTGACCCAGGTGTTAATGTCAGAAGCATCGCAAGCGTCGTCACTTCCCAGTCGCTTTTCAAGGAAGTTTCATACGTGAAAATACCAGGCTTAATATCAATTTCTTTGCTTAAAATATGCTTCAACACGACATAGGCAGACTTAAACAGCTCTTGTATAAAAATGAGAATTAGTTTTAGCACATAATAAAAACGATGTAAGTAAAATTGCTTTCCAAAAAATCGCTGCATGAGAAAAATAATAAAAATTCCGACGAGAAACCCTTCAAAAAAAGTAGGAAATCTCATTACATCTTCGTCATTCAATACCATCCATAGAAAAGCTATAAATAAATTCAACAGAAACTGAGCTGGCATTAACCATCACCTCTATTTCTAGCCTTAATCTCGGCTTTCCTGTCGATCGTTCCAGTTTTACAGGTTATCAATCGGGATTACTAGCGGTCGCACCGGAGTGATTGGCCGTCACACCCCGTTTACAGGCTGTCCTACCGCGGTTACTGACCGATCCCTTTTCCTAATATAGCCTCCACGTATACATTAGGATTCATCAACGTATTTGCAGCATCCTTCACATAAGCAGCCAATACTTCAGCGCCTAGCCCCAATCCGATTGAAATAGCTGTAAGGATTACACAAGGGATGAGCAAACTTTTTTTCACTGGTATTTGCTCATCTTCACTAATAATGGTTTCTCCCCAAAAACAGTTCTTGAATATTTTCAGCAATGAATATAGAACGAATATACTCGATAGTAATGCAAGTGCAAGCAGAACATAATTTCCTCCCCCAGCAGCCCCTTGTCCAACTAAAACTTTCCCGATAAAGCCGCTTAGTGGCGGAATGCCAGCAAGTGCCAACATCACAATAAAGAATAGCCACCCTAGTAGAGGATAATTTCGAATAAGCCCGCTCATTCTATCAATCTTCGCGGTTCCCGTAAGAGCCACCATTGTTCCTGCTAGTAAAAACAAGACCGCTTTAACAATCATGTCGTGAATTAAATAATAGATCGATCCTTCCACAGCAATTGGTGTCGCCACGGCAAGTCCCACCAATATGAAGCCTACTGCGATGACCACATTATAGGAAACAATCTGGCGGATGTCTTTATAGGCGACTGCCCCTAGGCTTCCACCTATCATTGTGATCCCTGCCATGACCCCTATCAATGTATGAGTGATTTGTGGCTCATGATAGAAAAGTAGAGTGAACATGCGGAAGATCGCATAAATGCCTACCTTCGTCAACAATGCACCAAATAATGCCGCCACTGCTGTTGGTGGTACGCTATATGAACCAGGAAGCCAAAAGTATAGCAATAAACCCGCCTTTAAACCGAATACAAGCAAAAACAAAATGCTAATCACTGTTAATAAAGGTGTTTGTCCGGCCTCAGCAATTCGAGCCGAAAGATGAGCCATATTTAACGTTCCTACCGCTCCATATAAATAAGCAATAGCAACTAAAAATAACCAAGAAGAAACGACATTGATGACGACATATTTTATCGATTCCTTAAATTGCGGTTTAGTTCCTCCAAGTGTAATTAACGCGTATGAAGCCAACAACATGACTTCAAAACAAACATATAGGTTAAAAAGATCACCTGTCAAAAACGAACCGTTGACGCCTGCTACCATAAATAAAACAAAAGGGTAAAAGAACATTTTTTCCCGCGCTTCCCCAATCGATTGAAACGCGTAGAGCAAACAAATCCCGGTAACGACACTGGCCGTCAAAACTAAAAGCATTGAAAAAGAATCGCCGACAAAGAGAATGCCAAAAGGCGGCTGCCAATTTCCAAAATCAAGACGGAGGATTCCGTTCATTTGAATCAACTCTAATATATAGATGCTTAAACCCGCAACGACAGACATTGCTGCGAAACTAATCCATCTTTGCAAGTGAACGTGCGACCTTAGAAAAATAAGAATAATACCCGCGAGCAGCGGTATGACCATCGGCAGTACAAGGATATTATTCATCTTTCAACCCTCTTGCCAGCTGCGAAAGTTCGTTTTCTTGGTATGTTCGATAAGCCAATACGAGGAGAAAGGCCGTTACAGCAAAACTGATGACTATAGATGTTAAAATCAATGCTTGTGGAAGAGCATCCGTGTATATGCCGTTTCCTTCCCCAATAACAGGTACGCCGCCTTTTTTCAATCCACCCATCGTCATTAATAATAAATGTGCAGCATGAGATAATATAGCTGTTCCTAAAATAACCCGCAAAACCCCTTTGGAAAGAATTAAATAGGTGGCGACCGTCACCAATACTCCCGCCAAAATGATGATTAATGTTTCCATATTCGTTACACATCCTCGCTAATACTCGAAATAATCGTTACGACAACCCCCACGACTGCTAGTGCCACTCCTGCCTCAAATAAAGTGACAGTCGATAATGCTGTTTTTCCTACTATTGGAAGATTGGCGTAAGAATGCGTCTGACTTAAAAAAGGAACATCAAAAAAGATCGCGGTCAACCCCGTTCCTAATACGATAAATCCACCTGTAGCAGCAACTTTTTTAAAATCTAATGGGATACCATTCGCGATCGTTTCAATATCAAAAGCAAGACAAAGCAGCACAAATGCGGAGGCAAGAATTAGACCGCCGATAAAACCACCACCAGGACTATTATGGCCTGATATAAATAAGTAAATGGCCATCGTCAAGATGATAAATACGGCAATTCTAGTGACCGTTTGTAAAATCACATCATTGATTTTCAATATTTTCGTCCCCCTTCCTTGCCTTTAGCTTGATCAATGTGTAAACTCCAATTCCACCAATAAAGAGAACAATAACTTCAAGCATCGTATCGAATGCGCGGAAATCACCTAATATCGCATTGACGATATTGTTTGCACCAGCAAGTTCATATGCATTTTCAAAATAAGCTGAAATGGTCTCAAATAGCTTGCCGCTGTGAACAGAAAGCGCGACTGACACGAAAATAATACCGACTAGAATAGAAACTATTAGATTCATACGTTTCGTTTTTTGCGGTGAATTTTCCTTTTCCTGTTTCGGCAAAAAATAAAAACAGAGTAGGAACAAGGCAGTTGTTACGGTTTCGACGACTAACTGAGTGAGAGCTAAATCTGGTGCCCGGAATAAAACAAATAGCAGCGCAATCGAATACCCAAGAACGCCATTTAACAAAATAGCTGTGATCCGAGATTTGGCAAAAATAATTGCAATCCCAGCTGTCAGCATCGCGAATACAATCAATATTTCATATATACTAATCGGGGCATTATTAGATAGGTCGAAAGTGAAAGCATCCGTAAATATGAAGATTCCTCCAACAGATGCGATTAGAAATAGAAAAATATAAACTAAATAATCTCGAAGTGAACCAGTCATATAAAGTGTTGTTATCCTAAAACCACGCACTTCCATTTGTTCAAGAGTAGAATTATATAATTGATCAAATGTCCATTTGCTTGGAGGAAAATAAAGACTTTTCCTGCGGCGTATAATTTGAAAAATAATTATCCCTACAACCACTACTCCGATTGTCATGAATAATGCTGGATTAAATCCATGCCATAAAGATATCGGCTTCGTCATCTCATCCAATGGAAAGGAAGGAAAAATACTTGCTAAACCAGGGCGTAGTAAATAATCTCCAAGTACATTTGGGAATATAAAAATACCGACAATTAAGGAGCCTAAGATGATAGGCGATACGAGCATGCCAATCTTCGCTTCATGAGCTCCATGCTCCAGCTTTTCAGGATGATATGGTCCTAAGAATGTTTTAAATACGATAATCATACAATAAACGAATGTTAAAACACTTGCGATCCAAGCAACTATTGGAAATAGCAAACCTAAGGAATGTACAGAAAAAATAGAAGACTGGCTCACATTTACAACCGCTTCAAAGAACATTTCCTTACTTAAAAAACCGTTAAATGGAGGCAGGCCAGCCATCGAAAAGCTCCCAATCAAAGCAATCGTAAACGATACAGGCATAAATGCCATTAAGCCGCCTAACCTTCGTATATCCCTTGTCCCGACTTCATGGTCGACAATTCCTACGACCATGAAAAGTGCCCCTTTAAATGTCGAGTGGTTGACAAGGTGGAAAAGAGCTGCAAATGAAGCTTGTGTATAGATAATAGAATTTTCACTTACCCCTAATTGGTGAGCGATGGACCCAATTCCAAATAAACTCATAATCAGTCCTAATTGGCTGATCGTGGAATAAGCGAGCAACGCTTTTAAATCAATTTGGCGGACGGCATTAAACGATCCCCAAAATAAAGTGATTAATCCTATACTGCTGACGAGCCAAAACCACACTTCACTGCTTCCGAAAACAGGAGTAAAACGAGCCACTAAGTAAATACCTGCTTTTACCATAGTCGCTGAATGGAGATAAGCACTGACAGGAGTCGGCGCTTCCATCGCGTCTGGAAGCCAAATATGAAATGGATATTGCGCTGACTTCGTAAAAGCGCCAATGAGCAGCAATATTAATGCGGGAATAAATAGTTCATGGTTCGTATCAATGGATGATATAATCTCGCGAACACTCATCGTATCGGTTATAAGATAAATCATGAAAAAGCTCGTCAGCATTGCCATCCCGCCGCCAAACGTGATGAGCAGAGCCTTTTGTGCACCATAGCGGGACTTTTTCCGATGGTACCAGAATGCAATCAGCAAGAAGGATGAAATGCTCGTTAATTCCCAAAACACATATAAAACCATTAAGTTGTCGGAAAAAACGACCCCGAGCATGGCACCCATAAATAAAAGCAAGTACGTATAAAAATGATGTAGAGATTCTTTTGCGGATAAATAATAGATGGAATAAAGGATGACGAGACTTCCGATACCTGTGATCAAAAGTCCAAAAATAATACTGAGCCCATCTACATATGTTGTGAAATGAATGCCATAAGAAGGGATCCATTGAACAGTATGTAAAAATGTTTTTCCTTCTGCTACGGCAGGAATAAAACGGGCAAGGGCAATAAATAAGGCGGTCGGTACAATCAACACGAACCAACCGATATGTATACGGGGCAATTTTTTATACAAAAATGGAATGAAGATGGCAGCCAGAAATGGAACCATGATTGCCAGCTGTATCGATACCAATATAATAATAACCTCCCTTGATCTTAAGGTTGCAGCGGCTTACTTATTTGTAGGGGTTGACTCCTATGCCAACTAACGGGATAATAAGAGACCATAACCTTTTGAGAAAAGGAGGGCTCTAATCAGAAAAGTAACCGACAAGGTGTCGGATTGGGGCTTAGCATTTTATTTTTCCTTATTATTATACAATAAAAGACATCTTGACTACACAATTGAAGTTTCATTGCATAAGATTTTCTTATTAAAAATGGCTACTTTCATAACTTTTTACAAACCTTCTTAACGTCTATTGTATTCTGAAGTATTTTTATATATAATGATTTAGTTTAAAGACTTTGGCACGTTTTATGTATTTGAATGAACCATTTAAGAGGTGAATTTTTTCATGAAGAAAGTGAAGGGTCGTATGGATGAGAGTATTCTCGTTTGTGTGTATTACGGTCCAAACGGTGAGCGCCTAATTAGACGTGGTCATAAAATGGCAAGTATGTTAAATTGTCCATTATATATTCTAACTGTAGATCCCCTTCCGTATGATAAATTTGACGCGGAAAAATCCAGCTATATTGATCAGTGGAAAGAATTGGCTGAACAATTCGATGCTGAAGAGTTCATTATGCAAGACAATGAAAAGCGCCCTGTCGCAAAAGTGATTTCAGGTATTGCTCAGAAATATAATATTACACAAATTGTAATCGGACAAACCGCCCAAAACCGTTGGGAAGAAATTACAAAAGGATCTTTCGTGAACGTTCTTTTAAGGGAAATATCATCCTTTATCGATATTCACATCGTCGCGCTGGACCGGACAATTAAAGGTGGAGAAGATATCACCTATGAAACCGGGGTCCGCGGCTATTTACTAAAGGAAAAAGACGGGTACCGACTTTGCTTCACATGTCAAAAGCAAATTAGCCATGAAGGAATCTTTTATAAAGAAATTGGAACGGACTTCAACAATGGACTATTCAAATTCGTGCATAATGGAAAAACGTATCAAGTCCATGTCACCGAAGATTATGTAGTCGATTCAATTGAAGAGCCGCTAAATATTATGTAGAAAAGGATTGAGCCAAGTGGCTTAATCCTTTTTTTCGTGTGCGGCTCTTTTGCAACTGAATTTGTTAAACGATTTTTTTCCTGGTTTTTCGATACGAGAGCCGTTCATAGGCAGGAATTGCCGCAGAATTTTTGCTTCAATTGGGATGCAAATCTTTCTAGGCTGGAGTTCCGCCACTCCAAGTCCATTCGTGATAGAAAACATCAATAGCAAGATATCCATCTCATCCACTTTAAATCGAAGCATATACCAGTAATAATCTGAAGACTTTTCCCGATTCTATTCCGCTTTTACAATTGACACTTCAAATAAATGAAGCATATAATAAACATATGAATAATTGCTCATATGTTCAATTAATAAAAGAGGTGTTTTTATGCAAAAAGAAATGACGATCCCTGAAACTTGCAGCCAAACAGTCATTCATGAAGACATTGTTCAGCAGGTGCAAGCAACTATCCCAAAGGACAACAGTTTGATCGAAGTGGCAGAGCTGTTTAAAGTGTTGGGAGATGGCACTAGGATTAGAATTCTACACTCTTTATTTCAAACGGAGATGTGTGTTTGTGATATCGCCTATTTACTGAATATGACACAATCTTCTATTTCGCATCAATTACGAGTATTGAAGCAAGCAAAGTTAGTAAAAAATCGAAAACAAGGGAAAGTTGTGTATTATTCACTTGCAGATGATCACGTAATCCAAATTTTCGATCAAGCACTTGAACATGTTAATGAAGATAAAATATAGAGTGTTTTAGGAGAGAGACATATGGAGAGGCAGAAGCGAAAAATAAAACAGGAAATCCTCTTAGAAGGATTAGATTGTGCGAATTGTGCCATGAAAATTGAAAATGGTGTTAAAGGAATGGAAGGCATTACGAATTGCTCTGTTAACTTTGTAAACAAAACTCTTACGCTGGAAGCTGTACAAGATGATGCGGCAGATATTATTTCCGCAGTAAAAAAGAAAGTAAAAACAATTGAACCTGATATAACGCCTTTAGAAAAAGGAAACGATGACCATGACCATCATCATGATCACGGCAACAAAAACATAAAAACAATCGTGACCCGCTTAATTGCAGGAACCCTTTTAGCCGCGATTGGTATGTTTTCGCCTTTATCTGGATTGACGGAACTAGGGATTTTCATCATTGCCTATTTGATTATCGGTGGTGATATTGTTTTACGTGCAGCAAGAAATATCGTACGTGGTCAAGTATTTGATGAAAATTTCCTGATGGCGATCGCAACTATTGGTGCGTTTGCCATTCAGCAATATCCCGAAGGCGTAGCTGTTATGCTGTTTTACCAAGTAGGTGAGCTGTTTCAAACGATTGCCGTTAATCGCTCACGTAAATCGATCAGTGCGCTTATGGATATCCGTCCTGATTCTGCCAACGTAAAAAAGGATGGCCATATCCTTACTGTTTCGCCTGAAGAAGTAAAAATCGGCGATATTATTATTGTAAAACCAGGTGAAAAAGTGCCGTTGGATGGAAAAATTATTGAAGGTAACTCCATGGTTGATACATCTGCTCTTACCGGTGAATCTGTTCCGCGTGAGGTCGAAGCTGGAAATAATGTATTAAGTGGATTCATTAATAAAAATGGCGTCCTTACGATTGAAGTGGCAAAAGAATTTGGCGAATCAACCGTTTCTAAAATTCTTGATTTAGTTCAGAATGCAAGCAGCCGAAAAGCTCCAACGGAAAATTTTATTACTAAATTTGCTCGATACTATACGCCCGTAGTCGTCATTGTTGCAGTTATTTTAGCCGTTATCCCGCCACTGATCCTTAGTGGAGCGACTTTTTCAGACTGGATCTATCGAGCCCTTGTCTTCTTAGTCATCTCGTGTCCTTGTGCCCTCGTCATTTCTATACCACTCGGCTTTTTCGGTGGTATAGGGGCCGCTTCAAAAACAGGTATTCTTGTGAAAGGGAGCAACTATTTAGAAGCATTAAACGATGTAAAATATATTGTTTTTGATAAAACTGGAACGTTAACAAAAGGTGTATTCGACGTTACAAGTATTCATCCTAAAAATATGACGGCAGACGAATTATTGGAATATGCAGCCTTTGCAGAAGTACATTCCAATCACCCGATTGCCCTTTCCATAAAAAAGGCATATGGAAAAGAAATAAAAGAAGATTCCATTCAGGATTATAATGAAATTTCCGGGCACGGAATTCAAGTTACGGCAGCGGGTAAAAAGATCGCCGCCGGAAACGCAAAGCTGATGGAGAAAGAGCAAATTGTTTTTGACCAACCGGATGTAATCGGAACTCTCGTCCATGTAGCGGTCGATGACGAGTATGCTGGATACATCGTCATTTCCGATCAAGTAAAAGAAGACTCCGCACAAGCGATTCGTTTATTGAAAGATCTTGGCATCAGGAAGACCGTTATGCTCACTGGAGATGCGAAAACAGTTGGTGATGCAGTTGGCAAGAAGCTAGGCTTAGACGAAGTGCATGCTGAGCTTTTACCACATCATAAGGTCGATGAAATTGAAAAACTGGATGCTCGGAAAGCGGCAAATGAAAAAATCATTTTTGTCGGTGATGGTATTAACGATACGCCCGTTCTTGCTCGCGCAGATGTCGGTATAGCGATGGGCGGATTAGGATCCGATGCAGCTATTGAAGCGGCCGATATCGTCATCATGACGGACGAACCTTCAAAAATTCCTACCGCTATCAAAATTGCAAAAAGAACACGCCGAATTGTTTGGCAAAACATCCTGTTTGCTTTAGGAGTAAAGGCTGTTTTTCTAATACTCGGAGCCTTTGGAATTGCAACGATGTGGGAAGCCGTGTTTTCGGATGTAGGTGTTACCCTTTTAGCTGTATTGAATGCGATGAGAGTGCTGAAGACCCCAGTTTGAGGGGTCTTTTTTTTATATAAAAGAAAGTATAAAGTTTTATTCGATCCTTAGTTTAAAAGAAGTCTTTCATTGTCTAGCTTCAGGCGCCTTCCGCTTTTCTTTTATTGCTCTCGCGCCACTAATTTTGACTGCCCCCAACATTATAGAGTGACGAAAAAACGTTGCTATAGACCCACTCATAACTCAATTGATATTATGTTCTAACAGCAACATTTGGAGGTACATAATGATGGGACAAGAAAAATATCAAGATTTAAAATTGGGAGAACGTGGAGCAATCCTTAGCATTATTGCTTATATATTTTTATCCGCACTAAAGTTATTTATTGGATCTATGGCAAACTCGGCTGCCTTAAAAGCTGACGGACTTAATAATGCCACCGATATCATTGCTTCAATTGCCGTGCTTGTAGGACTGAAATTATCACAAAAACCACCAGATACAGATCACCCTTACGGCCATTGGAAAGCTGAAACCGTCGCATCCATGGTGGCATCCTTTATAATGATGGCTGTAGGTATTCAAGTTTTATATGAAGCCATTTCATCTGTATTTCATCCAAAACACACCTCACCTGATATGATTTCCGCTTGGACAGGCATTTTTTGTGCCGGTGTGATGTACATGGTCTATCGTTATAACATCATTTTAGCTAGAAAAATTAATAGTCAAGCCGTGATGGCAGCTGCAAAAGATAATCTCTCCGATGCTTGGGTCAGTATTGGGGCTGCGATTGGAATTATCGGTTCACAGTTTCATCTTCCATGGTTAGACCCCGTAACAGCTGTCGTAGTAGGACTGTTAATATGCAAAACAGCATGGGATATTTTTAAGAAGGCTTCCCATTATCTGACGGATGGTTTTGATGAGAAAGTGCTAAATTCTTACAAACAAACTGCCTTAACCGTGAATGGGATAAAAGGTGTTAGTCAAATCCAAGCTAGAAATTATGGAAATAACACGATTGTCGATATCGTTGTATTAGTAAGCTCAACATTGGATATCGGCAATGCCCATGAGATCGCTTCAAATGTAGAGGATATTTTAAAGGAGAAATATGGTGTGTATTATGTACATGTTCATGTGGAGCCAAATTAAAATTAGTGCTCGGACGGATACCCTTTTCCCCTTTGTAGCAATCATCAGCTGATGGCAAATAAGCAGAGCCGAAATCTATACGATTTCGGCTTTGCTTTAGTAAGATCACTCTTTTCTATACGCATCCTCACTCACTTGATCAATCAAATATGTTCGTTTCCCTTTAGAGAAAAGATGCAGCTCATGCATGGCCCTTGTACAAGCTGTATAAAACAACTTTCTCTCATACTCGCGGCCGTATTGCTCATTTGATGCATTATAGATAATGACGGCATCAAATTCGATTCCTTTTGCTAAATAGGCTGGCAAAATGATGATACCTTTTTCGTATGAATTTGCGTTTTTATCCATTAACCGCACAGGCAATTCCTTTTTTAACACTTCATACGCTGCTTCACTTTCCTTCATCGTCTTACATATAATCGCTATCGTTTCATGGCCTTTTTCTTTTAAAAGACGGACGCATTCCTCAACTTTCACATGAAGATCATCGTGACTCTCAACTTCTGTCAGTACTGGTTTTTCCCCTTCCCGATTAAATGGCTCAATCATATCACCACCGGCAATCAGGCCGCTCGTAAAGTCCACTATTTGCTTGGTTGACCTGTAGCTTCGCCTTAATACGATTTTATCCGTTCCTTCGGGTTCCATATTTAATAATGACGGAGCATCCATCGTATGTGCGTAAATCGCTTGGTTCACATCCCCTAAGATTGTCATTTTACAATGAGGGAAAAGCTGTTTTAAAAATTCAAATTGAAATGGTGAGTAATCCTGCGCTTCATCAATGAATAAATGACGAATCAGTGTATTCGATTTTTTTCCTTCCAATTGATCCTGCAAATATAGGTATGGAGTGGCATCCTCATACGATAGGATATTTGCCTGTAATTTCTCAATCGTTTCATCACAAATGTCTTCCATTCCATCAGGCCATGATTTCGCTGAAAAAAGCTTTTGATATAAAGCTTTTGTATTTAAAAATTTGTTTTTCTTTACGGCACTGCGAATTCGTTTGAAGTGTTTATTTACAATCGATTTTGCCAATATCCGCTGCTCTTTATCTGCATCATCAAATGATTCTTCCTTCTCTCCTAGATCATTCTGCATTCTTTGATACACTTCTAAATAGTCGGTTTTATCTAAGAGCTCAGCCTCTTCCAATACCCAATCCTTCGTCCGCTCCTGCTTCTCTTGTTTGGCAATCTCTTTTAATAACCAATCCGACGTAAGCTTCATACGGTTAGGTATTGATATGGATGGATCAAGCGAATAAAAGTACGTGTATATATCTTGAGCGGAAACAATGGTTCGACCGCGGAAAGATATCGTTTTGAAAATAAGCCCTTCCTTTGAAAGATCCTTAACATATTGATCAATTATATTTTTAAAATCTAAGCTCGCTTTAAAGCGAATCGATTTCATCTTCGTTTCATATCCCGGTTCATCCATAGCGGTAAGCGTGTATTCCATTTGATTGAAAGAATCTTCCACCTCAAAACGACTGCCAAGTCTTGTAATTAAATATTGCTGATACGTCGTCTGATCCATATTTTCTTCACCAAGCTCAGGCAGCACGGTCGCAACATAGCTGTTGAATAAAGGATTCGGAGAGAATAGCATAATATTATCGGACGAAAGTGTATTTCTGTATCGATAAAGCAAATAAGCGACACGCTGCAATGCAGCAGAAGTTTTTCCACTGCCAGCAACACCTTGAACGATTAATATCTTACTTTTTTCATTTCGAATAATATGGTTTTGCTCACGCTGAATCGTCGCAACGATACTCTTCATTTGCGTATTCGCATTGCCGCCCAGTACTTCCTGAAGCAGGCTGTCGCCAATTGTGACTCCAGTATCGAACATTCCTTTTAACTGACCATACTTAATAATGTATTGTCGTTTTAATTCCATTGTCCCTTCGATAATGCCCGAAGGAGTTTTATATGTTGCCGGGCCCGGAGAATAATCATAATACAAGCTTGAAATTGGGGCACGCCAATCATACACGATAAATTCCTCATCATGTACGTCCATTAAAGAGGTAATTCCAATATAAATGCGTTCCGCAGATTTCTCGCCATCTTCAAGGAAATCGATGCTGCCAAAAAAAGGAGAGTCTTTTAATTTATCGAGTTGTTTAAGCAACCGATAAGATTGCCCATGGGTTCTTTCTCGTTCAGCAAGCAGCTCAGCCTGTTGTTTAATACTTGTAAAAGTTTCGATCACATCATCAGGCTCATCTAGATTAACCGTAACATCTTCCCAGAATGTTTTCCGTAATTCGATGATCCCGCCTTTTAGTCCGCCCATATTTTGATTAAGGTGAGCGACCTTCTGATCAATTACATCTTGAATGAATTCCACTCTTTGCTGTTCTTTTTCCCACTCCTTATTCATCCGCAACCCACACTCCTTTTAAAATTGCATATAAAAATAAAAAATGCTTGACAACGTTGATTATTATTGATAAAATTTATATTGGGTACTTATGCACCCTATCTATAAGTCAGTACACAAACAAAATTAAGCATAACACGATGCTGTGAAAATATCAATGCCTGAACGGGATATCTGTTCAGGTTTTTTATTTGCAGTTGTAAACAAAGGAAACATTCTGTAAAATTAATTTACATTATTTTAAAAGGATGTGAAAAATGCAAAACAATTCACGATTTGAAAAAGATAATTTACTAATACTTAGAGTTCTAAAAAAACGAAAGAATATAGCGTACAAGGAAAAAGCTTCCCTTTCAAGGCTAGAGAAAGGATTTATAGGAGAGAGAATGTTTGATGATTGGGTGGACAAGCTTACAAAAAAATGGACTGTGCTTAAGGATTTGCAAATAAAAAGCAATAATAGTATATTCCAAATAGATTCGATGATCATTACCCAGGAATCCATCCTATTGTTTGAAGTAAAAAATTATGAAGGTGATTATTACATTGAAGATGAAAAATGGTATAGAGTCAACGGATCTGAAATTCAAAATCCGTTACTCCAATTGAAACGAAGTGAATCTTTACTACGAATATTACTCCAAAATCTTGGATATACCGTTCCTATTCAAGCATTTCTAGTCTTCATCAACCCCACTTTCCACTTATATCACGCTACACGAAACCCACATATTATTTTTCCAACCCAACTTGATCGTTTTTTTACAACAAACTAAATAATACGCCTTCTGGAATTAATGTGAGAAGCAAAAAGCTCGCTCAAAAGCTTGTTTCCCTTAATATCGATAAATCCCCATATACTAGAAAACTCAATTATAGCTATAACGAACTCCAAAAAGGGATCACATGTGCTTCCTGCCACTCTTTTAGACTTGAAGACAAAACAAACACGTTAGAATGTTTAGATTGTATGTATACAGAAGATGTAACATCTGCCATTTTACGTAGCATAGAGGAATATATACTACTTTTTCCCGATAGAAAGATTACAACAAAGTATATTTATGAATGGTGCAATGGAATAAAATCTAAAAAAACGATACAGAGGATATTATCTAGGCATTTTAAGTTAATAGGACACACAGATGCCGCTTATTACGTTAAAAAAAGTGACAACGCTAAAGGCAAGCATACCTGAAAGAATACAAAAACTAGGAATCCTTTTTACCTTTAATTTGTGGATAGATTCCTTACCTTTTCTCGTACTTGGCTGACATAACTTAGGACAGTTTCCTTGCCTTTTACTTTATCCTGTCCTTAGTTTGGGAAACTTAAGACAGATTCTCTGCTTTTTACCTTATCCAGTCCTCAGTTCGAGAAACTTGGGACTGGTTCCCTGCATTTTACCTTTTCCTGTCTTCAGTTTGAGAAACTTAAGACAGATTCTCTGCTTTTTACCTTATCCAGTCCTCAGTTCGAGAAACTTGGGACTGGTTCCCTGTATTTTACCTTTTCCTGTCTTCAGTTCAAGAAACTTAGGACTGCTTCCTCCCTTTTTACCTTTTCCTGTCTTCAGTTCGAGAAACTTGGGATTAGTCCCCTGCTTTTTACCTTTTCCTGTCTTCAGTTCGAGAAACTTGGGACTGGTTCCCTGTATTTTACCTTTTCCTGTCTTCAGTTCAAGAAACTTAGGACAGCTTCCTCCCTTTTTACCTTTTCCTGTCTTCAGTTTGAGAAACTTGGGACGGTTTCCTCGCTTTTTACCTTTTATCGTCCTTAGCTTAAGCTTCACGGAGAATCCTCCCAAAATTTCTTATTTACTTCACCTCAGAATTAAAAAAGCACCCCCTACTGAGGAGGTGCTCACATTATTCTACGCTCCCGAAGGAACGGCTGCGTCGTCAAATCTGCGCTCGAGGTTGACGAATTTGTTATATTCTTTTACAAAGGCCAGTGATACTGTGCCAACTGGGCCATTACGTTGCTTTGCAATAATGATTTCGATGATATTTTTGTTTTCCGATTCATGATCATAGTAGTCATCACGATATAAAAAGGCAACAATATCTGCATCCTGCTCAATACTTCCTGATTCCCTTATATCAGACATCATTGGACGCTTATCTTGACGCTGTTCCACGCCACGGGAAAGCTGAGATAGTGCAATAACGGGAACTTGCAGTTCACGTGCCAATGCCTTTAAGGAACGAGAAATTTCTGATACTTCCTGTTGACGGTTTTCACTTGAACGACCGCTCCCTTGAATGAGCTGCAAATAGTCGATCAAAATCATTCCAAGTCCGTGTTCTTGCTTCAATCGGCGACATTTTGAACGAATCTCGCTTATCCGAACTCCAGGAGTATCGTCGATGTATATGCCTGAATTAGATAAACTCCCCATTGCCATCGTCAGCTTACGCCAATCCTCATCTGTTAAGGAACCTGTCCGCAAGTTTTGTGCATTAATATTTCCTTCAGCACAAAGCATCCTCATGACGAGCTGTTCTGCACCCATCTCAAGACTAAAAATAGCGACATTCTCTTCCGTTTTCGTACCGACATTTTGAGCAATATTAAGGGCAAAAGCGGTTTTACCTACAGATGGACGGGCAGCTACAATGATTAAATCATTGCGCTGAAATCCAGCAGTCATTCGATCAAGCTCAGCAAATCCAGTAGGAATCCCGGTAACGTCCCCTTTACGATTATGAAGAAGTTCAATATTGTCATACGTTTGAACGAGTACATCTTTTATATCTTGAAAGGCACTTGAATTTTTCCGCGAAGCAACTTCCATAATATGCTTCTCCGCTTCATCCAAGACTGCCTCTACTTCATCTTCTCTGGAATATCCATCTGTTACGATATTCGTAGCTGTTCGAATTAATCGTCTCAACAACGACTTTTCTTCTACAATCCGAGCATAATAGCCAATATTAGCAGCAGTTGGCACAGAAACAGCAATCTCACTTAAATATGAAATCCCGCCTACATCCTCCAACATTTTAGATGCAGCCAGCTCTTCGGATACGGTAACTAAGTCAATGGCTTTTCCCGTATCACTTAACTTCAGCATAACATCAAAAATCTTCTGATGTGAACTGCGATAAAAATCTTCAGGTAAAAGAATTTCTGATGCAAGCACCAAAGAAGACGGCTCCAAAAATATGGCTCCGATTACAGCTTGCTCAGCCTCTATATTTTGCGGTGGCGTTCGATCCGAAAAATCAGCATTCATAGTACTCACCTTCCACAATCCAATCACGATTTTACTGTGTAATCATTATCATTATATGATATAAAAAATGTGACCGGTCGATAACCGCATCACATTTATTTTCTAAATCTATTCTATCATGAAACATCATTATAAAGTATGGTAATTTTAGTTTTCTTCTTTTACATGAACGTCAATCGTTGCAACGACCTCATGATGAAGTTTTACGGGAACCTTTGTCACTCCCAACGTGCGAATCGCATCGTCTAAACCAATTTTTCGTTTATCAATTTTAATTTTATGTGTTTTATTAAGTTCATCCGCAATTTGTTTGCTTGTAATCGATCCGAATAGACGGCCGCCTTCACCCGATTTTGCCTTCAATTCAACCGTTAAATTTTCAAGAGTTTCTTTGAGTTTCTGCGCTTCTGCTAATTCAACGCTCGCTTGTTGTTCTTCTTTTTTCTTTTTATTATCTAAGTTTTTCATATTCCCTGATGTTGCTTCTACCGCTAGTCCTTGTTTAAGAAGAAAGTTATGTGCGTATCCATCCGCTACATTTTTAACCTCCCCTTTTTTCCCTTTACCTTTAACGTCTTTCAAAAAAATAACCTTCATGATTCTTGGCTCCCTTCCAAATAATCATCTATCACTTGTTTTAATTTTAACTCAGCTTCCACAATATTTTCGCCAGATAGCTGTACTGCTGCATTGGATAAGTGGCCGCCGCCGCCAAGTGCTTCCATTATGATTTGCACATTGATTTCTCCTAAAGAGCGAGCACTGATTCCAACTACGTCTCCTGCTCGTTTGGAAATGACAAAAGAGGCGGAAACCCCGTCCATTGTCAGCAACGTATCCGCTGCTTGGGCAGTAACTACAGGATCATACACTTCATCTTCTGATCCACTCGCGATGGCAATTCCTTCTACGTAAAATTCAACAGTCTCTATTAATTTTGCACGTTTTAAATACGTATCAACTGTTTCTTTTAAAAACTTTTGAACTAATATTGTATCTGCGCCTTGTGCCCTTAAGTACGAAGCAGCATCAAACGTACGAGAGCCCGTCCGGAGTGTAAAGCTTTTTGTGTCTACAATAATACCAGATAATAAGGCTGTTGCCTCGATGGTGTTTATAATATTTACTTTTTCACCTTTTGGTTGGTACTCGAGAAGTTCCGTTACTAATTCAGCTGTCGATGAAGCATATGGCTCCATATAAACTAAAAGTGGTTTTTTTATAAAATCTTCACTGCGGCGATGGTGATCAATCACGACAATTCGTTCCGTTTTAGTCAGCAGTCTTTCTTCAATCACAAGTGCCGGCTTATGTGTGTCGACAACGACCAGAAGTGTACGCTCTGTTGCGAGTTCCATCGCCTCATCAGGTGTAATAAAACGAGAATGGAGATCAGGATATGCCTTTGTTTCTTCAATCAGACGCCTTACTCCTGTATCAATTTCAGATGCATCAATGACAATATACCCCTCCCGATTATTCAGCTCTGCTGCCTTTCGAATTCCTATCGAGGCACCAATAGCATCCATATCAGGGTATCTATGCCCCATCACGATAACTTTATCGCTCTCAACTATCAACTCTCTCAATGCATGAGAAATGACCCTAGCTCGAACTCTCGTACGCTTTTCCATCGGGTTCGTTTTTCCGCCGAAAAACTTTAACTTTCCATTTGGCAGTTTAATTGCGACCTGATCGCCACCTCGCCCAAGTGCAAGATCAAGACTGGATTGGGCTTGGACACCTAAATCAGGCAGTGGCAGATCCCCAATTCCAACACCGATGCTTAAAGTAAGAGGCACATTTTGCTTTGCTGTCTCTTCCCTCACTACGTCTAAAATTGAAAATTTATCATTTTCCAGATCATGATATATTTTTTCATTCAATAGTATAACAAATCGGTCTGACGATGTTCTTTTTAGAAAAATACCATGTTCAAGGGCCCAATTATTTAAAAGTGATGTTACTGTACTATTGAGTCCACTTTTTGTTTGGTCATCCATACCTTGAGTGGCATCATCGTAATTATCTAGAAAAATAATAGCAATGACATTTCTTTCAGATTCATATCTTTTAAAAGTCGCAACCTGGTCAGTCACATCGAAGAAGTATAGTAACTTCTCTTCCAACCTAAGATCGACTCGAAACTTCCTGTCTTGAATCGTAACGATCTCACTTTCAATGTCTTGCTTTATTAATGGAATGATTTGTTCCCCTACTTCATAAAGAGATTTTCCAACAAGGGTATTCTCTTGAAAGCAAGAGGCCATGAATGGGTTTGACCATTCAATTGTAAAATCATCATTAATGAGCATTACACCTATCGGCATCTCCATCAAAACTTCCTCGCCGACTTTTTTCACTCGATAGGAAAGGGTCGAAATATACTCCTCTGTATCCTTTATAATTTCTTTTTCTCCATGGACAGCTGCATAAAATAATGCACAGAGCAGTAAAAAACCAATCAGCGCTACCCATAAATGTTGAAATGCTATAAAAATTAGTAAGATCGCTGTAATGGCGACAATACCATATAATGGATATCGTGATTTTCCACCCTTAAAATATGAAGGCATTCTTTCAGCTCCTTTACAAGAAAAGCGTATGCGCCTTGCACAGCCCCGATAAGCAATGTTCTAGGGCAAAAATGTCGTTCTTTGCCTTTATTGCCTTAGGTTGGTTAACCTCGAGGGGCTAGGCGCCGTAGCTAGACAATGAAAGCCTAATTTAAAATATAATCGATATAAACAATTTTACAAAAAAGTGTATGCGCCTTGCTCATCTTTAAAATGAAAAGACTACTTCTTATTGATGCGCTGCCTTAAATCGAATCCTATATCAATTATACCGAACACCCGTACAATTGAAAGAACTATAGGCATTAAAAATGTAAATACAACGACTATAATCGGTATGGCAATCGTCCACTTTTTCATATGACAATAAAAAAAGATAAACGAAAGCCCTTGAATGACTAAAAGAGTTTGTAATATTAACCCAGCATTCACAACGGCCATTTGCAAATACGAATCAGATTCAAATTTAAAAATAATAGAAAGGACGAGCACCAATAAATACAACCACAGAATGCTTTTTGGGAATTTCAAACGGCGAAACGGCTGAAATTTTGGGACATCTATTCCTAACTTTTTCAAAATAGGAAAGTTAACAACCATTATGATGATTACACTTATAAAAGCAGTGCCAATCAACAATGTAGGCAGCATGGATATCATTAAATTAGCCATATTATTTAACTGCTCTTGGAATTCAATTGGCGGCGTCATCCCCATCGTATTCATTGCATCCATATATTGATTTATCGATGTTTGAAACATCTTTTTTAGTTCATCCATAAAGTTAAGGTTAAAAAACAGGGCAGCAATGATAAAAAATAATATGATGTTGGCTATGAATACGATACTTGATGATATGTAAATGATTTGTTTACTTTCTTTCGCTTTAATTCCGTATCCCATCATTAATCCCGTCGTTCCAAATAAGAAAGCAATGGGCAAAGCTACAAAAGAACCGACAATAAACGAAATAATCATCGCACTAATAACGAAAATGATTGAATATTTCACGGAATATTTTGCACTATATAATAGAAATGGCAAAATAAAAAACAGGTGAAGGACAATCGATGAAAATGGAATAAAAATTGCTATTAGCAGCATGATTGTATATAAAGCTAACAACAAAGCGCCTTCTGTTAGCATTTTTCTTTCTTTCACTCTTCCACCTCTTTTTGTGTTAAATCTTGGTTCATCGCAAATATGTATACTCTTTCTATTCTAACGGTGAAAGGCCCATCAATCAACTTTGCCGATGTATGATTAAAGTAAAAAGGCTGATCCTAATCACTAAGATATTACAATTATATATAGTATCTTTTAAAAAATACTATATAAAATGATAATACCTAGTTCAGGACAGCCTTTATTTATTTAAATCGTATATTTTTCGTCATTATTATTCGCCTGCAACGAATGGAAGTAATGCCATTTGACGAGCACGTTTAATAGCTGCTGTCAATTTACGTTGATACTTAGCACTTGTTCCAGTTACACGGCGAGGAAGAATCTTTCCGCGTTCGGAAACGAATTTTTTAAGCAATTCAACATCTTTATAGTCGATGTGTGTAATACCATTTGATGTAAAGAAACACACTTTACGACGTTTACGTCCGCCTCTGCGTCCACCTGCCATAACAATAACCTCCTTACTTTTTTAGAATGGAAGATCATCATCTGAAATGTCAATTGGTTGTCCATCATTCGAGAATGGATCTTCATTAGCTCGGGTAAAGTTTTGGTTGCTTCGCTGATTTTGGTTTTGCTCGTTCGGACGGTACTGGTTATTTTGGTCTCCACCATATTGATTTCCTCCAAAGTCACCACGACCTTGTGACGCAGAACTTCTTGGTTCAAGAAATTGAACACTATCTGCTAGTACTTCAGTCACGTATACACGCTTACCATCCTGTCCATCATAGTTGCGAGTCTGGATGCGGCCATCGACACCAGCTAAACTTCCTTTTTTCAAGTAATTAGCAACATTCTCCGCAGGCTTTCTCCAAATCACACAGTTTATGAAGTCGGCTTCCCGCTCCCCCTGTTGATTCGTAAAAGTACGGTTAACAGCCAATGTAAAAGTTGCGACTGGCACCCCGTTTGGAGTGTAGCGCAAATCCGGATCTTTTGTTAAACGTCCTACTAATACAACTCGGTTCATCATCAGAATCAACCTCTTCCCGTTTGCTTCTTTATAAAATGTTTCACGTGGAACAATTAATTTTATCTTTCGTCTTTAACAACAATATGACGGATAATATCGTCACTGATCTTCGCAAGACGGTCGAATTCCTGAACTGCTTCAGGATTTGCATTAGTTTGGATTAAACGGTAGAAACCGTCACGAAAATCCTCAATCTCGTATGCAAGACGACGCTTACCCCAATCTTTTGATTCGATGATTTCCGCACCTTGTGAAGTAAGGATGTTATCGAAACGCTCAACTACTGCCGTTTTCGCTTCATCTTCAATGTTCGGGCGGATAATGTACATAATTTCGTACTTTCTCATCGTTCAGTCACCTCCTTATGGACTATGCGGCCCTTTTCGTGTAAAAGGGCAAGGAGCAATTTTCATTACTCACAATGTGTAAGTATAGCATACGAAACACGGTTATGCAAGGTGTTGACCCACTTTCCTCATAAAATAGAAATCCCGGCTAAGGAAAATTTCCTTGCCGGGATTATCTCGTTTATTGATGTCTTGCGAAGGCGCACTTACGCTTTTCTTTGTCCAACTTCAGCACCTATCGACTTGCGAACTTCTTGTCCTCTTCCCTACGATAAGTCAACATCAGGTGAAATTTGAAGTGCCAATTTCGCTAGCTCGTTCCTCGCCGTGTTTCCTTTATCTCAGTCAGAGGTCTTGAAGTTCGTACGTCGATGATCAGGTGCTTACGCTTTTCTTATTGCCACTCTTCTTCTTCGTCTTCAACTTCATATGCTTCCCTTGAAGGATTATATAATCGATCAAGATCGGGTTCTTCTGCAAACTCGGTTGCAAATTGATTAGTGGCTATTCCTCTTCCTTCTTCAGGCGATCCTACGTCGGCTGTCCTTGAATTAAACAGTAATCCGAGACAGATGAGCCCACTAATACCGACAAGGGTGTAAATAAACCTGGCAAAACCGGAATTGGTTCCTCCAAATATATTTCCAACTAAATCATATTGAAATAAACCAATTAAACCCCAGTTTATTGCCCCTATGACGATTAAAGCTAAGGCAATTCGTCTTAATGTTTTCAATTAATACTCCCCTTTCTTCAAACATGTAAATCAAAAGCATATGATGGCAAGCTAATGATTCAGTCCTATTATTTGAAGAAAGAGGAAAATTTATAACCTGAAAATTAACCCTCTATTTTTATAAAAAAAAGACACCACATAGGTGCCTTACACATTGAATCGAAAATGGATGACATCTCCATCTTTAACAAGATAATCTTTTCCTTCAAGTCTTACTTTTCCAGCTTCACGGGCTGCTGTCATTGACCCTCCAGCGAGTAAATCATCGTACGAAACTGTTTCGGCGCGAATAAACCCTTTTTCAAAATCGGTATGGATAATCCCAGCACATTGTGGTGCCTTCATACCTTTATTAAACGTCCAGGCACGCACTTCTTGAACACCAGCTGTAAAATAAGTGGCTAATCCTAAAAGATCATACGTAGCACGAATTAATTGATCAAGTCCAGATTCTTCAATCCCTAGTTCCTCAAGAAACATTGCTTTTTCTTCATCATCCAATTCAGCAATTTCTTCTTCAATTTTTGCACAAACGACGATGACCTGTGAATTTTCTTTTTCAGCATATTCGAGGACTTTTTTTACATATTCATTTTCTGATGGATCGGCAACATCTTCATCTCCAACATTTGCCGCATATAAAACAGGCTTGCTCGTCAATAAATGAAGACCTTTTACTGTCTTCATCTGATCATCAGAAAATTCTACAGATCTGGCTGGCATATCCGATTCAAAAGCTTCCTTCAATTTAGCTAAAATTTCATACTCATACATCGCGTCTTTATCTTTTTGCTTCGCCATTTTTTCAACACGGCCAATCCGTTTTTCTACAGATTCCAAATCGGCTAAGATTAATTCCAGATTGATCGTTTCGATATCATCAATCGGGTCAACTTTTCCCGATACATGTGTGATATCATCACTTGCAAAACAACGGACGACATGACAAATAGCATCTACTTGGCGTATATGGGAAAGAAATTTATTCCCTAATCCTTCCCCTTTACTTGCCCCTTTTACAATTCCAGCTATATCTGTAAACTCAAATGCCGTAGGCACTGTTTTTTTAGGCTGTACAAGTTCGGTTAGTTTTTGAAGACGATAATCTGGTACTTCTACAATTCCAACATTCGGATCTATTGTACAAAACGGATAGTTAGCAGCTTCTGCTCCCGCTTTTGTAATTGCATTAAATAATGTAGATTTCCCTACGTTCGGCAACCCCACAATTCCTGCTGTAAGAGCCATTTTGGTCACTCCTCTTCTGGGTTTTCCTACCCCTGTTAATCCTTTCACAATTATAGTAATTATACAGAGAAAAAACAACTGTATTCAAATCACGCATTTAAAACTAGATAATTGATTATTCTGACGGTAGTATATTAAAAAGAAGAAGCATGAGTTCTATTCCTCATGCTTCTCCAAGATTTTCTTAATTTTTCTTGCAAAGTCTCTACGCGGCAACATAACACTGTGGCCACATCCTTCACATTTAATTCTAATATCCATTCCCATGCGGATTATCTTCCAACGATTCGTCCCACATGGATGTTGCTTTTTCATTTCCACTATATCATTTAAAGTAAATTCTTTTTTCTCCAAATTTCATTCCTCCTGAAGATTCCATCATATTCTCCACGATTCATTTTTTATGTATTCATTTTAACAATAAACTTTGAGTTTTCATAGGCAGATCATGTATTTCATTATTTTTATGTATAGAAATGAAAATTCCTCCGTATAATGGGTAAAGAATAGCAAAACGTGTGTCCAATTTAAAAATCTTATACCTTAAAAAAACTTCTATTACTTTATGTTCGAAGGAGAGGAGCGACAAAGATGAACCCACCCCTTTTTAATCCACTTGATGCGTTTGATGTGAATATTAGATATGATGATCCATCCTCTAGTGAGAAAATTTCTAGTGGTATCATCGATCTTCTCCCCTTCGGATATAAACGGCAAATTGTCATCGTATGCATAGGAACCGATCGATCTACTGGAGATTCTCTTGGACCACTTGTTGGGACTTTTTTAAAGGAAGCTGGTTTGGATAGTTTTCATTTATACGGAACGTTAGAGGATCCTGTACATGCTGTTAATTTAAGTGAAAAAATGGCTATGATTCAACAAAATCATTATCGTCCTTATATTATAGGAATTGATGCCTGTCTTGGAAAATTAAAAAACATCGGCATGTTAAAAGTCGGTGCTGGTCCAGTTAAACCAGGTGCAGGAGTAAAAAAGGAATTGCCGGCTGTTGGAAATATGCATATTACCGGAATTGTAAACATAAGTGGTCATATGGAGTTTTTTGTTTTACAAAATACACGACTCAATCTTGTTATGAAAATGGCGAAGCAAATTACAGCAGGGATTATTGAAGCGGATGCCATTTATACAAATAAAGAAGCTAATTTTCAACTTGAATTAAATTTGAATACAGAGACAATATAAAAAGGAAAGAGGCATGTTAGCCCCTTTCCTTTTTCATATGTTATGATAGGCGAAAATCAAACTTACGATCAGCGCAGCAACCATAATTCCTGGCAATAAATTAGCTACTCGTATTTTAATTAACCCTGATAAATTTAATCCGATGGCAAAAATCATAATTCCACCCGTTGCCGTCAACTCATTAATAAACATATCCATCAATTCAGGTGGGACAAGACGATCAATTTGTGTAGCAAATATAGCAATTATTCCTTGATAAAGTACTACAGGAATAAAAGAAAGGATCACTCCGATTCCAAGTGTTGTCGTTAATATTAATGCCGTAAATCCATCTATCACTGCTTTTGTAAGCAGCACTTGATGATCTCCCCTAATCCCGCTGTCCAGCGCTCCAATAATCGCCATCGCACCAATTACAAAAATGAGCGTGGCCGTGACAAATCCTTGAGAAATATTACTCTTGCTTGACGCTCCAAGTTTTCTTTCAATCCATAATCCTAAAGAATTTAACTTATCATCGAGCGCCCACCATTCACCAAGCACAGCGCCTATGACAATACTCAAAATGACAATCAAAAAGTTATCACTTTTGAAACCCATTTGCAATCCTAAAACCATAACGACCAGGCTTATTCCCTGCATAACAGTCGTTTTCATTTTTTCAGGAATCCTGCTTAAAAACTTTCCAATTAACGATCCAACAATAATACAAAGTCCATTGACTAACGTTCCAAATAGCACCATAATTTCACCTGTTTATAAAAGGTTGTTTTCTTAAAGTTTGTTTTTTGTTATTCCTAATAAGGAAGTCTTCCAGCTCTATCCCAATTTTTAATGTCTGTTCTGAGATGAAAGCTATTTTTCTTTTTCAAGATTACATCAAATTGGAACTTATAAAAAATAAGTGCCCCTAAAAGTAGATAAGGGCACTACTTGATTTAATATTTACTCATTTTGATCGAGAATGTCTAAAATTCTTTCCAAATCTTCATTTGATAAAAACTCTATTTCAATTTTACCCTTTTTCTTAGACTGTTTAATCGTGACCGTTGTTCCAAACTTTTCACGCAAGTTATTTTCTCTTTCAACAATAAATATATCTTTTTTAGTCTTTAGCTTTTTTGTTTCACGTGGAACATTTTCATTTATTTGCTGAACTAAGTTTTCTAACTGCCTTACATTAAGGCTTTCCTTAACTGTTCGTTCAGCAATAGCTTGTATTTTATCTTTTCTCTTAAGTCCTAATAACGTCCGCCCATGCCCCATCGATAACTTTCCATCTGTAATGAGTTGTTGAATGTTTTTTGGCAAAGTTAGTAATCGAACGTGGTTGGCGATATGCGGTCTGCTTTTTCCAAGTCTTTTCGATAACTCTTCTTGAGTGATGTGAAGTTTTTCCATCAACGTATGGTAAGCAGTCGCTTCTTCGATAGGAGTCAAATCTTCACGTTGCAAGTTTTCTAATACGGCCAATTCCATCATTTGTTGATCCGTCAATTCACGAATAACAGCAGGAATTTTGTTTAGCTTTGCAGCCTTTGATGCGCGGAATCTTCGTTCCCCTACAACAATTTCATAGCCTTTAATATTTTTGCGAACGATAATAGGTTGTAATATACCATGTTGAAGTATAGATTCTTTTAATTCCTGAATGGCATCCTCAGAAAATACTCGTCTTGGTTGGTACGGATTCGGTTTAATTTCTTTTAAATCAATTTCACGTACCGTTTCTTCATTATTGATATCCATATTTGCAAATAAAGCATTAATCCCTTTACCGAGACCTTTAGCCATTTCCAGCCACTTCCTTTGCAAGATCTAAATACACTTCAGCCCCCCGAGACTTTGAATCATACACGATGATTGGTTCCCCATGACTCGGAGCTTCACTAAGTCGAATATTCCTAGGGATGATTGTTTGATATACTTTATTTTGAAAGTATTTTTTTACTTCTTGTATCACTTGAATGCCAAGATTTGTCCTTGCATCAAGCATCGTTAGCAAGACGCCTTCAATCATCAAATCATTATTTAAATGTTTTTGGACTAATCTCACTGTATTTAACAGTTGGCTTAAGCCTTCAAGCGCATAATACTCACATTGAACAGGTATTAATACTGAATCAGATGCCGTCAATGCATTGATTGTAAGTAAGCCAAGTGATGGTGGACAGTCAATTAAAATATAATCAAAATCATCCTTCACTTGATCTAAGGCTCTTTTTAACCGAACTTCTCTTGAAATAGTTGGAACTAGTTCTATTTCTGCTCCCGCTAATTGTATTGTCGCAGGAACTGCAAACATGTTGTCTACACCTGTTTGCTTAATTACGTCCTTTATATCCACGTCATCTACGAGCATATCGTAAATACATTGGTGGACATCTCCTTTATCAATCCCAGCACCGCTTGTTGCGTTACCTTGGGGATCAATATCGATTAGCAACACTTTTTTTCCTATATATGCTAAACATGCCCCCAGATTGACAGAGGTGGTCGTTTTCCCGACGCCCCCTTTTTGGTTGGCTATGGAAATAATCTTTCCCAACGATGTCACCTACCCTTAATTTCCTTCAAAATAGCAATCATATATTCTATTTTATCAAATATTCATCACAAATTACTCATTCAGTGAAAAAAAGTTTATTAAAAATAGAAAAAAAGTTGCTATATTCATATTGTTGCTGTTTTTAGTGTAAATATCAAGATATTCAGGAAGTATGTCACATAATAGATCTTCCTATAGGAACTGTATTTTATAAAAAATGACTATTTTTAAGAGAAATAAAGGTAATTTAGGCCTACTTAAAGAAAATTAAAAGTAAAAAGTAGGAGGCCTATATATGAATAAAAAAGACTTTCATGTAAAAATAAAAGCAGCAAAAGAAACACATTTACAATTACTTGTTTCCCAGTTTTCTCCGGATAATCCAATGTTCCAATATAACCGATATAATGTTCAACAGGATGGAGAAGGACTATATTTAATCGCTTGGGATGAAAACGTCCCTATCGGCCATTTTTTACTGCGTTGGAGTGGTCCTCAAGATGCTTCCGTAACGAATAAAATTAAAATTACTGCTAGTGCCTTTCTGGAAGCAGGTCTAACAATAGATGATTATCGTAGAAAAGGAGTTGCAACAGCCATCATTCAGGAAGCAGAACGACTTTCAAAAGAAAAGGGCTGCACTCATATTGGCTTAGAAGTAGGAGTAGAAAACTTTGAAGCGAAACGACTTTATGAAAAGCTAGGTTATAAGGATTGGGGATATGGGGAATTCCTAATTAGCTGGGAGTTTATTGATAACAATGGAAATAAAGGGATTGATTCTGAAATCGTTATTTTTATGCAAAAAAACTTGCAGACAGATATAGATTAAAGATGGAGAATAAATGCAAAAAGTAACTCAAAACAAGGTTATTTTTGCTATTGCTGCAACACCTTATTTTAGGAGAGAAGTTATCATTTAACGTTTTTTTTAAGATAACTACAATATGATCGTATATGAAAACACTATTTACGCATAGGAACGCTTGAACACTACTGCTCACAGGCATTAAACACTATTACTCCAATTCTCACTATATATACAATTGACAGAAAACTATATTTTTATTATAAAAAAATGCCTTCCACTTATGGAATTTGAAAGGCATTAAGATTAATCTTACAATAGGCAATGGAGTAGAGATAAATGCAAATTGCTCATTTTTGACAAAAATCTATTATTTTTTCTTCGGTATTTTTATCGTGAATTGATAGTATTCTTCAAACTCTTCTTCTTCAGAATCCAAATTAATTCCACTATCCGAGACCATAGATAGAGATTGACGAATCGTATTGACAGCTATTCTCATATCTTTACTGATCGCGCGGCGTTTACTTTTCGGTTTTTCAGTGACGGTAAGAAGCTTTACTACTTGTTCCTCAGCTTGCTTAACATTGAGACCCTTCTCTATGATAAGATTCATCACTTGTATTTGTTTTTCTGGGTCTTTTAAAGGAATCAAAGCCCGCGCATGCCGCTCTGTAATTTTCTTTTGCAGCAAGCCTTCTTGAACTTCCTCAGGCAACTTTAACAATCTAAGCTTATTAGCAACAGTAGATTGTCCTTTTCCAAGGCGCTGCGCCAATGCTTCTTGGGTTAAATTATGCATTTCTAAAAGTTTTCCATATGCCAACGCTTCTTCAATCGGTGTTAATTCTTCCCGTTGAAGATTTTCTATTAACGCAATAGAAGCTGTTTCCGTATCACTTAAATTTTTTATGATTGCTGGAACGTCATCCCACCCAAGAAGCTGGACAGCACGAAATCTGCGTTCACCTGCAATAATTTCGAATTGATCTATACCTAATTCTCTTACTACAATAGGTTGGATGATCCCATGTGTATGGATAGTTCTAGCCAATTCTTCAATTTTCGTTTCATCAAATATCGTTCTTGGTTGGAATCGGTTGGGAATAATATGAGAAACAGGAATTTTTTTTATTTCATCCCTCTCATCTACCATCTCTTTTTCTATTGGTAATTCCTTCTCACCCAAGCCAAATAATCGAGAGAAAGGATGTTTCATCCTTCGACACCACCTTAATAGAAGCTCCCTTTAGCGAACACAATATATCTCTATTATAAATGACTTTATATCATCATTCTATTTTATTTTGAATTTTCCTGCCAAACAGATGTCCTATCCATAGGAATTTATTCTAATGGGAGTTTATTCGGAGTTCCTGGTTTCCTTGGATATTTTTTTGGCGTTTGTTTGATTTTAGAAATAACGATAATATTGCGGTTGCTTTCCTCTATTGGCAATGTAAAAGAATGAACCGTGGAAAGCTTGCCTCCTAATTGCTTTATAGCACGATTTGCCGCTTGTAATTCTTCTTCGGCATTAGCTGCTTTCATCGCGACAAATTGTCCCCCTTCTTTTACGAGAGGAAGGCATAGTTCGCTTAAAACAGACATTCTCGCTACAGCTCTTGCGGTGACTAGATCATATTGTTCACGAAATTTTGAATTTTGAGCAAAAGTTTCTGCGCGATCATGATAAAAATGCGTATTACTTAAGCTTAGTTCACTTGATAAATGTTCAAGAAACGTAATTCGTTTTTTTAAAGAATCTACAATCGTGAGATCAATTTCCGGGAAGCAAATTTTAATTGGAATGCTCGGAAATCCCGCCCCTGCTCCTACATCGCATATTTTGATTGGCTTTTTAAAGTCAATAAAAAAAGCGGCGCTCACGGAATCAAAGAAATGCTTTAAATACACTTCTTGTTTGTCCGTGATAGCAGTCAAATTCATTTTTTCATTCCATTCAACAAGCAGCTCATAATAACGCTCAAACATGCGGAGTTGATGGGAATCAAGATTGATTCCCTTTTCTCCTAACATGTTTGTAAATTGGTCTATATTCATTTTGGTTTCATTCCTATTCGTGTTTTACGCCTGTCTTGCTGCAGCCGCAGCTGCTATCGGCTTTCCTATTCACCCGAAACCTTTGCAATTTTTCCATGCTCGATATATACAAGAAGGATTGATATATCCGCAGGGTTCACTCCTGAAATTCGAGAAGCCTGGGCGATGGACAATGGACGAACTTTATTGAGTTTTTGACGGGCTTCAGTTGCAATTCCATTAATGGCATCGTAATCGATGTTTTCAGGAATTTTTTTGTCTTCTAGCTTTTTCAGTTTTTCGACTTGCTGAAGAGATTTTTCGATATATCCCTCGTATTTAATTTGGATCTCTACTTGCTCTACGACATCGTTTGGTAAAACTGTTTCAGCAGGTGCCAGTTCAATGACTTGTTCATAGGACATTTCAGGTCGCTTCAATAGATCCGATGCTCTGATTCCATCTTTTAATGGACTTCCTCCAGCTTTCATGATCATTTCTTGCGTTTTTTCATTTGGCTTCAAAATGATTGAACGAAGTCTCTTAATTTCAGCCTCGATTGCCGCCTTTTTATTTACATACTTTTCATATCTTTCATCTGAAATAAGCCCTATTTCATGGCCGATTTCTGTTAAACGCAAATCGGCATTATCGTGACGAAGAAGAAGGCGATATTCTGCACGAGATGTAAGAAGACGGTATGGCTCGTTTGTTCCTTTCGTTACAAGGTCGTCTATTAGAACGCCAATATAACCGTCAGAACGGCTTAAAATCACTTCTTCTTTTCCAAAAATCCTTCTAGCCGCATTGATTCCAGCCATGATTCCTTGTGCAGCCGCTTCTTCATAGCCAGAAGTACCATTAATTTGTCCAGCTGTATATAGGTTTTTAATTTTTTTCGTTTCCAGTGTTGGCCAAAGCTGTGTTGGAACGATGGCATCATATTCAATCGCATAACCAGGTCGCATCATTTTTGCATTTTCTAATCCTGGAACAGTTGCGATGATTTGATGCTGAATTTCTTCAGGCAAACTTGTGGAAAGTCCTTGTACGTATACTTCATTCGTATTTCGTCCTTCTGGTTCAAGGAAGATTTGATGTCTTGGCTTATCATTAAAGCGGACAACTTTATCTTCAATAGAAGGGCAATAGCGGGCTCCCGTTCCTTTTACCATGCCAGAAAACATAGGAGCACGGTGCAAGTTTTCATCAATTAATTGATGAGTGCGCAAGTTTGTATAAGTGAGCCAGCATGGAAGCTGATCAGTAATATATTTTGTTGTTTCATAACTGAATGCACGCGGTTCTTCATCACCTGGTTGAATTTCTGTTTTGCTATAATCAATCGTATTACCGTTAATACGAGGAGGCGTGCCCGTTTTAAACCGCTCCATATCAAATCCAAGACTTTCAAGATGTTCTGAAAGCTTAATAGAAGGTTTCTGGTTATTAGGACCACTAGAATATTTTAATTCTCCTAAAATAATTTCTCCCCTAAGAAATGTTCCTGTCGTAATAATGACAGATTTCCCTCGGAAAACAGCACCTGTATGAGTGATAACACCTTTACATTCTCCATCCTCTACAATTAATTCATCGACCATACCTTGTAGAAGCGTTAAATTACGTTCATTTTCTAACGTATTTTTCATTTCATGTTGATATTGGAATTTATCTGCTTGAGCACGCAAGGCTTGGACGGCTGGGCCCTTACCCGTGTTCAACATTCTCATTTGGATATATGTTTTATCGATATTTTTAGCCATTTCACCGCCAAGTGCGTCAATCTCTCTTACGACGACCCCTTTTGCAGGCCCACCAAGAGAAGGATTGCATGGCATGAACGCCACCATATCGAGATTTAGCGTTAGCATCAATGTTTTTGCACCCATTCTTGCAGCTGAGAGTCCCGCTTCACAACCTGCATGACCCGCACCAATAACAATTACATCGTATACACCGGCTTCATATGTTGTTGTTTGCATTCTGTTTCACCTTCCTTTTAAATTCAAAATGTTTATTTTCCAAGACAAAACTGTGAAAATAGTTGGTTGATTAAACTTTCTTGCACCGTATCTCCAATGATTTCCCCTAAAAGTTCCCATGTTCGGGTTAAATCAATTTGTATGATATCGATTGGCGTTCCAAAATCAATTCCGTTCAAAACATCATCGATTGCTTGCAATGCCTGATGTAAAAGAGCGATATGACGGCTATTTGATACATACGTCATGTCACCTGCTTCAATTTGACCTTTAAAAAACATATCTGAAATCGCCCGCTCTAAATCATCAATCCCTTCTTCTTCAAGAAGAGAAGTCGTAACAATTTGATGATGTCCAGCTATTTGCCGAACTTCGTCCATATCTATTTTTCTCGGTAAATCTGTTTTATTCGCGATGACGATAACGTCCATTCCTTCTGTAGCCGAAAATAATTGCTTATCTTCTACTGTGAATTCATCAGCTGAGTTCAAAACAAGCAAGATTAGATCTGCTTTTTTCAGTACCTCTCGAGATCGTTCAACGCCGATTCGCTCTACAATATCCTCTGTTTCCCTTATTCCTGCTGTATCCACCAATCGCAACGGAACACCACGAACATTGACATATTCTTCAATAACATCCCTCGTTGTTCCTGGAATATCAGTAACGATCGCTTTATTTTCTTGAACAAGACTATTTAATAAAGACGATTTTCCAACGTTTGGCCGTCCAATAATGACCGTTGATAAGCCTTCTCGTAAAATTTTTCCTTGCTGAGAAGTTTGCTGCAGTTTTTGAAGCTCACCCTTTATATAAGTGGCTTTTTCGACGAGAATGCGGTGTGTCATTTCTTCCACGTCATCATATTCAGGATAATCAATATTCACTTCTACGTGAGCTACAACTTCAAGTATTTCTTGACGCAGCTTCCCAATTAATTTTGATAAGCGCCCTTCCATCTGTCCGAGAGCCACATTCATCGCCCTGTCGGTTTTCGCGCGAATTAAATCCATCACTGCTTCAGCTTGTGATAAATCGATGCGTCCGTTTAAAAACGCCCGTTTCGTGAATTCGCCAGGCTCTGCTAGTCTAGCTCCCGCATTTAAAGCGAGTTGAAGTACACGATTTACGGAAACGATGCCTCCGTGGCAATTGATTTCCACGACATCCTCTCTCGTAAATGTTTTTGGTGCTCTCATCAAACTAACCATTACTTCCTCAGCAGTCTCCTCAGATTTCGGATCGACTATTCTACCGTAGTGAATCGTATGCGTTTCTACCTCTATTAATTTCTTTCCATTTGGACTCCGGAAGAGTTGGTCGGCAATCGCCACCGCTTCATCCCCGCTTAAGCGTACAATGGCAATCGCTCCTTCACCCATTGGAGTCGATATTGCCGCAATTGTATCAAATTCCATCATGATCACCTCTTTTCATTTTTAACTTTTTATATTGATCGCATTTTTGCGAAAAAGAGTTTATCCCCAAAATAATAGAATAACAAAAATTTCGATTGTGGAAAAGCTATTTTACACTTCAAAATTTATCCACAACTCGTTTTACTGCACTCTTTATTTTAACTTATCCACATGTGAATAACAATAACTGCTGACTTTCCAGGGTCAACATCTTCTTTCCATCCCACCATGTTGTTGTTTTCATCCGAAAAAAACCTATTCACTCAATTAAAAATTGTTCAATAAAAAAATCCGAATCATTATCTCGATTCGGATTCCACTTATTTATATTTTCTTCGTATCAAATATTTCCTTTAAAAATTCCCTCGATTGTACGAGTTCTTTATGTAAGTCACCCCATTGGCATTCGATTGAAATGCGTCCGCTGTAGTTGGCCCGTTGTATGCAGTCAACAAAGCGATCATATGGGTAATCTCCTGTTCCTGGGGCAAAGCGGCCGGTATCTGCGACATGGATATGTTTTATAGACTTTTTTGCTGTCACAATGTTTTCTAATGATTCATTTTCTTCATCCATATGATAGAAGTCTGCTAAAATTTGGATGCTATTGCGATTTATTTTCTTAGCAAATCCCTCTGCCTCTAAAACACTATTAAGGATATTGCTTTCTTTTTTATTTAACGGTTCAATGACAATCGTTATTCCTAGTGGATCTGCATAGTCTGCCGCTACACTTAAAAATTGGAGGATTTGCTCTTCAGCTCGTTCCCGAGAAAACCCATCGGGCATTGAGCGGGCACCTCCACTACCAAATACGATTATTTCTGCTCCTATTTGATGTACTCTTTGTAAGGCTGTTTGAAGATAATGCTTGATACGATCATAATGAACCGTTTCGCCTACAATTTTCAAATCTCCTGGGAGAAAAACATTGCATGCTTCAACAGGGAGTGGACTGTCTTGAAATTGTTTAAAAACCTCCGCAAATTCACGGTCATTTTTTTCTGGTATTAGTGAAACTACTGTACATTCTATGAAATCAAACCCTGCCTCATATGCAACCTTTGCTTGATCAATGCCTAAACAGCAACCGAATTTCATTAGCCCACTTCCCTTATTCATTTTTAAAAAAGCGAAAGAGATCTCCATAAATAATTTTATCAGAATAATTTAGTTCATTTTGAACTTTTATAAAATACGGGGAGCATTTATTTCGCTTTACTTTTTTCCCTGATTCTTTACTGTAACAAGCTCCTTCGGCATAAATGTATTTGTCTGTTGTAAATGTACCATCCCTAAACACAACGAGACGGTCATTCTCTTTTGATAATAAACTTGTTCCGAAAGAAAACGCTTCGTCTTTATCCTCTACTCCTAATAAATCAAAAATAGTCGCTCTTAAATCGATTTGACCGCCGACTGTATCAATCACTTCGCCATTAAGACCAGGAACATGGATAAATAAAGGTACTTTTTGCAGCTCAACTTGTTCTTTTACCGTAATTTCATGCCCAAGTACTTCGCTTAATGCATCGTTATAGCTTTTGGAGATTCCATAATGATCCCCAAACAAAACGAAAATAGAATTTTCATATAGATCCGTATTTTTTATTTGCTCAAAAAAGGATTTAATAGCCTCATCTTCATATCGAACCGTCGTAAAATACCTGTTCACTACCCCTTGTTCTGTTTCCAATTCAGAAATGAACTGATCTTCAGGCTCTAATAAAAAAGGAAAATGGTTCGTCAATGTCAAAAACTTTGCATAAAAAGGTTGTGGCAATGACTGTAAGTATGGCATGGATTGCTCAAAAAATGGAATGTCCTTTAAGCCATAATTGATCGAGTTATCCTCATTAACATCATAATCTTCTTTTGAGAAAAATCGGTCATATCCTAAAGAATCATACATCGTCAATCGATTCCAAAATTGCGCGTCATTCCCGTGAAAGGATGCAGAATAATAATTATATTTCTTTAATATCTCGGGAGTCGCCATAAAGTCATTTTTCGGTTTTCTGACAAACACAGAACCGCCAGCAAGAGGATACAAACTATTATCAACGATAAACTCAGCATCCGATGTTTTTCCTTGTGCTGTTTGATGATAAAAGTTTGGGAAATATAAGCTTTCATCTTTTAATTTATTTAAAAATGGGGTTACCTCTTGGTTATTTACTTGTTTATCAATGACAAAAGCTTGGGTCGACTCAAGAAAAATGACAATGACGTTTTTCCCTTTAGCCAAACCATGAAAATCAGATGGGGTTGTCTTATCATGCTTCTCTTTCAAATAATGACTGATTTCCCCTACCTCACTTTCATCTGCTAAAACACTATTAACAGATGTCTTTGAGTATTGGAAAATATCAAATACATGATAGTAATATAGACCGAGAGATTTAACAATTAGTTCTTTATCATATGACTTATTCCAAAAATCTGAATTTAGCATCATACTAAAGAGTAAAGGAATGGCTGTTAATAAAAGAAAATGGCGTTTTTTGAAATTACTTTTTAATGTCATATTAAACTTTACAGAGTATTTCTTTCTCATGAAAAAAAGGAGTAAAAATAAGTCTAGAAACATCCATATATCATAGTACTTAATGAGTTCAACCGTACTTTGACTTAAACCACCAACATTTTGAAATTGAAGCAGCACCGGCACGGTAATGAAATCAATATAAAAGCGATAATAAAGGACATTTCCGAATAAGATGCCAGTGAGCAGTAAATCAATCACAAAAAAAGCCTTCGTTCTCACTGATTTACGAAAAAGAAAACCGAAGCTAAGAAAAAACGCGGCCGATCCAAGTGAAGTTGCCGCTAACACAATCCCTTGACCAATGGATTGAATATTAATATGGAATATCCACATGTACAAAGCACACATTTTTAGCCATAGTAAAAAAACTGCTGTACTATAAATAAAAATGGCATTGCTTTCTTTTGATTTATGTATTGTTAAAAAACTGCTTTTCATTTATGCCACTTCCGATTATTTTATTTAATTTCATTTTACCACTATAACTTTACTAAAAAACACTTAATTAAGTCGTCATTATTTGCGACGTATTAGAGCATAAAAAGGTTTCAAATAAGGACAAAAAATAAAAGCCGATGACCTCTATTAGAGATTTATCGGCTTTTTTGTACTAAGTGAAGATAGTATAAGTTTTATATCTATAATTTTTAATGTCTACAATTGCTGTCCAGCTGCAGTTATCCTGACGGACTCGCTTTTTGCGTCGCATCGATAAGCAAGACACATACGCTTTTCATTATTTTACTACTGGCTGTATGACAACGTAACGATTTGGTTCTTCCCCTTCAGAAACGGTTTGAACTTTGTTATTTTCAGATAATGCGGTATGAATAATTTTTCTTTCGTAATTCGGCATTGGTTCAAGAGAGACTGATTTTTTGAGATGCTGTGCTTTTGATGCAAGTCTCCCAGCTAGTTGTATGAGTGTTTCCTTGCGGCGTTCACGGTAATTTTCTGGATTCAAAATGACCGTTATATAATGTTTGGAATTACGATTTGCAGCAAGCTGAGTTAAATATTGCAAGGAGTTGATTGTTTGTCCCCTTTTTCCAATGAGAAGCCCCATCTTTTCCCCTGTAATATTGAAAATGACGTTTCTTTCATCTTCTTTCACAATGTCAATTTCCGATACGATTTCCATATTCGACAAAACTGATTGCAAAAATTCCTTTGCCGTTTCGATGGCATCAGGCTTTACCGTCACCTTTACGACAGCTGGCCTAGCACCAAACAGTCCAAGCAGCCCTTTTTTCCCCTCATCTACAATTTGGATGTCCGCGTTTTCTCTCGTTGTTTTTAGTTGAGCAAGTGCTGATTCTACTGCTTCCGCGACAGTTTGTCCTGTAGCAGTGATTTCTCTCACTTTTTAGCTCCCCCCGCTCCTTCTTTTGCTTTCATAGGTTGCATCACTGGTGGTTTAATAAAGTATGTTTGAACAATCATAAAAATATTACCGACTACCCAATACAGTGCCAATGCTGCCGGGAAATTAATAGCGAAAATTAAAATCATTGCCGGCATGATATAAAGCATCATTTGCATTTGCGGATTTGGTGGAGATCCTGCCATCATTATTTTCTGCTGTAGGAAGGTGGTAAGACCCGCTACGATTGGCAAAATATAATATGGATCTGGTGCACCTAAATCAAACCATAAAAATTCTCCACCCGTTGAAATTCCTTCTGTTCTAATAATTGCCTGATAAAAACCAATTAAGATCGGCATTTGAATAAGTAATGGGAAACAACCTGCTAGTGGATTAACATTATGTTTTTGAAAGAGCTGCATTGTTTCTTGTTGAAGCTGCTGCTGTGTTTTCGCATCTTTTGAACTATATTTCTCTTTTAATTTTGCCAATTCCGGCTGGATTGCTTGCATTGCTTTTGAATTTTTCGTTTGCTTGATCATTAGCGGCAATATCGCAAAACGAATTAATAGTGTTACGATAATAATCGACAGACCGTAGCTGCCACCAAAAAATTCTGCAACTGTTGTCATTAGCCAAGAAAGTGGATAGACAATATATTTACTCCAAAAACCCGTACTCTCTGCTGTAACATAATTTGGATTATCAATTGTTGAACAGCCAGCTGTTACCAACACTAGCAAAAGCAATGCTGATAACAATAATATTCTTTTTTTCAAGCTAGATATCCTCCCTGCTTTCTCAAAATCACATAAACGAATAGGTTCTTCGGCTATTTTAACATTTTTTTGCTAAGATAGTTCGTTTTAAACGTATATTTTTAACTTATCTTCTTTTAAACGATTTGCCTACCTTAAGAACATGTTCCAAACTCTTTTTTACCTCATGGAAATCCATTTCCGCTGTAGGTTTTCTAGCTATGATGACATAGTCCTTTCCATTATCAACTTGATCTTTAAATTCATGAAAAGCTTGACGTATGTATCGTTTAATTTGATTACGTTTTACGGCATTTCCAATTTTTTTACTCACTGATAAGCCAATTCTAAAATATTCTAGTTCCTCTTTTTTCAATATATATATAACAAATTGCCTGTTGGCAACGGATTTCCCCTTCTTAAAAACCTCTTGAAAATCAAGATTTTTTTTGATCCTAAACGCTTTTTTCATACTTTCACCCGCATTATGGATTCTTTTTGATTTTAGTTCCGTCTATGAGCAAATTTTCTATCCTGTTCACTCGAGAAATCAACCACATTCGCCTTCAGAGACCTTCATTTTTGTAATATCTACTAAAAAAAAGACCACTGAGACGGTTCAGTGGTCTACGCTGATAACACTTTTCTTCCTTTGCGACGACGTGCAGCCAATACTCTACGGCCATTTTTTGAACTCATGCGCGCACGGAATCCGTGTACTTTGCTTCTTTTACGTTTATTTGGTTGAAATGTTCTTTTCATGTATGACACCTCCCCGAGGGTAAGAAAAAATTTCAGTATTAGACATACTAGATAATTATAGAGAGACACCAGGATGATGTCAAGTGGTTTTAAAATACCAAACATATCCTCTGATCAGAATCCAATCACAATTTTTAGTGTCTAGCTTCAGAGTTGTCGACTAGCGATCACTATAGTCTTTTTCTTTTAAAAAAATCAACTTTCAATAAAGTTGACACTTCGCTTTTTTAAATTGTGAATAACTTTTTACCATTTTTCTTTATCCACAACACATATCGACAAGTTTTTCACAAATTAAGTGGCTGTGGGTAATTTTTTTCCATAGTATATTAGTCTTGTGGATAATTTCGTTAATGCATTGCTAAGCATGCTTTTATTTGATATGATTATGGTGTTTTCATTCTGAATAAAATTTATCCGGGAAATCATTATCCACAGATTGTGAATAACATGTGGATAAACTATTCAGTGGGTTTGGATAAACTTGTCCACAATCGGTGGATGATGTCGAAATCTGCTTTCCTACCTTATTATATAGTTTTCCACATTCATAGAGTTGCATAATTATAAAATTCGGATGGAAAAAGGCGAAACAGTTATATAACAGCTGTGATTTAATTGCAAGGGAGGTAAAACTTTGGAAAACATAGCTGATCTTTGGGCCCAGGTCTTGATGAATATTAAAAAAAAGGTCAGTAAGCCTAGTTTCGATACTTGGCTTAGGTCAACGGAAGCTTATTCTCTTAAAGGGGATACGATTACCGTGAGTGCCCCTAATGCATTTGCTAGAGAGTGGCTTGAGGGTCAATATTCTCAATTGATATCTGGACTTTTATATGAAATTATCGGCGAAGAATTAAATGTAAAATTCATCATTCCACCTGATCAAGAAGAGGAAAAGAAGGAAGTTGTGAACAATAAGCCCAAAAAGAAGGACGAACCAGTAGAACTTTTTCAAAACATGCTTAATTCCAAGTATACGTTTGATACGTTCGTTATTGGATCCGGAAATCGCTTTGCCCATGCGGCATCATTAGCTGTGGCAGAAGCTCCAGCAAATGCGTACAATCCTCTTTTTATTTATGGTGGAGTAGGAATGGGCAAAACCCACTTAATGCACGCAATTGGCCATTATGTACTTGAACATAATCCGACGGCAAAAGTCGTTTACTTATCGTCTGAAAAATTCACAAACGAATTCATTAATTCAATTCGTGATAATAAAGCAGAGGATTTTCGAAATAAATATCGCAGCGTCGATGTCCTGCTGATTGATGATATTCAATTTCTAGCTGGAAAAGAATCGACGCAAGAGGAATTTTTCCATACTTTTAATACTCTTCATGAAGAAAGTAAGCAAATCATTATTGCAAGCGACCGTCCCCCAAAAGAAATTCCCACACTCGAGGACCGTTTAAGATCACGTTTCGAATGGGGACTCATAACAGACATTACACCTCCAGATTTAGAAACGCGCATCGCCATTTTACGTAAGAAAGCGAAAGCGGATGGACTAGATATTTCTAATGAGGTCATGCTTTATATAGCTAATCAAATCGATTCGAATATTAGAGAGCTAGAGGGTGCTCTCATTCGAGTAGTAGCTTATTCATCCCTCATTAATAAAGATATTAATGCTGATTTAGCTGCAGAAGCATTAAAAAGTATCATCCCAAGTTCAAAGCCAAAGGTTGTAACGATCCTCGATATCCAGAAGGTGGTTGGCGCTGAATATAATGTAAAGTTGGATGATTTCAAAGCGAAAAAGCGGACAAAATCGATTGCTTTTCCTCGTCAAATCGCCATGTTTCTTTCACGTGAGATGACTGATTTTTCTCTTCCTAAAATTGGTGAGGAATTTGGCGGACGTGACCATACAACTGTTATTCATGCCCATGAAAAAATATCGAAGCTATTGGAAATCGATCAGGAATTACAAAATAAGCTCGAAGAAATTCGTTCTTCTCTAAAAAATATATAATGGGGATTTTGTGTATAACTTGAACACCTTCATGCACAGCATGTCCACATGTGAATAATTTGTATTTCCAAGTAATTCACAGGGTTATCCACATATTCACAGGCCCTATTACTATTACTACGATTTTATTTTTAAAAAATAATAATATACTAGTTAATTTCAATTTTAGGAAATGGGGGAATAAGCATGAAGTTTGTCATTCAGCGAAATCGTCTAATCGATAGTGTTCAAGATGTTATGAAGGCCGTATCATCAAGAACGACAATCCCAATATTAACAGGAATTAAAATTGTTGCTTCTAATCAAGGAATTACGTTAACAGGCAGTGATTCTGATATTTCTATTGAATCCTTTATCCCAAAAGAGGAAAACGGAGATGAGATTGTAGAAATAAAAGAACCTGGTGCAATTGTTTTAAATGCTAAGTTTTTTGGTGAAATTGTCAGGAAGCTGCCAATGGATTTTGTTGAATTTGAAGTGCAAAACCATCATCAAACGATTATTAGATCAGGTAAAGCAGAATTTAATCTTAACGGATTGGATGCTGATGAATACCCGCATCTCCCACAAATATCTGAGGATAAAGTCTTTTCAATCCCAACAGATTTATTAAAGTCTATTATTAGACAGACGGTTTTTGCAGTGTCCACCTCAGAAACACGCCCCATCTTGACAGGTGTAAACTGGCACATAGAAGATGGGAAACTGACATGTACAGCAACTGATAGTCATAGACTCGCAATGCGTACAGCTCCGATTGATATGGATCCATCGGAAAATTATAATGCTGTCATTCCAGGGAAAAGTTTAATCGAACTAAGTAAAATTTTGGATGATACTAATAATCCTGTAGAAATTGTTATGACAGATAATCAATTTCTTTTTAAATCAAAAAATCTTTTATTCTTTTCTCGTCGTTTAGAAGGGAATTACCCTGATACATCTAGACTTATACCAACTGAAAGCAAAACTGAACTTGTACTTCAGGCAAAGGATTTTCTTCACGCTATCGACCGTGCTTCACTCCTTGCTAGAGGTGAACGAAATAATGTTGTAAAACTAGTTACGTTGGAAGAAAAAACAATTGAAATATCTTCAACTACTCCTGAAATCGGTAATGTTGTCGAACAAATCCAAAGCGAATCCATCAGCGGAGAAGAACTAAAAATCTCCTTCAGCGCCAAATACATGATGGACGCACTAAAAGCTTTAGAAGGCACAGATATCATCATCCACTTTACCGGAGCGATGAGACCTTTTATTATAAAATCAGTTGATGATGAATCGATTTTGCAATTGATCTTGCCAGTGAGAACATTTTAATTAAGAAAACTTTTAAATAAATAATTTGTTTATACACAGAGTTGATTGGAGTGGAAGGCGAACGCCTGCAGCGGAAATCAACGGATAAGTTTTAAAAATCCTGCCAAAAACACGGCGGGATTTTTAAATTTTTTAACCGAGGAACCTTTGTTATCAAAGATTTCAGCAATTTTTTGTAATGATCCTCAATCTTTAGTAAAATAAAGAAAGGACTATTCATGAAAAGAGTGAGAACGTGGATAATGAAATTAAAATAGATACGGATACAATTACACTTGGTCAGTTTTTAAAACTTGCTGACGTCATTTCCTCCGGTGGAATGGCAAAGTGGTTTTTAAGCGAACACGAGGTGTTTATTAATGGTGAGCAGGACCAACGAAGAGGCCGAAAACTGAAAGTAAATGATAAAATTGACATAAAAGGGCTTGGCACCTTTGTCATTGTCCGCTAAAGGATGTTGACTTCATGTATATTGAAGAGCTGGAGTTGAAAGATTATCGAAATTATCATGATCTGACCGTTTCCTTTGAAAATAATGTTAACGTCATATTAGGCGAAAATGCTCAAGGGAAAACAAATGTCATGGAATCGATATTCGTATTAGCCATGGCAAAATCACATAGAACGTCCAATGATAAAGATTTAATACGTTGGGACGCAGATTATGCTAAAATAAAGGGAAGGCTGCAAAAAATAAATGGTTCTGTACCATTGGAGCTCATTATTTCAAAAAAGGGTAAAAAAGCGAAGTTTAATCATATTGAACAGCAAAAATTAAGCCGCTACGTAGGAAATATGAATGTTGTCATGTTTGCGCCTGAAGATCTCCATCTTGTAAAAGGGAGCCCTCAAGTAAGGCGTCGTTTTATTGATATGGAAATTGGCCAAGTATCTCCTGTGTATTTATACGATATGAGCCAATTTCAAAAAATATTGCAGCAACGCAATAATTACTTGAAACAGCTGCAAATCAAAAAACAAACTGATCTTACGTTTCTTGAAGTACTGACCGCGCAATATATCGAAGTGGCGGTAAGGGTTATAAAAAAGAGATTTGAATTCATCCAAATGCTGGAGAAGTGGGCAAAACCAATCCATTCGGGAATTTCTCGCGGATTAGAAACACTTTCTATTCAATATAAGCCGTCCATTGAGGTATCGGAAGACACGGATTGGTCCAAAATGGTAACAGTATTTGAAGATAAAATCGATTCACTAAAGCAAAGAGAAATTGATCGTGGTGTTAGTTTGATTGGACCACATCGTGACGAAATTATTTTTTTTGTCAATGGCAGGGATGTGCAAACGTTCGGTTCCCAAGGACAGCAGCGAACAACCGCATTATCCGTAAAATTGGCTGAAATAGATTTGATTTATTCAGAAATTAATGAATATCCGATTTTGTTGCTGGATGATGTTTTATCTGAACTTGATGATTATCGCCAGTCGCATTTATTAAATACGATCAAAGGGAAAATCCAGACGTTTGTCACGACGACAACCATTGATGGGATTGATCATCAAACACTGAGGGAAGCTACAACTTTCAATGTTCGGAGTGGAGTAATGGAAAGAGTGAAATGAGGTGAACGGATGTATATTCATGTCGGGGAAGATGTCATGATTCGCTCAAGCGAAATCATTGCCATACTAGAAAAAGATACGGTCCATTCCTCCGATGAAATTAAGCACTTTTTAGAAGAAAATAAAAAGGCGATTGTTCATTTATCGAACGGAAATTTTAAATCGATGATCGTGACCAATCCTCATGTTTACTTATCTCCTATTGCTTCAGGAACATTGAAAAAACGCTTATTGCAACCAGAAAGCGATGTCGAAATAGATGATTGAAAGAGCGGGTGAGTTTTATGACAATGGATCAAAAAGATTTTCAAGAGCAATCATATGATGAAAATCAAATACAAGTGCTTGAAGGCTTGGAAGCAGTTCGAAAACGACCTGGAATGTATATCGGCTCAACCAGCTCAAAAGGACTTCATCACCTTGTATGGGAAATTGTAGATAATAGCATTGACGAAGCGTTGGCAGGATATTGTGATGAAATTAATGTCACGATTGAAAAAGATAATAGCATTACCGTTAAAGATAATGGCCGTGGTATACCGGTTGGGATCCAGGAGAAAATGGGAAGACCTGCAGTTGAAGTTATTTTAACTGTACTTCATGCTGGAGGAAAATTCGGCGGCGGCGGATACAAAGTATCGGGCGGCCTCCATGGCGTTGGAGCATCAGTCGTAAACGCCCTTTCGACTGAATTGGAAGTATATGTCCACTTAAATGGACAAATTCACTATCAGAAATATGAACGTGGCGTTCCATGTTTTGACTTAAAAGTGATCGGTGAAACGGATTATACTGGCACAATTATCCACTTTATACCAGATACAGAAATATTCACAGAGACGGTCGAATACGAATTTGATACTCTCGCTACCCGTATTCGGGAACTTGCTTTTTTAAATAAGGGCTTAAAGCTGACGATTGAGGACAAACGTGGCGAAGAACCAAAAATTAGTGAGTTTCATTATGAAGGCGGAATAAAATCATATGTTGAGCATTTAAACAAATCGAAAGAAGTTCTGCATGAGGAGCCTGTGTATATTGAAGGGGAGAAAGATGGTATTGAGGTTGAGGTTGCCCTTCAATATAACGATGGCTATGCAAGTAATTTATACTCTTTCGCCAATAATATTCACACATATGAAGGCGGTACGCATGAATTTGGATTTAAGACTGCGTTAACTCGGGTTATTAATGATTACGCACGGAGAAGTAATATTTTTAAAGATAATGATAATAATCTTTCGGGTGAAGATGTGCGTGAAGGCTTAACGGCGATCGTTTCCATTAAGCATCCAGATCCACAATTTGAAGGTCAAACGAAAACGAAACTCGGTAATTCAGAAGCTCGTACAATTACTGACTCATTGTTTTCCGAGTACTTTGAAAAAATATTGCTGGAGAATCCAGTACTTGCCCGCAAAATTGTTGATAAAGGATTAATGGCAGCAAGAGCTCGATTAGCGGCAAAAAAAGCTCGTGAATTGACACGGAGAAAAAGTGCGCTTGAAATTTCTAATTTACCAGGAAAATTAGCAGACTGTTCTTCCCGTGATCCGGAAATTAGCGAACTGTTCGTCGTTGAGGGTGATTCTGCAGGTGGTTCCGCAAAACAAGGACGAGATCGGCATTTCCAAGCTATTTTACCGTTAAGAGGTAAGATCTTGAATGTTGAAAAGGCACGTCTCGATAGAATCCTTTCGAATAATGAGATTCGAACAATTATTACGGCGCTTGGAACGGGGATTGGAGAAGAATTCGATATTGCTAAGTCTCGATATCACAAAATGGTGATTATGACGGATGCGGATGTTGATGGTGCTCATATTCGAACATTGCTATTAACATTCTTTTACCGATTTATGAGGCCATTGTTAGAGGCAGGGTTTGTATACATTGCTCAACCACCTCTTTATAAAATTTCCCAAAGTAAAAAAGATCATTATGTGTATTCAGATAAAGAGTTGGAGGATTTATTGGCTGAATTGCCACAAGTTCCAAAGCCAGGCATTCAGCGATATAAAGGTCTAGGGGAAATGAATCCAGAGCAGCTTTGGGAAACAACAATGGACCCAGAAAATCGTACACTTCTTCAAGTGAGCCTTGAAGATGCGATTGAAGCGGACCAAACATTTGATATGTTAATGGGTGAAAAAGTGGAGCCGCGTCGAATTTTCATTGAAGAAAACGCGTTGAATGTAAAGAATCTAGATATTTAATAGATTCTGCATCAATATCCATAGCGCTTTTCTATAGAGGAGGTTGCCACTATTATGGCAGATGTACCTAATTCAAATATAAAAGAAATTAATTTAAGTTATGAAATGCGTTCTTCATTCCTTGATTACGCGATGAGTGTTATCGTTGCCCGTGCTTTACCTGATGTTCGGGATGGATTAAAGCCGGTGCATCGTCGTATTTTATATGCGATGAATGACCTTGGAATGACAAGTGATAAAGCGTATAAGAAGTCAGCGAGGATCGTAGGGGAAGTTATCGGTAAATACCATCCACACGGCGACTCGGCTGTTTATGAAACAATGGTTCGGATGGCGCAAGATTTTAGCTATCGAAATATGCTTGTAGATGGACACGGGAACTTTGGATCGGTTGATGGGGATTCTGCTGCTGCCATGCGTTATACAGAAGCGAGAATGTCCAAAATTTCGATGGAACTTGTCCGAGATTTAAATAAAGATACGATTGATTATAAAGACAATTATGACGGCTCTGAAAGAGAACCGGTTGTTTTGCCTGCTCGTTTTCCTAATCTTTTAGTCAATGGTTCTTCGGGAATTGCTGTTGGTATGGCAACGAATATTCCACCACATCAGCTTGGAGAAGTAATCGACGGATTGATGCTGTTAAGCCGTGATCCAGACATTACTATTCAAGAATTAATGGAGTCTATTCAAGGGCCTGATTTCCCTACTGCAGGAATGATCTTAGGCAGAAGCGGAATTAGAAGAGCATATGAAACAGGCCGTGGCTCTATTACTTTAAGAGCAAAAGTAGAGGTCGAAACGAAGGCAAACGGCAGAGAAACGATTCTCGTTCATGAGCTTCCTTACCAAGTAAATAAAGCAAAATTGATTGAACGGATCGCTGAACTTGTCCGTGAGAAAAAAATTGAGGGTATTACGGATTTAAGGGATGAATCCGACAGGACAGGTATGCGCATTGTCATGGAAGTCCGCAGAGATGCAAATGCCAATGTCATTTTAAATAATTTATACAAATTGACCGCCATGCAAACTAGTTTCGGGATCAATATGCTGGCGCTAGTTGATGGACAGCCGAAAGTATTGAACTTAAAGCAATGTCTATATTATTATCTCGAACATCAAAAGACGATTATAAGACGTAGAACTGAGTTTGAACTGAGAAAAGCGGAAGCGCGTGCTCATATTTTAGAAGGTTTAAGAATTGCGCTTGATCATATCGATGCCATTATTAGCTTAATCAGGGGATCAGAAACGACTGAAATTGCTAGAAATGGATTAATGGAGCAATTTAACTTAACTGAAAAGCAGGCACAAGCGATTTTAGATATGCGACTTCAGCGTTTAACAGGATTAGAACGCGAAAAAATTGAAGAAGAATATCAAGGTCTAGTCAAATTAATTGCTGAATTAAAAGCTATTTTGGCAGACGAAGAAAAAATTCTTGAAATCATTCGAGAAGAATTGCTGGAAATAAAAGAACGCTTTGATGACGGAAGACGTACCGAAATTGTAGCAGGCGGCATAGAGGAAATTGAAGATGAAGATTTAATCCCGAGAGAAAATATCGTAGTGACGTTGACTCATAATGGATATATTAAACGATTGCCGATTTCCACCTATCGAAGCCAAAGGCGAGGCGGCCGCGGCGTACAAGGAATGGGAACGAATGACGATGATTTTGTGAAGCATTTGATCACCACATCTACTCACGATACGATATTGTTCTTCACGAATAAAGGGAAGGTTTATCGTGCAAAAGGGTATGAAATTCCTGAATTCAGTCGTACTGCTAAAGGTCTTCCAATCATTAATCTTCTTGGAATTGAAAAAGACGAATGGATTAATACGGTCATTTGTGTAGAAGAATTTCTTGATGATTGGTATTTGTTCTTTGCAACGAAGCAAGGTGTTGTGAAGCGGACTCCGCTTTCCGCATTTGCCAATATTCGAAACAACGGATTAATTGCTTTAGGTCTTCGTGAAAACGATGAGCTGATTTCAGTTAAATTAACAGATGGCGAGAAAAATATCGTCATTGGAACGAAAAGTGGTTTATTGATTCGTTTTGTCGAAACAGATGTAAGGTCCATGGGTAGGTCGGCTACTGGGGTAAAAGGGATTACCTTATCAGATGACGACGAAGCAGTTGGAATGGAGATTCTTGAAGAGGATCATGATGTTCTCGTCGTAACAAAGAATGGTTATGGGAAAAGAACTTCTGCAGCTGAATACCGCCTTCAAACTCGTGGTGGTAAAGGACTCATTACGTGTAAAGTAACCGATAGAACCGGTACAGTAGTAGCAGTGGAAACGGTAAGAGGCGATGAAGATGTCATGCTGATTACAGCAGGTGGAATCTTGATCCGAATGGATGTACAGGATATTTCTGTCATCGGCCGAAATACGCAAGGCGTCAAACTCATTACGCTCGGTGATGAGGGAGCTGTTGCTACAGTAGCGAAGGTTGAAAAGGAAGAAGAGGAAAGTATTGATTCCGACGAACCAATAGAAGATGAAATAAATTAAACGAGCGCCAATTTTGGCGCTTTTTTTTATGCTTTTAAGAAAATAGCCTTAATTCATTCTCAATGGCAGACCAGATTGCTTCTTCAATTTCCTGATAACTTGTGCATCTGCATATATTAGATGAGAGCCAGCTTCTAACTGTTTCTTTTGATGGTTTTGAATGATTTAAAAGCAATGAATGGCAATTGATAATGAAGCCTGGTGTACAATATCCGCATTGAAAGGCAAAATGCTGAATAAAGGCTTCTTGAATAGGAGTGCCGCGCAATCCTTCAATCGTTGTAATTTTATGACCCGCAGCCTCTATCGCCAACATAATGCATGATTTTAAAGGGAGATTGTCAACCATGACAGTGCACGCGCCGCAATCTCCATTTAGGCATCCCGGTTTTGCACCGGTCAATGAAAGTTTATTGCGAAGGAGATGTAGAAGGGTTTCGCCTGCCTGAATATTAATATTTTTCATTTCGCCGTTTATGTCTAATTCTATCTCAAATGTTCGATCTCCATCTTTAGCCATTATACCCCTCCATTTCTAACAAGAAATCCATTAATATATTCCTTAAAACAAATAGCCGATATTCCTTTGATCCTTCAATGTCATCAAGGATGGGATGGGGTAATTGCTGTATGGCATTTTCAATTCTGCTTTCAAAAGATAGAGTAGTATTGTTTATTTCCTTTTCCATGGCGAAGGAGCGAAAAGGAAATGGGCAAATTCCACTGAAGGCTATTCTAAGAACTCCATCCATTTTTAGAGCAGCACCTGTAATGAGGGGATAACCTGTTTCCCATTGCTTTCTAATTTTTCGAGAAATAAAAGGGAGACTTAAAAAATGTGATTCAGTTCGTATACTCACGAGCAGCTGGCCTTCCTCCAGCAGCAGTTCTTTATTAAAGATTACATTTATCGGAATTTGTTGTATGCCTTGTAAACTGGCTATAAGAAGGTGGCTATCTGAGATCAGGAAGGGCAAAACTGCTTCCCGATAAAATATTTTTCCACAAATATTCCCGCCAATTGTAATTTTATTACGAGCGGTTCGATCAGCAATTTCGTAAGAAACATTCGTTAATAGTGGGAAATCATTATTAGATTCGATCATTGTCAGGGGAACAGACGCACCTATCATTAAAAATTGGGTTGTTCTTTCCATCATATTGCAATCCGGTATCCCTTTAATATCAATGATGGAGCTGGGAGTATCCATGTTCAATCTGCCAAGTGTTAATATCTCTGTCCCACCTGAAAAATACATTGGCTGTTTATTTGCTTTTTTTAAATCTCGAAACAATTCCACTGCCTCAGATAAACTAGTTGGTTTATAATACTCCACATATGCCGGCAACATATATTATTTCCCTCCCTCTTTTGTTCTCCATATTAGTTCGGGAATAAGAGGCAAGTGGTTGAGGTTTATGTGAAGTCCTGCAGATAAAGCATTTCCAAGGGCAGCGGGCATTCCTATTAGGCCGTGTTCCCCAACACCCCTTGCTCCATAAGGTGCATCAATTTGAAGAGTCTCTACAAAATCTACAATGTATTTAGGCTGCTCTCCAAAGCGCAGCGGGCGATACGTCCTTAACTGAGGGTTTAAAACCCGGGCATCTTCATCAAAAATGAATGTCTCTCTTCCTGCGAATGACAACCCTATGCTCATGGCTCCCATTACTTGTCCTCTGGCGCCAGCTTGATTTAAAACCTTGCCGATATCAATGACCGAATAAGCTTTTATTAACCGATATTGATAAGACCTCGTATCAATTTCAATTTCTACTCCTTGAGCTCCGACTGTCCATTCAGGCCCGGGCTTTCCTGCGCCCGTCTCATTGTTCAATGTAGTAATATGCCTAAGTGTATATGTTCCGCTCCCGATCATTTGTCCGCCAACCGCATTGCCATTTGGGTAAACAAAGCCATATGCAATGTCTTTAATGATAATATGAATGGTCGGGTCATCTCTTAAAAATACTTTTTCATATCCGACTTCCAAATCCTCCATTGGTGCAAGTAAAACACAAGCAGCCCTTTCTTTTAATTGAAAAATAACATCGTCTGCAGCTTTTAACACAGCCCTTCCTGCCATAAATGTTCCCCGGCTTGCGACTGTTTTCCAATGTTCTGGCGTACTTTGGGTATTAACTGGCATTTGTACATGGATTTTTTCAATCGGCATTTTCAATTTTTCGGCTAAGATTTGTGCTAAGACCGTTTTTGTCCCAGTTCCAATTTCTACGACACCTGATATTAAATTTATACTTCCATCGGGATTGAACGTTAAAATAACGCCTGAACTTGCATTTGAATCGATCGTAGAGTTTTTCCAAATGCAGCTAATTCCTTTCGCTCTAATTTTGTGCTGATCGACTTTGATCACCTGTCCGTTATCCCAATCCATTCGTTCCTTCAAAATAGAAATACATTTTTGTAAGTTCCCTACGTTGCTAGTGTTTAGTTTAACTTGGGTGGGTGTCGTATCTCCCGGTTTAATTGCATTAATTGATCTCAAATGAAAGGGGTCCATATTCAATTTATTGGCTAGCGTATCCATCGTTCTTTCAAAAGCAAATTGAACTTCTGAATGGCTAAAGCCTCTAAAAGGTGCTGGGTAAGGATGATTCGTATACATACAATATGAATCACAATAAATATTCTCAATATGATACGGTCCTGTACAATCGACGGCGCCAGCTCTCGCTAAATCAATCCCTTTATCTGAATAAGCACCGCTATCCCATAAATAAATAAGTTCCGCAACCTTTAAAAGTCCTTTTTCTGTACACCCAAGTTTTACTTTTGCTTCGAGCCCAATATGCCCTGGGGAAGTGACCATATCTTCTTCCCTCGTGTTGACGATTTTAACGGGTCTGCCACCTACTGCCAATGTTGCTATATAGGCGAGGATCTCCAATTGAACGGATGCTTTTCCACCGTATGCTCCTCCGACTAGTGGAGTATTCACAACGATGTTTCCAGAAGGTATGTCGAAATAATCCGCAATCAACTTTTTTATCATAAAGGGAGCCTGCGATGAGGATGTAATTTCGACCATACCACTATCATGAATTTGGGCAAATGAACAACGTGTTTCCATCGCAGCATGGTCTGAGGGATGAAATGAAAAAGTTGCTTCGACCGCTACAGCGCTCTCCATCCAACCTTTTCGAATATCTCCTTTGCGAATTTTTATTTTTGAAGCGATATTCGTTCCTGGTTCGGGAGACACACCTGCTGTTTTTTTATAATCTTCTAGATGTTCGTGGATTAACGGTGCATTTGGCTGAATGGCATCACTTGGAGAATTGACAACAGGTAAAGATTCATATGTTATATCAAGGTTATTAGCTCCCATTTCTGCTAATTGACGAGTATCCGCTACAACAATCGCGACGACTTCTCCAAAATAACGCACCCGATCAAAAGCGATGGGAGGACGGTCACGTAATTCTTCGCCTGTAAGCGGGAAATTTCCACCTGTAATAATGGCGCGAATTCCTTTTATAGTACGGGTTTTTGTGTCATCTATATGAATAATTTTTGCATGGCCGTATGGACTAGTTACAAGTTTTCCGTATAGCATTTCTTTTGATTCAAAATCATTCGTATATTTAGCCTTACCCGTTACTTTATCTAAGGATTCTTTACGGTAAATGCTTTTTCCAATGATCGTCATGCTTTCTTTCACCCCCACCTAATTAGGGCATGCTAATTCATCTTATGATGATGATGGCAGTTTACATTCATCAATTCGAAAAACAGTGAAGAAATTTTAGTAAAGATAAACGAGATGAGAGGAGAAAAAACCTGCCATGATGATTTCAAATATAAACGTTGTTACGCTCCTTCAGGCAATGAATATCTTATAGTGAAAGGAATAGGACGGTGAGAATTTTGGAAAAAGATACAGCCGAATGGATTTATCTTGATATTAATCTTATTGCTGCTGTCCTGTTGATAACGGGTCAATTAACGATGAACGGTATATTTATTCTACCGACTGGGGGATTTTCCATCCCATTGCAGGGACCAATCACGGGTGGAGACGATTAGTCGGAAAAAATAATTCAAAAGCTTTAACTTTTGTGGTAGATTCCATTGATTTTATTATCGCCCTCTTGCTGATATTCGGGCAAATCAGTGTCAGAGGTACATTAATCTCATCGGGGTATTTTTCAATTATCGTAAGTGAGCCTATATTTGGGGCTCCAAAAACAGAAGTTTTAGAAGAGGCAAAGAAAGAATTTTTTGAACATCTTTCACTTTTTTTAAAAGCAAATGGTCTTGATTATCATCGTAAATGAAAGGGGGAAAGGGAATGGCACTTACAGATATGCCTACAATAAAGCCTTTCAAAAGTGCACTTTTTATTGCAGCCGGTCTTTTAGCGTTTTTCTTATTTTTCTTTACTGATTATAAATCATCGGATACAGACCTTACTAAATCAAAATAACCATTAAAGGCTCCTTAGCGAGCTTTTTATTATTTGGAGTTTTCTCATTTATATTTATTTTGCTTATTAAAAATCCCCACGAATTGACCTTATTTTGATACAATATGAAGAGGAAAACGTTTTCCGGGGGTGGAATAGTGAAAGTTAAAGTAGAGAATTTAGTTGAAGGATGCATTATACATAAGGATGTAATGGGAAGGACGAAAAATCCTATTATACCGGCCGATACGGTATTGAATAAAATTCATTTGCAAATATTAAAATCTTTTTTGATAACAGAAGTTGAAATAGAAAATAAATTAGAAAACGGTGAGTATTTTAAGGGAACGAGTGAATTAGAAAGCACTTCTCAAGAGAAGTCATCACAGTCCGCTTCCTTTTTAGAGTATTACAGTCAAGCAGTTGAGCAGTATAAAAAGGAATTTCAATCTTGGCAATCAGGAATGGGAATAAATATTGCTAATATAAGAACATTCCTAATACCACTATTTGATAAAGCTCAAGAAAATAAAAATTGGATTCGAAGAATTCACCGATTTTCGAATAAACAGGATTATTTTTATCATCACCCGATTGCAGTCGCTATGATTGCCAGCTTTATAGCAAAGGGATTAGGCTATGACAATGGACAATGTTTGCAAGTTGCTTTAGCTGGTTGTCTTGCGGATTGTGGAATGGCAAAAATAAATGAATCGACGTTTATGAATACAAGATCCTTAAACGAACAAGAATGGAATGAAATTAAGAAACATCCAATACATAGTTATCAATTAGTGAAGGATATTTCATTATTAAAACCTGAAACTAAGATAGCCATATTACAACATCATGAACGATTGGATGGTTCCGGTTATCCAATTGGTGAAATAGGAAATCGGGTTCAAATGCATTCACAAATTGTGGCAATTGCAGATATCTATCATGCGATGACGGCAGAACGACCATATAAAAGTATGCAATCCCCTTTTAAAGCCTTACAAGTGATGGAGGAAGACCAGTTTGGCAAATTGCATATTTCCATTTTGAAGGTTTTAATATCCGGAATTGCTTCTCTTCCTGTCGGAACAACTATTAAACTTTCTGATGATCAGCTAGGAAAGATTATTTTCGTAAAACAAGACGCCTTGCTTAGACCATTGGTGAAAATCTTAGATACAGGTGAAATCCTTGATCTAGAGAAAAATAGAAACATTTATATCGATTCCATTATAGGAAGCTAACAAAGAATAGATGTTGGACAAAAATACCATTATTTTCTTTTTAAAAAAACTCTTGCATACTTTATCGAAAGTTGTTATATTAGTAAATGTGCTTACGAGCTTGAAAGTTTTATTTTAAAAAATGTATTGACATTGAATAACATCGATGTTATTATATAAAAGTTGCTTAAAAAGCTTATGAGAGTTTGATCTTTGAAAACTGAACGAAACAAAACGTCAAAAATTATTTTTTTTGCAAGACCAGCTAATGAGCTAACAAACTTTAATGAGAGTTTGATCCTGGCTCAGGACGAACGCTGGCGGCGTGCCTAATACATGCAAGTCGAGCGGATCTTTAGGAGCTTGCTCCTAAAGATTAGCGGCGGACGGGTGAGTAACACGTGGGCAACCTGCCTGTAAGACTGGGATAACTTCGGGAAACCGGAGCTAATACCGGATAACTTCTTTCCCTGCATGGGGAAAGGTTGAAAGACGGTTATGCTGTCACTTACAGATGGGCCCGCGGCGCATTAGCTAGTTGGTGAGGTAACGGCTCACCAAGGCAACGATGCGTAGCCGACCTGAGAGGGTGATCGGCCACACTGGGACTGAGACACGGCCCAGACTCCTACGGGAGGCAGCAGTAGGGAATCTTCCGCAATGGACGAAAGTCTGACGGAGCAACGCCGCGTGAGTGAAGAAGGTTTTCGGATCGTAAAACTCTGTTATCAGGGAAGAACAAGTACCGTGTAACTAACGGTACCGTGACGGTACCTGACCAGAAAGCCACGGCTAACTACGTGCCAGCAGCCGCGGTAATACGTAGGTGGCAAGCGTTGTCCGGAATTATTGGGCGTAAAGCGCGCGCAGGCGGTTTCTTAAGTCTGATGTGAAATCTCGCGGCTCAACCGTGAGCGGTCATTGGAAACTGGGAAACTTGAGTGCAGAAGAGAAGAGCGGAATTCCACGTGTAGCGGTGAAATGCGTAGAGATGTGGAGGAACACCAGTGGCGAAGGCGGCTCTTTGGTCTGTAACTGACGCTGAGGCGCGAAAGCGTGGGGAGCGAACAGGATTAGATACCCTGGTAGTCCACGCCGTAAACGATGAGTGCTAAGTGTTAGAGGGTTTCCGCCCTTTAGTGCTGCAGCAAACGCATTAAGCACTCCGCCTGGGGAGTACGGCCGCAAGGCTGAAACTCAAAGGAATTGACGGGGGCCCGCACAAGCGGTGGAGCATGTGGTTTAATTCGAAGCAACGCGAAGAACCTTACCAGGTCTTGACATCCCGCTGACCGGCCTAGAGATAGGCCTTCCCCTTCGGGGGCAGCGGTGACAGGTGGTGCATGGTTGTCGTCAGCTCGTGTCGTGAGATGTTGGGTTAAGTCCCGCAACGAGCGCAACCCTTGATCTTAGTTGCCAGCATTTAGTTGGGCACTCTAAGGTGACTGCCGGTGACAAACCGGAGGAAGGTGGGGATGACGTCAAATCATCATGCCCCTTATGACCTGGGCTACACACGTGCTACAATGGATGGTACAAAGGGCTGCAAGACCGCGAGGTTTAGCCAATCCCATAAAACCATTCTCAGTTCGGATTGCAGGCTGCAACTCGCCTGCATGAAGCCGGAATCGCTAGTAATCGCGGATCAGCATGCCGCGGTGAATACGTTCCCGGGCCTTGTACACACCGCCCGTCACACCACGAGAGTTTGTAACACCCGAAGTCGGTGGGGTAACCCTCTGGGAGCCAGCCGCCGAAGGTGGGACAGATGATTGGGGTGAAGTCGTAACAAGGTAGCCGTATCGGAAGGTGCGGCTGGATCACCTCCTTTCTAAGGAATCT
>NZ_JAGYPL010000001.1:1496720-1561428 GCF_018343715.1 Bacillus sp. FJAT-49711 | reverse complement strand
AGGTTAAGTCGAGGAGACGGAGCCGCAGCGAAAGCGAGTCTGAATAGGGCGTTTGAGTATGAGGTCGTAGACCCGAAACCAGGTGATCTACCCATGTCCAGGGTGAAGGCAAGGTAACACTTGCTGGAGGCCCGAACCCACGTACGTTGAAAAGTGCGGGGATGAGGTGTGGGTAGCGGTGAAATTCCAATCGAACCTGGAGATAGCTGGTTCTCTCCGAAATAGCTTTAGGGCTAGCCTCAAGGAGAAGAGTCTTGGAGGTAGAGCACTGTTTGGACTAGGGGCCCTCATCGGGTTACCGAATTCAGACAAACTCCGAATGCCAATGACTTATCCTTGGGAGTCAGACTGCGAGTGATAAGATCCGTAGTCAAGAGGGAAACAGCCCAGACCGCCAGCTAAGGTCCCCAAGTATCCGTTAAGTGGAAAAGGATGTGGAGTTGCTTAGACAACCAGGATGTTGGCTTAGAAGCAGCCACCATTTAAAGAGTGCGTAATAGCTCACTGGTCGAGTGATTCTGCGCCGAAAATGTACCGGGGCTAAACGGATCACCGAAGCTGCGGATTGACATCTTTGATGTCAGTGGTAGGAGAGCGTTCTAAGGGCGGTGAAGCAAGACCGGAAGGACTTGTGGAGCGCTTAGAAGTGAGAATGCCGGTATGAGTAGCGAAAGAAGGGTGAGAATCCCTTCCACCGAATGCCTAAGGTTTCCTGAGGAAGGCTCGTCCGCTCAGGGTCAGTCGGGGCCTAAGCCGAGGCCGAAAGGCGTAGGCGATGGACAACAGGTTGATATTCCTGTACCACCTTTTTACCATTTGAGCAATGGGGGGACGCAGGAGGATAGGGTAAGCGCGCTGTTGGATATGCGCGTCCAAGCAGTTAGGCTGGGGTGGAGGCAAATCCTTCATCCTAAAGCGGAGCTGTGATGGCGAGGGAAATGTAGTACCGAAGTTCCTGATTCCACACTGCCAAGAAAAGCCTCTAGCGAGGTAAAAGGTGCCCGTACCGCAAACCGACACAGGTAGGCGAGGAGAGAATCCTAAGGTGATCGAGAGAACTCTCGTTAAGGAACTCGGCAAAATGACCCCGTAACTTCGGGAGAAGGGGTGCTCCTAGGGGTGAATAGCCCTAGGGAGCCGCAGTGAATAGGCCCAGGCGACTGTTTAGCAAAAACACAGGTCTCTGCGAAGCCGCAAGGCGAAGTATAGGGGCTGACGCCTGCCCGGTGCTGGAAGGTTAAGAGGAGCGCTTAGGTGCAAACCGAAGGTGCGAATTGAAGCCCCAGTAAACGGCGGCCGTAACTATAACGGTCCTAAGGTAGCGAAATTCCTTGTCGGGTAAGTTCCGACCCGCACGAAAGGCGCAACGATCTGGGCACTGTCTCAACGAGAGACTCGGTGAAATTATAGTACCTGTGAAGATGCAGGTTACCCGCGACAGGACGGAAAGACCCCGTGGAGCTTTACTGCAGCCTGATATTGAATGTTGGTGCAGCTTGTACAGGATAGGTAGGAGCCTTGGAAACCGGAGCGCCAGCTTCGGTGGAGGCATCGGTGGGATACTACCCTTGCTGTACTGACCTTCTAACCCGCACCCGTAATCCGGGTGGGAGACAGTGTCTGGCAGGCAGTTTGACTGGGGCGGTCGCCTCCTAAAGAGTAACGGAGGCGCCCAAAGGTTCCCTCAGAATGGTTGGAAATCATTCGTAGAGTGTAAAGGCACAAGGGAGCTTGACTGCGAGACCTACAAGTCGAGCAGGGACGAAAGTCGGGCTTAGTGATCCGGTGGTTCCGCATGGAAGGGCCATCGCTCAACGGATAAAAGCTACCCCGGGGATAACAGGCTTATCTCCCCCAAGAGTTCACATCGACGGGGAGGTTTGGCACCTCGATGTCGGCTCATCGCATCCTGGGGCTGTAGTCGGTCCCAAGGGTTGGGCTGTTCGCCCATTAAAGCGGTACGCGAGCTGGGTTCAGAACGTCGTGAGACAGTTCGGTCCCTATCCGTCGCGGGCGCAGGAAATTTGAGAGGAGCTGTCCTTAGTACGAGAGGACCGGGATGGACGCACCGCTGGTGTACCAGTTGTCTTGCCAAAGGCATCGCTGGGTAGCTATGTGCGGACGGGATAAGTGCTGAAAGCATCTAAGCATGAAGCCCCCCTCAAGATGAGATTTCCCATCGCGCAAGCGAGTAAGATCCCTGAAAGATGATCAGGTTGATAGGTCCGGTGTGGAAGTGTGGCGACACATGGAGCTGACGGATACTAATCGATCGAGGACTTAATCTAAATTAAAAAGCGGAAGCGCCTGTTCATCGACGTACAAACTGCAGGGGCTTTGACTGAGATAAAGGAAACACGATAAGCCGTAAGGCGAATCGATGTTGACTTATCGTAGGGAAAAGACCCGGAAGTTGGCTAGTCGATAGGCGCTGGAGCTAGATTCGAAAAAGGTTTGTTTTCTCTATTATCTGGTTTTGAGGGAATGAAAGATTTCTCTTGAAAAATACATAAAACATATTATAATAAAGTATGTCGATTATGATTTGTCTGGTGACGATGGCGAAGAGGTCACACCCGTTCCCATCCCGAACACGGAAGTTAAGCTCTTCAGCGCCGATGGTAGTAAGGGGTCTCCCCTTGCAAGAGCAGGACGTTGCCAGGCGACCTATCATTCCGCAGTAGCTCAGTGGTAGAGCTATCGGCTGTTAACCGATCGGTCGTAGGTTCGAATCCTACCTGCGGAGCCATATTGGAGAGCTGTCCGAGTGGCCGAAGGAGCACGATTGGAAATCGTGTAGGCGGCTAACGCTGTCTCAAGGGTTCAAATCCCTTGCTCTCCGCCATTCATACAAAAATATATGGCCCCTTGGTCAAGCGGTTAAGACACCGCCCTTTCACGGCGGTAACACGGGTTCGAATCCCGTAGGGGTCACCATTAATTATTATCGCGGGGTGGAGCAGTCCGGTAGCTCGTCGGGCTCATAACCCGAAGGTCGCAGGTTCAAATCCTGCCCCCGCAATTTAACTAAGTTATTTTCGAGTATATTCGAAAATAATAAGGTGAGTTTTTTTCAAGTTTCACTTGAAAAAACTTTGGTCCGGTAGTTCAGTTGGTTAGAATGCCTGCCTGTCACGCAGGAGGTCGCGGGTTCGAGTCCCGTCCGGACCGCCATATATTGTATCTACTACATTTAGTTAGATACAAATCAAATTAGATTTATTACATACATAGGCTCAGTAGCTCAGTCGGTAGAGCAAAGGACTGAAAATCCTTGTGTCGGCGGTTCGATTCCGTCCTGAGCCACCATTTATTCAAATATGCATATATTGGTGGGGTAGCGAAGTGGCTAAACGCGGCGGACTGTAAATCCGCTCCCTCCGGGTTCGGCGGTTCGAATCCGTCCCCCACCACCATTTAAATACAGGGGTATAGTTTAATGGTAAAACGAAGGTCTCCAAAACCTTTGATGTGGGTTCGATTCCTACTACCCCTGCCAATAATTATGGCGGCTATGGCGAAATGGTCAACGCATCGGATTGTGGCTCCGACATCGTGGGTTCGATTCCCACTAGTCGCCCCATTTATTTTTATAATGATATTTATTTAAATTGATGGGCTATAGCCAAGCGGTAAGGCAACGGACTTTGACTCCGTCATTCGTTGGTTCGAATCCAGCTAGCCCAGTATTCGCGGAAGTAGTTCAGTGGTAGAACACCACCTTGCCAAGGTGGGGGTCGCGGGTTCGAATCCCGTCTTCCGCTCCATTAAAATTGGCGGCATAGCCAAGTGGTAAGGCACGGGTCTGCAACACCCTTATCACCGGTTCAAATCCGGTTGCCGCCTCCATAAGCTTTGCCCGAGTGGTGGAATGGCAGACACGGTGGACTCAAAATCCACTGCCTTCGCGGGCGTGCCGGTTCAAGTCCGGCCTCGGGTATACAGACTATTAAATCTTCAACTCTCTTAAGTTGAAGATTTTTTTGTGCTTTTTAAGTAAAAAAAGTTTATTTTAAAAGAAAATCATGAAAAGTGTTTTTAAAAAAGGATTTTCCTCCTATTAAAGAGAAAATGTATCAAGAACAAAATAAATTGTAAACGTTATTTTAAGGAGGATGTTATGGATAAGGTTGCTTTTGTAACAGGGGCCGATCATGGCTTAGGTTTATCTTTAACACGATGGTTATTAGGCAAAGGATATAGAGTATTTGCAGGACGCTATAATGAGGAATGGCTATTTTTAGAAGAATTGAAATCAATGTATCCCGAAAAACTTGAGTTGGTTAAATTGGATGTTGGAACTGATAAAAGTGTGGAAGCTGCCGCAAGTTTTATAGAATCGAAAACTTCATATATCGATCTAATTATTAATAATGCAGGAATCATTGATCAGGCGAAGAATTCAACAATTTTGGAAGCACAAGATTTTGAGGCAATGAAGCAATTGTTTAATGTGAATTCTCTTGGGGCATTGAGAGTTACGAATCATTTAGTTGAATTATTGTTAAAAGGAGATACAAAGTTAGTAGTAAATATTTCTTCAGAGGCGGGAAGCATTAAAAGGAACCATAGAACAAACTGGTATGGGTATTGCATGTCAAAGGCAGCATTGAACATGCAATCTGCTATTTTACATCAACATTTATTATCTTTAGGCGGCCAAGTATTAGTATTTCATCCAGGCTGGATGCAAACATATATGGAAGGATTTCTATATGAAGAAGCTACATATTCACCTGATGCTGCGGCGAATAAAATAATGAATTTAGTACTCAATCATAAACGATTTCTAGCAGAGGAGCCCGCATTTATTGACTTGGAAGGAGAAGCATGGCCTTGGTGAGGAGCAATATACTCTAAAGTATAGTAAACTAATAATATATTCAGAATTAATAGAAGAAAAGAGAGAAATAGGAGCGATTTATTTGGAAAAACAATTGAATGTCGGATTAATCGGATATGGATTTGCAGGAAGGACCTTTCATGCTCCAGTCATCACTTCAGTTCCTGGCTTGAATTTAAAGAAAGTAGTAGAACGGCGCAGTGATCTTTCAAAAGAAAGATATCCATGGGTGGAAGTGGTCCGCTCTGTGAATGATCTATACATAGATTCAGAAATAGATTTAGTTGTAGTAACTACTCCGAGTACTAACCATGTTGAGTTTGTCCGTGATGCTCTTAATGCTGGAAAACATGTTGTCGTGGAAAAGCCTTTTACAGCTACTACAGAGGAAGCGGATGAATTGATTGCGCTTGCGAAAGAAAAAAATAGAGTGCTTAGTGTATTCCATAATCGTCGCTGGGATGGAGATTTTAGGACAATACGCAAAATAATAAATAATGGTTTGATTGGTGAAGTGAAGGAATGTGAATTTCATTGGGATAGTTTTAATCCGATTGCGTCATCCACGAATTGGAGAGAAAAATCCGGTGATGGAACCGGGGTACTATACGATTTAGGAGTTCACTTTTTGGATCAAGCTTTATGTCTTTTTGGAATTCCCAACACCATTTTCGCCGATGTTCAAATTCAGCGTGAAGGCGCGAAGGCTCACGATTATTTCGATTTGACCCTTGGCTATGATCATCATTTAAAAGTTTCGCTAAAATCTTCAAGAATGGTTCGTGCGAAAGGGCCTCGCTATATGTTACATGGCGATAAAGGCTCCTTTATCAAGTACGGTACAGATCCACAAGAACAAGCATTAATCCAAGGACACTCACCGGCAAATAGTCAAAGCTGGGGAAAAGAGCCAGAGGAACTATGGGGTGCCATTGAAACAACGGTGGGTGGACTTAATGTAAAAGGGACGATAGAAACAATCCCTGGTGCATACCAAGATTATTATCAAAATGTTTATGATCATATTATTGGCAAAACTGATCTGGCTGTTAAACCTGAATAAGCGAGAATGAATATTAAATTAATTGAGCTAGCAATCGAAAGCCATAAACTAGGTAAAGTACTACCAGTTAGCAATTAAAAAGAAAGTGAGATGAGCGAAATGTTTCCATTTAAAATAGCGCTTAACACATCCACATTATTCCCATTTAAACTTAATGTTATCGAGCAAATTAGAGTGACTAGTAGAGCAGGCTATGAGGGCATTGAGTTATGGATGCAAGATATAGAAGCCTATCTTGCGGGTGGAGGAACAGTTCAGGAAATTCAATCGGCATTACAGGAAGGAAATATCGAATTTATAAATGCTATTGCATTTTTTAAATGGGCTGATGTTGATGCTGACACTCGAAAAGCAGCTTTTGAACAAGCAGATAAGGAAATGCGATTGCTTGAGTCATTAGGATGTAAGTATATTGCTGCACCACCTTTTGGTGATGTTGCAGATGCTAGCCTAGATGAGATGGCCAGCCATTTTGAACATTTGGTCGAAATCGGAAAGCGAATTGGGGTTGAACCAATTCTTGAGTTTTGGGGAAAAGCAAAAAAACTGTCAACGTTGGATGAAGCACGCTATGTGTTAGATAAAAGCAATGTTCCTAAAGGTAAAATGCTATTAGATCCTTTCCATATGTATGTTGGGGGCAGTGATTTTGCTGGATTGAAAAATGTAATAGGCGATCAAATCGGAGTTTTTCATTTAAATGATTATCCCAATTATCCTGGAAGAGAGGAAATAACCGATCAAGACCGTGTTTTTCCAGGAGAAGGAGTTTCTCCAACGCATGAAATTGCAGAAATTTTGAACGAAATCCAATATGATGGATATTTATCCTTGGAATTATTCATTAATGATTTTAAAGGGAAAACAGCTTCTGATGTAGCTGAGTACGGACTTAATACGGTAAGAAATTCGTATTCAATATGATAGAATTAATGGGCGACATCGTTTTATACAGTGTCGCCATATTTCTCACTACCGAAATAGGGGAGGAGATACGGTTTGAAGAAATGGATATTAATAATTGGAATTCCTCTTATTTTAGTCCTCGCAGGCACCGCTATTTATTTTACATATAGTAATTCAGGAAAAGATACTAAAGCTGTTTTAAATGGCTCTCCCACAAATAAGGAAAAGTCAACAGTAGCTCAAGTGGACGTAGAAGTGGATGAAACAGAAAATATTGTATTAACGGATGAAGCAATAAAGGAAGCACATGATACATTAAACAGTCTTGTTGGCTGGGGAAAATCTGAAGAATTTAGCTTTTCGTCCAATAAAAAGGAACTGGAATCCTTATTTGCCGATATTGAATTAATAATGATATATGAAAAAAAAGATACAGTAAAATCCGATTTGCAAAATGCTTTAGATGCAATGGAAAAAGCAATGAAAGCGGAAGATGTAAATGGCTTGATTGTAGCTCATCGTATTGTTCACGATTTAGATGGGTATTTAAATGAGGATCCTTTAGATGGGAAAGTATGGGGCTATACGGAAACAGTGAGCAAAAATGCAAAAAAGGCGTTAAAATATATTCAATGAGCTCGCTTTTTTAAATGTACAGAAAGGGTTTCGGGTGCGAAACTTACTTTTTGTATTTCAGTCTAGATCGAACTTAAATTTGGTGGGCAGCATTTTCTTCGGGTATCCGTCTTGATCTGATATGAATCGGGACGGACCGAATGCTTATTTCGAAATTCTTCCGCGAATAAATGTGAAACGAGACTACAAACTACTATTTATTTAAAAGGCTGTTGTGTGTGTGAAGTGGGAGTATTGCAACTCCCTGTATTCCACTGTGATACTTCAATAAAAGTTTGAACAATTTGTTACAAACATTGCATTTATGTCACAGTTTGTATATAATGAAAAAGTTCCTAATTGAGCGGGTGTAGTTTAGTGGTAAAACTACAGCCTTCCAAGCTGTTGTCGTGGGTTCGATTCCCATCACCCGCTCCATACATACCAAGCGCAGTGTCTTGTTCTTAAAGTGAACGGGGTGCTGCGTTTTTTATTATTATTTTTGCTTCGCCTCCATTGATTTGAGTAAACATCATGGATAAGGATGTGAGCAGTTCTTTCGCTGAACTAATACTCAAAGCAGATGGTAAATAAACAATCTGGAGAGCACTTCTCGTATTATTTGTGACTGCCGTACGAATGGAATCTACGAAAGGACTCCCAAATGGGCCAACTTCATCCGCTGATAATAATAAATTTTCAAGCTGGTTTTCCCTTCCGTTCAGACCTGCGTACATTTCTGTCTTTTGCCCAATACGAATCACGATATCTCCTTTTATTTTTTCTTTATCATAGATTCCAATCGGTATTTTATATTTTAAAGAAAAAAAGTTATTTAAATCTGCAGCGGAGTTCATACTAGGAAGAAATTGTTGCTTTTTAACCCGTCTATAAAGTGCTTCTGCGGAATGTCTATATCGATTTGGATCCTTGCCAAGCCGTTTGAATATCATTCGCCATTCTTTAATTTCTTCATAGTCAGTGATATTCGTATCCTCTAAATCAAAAAATAAGGATTCTTGAAATAATTGTAGTCTTCCTTTTAACATTTGCGGTGATTCTTCCACTATTATGTTTTCATAATCGATAATTCCAATTTTTAAATCAGGTAAAGCGCTGCATAATTGGGGAGCTAAACTAATTTCCAACCATTCCACCTCCAAAAATAATCAAAAATAGTTTACCATAGAAACATAAGGAAAGTCTTTGACGGCAAGTGGGAGGAATTCCAATGGATTATAAACAACTCAAAAAAGAGATAATTGAATATAGTAAAAGTATCGGAATCGATAAAATTGGATTTGCTAGTTCTGATCCTTTTATAGAAATGAAAAACTTACTGATACGTCAGCAGGAACTTGGATATCAATCAGGTTTTGAAGAAAAAGATATCGATAAGCGAACGGATCCTAGTCTGATTTTTGATGGTCCTCGCTCCATAATAGCTATTGCTCTCGCCTATCCTTCCAGAATGAAAGATGCACCAAAAGGGATGAAAGGGGAGCGCAGGGGAATCTTTTGCCGGGCTTCGTGGGGAATTGATTACCATGTTTTAGTAAAAGAGAAACTGGAGCAGCTTGCTTCATATATAGATAGTAGAGTTCCAAATTCACGGTTTAAATTAATGGTCGATACGGGAGAATTGGTGGACAGGGCGGTTGCTGAGCGGGCAGGGATCGGATGGAGCGGAAAAAATTGTTCTATCATTACACCGGAATTTGGATCATATGTTTACCTGGGAGAGATGATTACGAATCTTCCTTTTGAGCCAGATGAACCTATCCAAGATCAATGTGGTGATTGTAGATTGTGTCTTGATGTTTGTCCAACTGGTGCTCTTGTGCAAGCTGGCCAGCTAAATGCGCAGCAATGTATTGCTTTTCTAACTCAGACGAAAGGCTTTCTTCCGGAGGAATATAAACAAAAAATAGGAAACCGGGTTTATGGCTGTGATTCGTGTCAAACGATTTGCCCGAAAAATAAAGGAATGGATTTCCACCTTCATCCTGAAATGGAGCCAGATCCTGAGATTGTAAAGCCACTGCTCCAACCATTGCTTTCAATTTCAAATCGAGATTTCAGAGAAAAGTTTGGAACAATCTCGGGATCATGGAGGGGCAAAAAGCCCATTCAGCGAAATGCTATTATTGCTTTGGCACATTTTAAAGAAAAGTCAGCAGTAAGTGAGCTTATTGAGGTTATGAGAAAAGATGTTCGGCCTGTCATGAGAGGCACTGCAGCATGGGCATTGGGCAAAATCGGTGGGGACGAAGCTAGGGAAGCTTTGTTAAATGCGCAAAAAGAAGAGCAGGATAAAGAAGTATTATTAGAAATAGAGAAAGGATTAGGATTTTTTAAGGTGAGCGACGAAGTATAAAAACTTCGTCTTTTTTTATACTTCGTATTCCTCTTGCATATATATCGTTGAGGAGGGATATCTTTGAAAAAACAATTGAAGGCAAAGCTTGAGGAGCGTTCGGAACAATTTGTACAAAAAAGAAAAATAGACGATGAAAAAATAATAAAAAAGCAGAAGTCTCTTAGGAAAAGAAAAGCAGAAATCGTAAAAGTGATGGCAACAGGGAGAATTATATCTAGAGAGCAAATGGATGATCAGGATCTCATTTATTATAATGTACATTTAAAATACTTCATTCATCAAGGAGGTCATTTCTATCTTGAAGAAGAGGTAGAAATGCGAAAAGCATCATATTTTAAAGGTGCAATCTTTGAGGATGTGGAAGTGCCAGTCATATATCCAGAAGCAACTGAAGACAGGATAATAAAAAAAGAACATAGCAAAGACCATCGTGCATCTTTCTATTATGACCGCTTGAACGCGGTAAGATATGCCGAGAGATGGTGGAATAGCTATAATCCAGCATATAAAAAGTTCGATGTAGATTGTACGAATTATATATCTCAATGCCTTCATGCTGGAGGTGCTCCGATGAGAGGCTATCCGAATCGTTCAAAAGGTTGGTGGCATCAAAATAGAAATTGGAGCTATAGCTGGGCGGTCGCTAATTCTTTGAAATCCCATCTTCAAACATCCACGGCTGGATTAAAAGCAAGGGAAGTGAAAGATCCTATGCAGCTTAAACTCGGAGATGTGATATGTTATGATTTCCAAGGGGACGGGCGTTTTGATCATAATACGATTGTTACTGGAAAGGATGCAGCTGGAATGCCGCTTGTAAATGCCCATACGTATAACAGCAGGATGAGATATTGGGCTTACGAAGATTCATCCGCCTATACACCAAATATTAAATATAAAATGTTTACGATCATAGATGATGCATAGGATTTTGTTGTATAATGGCACGAGAGGTGAATTTGTGTGTCAAACCACATTGTATTATTTCAACCAGAAATCCCAGCCAATACTGGAAATATAGCGAGAACATGCGCTGCTACAGGTACAAAGCTCCATTTAATTAGACCACTTGGATTTTCTACAGATGATAAAATGCTCAAAAGAGCAGGTCTAGATTATTGGGAGCATGTAGATATTACTTATTATGATTCCTTAGAGGAGTTTTTTAAGGAAAATCACGAGGGCCAGCATTATTTTTTAACAAAATACGGTACAAAACCTCATACAAGTTTTGATTATAGTGATCCAAATATGGATTATTATTTTATTTTTGGACGTGAAACGAAAGGGTTGCCAAAAGAGTTAATTGAAAAGCATCAAGATACATGTTTGCGGATTCCAATGAATGATCATGTACGCTCCCTCAATTTATCCAATACTGCAGCGATCCTTGTGTATGAAGCCCTTAGGCAGCAAGCGTATCCTAATCTTCACTAAAATGAAAAGACTCCATTTTTGAATGGGGTCTTTTCATTTTTTTAAATTACTTATCATCATATGCTATATAATCCTGAACCAAATTGCATATTGCATTTAATTCTTCTTTATAAACAGATTCTTTAATAACATTTTCTGTTGAATGAAGAACGCTCTCAATCAAAAAATCCCTTGGAGACTCTGATTGAAATTCGGATAAGAGAAATTCCAAATAATTTCGTTTTGTTTTCGCTACATTTTCATTTTTTAAATGGGAAACCATAAAATCTAACTTAGTTTTTATTTTTTCTCTAATCTCATCTTTTGTATATAAAGAGGTATTACTCTTTATTAATAGCTGATTAGTGGGAATAAACGGCACTAGGTCGTTTTGATGAGTACTAAGTATTTGCAAGCGGTCTAATGCAAAACGAGCTGTATCTTCTAAACCGTATTCCTTTTCTGAACAAAACATCTTTACGTGCATCGTTTGTTGAATAATTCCAAAGAATATTACAGCATAATCCATAGAATGGCGCTCTGCACCCGAACCGAATAATTCAACTAATCTTTCTGCAGTCCACTTGAGTTCTTCGAAATGTTGATGGCGCATATATGTTTTTAGTTCTTCATCTTTAGAAGAAAAAACAGATTCGTAAAGAGCAAGTAAACTTTGTTCTCTGTTCATTTTCATTCGCACTAACACTTGTTGAATAAAAATTTCTGGATCATCTTTAGGTTTACCTAGAGATAGTTGTTCACGCATATAGTGTGCCTTTATTTTTACTTGATCAAGAATTGCCATTAAACAGGCATTCTTTGAAGCAAAATGATTATAAAAAGTACCTTTCGCTATTTGAGCACCATCTAATATGTCTTGAATGGAAGTTATTTGGAACCCTTTTTCTATAAATAAACGATGTGCCACATCAAGTATTTGCTTTTTTCTAGCATTCATATTCTCACCTTTTATACTGTTGGTCTACTTTTATAATAGCGTTATATCAAGCTTAAATCAACTTATAAAAAAAGCCAAAAAAAATTATTGATTTTTATAGACTGCAGGTATAGAATGTGAAAGGTGAGTATAAGAACTAAAAAGAAATACTAACTGTACGAATGGAGGAATCAACTTTGGATATACAATCCATACAAAAAAAGCCACCATATGGCGCGATTGCCATCTTATTTTTTGGGGCTTTCGTTTCGTTCTTAACAAATACATTAATTAATATTGCACTCCCATCTATTAAAGATGAATTTGATATAAGCATGCCAACTGTTCAATGGTTATCAACAGGATATATGCTCATAAACGGTATACTCATTCCTGCTAGTGCATTTTTTATCCAGCGTATATCTAATCGGAAATTATTAATTACGGCATTAACATTATTTTCATTAGGAACGTTGTTGGCGAGTCTATCACCAACTTTTGCAATGTTATTGGCTGGAAGAATGATACAGGCTTCAGGATCTGCCATTATGATGCCATTGCTTATGAATGTTATGTTGACTGCTTTTCCAGTTGAAAAAAGAGGAACGGCAATGGGATTTTTTGGCCTTGTTATGATTACAGCACCTGCAATAGGTCCGACATTATCCGGATATATTATAGAGCATTATAGTTGGAGAACATTGTTTGATGTCGTACTTCCCTTCGCGATTATTTGCTTAATCTTATCGATTTTTAAGATGAAGAACATCACTCCGCTTAAAAATATTCGTCTTGATGTACTGTCACTAGTTCTATCTAGTATCGCTTTTGGAAGCTTGCTTTATGGATTTAGTTCAGCTGGTGATAAAGGGTGGGGAGCTCCAATCGTATATGGAACAATTGCCCTTGGGGTAGTTGCATTGCTCATCTTTATTTTGCGACAGTTATTATTAGATGAACCAATGCTTGAATTTCGAATTTACAAACACCCAATGTTTGCTTTATCTTCGGCAATATCCATCGTTATATCTGTGTCGATGTTTTCCGGAATGATCTTGACGCCAATTTATGTGCAAACCGTGAGAGGAATTTCTCCTTTGGATTCTGGACTCCTAATGTTGCCTGGGGCACTTGCAATGGGAATCATGTCTCCTATTACTGGACGCCTCTTCGATAAATATGGTGCGCGTATTCTTGCGATTGTAGGACTTACGATAATGATCGTAACAACATATTTATTTACAGATTTGACAATGGAAACTTCATATATGCATCTTATTCTGTTATATACTTTCCGTATGTTTGGAATGTCTATGGTAATGATGCCAGTTATGACAAATGGGATGAACCAGCTTCCGATGCAAATGAACCCTCATGGGACTGCGATGAATAATACACTTCAGCAAGTCTCAGGTGCAATCGGAACAGCTTTTATGATCACAATTATGAATAAACGAACAGAAAGCTCTGCTGCAGATTTAGCTGCGAAAGCAATGTCCCAAGTAGATCCTAACGCCGCTCCACCATCAGCAGAGGCTGCAGCTGAATTGAAACAGCAAATTATACATCAGGCTATGCTTGATGGAATTACCTACTCATTTCTAATTTCGACTTTCATTGCAGTTTTAGCATTAGTGCTAGCTTTCTTTATTAAAAGAGTGAAGCCTCCTGTTCAAGTAATGCAGGACGAAAAATCGATAGGCAAGTCAAAGCAAGTAGCAACAGAATAAATGAAACAAAAAAACTGCCTTATCAAAGGCAGTTTTTTTGTGTAGTCCAGCACCAGGGCCTATCGGCTAGCGAATTTCGCGTTCTTCAGCCTATTAGAAGGATACAAGTCTTGTTCCTCGTCTTGCAAACTTTTTCTCAGTCCAGGGTTCTGATTAAAAGCACCACTTCGTGTAGGAGAAGCAGGTTAATGGACAAGTTTTTTTCTTATTTTTTATTTACTCCAGGCTTATCTTCGTATCCGGATGTAAAAATAGCAGCCAAAAATGCAATGATTACGCCAAGGACCATGATTGTTTTCATTTATGTAAGCCTCCTTTTAATCTAACAAGATTATGCAAATATTATAGCCCATTTTTAATATAATGTGAATGAATCGTACTTTTTATTATAAATAAATATGACAGGTTAGTGAATGATAACTTATTCATGTTTAGTTGTCCATAAGCATACAATGAAATAATCATCTCTCATCAAAAGGGAGGCCTATATGGATATTTTAAAAAAGATTGAACATTACCGTTCACAAGAGGAAAGATTGAAATGGGAAGGAACCTTTGCCGATTATTTGCATTTGCTGAAAGAAAAGCCGTGGGTAGCCCAGTCATCCCACTCCCGTATATATAATATGATTAAGGACGCAGGGGTCGAAACAAACAACGATCGAAAAGAATATCAATTCTTTAGCCACCAATTATTTGGTCTGGAGGAAGCGTTAGAAAAACTCGTTGAAGAGTATTTCCATCCTTCAGCCAAACGACTAGACGTCCGGAAAAGAATCTTATTATTGATGGGACCTGTAAGTGGAGGGAAATCTACACTTGTTACGATGCTGAAAAGGGGTCTGGAGGCGTATACGCGATCAGATCAAGGAGCTGTTTTTGCAATTAAAGGCTGTCCAATGCATGAAGATCCTTTACATTTAATTCCGCTGCATTTAAGAGATGATTTTTACGAGGAATATGGTATTAGGATTGAAGGAAACCTTTCTCCACTGAATACAATGAGGCTTGAAGAGGAATATGGGGGGCGCTTGGAGGATGTGCAGATTGAGAGGATTTTCTTTTCGGAGGATAAGCGTGTAGGAATCGGAACGTTTAGCCCGTCGGATCCTAAATCTCAAGATATAGCCGATTTGACTGGCAGTATTGACTTCTCAACGATTGCTGAATTCGGATCAGAGTCAGATCCAAGAGCCTATCGATTTGACGGTGAATTAAATAAAGCAAACCGTGGATTAATGGAATTTCAGGAAATGTTAAAATGTGATGAGAAATTCTTGTGGCATTTGCTTTCATTGACACAAGAAGGAAATTTTAAAGCAGGTCGCTTTGCATTAATTTCCGCAGATGAATTGATTGTTGCACATACAAACGAAACGGAATACCGCTCTTTTATTTCCAATAAAAAGAATGAAGCCTTGCATTCTCGGATTATTGTTATGCCTGTTCCATATAACTTGAAAGTATCACAGGAAGAGCGAATATATGAAAAAATGATTAAAGAAAGTGATGTTGCGGATGTCCATATAGCTCCTCATACACTTAGAGTCGCGGCGATGTTTACGATTTTAACAAGATTAAAAGACTCTAAAAGAGGCGATATTGATTTATTGAAGAAAATGCGTCTTTATGATGGAGAGAGTGTAGAAGGATATAATGTAGCGGATGTAAATGAAATGAAAAAGGAATTCCAGGAAGAAGGAATGAGCGGGATTGATCCCCGCTATGTCATCAACCGGATATCATCTACTATTATTCGAAAAGGCATAACAAGCATCAATGCATTAGATGTACTTAGATCGTTAAAAGAAGGTCTAGATCAACATCCATCCATAACACAAGAACTGAGAGAAAAGTATTTAAACTTTATATCTTTGGCAAGAAAAGAATACGATGAGATGGCCAAAAAGGAAGTTCAAAAAGCTTTTGTTTATTCGTATGAAGAATCTGCTAAGACGCTTATGGATAATTATCTTGATAATGTCGAGTCATTCTGTAATAAAACGAAGCTTCGAGATCCGCTAACAGGTGAAGAAATAAATCCAGATGAAAAGTTAATGAGATCAATCGAAGAACAAATTGGCATATCAGAAAATGCCAAAAAAGCATTCCGGGAAGAAATATTGATTCGCATTTCAGCATTGGCAAGAAAGGGAAAGCGATTTGATTACAGATCACATGACAGATTACGGGAAGCAATTCAGAAAAAACTATTCGCAGATTTGAAGGATGTCGTAAAAATCACTACATCCGCCAAGACGCCGGATGAGCAGCAATTAAAGAAAATAAATGAAGTAGTCGCTCGTCTTATCGATGAACATGGATACAATTCAACATCGGCCAATGATCTGCTGCGTTATGTAGGAAGCTTATTAAATCGATAATAAGCTCAAAAGCGAAAGCGCCTGTAGCTAGACATAAAGGCGAGCCGATGTTGACTTGTCGTAGGAAAAAACCGAAAGTTTGCTAGTCGCTTGACGGAATATTAAGGAAGTTATTTACAAAGTTTCCTAAACATTAAATGGCCTTCTTAGCAAACAATGTTAAGAAGGCCTGTCCTTTTCTAAAACACTTTGTAAATTTTTTTGCTTTTATGCATATGATAGAGTAATTACAACAAGTACCTTTCACCGAAGAAGATGACAGTCGAGATAATATATGATCAAAAAAAGTTTTGGTGATAGAAAAGTTAAAAATTTTAAAGGAGGGTGTATAGATGTCAGAAGAAGTGCATCACCAGTTCGTGGTTTCCGAAGAAGATTGGTCCCTCCACCGGAAAGGCCATGATGACCAACAGCGTCATCAAGAGAAAGTCCAAGAGGCAATTCGGAATAACTTGCCGGATTTAATCACAGAAGAAAGCATAATTATGTCTGATGGACGGGACGTTGTGAAAATTCCAATTAGATCATTGGATGAGTATAAAATTCGCTATAATTACGATAAAAATAAGCATGTTGGCCAAGGAGATGGAGACAGTCAGATTGGGGATGTCGTGGCAAGAGACGGTCCGAGCCAAAAAGGTCCAGGAAAAGGTCAGGGTGCGGGGGATCAAGCCGGAGAAGATTATTATGAAGCGGAAGTTTCGATGCTGGAACTTGAGGAAGCCCTTTTTAAAGAGTTAGAATTGCCAAATTTGAAGCGTAAAGAACTTGATACAAATCAAATCGATCATATCGAATACAATGATATTCGCAAAACTGGATTGATGGGAAATATAGATAAAAAACGTACAATGATGTCAGCATTTAAGCGAAATGCGATGAAAGGGGAGCCCAGCTTTTATCCTATTTTTCCAGAAGATTTAAAATTTAAAACATGGAGTGATATACAAAAGCCTGAATCCAGCGCGGTCGTACTAGCGATGATGGATACAAGTGGATCGATGGGAGTCTGGGAAAAATATATGGCACGCAGTTTCTTTTTCTGGATGACACGTTTTTTGAGGACGAAATATGAATCAGTGACGATTGAATTCATTGCCCATCATACAGAAGCAAAAGTTGTGACAGAGGAAGAATTTTTCTCAAAAGGGGAGAGTGGCGGGACGATATGTTCCTCTGTTTATAGAAAGGCACTAGAAGTTATAGGTGAAAAATATGATCCAAGCCGCTACAATATATATCCATTTCATTTTTCGGATGGCGATAATTTAACATCGGATAATCCAAGATGTATTAAACTCGTCAATGAATTGATGGATATCACTAATATGTTTGGGTACGGTGAAGTGAACCAATACCAGCGAAACTCTACTTTAATGTCGGCTTATAAAAATATTAAAGATGAAAAGTTTTATTATTATATTTTAAAGCAGAAATCAGATGTGTTTCATGCGATGAAAAGTTTCTTTAAAAAAGAAGTCGATCGCCAAACAGTATAAAATCAGTGGAAGCCGGATAACATCCGGTTTTTTCTTTTTTTAATTGTCTTGCAATAGCGTTTATTTACTGGCAGATTGTCCGTTCTCAATCATAAATCTCCTTATTAACACTTGCTTTATCATTTAGCGTAATTCTAAGACACAGTAATTGGTACGTCGATAAGGTAAAGCTTTTCCTGTTTAACGCTTTAAAGTACGTATTTTAATTTTCTGTATATTTGAAATCTTATTGACTATATGTCGAAAGCAGTGTAACATTACGATAAAATATTGCCAATATATTATGAAAAAAGGCGATTAAAAAATGTGAGTTATTTCGCTAAAAGCAAATAACTGTATTGAGGGGGATATACATAGTGAAAGTTAATTTAAACAAGCTTGCTATTTTACTTTTTGGTGCAATGCTAATGCTTGCTGCTTGCGGTACAAGCTCAAATACACCAAAAGAAGAAGGGCAAAATCAAGGCGGCAGCCAACAAGAAGAAAATCAAAATGAAAATGAAAACAAAAACGAAGAGCCTGCACAAAAGTTTAAAATTGGGGTAACCCAAATTGTTGAGCATGACTCATTAAATGCAGCGTTTGACGGATTTAAAAAGGCTATAGAAGATGCAGGGTTAGATGTAGAATGGGATGTGCAAAACGCTCTTGGTGAACCTAACAATAACCCTACAATCGCAACAAATCTTGTAAATGCTGGTGTTGACTTAATTTTCGCCAATTCGACACCAAGTGCACAATCTGTTGCAAGCGAAACTCAGGATATTCCGATTGTTTTCACTTCTGTCACAGATGCAGTTGGCGCGGAACTAGTTGAATCGATGGAAAAGCCTGGTGGGAATGTTACAGGGACAATCGACAATCATCCAGACGCGATTCCAAATACGATGAAATTTTTAAAAGAAGAGCTAGATGCTAAAAAAGTTGGTATGGTATTTAACTCTGGTGAACAAAATTCTCGAGCACAAGTAGATACTGCTAAAAAGGCTGCAGAAGAACTTGGCATTACAGTTGTAGAAGCATCAGTTTCAACTTCAGCGGAAGTTAAACAAGCGACTGAATCATTACTAGGTCAGGTTGATTCACTTTACATCATTACCGATAATACTGTAGTATCAGCACTTGATTCTGTAGTGGATGTTGCAAATAGTAATAAACTGCCTTTAATGGTTGGAGAATTTGATTCTGTTAGAAATGGCGGTCTTGGGGCATACGGATTTGAATATTATGATATCGGCTATGAAGCAGGGCAAATGGCTGTGAAAATTTTAAAAGATGGTGTAAAACCAGCTGATATTCCTGCACAAGTGCCACAAAATCTAAAACTCGTTATGAATAAAGAGACAGCAGAAACAATTGGATTAGAAATCAAGGATGAATGGAAAGCAGAATTAGAATAGATTGGAGATGATTCTTATATGTTTGCAGCAATGTTCGGCTCCGTAGAGCAAGGAATCATCTATGCTATTATGGCACTTGGAGTGTATCTTACATTCCGAGTGCTTGATTTTCCAGACTTAACTGTCGATGGGAGCTTTGTTACTGGTGCAAGTACAGCTGCTACCATGATTTTTTTCGGATATCACCCGATTATTGCAACTTTATCGGCCCTTATAGTGGGCTTTTTGGCAGGTTGTATAACAGGTCTTTTGCATACAAAAGGAAAAATAAATGCCTTGTTATCGGGTATTTTAATGATGATTGCCTTATATTCTATCAACTTAAGAATTATGGGATTGACTACAGAGAATTCAGTAGGGCGGCCTAATATTTCTTTAATGAAAGAGGATACTATATTTTCAAAGTTCGATCAGTTTTGGGGATCTCTTGGAATCGATTCAGCTTTAAATCAATTTTTCTCCAATTTAGGCGTTCAGTTTTTACCTAAAACATGGGGAATCTTTTTCCTAATGATTTTAGTAACATTATTAATTAAATTTATTGCTGACTGGTTTTTACAAACTGAAGTAGGCCTTGCTATTCGCGCTACCGGTGATAATAGACGAATGATTAGAAGTTTTTCGGCCAATACCGATAATTTGATCATTCTCGGCTTAGGAATCTCAAATGGATTAGTCGCTTTCTCAGGTGCATTGATTGCCCAGTATTCTAAGTTTTCGGATATTGGAATGGGAATTGGGATGATTATTATAGGACTTGCTTCAGTCATTATCGGAGAAGCGATATTTGGGACTAAAACAATCGTGAGAACGACCCTTGCAGTCGTCGCTGGTGCGATTATTTATCGAATTGTGCTTGGCCTTGCTCTTAGAGTTAAATTGCTCGATACGGGAGATATGAAACTGATTACAGCTATTATTGTTATTTTAGCTTTAATCGTTCCGCAAATGTTCGAAAAAAGTAGAGAAAAGAAAAGAAAAGCGAAGCGCAATGCAGAGAGACTAGCTGCTCTTTCCAAGTTTGAAAAAGGGGAGGGGAAGCCTGTTGCTGAAGCTAGAACAGATTAATAAAATTTTTAATGAAGCAACACTTGATGAGAAAATAGCACTTGATCAAATTAATCTGGAACTAAAGTCAGGTGATTTCGTAACAGTTATCGGCAGTAATGGTGCTGGAAAATCGACTTTAATGAATATGATTTCTGGAGCGTTGACACCTGATTTCGGTAATGTACTTATAGATGGGAAAAATGTTACGAAGCTTCCTGAATTTAAGAGATCACAGTTTATCGGGAGAGTGTTTCAAGACCCAATGGCGGGCACGGCTCCGAATATGACAATTGAAGAAAACCTTGCCATGGCCTATTCACGTAATAAAAAAAGAGGTCTTAGGATAGGTGTGGATAAAAAAAGGCGGGAGTTTTTCCGGGATTCTCTAGAATCACTTCATTTAAATCTTGAAAATCGCCTAAACGCGAAAGTAGGGTTGCTTTCTGGCGGAGAAAGGCAAGCACTGTCTTTATTGATGGCTACATTTACTAAACCGTCCATTTTATTATTAGATGAGCATACAGCGGCTCTAGATCCTTCTAGAGCGGAATTAATAACAAACTTAACGAAGCAACTAGTCGAAAAGGATCAATTAACGACGCTGATGGTCACTCACAATATGCAACAAGCACTTGATCTAGGAAATCGATTAATCATGATGGACAAAGGACAAGTGATTTTGGAAGTCGATTCCGATAAAAAGCATGAACTGACCATAGATAAACTAATGGCGGAATTCCAACGTATACGCGGAGAAATGATGACTGATGATAAAGCATTGTTATCGATATAATAAAGAAGAGGCTATTCATTATGAATAACCTCTTTTTTGTTGAAATAAAAGGAAACACACCTCTGATTAAAAAGTTAATCCCTCAAAGCAGAATTTGCCGTCCGAATCCTACACAATCGAGAGAGGAAACTAAAAAAAGACAGAGCCCATAACAGAGCTGCTGTCTGATTCACAATACGTTATTGAATTAATGCGGCAGGAACACGAGTTGGTAAAGGAATAATACCGCAAAAATGTATACTAGAGGATGAACGGCCTTCCATTTCCCTGTCACAACTTTTAAAATTGGAAAAGAGATAAATCCTAATGCAATTCCAGTTGCAATACTGGAAGTCAGCGGCATACTCAAAATAATTAAAAATGCTGGGAACGCCTCATCCAATTCGTCCCATTTAATTTTGGCAATCGCTCCCATCATCAAGCTTCCTACAATAATTAATGCAGGAGATGTAATAGCTGCAATTCCAGATACTGCACTGACTAGCGGACCGAAAAAGGCTGCAATGATAAACAAGACCGAAACGGTAACGGTAGTAAGTCCTGTTCTTCCACCTGCTGCAACCCCGGCAGTTGATTCCACGTAGGCGCTAGTCGGGCTAGTACCGAACAAGGCCCCAACTGAAGTGGCAACAGAATCTGCTAATAAAGCCTGACGTACACGCGGCATTGAACCGCCTTTCATTAATCCGGCTTGTTCAGCAACACCGATCATCGTACCCGTTGTATCGAATATGGTCACTAGTAAAAATGAAAAGACGACTGCATATAAGCTATGCTGAATTACATCTACTAATGCTGAAACAGGATTCGCCACCATTAATCCTTCAGGAAGCGAAGGCTTTTGAACCAACCCATCTACGAAAGAAAGCTGACCAGTGAAATAAGCTATTATTCCTGTTACAATCATTCCCAAAAACAATGCGCCATGTACCCTTAAAGCCATAAGGATTAACGTGACCGCAAGCCCAATAAGGGTTAATATCACTCCAGATGAATGAAGGTCGCCTAACGCAACAAGGTTGGATGGGTGGGCAACAATCATCCCGCTCATACGCATCCCAATAAAGGCAATAAACAAACCAATTCCAGCTGTGATCCCGTGCTTAAGATTTTCAGGAATCGCTTCGATCAGTATTTTACGAAAAGGTGTTAATGATAAAATAATAAAAATAATACCAGCAATAAAAACAGCAGCGAAAGCAGTTTGATAACTAATGTTGTGCGTACCTACTACGGAATAAGCAAAATATGCATTTAGGCCCATCCCTGGTGCAATGGCGATTGGATAATTCGCTGCAACCGCCATCCACAAGGTACCAATGACTGTTGCGATGATGGTCGCTGAAAACACTTGTTCAAAAGGTACCCCTGCATCTTTAAGTATGATTGGGTTGACGACAATGATATAAGCCATTGTTAAAAAAGTTGTCAGACCAGCAATCAATTCTGTTTTAACATTCGAATTATTTTCTTTAAGTTTAAACATATATATACCTCCAAAGGCGAACAATTATTAATACATTATGTATAATATTCGTTTTTACGCAGATATGCAAGTAATATTATTATTACCCCCAGAAAAAATTAAAAAGCATTCCCAAAAAATAATTGGAATGCTTTCCTACTATGATAAAAATCGCTTTCGAATTTCAGGTGAAGGCAACATACAGCTTTCGGTTTTTCCAAACCATTTATATCGATATTTAGCGAATATATTATAAAACAAATCGCGTATTGGTGGTGGGATAAAAATAAATAGATAAAGCCATTTCATAGGGGAATTCATTTTTTTACAAATACGCAAAGCCGCAGTCGTTTTAATATATGCTGCTTTATTTTCAATCAAAACTAAGCTATCCGTATCAGCGGGGATTTTATATTTTTTCAACAATGACTGTCCATATTCACTTTGTAGTGATGCATATTGAAAATGTCCACCATTATCCCGTTTTATGATGAATTGCACACTTGAATTGCAAAAATTACATTGGCCATCAAATAAAATGAGAGCAGACATTGTTATTCCCCTTTCTTTATCTTTATTATTAACTTTTCACACTAAAAAAACAATATAAAAAACCTCCACAATAGGGAGGGCTTCTTTAATTACATAAATAAATTTAATACATAGTATATGGCTGCAGCTAATAATCCAGTTATTGGTAATGTAATAAACCATGTGATAATCATTCTTTGCGCCGTATCCCATTTAACACCACGAATTCTATGAGAAGAACCAACACCTAAAATAGATGAAGTAATAACATGTGTCGTACTAACAGGCAAATGAATATAAGTTGCACCAAAAATAATTAAAGCGGAGCTTAAATCAGCAGCAACTCCATTAACTGGGCGAATTTTCATGATTTTTCCGCCGACCGTTTTAATAATCTTCCAACCACCTACAGATGTCCCAAGCCCCATGGCTAACGCACAGGAAAATTGAACCCAGAAAGGGATGTCTGTAGTTGTATGTAAATTACTAGCGATAAGTGCCATCGTTATAATACCCATTGATTTTTGGGCATCATTCGTACCATGAGTATAAGACTGTAATGCTGCTGTAGCAATTTGTATATAACGAAATCCTTTATTCGTTTTTGCTAAACTTAAATTCTTAAATTCCATTTTAAATATTGTATAGATGATAAAACCTACGGCAAAAGCAATGAGCGGTGAAAAAATAAGAGCTTGGATGATTTTTAAAAATCCTGCATATTTTATTGTACTAAATCCAGCTGCTGCAATGGCCGCACCCGCAATAGACCCAATTAACGCATGAGAAGAACTACTAGGAATACCGTAATACCAAGTAATTAAATTCCAAGCAATAGCTGATATTAATGCCGCTAAAATTACAGTAGTACCGTTATTTAATGTAAAAGGATTAACAATATCCTTCGTGATAGTTTGTGCGACCCCAGTAAAGGTCAACGCACCAATAAAATTCATGGAAGCTGCTAAAACAATTGCATGGCGCGGTTTCAAAGCTTTTGTCGAAACAGCTGTTGCTATAGCATTTGCAGTATCATGAAAACCATTAATGAAATCAAATGCAAGGGCTGCAATAACTATAACAATTGTAATAATAAGTACTGAATCTATTCCCATTTTATAGGACTCCCTTATGCATTTTTCATGACGATACTTTCAAGGGTATTTGCAACGCCTTGGCAGCTGTCAGTTGTTTTCTCAAGGTTTTCATAGATCTCTTTGTATTTAATTAAACGAATCGGATCTGTTTCTACTGAGAAAAGATGTTTAATACATTCTCTTAACACATCATCGCATTTGGATTCATAATCTTTAATTTTAATCGCATGTGGACGTACTTCTGGCAGCTTTTTACTGAAAATTAAACCGATGCAAATTTCAATTTCATCCACACATTTTTTTATTGCATCTACGAATTTATACATATACTCATCGGCATGCACAATGGAATACATTTCGAATAAAGCCGCACAATTTTCCATTCCATCAAGTACATCATCCATAATCATTGAAAGTGTAAGTAAATCTTCTCTTTCAATAGGGGTTATAAAAGAATTATTTAATTCCTTTATAATCTCATGGACATATGTATCACCGATTGTTTCATATTCTTTCATTTTTGCTGCGAAAGTTTTAGTATCTTCTTTACTATTCAGCTTAAAATCAGCAAAGTAGATTGAGCTTTCTTTTAAGTTGGCAGCTATCTTTTCAAGTAGTATAGCAAATTTATCTTTTTTTCTTTTAAAGACCATTTTTAGCCCTCCCGGATGGCATTGTGATGAACCTATATTATTTTATCGCAAAACGTCAAAAGTTAAAAGTTTTTGTCGACTTTAAAGCAAAACTCATTTATAGAAACTGTTCAAATATTGGAGGATTATCCAAAAAAGGTGCAATGACCTGTATGTTATCTAAGGTAAATGGGTGAGTGAATTCCAGTTTACGAGCATGAAGCGCCTGTCTTTGAAAATGAGCGCTTCCGCCATACAACTTATCTCCACTAAGTGGATGGCCTATATAAGATAGATGTACCCGAATTTGATGTGTTCTACCCGTATCCAATGAACATTCGATTAGTGATAAGTTTTCCTTTAAAAAGGTTTCTAATACGTTATAATGTGTTATCGCTTGCTGCCCTGTCTTGGAAACCCTTCTTCTCGTTGGATGATGGCGATCTCTTCCTATCGGTGCTGTTATATCACCTTTTCTTCTTTTGATAATACCGTCAGCTAGAGCCCAATAAGTACGTTTGATTTTCCTATCATTCAGCATTTTATCAAGAACCACTTTGCTTAAAGCATTTTTTGCAAACAGAACGACACCAGTCGTATTTTTGTCAAGGCGATGGATATGTCGGGCCTTATGTATTTGCTCTGTACTCTGTAAATAATAAGCAACAGCATTAACGAGAGAATTTTTTTCATTTTCGTTCGGATGAGTCGCCATTCCAGCTGGTTTATTTACTGCCAATAAATAGTCGTCTTCGTAAAGTATTTCCAACGGATGAGGAGATGGAGTGTCCACGTCGTGAGATTCCCTTAAGTTAATGATAATTTCATCCTTATGTTTTAACGGAGTGTTCCAATTTATTACTTGTCCATTTACAGAGACCGCTTTGTCCATTCTTAACTCATGCATTACTTTTTTAGGAAATTCCCATATATTACGAAATAACTCTTCTATATTCATACTTGTCCATTCATCTTGAATAATTATTTTCATTCTTGTACTATTCATTTTTATGCTCCTTGAAAAATAGTTTCTTGATTTTCCCAATCTTATCAACCTAGATTCTATGTTATTCTAATAGAAAATAAAGAATTGTAAAAGGTAGGGTCAAGAAATGAAAGTAGTGGTTGCAGCAACGGAAGAACAGGAAGAAAAATTGGATGAACTTATAAATTATTTCTATACTTCCATTTTCCCACAATACTTTAATGATTGTGAGATTGCAGATTTTTTAAACCTAAACATATTACGTTTACCTGTACAAAAGGAACATTCTCTTTTTACCTTGGATGGGGCTTTTCGAGCAATCTGCAGTATTCAAGTTCTTATCTTAAATTTAGAAGGGCAATTCGATTCTGAGCACACATTATTATTTGAAAAAAATGTTGAAATTTTAAATGAATCAGGATTGTTTTTTCCTTTTTCATTTGAGAATTTTATTTCTCGAAATAATGGAAACACTGATATACTCTTCAGTATGTACTCAAACCCAACAAATCAATTATTAATGTAAAAACAAAAGGCTGTCTAAAAATAGACAGCCTTTTGCTTTGCTTAGGAAATTATAAATTGGAAACTATGTACACACTTTCTAGGCTTTTTTCTGAACTCAATGAATATTATTTTGGAAAAAATCCTCGAACTCTTCTGCTGTGTTCAACCCGACGATTCTAGCTTCTTCCTTGCCGCCTTTAAAGTAAACGAGTGTCGGCGTATATTCAATATGGTATTGATTGTAACCTTCCTTAAATTCCAAAAGATTATATTGCAATAAAGAGATATTCATTTTTTCAGCAACAGGATTAAGAATTGGAGTAGTCTGCTTACAGTAGGAGCATTCAGGACTATAAAAATATACTACCGCATCTTCTCCTTTTTCAAGCTTTTGTTTAAGTTCGTCTGGTAAAATGACATTTTGATAAAGTGGATTGTCAAGTTGATCGATCGTTAAGGGATGGAGGTCTGCCTTATTATAACGATTGCCTTCAGCTTTTTCATTTTGCTGCATTTTTGTAACGACTGAAATAGCGGCAAATAATCCGATGATGAGTACTAGAAAAATAATGATTTTTTTCATGAAATATTCCTCCTTGTTCGCTTCATCACAAATATACTTGAAATAAAAATCAAGATAAAAGCCATCAACGCTAGAAAAGGAATGGTGATAAATCCAAGCCAATTAATATATTGCGTTGTACATGGTATGACACCGCAGGCAGGTACAGAATCAGCAAATGATGGTACTTTTTGAATTAAGTAAAGATATAGTGAAACAGGTATTCCGATTCCAGAAAAGGCAGCGGAATAAAGAGCTGCTTTATAGTCCTTCCTTACAGTTGCAATTCCAAGAATGAGTGCGATTGGATACATTATGATTCGTATATACCAACAAAGCTCACAAGGCATATATTTGCGAACTTCAGAAAAATACAGACTTCCCAATAAAGCGATAACCGAAATTGCAAATGCAAAAAACATTAATCCATCTCTAGAGTCATTTTTACTATTCATTTTTCTCATCCTCACTGAAACTTGTACTATAATAATTATAGTCCGAGGAAATGAGAAATGTAAAATTCCCACATGGATGTCACAAATATTTAATTAATATTCAGGCTAAAGTTGTAGAAGAAATTACTCCATAATGAGAATAAAGTCTAATGCAGTTTTTTTGTATACTATAGATAGGTAGCTGGAGGGATTTTAGATGCAACGTGAAAAATATGAAAAAAACTCCAATTTACGAGTGCTTAAGGAAATTGCTGAATTATTGAATGAAGGAACTGAAATCACTCCTTTATTGTCAGATGTTTTAAAGAAACTTTTACAGGTTACGGGAGTTACAACTGGATGGATATTTTTAATTGGACCTAATGGTCGCCATACTGTTGCAGCAGCAGAACATTTACCTCTCGCACTTTCAAAAAATGATTGCCGCCCTTTAAATCGAGGCAATTGTTGGTGCATTGAAGGTTTTCATAATGGAAGCTTGACAAGGGCATCTAACATTATAGAATGCCGTCGACTCGAGAAAGCTGCGAAAATAAATAAGGATGAAACTGAAGGAATCTCCTTCCATGCGACCATCCCACTAACTTCAGGAAGTGAAGTATTTGGATTGCTAAATGTAGCAGCTCCCGGAAAAAAGGAATTTAGTCGTGATGAGCTTGCATTACTGGAATCAATTGCTTTGCAAATTGGTTCTGCTATAAAGAGGGTAAGATTAACAAAGAAAGCGCAAGAGGTCGCCCTTATTGGGGAAAGAAATCGACTTGCCCGGGATTTACATGACTCCGTTAATCAGCTATTATTTTCCCTTACGCTAACAGCAAGGGGCGGAGTTGAGATGACAGAAGATACAGAAACAAAACTTACATTTCAACATATACAGGAGCTTGCTCAAGAAGCTTTGACAGAAATGAGGGCCTTAATCTGGCAACTTCGGCCAAGTGGTTTGGAAAAAGGCCTTATTCAAGCAATTAAAGGATATGGAGAAATGTTAGGACTTCATGTTCATACGAAGCTATCTGGATTACTTGCATTACCTTCCCTGGTGGAGGAGGCTCTTTGGAGGATAAGCCAGGAAGCCCTTAATAATTCTAAACGACATTCTGGTCAAGATAATGTTTATGTATCAATAAAAGTAACGAAATGCGAAGTGAGACTTTCAATTAGCGATTCTGGTTGCGGATTTATGTATGAAATAGATAAAGTACTTCCTTCTTTCGGGATAGAAAGTATGAGGGAGCGTGTAGAAGCCCTTAATGGTCGGTTTGAACTAAGGAGTGAACTCGGAATCGGGACAACAATTGATGTAGCATTGCCGTATTAGGGGGAGAAAAAAATGACGGTTCATGTGTTGATTGCGGATGATCATCATGTCGTTAGGCGGGGACTTGTTTTTTTCCTGCAAACTCAAAAAGATATTCGAATAGTTGGTGAAGCGAAAAATGGAAAAGAAGCAGTTGAACTAGCCATACAATTGCATCCAGACATTGTATTGATGGACCTCGTTATGCCTATAATGGACGGAATTGAAGCAACTGGAAAAATAAAAGAAATTTGCCCAGATATAGAAATTATGATTTTAACAAGCTTTGCAGATCAAGATCACGTCATTCCTGCCATTGAAGCAGGGGCTTCTGGATACCAACTTAAGGATATTGAGCCTGATGAACTTGCATCTGCCATTAGGAAGCTCGCTAATGGAGAAAATACACTGCATCCTAAAGCAACGAATATGCTGATGACACGTATGAACCGAAAAAATCCTGCCAACGATCGGATTGCTGCATTAACTCAAAGGGAGAAAGAAGTGCTGACCGAGATCGCAAAGGGAAAGAGCAATAAAGAAATCGGAGCACAATTAAAAATTACAGAAAAAACAGTAAAGACGCATGTATCAAATATATTTATGAAATTACAAGTAGCTGATCGGACTCAAGCTGCACTATTTGCAGTAAAAAACGGTTTTGTTGAACAATGAAGCAGCTAGACGTGAAGGAGCGAACAAAATGGATCGTATTTTAGTGATTAATGGAGGAATGCCAAAAGGCGGAAGAACTGAGCTGTTAACTCGTTATATTGCCAGGCAATATAATTTTGATTATATAGATATTAATAAAGCAGATCTCCCGTTATTAACAGGAGAAGAAAATCAGTGGCAGCTGCCTGCAGTGGTGAATTTTAAAGAAAAAATCCGTTTATCTGCGGGAATTATTTTGATATCTCCTGAATATCACGGAGGAATGACAGGTGCACTGAAAAATACGTTAGACTTTCTTACGAGTGAAGAACTTGAATATAAACCAGTGGCATTAGTCGCGACAGCAGGTGGAGGGAAAGGGGGAATCAATTGTTTAAACAATATGCGCACAGTAATGAGAGGCTTTTATGCAAATGTCATACCTAAGCAAATTGTGCTTGATCCGGAATGCTTTAATTACGATGACGGTACCTTATGGGAAGAATCAGCAAAATTAGTTGATGACATGGTTCAAGAATTACTCATGTTTGTAAAAATCTCATCAAATATAATAGCGAAAATGTAACTCGGCATCTTTAAAAGAATGCCGAGTTTTTTTATATATAGCGTCATCGCTTATCGAGCTTCTTGTCCTTCTCCCTACAATAAGTCAATATCGATTTGCACTGAAGGCCCTTTATCTCAGTAGAAGTTATTGTAGTTCTTACGTCGATTAGTAAGACGCTTTTGCTTTTCAAATTGAAAGTACTGGATCCTCGTGCTGAGCATGAATGGGGGCAGTTGCATTATTTGCATGATCAAGGTAACGCAGCAACGAGTATAAGTTGCGTTCAATTACTGTATAATCCCTTGAAAATTGGTATGCATGTAAAAAACGCTCAATCCTTTTAGAAAGCATATGATCTTTTGTTCTAACCATAAGCACAATTAAATTATCCCATTCTGATCGATGCGTATAATACAATGCGCGATCATAGTCCAAAGTGTCCATTAATTAACCCTCCTTTTGGAGTTACTTTTATTATTTGCTTGAAGGGAAGATGTTTACGGTGTAAATGTTGACATTTAGATTGGTTTTTTTACATACATTGTGGATAAAAGGGGGTAGTGAAAATGAATTCCGATTCGAAAGCATTAGAATATGCCATTAGTGAAATTACCGAAATTGCAAGCGGAATGGGTTTGGACTTTTATCCAATGCGTTATGAAATATGTCCTGCAGACATCATTTACACTTTTGGAGCATATGGAATGCCAACCCGTTTTTCACACTGGAGTTTTGGAAAGCAATTTTTCAAAATGAAGCTCCATTATGATTTCGGACTTAGTAAAATCTACGAGCTCGTTATAAATTCCAACCCTTGTTATGCATTTCTTCTTGATTCCAATTCCTTAATTCAAAATAAACTAATTGTTGCACATGTACTGGCACATTGTGATTTTTTTAAGAATAATGTGCGCTTCCGAAATACGAAGCGGGATATGGTGGAAAGTATGGCAGCAACAGCTGAACGTGTAAGGCAATATGAAATTGAACATGGAAAACATGAAGTGGAAAGTTTTTTAGATGCCGTCTTGGCAATAGAGGAGCATATCGACCCTTCATTGCTAAGACCATCTTTGGATTGGTCATTAGATGATGAAGATGAATGGGAAGAAGAAATAACTTCGAAAAGTGAATTCGATGATTTGTGGTCGTTGGATGATCGAAAAGAAAAGAAAATATCTCGTAAAAAAAAGAAAAAACAGTTTCCACCAAATCCCGAAAAAGATATTATGCTTTTTATAGAACAGTACAGCCGGGAACTAACGGATTGGCAAAGGGATATTATGACAATGATTCGTGAGGAAATGCTGTATTTTTGGCCTCAATTAGAAACGAAAATTATGAATGAAGGATGGGCATCATACTGGCATCAACGAATATTGCGGGAAATGGAGTTATCCAGCGATGAATCAATTGAATTTGCCAAATTAAATGCAGGTGTTGTTCAACCATCCAGAACAAATATCAATCCTTATTATCTCGGCCTTAAAATATTTGAAGATATAGAAGAAAGATGGAATAACCCGAATGATGAAATGAAAAAAGAAGGGGTGGAGCCAAATTCAGGACGAGAAAAAATATTTGAAGTAAGAGAAATCGAATCAGACATATCTTTTTTACGCAATTACCTTTCAAAAGAACTCGTGTTAAGAGAAGACATGTATCTATTTCAAAAGCAAGGAAGGGATTATAAAATCATTGACAAAGAATGGACAGAAATTCGTGATCAGCTTGTAGGTATGAGAGTTAATGGAGGCTTTCCTTATATCACAGTGAATGATGGGGATTATATGAAAAACGGTGAGCTTTATTTAAAGCATTCTTATGAAGGAATTGAGCTTGACCTCAAATATTTGGAAAAAGTACTACCATATATTCATCAGTTATGGGGAAGGACTGTTCACCTAGAAAGTGTAGTGGAAAGCAGGCCAATGTTATTTAGCTTTGATGGAAGAAATATGCAAAGAAAGTTTATTTAAGAAAAAGAATAATGCCTGCTCTTTACGAAGAGGAGCATTATTCTTTTTTTGGCTTTCTATAAGCCAAAATGGAGGTTTTTAATGATGCGTACACTCCGACGGCAGCATTTCCATAGAAAAAACCCATAAAAACAGCTGCCCAAAAATTGAATTTATGAGCAATGAAAATAGAGAAAATGAGGCCGAGAACCGTAGCGATTGTCGGTACTAAAAATCGGGGCACCCGAAGGAGAATTTTAATAATTTGTGTAACAATAACTACTAGCGGAACGGCAATAACTGCATCCCAAAAGTTAGTATGAATAATTGGAAAATGCTCCATCTATACCACACCTTTTTCTTTTTTTATAGCATTTCCAAATTATGATATTTGATTAGAAAAATAATTAAAAGGAGCATCATAAGACGCTCCCCGGTTCGAACCTTAATAAACGAATGCCGTTCCAACGATGATTAACAGAATGAATAGAACTACAATTAACGCAAAGTTGTTGTTCATTCCTCTATGTTCACTCATAAATGGCACCTCCTTAAAGGTTCATAGTGCATTTTATGTGTGAAGTGAACAATGCGTATAGGACAATGTGTAGTTTCAAAAAAAATGGCAAATAAATAAGCCAAAAGATTTTTCATGAAGTTTTCATGATTACGATGGACACAAAGACAACGATCCCAAAAGAAACGTAACCAGCAATTCTAACAGGGTGTTTTTTGTCCTTATCAAATGATTCGAAAACCCTCGTAGTAATATCCAAAAAAAGGATTGTGGCAATTCCAATAAAAATCCCCATCCAAACGGATTTGCCAAAGGCATTAAATAAATCTAAAAGTTTTGAAACAAAAATAATCCAAACGAAACCAAGCAAACCATTTAATATTACCGAATATATCATTAATAAAGTTTTCATCCTTAAAACCTCCATCTTATATCTTACCACTATTTAATCAAGGGCAGATAATAAGAGGGAATCAATCATTATATGTAGAATAAAGAAAGAAATACACTTTATGAAAAGCTAGGTGAGGCTATGAACGTTATAGATTTACATTGTGATGCACTGTATAAAATATGGGAGAGTAAGGGAGCGCTAAGATTTAAAGATTCTCCCGAACTGGATGCGAATAAAAGTCGTTTAATTAAAGGACAAGTAAAGGTTCAATGCTTTGCCATTTTTATTCCGCCAGAACTTAAGAGCGAGAGCAAATTTCAAGCAGCTCTTGATCAAATAGATTATTTTTATACTCAAGTATTGGAACATAATTCAGACATCATTCATATTCGAAATTGGAACGATCTTACTTATTTAAAAAGCCATGAAATTGGGGCAATCCTTACTTTAGAAGGAGTGGATTGTATCGGAAATGATTTACATAAGTTAAGCATATTATTCCACTTGGGGGTTCGTTCCGTCGGGTTAACCTGGAATCTTGCTAATCTTGCCGCAGATGGTGTTTGGGAACAACGAGGAGCTGGGCTAACATCATTTGGAAAAGAGATTGTTGAGTTTAATAATGAGCATAAAGTGTATACTGATGTTTCTCATTTAAGCGAAAAAGCTTTTTGGGACGTAATGGATCTTGCTGATTTTCCAATTGCAAGTCATTCAAATTCAAAAGTAATCTGTAGTCACCCTAGAAACTTATCAGACGAGCAAGCAAAAGCCTTATTCCAAAAAAGTGGGCTGATCCACGTTGTATATCATCCTCCTTTTGTAACCGAAAAAGAGACTGCTCATATTTCTGATATGATTCACCATATTGACCATTTTTGTTCATTAGGAGGAGCCGCGCAGATTGGCCTTGGATCTGATTTTGATGGAATCGAAACGCATATAGTCAATTTGGAAAATGCAGCCAAACATCAAAATTTAATAAATGAATTGCTGAAATATTATTCCGCAGATCAAGTAAGGGGATTTGCGGGCGAGAATTTTCTTAAACATCTTCCGAAATGAAAAAACGGATGATAAAAAAGCCACTAAAATAAATCAAGTGATTAAATCATGTTTTTCCCGGCTGAAAAATAGTTTTGCGTACGATGTTGATTGTTGGGGTACGGGTACAGGACTGGCTGGGGGAGAACCTGTATATGGCTACAGGCACTGTGCATCAATGTACAGCCCTCGAAAGCGGTACCTATATATTTTAGGAACAACAGTACAGTTAATAAGCTAGAGAGGGCTGTTTAAAAGTCTTTTAATGTGACTTTTAAACAGCCCTTGGTTTTAATTTTTATCTTTCATCGCATTTTTTAAAGCATCCGCTAAACTATTTCCGAATGTTTCCTCACCGGAATATTTTTTTAGTAATTGCCGTTCCTCTCTTTTACTAACACTCTTTTTCTTATGATCGGCTTTTTCAACAAGATTGCATCGGCGACATTGAAAATAAGCTCCTGCTTTTCCTGAATGTATTTCCATTTTCTTGTGGCATTGAGGACATCTTTTATTTGAAATTTTTGGATCTTTCCGTTTTCGAAAATTACATTCTCGATTTGAACAAACAAGAATTCGCCCTTCACGACCTTTTGTTTCCTTCATGAGGGTCCCGCATTCAGGGCATTTCGATCCTGTAAGATTATGTGCTTTATATTTTTTGTCACTTTTTTTAATTTCTGCAACGAGGTGATTTGTCTGTTTTCTAATATTTTGTAAAAAAACTTCTGATTTGCCTCTTCCTCTAGCGATCGCTTCTAAATCGGCTTCCCATTTTGCAGTGAGTTCAGGTGACTTTAATTCATCATTTACAAGATCTATCAATTGTTTTCCTTTAGGAGTTGGATGTAATCGGTTATTTTGACGATCAATTGTCTCTGAGCTGAGAAGTTTTTCGATAATATCTGCTCTAGTCGCAGGGGTTCCAAGCCCGTATTTTTCCATCTTTGCGAGTAAATCAGCTTCTGTATATCTTAGTGGCGGTTCGGTTAATTTTTTATCCGTTTTTACATTGTTTACCGTAAACGTTTGTCCTTTTTGCAAGTCGCTAAGACGTTGTACTTCATGCTTATCCTCGTCACCTTTTCCTGTAACAGCTTTAAAGCCTAAATCATTAATGCTGGATTCAGTCGCTGAAAAGGTCTCATCTCCAATTTGGAAAGTCACATGTATCGTTTCGTATCGATATATAGGATAAAATAATGCCAAAAATCTTCTGACAATAATGTCATATAATTTTCGTTCATCTGATGATAAATTTGCTATGATCGGTCTTTCATCCGTTGGAATAATGGCGTGATGATCCGTCACTTTTTCATTATTGAACACCTTTCTTGCCAACACTTTACCCTTATTTTGTATAGCAGGTTTGCATTCTTCTTTGTATGAATTTTGCAGTGCAAGTATGCGACCTTCCATTGTTGCTTCAATATCCGTCGTTAAATAACGGGAATCTGTTCTAGGATAAGTAACAAGTTTATGTTGTTCATATAAGGATTGAAGAACATTCGATGTCTTTTTGGCTGAAAAACCGAATCGCCTATTAGCATCTCGTTGCAGTTCCGTTAAATCATATGGAAATGGTTGTTGTTCACTTTTTTCTTTTTTATCAATAGAAGTAATAATTGCTTGTTGATCCATTACTTTTTGTGAAATATCGTTTGCTTGCTTTTCATCGAAAAGTCTTTTTTCATTTTGACGATGCCAAGACGCTGTCATTAACCCAATTTTTGTTTGGATCGTCCAATATTCTTTTGGAATAAATGCTAGTATTTCTTTTTCTCTGTCCAAAATCATTGCAAGCGTTGGAGTTTGAACACGTCCAGCAGATAATGGGTCATCATATTTTGTAGTAAGTGCTCTTGTCACATTTAATCCAATAAGCCAATCAGCTTCGGCTCTGCAAACAGCTGATTCGTAAAGAGCATCGTACTGTTTGGCTGACTTCAAATGAGTAAAACCATCTTTAATCGCTTTATCTGTTTGCGATGATATCCATAGTCTTTTAACTGGTTTTCTCCAACGAATCTTTTCTATAATCCATCTCGCAACAAGTTCTCCTTCACGCCCCGCATCTGTTGCAATAATAAGCTCATTCAAATCATTGCGCTTTGCCAGATGTTCAATTCCTTTAAATTGGGATGCTGTTTGCCGAATGATTTTTAATTCCATTTTTTTAGGGAGGATTGGCAAGTCATCCATATTCCAATTTTTAAACTTTGTATCATAATCCTCAGGCATCTTTAATTCGATGAGATGTCCAAGAGCCCACGTCACAATATATTTAGGACCTTCAATATAATGTTTTTGTTTATTTGTACAACCAAGAACACGGGCTAGATCACGTGCTACACTTGGCTTTTCGGCTAAAACTAATGATTTCATGTAAGGCCGTACCCCTTTCAAGCAAATAACTATGATAGATATCATTATAACGAAAAGTTCCGAATGAGTAAAAAATCCATTTTTTTATAAAACGTCCATACACATTTTGGATTCTCGAATAGACTATTGTGCAAGAGTGATTTCACTCACTTTAATCAGGAGGTGAGGCAAATGTACGGATTTGGCGGCTGTGGTTATGGCGGCTATGGCGGAGGTTTTGGCTATGCTGGTGGTTTCGCGTTAATCGTAGTATTGTTTATCTTATTAATAATTGTAGGAGCAGCATGGTTCTATTAAACAAACCAAAATAAAACACCATATGGAGAATGAGAATATAGGGCGGAGGGAAATCATTTTCCCTCCGCCCTAGTATTACCTTCACGTATATTTATACTTCTTGCATTTGGGCTGGTGGCAGTTGTATCGTAAATGTTGTCCAGTCATCATCGGACGTACAAGATAGCCTTCCATTATGTTTTTCGATAATTTCCTTACAAACGAATAAACCAAGCCCTGTACCTGTTTTTTTTGTTGTTACAAAGGGATTAAATATGGTATTTAATAATGGCTCAGGAATTTTTGGACCTGTATTTGAAGTTTGTAAAACGATAGATTCATCTTCATTCTTGTACCCTTTAATTTTTATAACGGATGCCTTCATCTGTTCTGATAAAACATCAATAGCGTTAAAGATAATATTAATTAAAACTTGTCTTATTTCTTCTATGTATCCATTCACGTATAAATTATCCTCAAGCTCTCTTTCCAATTCCACATTAGCCTCTAAAAGCCTTGGGTAGATAAAGGAAGCAACCTGATCGAGTAAATCATTTAATGAAAATAATGTAATTTCATGGTTTAAGACTTCTTTCCTTGATAACATTAAAAATTGGGTAATCCTAAACTTTAATTGCTCCAACTCATTTAAAATAATATCCATGTAAGGAAGCTCGGGATTTTCTGAACGCAGCAACTGTACAAAACCATGAATTGTCGTTAATGGATTTCTGAACTCATGAACAAAGCTTGATGTCATTTGCCCTAGCAAGGTTAATCTTTCTTCATGGTTTTCTTCAGTTAATGGCTTAGTTTCCTCATTTACATCGTTATAACAATTAGTTACATTAAATAAAAATTGATCTATGATGTCTGAAAACTTAATATAAATAGGTTTGATGTCTTCCCATTCCGCACGATATTGAGCAATTTCAATTAGAATTTCATTTTTTATGATGTTCGCATTATAAATTATATAGCTAATACTAGAGGTTTTATATATTATTTTTGCTTCAGTATCTTCAGCAGTCAATTTTAAATAAGATTCAAGATTTTTTTTAGGTAAAGAAAAAGCGTGGAGCATAACTTTAAATAATAAATGACCGCCTTTAATCATTGTTTCACGGTCTTGTTCAATAGGAACGATGATTTTTTCTTTCCAACGCTTAAAAATAAATTCTTGTCTTGATTCCATATAGGAAATTACATCAAATTTAAGCTGATCCATCACTTCACCTCCATTCTATTATACCAATATATTCCCAAAAATCTATCAAATGGCAAAAATGTCTATATTTAGTTTATTGTTTAAATATATATTTTGTAAATGAAAGAATTATTTGTTATCTCCTTTTATTATCGCCAATTTAGAATATTAGTAAAGAATCTTTTTGATTTATTAGTTAATTTTTTTAAATCTTTTTAAAAATAGGTCTTTTTCATTATAATGTAGATAATCAAAGCCACGAATATATGCCTATACATTTATTCAAATTTGTAGTTTATAATAATATCTATAAATAGAGATTATTCTCTTTATGTCTCCCATATTACCAATTTTCAGACAAACTTTTTTCATAATCTGACTTTGTCTACATACATCGAGAATTGTTAGCCCCTGTATATATAGATTATTGCTTCAAAACATTAAATATGATAATGGGGTGAAGTAAATGAATGGCGAAACTGTTAAAAAGCAAAGGACCCACCCAATTGTACGAAAATGCATGCAGCATTTAAATGTGATCGAAGCGAATGACAAAACAAAACAAATAGTGTATATGTATTTAAAAGCTATGGATGATGAACTCAATAAGATAAAAAAAGAAAATTAACGTTATTTATTATGAAACAGTCTTAGAAAATGCCTTAATCGCGGCGAATTTCTAAGATTGTTTTTTTTTTTAGAAAAATATAGGATTAGTTTTTAAAAAACGTATATTATATAATAGTTGCAAGGTATCGAAAGTGGTGAGATTATGAGGAAATATCTTATATTAGTAAAAGAAGCGATTTGGAAATTTTGGAAAAGGGCTCATCTTAACCAAATCATCATCTTGCTTTTATCATTATCCGTTCTGTTTGTTTTGGCTTATTTTGCTTATTTAGCAAGTGCGGCTAATGTTGAATCATTAAAAGAAGGTCTTTCTCAATCGACTATTATTTATGATAAAGATGGGGACGAAGCAAGTAAAATATCAGCTAATAGAATTGAAGGCGTATCGATCGATAAAGTCCCACAGCATTTGCAAAATGCGATTATCGCAATTGAAGATCATCGCTTTAAGGAACATAAAGGATTTGATGTAAAAGGGATTTTTCGAGCGGTCTTTCTAAACTTAAAATCGGGAAGGATAAGTGCAGGCGGAAGTACGATTACTCAACAATTAACAAAGGTGGCACTTTTATCGCCTGAGCGCACTTACAAAAGAAAATTAGAAGAAGTATTTCTTGCAGTTGAAATGGAGAAGACATTTTCAAAAGATGAGATTTTAGAAATGTATATGAACCAAGTGTATTTTGGGAGCGGTGCATGGGGAGTACAAAATGCATCTAGAAAGTATTTTGGGAAAGATGTAGAACAAATTACATTAAGTGAAGCTGCTATGCTTGCAGGGATTATAAATCGGCCTTCGGCATTAGATCCTTATAAAAATTATGAAGGTGCTACGGCAAGAAGAGATGTTGTGCTCGGTCAAATGAAAAAGTTTAGCTTTATTTCGGATCAGCAGTATAACGAAGCAATAGCTGAAAAAATTGTACTTGATAATAAAGGTGGCGACCCTTTAAAAGGAAAATATCCTTATTATGTAGATGCGGTTATTAATGAAGCAATTAATTTATATGGATACACTCAAGATGAACTTTTAACGAGAGGGTATAAAATATATACCGAAATGGATCAAAATCTTCAATCATCCTTAGAAAAAGTTTTTCAAAATAATTCCCTTTTTCCTATTAGCAGTGATGGGACATTGGCACAAAGTGGATCTGTTCTCCTTGATCCAGCCTCAGGTGGTTTAAGAGCACTTGTAGGGGGAAGAGGGGAGCATACATTTCGGGCTTATAATCGAGCGACGCAATTAACAGCACAGCCCGGCTCCGTCATGAAACCTTTAGCTGTTTATACTCCTGCTATAGAGAATGGGTATTCAGCACAAGCAAAACTTAAAGATGAAGAGGATGTATCGTTTGATGGATATCAGCCAAAAAATTATAACCATCAATATCTTGGCGATGTTCCAATGTACAAAGCGGTTGAGGAGTCATTAAACGTTCCGGCAGTATGGCTATTGAATGAGATTGGTCTTGATAAAGGTATTGACTCTGTTAAAAGATTTGGACTTCCGCTTCAAGAGGATGATCAATATTTAAGTCTAGCTCTTGGAGGAACAAAAACAGGGTATTCTCCAAAACAAATGGCCGAGGCATATGCCGTATTTGCAAATGGTGGACAAAGGGTGCAAAGTCATATTATTACTAAAATAGTTGGGCCTACAGGCAAAGTAGAAGTTGAAGTAAAGCCTAAAAAAACGAAGGTTACAGATCGGAAAACGGCAGAGCAAATGACATCGATGTTATTAAATGTCGTAGAATCTGGAACAGGAAAAAATGCTCAAATAAACGGCTACACGATTGCAGGTAAAACGGGATCAACCCAGCTTCCGTTTAAAGATATAACGGAAGGAACAAAAGACCAATGGTTCGTTGGGTACACACCTAACTTAGTTGGAGCGGTGTGGTTAGGATATGATATTACGGATCGAACTCATTATTTAAAAGGCAGAAGTGGGGACACTGTAGTTCCTATCTTCCGCGCTATGATGAACGGTGCCCTTCCGTATGTTGAAAAACAAAGTTTTGAAACAAAATCAATAAATGAGCATCTAAAGCAGCAACAAGAAGACAAATCAATTAAAGAAAAACTAAATGATTTTGATGAAAAGATGATAAAAGAAGCCGAGAAATGGAAAGAAAAACTCGAAAAAGGAAAAGGCAATCTTAAGAAATTTGAAGAAAAGCTAAAAGGTATATTTAAAAAGTTTGGAAATTAGGAGCTGGCAATCAGCTTCTAATTTTTTATATATTCTTGGATGAAAGTTTTTAATAATTATGAGAAAATAGAAATAGTTATTTTCGGTTTTGCGAAAAAACCTTAGTGTAAATGAGAAATAGGAGGACTATACATATGGAATACCGCATTGAAAAAGATACAATAGGTGAAATAAAAGTACCTCAAGATAAGTATTGGGGAGCACAAACACAAAGAAGTAAAGAAAACTTTAAAATTGGCAATGAGAAAATGCCGATAGAAATCATTAGCGCATTTGCTCAATTGAAGAAAGCAGCCGCTGCTGCAAATAATAAACTTGGGAAATTATCAGATGCAAAGACATCAGCTATTTCTCAAGCTTGCGATGAAGTATTAGAAGGTAAATTTAACGATCATTTTCCACTTGTAGTATGGCAAACAGGAAGTGGAACGCAATCTAATATGAACGTGAATGAAGTAGTTGCAAGACGTGGAAATGAACTTTTAAAGGAATTAGGTTCTGATGAAAAAATCCACCCAAACGATGATATTAATATGTCGCAAAGTTCAAATGATACATTTCCAACAGCTATGCATGTAGCTGCCTATGATGATATCAGCAATCGATTATTGCCAGCGATTAATCAATTGAAGCAAACGCTTCTAAAAAAAGAAGAAGCGTATATGAATATTATTAAAATCGGTCGTACTCATTTGCAAGATGCTACACCGATTACACTAGGACAAGAAATAAGCGGTTGGCGAGCCATGTTGGAGAAAAGTGAAAAAATGATTAAAGAAAGTGCAGAGCATTTGCTCAACTTAGCCATTGGTGGAACTGCTGTCGGAACTGGTATTAATGCTGATCCTAAATTTGGAGATATGGTTGCACACCAGCTTACAGAGCAAACAGGATACTCATTTGTTTCATCTGATAATAAATATCATGCCTTAACAAGCCATGATGAGATTGTGTATGTTCACGGTGCTTTAAAAGGACTTGCAGCTGATTTAACGAAAATAGCCAATGATGTCCGCTGGTTGGCAAGTGGGCCAAGAAGTGGAATTGGCGAGATTTCGATACCTGCAAATGAACCAGGAAGCTCGATCATGCCAGGTAAAGTAAATCCAACTCAAAGTGAAGCGCTGACGATGGTTGCAATCCAAGTATTTGGAAATGATGCAGCTATCGGGTTTGGTGCAAGCCAAGGAAATTTTGAACTTAATGTATATAAACCTGTGATTATTTATAGTTTCTTGCAATCTGTTCATTTACTCGCGGATGGAATGATTTCGTTTGATGTTAACTGTGTGCAAGGTCTTGAACCAAATGTAGAGGTTATAGAAGAAAACGTTAACCGCTCTTTAATGCTTGTGACGGCTTTAAATCCTTACATTGGGTATGAAAAAGCGGCAGAAATTGCAAAGCTTGCATTTAAAGATGGATCAACTTTAAAAGAAGCAGCTATTAAAACGGGGTACGTAACTGAAGAACAATATGATGAATGGATTGTTCCAAGTAAAATGGTAAATTTGTAAGAAAACGAAAGCACCTTGCTCATCGTCGTACAGGCCCGTAGAATGCGGGTGCTTCTACCTCTCCACGGACGTGGTGATTTAGCTAACCTTCCTTTGTCCCTAGACTTATCTTAAGGAAGAGACAAAAAGTTTGCTAGTCGATAGGTGTTGGAGCTAGAAAGAAAAAGTTAAACAGCCCCCGGTATGAACCGAGGGCTTTTTCCACTTTTATGAAATTATGTGTTAGTGAGAAAAACCGCCAAGCTGTTGTTCTGCCATTTGCACTAAACGCTTCGTAATTTCTCCACCAACGGATCCGTTAGCGCGTGAAGTTGTGTCCGCACCAAGGTTTACTCCAAATTCAGATGCGATTTCATATTTCATTTGATCAATTGCTTGTTGTGCACCTGGAGCTACAAGTTGGTTTGAATTGCTGTTAGCCATTTGTGTCATCTCCTTGTTGTGAAATATAGTATTGGTTGGGTTAGCCGGAATTGCACCGGCGCACGATAACTGTGCCTTTTAAGTTAACCCATCGGTTAATAATGATCTGTTTGTATTTTGTATTATGATTTTTTTTACATTAAAATATGCGTTGTGGCATCAGGGAATTTTCACCAAATATTTTTATTTAAATTAAAGAAAGAATAAAATAATATACAATTCTTATTAAAAAGAAGTCTTTCATCAACTAGCTTCATGCGCCTAGCGCTTTTCTAATAAAAATAGTATGCTTCTTTTCCACGCAAAAATCCCTGCCTAATATTAGGCAGGGATTTGGTTTTAAAGAATATTAGCGAATTCTTTGTTCAGTTGTAATATCAAAGAAGTGAGATTTGTTCATGTCAAATGCAAGATCTATAGTTTGACCAGGCTCTACAATTGTTCTTGCGTCAATTCTTGAAATGAAATCTGTGTTACCGATCGCAGCATATAGCATTGTTTCTGCACCTGTAAGTTCGGCAACATCGATCTTAACATTAATCTTTGTTCCTTGAGAAGCTTCAATAAATGCAGGTTCATCATGAATATCTTCAGGACGGACACCAAGAACAAGTTCCTTACCAACATATCCTTGATCACGAAGCATTTTCATTTTGCCTTCTGGAACAGCAACTTTAACTTTATTTTCCACTAAGAAACCATCAGCTTCCAATTTTCCGTTAAAGAAGTTCATTGCAGGTGAACCCATAAAGCCGCCAACGAAAATATTAACTGGGTTTTCGTATACTTCTTTAGGAGTACCAACTTGTTGGATAATTCCGTCTTTCATAACAACGATACGGCTCGCCATTGTCATTGCTTCTGTTTGGTCATGCGTTACGTAAATAGTAGTTGTTTGAAGTCTTTGGTGAAGCTTTGCAATTTCAGCACGCATTTGTACACGAAGTTTAGCATCAAGGTTAGAAAGCGGCTCGTCCATCAAGAATACTTTTGCGTCACGAACGATCGCACGGCCTAGAGCAACACGCTGGCGCTGACCACCAGAAAGAGCTTTTGGTTTACGATCTAAGAAGTTTTCAAGACCAAGAATTTTAGCAGCTTCATTTACACGTTGCTCAATTTCTTTTTTAGGCATTTTACGAAGTTTCAATCCGAATGCCATGTTATCATAAACACTCATATGTGGGTAAAGGGCATAGTTTTGGAATACCATCGCGATATCGCGGTCTTTAGGAGCAACATCATTTACTCTTTTATCGTCAATATAGAAGTCGCCTTGAGTAATTTCTTCTAGTCCAGCGATCATACGTAGTGTAGTAGATTTACCACAACCAGATGGACCAACGAATACGATAAATTCTTTGTCTTTTACATGAAGATTGAAATCTTCAACAGCTGTAACTTTGTTGTCATATACTTTATAAATACTATCTAAGCGCAACTCTGCCATTTGTAATTCCCCCTGAAAAAGTAATGTATTTAAATCATAGTTTACAGAATACGCTTTCAAGTGGCTATGGACAGGGTGCACAAAAAAGTAGATAGATTTTTGGCAGGATGCATTAAATGTCGTCAATATGCAAACAAGCTAAGTAAGCAAAAAACGCTCCATGGAATGATTTAATGTCGATTCCTGTTTTTTCAATAAATTTATCAATTCTATATTGTAAACTATTTCTATGCATAAAAAGCTGTTTTGCGGTTAAGGTAGCATTCGATTGATTTTCAATATAAGCCTTTATAGTTTCAGCTAATTCAAGATCATCCTTTAAAAGGCTATGTACATCTGCAAACAAAATTCTTTCCTCTGTATCGGGAATTAAGCGGTATAAGTATAGAGGCATTAATTTTTCACGGGTGAAAATTCTTTCTTCCGGATGCTCCGATAATGATAATTTTAACATTGTTTGCTCGAGTGAAAATAACGATTTTAAAGTAGAATCTATTTCTTGAAAACGACCAATATAAAAGTGGATTTTAAAGAAAAAATCACTCTCAAAAGCTTGGATGGCCGAGAATAGCTCGTCTTCCGTTATACATACATTGCTTTGCTCTTCGATTATGACTCCTTGACTCCTACTAAAAGGGACGATGGTCACTTCGTTGGAAAATAAGCTTTTTACCGCCTCTTCCCATCCATCAAATAGAAATTCATCGCGATTATCCGAAATTGAGAAGTGGATAAAGCGAATAACTTTTGCCTGTGTAGAAGGGAGTTGGCCATCACCTTGCAAATACTCTCTCCATTCTTTAGCAATAGAAGATAGAGGAAACTGCTCATCTCTATATTCAATGGGAAATAAAGTATGTAATAATGATATTTCAATTTCCGAAATATCCTTTTTAGGAATACCAATATAGTTTTTATCATTCTTTATCCAGAAATAATCTGAATCAGCAATTGGTTTACTGGCCGATATTGCGTTTGGATATAATTGTAATAATCGATTAAACATTGTGTCGCCTCTTTATATATATTTTAGAATAGGGATGGGCTGACAATGAGCCAGCCCATCTAGTTCTTCTAAATTTCTTTCGGTTTATCTTCGGGAAAAAAGTCAATAGATTCCTCTATGTTTGTGGAATCAGCTCGCATATGAACAGATCCCCCTGACATCCCTTCGTTAATCATTCTGTCGACATCAACATAAAATTGATCGCGACCTTCATTTTGTGTATCAGGTAAAAATTGGTTCTCTTTATTATCTTTATCCATTCGCCATCAGCCTCCTTACGAATAGTTTGGAAGCAAGATGTGTGGTACATTCATTTTAACGATTGGTAATTATTGTGTAAAATAGATTTTACCTTAATTGTTAACTATTTATCATAAATGTGATAAATCATTAAATCGTGTATTTGCTTTTCTACGTTCATTAGACTTGCTTTATCGGGAGGCTCGGATTGCCATTCAATTTTCCCATTTGAATGGTAAGTACCATTATATTTACATTGTTGATAATAAAAAGAAAATATCCAGCCCGGAAGCTCCTTTTCATCGAAAAGTGAGCGAATTTGGAAATGTTGAAGCATTAGATCACCTCTTAGTTATTGTAACAAAAAAACAACCATTTGTTTCACAAAATAAGAATCCTTTTTGTATCCTAAATCGTAATAGTATGTTATATTTTAACAGTTTTCACTGCACCGGAGATTTATGAAAGGATGATATAAATGCAAGACGGAATATGGTTAGTATTATTTATGGTTTTTATCGGAGCTGTAATTGGTGGTTTTACCAATTTTTTAGCAATCCGAATGTTATTTCGTCCATACAAAACATTTTTTATCGGAAAATGGCAGCTGCCTTTTACACCTGGGTTAATTCCAAAACGGCAAAATGAGATAGCTGCACAAATTGGGAAAATGATTGTAGAACATTTAGTGACACCGGAAAGCATACAGAAAAAGCTGTCAGAAGAAAAATTCAAACATGATATGGAAACTTGGTTTACGGGAAAATTCAGGAGTTTTTTGGAAAAGGGAATAACGTTGGAGCAGCTATTAGAACAATTTCATATCGAGAGCCCGATTGGAAAAGTAAATTCATTTATCGATAATAAAATTGAAAAAAAATATCTTTCAATGAAACAAGAATTCTGGCAGAAGGAAATTCATGACATATTGCCAGAAGAATGGATAGGGATTGTACATGAAAAAATACCTGGAGCTGCGGATCAAATTATTCAAAAAATAATCGGATACTTCTCCAGCCCCGAAGGCAAGGATAAAATAAAAACAATGATTGAAGAGTTTTTAAAGGATCGAGGAAGACTATGGAACATGATACAAATGTTTATTGGAAACGATTCTTTGGCTGAAAAAGTACAGCCTGAAATCATAAAGTTTTTAAATAGTCCTGGCACAAAAATAATGCTTGTAAACGTTATTGAGTCTGAATGGAATAATTTACAAAATAAACCGTTGCGTGAAATGTTGAACCAATCGAAAGATGAGAAGATATTGCTTTATATTAAGAGGTTTGTAAAGGACACCGTTCAAATAGAAAAATTCCTCAAGAAGGATATTTCTGAACTTATGTTACCATATAGGGATTCCTTTGAAGAAACATTGGCTCCACGCATATTGGAGTCAGCAGGGATTTATTTAGCCCAGCGTTCTGGTGAAATTATAGAAAGGTTTCAAGTTGAAGATATTATAAAAGAGCAAATTGAATCTTTTTCCCTGCCGCGTCTCGAAGAACTCGTTATCTCTATCGCAAAAAAAGAATTGGTTATGATCACTTATTTAGGAGCGATCCTTGGTGGTGCAATTGGCCTAATTCAAGGAATTATTGTTTTGTTAACGTCGTAATATGATAATATTGCAGAGAAAGGAGGTTTTACCTTAATGGCTACAAATTTGTATGATTATGCCTATGAGCTTGAAAAAGCTTTGCGAAACAGCAGCGAGTTTCAGAATTTAAAAATGATGTATGATGCAGTTGAAAATGATCCGATCGCAAAATCCATGTTTGATGCTTTTCGAAATGTGCAAATGCAGCTTCAACAAAAGCAAATGGAGGGGCGAGATATTACGGAAGATGAAATAATGGAGGCACAGGAAATTGCCAACCAAGTCCAAGGTAATGAAAAAGTAACAAGATTGATGGAAGCTGAACAGCAAATGAGCATGTCAATCACCGAATTAAATAAAATCATTATGAAACCACTTGATGAATTGTATGGATCGATGAATAGATAAATAGGAAAAAAGCGCATGCACCTAACTTATCGACATATTGGCCTACAGGGCGCCTAAATTTCAAAATACTGATGATTTCTTATATAAGAAAAAAAATGCCGCTTTCTAAGGAAAGCGGTGTTTTTTTATAGCGACAGGGCCTAGTATACTTTTATTTCAGTAATTTTCTTTTATGACGAGTTAAAGACGCCATCAGTTTGAGATCAAACCACTTAAAACATTTGCTTATCATGTTGTCAAGATGCTGGGACGGAAGACGTTGGAGATACAAAGGATCATTATGAAGGCAAAGCGACAGGATGTTGCTATCTGAGCCCTTCTATTAGTGGGCATGGCCATCATGTTTTCTTAAAATCTCGTAACAATCCTAAAGTTATTGTACGTCGATTAACTGATCTTTTGCTTTTGTTTTTTACCGTGTTCTATCTTTAATGCATTTTACATAAATATAAGATAGAAATGTTATATTTTGCACGATGAGGGGGGACATCATGGTTTATAAAATGCTTGTTTTAAACATTGACGGTACATTATTACAGGATAATGGCCGCATAAATAAAATGACACGTGAAGCAATTGAGTTTGCACAATCAAAAGATATTAAAGTCATATTGTCTACATCCAAAAATTTTCCGGCGGCGAAAAGAGTAGCCAAAACATTAAAAGTTGACAATCACATTGTTTCGCACCAAGGTGGATATATCGCGAAAGAACTTAATAAGCCAGTATATGTAAATAAAATAGATGAAAAAATAACTAGTGAAATAACTACATTTCTTGAATCATTTTCATGTCAAATTAAGCTCGTACATGAACAATTTTCATTAGGAAATAAAGTTAAGTTACCAGAAAATATATTAGCAAAGGTAGTGTTTCAGAGAACGAATCGCTTTTCATATTCTGAGCAATATGTCGATAATCTTAGTGAAAAATTACAAGAGGGGCCAGTATCACCACCTAAAATAGAAGCGGCTTTTGATAATAATGCAAATTTATCTGATGCAAAGAAAGCGATTGAAGAAATGTATGATGAAGTAACATGCATAGAAGTCGGTGATAACAAGCTCGACATTGTTGCTGCCGGCGTCTCTAAATTAAATGGAGTCAAATACTTATGTGAACAGCATGGTATTAAAAGAGGAGAGGTCGTTGCAATTGGTGCAGGAATCGATGATCTTCCCCTTGTACAATGGGCTGGTTTAGGAGTGGCAATGGGAAATGCGCCTGCAATAGTTCGTTCGGCCGCAAATTGGAACACAAGAACAAACAATGATAATGGTGTGGCTTATATGGTGAAAGAACACTTTCGCAAGCAATATAAACTTGAATTTTTAAAGAAAATTAATGTATTAAAATAAAACTTTTAAAGAGAGCTCTCCTATTAGGGGTAATTTGTCAACAGCCCCATACTATGAGAGCTTTTTTTCTTGTCCTTTCATCCTTCCTCTTAATGATGTATAATTATAAGAACGTACATTCGATACGCAGGAGGGGTGCAAGTGGATGGAATTCGTTTTATACATACAGCAGATTTACATTTAGACAGCCCTTTTTTAGGCTTAAAACATTTACCTAAAGAGCTTTTTCATCTTATACAAGAAAGTACCTTTACAGCATTTGAAAGGGTAATTGACGTTGCTATTGAAGGGGAAGTTGATTTTATTGTTGTAGTAGGAGACTTATTTGATGGTGAGGATAGAAGCATTAAAGCACAAGCAAGATTACGTAAACAAATGGAAAGACTGTATGAAGCGGAAATTAGTGCATTTATCTTATATGGAAATCACGACCATTTACAAGGCAACTGGATTACATTACATATGCCTGACAATGTTTATATTTTCGGTGAAGAACCTGAAATGATCCCTTTTACTTCAAAGAGAGGGGACAAAGTTCATTTATATGGGTTTAGCTATGGAAAACGGCACGTTATCGAACGGAAAATTTTAGATTATAAAAAAATGGGTCATGCTGATTTTCATATTGGACTTCTTCACGGACATTGTGAAGGTGGAAAGAGTATTCATCAGTCGTATGCTCCATTTACAATCGAAGAATTGTTGCAAAAAGATATGGATTATTGGGCTTTAGGGCATATACATATGAGACAAGTTTTGCATGAACGACCTTTCGTAGTTTACCCAGGAAATATTCAAGGGAGACATAGGAATGAACAAGGTGATAAAGGATGTTATCAAGTGGAGCTCCCGAAAAATGGCCTAGAAAAAATGACGTTTATTCCAACTGCTGCTATTCAATGGGAATCTGTTGATATTTATTGTCACGAAAACAATACTCTTTCCGAACTTTATAGCAAATGTAAGGAAGAAATGGAAACAATGAAGGAAGCCAATCAACAATCACTAATGGTGGCTTTAACCCTTCATTCTTCAGATCAATTAAGCAATGAAATCCAGCAAGTAATAAGTAACGGCGAATTTTTAGAAATACTGCAGGATGGAATTAGCTTTCAGGAAATTTTTGTTTGGCCATATGCTATACATAAGAAATTAAACAATATTAGTATTGGATTGATGGATTCCTTCATGAAGAATCTAAATGTGACTGTAGAAGAAATGAATCAGGAGGGTGGGTTTGAACAAACCGTTTCAAGTTTGTTTTCTCATATATATGGAAGCCGCTATTTAAATAAACTCGATGAAGAGGAGAAAAGGGAATTATTTGATACTGCTAAAGAATTAATTATTTTGAGTATAGGAGAAGGGAGGCAGCAAGGTTGAAGCTAAAAAGTCTGCATATATTTGGATATGGTAAATTAATCGATTTTTATATTCATGATATTTCAGATATGCAAATAATCTATGGAGAAAATGAAGCAGGAAAATCAACCATCATGTCTTTCATCCATAGCATATTATTTGGTTTTCCTTCTAGGCAGCAGTCTTCCTTACGCTATGAACCGAAAAACCACTCTGCGTACGGTGGAAGAATTACTGTAGAAACAAAGGAGCATGGAGAAGTAATCATCGAACGGGTAAAAGGGAAGTCAGCAGGAAATGTTACAGTATTTTTGGAAAATGGGTTATCTGGAAGTGAAGAACTTTTATCACAGTTATTAGGTGGTGTAGATCGATCATTATTTGAAAGTATATTTTCTTTTAATCTCCAGGGCATTCAGGAAGTGCAAAAATTAAAAGGTGATGAAATTAGCCGTTATTTAGTAGCATCCGGCACAATGGGTACAGATATTTTGCTAAATGTTGAACAGTCATTTCAAAAAGAACTGGATCAGCTTTTTAAACCGAACGGGAGAAAACCGATATTAAATGAAAAAATTGCTATGTTGCGTGAAAGTGAAAGAGATTTACAAAAGGCAAAGCAAAAAAATGCCGAGTATGGATCAATAATAATAAAAATAGAAGCTACTGATAAACAAGCGGCACATATCAAAAATGCCTTAAGTGAACTGAATGAAAAACTTCAAGTAGTGAATGAATTAATAGAAAAATGGGATCAAATTAAAGAATTTGATCGTATTCATCAGAACATAAAGGAATTAGGTGCAATCCAATTTCCAACTGATGGTTTAACAAGATTTGAACGATTATCTGAGAAAGTCATAATGATTACAAGCAGATTATTGGCTGTTAATAAAAAAATGACAGAAATTGATAAACGGATCGAGGATCATACTCCATTAAAATCATTTCAATCGATGCTAGACAAAACGGAAAAGGTATTAATGGAATGGCCGATATATGAACAAATACAGTCTGAGATCACAAATTTAAAAAGGGAATTATCCAACTACAAAGATCAAATAAGTAGAATTTGCCGAGAACTAAATTATTCTGATGAGCAATATTTAACAATTCCAAGCTTGAATCTTGGACTAGATGTGAAAGGAAAAATAAAGGATTCATTAAATCATAAAGTAATGTTAAGTACAAGGCTTGACGGAATTCAGACCCAATTGAATGCAACAAAGACTGAAATAGAAAGTTTAGAAGCAGCTTGTGAAAAAATAGAATTAAATTTGCTGTCCGAACATGATTTTAAGCAATTGGAATTAGAAAGGGAAGAGTGGAAAGATACAAATCAATTACTGCAAGAAAAAGATGAAATTGAGCGATCTTTACAAAAAGATGAAAATAATGCACAAAAAACGAAAAAATCCTTGCTGTTTAACAGCATATTTCTCTTTTGTTCATTGGGATTTGTTGTTTGGGGAGTTTTTTCCTCCGAGTGGATGATTTCCGCTTTTGCAGGATTTATATTTATTTATGCCATTTCAAACTTTATCACCGTTATAAACCGACTATATTCAATCAATCATGAAAAAGAACAAGTACAAGCCCGAATTCAATTGATCACTGAAAAAATCAGGGCAAGAAAAAATGATAAAAACCCAATTCAACTTTATGATGAGCAATTGCATTATCGAAATGAATTAAAAAATCATGATCACCAATTAGATCAAAAGCTAAAAAACATCGAACATTTACAGATGCAAAAACAAAAAATAGTTGACCAAATTGAAATAAATCAATCTAAAATTGATCATTTCAAAAAGGAACTAAGAATATCTCTTCATTTTACTGATAGCCGACTTGAAGATGCTTTTGATTTATTATTGGAATTAATGAATCGAATGAAAGGTTCCGAAAAGGTAGAACTGGAGCTAAGTGAAAAGGTTTTTAAACAAAAGCAATGGCTAGAGAATCTCAATGAACTTGCTCAATCTGCCGGTTTTGAATTTACAGAAACGAGCGAAACAATCTTTCGTTTAAAACAATTATTTAAAATTGAACAAGAAAAAAAGCATATTCAAAAAGATCTTTTGGAAAAACGTGCAGAGATTCTTGAAGAACGCGATCAATTGCAACTTGAGCTTCAGGAGTTTCAAACTCTTATAGACCAATTGTTTAAAATGACAAATACGCACAACGAAGAAGAATTTCGAACTAAAGCAAGACTTTATGAAGAATCGATTTTACTAAAGGAACGGCTTGATATACTGGATGCTAATATAGGAAATAGACTAAAGGAAAAAGCAGCAGCGTTTAAATCTAGTACTGAATTGAAGCAGAGAAAGAATGAATTGTTAAAATTAATAGATGAAAAATCATCATGTCTCCATAATCTTCAAAATGAGTTCGCAGCTCTTCGTCATGAAATACAAGTAATAGAGGAGGGGGGCACATATTCAGAGAAACTTCATCAATTTTATCATCTCAAGTCATCCTTTAACGAAGAAGCAAGAATTTGGGCGAAATATTCTGTGGCACGGGACATTTTACAAAAAACAATGGACAAGTATATTAAGGAAAGGTTTCCTATGGTCATTAATAAGGCTCAAGATTATTTGTCGTTCTTGACAGATAAAATGTATAACCGCATCCATTTCAAAGATGATGAAGGCATTGCCATTGATCATGTCTCCGGGCAGCGATTCAATCCTGTTGAACTTAGCCAAGGGACTAGTGAACAGTTATATACGGCATTGAGATTAGCATTAGTCCAAGTACTTTATGAAGATTATCCATTTCCGATTATTATTGATGACGGATTTGTCAATTTCGATAAACTTCGAACAAAGAAAGTACTGCAACTGATCGAATCTATTAGCAATAAATCACAAGTTCTATTATTTACTTGCCATGATCATATTAAAAGTCACTTTTCAGATAGGGACGTAAAATATTTGCCTCTTTCACAAAATACTTTGCAAACGATCAAACTATAAAGTGGTAAAGCAGATAATAGACTGATATGTTATAATTTTGTTAGCATTTAAGGGAACGGAGGATATACGAATGGCAAAAGAACTTTTACAACATGATGTAGGCGAACAGGTCGACCTGTTTTTACTTATTAAAAGTGCGACAAAAGGAATAGCGAGTAATGGTAAACCTTTTCTTACGGTCATACTACAAGATCGTTCCGGTGATATTGAGGCTAAACTTTGGGATACATCTGATGAAGAAGTAAAACTGTATCAGCCCGAAACGATCGTGCGAGTTGCAGGTGAAGTTCATAATTATCGTGGGAGGATGCAGCTGAAAATTAAACAAATAAGACCAACTACTCATCATGATGGTGTTCGGCTATCTGATTTATTGGAGAAAGCTCCGATAAGCAAAGACGAAATATCGAGTAAAGTAACTCAATATATTTTTGAAATGAAAAATCCTAATATTCAAAGGATCACAAGACATTTAGTAAAAAAATACTTAGATCAATTTTTAGAATACCCTGCTGCAACAAAAAATCATCATGAGTTCGTTTCTGGCTTAGGATTTCACGTTGTGTCTATGCTGGATTTGGCCAAGTCAATTTCGGAGCTATATCCATCCTTAGACCGCGATTTATTATATTCAGGTATCATTCTTCATGATCTTGGGAAGGTAATTGAATTGTCAGGGCCAGTTTCGGCATCTTACACAGTAGAAGGAAATTTACTCGGTCATATTACAATCATCGTAAATGAAATTGGCAAGGCTGCTGAAGAGCTTGGGATACAAGGCGAAGAAGTGGTCGTTTTACAACATATCGTTTTAAGTCATCACGGAAAGCTTGAATGGGGAAGCCCGAAGCAACCAATGATTAAAGAGGCAGAAATACTACATTTAATAGATAATCTTGATGCAAAAATGAATATGCTCGATCGGGCTTTATTGCGTGTAAAACCAGGAGAATTTTCTGAAAGAATTTTCCCGCTTGATAATCGCTCATTTTACAAACCAACGTTTCACCCATGATGTCTTCTTATTAATAAGAAGGCATTTTTTTGTTTTTATTATCATATAGTCTAACAAGTGGACAAGCCATGAAAGGAGCGATTATTTTGTCTTTGCCTATTTGGGTATACGTTGTCATTTTAGGAATCTTTACGAGCGCATTTATGGCCATTAAAACAGCAAGAGCAGATAAAGAGTTGGAAACTGAGTGGATTGAGAAAGAAGGCCAAGTGTATATAGAGAGAATGGAAAAGGAAAAAGAACAGAGAAGGCAAGTAGGAGAGTCCGAATAATAAGAGCAGCCAGCGCAGCTTTTAGATTGTCGCCAAATGGCATCGAGAGTACTCCCTCTCGGTGTTTTTATGTTTGTTGAAAGGAAAATGGCTGTTTGAAGTTTTGATTACTGCTCGCAGTACTAATTATTTCTCTACTCCTTACATAAATCAAAAAAGACTGTAGACAAACTCGATGAGATCGAATTTATCTACAGTCTGAAAGCTTCAGTAGCAGCTTTTTTGTTAGGAAATATTAAAACCATACCTTGTGGATAAATGGTTCTTACTTATTATCCGTATTAGTATCTTCAGTAGTGCCTTCTGTTGAATCTTCAGCTTTTGGTTCTTCGTAGTTAAGAATCGGTTCAAACGTCTCTTTTAAATCTTTATCTTCAACTTTAAGGTCCGCTTTTTTCAATTCTGCTTTCATCGCTTTTTGAATAACATTGCTGTCAACCTTGGCAACTTTTAAATCATACTCATATTTATCTTTTACTTTATCGAAAGGCTCTTTTTCTTTTATATCAGTGACTTGGATAATGTGCCAGCCAAATTGTGTTTGCAGGGGTGCACTGATTTCATCTTTCTTTAATTTGAAAGCTTCATCTTTGAATTCTTGGTCCAATTGTGGGTCCTCGTACGAAATAAAGCCAAGATCTCCACCTTTTTCAGCTGTACCGTCTTCAGAGTATTCCTTTGCAAGAGCTGCAAAATCTTCGCCTTTGTCCAATTTACCTTTAATTTCTTTTATTGTTTTTTCCTCTTGAACAATAATATGACGGACATTTCTTTCTGGTTTTTCATTATCGTAAAATTCTTTTACTTCTTTATCTGTTACTTTAATATCTTTCGTAGCAGATTTTTCTTGAAGAAGGTTTAGCTTTACCACTTGACGGAATTCATCTTCGTCTTTAAAACCATTTTGTTGAAGAAGCATTGTAAACTGAGGCCCAACCTCCGCTTTTATTTCATCTAATTTCTTAGTTACATCTTCGTCGGTTACTTTATATTCTTTTGAAAGGACCTTGTCCATCACGAGCTGTTGTAAAACCTGCTCGCCGATTCTATCCTTCATTACTTCGTAAAGCTCGTCTTTCGTAATATTTCCTGCTTTAGTCTTTACAACTGCTTCTCCGCCGTTACCACCGCATGCAGCAAGGCCCACGACTCCCGCAGCTAAAGTAAGGGTTAAAACCCATTTTTTCATTTAAGACACTCCCTATATTTATGTCAGTTATTGTAGAAAGCCACAAAACATACTATATCATAAAACAATAAATAAAAAAAACTCTTTTATTGCAAAATCTTATTAAATTAGGCTTTTGATTCAACCAAGACATATGTGGAGGGCATATGCTAAAGCGAAAGAGTAAAGGAGGTAGTCGATATGGATGGTGGTTTTGCTAATTACTCTGGTTTTGCGTTCGTGGTAGTACTCTTCATATTGTTAATTATAGTGGGTGCAGCATACGTTTAAATTTAAAATCTGTAATATATGGGCTAATATCCTAACACCTTACGAAAAATTTGAATAGGATAAAAAGAAAAGACCTTGAGGAGGTGTTAATTGTGAGTGGAGGCGTAGGATACGGAGGCGGAGCTGGCTTTGCTTTAATCGTGGTGTTGTTCATCTTGTTAATAATCGTAGGTGCATCATGGTTATATTAAAATGGATGCAATCGGCATAACTGGCCATAAAACATAAAAAGGCGGATTCCTAGAGGGATCTGCCTTTTTATGTGTATAAAATTTCAATATATGAAGAGAATAATAAAATGGTTATTAAAATATTGATCGTTCTAAACACTTTAGGTTGACGTTCTTCAGGTATTTCACGTTGCACACAAAGAGAGTTGGTTAAATTGTTAAATATATATAATATGAAAATAGCAAATACAATAAAGATGGAGATCAATCGTCATCCTTCCTTTCATCTCCCATATAGTAAAAGGATAGCAAATTCAGTAAAAAAAAGATAGATTAAAATTGACAGGTTATTCTTTTATCAAAATTTCATAACCGTCTTCATTTTCTTCTATCATTGCGCCTTTTGGAGAAGATAGCAACGATTTTGCATATAAAATATCAATGGAACATAATCCAACATGGTATGCTAGCAAGATAGTTAAATAATGAACATATTCCTGAAATAAGAACATAGCTAGTAATAAAATTGAATTAATGATCAAAAAAGGGAAGAATAATGCGGTTGTAAACCGTCCCTTTGAAATTAAATTTCTCACTGTTACGTGAATAATTGGCAAAATATAAAAATAAAACTCTATTTCTATTTTTAAATGTTTATAATATTTGAGTAAGGGAATGACATGAAATATTTTATGCAAGGGATATAATAAAATGAATATGCCTGCAAACACAATAAAATTATTATCGTTTAACGGATTAACTGCAATTGATTGCATTAACACATAAGCAAAAACAAAAAAAAGCAAAGTTATAAAACTTGAGATAATGAAAAGACGGTTAAATTCATATTTTTTATTGACATTATAAGATTTCCAGCAATGCATGACTGGTAACCCTCCAAAATAATAAATTGATTTTCAAGCAGTTTCAACTACATACTTTACGATGAATTATGCAGAATAGCAATAGGAAAAATAACTTTATTATTTTTTCTTCTTTTGGAGGATTATAGAAATAAACCGCGAATACACTGATACATAGATCATATATAAAATTGAGGTTATATAAATGGATAATTTACTGGCAAGAATTGAACGACTTGAATATCATCAAAAATTGATGCTCCGAATGATTCGATCTGAGGGATATGAATTTGACCGGCTAATCATTGAAAAAAATCTTGATGAGCAGGAAGTGAGAGAGTTTCACACGCTATGTGAATATGTGAGCAAGGAGTTTGAAGTCCAAAAAGCGGACAAATTTGTTTTTTATGCACCGCTTTTTAATATATTTGTAAAAAAACTAAATCCAAAATTACGTCCAGCTGAGGTAGTTAATGCTTGCCTTAAGCAAAATATTCATTCTGACTTAATGAAAATATTACAGAAAAATTTATAAAAAATCTGAAGTGAATATTCTGGATATTTTTTTCAGAAATAACGATGAAAATACATAGTTACACAACTGTTTTCATATCCGTTTTTTTCATTTTTCCATCAATTTCAATAAATTGAGTTTCAATATTATGGAACGATTTTTCGAAGATCTCCATGAAATCTTCTCCATAAATATTTTTAACAATTGCCATAAGCTCAATAATATCTGGAAACTTTCCATATAGCTCTCTAAGAGGAAGTGCACCCTGATAGACAGAATTATTACTAGGCTCGTATACTTCCATTAATTGCAGCAGTAAACTCTCTCCTTGAGGGGTGAGCTGAATATATGTATTGCGTTTGTCAGATTCTCTTTTGGAAAATTCCAGTAATCCACGGTCTTCTAGTTTTTTGGAGAAATTGAATGCAGTAGACACATGCATTACACCAAATTTAGCGACATCCGAAATAGAGGCTCCATTTAAATGATAGGCAATCCATAATATATGGTGTTCATTAATATTTAAATTAAATGGTTTGATCCAATTTTGCCAATCCTTTTCAATCGATTTCCACAGTGCCTTACTTAATTGAGCCATTCTTTGGCTAAATAGCATAGATTCAATTAACGAATTTTTTCCTTCCATTTGATTTCCCCGCCCTGTTTTTTTAATGTGTGTGTTTATTTTGTTGAATAATCAAAAAATTCTGTTTGCAGTTTGTCCGATACTGCCTTGTTATTATTATGCCAATAAAGTAAAAATTAATAAAGATGTAAATTAACAAAAAATTAAAAGAGGGTGCCAATATATGGATTGATCACCCTCACAAACTTATACTGTAGACTTTTCTTCTTGTAATTTTTGCTCTAACTGCGCAATAGTATTTTGGATATCTTTCATTTCTTCTTGCATGGCTTCAATATTCGGTTCAATATCCCTTTGCCATTCTTCGACTGCCATTTTTACGTCTCCTGCAAGCTCTTTAATAATTTCTTTGCCTTCTTTTGAAACTTTTGCAACAGAATTTTTAATATCCATTGCGTCTTCTTTTAAATCTTGGGCAATTCTAATCCATTCACTTTTGGATTCTTTAAGCTGATTGCGGAGTTCCTTTCCAGAACTAGGGGCTGTTAATAATGCTGTTGCAGCGCCGACAACTCCGCCAACCAAGATTCCATATGCGAGTGCTTTTGAATTCAAAACAATCACCTCACCATTATTTGTTATTATTTTAACCTTTTCTCCAAAAAGTTAAAAATCCCTGCATTCAACTTTACCCATGCTCATACATGTAAACACATTTTAGCGCATAGTATGAAGTAAGACAGGCGACAGAGGTGAGTACATGAAAGGAGTTTCGATTTTTTTTATTATCATCGGAATTATGCTTTTAATAGGGATGTTTTATTATTTCTCTGCATATCAACGACCAGGAATTTACCCGCCTAAAAAGATTTTAAGAAACCGAGTTGCGTCATTAGGAGGAGCGGGTTTACTGTTTCTTCTAATTGGAATATTAATTACTATTTTAATAAAATGAAAAAAAGAACCTGGATGAGAGATCCAGGTTTAAATTTAATTTATGCTGTTGTAACGATATTTGATCTTTTTAGGATTGAACTTGCAATTGGATAAAGTACGAATAATACGATTGCATTGATAATCATTGCAGGAACAACTCCACCTGCAAATAGAGCTAAGAATGGCCCAGGTAATTCAAAAAGAATTGCTGCGGAACCAAGGAAAACAACTCCTGATAAGACTGTACATACTGCAGCTAATATTGCCACTCCAATAACATTAGGAATCCGTTTAACGATTAAAAGATATAAACCATAGAAGACAAATGCAGTAATTGGTTTATCAATAATGTTCGGGATTTGCCCCATAGGAAATCCTGTTGTTAAAGCAGTTAGGATACCGGTGCCAATAGCTAATAGTAATACGTTTTTCTTTTCTGGAAATAAAACAATCCCTAAAAACATTAGCGGGAGTGCCATGTCAGGCTTTATTCCTCCAATTGGCGGAATAACAAAATGCAGCACAGTGCCAATTCCCATTAGTAATGCTAATATTACTAGTACTCTTGTATTCATTATAAATCTCTCCTCTTCTCAACTATTCTCTTCTTTTTGCTTCCCTGGACATGCACTGATTGCTGCCAGCGAAAGATTAAGAATATTGTAGCATAATAGTCCTAGATAAAGAAGAAGAATTTTGTGTATCTTATATAGGTACGTTGATTTCCGCTCAAGATCCTCGCTTTGCGCGGGCAGTTGGTTAGCCTCATCGCTCGCTTTGCTCACTGCGAGGTCTCACCTAGACAGTTTTTCCCGGGCGGACAGGATCTAGTGTCGACGTTGGGCCATTGGACGTAGCCGATTCTGTCGACCAGGAGTCTCGCATCTTCAGCTCCAATCAACTTAGCGAAACTTAACATGTTTTATCAGAGATAAAAAAATAACTCCATTTAATGGGAGTTATTTAGAGATATGCTGGTGAATAGATTGTGCGATGGACTGGAGATCATCTCCAGTATAATCAGCTTGGTGACTAATGTATTTTGTGCCAAATCCGTCGTTCTCATCGTAGCGAGGAATGAGGTGCAAATGATAATGGAAAACAGCTTGGCCAGCAAATGCACCGTTGTTATTTAATAAGTTCAATCCAATAGGATCGAATTCTTTTTTGATGGCACGGGAAATTTCCGGTACTACCTCGAATAATTTACTTGCCGCATCTTCAGGTAAATCGTATACATTTTCATTATGTACTTTCGGAATGACTAATGTATGTCCTTTTGTAATTTGGCTAATATCAAGAAAAGCCAATACGTCATCATTTTCAAATACTTTTGCTGATGGCAATTCGCCATTTATAATTTTACAAAAAATACAATCGCTCATATGTTCCACCTTCCTTGGAGTGATGGGAATATTTTAACATACTCCTTTGGAAATCGAGTAGGAGGGAGTGATTAACCCCCGACCTCTCACACCACCGTACATACCGTTCGGTATACGGCGGTTCAACTAAGATTGGTGACGCAAAGTTTCGTAACGAGATAATAGACTTTTGAGCCCTTGGGAATTCCAGTAGGAGTTTCCAAGGGTTCTGTGTAGTATCGGACTTTTGGAGATTCTCCAATAACTTCTACGTGAGTTTCCCCATTCATAAGCCTTTCCTTTCGGAACGCCAAGTCTAATGAGGTTCCTCACCTTCGTGCTTGGTTTCTTCCAATTCTTCCACATACACATCCGAAGTCTTCTTCTAATCCATGAATCAAACTCCCTGAATACACTTGGCGTATCTGCCAGGGCGAAGTATCCGCACCATCCCATTAGATATTGGTTTAGTTTCTCTATTCGATATTCCATGGGATAAGGTTTCTTTCTTGAGGTAATTTCTCGGATTTTATTCTTCATCCGTTTCACGCTTTCTTTGGCAATCCGAACTTTGGGTTCTTTATGAAAGGTAAAACTGAATCCAAGAAATTTCCTCTTCCAAGGACGGTCTACAGCTGACTTTTTCAAATTAACTTTCAGCTTAAGCTTTCCTTCTATAAACAAGGTGATGGAATCCATCACCCGGTTTCCTGCTTTCATTGTTTTCACATAGATATTAGCATCATCGGCGTATCGTACAAATTTGTGACCTCTTTCCTCTAACTTCTTGTCAAATTCGTCAAGGACAATGTTAGAGAGTAAAGGACTGAGAGGTCCTCCTTGTGGAGTTCCTTCCTCACTGGTTGTCACAATGCCATTTATCATGATTCCCGATTCTAGATATTTACGGATTAACTTAAGCAGGCGTTTATCTTCGATTCGTTTCGCTAGTGTCCCCATTAATTTGTCATGGTTTACTCTGTCGAAGAACTTCTCCAAGTCGATATCAACCACCCAACGATAACCTTCCTGTATATAACCTTTTGCTTTCCTAACCGCATCATGGGCGCTTCGACCTGGTCGAAATCCATAACTATGGTCTGAGAACATCGGGTCATATATAGTCGTTAAAACTTGGGCAATTGCTTGTTGAATGAGACGGTCTGTTACGGTAGGGATACCTAATAATCGCACCCCACCGTCAGGTTTCGGGATTTCGACCCTGCGGACGGGTTGCGGTGTATAGGTACCCTCAAGAAGTTCCATTTTCATGGATTCCCAGTGTTTCTTGATATGCTCTCGTAGGTTTTGTACGGACATCCCATCCACACCATGACTTCCTTTATTTCGTTCCACCCTTTTCAGGGCGGAAAGGAGGTTTTCCCGTGACAGTATTCGTTCCATTAACATTGGTTACGCCTCTTTCCGTGAACAACGATTCCACTTATGCCAGTTCTGCTCCACCATCTTGAAGTCCCCCATGGGATTCACCATATCCTCCTTCAAGCATGCCTTATCGGTTATCTGTGTTCATCGCAGGTTACTGAATGCCAAGATGTTGCTCTCTCTTAATTGTTCAGCCCTTCCCATTCTTCTCGAGTTCGAATGGTACTATGGCCTCTGCTGACTTCTGATTGTTCAGCTATCCATCACTGGATAGGTTACCAAGTGAACTTGGCGTTCCAATCAGACCTCCCCAGGTAAGAACGTAGTCTTTCCCTCCACCTATCTGCTTCATTTACTACATACAACCTTCGGCAGAAAGGGCTTTGTTCTGTACTGCAAACTCACCCAATCGTAAATAGCCTAATATGAAGTTCGTGTTCCTCAGACCGGAGGTTTGCCGCTCGCTTCCTTCAGATTCCACGTCACCGTGGACACCCTTGCGTTAAGCTAACTGCTACTTCTGCCTTCGCAGTTCGGGACTTGCACCCTATAGACTACGCCCATGCTGGGCGCACAGTGAAAACGAGCAGGATTTAATAAAAATCCTGCTCGTTGAAGGGGTTAGCGGGTTACTTGGAAAGGTTTCTTTACATCATTTCGTTTTTAATGAAATGATTTTATTAAAGAAATATCCGAATCTTCATAGCCCAACGCAATCATCTCCCTTGTCAATGTCAAGTTTGATAATCATGGTCAATGTTCATCGTGGCTTTCCGCTTCTACTGCAGATTTGTGTCTTCGACAACCACCCCAGCTTCGCTTAGTCCTCCCGCTCCTTCGATATTATATTGTCCACATTTGGAATCAGTAATACAGGTAAAAATAACCAAAAATTATAATGTCTCATAAGATTTCTTTTGGTACAATAATGATACTGTAGAGAATAGAAGAGAGGGCGTTATTCATGTCTTTACTTGAAGTGAAGAATTTAACTGGAGGATATACGAAAAATCCAGTTTTAAAAGATGTATCATTTTCAGTTGAAACTGGACAAATGATTGGATTAATTGGTTTAAATGGAGCAGGAAAAAGTACGACAATCAAACATATTATTGGATTGATGGAGGAGCGATCAGGTTCAATTACTATCAATGATTTAACATTAAAAGAGCAACCTGAAGAATTTCGAAAGCAATTTTCATTTGTTCCAGAAACTCCAATTTTATATGAAGAATTAACTTTGGAAGAACATTTAAAATTATCCGCTATGGCATATGGATTATCTGAAAAAGAGTATGAAAATCGCATAGGTCTGCTATTGAAAGAATTTCGTTTAGATAAGAAGCTCAAATGGTTTCCTGCTCATTTTTCCAAAGGGATGAAACAAAAGGTGATGATCATGTGTGCGTTCTTAATTGAGCCTTCTTTATACATCATCGATGAGCCATTTGTAGGACTAGATCCTATAGGAATTCAATCTCTCCTTGAATTAATGAATGATATGAGAGAGAAGGGGGCAGGGATCTTAATGTCCACTCATATATTAGCAACGGCGGAACGCTATTGTGATGGGTTTATTATTTTACATAATGGGGAAGTTCGAGCAAAAGGCACTTTAAGTGAACTTCAAAAAGAATTTTCAATGCCTGGTGCAACATTGGATGATATTTATATCCAACTGACAAAGGAAGAGATGTCATGAAACATATAGAAGAGTTGTGGCGGGAGAGATTTCAAGCATATATGAAAGAACTTCGTCGGTATCTGAAGTATATGTTCAATGACCATTTGCTCTTTGTACTCATTTTTGGTGGGGGAGCGGCTATTTATTACTACTCCGGTTGGGTTAAGACGTTAACTTCAGAATTTCCGGTCGGAATCGTTATCGGGTTTATTTTAGGGCTTGTACTGACTGTTAGTCCAATATCTACTTTTTTGAGGCAAGCAGATCTCGTATTTTTGCTTCCTCTTGAAACAAAGCTTGCGTCGTACTTCAAAAAAGGATTGGGAGTCAGCTTTATTGGGCAAGCGTACATTATTTTACTGATTCTAGCGGCTTGTATGCCAATGTATGTTCAAGTGACAGGCAGTAGTTTTAGTATGTTTTTTTATATGCTTTTGCTTGCTTTCGGTCTGAAAATATGGAATCTGATCATTCATTGGCAAATGTTAAAAATAAGGGATTCTTACGTGCACGTATATGACTGGATTATCCGCTTTATTTTTAATGCTCTTTTGTTTTATTTCTTCATTGAAAAAGCTTCGTTTTGGTTTTTTGGAGTCGTTTTATTGATTATGGCTGTGTTTACAATTTATGTGAAGGAAGCGTCTAAAAATAAAACAATTAAGTGGGAAGTATTAATTGAAAAAGAAGAGGGAAGAATGCAGGCGTTTTACCATGCTGCTAATATGTTTACGGATGTTCCACATTTAAGAGGGAAAGTGAAAAGAAGAAAATGGCTGGATCCTTTATTTTCTTTAATACCTTATGGAAGCGAACAAACATATCTTTTTTTGTTTGCCCGGACAATATTGAGAACAAGTGAATTTTCCGGATTGATTGTGCGGTTAACACTTATTTCGATACTGATCATTGTATTTAGTGGAAATCTTTATTTATCTATTGCCATTTCCTTGTTATTTCTTTATTTAACAGGCTTTCAATTATTTCCTATTTTGCGTAAACATGAATTGAAAATATGGACGAGCCTTTATCCAATTAAGCCTTCTCAAAAAAGAATCGCATTTTTAAGGCTTTTATTACAAGTCCTTCTCGTTCAGGCAGTTATGTTTGGACTTTTTGCTTTTATAAGTACAGGGCTGCGAAATGGGATGATCGTTTTGCTTGTCTCTATTGCATTTTCACTGTTATTTGCCAAGATATATGCTCCAGGGAGAATAATTAAGCTGGAGAAAGTTTCTTGAAAAAGGGAACAGGCAGTTTATAAGACACAAAGTCTTGTCTAATACAACTGTTGTGAGGGACAGAAACTGTCGAGAGTCCAATTTTGTCCATTGTAATTATGATGATGGACAGAATACTTGTGAAGAACCAGCTTTTGTCCAATGTAGCTGTTATGATGGACAAAATCCACTTGATGAACAAAAGTATGTCCACGATTCCCGTTTAATGAATAGAAGGGTTTCATTCTACTTTTGTTCTCATTTTTTATAATGTAATCAAGCCTAAAACAGGATTCGGATTTATTCAATCTATTAAAAAGCTAATGAATATAAAAAATCCCCGAAATAAATAAAATGTACCCTTTGTAAAGGACACTTTTAAAAAAGCCCTTAGGCAACTTGAATAAGATGATGTCTGTATTGTGCAGGCGTCATCTTTTTTAAGTTCCATTGACCTCGATAATGATTGTAATAGGTCATATAACTC
>NZ_JAGYPL010000001.1:1486176-1496710 GCF_018343715.1 Bacillus sp. FJAT-49711 | reverse complement strand
TAAAATGTACCCTTTGTAAAGGACACTTTTAAAAAAGCCCTTAGGCAACTTGAATAAGATGATGTCTGTATTGTGCAGGCGTCATCTTTTTTAAGTTCCATTGACCTCGATAATGATTGTAATAGGTCATATAACTCTTAATCTCTTGTTTTACATCTTCTAATGTTTCGCAGTTTCTCATATCTATTTCATCTTTAAAATGACCAAAGAATGATTCTTGTGGTGCGTTATCCCAACAGTTACCACGACGTGACATGGATTGACCTAATCCCATTTTCTTCACAAGCTTTTGGAATTGAGGGCTTGTATAATGAACACCTTGATCTGAGTGAATGAATGCACCAGCAGCTAGTTTTCTACCATTCTTTTTTAATTTCTTTACTGTATTTAGAGCGATATCCAACGTGATTTTATTTGATACTTCATATGCTAGAATTTCATTAGTTTCGCCATCTTTAATCGCAGATAAATAGGCACGTTTTCCTTTTCCATGATTTAAATATGTAATGTCTGTTAATAATACTTTTCCAGCGATTCCCTGCTTAAATTGGCGGTTTAAAAGGTTAGGTAATGTCCGATGTTCCTTTGTTGCTTTAACCATTCGTCGATATGGATTGGCTTTTCGGATTGGGCAAATAATCTTGAACTTCTTCATAATGCGACGAATTCGTTTTAAGTTATACGTAATTTGATATTGATTTTCTAATGTCATTTTAATTTGACGTGCACCTTTTGGGCGACGGCGGAAATTAAATGCCTTTAAAACGACTTCTTTAACTGCTTCATCTGCTTGGTGTCTTTCCTGTCTTTTTGCCTCTGCTTCAACTGTAAAGTAACGGTAATATCCTGAACGGGAAACACCAACTAGTTGACAAAGATAGCGGACCATTCTTGTTAAATCATATTTTTCAATGACTGTATGTATCAGTTGGAATTTCAGTTCTGCTGTCAATTTTATTTTTTCTTCTTCAACATCCTTTCTGCTAATTCGATCTTTTTTAGCAGTTCATTTTCTGCACTTAGAATGGCATTCTGTGCTTCTAATCTAGCATATTTTTCTTCTAAACTTAATTCTCGCTCCAGTGGACGTCCTGAACTACATTTACGTGAGTCTTCTAGCCCAAACACACCATTTCTCCTATAAGCTGCACGCCAGCGCTTTAAAGCTGATTTCGCTCGCTGAATTCCCAACATGTCAATATCAAACCCTGCAGCTTCAAAGATTTCTCGTGAATTTTTTCCTTCTTCATATTCTTTAATTGAGATTGTCTTAAATTCATCTGTATATGTAATTCCTTTTTCACTAACAGCCTTTACGTAAGGGTGTTTCTTAAGTAATTTTTGTTCTTGTTCAGTAAATAATTTCTTTGACATATGATCCGCCCCATCTAGTTGTTATTTTCATTATAAATAAAAATACCCCATAAGAGAGACTTTTTTTAAGTGTCTATCTTATAGGGTACATTTTAAAAATTCTTCGGGGATTTATTTATTAATTAGCTGATTTGATCGCAGCTAATCCTAAAGTTTTCGCTGCCGCAAGCATCGCATTTTCATTAATATCAAATTTTGGATGATGATGTGGGTAGCCTTGCTCTACACCATCAGGTCTTGCGCCTGTGAAGAAGAATGTGCCTTTAACATGCTGCAAATAATAAGCAAAGTCTTCGCCGCCCATCTCCGGCTTTGTTTCTTCGATTAATGTGTTTTCAGGTACTTCCTTTGCAACCTCTACAAGAAAATCGGTTTCAGCATCATGATTCACGACAGCAGGATATCCCCTGTAGTAGTTAAACTCATATTCACAACCAGCCGCTATACATGTACCTTTTACAATTCTCTCAATCTCTTTTTCTATCATATCCCTAATGTCTTCGTTAAACGTACGCACTGTACCGCCAAGCTTTGCTTCATCTGCAATAACGTTGAAAGCATTGTCGGAAATAAAAGAGCCTACAGATACTACAGCAGACTCAATTGGAGCAACTCTACGACTTACAATTTGCTGCAAGTTCATAACGAGCTGAGATCCAATTACAATCGCGTCTTTCGTTTTATGCGGCTGTGCTCCATGTCCGCCGTATCCTTTAATGGTAATTTCAAAACGGTCAGCTGCTGCCATAATCGGTCCCTTTCGATATCGAATATTTCCATATGGACCGTCTGCCCAAAGATGCGTTCCGAATATAACATCAACACCATCTAAACAACCGTCTTCAATCATCGGTTTAGCGCCTCCAGGTGCATATTCTTCTGCATGTTGATGGATCATGACATATTCCCCGGAAAGCTCATCCTTCATTTCATTCAGAACCCTTGCTAATACTAATAGTGTGGCAGTATGTCCATCATGGCCGCATGCATGCATGACTCCCGGGACTATTGATTTAAAGGGAAGGTTTGTTTCCTCATGGATAGGCAACGCATCAAAGTCTGCACGCAATGCCACCGTCTTTCCTGGTTTTCCACCTTTAATTCTAGCTATAACTCCATTGCCGCCAACACCAGTTTTTATTTCTACACCAAGACGATTGTAGTATTCGGCAATAAATGCTGCAGTTTTAACCTCTTTAAAAGATAATTCGGGATTTTGATGTAAGTAGCGTCTTATTTTAACCATTTCGTTATAGTATTTCTCTATGCGATCAAATAGTTTTTCTTTCATACCGAAGCACACCCGCCTAATTAATATTTTCAGACTCGAAATAATTATATCAATTTTTCAGAAGAGTGTGCACAAAAATAATAAAAAGAGACCAGGACATAACTATTTCCGACAAAGATAAATCCGAACAATAGGTTGTTTAGTGTATATACCCGCTCCGGAAATATACTTCGCTTTCCGTGGGCGGCTGGCGAGCCTCCTCGCTCGTCCCGAGCTGCGGGGTCTCACCTATGCCTTCCTCCCACAGGAGTCTTCGTATATTCCCTCCGCTAAGTTAGATCATTGTTCGTCTTTAGGTTTGATTGTTTTAGTTATGTCCCAGCCTCAATTAGATATCATTATCTACATCATTTTCATCAGAAACATAATAAGTTGTAGAATAGGCGGGACCAGAAAATATATTAGTGCCTTTCGATTGAAAATGGATATGTTTATACATAGTTGAATTTTTCCAATCATGAATATGTTTTTCGTCTTTCCACATCGTCATATGCAAGTATGTATCATTTGACAGTGGACGAAGTATACGAGCAGTTATTAGTCCTGGTTCATTTTGAATTAATTTAATTTTATCAGTTATTCCATATTCAAAAACCGGCCTATTTTCCTCTCTAACTGGAATAAAGTTACATAAAACGACACCTTCATTTTGAAAGTCGCCTAACGTCTCCATCAATTCATATTTTCTCGGAGACTGAAATATGGTTGACCCAGTCGTCTCATGCCAAAGCAAGCAGCCTTCTATATTCTGCATTAAAATCATTTTTTCATTTGAATGCTTTTCTTCAAGCTTCTTCAAAAAGTAATACGTTCCCATTGTGATATAAACATACATATAATCACCCCATTGACATTTTAACGTTCAACATTTGATTCTATTTTACCCTTGTTCGTCATTTGCAAACAGAAGAGTTTGTACTAGATAAGGCATTAAAAAGGACAAATTTATGACAAGAAGAGTAGTTGCCTATACTTTAAGCAGGAAAAATACTATAGTTATAACGGATTCCTAAAATTTTATCCGTAAGAAAAGAAAATTGGATGCAACTTGAAGGATTCCAGGCTCCAGCGCCTATCAAACTTATAGTTTCTTCTTGTGATAGTCAACATCGGCTCGTCGCGCGCCATGTTTCCTTTTCCTTGTCCAGGACCTAAATGTTTGTAAGCTGCTAGACTGGGGGCTTTCGCTTTTGTTAATTCGTATACTTTTATAATACAATACAATTACTGAAAACCTTGAAAGGTGGACAATCATGATGAATATTAAAAATGATGCATTTTTGCGTGCGGCAAGAGGTGAGCGAACGGAGCATGTACCTGTTTGGTATATGAGACAAGCTGGCCGCTCTCAAGCTGAATATCGTAAATTAAAAGAAAAATATTCACTGTTTGAAATTACCCATCAACCAGAAATATGTGCTTATGTGACAAAGCTTCCGGTTGATATGTACAATGTTGATGCTGCAATCTTATATAAAGATATTATGACACCACTCCCATCTTTAGGAGTCGATGTAGAAATAAAAAGTGGGATTGGCCCAGTAATTGACAACCCAATCCGTTCTATTAAGGATATTGAGGTACTAGGGGAAATTAACCCAGAAGAAGATATACCTTACGTTCTCGATACGATCAAGCTTTTAACAGAAGAACAATTAACGGTACCTTTAATCGGTTTTGCGGGCGCACCCTTTACTCTAGCGAGTTATATGATCGAAGGAGGTCCGTCCAAAAACTATCATAAAACGAAAGCCTTCATGTATTCAGAGCCAGAAGCTTGGTCATTATTAATGAATAAGCTAGGCGATATGACGATTTCATATTTAAAAGCCCAAATTAAAGCTGGTGTCAGCGCAGTCCAAATTTTTGATTCTTGGGTAGGAGCGTTAAGTAGAGCTGATTATAAAAGTTATATTAAACCAGTTATGGAGAAAATATGTAGTGAAATGAAGACTGAAAATGTTCCTCTCATCATGCACGGAGTGGGCGCCAGTCATTTAGCATTGGAATGGAATGACCTACCGCTCGATGTTGTCGGGCTTGACTGGAGATTGCCGATTGCGGATGCGAGAAAATTAGGTGTGACGAAAGCAGTCCAAGGAAATTTAGACCCAGCAGTGTTAATCGCTAATTGGGAAACGATAGAGAAACGTGCAAAAGAAATTATTGATGAAGGAATTCAGTCACCAGGGTTCATTTTTAACCTTGGACATGGAGTCTTCCCAGAAGTAAATCCGGAAACACTAAAACGTCTTACTTCATTTATTCATGAGTACAGTGCTGAAAAAATAAAACATTTACGTTAATGAAACGGAGTGATTGAAATGACAAAAAAGAAAATGGGGCTATTAGTTATGGCCTACGGAACTCCATACAGTGAAGAAGATATTGAACGTTATTACACACATATTCGCCATGGGCGTCCGCCTGCTAAGGAAGCCCTTGAAGATTTGGAAAATCGATATAAAGCAATCGGTGGAATCTCGCCTCTAGCAAAAATTACTGAACAGCAAGCTTTCGGACTTCAAGATCGATTAAACGAAATTCAAGATGAAATAGAGTTTAAGGCATATATCGGTTTAAAACATATCGAGCCTTTCATTGAAGATGCAGTTGAAAGAATGCATGAAGATGGAATTGAAGAGGCAGTTTCATTAGTACTAGCTCCTCATTTTTCAACATTTAGCGTGAAATCTTATAATGAACGTGCGAAAGAAACAGCGGAGAAGCTTGGTGGTCCGGCTATTACATCTGTTGAAAGCTGGTACAAGGAACCTAAATTCATCCAATTTTGGACAGATGAGGTTAAAGAAGTATATCAAAACATGCCAGAGGAAGAGCGAAATCATGCATGTTTAATTGTATCTGCTCACAGTCTTCCAGAAAAAATACTTCAATATGGAGATCCATATCCTGAGCAACTTCAAGAAACAGCTGATTTAATCGCTCAGGAAGCGGGTATTACAGAATATGAAGTCGGTTGGCAAAGTGAAGGAAATACTCCTGATCCATGGCTTGGACCGGATGTGCAAGATTTAACAAGAGATCTGTACGAGAAAAAAGGCTATAACGCATTTGTTTACATTCCAGTCGGTTTTGTTTCGACACATCTTGAAGTCCTGTATGACAATGATGTGGAATGTAAAGTAGTGACGGACGAGATTGGAGCAGCATATTACCGACCAGCTATGCCAGATGCACAGCCTAAATTTATTGATGCTCTTGTTTCCGTTATTTTAAAACATCTTAGTAAATAAATATTAAAAGTAGGGATTTTACGTTGAGTGAAAATAAGAAAAGGGTTGTTGTGATCGGTGGTGGAATAACTGGTTTAACGACAGCTTATTACATGCAGAAAACAATTGCTGATCAGAAACTTCCTATTGAAGTAACTCTCTTGGAGGCGAGCCACAAACTAGGTGGCAAAATCCAAACGGTTCATCAGGATGGATTTGTCATTGAAAAAGGTCCAGATTCATTTTTGGAGAGAAAAATAAGTGCAGCAGAATTGGCGAGAGAAGTTGGTTTAGGTGATGAGCTTGTTAATAATACAGCAGGTAGATCATATGTACTTGTAAAAGAACAACTTCACCCCATGCCTAAAGGAGCTGTAATGGGCATTCCCACTAAAATGGGTCCATTTATGACGACTGGTCTGTTTTCTGTTCAAGGAAAAATGCGTGCAGCATGTGATATTATATTGCCTCGATCAAAAAATGAAGAGGATCAGTCACTTGGTCATTTTTTCCGAAGAAGACTTGGTGATGAAGTAGTTGAAAATTTAATTGAGCCGCTTTTATCCGGAATATATGCGGGTGATATTGACCAACTAAGCTTAATGTCAACATTCCCACAGTTTTATAAAGTTGAGCGTGAACATCGAAGTTTAATTCTTGGAATGAGCAAGACCACTGCGAAAGCGCCGAAAAACCGTTTAACGAGCAAAAACCAAGGAATATTTCTTACATTAAAAAATGGGTTGCAATCATTGGTAGATGCCATTGAGGAAAAAATGACAAACTGTACGGTTGTGAAAGGTGTACAAGTTACTTCTTTAGAAAAAAAGTCAGATTCGGGCTATGAGCTGAAACTAAACAGTGATGAAATTATCCATGCAGATAGTGTTGTTATTACGTTGCCGCACTTAGCGATTGCTGATCTGTTGCAAGAAAAAGAATATTTATGTGGCTTAAGACATATGCCGGCTACAACTGTAGCTACTGTCGCGATGGCCTTTGATGAAAAAGACGTTGAAAATACTATTGATGGTACAGGTTTTGTTGTCTCAAGAAACAGTGATTATACGATAACCGCTTGTACGTGGACACATAAAAAATGGCCGCATACAACTCCAGAAGGAAAAGTGCTGCTGCGCTGTTATGTTGGACGTGCGGGAGAAGAAACAGTAGTTGATCTTTCCGATGCAGAAATTGAACAAATTGTATTGGAGGATTTAAAAGAAACAATGAATATTGAGGCAAAACCGCAATTTACGATAATTACTCGTTGGGAAAAGGCAATGCCTCAATATACAGTCGGGCACAAGGAAAGAATAGAAGAGATGAAAAAAAGCCTTCAAGAGGATATGCCTGGTGTATTCATGGTGGGGAGTTCTTTCGAAGGAATAGGGCTGCCAGATTGTATCGATCAAGGGAAAAAAGCGGTGCACGATGTCCTTCAATATATAAAGTGAAGCAGCTAATCATTTTAGCTGTTTTTTCTTGCTTTTAAAAAATGATTATGATAAATTATTGTAATACTAATTGACTGAATTGGTGTTTTGGTCAATTTCGAGAAAGGAGGTATACAGAATATGTCAATTGATCGTAAGCGGCTCATTATTGATGCAGCAACAAAATCATTTTCTTTGTTTGGTTATAAAGCGACTACAATGGACCAAGTAGCGAAAATAGCCAATGTTGGAAAAGGAACTATTTATACTTTTTTTAATAATAAAGAAGAATTGCTTAGTGAAATTATCAAATCCTTAATTACAGAAATGAAAGCAGCTGCAGAGAAGACCATTCAAGATGAGTTATCATTTTATGAAAACGCGACGCTTGCCATATACGAATTATTAAAGTTTAGAAAACAACATCAGTTGACGATTAAGCTTTTTCAAGAAGAGAGAGAGTTAGGGACTCCAGCCGTAAAAGAAATGATGCAAAAAGTTGAAATGGCTATTATCAATTATATTAAGGAAAAAGTGACAGAAGCGATTGATAAAGGTGAGATTAAACAATGTGATCCAGAAATTACAGCTTTTATTATGCTAAAAATGTATATATCCCTTATTTTCGATTGGGAAAAAAAACACGAACCATTAAATAAAGAAAAAATATCGGAGCTATTCAAATTTTATTTATTCACGGGATTGTCCACGTAGATAATCCAATTTTTTTGAAAGATATTGACTATTTGAGGAAAATGGTCATAACGTTTTAAATGTTTTAGGAGGAAAGAACAACGATGAAAAACACACTTTTTACTGCTGAAATAAAACAGATATTTAGAAATAAAAAGCTTTTAATCCCGCTTATTGCCGTGATGCTTGTGCCTATTTTATATAGTGGAATGTTTTTATGGGCCTTTTGGGATCCGTATGATCGTTTAAAAGATTTGCCAGTAGGAGTCATCAATAATGACGAGGGAGCTGCTTTTGAAGATAAAGATCTGCGTTTGGGAAATGATTTAGTTGAAAAATTGAAAGAAAGCAATGATTTTAATTTTAAAGTCGTCGATAGTAAAAATGGTTATAAAGATCTTGAAGATCGAAAATATTACATGTTAATAGAAATTCCTGAACATTTTTCAGAAAATGCGACCTCACTTTTAGATGAACACCCAAAAAAGCTAGAATTAAAATATATTCCGAATGAGAGTTATAACTTTTTATCATCCCAGATAGGAGAAACAGCAATAAAAGAAATAAAGTCAGCCGTTTCAAAGGAGGTTGTCGCAACTTATTCGGAAACGATGTTTAGTAAAATTAAGGATATGGGTGACGGATTTGCACAAGCGAGCAGCGGAGCCAAGGAACTTTTCGAGGGAACCGCTAAACTGAATGATGGCTCGGTCACTCTTAAAAAGGGTTTAGATGAGTTAGCTGAAAAATCGATTGAGTTTAATTCCGGTGTTTCCAAGGTACAATCTGGTACGAATGAAATAGCAGAAGGAACATCCAAACTAGCTAATGGAATTGCACAATTAAAGGAAGGTCATGGCAAGCTTGTGGATGGAGCTGTGGCTGCAGATAAAGGGGCGCAGGCATTATCGAGTGGAGCCAGTACGTTGGATGCGGGAATTAAGAAAGCAGATAGAGCAATGGAAGATGTCGTATCCGGTGCAACGCAAATCCAGGATAAGACAACATTATTGGCCAATAAATTAGATGAATTTCAAACAGGTGCCGGCCAAGTTGCAAAAGGAGCGGCCGAATTACACTCAGGTATAGAACAGATGAAAAATCAATTGGCGAATATAGATTCCCAGCTAGCCGAGCTGCCTTTACCTGATGAAGTAAAAAAACAAATTGGAAGCCAATTGAAAGCTAATCTTGAGGAAGGTCTCGCAAAACTTGAAACCGGAAGCGCGGTGGTTGAAAAAGGAACTGTTACATTACATTCATCTGCAAAAGAATTGCACGAAGGCGCAAGCACACTGGCTGGAAAAATGAGTGAATTAAAAGAAGGCCAAAGTAAATTAAAAGCAGGGATGGATTCACTTTCTACAGGATCGAAGGACCTTGTCCAAGGCGCGCAAACACTTCAAGGTGGGCAAAATCAATTACTTAGTGGAATATCCTTATTTGACGAAAAATTAACGGAAGTCAGTGATGGAGCAAATACGCTTTCAAATGGAGCAAAAATATTAAATGGTGGAATGAAGGGATTGGCCTCAGGTTCAACTAAACTTAGTGATGGAAGCAATAAATTAGCTACCGGAACTAAAGAACTTGTAGAAGGTACGAAAAAGCTTGAAGATGGATCCGCAGAAATGAAGGATAAGCTCGGAGATGCATATGATAAAGTAAATGGAATTCAGGCAAGTGATGAAACTTACGATATGATGGGTGAACCGATCACTGTGAATAAGAAGGCTGTTAATAAAGTGCCAAACTATGGTACGGGATTTGCACCATACTTTTTATCATTGGGCCTTTTTGTTGGAGCTTTATTGATATCAATTGTTTTTCCTCTAAGAGAGCCTGCACAATTTCCGAAAAATGCTTATCATTGGTTCGTTGGAAAATTTGGAGTTATCGCGATCGTAGGGGTTATCCAATCCATATTAGCTGATGCAATCATGCTCTATGGTCTCAAAATAGAAGTAGAAAGTATCCCTCTCTTTATTTTGACAACGATCATTACAAGTTTAACGTTTATAGCTTTAATCCAATTTTTAGTGACATTGCTTGGAGATCCAGGTCGATTCATTGCAATTATCATTTTAATATTGCAATTAACGACTAGTGCTGGAACATTTCCACTTGAACTGATTCCTCGACAGCTTCAACCGTTTAACGCATTCTTGCCGATGACGTTCTCAGTTCAAGCATACAAGGCTGTTATTTCAAGTGGGGATTTTAGCTTTATGTGGCATAATTTAGGAATCTTATGTTTATTTATTATCGGGAGTATGATCATGACACTTGGATTTTTCCGATATAAATTTAAAAGGCAGTTTTCCACATTAAATAGTCATGCATAAAAAACGGGGCTGTCCCAAAAGTCATGAAAAATGACTTCTGAGGACTGCCTTTTTTCGTTAGGCTTTTCTCACATACTTTGTTGCTTTTTATCAAGTAGTGCGTAAAGGTTGATTTCCGCTACAGTTGCTCGCTTTCCGCGGGGCGGGCGGTGAGCCTCC
>NZ_JAGYPL010000001.1:832839-1486166 GCF_018343715.1 Bacillus sp. FJAT-49711 | reverse complement strand
CATGAAAAATGACTTCTGAGGACTGCCTTTTTTCGTTAGGCTTTTCTCACATACTTTGTTGCTTTTTATCAAGTAGTGCGTAAAGGTTGATTTCCGCTACAGTTGCTCGCTTTCCGCGGGGCGGGCGGTGAGCCTCCTCGGCGCAAACGCCTGTGGGGTCTCACCTGTCCGCACATCCCGCAGGAGTCTCGCACTTTCGCTCCAATCAACCTTCAAACAGTGTTGGTTTTAAAAGCAACAACCTCTCAGAACAGTGCCTTCCGTTATTAAAAATAGGTACAAAAAAATCGTCACTTCTTGTAAAATGAAAGTTACCACACCAACATTTAGGAAGGACGATTTTTTATGAGCAATCCAAAGATTACTAACCCCAATTATATCACTGAACAAACTTCACTTCCACTGGAAATACAAGAGAAAACTTGCGTTTCTAAAAAAGCAAATTACGCACCTACTTTTATCCCGTACAATAACCAACAAGGAATTTCCCTTTTTGACATTCAAGATTTGATCCCTCGTAACCATGTATCACGCGTGATTGATGAAATGATTGAGTCTATTGAAGACGAAGTTTTCTTTTCTCATTATAAAGGCGGTGGAAGAAGCTCATTCCATCCAAAGATGATGACGAAAGTGATCCTCTACGGTTATTCCAAAAAAGTCTATTCCTCCCGAGGCATTGAAAATTTACTTAGCGAAAATATTCCCGCAAAATGGCTCGCAGCTGGTCAAGAACCGGATCATCGTACCATTAATCGGTTCCGTTCCCAGCAATTTAAAAACATGATGGATTCCCTATTTGAAGAAATGATTCAGCTACTTATCGAGCAAAACTATATTACAATGGAAAATTACTTTTTGGATGGGACAAAAATTGAAGCCGATGCCAATAAGTATTCTTTTGTATGGAAAAAAGCAACGAAGAATTTCGAGGGAAAGCTGAAAGAAAAAATTCAAGAAACGATTCAACATATTCAAGAAGTAGCGGAATCTGAGTTGATTCAATCTACTATTAAGGAGGTCAAAGAAGAAGTAACTCCAGAACAATTAGAAATCATTGCGCAAGAATTAGAAGGAAAAGTAATCACCTTAACAGAAGCGATTGAAGCGGAAGAAGACGTCATAGTAAGAAAAGAAATCCGTTCACAACGAAGTGTGTTGAAGAAACCATTAAAACTAATTCGGGAAAACTTCTTACCTCGCATCGATAAGTATAGACAACAACATGAAATCTATGGCGACCGTAACAGCTTTTCCAAAACAGATCATGACGCGACATTTATGCGAATGAAAGATGATCATATGAAAAACGGACAATTAAAAGCAGCTTATAATGTTCAAATGGCAACAGAAAATCAATTCATTTTATTTTACTCCATGCATCAACGCCCAACCGATACACGCTGTTTCATTCCACACTTGGAGAAACTAGCAGCGTCTAGTTTACCGATGCCAAAAACGGTGATAGCCGATGCAGGTTATGGAAGTGAAGAAAATGATCTGTATGCGCTGGGTGATGAAAAGGAACCTCGTTTTGATTTCCTCATTCCGTACGGAATGTATTTAAAGGAAAAGTCACGTAGCTATAAAAAGAACATCAAGCATGCGAAAAATTGGGATTACAATGAAAAGGATGATCATTTTATTTGTCCAAACGGACGGAAGGTTGAATTTAAAAAGTATTTGAATAAGAAAAATGCCTCAGGTTATGTACAAAGTTTAAAAGTGTATGAATGTGAGGACTGTTCAGATTGTCCGTTGAAAGCTCTCTGTACAAAAGCCAAAGGCAATCGTCAAGTACAATGGAACCCCATTTTTGAAGAAATGAAAGCAAAGGCCAAAACAGCCCTTGAGTGTGAAACAAAATCACGCCTCTACTTGCAACGTAAAATTGACGTAGAGAGTGTTTTGGGCCACATCAAGGGCAATCGGTCGTTCCGCAGATTTTTACTGCGGGGCCTTGATAAGGTTCACACAGAATTTGGGATTGTGGCATTGGCACACAATCTCTTGAAAGTAGCCGGCATCCGCCGACTACTTTCAAGGGAAAAAAATGAAAGCATAAAAACAGGTGAAAACGACTCGTTTTCACCTGATATATTTTAGGGACTTATTAGACAGCCCCGTTTTTTAGTTAATGCTTATTCGCCGCTTTTATATCTTTTAAGATTTGATTAAATGGAACATCCTCATTCCCAGGATAATCCGCGATAATCTCACCTTTTTTATTTAAAAGATAAAATCTCACACCGTGTATAACTTGATCATCATTTTGTGGTTTCTTTATAATTGTTTTGAAATTTTTTGGACCGTAGTCTTCAATTTCCTTTTGAGAATATCCCGTTAAAAAATGCCAAGTGGAGAAATCGGCTTCAAAAGCTTCACCATATTTTTTTAAAGCCTCTGGTGTATCAATTTCAGGATCGATACTAAAAGATACAAAGTGAACATCTTTAAGACCTGCATCTTTTACTTCCTGCTGAAGCTGACTCATATTCGCGGTCATTGGCGGGCAAACGGTCGTACAGTTAGTAAATACGAAATCTGCCACCCAAACTTTCCCTTTTAAATCCTCAAGGCCCAGAGGCTTCCCGTCTTGGTCTGTATAATTAAAATCCTTTATTGGAGTACCTTTTGGAGCAGGAGAACATGCACTTAAAACGAGTAGAACAGAGAATAGCATAAAAAATTTCTTCATCGTATGTAATAAACCTCCTAGAAAACAATCCTTCCTCCATTATATACTAATGTTTTTAGTTATAGGCCAATGCAAGGGATTGTTCAGAAATTAGCCAAAATAGAAAGGAAGCTAATAAGGAGTGTTTTGTTATCAACAGCTCCTTAATTGGCTTCCTATTAAGAATTGGCTTTTTCTGCAGGAATATGAATTCGTTCCTTACTCATTAAAAATATAAAGACTACTGCTAGCAAGGCTGGTATAAGTGCCCACATAAACGTTTGGGCAATGGAACTAGATAAAGCATTTGTGATTTTTTCTAAAACAGGTGCTGGTATCTCTTTACGTGATTCGGGAGATAGTAGTTCCCTTGAACTTCCAAATTGATTTCCATTTTCTATTCCTGCAAACTCATTGGATAATTTGTTCGCGAATAAGTTCCTCTGTATAATACCATAAATGGTAATGCCTAATGTCATTCCGAGGGAACGGAAGAATGTAATCGATGATGTAGCTGCTCCACGTTTCCTCATATCAAAATTATGAATGGCCGACATACTTAATGTTGAAAATGAAAATCCAACCCCAAATCCAGTAATGATCATAAAAATGGTAACAATCAATCGGGAGGTGTCAGGAGAGAGTGTACTTAATAAAAAAATTCCAGTGACGAAAAAAACACCTGAGAGAATCATAATATTACGATAACTTGTTCTAGTCGTCATTAACCCTCCTGATTGGCTTCCAAAGACGGACCCGAGCATCATGGGAGTTAAAATAAGACCGGAATTCGTAGCGGTGCCTCCGAATACACCTTGAACGAAGATAGGTATGTAAATCGTTGCGATAATAAAGGTGGCGCCATAAAAAAATCCTATCGCATTACTTGTTGCAAAAAGGCGTGACTTAAACATTTGAAACGAGATAATGGGTTCCGATGCTTTTGTTTCAACAAAGAGAAAAATAATAAAGAAAGCTGTAAATAAGCTAAACAATCCAATGATCACTATGGAATCCCAAGCATACTGATTGCCGCCAAGTTCAAGTGCGAACATGAGACAAATAACGGCACCTACGAGAGTAAATGCTCCCCACCAATCTATTTTCTGAGACTTATGTTGAAGTGACTCTTTATAAAAAAAGAATATTAATGAAAACGAGAAGATACCAATCGGAACATTAATAAAAAACACCCAATGCCAGCCAACATATTCTGATATGTAAGCACCGAGTAAAGGACCGAAAAGGCTTGAAGTTCCAAAAACAGCACCAAACAAACCGGTCATTTTACCACGTTTTTCAGGTGGGAAGATATCGAAAACAATGGTGAAGGCAATTGGCATCAAGGCACCACCGCCTACACCTTGGATAGCACGATAAATACTGAGCTGTGTAATCGTATTTGCTGTTCCACATAGAATAGAACCAAATAAGAAAACAATCAATCCGAAAATAAAAAATCGTTTACGGCCATACATATCTGATAATTTACCGAATATAGGTGTTCCTGCCATAACGGTCACTAAATAGGCTGAGGTTACCCATACAAACTTATCAAAACCACCTAGATCAGCGACAATCGTCCCCATCGAAGTTGCAACGATCGTATTATCCATAGCAGACATTAATATAGCTAGTAATAGTCCAGTGACGACAAAGCCTAGTTTATTATCTTTAGCTGCCATTTTTAACCCCCTTCAATCTTAAATGCACTGTTGCAATATAAAAAAAGATATTGATAAAATAAAAACTATAAATCTTATTTACTGACCTCAGTATTATTATTTGTTTTTTTACGCTCGTTTCTTTTGCCAAAAACACTAAGATTTACAATTAAATAAATTAATTCTTCAATAATAGCAAATGCAATCAAAGGAATAGAAAGGTAGAGAATCCAGTCCCACATAAAAAACACCTTCCTTTACGTTTCAAGATAAAGTAGTATCTAAAATATACAAATATTAACATGGATGTGTCAAAGACTTTTTGAAATGGAGATGATAACTTGATAAAAGAATTAATTAGCAAGGATGAAATATTAGCTGGGTTTGAGGTAATGAAGCATTTACGGGCTCATCTCGATGAAGTATCATATTTAAAGCTTGTTCTTGATGCACAAGAAAAAGAGAATTATAGATTAATTGCTCATTTTGATCTAAATGAAAAAATCGTTGCCGTCGTAGGATTTATGCCTATGATCACGTTGTATTATGGCCATTATATATGGGTGTGCGATTTAGTGACAGATCCTGACGTACGGTCAAAGGGATATGGTAAGAAACTTTTAACCTATGTCCAAGAATGGGCCAAAGCAAATGGATATGAAAAAGTTGCTTTATCATCAGGGCTGCAGCGTAAAGATGCACATCGTTTTTATGAAGAAAAAATGAATTATGATAAAGTTAGCTATGTATTTTTAAAAAATGTATAAATGAATGAAGGGGATCAACAATGGAAAAATTACAAAATTATTATCGCAGCTTTGAAAAAGAAATGGGCTATAATCGTTTTGATGAAAATAGCTTTCAAGCGAATCAAACATTTCTGCTTTTTATACATATGTTGTTAACGACTGAAGTCGCCGAGGTTGCTGAAGAGTTTAGAAGTATGTTTGACTTATCCGAGAAATATTTATCTGAAGGCTACAGTGATGTGGAAGCGATGGAAATGGCGAAAGAATCTATAAGGGAGGATCTTGGGAAAGAATTGGCAGATTGTCTCGCTTATATACTGAAGCTTGCCAATTATTTTGAATATGATCTCGAAACAGAGCTATATTCGAAACTCGAGGAAATAAAAAGAACGAGAAAAAAGTATTAATATACCCACATAATGTACCGCCATTTAATTAAGTGGCGGTATTTTGCTGTGCGCCCAGCATGGGCGTAGTCTATAGGGTGCAAGTCCCGAACTGCGAAGGCAGAAGTAGCAGTTAGCTTAACGCAAGGGTGTCCACGGTGACGTGGAATCTGAAGGAAGCGAGCGGCAAACCTCCGGTCTGAGGAACACGAACTTCATATTAGGCTATTTACGATTGGGTGAGTTTGCAGTACAGAACAAAGCCCTTTCTGCCGAAGGTTGTATGTAGTAAATGAAGCAGATAGGTGGAGGGAAAGACTACGTTCTTACCTGGGGAGGTCTGATTGGAACGCCAAGTTCACTTGGTAACCTATCCAGTGATGGATAGCTGAACAATCAGAAGTCAGCAGAGGCCATAGTACCATTCGAACTCGAGAAGAATGGGAAGGGCTGAACAATTAAGAGAGAGCAACATCTTGGCATTCAGTAACCTGCGATGAACACAGATAACCGATAAGGCATGCTTGAAGGAGGATATGGTGAATCCCATGGGGGACTTCAAGATGGTGGAGCAGAACTGGCATAAGTGGAATCGTTGTTCACGGAAAGAGGCGTAACCAATGTTAATGGAACGAATACTGTCACGGGAAAACCTCCTTTCCGCCCTGAAAAGGGTGGAACGAAATAAAGGAAGTCATGGTGTGGATGGGATGTCCGTACAAAACCTACGAGAGCATATCAAGAAACACTGGGAATCCATGAAAATGGAACTTCTTGAGGGTACCTATACACCGCAACCCGTCCGCAGGGTCGAAATCCCGAAACCTGACGGTGGGGTGCGATTATTAGGTATCCCTACCGTAACAGACCGTCTCATTCAACAAGCAATTGCCCAAGTTTTAACGACTATATATGACCCGATGTTCTCAGACCATAGTTATGGATTTCGACCAGGTCGAAGCGCCCATGATGCGGTTAGGAAAGCAAAAGGTTATATACAGGAAGGTTATCGTTGGGTGGTTGATATCGACTTGGAGAAGTTCTTCGACAGAGTAAACCATGACAAATTAATGGGGACACTAGCGAAACGAATCGAAGATAAACGCCTGCTTAAGTTAATCCGTAAATATCTAGAATCGGGAATCATGATAAATGGCATTGTGACAACCAGTGAGGAAGGAACTCCACAAGGAGGACCTCTCAGTCCTTTACTCTCTAACATTGTCCTTGACGAATTTGACAAGAAGTTAGAGGAAAGAGGTCACAAATTTGTACGATACGCCGATGATGCTAATATCTATGTGAAAACAATGAAAGCAGGAAACCGGGTGATGGATTCCATCACCTTGTTTATAGAAGGAAAGCTTAAGCTGAAAGTTAATTTGAAAAAGTCAGCTGTAGACCGTCCTTGGAAGAGGAAATTTCTTGGATTCAGTTTTACCTTTCATAAAGAACCCAAAGTTCGGATTGCCAAAGAAAGCGTGAAACGGATGAAGAATAAAATCCGAGAAATTACCTCAAGAAAGAAACCTTATCCCATGGAATATCGAATAGAGAAACTAAACCAATATCTAATGGGATGGTGCGGATACTTCGCCCTGGCAGATACGCCAAGTGTATTCAGGGAGTTTGATTCATGGATTAGAAGAAGACTTCGGATGTGTATGTGGAAGAATTGGAAGAAACCAAGCACGAAGGTGAGGAACCTCATTAGACTTGGCGTTCCGAAAGGAAAGGCTTATGAATGGGGAAACTCACGTAGAAGTTATTGGAGAATCTCCAAAAGTCCGATACTACACAGAACCCTTGGAAACTCCTACTGGAATTCCCAAGGGCTCAAAAGTCTATTATCTCGTTACGAAACTTTGCGTCACCAATCTTAGTTGAACCGCCGTATACCGAACGGTATGTACGGTGGTGTGAGAGGTCGGGGGTTAATCACTCCCTCCTACTCGATTGTTCGACTAACTACTGATAAATGTACGTCATAATGTTATGATAAAAAGGAAATGAAAAATATTTTAAAATATGAATGATTTATTTTACACCTTCGTTAAGCCCCTATTTTAATTTTCTTCGTATAGCTAAATATTCACATGGAAAATACTTGTTTTTTCACATTTCCAATACTTTTAAAAGGGAGAACCCAATGAATTATCGTTTTTATAATCATATTCCTAAAAATGAAATAATGTTTGGAATCTTACAATTGCACGAAGACATTTTTGGAGATTCCTCAATATTGATTAAGAAAATGGAAAGTAGAAGAAATTTACTTATTCAAGTCGCTTTCAAAGATTCAAAAGTAATTGGCTATAAAATTGGGTACGAGCTTTCAAATGATAAATTTTACAGTTGGCTTGGTGGTGTAGATATCCATTATAGGAATTCAGGAATTGCTTCGAAGCTAATGGAAGATCAACATGAGCATCTAAAAGGAAAAGGATATAAAATCGTCCAAACGAAAACAAAAAACAAGTGGAGGCAAATGCTTATTTTAAATATAAAAAATGGATTTAATGTCATTGATACATATACTGATACAAACGGTGAAATCAAAATAATTCTTGAGAAAGATTTATAACGTAAAATTGGTTTTTGATGTGTTGGAGGGTAATTGAACATGAAAATTTCCGAATTAAGACCTGAAGATCTTACAGATGAACTAATGACCAAGCTCCTATACAGCAACTTAAACGACGACCTTGAAAAAGGAGATTGCATTATGGTTTTTGGCAGCAGTAAGGCTGTACAATATCGCTTGCCAAAAGCAATACAGTTATATCATGAAGGCAGAGCAAATAAAATATTATTTACCGGTGGGGTAGCCTGGAATGGCAATTCGTTGCCGGAGGCTATTGTATTGAAAAATAAAGCAATAGAAATGGGAATTCCCGAAGAAGATATATTGGTTGAAACGGTGTCAACGAATACAAAGGAAAATATACTGGCATCATTATTAGTATTAGATCGATATTTTGATTTGCACAAAGTTAAGAGGTTATTGATCGTAACCGCAAGTTATCATATGCAGAGAACTCATTTGACCTTAAAAACATATATGCCAAGCTGGATTGAATTCTCTCTTTGCCCCGCGGAAGATCAAAGTACGAAAAAAGAAAATTGGTTTCTGAATGTTCATGGCAGAAGGAGAGTCACGGAAGAGTCTCGAAAAATAATAACGTATATTAAAGAAGGAGCACTTGTGGACGGGATTCTTCCGTAAACATTTAGATTAATAATCTATCTCTTCGTAATCTTTTGGTTGTGAAATTGGTTTTCCGCTATCTTGTTCAAAGTAATCCTCTACCGATTGTTGAGGATGATCTCTGAAATTGTTATCTCGATTTTCATCTTGTTTTTTTGGGTTTTTCATTTGAATATTCTCCTTTTAGTAAACTAAAATTAATATGCATCATTAAGGGCAAATTATACGAGTTAGCCTACACATCTAGTAATTTGCAAAGGATGGTCAATAAAATGGGTAATGGCCTCATTAAAATAACGCTGACGCGAGTAAAACTGCAAGATCTCATATGAAGTTGCAAAGGTGAACCGAAAATTGAAAGACGATGTATGGAGTATGGTAAAATTATATTTGTACATTTTAAATGATAAGAATTAACAATAGAAAGAAGGAAATTCAGTGATAGTTCAAACTGAGGAGGATCTTAAAGGTCTAAAAGAAATTGGAAAAATAGTCGCAACGATTCGTGATGAAATGATTAAAAAAGCGAAACCTGGGATCACAACAAAAGAGTTAGACGATTTTGCTGGTGAGCTTTTTGAAAAATATGGTGCCATATCTGGTCCAAAAGGTGAATATGACTTTCCAGGCTTTACTTGTATTAGCATAAACGAAGAAGTGGCACATGGAATTCCTGGAAAACGTGTAATTAATGAAGGAGACTTAGTAAATATTGATGTATCAGGATCTAAAAATGGTTATTTTGCTGATACAGGTCTTTCCTTTGTTGCGGGTAATGGTGACGCAGTCCTATATTCGTTGTGTGACGCAGCCCAAAAAGCATTTGATGCTGGGCTAGCAAAAATAAAAGTGGGTGCAAAATTAAACGGAATTGGAAAAGCCGTAAACAATACAGCAAAGCAACATGGTTTTACAGTCATTAAAAACTTAACAGGACATGGAGTTGGGCGCTCCTTGCATGAATCCCCAAAACATATTATGAATTACTATGAGCCATGGGATAATGAACTTTTAAAGGATGGAACGGTGCTAGCTTTTGAACCATTTATTTCTTCTAATGACGAAGAGGTATATGAAAAAGGGGACGGCTGGACATTTATTACGTTAAATCAAAGTTATGTTGCTCAAATTGAGCATACTGTCATTGTGACAAAAGAAGGCCCTATTATCATTACTGAGTAAAGCTTTTTTACTGACAAAACATAGCAGAGTGAGACAGGATTTTAGGCCCCTGAAATTGCTATGATTTATTCAAGGGAGGGGGCTGTTATATGGCATGGGTTGAATCTTTGCAAAAAGCGATTGATTATATAGAAGATCATTTACTGGATAATATGACGATTGAGCAAATCGCACGACAGGCAAACTCATCACAATTTCATTTCCAACGAACATTTTCTATTCTAACGGATATGACGATCGGCGAATATATCAGGAGGCGCAGGCTGACGTTTGCTGCACAAGAACTAATTAAAACAAATGAAAAAATCATTGATTTAGCCCTAAAATATGGCTATGACTCTCCCGAGGCTTTCTCAAAGGCTTTTCGACGGCAACATGGAATCACCCCAACTGAAGCGAGGAGAAATATGGGAAAGCTGAAATCATATAACCGCTTGGTGATTCAAGTGAGTCTGAAAGGGGCAGAGCCAATGCAATACAAAATTGTAGAAAAAGATAGTTTTGAAGTAGTGGGCGTCAAGGAAAGTTTTTCGTGGGAAAACGGAGAAAATTTAATCGGTATTCCAAAAATGTGGGAAAAAGCACATGGAGAAGGAATCGTCGACACGCTCGTGGAAGTTAATGATGGAGCAATAAAAGGGATATTAGGTGTATGTTTTGATCCATTGTCGAATGGAGAGATTGATTATTGGGTTGCCGCTGCATCTAAAAGTAAAAAGCTTGAAAACTTAGAGAGCTTAACAATTCCCGCATCCAAATGGTCTGTATTTGAGGTCCATGGTGCTATGCCAGACGCCATACAAAGAGCGTGGAAAAAAATCCACACTGAATGGTTTCCATCGAGCGGCTATGTACATGCTGGAACACCGGACTTAGAAGTATATACCAATGACAATCCATCCAGCTCAGATTGTTATTCAGAAATATGGATACCAATAAAATAATTGTTACTTTGGACAGGGTCAATTGATCCTGTCTTTGTTTGTTTAAAAAAGGAAAAACTACTTGTGTTATAGAACATTAATAGACAGAAGATATTTTGGGGGAGCGTATAATGGCTAATATTGATAAAAGAAATAGATTAGATGAGTCTCCTTTTTCCTATAGAGTTAGTAAAAACAATACTATTTTTATAGACTTTAATGGAAAATGTGTGAAAACGATAAAAGGTAAAGAAGCTGAAAAATTCTTGACTAAAATAAGATCAGCAGCTAATGAAAAAGAAGCTCAGCTTATACTGGCGAAAATAACGAGAAATTTCAAAAGAGGGAATGAGCGTATTTGAAACAAATAATATAATACATTTAGAAGGAGTGTAAAACAGGCATGATATTCATCGTTAATACAGAAGCAGCCATTCACAAAGATGGCAAATGGCTCATTATTGAGAGAAGTAAAAAAGAAGAACATGCAGGCGGAATGCTATCTTTAATCGGCGGGAAAGTTGATCACGAAGGTAATGCTTCCGATATATTAGAAAGAACAGTGAAACGTGAGGTTTTCGAAGAAGTAGGAATTATAGTAAAGGATCAGCTTCACTATGTCCATAGTACATCATTTGTAACCGATAAAGGCGCACATGTAGTGGATGTAGTTTTCCTAGCAGAACTTGATAGCGGAGAAGCATTTCCAAAAAGCCCCGATGAAGTTGAAGCAGTTATGTGGTTAACATATGAAGAAATTTTGGAACATCCAAATTCGCCATCTTTTTTAAAGAATAGTATCACGAAGGCTGAGCAACTAAAAAGGAAGATTTTTTAATGAAGGCGATGATGATCAGCGGTAGAATCATACTCCGTGAAATTGTAGAAATGGATTGGCTGGATATTCATACATATGCCTCCCAACCTGAGGTGTCACGTTTTCAACCATGGGGACCGAATACAGAAGAAGATACTAAAACTTTCGTGAATCAAATTCTTATTGAAGCAAAAATGAAACCGAGAACTCGTTATGTTTATGCCATTATTGAAAAAAATACTAACAGATTGATTGGTTCTTGCGAATTAATATTACGTGACATGAGAAATAGATCAGGCGTTATTGCATATATTATTAATCCTGCTTATTGGGGAAAGGGTTATGCGACTGATGCTGCAAAACTTTTGATTAAATTTGGATTTAACGAATTTAAACTCCATCGCATTTTTGCCACATGCGATGCAAGAAATATTGGTTCATCAAAAGTGTTGAAAAAAAGCGGTATGACATTAGAAGGCAAGATGCGTGAGGATTTATTGATAAAAGATGGTTGGCGTGATTCTTTCCTATATAGCATACTTGAACATGAATGGAAAGCTAGATCATAGAGTATCTAGCTTTCCATTTTTGCTTAAAGATCTTTTCGTTTCCTTTTTTTAAGAAGTAAGAAAATAACACTTAAAATGATAACAAGTAGACCGAAAACAGGCAAATTTCCTACAAAAAATACAACAAGTGCAGAACAAGCTGCCAAAATAAAGTTCATGCTATCAACAAATTGCTTTTTTGTCTTTTCCCATGTATTTAAATTTTTATTGTCTATCCCTGGAATGACGACGCGCGTTTCAGTCATTTGAATTTCAACTGTTGAAAAAGAAGTTTGATTTTCAAGATACTTCATTCTCCCTACAAGAACTTCAATTTCCTCCTGAATTTTCGCTAAATCCGATGAAATTTTTAATAAATCCTCTGTCTTTTTTGCATCAGTCATAAAATCAAGCAGTCTTTCTTCAACAGCTCTTTTTGATGTAAGTCTTGATTCCAAATCAACGTATTCCTCGGTTACATCTTGGCCAGTTATATTTCGGCCAATCGTTTCTGCCGCTTGTTTTTCAGCATCATTTATAAAAGTTTGGAAGTATTTTTCAGGAATGCGAATAATGATTGTACCACTAACTGTTTCATCGGTGTCACGATATATATTAGATTCAACGATGTATCCTCCGTATTCTTTCACTTTCTTTTCAATAGTAAGTTGAGCTTTATCAAAGCTTTTTACTTTTACATGCAAATGCGCCTGGTGGATGATCATTCTGTCCGTTGTGATCTTTATATCTTGAGCGTCAGCTCCCTTATCTGCATTTGATAGTTCTTCATTTTGTGCAATTGATAGTTCTTCTTTTGGCATTTCCATTGCTATTTCATCCGAAGCTGCGGATGAATCGTAGCTTCCACCACTACTTTCGCTTTTAGCCGAGTCGTTAGAACTGGAACTACAAGCCGTCATAAATAGACTTGTCAACAATAAAACTAAAAACCCCTTCTTCACAATATGCCCCCTCCAGTCTGTTTAATATATTCGACGTTTGAATAATAAATAAGTTGCACTTAGATATTAGAAACAATTCTTTTGAAAGAAGGAAATGCTTCGAATAACTCGAATGTAGAAATATATGTATAATTCTTAAAAAAATAATATTCGTTTAAGGTGGCGTACATGTATGACAAAAACAACAAATGATCGAGATTACTGGCTGCAAACAATGTTGAAAATAGCTGATCCTGTTCTTCAGTCTCTTTCCAGAAGACAATTAAAGAAGAAAATGCCGCTAGAAGGAAAGCTTTCAGATCGAGACCAATATAGTCATTTGGAGGCATTTGCTAGGCTTTTATGCGGAATGGCTCCTTGGTTAGAAAGCCGTCCCTCAAATGGTGAGGAAGGACAATTATGGAAAAAATATAGTCGATTAGCGAGAGAGGGACTTGATGCAGCGACAGATCCTAATTCGCCGGATTTTTTAAATTTTTCCGATGGTCATCAACCAATTGTTGATACCGCTTTTCTAGCGCATGCGATTTTACGAGCACCGACTGAATTATATGAAAAACTAGATGGTAGAGTACAACAAAACTTGGTAACTGCTCTTAAAGCTACAAGAACACGAAAGCCTTTTTTTAGTAATTGGCTGCTATTTTCCGCTATGATTGAAGCTGTTTTGTTTAAATTAGGCGAAGACTGGGATCCAATGAGGATTGATTATGCATTAAGACAGCATGATCAATGGTATTTAGGCGACGGCATATATGGAGACGGACCGGAATTTCATGCAGACTACTATAATAGTTATGTCATTCAGCCAATGTTGGTCGATATTATAGAGACTATAGGAGATCAATCTTCAGATTGGCAAGCAATGAAAGAGAAGATCATTAAAAGGGCGAAAAGGTTTGCGGTCATCCAAGAAAGGAGCATCTCACCTGAAGGGGCCTTTCCAGTTATCGGAAGGTCAATCGCTTATAGGTTTGGAGCTTTTCAACATTTAGCTCAAATGGCTTATCAACATCGGTTGGACGAAAACATAAAACCAGCTCAAGTAAGATGTGCTCTTACTGCAGTCATTCACCGATTGATTGAAATGCCTGGGACTTTTGATGATGAGGGATGGCTTCGAATCGGATTCTGTGGCCATCAGCAGGAATTAGGAGAAAACTACATTTCAACTGGAAGCTTATATCTTTGTGCTACAGCATTTTTACCTCTCGGATTGCCCGAGGAAGATCCTTTTTGGCAAGGAGAGGAAGACTGGACCTCCAAGAAAGTATGGTCGGGAAAATCAGTTCCGATTGATTTCGCGATATTAAGCGGTTGAATAATAGTTTAGGATAGCCGGTAGAATTTCTCCAAGCAATTATCTTTATTAGAAACTGGAACAGCATCCGAGTTTCTAATAAAATAATAAAAACAGTGGCAAGCGTCGTTCCAGAACTTTTCAACCAATAAGCAGCTGTGCGACATAGTTCAAAAAGATAATACCGAAAAATGTAAAGGAATCCCAGAAAAGGTTATATGAATCTTCGGAAACTTGCCGTCTTAGCGGCACGATTTTTAAAAAAGAGGGATTTGAATGAAAACAACTTTTATACGAAGCTGTATCCTCGCATTCATCGTATCTTTCCTAATCGTTCCTCAATCAAAGGCTAGCTGGGCCTATTCATTTGTTGTGTGGGATGGTTATGTTTATATTGTAAGCGATGAATCTGTAGAAAACATTGATAAAGAAATTGGTCATGTGACGAAACATAGCGATAAGGAAGGGTCGTACTGGGGAAATTTTTCAAATGCTTTTCCAAAGGGAACTAAATACTATTCAATAACCGACACAAGTACAAATGACGCAATTGCAGTTCAAACAACTGAGGGGATATATGTAAAAGCAACTAGGGAAGGAAAGTATATGAGTGAATATCCATTGACCGCAATCATTGCTTTTACTATTATTATGCTTGTCTTCATTTTAGGAATTATTATATTTAGACCGGTAAAAAAGGGGATTAATAAATGAATCAAATAGAAGTGTACTGGGCGAAGTTCTTAAAAGAAACGAAAACGCCGAATCAACCTTATACATCATGGCATTTCGAGCTAAATGAAAGATTAGCAAATGAATTGTTAGAACTTGTTTTGCAGGGTAAGAAAAGAGCAACAACATCTTCCATTTATGATTTTGAACAAGAGCCACTTCCAACGGCAGGGGATTATAGCGTCATTACGAATTGGTCAGGGGAACCGAAATGCATCATCCAAACGACATCCATTCAAATTATCCCATTTAAGGACGTTACCTTCGAATTAGCGAGATTAGAAGGCGAAGATGATAATTTGGAATCGTGGCGAGAAGGACATATAAGATACTACAAGCAAGTATGTGAGGCAGCTAATCAAAAATTTACGTGGGATATGCCTGTTGTTTTTGAACAATTTAAGGTCGTTTATCAATAAGGAGAGGAAACGATGGAGATAAAAATAGTCGTCGGAGCAGGGGAATATAATAATAATCCAGAGTGGATCCATACGCAGGAAAATGAACTCAATTTATTGGACATTTCAATATGGAAAAAAAGGTTTGATGAAAACACAATTACAGCTATTTTGGCGGAACAGGTTTGGGAACACCTTACATATGAAGAAGGCGTGCAAGCAGCTAAGATTTGTTATAAATACTTAAAAACATCTGGATACATTCGCTGTGCTGTTCCTGACGGTTTTTTTCCAGATGAAACGTATCAAAATGTAATTAAGGTTGGTGGGCCAGGTCCAAAAGACCATCCTGCTGCTAGTCATAAAATCGTATATAACTATAAAACACTGTCCGATATGTTTCAAAATGCTGGTTTCGAAGTGAAATTATTAGAGTACCACGATAAGGAAGGAAACTTTCATTATAACGAATGGGACGGGAAGCAAGGTGTTATTTTCCGCTCTAAACATTATGATCCTAGAAATAAAGACGGTAGGCTTGTCTTTCCATCATTGATCGTGGATGCTATTAAAATTTAATAAGGAATATTTTAAAGGAAAGACTTGATAAGTGAATTATTTACGAAATAATTCATGCTTTCTTAAGATTGTTTTTCGGGGGTGAAGGGGATCAAAAAGAAAAACACACTTATTTTTATTGTTGGATTTGTAGTCACTGTATTCATCTTAATTCCATTGTTTGGAAATCCTTTATCTGCTTTATTTAAATAAATTCGAAGTTTGATGACTTCATTGAAGAATAATAATGTGTATGAGCTATCAGTGGGATGGCTCTTTTTTCTTTATTGGAGGTATAAAAAACTTAAGAAAGAAGGTTTTTTAATAGCAATAATGGAATGTTTATTTATACGTTTCTAGAGTAGGTGATGATCATAAGTCGATCAAAAATAAAAATAATTCGTCTTTCAATTGACTCAATTAATGAAGCCAGTTTCCTGCTTGCTCATTACATACACCCATATCAGTGGGCTGAAAAAAAACAGGAGGAATGTTTACACAATCTAAAACAGTTATTGCAGTTCAAAAATGCTGATTTTTTGGTTGCACTAAACGGTGATGCGCCAGCGGGTTTTATTGCACTTAACTGGGGATTTTCAACTACAAAAGGAAAACCAATCTTGCTTATTCAAGATCTTTTTGTCATGCCGAGTTTCAGAAGAAATGGAATTGCTAAAATGTTGATTGACGAATCTGTTCTTTTAGCTAAAGAAAGAGATGCAAACCGACTTCAGCTAAATACAAGTACAAGTAATAACAATGCCCGATCTTTGTATCAGTCAAAAGGATTTGAATGGTTTCCCGATAAGGAGATTTATATGTTGTTTATATAGGGAGGTGACAAGGTGATTCAAGAAAAAGATTACTATGAGAATTCTACGAACAAAAAAAGCATTCGCTCGATTTATCGAACTGGGGAAAATCTTGAAGCGAAATATGATGTAATGAAGCAATATGCTATCTATAAGCAACCTTTTGAAGAATGGGTAGTCGAGAAGTTGAATTTGCGTGGTAATGAAAAGGTACTAGACGTGGGAGCAGGGAACGGTAGATTTTCAATTCCGATAGCAACTAAGTTGAAAAATAAAAGTGGGTTCGTAATAGCGGGGGATTTATCGACAGGCGTTTTGGAAACGTCTTATGAAATGGCAAGTAAAGAAGCTTTGCCAATGATCCATTTGAAGTTAGACGCCGAGGAACTTCCCTTTTTATCACATGAGTTCGATGTTGTAATGGCAAATCATATGCTCTATCATGTTGGAAATATGTCTCGCGGATTATCAGAAATGCGTAGGATAATGAAACGGGAAGGGATATTTCTCGCTACAACAAATAGTGATAAAGGGATGCCTGAATTTTTTTCTTTGCATCTTAAAACGATGCGTGAATTAGGAATTGGTTTTGACCATAGCAAAAATCATTTAACGTTTTCTATGGAAAATGGTGAAGATATATTAAGACGATTCTTCGATCAAGTGGACAAGCATATTTTCGATGCTGGCTTTGTCGTGGATCATCCCGAACCAGTATTGCAATATTATATGGCCACCCAATTATATCAGGGGCCATTTAATGATGAGAGTATTAAATACGAGATTAGAAATTTAATAAAGCCAACTTTTTATCGATTAACGGACGAAGCGTTGAGATCAGCCGGAGGAAATTTAAATATTTCAAAACCAGTATGTGCATTTATTTGTAAATAACAAAGGAGGCTGTATTTTTGAGTAAATGGAAAGAGCTGAACGAAGAGTCAAAATTGAAGTGGAATGAAAACGCGGGGTTTTGGGATGATTATATGGGAGACGAAAGCAATCGGTTTCACCGCGAAATCATCAGGCCGTATACAGAAAAATTATTAAATATAAAAGCTAGTCAAACGATCCTTGATATTGCTTGTGGAAATGGCAACTTTTCGAGGAAGCTTATTGAACTGGGAGCGAATGTAGTTGCAATCGATTATAGTTCTGAAATGGTTGAACGTGCAAAACTTCGATCTAGATTACATCAAATTGATTATAAGGTTCTGGATGCAACAAATTTTGATTCATTAATTGCTCTTGGAAATGATAGATTTGATAGTGCTGTAGCCAATATGGCATTAATGGACATTGTCGATATTCAGCCCTTAATGAAAGCTTTATTTTTTTTACTTAAGGAAAATGGAATCTTTGTTTTTTCAATCACCCATCCTTGCTTCCAATCTCCGAATATGCGAAAGGTACATGAAGTAGAAGATATGGATGGCAGCTTACAATCAAAGAACAGCATTCAAATTTTCAACTATCTCACACCACAACCGTATAAAGCAATTGGTATTAAAGGGCAGCCGACCCCACATTATATGTTTCATAGACCTTTGTCCTATTATGTAAATCTTGCATTTCAACACCATTTTGTCTTAGATGGCATTGAAGAACCAAGCTTTCAAAAAGAAAGTGAAACGAATCAATTTGACTGGTATGAAATTCCTCCGGCCATCATTTTACGTTTTAGGAAAAGCAAGGATTGAGGCATTTTGGGTTCCAAAGTTATGTATCTCATTATTAAAATGAATATATTTAAATTTGAGTCAAGTCGTTGGAAATATTGCTGCTTCCTATAAAAATGAATTAAAATCGTCAGCTGAAACCAAAACTTATACCAAAACGTATTTCATTAATAAATGCGAAAGGGTGGAGCGAACATGAACGAAATGATAGACAACTATATTCAAATATTCGAACAACTAAAAAAAGAAATGAAATGGAAAGTAACGGACAGTAAAATGTTAATGATGATTGCTGCTCTTTACGCGATGAACAGAAAGAATTTTCAATTTGATCGTTTTTTTACTATTGCTGAAAAAATTAAGAGTCGCGCTGGATACTTTTCCTATATGAGATCCGAATCAAGATATACAGCGGCAGCGATCTTGGAAGTGAATTATGATGATCCTGAAAGCAAAGTCTCCTCTTTATTTGAGCTTTATGAAGAAATGATTAAAGAAAAATTTAATAGAGGAATTTTTACGTATGTCTCTGCTTCAGTATTATTACAAATAGCTGGCGATCATGATTATCATTCACTTATTTTGAAAGCAAGAGAAACCTATGATGCCATGAAAAAAGAACACCCTTTTTTAACTTCCGCTGAAGATTACCCACTTTCGGTTTTGCTTGCTTCGGAAAAAAGTGAAGATATCATTCAACGCAATGAATATTTTTATAATAAACTTAACCAAAATGGATTTTACAAAGGGAATAATTTACAATTCCTAAGCCATATTCTTTCTTTGAACAACGAGGAGCCAGAAACATCCATTTTAAGCAGAGCGATTTTTGTTTTTGATTCCTTTAAGGATAAAGGTATTAAACAAAAAGTAATGTATTATCCGGTTATGGGGATGCTTGCTTTATTGCCTGAAGATGAAATAAATATGGACATCATTACGAGTGTTTTTGATCGTCTTAACCAAGAAAAGCATTTTAAATGGCAAAAAGATATTAATCTTATTCTTGCTGTGAGCTTCTATGTAAAAGATAAGTTGAAACAACCTGGATTGACTGAAACGAGTTTATATACGACGATAGAAACAATATTGCAGGCTCAACAGGCGGCAATGGCGGCCTCAGTAGCAGCTGCGGGAGCCGCGTCTAGCAGTAATTAACTTGAAAAGGATGTGAACTTTATGTATGAATTAAAAACAAAAGAAAATGAGAGCAGTGTTATTGAGTTTATTGAGAATGTTGATAATCCGAAAAAAAGAGAAGATGCGTATAAGTTATTAGATATTTTTACGGAAACGACGGGGTATAAAGCGAAAATGTGGGGACCAAGTATTATTGGGTTTGGCTCTTATCATTATAAATATGAATCAGGACATGAAGGAGATGCACCCCTAGTCGGTTTCTCTCCCCGAAAAGCGAAAATCAGTTTATATTTTGCGACTGGCGATGCAGAAAGGGATGCACTATTAAAGGAATTTGGCAAACATACGTCAGGGAAGGCTTGTGTGTATATAAATAAAGTGGCAGATATCAATGTTGACGTATTGATAGAGTTAATCAAGCAATCAGTTACATTTTTACAAGAAAAATACCCAAATTAATAAGGTGAGGTTTAAAGGTGTTAAATCATTTATTGTTCTCTGTTTCTAATTTAGAAGAATCTATTAAATTCTACGAAAATGTTTTAGGTGCAAAGCTTCTTGTTAAGGGGAGGAGATCTGCTTATTTTGATTTGAATGGGATTTGGTTAGCTCTAAATGAAGAAAAAGACATTCCCCGTAATGAAATTAGTTATTCTTACACTCATATAGCCTTTTCAATAGAAGAGTCCGAGTACGATTGTATATATGAAAAACTAAAAAAATTAAAGGTAAATATTCTTCAAGGACGTAAAAGAGATGAAAAGGATAAAAAATCGATATATTTTACTGATCTAGATGGACATAAGTTCGAGTTTCATACAGGAACATTGGAAGATCGGATGAATTATTATCGACAGGACAAAGCCCATATGGAATTTTTTGTGTAGAGAGTGGAGGGAAACATGGAAATTTCGGAAAAAGTGATCACGATTAATGAACTGGAACTTTGTACAAAACTGTATACTCACGTATTCAATCAAGCTCCATGGTTTGATGAATGGACGGTAGAAAGTGCAAGTGAACGCTTAATGGATATACTGAAACATCACGGTTTCTGGGGAGTAGGTGTAATGGACTCGCACGGTCATCTTCTCGGATTTTTAATGGGATATTCAGAAACGTGGTGGGATGGGAAACATTTTCAAGTTATTGAAATGTGTGTAAAAACGGAAGAGCAAGGAAAAGGGATTGGTTCTCGTTTACTTTCATCACTTGAAAAATATTGCAAAGAATGTGGAATCAACCGGGTATATCTTTTGACTGGCAGCGGAGGGCAGGCGGAGAATTTTTATTTGAAAAATGGTTTTTACGCCAATCCAAGAATGATCATGATGTCAAAAATGTTAGGGGATTGAACATGCCTGTTACTATTCACTTAGGGAAAGTGTCTTTTCAATTACAAGAAAATCATCAATTTGATTGGATTCACGATTTAGGTGAAGTATTTGCTGTTTTTGATCAGCAGGACTCAGGAAATATATGTTTTGGCATCGAAAAAGATAGTCAGAGAAAATTTGTAAAATATGCTGGAGCAAGAACAATGGAATATTCGGGAGATCCTGCTGAGGCTATCAATCGCTTAAAGAAGTCGGTTGTACTTTATAAAGAACTGATCCATCCCAATCTAGTAAAGTTGGAGAATCATATTCCAGTTGACCATGGGTATATGCTAATATTCGAATGGTTTGAAGGAGAATGTCTTCATTCACACTGGTCATTTCCACCACCAGCAAAATATGAACACCCACAATCCCCATTTTATCGTTTCAAACAGCTGACACTGAATGAAAGATGCGCTTCCTTACAGGGAATTTATGATTTCCATGTGTATGTTGAAAGGAAAAGCTTTGTTGCTATTGATTTCTATGATGGGAGTATTATGTATAATTTTAAAACGAATACTACGAAGATTTGTGATATTGATGTTTATGAGCGTAAGCCCTTTACTAATACGATGGGTAGGCTTTGGGGGTCTTAAAGGTTTATGTCACCTGAAGAATTTGAACTCGGTGCAGTGATAGATGAGAGGACGAATGTTTTTAATATGGGAGCGGTTGCCTTTTGTTTACTCGGTGGTGAACTGGATCGTTCTTTCGATAAATGGGAAGCTAGCAAAGGATTATTTGAAGTTGCATCGCGTGCGGTTGAAAAGGATCGAAATAAACGTTACGGATCGGTGGAAGAATTTTTCTTAGCCTGGAATAAGGCGTTAGGGGCGTAAAGATGTTATTTCAAAATAGTGGATTAGTCGTACGAACTATAACATTAGAGGATCACCTTTTATTGGTAAAATGGCTGTCAGACCCTATCATTCTTGAATTCTATGAGGGTCGTGACAATCCTTTTAATGAGGAAAAAATTTTAAAGAAGTTTTATAATCGAAATGACGAAACTTTCCGTTGTATTGTAGAGTATGAAGGAATTCCGATTGGCTATATTCAATATTATCTATTGGATAATGAAGATAAAGAGAATTACGGATTTTTTGAGTCACAACTCATATTTGGCATGGATCAGTTCTTTGGTGAGCCGAATTATTGGAACCGTGGGTTCGGCCAGCTTTTAGTCCGGTCCATGGTGCAGTTTTTAATTGAAGAAAAACAGGCTGAAAAGATTGTAATGGATCCGCAAACATGGAATGAGAGAGCAATTCGCTGCTATGAAAAATGTGGATTCAAAAAAGTAAAGCTCCTTCCAAAGCATGAACTTCATGAAGGAGAATTGAGAGATTGTTGGCTGATTGAATATAATTCAAATTAAGACGTTAAAAGAATTATGAGTAAATAAAACCCCTTGTGAAAACGATCATAAGGGGTTCGTTGTTTTTCTATTTAATTTCGCTGCAATTGTCACACTTCGTACCATAGCATTCATGTTGTTCTGTGATTTTTTCTCCACATTCTGTACATTTTTTAGCAGGAAGGTTTTTAAAAAATTCTACGACGTTTTCTAGCATTCTCTCCACTCTCCCTTGATGTTTGTTGCAGTACTGATTCTTGTTATTAACATTGTATTATAACAGTTTAGTGGGTGTCAATCCTTTTGTTAAATATGAAAAAATAAAGTATAGTTATAAGTAGTTTGGATAAAGGAGATATGCTTATGGAGATAACGGTTATAGGGCATTGGGGCGGTTATCCTAAAGCAGGGGAAGCAAGCTCCGGCTACTTGCTTACCCATGACGGATTTAATCTTCTCATAGATTGTGGAAGTGCTGTACTATCACAGCTGCAATTGTACATAAAGCCTGAGGAGCTAAATGCTGTCATTCTTTCACACTACCATGCTGATCATATTGCAGATATTGGAGTACTCCATCATGCACTGTTAATCAGTAAATATGTGAATGGATATAACAGCAACTTGCCAATATACGGTCATACTTACGATCAGGAAGGGTTAAAAGTCTTAACATATAAAGATATTACGACAGGTATTGCTTACGATAAAAATGATCAAATACATATTGGTCCATTTAAACTAGAATTTTTGAAAACGAAACACCCTGTTCCTTGCTTTGCAATGAGAGTAACTTGCAATGATAAGACACTTGTTTATACTGCTGATAGTGCGTATTTTGAAGAATTGATCGGCTTTTCCAAAGACGCTGATATACTGCTTTCGGAGTCCAATTTTTATAAAGGTATGAATGGAGCAGCCGCAGGTCATATGACGAGTGAGGAAGCCGGAAAGCTTGCTGAAAAAGCAAATGTGAAAACATTAGTCCTCACCCATTTACCGCACTTCGGTGATCTTAACCAATTAAAAGCTGAAGCTGCTGAACAATTTAAACAGGAAATCATACTAGCATCTAAAGGATTGAAATTGTCTTTAAATTGAGGAGGAAAAGTGATGAAGTTTATTGATAATCAGGGGATAACTGATCCAAGGATTAATTTGGCAATTGAAGAACATGCTTTGAAAAATTTGGATGTGAATGAGTCATATTTATTATTTTATATTAATGAACCTTCCATTATTATTGGTAAAAATCAAAATACGATTGAGGAAATAAATACTGAATATGTAGAGGGAAATGGAATTCATGTTGTGCGTAGACTATCCGGCGGTGGTGCAGTTTATCATGATTTAGGAAATTTGAACTTTAGTTTTATTACGAAAGATGAAGGTGACAGCTTCCTAAATTTTAAAAAGTTTACTGAGCCGGTTGTTAAAGCATTGAATAAGTTAGGCGTCCATGCAGAATTAAAAGGACGTAATGATATTCTTGTCGGCGAAAGAAAAATTTCTGGAAATGCGCAATTCTCTACTAGGGGCAGAATGTTTAGCCACGGTACTTTAATGTTTGATTCTGAGATTGAAAATGTTGTTTCAGCTTTGAAAGTGCGTAAAGACAAAATAGAATCAAAAGGGATTAAATCTATTCGCAGCAGGGTGGCAAATATTTCCGAGTTTTTAGAAGAGAAGATGACAATTGAGCAATTTAAAGTGGAATTGCTCAGATCTATATTTGAAGGCGTAGATCCTATACCTGAATACAAATTAACGGATGATGACTGGAAACAAATTCATGAGATCTCAAAGGTACATTATGCAAATTGGGATTGGAATTATGGAAGGTCGCCTCATTTCAACATTCAGCATTCACATCGCTTCCCAGTTGGTCTTATTGAATTCAGACTTGATGTGGATAAAGGGCAAATTCAAGAATGTAAAATATTTGGAGACTTTTTCGGTGTAGGGGATGTTAGTGAAATTGAAAATCGTCTAACAGGTGTACGTTACGAGAAATCAGATATTTTAAATGCATTAGAAGATGTAGACATTCCACACTATTTTGGTAACGTCACTAAAGATGAGATTATCAATTTGATTTATTAAGAAATATATGAAGGATGGAAGGGCCAATTTTTCAGGTCTTCTATCCTTTTTAATTAAGCATTCCGATTTCGGAAATTGCGTATATATTAAAAAATACGCTTTTGAGAGAGGGACTGCCTTGGAAACAGTAAAGTTAGAATGTAATGAACATCTAGCTGTAGTGACATTAAATCGGCCTGAATCATTAAATGCTTTCAATTATGATATGTTGCTAGAATTATCACGTACTGTCGATTTATTAAAAAGCTCTCCAGAAGTGCGCGTAATCATTTTTAAAGGCGCTGGAGAAAAATCGTTCAGCGTTGGGGCAGATTTAAAAGAACGGAAAACTCTTACTGAACATGAGGTGAAACGCAATGTACAAATAATAGGGGACGTATTTCTGGCTATTGAAACTCTTTCACAACCGACAATTTCAGCTATAAGTGGATACGCATTTGGCGGGGGTATGGAATTAGCATTGGCATGCGATTTTCGTTTTGCCGCTGACCACTCAATTATTGGGCTGACTGAAACGAGCTTAGCGATTATTCCTGGAGCTGGTGGAACTCAGCGGCTACCGCGAATAATCGGAGAAACGAGAGCGTTAGAGTTGATTTTAACCGCAAAAAAGTTGACGGCTTTTGAAGCTGAAACATATGGAGTTATATTAAAAGCAATAAAAAAAGAATGCCTTATGGAAGAGGTACAGGAATTTGCATTTGAAATTTTGAAAAACGGTCCGATCGCCGTTCAACAAGCTAAATATTCGATTAAAGCTGGGATGAATACAGATCTTCTATCAGGCCTTGAAATTGAACGTAGAGCATATGAAAATACTATACCTACAGAGGATAGGATAGAAGCGTTACAAGCTTTTAGTGAAAAAAGAAAACCGATTTTTAAGGGGAAATAAAGTTCAAAGAGATATGCTAAATGCATTCTTTTTTTAGTTTGACTTTATTCATTTGGCTAGTAAAGACATATTTAATGTGGGAGTGGGCAATTTGACAGCTTCATTCGAACGGAACTGGCGCATTTCATATTGCCGTGGCCACATTAAATGCTCGAATCATATAAAAGCAAGAATTTTACTAAAGAGACAAAAGCTATTTGCATCCCCTTGATCTTGCCGAAAGAACAAATCATGCTTATAATTGAAAAAATTAACTATAGTAACAGAGGGGGATTTAGGGATGGAAGCTTCGGTGCCAAAAGTGAAATATACAGAATTTCGCCGGGGGCTTCAAGAAGGTATGAGTATTGCTATTGGCTATGCTCCTATTGCATTGACGTATGGCTTGCTCGCAAAAACAACTGGTCTGACATTGTTCGAAACAGTCTTAATGAGTTTGGTTTTATATGCAGGAGCATCTCAATATATTGCGTTAAACATGTTTGCGCTTGGAACTGGTGCTGCAGAAATGATCTTAACGACTTTTATTGTCAATATAAGACATTTCCTCATGTCAGCCTCACTCAATGAAAAAGTTGAAGCAGAGGTCCCATGGAAAAAAGCGATTTATGCATTTGGGGTAACGGATGAAACATTTTCTGTTGCTGCTACTAAAACTGAAACAGTTTCGACCGGCTATATATTAGGTCTTAATTTTATTGCATATACAAGCTGGGTTATATTTTCTGGTTTAGGTTTTGGGGTAGGTGCAGGTCTTCCTCAAGTCTTACAGGAAAGTATGGCTATTGCACTTTATGCAATGTTTATTGGTTTATTGGTACCTTCCTTGAAAAAAAGCATGAAAGTGGCTAGTCTTGCGGTGCTAGCTGCGATTTTTAACAGTATTTTCGTTTTTTCCGAATTGATAAGTAAAGGTTGGTCTATTGTTGCTGCGACCCTTTTATCTGCTATTTTAGTGGAAGCTGTAGAAACCATTAAAAGGAGAGGGCGTGGAGAACTATGAGCAGCTCGATTATCGTTTTAACAATCATTGGAATGGGGTTAGTCACATATATACCGAGAATGGTGCCTTTTGTCATGTTTCAGGGAAAAGAGCTTCCGCCATTTATACAAGGAGTATTAAAAAATGTTCCATATGCAACACTTGGAGCATTAATATTTCCTGCTGTGTTCTTTATTCAGGAAGGTGACATCTTGTTTGGAGTTGTCGGAATGGCGGCAGCGTTTCTGATTGCATTTTTCGGTGTAAATGTCATCGTAGTCGTCCTTGGAGCTATCGCTATACTTAGTGCATATTCTTGGTTTTTCTAATTTCAAATTATAATGGGGCAGCGCCACTTGATTGATCAAGTGGCGTAAATTTATTTTATTTTAAGTGTTACAATAATTAATAATGTAGGGTATCAGATAAATACTACTATTAGGAAAAATATTCTTTCAGTTAGTTCTATTTTAAAGATTTTCTTTCTACATATAATAAGAGATGGACAGGGGGGATATTTCATTGATTAGGAAATGGGCGATACGAGCTATTATAGCCTATCTTTTATTTGGATTAGCTATATTTTTGTATTTATTTTATTGGGCGGACACATCAATTCCAGAAGCTTTGAAAGGAACAAAAGCAGATCCAGCCACTTTCCTAAATGGAAGGGAGTTAGAACTTAGCGAAGAATATTCGAGAATCCGTAATTTAATGTTTTTCTTAGCGACTCCTTATGAATGGCTATTTTATTATCTAATTTTGATATTGGGAGTATCAGCTCTATTTGAAAATTCTGCGAAGCATATATCCAAATTTTCTATAGCTAGGACTGCTATTTACTTGTTTTGGCTTTCCCTTGCATCATTCGTTGTGATGTTCCCACTTAGCTATTTATCTTACACGATATCCAAATCGTATAATATCTCTACACAGCTTTTCCCTGGGTGGATGAAAGATAAATTGATTGATTTTTGGGTGGAATATGCAACAATGCTTATCGTTATTACCGTTTTATATGCATTAATGCGGAAATATAAAAGACGCTGGTGGCTTGCTGCTTGGGTTGTATCCATACCTTTTTCAATATTTATGATGTTTATTCAACCAGTTGTGATTGATCCGCTGTATAATGATTTTTATCCTTTAAAAGACAAGCATCTTGAGGCAAAAATATTGGCAATTGCAAAAGAAGCAGATATACCAGCTGAACATGTGTATGAGGTAGATATGTCTACTAAAACAAATTCTTTGAATGCATATGTGACCGGTGTAGGTTCGAATTCTCGAATCGTTCTATGGGATACTACATTGGAAAGGCTGTCTGACGAGGAAATACTTTTTATTATGGCTCATGAAATGGGGCATTACGTTGAGAAACATATTTATAAAGGAATTGCGGGATACTTACTTCTCTCTTTTGTTGGCTTGTGGTTAACTGCAAAATTAATGGAGAAATGGATTTCTCGACGTGGGAAAGAATGGAAGGTTGAAAAAATAACAAATATTAGTTCACTCCCAGCATTTCTTCTAATTACATCCATGCTACTATTTTTTGCTAGCCCTCTTACAAACTGGGTATCACGATATCAAGAAATGAGGGCAGACACATATGCGATAAAAATGACGCAAGATAAAGGGGCGGGGATTCAAACGTTTCAAAGTTTGACAAAAGCAGGTTTGAGCCAAGTGAATCCTCCCGCTTTAGTTAAAATATTTCGTTACGGCCACCCAACCATGCTTGAAAGAATAAAAATGATCCAAGAATATAAATTAAATGATCCTAAATAGTGAAGAACAGTAGACGAAAAAAATCCCCCTTTTACGAAAGGGGGATTACCATTTTCATTGACCCAAAAGATCAACTAGTTCTTTTGAGAGCTTTATAAAAGTTTCTTTATCATGTAGATCAAGCGCACGGTCAATATCTTCGCGAAGGCGTTTCTCATGCCTTTGCAAAAGTAAACCGTTTAGGAAAAACTCTGCATACCATTCCATCGCATCTGTTTCATTTTTATTCTGGGTCATCGTATACTCTTTAAGCAGTTCCTGATAAGATTTCCTCTTTTCCATCGATGATCACCTCTGAAACTTTTTTTAATTATACCCGTAATGGGCACAAAAATCAACTGAACAGTGTAAATTTTCTGATCAATAACTAATGTTAGTAATTTATAGATTATTTTATATTGTTTTCTGATTTTTTTAAAAAGTAGTGACATTTGAACTAGAATGTGATATGGTTAATTTGTCATATTTTAGGGAGGGAAGTAAAAAAATGTTAAAACAGGAATTATTGATGGAAGAGTATGAAATTAATCCTTACACGATGATGATCAAGCCGTACATAAAGGATAATGAATTACACTCAGAGATTTATGAAGTAGATGATCATTTCATTGTTCCTGAAAAGCCACTGGATATTGTAAAAAAAGGTTGCAAGTATTTCGGAAGCTCTTTTGACGGCAGAAGAGATGGAACGAAATCACTCATAATGGTTACCCACAAAGCGCCTATCATCATTGACCCCTACACCTCAATTTATTTTATTCCAACTACATCACCGACTAGACCAGACTGTATATGGATATCACATGATCATATTTCTTCTAAGCACAAAGGAAAAAATAACAATACTATAGTTAGTTTTCGTAATAATCAAAGTTTTGAAATTCCTGTTTCTTTCAGTTCCTTTTCTAACCAGCTATCTAGGACTGCTCAACTTCGAATTAGTTTTCAACAAAATATTGAAAGAATGGAGATGTATTCACCACGTCCTCCAAAGCCCTTGAAGATGAAAACAGCAGAAATGAAGAAAGTTTATAGAATTAATAGAAAAAAGTAATTTAGGTTTAAGCTTGTTAAGAGCATTATTTCTTAACAAGCTTTTTTTATATATAGAAAAAAATATATTGACATTTGAAAGCGATTGCAATATTCTATTCATTGAGAAAACGTTTTCGTAAAACGTTTTCTCTAGTGATTCAATTGTAGGTGGAGAATAAATGAAAAGATGGACTATTAAAGACATTGCGAAAAAAGCAGGCGTTTCGATTACTACTGTTTCGCGGGTGCTAAATCAAAAAGAGGAGGGAATGTCCACACAGACACGTGAGAAGGTATTGAAAGTAATGAAGGAGGTGGATTTCCAGCCAAATCAATTTGCCCGTGGTCTTGTAACCAAAAGATCTAAAACATTTGGATTAATAGTACCAAATATATCAAATCCATATTTTCCTGAATTATGCCGAGGCGTAGAAGATGAGGCGAATGAAGGGGAATATAGCTTAATTATATGTAATTCCGATGATCAGACGGATAAGGAGAAGCGTTATTTGCGTCTTTTAGAAGAACAGCAGGTTGATGGAATAATATTTTCCGCAAAAGATCATTTAGATGAATCAGATGAAGAGCAATTAGCCCGTGCAAAAATTCCTTTTGTTCTTATAGATAGAGGAAAAGAGGAGAAAAAGCATGTGGGGGTGTTTTTGGATAACGATAAAGGTGGATATTTAGCTGGTAAACATTTAATAGAGCTGGGGCATCGCAGTATTGCATGCATTACTGGTCCAAAGTCTATTACTCTTGCAAATGAACGTCTGCAAGGATTTAAAAGAGCCCTGAATGAAGCTGGGGTTGATCTATTGCCATCGCAAATTATTGAAGCTAATTTCCAAATGGAAATGGCATATCATAAGTCTAAAGAAATTTTGAATAAAAGAGAAGTAACGGCTATATTTGCCAGTAATGATATGATGGCTTGCGGTGTTTACCAAATGGCACATGAGCTTGGGATTCGTATTCCGATTGATTTATCTATTGTAGGCTTTGACGATATACCATTAATATCAGCGTTAATTCCGAAACTAACAACAATTCAGCAGAATACGTATGAAATGGGGAGGGAGGCAGTGAGGGTATTATTCCGAAAAATAGAAAATATGGAAACGAAGTCAGTTATCTTTAGTCCGAATCTGGTAGTACGTGATAGTACTGCACCCATTCAATAATACAACTTGGATGTAATTTACTAGAGGAGTGAATTCGATGAAAAAAGTACCGGTAATCATTGATTGCGACCCAGGAATAGACGATGTTATGGCCTTGCTATTGGCTTTTTCCCGTGAAGAACTGGACATTAGGTTAATAACGACTGAACCAGGTAATCAAACTCAAGCCAAAACGATCTACAACGCTAGGGCTTTTACAAGCTACATGAAACAACACATTGAAATCGCAAGAGGATTGGACCAGCCCTTTTTCCGAGAGCTTGAAGTTGCAGAATATGTTCATGGAGAAAGTGGACTTGGAGATGTAACACTCCCAGAGCCCGACGTATTTGAAAGTGATAGAACCGCAATTAATGCCTTAAAGGATGTCCTTTATGAAAGTGAGGAACCTGTCGTTCTAATAGCTACTGGCCCACTTACAAATATAGGGGCCTTGCTGTTGGCCCATCCAGAAGTAAAAGAAAAAATTAGCTATATCTCATATATGGGTGGTGCTGCTGTTGCCGGGAATATGACTCCTTTTGCCGAATTTAATGTATATGTAGATCCTCATGCAGCTGATATCGTTTTTCGCTCAGGAATACCGATTGTAATGAGTGGGCTAGATGTTACTCATAAAGCATATGTCAATATGGAAGAGTTAGAAAAAATTGAAAGCATGGATACTGATTTATCACAAAAAATTGCTTCGATGCTTCGCTTTTATATACAAACAGCCAAAAACAACGATTTCCAAGAAACGGATTTTGAAAATGGTATTCGTTTACACGATCTTTGTGCTGTATCTTATGTTGTCACTCCGGAGCTTTTTGATGGGGATGATTGTTTTGTAGCCATTGAAACGGAAGGACGCCATACTGCTGGTGCTACTGTTGTGGATTACATGCAGCGATCAGGAAAACCTCATAATGTGAAAGTTTTGCACTCTGTAGATCGTGAAGCTTTCGTAAATCAATTTATGGAAGCGATTGAAAAAATGAGCCGTCATATCGGCCTATAAATATAAAAAGGTGGCGAACAATGATGAAACGTAGTTTTAAAGATGATTTCAATATGATGTCTATGCTCCTTATTCCAATCGGCGTTGCGATAAACATTGTCGGTTTCCAAATTGCAAACGTTTTAAGGCTTCCTATTTTTCTGGATACGATTGGAACGATTCTAATCGGGGTTGTTGCTGGTCCATGGGTTGCGTTGCTTGCTGGATTAATTACTAACCTGATCAATGGTATTTTTAATCCTGTTTATTTTCCTTATGCCATCACATCCGTTGCAATTGGATTAGGGGTAGGATTTTTATCGAAAGCAGGAATGTTTAAAAACATTATAAAAACAATTATTTCAGGTATCATCATAACCTTTATCGCTGTTATTGTTTCTGCTCCTATTACGGTTCTTGTATTTGGTGGAGCTACTGGAAGTACATCAGCCATTCTTACAGCAACACTTCTTGCTTCAGGACAAGAAATTTGGGGGGCAGTATTTGCTTCATCCTTTGTCTTTGAAATTGCAGATAAAATAGTATCAGCTCTCATTGTTTATTTTATAGTAAGAAAAATGTCCGACCGCTACCTATCAAAAATGAATTATGGATTACTTTATATGAAACGCGGCGGAAAATAATTGTTCCATCCATTCTTTCCGTTCTTCTCTTCGGAGCGGAAAGAGCTACTTTTTCTAGGGAGGGTTCACAGTGCAGAAAAATTTCATCCAGCAGCTGCATCCAATGACTAAATTCTTCTTTGCATTGTTTCTATCAGCTGCTGTTCTTATAATTCCGGGGCATTTATTTTCTTTCTTGGGCTTTGTTATCTTGCTTCTTATCGCTGTTGCAGCAGGTGTTGCAAAAGAATTTTTGGGTACAGTCATGAAAGCTTTGCTATTTTTACTGGTCATTATTTTCCTTATGCAGCTCTTTTTCTATCCAGGCGATCATGTGCTTGGACAATGGGGGATTTTTAAGTGGACAGAGGAGGGCTTAAATTACGGTTTAACGCTTAGCTCTAGGATTCTTGCAATGGGTTCAGCATTCATATTATTTTTCCGTTTGACCGAAGTGCGCGACTTCGTAAAATCACTCGAAGACGCAGGTCTACCTCCAATGGGGGCATATGTTGTTTTATCTACTTTGCAAATTATTCCGGAAATGCGACGTCAAGCAAACACAATTATGGATGCCCAAAAAACGCGTGGTGTGGAAACGGAAGGGTCCTTATTGATTAGGGCGAAAGCATTTATCCCAACTCTAACTCCTTTAATATTATCATCTATATCAAGTACGGAAGAACGTGCGATTACTTTAGAATCAAGAGCATTTTCCGCTCCAACTAAGAAGACAAGCTTGCATAAGCTAACGAAAAGTGCAGCCGACCGAATACTACCATTCGTCTACATCATCATCTTGGCTGGATTGATATTATGGAGGATACTCACATGAAATCTATCATTGAAATGAAAAATGTCTCATATCGATATCCGGTCAGCGATGATCAGATTATAAAAAATGCGTCTTTTACAATTGAAAAAGGGCAATTTACAGCCGTTATCGGTAATAATGGTTCCGGTAAAACAACACTTTGTAATATCATACGTGGATTCATTCCACATTTTTACAAAGGGGAGCTTGAAGGAGAAGTTATTGTTGACGGAAAAAATATTGTGGATTACCAATTAGGCCAATTAGGAGGAAAAATTGGCTATGTATTTCAAAACCCATTCATCCAAGTATCCGGGGTAAAAGATACGGTTTTTGATGAGATAGCGTATGGACTCGAAAATTTAGGTGTGGAAGAAAACGAAATTCGAGATCGTGTAAGAGAAATATTACAGCTTGTAAAAATCGAGCATTTGCAGGATAAACATCCGATGGGGCTCTCAGGTGGCCAACGTCAACGTGTTGCTCTAGCCTCAATCATTGTGATGAATCCTGATATTCTTGTGATTGATGAGCCAACATCTCAATTGGACCCAATTGGGACTGAACATGTATTTGATATTATCCGCCTTATGAAAGAAAGAGGAAAAACGATTATTTTAGTAGAACATAAAATGGATTTGATTGCTGAATATGCAGACAATCTTATTGTCCTTCACGAAGGAGAGCTTGTTTTACAAGGGCCAACTAGAGAGGTCTTTGCAGATCCGCGATTTGGAGAATATAACATTCAATATCCTCACGTAACCGAGGTGGCCCTTCATTTACAGAAAAACGGTGTTAAGCTAAATTATGTTCCAATTCTTGATGAAGAATTGCCTGAAAGTATTGGTTTGACAAGTTTGGAGGAGAGTGCTCATGACTGAACTTCAATTGAAAAACGTTAGCTTCGCCTATCCCGATGGAACAAAAGCATTGGAAGACTTAACGCTTACCGTTCCATCAGGTCAACGTCTTGCCATTGTTGGGCAAAATGGAGCAGGAAAAACGACAGCGGTAAAGCTGATGAATGGCTTATTAAAGCCAACAGAAGGAACAGTTCACGTAGGAGACTGGAATACAAAAGACCATACTACTGCTCAAGTATCACGCAAGGTTGGTTATGTATTTCAAAACCCGGATGATCAAATTTTTCATAATGATGTAGAATCGGAAGTTCAGTTTGGACCAAAAAATATGGGCTTTGATCCTGAGCGAGTGGAGAAGTTAACAGATTGGGCCATGAAATTATGCGGGATTAGTAATGTTGCTGATGAAAATCCTTATAATCTGCCATATTCTGTTCGTAAATTTGTTACAATTGCTTCAGTCTTGGCAATGGATTCCGATGTGATCATTTTGGACGAGCCGACTGCTGGACAAGATCGAGTAGGATTAGATTTATTAGGTAAACTCCTCGATGAATTGGAGAAAAAAGGAAAGACCGTAATTACGATTACGCATGATATGGAATTTGTCACGGAATATTTTTCTCGAATTGTTGTAATGGCCAATCGTAAAATTATAGCAGATGATGATTCAGAGCATATCTTTTACAATCCGGCGATATTGGAAGCAAGTATGTTGAAACCACCTGCAGTTGCAAAGATGGCGAACTTATTGGGCTTGGAGAAAGGTATTTTGACAAAAAGCCAATTATTATCCCTAATTAAAGAAAGAGAATTAACGAGAGGACGATAACGGCCATGGATATTTCATTAGTAGGTAGCGTTAATATGGATCTCGTATATCGTGTTCCGTATGTTGTGCGTGCGGGAGAAACACTTCATAGTACGTCATACAATGTTCATTTTGGCGGGAAAGGTGCCAACCAGGCGGTAGCAGCGAGCCAATTAGGAGCTAATGTTCATTTTATCGGAAAAGTTGGCGCAGATGATCTCGGCGATCAAGCGATAAAGAATTTAAAGGATAGAGGCGTTTATATTGACTCCATTCAAAAAGAAGGTGTGACTGGGCAAGCGATTATCCAAGTGACAGATGCAGGAGATAACGCGATCGTTCTGTTTCCTGGAGCAAATTTTCTAGTTACACGTGAACAAATTGAACAAGAAGCTGATATCATTGCATCAAGTAAGGCGCTCCTTCTTCAACTGGAGGTTCCACTGGATACAGTTGAGAAAGCAGTGAATATTGCAGCTCAACACGGAAAAATAGTTATTCTTAACCCAGCACCCTCGCAAAAATTGCCAGATTCATTATTAAAGAATGTTACTGTTTTAACGCCAAATGAAACAGAGCTTGCACAGTTGACTGGTATTGAAGCGACGACGGAGGAAAATTTACGTGCTGCATGCAGCCAATTACTGGACAAAGGTGTCGGAACGGTAGTTGTTACACTTGGATCCAAAGGATCTTTCTATATGAATCGTGAAGAAAGTGGTTGGGTACAAGCCTTGAATGTTGAGGCGGTTGATACAACTGGAGCGGGTGATGCATTTAATGGAGCATTCGCTGTAGGTCTTTGTCAGGGGAATACGCTTCGAAATTCAATTGAGTTTGCTACGAAGGTTTCCGCTTTTGTTGTTACTCAGATGGGGGCACAGCCACTTATCCCACATTCAATTATGGAATAAATCTCATAGATCTTCGTATTTGTTGCGAAGGAGATAAGGATAAAATCCTTATTTAAAAGAAGTCTTTCATTGTCTAGCTCCAGGCGCCCCAGCGACTAGCAAACTTTCAGCTTCTTCCTGCGATAAGGAAGCCAGGCTCTTTCCTCGCCGTGTTTCCTTTATCTCGTCGGATGTTTAAAAAGTTTGTACGTCGCTGAACGGGCGCCTTGCGCTTTTCTTATCGATGTGTATATTTTTAAACCTCCCAAATAAATAATATCGCAACAATTCTTCGGTCTTGTTCTTTAACCTCGGATTAAAGTAATTATGCTCCTCTTCATATCCTTTATAAATAAATACAAACATTGTAAAGGCATCATCTGATTTAAGCCGCTCCACTTTTATATTGTTTTTATGCAAATAGCGCCTTACTTCAACCAAGTCTTTTTGAATCGCCTTCATTGTTTCTTCAATCCACTCTAAATAAGGTTTTTTTAATTTAAAGGAACTTGCATTCACTACCATTAAATCTCGGTTTAACACTGTAAGCAACATAGGAAGATATATTGCCTGTTCAATAATATCCCGATCACCAGTTGGAATTCTCGTCATTTAGATGCCTCCTAAACGGAACGTGTGTTCCCTTATATAATACTAAGAAAAAATTCGTATAGCAAGATGAAAATCGTGACAGTATGAAAATTTTCCCCTTCGCGAGCAGGAAAAATACTTAGGGGGTCGAAATATTGTATAATAATGAGGATTAACAAGAAAGGGCGATAAAAAATGACAAAAGGAATTAAACCAGAAGATTTATATGAGTTAAAATCAGTTGCTGATCCACAGCTATCCCCAAATGGAACCGAAGTTGTGTACGTCAAGACACATATTGATAAAAAGAAAAAGGACTATGTTTCTAACTTATTTTACATAAATTTAAATGAAAAAATACCTCAACAGTGGACATTTGGAGGTGATAAAACAAGTTCACCTGTTTGGTCTCCAGATGGAAGCAAAATAGCGTTTGTCTCTACAAGAAACGGCAAACCACAAATTTTTGTTCTTTCTAAAGCAGGGGGTGAGGCAAAGCAAATCACTGACTGTAAAAATGGTGCTACGTCACCTGTTTGGTCTCCGTGCGGAAAGAAAATTGCTTTTTCTGTAAAACTGGGAAAAGACGAAAACATTTTTGATAAGGTAGAAAAAGATAAGAAAGAAGAAAAAGAACTAAAACCGCTTGAAATAGAAAAAATGAAGCATAAATCTGATGCTGCTGGATTTATGGATATGGAGCAATTTTCTCATATTGCCGTAGTTAATTTAGAATCCGAAGAATTAGAGCTTATTACCGAAGGAAAACATAATTTCCAGCTTGGTACATGGTCACCCGACGGAAAGTATCTTACTTACACTGCTGACTTAACAGAGGATCTGGATTTTTCATTTATGAGTGATATATATTTATTAGATTTAGAAACGAAAGATGCTCGCAAAATTACGGAAGGTTCGGGTATGTTTTATCAAACATCATGGTCGCCAAACAATCGTTATCTTGCTTTTGTTGGAAGCGAAAGAGAATTTGAGAATGCGACACATGCAAAACTCTGGATTTATGATTTGGAGAATGACAGCAAAACATGTGTAACAAGTGATTTTGATGCGCCAGTCGGTGATTTTGTTGTGGGAGATTTCCTTCAAGGTGCAGCAGCTCCGCGCGTACAATGGCTGGAGGATGGTAATAGCTTTTATTTCCAGGTGTCAGATAACGGAAACACCACTATTTATTTCGGAAATCTTTTTGGAGAATTATATCCAGCAATCAACGATAATCAATATGTTTACGGCTTTTCACTTGATGCCAAAAATGATAAAGCGGTAGCAGCTATCAGCACTCCGACAAATCCAGGTGATTTATTTTATGTAAATTTAAAAACTGGCGAAAAGGAACAGCTTACTAATATAAATGAAGAATTTTTAAAAACGAGAGAATTATCTGTTCCAGAAGCTATTGATTTTGAAGGGGCAGATGGCTGGAAAGTAAGCGGCTGGATTATGAAACCAGTTGGATATGAAGAAGGAAAAAAATATCCACTTATTTTAGAAATTCATGGTGGTCCGCATGCTATGTATGCCAACACGTATTTTAATGAATTCCAAATCCTTGCTGCTCAAGGCTTTGCGGTTCTATACACGAATCCTAGAGGAAGCCACGGTTACGGTCAGAAATTTGTCGATGCAGTTCGTGGGGATTATGGCGGCAATGATTATAATGACTTAATGGCTGCTGTCGATTATGCATTAGACCAATATGATTTTATTGATCGAGATCGTCTCGGTGTAACAGGTGGCAGCTATGGCGGCTTCATGACAAACTGGATTGTCGGCCATACGAATCGCTTTAAAGCAGCAGTCACTCAACGTTCCATTTGCAACTGGATTAGTTTCTACGGTGTAAGTGATATCGGCTATTACTTTACGGATTGGCAAATCCTAGCTGACCTAGATGATATTGAAAAGCTTTGGAATCATTCACCACTAAAATATGTGAATAATGTAGTGACTCCACTTTTAATTTTACATGGCGAAAAGGACTACCGCTGTCCGATTGAGCAAGCTGAGCAATTATTCATCGCCTTAAAACATCGTAAAAAGGAAACAAAATTCGTTCGTTTTCCTGAATCCAATCACGAGCTTTCAAGGAGCGGAAAACCAACATTAAGAATTAATAGGTTGGAATATATTAGAGATTGGTTTGTAAAATATTTATAAATATAAAATGATTGGCTTAAGAAGTGAAAATACTTCTTAAGCCATTTTTATTTTACATGTAAAACAAAGATAAAAATACATATACAAAAGTAAACAAAAAATGGTACATTTATATCAGGTGTATTTAAAAGTATCATCAAAATAGGAGGGAGAATACTATGTTTACAATTTCAGATGTTCGCTCTGAGTACAAGATAAATCCAATTGGAATTGATGTGAAAAAACCGCGGATTAGTTGGAAACTACGATCTGATCAAAGAGGAGTTGTGCAATCTTCCTACCAGATTCAAGTTTCAGATGATCAAGATTTCGTCAACCTGCTTTGGGATTCTGGTGAAGTAATGTCCGAAGAGAGCATCCATATTGAATTAAAGGATATACATGTTACACCACGAAAGCGTTACTACTATCGTGTACAAGCTAGTAATAAGCAAGGGGAAAGAACGGGCTGGTCAGAAACTTGTTTTTGGGAAACGGGATTGCTTAATAAGGACGGTTGGATGGCTGATTGGATCAGTGCGCCGAATGATTTGAAATTAGTTGATGATACCCAAAGTCCAATATTGCGCCGAAGCTTTAGTATAAATGCTCCGATCGCTTCTGCACGTATTTATGCAACCGCTTTAGGTATATATCATTTGCATTTAAATGGCCAAAAAGTAGGAGATGCGTATTTCACCCCCGGTTGGACGAATTATCATGAAAGACTGCAATATCAAACTTATGATGTAACCGCTTTACTTAATAGTAGGGAAAATATTATTGAAGCTTTACTAGGAAATGGATGGTATAAGGGAGAACTTGCTTGGTCTGGAGCACATTCTCATTATGGGAGCCGTCTTGCACTTCTATTTCAAATGCACATTACACTCGAAGATGGGACAGAAATGATTATTGCTTCAGACGATCAGTGGGAAGCTGCAGCAAGTCCAATTCTCATGTCTGAGATTTATCATGGTGAAACATATGATGCTCGTCTAGAACTAAAAGAAGAGATTTGGAAACGTGTCGAAGCCATTTCATATACAAAAGATATTATTGTTGCTCAAGAAAACGATGATGTTCGAAAAATAGAAGAAATCAAACCAATAGCACTCATCACGACTCCTAAAGATGAAGTTGTCCTTGATATGGGACAAAATATGGTCGGATGGCTGCGCCTTTCTATACGAGGAGAAGCTGGCCAAGAAGTAAAGTTAGTCCACGCAGAAGTGCTGGATAAAGACGGAAATTTCTATATGGATAATATTCGTACGGCTAAACAAACGAATCATTATATTTTAAAGGGTGGGGAAAAAGAGACATTTGAACCCTATTTTACGTTCCAAGGATTCCGATATGTTCAGTTGATTGGATTTACCGAGGGCCAGCTTAATTTGGATGATTTCACCGGAGTGGTTCTCCATTCTGAAATGGAACCTACTGGCAGCTTTGAATGTTCTGACCCACTGATTAATCAGTTGCAACATAATATTTTGTGGGGATTAAAAGGGAACTTTCTTGATGTGCCTACAGATTGTCCACAGCGTGATGAAAGGCTTGGATGGACAGGTGATGCACAAATGTTTATCCGAACCTCAGCATATTTAATGAATGTTGCTCCTTTTTTCACTAAGTGGCTAAGAGATTTAAAAAGTGATCAAGCTGATGATGGTGGAGTTCCTTTTGTTGTACCGAATGTTCTTGGAAAAAAAGGCAATCAACAATTTCCGCCTCCATTCAGTTCAGCAGCTTGGGGAGATGCAGCTGTCATTTGCCCATGGACTATTTATCTCGTTTATGGGGATCAGAGATTGCTAGAAGAACAGTATGACAGTATGAAAGCTTGGGTTGAATATATACGCAAGCAAGGGGAAAACGAATTTTTATGGAATACCGGCTTTCACTTCGGAGATTGGCTTGCTCTTGATTCAAAGCCAGATAGTTATGTCGGGGCAACAGATCGGGATTATATCGCCACTGCTTTTTATGCATATTCTACTTCCTTGCTTCAAAAAACAGCTCAAATTCTTGGGAAATCTCATGATGCGGAACTATATGCTATGCTTCACGCAAATATAGTAAAAGCTTTTAACGAGGAATTTGTCACACCAGCTGGCCGCCTTTCAGTGCCAACGCAAACTGCGCAATTACTTGCTTTAATGTTTGAATTAGTAGAAGGAAAAGCAAAAGTAAGGGCAGTGGAGAAACTAATGGACTTATTGAAAGAGAGTGATTTCCATTTAACAACAGGCTTTGTAGGAACGCCTTACTTAAACCATGTATTAAGTGAAAATGGCCAAAATGAAGCTGCATATAAACTGTTATTTCAAAAAGATTATCCATCATGGTTATACCAAGTCACAAAAGGTGCGACTACAATTTGGGAGCATTGGGATGGTATTAAAGAAGACGGCAGTTTTTGGAGTGCAGACATGAACTCCTTTAACCATTACGCTTATGGGGCTATTGGAGATTGGTTATATCGCAAAGTAACAGGAATTAATATGGATGAACAGTACCCTGCTTATAAGAAGAGCATCATTAAGCCACTTCCAGGAGAAGGTTTATCGTATGCTAAAGGGAAACTAGAAACAATGTATGGCACGATTTTCTCAAGTTGGAAAAAACATGAGGATGGAACGATGGAAGTGGAAGTGACGATTCCGGCTAATACAGCGGCTGAAATTATTTTGCCTAATGCCTCCCGGAAAGAAATATTTGAAAGTGATCTGCAGTTAGAGCAATCTAAAGAGCTTGCTGCAACAGTAGATAGTGGACAAGTAAAGGTATTAGTTGGATCTGGAAAGTACCGTTTTGCATATTAACTATTGAAGATCCCAAATTGTAATGCACATCGTAACTTGTTAATTTGTCATAATTACGATGCGAAAGAGAGTTTCAATATGTTTTAAAGTAACCTACCAATTATTTTAGGTGTGATTACTTTTTTATAAAAAGAAAACCGTAATCTAGATACGTGGTTCCGGAAACTTTTTTAATCTTATTAACATAGATTTTCGTTGCCATCCGTTCCCATCAGGTACCGTTAAGAATTGTCAGAAGGGCATAGATTTTTTTGAATATTACTATATGAAATTATGTTTTAACTAGGGAGGTATTAATCTTATACAGGTCTAAGACAGATTGGTAGAATTAATTAAGCTGAATAATGATCGAATAGATACTGGAGTTTTATCCGTCCCATATATAATGGATGTTCTTTGTGAAAATGGATATGAACATATTGTCTGTAAGCTTCTCCTGCAAACTGAATGTCCATCTTGGCTATATGAAGTACAACATGGTGCCACAACGATTTAGGAATCATGGGAAGCGGTTAAACCAGATGGTACTGTGGGATCATTTTCTTTTAATCATTATGCATTCGGCTGTATTGGAGATGGGCTCGTTCGCTATATTGGTGGTCTAACTCCGGTGGGGGCGTTTGGGCAGATGTTAGATTTTAATTTAACTTAATGAATGAAATACACGCAGCAAATTGTATTCAAATCGAATATTTCTTTATGGATAATTCCTGAAAATGTCTATAAAATAATGCGAGTGAGTCTTGCTGAACTCGCAGTTAATGTAAAACCTTACAGAGAAATTGGGGCTTGTTTAATTCAAAAAATGAGTGATTTTAACTTTGTGACAGTTCTTATCTCCCATCGGCACCAAGGAGAAGTGTGGTACTCAGGTAACTCACCAATTGTAAGCCTTTTACTTGATGAGCATCAATATGGTTGGGTGATGAAGCCTGCCCCAAGGGAAACTAGCGATATGCGATATGTCCATTACCAAAAAGAGAGAATGGTACGCTGGTATCATTTTGTCGACTCCGCATTTACTTTACAAGATATGTACGCAAAATTAAAACTTCATTATGGATAAAATAAGAAAGTGGTGATTTCCATCTTACGGAAATCATCACTTTTTTGATTCTATAGGTAAATACATGAATTTCTTCACACTAATTCCGTATTCTCAAACATTTTCATTCAATCGTTTTCCTTACTTTCAATACTTTGAATTTTCCTAACAACGGTCATTTCTGCAATTTTTTCCTTTTTTACATCAATTGTCGTCAATTCAAGATGATTGATTTGGGAGTCCTAGATATTATCGAACCAATTGGGAAACATCCTGTGTAGGCGGTAATGTATATTGAAACTTCTTAGTAAGAACTATAACTCGTTCCTTTAATGCTATTTTAAATCCACTCTTCTTATATCAAAATTGTAAAAACGAATGTCTGACTCAACATATCCAATTTTAGTTTTGTCCTCTATCCAACAGGTAATTTGTCGCATTGAAAGCGTGTAGAACATATTCATTACAATAAAATCATATTTTCTGTTTCAAAGCACGTATCGTAACTACTAGATTCGTTTTTTTTCTGCAATACTATTAATTTGGCGGAATGACAAATTGGCGCCAAGTAATATCATTCCTTTAATAGGTTGATCACTTTCTAAGTCCATTTTGATTCAAGTAATTTTTGAAGTAAGAATTTCCCCCGTCTCTTTATCAAACGTTATTGGAGAAATATATCGGTAATTTGTAGATATATATAAGGGAATAGATCGACATGAACCGAGCACGTGTCGATCATGGGTGAGTTTATAGGTTAATGTGAAAAAATCAATGCAAAAAAACTCGAGTGGCGACAGGCACACTTAAATCTTTTATCCTTTTTTAGGAAAATCCTTTATTTTGAATAGCCATTTTCAAAACTTTAATAAATTCTTTAGAAGCCTTGGACATATGTCGATTTTTTAATCGAATCCATCCAAATAAGAGAATTAAATCATTATTTTGTATTTCCAAAGGAATAATGTCGCCAGACTGAACATATGCGTTATTCATGATGGAGAAATTAGGATAAAAACCAATAGCGACTCCCTCGGTAATTAACTTTTTAGTTGTCTCTGTTTGGCCAGTTGTTAACATTATATTGAAATGGTCAGTATTTAACAATTTTTTCAGATATTCATGTTGTCGAAAATTCTCTATAAATGTCACAATCGGTTCTTGAGCGATTATTTCTACCGGCATTGGATTAAAAAGGGGGACAGTAGAGTTCTTGCCAATGCAAACCATATAAGTGCCAGTTAGTAAATGACGAAATTCCACTCTGTTATCTAATTGATCACCAGGCTGAGAGGAGATTAATCCAATATCCACTCGATTAGTAATTACATCTTGCATAATTTGTTTAGAACCGTCCTCATTTACCTCAATACGAACATATGGATGCTTTTTCTTATAAATTGACAGTACATCACTAAGGAATGCGTTGGACATACTGGGAATGGTAGCTATCTTTAAACTCCCATTCAATATATCGGTTTGTGCTTGAGCTTCATCATAGATGTCTTGGATTAGATTAAGGGTACTCTGTGTTTTTTTTAATAGCGTCCGACCTATTTTTGTTAGTTTCACTCCAGAACGTGACCGTTCAAATAACTTCACATTTAATTCATCCTCCAAATTAGAAATGGCTTGGCTAATACTTGGTTGAGAAATATGAAGATTCTTAGCAGCAAGAGAAAATGATTGGTATTTAGCTAGTTCTACAAAGTATTTTAGCTGTTCGATTCTGATAAATATCATCCCCTTTCTATAGGCTGTGCCTATATTAATATTAACATACTGTATTTTACATTTCTATTACCTATATATAAAATCAAATTAAGTTGTTCATACAATACTTAGTTAAAACTTCATTATTCAGAAAAGATTGAAAACCACCAAAACAAATGTATTTAAATTTCCATTTTGAAAGGAGGTAATAATATCCTAGTGTCAGTTAACTAAAGGATCATATGCAAAGAGAGAATTAGTATTATCAATTCTATTATCTTAGGGATGGAAATAACAACGATTTGATAGAAATGTAATTAGTATAATTCTTTTATATTAAAAGGAAATTTAAAAAATGGCTTTAATAAAATGTAATTTTTTCTCGGATGCATTGGGAATGAGCACTTCTATGACTGTAATTTTACCACAACAAACAAATAGTCAAGTGGGGATGAATGGTGTAGCAAAAAGAGACAGTCATCCTACGCTTTGGTTGCTTCACGGGGGATCGGATGATGATTCCATATGGAACCGCAGAACCTCAATTGAAAGATATGTATCTGACCTCGGGTTAGCTGTTGTTATGCCGGATGCACATTTTAGTTTCTATACGAATATGGCTTATGGAGGTAAGTATGGAACTTTCTTGATGGAAGAGCTTCCTAAAATTGCTAGATCCTTGTTTCCATTGTCGGAAGCCAAAGAGGATAACTTTGTAGCTGGATTGTCGATGGGTGGATATGGGGCGTTCAAGTGGGCTTTAAGCAAACCAAATCAATTTGCAGCTGCAGCAGGTCTATCTACGGCTAATTTTTCCTCATCGAAAATCATGCAAGAATGGAATTCACCAGATTTTTTAAGGCTAGTATTTGGAGAAGAACCACAGGAAGGAACTGAAAACGATTTATGCCATCTTATAGAACAATGCGATAAATTATCGGAAAGCAAGCCAAAATTTTACCAAAGCTGCGGAAAGGAAGACCACCTATATAAGTATAATCTTGATCTTAAGGAAGCATTTATGAATACAGATCTTGATTATACTTATACTGAGGAATCTGGAGTCCACGATTGGGCATTCTGGGATAAGACCATTCAGGATGTTGTTCGTTGGCTTCCACTAAAGCAGCTGGATTAATAGTCGGAGAAGAAATAAAAAGAAATCACAATTTGGTTCCAACCATCAACATCCCATTTATATTATGGGAATGTTCCGGTAATGATGGGCCTCAATTAAGGGGAACAAGATAGGGTCGTTCAGTAGCCTGCATTAAAGTTTAAAAATGGATTAGTCAGCTTAGTAGGAGGGCGTATCCTTGAAAAAAATAAGGATTGGATCGGGTGCTGGATATGGTGGAGACCGTATTAAACCAGCAATAGACATAATTGAAAACGGAAATTTGGATTATATTATTTTTGAGTGTTTGGCAGAAAGAACAATAGCGTTGGCACAATTAGAAAAATTAAAAGATCCAAAAAAAGGATATAATGATTGGCTAGAATATAGGTTTTCTAAAATCTTACCTATTTGCCTGGAAAAGAAAGTGAAAATTATTACAAATATGGGTGCAGCTAATCCCAAATCAGCCGCAGAGAAGATCAAAGAAATAGCCGTTCAATTAAACATACCATATGTGAAAATTGCGGTGGTCTTAGGAGATGATGTTTTTCATTTAATTGACCAATATTTGGAACAATCTATTATGGAGACTGGGCAATCCGTTAAATCGATAAAATCCTCTATTATATCAGCAAATGCATATATAGGCGCAGGTGGCATTGTCAAAGCGCTGAAAAGCGATGCAGATATTATTGTTACGGGAAGAGTTGCTGACCCTGCTTTAGTTCTGGGTCCGCTAATGTTTAAGTTTGGCTGGAAAAAAGATGACTATGATCTATTGGGCAAGGGAATTATGGCGGGGCATCTACTGGAATGTGGTTGCCAAGTAACGGGAGGGTATTTTGCAGACCCTGGATTAAAGGATGTTCCAGAAATATGGAACTTAGGGTATCCAATAGCGGAAGTTGATAAAAATGGCAATATAACGATATCGAAACTGAAAGAAACTGGGGGTATTGTTAGTTCAGCTACAGTAAAAGAACAAATCTGTTATGAGATTCATGATCCTGCTAATTATTTAACACCAGATGTTATAGCAGATTTTTCTAAAGTGCAGGTTATGGAGACAAAGAAAGACGAGGTTCTTGTAATAGGAGCCACTGGTAAAAAGAGAACAGATTATTATAAAACAAGTATAGGGTATCGTGATGGTTTTATTGTGGAGTGTGAGATTAGCTACGGGGGATCTGGAGCTTACGAAAGGGCGAAACTAGCAGGTCAAATCATTGATAAAAGACTAACAATGAATGAAATTCCCGTTGAGGAACTAAGGGTAGATTTTATTGGTGTGAATTCCTTATATAGGGATTCCCTTTCAAATAAAATCAATAGTGAGTTTACCTGTCATGAAGCAATGGATGTTCGTCTTAGGATTGCCGGGCGTACAATGTCAGAAATTGATGCACAGCGGATTGGACATGAGTTTGATTCATTAATGACTAATGGCCCTGCTGGGGGAGGTGGAGTGAGGATAAATGTAAGACAAGTGATTGCTATTGGATCAATTCTTATTCCACAGACAGATATTGATATCAATGTCTTATATATTGAGGTGAAAAATGATGAGACTAAGAAATGCAGCTCATTCTAGAACAGGTGATAAAGGCAACATCTCAAACAAATCTCCTATCATGTATGATGCAAGATTACGAATATGTCAGAAAATAAGTAACTGCCATAAAGTAAGAGAATGATTTTCAGGGAATGTGTAAGGTGACGTAATTCTTGAGGAAATATCAACGCTTTGAGCGCATAGTTTCGTAATACATAATGCTTTATCCGGTGTTGTAACACGTTCTTTAAGTTTGGCTGCTCACAAAAAAAGTGTAGTTCGGCTTTATTTGATACCTGAAAAATAGAAGGGGTGATGCTTATTTATAATGGAAATGTAGGGGTTATATCAATAAATAAATTAAGAGGTTAAGGGAATTGATTTTTTTAATTCCAAATCTATTAAATTAACAGGGGGAGAATCATGTTTAATAAATCAAAATATTCTTACTTGTTTCTAACAACCATTTTACTCGTTTCTGTCATTATTGCAGGTTGTTCTGGAAGTGGTAAATCAAAAAGTAGTTCTTCTAAAGGTGGAGATGGAACCTATAAAATTACGATGGCTTACCTCGATACTGGAACACAAGATGATTTAAAGCTAATAGAGGAAGAAATTAGTAAAATTACTAAAGAAAAAATCAATGCAACTGTAGAACTTTTACCGACAGGCTTTGGAGTATGGAATGAGCAAACAAATTTAATGTTGACCTCTGGTGAAAAGCTAGATCTTATTGTCACTGGAAGCGTATTCAACTACAATACTCAAGCAGTTAAAGGACAATTAGTTCCTTTAGACGATTTATTACAATCTTATGGTCAAGGAATATTAGAGGTTTTTCCAGATCATATATTAGATGCAACTAGGGTTAATGGAGAAATATTTGGAATCCCATCAATGAGAGAGTGGTCCGCTGACTTTGGATTCATTATGAGAAAAGATCTTGTGGATAAACATAATATTGATTTGTCCAATGTAAAGACGTTCGAAGATTTAGGAGAAGTCTTTAGAGTTATTAAAGAAAATGAACCTGACATTATTCCTTCTGGAAGTTCTCAAACACCTGTTTCTTTAGCTATAGCCACCAAGTTTGATAACTTCGGTAGCAGTGTAGGTGCTCTTGATTTGACAAAAGAAGGGGATTGGACGGTCATCAATCAGTTTGAACATCCTCTTTATGAAAGTGCTGTCAAAAAAGCTAGGGAATGGTATCAAGCTGGCTATACGCCTAAAGATGCAGCTACCGCTCAAGAACTAGGAGCGCCTCAAGTTAAGAACGGTAAAGCATTTGGGTATATCAATAACACGAAACCAGGTTTTGAAAGGCAAGAATCGATTATCACTGGTTATGAAATGGTTGCAGTGAGGACAACAGATAATTTTCAAGCAACAGGGAATATAACAAGTTTTATGTTATCAATCGCTAAAAATAGCCAAAATCCTGAAAAAGCAATGGAATTTTTAAACTTATTATACACTGATGCAGATATTATGAATTTACTTACCCTTGGAATTGAAGGAAAACACTATCAAGAAACTACAGATGGCTTTGTTAATTTAATTCCAAATTCAGGTTATTCTTTAGATCAGTGGCAGCTTGCCAATAACTTTATTACAAAGATTAAAGAAGGTCAGCCAGCAGATTACTGGGAGCAAATGAGCGCATTTAATGATACAGCTAGGCAATCACCCGCTTTTGGATTTACCTTTAATGCAGATCCTGTTAAGACAGAAATTGCTACTGTGTCTAACGTTATTGAACAATATCAAAAAGCCTTAGAAATGGGAACATTGGATCCTGATAAAAGCTTACCAGAGTTTCATGGAAAGCTAAAAGCTGCCGGCGCGGATAAAATCATTGCAGAAAAACAAAAACAACTGGATGAATGGAAAGCGAATAAGAAGTAGTTTTATAGAGAACTAGTTTTATGCTAGTTCTCTATAATCCCGAATAAGTATTCCGGAGTTTGGATGCGTTCACAGTAATGGAATAGTATACATTAAAAGTCGTTTTTTAGATAGTAGCAAAGTTACAACTTTATAAAAATTCATATTAGTAACAAATATGCATTTATAAGGAGGTTAGAACATTGGCACAAGAAGCTACAATAAAAAAAGTGCAGAGTGATATTAAAGTAATACCACGTGCGAAGAAGAAAAAAGTTAATTTTAAAAAACATCTTCCTATTTTTATTATGATGGCCCCGGGGTTAATCTATCTACTCATTAATAACTATTTACCGATGTTCGGATTAGTCATTGCGTTTAAGGATATTAACTATTCAGTAGGAATATGGGCAAGTGAATGGGTCGGCCTTGATAACTTTAAATATTTATTCACGACTCAAGATGCCTGGATTATTACCCGAAATACAATCCTATACAATGGCGCATTTATTATTATTAATACAGTAGTCGCTGTAGCCGTAGCTATCATGTTAAATGAAATTAAGAATAAGTTTGTTAAAAGTTTTTATCAAAGTGCCATTCTTTTACCTTTTTTAATTTCTATGGTTATTGTAAGTTATTTGGCATTTGCGTTCCTCAGTACAGATGTAGGATTTTTCAATAAAACAATTTTACCAATGTTAGGTTTGGATGAAGTATCTTGGTATACGGAATCAGGGGTATGGCCATATATTTTAACGATTGTAAATATGTGGAAGGGTATAGGGTTTTCGAGTATTATCTTCCTTGCGGCCATTGTCGGTATTGATCATGAGCTTTACGAAGCTGCAACATTAGATGGTGCAAGTAGATGGCACCAAATTCGTCATATTACGATTCCGTTAATTATGCCAATCATCATTATGTTAACATTACTTGGGATTGGAAAAATCTTCTACTCAGATTTCGGTCTCTTTTACCAAGTACCAATGAATTCTGGAGCCATTTATGATACGACTAATGTAATCGATACGTATGTATACCGCGGACTTATGCAATTAGGTGATATTGGGATGTCAGCTGCTGCCGGCATGTACCAATCCATTGTTGGATTTATCCTGGTATTGTTATCAAACTGGCTTGTTCGAATGAAAGATAAAGATAGTGCATTATTTTAAAATCGAGGTGAGATGTTAATGGCAACTTCTGATCGGATAACACAAGTCGTGTCTCATGTGGTCTTAATCATACTTGCTATAGCTAGTATTATTCCTTTTATTATCTTAATCTCTTCTTCGCTTACTAGTGAACAAATGATATTAAAGGAAGGATACAATTTTTGGCCAGCTGAATTTAGTACGGCAGCATATGACTATTTAATGACTAACTTTTCCAGTATTGCACGTGGATATGGAATTACGATTTTTGTAACTATTACTGGAACAGTATCAAGTTTGATTATTACTTCTATGCTTGCGTATGGTCTTTCTAGAAAAGATCTTCCATACCGTAATACGTTATCATTTATCGTCTTCTTTACATTATTATTTAATGGTGGTTTAGTGCCAACTTATCTAGTGTATACACAAATATTTGATGTAAAAAATACAATTTGGGCATTGATTGTACCAGGATTATTAATGAATGGATTTAACGTTCTATTAATGAGGTCATTTTTCATAATGTCAATTCCTGAACCCGTTATTGAATCAGCGAGAATCGATGGTGCAGGGGAATTCCGAACATTTGTTTCAATCGTACTACCACTTTCTTTACCAATTTTGGCAACGATTGGCCTTTTACAAACGATTGTTTACTGGAATGATTGGTTTAATGGTTTGATTTATTTAACAGATCCAAAATTGTTCAGTATTCAAAACATGCTTAACAGGATGATGCAGGATATTCAATTTTTGGCAAGTAGTGATTTAGGATCCAACGCAAGCCAAGCCGCGTCTGAGATTCCAAGTACCGCCGTCCGTATGGCGATTGCGGTTATCGGTATATTGCCCATTATCGTTGCCTATCCATTCTTCCAAAAGTATTTGATAAAAGGGATCCAATTAGGTGCAGTGAAAGGTTGACTATATATTAATTACTTGAATCTTGCATATATTAATAAATTATATTTAAAAATGGACAATAGTTATTCTTACATTTTATGTAAGAATAACTATTGTCAAATAAATTAATGGAGGAATTTAACGATGGTAAAAAAATTTGCATATGATGATGTGGCTCTTGTACAAACAAAATCCGGAAAATTGAAAGGGTATTTATTCGATGACATGTACATTTTTAAAGGCATTCCTTACGCGGAAGCAAAGAGATTCCAAATGCCAACACCAGTCACTCCTTGGGAAGGAGTAAAACAAGCCACTTCATATGGCTTAGTATCTCCATTGCTTACAAGAGACACTCCAACTGGTGAACTTCTAGTACCACACCGATATTGGCCACAGGATGAAAATTGCTTGAATCTAAACGTTTGGACAGAAAGCATAGATACTCATGCTAAAAAACCTGTAATGGTCTGGTTACATGGTGGTGGTTATTCAGCAGGATCTTCTATTGAACAAGTAGCTTATGATGGCTTTAATATGAGTCGTCACGGTGATGTAGTTGTTGTATCGGTCAACCATCGATTAAATGTTTTAGGATATTTGGACCTTTCTCCTTTTGGTGAAAAGTATAAAAACACAGGCAATGCTGGTCATGCCGATCTTGTAGCAGCATTGCAATGGGTTAATGAAAATATTGCAAATTTTGGTGGTGATCCAGAAAATGTTACAATTTTCGGTCAGTCTGGTGGTGGTATGAAAGTCACTGGTTTAATGCAAATTCCGAGTGCAAACGGTTTGTTCCATAAAGCGATTGTGATGAGTGGTGTTTCTGATGGAAAGCTTTTACGTCCAGGTAAAGGTGATGGTACAAAAATCGTCAATGCTTTACTAGAAGAATTAAAAATTTCAAAAAATGAAATAGAAAAACTAGAAACCATTCCATATCATGATTTAGCACAGGCATATAATAAAGTAAGTCCCCAAATAGCACAAGAAGGTGATTATGTTGGTTGTGCACCAATCAAAGATGACTTCTATATGGGTGAACCACTGTTAAGCGGCTATACCGAACATGCAAAAACAATTACACTTATGGTAGGCTCTGTTTATGGTGAGTTTTCTTTCGCACCTTTGCCATTTAATAAACAAGAGTTAACAGACGAGGAAATGAGAACAATTGTCGCTAAAAAATTCGGTGAACGTTCAGAAGAAATAATAGACTTGTTTGTCAAGGCATACCCAGACAAGAAGATAATAGATTTACTGTCATTGGATCGCGTTTTCCGCATCCCGACAAAAGCATTAGCTCAGTTACATGCTACGGATGGAAAAGCACCTGTATACCTATACAATTTCACCTTGGACTTTCCTTATGAACATGGAAAAACTGCTTGGCATTGTGCAGATATCCCATTTGTCTTTCATAATACGGATAAAGTGGAAGTATGTAATATTCCAGGTGTGTCTGATAAATTGGAAAAACAAGTATTCAATGCATTTGTTAGCTTTGCCCGCAATGGTAATCCTAACCATGATAGTCTACCAAATTGGCCAGCCGTCACGGTTGATAATGAGCCAACAATGATCTTTGACCGTAACTGCGAAGTTCGTAACAATTATGATCATGCACTATTTGCTCTATTCGAAGAGGCTTTACCGCCATTTTCTCTTGCAGAGTTGTTTCAGCAAGATATTCAACACTGATCCTTAAAAAATCACACAAAACCAGTCTTTCATTGACTGGATGATTTCCACAACAGTAAATGGATATCAATGTTCTACACGTTGAGGTGAAAAATGATGAAATTAAGAAATGTAGCACATTCTAGAACAGGAGATAAGGGTAACATTTCTAATATATCTCTAATCGTTTATGACATGAAAGACTACGAGTTTGTCAGAAAACAAGTAACTGCCGAAAGAGTGAGAGAATGGTTTTCGGGGATTGTGGAAGGTGAGGTAATTCGTTATGAAATACCATCGATTGGAGCACTTAATTTCGTCATGCATAATGCATTATCCGGTGGTGTAACACGTTCTTTAAGCTTGGATGCTCACGGAAAAAGCCTTAGTTCCGCTTTATTGGATATGGAAATAGAAGAATGTTAAAAAATTGCATATAAAAATAAAGATAAGAGGTTTTTAAAAATGGAGGTTGCAATTGTAAGTGCTGTAAGAACTCCCATTGGTAGTTTTCAAGGTTCACTTAAGGACATCTCTGCCATCCAATTAGGAGCCATTGCCATAAAAGAAGCGATTCAAAGAGGTAACATAAAAGATTCCGAAGTTGATGAAGTTTTGATGGGTAATGCTATTCAAGCCGGTCTTGGACAAAATCCAGCCAGACAATCTAGTGTATTAGCTGGGATTCCATTCAGTGCGGCCGCAACTACCATTAACCAAGTATGTGGTTCCGGTCTTAAGGCTGTACACTTAGCCTGCCAATCGATTATTTGTGGAGATAGTGAGATAGTTGTTGCTGGTGGGATGGAAAATATGAGTCAAGCACCATATTTATTAAAAAATGCCCGCTCTGGATTTAGAATGGGGGATCAGCTTACCGTGGACAGTATGATTAATGATGGATTATGGTGTGCCATTAATGATCAACATATGGGAATCACTGCGGAAAACATTTGTGTAAAATACGGTTTTACTAGGGAAGAATTGGACCAATTTGCATTGGAAAGTCAGAAGAAAGCGGGTATGGCAAATGAACAGGGGCGTTTCAAAGATGAAATAATACCTATCGAGATTCCAACAAGGAAAGGTGATCCGATTCAATTTGATGCAGATGAACATCCCCGTGCTAATGTTACATTTGAAGGGCTAAAACGCCTAAAGCCCGCTTTTAAGACGGATGGATTTGTAACAGCGGGTAATTCTTCGGGGATTAATGATGGTGCTGCGGCATTGGTTCTCATGAGCAGAGAGGCTGCGAAGAAAAGGGGGCTTAAACCATTAGCCATTATTCGTGCTAATGCAACTGCCGGCGTAGATCCAGATATTATGGGGACTGGTCCTATTCCAGCAACTGAAAAAGCATTAAATAAAGCCGGACTACATATGGAAGACGTAGATGTAATAGAGGTCAATGAAGCTTTTGCAGCACAAACTCTCGCTTTTTCAAAACACTTTTACGTGGATCCTTCGAAATTAAATGTAAATGGTGGAGCGATTGCTTTGGGGCATCCGATAGGAGCAAGTGGAGCAAGAGTTCTGACGACCCTTATTTATGAAATGATACATGGAGATGCTAGTCTTGGCTTAGCCACGCTTTGTATTGGGGGCGGCCAGGGAATTACCACTATCATTGAAAGAGTATAAACCTGAAAGGGGTCTTATAGGTGAAGCCGATCTTTCATTCATTTTTAGAGTCAATTGAAGATATTCAGGATGGTTCAACTATTATGGTCGGGGGATTCGGTTTAGTAGGGATCCCAGAAAATTTAATTTTGGCTATGGCTGAAAAAGGAGTAAAGGACCTTACCGTCATTTCAAATAACTGTGGTGTAGATGATTGGGGATTGGGTTTACTTCTTAAGAAACGCCAAATAAAAAGAATAATAGCTTCATATGTTGGTGAAAACAAAGAGTTTGAAAGGCAACTTTTAGCTGGGGAAATAGAGGTAGAACTAATTCCACAGGGCACTCTTGCAGAGAAAATTAGAGCCGGTGGAGCGGGCATTCCAGCTTTTTATACACCGGCTGGTGTGGGAACACCTATAGCCCATGGAAAAGAGATCCGTAACTTCAACGGAAAGGAATATATGTTGGAAGAATCGTTGGTAGCGGATTTTAGTTTGATTAGAGCATATAAGGCAGATCGATACGGGAACCTTCTATTTCATAAAACCGCTCAAAATTTTAATCCAATGATGGCTACAGCAGGAAAAATAACAATTGCTGAAGTAGAGCAGTTGGTAGATATCGGTGAAATTGAGCCGAGCCATGTACATAGTCCAGGGATTTTTACCCAGAGATTGATCGTAGGGAAACAGGAAAAAAGGATAGAAAGGCGAACTTTACGACCATAGATTTTCTGAAATTTATAAGGAAGGACGGGGTCTTAATGGATATTTTATCTCATAGAGAGCGGATTGCCATTCGTGCTGAAAAAGAAATTGAAGATGGCTATTACGTCAACCTAGGTATAGGAATGCCAACGCTTGTTGCAAATTATATTAATGAAAAGAATGTCATGCTTCAATCTGAGAATGGATTGCTTGGAATTGGCCCTTACCCAACTGTGGCGGAAATAGACCCGGATTTAATAAACGCAGGAAAGGAAACAGTTACCACTGTAAATGGGGCTTCGTATTTTTCTAGTGCAGATTCCTTTGCCATGATTCGCGGAGGACATATTGATATAGCCATTCTTGGTGCCATGGAAGTGTCCGAGTCGGGTGATTTAGCAAATTGGATGATTCCTGGAAAAATGGTTAAAGGTATGGGTGGCGCGATGGATTTAGTTCATGGTGCAAAGCGTGTAGTAGTTATTATGGAACATGTCAGTAAAAACGGCTCACCTAAAATAGTGAATCATTGCACATTGCCACTAACCGGTAAAAGAGTCGTGAATAGAATTATTACTGACAGGGCTGTGATTGATGTAACAAGCAACGGTTTGGTTTTGTCCGAGATTGCAAGGGGTTACAGTATTGAGGATATAAAGAAAATAACTGAACCAGAATTACATGTCAATGAAAATATATTATTTAACGCCTTTTAATGTTAGGAAGGGTGAGTTAAATGGAAAAGGAAAATATAAAAAATAATGATTATGTTCAAGATTTAATTTTTCAATTAGAAGTTATAGAATCGGAGCTTGAGACGACACATTCTTTTCACAGTTTAATAGAAACCATGGTAGAAATGCGTGATGGAATTAAATTATTTACAAGGGTTTATTTTCCTAGTGGACAAGGACCATGGCCGGTAATTTTAGAAAGAAGTCCCTACCCTCAACAAAAGGAATTTTTAGCAGTTACAAGTAAGCAATTCACCAAGTATGGATTTGTGGTTGTAAGCCAGGAATGCCGTGGAAAAGGTGATTCGGAAGGTATTTGGACACCATTTGAAAATGAACGGAATGACGGCCTCGATACATTACAATGGATTATCAAGCAAGAATGGATGAACAGTAATATTGCCATGTATGGGCACTCATACGGGGGGTTTGAGCAATGGATTCTTGCCGATCAACTGCCAGAAGAGGTCAAGACACTTTTTATAGGAGTCTTTGGAACTGAACGATATGCTCAAATGTACATGAATGGAATGTTTCGACACGAAATATATACATCTTGGGCTGTAGAAAATTCAGGTGTTTCGATAGAGGGTAAATTGGGTGATATCTATCAAAATGCCTTAAAGATTAGGCCGCATATAGATATGGACATCCAATTATTCGGAGAAAAATTCCAATGGTATAGGGAATGGATAACGAACGTCGGCAAAAATTCCAATTATTGGGAGCAGGGAATTTGGAATTTATTAAGTAAGATTCCGAAAAAGCTTAAGGTTCCGCTATTTTTAGTTGGTGGTTGGTATGACCATCACTTGGACGGTATGGTCAAGGGATATCAAAAATTAAGTGAAGATGTTAAGAATAAAAGTAAGTTTGTTATAGGTCCATGGATACATACTTTAAAGCCAGGCGGGGATTTAGAATATCCTAATTCAAATTATAATAGTTTTAAAGAAGCAATAAAATGGTTCAATCATCACTTGAAAAAAGAAGATTACAGCGAACCAAAAGGGGTGGTAGAGACTTACGTTATAAGGAATGCACAATGGAAGGATTGGGAAGGATGGCTGAAATCATCACACCACCTAAAATTTTATCTGGATGGGGGAAAGTCCTATGGGGCAAATAAATTAGCTTTAACTAATGACTCTCCAGAACCTTCTCATTTATCATTTCAATATGATCCAGAGATGCCAGTGAAAACAAGAGGAGGGGAGGCTCTATTGGCGTGGATTTCCCCGGATTTTAGAGGGTACCCTCCCTCTAGTGTATTACAAGAGCCAATAGGAAAAAGAAATGATATCTTATCTTTTGTTTCAGAGGCTTTGGAAAAAGACATGATTATTTCAGGCTCAGTGAAAGTTCATCTAAGTGCTTCAACGGACGTAGAAGATACTTCCTTTACAGTAAAACTGATGGAAGTGTTTCAAAATGGTGAGGCGTATAACATTCGCGATGGGATTACAAGTATTAGGTACAGAAATGGATCTGAAAAGCCTCAAGGTTATCAACCGGATAGCATCGTTGAATTGGAGATTGAGCTATGGGCGATTACATGGGCCGTGAAGAAGGGATCAAGGTTACGTTTAGATATTTCCTCTTCAAACTTCCCTGCTTATCATATTCATCCAAATAAAAAGGGAGAATGGGCAGAAGAAGGGGCGACGATAATTGCAAATCAAAAAATATATGTTGGTAAGGGATTTCACTCTTATGTAGAAATACCAATTACTAATTAAAATTAAATAAAGTAGCTAAAATGGGGTGCATTTATGATATTTGAGACTTGGAAACATTTCTTTATTCCAGTGAGAGATGGGATTAAATTGTCTACCTATGTTCAGTTTCCAAAAGGGCACGGTCCATGGCCAGTAATTCTAAGTCGAACCCCTTATTCAAATATATTGCCAGTATGGAAGGATATTCAAAACAAATGGGCAGAGCATGGGTATGTATTTATCGTTCAGGAATGTAGAGGAACAGGCAAATCAGAAGGTGAATGGACACCATTTATTTATGAAAAAAATGATGGATTAGATACGATAGACTGGATTATTAAACAAGATTGGATGGACGGAAATATTGCAACGTATGGCGCTTCTTATTCAGGGGTTGTCCAATGGATGATGGCGGAGGATCTTCCGACCGAAGTTAAGACAATGTTTATTTCTGTAACTGGTATTGAAAGATATCGACAAAATTATATGAATGGAATGTTTAGGCATGATATTTATACCGTCTGGGCAATCGGAAACTCAGGAATACAACCAAAATATCCGCATAAAAACCTTTATGATGAAGCATTAAAAATAAAACCGCATATTGAAATGGATTATCAATTATTTGGTAAACAGCTTCCGTGGTATCGCGATTGGGTAACGAATATTGACTCCCAAAGTTCGTATTGGTCAACGGGACTTTGGGCTGAATTAAAAGAAATACCAAGGAAAACAAATATCCCTATTATGATGGTTGCCGGATGGTTCGATCATAATTTAGATGCTTCCATTCAAAGCTATAAAAAGCTACCACAATCAATAAGGGATGACAGCATTTTTATTATAGGGCCTTGGGTTCATACTGAAGGTGTGTCGGGAGATTTGTCATATCCAAATCATGATAAATTTGGAGAGCAACAGTTTGATGCAGCTTTGCAATGGTTTAATCACCATTTAAAAGAAAAAGAATTTGAAATGGCCAAAGAAAGATTAATCACTTATACAATCGGGGAAGGAAACTGGCGGTCGTGGAGTGGATGGATGAAAGAGGAGAATTCTGTCTGTTTCTACCTTAAAGAAATTAATGGTAAAGTAGGAGAACTAACTCTTAATAGTAAATTAAGCGCTGGAAAAGTTACTTATTATTATAATCCCGACAATCCAGTTCCTACTAAGGGTGGGGCTGCAATCATGTCTTATTTAACAGGTAATCCAAATGCCGCGCCCCCAGCGAGTGTAATACAAGATAAAATGGGTACAAGGGGCGATGTAATTTCATTTATATCAGAGCCACTTGACGAAGATTTAGAAATTGCAGGTAAAATTCGTGCAAATCTATTCGTTAGTTCCAACGCAGAGGATACATCCTTCACAATAGCAGTAATGGAAATGTTTCCGGATGGAACATCGTATAATATAAGGGATGGAATTACTTGTCTGCGATACAGAAATAATAAACATTATCACTATAATCCTGAGGACATAGTTATGGTGGAAATAGATTGTTGGCCCATTACATGGACAGTAAAAAAATGCTCACGCTTAAGAGTGGATATTTCATCATCAAATTTTCCAGCATATCACGCACATCCGAATATAGCAGATGTATGGGCTTGTCAAAAAGAAACAAAGATAGCTAAACAAGTCATTCATTTTGGGGTTAACTATCCTTCATGTATAGAAATCCCTGTTACACATAGTGGACTGTAGATGTTAGTCGAACAAATCAGTATCCTTTGCTGATTATCTGTTACCTGTAAGGTCTGTTTTACTTTTTTAGTTAGATATTCCAAGAGGTCTCGATTTGCCATTCTCTTCAATTTTTTAAAAGGTATTCCGTATTGCTAATTTTTTGCTAGAATTTCAGTTTCAACTTAAGACAAGGTATTGGATCGACCAGATCTCCTTGTCCTATATTTACGCAAAAGATGTAACTTTAAAAAAATCTTCGAAAAAGTAGGAAATGTGGAAACGTTCGTTCGTAATAGGGAAAAACTTTGCTAAAAATAAATAGAATATTTAGAGTATAATTGGTACAATTACATTACAGAAATAGTATTTTAATATAAAAATGGAGGTATCATATGAATAAAGTCAAAGTCGGTGTCATCGGCTGTGGTATGATCAGCGCGATATATCTTAAAAATTGTACACAAGTGTTCAACAATATTTTAGAAGTTGTAGCAGTAGCAGATTTAGTTCCAGAACTTGCAGAAAAACGAGCAGAGGAGTTTAATGTTCCTATTTCCTGCACAGTGGAAGAATTACTGGCTAATCCAGAAGTTGAAATTGTGATTAATTTAACAGCTCCAGCAGCGCATGCTTCGGTTAACATGCAAACGCTTAACTCAGGTAAGCATGTATATACAGAAAAGCCATTTGCACTTAATCGTGATGACGCGGATGAAGTTCTAAATCTAGCAAAATCAAAAGGTTTGCTTGTAGGCTGCGCGCCAGACACTTTCTTAGGTGCTAGCGTTCAAACTTGTATCAAGCTTATTGAAGATGGGGAAATTGGACAACCATACGCCGCAAATGCATCTATTATTATGGGAAGTGCCGCTGATGGTATGCATCCTAATTTCCAAAATTTCTTGAAGCTCGGCGGAGATCCAATTATGGATATGGGACCGTATTATTTGACCGCTTTAGTAGCGATGCTGGGACCTGTAAAAAGAGTAACCGGATCTGCACAAAAACTTCATGAAGAGGTGACCATTACGAATGAAAAATCTCCTCGTTTTGGAGAAACATTCCCAGTAGAAGCACCTACAAATGTTGCGGCTACTTTGGATTTTCATAGTGGCGCGGTTGCCAATGTTCAAGCTGCAAAGGAAAGCTTTGGCTATCGTCCAAGGTTGGAAATCTTTGGAACGAAAGGTAATTTGACTGTTCCTGATCCAAACTTTTTTGGTCCGATTCCAGGTTTCATTGGGGATGTAACCATTCAGTACTCAAATTTTGAAACGAAAACAATTCCGCTAACGCATGGTTTTAGTGAGGATAGTAGGGGAATTGGAGTTGCTGATATGGCCTATGCCATTCAATCAGGTAGAAAACATCGGGCAAGTGGAGAGTTGGCTAGACATATATTAGATATTTCATTGAGTATTTTTGAAGCGTCCGAGAGCGAAAAACATATTTCTATTCAATCTACGATTGACCGTCCAGCTGCATTGCCAATTGGTCTTAAAGATAACGTATTAGATTAATAATTTGAGAGGATGATCATTGTATGAAAAAGTTTCCTATAGGCGTTCAACCTTACACGATTCGTGAGGCAATGAGTAATGATTATGTAGGTTCTATTAAAAAGGTAGCTGAAATTGGCTACAAAGGGATTGAACTTGGTCCCCCGCCAGAAGGTATGTCAGTTGCAGAACAGAAATCACTATTAGATGGATTAGGACTTAAAGTCGTCGGTACTCATGCAGGTTTTGATACATTAGATTTTGAAGTAGATAAAATTGCAGACTATCTTGAAGAAATGAATGCCGAAAAATTTGTTACGATATCGATGATTTTTAAATCCAAAGAAGATGTCTTAGAAAAAGCGGAAAAAATGAATGAGGTCGGAGAACAGTTCCGTAAGCGAGGAGTCACTTTCCTATATCATAATCACCATTGGGAATTCTTTAAAGTTGATGGAGAATATGTATTAGATATCTTGCTTCGTGAAACAGATCCAGCGCTCGTGCAAACCGAATTGGATACATACTGGATAAGAAGAGGGGGAGAAGATCCCGTTCAATATCTCCGCAGATTAAAGAACCGTGCACCGTTGCTCCATATTAAGGATATGAAAGCTGGAGGAGAACAAATCTCTACAGGGTTTGGTGAAGGAATCTTAGATTTAAAAGAATTATTTGCTCAAGGAGTGAAGGAACCATTTGCTGAAATCGGGGAAGGTATTCTTGATTTTAAAGCAATAGCTAACGTTGCAGAGGAAATAGGCACGAAGTGGTTAATTGTTGAACAAGATGAAAGCGATAGAGATCCATTTGAAAGCTTAAAAATGAGCTATGAAAATCTAGTTAATTTAGGATTAATAGAATCATAAGAATGGAGAAATCTTATGGCGATAAAATATGTTAAAAATGAAGGCGGACCGACTCTAGGATATTCAACGGAGTCGGGTGTCCACATTTTAGAGGTGGATGGCAAGTATTTTAAAGATTTAAGCAAAGATGGAAAGCTTGATAAATATGAGGATTGGCGTCTTTCAGCTGAAGAACGGGCAAAAGACCTTGCTTCCAAAATGACAATTGAACAAATTGCTGGGTTAATGCTTTATAGCAGTCATCAAGCCATTCCTGCATCGAAAGGCTTTTTCCCTGGAACATTTTGTGGGAAATCATTTGATGAAAGCGGTGCTAATTCTTCCGATTTATCCGATCAACAAAAAGATTTTCTTATTAACGATGATTTGCGACATGTATTGATTACAACTGTGGAAAGTCCAGAAGTCGCAGCTAAATGGAATAATAACGCGCAATCTCTTGTTGAAGGTATTGGATTAGGCATCCCAATAAATAATAGTTCGGACCCTCGTCATGCTTCCATTGCAAGCGCTGAATTTAATGCAGGTGCTGGCGGCGCCATTTCAATGTGGCCGGAAACACTTGGATTAGCGGCAACCTTTAATCCGGATGTAGTTAAGGAGTTTGGGGAAGTTGCTTCCAAGGAATATCGAGCTCTTGGAATCACAACTGCATTATCTCCTCAAATCGATCTTGCAACAGATCCAAGATGGATGCGGTTCAATGGAACATTCGGAGAAGATCCAAAACTTACTACTGATTTAGCACGTTCTTATGTAGATGGTTTTCAAACATCCGAAAAGGAGAACGAAACTGCTGATGGATGGGGCTATGATAGTGTAAATGCTATGGTGAAACATTGGCCGGGAGGGGGCTCCGGGGAAGGCGGCAGAGATGCCCACTGGGGCTTTGGAAAATATGCTGTTTATCCAGGGGATAATTTCGATGAACATTTAATCCCTTTTACTGAAGGGGCATTCAAATTATCTGGAAAAACGAAGATGGCATCAGCAGTTATGCCTTATTACACAATTTCATATGAACAAGATCACGAAGCAAAAGAAAATGTTGGGAACTCGTATAATAAATACATCGTTCAAACTCTACTTCGTGAAAAATACGGTTATGAAGGAGTCGTTTGCACGGATTGGATGATCACAGCAGATGAACCACCAACAGTTGATACTTTTTCCGGAAAGCCTTGGGGTGTAGAACACTTAAGTGTAGCTGAACGTCATTATAAAGTATTAATGGCGGGCGTCGATCAGTTTGGTGGAAATAATGAGGCTGGGCCGATTATTGAAGCGTACAAAATGGGTGTAAAAGAATATGGCAGCGAGTTTATGCGTAAACGTTTCGAACAGTCTGCTGTTCGACTCCTATTAAATATTTTTCGGTTAGGCTTATTTGAAAATCCGTATTTACTACCGGAAAAGAGTGCTGAGATTGTTGGAAATGCAGAATTTATGAAAAAAGGCTATGATGCTCAATTAAAATCTTTAGTTTTATTAAAAAATCACGAAAATGTGTTACCACTTCAAAAAGGCAAGACCGTTTACATTCCAAAACGTTATATTGCTGAAGGCAGAAGCTGGTTTGGTCATGTTATACCTGAAAGGCTGGAGTATCCAATTAATTTGGAAATCGTGAAAAATTATTATAATGTTACGGATAATCCAGATGAAGCAGACTTTGCTATTGTTGCAATCTCAAATCCTGAAGGCGCTGGCTACAGCAAGGAGGATTTTGAAACTGGGGGGACTGGCTATGTTCCAATCAGCCTGCAATATAAGCCTTATAAAGCGGTATATGCACGGGAGAAAAGTATTATAGGCGATCCGAGGGAGGTTCTAGATCGAAATTATCGTAATAAGTCGTTCACACCACCTAATACAACGGATCTTGATTTAATATTGGAAACAAAAAAAGCGATGAAGGGAAAGCCAGTCATTGTTTCGCTTCTACTTTCAAAACCTGCTGTTGTTGAAGAGTTTGAAAAAGAGGTTGACGTGATTCTTGCTAATTTTGGCGTTCAAGATCAAGCGCTGCTAGACATCATCAGTGGGAAGAGTGAACCATCGGGGCTTCTGCCATTGCAAATGCCAGCCAACATGAAAACGGTTGAAGAACAATTTGAAGATGTTCCACATGATATGGATTGCCATACCGACTCCGAGGGAAATATATATGAGTTTGCCTTCGGTCTCAATTGGCAAGGAATCATAAATGATGGACGCACAGAAAAATATAAGAAGGAAAAAATAGAAAAATAGATAAGTCTACGAAAGGTGCATTTCTTTTATGAAGGAAAAATTAAAAGAGGTGCATCTTTTAATGCTTTCCATCTAGTTGTTTATGACCGATTATAAATGGGTATTCTGTAACAATGGATGAAGAATTACCCCTATATATTGTGATATAATTTACATGATTCAAATAGGTTTATTCTTTATCCCGATAGTGCGAATTGAGGAATGCTCATGGATTTTTTTTCATTTAAAGAATGGTTTACACTGGAGAACATAGTTGATTTAATTGATAAATACCGCTCGTTTGGTCCCCTCCCAAGTATTGCTTTACCATTATTGGAAGCTTTTCTACCATTTTTGCCTTTATTTCTATTTGTCATGGCTACTGCTAATGCTTTTGGGTTAGGATGGGGTTTCTTCTTTTCTTGGTTGGGAGCTTCAATCGGTGCTTTACTAGTTTTTTTACTTGTACGGAGATATGGAGACGCCCGTGTTTTTCAATTTTTGCAAAAGAACAAGAAAGTCCATAGCTTAACAGTATGGGTAGAAAGACGAGGATTCGGTCCATTATTTCTATTATTATGTTTTCCCTTTACACCGTCAGCGATTGTTAATATTGTTGCCGGGCTTTCGAAAATCAATATTTATCAGTATATGCTTGCCGTTATTGGCGGTAAAGCTGTAATGATCTTTACATTAAGCTTTATTGGATATGACGTTGTTTCATTGATTAAACAGCCAATTCGAACAGGGATTGTTTTACTCATAATCTTTATTCTTTGGTATGCCGGAAAGCATATTGAGGGCAGAATGAAAAGTAAAGCCCATACTCGAGGATGAAAAGTTGCCTATCTTATTGGGTGGCTTTTTTTATTTTTAATGTCTTTGAAGGAAATTTCTTATTCGCTTGCCAGGGTCGCTTATGAGGCTCCTCTTATTTCCTTTATCCCAGACAAAGGTCGAAAAAGGCATACACGCACTTTCTTATATTTTGTCGCTGATGTCGCTTCCTGCGGATCATTACCTCGAAGACTAAAAGCTTTCGTTTTCCTTGGGATCGTATGTTCGATATGGTATAATAGGTATAGATTGTATCTACTAAAAAGGGGTTGGAAAAATTGTCGCTTCGTTTCGTCATTGGGCGATCTGGAACAGGGAAAACCACTTTGTTCTTAGATGAAATCAAAGATAAACTGATTAACCAGCCTGATGGTCACCCTGTTCTTTATATTGTTCCAGAACAAATGACGTTTTTATCGGAATACCGCTTAGTGAATACACCTGGATTGTCAGGGATGATTCGGACACAGGTGTTTAGTTTTACGCGGCTAGCTTGGAAAATCCTCCAAGAAACAGGTGGAGCAAGTAGAAATCATATATCCAGTATTGGTTTAAATATGTTAATTCGAAAAATCATCGAAGATAATAAAGATGAGCTAAAACTTTTTAAAAAAGCTGCAGATAAAAAAGGTTTTATAGAGCATATTGAAAGGATGCTTACGGAATTTAAGCATTATTGTATTTTACCTGAGGATCTTCATAGATCCTGGGCAGAGCTTTCTTTTAAATCATCCACTCGAGCACTAGCAGATAAGCTGCATGATCTTGAACTAATCTATGGTAAGTTCGAAGAAACGCTAATTGGCAAATACACAAATTCAAATGATTATTTACATTTACTTGCCGATTCTATTAAAAATTCAAGTTATTTAAAGGATGCAGAAATTTATATAGATGGATTCCATAATTTCACCCCGCAGGAAAAAAGAGTTATTGAACAACTGTTGAAACATTGTAAAAGAATATCCGTCGCTCTTGTTTTGGATCGTCCCTATAAACATGGTGCAAAGCCGGATGAACTTAATTTGTTCAGATTAACTGGGGAAACGTATTCCGATTTATTTGAAATGGCTCGTGAAAGCAGCATCACGTTGGAAGATGATGTATTTCTTGCCGATACACCAAGATTTCAAGATGAGGGTTTACAGTATTTGCAAGCTAGGTTTGATAAACGTCCGATTAAATCCTTGCATCACAAGCCGGCAATTGAAATAAGAGCAGCGGCAAATAGACGTGCAGAAGTAGAAAGTATTGCAAGAGAAATCCGCAGACTTGTAAGGGATGAAGAATATCGTTATAACGATATTGCCGTTTTAACGAGAAATGGACAAGAATATCAGGAAACGATGGAAACCGTTTTTCATGATTATGAGATCCCTTTTTTCATTGATCAAAAACGCCCGATGTTAAATCATCCACTCATTGAATTAATTCGCAGTTCACTTGATATTATAAAAACGAACTGGAGATACGAGCCAGTATTTCGAGCGATAAAAACAGATTTGCTTTTTCCATTAGGTTTCGATATAGAAATGCAAAGGGAAAAAATGGATAGGCTCGAAAATTACGTACTTGCCCACGGAATAAAAGGTGATAAATGGATTGATAAAAAATCATGGCGCTATAAACGATTTTTCGGTCTTGAGCTTGAAGGTTCCGCGCAAACAGATGCTGAAAAGAAGATGGAAGCAGAAATAAATGAATCTCGAAATCTAGTCGTAGTACCTTTATTACGATTGTCTCGAAGGATAAAAAAAGCAAAAAATGGTCGTGAACTATGTGAAGCCGTATATTTAGCGTTGGAAGAATTAGATATTCCAAACAAACTAGCAGAAAAAAGTAATATTGCCGAGGAAAGAGGGCAATTGGTCGTTTCAAGAGAGCATGATCAAGCTTGGGATGCTGTTATAGATTTACTTGATCAATTCGTTGATGTGATGGGTAACGAGTCAATCTCAATTGAAACGTTCATTGATATTCTCGATTCTGGTTTGGAAACTGCAAAATTTTCATTGATACCGCCCGCAATCGATCAAGTGTTTGTTGCCGATTTAGAATTATCACGACTTTCCAATGTCAAAGCTGCCTTTGTCATTGGCCTAAATGAAGGAGTCATACCAGCTAAACAAATGGACGAAGGTACACTATCAGATGAAGATCGCAGTGAATTAAATGGAATAGGACTACTGCTTGCTCCAGGTGCTAAAAAGAAACTATTAGATGAAGATTTTGTCGCCTACAGGGCTTTTACAATTCAAGAACGGCGCCTTTATTTGTCATATCCACTTGCAAATGAAGAGGGAAAAGGATTGTTGCCCTCATCTTATATTAAAAGAATAAAAGAGATCTTTCCGGAAATAAATGAAATCAATGAAGTAAATGAACCAAGCGAACTTTTAATGGATGAGCAATTTTCATATGTTTCACATCCAAACACAGCAATAGCCTATTTAACGACACAATTGCAATTAATAACACGTGGATATCCTATCGCTGATTTTTGGTGGGATGTTTACAATTTTTATATGGAAAAACCAACTCAAAAGCAAAAAGCTAAAAGGATTTTGTCTAGCTTATTTTATACAAATGAAACGAAAACACTATCAGAAAACACAAGCAAAGAATTATATGGAGATGAAATGCTCGCCAGTGTATCAAGAATGGAGCTTTTTCATGGCTGTCCATTTTCTCATTTTACCTCACATGGACTTCGCTTGCGTGAAAGGGAGATTTATCGGCTGGATGCACCACATATTGGCGATTTGTTCCATGCTGCCCTTAAGTGGATTGCTGAAGAAGTAGATAGAAAAGAACTTTCATGGTCTAGACTTACAAAAGAGCAATGTGAATGGCTTGCCAAGAAGGCTGTGGAACAATTTGCACCAAAACTGCAAAATCAAATTCTGCTTAGCTCAAATCGACATTTTTATATAAAAAGGAAGCTGGAGCAAATTATCGGGAGAGCATCCTATACACTAAGCAGCCACGCGAAAGTAAGTGGATTTTCACCAGTTGGTCTAGAGCTTGATTTCGGACCGTTTAAACAGTTGCCCCCACTCGCATTTACGTTGAAAAACGGGGCAAAAATGCAGCTTCAAGGTCGAATCGATCGAGTGGATAAAGCGGAAGACGAAAATGGAGTATATTTGCGCGTCATTGATTATAAGTCCAGCTCAAGGGATTTAGATTTGAATGAGGTTTATCATGGTCTTGCATTACAAATGCTCACATATTTAGATATTATAATTACGCATTCAAATAAATTGATCGGTACAGAAGCAACACCAGCTGGAGTTTTATATTTCCATGTCCATAATCCAATGATTACGAGTGAGAAATTACTGACATTGGAGGATATTGAAAATGAAATTTTGAAGGAATTTAAAATGAAAGGTCTATTGTTAGGCGACCCCGATATTATTCGTCTAATGGATAATTCATTGGAAACAGGAACTTCAAACATTATATCGGCAAGTATAAATAAAGATGGAAGTTTGTCAGCAAAATCGCAAGGAAGTTCAGCTAGTGAAGAAGATTTTAATACATTAAGAAGATTTGTTCGTACTCTTTATCAAGAATCTGGGAATCGAATTATTCAAGGTGATGTTAATATCGATCCGTATAAGCTTGGAGACCGAACTCCTTGTCAATTCTGTTCGTATAAATCTGTTTGTCAGTTTGATCAATCATTAGAAAATAATCGTTTTCGCATTATTCCTCAGCAAAACTCTCAAGATGTATTTGCTAGGATTCGAGAGGAGGGAATTAACTTTGAAAACAGTCATTCCGATTAAGCCAGAGCATGTAACATGGACAGATGATCAGTGGAAAGCTATTATGGCCAAAGATCAAGATATTTTAGTGGCAGCCGCGGCGGGATCAGGAAAAACGGCCGTTCTCGTAGAACGGATCATTCAAAAAATATTGGCCAATGAAAATCCTCTAAATATTGACCAATTGCTTGTAGTGACGTTTACGAACGCATCTGCTGCAGAGATGAGGCATCGAATTGGTGAGGCACTTGAAAAGGCTATAGATCAAGATCCATTATCTACCCATTTACGTAGGCAGCTCAGTCTGTTGAACAGTGCTGCAATCTCCACTTTGCATTCATTTTGCCTTAATGTTGTAAGAAAATATTATTATATGATTGATATTGATCCTGGTTTCAGAATTGCTGATCAAACGGAAGCGGACCTGCTTCGTGATGAAGTTCTCGATGAACTATTCGAAACCGAATACGGAAAACAAGGAAATGAACCATTCTATCAGCTTGTTGATACATTTTCGAATGACAGAAACGATAGTGCATTACAAGAGTTAGTTCTTAAGCTTTATGACTTTTCAAGATCACATCCAGAACCCTTTTTGTGGCTCGATCAAATAGTGGAAATGTATGATGTGACGGAAAATACGAATATAGAAAGCCTTCCTTTTATCGATATATTAAAATTCGATATGCAGCTTCAATTATCCGGTGCGAAAGAATTGCTTGAACAAGCGTTAAATATATCGAAAACTCCAGGAGGACCTGCTCCACGGGCAGAAAACTATGTAGCAGATCTAACAATTGTAGAGAGGATGGAGCATGCAGCGCTTCAAAGTTGGGATAATCTATATGAAACAATGAATAACTGGAGTTTTTCGAGAGCCAAAGCATGCAAAGGTGATGAATACGACCCAGACTTAATAAAAGAGGCTGACGATTTAAGGAAAGCTGCCCGGGGAATACTGGACAAGCTGTCCAAGGAACTATTCTCTAAAACGCCTAAAAAGTTTTTAAAAGATATGCAGGAAATGAAACAAGTTCTTGCTGCATTAGTTGATGTCGTGAAAAAGTTTTCACATATTTTTGAGGTAGGAAAAGCCGAAAAAGGACTAGTCGATTTTTCAGATCTTGAACACTTATGTCTTGAGATTCTAATAAAAAAAGAAGAAGGGACGAAAGAAATTGTCCCATCTGAAATAGCATTGAGCTATAGAAATCAATTTAAAGAAGTTCTTGTAGACGAATATCAAGATACGAACATGGTTCAAGAAACTATTATTAAGTTAGTATCTACTGATAGTGAGTTTGATGGTAATCTTTTTATGGTTGGAGATGTGAAACAATCGATTTACCGCTTTCGTCTTGCTGAACCAAATTTATTTCTCGGTAAATATTTGCGTTTTACGAGTGAAGGAGAAAATACAGGTCTCAGGATTGACCTTTCCCGCAACTTCCGCAGTCGAGCAGAAGTGCTGGATGGTGTGAACTTTTTATTTAAGCAAATCATGGGAACCAAAGTTGGGGAAATTGAATATAATCGCGATGCCGAGCTCGTAAAAGGCTCTGGATATCCAAATGATGAGCCATTTCCAATCGAAGTTGCCATCATTGATCAATCAGAAGAGGAATCATTACAAGAGGAAGACACAGCAGAGAACGTTTTGAGTCAAAACGAATTAGAGCAAACGAAATTGGAAGCTCGCTATATGGCGGATACAATTAGGAAAATGATCGATGAAGAGAATCCTATTTACGAGTTAAAAACAAAGAGTGAACGCCCAATTCGTTATAAGGATATTGTAATATTAGTTCGTTCCCTTAGTTGGGCGCCTGATATTATAGAAGAATTCAAGCACGCAGGAATACCAGTACATGTTAATTTATCCACTGGATATTTTGATGCGACTGAAGTAGCGATTATGATGTCCTTGCTAAAAATTATTGATAATCCTGATCAAGATATACCCCTTGCTGCAGTGCTTAGATCTCCAATCATAGGCTTATCAGAAGATGAGCTGGCTCATATCCGATTGCAATCTAGGAAAGGCAGCTATTATGAAGCAGTAAAAGTATTTATATCAAACATTCCTGATCATGAATTTAGTGAGGCTTGGGAACAAGTTTCTGATTTATTTAATAAACTGCATGAATGGCGCAGCATGGCGCGAAGTGGAGCCTTATCAGAGCTGATTTGGCAACTGTATCGCGATACTGGATTTTATGAATTTGTTGGCGGGCTTCCAGGTGGAAAACAGAGACAAGCTAATTTAAGAGCCTTTTACGATCGAGCTCGTCAATATGAAAATACTTCTTTTAGAGGGCTATTTCGTTTTCTAAGATTTGTTGAAAGAATGCGAGATAGAGGAAATGATTTAGGAGCGGCGCGGGCTCTTGGAGAACAAGAAGATGTCGTTCGGATTATGACGATTCACTCAAGCAAAGGTTTGGAATTCCCAGTTGTTTTTGTTGCGGGTACTGCAAGAAAGTTTAATATGAGAGACTTATACAGCAGCTTTATGTTTGATAAGGAGTTTGGATTTGCTTGTAAATATGTGAATCCTCAAAAACGTATTTCATATTCATCACTTCCACAGCTCGCTTTTAGAAGGAAGAAAAAGATGGAGCTGCTTTCCGAAGAAATGCGTGTACTTTATGTTGCATTGACAAGGGCAAAAGAGAAGCTCTTTTTAGTAGCTTCAGTTAAAAATATAGAAAAAGAAAAGAAAAAATGGATAAAAGCGGTGAATCAATCAGGCTGGCTTTTATCAGACCATGATCGAGCACAAGCAAATTCGTACCTTGACTGGATCGGTATGGCACTTATAAGACATGAGGATGGAGCCATTATTCGTGGAACGCGAGAGGGACAGTTGAATAAAGAATTTGCAGATCATCTATCACGATGGAAAGTTGAAGTGTTAACAAAATTCCAATTCGATGAAGATATAGAGAATGACCATAATGAAAGTGATAGTTGGCGGGAAAACATTAAGAATGGAAATACAATCGAGAGTGAATCTCCCCTTAAAGACGAAGTAAATTCACGACTTTCATGGGAATACGAATATCCATTGTCTACAAAAAGGATGTCAAAGCAATCCGTATCCGAGATTAAAAGAATGTTTGAAACAAGAGATGAAGCAAGTGCTACTCAATTAATGAAAAGTGATAGTAAATTTCAATATGATCGGCCAAAGTTTATGAGTGAAAAAGGCGTCCTCTCATCTGCGGAACGAGGAACTGCAATGCATACGGTTATGCAGCATATTCCGTTAGGTGAGCATCCGACATTAATATCGATAGAAATGTTATTAGAAGATTTGATTCATAAGGAAATTATAACTCCCGAACAGGCCGAAGTAATTTCAAGTGAACAAATCGTTCAGTTTTTTGAAAGTGAAATTGGGCAAAAAACAATTTCAGCTAAAAAAGTTCATCGTGAAGTTCCATTTACAATGGGGATTTTAGCGCGAGAAGTTTATGCTGATTGGGATGGACTTGATGAAAAAGTGCTTGTCCAAGGAATCATCGATTGTATTATTGAAGAACAACATGGGGTTATTTTACTCGATTATAAAACAGATGCGATCCAAGGCAGGTTCCCTAATGGCTTTTCACAGGCAAAAAAGATTCTTTCAAGACGTTATGAAACACAATTGAATTTTTACGAGCAAGCCATTGCTGAAATATGGAAGAAGCCAGTAATTGGAAAATATTTATATTTCTTTGATGCTGGTGAATTTTTGAAATTATAAAAGAAAAGCGAATTCGTCTTGAGTATAAACGTACTGCCTTGAAGAAAGCGGGTATTCTCTTTCCTTTTTAGGCTTTTGACTTTGATAATGAAAACATGATGTGACCAATAAGTCGAATCTTGCTTCCTTAGCAATGGGAAAGGACAAGAAGGTAAAAGTCGTCGATAGCGTTGGAATCGGACAGCGTAAGTCTAATTTCGAAAATAGCTGGTGAATAACTCATTGTATTTTTTCTTTTAAGAAAAGCTGAGTCCAATCAAATGGACTCAGCTTTAATTATTACCGAGTGTTGGTTGATCAACTAAGTTTGAATCGACAACTGGATTTACGCTAGCTCCATTTAAGGTAATAATAAACCCACCTGTATTTCCCGAACCTGATCCTTCACTAGTCTTAGAAGCACTTTTTGGAGAAATCACTGCTGTATCCCCAAAATGAACTACTCCACCGCCAACATTAATAATTTGAAGTGGTCCTATTATAGCCGGCATTAAAATCAGTCCCTTCGTACTTCTACTTTCGTTTTAGGGCGCATCGCCTGACCAGTAAGCTGACGTATATGGTCTACCCTTGACTCTTTATGGACGTGTTCTGTATTTCCGATTTGCACAACGCTTGCTGTGGATATCCCCTTTATGGAAATCCTTCCGACATATATATTAGGATTTTCGTGATATTTCCTAATATAAGGCGGGGGTATCGGAAGTGGAGGGATTGGAATTTGCTCAAACCAAACGCGAGGCTTGTAATCTGCTTCCTTCCCAAAATAAAGTTCTTGCTGACGTTGAACCGCAAGGGCTTTTGTTGATGACCGTATTAGAACAGAATCACCTATTTCCAATACTGCGTCTGAAAGAATGCTATAAACAAGTATATGCTGAACTACAGAATTTCGTCCCCACATTTATATCACCCCGATGTAATAGGGACTGAAATGGGTTGGAATGGTCCTATGATAAGGGATTCTGCTGGCGTGTCAAATGTAGAGGCTAGTTGAATTGTGTTTGCATCGCCAACTAAAAGTAACGAGGAGGTCGTTACCCCGATAACGTGAATTTCTCCAACTTTCAATTCCCGGTTAATGACATTGAGTTCCATAGCGATTATTTTTCTTCCTTTCTATTATGAGGCATCTGTGCTATGAAGGTGTAAACACCATTGTTTATATCAGCAACAATTGTTTTGTACATTTTTTCAAAGAGTTGTTCTTTCGTTAGTTCTTCATCCGTCCTTGTAGTGAAAAAGTGAAGATAATGTTCGGCGCGAGTCGGTAATTGTTTAAGTATGTCTTCTTTTATTAAATTGAAATAGGGCTGCTCCAACTGAATGCCGATTTGGCTTTCTGAATCGTGAATAATTCTTTCGAGTTGCTGATTAACATATTGATTCAACTTTTCAAGGACTTCTTTTTTCATCTGATCGTCCTCATCTGTTTTTTTATTCCTCATATTCGGTACTACAGAAAAATCATCGATATTATTTAAATCTGCCGGATTCAACCCAATATTTAATGTACCCTCCAATGTTTCCACTTTTAATTGATCAAATTTGTATTCCAGTCTTTCAACTGTAACAGAAGGCTTTTCTTGTAATTTTTTTATGTCTGCGGATAATTGAGCCATGGTTGTTTGCAAGCGATTGATTTCCTGCTGTTGCCAAACGACATACTCATGTAATTGTTTAAGAAATAATGTAAGATCCATGTCATCTCCGCCTTATGATTTTATAGTGGTACTAGGATTGGGTGTTCAATTGCTTCGCCAAGCGCTGTTTCTTTTTCTTCTGCAATGGTAGAAGGAGCAGCGCCTGTGAAACCACCTGTATTAAATAAATTAGAAGCCTCTGTAATAACTCCTGTTGTTCCGATTTGCAGAACAGAGGAGTTTGTAATACCGCCAATTTTTATCATATTGATATGAATCGATTGTTGAACATTTATAACCAATGATGATCCCTCCTATTGGAAGTATCTTTTGCTGACATTACTGTCGGCCCATTTACCTTTTATAATGTAAACCCTATTCCTTGATCCACCAAATCTGCGTCAAATGTATTTGTGGATGATAATTCATTAATGACTTTAACTTGATCCGCTGTATTAAACGATCCTGCTCCAGCAAAGACCTTTGTGGAAGATATAGGGTGGATTTGAAATACATCTCCTATGTTAAAGACACCTGAAGAAGAGATGCTCACAACCTGAACGGCTCCTACAAATGCTGGCATAGCCGTTCACATCCTTTGTTTAAAAATATTATGGAGCCAATCATACTTTATCTTATGAAAAGCAAAAGGATTTGTGATTAAATAGCCTAGAAGTTACAATAATGAAGGGAAACAAAAGGGACGTAGGGGAGAAGGAAGTTATGAAACAATCATTTGGGCCAATTCGCCCGGAAGAACGGATTCACACATTAGATGTACTTAGAGGATTTTCCTTGCTGGGGATATTACTAATTAACATGATAAGTTTTCATTCACCATTTAGTTATTACAATCCGTATGAATGGTGGCAATACGAGGACGCGACTGTATATATGTGGCTGGATATATTCGTTCAAGCTAGCTTCTATCCTATATTTGCGATGATGTTTGGCTACGGAATGGTCATCATGCAAGATAGAATAAAGGAAAAAGGTTATTCCTTTTGGAAAATTAGTGTTAGACGATTAATTGTATTGCTGTTTTTTGGGGCTTTTCATGCTTTTTTAATTTGGTATGGTGACATTTTAATAACATACGCGACAATGGGACTTATTTTACTTTTATTCTTAAGATTATCAGGGCCGATGTTATTGGGACTGGGGGCAATTCTTTATTTATTGCCGCAGCTGTTTTTTGGTGCTTTAATTATGCTTGCCACTTTATTTGGTTCTGACTCTCTTGCTGATTTTGTCGACATCGTGAATTTACAGCAGTCTTCTGAAATTTATGCGAATGGGTCTTTTTGGGAGATTACGAGACAACGCATCGCTGATTGGTCAATGGGTAATGGACCAGGAGAATTTTTTCTATACATATTTATGATACTGCCTTTAATACTGCTTGGCGCTGGGGCAGCTAAATTGAAATGGTTGCAGAAGTCGAAAGATCAAAGAAAAAAATGGATGATCATTCTAGCTATAAGCTTGCCAATTGCATTAATTGTAAAATTACTGCCGTTTTTGATTGAGCCTTCTATAAGCATTCAATATATTCAGGACATGATTGGAGGACCTTTATTAGGCATAGCATACATAGCCATCATCGTCCTGCTTATGACGTATAACCCTATAGTAAAATTATTAAAACCATTAGCGTCTGCTGGTAGAATGTCCATCACCATCTACGTAAGCCAGTCTATTATCGGAACACTGATCTTTTACAATTATGGACTCGGTTTATATGGTCAAATATCGATGGCGACGGGTACTTTGCTTGCTTTTGCTATTTATGTCATACAAGTGATTATTGCGGAAATATGGTTAGCAAAGTTCAAGTATGGCCCAGTAGAAAAATTGTGGAGATTTTTAACATACGGAAGACAAAAGAAAGAATGGAGTGATAAAAATGAAATTCGTAACGTTTGAAATAAATAACGAGGAAAGATTTGGCGTAGTTGATGGCAACTCGAATGTATTGGACCTTATTTCTATTTCTAAGGGTAGTAGCATACCATGTCCAAAATCTTTACTTGATGGGATTGTTGAAGGTGAACAATTTATTCAAAGTGTTGAAAAATTAATGGAATGGGGAAAAAGTGCAGGAAATGAATCGTATTCCATCCCTTTTTCTGAAATAACGTGGTTGGCCCCAATTCCAAAACCGATAAAGAATATTATGTGTGTCGGTAAAAATTATCGGGAACACGCTATTGAAATGGGCAGTGAAGCGGACATACCAGAACATGTCATGGTATTCACAAAGGCGCCGACAACTGTTATCGGCCATAACGATTTTATCGATGCCCATTCAGAAATTACGGATCAATTGGATTATGAAGGTGAATTAGCTATAATCATTGGCAAAAAAGGCAAGAGCATTTCACAAGAAAATGCACTGGATTATGTTTTTGGTTATACCATTTTAAACGATGTGACCGCAAGAGACATCCAACAGCGCCATAAACAATTTTTTATAGGAAAAAGTCTTGATTCATCGTGTCCAATAGGCCCTTGGATTGTTTACAAAGACGAAATTACTAACCCGAACCACTTACATATTACAACAAAAGTGAATGGAGAAATTCGTCAAGACTCCAATACTGAGCATTTTATTTTCCCTGTAGAAGATGTGATTTCCGTTCTTTCACAAGGTATGACGCTTGAGCCTGGAGATATTATTGCAACTGGAACTCCAGCAGGGGTTGGAAAAGGCTTTAGGCCGCCACGATTTTTAAAACAAGGGGATGAAATAGAAATAGAAATAGAGAGTATAGGCAAATTGAACAATATTGTGAAATAGCAACATTATAGCTGTGGACTTTAAGAAAAATATGGTAAGATGAGAGAAATATTGTTGACTGAATAAAAAAGAGTAAGCATTGGATTCAGAGATTAAATAAGGAGGAAGATTATATGTTTGATAATACTCATGCACATATAACAACATGGGCAATTGCCATCATATTATTCATTGTTGCAGTCTTTTTGCACAAAGCAGGCAATAAAAAAGCAACGAATATAGTGCAAATGATATTACGCGTCTTTTATTTATTAATTATTGCTACTGGTATAACATTATTTGCAAGACATAGTAGCTATGATCCCGCTTTATATGGAGTAAAGTTTCTTTTTGGAGTTATTGTGATTGCTATGATGGAAATGGTTTTAATCCGTTTGAAGCTAGATAAAAAAACTGGATTATTCTGGTCTATATTAATTATTTCATTTGTGATTACATTCTATTTAGGTGCAAAGCTACCGCTTAACTGGAACTGGTTTGCTTAATAAAATGTATTAAAAAATGTAAAAGCCAACTAATTGGTTTTTACATTTTTCTTTTGATGACATTAATGCGTTTCTTCATTAAAATAAACAATAGGGTCATGCCTGATTATGTCGAAAATGATAGCGGTGGTGAAAGGCAATTTGATTAAATCATATACCTACACATATAAAGACAAAAATGATTTACTTAGTTTTATGAATATGAATAATTTCGCAAGCAATGAATTATTCGTTATTAAAGCTCATTTACCAGATTGGCCACGTACAGAAATCAATCAATTGAAAAAGTTTCTTCTAAATTTTTTACCAAATTCCGTTTTTATCATAGTAAATTCAATAAACAAAGAAGAAGCTTCATTGACATTTAATCATTATGGTTCGATTGCTGGGTCTATTAATAATGATAAAGTCGATCATTCCGAAAATGACTCGCAAATGGCTGACTTACTTAATCTAGCAACCAATCAATATATACATTTATCAAAAAAATATGATGAAATAAAAGAATACTTTTATTCAATTGTTGAAAATATCCCTGATATTATTTTCACTACCGATTTAAATGGATGCTTTACAAGTGTAAACGATGCCTTTAAGAATACATTCGCATTAGGAATGGATGAATTAAAGGATGAAACGGCACTTACATACGTCTCATCCAAAGAAATTCCGATAAAAAGATATTTTATACGCGCAATTAGAGGAATTCCTGTTCAATTTGAGCTGAATCTTAAAGTGAAAACAGGTGATTTGGCAACTTTTATTATGCATATGATTCCAATCACTGTTCGGAATAAGACAGTGGAGATTTTTGTTATCGGGCGAAATATTACAAAACAGCGAAAAATAGAAAAAAAGATGGAGAGAATTGCCTATTATGATGGTGATACTGGCCTTCCCAATCGTCTAAAATTTGATGAGACGCTTCAAAAAAAAGTAAAAAAGGCAAAAAAAGGGAATGAGCAATTTTTAATTATGTTTTTAGATTTAGATCGTTTTAAAACAGTTAATGATATGCTCGGGCATAAATCGGGAGATAAAGTATTAAAAGTTATCGCTAAGCGGATTTCTTCCGCTATACCAAAATCCGCCTATTTAGGAAGATTTAGTGGCGATAAATTTTCGATCGTTTTACCGGAAGGTACAAAATCCGAAGTGGCGATGGGGATCGGACAAGATATATTGCAATCAATTCAAATGCCTTTGCATTTTGAAAATCAAGAGCTGTATGTTTCAGCAAGTATTGGAATTAGCTCATATCCATCAGATGGCAGTGATAATGTAGAATTACTGAAAAATGCGGATGCAGCATTGAATCGAGCAAAACAACAAGGCGGGAGTTCCATTGTTTTTTTTGCAGGAGAAATGAATAAAGAGACATGGCAAAGAATAGAGATTGAGCGCAGTTTACGAAAAGCACTTGAAAATAATGAGTTTTTTATTGCGTATCAGCCAATTATCGATGCAAAAACAGGCAAATTATCAACCTGTGAAGCATTGCTCAGATGGGACCATTCCGAATATGGATTAATTCCGCCCATGCAATTTATTCCTATCGCTGAAGAAATAGGTTTGATTCACTCATTTGGAAACTGGGTTTTAAAAAATGCTTGCAAGCAAACAAAAAAGTGGCAGGAAATGGGTATGAAAAGTTTAAGCGTCTCTGTCAATGTTTCAGCATTTCAATTCCAAAATAGACATTTTATCGATGAAGTTAAGTCAACACTTGTTTATTCAGGACTTGAAGCAAAATATCTGCACTTGGAATTAACAGAAAGTGCCATGCTAAACCATACGATGGAAGCAATTAATACGATGCATATATTAAATGAATTAGGTGTTAATATTTCGATCGATGATTTCGGAACAGGATATTCTTCTTTAAGCTATTTAAAACAATTGCCCATTCATCGCTTGAAAATTGATCGCTCTTTTATTAATCATATTACAACTGACTCACCAGAATATGCGATAGTGAATGCTATCATGACGATGGGGCACGGTTTAGGGTTGAATGTCGTGGCCGAAGGAGTCGAAACAAAAGAACAATTGCACTTATTGAAACAGCTAAAATGTGATTATATACAAGGATATTTAATTGAAAAACCGATGCCGCCAAATAAATTTGAAGAATGGTATTATCAATCGGATTTATTGTCAAAGCTATATCATTAATCTTGTTTTTCTTATTGTCAGGAGGCAAAAAAAATTGTTTAAAAAAGCATTATGCTTATTATTTATTTCGTTTTTTCTACTTTCCACCATTACTGTACATGCTAATGAACAAGAAACGCGATCATGGAAAGATGAAAATATATATTCTTTGATGGTTGATCGCTTTTATAATGGTGATTATGAAAATGATTCTAGTGTGAATTTGAAGGATCCCCTTAGTTATCAAGGAGGAGATTTTAAAGGAATTATAGATAAGCTAGATTATTTACAGGAAATGAATTTTACGACCATACAGCTTTCGCCTATTTTTAAAAATAAAGAGGATGGCTATCATGGTGAATGGGTTAGTGATTACTATAAAACAAATGAACATTTTGGATCAATTGAAGAATTTAAACAATTAGTTGATCGTTTTCATAAAAAAGATATGCGCGTTGTTTTGGAATTCCCTATTCAAAAAGAATTAAACGCTAAAGATATTGTCGATATAGCAGATTGGTGGATTTCTGAAACGAACATAGATGGATTTAAAATGACAAATATTGATGCAAAGCCATTAGAAATTTGGAAAGAAGTCACTTCTGCTATTTTGAACTTGAAGGATGATTTTTACTTAGCGGGAGCGGCTCTTAACTTAAGTGCTGAAGAGATGAACGAATATTTTCAAGCTGGATTTATAAGTATGTCAAATGTTTCCTTAGTTGAGCCTCTTAGAAATGCGATTTCTAAACCTGATGTTTCATCTGCCTCATTATTTGAAACACTTGAACAAGATAGCAGCAATGGACTTAAAGAAGCTTTTTTTGACAATCAAAATACTGATAGATTTACTCAAGAAATGGTTAATAATAACACATATCCTGTTACAAGATGGAAGCTAGCCCTTGCGTTTTTATATACACAACCTGAAATTCCGGTAGTTTATTATGCGACAGAAATTGCAGTAAACGGCGGGAAATCTCCAGACAATACACCAATGATGAATTTCAGAACTGAAAAGGACATTATTGATTATATATCCGATTTGGGAGGAGTCAGAAATCATCAAAAGGCTCTTACGAGAGGGACGATAGAGGTATTGTATGAAGAAGATGGCATGACGGTTTTTAAACGTCAATATAACTCAGAAATAGTAGTGGTAGCTATAAACAATACTAGTACAGATCAAAAAGTGACCATTCCTGAGGATAAAATTGAAAAAAATAAAGAACTTCGCGGATTACTTGATACAGATCTCGTTCGAGTTAATGAAAATGGTGATTACCATATTGTGTTAGAACGAGAAACCGCAGAAATTTATAAAGTAACAGAAAAAAGCGGTTATAATATTCCATTTATTTTATCGATTTTCGCAGTGTTTGGGATATTCGTTCTTTTTATGTATATAACGTGGAAGCGCGGAAGAAAACTAAACCCGCAAAAATAAAAAAATGAAACCGGCCATTGCTATGGCGGTTTCATTTTTTTCGTCTAGCTCCAGCGCCTATCGACTAGCAAATTTCTTGTCCTTCTCTTTTGCGTAAGTCACCATTGGCTCGTTCCTCGCCGTGTTTCCTTAATCTCAGTCGAAGCCTTGAAGTTTGCACTTCGATGAACAAGCGCTTCCGCTTTTGTTGCTATCCATTAATGACTTCTCCCCCATTAATATGAAGAATTTGTCCAGTGACATAACTTGAATCGTCGGATGCTAGATAAACATATCCAGGCCCTAGTTCGGAAGGTTGGCCAGGTCGACCTAATGGCTGGGTTCCGCCAAACTTGCTGACCTTTTCTGCTTCAAACGTAGCAGGAATGAGTGGTGTCCAAATAGGACCTGGTGCTACACCATTGACTCGAATGCGCTGCGCAGCAAGTGATTTTGATAAAGATCTAGTAAAGGAGACAATCGCTCCTTTTGTCGCTGAATAATCCAACAACTCAGGGCTTCCTGCATAAGCTGTAATCGAAGCTGTATTAATGATGGAACTTCCAGCTTGCAAATGCGGTAGGGCTGCTTTAGTTAAAAAGAAAAAGGCATATATATTCGTACGAAATGTTTTCTCAAGCTGCTCTTCGCTAATATCAAGAAGGCTCTTTTGAGGATGTTGTTCGCCTGCATTGTTAACAAGTATATCGATCTTATTGAAATTACCCATTACTTGTTCAACTACATCAATGCAATGCTGTTCTTGTCCAAGATCCCCGCGTATTAATAAACATTTTTTGCCTTCATTTTCGATTAGCTGTTTCGTATTTTCCGCGTCTTCATCTTCTTCAAGATAACAAATGGCAACGTCGGCTCCTTCTTTTGCAAAATGCAGGGCGACTGATTTTCCAATACCGCTATCTCCACCTGTAATGATGGCCACTTTACCTTCTAGCTTTCCACACCCTTTATAAGTGGATTTAATCGCTTCTGGCTCGGGATTCATTAATGTTTCCAAACCCGGCTGCTGTACTTGTTTTTGCTTTGGCATCGTTTGTTTTTCATTACTCATGTGATCACTCCTTTAGAAAAAAATAAAACGGGCATATCATTGATATACCCGTTCACTTATATTTTATTCTTTTTTAAAATCGATAATCAGGAACTCCGGGGATCACTCCTTCTAGCTCCAGTGCCTATTGACTAGCAGACTTTTGTCCTTTTCTTTTGCGTAAGGGGGTCATACTCGTCCCACACGTCTGCTTTTGATTTTTTATCGATAGTTTACAAATTGAACTTCTATTGGGAGCTCTGCGGAACGTATCACACTGATAATTTGCTGCAAATCATCGCGATTCTTTCCTGTAACCCTAATTTGATCTTCTTGAACTTGGCTTTTTACTTTCAGACCGCTGTTTTTTATAAGAGTATTAATTTTTTTAGCATTCTCTTTATCGATCCCTTGAACAATTTTTGCTCGTTGGCGGACTGTACCGCCAAATGCATTTTCCATCTTACCGTAATCGAGGTTTTTAACAGGAACTTCTCGTCTAATTAATTTGCCGATAAACACATCTTTTAGTTGGGACATTTTAAATTCATCATCGGAAATTAATACAACTTCTTCATTTTCCAATTTAATATCACTCTTACTGCCTTTAAAATCATAGCGTGTTTGAATTTCTTTTAAAGCAATATTGATCGCATTATTTACTTCTGATAAATCAACTTTTGAAACAATATCGAAAGAATTTTCTTTAGCCATTTTTACCTCCATTGCACCATTTTTTCTCATTATAGTTGATTTGCAACGTTCCAACAAGGTTAGAGAAAATGGCAAAAAGAAATTAAAGATGATCGGTTTTCTTTGAAAATTTATATTTTCCAGCTTGCAGATTTTTTTCTCTCAAAATGTTCTTTTCTTCTCGTGAAGCTTGTTTATCACTTGGCTTCTTATCATTATCAGATGTATTGTATCGCATATTTTTTCTCCTTTCTAAATAGGGGTTACTGAATAGTATCCCCGCTTCGGGAGAAAAAATATTATACCTGTTTCTCATTTAAGAAAAAAATGGCTAGCGTCCCTGGTCCAGCATGAGCTGCAATGACAGAACCGATAATATTAATGTAAAAGCTTTTAGTCCCAAATCTTTCTTCTATCATTTTTTTTACTTCTAAAGCCAGCTCTTCATCATCACCGTGACTTATTCCAATCGTTTGGCTGCTAAGATCGGCCCCCCGTTCCTCCATTACTTCAAGAATTCTTTTAATTAGTTTTTTCTTTCCACGAATTTTTTCGATTGGTACGAGTTTTCCTGCTTCTACATGTAGAAGGGGCTTAATATTAAGCAAACCACCAAGAAAAGCAGATGCTTTAGAAAGACGTCCGCCTCTTGCGAGGAAATCCAAATCCTCCACTGTAAATAAATGTTCCATATGTTGGCATTGGAATGTAATGCTTTGAATTAATTCTTCTTTTGAAACACCATTTTTCACTTGTTCGACTGCAGATAATATAGTTAGACCATAACCTAAAGAAGCACATTTAGAATCAATGATTGTTAAGTCAAAATCAGGGTATTCTTCTAGTACTTGTTCACGTATCATGGCAGCTGTTTGGTAAGTACCTGATAGTTCAGACGAAAAAGCAATATAAAGTCCTGATTCACCTAACTTCGCCAAATTTGTAAAAGCTTCCTCAAATTGTTGCGGTGATGCTTGTGATGTTTTTGGCATTTTTCCAGCACGTATTTCTTCATACACTTTTTTTGGCTGAATGGTTAATAAATCTTTATACTCATCATGATCGATATGTACTTGGAGAGGAATTAATTGAACGTCATTTTCTTGAAAAAAAGATAACGGTAAGTCTGAAGCACTATCAGCAAAAAGTTTAATTGACATAAAAATCACCTTTCGTGGGAAAATAATGTAAAATTCATGCGACCAAAGATTATTCAGAAAATTGTCCTATATTTTAAGTGTACCGGCTTTATAAAAAAAGCACAATCTTCTATTGCAGTAAAAAGGAGGGAGAGGAATAATGATGAATAAACAATTCTCTATTATGACTCATACTAAAATAACTATAACTGTTTTAATTGGGGCATTTTTGAACGCTGTAGCATTAAATTATTTTTTAATCCCTGCAGGTGTATATGCAAGTGGGGTTACGGGAGCAGCCCAGCTAGTATCCAATATTTTAACGGATTTTACACCTCTACATATTTCAACAGGGATTCTCATCCTATTATTCAATATTCCGGTAGTTATATTAGGTTGGCTAAAAGTAGGAAAATCCTTTACAATGTACAGTTTTATTTCAGTCTTATTTATGACGATTTTTTTAGAGGTTTTTCCAATAAAAGATGAAACAAATGATATTTTGCTTTATGCCGTTTTTGGTGGTGTGATAGCAGCGGTTGGAATTGGAATTACGTTAAGGGTAGGGGCTTCAACTGGTGGATTAGACATTATTGCCATGGTGCTTTCACGTATGAAAGATAAACCGGTAGGTATTTATTTCTTTATTATTAATGCTGTCATTATTGTGACTGCAGGAGCTATTTATGGGTGGGATAAAGCACTTTATACACTAGTTTCTTTATATGCTTCTACAAGAGTGATTGATGCCATTCATACGCGTCATCAGAAATTGACAGCCATGATTGTAACAAAAAAATCACGTGAACTAAAAGAAGCTATTCACGCAAGAATGGTAAGGGGAATAACGTTAGTTCCTGCGAAGGGAGCTTTTTCCAATGAGGAAAAAGAGATGATGATGATCGTCATTACACGTTATGAATTATACGAACTCGAACTAATTGTGAAGAATGTTGATCCAAAGGCTTTTACCAATATAGTAGAAACTTCTGCCGTATTTGGATTTTTTAGAAAGGAATAAAACCAAAAACGGAACGCCTTTCATCGAATAAGACTGGCGATATGAAAAAAAGGTGAGAAAAGGGGGATGTCTGACATACAGTAATCCTTGTATGTCACAAACCCTCGTGGAGAGTATTGTGAGGGCCAACTATAAGCTAATAAACAGAGACTATAAAAATCCTGCTTTTTGTTCACATTACCATTAGAATATGACCTAGAGGGCTAGAGCCTGCAACTGGACAGAAACATAAATAAATTAAAAACGGGAGCATAAACACTCCCGTTTCGATTGTTTATTTTAATCGATCCAGCACAGCTTGGTATTCACGAAGCTGCTCTTGCTCGGCGAACGTCGTATTGGCATAAGCAGAGGAAAGGGCGTTTTTCGCTACTTGCAGTGCCTTTTCTTTTTCTTCTGTTGAACCTCCAGTAAGGAAGAGTTCTTCAGCGTGTTCAACAAAATCCCTTGCTTCTTGGAAGAGTCTGTTTCCCACTACTCAAAACCTCCTAGAGTTCATCATTTCTTTTCATTTCCGCTTCTTCAAAGGTCGAACGATATGGAAAACGTTCTGCATGTTTTTCTATCGAGTTTTTACCATGTTGGACAAAACGTTTGGATTTACTTTTTTTACCCACACGTATCACCCCAAATTTAGAATTGGAAAGGAACGTCGTCTTTACGTTCAAAGTTATTGTTTGTCAAAGACCCGTGAAAAACACGTGAAAGAATTGGAAGCTCAATCCGGAATTTTGAAATTCGCCAAAAAAGAGTGCTAAAATATAGGAAGAAATAAAAAGAGGAAAAGGGGTTAGCATCATGATAGAAATAAGGAAAGAAAAAGTAAATGATATTCCGTTATTACATGTCGTAAAAAGCGGAAACGAAGAAAAGATGCTGCCGCTTATTTTTTTTGTCCATGGATTTACTTCTGCTAAAGAGCATAATCTTCATTATGCATACCTTTTAGCTGAATCAGGTTTCCGTGTCGTACTTCCGGAAGCAAAGTTTCATGGGGAAAGAGATGCTGGACATAGTGAAGAAGAAATAATGCTTCATTTTTGGGATATCGTCATCAATACGATAACTGAATTAGAAATAATAAAAGATGACTTTATTAATAAGGGAAGAGTGGATTCCAAAAAAATTGGACTAGCCGGTACGTCAATGGGAGGGATTGTTACATTAGGGGCACTCACTCAATATGAATGGGTTAAGGCTGCAGTTTCTTTAATGGGAAGTCCACATTACGAATCATTTGCACGTGCTCAAATAGACCATCTAAAAAAAGCGGATCCGAATTTGTCTCTTCCAAATGAAAAATTGGAAGAAATGTACACGGCTTTACAGAAATATGATTTAAGCCATCAATCGGAAAAGCTTAGAGGAAGACCGCTTTTGTTTTGGCATGGAAGAAAGGATCCAGTTGTCCCATTTCAGCCTACATATAACTTTTATGAAAAAATTAAGAAAGAATATGAGCAGCATCCATCTGATTTAAAATTTATCGTTGATGAAAAGGCCGATCATAAAGTGAGCAGAGAAGGTTTATTGGAAACGGTGGAATGGTTCAAAAAACATTTGCTTTAAAATAAATCATTTCAGTTTGTTTTTTTTCCTTGTTTGGTATGATAGTAAGAGAAGCAATTTATTTTGAAAAGGAGTGTGTTCAAATGGATGAGGCTTTGAAAGAGAATATTTATGGTGCTCTTGAACAAGTGATTGACCCCGAATTGGGGATTGACATAGTAAATCTTGGTTTAGTCTATGATGTTGATCTTAATGATGAAGGCGTAGCGAAAGTTACGATGACGTTAACATCTATGGGCTGCCCACTTGCACCTGTTATTGTTGATCAAGTTCAGGCTGCTCTCGCGGATTTGCCTGAAGTAAAACAAACTGAAGTTGACATTGTTTGGAATCCACCTTGGACAAAGGACAAAATGTCACGATATGCGAAAATTGCCTTAGGCGTAACATGATAAAGGAACGCAGTTATTTGATTATAATTTAGGGAAAATACATAGCGGAATGCTCCTTGAAATAAAGAAGCCTTCCGCTATTTTTAATAGTAATAAGGAGGCGTGTCAATGGATTTAAGTAAAATGACTATGACCATGCAGGAAGCATTTGCTGAAGCTCAGCAAACTGCAATAAGGCTTAATCATCCTGAAATTGATATTATTCATATTTGGAAAACATTATCAGATCGAAATGATAGTCTCCTTAATAATTTATATGAACATTTTGGGTTGGGAAAAAGTGCTCTTCAATACGAAATAAACCACTTGATAGAAAAAAAACCACAAGTGACGGGAGCAGGAGTTAAAGGTGGACAATACCTTAGTTCAGATGTGCAAAACCTCATAAATAATGCAGAGAAAGAAAAAGGATCCTTTCATGATGAATATTTATCTGTAGAGCATTTTGTTCTTGCATTAATGGATCAAAATAGTAATGAACTTGCGATGTTTTTAGTTCAACACGGGTTGACAAAAGAGAAATTACGTGCCGAAGTTGAAAAAGTTAGAGGGGGACAGCGTGTGGTATCGCAAAATCCGGAAGCTACATATGAAGTACTAGAAAAATACGGTAGAGATTTAGTTGCGGAAGTAAAATCCGGTAAACTTGATCCGGTCATTGGAAGGGATAATGAAATAAGAAATGTAATAAGAATATTATCCCGGAAAACTAAAAATAACCCTGTGTTAATTGGTGAACCGGGGGTAGGGAAAACAGCCATTGTTGAAGGCCTTGCACAAAGAATTGTTAGAAAGGACGTCCCCGAAGGATTAAAGGACAAAACTATTTTTGCATTGGATATGGGCGCTTTAATTGCTGGTGCTAAATTCAGAGGAGAATTTGAAGAAAGGCTGAAAGCTGTTTTACAAGAAATAAAGAAGAGCGAAGGAAAAATACTTCTATTTATTGATGAAATCCATACAATTGTAGGAGCTGGAAAAGCAGAAGGGTCCATGGATGCAGGCAATATGTTAAAGCCGATGCTTGCACGGGGAGAGCTTCATTGTATCGGTGCAACTACACTTGATGAATACCGATTATATATTGAAAAGGATCCTGCACTCGAAAGAAGATTTCAAAAAGTATTAGTGCCTGAGCCGACTGTGGAAGATACAATCTCCATATTACGTGGATTGAAGGAAAGATTTGAAATTCACCATGGAGTAAATATTCATGATAGAGCACTTGTCGCCTCTGCCACTTTGTCAGATCGCTATATAACAGATCGATTTTTACCTGATAAAGCAATTGACCTTGTTGATGAGGCTTGCGCAAATATTCGAGTTGAAATTGATTCTATGCCAAGTGAATTGGACGAAATAACGAGAAGAGTCATGCAACTCGAGATTGAAGAGGCTGCACTTCAAAAAGAAGATGATGAGGCGAGTAAAGCTAGGCTTGAAATTCTTCAAAAGGATTTAGCTGATTTAAAAGAAAAAGCGAATGAGATGAAGTCTAAATGGCAGTCGGAGAAAGATGAAATTTTAAAAATAAAAGAGAAGCGGGAAGAATTGGAGAAACTGCGCCGAGAATTGGAGGATGCAGAAAATCAGTATGATTTAAACCGGGCTGCTGAGCTTCGTCACGGAAAAATTCCAGCAGTTGAAAAAGACTTGAAGAAGCTTGAAGAAAACTTACAAAAGCATCAAGAAGATGAAAATCGTTTAGTAAAAGAGGAAGTAACCGAGGATGAAATAGCAGATATTGTTTCTCGTTGGACAGGGATTCCCGTCATGAAGCTAGTTGAAGGGGAACGTGAAAAGCTTTTACGGCTTGAAAGTATTTTGCACAAACGGGTAATTGGCCAAGATGAAGCAGTAGAACTTGTTAGCAACGCAGTGCTTCGTGCAAGAGCGGGTATAAAAGATCCTAACCGTCCTATCGGTTCATTTATTTTCCTCGGTCCTACAGGTGTCGGGAAAACGGAACTTGCAAAAGCATTAGCAGAAACATTATTTGATAGCGAAGAACATATGATCAGGATTGACATGTCTGAATATATGGAAAAACACACTGTATCTAGGCTAATTGGTGCCCCCCCTGGATATGTAGGATATGAAGAGGGTGGACAGCTTACAGAAGCTGTACGAAGAAAACCGTACTCTGTCATTTTGCTTGATGAAATTGAAAAAGCTCATCCCGAAGTGTTCAATATTTTACTGCAAGTACTGGATGACGGTAGAATTACAGATTCCCAAGGAAGGCGAATTGACTTTAAAAATTCAGTTATCATAATGACATCTAATATCGGTTCTGCCTTTTTATTGGAACGTGAAAAAAGTGAAGAACATATTGATGAACAAACAAAAGAGCTTGTAATGGCTCAATTAAGAGCGGCGTTCAAACCAGAATTTTTAAATAGAGTGGATGATATAATACTGTTTAAGCCTCTTACTATTGAAAATATCAAAGGCATAGTAGGGAAGCTGGCAGAGGAATTACAGCATCGATTAATAGAACAAAATATTCATTTGACGATATCAGACGAGGCAAATGAATTTGTTGCTCAGGCGGCTTATGATCCAGTATACGGTGCTCGTCCGTTAAAAAGATATTTACAAAGCCATATAGAAACAAAACTGGCGAAGGAAATTATTGCTGGTCAAGTTCATCCGAATGATACGATTATCATTAGTGAGGAAAATGGAGAACTCTCTATTTCAGTACAAAAGTAAAATAAAAATGGGAAAGGTGCTAATGTACCTCTCCCATTTCTCATTGATAAGGAAATTATAAATTTGGAAACTTTGTGGATAACTTTCTAAGAAATTAGTTATCGTCTAGCCCGAGCACCTATCGACTAGCAAACCTTCTGTCCTTTTCGCATGCGTAGTCAACATCGCCACATTCATCGCCTTGTATCCTTTATCGCAAGTCTTATGCCCTGAAGTTTGTACGTCGATGAACAGGCGCCTCTGCTTATGTTCTTTTAATGTTCTTCACTAATAGTAACTGTAGGTAAAACAGCAGTTACAATAACCATTAATATAAATGCGCCAATTCCTAATATGCTACCGGTCTTAAAATCATAAGGAACGGATAACATGGAACCTGCCACATACGTCAACATATGGATAAGAAGAAAAGTCCAAATAAATCCCCATACATATCTCATAAATTGTTCACCCCAATTCAATATGAAGTTTATGTAAAAGTAATTCACTTCATGTATATACCTATCAAATCATACCATACAAATTAGTAATGTAAAAGTGATAATTCTGTGATTTTGGTAATACTCTAAGGCACTTGCATAGGATGTAAGTAAGGGATTTTAGAAAGGAGATGGACGATTTGAAATCCGCGGTAGTATTCGGGGCAAGACAGCTTCTTGGTTATGAATTTTGCGTTCAGCTGCTTGAGAAAGGATATAAAGTATTGGCGAAAGACTTTGCTAAATGGCAGAACAAGGAACAGGAAGAAAAATGGTTATTTATAGGTAGAAATGCCAATTTGCAATACGAACAAATAGAAGAAAATTCCCTTGGTAAAATATATGAGCCTGTACACTATTTTTTTATTCCACTTCCTGACTTTTACTCCAAAGATTTTCCTGATATTCATCATCATTTTATTCACATAATAAAAACACTTACTCTAGATGAATTATTTACCCAATCAATATTTGTTATGATACAACCATCGGCCATAGATAAAGGAAATTCAAACTTTTGTTCCAATATAGAAAAGCTTAAAACTGACATAAGGGAAAGAGGAAATAAGCTAATCGAATATTGTATGCTTAATAATAATGTAAATAAGAAAGAAACTCGTCTTTTTTTTAATTCTAGCACGAATGATAAATGGAGGGGGTTGGATAATGAATTTTCCTCCGTCTCCATCACTAAAGAGATAATTGAGCATATTGAGAAAAAAATGGATGAATTGTATATATAAAAATATAGGTTATAATTGTTATACTTTTCAGTCATTGAGTCTTAGGTTAAAATGTAAGTAATGTTTGGAAGGGGAGGATGTATGGACAAGTACTTTCTACATACATAATGATGGAAATCAATCCAACGAAAATAAATCAATCCCGATTTACAAGAATTCTCCCTGATGTTATAATTAGCACCAAGTCTTAATATATGATAATAATTTTTTATTCTATGAAAGTAGGGATAAGCTGCATGAGTGCTGGAATAATCGGGGTTGGAAAATATGTTCCTGAAAAAATCTTAACGAATCTAGACTTGGAAAAAATGGTGGATACTTCTGACGAATGGATCAGGACACGTACAGGCATCGAAGAAAGAAGAATCGCATCCGATGATGTAGATACATCTGATATGGCGTATGCAGCTGCAAAAAATGCGATAGAGAATGCAGGATTATCACCTGAAGATATTGATATGATATTGGTTGCAACAGTTACTCCTGATCAGCCATTTCCTACTGTATCGTGTATGCTGCAAGCGAAATTGGGCTGTACGAAAGCTTCTGCAATGGACCTAAGTGCTGCGTGTGCAGGCTTCATGTATGGAATGGCTACAGCAAAACAATTTATTGATAATGGTGCTTATAAAAATATTTTAATTGTTGGCGCTGAAAAGCTGTCAAAAATTACAGATTGGAATGACCGCAACACTGCCGTATTGTTTGGTGATGGTGCAGGAGCTGTTGTAATGGGGAAAGTTTCGGATGGTAGAGGTGTTCTTTCATTTGAATTAGGTGCAGATGGATCTGGTGGAAACTATCTTTATCAAGAACAATTCATTATGATGAATGGTAGAGAGGTTTTTAAATTTGCAGTAAGACAAATGGGAGAGTCTTCCGTAAATGTTTTAGAAAAGGCAGGGCTTTCAAAAGATGATGTTGACTTTTTAATCCCACACCAAGCTAACATCAGAATTATGGAAGCTGCTAGACAGCGATTAGATCTTCCTGAGGAAAAGATGTCTAAAACAATTCATAAATATGGAAATACTTCATCTGCCTCCATTCCTATAGCACTTGCAGATGAATTAGAAGCTGGAAAAATTAAAGATGATGATATAATTGTTATGGTTGGCTTTGGCGGTGGACTAACATGGGGTGCCATTGCTATGAAATGGGGACTATAATTGTTAAACCTTCTTTTTTTATTTAAAGGAGCTGATAAAGCATGAAAAAAAGAGTTGTAATAACAGGAATCGGTGCTGTATCACCACTTGGTAATGACGCGGCTACAACATGGAAAAATGTATTAGCAGGAAAATCAGGAGTAGGACCATTAACAAGATTAAACCCTGAAGAATATTCAGCTAAAGTAGCTGCAGAAGTAAAAGACTTTGATATTGAAAACTATATCGAAAGAAAAGAAGCGCGGAAAATGGATCGCTTTACCCATTATGCCGTAGCTGCTGCTATGATGGCAGTTAAAGATGCTGAATTGAAAATAGACGATACAAATGCGGATCGAATCGGAGTTTGGATAGGCTCAGGTATTGGCGGTTTGGAAACATTCGAAAATCAGTTTGAAATCTTTCAAAAAAGAGGATATCGACGTGTAAGTCCATTTTTTGTTCCAATGATGATCCCAGACATGGCAACGGGGCAAGTTTCCATCTATCTTGGTGCAAAAGGCGTCAACTCTTGTACAGTAACTGCATGTGCAACTGGCACGAATTCAATTGGAGATGCATTTAAAGTTATCCAGCGCGGAGATGCTACGGCAATGATAGCTGGTGGAGCTGAGGCGCCGATCACTCGCATGTCTGTTGCAGGTTTCTGTGCAAATACGGCTTTATCCACAAATCCTGATCCGGAAACTGCAAGTAGACCATTTGACTTGAATCGTGATGGTTTCGTTATTGGTGAAGGAGCCGGAATCGTTGTTCTTGAAGAACTAGAGCACGCTTTAAGCCGCGGAGCACATATTTATGCAGAAATTGTTGGCTATGGATCAACTGGTGACGCTCACCATATTACTGCACCTGCACCAGGTGGTGAAGGTGGAGTGCGTGCTATGAAAATCGCCATTAAAGATGGCGGACTTGAACCAAAGGATATTGACTACATTAATGCACATGGTACAAGTACTCCATATAATGATAAATATGAAACAATGGCTGTGAAAGAAGTTTTCGGAGATCATGCTTATAAATTAGCGATGAGTTCCACTAAATCGATGACTGGACATTTACTAGGAGCAGCGGGTGGAGTTGAAGCTATTTTCTCTGTAATGGCGTTAAAAGAAGGGATACTTCCTCCAACGATGAATTATGTAACACCAGACCCAGACTGTGATCTTGATTACGTTGTCAATGAAGCAAGAAAAGCTGATATAAAGGCAGTACTAAGCAACTCACTTGGGTTCGGCGGACATAACGCTACAATTGCATTTAAAAAATATGAGTAATTACAAAGACGCTGAAGCTAGACGGAGCGGAAAGAAGACACGATCTTAATGATCGTGTTTTCTTTTTTTACCTTTAAAAATCATGTACCTCCCTCTTTATTGTTTAATAACATAACAAAAGGAGGCGGTAATTATGGGGGTAATTGAAACCGATAAATGGCTTGAGAATTACTTTAATCAGCCTTGGGAAATGGGAAGGATGGCAAAACCGGAAGTGCAGGATGCAGAAGACTTTTATGAGTATTTAACACAATTCGGTATGTACAGACCATCACGTAATGCATTTCACATATTAAATAGGCTTAAGGAAGAGGAAGTTTGGAAGAAAATAAACAATATATACTTAAAGTATCGAAGAAAATGGAAAGGTCCAGCAGTGGATGTATATATATTTCCAATCAATCAACAAAATTCTTTGTTTAGACGGAGAAATAATGGTCGTTCAGGGTTGGCATTCCATAATAAATTGTTTCTTTTCATTTCTGAAGGGCTAGATGAAAATGAATTAGAAGCACTTTTTGTTCATGAATATCATCATTCCGCTAGATTAAGCAAACTTAAAAAGAACGAAAGTGATTATACTTTGCTCGATTCAATCCTGTTTGAAGGGTTTGCTGAACTGGCTGTACTCAACTGTTGTGGATCAGAATACTTAGCGCCATGGACAAAGCTGTATACGAAAGAGAAATTGAGAAGTGATATAAATCGAATATATGAACCAAATTTTCATCTAACACGCAAAGACCGTGAACATGATGAACTGCTATTTGGGAGAAGAGGAGTGCCTTTCATGTTAGGCTACGCCGTTGGATATGAATTGGCGAAAGGTTATGTAAAGAGAAACAATGTAACAATGTTTGATACATTTACTGTTCCGTCCAAAAAAGTTTTATTCAATAATGAATTTTTTGAACTGCCTTCCAGTTAACGGGAGGCTTTTTTAAAGCATGTCCTATTGGAGTTATACATATAATCAATAAAGACTGTATTCGTAAAATTGTTGTTCTTGTAAAAGCGCTGGAGCCGGCTTTTACCCTGTTGCGTTAGTTTAGTGCTACTAAGAATGAAGTATGTAGCTCTTTTCTCAACAGTATACGAAATTTTAGGTTGTTGAATCCATTTTTTATTATTAAAAACTGTATAAAATAGCGAAATGGTTGAGAGTTTCTATAAAAAGGCGAGCTAATGAATGATAAGGATGTGCCAATCTATGTTGTTTAGGGGTTTCATGCTAATGCTCGGATTTGGCTTTGCCGTATCAGGTGGTGTGAGCTTAATCGGATATTTAAATTTAGTTACAATGGGAAGAAGCTTTAGTGATTATGTCTTCTTTATATTAAGAAGACCAGAATGTTATTTACTGCCGATAGGATTAATGATGATAGCGGGAGCTATTTTTTATAGTAACGAGAAAATAAACAGTCACAATGATAAAGAGGAATAAATTGACTGCACCCTGCCTATACTGATTGACAAAAGGTTATGAAGTGAGGGATTAGGATGCTATATCTTCATGATGTATGGGTCAATTGGTTTGAAGGGGAGGAGAACGGCTATAATGTGTGTCATTTTCATGAATGGCGAAGAGGAGAAGATGTAATCGAACTCCTTGATCAAGTTCCACTATTGTTGATAGAGCCGGTCCTCTTCCACTACATAGAAAATAATTTGGCTGAACTGCCGCAGACCCTATTAAATGATGTTTATAAAAAAGCATACTTAAGAAAAAATCATGAGCGGGTACAATTAGAGTATTGTTTTGTCGTAACAGATGGAAAAGGAATTATGGCGGTTGATACAATAGGCTATTCTATACCACTTCGCAAAAGTAGATTAATTCCGCGTCAAGAACAGTTGGTTTATGAAATGACGATGAAAAATGAACCGTTTCCTTATAAGTTTAACAAAGAAAATATGGATAAAGAACACCATATATTGTCGCCAGAACCGGAATTAATGTATGGCTTGACAAGAAAAGAACGTCAATTAAAACACTTAATGTTTATGGCCTTAGACCAGCTTTACACTTCGAAAAATACTCCTGAAATACGTTATTGGTACACTGAATGGGCACCTAACAAATACAATGTGATCCAGACGATGGAATTTGAAGAAGTATGGAACTATCTATACGAGGAAACAAAGATTGGCTGGTCGGAAAAACATTTAATGCTGTGCGAGAATCTAATAAAGGGTCAGCCATTTTTTGAAAAGCTTTGGGAAATGGAATACGATTCAAAAGTGAATTAGATTTTGGAAAAGAGCAAGATCCCGCTTCATAATTGAAGGGGTTCTTGCTCTTTTAATGTATTTATTTCTGCTGTCATTCCACTTATATTATTACTTCCTTTTCCTACCCAATCCCATAGCGTTTTCCATTTTCTTCAACATTTTATTAGCTTTTCTAGAGGCTTTCTCTGCACCTGCATCAAGTATGTCGTCAAGTTCCTTAGAATCAAGCAATTCCTTGTAGCGTTCTTGTATAGGAGACAGAGCATTAATAACAACAGCAGCCAAATCCGCTTTGAAATCCCCGTACCCTTTTCCTTCGTAGTATTGTTCCAGCTCAGGAATTGGCTTATTTTCTAAAATCGAATAAATCGAAAGTAAGTTTGATACCCCTGGTTTATTCTCTTTGTCATGTTTCACAATTCCATCGGAATCAGTGACAGCACTTTTAATTTTCTTTTCAATTTGATTAGGTTCATCCAGCAAAGTAATAAATGCCCTCTGGTTTGCATCGGATTTACTCATTTTTTTCGTTGGTTCTTGCAATGACATGACCCTTGCTCCGACTTTTGGGATTCTCACTTCAGGAACTGTGAAAATATCATTATAACGATTATTAAATCGTTCAGCTAAATCTCTCGTAAGTTCTAAATGTTGCTTTTGATCTTCCCCAACAGGAACTAGATCGGCTCCGTATAATAGGATATCGGCAGCCATTAAAGGAGGATATGTTAATAATCCTGCTGAAACTGCATCTTTTCCAGATGACTTGTCTTTAAATTGAGTCATACGCTCTAATTCACCAATGTACGCAATACATTGAAGCATCCACGCAGCCTGTGAGTGTGCAGGAACTTCTGATTGAATAAAAAGAGTTGCTTTTTCAGGATCTAGTCCAGCAGCAATATAAAGTGCGGCCAACCTTTTAATATTTTTTCTTAATTCCAGTCGATCTTGGGGAACTGTAATAGCGTGTTGGTCAACAACACAAAAATAACAATCGTAATCATGCTGCAATTCAATAAACTGCTTAATGGCTCCTATGTAGTTTCCAAGGGTAATAACTCCACTTGGCTGGATACCCGAAAATATCGTTTTCATGGCGAAAGCCTCCTTTATAAATAAAAAACCATTCGTCCCAAAATAGGATGAATGCTAAATTGAGATAAGATGAATTACGAAAATGACTTCAACTAATTATAACCGCACAAAATATGACAATCAAGCCGGGTCGAAAGAATCAACTTTATAATAAATCCAAGAACATGCGATAAAACATTATCAATTAATATTAATCCTTGTTAAAATAAAGGAGGACAAAAATACTTATATTATGACAAGAACCGCATAAGGGAGAGAGATACGTTGAAATGGTTTAAAATGATGACAGTTGCGGGACTTGCAGCTTCGTTATTATGGCAGCTTCCTTCAAGTGCTGCATTTGCAGATGATCTTGAAAAAGTACATCCTCATATTGCTAGACAGCTGTCTGTTGAGAAAAAGACATTGCAAGATATTCTACCGCGTTTTACCTTTAATTCAGGACGCCATTTCGAATATCCTGATGCAGTTAGAGGAATATATGTGACGGGTCATTCCGCAGGTGGAAGCAAGTTTAATGATTTGGTCAAATTAATTGATTCTACGGATCTAAATGCAATGGTTATTGACGTGAAGGACGATTGGGGTCAAATTACATATAAACTTCCAAAAGACTCTCCATTCGCTCATCTTGGTCAGAATTATATTCATGATCCGAAAGAAATGCTGGATGTATTGGAGGAAAAACAAATATATCCAATCGCTAGAATAGTAGTTTTTAAAGATTCTACATTACCAAAAACGAGGCCAGATCTATCCTTTAAAGATGGTAAAAAAATTTGGGTAAATGGAAGAGGAGAATCATTTGTCAACCCATTTTTGAAAGAAGTATGGGATTATAACGTTGACATTGCTATTGAAGCAGCTAAACTAGGCTTCCAAGAAATTCAATTTGATTATGTGCGTTTCCCAGAAGGATTTGAAAATCGAGATACTCAGTTGAAATATGGACTTGGTCACTATAAAGATTCAAAGGAAGACAATGTACAGAAACGTGTTCACGCTGTAACAGATTTTGTGGCATACGCTAAAGAGAAATTGGCACAGTACGGAGTAAAGGTATCAGTTGATATTTTTGGATACACTGCTACTTTGCCGGAAGCTCCTGGAATCGGACAAAACTTCTCTAAAATATCAGAAAATGTTGATGTCATTTCTTCAATGATTTATCCAAGCCATTGGACATCCTATTTTGGTATAACTAAACCAGATTTAGAACCATATAAGCTCGTACGCGAATATGCGAAATTAGAAAATGCAAAGCTAAAAGAATTGAAAAGCCCTCCCGTTTCACGTCCTTGGCTCCAAGATTTCACGGCTTCTTATTTAGGTGCTGGAAATTATCAAGTTTACGGAAAAGAACAAGTAGAGGCACAAATTAAGGCTTTATACGACGAAGGAATTGATGAATACTTGCTTTGGAACGCGGGTAATAAGTACTCACCAAACGTTGATTATACTCCTGAAAAAAAATAAAGCCGAATTGATTTCGGCATTTTTTTTTCTATTTAGGGAACGATAATACGAGGACTGCAAGAACAAATAAAAAAGAATTCAATTTTTTTGTTTAAATTTTGTTCGGTGGTGGTATAAGAAATTATATAAAAAGAGGGACTATAACAGCATTACATATTTCATAGTAACAGATTTAGAATTTCCTTAAAAAACCTATTCATTCTGCTAGTAATAGTGTATAATACATTAGAAGGGTTGTTTCTATATAATCATTTTTTTAGAATGAAAACCGATAAATATTGAAACATGATTCTAAATTCTGTTATATAAGGGCACTTTATAAAGAATTTAATTCTTAAAAAAGGAGTGTGATTTGTATTATGGTAACATTGTACACATCACCTAGTTGCACATCATGTAGGAAAGCAAGAATCTGGCTCGAGGAACAAAGCATTCCATATAAAGAGAGAAACATTTTCTCAGAACCGCTAAGCTTGGAAGAAATAAAGGAAATCTTAAGAATGACAGAAGATGGGACAGATGAAATCATTTCAACTCGCTCTAAGATATTCCAAAAGTTGAATATTGACTTGGATTCACTTCCACTTCAACAATTATATGATTTGATCCAAAAAAACCCTGGACTCTTAAGAAGACCAATTATATTAGATGAAAAACGCCTTCAAGTTGGATACAATGAAGATGAAATTAGACGTTTCCTTCCTAGGAAGGTAAGAACATATCAGTTGCGTGAAGCACAGAAAATGGTAAATTAAGCCTGCTGCATATATACTTATATGGAAAAGTGGCTGTTCCTAAAGCCTGCAAGGCAAAGGGACAGCCTTTTTTCTGTATCCTTTCTAAATTATCGAATATCGACAAGAGAACTACCAAACATCTTCCCTAAGATAGGCCTATTACGATTCGTCCTAACGGACTCATCGTGTTTCCTTTATCTCAGGCAGAGTCCCGGTAGTTCGTACTTTGATTGGAAAGGTGCCTGTGCTTTTCTTTGTCCAGCTTCAGCGCCTTCGTATTTCATACAAAAATTTAGAAAATTGGCTTGATTTTAATGTGTATGTTAGATAAAATAATCGAAACATTAATAAAAGCGCATTGGGTATATGACTATTTTTTAATTGGGAATATCTTTTGTTTCCAATTTAGCAGAACTTATCATAAAATATGAGTACAAGGAGAAAAGCACTAAGTACTTTGAGTACGGGATGATGATCCCTTCACCACCCAAAAACAGAAGGGAGAGTTGATGTATGGAAATAGAACGTATTAACGAGCATACAGTAAAGTTTTACATTTCATATGTTGATATAGAAGAGCGTGGCTTTGATCGGGAAGAAATATGGTACAATCGCGAAAGAGGCGAAGAACTATTTTGGGAAATGATGGACGAAATTCATCAAGAGGATGATTTTGTACCCGATGGGCCTCTTTGGATTCAAATACAAGCATTAGATAAAGGACTGGAAGTTATCGTAACAAAGGCCCAGCTATCAAAAGATGGACAAAAATTGGAGCTTCCTATACCGACAGATAAAGGTGACATGCACGTAAATGAAAAAATAGAAGAATTTTTAGATCAGCATTTTCACATCAAACATTATGAGGAAAAAGCAGATGAGGAGACTGAACTGGAATTCGTTCTATTATTTAAGGATTTTGAGCATTTATTAGCGCTATCCAAAGTGCAGGACGTTACTGATATGGAAACAAAACTTTTCGCTTATGAAAATAATTATTATCTATATGTAAAATTCCCTGAGGATATATTTGATGAAGAACAAATTGAAGATATATTAAGTGTTCTCCTTGAATATGGTACGGAAAGCAATTACACCATTTATCGTATTGCTGAATATGGTAAAAACATTATTGATCATGATGTTTTTAGCACACTTCGTCAATATTTTCAATAAGGTGACTGATTTCATTATTAGGAATCAGTCTTTTTTTGTTTTTTATTTATTAAAAGGATTTTTCCTTGTATGTATAGAAGTAGTACTGTGAAAGGAAGTGGTGTATTGTTAACAGCTTTAAATCAAGAAGGGAAATATATTACCCTTGTTCAATCTTTTTATAACAAAGAGTTTTTAGAAAGATTGCGCAGCCACGTTTATTTTTGTCCTCAATGCCATGAACCTCTTATTCTCAAAGCAGGTAATATTCGCATTCCCCATTTTTCGCATAAGAAGTATTCAGTATGTACAAGCTCCCAGAGTGAGCCAGAAAGCATCCAACATTTACAAGGAAAAAAATATTTGTACAATTTTCTATTACAGCAAGGGCTCAGTGTTAAGATAGAGCATTATGTATCAGACATTAAACAGCGTGCTGATCTTTTCGTACAAACTCATTCACAATCTTATGCAATTGAATACCAATGTTCTCCTATAGAAAGAAGTTTATTGAATAAGCGAACGAAAGGGTACGAAAGTATAGGGATTATTCCAATATGGATTATTGGGGGAAAACCATATCAAAAAATGCAAAAAGGACTTTTTACTCTAACTGATTTTCATTGGTCGATGGTTAGGCAGAAGATAGGATATGGACATAATTTATTCAGTTTTGATTCAGAAAGACAAAAATTTTATCTCCTCTCACAAATTACCTCTATTACATCCAGAATAGTTTCTGCCACATTAAGATCTCGCACAATCAATACTTCCAGTCTTCCATTACATTTTCCACATTCCCAAAAAAGAATGAATCAATTGTCATGGATGAAGCAAAAAAGAAAATGGCTTCAAAAAAAAGTTCAATACGGAAACCTTGTACATGATCATTTTCTTAAAAATATTTATACATCTGGATACAATCCATTTTTGCTGCCCCCTATATGCGGACTTCCAGTTCCTTTTATGGAATGCTTTTATTCTCATCCACTTGAATGGCAGTTTTTAATTTTTGAAGATTGTTTAAGTAAATTACAAACGGGCACACGCATTTCCTTAAAATATATAAAACAAAAGGTAGAGGCGAGGATAAATTCGGGGTTGCTATATACTAGATTTTTTCCTTTAGATCGCACTATTTCTTGGGAAAACGCTGTCGAACATTATTTTTTGCTTTTAACAGAATTGGAATATTTCACGAAATTAGGCGAAGACTTATTTAAGGTGGAGAAGCAAGTCAAAATTCCAGTTTCTATAGAAGAGGCAATGCAGTGGGAGGAAATAATCTTTGGAGTCATAGGCGATTTTAATTCGAGTGTATCGAAAATAGATGAATCTTGTTTCTTTTTTGAAGGTCTGGCAGGATTCACCAAAATTAAGTAGAATATGTATTAAGGGCTTACCTTTCGTTTAACGAAAGAAATAGTTGAATATGAATGGAGGATGGCAATGGCCAATGAAACAGCAGTAAAAACACTTCCTAATCGGTCTGATATAGCAGAGGAAATGACATGGAGACTGGAAGATATTTTTCCATCAGATGATTCTTGGGAAAAAGAATATGATGATATTAAAGAAATGATAAAAGAAGCCGACCAATATAAAGGCAAGTTAAGTGATAGTGCGGATCAATTATTTGAAGCACTTCAATTTCAATCTAGAGTATCGGAACGGATGGGAAGACTTTATACATATGCACATATGCGTTATGACCAAGATACTGGAGATTCTCATTATCAAGGATTTAATGCACGTGCTGAAAGTCTTTATTCTGTTCTAGCGAGCGAATTTTCTTACATTGTACCTGAAATTTTAGATATGGAAGAAAGCAAAGTTACTCAGTTCTTAGAGGAAAATACAGACCTTGCTTTATACAAAAAGGCTTTGGAAGAAATCAATCTGCAAAGGGGCCATGTATTAACAGCTGAACAGGAGGCATTACTTGCTCAGGCTTCTGAGGTGCTAGGAGCTTCTAGTACTACATTTGGAATGCTAAATAATGCTGATATAGAGTTTCCTGTTATTAAAGATGAGGATGGGCAAGAGGTTCAAATTTCTCACGGAAACTATATTCGTTTTTTGGAAAGCTCCGATAGAAGAGTTCGTGAAGATGCCTTTAAAAAGGTATATGAAACTTACGGAAAGTTCAGTAATACATTTTCAAGTACATTAAGTGGGGCAGTAAAGAAAGATAATTTTTATGCGAAAGCTCGAAATTATCAATCTGCGAGACATGCCGCACTATCAGCTAATAATATTCCGGAAAGTGTGTATGACAATTTAGTCAATACAATCAATAAGAATTTACATTTATTGCATCGTTATGTGAAACTACGCAAAAAAATACTTGGTGTTGATCAGCTGCACATGTATGATCTGTATACACCTTTAGTAAAAGATGTAAAAATGGAGATTCCTTACGATGAGGCAAAACAATTGGTTATTGACGGTCTTGCTCCGCTTGGAGAAGAGTATGCCAATATATTAAGAGAAGGTTTCAAAAATCGATGGGTGGATGTATTAGAAAATAAAGGGAAACGCAGTGGCGCTTATTCATCAGGTGCTTACGGCACAAATCCGTATATTCTAATGAATTGGCAAGACAATGTGAATAATTTGTATACACTTGCCCACGAGTTTGGCCATAGTGTCCATAGCTACTATACAAGAAAAACGCAGCCTTATCCGTATGGTGATTATTCTATTTTCGTAGCTGAAGTAGCCTCTACATGTAATGAAGCGTTACTCGGCGACTATATGCTGAAACGGACAGACGACAAGCAGGAACAGCTCTATTTGCTAAATCATTATTTAGAAGGCTTCCGCGGTACTGTCTTTCGCCAAACAATGTTTGCTGAATTTGAACATCTTATTCATCAAAAAGCTCAAAATGGCGAAGCATTAACTGCAGATATGCTTACAAAAGAATATTATGCATTAAATAAAAAGTACTTCGGAGAAGAAGACATTCATATTGATGAGGAGATTGGATTAGAATGGTCGCGAATCCCTCATTTCTATTACAATTACTATGTATATCAATATGCTACAGGCTTTAGTGCGGCTGCTGCGCTATCCAGTCAAATTCTTGATGAAGGGGAACCTGCCGTTTCAAGGTATTTAGATTTCTTAAAAGCTGGAAGCTCTGACTATCCTATTGAAGTATTGAAAAAAGCCGGAGTCGATATGACGACTGCTGCACCAATTGAAGCAGCCTGCAAAGTATTTGAAGAAAAGCTTGCTGAAATGGAGCATTTATTAGCTGAATAAAAAGCCAAATAAGAAGCTGCCCTCTTTTATTAGGAGCAGCTTCTTATAGTTTCTATCTAGGTACACGTGTATGGACTAGTAAACCTTTTGTCCTTTTTTCTTACGTTATCAACTTAACTTGTTTTGTCTAACTAACTATTTTTCCAACGATGCTCTGTTTTTAATGAAAGCCTCGAAATTTGTTTCTGCCATTTAAAAACATCAATAATGTAAGCAATGCCAAAAAAAGTAAGGGAGAGGTGATGTATATTGGGATTAAATTCATTAAACCAAGAATATTAAAGAAAAAGCAGACAACGATAAAAGCTACCAACAAGAAAATGACAATTTTTCTCAAGGCCCCACCATCTCCTTTCCCGCAGGATTTATTAACTTATATGCAAATAACTAATATAACATTCTCATTTGTTACCAAAAGTTAGAAGTGCCTGTAAAGGGAAATACACACTTTTAAGCGAACAAACGAGATATAGGAAACATAGTGAAAGTAGAAGGCGCGTGAAGGAAGAGAAGGAAGAAAAAGGGAGCAACATACTGTTATTTCGCCAGCTTTAACACATCCATATATGTCGCCAAGCTTTCCTTACCGGACTAGGACACTCTAAATAATAAGTCGCCGCCTTTTGGCTTTTGGTTTCTAGCTCTAAAGGCTGTTCTAGAATCTTTGGCATATGAAGCTTGACGAAATTGATCTATCGTAGAAAGAAATTGAAAGTTTGATAATCGCTGGAGGGAAACAATTTCTTTAAAAGTGACCCGCAAAGATATTTTCTAAGAAAAAATACCAGGCGCGTAACCTGGCATTTTACGTATTCTACAGACCGCCCGAAGTATATTTCCAAAAGGGTCCATTTTTCGCATGAATTTTTTGGACTTTTTGCTGCAATTGTAATTTCTTCAATTGCTTTTCTATTTGTTGGACGGGTACATCATAAATCATGGCTAAGTCTTTTGATGCCATAATTGGATGAGTAGACAAAAATATCTCTAATGGGGGTTTTTCAGCTGGTTTAGGATGACGTTCCAACATTTCTGTTAAAAGTTGGACGTAAATATCATATGAGTACAAACCAGTAATCTTTAGTCCTTCATCTTCAATATTCTCATTGAAAAATACCATTGCTGGCATTTCATTAATTTCCATTTCAGAAGAAATTTTTAAATCACATTGAAAAGCTTTAGCTGAACTATGTGAATATACATCACGAATAAATTCCTCTAAATCTATACCAACATATTTTGCACATTGCTGAATTACATTTATATCTGTAATATCCGCATTTTCCACAAAGAGTAGTTCCTGCAGCCTACGAATAAATCGAATCCCAGCTCTTTTCCCTTGTAGTTCTGCTGCCTTAATGCTAATAGCAGCTAAATGAGGTGTATAGTAATGCTGTTGATTTTTATTTTGCTGGATATTTTTCTTTTCGCCTAGTTTTCCAAGATTCTTATTCCATATTGCGAGATTTCCAGACAATACGTATTTCATTGTGAAATAATCGCCGTATTCAATTTGAAGCTTGTTGATGATAGGTGACAGTGACCAGCATTCCGCACAAAAAGGATCGATAAACAAATAAATTTCCATGGGCTTATTATCCATATAATGCGTGTTTGGTTTATGTGCTAACCTTTGTTTATTCAAGGCCATTCACCTGTAGGTATTAAGTCAGGAAGACATTTGAAGGGCTCTGTAATTTTTATACGTTTATTAGCAATAAATGCGTCATACGGCTTAATACGATTCCCAACCATATGAATCGCTCCTTTTTCTAAAATTGTATGTTTATTGTAGCAACCACTGCATAATAACTCAAACAAATAGCACTACAAAACAAAAGCGTAAACAACTGTCATCGACATACAGAGCTACACGATGCGGTCCGTCGCCGAAGACATAAGGACGTGGCAATTTTAATCGACGTTCCTCTTTTGTCTAAGCCCTGCGATAAAGGAAAAAACAGCAAGGGACGAGCCGATGTTGACGACGCAAGCGAAAAGGACAAGAAGTTTGCTAGTCGATAGGTGCTGCGGCTGGACGAAATTATCTCAAAAAGAATATTTCAAGGGTTCCAATTAATGTGCATTTAACAATAAAAAAACTGCCCTACAATAGTGGGCAGTTAGCATATTCATCAAGTATAAAATGTGTTAGTAACCTTTTTTACATAATTTTGTGTTTCTTGAAAAGGTGGAATGCCTCCGTATTTATCGACATTTCCCGGTCCAGCATTATAGGCCGCTAGTGCCAGGACAAGATTCCCGTCATACTTGTCGAGCATATTGCGTAAATACTTGCTTCCACCCATTACATTTTGGAGAGGATCAAAAATATCGGTAACACCAAGACCTTTTGCCGTTTGTGGCATGAGCTGCATCAATCCTGAAGCTCCTGCATGGCTGACCGTTCTAGGATTAAAATTAGACTCGTGCTTAATGATCGACTTTATTAGTTTGGCAGGGAGGTTGTACACTTCTGAAGCTTTCTGAATGATCGACTCTATACTGTCTGGAATAGCTGTATTATTTTGAAGAATGGGCGGATTCGAATTTATAGCCATCTGAAAATCATTTTGATTAACGATAGATTGATTATTCAATTGCATTTGAAAGATTGAACCTAGAGTATTCGTATTAACCGTTTGTGATGAGGAAGAATGAACAGAGTTCATGACTGTTTGTTGCAATAGCTCCGCAAATGAACTACTTTCATCGCTTAGTTGGTTAGTATTTCTTTCCCCTGAAAAACCTTTTAATAATTGAATATCAAGGATTGTTTTTAAATGGCCTAACGTATTCACGGAGATACATCCTTCTTTCCTTGTAATACTTTATATAGCCTGCTTATTTTATTATCGGCATGACGAATCTGAATGTTTAACTTTTTAAGTAGCTCGTTAAATATTCTTTCACCTATTTCCCGATTCATTGTTTCGTACTCCAACTCGAAATCTTCATTTCCTAGATAGAAACTATGATCGAATACGAGAACCCCACTTTCATATTCCGTTTCCGCTCGATCCGTTCGAAGGGAGCCAAAGAGATGAAATTCATTAATAGGGATATTCATATTAAGTAGTTCATCTTTCACTTCACCATTTGGCAATACAAGATTAGCCATTAGCATATGAGCTTCTGCTTGACTTAGTCTGTCGGTTATTTCTAAAAGTCCATTATTAGTGGGCTTTTTAAGTGTTAACTCATATTTTTCGGGTAATTCCCGGATTCGTATGGCGGCACCTAATTGCTTTAAAGCAAATACCTTTGTATCAAAATAATGATTTGTTTGTGAGAAAAATTGATTTTGGGCAATATGAAAGGTTCGTAAAAGAAGTCGGAATTCATCTTCCGTAACGATGTTTTTAAATTCAATTTCGATGTTTCTAGACAATTTTCTAACCCCTTCCACATTTAACTAATCTTATTTTACCTTATTAAGGATCTATTTCAATAAAATTCAATAAAGTATAAAATTGCAGACAGTCAAACTTTAAGAAATTATTGTTTATGCTAAAATAAGGAGGGAATTCTTTCTAAAAGTGTTTTGCGCAAGCAGCCGTCGACCAGCAAACTTTTCGCTTTTTATGCTCGCGTAGTCAACATGATTTGTCGTCACGGACTCATTATGTTTAATTGATCGCAAGTCATAAGCTGAAAGAGGAATGTCGCTTAAAAGCCGCGTCCTTATGTTCCGTAGAGGACTCTGGATTCTACGTGCTGGAGGTCCAATGCTCAAGGCGCTTACGCTTTTCTAATTTGCCATAGAGGTGACGATACAATGAATCACTGGGACCAGTTTTTAGCTCCTTATAAACAAGCGATAGATGAATTAAAAATTAAGTTAAAAGGCATGAGAAGCCAATTTGAGCAGGAACATATACATTCTCCAATTGAATTCGTAACTGGGCGCGTAAAGCCAATCGCAAGCATCCTAGATAAAGCTCAACAAAAGGGGATACCGTTGGATAAAATAGAGGCCGAAATGCAAGATATAGCTGGACTAAGGATGATGTGCCAATTTGTCGATGATATTGAAACCGTTGTTAAATTGCTGAGACAGCGCAATGATTTCCAGGTTGTTGAGGAAAGAAATTATATATCAAATAAAAAACCAAGCGGGTACCGTTCTTATCATGTTGTAATTGAATATCCCGTTCAAACTATTCACGGCGAGAAAAAAATACTTGCAGAAATCCAAATTCGTACACTTGCGATGAACTTTTGGGCAACGATTGAACATTCTCTAAACTATAAATACAAGGGACAGTTTCCTGAAGAAATTAATAAAAGGCTGCAAGGTGCAGCGGAGGCAGCTTTTCGTTTAGATGAAGAAATGTCACAAATTAAAGAAGAAATTCAAGAAGCCCAAGTCTACTTTTCGAAAAATAAAGAAGCTGTTAAAAAGTTAGAAAAAAAATCCGATTATCGTTAATTAAGGAAAGAAAGGATGAGAATAGTGAAATTTGCGATCACGTCGAAAGGGAATCCAACTTCTAATGCTTTAATGCATAAAATGCGATTGTATTTACAGGATTTTGAAATGATCTATGATGAAGATCAACCAGATATCGTCATATCTGTAGGAGGAGATGGAACTTTACTTTATGCGTTTCACCGATATAGTTCCCGTTTAGATAAAACAGCTTTCGTAGGTGTACATACAGGACATCTCGGTTTTTATGCAGACTGGGTGCCGAGCGAGATTGAAAAGCTTGTCATTGCGATTGCAAAAACTCCTTATCAAATTGTAGAATACCCTTTGCTTGAGGTTTTGATTCGCTATCGCCACGGCGGCAAAGAAACTCGTTATTTAGGTTTAAATGAGTCTACTGTTAAAAGTATTGTCGGTACACTTGTCATGGATGTGGAAATCCGTGGTGACCATTTTGAACGTTTCAGGGGCGATGGCTTATGTGTTTCAACCCCATCCGGAAGTACAGCTTATAATAAAGCGTTAGGGGGGGCGATTATCCATCCGTCCCTTCATTCCATACAGCTTGCTGAAATGGCGTCGATTAATAATAAAGTTTTTCGAACCGTTGGCTCACCGCTCATATTGCCCGATCATCATACTCTTGTTCTTAAGCCAGTCAAAACATTCGATTTTCATGTGACTGTAGATCATCTGACCGTCATGCATCGTGATGTTAAGTCTATTCAATTCCGAGTGGCAGAGGAAAAAATCAGATTTGCAAGATTTCGTCCATTCCCTTTCTGGAAAAGAGTTCACGATTCATTTATTTCTGATGGTAATTAATCATATGAATGCTTATTCGTTAAGATGGACGATTGATAAAAAAGATGAAGGAAAATCAATAAAAGAATATTTACACATAAAAGGAATCTCAAGAAGGGCATTATCGGATATTAAATTTACAGGCGGCTCGATAAAGGTAAACGGACAAGTACGCAATGTTCGTCATCTTTTGAAGGAAACCGATTTACTCGTCATTGAATTTCCTCCTGAAGAAATAAATGAAAGGTTGAAGAGTGAGGATATACGTCTTTCAATATGTTATGAAGATCATGACATTATTGTCGTTGAAAAGCCGCCTTTTATGAATACCATTCCTTCACGTGAACATCCAACGGGAAGCCTTGCGAATGCGCTAGTCTATCATTATGAAAAGACTGGCAATGCATCTGCCATTCATATTGTGACACGCTTGGACCGAAATACATCCGGTTTAGTGCTGATTGCAAAACATCGCCATGCACATCATTTATTGGGTTTGCAGCAGCAACAAGGGAAAATTCACCGATATTATGAAGCTTTTGCAGAAAATGCCTTCACTGAAATTCAAGGATGCATCGATGCTCCAATTGGAAGAAAACCAGCGAGTATTATAGAAAGGGAAGTGAGGATGGACGGACAACGCGCTGTTACTCATTTCAAACTAATTAGTAATTATCCTAATTTTTCACATATTAAATTGGAGCTTGAAACTGGCAGGACACATCAAATTAGAGTTCATATGTCTCATATAGGGCATCCTTTGCTTGGCGATGATTTATATGGTGGTAATCAAAAAATTATTGCACGCCAAGCACTTCATTGCAAAGAAATACAATTCAGGCACCCATTAAAACAAAATGAACTTATCTTTACTTCTTCGCTTCCGCAAGATATGGAAACGATCATTACGAAGGAAAGCTTTTAAATTTTTCAGTAACAAGAGGCATGCTTGATGGTACGGAGACAGTCTTCATCTCAGGATAGCGCAGTGCCGTTAGTTTTCCTCCAAAGACGGCACCTGTGTCTATATTCATCGTGTTACCGACTAAACGCGGTTCTTGGACAGGTGTATGTCCATATACAATGAATGGCTTCCCGTTATAGGCTTTAGCCCAATCGCGGCGAATCGGCATTCCATTTGGCAGGAATTCTCCCGTTACATCTCCATATAATACAAAAGCTTTAACACTTTTATTGTGCTTCCCAATATAATCAGCTTTAATCCCAGCGTGGGCAATAACGAGTTTCCCATCATTGAGGACATAATAAAGTGGTGAGCCATCATATAAGTCTGTAAACATTTTCTTATAATGATTAAATTCCTTTAGTGAAAGATTGTTTAATTCTTCAACTGTTGTTTCCAGACCATGGGTGATTTGCACGTTCCTGCCCTGAAAATATCTATACAATTTATTACAATGGTTGCCTGGAACATAATAAGCGGACTTTTTTTTCCAAAGATTCCAAACGGTTTTGATCATTTTTAAAGAGTGTGGACCACGATCCGTAATATCACCGACGAAAGCTAATCTTCTTTGACGTGCATGGACAGGAATCCCGTCTTTCCATGTATAATCCATTTTTTCTGTCAAGGCGACAAATTCATCGTAACAGCCGTGTACATCTCCGATTATATCAATATTCAATTCATTCACCTCGTACCATATAAAATTTTACATTGAGCTATGAATATTTTTCTTTTAACATTTTAGCGACAAATGGAAATAGATTTGTTAGGATAGTGTAGACAAAAGGGAAGGAGGAGTCAACATGGATAACACATTTGAAACAAATGGCCAAATTAATGAAGAACTTCTCAATCAATCAATAGATGAAGACAATATGCTTGGATTTCGAGAGGAATTCATGACTCTTCACCCATATGATCAAGCACAGTATTTTTTCAAGCTAGCACCAAAAGAAAGAATAAAAGTGTACCATTATTTATCACCAAAAGAGCTGGCTGATTTTTTTGAAATGCTTGAAATAGAGGATAATGAATATAAAAATATTTTAGCGGAAATGGAACCGAAATATGCAGCAGATATGCTTGCAAATATGTTTGCTGATAATGCCGTCGACGTTTTAAATAATCTGGATAAAGATCAAACTGCCAGTTATTTATCGATTATGGATCACACATCTGCACAAGAAATTAAAGGCTTGCTTCATTATGAAGAATATACAGCTGGAAGTATTATGACAACGGAATTTATTGCAATTTCAGCAAATCAAACTGTCCGTTCAGCTATGTATATTTTAAAGAAAGAAGCACCAAAAGCCGAGACTATTTATTACGTGTATGTGATAGATGAGGATGGGAGATTAGTCGGCGTAATTTCTCTTCGTGATTTAATTATTAGTAATGATGACACGATGATTTATGATATTATGTTTGATCGCATTGTCTCTATTTCTGTTAGTGCAGACCAGGAAGAAGCGGCAAAACAAATGAGGGATTATGACTTACTTGCCCTGCCTGTTGTTGATTTTCAAAATCATTTACTTGGAATTATTACGGTCGACGATATTATTGACGTTATCGATGAGGAAGCATCTGACGACTATTCCAAGCTTGCGGGTGTTTCTGATATGGATACGATCGACAAAAATCCTTTTGCTGCAGCGAAGAAAAGACTTCCTTGGCTAATTATTTTGCTGTTTTTAGGAATGTTTACCGCAAGTTTAATTGGAAGATTTGAAGATACTTTAAGTCAAGTACCGATTGTAGCAGTTTTTATTCCACTTATTGCCGGAATGGCTGGAAATACAGGTACTCAAAGCTTGGCTGTTGCGGTTCGTGGAATTGCCACGGGGGAACTAGAAGAAATGAGTAAAATTAAACTTATTATTAGGGAATCAGGGACAGGACTAATCACGGGGACGATTTGCGGAGTATTAGTATCTATTATCGTATATGTATGGAAAGGTGAACTCCTGCTTGGCTTTCTAGTCGGGATTTCCATTCTTGCATCATTATTTGTTGCAACTCTGGCAGGCTCTTTAGTTCCTTTAATCATGCATAAATTTAAAATTGATCCAGCTGTAGCATCAGGGCCATTCATTACGACAATGAATGATATTACTTCCATTCTTATTTACTTTGGATTAGCAACTATGTTTATGAGTTATTTAATTCATTAATTTAGCAACCTTATTGAAAGTTGGTACAACGTTATGGAACAAGAATCTTCTTTGCTTTCTCTTGTAATTGTTTTAGTAGTTGCATTTATTACTCCATTTGTATTACATCGTTTTAGGCTTACATTTATGCCAGTTGTCATTGCCGAAATTATTATGGGTTTAATCATCGGGAAAAGTGGTTTGGATTTAATCCAAGACGGTTCTTGGTTAAATACACTCTCGACCCTCGGATTCATATTCCTAATGTTTTTAAGTGGGCTTGAAATAGATTTCTCAGCCTTTAAACCGACTAAAAAGAAAACAATATTGCCAAATGGGAAAATCGAGCCGAATCGATTAATCGTTTCAATTGTTATTTTCACTGGGATTTTTATATTATCGATTGGATTATCTTTTCTGTTTGTAAAAATGGGATTGATCGATAATGTATTTTTAATGACATTAATTATCTCGACGATCTCATTAGGGGTTGTAGTTCCTACCCTTAAAGAAGGAAATGTGTTAAAAACGGGGATTGGTCAAATTATTTTACTAATTGCCGTCATTGCCGATCTTGTCACGATGATTTTACTTGCTGTCTTTGTTTCTGTTTCGAGTGAAACTAAAGGAAATATGTGGCTATTACTTATACTATTCGCTGCTGGCTTAGTTCTTTATTTCATTGGAAATCGGCTTAAAAATCGTCCAATCATTGAGAGATTGTCAACGGGCACTGTTCAAATCGGTACAAGAGCTATTTTTACATTAATCATCGTATTGGTTGCCTTATCCGAATCGGTAGGTGCAGAAAATATACTTGGCGCATTTTTGGCAGGAACATTAGTTTCTTTATTAAATCCGAAACAAGAGATGGTCCAGCAACTAGATTCATTTGGATACGGCTTTTTAATTCCGATCTTTTTCGTAATGGTAGGAGTGGATCTTGATTTATGGTCACTTTTGAGTGATAAAAAATTACTCCTTTTAATCCCGTTATTATTAGTAGCATTATTAGCTTCAAAAATCTTTCCGGTCTTCATTTTAAGAAGATGGTATGATACAAAAACTGTTGTTGCTTCAGCTTTCTTGCTTACGTCGACTTTGTCTCTTGTGATAGCTGCTGCAAAAATAGCAGAGCGAATTGAAGTAATTACTCCCGAGATGAGCGGGACATTTATATTAGTTGCAGTGGTCTCATGTATCATTACGCCGATTTTCTTTAAAAAATGGTTTCCGAAAGAAAATAGCTATGAACGAAAACTCAAACTTGCTTTCATTGGAGCTAATCAACTGAGCCTTCCCGTTTCAAAAGAATTAAGCGGAGAGCAATTTGAATCAACCGTATATCATAAAAAAATGGAAAAGTTGGAATCACAAAACACCGAATCAGTATTTAATATAGTCGAAATTCACGATTATCAATATGCAGAGATAGAAAAAGCAGGCATATTTGAGTCAGATATTATGTTTATTTCCACTGGTGATGAGAAACAAAATGCAGCATTAGCTACTGAAGCTAAGAATCGAGGCATTGAGAGAGTCATTGCAAGAATTGAAAGCCCAGAACTAGCAAAGCACCTTAAAGAAAATGAAATCGAAGTGTTTTCAACTATTCTTTCAACAACGGCTTTACTGAAAGCTTTAATAGAGTCACCGAAGGTTGCGCAAATTATGACAAATGGGGAAACTTCGCTATATGAAATAGAAATGTTAAATACTCAATATACACATATGACACTAAGAGAATTTCCATTTATGGGTGATATAATTGTCGTTAGAATATTTAGGGAAAACGATTCTCTTGTTCCTCACGGTGATACGGAATTAAAAATGGGAGATCGCTTAATTGTGACTGGCACGAAGGAATATGTTGACCACTTAATGAAGGAGCTCCAATATTCTCATTAATAGCTATTTATTTTTGAGTTATTAGTTAATGTGCTGAACGATTAGCCATCATTTAGTTCTTTTTCTTACGGATCGAAGCTAGATTCGTCTTGTTTGACTCATGAATTACCTTTAACTTAAGTAAGGGACGTCGAGGTTAATATGTGGATAAGCAAGGCGTCTCCACTTTTCCTTTACAACATCGAAACTTCTCGTGTATGATTAGGACTAGGTACTAATAACTTGTATAATAAGGGGATGACCGAATTGAATCTTTCTTTAAACGGAAAAACATTTGTTGTAATGGGAGTAGCGAATAAACGTAGCATCGCTTGGGGGATTGCTCGTTCTCTTCATAGCGCTGGAGCCAAATTGATTTTTACATATGCAGGTGAACGTCTCGAAAAAAGCGTTCGTGAGCTTGCTGATTCATTAGAGGGAGAAAAATCACTTGTTCTTCCTTGTGATATTACAAAAGATGAAGATATCGAACAGTGCTTTAGTCAAATAAAAGAGGCTACCGGTTCAATTCATGGTATCGCACATTGTATCGCATTTGCTAACAAGGAAGAGTTAACTGGCGACTATTTAAATGTAACAAGAGATGGATTTTTACTAGCTCATAATATTAGTGCTTATTCACTGACAGCTGTTGCGAAGACAGTACAAAAGCTAGACGTCATGTCTGAAGGCGGAAGTATTGTTACTTTAACTTATCTAGGTGGTGAGCGCGTCGTTACGAACTATAATGTAATGGGTGTAGCAAAAGCTTCTCTTGATGCAAGTGTTATGTATTTAGCAAGTGATCTTGGAAAACATGGAATTAGAGTCAATTCTATCTCAGCAGGACCAATTAGAACACTTTCTGCTAAAGGTATTAGTGACTTTAATAGTATCTTGAAAGACATTGAAGAAAAAGCACCGCTGCGTAGAACAACAACTCCGGAAGAAGTTGGCGATACTGCCCTATTCCTATTTAGTGATCTATCCCGCGGCATTACTGGAGAAAACATTCATGTAGATTCAGGATTCCATATTTTAGCTATATAATTTATAAGCATAATTTATAAGCAGCTGTCATTGTGGCAGTTGCTTATTTGTATTTGAAAGGAAACCTTAGGCTCTTTTTGGCATACATATAGAACGAAGTATGATAAACGGAGGTGCCCCTTCATGGAAAATAATAATGAAGGAAATAAAGAGGAGCCTTTATTATATATCCACCAGCCGAATTTCCAAAAGCCTGCAAGAAAAATGCAAGATTCCTTTTTATCCGAGGATGTAGCGGAAATCGTTCAAAAGGAAAACATTGTTCCACAGGAAGTAAAGCAAAAGCAATCTTTTACTATTCCTCCTTTAGGCAGTGAGAATATGATAGAGGTTGAACAAGAAATTTCAGACGAAACGCAAGAAGAGATAAAAAAGCCAGTATCTGCAGCAGATTACTTCCGACGAAATACGGGAACTTCGTCAAGAAAAAGTTGGAATTTAACTCCTGTAAAATCATTTAGAGACATGTCCATTCCGGAAAAACTACAATACTTATCTGGATTTCCAAGCAGTCAACAACCATACTCATGTGAATTTATTACGGAAAATCAGCGATATAGTGGTACATTGAGTAAATATGAACCCGATCGAATTATTGTTAAAAGCTCACAAGGCGACACGAACGCAGTAGATGTGAAAGATCTTCAAGCAATAAGAATAATGATATAACAGAAAGATAAAATGGGGCTTAAAGGCCCCATTTTACAATCATACTTCACAAATTCCGAGATTTACATCGGCAATACATTGTACGGCGCAGAAGCAATGTAAATCAACTGTAATGCAGCTGTTGCTTGAAGCCCAGTTGTTTACTGAACAAAGTGCTTCGTAGTTAAGTTTTCCGTTAGGGAATAGGTTAACGACCGTCTGATCTCTTAAAGGAATTAGTACGCGTAATGTAGCACAGCAATTATCGAATACGTCTTCGACTCTAAAATATACTGATACACACTTTCCGGCAGTACCTTTGAATAATCCTTTAAATAAGTCTCCGTTTTTATTAGTTAACGTAAAAACACGAGTATCCGAACGTTGGCGAGCAGGGAGTGCTAAATCACCAAGAGGCTCTACAAAACAATTGGAAGTACAAGTGAGACATTCTTCTTCGACTGCTTCGTCCTGTATATCCTTAATAGCGCGGACTACTTGACAAACACAGTTCAATTGACATCCGCAACCAGAACTAGTGCCTAGCACTTCACTTGATTCCATCTCTTCAAAACTCATGGATTATGTCCTCCTTCTTTAAATTGATTCATTTACACTACTAACATATTAGGTAGGAGCCAAATGAGTTACGGACAAACGCCCCATTTTGGGAAAATAGGCAGGTTAGGAGCCATGGAAATGGATATTACTTGGTTAAAATTTTTGTTGATGAGCCTTGCGATATTTCGTATTACAAGACTGATTGTATTTGACCAAATCACTGCTTTCATAAGAGCACCTTTTTTAATGGAATATGAAGAAACAAATATTTTAGGGCAAAAAGAAACATATTTATTAGCTCGTGAAGGCGGATTGCGTGGTTGGATCGGAAAGTTGATAAGTTGCTATTGGTGTACAGGAATATGGGTGGCACTAGGAACGTTTATTTTGTATATGTATTTTCCAATTATTATGGACCCCATTATTCTCATTTTTGCTTTAGCTGGAATGGCGGCTTTTATCGAAACGATTATTCAAAAGCTGACATTAGACTAAATTGGCCTTTTATAAAAACAAATTATCTATAGACTTCATAAAATATATAAGGTTAGATTCAAAAAAAGTAGGAAGTGATGATGATGCAAAGACCACCGAGAAGGCCAAGACCAATTGGAACAACCAAACCAAAGAAATCCGGTTGTGGATGTGGAAGACCCACAAAAAAACCTCGAAGTTATTAAAGAAGACAGGAATACAATTAAAAAAGAAAAGGGATGGCCTTCAAAATGAGGTCATCCCTTTTCTTTTTTAATGATTAGCATTCATAATTTATCAAATGTGGTGAAAAATATTGATAACCTAACTTTATTTTCTGCGCTTTCATTATATCCTGTAGACTTGCATCGTATAGCTAATATGCACTTAATGCTAACAACTGGGAGGAATCCATGGTTAAAAAAATGATTGTCACCGCAATAGTATGTGCCATATGCTTCACGAGCGGATGTTCGAATAACTCTCATGAACAAAAAAGTAAAACATCGTTGGTGAAAAAAACGCAGCCTGCCCCAATTGAAATCAATTATAAGGAAAAGGAAAATTCTATCGCTTTCCAAGTAAGGGAAGAAATTAAAAAAATCGATAAAATTTATGATGTCGCTATTATTGAAGGAAATAAGGATATCCTTGTCTCTTATAAAGTGAAGCATCTCCATCGATTTGGCATGAAAAAAATCGAAAAAGATTTAAATAAGGCTTTAAAAGAAAAATTTCCTAAACATACATTCGTTGTTTCGAGTGACTATAAAATTTTCCTTGAAGCCATTCGCTTAAAAGAAGATGTAGAATACCACAATCTCTCTAATAAAGAAGCGAAAAAGCGATTATATAAAATCATAAAATTAAAGAAGGAAATGACATAATATGGCCCAAAAAAATAAAACGAAAACTCCTGAACAAATTCAATATGATCAAATGCAAAAAAAGCATGAACTTAAAAGACCGATATTAAAAAACTGTATTCGTGCATTTTTTGTTGGTGGCACGATTTGTTTAATTGGCCAGGCGATTACTTATTTTTATATTTATTACTTTGATTTTACAGAAAAAACAGCAGGAAATCCTACCGTTGCCACGATGGTTTTTATTGCGATGATCCTAACGGGGTTCGGGCTCTATGATCGACTCGGTCAATTTGCAGGAGCTGGAAGTGCCGTTCCTGTGACAGGATTTGGCAATGCAGTCATTTCCTCCGCTATAGAGCACCGAACAGAGGGCTTAGTATTAGGAGTGGGAGGAAATATTTTTAAGTTAGCAGGCTCGGTCATTGTGTTTGGTGTTTTTTCAGCTTTTGTAGTTGCTCTTATTAAGACCTTCTTCATGCAGTGGGGGGGATTCTAATGCTTCAGGGCTCACAATCATGGGTTTTTCAAAATCAACCCGTCATTCTTTCTACGGGAGTTGTTGGTGGTCCTTTTGAAAAAGAATGTAGAGTAGCGATTGATTTCGATAAATTTCATGATGACCTATGGATGGGCCAGGATTCATATGAAAAAGCCCAACGGGTTCTATTGGAGGATGCCGTACAAATTGCATTAAGGAAAAAAGGATTAAAAGAAGATGCGGTTCAATTTTTTCTCGCGGGGGATTTAATCAATCAAATTACTCCTACAAGTTTTGCAGCAAGAACAAATCAAATTCCTCATTTAGGGCTATTCAGTGCATGTGCCGTATCAACGCAGGGACTCGCTTTGGCCGCAATGATCATAAATAATGGAGGAGCAAAGCGCATTCTAACTGGAGCCGCAAGTCATAATGCTTCAGCGGAAAAGCAATTTCGCTATCCGACTGAGTATGGAGGGCAAAAACCACCAACTGCACAATGGACAGCTACTGGTGCAGGTGTTGCATTAGTGAGTGCGAACGAAAATCTACAACATCCCCATCCAAGAGTCGTCGCTGCCACTATTGGAAAGGTGGTCGACCTAGGACTTTCGGATCCATTTAATATGGGTGGCGCAATGGCACCAGCAGCCGTAGATACAATCCAGCGTCATTTTTTTGATTTGAAAATTGATCCATCTTATTATGATTTAATCATTACAGGCGATCTCGCGGAAATAGGAAGAAATACAGCATTAGAGCTATTTAATGAAAAGGGATTATCAATCGATGAACGTTTATTCCAAGATTGTGGTCTTCTGCTTTATACCCCGGAACAGCAAGTATTTGCTGGTGCGAGCGGCCCCGGGTGTTCTGCTACAGTCATGTATGGCCATTTACTAAATCAAATGGCCAAAGGGGTGTACAAACGAATTTTAGTCGTAGCAACAGGAGCATTATTATCTCCATTATCTTTTCAACAAAAAGAAACCATACCATGTATTGCTCATGCAGTAGCAATTGAATATAGTTAGGCATCTTATATAGGAAGGGTGAAGTGTATGCTTGCCATGTTTTTGTGGGCATTTATTATTGGTGGCTTAATTTGTGTAGTTGGACAATTAATGTTTGATGCCGCAAAATTAACACCGGCGCACACGTTAAGCATTTTAGTTTGTATGGGTGCTGTTTTGGCCGGATTTGGGCTTTATGAGCCACTAATTGACTTTGCAGGGGCGGGTGCAACAATTCCGATTACAAGCTTTGGAAATTCATTAGTGAACGGAGCTATGTTAGAAGCTGAAAAACACGGAATCATTGGTGTAATGACAGGTATGTTTGAAGTAACTTCTTCAGGAATATCAGCCGCTATTATTTTCGGTTTTATCGGAGCTCTTGTATTTAAACCAAAAGGCTAATCAGAGTTAAAGTTTTAATTTTCATGTATATGCCCATACAGATTACACTTTTGCCACATAAATTATTATGGATACAACAAAAGTGAGGTGAAAGTGTATGTTTGGATATGGCGGTTTCGGTGGCTGTGGTGGTGGCTGTGGTTATGGTGGCTATGCCGGCGGCTTCGGTGGTGGAAGTGCATTTGTATTGATTGTTGTACTATTCATCTTGCTGATCATAGTTGGGGCCAGCTTTTGCTAATGTAAAAACGTAAAAAGATGGAATACATCAATATGAGTATTCCATCTTTTTTTTCTATCTATTTCACTAATTGATATGTACCTTCATATCATATAAAGATGAAAGGGAGGGAGCGGCTAGTAATGGAAAATCAATTTTTTAAAAACATTGAAAAGAAAACAGGAGTTAACATGAATGATATTTTTGAATTAGCCAATTCATTGCAAAATGCTAATTTCAAGGATGAAAAAACAGTAAGAGGAATAATTAAAAGAGTATCCCAATTGGCAAATAAGCCTGTCCCGAAAGAACTTGAAGATAAAATGGTGCAAACCATCATCCAAGATGGAAATAAGCTTGATTTAGGTTCAATTAGTAAAATGATCAATAAATAAAATCATTTAGCTGCCCCTTCAAATGGGGTAGTTATTTTTAATATTATAAATGTTTATAATAAATAAAATAGGGAATAAGATGAGAAAGGGGTGAAGTAAAAATGGGATATATTGCACCGATAACACAATATCAATACATACAATATCATGATCGTGTAAGGGCAAAAGAAAGTAAATTAGATCCTTATCCAATAACTACGGTTCCAAAAGTAAACTTGTACACAAACAACCAATACCATAAAGTCGGTAGTGAAAAAAACGAATTGGTAATGGAAAAAATAACAGGAAAAGGAAGGCATTTCAGCGAATATGTATAAAAGCATATTTGAAAGGAATGTCTTTTTTATGTTGACAAAAATATCTGATACTTGTTTTTATATAAAAGGTCATGTAAACATAGGCTACGCAACAATAGATGGAAAGGGCTTACTAATCGACAGCGGGTTGGATAAAGGGGCTGCCAAAAAAATTATAAAAATACTAAAGCAACATGATCTGCCTATAAACTTTTGCATCATTACTCATGGGCATGTAGATCATTACGGAGGTGCCGCTTATTTACAAAGGGAGTGGGGGGTGAAGCTTTTCGCTTCCAAGATAGAATCTGCATTTGTTCAAAACCCAATCCTTGAGCCGATTTATTTGTGGAATGGGGCTATGCCAATTGGGGAGTTGAGAAATAAGTTTTTAGAAGGAGAAGAAGCCCATATAAATAACATTTTAAATGAAGGAATTCAAACAATGGGTCCATTCTTATTTGAAGTGCTTCCATTTCCAGGGCATAGTTATGGACAAATTGGAATAATATTTGATGGTGTGTTGTATGCTGGGGATTCATATTTCGGGAGAAAAGTATTGGATAAGCATAAAGTTCCGTTTATTGTTGATGCGAAAGCGACGATAAATACGTTAGAAAAAATTAGTTTCATTTCATGCCACGGTGCTATTCCAGGGCATGGCGATTTTGAGGTAGAGTTTCAAAAAACAATCGTAGAAAATATTAAGTGTCATGAAGATATTAAATCGTTTTTATTGACGAGTTTAAAAAATGCAAAGAATGGTATTTCAATGGATGACCTACAAACACAGTTATTCCTTCAATATGAATTAACCCCTGCCAATATTGGGTCGTGGCTATTGTATAGAACATCTTACACTGCTTACATTTCATCTTTAATTGAAGACGGTTTCGTGTCTGTTTCAATCAAAGACCAGAAACTCTTTTTAAACTTTGAACAAAATTAAAGCCTCGGTCATATATATTAGGGACTAGCTTCAGCGACAATCAACTAGCAAATTTCTTGTCCTTGTTCCTACGATCAGGAGGTCAGAATCGCCTTGACAGGCTCATCATATTCCCGATATCGCAAGTCCTAAGTAGTGAAATTTGTACGTGAATTGTGTAAGGCGCCTACGCTTTTAATGGACCAAGGCTTGTTCTTAAGTAATATTTTTTTCCATCGTTTTATGTGGAATTCCTGCATCTAGAAACTCTTCTGACACGACACGATATCCTAATTTCTCATAAAATGGAATAGCGTATGTTTGTGCATTAAGTTTAAGAATTTTAATACCACTCTTTTTTGCGTAATGTTCAATCTCAGTCATGATTTTATTACCTGCGCCAGTACCACGTTCGTCTGACAATACACAAATACGCTCTATTTTTCCTTTTCCGTTCAGCACCCTAAATCTACCGGCACCGATTGGAATGTCTTTAGAATATAGGACAAAGTGGTCTGAACTATTTTCAAATTCATCTATTTCAAGTTCTAAAGGTACTTTCTGTTCTTCAACAAATACGGTCTTTCTTATGTTAAAAGCATCTTGAAGCTGAGCTTCCGAATGGGCTTTGACTACTATCATATTTACTGTGGATCCCTTCCTAATCGAAATGTTTCATACACTGTCCAAGAGTCATTTTCTAATTGATAAACTAAATGGAAGCGGTCAATGATTTCTTCATGATTAATTCCAAGCATACGTAAGGAACCATATACATCAGAATGCTCATCATTCGATAATTTTTGAGCAATCGTTACGTGGGGAACAAAAGGATGTTCAGGTTTTCCTCCAGGGAGGTGCTCATAGCAATCTTCATTCAGCCCTTGTAGCTCGCCATGGTTCTCAGCTTTAAAATAGATGGTATTCGTGATAGGTTGGAATGAACTTACTTTATGGATTTTTAAATTAAAAGGCTCATACTTTTTAGCGATTTCCTCAAGCTTATCAGTCAATTTTTCGGCATCCAAATCAGTATTAAAAGCAGCTTTTAACGTTAAATGCGGTGGAATTAAGGCATAGTGAGGATCATACCGCTTTCGATAAGAGTTTGCCAAATCCTGTAATTTTTTGGATGGGAAAATAACGATGCCGTATTTCATTTTCTTTGCCTCCTTTTTTCATACTAATGTTATGTTTTGGCAATTATAACATTCAATATCACTATATCAAATATTTAAAAAACTTTATATAGGATGCAAGTAGTTTATTTTGTGACAAAAAGATTTAAGTAAACATTCTCAACAAAGCTCTTTTAACATCTGGCTGCCAATATTTCCAAGAATGACCTCCATCAAATTCATCATAAAATGTATTATATCCTTTTTCTTTAAAAAGCTCATGAAGCTCCCTATTTGGTGTTAAGAAATCACGATTATTCGATATTTTGACAACAGTTTCCTCTTTTCCAATAACATGGTAAATGTCAAGATGTGAGTAGGTTTGATGATTTTCAACAGTTTTGAGTACAGTATCATTTACAAATGGTGAGTGTAAAATAACATTCCCAAATATATTTGGATATTTTAAAGCTGCCATTAACGAAACAGTCCCCGCCAGGCTGTCTCCCATAAGTGTTCTACCTTTACCCATTCCCGTCGTTGGATACTCCTTGTCGGCCCAAGGTACAAGCTCGTGAGCTAAAAATCGGATATATGCTTGATTTTGTTCGCCGGATGGATGGTATTTATTTCTTCTATCCGTGACACTTTTATAATGTACCCCAACAATAATAATATTTTCCATTTTATTTTCTGCAATTAGTTCATCAGCAAAACGGGCTAAACGACCCATTTGGAAGTAATCTTTTCCATCTTGGACGATTAGTAAAGAATATTTGTATAGCGGTGAAAAGTTTGCAGGCAAATACACTAATAAAGATAAAGTTTCATCAAGTACATTGCTCTTAAAATCAATGTCATGAATAGTTCCTTGTGGGAATGACATCTACATTCCTCCCTATAAAACGTATTGGTGAACATTTTATCATATATATCATTAAGTCATAGTAATAGATGCATGCGCTGTTCTTGATATAGGTACAAAGTCTTGAAATAAGCGTTTTTTGTTCATTTAAAAGAAATGTATGATAAAATTGTGAACAGAATTAACATAAAAGGAGGAGAACATATGAAAAGGAAAAGTCTTTTTTTAGGCGCAGCACTATTGATCATGTTGTCCATCTTCTTAACTGCATGTGGAAGCAGTGATAAGGAAGGCGAAAAAAATAATACTGGCGGAAATAAAGAGTCAGAAAACACAAGTGAAGGGAAAAAAGATTACGGTATTAAATTCCTAAGTATCGCGACCGGTGGTACAGGAGGTACGTATTATCCACTTGGCGGTAATTTCGCAAGTTTTATTCAAGATGCTACTGGAATTGATTCCAATGCGGTAACTTCCAATGCGTCTGCGGAAAATATGGCGCTTATTAAGAAGGAAGAAGTAGAGGTTGCTTTTACGCAGACGGATATTGCTACATATGCAAGTGAAGGTACGATGATGTTTAATGGCGATAAAGTTGAGAATGTAAGAGGGCTTGGAACATTGTATCCAGAGACCATTCAAATTGTTACTACTGCAAAAACTGGTATTAAATCGGTGGAAGATTTAAAAGGAAAGTCTGTTTCTGTTGGCGAAGCTGGCTCAGGTACAAGGGCTAATGCCGAACAAATTTTAGAAATGTATGGAATGACAGTTGATGATGTGAAAGCGCGTAATTTGTCCTTTGATGATTCTACCACTGGTATCCAAGATGGAACAATCGAGGCTGCTTTTATTACAGCTGGAACTCCAACAGGTGCCGTTGAAGGATTAGCTGCTACCGAAGATGTAGTCATAGTCCCGCTTGATAGTGATAAGATTGATGCCTTAATTGAAAAGTATCCATATTATGCTAAAGATACAATTGCTGAAGGGACCTATGGTTCAAAAGCTGAAATTGAAACAGTTGCGGTTCAGGCAATGCTCGTTGTCCGCAGTGATTTGACTGATGATCTAGTATACGATATTACAAAATCAATTTTTGAGAATACAGATAAAATTGGCCACGCAAAAGGGAAGTTGATAAAAACTGAAAATGCACTGAATGGTATGGGAATTGAACTGCATCCCGGTGCTAAAAAATATTTTGATGAAAAAGGTGTTTCAGCAAAATAATTAGGTGGAATAAAGGAATAGGCCGTTTCTCACCATCCGGCCTATTCTTTCTACTTTCATTTTTTGGAACAGCCACACGTTATAGTGGGAGAACTGATTGTGAAATATGTAAAAATTAGCCTTTTCGCCATTATTATTTTTTTACTATTTTGTATACCTTTCCAAAAATCTCTATGTTTAGAAAAAGGAAACTCAGGGAAGGTCCTCGCTTATTTTCCAATACAAAAAACTAACAAAACCTTTAACATACTATATACGCATTCCATTCATCTTTCTGATGTGAAAGAGACGTACATAATTTTAAATAACGATACGATACGTCAAAGTGAATTAATGTATGAAGATACGTCAATTGGCATGCCTTCCAATGCTGAGGAAGGTGAGATTTTTGAGGTTAAGGATGGGAAATATATTATTCGTAATATGAAAAGAGAGTTTAGCAGTATTGATATGCGTGTTGCTCAGGTCGTAGGTGATCATGTACTAATGGTGGATGGGCACCAAATGAAGTTTAGTTCCATTGCGGAACCAGGATCACATATCAAGGTAAATGTAAGGCGATTATCTTTGTGGCAGTTATGGAGAGGAGTGAACATAGTTGGTAAATCAACATGAAACATTATCAGCTGAACAACAGCAGGAAATATTAGAGAAGTATGACCCTGAATCGGCGACTAGAAAATTAAAAGGAACAATGGGGATCATTGTTTTTATAGGCTTGCTTGCATTTTCAACTTTTCAACTATACGCATCCATTGCACAAACAGTGCCAAGGCAAATATTATTATCCGTACATTTAGGCTTTGCTTTATCTCTCATATTTCTTTTATTTCCAGCAAGTAGGAAAACAAGAAAAAAAGACTCGGTCGCTTGGTATGATTACATACTAGCCTTACTTGCCGTTGGAGTCGGAGCTTATTGGCCATTGATGTTGGATACAATCGTTAATCGAGTAGGTGTATTGACAACTCTTGATTTAACGGTTGGAACAATTGGCATCTTATTAACTTTAGAGGCCACGAGACGTGCAGTCGGGCTGCCAATTACGATCATCGCCACTTTATTTATGGCATATGCCTATTTTGGACAGTCTATGCCTGGATTTTTGGCTCATCGTGGGTTGAACTTCGAAGGACTAGTAAACACGATGTTTTTTACATCTCAAGGAATTCTTGGAACACCATTATACGTATCTGCTACTTTTATATTCCTATTTTTGCTGTTTGGAGCATTTCTTGTCAAAACGGGTGTTGGACAATATTTTAATGATCTGGCGCTATCCATTGCTGGGAGAAGAATCGGTGGTCCTGCAAAGGTAGCCATTTTTTCAAGTGCCCTTCAAGGTACAATAAGTGGAAGCTCTGTTGCAAATGTTGTAACATCTGGTTCTTTTACGATTCCTATGATGAAAAGGCTTGGTTATAGGAAGGAATTCGCAGGAGCTGTTGAGGCCGCTGCATCTACTGGAGGGCAAATCATGCCTCCTGTTATGGGAGCTGCAGCTTTTTTAATGGTAGAGTTTATTGGAGGAATTAGTTATTGGGATATCGCGAAAGCAGCAGCCATTCCGGCGATTCTTTATTTCTCTGGAATATGGATTATGACTCACTTCGAAGCGAAAAGAGTGGGGCTTAAAGGACTGCCAAAAGAACAACTACCAAATCGAAAAGAAGTTTTATCAAAAATATACCTTCTTATCCCTATTTTAATGGTCATTATTCTTTTAATGAGTGGAGTAAGTGTTATGAGGGCCGCTCTTTGGTCTATCGTTGGAACGATCGTAGTGAGCTCCATCCGCAAAGATACACGAATTGGTTTTACAAAAATGATTGAAGCATTGGTCGATGGGGCCCGAACAGCATTATCAGTAGCTGCAGCAACCGCCTCTGCAGGGATTATCGTAGGGGTCGTTACCAAAACAGGACTCGGATTAAAACTTGCCAATGGTCTTGTCGGGCTTGCGAATGAACAATTACTATTAACTTTATTTTTTACGATGTTAACTTCGATCGTATTAGGAATGGGATCCCCGACGACAGCTAACTATGTTATAACATCGACGATTGCGGCTCCAGCTATTATTTTGCTTGGAGTACCAGCACTTTCTGCTCATCTTTTCGTATTCTATTTTGGGATTGTCGCTGACATCACACCACCAGTGGCGCTAGCTGCTTTTGCCGCAGCCGGGGTGGCAGGTGGAGAACCAATTCGAACAGGGGTGAATGCATCAAAACTGGCAATTGCTGCATTCGTCATACCATACATGTTTGTACTATCACCAGAACTATTAATGATAGATACATCGATCCCCTATTTATTATGGGTTGTGTTCACTGCTTTTACAGGTATGATTGGAATCGGAGCAGGGATCATCGGATATTGGTATAGAAAACTATATTGGTTTGAGCGGATTATTGCAGTAGCAGCGGGGCTGATGCTCATGTATCCAGAGGGATTGTCTGATACCATAGGCATGATTCTATTCGTTATTTTAGTTGCAAGCCAAATTATGACGAAAAATAAAGGAAAGTATAAGTTGGCATAATATCATTCGTGGGATGCGATAGGACCTGTCAAAGACAACTATTAATTAATAGAAAAGATTACGGACTCTAATTTGAAAAAAAAGATTTGAGTCCGAATTTAAGTGTGATTCGAACTGAAAATAGAAAAACTTAAGATTTGGGTCCGATTAGGGTTTGATTCGGACCCAAAATTGAATAATGAACAGAATTCATGTGTAAGGAAATTTTAATTCTTTCTTAATATGACAATCTAATAGATAATCATGAAATATGTAAAAATACGTTGACTGATTGCTTAGTTCATTGTATATTATTAAGTGTCCACTACCATTACATACGATCCGATAGTTCAGTGGGAGAATACATCCTTGACAGGGATGGGGTCGGGGGTTCGAATCCCTCTCGGATCATCAGAGAAGAAAAGGCGCATTCCATTTTGGAGTGCGTCTTTTTGTATAATTAGGGGTAGTACAATAAAAAAGCAAGTTCTCAATCTTTAATTAATATTATTACTGTATATTCTGCGAAATACAGTATTCCATCCAAATTTTAATCGAGTTAGTAAACAAGCTTCTCTAACGATAGTTAGGAGGAGAAATGATATAAATATACAGGAATAATCTGCATCTTTTCTGCGCTAACAAAATATGTATACGATGGATAGTGGAAAGGTCTAATAATCAATAAAAATCCTCTATGTCTTTTCGCAACAATGATAAAACTTGCTGTAAATGCAAATAGATTTTCGTTCTAGGAACATCTTCATCCCGTTACTTTTCAGGGATTAAAAAGGCAGTCACAAAAGTGCTGCCCTGCATCCTTACCACCAAAAGAAATTGAAGAAACCAAATCCGAAAGGAACAAAGAATGGTGCTCCGAAAAATGGACGACGTCCGAAAAATCCAAATCCGTAGCCTCCATAAGAATTTGAACTAAGTTCAGATATTTCCAGTCCATCCTCTCTAACCTTAACGACTTTTCCTATTCTCCATTCACCGTTTCCATTTCGAAATCGAATCATCTGTCCCTCAAAATGAGATTGTTTTTCGTGATTATTTTCCATAATGGAAACCCTCCTCTCATAAGAGACTTTTAATAAGATATGAAAGGAATTTAGAAATGAAAGGGCATGTAACTAAATCTTGTCCGTTATTATAAAGAAAATGATGAGGAAATTATAATCAAGTATCTAGAGTGTAAAAAGCTCTTTTCAGGGCTTTTTACAGGTTTAAATGGTAAAAGTCAAAATAGACGCGATCGTCATTACAATACCAGTAATGATATAAATTTGTATTGTTTTTTGATTGGCTTCTAATAGTTTTGGAATATCATTCATATGTTTTTTTGTTATTGCAATCGTTTTAATGGCAAGCGGCAAACTAATCAAGCCTAATAGCCATATAGGATTTTTCAACAAAATACCAAGCAAAGCTAGACTTATATAAGCACCACCGTATAAAACTGCATAAATGATAAGCCCATTTTCTTTTCCCATTCTAACAAGCCAATTACGCTTGCCGCCTTTTAAATCAGCTTCATAATCTGGATATTGATTGATCCAAAGAATAGCTGTTATGAGAAATGCAATTGGCAGACCAGCTATAATCACTTCCCAGTTCCATGTACCTGTAAGTAATAGGAATGTACCGCACATGATTAATGGTCCAAATGCTAATCCGACAGCTAGCTCACCCATGCCTCGATAATTTAATTTAAAAGGGGGGAGACTATAAAAGACTGCTAGAGACAATCCGATGATTCCTATCCAAAAGATAGAAGGTTCTTTTAATATAGCAATTAAGATGCCAATAATGAATGCCCCTAATAAGGTGAGAACTGCAATGACCATCGTTTCATTAATGGTTAACTTTCCATCTACAATTGTTTTTTTGCCTCCGCTAAATGGATTTCTTTTATCTTCCGTAATAAAGCGATCCACCCCAGTTTGGAAGTCGACAAATTCATTAACAGCATTTTTTCCGATTTCAATTAAGTAGATTCCTAATAAAGCGAGTACAAACCATCCAAAATCAAATGTTTTCGTATAACCATAAGATAAAGCTGCTGCCACAAACATTGGGATAGTTGACGCAATCCAAATTTTCGGATCAGATAATTGCCAAAACCCTTGCCAAATTCTTTCCATCATGGCCACCTTCATTCTAATAAAATTACTTTCATTAGATATTGTGAAATTATTCACAATATCTAATTTCATTGTAGCATATTTTTCTTAAAATGGAGCAATTTTTATTATTTTTTGTGAATAAATAAAGAGAATTTTATTTTGAGATATCAATCCGTTTTTTTGTTAAAATGAAATTTGTGACTTATCTTAGAAAGTGGGGAATTCATGCGTAATCAATCTTTTTCATTAACAACAATGTTTGCTTCGGTGCAATGGCTATTCTTTATATTTGCTAATATTGTCGTAGTACCTGTTTCGATTGGCTTTGCGTTTGAGCTTTCTTCTGCCGATATTGCATCATTACTTAGAACGTCATTGATTGTAACTGGAATTGCATGTATGCTGCAGGGGTTATGGGGCCATCGTTTTCCTGTAATGGAAGGTCCGTCAGGCGTTATCTGGGGGATGTTATTAAACTTAAGCCTATCCGCTCCAGTGTTAGGATTAAGTTTATCGGAAGTTGGAGGAGGCATAGCAACGGGGATGCTGCTTGCTGGTACAGTGACCATTTTGCTTGTTGTTTTCAATCTCATTCCATTTATTCAAAAAGTATTTAGCCCAATGGTGTTAAGTGTGTATTTATTCCTTTTAACTTTTCAGCTCGTATTTGTATTTTTTAAAGGAATGCTAAAGGTAGATACTGATGGTACGTTGAATCTACCTATAACATTATTTTCATTTTGTGTTGCCATCTTCGTTGCACTTTTAAAAATTAAAGGCAATAAAATGATTGGTAATTTTTCAATTTTAATTGGAATAATCGCTGGCTGGATTATATATCGATTTCTATTTCCAGCTGAACAGCAAATAAGTACGGGATCGGCTCATCTTTTTTCATTATTTCCTCTAGGAAAGCCTAATTTAGAATTTGGAATTATTGCTATTACCTTTTTAGGATGCCTCATTAATTTGATCAATATAATAACATCTATCAATGCAGCCTCTAAATTAATGAACGAAAAAGCAGAAATGGGTCGATATCGAAATTCATATTTATTATCAAGTTTATATACCTTTGCTGCATCTTTGTTTGGGCTAGTTTCATATGCACCATTTACATCATCTATTGGCTTTTTGGAGAGTACACAAATCTTTAAGATAAGACCTTTTATCATTGGTGGGGCGCTTATTTCTTTACTTGGGATCATTCCGTACTTTTCTTTATTACTTGCAACACTGCCAATATCAGTAGGAAATGCAGTTCTTTTTGTAGCTTACCTTCAGCTTTTTGGAACCTCACTAAAAAGTTTGGGAGGATATTCTTTTAATTCCATAACCATTTACCGAATTGCTGCCCCCGTTCTCATTGGTGTTTGTTTAATGACAGTTGGAACTGAACTGTTTAGAGATTTCCCTGCTGTTCTTCAGCCTCTCATTAGCAATGGGTTTATTATGGGTGTACTTATATCTATTTTTCTTGAATCGGTAATAAATTGGGATACGACAGTCGTGGAGAAAAAATCAGTAGAATAGGAGAGGAAAGTATGCACATTTATATTATCACTGGTGCATCAAAAGGTATTGGCCAAGCATTATGTAAGCAGTTATTACAAGAAAATCACTTAATTATTTGTGTAGCTCGAACGAAAAGTGAAGAACTTATTCAGCTTGCTAATGAAAAAAACGATAAACTAGTTTTTCTTGAATATGATTTAGCTAAAAGTTACGGATTAGAGGCATTAATGGGAGAAATATGTAGACATTTTCCTGAACAACTGCAATCCATTACTTTGATAAACAATGCTGGAGTGATCGATCCTATAGGACGGACAGAAAATAATGATTCAGATGCCATTATAAAGAGCATTGCCGTAAATTTAACAGCACCTATGATATTAACATCAGCGTTTATAAAGCAATTTCATAAATATCAGATACCTAAGAAAGTCATCAACATTTCTTCCGGTGCGGGTCGAAATCCATATACCGGCTGGAGCAGTTACTGCGCTAGTAAAGCGGGGCTTGATCATTATTCAAGAGTAGTTTCTGAGGAACAGAAAAATGTAAAAAATAGAGTCAAAATAATTTCCATTGCCCCAGGAATTATAGATACCGGCATGCAAGGAAGAATACGTGCAAGCAATAAGAAAGATTTTGAATTGATTGACCGTTTTGTAGAATATAAAAATAAAGGCATGCTAAGTTCACCGGAAAATACTGCTATGAAGCTTATTCAAGTTATTGAAAGTGATGATTTTTATGAACTCGAGCCTGTTGTGGATTTAAGGGATTTTTAAATAGTAATTAGAAGTTCCTTCATACAACGGTTAGAAGTTTCAATCATTAAAAAACTATGAAAAATGGTTCGGTTCACTTTATGACAAGCTCTTATTCAAAACGTTCGGCAATCAGAAGGAAGTAATGATGAAATAGCATGTATAAGTCAAGAATACCCGTGGCTTCAGTCGTGGGATGAATGGGCTTTTTCTTTTTAGACCGCACCTCGTTGACGAACATTTGTTCCTGTGTTAGGGTATTCTTGAATGGAGGTGTGGACAGTAATGATAAATAAAATTCTTAAAAGAGATTACAGAACCTATCAAATAAACATTATGAAAGGCCATCGACTACACCCTTATTTCAATGAACTTTTCTTCCAGAGCAATAATTTGTATAACGCTTCAAATTTTTACATAAGACAAGTATATACAGCTTTGCATAGTAGCAAAAAATTGCAACCACTTCAACAAGAAGTGATGAACACGCTTAAAAATAATATGGAAAAAATGAATGAACGTCAAATCAATTCGCACCACAAAAGATTGGCCAAAGAAAAATTAAAGCCTATGGCAGAACAAAAAGAATGGAAGCCAAACTTGTTTGAACTCCCTTCCAAAGACAACTCTTTTTTAGGATCCCATTTTCTAGATTGCTTATTTAAAGTAATCAAGCAACCAGACTACTATTCCCTTCCGGGTCAAATGAATCAACAAGTCATTCGAAATGTCATTCAGAACTGGAAAAGTTTTTTCAAAAGTTTAAAAACATACAAAGCAAATCCTGAAAAATTCAAAGGAGCACCCTCTATTCCGGGCTACCTGCCAAAAGGCGGGAGAAAAGAAGCCATTCTTTCCAATCAGATTTGTAAAATTCAAGATGGAAAATTTCTTCGTTTTCCAAAAACAAAAATGAGGCTGAATATTGGTAAACTGGCCCTGCAGAATGCTGCCTTTCAACAGGTCAGAATCATTACAAAGTATGACGGTTTTACCGTTGAAGTCATCTTTCTAGTCGGATTTAAGAAAGAAGTTCCCGTTAAAAAAGAACGTTGTATGAGCATGGATCTAGGCATTGATAATATCTCTGCAATCGCGTTTAATACAAAAAATGCGCCCGTTCTTTTCAAAGGCGGCGTAATAAAATCAACCAGCCAATGGTACAACAAAATGCGTGCCTTTCATTACGCGGCACTCCGCAATGGACAAAAGCCAAAAGAAGGGCCATTTCATTCTAAAAAACTATCGACATTACATGCTAAACGGCATCGGAAAATGAAAGACTTTTTCCATAAAGTCAGTTTTCATATCTTGAAAATAGCCGTGGAAAACAATGTAGACACCATCATCATTGGAAAAAATAAAGATTGGAAACAAAACAGTAATATGGGCAAACGCAACAACCAGCATTTTGTTCAAATCCCTCATGCGTTGTTCATTGAGCTTATTACCTATAAAGCCAACGAGAAAGGCATAGCCGTCATCCTAACGGAAGAAAGCTACACGTCACGGGCCAGTTTTCTAGATGGCGATCTTATTCCGACCTACAAATTGGGGAATCAGACGAACCATCCATTCAGCGGAAAAAGGGTGAAACGTGGGCTTTACCGTACGAAAAACAACACAATCATAAATGCCGATATTAATGCAGCAGCAAATATCTTAAGAAAAGTAGTGCCGAATGCATTCGCAAACGGCATAGCGGCTGTGTGTTCCCAGCCACGAGTGGTCAATGTGCATTAGCACCAACCCTGAAACCCGCGATTTTAATCGTGGGAGGTTCATAATCAGTACTTTTTATCATAATTAGCCAAAGTCAATAACGGAAAAATATATTTATAACTATGATAATGAATGTAGAATGCGTCACCCATTCCTTGACCGACCGGGTAATCGACAGTCCAGTTATTCTTTAGAATGGCATCTTTCAGATACATAATTCCAGATTGAATTTCTTGAGTAGGTTTATTGTGAACTGCAATCAATGTATCTACTGCCCAGGCCGTTTGGGTGATATTACTCGCACGAAGAGGAATATACGTATGATTGAAATCACTTTGGCACGATTCACCCCAGCCGCCGTCCTTATTTTGTATACTTTTCAACCAATTAATGGCTTTTTGAATGTTGGCGTCCTTTGGCTCGCCTCCCGATGCCATAAGACCTGTAATAGCAGCCCATGTCCCGTAAATATAACAAATTCCCCAGCGGCCATACCATGATCCATCTTTTTTTTGGTCTTTTAAAAGCCAGTCTTTCCCGCTCTCTATCATTTTCGTATTCTTCGGTAGATTTGTATAGTGACCAAGAAATTCAAGCGTTCTGCCTGTTAAGTCCGCGCTGCTTGGATCTCCCAATAAAAACCTCGCACCTTCAATGGGCATTAAGTTAAATATTTTTTTGTCTACATTCCTTTCGAATGCTGGCCAGCCACCATCTGAATTTTGCATGGAAGTGACCCAATATACGCCTTTATCCCATGAATCGCGATATTGTGCATCTTGTTGAACGAGGGGAGAAATGGCACGCAACGATGCTGTCGTATCATCAACATCGGGCTCCATCGTATCAATATCTGAAAAGCCCCAGCCACCTGGTGGAATCCCCGGAGCGTGAATTGCCCAATCTCCATATTTATATTGTTGTCTACTAAGTAAATAATCATTTGCTTTTGTAATCATCGGATCATCAGAAGAGATTCCTGCCTTTTGGAGTGTAAAGCTTATTAAAGATGTGTTCCAAACATTCGCGGTTGTATATTGCATATGTGTATGCCCATTAATTTTACTTTTCATCGCTTTTAACCCCTCGACTGCTTTCACAATAAAAGGGTCTTTTCGTTTATGCCCTAAAGACAATAAAGCAAATATCATTAAAAATGTAGCACTGAAATAATTGTAAAAAGTACCATCTGGTTCTATACGATCAAGCATATATTGTTTTGCCCTTTGGATGGCTAGTGAGTGGATGTGTTGTGGCAAACCAATTATACTTTTGATCCCTTGCTCAATCGTTGAAAAAATACTTCTTGATTCACGTGTTTCCGTCCAATTGAAAAATTCATCGGATCTAGAAAGATATAAATCTGATAAATCCGGACTTTTTTTTGTTTTTTTACTATACTTATTAGCAGCTAAAATCATTAGAGGAGCTAAATTTGCCCTTCCAAAAGATGAAATATCAAAGAAATTTAATGGAAAGGAGGACGGTAAAAGTATGAATTCTACTGGTACTGGAAAGTGGATTTTTTGTGGAGTTTGTCCGGTTAATGCCAGCATTATTTTCGTAAACATATGTGCTTTTTCGATACCGCCATGGGCTAATATATACTTTTTCGCATTTCTTAGTGGTTCGTCGCTTTTTTTATAATAGCCTGAATATAGAAGTGAATAATAGGCCTCTACAGCAGGGGTAACATTTCCTTCTTCTTCATCGTAATATAATTTCCATGACCCATTTTTCTCCTGTTTGCTCAAAATACTCTCCGTTAATTCCAAAATTAACTCTTCATCATTTATTCCCAAAGTCCTTAATAAAATAATCATGTAAGCATCTGTGGATATCCCAGTATCAAACGCATAATCCCAAGACCCATCAGCCAATTGATCTTTTTTAAGTGTATTAATCAAACTTTTCATATGTTGTTTTACATGATGCTTTTCCACAAAAACAACTCTCCTTTAGGTTTATATCCATATACATATTCTTGAATAAAATAAAGGATTCATCATGGAGGTGATCAATCATTTTATTTCAGAAAAAAATAAAAAGAAAGAATAGGCTGCCTGAAAAGTTAACTATCTTAAAGTCTGAGTTAATAAAAATGCGGCGGAGAATTCCGATAAGTGAGAAGTTCTTGACTATGGAAGAAAAACAAATTCTTAATAGTATACGCTCACAAACTGCTCGATGGAATGTAAATAATATAACAAGAACGAAGGCATATCTTGATTTTTTTTGCAGCTATCCTGAGATTCATTGGGCATTTTTAGGACATATGGTTTCAAGAAATGGCGGTTGGAATATGACCGATTTGAAAGGGGACCTTGTTTCTAAACTAATGAGTGTTGAAACAAAAAATGTATTTTTTTCTTTCTTGGAGCGTGGAAATTGGCTGATTTTTCAAGATGCATTTCCGCAGTTTTTATTGTATGCAGAGTGCCGGAAAAGAAATAAAGGTCTATTTTATCTTTTGCCATATTTAAATGTATCGGTTTTTATGCAAGCCAATTGGGAGCATTATTGGCATTATAATGATTGTTACGTGCTTGCGATTGCACAAATCATTAATGAACAAAGCTATTTGGAGCACCGTATTATTCGTAATCCCAAGTATAAAGATAAAGTGCTAAATTCGCTTCAGTTTTTTTTACAAGATATTTTATCGTTCAATCATATTCTATTTCCTTTTTATAAAGGCAAAAAAATTACCTTATTAGGGCAGACCCTCCATCAATTTGATTCGTTGCATGAGAGAATTATGCTCGGCAAAAGATTATATTATATTCTTTTTAATAGTGGAGAACAGTTCGGAAAATTTTTTCATTGGGCTATTTCCAACCCTCATACTGGCTCACGAAAAGATTATTGGAAGGATGTATTTAATGATATTAATGAAGGGGTGCCTGGTAAACTGTCTCGTCGTTTAAATAAATGCAAAGTGAAAAAAGGTGAGGCAAAATTATATAGTCCTATTTTGAGAATGGCATGGAATAATGTCCAGCATCCTGCTGCAGAAATAGGTGATTGGTTTGTTCAATCGGATGTAATCCAATATTTGCTGAAAGATGATTTAGAAATCAAAGGAGAAATAGAAGGTGACTATTGTGAAGCATTGGAAAAACTCGAACTCGCGGCAATGGCAAAAAATATTATTTTCAAATAGACGTATTCCATATTTTATTACTATTGCTACAGCTGCTTTACTTGGGACTTTTTTAGATTTCTTTTATGTGAGCAACGGTTATTATGAGTTTCCGATTCGTCCATTTCCTAATATCTTTTCAATAAATATTGCTTTTACATTTTGCATCCTTCCAATGCTGACATGGTTATATTTATTATCCATGATGAAAATAAACAAGTTAGAAAGATTCATAGTCATATTAATGATTTGTTTTATTGTTCCTATAGGTGAAATGATTTCGGAAGAATTGGGACTTTTCAGGCATGGTGACTCATGGAATCACAGCATCTCTTTCATAGGATATTTTCTTTATCTGATTATTATATGGAAGCTATTTCAATCGTTGAATAGAGCCAATAGTTTTTGAAATGATGTAACGACTTTCCTATCTAATTATGAATAAATATACAAAAATTATAAATAAAAATATAGAAAAGCACTTGTAAACTCCTTAAATACAAGCTATTATACTTATATTGAATACATTACAAGGGGTTGGCACGATGAAAGTCTCATTCAAAAAATCATTATTTGCGCTTGCCGCCAGTTCTGCATTATTGTTAGCAGCTTGTGGCACATCGCAAGACGATTCTAATAAAAATGGCAGTAAGGATGAAAAGAAAATACTACATGTTGGGACAGAAGCAACATTCCCTCCTTTTGAATTAGTTGAAAAGGGAGAACTTACAGGATTTGATGTTGAGTTAATCCATGCTCTTGGTGAAGAAGCAGGATATAAAATTGATATGAAAAATACAGGCTGGGATTCAATGCTAGCAGGTCTCGATACGAAAGATTTGGATATCGGTATGTCAGGAATTACGATTAAAAAGGATCGTTTGCAATCATATGATTTTTCCATTCCATATTATGAGTCTGAAGGGTTCTTAATTTTATTTAAAGATAATATAGAAGTTAAAAACGCCGAAGATTTAAAAAATCTAAAGGTCGGTGTCCAAAACGGAACGACTGGTGCTGAGGCAGCAGAATCTGTTGTAGGACAAAACGCCAAAAACATTTCTAAATATGAATCTTCAGGTCTAATGTTCCAAGCGCTGCTAAGTGGAACTGTGGACGCCGCTGTAACAGACAAGCCTGTTGCCGAGGAATATATTAAACAAAACCCTGATAGCAATATTCAGTCAGTCGAAGATAAAGAACGCTTTAAGCCTGAATACTACGGGATTGCATTCCAAAAAGGCAGCCCTTATAAAGAAGATTTTGATAAAGCTTTAAATACATTGTTTGATAATGGAAAGTATACAGAAATTTACAAAAAGTGGTTTGATGAAGAACCAAATCTTGAATCTTTAAAAGATGCAAAAAATTATATAGAGACATTAAAAGAAGATTGATTAAATAGTAATTAGATTCTATTATTAATGTAGTGGCTGTCCTACGGCTCTTTGCCAGTAGACAGCCGCTTTTCATGAGATGACATTATTCAGAAAAATATATAAAAATAAGTAGAAAGGAGCTGCCATCATGGGAAATATTAGATTTGATATCATTATCGATTATTTACCGTTATTTATAAAAGGAACATTATTAACCCTGGGCTTTACAATTGCCGGTATTTCTTTAGGTCTCATATTAGGATTGATCATTGGATTAGGGAAAATGTCCAATAAACCATTTATTCGTTTTCCTTTTGTATGGTATATTAATTTTTTTAGGGGTACACCGTTCCTCGTGCAAATTCTGTTAATGCATTTTGCTATTGTTCCACTATTTATGTCTCCAGCCAACCCAATTGTATCTGCTATTATTGCACTGGCTTTAAATTCAGCAGCCTATATATCTGAGATATTTCGTGCAGGCATTCAGTCCATTGATAAAGGGCAAACAGAAGCAGCTCGTTCTCTAGGGATGACGCATGCTCAAGCAATGAGGCATGTTATTTTACCACAGGCAATTAAACGAATGATTCCACCACTTGGAAATGAATTCATTACGTTATTAAAAGAAACATCTCTTGCAGCTATCATCGCCGCACCAGAATTAATGTATTGGGGACGTGTAGCCGGTTCTCAATATATGAGGGTGTGGGAGCCTTATATATTTGTTTCCCTTATTTATTTAGTATTAACGCTGTCACTTACTTATTTAATGGATCATATTGAAAGGAGACTGAAGACCGAATGATCTCCGTAAAACATTTAAAGAAATCTTTTGGAAATAATGAAGTTTTAAAAGATATCTCTCTTGAAGTAAAGCCACAGGAAGTAGTCGTCGTTATTGGCCCTTCAGGATCTGGAAAATCTACTTTTATCCGTTGTTTGAATTTGCTCGAATCTGTTTCAGGCGGGCAAGTTGTTGTAACAGGCAAGGACTTAACAGATAAGAAGACAGACATAAATGAAATTCGAAAAAATGTTGGAATGGTTTTTCAGCATTTTAACTTATTTCCGCATAAAACAATTCTTCAAAACATTACACTTGCACCGATAAATGTTAAAGGAATGAAGAAAGAGGAAGCTGAAAAAAAAGCAAAGGAACTTTTAGCGAAAGTTGGCTTATCTGATAAAGCGGATGCCTATCCAGATTCTCTTTCGGGGGGGCAAAAACAACGTGTTGCCATCGCTAGAGCATTGGCAATGGAACCAAAGATTATGCTGTTTGATGAACCAACTTCTGCATTAGATCCTGAGATGGTTGGAGAAGTGCTTGAGGTTATGAAGCAGCTTGCAAAGGAAGGCATGACAATGATTGTCGTAACACATGAAATGGGCTTTGCACGTGAAGTCGGTGACCGTGTTATTTTTATGGATAATGGCTATATAGTGGAGGAAAATGTACCGAATGAGCTATTCTCCAATCCACAGCATGAACGAACACAATCATTTTTAAGTAAAGTGCTTTAAATTTGAAAGGCGTCTATTTCAATGGACGTCTTTTTTTTAGCAGGAATTACAAGGAATTTGTCGAATTAGATTTTAGTAGAATACGTTTGTATAATGGAAGAAGAGATAACCGGAATGGCACATTTATTTTTTATATTTGTTGATATCATTTTACCTGTATTTATTTTGATTGCTGTTGGAATCATTATGCAGCGAATTTTTCAGCTTGATCTTTATACACTTGCAAAAATAAATATATATTTTTTGAGCCCAGCTCTTATTTTTATTAAACTATATGAAAGCTCTTTCTCTTTATCGTTATTTTTGCAAGTAATCATGTTCAGTTTTGCATTTGTTGTGATATTGTATGTATTAAGTATGGCTACAGCGAAGCTATGTAAATTAAGCGATAAAATGAGACTATCTTTTTCAAACAGCATTATATTTTATAATTCCGGGAACTATGGCATTCCTGTTAACGATTTAGTTTTTAAACAAGATCCTTTTGCAATGTCGATCCAAATTGCTGTCATGGCCTTTCAAAATACACTAACTTTTTCTTACGGGGTCGTTGCTCTTAAGTCAGTGCATGGTGGAAAATTAAAAGCTGTTTTAGGCTATTTTAAAATGCCTTTGTTTTACGCCATGTTTATCGGAATTTTGTTTAATGTGTTAAATGTTCCCTTGCCAAATTTTATCCTTACACCTATATCATATATTTCAAATGCATTAATCGCTATGGCGTTGCTTACGGTAGGGGCGCAAATTGCTCATATTAATATATCTTTTACATATATTCCACTTTATTTAAATATTTTTTATCGTTTAGTAGTGGGACCAGTAATTGCTCTTATTGGTTTACTTTTGCTTGGATTGGACGGAGTTATTGCCCAAGCCTTGCTCATCTCAACCGCAATGCCTACATCAGTAAATAGTGCCATCATAGCGCAGGAGTATAATAATGAACCCGAATTTGCTTCTCAAACAGTTATCGCGACAACATTATTAAGTTCTTTTACGTTAACTTTAGTCATTTTTGTTGCCATGCATATTTTCTAAAGCTACTTTCTTTAAGTTTGTTGTTTGTAAAAGCGCAAGGACCGGCTTTTTGAAACGGTTCTTATTAAGCCAGTAGCTTTTTTAGCATTTTTCAGTTACAAGGATGAAGCTTTTCTCATTAATTAGGAATACAGCAATTAACAACAATGCTTCGGAAAAGGGCCTTTTCTAATAACAGCAGGAAGAAAGAAGTGAAGAATATGAAAAAACCTCTTAAAGAAATACTTTCAGGTATGAGTACATCTGAAAAAGCGAAATATATTTGGGAATATTATAAATTTTTTATTATCGGCGGTATCGTGCTTGTCATTATAGTCGCCTCTATGGCTCATAGTATTGTAACGAAGAAGGAAGTTGTACTGAATGTTGTTATGATGACGGGAATATATGATCCTGAGTATATTGATACGTTTCAGGATACGCTTTACCAAGACTTTTTGACAGATAAAGAAAGAGACAAATCGAATATCGTTATACAGACGATGAAGTCCTCTAGTGATGCATTAGATATGCAGGTAGGAATTGATATGCAAAAAATGGCGGCAGAACTTTCTGCCGGATATATTGATTTCTTTATCGTTGACAAAGATTTTTATGATAATATGAACGATCAAAATCAGTTAATGTCTTTTCAACAAACAAGTGGAATTACAGATTGGCCAGTACAAGAAGACCAATTGCATTATTCTAAAGAAAATAAAGAAGATATTACAGGGATTAATATATCCGCTTTCCCTATACTGAGTGGTCTCGTTCCGAATGAAGAAAAAGTAATTTGTGTACCTGCCAACGCGAAAAACACTGAATATATTTCTCGTTTTCTGCAATATTTAAATAAGAATATATAGAGAGGCGGATGTATATGAAAATATTGGTTACTGGTGCAAACCGAGGACTTGGATTCTTTCTTTCCAAGGCTGCGGCAGAAAGAGGACATACTGTTTTCGCTTGCGCACGGAATGGGGATCAACCAGCAGGAGGTTTGAAAGAACTTATTGATCAATTTCCTAATCAAATTTTTCCCTTATCCCTTGACGTGACAGATGAAAAAATCGTATCGGCTGCCGCCGCGCAAGTTCAAGGAGAATGGGGAGCCATTGACGCTATTATAAACAATGCCGGTGTTTTATACGCACGTGACTCGAAAATTGAGGAACTTGATTTTTCTTTGCTAGAACTGACGATGGATGTGAACTTGTATGGCCCTATGCGAGTAGTTAAACACTTCTTACCGTTGCTTTTTAAAGGGGCTAATCAAACGATCATCAACATTTCATCTGATGCAGGAAGCATGACAAATGCATATGGCGGTGATTATCCGTATGCCATTTCTAAAGCAGCATTAAATATGTTCACGAAACAGATTAAAAGCTATGTACAGAATAGAAATATCAATGTATATGCCGTTCATCCAGGCTGGATTAAAACTGATATGGGTGGGGAAAAGGCGCCCGGATCCCCTGAAGAAACCGCGAATAATTTGATGGATATAATAGAAAAGAAAAAGATAATTGAAGATAGCTTATTTTTTATAAAACATGATGGAGAATCTATGAAAATATGAGAAATAAAGCGGAAGCGCCTGTTCATTGGAGTACGGGGACGCAAGAAGCGGATTCGTCGACGATGACATAAAAACGTGGCAGTCTTAGTCGACTTCTTTTTTTCAATAAAGGAAATAATGGTGAAAATCAGCCGATGTTGCTTCGCATGCGAAAGGACAAGAAATTTGCTCTAGGCACAGGAGATAGAAGGAAAACAAAGTTAAATTTTTACCTTATTATTAAAAATCAATCCCATTTATGTATTGGGATTGATTTTTTCTAATGATCTATTAAGAAATTGTTCGACTGAAAAAGCAGCCACTCCTAATGCTGTTGCAGGAAATGAAGGGTCGGAAAATTGTACTTTTACTTCAGATTGATGGGATGTCATCGCATGATTTTTAACGTATTCTTGAACCGTTTTTTCCATCCAAGATTTTGCACCCGATAATCGATTGCCTACAATGATTTTTTGGGGATTCAGAGCGTGAACGATATTCACAATACCTATTCCGAGATGAACGGCTGTTTTTTGTAACAGATCAATAGCGTGCTCATTCCCATTTTGAGCAAGTTCAATAATTTGTTCTATACTTGCATTCTCGCACGTAACTAATTGAAGCTTTAATGCTTTTTGAATGACGTATTGTTCAGAAGCATATAGCTCCCAACAGCCAGTATTTCCACATCTGCAAGTCTCCCCGTTCATATTGATCGTCATATGGCCAAACTCTCCCGAAAAACCAGTAGCACCTCTATACAGTTTTTCGTGCATGATAATTCCTGTCCCAATGCCTATTCCTGTACTTATATAAACGAGATTATCGACATTTGTACCGAGTCCAAACTTTTTTTCTCCATAGGCACCAGCGTTTGCTTCGTTTTCAATTACAACAGGTATTTGAAAGATCTCTTCAATTTCTTCCTTTATGGAAGAGTTTTTCCAACCTAAATTAGGCGCTAGAACTACTGAACTATTATTATCAACAATTCCTGGAGCACCAATGCCAATTCCAATGATTCCATATGGTGTGTGTGGTGCTTTAGCCATTAAATCTCGAATATCATTATGTATTTGCTGTAATGTTTGTTCTATCGATTGGGGGATGAAATTATGCCTATTTTTTTCGATAATGTTTCCTTGTAAATCTGTTAAAATCCCTAAAATATAATTGACTCCTAAATCAATTCCGATTGTACAACCTGCATTTTCATTAAACACTAACATGACTGGCCGCCTGCCGCCGCTTGAAACACCTGGACCCGTCTCAAGAATTAATTGCTCATCAATTAATTCCGCAACGAGTGTCGAGACTGTTCCTTTATTCAAACCAGATTTAATCGCAATATCAGCACGGGAGATAGGTGCTTGTTGAATGATCAGTTGAAGTACAATCGTTTTATTCTCTTTTTTTATTAACTGTTGATTCCACGTTGGATTCATATAGAAGTTCTCCTTTAATACATGCAAACTAAAATATAAAATATATATTATCATAAAAACTTTGTTTAATGAATAGACAAAGAAGAAAAGAAGATGATATACTATTGGAAATAAGTGATGGACATAAATACATATACCAAAATGTAAACGCCGTCATAAAAAGATTATTTGGAGGGAAGAAATATGGCATATTTTGAGGAAATTAACAAAATCCAGTACGAAGGTTCATCATCTCAGAATCCATTTGCATTTAAGTATTATAATCCTGAGCAATCGATTAATGGAAAGACAATGGAGGAAATATTACGTTTCTCCGTAGCTTATTGGCACACTTTCACAGCCGATGGAACAGATCCGTTCGGAGTAGGTACTGCCATTCGTCCGTGGGACCATTTGAAAGGACTTGATCTTGCAAAAGCACGTGTTGAAGCTGCATTTGAATTGTTCGAAAAATTGAATGTTCCTTTCTTCTGTTTTCACGATTCCGATATTGCACCGGAAGCCGATACATTAAAGGAAACATATGAAAATCTCGATGTGATCACAGCAATGATTAAAGATTACATGAAAGACAGCAAAGTTAAATTACTTTGGAACACAGCAAATATGTTTACCCATCCGAGATATGTGCACGGGGCAGCAACTTCCAGTAATGCGGACGTTTTTGCTTTCGCTGCTGCAAAAGTAAAGAAAGGCTTAGAGGTTGGTAAAGAGCTTGGTGCTGAAAACTATGTATTCTGGGGTGGCCGAGAAGGGTATGAGACGCTCTTAAATACAGATATGAAACTTGAGCTTGATAACTTGGCACGTTTCTTCCATATGGCTGTTGACTATGCCAAAGAAATCGGTTTTAATGGTCAATTTTTAATTGAGCCTAAACCAAAAGAGCCCACAAAGCATCAATATGATTTTGATGTTGCAACAGGTCACGCTTTTTTACAAAAATATGATTTGGATCAATATTTTAAATTTAATGTTGAAGCTAACCATGCTACTCTTGCCGGACATACATTTGAACATGAGTTAAGAGTTGCACGTATTAACGGCATGCTTGGTTCTGTTGATGCGAACCAAGGTGATACATTAATCGGCTGGGATACAGATGAATTCCCTACAGACTTGTATTCTACAACTCTAGCTATGTATGAAATCCTACAAAATGGCGGATTAGGAAAAGGTGGACTAAATTTCGACGCAAAAGTACGCAGAGGTTCTTTTGAGCCAGAAGACTTATTCCACGCACATATCGCAGGAATGGATAGTTTTGCTATCGGTTTAAAAGTTGCTGCGAAACTTTTAGAAGATCGTGTATTGGAAGACTTCGTCGCTGATCGTTACAGCAGCTACACTGAAGGAATTGGATTGGAAATTGTAGAAGGAAAAGCAGACTTCCATAAACTTGAAGAATATGCACTTCAATTAGGAAATATTCAAAACCGTTCAGGGAGACAAGAGAGACTAAGGGCAATAGTAAATCAATACTTGCTTGAAACGCTTGCTGGAAAATAAGTGAAACTTGTGCTGGAATTGAAAAATTCCAGCACTTTTTGAAAGAAAGAAAACTATAAAATTTTTTTAGTTTGAACAAAGTGAATTGTTGTCTAGCACGAGCCCTATCGACTAGAAAACTTCCTATCCTACTTCCTACGATAAATCAACATCGGCTTGTTTTTCACCGTGTTTCCTTTCTCTCAGTCGTAGGCTTGGATGCTTGTACGTCGATGCTCAAGGGAATTGCATTTTTCTAATACGAGAGGTGAGAATGTTGAAGTATATCATTGGTGTTGACTTAGGAACAAGTGCAGTAAAAATACTGCTTATGAATCAAGACGGGGAAGTTTGCCAAGAAATATCGAAGTCGTATCCATTGATTCAAGAAAAATCAGGATATAGCGAACAGGATCCGGAAGAATGGATAGAAAAAACAATTGAAGGCTTGGCGGAAACGGTTAAGAATTTTAACGGGGATTTAGAAGACATTGAAGGTCTTAGCTTTTCCGGACAAATGCACGGACTCGTCTTATTGGATAAAGACTTCAATGTACTAAGAAATGCCATTCTTTGGAATGATACAAGAACAACTGCCCAATGTAGAAAGATAGAGGAGATAGTCGGCAAAAAAAGACTTCTGGACATAACAAAAAATCCTGCACTTGAGGGCTTTACACTGCCAAAAATTTTATGGGTTAAAGAACATGAATCAACTATTTTTGAAAATGCAGCTGTTTTCCTACTTCCGAAAGATTATTTGCGCTATAGACTAACGGGGCAAGTACATAGTGAATATTCAGACGCAGCTGGAACATTACTATTGGATGTCCAAGAGAAAAAGTGGAGTAATGAAATTTGCGACCTGCTAGGAATTAACAGTTCTCTTTGTCCACCGCTTGTAGCATCTCATGAACAAACTGGCAACATTACAAGTGAAGTAGCTGAAAAAACAGGCTTATCAACAGGTGTAAAAGTATTTGCTGGTGGTGCAGATAATGCTTGTGGAGCTATCGGTTCTGGCATTTTATCAGAAGGCAAAACATTATGCAGTATTGGAACATCGGGAGTCGTTTTATCGTATGAACATAGGAAAGACCTTGATTTCGGCGGAAAGGTTCATTATTTTAACCATGGAGAAGAAAATGCCTTTTACACAATGGGAGTAACTCTTGCAGCCGGATATAGCTTAAGCTGGTTTAAAGATGTCTTTGCTAGTGAGGTTGATTTTGAAGAACTGTTAAACGGTATAGACGAAGTTCCGATCGGATCGAATGGTTTACTTTTTACTCCGTACATTGCTGGGGAAAGAACTCCGCATGCTGATTCAGTCATTAGAGGAAGCTTCATTGGCATGGATGCATCCCATGAAAGAAAAGATTTTGTCCGAGCTGTCCTTGAAGGTATCACCTTTTCCTTACATGAATCAATCGAGATTTTTAGGGAGAATGGCAAAAAGATTGATAGCGTCATCTCCATTGGAGGAGGAGCTAAAAATAAACATTGGCTGCAAATGCAAGCCGATATTTTCAATGTAGTAATTACGAAGATTGCAAGCGAGCAAGGTCCTGGAATGGGAGCAGCTATGCTAGCCGCCTATGGTTGTGGATGGTTTTCTTCACTTAAAGAGTGCGCCGATACGTTTGTCCAAGCAAGTGAATCATTTACACCAAAAAAGGAGAATGTAGAAGCTTATACAAAATTATTTAAGCTTTATCAGGATGTTTATCCAAACACTAGAACATTAAATGAAGGATTACAAGAATTTAGGAAATAATAAAAATGACCGTCTTTTTAAAAGGCGGTCATTTTATGTCGGCTTCAAGCTTAATCTCCACATTGCCTTTTAAAGCTCGTGAAATCATACAGCTTTTTTCGGCTTTTTCAGCAAGCTTTTGAGCTAATTCAATCTGTTCATCGTTAGCTAAATTAACAGTAGGCCTGTGGATGATTGTTTTATACGTGATGACGCCTTTTTCAACTTCAACAATACCTTCAGACTCCATTGTAAGTTTTGAAACTCGTATAGAAGCGCGTTCCAACATGGCGGCTAATGTGATGATATAGCATGTAGCTGCCGCTCCTAAGAGCATTTCATCAGGGTTTGTTCCAACTCCAGGTCCATCCATTTCTGGTGGAATCGAAACTTCTGTTTTCAAGTTTCCAGCATCAATCGTCCCGACACTATTGCGTCCGCCTGGCCAATCCGCATTTAATAAAAATGAATGTAGAGCCACTTTAATATCCTCCGTTTCATGAAACTCGTGTTATGATTATAACATCTTACTACATAAAGGAGCATGCAATATGAGTGAATTTCCTCAAGTAAAAGATACAGTCCAATTAATTAAGGAATTAGTTTCGATTCCTAGCCCTTCCGGTAATACACGAAAAGTAATCGATTTTTGTGAAACATATTTAACAGGTCTCGAACTTGAAATGAAAAGGAATCGAAAAGGCGGCTTGCTTATTACAATTCAAGGAAAAAATACCGATCAACATCGGATGTTGACGGCACATGTCGACACACTTGGAGCAATGGTAAAAGAAATTAAATCAAATGGTAGATTGAAACTGACGATGATCGGTGGATACCGCTGGAATTCAGTCGAAGGTGAATATTGTGAAATCGAAACCGATTCTGGAAAAACGTATACAGGCACGATTTTGATGAAGCAAACTTCTGTCCATGTATACAAGGATGCAGGAGAAGCAAAAAGGAATGAGCAAAATATCGAAGTTCGAATTGATGAATTGACGAACAGTGAAGAAGACACGAGAAAACTTGGCATCAATGTCGGCGATTTCGTTTCATTTGATCCTCGTGTTCAAGTAACACCGAGCGGTTTTATTAAATCAAGACATTTGGATGATAAGGCAAGTACGGCTATTTTATTACAGCTTATTAAGCATATTCGATCAGTAAATATTGAATTACCTTATACAACTCATTTTCTAATTTCTAATAATGAAGAAATCGGCTATGGTGGAAACGCCAATATCTCTCCTGAAACAGTCGAATATTTAGCGGTAGACATGGGCGCACTAGGTGAAGGGCAAGCATCTGATGAATATACTGTTTCCATCTGTGCTAAAGATTCGAGCGGTCCTTACCATTACGGTTTAAGAAAGCATCTCGTTCAATTAGCGAAGGACAATAATATTGATTATAAAGTAGATATTTATCCATATTATGGATCTGATGCGTCGGCTGCAATTAATGCTGGCCATGATATTGTCCACGGCTTAGTGGGGCCAGGAATTGAATCATCTCATGCATTTGAAAGAACACATGAAACTTCACTTATTAATACAGAAAAACTTTTATTGGCCTATATGTTGTCGCCGATAACGGAAATATGATTATTTTCTAGAAAGCGTCCGGAAAAATGTCCGGATGCCTTTTTTAAAAGGTGTCGAAAAAACATTAAAACGAAATTTTCAGAAGATGAATTGAAGGAACTTTTTCAAATTATTCTTTAGGAAATACATACACTCCGAGACATTTATAAATATTAAATGAAAAAAGAGAAAATTGACTGTCTCAATCAAATAGAAAGAATTTTAAATGAAAAACTTTTCGAGTAAGTAAATAGCTTTTTTAAAACTTACCGTTGAAATTCATTCTTGCAAAGAATAAGATAGAAAAAGACTGAACAACGGAAGGAATTATGTATATGGCAAAAACATTAAAAGCAGAAGTGGAATCGCGAAAAACTTTTGCAATCATCTCTCACCCAGATGCCGGAAAAACAACGATGACTGAGAAGCTTCTATATTTTGGAGGAGCCATACGGGATGCTGGAACTGTAAAAGGTAAAAAAACAGGGAAATATGCCACATCTGACTGGATGGAAATTGAAAAACAAAGAGGAATTTCCGTAACTTCTTCTGTCATGCAATTTGATTATGACGGCTTTCGAATTAATATATTGGACACTCCTGGGCATCAGGACTTCAGTGAAGATACGTATCGAACGCTAATGGCGGTGGATAGCGCTGTTATGATCATCGATTCCGCCAAAGGGATTGAAGAACAAACACTAAAATTATTTAAAGTATGTAGAATGCGGGGAATCCCAATTTTTACATTTATTAATAAATTAGATCGACAAGGGAGAACTCCCCTTGAACTGCTAGCAGAACTAGAAGAAGTACTTGGAATCGAATCTTATCCGATGAATTGGCCAATTGGAATGGGAAAAGAATTTTACGGTATTTATGACCGCTACAATAACCGAATTGAGCAATTTCGTGTTGATGAAGATCAAAGATTTTTAGAATTGGATGAAGATGGAGAAATACTTGGAAATCATCCTTTGAAGGAATCGGGCTTATATACACAGGCATTGGAAGAAATAATGTTACTGGACGAAGCAGGAAATGATTTTTCAGTAGAAAAAATAAATGACGGTACATTATCTCCTGTATTTTTCGGGAGTGCATTAACTAATTTTGGCGTTCAAACATTTTTAGAAACATATTTGAAATTTGCCCCGTCTCCACAACCAAGGATGACAAATGAAGGGAAAATTGATCCTGCTTCAGAAGGTTTTTCGGGGTTTATTTTTAAAATTCAAGCGAATATGAACCCTGCTCACCGTGATCGCATAGCTTTTGTCAGAATATGCTCTGGTCAATTTGAACGAGGCATGAATGTAACTCTTGCACGAACGGGAAAACAATTCAAACTATCCCAATCAACACAGTTTCTTGCAGATGATAGAAGTACAGTGAATGCAGCTGTAAGCGGTGATATTATTGGTTTATACGATACTGGGACTTATCAAATTGGCGATACAATTTCTGAAAGTAAAAGAAATATACATTACGAAAAATTACCTCAATTTACGCCTGAATTATTTGTAAGAGTTACAGCTAAAAATGTGATGAAACAAAAAAGCTTTCATAAGGGTGTTGAACAGCTTGTCCAAGAAGGTGCGATTCAGCTTTATAAAACATATCGAATGGAAGACTACATTCTCGGTGCCGTCGGCCAACTTCAATTTGAGGTTTTTGAACATCGCATGAAAAATGAATATAATTCAGATGTGATTATGGAATCCATCGGTTCAAAAATTGCGAGATGGATAGAGAATGATAAAATTGACGAATCTCTTTCTAGTCAAAGGAGTCTTCTTGTAAAAGATCGATACGACAAACCATTATTCCTTTTTGAGAATGATTTTGCATTGCGCTGGTTCCAAGATAAGAATCCAGAGGTTAAACTATTTAATCCGATGGATGAACATGATTAAGGGAAAAAACTTATCTTTATATAGATATAAGATGATTGGTGCCCTAAGCTATGAATAAATCATGGCTAAAGGTCACCAATCCGTCTATTGATGACCAAAGTCAATCGCAAATTGAAGCTAGAGGTCACCAATCCGTCTATTGATGACCAAAGTCAATCGCAAATTGAAGCTAAAGGTCACCAATCCGTCTATTGATGACCAAAGTCAATCGCAAATAGAAGCTAGAGGTCACCAATCCGTCTATTGATGACCAAAGTCAATCGCAAATTGAAGCTAAAGGTCACCAATCCGTCTATTGATGACCAAAGTCAATCGCAAATTGAAGTTAAAGGTCATCAATCCATCAATTGCCGATCCTAAACTATGCATAAATTGCAGCTCATAGTTCTCAATCTTGTTATTCACGCTTACAAGCCTAGTTATTATAGTAAAATATTCCTCAATCCTTTCAATATTCGGAATGAGGTTTTTTCTATTTTAAGGACATACTACCTCTAAAGGGAGGTATGCTTATGGCTAGAAGAAATAGGACGCTTGTTCCAGGGGCAAGAGCTGCCTTAGATGATTTTAAGGGAAAAGTGATGTCAGAAAAAGGATATCATGTAAATCCTGATAACCCGAACGATGTAAAATATGAAATAGCGAAAGAGCAAGGTGTTCCGCTTAAAAAAGGCTATAATGGCCACTTGTCCGCTGAAGAAGCGGGAAAGGTTGGAGGACCCATCGGGGGCAATATGGTTAAAGAGATGATTCGACTAGCACAAGAACAGTTAAATAAAAATCCACAGCAATAAAAAATGCCGCACAGTCGGCATTTTTTTGCTTAAATAATCTAATGGAAACTTTGCTTGTCCCTGTCTGGCTCTTGTTCTTACTCATAGCAACGACTCATCATGTTGTTAGCATCATATAAGGTTTTACATCGTCAAACAGGCGCTTCACTTTAGTTCATGTCAAAAAGAATCCATCATTTCAATATAATTCCAACCAGCAAATTGTTATAATAAAAGCGTCAAGGGAGTACGAAAGGGGTATACATAGTGAATTTAAGTAAATTTTCCATAAAGAGACCCGTGTTTACAATTGTAACAATGTTTCTTGTCATTATTTTAGGGGTTGTTTCACTTTTAAAAATACCACTTAAGCTAATACCAGAAATCAATCCTCCTGTAGCCGTTGTCGTAACTTCCTACCAGGGTGCAAGTCCCGTAGAAGTCGTTGAAAAAATAACAAAGCCAATGGAAGCTAGCCTTGCAACTTTGCCAGGGATCAAAAATATTCAATCGATTTCAAAGGAAGGTTCAAATTTAATCTTGTTAGAATTTTCATGGTCTACTTCCATTGATGAAATCGAAAATGATGTACTTCAAAGAATCGATCAAACTCCAATCCCATCAGATGCGGGAAAACCACGATTTTTAAAATTTGATCCTGCTCAATTCCCTGTCATTCAACTTTCACTTAAAACAGATCAAGATGAGAAAAGTCTAAGAAATTTGGCGGATACGTTAACGAACGAGCTTACGAAAGTAAAAGGAATCGCGAATGTTAATGTTACAGGTAATTTAGTAGAAGAGATCAATGTAACACTCCATCAAGATGATTTAAAAAAATATCGATTATCCCAAGCAGAAGTAGTGAATATTATTCAAGCAAATAATATTTCTACTCCAGGGGAAACAGTCTTCACCGAAGGAAAAGAACTTACTACTCGAATTATGAGCATGGTGCATTCAGCAGATGAAATCGCGAATCTTGCCATAACGGTAAATCCAATAAATGGAGAAAAAGTTAGAATTAAAGATGTTGCTACGGTTAAACAGCAGGAGCAAACGGCAGAAAGCATTACACGAACGAACGAGAAGCCTTCCGTACTACTAAGTGTGCTTCAAGAGACAGACGCTAATACAGCAGAAGTTTCAAAGGACTTTCAACAAGAATTAAAATCACTTCTAAAGAATGAACAATATAAGGGAATGGAGTCAGATATTCTATTTGATCAAGGTGATTACGTAAGAATGGCGATTGGGAATATTGCCAGCTCCTTAATTATTGGTGGAGCATTGGCAATGCTCGTGTTATTTTTCTTTTTAAGAAATATTAAAAGTCCACTCATTATTGGAATTGCTATTCCTTATTCCGTCATCGTCACGTTTGTTTTAATGTTTTTTGCTGATTTTGCTTTAAACATCATGACGCTTGGTGGACTTGCATTAGGTATTGGAATGCTAGTCGACAATGCTATAGTCGTAATCGAAAATATATATCGACATTTATCCATGGGAAAAGATCCTAAAGAAGCAGCATTGGAAGGAGCAAAGGAAGTAGCTGGTGCTATTACAGCTTCCACTCTTACAACCGTCGCTGTATTTTTGCCAGTCGTTTTCATCAGTGGTTTATTAGGTCAATTATTTAAAGAATTTGCCTTTACGATTTCCTTTAGTTTATTTGCTTCCTTATTTGTTGCCTTGACCGTTATTCCAATGCTAGCCAGCAGGTTATTAAAAAAGCCATATGGTGATTATGAGGCAATAAGGCGTAGATCGAAACCAATGAATTTACTTGATCGATCTATCCGTTGGTCTCTGCGTCACCGCTTCCTTGTATTATTTACTGCTTTAGTATTATTTGCAGGTGGAATTTTTGGCTTGACAACAGTTGGAATGCAATTTCTTCCACCGACTGATGAAGGTTTCTTTAGTGTTAATATAAAACTAGAAGATGGAGCTGCTCTTTCCGAAACAGAAAAAGTCATTACTGTTATGGAAAACGAACTAAAGAAGGAAAAAGACGTAGATGTTTATGTAAGCTTAATTGGTTCGACTCAGGAATCGACATTTCAAGGCGGGGGCATGGCAAATAGTGCAGAAGTATATGTAAAGTTAAAACCTCTTGCTAATAGAGATAGATCTTTATTTAAAATTATTGATCATATAAAGCCAAAAATAGAAAAAGAAGTAGAGAAGGTAAATAAGGAAGCAGCCATCCGATTTAATGTCCAAGCTGCATCCGGTATGGCTCCGCAAACGATGTCATTTAATGTATCAGACTCAAATAAACAAAGGCTTGAAAAAAGTACAGATCAAATATTTAATTCATTAAGCAATTTAGAAAATGTAACAGATTTATCTACAACAACAGCGAATACAGTTGAAGAAGTCCATATTACGATTGACCGGGATCAAGCATTCGAGGCTGGACTTGCCCCTAGCCAAATCGCAATGATTTTCAATGATGCAACCCGTGGAGTACAAGCTACGCAAATTATTACCGATAATATGGACGTATACGGCGTATATGTGGAGTATGATAAGAGCATCACAAGAAATATTGATAAATTAAAATCCTTATTAATAAGAAAATCCGACGGTTCTTATGCCGAGTTAGGGGACTTGGCAAAGATTGAAGTAGGTACAGGGCCCGTTGAAATACAGCGTATTAACCAATTAGATTCAGTAGAATTCACATTAAAATATAGTTCAGAGACGAATTTAGGAACAATGTCAAAAGCAGTAGAGTCAGAGCTAGCCGCATTGAAGCTTCCCAGTGATACAGAGATCACGTATAGTGGTGAAAAGGAATTACTTGAAGACTCAATCGATGATATGATTATGGCATTCGTTTTAGCCATTGTTCTTATTTATATCGTTATGGCTGCCCAATTTGAATCTTTTAAGTATCCATTTGTTATTATGTTTACGGTACCTCTCATGGTTATTGGTGTCGCCATTGCCTTAATTTCAAGTAAGATGCCAATTAGTGTACCTGCTTTTATCGGGATCATCATTTTAGCTGGAATTGTAGTGAACAATGCGATTGTCATTGTTGACTATATTAATCAGCGAAAACAAGCTGGATTATCAAGCTATGATGCACTTATAGAGTCTGTTAAAGATCGTGCAAGACCTATTTTAATGACAGCTTTGACTACAATTCTTGGATTAGTGCCACTTGCATTAGGTATAGGAGAGGGAACAGAAATGAATCAACCAATGGGCGTAACCGTTATTGGTGGATTGATAAGCAGCACCTTTTTAACATTATTTGTCATTCCAGTTGTATATAGTTTATTTGACCCTGAAACTAGAAGAATGAATCGGAAAAGGAAAAGATGGAAGATGAAAAACTAGAATCTAGTTAAAAAATATAAGTGAATATTGCTTTACTAGACTTCATATATTATAATAACAATAAATTAATACATTTGACGTAAAGTCAAAGGGGAGTAGCGTTAGGTAGAATTAGAGATTCTGCCTAAAACAAAGTCGTCATTTCGTGAAGGAATTCACCGGCTTTGTTGGCATAAACATGTCCAGCAAGACCTTTGCCCATATGGCAGAGGTCTTTTTGTTTTTATTAAAAGCAAAATTTCCTGCCTAAGGGGATGTAAAAAATAAGGGAGGAAATTTGATGGAATTATCGATGATCTTGGAATATGGATGGGTATTTTTAGTACTTATAGGCTTAGAAGGGATTCTTGCTGCGGATAATGCAGTCGTCATGGCGGTAATGGTTAAACATTTACCTGAAAAGCTGCGGAAAAAAGCTTTGTTTTATGGATTGTTAGGAGCATTTATTTTCCGCTTTGCAGCCCTTTTTGCCATTACTTTTCTTGTCAACGTATGGCAAATTCAAGCAATTGGTGCAGCTTATTTAATTTACCTATCTGTTCATCACATTGTTAAGAAAAAAGAGAAGTCTAATAAATCTATGGAAAATAAAAAGGGTCAATCATTTTGGATGACTGTTTTAAAGGTAGAGATTGCTGATATTGCATTTGCAATTGATTCAATGCTTGCAGCTGTTGCGTTAGCTGTAACGTTAAGACCGACTGGATGGTTCCAAGTTGGAGGAATCGATGGTGGACAATTTACGATCATGCTTTTAGGTGGCCTTGTCGGAGTTGTCATTATGCGTTTTGCCGCCACTACATTTGTCAAGCTGCTCTCGAAATATCCAACTCTTGAAACGGCTGCTTTCTTAATTGTTGGTTGGGTTGGGGTAAAACTAAGCGTATTTACATTAGCCCACCCAAATGTAAGTATTATAAATGAACATTTCCCAGAATCTCTTGTTTGGAAACTAATATTTTGGATTGTGTTGATAGGTATTGCAGTAGGGGGATACTTAATATCAAAGAAGAAGGCTGTTCACAATAATCAATCAGTCAATTTATATAATTAAGCAAAAAGGAAGCTGATCCATGCACAGCTTCCTTTTTATTATCTTGCTTCAGTACGAATCAGCTTGCAAACAATTTGCTTTTTTTCTCGAATAAATCAACATCAACTCATTCTTCGTCTTGTTTCATTTTCGCTAGTCTTAGGATTAAAAATGAAATTGGACTAAAAACTGCTGCATCCAATCAAGCAGCTGCTGTTTTTTTCTGTCTTACTGTTGTTTTCCACTTAATTCGGCTTGTGCTTGCTGTACCAATCTTTTCGTAATTTCTCCACCTACTGAACCATTAGCTCTTGAAGCTGTATCTGAACCAAGAGTCACTCCGAATTCTTGGGCAATTTCATACTTTACCTGATCCAAATATTGTTCTATACCTGGGACAATCAATTTATTGCTGCTTTGATTAGCCATATGATTTCTCTCCTTTTAATTAAATTTACATCGTAATCCTAGTATGGACTTAAATTAAAAAAGCATAACTGGTAAATCCATCTCGATTATCTGGAAAATGTATATGATGGAAAATGAATAAAATGGATGTTTTTCTTTTCATTACATCGTTTTTTCATTAATATAGAAGAATGGATGTTACATTGGAGGATTATAATAGGCATGAAACACTTAAAGAAACATAAATTGACTAGGCTTACGCCATTTCGGATCCTAGTTACATATTACGTCTTAACCGTTGCTTTTTCAGCAATCCTCTTAAGTTTGCCGTTTGCCCGTAAACCTGGTGCAGAGTGGTCAATCATGGATGCGATATTTACAGCAGCAAGTTCAGTAAGTGTTACAGGATTGTCAACTATTAACATTTCTGAGACATTTACAGTGCCTGGTATTTTTCTTCTTATGTTTGTTTTGCAAATTGGTGGGATTGGAATCATGACGATCAGCACTTTTTTTTGGCTCCTATTAGGGAAAAAAGTTGGCTTGATGCATAGGCAATTGATTCAAACCGATCAAAATCAAATCAATCTCTCTGGTTTAGTAGCGCTCATGAAACAAATTATTTATATTATTTTGCTGATCGAATTTTTTGGTGCACTCGTTCTTGGAACATATTATATTAAATATTTTCCAACCTGGCAGGAGGCATTATTACAAGGGTTATTTGCTTCCATTAGTGCAACAACAAATGCAGGGTTTGATATTACTGGGCAATCACTAATTCCATTTGCACGTGATTATTTTGTTCAATTTGTCACGATGATATTGATTATTTTAGGAGCGATTGGTTTTCCAGTTTGGATTGAAATAAAAAGGTTTTTACTTCATAAAGATGATAAAATAAGATTTCGTTTTAGTTTATTTACTAAAATTACGACCACTACATATTTTTTACTATTAATAGTAGGAACTGTAGTTATTGTTGCGATTGAATTTAATCATTTTTTTGTTGGGAAGTCTTGGCATGAATCATTTTTCTATGCATTATTTCAATCGACGACAATGAGGAGTGCTGGGCTGCTTACATTAGATGTTAATCAATTAACGGTATCCACTGTTCTCTTTTTGTCATTTCTAATGTTTATTGGGGCTTCACCAAGCTCGGTAGGTGGAGGAATTCGGACGACAACATTTGCTCTAAACATCCTATTTCTTTTTCATTTTGCAAGAGGTCGTTCCACTATTAAAGTTTTTCAAAGAGAAATTCATCAAAATGATGTTATAAAATCTTTGGTAGTGTTAATGCTTGCAGTTATATTGACGGGTTTATCGATCTTGTTATTATCTATTACCGAGGATGCTAGCTTGATATCCATTATTTTTGAAGTGGCATCGGCCTTTGGTACTTGTGGAGCTTCAATGGGGATTACACCATCTTTGTCAGGTTTTGGGAAAACAATTTTGATTTTGTTAATGTTTATTGGAAGAATTGGTATATTGTCCTTTTTATTCATCATGGCAAACAATGAAAAAGAGCCAGACTTCCATTATCCTAAGGAAAGAGTCATTATTGGATAATAAGAATGATCATCATTTTAGTCAACAGGAGGGTTTTAAGTGGAGAACAAAATTAAAATTGGAATTACTGGTTATGGAAATTTAGGAAGAGGGGTAGAAGCAGCGATAAAACAAAATTCTGATTTGGAGCTTGTAGCTGTATTCTCTAGACGGGACCCTTCAAGCGTCATAGTCGCGGATCCAAATGTAAAGGTACTTCCAATTGCATCAGCTGAAGAATATAAAAATGAAATTGATGTAATGATTTTATGCGGCGGCTCAGCGACAGATTTACCTGAACAAGGGCCAGCATTTGCTGAGCATTTTAATACGATTGATAGCTTTGATACACATGCCAAAATACCGGAATATTTTGCTGCTATGGATAAGGTTGCAAAATCTTCCGGAAAAATTAGTATTATTTCAGTAGGATGGGATCCAGGAATGTTCTCATTAAATCGACTGCTAGGCGAAGCAATTTTGCCAGTGGGGGAGACTTATACTTTTTGGGGAAAAGGCTTGAGCCAAGGACACTCTGATGCTGTGAGAAGAATAGAAGGAGTAAAAGCGGCTGTCCAATATACAATCCCGATTGAAGAAGCAGTTAATCGCGTTAGAAATGGTGAAAATCCTACCTTATCGACGAAAGAAAAGCATTTAAGGGAGTGCTTTGTTGTAGCTGAAGAAGGGGCAGATCTATCCGTTATTGAAAAAACGATTAAAGAAATGCCGCATTATTTTTCAGATTATCATACAGTTGTAAATTTTATTTCGGAAGAAGAACTTCAAGCCAACCATTCAAAAATGATGCACGGTGGATTTGTCATTAGAAGTGGTGAAACGGGAGAAGGCAATAAAGAGATCATGGAGTTTTCATTAAAGCTTGATAGCAACCCTGAATATACAGCTAGTGTATTAACGGCGTATGCAAGAGCTGCATATAAGATGAGTGCAGAAGGACAGGCAGGAGCAAAAACGGTTTATGACGTTCCAGTCGGAATGCTTTCTCCTAAGTCACCTGAACAAATAAGAAAAGAACTTTTATAAAAAAGAAAAACTGGCATGAGGGAAGTGTCCCTTAACTGCCGGTTTTTTTGTGGATTTCTGTAGTTTGCAACGGATAAATTGTTGCACTTCCATCAGTCGGTTCATAATAAATTAAACCGTAGGATGATTCGGAAACAATATTTGCATCTTGTAAGAATGTTTGAAGAGAAAAAGGGAACTTTTCAATTTGTGTATGTTTATAAAGCTCTCTTTCGTTTACATTCAATTCCGTCATCAAATTTTCTTCTTTAATGATAGCTCCATATAGTTCTGATCGTGTCTTTTTATCAAGAATATCATCCCACCAAGCTTTTCGAGGTTTATAGCGTCTATTTAATAAATAATCATATTTCATTAAGCCCTCAGCCAAAGCAGAATGTTTAATATTTTTTTCAGAAAGAAATTGTTTAAGTCGTGTGAATAAATCCTCAAGTTGATGGCCAATCCGTGACCAGTTTTGTTCTTCCCAGTATGTTCCAAATTCTTGAAAAAAATCAAATGGGGTTTCAAAGCTATGTGAAGTTAAAAATTTGACTGAACGATCCATTCTGTGATCATTCCAGTATTTTTCCAACACATCTTCCACTTGCTTGATTCTAATAATATCATCGAAATCAATGACATTGTTGCCCAATATTTCGTATGGCGCATGATCCATATATGTGTAGCCAAAGTGTTTTGCCGAAATTCTTAATCCTGTGCCTCGAAGCATTTTCAAAAATCCTAATTGCAATTCCTCAGGCTCAAGCTCGAATACATCATTAAACGTTTTTCGAAAAGAATCATAATTTTCTTCTGGGAGTCCAGCAATTAAATCAAGATGTTGCAAAATCTTTCCGCCTTCTTTAACCATTTTGACAGTTCTCGTTAATTTCTCAAAGTTTTGCCTTCTTTTCACGAGTTCATTTGTCAAGTCATTAGTCGATTGTACTCCAATTTCAAATCGAAAAAGTCCTGCAGGGGCTTCTTTATTTAAAAAGTCGATCACTTCAGGCCTCATAATATCCCCCGTAATTTCAAATTGAAACACGGAATCAGACCGGCGTTCATCGATTAAAAATTGGAACATTTCCATCGCATAGCTTCTACTAATATTAAAAGTCCTGTCGACAAACTTAATTGTTTTTGCACCGTTGTCCAACAAATATTTAATATCTTCTTTAATTTTTTCACGATTAAAATACCTGACACCAACCTCTATTGAAGAAAGGCAAAACTGACAGTTAAATGGACAGCCTCTACTTGTTTCAATGTAAATCACTCTCTTAGACAAGTGGGGGATATCTTCAGGAAATCTAAATGGTGAAGGCATTTCACGTAAATCAATTTTATTGCGAACAGGGTTGATGACCGGTTTCCCGTCCTTCATAAAGCCAATTCCAAATACCTTATCCATCTCCATATTGCCATTTAATGCATCTAAAAGCTGTTTGAACGTTTCTTCACCTTCTCCAATTACGATATAATCAATCTCGGGAAGTCTCTTTAACCAGTGAATAACGTCATACGAAACCTCAGGCCCACCGAGAACAAATTTTACATGTGGCATGATTTTATGTAAGATCTCAATGACCTTTATCGTTTCTTCGATATTCCATATATAGCAGCTGAAACCAATCACATCAGGTTTTTTATCGTATAAATCAGTCACAATATTAAGTGTCGGATCTTTAATCGTATATTCCGCAAGCTCTATTGTATAATCTGGTGCTGCGTAGGCTTTTAAGCAACGAATAGCCAAGTTAGTATGAATATATTTAGCATTCAATGTACTTGCAATGATTTTCATTTAAAATGATTACTCCTTTTTTTCCATCTAGCACAAGCAGTTATCGACTAACAAAATTCCAGACCTAATTCTTACGTTAAGGAATCCAAATTCTCCTAAAAGCTCAATGTGTTTCCTTTCCCAAGCCTTAAGCCAAAAAAGGATCGCTGATTAAAAACGCCGCGACTAATTGTGTAAAGACGGACCCGTCATAGGCCTTTTCATAAGGATGGGCGCTTCTGCTTTTGCCGTGTTATCCTAACTATTTTACAGGACTTATTCCAAAACCTCAATAAATGAAAAAACGGGCAGTTATTCATTCTGCCCGCGTGGTTCACTGAAATTTTCTTTAAAACGATTGAATGATTTTTGCAAGCCTGACGATTTCAATTCGATGATGGGTTGAGTTGCGATTTTCACAAGTTTACTAGATAAAATTACTGTGAGTAAAAGAGAAAGGAATAATATGATAAAGAGGGTTTTTGAATCATATACGTATGACTCAATTGAACTACCTCTGAATGCCCGAACAATAAATCCATGAAGCAAATAGACATAAAGTGTATTCCTGCCCAACTTCGTAAAAAAGAAATGTCTTTTTGGAACAAAGGCAAAAAATCCAGCGACCATTAAGAAATTCATTGTATAAACGCCCATTCTTTTAATCAGGGCAATAGCGGAAATGCTTTCCAAATAACTATAAGGTTTTGAACCTAATAACCACTTCTCATCCAATTCTGGAATAACAAAGATAAGTAAAGCAACGATTAATACCGTACCTGCCATCAACACTTTTGTTCTTGATCGCGATAATAGCTGGAAATGTTCCTTTTTCAAATAATATCCTACTATGAAAAAAGGGAAAAATACAAAGGTTCTCGAAAGACTAAGATAATTGGAGATCCAATCGATATAACCAACGAGCAGGCCGATAAGTAATGCTAAACTAACTGCGTACATAGGCTTTAACTTATTAAAACCAATGAGCATAATATTCCAACAAAACAAACTGATTAAAAACCAAAGGGACCAGTGAGGATTTAAGATATCAATTTTTATCATTGATTTACTATATAAAATAAAGTAAAAAATGGAGTATATGATTTGAAAGATTATATATGGGATGATTAACTTTTTAGTGATTTTCTTCAAATAGCCTTTTTCGTAAATACCTTTTGCAAAAAAACCTGATATAAGAATAAAGGCCGGCATATGAAAGGTATAGAGTAATTTGTACAGTGAGGAAAAAAAGGAATTAGAATCTATATATGATTGGATTAAATGTCCGAAAACGACTAAAAATATCAAGATAAACTTTGCATTGTCAAAATAGTAATTTCTTTTCTCCATAATAATCACCAGTTTCATAGTTGTATAGTTCAGCACCAACCGACTAGAAAGTTTCTGTCCCTATTTCTACGATAAGGAAGTAAGACGCGTCCTCATAGTTAAAGATCAAAGCAGGAATGTCGAGTAAAATCCTCACTTCCTTATGTCTTTGTCGACGAAGCCTCTTCTTTGGGGACTATACTTCGATAAATAGGTGCTTACGCTTTTATTGTTATTTCGATTAATTTTACCCTTAATTAAGCCAAAGTAACATTACGGTTCAATATCGATTCAATGACGTTTGCTAAATATACTGGTCAATTGTTAAGAATTAGTGACAAGTTATAAAAAGATTGTCTAATTTTGCGAATCCATTTACAATTACAAATATTGTTGAGATAATGGCATAGTTGAGTTTTTAGGTCAATATATGGGGGAGAACAGAAAATGTATGGTGGAAGTAAAGAAAAAGCTCTATTTTTAATTAGAATTCAGGAAAAACGTGAGAAAATGTGTTTATTTGGAAAACTTTATGGATTAAATTCACCCAAGACCATTCAATGCAGCCAAGAACTTGATACTCTATTGAACGAATATTATCAACTGTTTCAGAATACTAAAAATAAATATTCTGTTCCAACACATCGAATTACTGTTACGAACAGTTATGTAAGACAGTATTCACTTCCTTATGCTAAATAATGAAACGATAAGAAAGGGTTATTGTAATCAGAGGTCGAATAAGTATTTTTAAGGGAAAAATAAAATATGAGAGGAATGTTGCAAATGGGAAATGCAGCCTTACAATTGTATTCAGTAAGGGAAGCAGCTGAAAAAGATTTCCTAGGAACAGTAAGAAAAGTGGCTGATATGGGGTATGATGCCATTCAATTTGCCGGTTATTTTAATACTCCAGCCCACGAATTAAAGACTGTTCTCGATGAGAAAGGCATTACGGTAGCAGGCAGCCATATTATGTTTGATGCTTTTAAAGATGTGCAGTTAATTGAAACGTTTAAATATAATCGGGAAATTGGAAATGACTTGTTAATTGTTCCGGCCATAGCTCCGCAATATCGCGACAGCGAGGATGCATGGAAAAGAACAGCAGAAGAATTTAATAAAATTGGACAAGCATGTAAAGAAGAAGGCTTTACATTTGCGTATCATAACCATAGCTTCGAATTCGAAAAGTTTGGCGATGCAACGGGTTTTGATATATTATTTGGAAATTCTGATCCAGAATTAGTAAAAATTGAACTTGATTGCTACTGGGCAACTTTTGCTGATCTAGATCCGATGGACATTATTAATAAACACGGTGATCGAATTGTATCCCTTCATTTAAAAGATATGACAGTGGAAAATGATGAAAAGAGAAGCATTGAGATTGGTTCAGGAAGTTTGGATATTGAAAGCTTGCTGAATGTCGGCACAAAAAACAATGTAAAATGGTTCATCATAGAACAAGAAAAGTTTGATGGGGATCCAATGGAAAGTTCAAAAATAAATATTGCGAACTTAAAAAAGCTGATGAATAAATAAGCGCAACGAAAACAACTCCGATTATTATTTAGTCGGAGCTTTTTCGTAAAAAAGTGAGAAAGGGTGTAGGGGAATGAGCTATGAAGTTGAATTAATTGTAGATGCAAAAGCTGAACTAGGAGAAGGGCCATCCTGGGATGCGGAATCTAAAGTTTTATATTGGGTTGATATTCTTGGTAAACGAATTCATACATACGAGCCCGCAAGCGGCAAGATCGAAATGATTCAATTGGAAGAGCATATTGGAGCTGTCGTGCCCAAAAAAGGGGGAGGTCTTGCAGCCGTATTACAAAGTGGTTTTTATGAAATCGATTTACCTTCTGGAAAACTGACAGCGATTGTAGACCCTGAGCAGCATTTACCAAATAATCGCTTTAATGACGGGAAATGTGACCCTAAAGGAAGGTTTTGGGCAGGGACAATGCCTTATGATGGCGAAAAGGGGAAAGGGAATTTTTATTGCCTAGACCAAAATGGGCAAGTGAAAAAAGTAGTGGATAATATAACTTGTTCCAATGGAATCGCCTGGAATCCTGATTTTACGACGATGTATTATATTGATACTCCAACGATGCAAGTGACGGCATTCGACTACGATCTTGAAACGGGTGAGATATGTAATAGCCGTGTGGCAGTGCAAATTCCCAAAGGAATAGGTGCCCCAGACGGGATGACATCTGACGTGGAAGGTAATATTTGGGTAGCACATTGGGGAGGTTATCGAGTTACAAAATGGAATCCGTTTACGGGTGAAATGTTGGACTCTATTCCTGTGCCTGCACCACATGTAACTTCATGTGTTTTTGGCGGTGAGAATATGGATGAATTATTTATTACTACCGCGAGAACAGGAATAGATGAAGATATCTTAAATAAGTATCCTCATACAGGTGGTTTATTTAGAGTAAAAACTAATATTCAAGGCGCGGCCACATATAAGTACGGAAATTAACAGGACTAGAATGGTCGAAAATGGGTAAACTGTCCAAAGAAAAAAGAGGAGGGTTTACCTTATGGAAGATCATTTAATGTCCTTAAAAAATAAAGTAGCCATCGTAACAGGTGCCGCATCAGGCATTGGTGCTGCTTCCGCAATTAGACTGGCAAAGTCTGGTGCGTCTGTTGGTCTTCTTGACCTTAAAGAAAAGAAAGCAGAAAAAGTAAAACAAGAAATTGAGCAGTTTGGCGGAAAATCGATTATATTGGATGTTGACTTATCTGATCCTGAGCGGGTTGAAAACGCCATTAATCACGTAGTATCGGAATTTGGACGACTTGATGTAGTGTTTGCGAACGCTGGTATAAATGGAGTAGTCACGCCAATCGAAGATTTTTCGCCAGAAGACTGGGACAAGACAATTTCTACAAATTTAAAAAGTACATTTTTAACTGTAAAGTATTCTATCCCTTATTTGAAAGAGGCTGGCGGCAGTATCATTATTACGAGTTCGATCAATGGAAATCGCAAATTTTCTGGAATAGGTATGTCGGCGTATAGCAGTTCAAAAGCTGGGCAAATGGCCTTTGGAAAAATGGCAGCATTAGAGCTGGCCAAATATAAAATACGAGTGAATATTATTTGCCCAGGAGCAATAGAAACAAATATCGGGGAAAATACACATCCGAATGAAGAAAAACTTAGAAAGGTGCAAATTCCAGTGGAATATCCTGAAGGGAGCCATCCACTTGAAGAAGGACCTGGTCAACCAGAACAAGTAGCCAATCTTATACACTTTTTGGCATCCGACGCTTCCAATCATATATCAGGATCTGAAATTTACATTGACGGAGCGGAAACATTACTGTAGGAAAAAAATAGTCTTTTCAATCGAATGTGAATCAATTCGTCACCTGTTGAGGGACAAAACGCATACAGAAAAAAAGAATTTGACCATCAAAAGAGTCATGATGGACAAAAAACATAAGCATAAGGAATTTGTCTATCGAACACGTCTTGATAGACGAACATCATAAAGAATGAGGAAATTTGTCCTTCAAAAGAGTCATGATGGACAAAAAACATGTAAGCATAAGGAATTTGTCTATCGAACACGTCTTGATGGACGAACCTCATAAAGAATGAGGAAATTTGTCCATCAAAAGAGTTATGATGGACAAAAAACATGCAAGCATAAGGAATTTGTCTATCGAACACGTCTTGATGGACAAACCTCATAAAGAATGAGGAAATTTGTCCCAATCGACCTTCAATTGACAAAAGAAAAGGATATCAGTAAAAGATCCGTCCCGAACCATGGTAGATAAGACCTTAAATGAATATATACGAAAAAGTAGTCCCGATTAATATTGAATCGGGACTACTTACTGTTATTTCTAATGTGAAATGGAGACTAATCTAATATTGTTATCTATTAACACCGCTTGTAAATTCTTTTCCTCTGGATGATCAAGTATGAAGTCTGCAATTTTATCTTCCAACTGTTCTTGGATGACTCTGCGAAGGGCACGGGCACCAAAATTAGGATGATAGCCTAGTTCTACTAACTTGTCTTTAACTTCATCAGTAACTTCGAGTTTAATTTCTTGTCCATTTACATTTTGGTCAAGCTCATTTAGTAGAAGCTGAACTATAGATAGTAAATGACTTTTTTCTAGTGTATTAAATTCTATAATATTGTCGAAGCGATTCAGAAACTCAGGTTTAAAGAAAGAACCGAGTGAATCAAGAATATTTGTTTCTTTCACAATATCACTTTGATTGAAACCTACATGGATTTGCTTTGCACCGCTAGTACCAGCATTACTTGTCATAATGATAACTGTATCTTTAAAGCTTACCGTTCTTCCTTGACTGTCAGTAAGTCGTCCATCTTCAAGAATTTGCAGGAACATATGCTGAACATCAGGATGTGCTTTTTCGATCTCATCTAAAAGAATAATACTATAAGGATTTCTGCGTACTCTTTCTGTTAATTGTCCAGCTTCTTCGTGTCCAACATACCCAGGAGGGGAGCCAATTAATTTGGAAACACTATGTTTTTCCATATATTCACTCATATCAAGGCGAATTAACGCTTCCTTTGTACCAAATAATTCTTCGGCAAGGCTTTTCGTTAATTCTGTCTTACCGACTCCAGTAGGACCGACAAATAGGAAGGATCCGATCGGACGATTTTTTGCTTTAATCCCTGCTCTGCTGCGACGTATGGCTTTCGCCACTTTCGTTACAGCCTCTTTCTGACCAATAACTTTTTTAGCTAGGTTTTCCTCAAGATGTTTCATTTTTTGCTGTTCTTCGTCTTGAAGCTTTCCGACAGGAATTCCTGTTTTAAATTCTATAATTTCTTGTATATGGCTAACCTCAACGATAGGCTTGTCATTATTTGAATGATCACTTAATAACTGTTCAAGACTTACCTCTTCGTCACGAAGCTTAGCAGCAAGTTCATAGTTTTCTTCCGATAGGGCTTTTTGTTTTTCTTGTTCAATTTCTGCAATACGTTGCTGAACATTTTCATGTTTCGGTGATTTCATTGTCAAGTTTAACTTCGATCCTGCTTCATCCATTAAATCAATCGCTTTATCCGGAAGATATCGATCTTGGATATATCTGCTCGAAAGTTCAACACATGCTTTAATGGCGGCATCACTGTACTTGACTTGATGAAAGTTTTCATACTTTTCTTTCAGGCCTTGTATGATTTTAACCGCTTTTTCACTCGAAGGTTCTCCAACTTGAACAGGTTGAAAACGTCTTTCGAGGGCAGCGTCTTTTTCAATTTGTCTATACTCCTTTAGAGTAGTCGCCCCAATGACTTGGAGCTCACCTCTTGCAAGGGCTGGTTTTAAGATATTGCCGGCATCCATTGATCCTTCTGCTGAACCAGCACCAACAATGAGATGTATTTCATCGATAAATAATATTGTATTTTTGCGTTCTTGCAACTCTGTAATAAGCTGCTTCATTCTTTCCTCGAATTGTCCCCGAATCCCAGTATTGGCAACAAGTGAAGCGACATCGAGCAAGTAGACCTCTTTATTCTTTAATTTTGCAGGAACATCTTTTTCAATAATTTTTAAGGCAAGTCCTTCAGCAATGGCTGTTTTACCAACACCAGGCTCACCAATTAATACTGGATTATTTTTATTCCTGCGATTTAAAATTTCGATGATCCTGTCGATTTCTTTTTCTCGCCCAATGACAGGATCGATGAGTCCTGCTTTTGCAGCATCATTAAGATTTCGGCCAAATTGATCAAGAAATCCATTGTTTTTATTCGGTATTTTAGTTTTTACTTTATTATTGATTTGACTCTCAGGCATAGAAAAACCTTTGAATAAATCTTCAAATCCACTTGGGCCTTGCATTGAAGCATTTAGTTTATCTTTTTCCATTGCGTAGCATTTAGAACATAAAGGCAACGATTGTTTATGACCATTAATATTTAAGTGGAGTTGAATGTTAGCATGGTTTGTTTGACATTTACTACATAACATGAATATCAATCCTCCAATTTGATTTTGACTAACTTTGACCAAAAGATTAAAAAATAAAAGGGGAAATAGGAGAAATTAATTGACCTATTTTGACCTTCTATTGACATTATACACTGACCTATTTTGACTTTCAAGCTTTATTATCATTTTTTTGGATTTTTTTTCGTTCCAGCACATATGGTTTAAAAGGATGAAAAAAGAAGAAGAGGAGCGATGTCTTGAAAAAGTGGACAGGCGCTTTACAAGTGGCTGCAGTATACGTTGGTACTGTTATTGGTGCAGGGTTTGCTACCGGGAGAGAAATCGTTGAATTTTTTACTCAGTATGAATTTTGGGGGTTAGTCTCTATACTTTTAGCTGGATTTTTATTTATTTTTCTAGGAACAAAAATAATGATAAAAGCAATTGATATTCAAGCTACATCTTTTGAAGAATTTAATGAATATTTATTTGGTAAGATATTCTCTAAAATTATGAATGTATTTACTATGGTTATGTTGATAGGGGTATGTGCGGTCATGCTTTCAGGGGCAGAAGCTTTATTTAAAGAACAGCTTGGTTTTTCTCATACGATAGGATCTGTCATCACAATAGCATTAGCATTATTGGTCATGGCAGTTGGCGTAAAAGGATTATTTGCAGTTAATACATTTGTTGTTCCAATGTTAATCTTTTTTAATTTGATCTTATTATTAAGATCTTTTGAAAGTGAAAATTTATTTATTTCTATACTAACTATTCCGGAAGTTTCCATTAGTATAAAAGCGATTATAGCTGCTTTTTCATATGCAGCCTTTAATTTAGCACTTGCTCAAGCTGTCCTAGTGCCAATTGCAGTGGAAATTAACGAGAAATCAATTGTAAAGCTTGGAGGCTTCATTGGAGGGTTAATTTTAACGATGATATTGATCTCGAGTCATATCATTTTAAAGTCAATTCCAAATCCAATTTTATTTGATATACCAATGGCTGTCATTGTAAAAGGGGCGGCAAGCGGCATTTACTTCATTTATTTACTTATTATTTATGGGGAAATTTTCACTTCATTAATTGGAAATATGTATGGATTGGAACGTCAAATTCGTCGCTACGCAGCTATTCAAAGTTTTTGGATTCATGGATGCGTCATTTTTTGTGTTTATATTATAAGCAGGGTAGAGTACGGTAAGCTGCTTGGCATGTTGTATCCTACTTTTGGTTATATTAGTTTGCTTTTTTTGTTAATCCTTTGGATGAAACCTGAATCTTCTAATGAAAAAGACGGCTAAACGAATAGCCGTCTTGATCTTATTTCTTTTCAATTGTTTCCGCCATTTTTAAAAATGGATCAATATAATTATCTTCAATTTTAGTAAAGATTGATAATTTCAAAATAAAGTCACCCTTATTAATTATATAAGCTGTTACACGTTCTTCATTATTTTCAGCTTGAAAAATATGCGCATTTTCTAGCCACTTTTGTGAATCTTCCGCTTTCAGCTGCTTAACATTTGAATTTACAGCCGTCAATTGATCTTTAATCGTTTGAACAGCTTCATCTATATTCGATTCATTTGGAAGTAATTCAATTCTCATAAAATGACGATCATTTTCTTTTAAATAAAGAACATCTTTATTTGGTTCTTCACCAGTTAGTTCAAATTCTGGTAGTACGTAAAGGGAATAATCTTGATTATCGCTTGAGCGTAAGAAAGCTGTATCTTCCTTAGTTTTTTCATTTATTGAGTATGTCAAATTCATTTCAAACAATCGGATTTTTTGTGAAGTGTCTTCTTCTTCAACACTATCATCGGATTCCGCTTCAGGTTCCTCTTTCTCTATTTCGTCAGCTGCTTTCTCTTCTTTTTTAGGGGCGTCATTCTTTTCTTGGTTTCCGCCAGCCCCGCTTCCATTCGTTAAATTTGCTTCTTCACGACCTGTTGTTCCACATGCGACTAGCAGCAGCATTGCTAAAAAACAGGCTGAAAGTATTTTTATCGTTTTTATCATCTTATTTCCTCCTTATATAACCCTTCTGTTTGGTTAGACGATGTTGAAAGGAAAATGTTACAATGTATATTTTTCTATATTAAGATAGCGGAAAGATGATCAATAAAAGTAGATCAAAGACTAAATGAGATACAATTAATAGAGGCATGCTTCGTTTCCAAGCATACAATATTCCCCATACAAGCCCACTTATAAACGCAGCAATAATTAAAATAAAATACCCAGATAAAGAAAAAGCAATGGCGTTAAATAGTGCTGAAGCCAATATAGCATTTCCGATCCTCATTTTTCTCATCAGTCTTTTTAATATAAATCCTCTCCAAAATATTTCTTCACCAGGGATAATAATAAAAAACAATACAAAATAATGCCATATCCATTCAAGTGAGAAACGGGTGTATAATTTTGATACTTGTATGCTAAAGGTTTTCGGGAAATAAGAAATAATCCAATCACCTGCTGCAAAAAGTAAAAAGAGAGCAATTCCTGAAAGGACACCAATAGAAATATATTGCTTTGTTGAGGCTTCATCGTCCAGTTTTTCATTAATGATGGCAAAGCTTATAAGAAACAACATTGTCGCAGTATATAAATACCAAAATACTTGTTTGCTTTCAAATGTTAAATAGATGAATACAAATGCTAAAATAAATCCGCTCACTAACTTCCAGTCTAAAAAATATTTCTTCATCATGTCTTCCTTTCCTATCTAAATCCAATTTTCAAAAAACAAAATGCAAGCGGCATCGCTTGCATTAAACGTTTACAGATTCGTGAATTATTTTGTAATTTTTATGATTGACAACCGTTTTTTCTTCTAAATCGAAATCGCGGTAATTTTCCATATACGTTAAATCTACAATGACAGAATTCTCATTTATTTTTTCGACAATACCTTGAAGACCGTCTTTAAATTCAATAATATTACCAACTTCTGCGATTTTCAATATTGATCTCTCCCTTGTTTTTCATCTATCTCTAGTATTATTTCAAGGTGTAATTTTCTTTTGCTGCGTTTAGCTCCAGCGCCATCCACTTTCCTTCTCTTTTCTTGACCACTGTGTTTCCTTAACAGCCACAACCTAAAAAATGTACTTCGCTAATCGGGCGCCTTACGCTTTTGCTACTATATTGCACTATTCTTAATAAAAGTGCAAGATGAAATACAAATTGTTTACTAAAAAATGTATGATATAGAAGATACTAAAAATGGACAAATTTTGCAATTAAGTTGTGATGTAGTTGTCGTGTAGGAGGAAGGAATATGCTTAAAAAGTTAAACATACTAAAAGATGAAATTTCCAAAGTACTTATCGGGAGAGATACAGAAATGGATTTCTTGATTATTTCCCTGCTTCAAGGGGGGCATGTATTATTAGAAAGTGTCCCTGGTACAGGAAAAACTTTATTAGGAAAGACATTTGCAAAAAGTATAAATGGCGAGTTTAAAAGAGTTCAATTTACTCCAGATGTACTGCCAAGTGATGTGAGTGGAATACAATATTTCAATCCTAAGACGAAGGATTTTGAACTAAGACCAGGCCCTGTCATGACGAATATATTATTGGCAGATGAAATTAACCGGGCTACACCAAGGACGCAATCGAGCTTATTGGAAGTAATGGAGGAAAAACAGGTTACCATTGATGGTGAAACACTAATATTACCTGATCCGTTTATGGTGATTGCGACTCAAAATCCAGTTGAAACACAGCAAGGAACATTTCCTCTGCCTGCAGCGCAATTAGATCGGTTTTTTATAAAGCTACAAATACAATATCCTAGTTTTGAAGAAGAATTGAATATGATTAGAAGGTTTCGAGAAACTAATCCTTTTACTGACATTAAAGCGGTTATATCCTCTGCAGATATTTCAACTATGCGTGTAGCTGTTAAAATGGTCAAAGTTGATGAGGATATTGAAAAATACATAATAGCGATTATTCGTCAAACAAGAGAACATGCAGATATTGAACTAGGTGCAAGTCCTAGAGCTGCATTGGCATTAATTAGAGCCAGTCAAGGAGCAGCCTTTCTTAAGGAAAGGGATTATGTAATTCCTGATGATGTTTTATTAGTTGCTGAAGCTGTTCTAGCTCACAGGCTTCATTTAACCATCGAAGCTTCGCTTACAAAAACGGTAGAAGAGATTTTCACCGAAATTATACAGAGTGTAGCAGTACCTGTAGAGGCAGAAACAAAATGAAACAATGGTTCCGTTTACCTAATTCCGCTAATAGATCTTTATACTACACCACTCGTATTTTATTTCTTTTTGTCATCATCGCTTTTATTGTAAATCAATTGCTTACGATGTTTATTTTTGTTTCTTGCCTAGTTATCTTACTCTTACACTCATATTATTTAAAGGTTGCAGGAAATCAATTACATGTTGTGAGTATAAAGGAAAAAAACTTTCTTATTATTGATGATGAAGATAGGTGGAAAATAATCTTAATAAACAAAGGGATGCCGATCTTTAGAGCTTCTTTAAAAATAACTTTTGAAGCATCAGTTATTCCATCAGGTATTCCATATAAAATAAATAACGGGCTTGTAGAAGCAACGGTCCCTATTTCTATATGGAAGGACCAAGAAAAGGAGATTTTTATTCCTGTTACGGCGCATAAAAGAGGGAAATCGCAAATAAGAGAATTGATAGTTAGAATTCCTCATTTATTTGGGAGTGGGCATATTGACCTAATGTACCAAAATCAAATGCATACTCACATTTTTGTTTATCCCGAAAGGATTTCCGTTTACATCCCCGATCTAGATTTCAAGAACAAACAAGGGTTACAAGATGTCAAAACATCATTATTCAATGATACGATGAATCCAATCGGAATAAGAAATTATATTGCGGGAGATCCGTTCCAACATATCCATTGGAAAGCAAGCGCAAAAATGCAAAGCTTACAATCAAAAGAATTTTCGAGGGTTGCTTCACGAGGGTGGATGATTATCATGAATATTTCCGAACACTACTCCGTAAATGCCAGACTAGAAGAGATGATTGCTCAAACAGCATTTATGATTGATTACGCTCTTAAAAAAGAAATCCCTTTTTCATTAGCTGTAAATATAAGGACCTCTGGAAAAACTCCTTATTATTATTTGAATGAGGGCCAAGGCCAAAAACACAGACAAGCAGCTCTTGAGTTGCTTACTATACTAAGTTTCTCATCTCTTTCGTTTCCTACCGTACAAATGTTAAGTCATTTAAAAAACGAAGACTTACCAACTGTCATTATTTATTCAGGCTCGAAAAATATGGGTATACAACATCAACTTATGAATTTATCCATAACAGGAAGATCGATTTATGAAGTGGAGAATATTCATGGCAAGGGAGTCTTAAGGCAATGGAAGCAAAAGAAAATGGCGCTATGATGACTGAGAGATATTTCAAGTGGGAGAACATAAGAAGTTTCTTAATGAAATCAATATTAGTAAGCTTAATTATTTCGCCAATCCATTTAAGTGGATTAACTTTTAATACCATTGCTTGGCCATTCATCCTGTTAGTGAGCTTAGGGTGTTTATTTGTGTTTGTTTTTCATTGTATTAATGGAAAAGGATATGTTTTTAATTATGTAATATTTGCTTTACCACCGATCTTTCTAGTAAGCTTTATATTTCGTGTCCCTTTGTTGGTTGTTCTTTTTGCTGCGTTATTTCTTTTCTTTATTTTAAAAAAGGAACTAGAGAATAATATACATGACGAGATCGTCGATGGTGAAGGGGTATTAATATTTACAGTATTATCAGCACTGATGATTTGGATAGTTGCTGCAATATTCTCTTTACCATTTTTGTATTGGGTGCTTTTGCTCGTCTTACTTCAGTTTCTAATTTTTTCAACAGGGACTTTTATTGGCAGATATTTTGAAATTGGACATGAAAAAGGTAAGAAGTTAATTTTCATTACTTTTTTTGTCGGAACGAGTGGAATGTTGATTGGCGCTTTTTTCATTGTGTATGTATTTTCCCATTATGTTCGTCAACTACTTGATCAGATTTTATCCATATTTGCAAAACTATTGATGTTTATTAGTGAACCTATTATCGGATTATTTACAAAATCAATCTTGAATCAGGAAGTAGAACATAAGAATATTTCTCCTGGAGAGACGCATGGTAAATTGGATGCAGATATTGTATTAAAACTTGAATCGACAAAAGCCTTTAATAATATTGCCATAGCGATCATTTTAATTATTTTAAGCATAGTGGCAATATATGCTTTTAAAAAGCTTAAAAATCGACGCCCGCAGCTTGTTGATTCTCATATACCAACAAATCCTTTTTATACAAATGCTGCACCACTTAAAAATGTAACAACCATACGTCCACTGTACAGCGAAATAGATAATGACATTCGCAGGGAAATAAAATCCCTTGAGAAATTTGCAGCAAAAAAGAATCTAGGGAGATATCCATATGAATCTTTTAGGGAGTGGTTTGACAGAATAGGTATACAAGTATCCAACAACTCCATTAATATTTATGAAGGGGTTCGATATGGGAGTTTACATGCAACAAATGACGAGATCAAAAATTTTATGGCAGAAATAAATAATGTAAAAGAAAATTTGCAAAATATTTACAAAAATTGGAAGGAATAAAGTCGAAAAAGAAGGGTATATATTTTTTTACCTTGATTTTGTTGCTCAACCATTGACGAAACGCCAAAAATTGGCTACTTTTGTATTAGTAAGCTCAATAAATTTTGCTTTGAGAAAAGGAGACGATTAGAAATGATTGAAAAACAATTTACTGTAACATCCGACACAGGTATCCACGCAAGGCCAGCAACAATGCTAGTACAAACTGCAAGCAGATTTGCTTCAGATATTCAACTAGAATATAAAGATAAAAAAGTAAATTTAAAATCAATTATGGGTGTCATGTCACTTGGAATTGGAAAAGGTGTAAACATTACAATCAGTGCAGATGGCAGTGATGAAGAAGAAGCAATGGCTGGCATTCAAGAATTATTCCAAAAAGAAGGACTTGCGGAGTAATGTCCACAATTTTAAAAGGGATAGCCGCATCTAGTGGAATTGCCATCGGAAAAGCATATCGGCTTGTAGAGCCGGATCTTTCATTTAGTAAAACTGCTATCTCAAATGTCGAGGATGAAATCAACAGACTTCACTCGGCAATAAATACTGCCAAAGCGGACCTTGAAGTAATTCGGGAGAAAGCTTTGGCGGATCTTGGAGAAGATAAAGCAGCAATATTCGATGCTCATCTTCTTGTACTAAGCGACCCAGAATTAATGTCATCCATAGAAGATAAAATAAAGATGGAAATGACAAATTCAGAAAGCGCTTTAAAAGAAACGACTGATATGTTCGTATCCATATTTGAGCAAATGGAAAATGAATATATGAAAGAAAGAGCAGCAGATATAAAAGACGTCTCAAAACGTGTTCTAGCACATTTGCTAGGGGTGAAAATACCGAACCCTGGTTTAATCGCGGAGGAAGTTGTCATCATTGCGGAAGATTTAACGCCATCTGATACTGCCCAGTTGAATAAAGAGTTTGTCAAGGGTTTTACGACTGATATAGGCGGGCGCACATCCCATTCGGCTATTATGGCTCGTTCTATGGAAATTCCTGCTGTAGTAGGAACAAAAAGCGCATCGAAAAGCATCGAAAATGGTGATGTTGTAATCGTTGATGGTCTCCACGGTGAAGTACATATTAATCCGACACCTGAAATCATTAATAAATATGAAGAAGAATTAAGAAATTTTGAATTGCAAAAAGCCGAATGGGCACTTCTAAAGGATGAATCTACATTAACCCGAGATGGCAAGCATGTTGAAATAGCGGCGAATATTGGATCTCCGCAAGATGTTGATAATGTTCTTGCTAATGGCGGTGAAGGTGTAGGACTTTACCGCACTGAATTTCTTTATATGGAAAGAAATCAGCTGCCAACAGAAGATGAACAATTTGAAGCTTATAAAACGGTGCTTGAAAAAATGGATGGGAAGCCTGTCGTTGTCCGCACACTAGATATTGGTGGAGATAAACAGCTGCCATACTTAAATTTACCAGAAGAAATGAATCCATTTCTAGGATTTAGAGCGATACGCTTATGTCTTGAGGAACAAGAGATCTTTCGCACCCAGCTGCGTGCTTTATTAAGGGCAAGTGCATATGGAAATTTAAAAATCATGTTTCCGATGATAGCAACACTGGATGAATTTAGGTCTGCCAAAACATTGTTAATGGAAGAAAAGGAAGCACTTTTAAGCAGTGGCGTTTTAGTTGCGGATAAGATTGAACTTGGAATCATGGTTGAAATTCCATCTACTGCAGTTTTAGCGGATCAATTTGCGAAGGAAGTTGATTTTTTTAGTATAGGCACAAATGACTTAATTCAATATACAATGGCTGCTGATCGAATGAATGAACGCGTTTCATATTTATATCAACCATATAATCCTGCTATTTTACGTTTAGTCAAAATGGTTATAGATGCAGCACATAATGAAGGCAAATGGGCTGGTATGTGCGGAGAAATGGCTGGAGATGAAATCGCGATTCCGATTCTTTTAGGCCTTGGGTTGGACGAATTCTCAATGAGTGCATCATCGATTTTGAAAGCAAGAAGTATTATGAAAAAACTTGATCGAAATGAAATGCAGCAATTAGCTGAAGATGCACTATCACTACAAACGTCTCATGAAGTAATGGATTTAGTAAAAAATAATGTAATATAAATGTAATACTTTTTATGTGTATATTTTTAAAAAGGGTGGTATAGAATAATAATCATGATTGATATGACGATCTCCTAGTCATTTCATTCTCATTTTTCCCCCTTTTTTGCCGGACATATTGTCTGGCTTTTTTTATTTTAGTTATTTCATTAAGCGTTTGGAATTTATTTAGAATAATTTCCAAAATTAACAATTATTAATTCTATAATATGTGATAATATTCAGTAAAGGGAAAAGTGCTAGCCCATATTTAAATAATGACTTCAAATATTAGGAGGGGCAGTTAGAAAAATGGTGACGTTTGATATTATTGGATTGCATCATATAAGTTTATCCGTAACAAATCTAGAAGAATGTAAACATTTTTATGGCATTATTCTTGGTTTAAAGGAAATAGAGAGACCAAATTTTAATTTCAACGGTGCTTGGTATGAAATAGGAGACCAACAACTTCATTTAATCGTTCATCCAGAATCAAATACATTGAGAAAAAAAGAAAATGTTGATACGAAGGATGGACATTTAGCCATTAGAGTTAAAGATTACGAGGCAGCTGTTAGGCATTTAAAGAAGCATGATGTTCCTTTACTGGAAAACCTCGGCAGTAAAAGTGGATTCGTTCAAGTCTTTTGTTTAGATCCAAGTAATAATCTTATTGAGTTAAATATTGAAAGTAACTAAAGTCGTAAATCTTTCGACTTGCTTTTTTAAAGATTATTGTATACTAGTATTGTAAATATAGTGTTTGAGTTGTGATTGGAGGATATTAAGGTGATTAATAAAGAAACACACCGTGGTTCAACGAGGGATTATTCGTATAAAAAGCTAAAGATGAAAATTCTTAATTTAGAACTTGAACCGGGAACAAAAATTTCCGAAAAAGAAATTGCGGATGAATTTCATGTAAGCAGAACGCCAGTTCGAGAAGCTTTTATGAAACTAGCCCAGGAAGAGTTATTGGATATCATCCCTCAAAGCGGAACTATCGTTTCACGGATCAATCTAGATTATGTTGAAGAAGGAAGATTCATTAGAGAAAAAATTGAAAAGGAAATGGTTGTTTTGGCCTGTAAGAATTTTCCGGAAGATGATCTTTTTCGCCTTGAAACAAATCTCGCGTTGCAAGAGCTTTGTATCGGCAAAAATAACTTTTATCAGTTGTATGAGTTGGATGAAGAATTTCACCGAATATTATTTAATGGGGTAGGTAAAGCCCGGACATGGAAGATGTTGCAACTATTGAACAGTCATTTTAATAGACTAAGACTATTAAGATTGTCCAAAGTTTCAAACTGGGATAGCATCATTTCACAGCATAAATCCATTTATCAGTTTATCGTTGACAAAAATGCAGAAGAAGCGAGCCAAATGATGGAACGGCACCTGCAAATGGCAGTCGTTGAGAAGGAAATAATGATGAAGAAATATCCGCATTATTTTATATAGGGGTAGAGAAAGGGTGGAAAGAATGCTTCCAATACATGATCGTTTACGAGGGAAAATTGCAGTCGTAACAGGAGGTGGCGGAGTTCTCGGCAGTTATATGGCAAAGGAACTTGCCAGACAAGGGATGAAGGTGGCAATTTTAAATCGAACGCAGGAAAAAGGTCAAATAGTTGTCGATGAAATTATGAGCCAAGGTGGTCAAGCGGTTGCGATTCAATGCGATGTAGTAAACTTGGAAAGTGTTAGAAAGGCGGAACAAGAAGTCTATCAAGCTCTTGGTACATGCGATATTTTAATTAATGCTGCAGGCGGTAATCATCCAGAAGGTATAACGACAAATGAAATATTTAATATAAGCGATTTAGAAGATAAGGAAGTTAAGACTTTTTTTGATTTAACTTTAAACGGTTTTGAATATGTTTTCAATTTAAACATTATTGGTACATTGCTTCCGACACAAGTGTTTTCTAAAAGAATAGTTGAAAACAGCGGAAATATAATTAATATATCATCTATGAGTGCATACAGTCCGATGACGAAAGTGCCGGCATACAGTGCAGCAAAGGCAGGCATTGAGAATATTACGAAATGGCTTGCCGTACATATGGCTGAGACGGGTATCCGTGTTAATGCTATTGCTCCAGGATTTTTTCTGACGACCCAGAATCAAGCATTATTAAAAAATCCAAATGGGACAAACACAGACCGTACAGAAAAAATATTAGCTCATACACCAATGCGGCGATTAGGAAAGCCGGAAGATCTGCTTGGGACTTTGCTATGGTTAGTTGATGATGAGGCAAGCGGATTTGTGACTGGTATAAGCGTACCTGTTGATGGTGGATTTATGGCGTACTCTGGCGTGTAACAATGGAAATAGAAAAGAAAATGACCTGAAATCGTTAAAAAGAAATAAGGGCTATTCTAAACTATAGGTTTGGGATAGCCTTATTTTAGTAAAATAATAAAATGATAATGGTATAATAAGTATAAATTTATGAGCGATTGGGGGATATTTAAATGGAACTTGGGCTAAAAGGAAAAAATGCATTGATCGTCGCTTCCAGTCAAGGATTGGGAAGAGCCATTGCCGAGCAGTTTGTAAAGGAAGGCTCAAATGTAATGATTGCGAGTAGAAATGAAGAGCAATTAGAATCTGTACACACAGAATTGGAAAGCTTGAATAGTGGAAATGTAAGCTGGATTAGATGTGATATAACGAATCCGCTGGAAATTAGCGAAATGGTAAAAAAAACGGCTGAGGTTTTTGGCAGTATTGATATTTTGGTCAATAATGCTGGAGGTCCTCCGGCAGGTGGGTTTGAAGACATGGATGATGAGGCATGGCAAAAATCCTTCGAATTGAATCTACTATCTTATATAAGAATTATAAGAGAAGCCCTCCCTTATTTAAAAAACAAGGGTGGAAAGATTATTAATATAGCATCTTCTTCCATCCGTGAACCGATTCCGGGGTTAATTCTGTCTAACACTTTTAGAATGGGCATCGCTGGATTATCTAAAACGTTGGCAGATGAATTTGCTCCATTTAATATATTAGTGAACACAGTAGCACCGGGAAGAATTTACACGGATAGAATTAAACAGTTGGATCAGTCTAACGCCAAGAAGAAAGGTGTTTCAGTTGAAGATGTTGCTAAAAAAGCCCAAGAAAGCATTCCTCTAGGAAGAGATGGAAAGCCGGATGAATTTGCTAAGGTGGTTGTGTTTTTAGCATCAGAAGGAAATACATATATGACAGGAAGCAGCTTTTTTGTAGATGGTGGTAAGTTAAGGTCAATTTAATCTTTTTGTTGAAGGAGTGGATAATTTGAGTACACAAAAAACAATTGGTTTCATAGGTATCGGTGTTATGGGGAAAAGCATGGCAAATCATTTGCTTTCGGAAGGATACAGGCTTTTTGTTTATAGTAGAACAAAAGAAAAGGCAGAAGATTTACTTGTAAATGGTGCAGAGTGGAAGGATACCCCTAAAGAAATCGCAGAAAATGCCGACATAATCATTACAATGGTTGGCTACCCACACGACGTAGAGGAAGTTTATTTTGGAGAAAAAGGATTATTTGCAGGTGCCAATAATCCGAAGATATTCATTGATATGACTACGTCCACACCAACTCTGGCTAAAAAAATATACGAAAAAGGAAATAAGGTTGGAGTACATACTCTCGATGCTCCCGTTTCCGGAGGCGACATTGGAGCGAAAAACGGAACACTATCAATCATGATAGGAGGAGATGTCAACACATTCGAAGAAATGATGCCAATATTTAATATCCTTGGTGGAAACATCGTTTATCAAGGAGAAGCAGGTGCTGGTCAACATACAAAAATGTGCAATCAAATTGCCATAGCCTCAAATATGATTGGTGTATCTGAAGCGATTGTGTATGCGAGAAGGGCCGGGTTGGACCCTGAAACTGTACTAAAATCCATTAGTAGTGGTGCAGCGGGAAGTTGGTCGATGTCCAATTTAATTCCACGAGTTCTTAAAGAAGATTATTCACCTGGATTTTTTATTAAGCATTTTATTAAGGATATGGGGATTGCATTAGAAGAAGCTGAAAAAATGAATCTTCAATTACCAGGGCTTGATTTGGCAAAAAAAATGTATGATTCACTTGCAGATCAAGGCGAAGAAAATAACGGCACGCAAAGCTTAATAAAATATTGGGATTAATATCATAAGGCTCTTTTCAAAAACATTGTTGCTGTTTGACGTGAATCTAAATAACGAGAAATAGACTAGTCTTAGGAACGGATATTAAAAGGGGAAGAGCTATCAGCTTAATGTTAAACACTCTTATTAAGTCGCAATAGCCGGCTCTTGGACTTTTGCCAAAAACAAACGCTTAAGAATATAGCGTATGATAACAGCCATTGAAAGGTAGGAAGAAATATGGAGGATCGTTCTGGAATACTTTTAGAAAGCGGAACGAATGAGCTGGAAATTATTGAATTTGAGATAAATAATCATAAGTTTGGAATCAATGTATTAAAAGTAAAAGAAATTATTAATCCTTTACCTATCACCCCCATTCCCCATGCTCACCCTAATATTTTAGGAGTTATACAGCTTCGCGGGGAAGTAATGCCAGTCGTAAGTTTAGAGAAGGCGTTAGGTTTAGAAACCAACGATAATAGAAATATATTAAATGAAAAATTTATAGTTGCGGAATATAACTTACTGAAAGTTGTCTTCCATGTACATCATGTATCACAAATCCATCGGATTTCATGGAATAAAATAGAAAAGCCATCAGAGCTTTATGACGTAGATTCTTCACAAGTAATAGGGGTAATAAATGAATCTGAAAACATGATTTTATTGTTAGATTTTGAAAAAATCATCGTCGATATTAATCCAGATGCTGGAATTCATGTGGGGCAAATAAAAAAACTTGGGAAAAGGGAACGTTCAAGCAAGAAAATTGTGGCTGCAGAAGATTCGCCATTATTAAGAAAGCTTCTGAATGAAACTTTATCCTTGGCTGGTTATGAAAATGTTGAGTTCTTTGAAAATGGAAAAGATGCATTATCCTATATGGAATCTTTATTAAATGAAGGTAAAAACATTTATGACGAGGTACAGCTTGTTATTACAGATATTGAGATGCCACAAATGGATGGCCATCATCTGACTAAAAGAATTAAAGAGAATCATAGAATCTCTAAACTGCCAGTTATTATTTTCTCTTCTTTGATAACTGATGATCTACGACATAAAGGACAACAAGTTGGAGCGGCAGAGCAAGTGAGTAAACCTGAGATTAGTGAGTTAGTATTAAAAATGGATCAATATATTTTGTGATATTAAAACCCAGACATATTGAAATAGTCTGGGTTTTTGGTAATAAACAAATTTAAAATTGAACTCTTTGTACATAACTTTAATTAGTTTTTTCCTTACTCAAAAGTCTAACACTATTAAATATCTTGTCTTACTTTTTTGAATAGTCACTATCGGCTTCACTAGTCTAGTCCTAAGCATCTTTTCTTCAAGATCATAAACAAGCCTCTATAAAAGTAAAATATGGACTTTCTTTCAGCTTGACGTAGGATCGCTGAATACTAGTCAGGAAGGCATTAAGTCGGATATGAAAAAACAAAGCGAGGGGACGTTGCGCACTGTACGTTCCTTCTTCTTCAATTGACTTCCATTTTTTCAATCGTGCTGCGTTTCCTTTCGAAGATTGAAAATGGAATATCAATAAAAAAACGCTACGTCCAGTTTCATCGACTACCACATTTTAATGGCATGTATGTTAGTTGATGAACAAGCACACGTGCTTTTGTTTTTAGGATCAAAAGAAACTGTCACCAAGTTTCTTAAATACTGGCTGTTGAACGATTGTTTTGTTATTTTTTTGATTTTCCTTCATGCCGGTATAATTGATGAGAAGTTGTTTTGCCAAATTAAGTGACATGCGGGTTTTTGGGTTGCGGGAATGTTGATCAAGATGTCCAAGATGAGGCAAATATTCAAAATCTTCTTTTGTCGGTGGGATATGAAAAGTATACTCGCCACATTTTACTAATACGTCTGATTGTTGCTGGCTGAATTTAGGGTTTCTAGAAAAATGAAGTCCAATTTTTTCAGCTTTTTTTTCCTGAATCATTTTATTTAAAGCATTTTTTTTAAGGGAGTATAAAAATTTGGGGTTTATAGCTGTTTTAGCATGACGATTTACTGTGAAAATTGCTTGGGAAAGATTTTGTATAGTTGGCTCTAGATAGTTGTTGGTTGGATTCTCCATGCATGGGACCCCTTTCCATTGAATATAAATGTCTGAATAATTAATATTGTATCATTGAAATGCCTGAAAGGGAAGATGGTTGCCATAATGAACTTATGAAATGATATCAGCTTCTTTATCATCATTCTTTTGATGCTTGTATTAAACATATCATCAATGTTATATTTATCTATGCCCATTTTTAAGCTCTGCAAAGGATTGGAGATGATAAGATGAGGAAGAACAATAGATTTGAAGTGATATTCATTCCTGCTAATTCTGGGATGATTAAAATATATATTTATGGTTTCAAACCTTACGGATCTTGGGGAAGAGTATTTGCTGCCATGAATGATATTTCTATAAATGTCAAAGGCTATAATCGTAAACGAACGATTATTAAAGCCCTTGCTCAGTTAAATGAATCTTTATTAAACATGAAAGAAGAATAAAGGAAGAATTCGTAAGAATCTTCCTGTTATTTTGCAGTCAGATTGTCAACAAAAGGCACCGAGAGTCCTTCTCGGTGTCCTTTTTTGATTTGAAAGAACGCTCCAGTCGTCCAGATCGGGCCGATCAACCAGCAAGAATCCTTATGGAAGGCAAAATTGTCTTGACTAGCTGAGGAAACTTTCTATTTTCTAAATTATTTCGTATTTCTTTTATAGAAAATCTCACATGCTAAAGTTTGTAAGTTAAAGGAAAAAGATACTACCACTTTTGCATTATAATTTGATTTCTCCCTCCATTGTCGTTTATAATTTTTTTGTCTTTCCAAAAGAAAGGAGACTAAAAAATGTCACAGTTATTGAGTATTATTCAACGGCTTCAATCAATGCAGAATGCAGAGGGTCATGAAGAAATTCCACAAAGGCTTTTTGAAGTTAATGGAAAAACATTATGTCAAGTAAAGTATTTTCCATCAACTAAAACATTTGAAGTGGAAGAATATGATAGGGACTCAAATAAACAAAAATATCAATTTGATGATATCGATATTACTGCAATTGAAATTTATGAAATTGTCCAAGAAGAAAAGAATCCCTCTTAAGCAGTATATAGAAAATCATTTTGCATTTTAACATTAAATCATGCAAGAAGGGCATTTTCTCTTCACTATTTATGTTAAAATGGAAATGAGAAGATAATAATGAGATGAGGGAGTTTGCTTATGATTTCCTTACAAAGTCATGAATTTATGGATCCAAAAATTATTGACTATATAATCCCTTCCGAAAAAGTGGCTCATGTTCAAATAGGAAATAGTCTTGAACACGCACTGCTTGTCTTAACAAAAAGTGGTTATTCTGCTATACCGGTATTGGATGCTCGTTTTAAACTACATGGTTTAATCAGCTCCCCTATGATAACAGAAGCATTGCTTGGTTTGGAACGGATTGAATTTGAGAAATTAACGGACAAAAAAGTAGAAGATGTAATGGCCGTTAAAATTCCAAAAGTAGGGCTTCACGACAAATTTGAAAAAGCTTTAGCTTTGCTGATTGATCATCCTTTTCTATGTGTTGCGGATGAGGACGGATATTTTGAAGGAATCTTTACGAGAAGAGCTCTTTTAAAAGAACTTAATCATTATATTAGAAAAATAAATCATGTATAGAATACGCAAGAAGTTTTATTAAAAAACGGCTCCCTTATTGGGGGCCGAATTTTTTAAATACATAAAGGGGAATACGAAGTCATATGTCACTTTCAGATTACCAATTGCTCGTTGTTCTTGCTAAAGAATCGAATATGAGGAAAGCCGCGGAAAAGTTATTTGTCTCACAGCCTGCCTTGTCACAAAGACTGCAAAATATTGAGAAACAGTGGGGAGCTAAATTATTTATTCGCACGCAAAAAGGCGTTATCTTGACCCCTTCTGGTGAAATGGTAGTGAATTTTGCCGAATCAATGTTGGAGGAAGAGGAACGTATTTATGAAGAAATACAGGAGCTTAATACGAAAGTTCATGGGACTTTAAAGATAGCTTGCGCCTCTATAGTTGGTCAAAACTGGTTGCCAAAAGTGTTAAAACAATTTGTAAGCGCTCATCCTCACGCGAAAATTTCATTAATTACTGGTTGGAGCAGCGAGATATTGAAAAATCTATATGAAGGGGAAGTTCATGTAGGAATTATTAGGGGGGCGACTGATTGGAAAGGGGAGAAAATCCATCTTTTCGAAGACAGCCTTTATTTAGTTGATCGGGAAATAAGTAGAATAGAAGATGTTATGGAAACAGATCGCCCATTCATTCAATTCAAGAGCGATTCTAATTATTATCAAGAGATTCAAAACTGGTGGCATAGGCAATTCCAAACTGTTCCAAAACGAACGATTATAGTAGACCAAATCGAAACATGTAAACAAATGACTTACAATGGAATTGGATATGCAATATTACCTGCAATCACGTTAACTGGCTCGGAAAAAGATGTATATAAAATCCCTCTTCTGGATGAAAAAAATCACCCTATAAAGCGAGATACTTGGTTATTGGGTTATGAATCCGCATTTGAATTAAAGCAAGTTAAAGCTTTTTTAGAAATTGTACAAAAGTATTTAAAATAAGAACTTTTTTCTGCTTTATTCGTCTACTTTATATAGGGGTTTTTCAGGGGGGACAATTATGGGCAATATTAAAAAAATATTAATATCTGTATTATTTTTATTTCTAGTTTGGCAATTTTTCCTCTTACCTTCAGCTTCGGCCGCAAAAGCATCGATCGAATTATCAGTAGAAGAGGGCTATGAAGGGATGGTTAAAAGTGGGAGAGGATACCCTGTCAACATTAAATTGAAAAATAATGGTCCGGATTTTAGTGGAGATCTGTTAATCTCTTTTTCCAGTGACTATAATCTTGGTGGTTCGAAAGCCATTAAGATTGATCTCCCAAAAAATGGTGAAAAGTCTTATGAAATTGTTTTACCAGGCACTTCAATATATAACTCAAATTTCAATAAAGAAAATTTAGCGTTATACGAAGGCAGCTGGAAAAAAGGAAATAAGGTTTCAATAATAGGTAATGGCAAATTGACATACCGGACAGTTGATGATAATCAAGCAACGATTGGGTTAATGACTGAAAATCCAGACCGTTTAAAGGCATTGCAGCTTATAAAAATAAATGGAAAGCAACCGAAGATTATTCAATTAACGAAAAAGAATATACCTAATGACAAAATTGGTTTGCAGTTTTTTGACTATTTAGTTATTGACGATTATTCTGTATCAGGATTATCGGAAAAGCAGCAAAATGCAGTAGCGGGTTGGATAAATGGAGGAGGTGCACTTATTACAGGGGCATCTGCCAAAGCTCAGCATGCCTGGGGAGAGCTTCAACAGCTTCTCCCAATGCAGCCATCTAATAAAGAAAAAATAAGCAACTTGTCATTTCTGCAAATAAAAGATGAAAAGCCAACTTTTAACTCGCTTGATATTCAAACTGGTAATGTTTCAAAAGATGCTGAACTCATAATAGCAACGAATGATATCCCTATAATCATGATGAGAAAAATAGATGAAGGCGAAATTTATCAAGCAGCCTTTTCATTAGGTGAGGAACCATTATCATCATGGAAGGGGTATGTAGATTGGTTGCAATACATCTTTTCAACTATGGATTCTAAATACAATCGAAATTATAATCCAGAAGGAATCTACCAACAAATATACAGCAACCTTACTTCGACGAATGAATTGTTTTCTGCATCTATTTTTTCAATTGGGACAGTCGTTTTGATTATGCTTGGTTACATGATCATAATTATTCCAATTTTATATGTCGTATTGAAGAAAATCGATAGACGGGAACATAGTTGGTGGATTATTCCGACATGCGCCATTATTATGTCTGCATGTATTTTTGGAGTAGGTGCAAAAGATCGAATCAAAAGCTCACAGCTTTCTGAGATGGGGGTATTTAAGGCAAATTCGAACGGTGAAATTAGTGGTATGTATACGGCTACGATTTTTTCAAATCGGAGTGGAGATTTTCAACTTACTGTTCCTAAAGAGGAGTTTTATGGGATCCCTGTAAACGGTAGTGAGGGGTTTGTAGGGGAGCGTGATTTAGGTAAGGCCGTAATGACTGAAACTAGAAACCAATTACATTTTGATTTTGCTAATGTGGAATATTGGTCTGCTAGATCCATTGTAGGTCAAGCTACAAAACAGGTAACTGGCCAATTCGATATAGATCTAGAAATAAAAGGACAGACATTAAACGGGAAAATCGTAAATCAATATCCTTATGATTTTGATGAATTATATATATGGTCTGGAAACTATGCGTATAAATTAGGTTCTGCCAAACAAGGGGAGATTATTGATGTAGACCTCAAATTAAAAGAAACCATTTTATCAACACCTCTTGATTATGGAATATATAATTACCGAAATAATCGGGAACTAGAAGATATGAAAAAGGATGATCTTAAAATGGCAATCCTTTCTAATACAGCTTCGATTGAAAATTTCCCTATTGTTTTTGGTTATACAAATAACAAAATAATTGATATAGGAGTTACAAATAAAAAAGAGAAAAATACGCGTTCCACTATTATCTATCAGCCTTTTTCTGCAACTGGAAAGATAATAGGTCCTTTTGTCTTACAGAATAATCAGTTATCGGTTGATATTACTCCAATAGAAGGTAATATTTACGATAGATTTGGGCAGTATGAAATGGGATTGGAAGATGGAACATACCAGGTAGTATTAACACTTCCCCAACAAATTGATTTGAAAAATACAGTCCTTGATTCTATTCAATATAATATGAACGGATATGGTTCTGTTAAGCTTTCAATTTTAAATGTTAAAACAGGTGAGTATGCGGCGATTGAAGAGGGGCAAGCAAAATCGGCGAATGATGATCTTGGACAGTTTGTTTCCGAGAATGGACAAATTAAAATTAAATTGGAAAAATTCAATTCGCAAAATGAACCATATATTTCGTTGCCAGAGTTTATTGTTAAAGGAGCTGTAAAATAATGATAGAGATAAACGGATTAACAAAAAAGTACGGCTCTTTTACTGCTCTGGATTCATTAACAATCAATATAGATAAAGGGATCGTTTTCGGAGTTGTCGGTCATAACGGGGCTGGTAAATCGACTGCCTTTTCAATATTGGCTACTTTACTTTCCCCAACATCAGGTACAGCTGTTATTAACGGTGCTAGTGTTACTCAAGAACCTGAGAAGGTTAGGAAGCAAATAGGATATATGCCTGATTTCTTCGGTGTATATGATCAATTGCGAGTATGTGAATATTTGGATTTTTACGGAGCAAGTTATTCGATTTCTGCAAGAGATCGAGCCATCCTTATCCCACAGTTATTAGACTTAGTTAATTTAGCTGAAAAGGAAAATTCTTATGTAGATGTGCTTTCACGAGGGATGAAGCAGAGACTTTGCCTTGCCAGGTCACTTATACATGATCCCGATGTGTTGATTCTTGATGAACCAGCTTCAGGCCTAGATCCACGAGCCCGTGTAGAAATGCGTGAAATTTTAAAGGAATTGAAAAACATGGGAAAAACGATCCTAATTTCGTCTCATATTTTGCCTGAGCTATCGGAAATGTGTGATGAAATTGGCGTGATCAATAAAGGACAATTAGTTGCGCATGGTACTGTAGCAGATATACAACAGCAGCTCCAAGCAGATAAAGTTATTGTTGTCACACTCAATGATCAAGTGGAGAAAGCCATTTCGTTTTTTGAAGATGATCCATCAGTCTCGAGAATTTCCCGATTAGAAAAGAACGCGATTCAATTTCAATATTCAGGAGACGAAAAATCACAAGTGAATTTGTTAAGAAAAGCTGTTTTAGCGGAACTAGCTATTTTGAGCTTCAAACAGGTAGAGTCCAATCTTGAAGATGTGTTTATGGAAATTACGAAAGGAGTTGAGCTAAGTTGAAGAGTTTATTCATCAATCCTGTTTTAAATAAAGAATTTAAGCTTAGATTTCGCTCTTTTCGTACTTTCATAGGGCTGTTTTCTTACTTGGTTGCTATTGGCATAGTCGTAATAGGATATATGCTTCTCGAAACTTCAATTGGAGGGGGATCCCAATTTATCCGTCCTACACAAAGTAGAACGATGTTTATGGTGCTTGCTTATTTGCAGCTAGGACTGATTTTATTTATAACTCCGGGATTAACATCCGGTGTCATAAGTGGGGAACGAGAGCGGCAAACATTGAATATTTTACTAACAACTGCTCAAAGCTCTACAAGTATTATTTTAAGTAAATTGATTTCATCCATTTCTTATTTATTGCTTTTATTAGCTGCAAGCCTTCCATTTTATTCATTAGTATTTCTTTTTGGGGGCGTTTCACCGGCAACAATAGTGAAAGTGATGGGCTTTTACTTGTTTACTATATTTGTATTTGGAAGCTTTGGAATATTATTTTCAACATTAATTAGAAGAACCATTGTTTCGATGATTTCAACATATGGCATAACACTTTTTCTATCAGGCGGCGCAGCTCTATTATTTGCCATATCAATAAGTTATTATGATTATGCTAATTTTAAACCCCCATTAGTGCTTCCGTATATTTTTGCGGCATTTAATCCTCCGATTGTATTCAGCGGATTGTTTGAAGAAGGGATTAATCAAGCGTTTATAGATAAGACTGGGATTTCCTTTCCCCTTATTTGGAGTTATTTCATCATCTATACAATTTTGGCCTTCCTTTCACTTTGGGTAAGCATTAAAAAGTTGAGGCCGAATATGAATCCGAAAAAAGGATGATTTCTATGGATGTTCAAAAAACATTTTATTCGCTGCTTAAAAAGGTGAAGTTGCAATTACAAGTTGAGCATAGCGCTAAAGAATTTCAATATTTACTCTTAGCTTGCAGTGCTTTTATTCTATGTCTGTTCATATTTGCTCGTTTCTACGTCATAATCGATACGAATATGTTTATCTCATCATTCGTATCGATTACAGTCATATTTTTTTTCGTACGGTTTTGGAAAACAAAGTCGGGATTTAAACAAGCAGCTCAATTTTATGATCAATATTGTGGAGAAGATAGAGCTTCAACAGCGTTAGCCTTTATGGATGATAAAGAAATGGTGCATGAATTACAAAGAAAAGATGCATTAGTCCATATGAAAAAAGCGGAAATCAGCGTTTTAAAAAGAAAGAAAAAATATATATATCCATTACCTCTATATTTATCGATTTTTTTCATCATATTAACTTCACTAATCATTTTATATCCTAATGAAAAGATGGCGGAAGCAAAGCAACAAAAAAAAGAAAGGGCTATTGTTCAGGAAACAGTTAAAGAACTAGAAAAACTCTTTAAGGAAAAAACAAACCCAATTGTGAAAAAAACGATCGAAACAGCGATGGTTGATTTAAAGGGTATGAAAAATGCAGATGAAGCATTGAAAAAACTTAATAAACAGAGTAGCGAATTAATGCTAAAGAAAACTCAGTCAGATGAAAATAATGCTGAACTAACGAGAGCAATTAAACAATTAGAAGCAGGGAAATTTCACGAATTGGCAAAAGCACTGCACGAGAATAATAAAGATCTGATGGAAAGTGAACTGGAAAAATTACGTGAACAATTATCGCAATTAACAAATGAACAAAAGGAATCACTTGCTCAATTAATTCAAAGTGAGTTGGGCGATTTAAGTTCAGAGCATATTAACTTATTAAAGGATCAGTTATCTAATATGCTGGATAAGGCTTCCCAGTCCACTCAATTGGCGGATTCGCAAAAAATCATGCAAACTGCCAGCGAGTCTCTGTTGGAAAAAATGCTTGAGAATAATATACAACCTTCTACAACGATTGCTCAGAACCAAAATAATGAAAAAGGTAATTCTCCAAAAGGTGATGAAACGAACAGTGGTTCTCAAACTGGTCAACAAAACGGTTCTTCCATTGGAAATGGAAATGAAGGCCAAGGGGAGAGTGGCAATTCTAAAGGAAATGGTAATAGCAGTAATTCTAGTTCAAATGGTAGTTCCACACCTGGCAACGGAGCTGGACTTGGCATGGGTTCTCGAGAGTTAACCATTCCTGAAACAGTTGATGGAAAAGTCAATATAGAAAAAGATTCGGGGGAAATGGGAGAAGGAAAGCCTACAGAACACGGGGAAGGTAATGGACCCGTATTGAAAGGATCGATTCGCCCATATGAAGAAGTATACAATCAATATGAGAAGGCCTCTCGAGAAAGCACAAACCGATTGCAGTTGCCATCCGAATTAGAATCTATTGTAAAAAATTATTTTTCTGAGATTAATCCAGATCGGGAGTGAATAGAGTGACCAATGTTAGTGAACAGGATTTTATACAAGCTGCGGAGCAACTTATTAGTATAAAAAGTGAAATCCAAGAATTTATTGTTGGCCAGGATGAGGTAATTGATCAATTACTTTGGACGATTTTTTCAGGTGGCCATGCATTACTTGAGGGTTTGCCTGGGCTTGGAAAGACGATGCTCGTGAAGACAATATCAGAAGTATTGGATTTATCCTTTTCAAGAATTCAATTTACTCCTGATTTAATGCCATCTGATATTACTGGAACAATGATGATTCAACCAGATGAAGAAGGTAAACAACGGTTTGATTTTTTTAAGGGACCTATTTTTTCAAATATTGTCCTTGCAGATGAAATTAATAGAGCAACTCCGAAAACGCAAAGCGCGCTTTTAGAAGCAATGGGTGAAAAAACGGTGACGATCATGGGGGATACAAAGAAAATGGCGACTCCGTTTTTTGTCCTTGCTACCCAAAATCCAATCGAAATGGAAGGTACTTATCCATTACCAGAAGCACAGCTCGACCGTTTCACTTGTAAAATCAACGTTTCCTATCCGAATAAGCAAAATTTAAAAGAAATTATTCACCGGACAACAGGGGTAGAAAAACCAAATCTAAAGAAACTTTTGTCAGGTAATGATGTAAGCAAAATTCAAATGCTTACAAAACATATCATCATTTCGGATGAAATTTTGGATCTTGCTGTCAACATTGTAGCTGCGACACATCCGAATGAGGATGCTGCTTGCCCTTCAGTGAAATCTTATGTTCAATACGGTTCAGGTCCAAGAGGATTACAAAGCATGATTAATCTTGCAAAAGCTCGTGCCCTTTTTGCTGGAAGATTTCATGTTTCAATCGGGGATATTAAACAAGTTGCACATCCAGTTCTCCGCCATCGAATCTTACTAAACTTTGAAGGAGAGGCTGCAGGCGTTGCGCCTGATCATTTAATTAACGAAACAATTGAATGGGTACAACATGATGGTGTACTGAAATGACGATGTTTTCACATGAATTTCTTGGACGTCTAAGGAAATTGCGTCTTGTTGTAGATTCAAAACGAACCGGAATCCATAAAGGAATACGACGGTCGCACAAATTTGGATCTTCTTTGGAATTCTCAGATTTTCGTACATACCAACCAGGGGATGATGTAAGACTTGTTGATTGGAATGTTTATGGACGTACGAAACGCCATTACATAAAAAGATATTTAGATGAAGAGGAAATAAAAATTGCCATATATTTAGACTGTACTTCTTCGATGAGAATAGTAGAAACGAAATGGATAATAGCAAAAAAGATAGCTGCTGCTTTAAGTTATATGGCTTTAGTTAATGAAGATAGATTATCATTTATTCCTATTTCTGCTACTGACACTCGAAGTGTAGAAAGAAAAGGAAGTAATTATGCAAAACAAGTTCTTTCTGACATCATTCAGATTCAAATTAAAGGGACCACTTCATCTTTTATTAAGGAAATGGAAAAGAAACTTCAAAAAGGGAAGCAACTAACTATTATCATTACAGATGGAATGGAATCGATTGATGATTATGAAAAACTGCTTTTAAAAGCTGCTTCAGCCAAAGCGCAAATTTTATTTATTCACATTTTAAGCAAGGAAGAAATAAATCCTGACTATACTGGAGATGCAAAACTAATAGACAGTGAGATGGAAACAGAAGTAAATGTAAGTATTAGTTCAAAGTTAGTTTCCGTCTATCAGTTAAGGCTAAAGGATCATAATGAAAAACTAGAACTTATTTGCCGGAAGCTTGGGATTCAATACATTTTTTTTAGCGATGAAAAGACCGTTGAAGAATTGTTCATATCAACTTTTATTTCTCGCGGAATTGTACAATGAGGTGACATGATGGGGTTACTAAATCCAATCTTTTTATTATTAGCGTTTCTTATCGCCGCTGTGTTCGTTTTTTATATGTTTAGAAAACGCTATGAAAATAAAAAAATCCCTTCTAACATTCTTTGGGAACAAGTGATGAATGAATGGCAAGCCTCACCATGGATTGATAAACTGCAGCGAAATTTATTATTGTTTCTCCAACTATTGATTTTATTTTTATTAATGCTGGCTTTAGTTCGTCCTTACTGGATGGCGAAAGGAATTGTTGGAGATCACATAATCATTGTCATTGACACCTCCGCTTCAATGTCTGCTCTTCATGACGGGTTATCACGATTTGATGAAGCTAAGAGGGAAATCTCCACAATCATAAAGGATATTGGAAATCAGGAAGTAACAATCATCGCAGCTGGAAGTGCTCCAACTTTATTGATTAATAAGGAAACCAATATAGAAAAGATCCATAATGTAGTAGACGAAATAAATTTGTCCTATGAATATAGTGATATGGATAAAGCGATTAGACTTGCAAACTCACTGGCAGTGAATGAAGAGTCAAGTCTATTTATTTTTTCTGATTCCGTAAAAAAAGAAGATCTTAAAGATATTTCAGAAACAACGCCAATATCGGTTTTTAATATGGGAAAAGATGGCGAAAATGTTTCACTAAAGTCATTCGGCATAGGTGAGAAAGACCATATTATCACAGGGATATCTGTTATAGAAAACCAAAGCAATGAGCAAAAAACAGCTATTTTACAAATTAATTCAAATGAAAACATTTTGTTTGAAGAAAAAGTGGAATTGGCGCCTGGTGAACAAAAATTTGTCCGAATTCCTAAACTTCCAGCAATTGATTACTATAAAGCTATTATTTACGTGGAAGATGACTATTCAGTGGATAATGCGTTAATTGCTATTAATCAACCTTCATTATCTAAAGTTTATTTAGTTGGTGATATAAGTCCTTTTATAATGAAAGGCTTGGAAAATATAGGTTATGAGACAATCCAAATAAAGGAAGCGGATATTAATACAGATTTATCTGATGGAATAGTTGTAGTGGAAAATTTGCCGATGAAAAAATGGCCGAAAAGACCTTTGCTCGCCATCACTCCAAATAAGGTTAAGGAAATACGAATACAAAGTGAAATAAAAACGGAAAAAGATCCCGTATTTCAATACGTAAACTTTAATAATACATATGTTCAATCAGCATTTACGGGAAATGAAAATAATATTCCAGTGATCGCTAGCAGTGCTGATATCCCACTTATTCAAAAAGGAACGGCGAATGGATTTTCTGCTATAGTCATTCAATTTTCAATTGAGAAATCAGACTGGCCATTGCAAACAGGCTTTCCTATCTTCTTATACCAATCTTTTCAATGGCTTGCGTCTAATGAAGATTTTTTTGGATTTTTCCTTCCAGGTGAAAAGCGTTGGCTTAACATAGATGCCGAAAATAAAAATTGGAAAGTTTTTAATGAAAAGGGGAAATTCATTGACTCTTTCAATTTACTTGAAGAAAGTTTTACTGCTCCACACAGACCTGGTCTTTACCAAACGGTCGTAAATGAAAAGACTACTTATTTTGCAGTGAACTTGGATGATCGGGAAAAAATGATTCCATACTCATCGCCTTTTAGCATAAACCAGCCTAAACAACACAGTGATCATAATAGTGTAAATCGTATATATGACGGGCTATGGTTTTGGTTCGTTTTTATTGCCTTGATTATTTTGTTCATCGAGTGGGAGGTGATGAGGCGTGGGACTCGAGTTTAACTATCCGCTTTTACTATTCTTATTCATACCAGCAGCAGTTGTCATATATCTCTTTATCAACCAAACTAAGGGTAATAAAAATGTTGAAAATTTGTGGATTATATGTGTCAGAAGCTTAGTGTTTACGCTTATTATTTTGAGTTTAGCTACACCTCAGCTTGTTTTCAAGACGGATGAAAGAAATGTAGTATTTCTAGTAGATTATTCCGCTAGCATGACAGGTACAGAGGACGGTATATTATCTTGGATTGAAAAAAGTATTCAATCAAAAAAGGAAAAAGACCAATTTGCTGTTTTATCAGTAGGAAAAAATGCTGCAGTGGAACAGTCTCTTCAATCTAATAATGAAATGGTGCAAGAATTTGCTAGTAATATTAATCGGTACGATACAAATATTGAACAAGGGATTCAATTGGCAAGTTCTATTTTTCCAAGGAATTCAAATGGGCGAATTGTATTATTTTCGGATGGTAATCAAACTGCAGGGAATGTTTTAGATGCTGCACGCTTGCTGAAACAAAGAGGCATTGTATTGGATTATGTCCCTGTGTCTAGCCTATATCGGCAAGACATGGCAATAACGGAATTTTCCGTACCATCGTCTTTGTATGAGGGAGAAAACGTAAAATTAACAGTGAAAATAGAAAGTAATTATGCAGCAACCTCTACTGTGAGAATTACGTTGAATGACGAGGAAATCATTGAAGAAAATGTTGAAATAAAAGAAGGTGCAAATTTATTTACGTTTTCACATGAAGCAAATGAAACGGGATTATACGTTTATAAAGGTGAAATAGCAGCGAAAGGTGATGCTTTTGCTGAAAATAATCATCTACAAACCGTTTCGAATGTAAAAGGAACGCCGAAGGTATTAATTGTACAAACAGATCAAAATGAAAGTATAAGACAAGCTTTAGCTTCTTCGGGAGTGATGATTGATCAAATCACCCCTCAGCAACTGCCCACCACACTTTCTAGCTATTTACGATATCAGTCTATTCTTTTTAATAATATTGCAGCAACTGAAATAGGCGAAAAGAAAATGAGGATAATTTCTCAGGCAGTAAAAGATTTTGGAGTAGGATTTGTGATGGCAGGTGGAGAAAATAGTTTCGGCCTTGGAGGTTATTTTAAAACACCTATAGAAGAATTGTTGCCTGTTGAAATGGAAGTGAAAGGAAAGCAGGAGCTTCCGTCACTTGGACTTATCATTGTTTTAGATAGATCGGGCAGCATGGAAGGTGAAAAGCTCTCTCTTGCTAAGGAAGCAGCAGCAAGATCTGTAGAGCTGCTCCGTGAAAAAGATACATTAGGCTTTATTGCGTTTGATGATCGCCCATGGGAAATAATTGAAACAGCACCTATTCATAATAAAGAAAATGCAATTGAAAAAATCCGTTCCGTAACAGTAGGAGGAGGAACGGAAATATATCCAGCTCTGGAGGAGGCCTTTAATAGCCTTATCCCATTAAAACTCCAGCGAAAACACATCATATTGCTTACGGACGGACAATCAACTACAAATAAGGATTATCACGCCCTTATTGACAGTGGAAAAGATACGAATATTACATTATCAACCGTTGCTTTAGGGCAAGATGCAGATAAACATCTATTAGAAGATTTAGCTGAATACGGATCCGGGAGATTTTACGATGTTGTAGATGATTCCGTTATTCCAAGTATTTTATCTAGGGAAACAGCTGTCCTCACAAGAACATATATTGTGGATGAGCCATTTTATCCTATTGTTCACTCAAACGTCGATTGGGATCCTTTATTTAAGGATGGAGTCCCCGAAATGAATGCCTATATTGCAGTAACGCCTAAAGCAACTTCACAAGTAGTTTTATCAAGTGAAAAAGAAGATCCTGTCCTTGCAGAATGGCAATTTGGGCTTGGTAGAACGATAGCCTATACTTCAGATGTTAGCGGGAAATGGGCTGGAAATTGGGCGAAATGGGAGAAATGGCCCGACTTTATGAATCACCTAATTAGTAGAACCCTACCTACTTATAATAGTGAGCCATTCGCTGTGCATGTAGAATCTAGAAATGGTCAGACAGTAATCCAATTACAGTCTTCTAGCAACGATATAGGTACAATCGAAACGGCAGTCGTATCTCAATCGGGGGAGCCAATCGATGCCAGTATGAAAATTTCAGCACCAGGTAAATATGAGCTCGTTATGAATCATGATCCAGGAATGTATTTCCTTCGAATAAAGCAATATACAGAAGAAGGGGAAGGAAAACTATATAAGACCGGTTTTACAGTCCCATACTCTGATGAGTTACTCATAAAAGGAAATAACTTTTCACTTCTTAAGGAAGCTGCAAGCATAACAGGGGGAAAACAATTAAAAAATGAAAAGATGGCTTTTGATTCACTTCCGGAAAACCCAGTTAAAAAGCAGCCTATATCATTTTTATTGATATTTATTGCATTTCTTCTTTTTTTTATAGAAATAGCCATTAGAAGATTTGGTTTACAACCCTTAAAAATATTCGCCAAAAAGTATGTAAAACAAAGACAAAAAGAGAATAAGAAAATTATATTGCCAAAAATTAAAAAATCTATAGAAACCGAAAAATCCTCCGTGAAAGCTAGCCCTATGACCGTAAGTAATGAAGAAGCAGGGGATAAAAAAGAAAGAGCTGAGAATGAAGAGGTAAATGTCAAAAGTCCGCATGAAAACATGAAAAGGCTCCTTGATGCAAAAAAACGCAGAAACAGGTAACTCTTCGCTTAAATCGTGTCATTTTATTATTATTATGAATGATTTGGTAAATTATGATGAGAACGGGCAATCAAATGTTTGTTCTTATCATTGAAGTTATGTATGAGGGGAGATTCTTTTATGAAACTCAGAGAACCAATGCCTGATCTTGCTGGTGCAACAGAATGGCTGAATGGTCAAGTGACAAAAGAGGAACTGATCGGGGAAAAGCCAACATTATTTCACTTTTGGTCTATTAGCTGTCATCTCTGCATAGAAGCAATGCCACAAGTAAATCAATTTCGCGATGACGTTAATGATAAGTTAAATGTAGTCGCTGTCCACATGCCTCGTTCTGAAAATGATCTTGATATTGAAGAAATAAAAAAGGTCGCAGCAGAACATGGGATTACTCAACCAATCTTAGTAGATAATACGTTGAAATTTGCTGCTTCTCTTGAGAATCAATATGTTCCAGCTTATTATTTATTTGATAAAGAGGGGAAGCTTCGGCATTTTCAAGCGGGGGGCGGTGGCATGGAAATGCTTGAAAAAAGAGTTAATCGTGTTTTGAATGAAGTTGAAAAATCATAATATTTTTTATATTTAAAATGACGTCCATATTACTTGTGGGTCGTTTTTTTTGCGTTATAATGTTGTATGTGAAGAAATAATATAAGTATCATCTTCAGACTTTTGGAGTAGAATGTTTCCGAAATTGGGAGGAAGGGTGAAAAAGTTTGAAAAAATAGTGGAAAAATATTTCGGAAGCCGATATATTAGTTATTACGGCCAATTGCCACAGGGGAGGGAATTGTATGGAAACATTAAAGAAGTTAAGGCAATATTACTGGCCATACAAACAATACTTTTTCATTTCAATGTTCTTTTTGCTATTTGTGACGGCAATAACAGTTATTTATCCGATCATTCTTCAGCTAACGATTGATGAAGTAGTATTGAAAGGTCAGTACAGCTGGATAGTACCATTAACATTTAGTTTTTTAGGGATTATGATTATTAAAGGAATTGTAACCTTTATCCAACAATATACTGGAGAAATATTTGGGATTAAATCCGTATACAGTTTACGTAACGCATTATATGAGAAATTGCAGTTTTTGCCTTTTCGTTATTATGATAATGCAAAAACGGGTGATCTAATGTCACGTTTAACTGCAGACGTTGAATCGTTCCGCTTCTTTTTATCGTTTGGATTTTCAGAATTATTCCGCTTTATTTTAATGTTAACGGTTGCTTTTGGGGTCATGTTCTATTATTCTGTTCCACTTACACTTGCAACGATGATATCTCTGCCTTTTTTGTTTTTTGTAGTATATAAGTTTGATAGGGCAGTTCATCCAGCTTTTCGTGGAATTCGAAAATCATTTGGTAAACTAAATACAAATGTTCAAGAAAATATTTCAGGTATTAACACGGTAAAATCATTGTCTAGGGAAGAGTTTCAAACAGGAAAGTTTAACAATTCCAATGCAGATTACAAAGATAACATGATTTCTACTTCTAATATTTGGGCTAAGTATTTCCCTTTGATGGAGTTTCTTGGAAACGTTTGTGTTGTCGCTTTGCTTTCTTTTGGGGGTTATCTAGTCATAGAAGGGTCACTTAAACCTGGTGAACTTGTAGCTTTTTATAGTTTAGTAGGATATATTTTATGGCCGATTATGAGTCTAGGATTTACAATTAATATGTTTTCGCAATCGAAGGCTTCTGGGGAAAGGCTACTAGAGATTTTAGAAGCAAAAGAAGATATTGTTGATAAAGAAAATGCTTTTGCTCCTAGCCGTTTAAAAGGTGAAGTCGAATTTAAAAATGTAACCCTTAGATATGCAGGTGATGATAATTCTGCATTGAAGGATATTAGCTTTAAAGCTGAACCTGGAAAGATAATTGGTCTTGTAGGTTCTACGGGTTCGGGTAAAACAAGTATTACACAATTGATTACTAGATTTTATGAGCCGGAGTCTGGTGAAGTATTAATCGACGGCAAAAATGTAAATGAGTACGCTTTAAAATCACTTCGCAGCAATATTGGATTTGTAATGCAAGAAAGCTTTCTTTTCTCTTCCACAATCAAAGCGAATATTGCATATGGAAGACCTGATGCAACGATGGATGAAATCATTGATGCTGCCAAAAGGGCGGATGCACATAGTTTTATTACAGAGTTGCCTGATGGATATGATACGGTACTAGGTGAACGTGGGATGGGATTATCCGGTGGACAGAAGCAAAGAATTGCCATTGCAAGGTCTATTTGTCTTGATCCCAGCATTTTAATTCTCGATGATGCGACTAGTGCTGTAGACATGGAAACGGAATTTAAAATCCAAGGTGCGATGAGAGAAGTAATGAAGGGGAGAACAACCTTTATTATTGCCCACCGTATTTCTTCATTGAAGCATGCGGATGAAATTCTTGTATTGGAAGATGGTAAAATTGTAGAAAGAGGCACTCATGATCAATTAATTCATAATGGCGGTCAATACGAGCGCGTCTACAAAATCCAATTCCAAGACCAAAGGGCAATTTTGCAAGGCCAGAGAGGGTGAGTCTAGGATGGAAAAAACAAAAAAAATTAATCCACTCGTATTAGAACGTTTTCGCTATTCATCTGAACAATTAATTGATAAACCATTTAACTGGAAGCAAATGGGGAGGCTCTTTGAATATTTAAAGCCATATTCAAAGAACTTATTGCCTGCATCTATTGTTACTGTGCTAATTACAACTGCTGTAAGGTTAATTATTCCGATTTTAATTGGGGTATATGCTCTCGATAAAGCGATTAAACAGGAAAAAAATCTTTCATACTTAATGTGGATTGTCGCGATTATTGCCTTCCTTTTCGTATTATCATACGTTGCTAATATTTATCGGATAAAGTGGAGCAATGAATTAGGTCAAAAAGTAATATATGATTTGCGTAAACATGTGTTTACTCACGTACAAGGACTGTCCCATTCATTTTTTGATCAAAGATCAGCGGGTTCGATTCTTGTAAGGATCATGAATGATACGAATTCATTGCAGGATTTGTTTACGAATGGTGTTATCAATATATTTATGGATATGTTAATGCTTGCAGGCGTTATCGTCATTTTATTTACATTAAGTCCGCAACTGACATTGGCAGTATTGGTTATTTTGCCGTTAATGTTCTTAATTTCTACGACTTTGCGTAAAAGCATTCGTAGATCATGGCAGTTTATGAGAATCAAGCAATCAAAATTGAATTCGCATTTGAATGAAAGTATTCAAGGAATTCGAGTTACACAAAGCTTTACCCAAGAAAAAGAAAATATGGCATTTTTTGATGGCGTCAATTATGAGAATTACGAGGCTTGGCAAATTGCTACGAAAAAAAGTGCCTTTTTCCGTCCTTTAGTTGAATTGACGAACGCAATTGGTACGGGTGTGCTAATTTGGTACGGTGCACATTTAATCCAAGCTGATTCATTATCACTAGGACAATTCGTTTCTTTTGCTTTTTACTTAGGAATGTTTTGGGAGCCTATTTCAAGGATTGGGCAATTGTACAATCAACTTTTAATGGCGATGGCTTCATCTGAACGTATTTTTGAATATTTGGATGAACGTCCAATCGTCCATGAGAAGAAAAATCCAATTGAGCTTAAGGATATTGCTGGACACATTGAATTTGACAATGTTGAATTTTCCTATGACGATAAGAGAAAAGCATTAAAAGGAATTTCATTAGAAATGCTACCAGGACAAACAATCGCTTTAGTTGGTCATACGGGTTCAGGAAAATCTACTATTGCAAACTTGATTACACGTTTCTATGATCCAACTGGTGGATCAGTGAAAATTGATGGACATGATTTGAAAAATGTTTCATTACAAAGTTTACGTCATCAAATAAGTGTGGTTCTTCAAGATACATTTATCTTCTCAGGAACCATTATTGAGAATATTCGTTTTGGAAATCCTTCAGCTACGGATGAACAAGTAAAAGCGGCAGCGCGTGCTATTGGCGCAGATAAATTTATTGAAAACCTCCCAATGGGTTTTGACACGGAAGTTGAAGAACGTGGAAATATTTTATCTGTTGGGGAAAGACAGCTTCTTTCATTTGCAAGAGCTTTGCTTGCGGACCCTCGAATCATTATTCTCGATGAGGCTACTGCAAGTATTGATACGGAAACAGAAATTCAAATTCAACATGCTTTAAAGACATTGCTAAAAGGAAGAACATCCATCATTATTGCCCATAGGTTATCTACTATTCGAGATGCTGATAAAATATTTGTTTTGGAACAAGGAAATATCATTGAAGAAGGTAACCATGATCAGCTAATAGCTCATAGAGGCGAGTACTATCGTCTAATTGAAGCACAATTTAAAGTAATGGATGCAATTTAATAAAATAGGAAGTGCACTGAAAAAGAGTGTTAAAACTTAGCAGTTGATTTACTTTCCAGGCGGCTTCGCTTTTCGCGGGCGTGCCGGGGAGCCTCCTCGGCGCCTTAGCCCTGTGGGGTCTCCCCATACCAGTACTCCCGCAGGAGTCTTCGCCGCCTTCCACTCCAATCAACAGATTTCTTTCCTTGGGCTGCCAAATTTTAAAAGGTATAATTCCTTGTTATAAAGGGAACTATACCTTTTTTTGCTGTACAACTATATTATTCATATTAAAACGGGTGCGAAATATAATTCATAATCAACAGTCAATGATTTTTAATCCGTATGTGGCAATTTCCAATTTAGTATCCTTCTTTTTTTGGGTAGTAAAAGTCCCTAGTCATACACTAAGGGACTTTTACCACAATGTATATTATACAAAACAGCTAAGAAACATAAGTTTTATATTTAATTTTAAGTTGTATGCAGGAAGATTTATTATAATTTTTAGCAGACGTCCGTTGATTGTAGCGGAAGGCGGCGACTCTTGGGGGATTAGGATTAGCGTGACAGGTGTGAGATCCCGCAGGAGCGTAGCGACGAGAAAGCTCACCGCACGCCCCCCGGAAAGCGTCCGCCTGAAGCGGAAATCAACAGTATCCAATGAAAATCCTTTCTTATAAGGATTTTTTTTGATCCTACATATGAGGCATTTTTATTCTTTCATTTCTGTACATGAAAGATTTTCTGCTTCAATTATCCGCTCTGGGTGGGAATAAATATTAAGCTTTTGCTTTCTGACAAATCCAATGACCGTTATTCCGAGATCGTTTGCCAATTCAATTCCAAGAGTGGTTGGGGCCGACTTTGATATTAAAATTCCTACACCGATTTTCGAAATTTTTAATACAACTTCTGAGGAAATTCTCCCGCTAAAAATAATAACCTTATCTTTTACAGAAAACTTATTTTGTAAAATATGACCATATAGCTTATCAAGTGCATTATGTCTTCCGATATCAGAATAGCTAAACAGGATATTGTCATTTGTACAAAGGGCTGCATTATGAACCCCGCCTGTTTGTTGGAAATCGATTGAATCTTCCTGTAATTGATTCATTAATTTAAAGCAGTCATGAATAGACATCAGATGGTTAGTCAAAATAGTTTTAGCTGTATTGGCATCATTGTAAAAATAAAATTGCCTGCTTTTTCCACAACATGAACCGATCATTCGCTTTGAGAAAAATTCTTTATTGGTCGATTGTTTTATTTTTAGATGCACATAGGCAAACCCACGATTTTCATCAATATCGATGGAAAGAATTTGACCTGGATGTCTTATCATTCCTTCTGAAGCAAGAAAGCCAATAACAAGTTCTTGCAAATTCGTAGGACTGCAAACAATCGTAGCGAACTCTTCATCATCTACATAAATAGTAATCGGATATTCCATAGCTGCTATATCGATGGTTTCGAATAAATTATCGCTATCATATTTTATTATTTTTAGCTGGCCCTTCATATGATTGTTCATCGAATCGCCTTCTTAACTAATGTCCTGTTCAAGGTCTTCAATCCTTTTTTCCACATACTTTGTATCTTTTTGTGAAAGGTATAAATCAGCTTTTTCAACTGTTACACTAGCATTATATTCGGGGATTCCTGCGTATTTTTCATAAACTCCCTTTGGAATTAAGACATTCCCTTCTGGCCAGTAAACTGAAATATTACCTCTTTTAGTATCAGCGTATTTTGCCTTCCCTTGAAATGTGCCGTATTTGTTATGAAGCACAATGGCCTCTTTATCTATTATTCCAAGAGCTCTTGCATCTTCAGGATGTATGAGCACATCAAAACGATCTGCATCATTAAAAGGATCTGTTTCACTGTAAATCATTGAATTAAACTGTTTTCCGCGTCTAGTCGTCAAATAAAATTGACCTTCAGGCTTTCTTACATCAGGCAATTCAATTGGAATTAAATTTGCTTTTCCGTCGGCAGTAGGGCATATCCCATCTTCACAAAGCCAAGCACCGCCCCATTGAAAAACATCGCCGCGATCTTTTAAATGTTGGATTCCATCATAATTAGGATTAGCACCGGCAATTTCAGAACGAATTTGTTCAGCGTTATTAAAATTAAATAAATGTTTTTGTTCAGGTTTTACGAGTCCCGCTAATTCTACATAAATCTCCCATTCAGAGCGTGCTTCCTCGATACGAGGACCTTTTATTTCTGGTGAAAAGTAAACCATACGTTCAGTTGAAGTGGAAGTGCCGCCACCGCGCTGTTCATATCTCGTCATAGCAGGGAGAACAATAACTTCTTCTTTTGCATCTACAAGGGTAGAACTATTCAGGATAATATCTTGATGAATACGAACATCTATATTCTGTAAACATTTTTCAATAAAATGGGGGTCAGGCATTGTTTCTAAAAAATTTCCTCCTGAAGTGTAAAAGACTTTCATTTTGCGTTCATGATCTTCTGGGAGCATGGCATTCTCTAAGGAAACTCCTACTATATCCCCTTGCCATTTGGGAATTTCAAAGTGCCATAGCTTTTCAAGACGATCAATATTGACTTGATCAAATTCTCCTCCTGGAAGGGAAAAGGGATCTGCTCCCATTTCACCAGAGCCTTGAACTCCAGAATGTCCACGGATCGGCATGACTCCACAATATTTCCGCCCGATAAATCCTCTTAAAATAGCTAAATTAGCTACTTGCGAAATATTATCGGTTCCAAAGCGATGCTGGGTTAGTCCCATTGACCAAACAAATACACCACTCTTGGCATTAGCAAGAAGAGTTGCAAACTCCAACATTCTTTCTGTTGAAATTCCGGAAGATTCTTCAAGGTCTTTCCAATTTAATTTTTCTACATGCTCTCGTAAACTATTTAAGCCATTAGCATGGTTACGAATAAAATCATTGTCTACCGCTGACCCAGGTCGTTCTTTTTCCATTTCAAACCAATGTTTAATGACACCATTCATGAAAGCAATATCTCCACCAATATTTACTTGGTAGAAATCATCAGCAATTCTTGTGCCAAATAAAGCGGAATCTGGGATGGAAGGGACCCAATAACCATCCATTGCCGGCTCTCTGTATGGATTAATACAAATGATTTTAGTTCCCTTTCTTTTTGCCGCGTACATATACTTTGTGGAGACAGGCTGGTTATTTGCTGCAACTGAACCCCAAAAAATGAGGACGTCTGTTCCAATCCAATCTTGGTAATTGCAGCTGGAAGCGCCAATCCCAAGGGATCTTTTTAAGGCAGTTTTACTCGGTGAATGGCAAATTCGGGAAGCGTTGTCAATATTGTTCGTACCTAAAAATCTAGCCAGTTTTCCGCCAGTATAAAAAACCTCATTTGTAATTCCTCTTGCGGTCAAGAAAAAAGCTAATTGCTTAGGATCAATCATTTGGATCTTACTTGCGATTTTATTTAGCGCTTCATCCCATGTAATTCTTTGAAACTTTCTTTCCCCTGGTTTCCTGGACAAGGGATACGGTATTCTTCCTAATTTTCGCAAGTCTTTACTCTTCATTTTCCGCAGCTCATTAATATCACTATGCAAAATTTCTTCATCTATGGCAGGCATCGTGTTTAAACGCAAGACGTTAAGCCTTGTCGTACAAAGATGAGGTCCTTTTAACGTTTGGTCATTTAGTCCAGAAACACCAAGGGCGCAGCCATCGCAAACGCCTTGTGTAAGAATGCGATACGCATAAGGGAGATTATCACGATTTTCCATTACGACTTTCATTGTGTCGCGAATATGTTTTGGCTTAACCTTGCCAAGACCAAATGGGATCGGACTGACCCAATGTTTTGGATCTGGAGTTTTAGGTAGTTTCATAGGTCCAGGATGCTTAGTTTTCCCCATTAAAATCATCCTTTCATTTTTGTAGCTAATTTTCAAAAGATTGTATATTATCATTTTATCATAGTCATACGAAAACCATCACCTTATTATTTAAGGCTAAGTTATATCGTGATAGAATTAATAGTAAAAAGTCTATAACTTCTTGGGGGATGCTCGAATGCTGCAATTGTCAATGTTTAACTTTTTTTTCTATTGGGCAATGTCGATTATTAATGCTTTTTTTCCGTTGTTATTTCGCTATAAGGGGTTGAGCCCGGGGGAAATTGGGATTGTATTGGCTGTCGGACCTGTCGTAGCAATCTTTTCACAGCCTCTTTGGGGAATTATTTCAGATAAAAAGAAAACAGTAAAAAATATCATTCTTCTTTTATTGGCAGCTACTTTGATCATCGGTTTGGCTATATTTTTTAGTCCAACTATGTTACTTTTAATTATTTGTATGCTCGTATTCCATTTTTTTATGTCGCCTATTCAACCATTACTTGATAGTTTGTCAACGACGTTTGCAAAAGAAAATGGGATCAGCTATGGATCCATCCGTGTATGGGGTTCCATAGGCTTTGCAACTGCATCGTTTATTATCGGGTATATCATTGGGAAAATTGGCATTCAATATTTATGGATTATATACACGATAATTATAGTTGGTATTTTTTTCATAGCGTTAAAGCTTTCAGATTCAAAGGCTCCTAGAAAAGCAGTTACAAAAGAAGGCTTTTCAAAAGCATTTCGAAATCCACAGTTTCTGATTTTTTTAATTGCTGTTTTATTTATTGCGATACCCCATCGAATGAATGATGGTATGTTGGCTTTATATCTGAAATCGTTGGGGGCGCCTGAAGGACTGATAGGCTTAGCTTGGACTTTTTCTGCTTTAAGCGAAGCACCGGTCGTAGGCATCATGTATATATTAATGAGAAAAATTCCTCTTTTAGTACTTATTAGCATAGCGGGGTGTTTTTACACCGTTCGCTGGTTTTTATATAGCCTGCTTTCAGAGCCAATCTTGCTCGTATCTTCACAGGCGATGCATAGTGTGACATTCGCTATTTTTATGGTTGCGTCCCTTCAATATATTGCTTCGATCATCCCGAGGGAAATGATTGCAACTGGCCAAACAGCTTATTTTGCGACCTTTAATGGTCTTGCTCCTATCATAGGAAGTTCAGTTGGCGGTTACATAATGGAACATTTTGGTGGAGACTATATGTATAGAATGGGTTCATTTTCGGCTTTAATTGGAACATTCATCGTGGCTGTTTTATTTTTGAAGGAGAGGAAAGCTCAAAATGAAAAGCAATATGCATAATCATGGAGTAATTCTTTTGTTTTGTCCCTTTTAAATGATATAATTTTTTCCATTACTATAGGATTCATTGAAAGCAGGGGATTATAAGGTGGAAGCCGGAACAGTAGTGACACTTCGAGTCGCTAGGGAAGTGCCATTTGGATTTTTTTTAACAGATGGAGAAGAAGATGTTTTATTGCATCTTACAGAAGTAAAAGAATCAATAACCGTTGACGAGGAAATTGAAGTATTTTTATATCAGGACCATGAAGGAAGGCTATCTGCAACATTAACGATCCCAACTGTGCAAATGGGGCAGTATGATTGGGTAGAGGTTGTTGAAGTAAAAAAGAACTTAGGTGTTTTCGTAAATATCGGATTAAAGAAGGATATTCTTGTTTCAATGGATGATTTACCCGCTCTTTTTTCATTATGGCCAACAGTTGGGGACAAGCTTTATTGTTCATTAAAAGTAGATAATAAGCAGCGATTGTACGGAAAGCTTGGAACGGAAGAGGTAATGAGACAATTAGCCATTCCAGCTGATCCTAGTGTTTTTAATAAAAATGTGAAAGGGACAGTGTACAGGTTGCTTCTTGCAGGGTCTTTTATTATCACGGAAGAAGAGTATATGGGCTTTATCCATGAAAGTGAAAGAAAGGAAGAACCGCGTCTTGGCCAAGAAGTAGAGGGGCGGATCATCGACGTTAAAGAAGATGGCACAATCAACGTCTCTTTACTACCTAGAACACATGAACAAATCGATGATGACGCGAATATAATCTTTGAGTATTTACAAGGACGCGGAGGTTCTATGCCATACTGGGACAAAAGTTTACCTGAAGATATTCAAAAACGATTCAATATGAGCAAAGGTGCTTTTAAAAGAGCCCTTGGAAAACTAATGAAAGAAGAAAAGATCGTTCAAGAGGACGGCTGGACACATTTTAAAAATAAGGAAAAATGATGGATGCGAATTGACGCATCCTATTTTTTTATTAATTTAAAGGTTGATCTTTAAAGCTGTCACTAAGTTGATTGGAGCGAAAGGTGCGAGACTCCTGGTCGATTAAAGTCAACCACGTTCTGTGGCCAACGTCGACACTAGGACGTCCTGTCCGTTGCGGGGAGTTTCCGGAAGCTCCCGAACTCCCTGCGGAAAGAGAGCGCCTGGAGCGGAAAGCAACGTTCATATAGAAAGGTTATTTCATAAAATCAGCCTCTAGACCGAGAAAAAAATCAAGCTCTAGCTGGTTAATGGTTCTTTAATTTTCCATTAAAGTTAAGTCATAGAGAACGGAAGGAGGAAAAAAGTAATGAAAAAGTTTTTATTAATTACAGCTGCTGTTATATTGGCGATTATCGCACTATCCAGCATAGGTCACATTGTGGGGTTGGCAATCAGCTTATTTATAGTTTACTTTTCTTATAAGCAATTTATGGAAACAAATTCAACTGTAGGAAAAGTCATTTGGGCCGTAATTGGATTGATTGGTTTTTCAGGTCTATTAGGAAGTCTTCCAGCTTTAGCGGGAATTGCTGCGGTTTATATCCTTTATACAGGATATAAAAATTGGGATAGAAAAAAAGAATCGGCTCCCATCGTAAACGATGAAGATCCATTCGTGGGCTTTGAACGCGAATGGGAAAAATTAAAAAAATAAAAATAAATGAAGTGAGGGAACAAGATCATGACAAACTTTTTTGAAAAAATGAAACAGTCCATTGTAGAGGATTTCCAAGGTGTAGCAGAAATAAAAGTTAAGCAAAACCCGATTGCACTTCTAAACAAATATGTTCGTGACAGTGAAAAAGAAGTTGAGAAGGCAGGGAAATTAGTAGAGAGACAAAGATTGCTAAAGAATGAGTTTTATAAAGAATGGCAGCTTGCAAATACACTTGCAAATAAACGTAAAGAACAAAGAGATCTTGCAATTCAAGCTGGTGAAGAGACATTGGCAGAGACTGCACTTCTTTACCAAGCACAGGCAGAACAGCAAGCAGAACGACTAGAACTTGCATATGAAACAGCTATTATGCAATTGTCTGAATTAGAGCAGAAATACGAGGAAATGAAATTAAAGGTAAAGGATATGCATATTAAAAGACTAGAACTAATGGGTAAGGAAAATGTCCTTTCGATGAAAGAGAAAATGAATAAGTTATTAAGTGAATCTGAATTTGGAAATGCAGCTGAAAATTTTGAAACTGTAGAATCCGACATGAAGCAAAAAGAAACAAATTTTGATGATGAATATGAAATTACGATTTTCGATGCAAAGATTCAAAAGCTAGCAAAAGAACTAAATAATGCAGAAAAACAAAAACAGATACAAGAAAACGTGGTACAATAACAGTGTTTAAGAAAGGCGTTGTATGTCGCCTTTCTTTCCACTTTCATAATGGGTTTTAGAGAAAGGAGGAGGAATAAAATGAAAAAAATGAGCAAAACGAGTCTAATTGGCTGGTTTATGTTAATTTCTGCCATTGGGATGGGATTTGAAATTCTCTTTAATTGGCAGCTTTTTATCCCTCTAGTAATTGGCTGTTTTCTATTATATACAGCAAGGAATTCTCGTAAAAAAAGCAATGTTCGTTTGATTTTTGGTTTATTTTTAATTGCAATTCCGATTCTTTCTTCTACTTTTCTGAAATTTTTTATATTCGTAATCGCCATCTATGGATTAATTGAGTACTCAAAAACTAAAAAGCAAGCTCACAAAATAGTTGTTCAAACAATTGAACCAGAGCCTAAATCGTCAATATTAAAGAAAAAACAGCCCTTTATTAAAAACATATTTCTAGGAAGTCAAAAAATAGTGAATGAAGTTTTTGAATGGGATGATATAAATATTCAATGCGGACTTGGTGATACAATAGTCGATTTAGGAATGACAATGCTCCCACCAGGTGAAAGCACAGTCGTGATCAGAAGCTTTATTGGAAATGTCCAATTGCTTATTCCTTTTGATGCTTCTGTCGTTGTGAATCATTCAGCCATAAGTGGAAAATTGAAAGTGTTTAACGAAGAGACGGACATTTTTAATTCTAATATCATTTATCACCCAGATAGTAATGAAAAAGCCGTTCGTACAATAAAGATCATCACGAATGTTGTGATAGGCAATGTTGAGGTGAGGCGAATATGAGAATACAAATCACATTCTCAATTTACTTTGCTTCAGCTGCCTTTATCACATCTATTTTTGTTGGTTTATCGCTCATTTTTTTAATTGAGGCCGATTGGTATTCTGCGCTGCTCAAAGAAAGTATATTTTTATTGCCTAATGGAATATTTATTTTACTCATATGTATTATATTTGGAGCAGTAACGGGGTGGATCATTGGATATTCTGTGCATCAGAAAAGTGATGAGGTTGCCGCTAGTTTATTAGAAATTGAACAGGGGAATTACGAGCTCAAACATGAAAAAAGAAAGCAACATGATGATTTTTTAATTATATGGCATAGAATAGAAGGAATTTCACGTCGTCTAAAGGAACAAGCAATTGTACAACAAAAATTGGCTAACGAAAAAGTGGAATGGAATAACCAATTAAAAGAAGAAGTATTGACTAAGGAAAGAAATAGACTTGCACGTGAATTACATGATTCTGTAAGTCAACAATTATTTGCCGCGACTATGCTTTTATCGGCAATTAATCAAAATCCGGATCCAACGAGCGAGACAGCCGTAAAACAGCGAAAACTTGTCGAAGGAATTATTAATGAAGCTCAATCTGAAATGAGAGCTTTGCTTCTACATCTTAGACCAGTTCAACTTGATGGGAAAAGCTTGAAATCCGGAATAGAAGAGCTTCTTTCCGAACTAACTTCTAAGTTGCCTTTAGAGGTAATTTGGAATATTCAAGATGTAGCATTGGATAAAGGTGTGGAAGATCATTTATTCCGGATTGTTCAAGAAGCTGTTTCGAATACTTTGCGACATGCAAAGGCAAGCTTGCTGGAAGTGAATTTAAAACAAATTAATCAAGTCGTATTTTTAAAAGTAATGGATAATGGCAAAGGATTTGATGTGGATAATACCAAATCAGGTTCATATGGTTTAACGAATATTAAAGAAAGAGCTGCAGAAATTGGTGGAAGTGTAAAAATGATTAGTATTCTTGGAAAAGGGTCTAATATTGAAGTGAAAATACCAATTTATTAAAAAGAGGATGAGGAGTATGATTAAGGTACTACTTGTGGATGATCATGAAATGGTCCGCATTGGAGTTTCAGCTTATCTTTCGATTCAAACGGATATCGAGGTAATAGGGGAAGCTGAGAATGGTTCAAAAGGAGCGGAAATGGCATTAGCATTGCGGCCGGATATCATCCTGATGGACCTCGTAATGGATGTAATGGACGGGATAGAAGCAACTCAAGCGATTATTAAGGAATGGCCGGATGCAAAAATTATTGTTGTTACTAGCTTTTTAGATGATGAAAAGGTGTATCCTGCATTAGAAGCTGGAGCGACAAGTTACATATTAAAAACATCGACTGCCAGTGAAATAGCAGATGCAGTAAGAGCAACTTATAAAGGCCAATCTGTTCTTGAACCTGAAGTGACAGGAAAAATGATGGCAAAAATGAAGGAAAGAAATAAGCCTCAGCTCCATGAAAATTTAACGAATCGAGAATATGAAATATTACTGCTAATTGCAGAAGGCAAAACGAATCAAGAAATTGCTGAAGAATTATTTATTGGATTAAAAACTGTTAAAACTCATGTAAGCAATATTTTAAGCAAGCTTGAAATACAGGATCGAACACAAGCTGCGATTTATGCTTTTAAAAATCAACTCGTTAATCAATCATGATCATCATTTAAATAAACGGAGGAATTACGTTGAAAAAACAATTTGCTGTTATCGGACTTGGACGCTTTGGAGGGAGCATATGCCGTGAACTTGCGGAGCAAGGAATGGAAGTTCTGGCAATGGATAAAAATGAAGATCGCGTCAATGAATTTGCCTCCATTGCTACTCATGCCGTCATTGCAGATACAACAGATGAAAATATATTAAAGAGCCTGGGCATACGAAACTTTGATCATGTTATTGTGGCAATTGGTGAAGATATCCAATCGAGCATTTTAACTACGCTTATGCTGAAAGAAATAGGAGTAAATCATATTACGGTTAAAGCTCAAAACGATTATCACGAAAAAGTGCTTTTGAAAATTGGGGCAGATTATGTTGTCCATCCTGAAAGGGATATGGGAAGACGTATTGCTCATTATATCGTCTCCAATAATATTTTGGATTACCTAGAATTATCAGATGAATATAGTATAGTGGAAATAAAAGTAAATGATCTGCTTGCCGGCCATTCATTAGTTGAACTTGACGTAAGGGCAAAATACGGCCTAAATATCGTTGCCATTAAAAGAGGACCTGAGATCATTGTTTCTCCACAAGCAGACGATCCACTTAAAAAAGATGATATCCTTATCGTAATTGGTGCAGACAGTGATATTAACCGCTTTGAAAAGAAAGTGATGGAATAAACAAAAGCGGAAGCGCCTGTTTAGCGACGTACAAACTTTTATAGTAAAGGAAACGCTGTGTGCCAGAAAGGCAAAAAGGCATCTATAGCTGGACGAAGAAATATAACATGAAAGAAATTATACATAGTATTAATATTTTTCAAATCAGAGTAATAAAAAAGGACCGGGGAAATTTGTGAGGGCACTGAAAAACCTTCGGTTTTTCGAGAATTTCTAAAACACTACAAAAAAAGACGACTTTAAAATTCTTAAAAATGAATTTTAAGTCGTCTTTTTTATTCATTGAGGCTATTTTTCACCCCTATTTTTGATCTATTAGTTTCAATATTCTTTTTAAATTTACAGTGAATATTGCCATTGCACCTTGCAATTGCATACCAACTAGACCCGAGGAATTTGCAACATTGTACCCGTGTCTGTGTTTTAATTCGCTATTTTTCGCTTCTATTTTATATCGTTTTTTCGAAACTTGTTTTTCATAGATTCATCTATCTGATAAATAGCTTTTCTTAACTTTTTAGAACGGTCCATCAGTATTTCTTTTGGTGTCATTTGATTGTAGCGAGCTTTCGTATGGGTAGCATCCACGATAATAGATTTACTCTTGATGATTTCCTTTTCAATGGCAATTTCAACAGTTTTATTGATAAGTAGATCCAGAAGGTTTACATCTTTTAAACGGAGTTTTCGAAACTTGGTTAAAGAACTTGGCTCGATTACTGGCTCCTCCGGAGTCATGTGAAGGAAATACTTAAAAGACATATCGTATTTCGAACGGTCAACAATATCAACTTCAGACAAGTCATGGATAGTCTTTAACAATAAGTATTTAAACATGCGAATAGGGTCGATTGCATTCCGACCATTATCATGACAATATTTATCTTTAAGTTCATCATAAACAAAAGAGAAATCAACCAGATCGTTAAGTTTACGTAGTAGATTATCCTTCGGAACAACTAAATCATAAATACCAAATTAAGGACTGAGAGTCATTGATTGTTGTTTTTGAATCATAGTACCCACCCATTTGAAATTGATACTATAATTATACAGCAAAAAAGGCATAATCCCCTTAATAGTTGGGGATTATGCCTTTTTTAAAATTATCCAAAGTAAAGGACTCAGTTGATTGGAGTGGAAGGCGGCGCAGACTCCTGTGGGAGTACGGGACAGGGGAGACCCCGCAGGCGCTTCAGCGCCGAGGAGGCTCTCCGAACCGCCCGCGGAAAGCGAAGCCGCCTGGAACGGAAATCAACAGCTAAGTTTTAACACAATCCTAAATTTAGGGGGCTTTTTCAGTGCCCTCGAAATTTGTACCGGTCTTTTTACATTTATTACTCTCTATTTCACACTTCCATAATGATCGGCAAAATCATCGGTTTGCGTTTTGTTTTTTCATATAAAAATGGGGTTAATGTATCAGTGATTTCATTCTTTATTTCTGACCATTGTGTTGTTTTTCGATCCATGATTTTATTTAAATGCTTACTAATCATTCTTTGGGCTTCATTAATCAAATCTCCAGATTCGCGCATATATACAAATCCTCGCGAAATGATATCCGGCCCTGCAGCAATTGTATGATTTTCCATATCTATTGAAACAACAACGATGACTAAACCTTCTTCAGAAAGAATTCTTCTATCACGCAATACAATATTTCCAATATCTCCAATTCCACTTCCATCAATGTACACATTTCCAGAAGGAATCTTTCCTGCAATTTCTGCAGTTTGATCAGTTAACGCAAGTACATCGCCATTATCCATAATAAAGCAATTTTCTTCAAGGACATCACACTCAATGGCTAGCTGAGCATGTGTCTTTTGCATACGAAATTCACCGTGAATCGGCATGAAAAATTTAGGTTTCATTAGCCTAAGCATTAATTTTTGTTCTTGCTGTCCACCGTGGCCGGACGTATGAATATCGTTTAAGGATCCTGAAATAACATCGGCACCAGCACGGTACAATAAATTGATTGTACGATTAACGCTGATTGTATTTCCTGGGATCGGAGATGAAGAGAAAACGACCGTATCACCTGGTTGTATTTGGATTTGGCGATGAGTCCCATTCGCAATTCTTGATAATGCTGCCATCGGTTCACCTTGACTCCCTGTACAAAGAATAGTCACTTTATTGGCAGGAAGACGGTTCAACTGTTGGGTTGATATAAATGTATCTTTTGGAGCGCGAATATATCCTAGTTCTTGTCCAATTTCAATTGCGGCATCCATACTGCGGCCGAATACAGCTATTTTTCTTCCATTTGCTACTGCTGCATCCGTTACTTGCTGAAGACGATGAATATTTGATGCGAAGGTAGCAAATATGACTCGTCCATCTACTTTGCGGAAAATATCATGAATGCTATCTCCTACACGTCTTTCAGACATGGTAAAATGAGGAACTTCCGCATTTGTACTATCTGATAACAGACAAAGAACACCTTCTTTTCCTATTTCCGCCATTTTCGTCAAGTTGGCAGGTTCTCCAACTGGGGTAAAATCAAATTTAAAATCACCTGTATGAACAATGTTTCCAGGTGGTGTTTTTACGACAATGCCGTATGAATCGGGAATACTATGAGTCGTACGGAAAAAAGAAACGGATGTTTTTCTAAATTTAATAACATCATCTTCTTTTATTTCAAAAAACTTTGTTTGTCGCAAAAGACCATGCTCTTCCAACTTGTTTTTAATAAGGCCTGTCGCCAATTTTCCCGCATAAATAGGAATATTTACTTGGCGAAGCAAATAAGGGATGCCGCCAATGTGATCTTCATGTCCATGTGTGACAAATAGACCTTTTATTTTATCAGCATTTTTAACAATATAAGTATAATCCGGAATAACATAATCAATCCCAAGCAGTTCATCCTCTGGGAATTTGATGCCAGCGTCAATCAAGATGATCTCATCTTGAAATTGAACAGCGTATGTGTTTTTTCCTATTTCGCCTAGTCCGCCGAGAGCAAATACTGCAGTTTGGTCATTTTTTACAAATTTCATAGTGGTACATTCTCCTGTAGTTTAAAATGCTCACTTTGCTTCTCATAATCAAGATATGAGCCTTCCAGCAATTGAACAAATTCAATGTTGATTTGTTGCTCTTTAAGTAATTTGCGAATGGCGCGTTCATTGTCCGCTTCGATATACATGGATTTCGTTTTTTCGCGAACTGGTATTTCATTTTTGCTATCTTGATAATAAACTTTAAAAATCATCATAATCTCTCCTTAACTCCGTTGTCATAATTTATAATAAAAAAACATTAGCTTTTTTAGACACAATAAACTTTTTTAATGAATTCAAGAACCTTCAATTGAAAATAGCCTATTATAAAGAATAAGCCCTCCGAAAAAAACAGAGGGATCTTAATTGTTGATTAAGCAATTGTTTTTTTTCTAAGTAAATCTTTCCACCGTTTCAAAAGCTTTTTTCTCAGCTTATTAAACATTGTGGATCACTCCTTAATTTCTATTTTAACCGATACTGGTCCAAAGTAAAAGCAACTTGCAAATAGAAAATGTAAATTTGTGCATATTAATCGGTTTTATTATATGCTTTTTATGTACTCTCTATCATGAATAGAAGAATCAGACGAGGAGATATGATATGAAAAAAATAGTTTTCTTTGATATTGATGGAACATTGCTAGACGATAAAAAAAATCTTCCGGCTTCTACTAAAGCAGCTATAAAGACGTTGCAAGAGAAAGGAGTTTATACAGCTCTTGCTACAGGAAGGGCGCCATTTATGGTCACTACATTGTTAAAAGAATTGGATATGGAATCATATGTAAGTTTTAATGGTCAATATGTTGTATTTGGAAATGAAGTAGTGTATACAAATCCTTTGGACTCCCTTAAATTAAAAAAATTAATACAGGTAGCAGAAAAACATCAACATCACTTAGTATTTTTGAATGAGTCTACATTAAAATCCAATGTAGAATTTGATAGCCGAGTGAAAGAAAGTCTCGGCACACTTAAAATGGTCCATCCTGAATATGATCCGAATTTCTTCGAAAAAACGAATATTTATCAAGCTCTTCTTTTCGCAAAAGAAGGTGAAGATGGTTATTTAATAGACTTTGAAAATAACCTTACTTTTATTAGATGGCATGAGGAGTCATTAGATGTTGTTCCAAAAGGAGGATCAAAGGCTGAAGGAATAAAGAAGTTGATTGCAAGGCTAGGGTTTGAATTGCAGAATACATATGCATTTGGTGATGGCTTGAATGATATCGAGATGCTGCAAACAGTAGGAACGGGAATAGCAATGGGAAATGCGCATGAGGCTGTTAAAATGCACGCCGATTTTATAACAACAAGCGTTGATAACGATGGAATTGTAAATGGATTGATAGAAGTAGGACTGTTGGAAGAAGATTTTGAAACAATAAAATAAAAGGCTGTCAAGATTTGATTTTTCTTGACAGCAAATAATTATCTTTCAACAGGAATGGCCCCTTCTGGAACAAAAAACGGATTACTCCCATCAATATAATCATAAAACATAACGCCGTTTAAATGATCAAGCTCATGTTGGAAAACGATGGCAGGCAGGCCTTTTAATCGTAGTTTTAACTCTTTTCCTTCAATATCGAATCCTTTAAGCGTAATTCTAGCATGGCGTAATACAAATCCAGGGACATTTCGATCTACAGATAAGCAGCCTTCGCCTGAAGTCAAATAAGCTTTTTCTACAGAATGGCTAATAATTTTTGGATTTATCAATGAATAATGATATTTTTTACCGTTTTCATCTTCTACACGTACAGCGAACATTCTTTTTAGGATGTTGATCTGGGGTGCTGCAAGACCTACGCCGCCGCGCAAACTATATTTTTCACTTATTTCGGGGTCTTGGCTGTTTTTTAAGTATTCTTGCATGCTATTTAAAATGTCTACATCCTCTTTTGAAGGAGGTAATGCAACTTCTTTTGCGATTTTCCGTAATATTGGATTATCTTCGCGAACAATATCTTTCATTAGTATCATTTTCATCACTCCTATTTCTAGCAAGCATCTATTTATAAGTAATATAATTTAGCATCAAAATCATCTTATTTTATTTTTTGCATTATTGTCAAATAGACTATATCCCGTTATAGTTAGGATGGAACAGTTAGGAGGATTAAGATGAAAAAAGTACATACGATTGTTTTTATTTTATTATTATCTGTCATTTTATCGGCATGTTCGTCGACAGAAAAGAATATTTATCAAACATTGGAAGAAACAGCTGCTAAGGAAGCCGATTTTGAAAAACAACAAGAGCCACTAAAGAAACTTGAAGCAAACGAAAAAGAATTATTTGATCAAATTATGGACTTAGGTATGAAGGAATTTGATCAAATTTCTAAATTAGCCGATGACGCCCTCACTAATTTGGATCAAAGAGAAGAACATATGAAAAAAGAAAAACAATCACTTGAAGAATCCAAAAAGGAATTTCAGCTTGCATCTGAAGAATTTGATAAAATCAAGGATGAAAAGCTTCAAAAACAAGCTGATGAATTACAAGAATTAATGAATAATCGCTATGAATCGTATGATAAATTATTTTCATCTTATATGAATGGACTCGCCGAAGATAAAAAAATTTATGAAATGATTAAGAATGAGGATTTAAAAATTGAAGATTTACAGGCTCAAATAGAAGCTTCCAATGAAGCTTATGAGAGTGTTTTTGAAGCAAATAGCCAATTTAATGAGCAAACAAAAAAATTCAACGAGGCGAAACTTAAATTCTACAAAGATTCTGGATTAAATATAGAAACAAGTAATTAATTTAGATAAAACAGAGACGGAATTTCCGTTTCTGTTTTTTTATCTTTCTACATCTAATGTATAACAGTTTAGATAAAATTTATTTTTTATAAAACAGATACTTTGTTTAATATGATACAGTTTATTTTTATAGATACAGATATATTCCCGCTCAATGTTAATTCATTGACGAACAAACTGTTTTCATGTACTCTAAATGTGGTGAAACTTTGTATTAATATTTTTTCGAAAAAGATTGGTACAGTTTATTTATTAAGATGGGAAAGTTTTTCTGTTTTTCTTCATGAGAAATGTGGAAAACCTATACTAGTATGTAATCCGGAACATGAATAATCTCCCGCGTTAGGGCAATTTATTATGTCCGACATCAAATATTATGATTAGAAAGGATAGGTGGCTTCAATGGCTTCTAAAACAAAGAAGACACAATTCGATGCTGTGAAAACACTCGAAAATATTGAAGGTCAATTTGAAATGGTTCAGATCTTGAATGAAAAGGGAGAGATCGTGGATGACTCACTTGTTCCCGAACTATCCGATGAGCAACTTACTGAATTAATGCGCCGTATGGTTTATACAAGAATTTTGGACCAGCGCAGTATTTCATTGAATCGACAAGGTCGTCTCGGTTTCTATGCACCAACTGCGGGTCAAGAAGCTTCACAGCTTGCATCACATTTTGCTCTTGAAAAAGAGGATTTTATTTTGCCGGGATATAGAGATGTTCCTCAAATTATTTGGCATGGACTTCCACTATATAAAGCATTTTTATTTTCTCGAGGACATTTTGTAGGAAATCAAATCCCTGAGGGAGTAAATGTAATTCCACCACAAATTATTATCGGTGCACAATATGTTCAAGCTGCAGGTGTAGCTCTTGGATTTAAAAAGAGAGGCAAACAAGCAGTTGCTGTTACATATACCGGTGATGGCGGATCTTCTCAAGGAGATTTTTACGAAGGAATCAACTTTGCGGGTGCCTATAGTGCTCCGGCAATCTTTATCGTGCAAAACAATCAGTTTGCGATATCAACTCCTCGTGAAAAACAAACTGCAGCTACAACGATCGCTCAAAAAGCGATTGCGGCTGGTATTCCGGGAGTACTTGTAGATGGTATGGATCCACTTGCAGTATATACAGTCGTAAAAGAAGCACGTGAAAGAGCAATTAATGGCGGAGGTCCAACATTAATTGAAACAATGTGTTATCGCTATGGTCCCCATACAATGGCTGGAGATGATCCTACTCGTTACCGTACATCTGATACTGATAGCGAATGGGAGAAAAAAGATCCACTTGTGAGATTCCGCAATTACTTAGTAAATAAAGGGATTTGGAATGAAGAAAAAGAAAATGAAATAATTGAGCAAGCGAAAGAGGATATTAAAGAAGCGATTAAAAAAGCTGATGATACACCTAAGCAAAAAGTTACTGATTTAATTTCCAATATGTATGAAGAGCTTCCTAACAATTTGCAGGAACAGTATGAAATTTATAAAGAGAAGGAGTCGAAGTAAGCCATGGCGCAAATGACTATGATTCAAGCTATCACGGATGCGCTTCGCACTGAATTGCGCAACGATGAAAATGTTCTCGTGTTTGGAGAAGACGTCGGGGTCAATGGAGGGGTTTTCCGTGCTACAGAAGGACTGCAGAAAGAATTCGGTGAAGACCGCGTTTTTGATACGCCTCTTGCTGAGTCAGGAATCGGTGGTTTGGCCATTGGATTAACTACACAAGGCTTCCGTCCGGTACCGGAAATTCAGTTCTTCGGATTTTTATTTGAAGTAATGGATTCTGTAAGTGGACAAATGGCTCGTTGGAGATACCGTACAGGTGGAGCGTTCCATGCGCCAATCACTATTCGTTCACCATTTGGAGGAGGAGTTCATACTCCGGAAATGCATGCCGATAGTCTTGAAGGACTAATGGCTCAACAACCGGGTTTAAAAGTGGTAATTCCTTCTACACCATATGATGCTAAAGGACTTTTAATTTCTGCCATTAGAGATAATGACCCTGTTATTTTCCTTGAACATATGAAATTATATCGTTCCTTCCGTCAAGAAGTACCTGAAGAAGAATATACAATTCCTTTAGGAAAAGCGGAGGTTAAGCGTGAAGGTTCGGATTTGACTATCGTTGCCTACGGTGCAATGGTTCATGATTCCCTAAAAGCGGCTGAAGAGCTTGAAAAAGAGGGCCATTCTGTAGAAGTAATTGATCTTCGTACAATAAGCCCGCTTGATATTGATACAATCATTGCATCTGTTGAAAAAACAAATAGAGCAATCGTTGTTCAAGAGGCACAGAAACAAGCAGGGATAGCTGCTCAAGTTGTTGCAGAAATTAATGACCGTGCCATTCTTAGCTTAGAGGCGCCAGTACTCCGAGTTGCAGCGCCGGATACAGTATATCCATTCTCTCAAGCAGAACCTGTGTGGTTGCCTAACCATAAAGATATAATCGAAACTGCAAAGAAAGTATTACAATTTTAAACACTATTATCTTATAGGAGGGTGAATACCAGTGTCATTTCAATTTAGAATGCCAGATATCGGTGAGGGTATCCACGAAGGCGATATAGTAAAGTGGTTTGTAAAACCTGGTGACAAAGTGGCAGAAGATGATGTACTTTGTGAAGTTCAAAATGACAAAGCTGTTGTTGAAATTCCGTCTCCTGTTGCTGGTACTGTTGAGGAAATCCTCGTAGAAGAAGGTACAACAGCTACTGTTGGAGATGTATTGATAAAATTCGACGCACCTGGATATGAAGATCTCCAATTTAAGGGTGATCACGGGGAAGAAAAGACTGAAGCGAATGTCCAATCGACTGCAGAAACTGGACAAGAGATTAAAAAAGAGGAAGTAAAAGCTGAGGAGTCTCAAGAAGCAACAGTGGAAACTACAGGTGCTGGTGCACAGCCTGAATCAGAGCTTGATCCAAATCGCCGTGTAATCGCTATGCCTTCTGTTCGAAAATATGCGAGAGAAAAAGGTGTAGATATTCGCCTAGTATCCGGAACTGGAAAAAATGATCGGATCATGAAAGAAGACATCGACGCGTTCTTAAGCGGTCCATCTGTATCTGAAACAGCTGAAACTAAAACATCTGTACAAGAAGAAACTAAAGCAGCTGCACCAGTGATTCCAGAAGGAGAATATCCTGAAACTCGCGAGAAAATGAGTGGAATCCGTAAAGCAATCGCAAAAGCAATGGTAAATTCAAAACATACAGCTCCACATGTAACATTAATGGATGAAGTAGATGTGGAAAAACTAGTAGCGCATCGCAAAAAGTTCAAGGAAGTAGCAGCAGAAAAAAATATCAAGTTAACTTTCTTGCCTTATGTTGTAAAAGCATTAGTAAGTGCTCTGCGAGAATTCCCAGCACTCAACACATCTATCGATGATGCGAAAGATGTAATCATTCAGAAGCATTATTATAATATCGGAATTGCAGCGGATACTGATAAAGGCTTGTTAGTTCCTGTCGTAAAACGCGCAGATACAAAATCCGTTTTCGCTATTTCTAAGGAAATCAACGAGCTTGCTGATAAAGCACGTAACGGAAAACTTGCACCGAATGAAATGAAAGGTGCTTCATGTACAATTACTAATATTGGATCTGCAGGCGGTCAATGGTTTACACCTGTTATTAATCATCCTGAAGTAGCTATTTTAGGAATTGGCCGTATTGCTGAAAAGCCTGTAGTTCGTAATGGTGAAATAGTAGCTGCACCTGTGTTGGCATTGTCATTAAGCTTTGACCATAGAATTATTGATGGTGCTACCGCACAACATGCACTTAACCAAATTAAACGACTACTTAACGACCCTGAACTTTTATTAATGGAGGCGTAAAACAATGGTAGTAGGAGATTTCCCTATTGAAACAGATACAATCGTCATCGGTGCCGGTCCTGGAGGATACGTTGCCGCCATTCGTGCTGCTCAGCTTGGACAGAAGGTAACAATTGTTGAAAAAGCTGAATTAGGTGGGGTTTGCCTTAATGTCGGTTGTATCCCTTCCAAAGCGCTAATCACAGCTAGCCATCGCTATGAAACAGCAAAACATTCGGACGATATTGGTATTTCTGCTGAAAATGTAACAGTTGATTTTTCTAAAGTACAAAACTGGAAAGGTCAAGTTGTTAACAAACTTACATCAGGTGTTGCTGGATTATTAAAAGGAAATAAAGTAGATATCGTAAAAGGTGAAGCGTATTTTGTTGATGCAAATACATTACGTGTAATGGATGAAACATCTGCCCAAACATATACATTCAAACATGCTATTATCGCAACTGGATCTCGTCCGATTGAGATCCCAACATTCAAATTCTCAGATCGTATTATCAGTTCAACTGGTGCATTAAACCTTCCTGAGATTCCTAAAAAATTAGTGATCATCGGTGGTGGGGTAATTGGTGTGGAACTTGGTACGGCATATGCTAACTTTGGAACTGAAGTAACAATCCTCGAAGGAAGCGGAGAATTATTTGCCGGGGCATTCGAAAAACAAATGTCTTCTGTCGTTGTCCGTAATCTTAAAAACAAGGGTGCGGAAATTGTGACAAATGCAATGGCAAAAGGTGCGGTAGAGAATGAAAACAGTGTTGTTGTCACATACGAAGCGAAAGGTGAAGAACAAACTGTAGAAGCTGATTATGTATTAGTAACAGTTGGTCGTCGTTCAAATACAGATGAATTAGGATTAGAACAGGTCGGCGTTGACATGACAGACCGTGGAGTAATTAAAACGGATAAACAATGTCGTACAAACATTCCTAGCATCTTTGCGATCGGTGATGTTATTGCAGGCCCTCAACTTGCACATAAAGCATCATATGAAGGAAAGATTGCAGCGGAAGCTATTTCTGGTGAACCGTCTGAAATTGATTATTTAGGGATTCCAGCTGTTGTATTCTCGGAACCTGAACTAGCGACTGTTGGATACACTGAGAAGCAAGCAAAAGAAGAAGGCTTAGAAGTTGTGGCGGCTAAATTTCCGTTTGCAGCTAACGGGCGTGCACTTGCGTTAAATAATACAGATGGTTTCTTGAAATTGATTACACGTAAAGAAGATGGATTAGTGGTTGGCGGCCAAATTGCCGGGGCTAGTGCATCTGATATGATTGCGGAAATTGGCCTAGCCATTGAAGCAGGAATGACTGCTGAAGATATTGCGATGACCATCCATGCACATCCAACTTTAGGTGAAATTACGATGGAAGCTGCGGACGTAGCATTAGGAACACCGATTCATATTGTAAAATAATTTTGACAAGAGGCTGTCTCAATGGAAGTTTGACTTACTTTCAAAGGGACGGCCTTTCATTTTCGGTAATGCAAATGCATAAAATCAGTAATACCCATATGGTTTATGTAAAAACATTCCTGAAATGACGGTGATTCAAATGGTAAAAAAATATGTTGCCCTCCTACTGCAGTTAATGATTTGGAGCGGTTTTACTCTTGCTGAGTGGTTTTCAGGCAGAGATCATCTAATATCAAAAGTCTTTTTATTTATTGTGTTTAGCTATCTTGCCATTTTATTAGCAAGCAAAATAGTTGAGTCGAATAAAGATACGTTCATTATTACCATCACAAGTTTATTCACATATGGTTTACTGCATGCAATGCTCTATTTTCTCGTGTGATATACACTTTTTTGGACACTATGATTATTAGAAACTATAATATTTTATGAATCTTAGAATTTGAAAGGGGAACCAATGAGACTACTAATCATCATGTTCGCTGCTGTAATAATCTTATCTGCATGTGGCGGCCAGTCAACAAAGAAAGAAGAATCGAAGAGTAAAGAGCAAATAGTGGCAGAGGAGCCAAATTCAAATTCTGCAGAGAATGAAAACGAAAACGAAAACGAACAGATTCTTGAAGAGGAAAAGGTGGAGGAAACACAAGCCGAAGAGATTGTTCCTGAATATAAAATGAACGACGCTTTCGCACTTGAGCCGATTGATCATGCGAATCCAAAAGTAATTTTATTTACAATTGATGATGCTCCAGATAAATATGCGCTTGAGATGGCAAAAACGTTGAAAAAATTAAATGCGCCGGCTATTTTTTTCGTTAATGGCCATTTTATTAATAACGATGAAAAAGAGGAAATGCTGAAAGAAATATACGATCTCGGTTTCGTTATAGGCAACCATACGTTTTCTCATGCTGATTTGACTACTTTATCTCCAGAGGAACAAAAGGAAGAAATCCTTTCTGTTAATGATAAAGTTGAAGAAATAACGGGAGAGCGTCCTAAGTTCTTTCGTGCTCCATTTGGTGCAAATACGGATATAAGTAGACAAATTGCCGCTGAGGAAAATATGCTCGTTATGAACTGGTCCTACGGGTATGATTGGGAAAAGGATTATATGTCCAAAGATGCAATTGCAGATATTATGGTAAACACTAATCTATTGATGAACGGCGCAAATTTGCTTATGCATGATCGAGAATGGACAAATGCTGGTTTAGAACAAATTGTGAAAGGTTTAAGAGATAAGGGATTTGAAACTTTGGATCCAAATTTAATCGAAACCCCTCAATAAGAAAAGAAGAGAGGTCCTTTATTTGCAAGTCATTGCAAAAGTCCTTTTACGAAAGTATTTCCATGGGATACTGTTGATTTCCGCTCCAGGCGGACGCTTTCCGGGGGGAGTGCGGTGAGCTTCCTTGTCGCTCCGCTCCTGGGGGATTTTACCTGTCACGCTAATCTTCCGACGGACAGGACGTCCTAGTGTCCGCGTTGGCCACAGGACGTGGCCGTATTTAGCTGACCAGGAGTCGCCGCCTTCCACTACAATCAACGGGAACTGCTAAAAAAATATGATAATTCTTCTCGCATACAATCTATAATTAAATATTAAGCTGAAGTTTCTTGGTTGTTTTTGTATAACATACACATTGAGATATCAAGCCCTTTAGTTTATTACTAGGGAATTTTACTATCAACAAAGAAGTCCACTAAATTGGATATTGTACGCAATAAATTGTCTTTGGAACAACTAAATCGTAAATTGCCACATAGGAACAGAAAATCATTGACTGTCGATTATGAATCATATAGACACTTATTTGAAATTAATACTTATGCAGCAAAAAAGGTATAATCCCCCTAAATAATTAAGGAATTATACTTTTTTACATTTAGCCGTAGTAAAGGACTCCGTTGATTGGAGTGGAAGGCGGTGAAGACTCCTGTGGGAGTACAGGGCTAGGGTGACCCCACAGGCGCTAAGGCGCCGAGGAGGCTCCCCGGCACGCCCGCGGAAAGCGAAGCCGCCTGGAACGGAAATCAAAAGCTAAGTTTAACACATTACTAAATTTAAGAGATTTTCTGTTGCCACCCTTATTTGCCCTCTCTTTTTTAAGGATTTATTTGATTGCTTCGACTTCTTTAATCACTCTAATTGTGCGTAACGTTTCATCTTCAAGCCCTTGGACTGGCAGGCCGGCTTCTATGTTTTTTCTTATATACAAGAGATTATCTTCTGATATGATTTCTCCAGGGATGAAAATAGGGATGCCAGGTGGATAAACCATAATAAATTCTGCACTAATTCGTCCTGCGGATTCGTCTAATGTAATGATTTCGGTATCAGAATAAAACGCATCCCGAGGGCTCATGGCTAACAGAGGTATATCAGGCAAGATTACATGATGATGGTTTAATTGATCATCTGCTTTTCCAAATTGCTCAGATAATTTTTCCAATGCTTCAATAAGAATGGCTGCCTCTCGTTCAGAGTCTCCAGGTGTGATAATACATAAAATATTATATAAATCAGATAGCTCAACTTCTATTTGAAATTCATCCCGAAGCCATTTTTCGGCATCATATCCGTTTATTCCAAGGTCTTTTACAGAAATAATAAGTTTCGTTGGATCGTAATCAAAAGCAGCATCAGACTCTAGCATTTCTTTTCCAGGACATGCGAGATGAGGAATTTTATTAACTTTTCGGCGAATGGATTCAGCAATAGAAATGGCTCCTCCTATAAGGTCTCTACCCTCTGTGGCTAGTCTTTTTCTCGCTGTGTCAAGTGAAGCAAGTAATATATATGATGTTGATGTTGTTGTAAGCATGCTAATAATCGACTGTACTCGCTGAGGAGAAACAAGGCCTTCACGTACATTCAAAACTGAACTTTGTGTTAAGGAGCCTCCCAGCTTATGCACGCTTGTTGCTGCCATATCAGCACCTGCTTCCATAGCAGAAAGAGGCAATCCTTCATGGAAATGAATATGCACTCCATGTGCTTCATCAACAAGAACTGGTACGTGATATGAATGGGCGATGTCTACAATTTTCTTTAAGTCAGCAGTAATTCCAAAATAAGTTGGATTAATGACTAGCAAACCTTTTGCATCAGGATGAATATGCAATGCTTTTTCAACAGAATCAGTTGTAATTCCATGTGAAATACCTAGATTCGGATCAATTTCCGGATGAATAAAAATAGGGGTTGCACCAGAAAATACAATGGCTGACATGACAGACTTGTGTACGTTGCGAGGTACGATTATTTTATCCCCAGGTCCACAAACTGACATTACCATTGTCATAATTGCGCCGCTCGTCCCTTGAACTGAAAAAAAAGTATGGTCTGCTCCAAAGGCTTCAGCTGCTAATTTTTGTGCCTCTTTAATCATTCCTTTTGGATAATGTAAATCATCCAAAGGCGCAATATTAATTAAATCTATAGATAAGGCATTTTCTCCAATAAAATTTCTAAATTCGGGATCCATGCCTGCACCTTTTTTATGACCAGGAATATGAAACTGAACTGGATTCAATTTGGCATGCTGGATCAGCCCTGTAAATAATGGCGTTTCATATTGGGACAATGAAATCACATCCTTTTTAACGATAGAAAGTACTTAAAACAAAAACAAATTATATCACCAATATTTTGTTTTTAAAAGGGGTTTGTATACAACCCAATATGTAAACTAATAATATATATAAGATATAAAGGAGCGGTTATTATGGAATATCAATACCCTTTTTCACTAGATTGGAAAACAGATGAAATAGTTGATGTCGTTCATTTTTATCAAGCGATCGAAAAAGCGCATGAAACAGGAATTGAAAAAACAGAATTAATGAATAAGTATAGAAGATTTAAGGAAATCGTCACGAGTAAAGCAGAAGAAAAAAAGTTTGACAAAGAATTTGAGGAAGTGAGTGGATACTCTTCTTATAAAACGATAAAAAAAGCAAAAGAATCCGAAATAAATTCTTTGATTAAAATGAGAAACTCATAATATCCGCTAATTGAAAGGGCAATGAAGTTTATGAAAGAAGCTAAACGGGTACAAAAAAGCAAAGCAATCATTACACATTTATTCATGCTTTTAGAGGCGATAGGTGAACACACAATTTTGTTACCGGCTATATTGCGGCAACATACAATATAATAAGTAAACCCGAAAGTTGAATAAATCTACAACCATTTCGGAAGGGGTGTTTTTCCATGAAACAAGTAATGAATGCATACAGGAAAAAAAGTTTGGATAAACAAAAGCTTGCAGTACTGCGTTTAGAATTAAATTATGAATTAGCTGTTCTTTTCGACGCTTTACAAGAAAATAATGAAGAGATGAAAATGAAATCTAAGCGTAAACTGGAAAGAATTCGCACAGAATTAATAAAACTTGAAGCGTTGTGAGTTATAGAAAATGAAGATAGTAATATTTATGAAAAAATGAAACGGACTCCCAGAATTGAGTTAGTTGGGTAGTTCGTTTTTATTCGTATCCTACGAGAAGCTTGAAAATACATATTGTTTTCACTAAGCTAGTTGTTAGGAAATGTAATGGAGGAATTAATATGGTCAACGTCGATACAGCAGCTAAGGAATGGCTGAGGGAAGCAGGTAGAAACATTATTGATTCGTTTAAAACAGCTTTGCAAATTGATACTAAAGCTGATGCAAATGATTTAGTTACTAATATTGATAAAGAGATTGAACAATTTTTCACAAATCACATTCGAAAAAAATTTCCGACTCATAAAATATTGGGAGAGGAAGGCTTTGGTGACGAAGTTAAAAATATGGATGGAGTCATCTGGATCATTGACCCTATTGATGGAACAATGAATTTTGTGCATCAGCAAAGGAATTTTTTTATTTCAATTGGTATTTTTGAAAATGGAGTAGGAATGCTCGGTTATTTATATGATGTAGTGCATAATGAATTATATTATGCAAAATCAGGTGAAGGTGCTTATTGGGATGACATGAAACTCCCCATGCTTGAAAATGTGAAAGTAAGTGAAGCAGTAATAGGGTTTAGTGCTACTTGGTTAACGTCGGACAATCCAAAAAATTCACTTCTATCACTTGTGAAAGATGTTAGAGGTACAAGATCTTACGGTTCTGCAGCACTTGAGTTTGCCTATGTCGCAACTGGTCGTCTTGATGCTTATATAAGCATGAAGCTTTCTCCATGGGATTTTGCAGGAGGAAAAATAATTGTAGAAGAAGTCGGCGGCATTGTTACAAATTTAAATGGGGAACCAATAAATATATTGGAAAAAAGCCCAATATTAGTATCAAAACCGGGGCTACATGAATCACTTGTAAAAGAATATTTTCGGGTGAACTAAAGTTAAACTTTAGCTCACCTTTTCTTAAATTTCGCCATTGTCTCTCATTTTTTTCTTCGTTTTAAACCCATATCCCATGATTGCAACAAATAAAATAAAACAAACAATCATACCCGTATAGCTATTAGCGCCAATAGAAATCCCCATCCCTATGATCGAGAATACTCCTAAAGTGGCCAATAATAAAAGATTCCACTTAATTCCGCTCATTACATTCTGCCTCCTTAAAGGTCTATTGTACAAAAAAAATACCAAAACTTCTACAGCATGTGATATAATATTTCAGTTAATCATAATAACAAAGGCTATTTAAATGGAGGAAACACTTTGAAACTTAGAGAAGACATCCGTAATATTGCCATTATTGCTCACGTTGACCATGGAAAAACAACATTGGTTGACCAGCTATTAAGACAATCAGGAACATTTAGAACAAATGAACAAGTGGCAGAACGTGCTATGGATTCTAATGATATTGAAAGAGAACGCGGTATCACGATCTTAGCAAAAAATACTGCCATTCAATATAAAGATACTAAAATAAATATATTGGATACCCCTGGACATGCTGACTTCGGAGGAGAAGTAGAGCGGATTTTAAAAATGGTCGATGGAGTATTGTTGGTTGTTGACGCTTATGAGGGTTGTATGCCGCAAACGCGTTTTGTATTAAAAAAGGCACTTGAACAAAAATTGACACCGATTGTTGTAGTTAACAAAATTGACCGTGATTTTGCTCGTCCTGAGGAAGTAGTCGATGAAGTGCTAGAACTCTTTATAGAATTGGATGCTAATGATGAACAATTGGAATTCCCTGTCATATATGCATCAGGTATTAAAGGTACTGCAAGTAGAGAGATTGAACAAGAAGAAAGTATGGAAGCATTATACGAAACGATTATTGACTTTATTCCTGCTCCGGTAGATAACAAAGAAGAACCTTTACAATTCCAAGTTTCACTACTCGATTATAATGATTACGTAGGAAGAATTGGAATCGGAAGAATTTTTAGAGGGACAATGAAAGTCGGACAGCAAGTTGCGATCCTGAAACAGGATGGAACAACAAAACAATTTCGTGTAACGAAAATGTTTGGCTTTTTTGGCTTAAAAAGGGTTGAGATTAACGAAGCGTTTGCTGGAGATTTAATTGCTGTTTCTGGAATGGAAAATATTGATGTAGGAGATACGATTTGTCCGATTGAACATCAAGAAGCGCTTCCATTATTAAGAATTGATGAACCAACTTTACAGATGACCTTCCTAGTGAATAACAGTCCTTTTGCTGGAAGAGAGGGCAAATATTTGACCTCTAGAAAAGTAGAGGAACGTCTTCGCAGCCAACTTGAGACAGATGTCAGTCTTCGAGTAGATAATACGGATTCTCCTGATGCTTGGATTGTTTCCGGCAGGGGAGAGCTTCATCTTTCAATCCTTATTGAAAACATGAGGCGGGAAGGCTTTGAATTACAAGTATCCAAACCACAAGTAATTGTTAAAGAAATAGATGGTGTGAAATGTGAACCAATCGAAAGGGTTCAAATAGATATACCTGAAGAACATACAGGAAGTATTATTGAATCACTTGGAACACGTAAGGGCGAAATGCTAGATATGATTAATAATGGCAACGGCCAAGTACGTCTAGTTTTTCACGTGCCTGCACGAGGTTTAATTGGATATACTACAGAATTTATGACACTAACGAGAGGGTATGGAATATTAAATCATACCTTTGATAGCTATCAGCCAATGCAACAAGGAAAAGTTGGGGGCAGGAGACAAGGGGTTCTTGTTTCAATGGAAACTGGAAAATCGACTACTTATGGTATCCTACAAGTGGAAGATCGTGGGACGATTTTTGTAGAACCTGGAACAGAAATATACGAAGGCATGATCGTTGGAGAGCATACGAGAGAAAATGATATTACTGTAAATATAACGAAAACAAAGCATGCAACAAATGTAAGGTCCGCAACAAAGGATCAAACAGCGGTTATCAAAAAACCTCGTATCATGTCTCTCGAGGAAGCTCTTGAATATTTAAATGATGATGAATACTGTGAGGTAACTCCTGAATCCATTCGATTACGTAAACAAATATTAGATAAGAGTGAACGTGAACGGGTTGCCAAAAAGAAAAAGTTTGCAGAAATGGAACAATAGATGAAACAAGTAGTAAATATATGCTATGCTATACTCGACCTAGTTAAACGGGTCGAGTTTTTCATATGGTTGAGAGAGAGGAAAAGATTAAATGAACATATTTAATAATTTAGATTTTGTAGTCGCGCTTACTCGTTCAGATCTTTGGGCGATTGATCATTTTTCTCCTACATTGCGATTTTTTTATGAACTTACAAATAATGCTCAGACAGCAAATTGGTTGCTGTGGTTGACGATTACTGGACTCGCCATCCTAGTATATAAGCTTGGTTTTGCCAAGAAATTGCCAATATTGAAATCGGCTCTAATTTATCTATTTTTAATTGTTGGATGTTTGTTTTTTACATTTTTAGCGATATTTTTGCCAATTACAGAAGGACTTATGGTCGCGGCGCTTATTTTAATTATTTACAAAGTTAGATTAAATCGCGAGAGAAAATCAGGAGCGTTAAATAAAAGCAACTAATTGAAAGGCACTGAAAAGACCTCTTTTACACTCAGTTGTTGATTTTCGCTCCAGGCGTTTCGCTTTCCGCAGGCATTGAAAAGCGGAGAGCGCGACGAGACTACTGGTAGGCTAAAGACGGCCACGTACTGTGACCAACGTCGACACTAAGTCGTCCATTCAGTTGAGGGATTACTGTAACACCCGCAGCCGTAACCGCACCCATTTGGAAACCGTCCACCTGTAGCGCAAATCAACTTGGAGAATGGCTTTTACGGGACCTATTAAAAAACCCGATGTTTCTTAACGATCAGAAACATCGGGTTTTCATTTAGAAATCATCATCCTGTGTATTATAGCTGTATAGCTGAAAAGAACCACTTGCAAGTCTGGCTTCTGTTTTGGCCTTTATTCTGTCATGGCAGCTTGGACACATATACGTGTGAATTGGTCTATTGCGTAACTTTTTCGCCAATGAAGAATCATCTTCCAATTGTGATAGTTGATCACATAGGACACATTGTACTCTCAATGTAAAACACCTCTGAAGAATACTACAATTAATTCTTCTTAGTATATCATGTTATGAATTGTAAATTAACTATTTTTTTCATTGGATTGTTTTTTCTGCTCATTTTCTAATTCTCTGTCGTTTTGATTATTCATTTGATTTTTCGGTTTTTTTACTGCTTTTTCAGGATTTTTGCCCATTTCTGGAGTCGGTGCATCAGGTACTATTCGACCAACAATATCTGATAATTCATTCATAATACCTTGAACTGGTTTACCTGCCCTCATATCACTTCGTATTTCTTTTAGCCTTGCATTCAAATCGGGATCTGCCACCACAACGGCTCCTGCCCCATGAGGATCATGTTTAAGACTTTCGGCAACTGAATATTTAATAGTTCCCACCTTGGCTCTATCTACATTAGCATCCACATCAATCCCGACTACAGCGATATTACCAAGTACTACAGCAGTTGCTCCATGTACATTTGGAATTCCAGCAGCAAGATTGGCTAGGTAATTTGCTCGCTCCTCATCAGTGAAGTTATTGTTTTTATTAATGTCAATATGGCTATTTTTAACAGAAACCCCTTGCGGCATAACATCAGAATTATTATTATAGTTTGATTTTCCATTATTGTTGCTGCATGCAGAAATAAGCAACATGAGAAATACAATAAAAATCGCTTTGCGCATCAATATCCCTCCAAAATAACTTACATCTAGACTTCTTGACTTATTTTGCTTTTATCTTCTATCTTTATTCAAGCTTTCATATATTTCATAAAATAGATTAATCTCTTGTAACATTGTTTCTCCTGACACCGGGCAAAGAAAATGAACATAAGATATTAAAAAGGAGCAGGAGGCATCAATTTTGACAAAAATTTACGTGTTAGATACGAATGTCTTGCTTCAGGATCCGCATTCAATCTTTTCTTTCGAGGAAAATGACGTCGTGATTCCTGCTGTTGTTCTTGAAGAAGTAGATTCAAAAAAACGATATATGAATGAAATCGGCAGAAATGCAAGGCATATTGCGAAATTGATCGACAGCTTTAGAGAAAAGGGCAAGCTCCATGAACAAATACAACTTGAGAACGGGGGGACTCTGAGGATCGAATTAAATCATCGTTCCTTCCAGCAGCTCCAAGAAATATTTATTGAAAAAACGAATGATAATCGTATATTAGCAGTAGCTAAAAATATAGCACTTGAGGAAGAAACAAAGGTTGATGGCAAAAAAGTGATTCTTGTTAGCAAAGATGCGCTTTTAAGAGTTAAAGCAGATGCGTTAGGGCTGTATGCCGAAGATTTCCTGAATGATCGTGTGGTTGAGCTCGATCATATTTATACGGGTCTCACGGAACATTATGTAGGACTGGATAAAATAGGCATCTTTTATGAAAAAGGAGAATTATTATTACAGGAACTTCGTGATAAGAAGTTTTATCCTAATCAATTTTTAATTATTAGGGATGAACTTGGAAGTTCGGCTTCCGGAATCGGAATTATTGATGCCTCCGGAACAGTTCTAAAAAAACTGTTAAATCAAAGTGATCCGACTTGGGGAATAAAACCGAGGAATGCTCAGCAGACGATGGCACTTGAATTACTTATAAGAACTGATATTCAACTCGTAACATTGACAGGGAAAGCAGGTACTGGAAAAACTTTACTGGCACTTGCTGCAGGATTAATGCAAACTGAGGATTTGCGTATATATAAAAAATTGCTTGTAGCTCGTCCGATCGTACCAGTTGGAAAAGATATCGGTTATTTACCAGGAGAGAAAAAAGAAAAACTTAGACCTTGGATGCAACCTATTTACGATAATCTTGAATTTTTATTTAATACAAAGAAGCCAGGTGAAATCGATGCGATTTTGGCTGGGATGAGTTCAATCGAGGTTGAAGCACTCACGTATATTAGGGGACGCAGTATTCCTGAACAGTTTATAATAATCGATGAAGCACAAAACTTAACGAAACATGAGGCGAAAACAATTTTAACTAGAGTAGGAGAAGGCAGTAAGATTGTATTCATGGGAGACCCTGAACAAATTGATCATCCATATTTAGATGAATATAATAATGGCCTAACATATGTTTTAGAGAGCTTTAAAGAAGAGTCTGCGGCTGGACATGTAAAACTAGTAAAAGGAGAGAGGTCAAGTCTCGCACAGCTGGCAGCGGATCTATTATAAATAAACAGATCCATCACTGTTGAAGCAGTGATGGACCACTTTTTTATTCTACCCGAAAGGCTTTTACATTTTTTATCGGGTTATTTTGATTTGACCCGTCGGGATATAAAATATGTACAGGTCCATCTTCCCGTAATGGCTTACCTTCCTTCGAATATTGAAGGATAAGGCTATAACCTTCCTCAAGAGGGATTGAAATATCTCCTGTATTTGTTTCGATTACGAGAGAACTTGCTTCCTCTAATGGTTCAGCGTTTTTTAAAAAAGGATCAAACATGATTCCGAACGTTCCGGTTAAAACCTTTACTTTTTCAAATTGTCGTTCCGATTTCAACGTGGGGGGAGAAACTGCTCCCTCTTTGATTACACGATCCCAGTGCTTTGAAACAACAGTAAATTCTTCCTCATCAACTTCTTCATGTTTTTCTTGAACGAAATATGTATTTAAGTCAATGCGACGATCGTCAAATATCCAAACGCCTGCATCAAGAGTTATTGGAAACTTTACCTTTCCTTTAATTGACATTATGCTGTCCATTATGAAAACCCCTTTCTGATATTTGTAAGTATAACTTGAAACATTTGAAAATAAAAGTAATACTCTCTTTGTCGGAGATACAAAACTACTCGTTCTACTTGCATTTTGGACATATTAGATGTAGAATTTACAGATAGTATTGTCTATTTGATTAAAGTAAAGCGACGAATAGATAAGTAGCCTTGAATATTTTCGTACACGCGCTGTTCTAATGATAAGGGGGATTAATGTGGTGTCTGATATTCAAATTGATCATAGGGAAAAAGCCTATGCACTGCTTAAGGCGGACGCTGATAAGATTTTGCGTCTCATACAGGTGCAAATGGACAATTTAACAATGCCGCAATGCCCTTTATACGAGGAAGTGCTGGACACACAAATGTTTGGTTTATCTCGTGAAATAGATTTTGCTGTACGTCTTGGTTTGGTGGATCAAAAGGATGGAAAAGAATTAATGGGGTCATTAGAAAGACAACTTTCCACCCTTCATGAAGCATCCTTGAAAAAATAAGGGTAATATACAGCAACTGAAACGTATCTAAAACTCAAACAGTTTACTTCAATTGTTTGGGTTTGTTTTATAATACTGATGTTTTATCTTTAATCAAAGATTGGACGAGTCTTATGTTTAAAAAAATCATAAAATCCTATGACTATTCCATTATTGCCGTATACATATTACTTTGTTTATTTGGACTTGTGATGGTTTATAGCTCAAGTATGGTGAGAGCCGTACAATGGTATGAATATCCGGCCGATTTTTTTTATCAAAAACAAAAAATAAATTTACTTATCGGCTTTATTGTTTTTTTGTTCTTTGCCGTTTTTCCATACAAAGCATACCGAAATAAAACATTTCTTATGGTGATGACCGGGTTGGCAGTGCTGGGACTATTTGCCGTAGCGGTGATTGGACATACTACGAATAATGCACAAAGCTGGATTAATGTAGGTGCTCGCAAAATCCAACCATCCGAATTTGTTAAAATAAGTGTAATCATTTACCTTTCAGCTGTGTATGCAAACAAACAACGTTATATAGATCATTTCAATAAAGGTGTCTTTCCACCTATTTTTTTCCTTTTGTTTGTCTGTTTTTTAATAAAAATTGAGCCGGACAATGGAACAGCCTTCATTACTCTTTTAATAGGTGTATCCATCATTCTTTGCTCCGGGATGAGTTTTCGTTCTATATCAAAGCTTATATTGATATGTATAACGATAGGCCTAGTATTTTCGCCTTTTATTGTAATGAAATTTGATGATATTTTTACAGCGGGAAATAAGGGGCGTATTGTTGGATACTTAGATCCTTTCGGAACGTATCAAGATGAAGGGAACCAACTCGTTAATTCTTATTTGGCCATCGGTTCCGGGGGTATAAAAGGGCTCGGTTTAGGTCAAAGTGTTCAAAAACTAGGGTATTTGCCAGAGCCGCATACTGATTTTATTATGGCGATCATAGCTGAAGAACTTGGTGTGTTTGGTGTCGGTTTTGTATTGTTGGGAATTGGATATCTAGTATTAAGAGGAATATTTATTGGTATTCGAAGTCGGGATCCGTTTGGCAGTATGCTTGCGATTGGAATTGCTTCAATGATAGGGATTCAATCATTTATTAATCTTGGTGGGGTTTCGGGTCTAATCCCAATTACAGGTGTAACACTTCCTTTTATTAGTTACGGAGGCTCCTCAATACTTGTATTATCGATTGCAATGGGCATTCTAACGAATGTTGCAATGTTCAAAAACTACGAAGAAAAGTTTGGGAAGAGTAAAAATAACCCGGATCAAATTTCTCAACCTGTTCATCCGGCATTTCAACAAAAATACAATTTTAGGAATTAGCATATAAAAACTTGCATCACTCTTTTGTAATGCAAGTCTCAGACTGTAGACAAACTCGATTTCAGTGAGTTTGTCTACAGTCTTTTTGATTAAATATAGTAATGATATAAAGTCGAGGAAGAATTGATTACTATTTCTTACTATGAGAAGTGTTTCTATACGGAAAAGGAGGCTCGTCTAACGTGTGGCAAAGTGCAGGCACCTAGAGTGGAACATACTGCCATTACTCTTTCAAAAATCATAAAAGACACCGAGAGAAGTACTCACGATGCCTTTTGCCGACAATCTGAATTGCTTAGCACTTTTTGTTTTACTGAAAAAGCAAGTTCGACTAGCAAACTACTTGTCCTTTTTCCAATCTCGCCGAGTTTCTTTAGCCAGGTGGTAGGACGATGAGCTAACTTTGCTGCATATCCTAATGTATAATCGCTTCTGATGATTGTACTGCGGAATTGGATGTATTTTCAATTGTATCTTCAGCTGTATTAAGATTATTTCGTGTAAGCAGCATAAGGAAATAGCTTAATAACCCAAATAAAAAAGATATAAATAATGCATGTGCAAGTGCAAAATATATATTTAAACTTGTCATTACGACAATCGCACCTGCTGCAACTTGAAGTGTAACAGTCACAAATGCTATTATCCAACCCCAGTATATAACTTTTTGATGTTTATAATGTTTTATAGACAACATCATTAGATAACCAATCCAAATAAAAATAATTCCCGCAGCTAGCCGATGGCCCATTTGTATCCACTCATACATATTATTAGGAAGAGAAAAGCTTCCATTTATACACATTGGCCAATCCCTGCATACTAGACTTGCTTCTGTATGTCTTACTAGTGCCCCAGTATATACGACAGCATAGCTATATATAGTAAGGCCAATTATATGTTTTTTCATTCTCTTATCTATGACAAGGCTCTTTGTATCGAATCTTTGATCAACTTCAAAAATAAGCAGTGTCAATAAAAAAACTGCTGCAAATGATATGAGAGATATTCCAAAATGTAGCGCCAATACAAATTTTGATTGTGGCCATAAAACAGCTGCTGCTCCAATTAAAGCTTGGAGCATTAAAAATGTAATGGAAAGAATAGCAAGAGTTTTAGTTTCTTTTTTATGTCCAATGACCCTCCATGACCAAATCGCTAGAGTCAGAACAAGAATTGCTGCGCTTCCTGATACGAGGCGATGAGCCAATTCAATAATTAATTCAGATGATATATCTTTTGGGAACCATTCTCCGTTACATAGAGGCCATGACCTGCCGCATCCCATTCCTGAATCCGTTTTGGTCACTAATGCACCACCTAGTAAGACGGCTAACATGACTAAAGTGGTGATGACTGAAAACCATTTTAATTTACGGTGCAATTTTTCACCTTCTTACTTTAATGTAATCATTTATAAATAGTAATTCCAATAACGATACTACATAAACATAAATGAAAAAACAACTGACAATATTGTTACAATCGATTTTAGCTATCTTGATTAGTTGATTAATAAGAAATTATTTGCTAAAAATGGATACATATACACTACTTGTCAATATATTGTCATTGTTTGGACATACTCTAATCACGAGGAACATACCAAATCCTTGTAAATTGTGATTTAATATTAAATTGGAACGTGATATTTATCATTGTATCAGTACATTATTTTTGCCAATATATGCTACAATATAAAGGTTAGTCATAAGACTTCATACATAATGCTAATAGTGAACAAATACTGAAATTTCTGCGAAAAGTGAGAAAAGCAATGATAAATGCATTATAGTTATGTATGAACTTATATTTTTAAATGAAAGGAGGAATAAGAATGGGAAACAGTCGTATTCTGACAACTATGGATGATACATCGAGCCCTCCAAAAATTGGCTTGAAAGATTTTACTGCACTTATTAAAATTGGAATTGTCAATTCTAATTTAATTACTACATTTACTGGTTTGTGGCTGGCCTTTTTATTTACTGGGAATCATTTTCTTCAGTCAATAGATATAGTCATATATACTTTACTGGGCTCAACTCTCATTATTGCAGGCTCTTGTGCAATGAATAATTACATAGATCGAGATATCGATCCAATCATGAAGCGTACTCAAAATCGCCCAACAGTAACCGGTAAAATTAGTGGATCAAAAGTATTGGCACTAAGCTTTACGTTTGTAGGCTCGGGGTTACTACTACTATTTATGACGAATATCACAACAGGTATCATTGGCATCATTGGCGTTTTTAGCTATGTTGTATTATATAGCCTTTGGTCTAAAAGACTATATGTAAGCAATACTGTCATAGGTAGTATATCCGGCGCAGTTCCTCCTTTAATAGGTTGGGCAGCGGTTGATCCTTCTTTACCACCAATGGCATGGATGCTTTTTCTGCTTATGTTTGTTTGGCAACCCCCTCATTTTTACGCATTGGCAATGAGAAGGGTAGATGAATATAGAGCTGCCTCTATTCCAATGCTGCCAGTAGTAAAAGGTTTTGATACAACAAAGAGACATATCCTTATTTGGGTGGCAATGCTTTTGCCTATTCCTTTTTTCATGTCTTCGTTAGGTATACCTTTTATTATCCTTGCTACAATTTTGAATATAGGCTGGCTTGTGATAGGGATTAACGGGTATAAAAATAGGGATGATAAAAAATGGGCTACTCGTATGTTTGTATATTCGATAAACTATTTGACGATTCTGTTTACAGCTATGGTAATATTGTCCGTTTTTTAAGGGAATTCTTTCTTAATTAGAAATCCAAATACTGAAGACTTGGTCGTGTGACCATGAAGACATTTTATGAAAGAGGGGTTTAAATTAACTATGAAACAATGGTTGCAAAAAGGGCGTCTATTGTCAGTTTTTGCGATATTGGCGCTTGTTCTTTCTGGTTGCGGAAAGCCGTACTTGTCTGCTCTGACACCAGCTGGTGAAGTTGCGAAAGAACAATATGATCTCATCATGTTCAGCTTAGGCATTATGACATTAGTTATTATTGTAGTGTGTGTGATTTTTGTCTACGTACTCGTTCGCTTTCGCCGTACAAAAGAAAATGAACATAAAATTCCTAAACAAGTTGAAGGAAGCCACGTATTAGAAATCGTATGGACGGTTATTCCTATCATTTTGCTAATCGTTCTTGCTGTTCCGACTGTCGCTATTACCTTTAAACAAGGGGATGTTTCCGCGATTGATAGGAAGGATGCAGATGGCAACCCAGAAGTATTAGTTGTGGATGTTCGTGCACATCTATACTGGTGGGAATTTGAATATCCTGATTTAGGAATTGTGACGAGCCAGGATCTAGTAATACCTACAGATGAAAAAGTTTATTTTAGATTAACATCCGCTGATATTAAACACTCATTCTGGATTCCTCCTTTAGGTGGAAAGCTTGACACGAATCCTGATAACATTAATAAATTTTATCTTTCTGTAGATCAAGATAAAGCTACTGAGGTCGGTGAGATATTTTATGGTAAATGTGCCGAGCTTTGCGGACCATCCCATGCTTACATGGATTTCAAAGTAAAGGCTGTGCCAAAAGGTGAATTTGACCAATGGGTTGCTGATATGAAAGGTGCTAAAGCACCTGCTCCAACAACTGATTTAGCTAGAAAAGGTGAAGAGGTATTTAACAACAGCTGTCTCTCTTGCCACGCAATTGATCCAAGTAATGAAGCTCCAGCAGCAGGGAGAATTGCGCCAAATCTTGCAAACTTCGGAGAAAGAGAAAGAATTGCTGGTATTTTAGATCATAATGAAGAAGAACTGAAAAGATGGATTAGAGAATCCGATACGATTAAACCAGGAAATAAAATGCCTGTCTTTAATGAAGGGCAAATTAGTAACGATGATTTGGATGCTCTCGCAGCATATTTAATGGAGCTAAAGGTACAAAATAAATAATTGCTCCAAAACGAAGGAGGTTTAAATGTGAGTAGTATTGCTCAAAAAAGAGGCTTCGGTGCCACAGTATGGGATTTTATGACGACTGTGGACCATAAGAAGATTGCGATATTATATATTGCAGCAGGTGGATTTTTCTTCTTGCTAGGTGGAATCGAAGCGATGATTATTCGTATTCAACTAGCAGTTCCGGATAGTGGTTTTGTTAGTGCTGGACTCTTTAACGAAATGCTTACTATGCATGGTGTAACAATGATTTTCCTTGCTGCCATGCCGATATTAATAGGTTTTATGAACTTGATCATGCCGCTTCAGATAGGTGCACGTGACGTTGCTTTCCCATTTCTGAACTCATTAGGTTTTTGGTTATTCTTCTTTGGAGGATTACTTTTAAACGTTTCATGGTTCTTAGGTGGAGCGCCTGATGCAGGCTGGACATCCTATGCATCCTTGTCACTTGAATCAAAAACCCACGGGATTGACTTCTATGCACTAGGAATACAAATATCTGGATTTGGTACGTTAATGGGTGGTATTAACTTCCTTGTAACCATTATTAATATGCGTGCTCCAGGTATGACTTATATGCGTATGCCAATGTTCTCATGGACAACTTTTGTTGCATCTGCATTAATTCTTTTTGCTTTCCCTCCACTTACTGTTGGTTTATTCCTTCTCACATTCGATAGAATGTTTGGAGCAAACTTCTTTAATGTGGCAGCAGGTGGGAACACAATTATTTGGGAACATTTTTTCTGGATTTTTGGTCACCCTGAAGTTTATATTTTGGTATTGCCTGCTTTTGGTATTTTCTCTGAAATTTTCTCTACTTTTTCAAGAAAACGATTATTCGGATATTCTTCAATGGTGTTCGCTACTGTATTGATCGGTTTCCTTGGATTTATGGTTTGGGCTCACCATATGCTAACAGTTGGTATGGGAAATATTGCAAATGCCATTTTTGCTGTAGCATCGTTTGCGATTGGAGTACCAACGGGTATTAAAATTTTTAACTGGTTATTTACGATGTGGGGTGGAAGTCTTAAATTTACAACCCCAATGCTTTACGCTGCTGCATTTATCCCATCATTCGTAATGGGTGGAGTTACAGGTATCATGGTTGCTACGGCCCCGGCTGACTATCAATTCCATGACACATATTTTGTTGTAGCCCACTTTCACTATGTTATTGTTGGGGGAGTTGTTTTTGCGATATTGGCGGGTACTCATTTCTATTGGCCAAAAGCATTTGGCACAATGCTTAATGAGACGCTTGGAAAGATTACATGGGCACTTTTCGTCGTTGGATTCCATTTAACTTTCTTTATCCAGCATTTCTTGGGATTAATGGGAATGCCTCGTAGAATCGCAACATATCTCCCAGGACAAGGATTAGATATAGGGAACCTTGTTAGTTCCATTGGTGCCGGATTTATGGCATTAGGTGTTATTGTCCTTCTGTATAATATTGTTATTACCTCAGTAAAAAATGTAAAAGTCGGCAACGATCCTTGGGAAGATGGAAGAACACTCGAATGGGCACTTCCTTCACCACCGCCGTTTTATAACTTTAAACAATTACCATTTGTTCGTGGTGTAGACACATATTGGATTGAAAAGATGGAAGGCAAAAAAGAAATTACACCTGCTGAACCAGTGGGAGATATTCATATGCCGAATGGTTCTATTCTTCCAGTATTTATTTCATTAGGATTCTTTATCGCTTCATTTGGCTGTATTTATCGTGTCGAAAAGCCATGGGGACTTGCAGTCTTAATCATCGGGCTAGTAGTAGCGTTTGGTTCTATGCTACTTAGATCTTTAAAAGATGATCATGGATTCCATATTCCAAAGTCGGAATTAATGAATGATAAAGATAAGGGGGTTAGGGCATAATGCATGTTGAAGAACAATTCACACCAAAAACATGGCCTGAGGCACCCGAAAAAGCAACCTTAGAAGGTAAAAACAAATTTTTGGGTTTCTGGTTCTTCCTTGGAGGAGAGACTGTTTTATTCGCATCCTTCTTTGCCACTTATCTTGCACTTAAAGATAAAGTACCAAAGCAAGGGGATCTTGTTTCAACAGATTTATTCGAGCTGCCATTAGCTTTTATTATGACGATGGTTCTTTTAACAAGCTCAATCACTAGCGTTTATGCAATGTATCATATGAAAAACTACCACTTTAAAAAAATGCAGGCGTGGTTGTTAATTACAGTTTTACTAGGTTTAACTTTCCTTGGATTTGAGATATATGAATTTTATCATTATACTCATGGACTAGGGTTTGGCTACACTCATAGTGCATTTAGTTCGGCTTTTTATACGCTTGTTGGATTCCATGGTGGACACGTAGTTTTCGGACTTAGTTGGATCATCGCTCTAATGGTGCGAAATTCCAAAAGGGGATTAAGCCTTTATAATGCACCGAAGTTTTATGTCGCTAGTCTTTACTGGCACTTTATCGACGTTGTATGGGTATTTATTTTCACTGTCGTATATTTAATGGGGATGGTGTGATAAAAAATGGAAAACCAACAAATTAATTCTGGTAATGCCAGAGTAGATTATGAATATCGTCGGAGAAGAAATAGAGAGGAAATGCGTCACCAAGTCATTTCTTTTGCAATCTCTATATTCTTGACATTAGTAGCATTTGGCGCTGTTTTAGCTGACTTTGGCAAATGGTTCGTCGTTCCCGTTATATTATTGCTAGCGATAGTACAAGTAATTTTCCAACTGTATTATTTCATGCATATGAGCAATAAAGGTCACGAGGCACCACAGTTATTTATATACGGAGGCGTTATTATTGGTTTTGCCACAATACTAGCCTTCATGACAATTGTCTGGATTTAAAAAAGTATTAAAAGAGGCTGACCCAATAGATCGTTAAAAACGACTTTTAGGGTTCAGCCCTTTTCTTTTGAATGATTTATCGAGAGAATTCCTCGCCTTAATATGAGGGAACTGAAAAAGCTTTATTTTAAACTTTGTTGTTGATTTGCGCGCCTAGCCTTCGGTGCAGAACCTCCTCTGTGCAAGCTGCCTGTAGGATCTACCGAGTTCCGTGCTCCCGCAGGAGTAGCAGCGCCTTTTTGCTATAAAAATTTACATAAGCTCTTAACACCATTATACAAAAAAAGGTATAATCCCTCGTATTCGATGTCTCAATTTATGATATTTTTGAGAGACTCTCCCTATGTTTTCATTATAATACCAATATTGTTCATGAACTTGTCATTTGCCTTCGTTGAAGTATGTATGGTAAAAAAGTATAATAATAAGTAGGATTTAATCCAATTAATGAGGTGAAGGAATTATGCCTTTAAGTATTTTTGGATTCCGGGCACTGTGGAGTCCTTATTTTATTGTATTTATATTATTACTAACAGTGGGCTATTTTTTTATTGCGGTAAAGCTGCGCCATAAAATTAAAGATAGTGAACCCCTTAAAACTAGTCAGGCAATTCTTTTTCTACTTGCAATGGCTCTTCTTTATACGACAAAAGGATCGCCCGTAGATTTGCTTGCTCATATTATGTTTACATTCCATATGGTGCAAATGGCTTTTTTATATTTGATTATTCCTCCAATTCTTATTCTGAGTATTCCAAACTGGATATGGGTAAGAATTATCGATTTGCCATTTATTAAAGGAATCTTTAAATTTTTTACTAAGCCCTTAATTGCGTTAGTCTTATTTAATGGATTGTTTTCGGTTTATCACATTCCTTTAGTTATGGATGCTGTGAAAATGAATATCTTCATACATGCTGTCTATACGATTATATTATTTATTTTCGCCATATTCCTATGGTGGCCGCTAATAAATAAATTGCCAGGACATCATCAGCTTCATGGCTTAAAGAAACTTGGTTATATAATCGGAGATGGAGTATTGTTAACTCCTGCATGTGGACTCATCATCTTTGCTCCTGTTGCGATGTACGCGACATATACTGATGGTGAAATGTGGATGAAAGCAATGGCTCTCTGCGTGCCGGGAAGTACATTATCGGGATTATCTATAAGCGGTCCCGAATTATTTACAAATATGCCTGCAAGAGAGGACCAGCAGCTCGGTGGAGTGCTTATGAAAATTATTCAAGAGATTGTATTAGGTACTATTCTTATAAAAGTACTGTTTGAATGGTTTAAAAAGGAACAAGAGGATGCGGAAAAAATTGATGAGGCTCCATTGCTTCAAAATAACCCACACCCTGTAGACTAATACGGCTATCTAATGCTTTTAGATAGCAAATACATAAAAATTTTAGGGGATTGATTTTATAATATGATAGTTCCAATTTTGCCGACTATAAGTACGGTTTGTATAGTTATTAGTGCTATACTCGTAGCAATAGGATGGAGTAAAATAAGAAAACGTGATATTGAAGGTCATCAAAAGGTTATGACACTAGCTGGGTTATTTGCATTAATCTTTTTCATCATTTATTCCAGTAGAACCATTTTTATCGGAAACACTTCTTTTGGTGGGCCAGATGAGTATAAACTATTTTATACGATATTTTTAATTTTTCACGTTACGCTTGCTACCATTGGTGCGGTATTAGGCATTATTTCTTTAGTAACAGGATATAAAAATAAACTTTCTATCCACAAAAAGCTTGGACCTTTTACAAGTGTTATTTGGTTCTTTACAGGCTTCACAGGTGTCATTGTTTATTTATTGCTTTATGTGATTTATAAAGGTGGAACTACAACTTCACTTATAAAAGCAATTCTAGGGATATGAAATATAAAAAGGGCGGTCTGGAAAGTCAGTGATATCTGACGTTCTGAGACTGCCCTCTTCCTTTTGTATATAGGTATAAAATAGATCGACAAACCCGACCAAAGATGTGAAGAATATAATATGTTGCTCCGAACGGGAATCATTTTCCTTGCTCACTGCAACCCATATGCCAGTAAATGGCTTACGTCTATATAGCCGCAACATGAAAAATGAGAATGAAAAAAACAAGAGGAGAAAAACATGAGTTTTTCTCCTTTCAACTTTTGGGGGTTCTATAAAAATACAGCCTATTCAAATTTTAAAATTCAGCTTAATTAAGCCAGCTTCCTTCGCCGATTTAAATACTATGAGTATGGTAGGGCCAATAATTAATCCAAGTACCCCGACCAATTTCAGTCCAAGGAACATAGAAATCAACGTTGCGAGCGGAGATAGACCCATATGCTGTCCCATCACCTTAGGCTCTACAGTTCTTCTAATAACGAGTAATATTACGGCTAAAATAGCAAGCTTAGATCCAAATGCGATGTCGCCTGTGAAAAAATGATATAATGACCACGGTGCTAAAATGACAATTGATCCAATAATGGGGATAAGATCAATGATCCAAATGATTAGTGTCATAATGATGGCTACCTTAGGGGCAATAAGTATAAGCCCGATAAAGGCAGCAACCATAATAATTAAGCTTACTAGAAACTGAGCTTTAAAAAAACCAAAGAAAACGGACGAGAGGCGGGATGTCATAAATTTTACTTTTTCTGATGTTTTATCAGTCATATACTTGTAAATTCCTGCTCTAAGTTTAGGTAAATCAATCATGAACATAAATAATGCTATCAAATAAACTAAAAAGCTTACTAAATAATTTGGAATATACGATAAGAATGCACTTATATTTTCAATCTTAAAATGCTCTTTCAAACTCGTTATAAAGGATCCTAGAAAATTATTTACTTCATCTGTAATAGCGGTTACAATTTCCTCCGGGAAGTCACGTGCGGCGTTGCTGAAATATTCTTCATAATGATTCCACATAACTGCTAATTCCTGTATATATCCAGGAGCTTCTTCTACTAATTTGATACCTTGGGAAATTGCTTTCGTAATAATAAAAAATATGGCAAAAGCTAATATGAGTGTAAAGAGAGTAAAGACGATAATAATGGATAATTGTCTTTTAAGTTTTAATTTATATTGAACCAATTTAACAAGGGGCTCTAACATTAATGCAGTAATAATTGCAATAATTAGGGGGATGGATATTGGCAGTATGTAATAAAAAAATAAGGCTATGAAAACTAGAAGTATCATACCGATAATAATTATTCTCTTTGAAATACCTGACAAATTGAAGCTCCTCTCAAATAAATCTATTTCATACATTATAATGGGTTCTTACATAAATGAACAACTAATCAATATAAAAAAAGACACGAACTTGACGCCCGTGCCCTTAGTATAAATTACTCAGCGAATACCTTCGCCTCTTCATATATTTGAGTTATCATTTTTTTGCATTGCTTTACTAAATGCTCCGGAAAATATTCATCCTCTCCATATTCAACCCCATGAGGATAATAATGTTTCCCAAGAATTGGCGTCATTAGTTTAATATAAGCGTCATAAGCGCCTACATCTCCTTCAACCGCAAAACCTGGTATTCGCAAATAGTAAATTCCTTCTTTTATTTGGAATTTGTAATCATATGTAACACGCTCATAATCCCATTGACCTGCCCGGATCATTCCGTTATGTTCCATTACTTCATCCAAGCGATTTAAATCGAGGGTCAATGTTTCAATACCTGTATTTTCAAAATTCACTTGTTCTTACCTCCCACTTTATTATAGGTCGATGAACGACACTATTCACTAATTTTCATAAAATTCCTCACGTATAATAATAGTCGAAAAATCACTATGTTGCAACGAAATGAAGTTATAGTTTAACGCACTCAATACGGTTATTTTCTCAATCAAAAATAAATAAAATGCATAGTCTTTCCTTGGTTTGGTGATTATACAAATGGTGCAAGGGTCCCGTTTATTATAATAAATTGATCGGAGGATTATAAAAATGACACAAATTCGTGATATTATGACGACGGATGTTCAAACATGTACCTTACAAGACAATGTATATGAAGTTGCTGTGAAAATGAAAGATGACGATGTAGGTGTTATACCGATCGTCAATAATGATAAACTTGTAGGTGTAATAACGGATAGAGATATTGTCCTTCGATGTATAGCAGAGAAAAATCCTCCCTCATCAAAGGTAGAAGAAATAATGAGCAGTCATCTTGTAACAGTTACTCCAGAAACAACTACACAAGAAGCAGCAGGCATCATGGCTAAGGAACAAATTCGCAGGCTGCCTGTAGTTGAAAATGGGAAATTAGTTGGGATTGTAGCATTAGCCGATTTTGCAGTAAGAGATTTAACAGATAATCAAGCGAAGGTTGCCTTATCCGAAATATCGGAACCTGATGAACCCCAAGCATACCATTAACATTTGAAACCCTGAATATTCAGGGTTTTTTTATATCATGACTGTGGTACTCAAAAGATTAAATGTTATAATGATGAAAAGTGGTGAATCATACAGAACCGCTATTATAGACAAAAAAGTTGCGAAAGGAGGAATAGTACTGCGAACGTTATTTCGTGCAATGGTTATTTCTGCAATTATTTTTTTTATAATGATATATTTTTATTCGGATTCAGGAACGAACGAACCTTTAAAAGATTATAATAATGCAACTCCTCCGAAGGTAGACCATTTAATAAATGATGAAATAATGGACGACACAAATCGACCCAAAGAAGGACTTTCGGTATACATCGGAAAGTCGGCAAAGGATTTCATTGAAGATTACGGTGAACCCCAAAGAAAAGATCCATCTGCATATGGATATGAATGGTGGATATATAAAAATTTTACTGGAACGTATATGCAGGCTGGAGTCGAAAAAGGTACTGTTGTTACTATATATGCTATCGGGAATCAGTTAAATGTGGCACCTTACTTGATTGGAGAGACGATTGAAGATATTTACCGCACTACGTTGCTGGAAACAGAAATTATGGTATCTGAAGATAAAGGTACGTATCGATTTGAGCTTTCTGAAGAAGATTTGAATATTCGACCTTTAATACAACTAGGGGATATATTTGCACAGTTATCTATTGATAAATATACAGGTACTCTTTCAAGCATTCGATTTTTTGATAAAAAAACTTTAATTACTCAGCGTCCGTATGAATTAGCATACCGCGGAGACTTGATTACACCTTCTGAAATTGAGGAAGCTGAATGGAGAGAGATCGAAAAAGGAAATGAGCTTCAAATATTTGACATTACGAATGTTATTCGGAATCGTTTTGGCTTAGAAGAGCTAGAATGGGATGAGCAAGTAGGGCAAGTGGCATTTGAGCATAGTAAAGATATGTATGAAAATGATTATTTTTCACATGATTCTCCTACTTTCGGTACACTTGAAGAACGATTAAAGGCAGGTAATATCGAATATCACTCTGCTGGAGAAAATATAGCTTCTGAATATATAGATGGTCCGGCAGCGGTGGAAGGATGGTTAAATTCTGAAGGCCATCGAAAAGCACTTTTAGATGGGAGTTTTTCTAGATTAGGTGTCGGCGTTTATCAAAAATTTTACACACAAAACTTTATACAAACTTCTGAATAAAAAGACCTTGCTAAGGTCTTTTTCTAATGTGAGATAATCACAAATTACACGCTTTACCCATATTCTGCATATAAGGATAAATGAATAAATGAGGTGACATAGCTATGGAGAGTACAAGTCTGCATCCGTCCGTAGAACAATTTAAGGCTTTCGTTAAAGAGCACCCAAAACTTTTACAGTCTGTTAGGAAAGAGGAATATACGTGGCAAGAATTATACGAAGATTGGTTTTTGCTAGGAGCGGATGATCCAAAATGGTCAAAATTTAAAGATGATAATGAAGAACCAATTGCTGCAAAACAAGAAACAGAAAAAAAATGGATGAATCAAATAACAGGAATGATAAAAAATATGGATGCAAATCAAGTGCAGCATCATATAAATCAACTGAGTCAAGCGATAGGGGCAATACAAGGAGTGCTTGCTCAATTTCAAGGAAGCAATCCTCCTCCAACAAATCAACCAACCACTAACCTAAATCCATTTTCCTTTAAAAAAGACTAAAGTCTTTTCGTCTTAAAAAAAGACTAAAGTCTTTTCGAAGTTCAAAAAGACCAAAGTCTTTTCGAATCTCAAAAATCCTATAGGAGGTTGAATATATTGAGACAAGAGATATTGCAATATATCTATTCAAAAAATGAATTAAAACAATTTATTCGCGAACAACCTTATTGGTATCGAAAACTTGCAAGGGAACCCGAAACGCTAGAACAATTTGAAATTGCTTCTTTACATTATTTTAAGAAAACCATACCTCATCAAGTTGAAAAGGTGTCAAATGGTCTTCAAATGGCTTCTATGATGATGAGTATGCTGCAATCTTTAAATGCGAACTAAATTTTTTTCGTATGAACCTCTTTCTTTAGTGGAAACTAAAGAAGAGGAGTGATTTTGTTGAAAAAAATGATGGTTTGCTTATTTCTTTTTGTTCTCTTAACTGGCTGCAGGCATAAACTGCCCGAGCCTGAATCACTGATAGCAGAAGCTTCGGATCACAGTAAAAGTCCGCAAATAATGGATATTCGATATGTCGTAGAAGGGAGAAACGTTAAGGTCGAATGTATTATAGCCGGAGTTTCTTTTGTAAACGGCAAGGAGCAAGGGAAGGTATTGCTATATGTTGATGGACAACAATATGGTGAATACGATACTGCAGCCTTTGTAGTAAAAAATTTAGCTCCTGGAACACATAGGTTAAAAATTGATGTCGTAAAACAAAATAACAAATCGTTTGGAATTAATCACCAATTTATGGTTACAATCAAATAATAATGTCGCGCCAATATTAAAAACATGATAAAATAACGATTGGAGGTGGGCTTATGCTTGCTACAATCGAAAGTGTCAAAATAATTGAAAAAGCTGAACGGATTGGTGAGCTTGTAATTGCATCAGAAATTGCTGACAAGTACAGGTTTTTTTATAATAAATTAAAGAACGACAAAGACACAAGCAGGAAAATTGTTGAATTTAACAAGATGAAAGAATTATATGAAGATGTCCAAAGATTTGGCCGTTATCATCCTGATTATAAAGAAATAATGATTAAAACACGTGAGAGAAAAAGAGATATGGATCTAGATGAAAATGTAGCAAATTTCAGGAGAGCAGAAAATGAGCTGCAGACTTTATTAGATGAAATTAGCCTTCTTATCGGCAGATCAGTATCAGACCATATAAAAGTACCGACGGGAAATCCGTTTTTCGATTCAGGTTCTTCTTGCAGTGGAGGCTGTGGAAGTGGAGGAGCCTGCGGATGCTCGGCATAATGAAGGAATCTATAAAGGGGAAAGATTATGCTTAATGGAAGACAAGGCTTGATTGTTTGGCTATTTAGTTTAAAAAATGCTAAAGCACTTAGACGGTTTGGAAATGTTCACTATATTTCCAAACGAATGAAATATGTAGTGATTTATTGTGCCCAAGATGAGGCTGTTTCCTTATCTGAAAAGCTGGCAGCAATGCCATTTGTTAAAAAAGTAGAGCTGTCATATAAACCTTATTTAAAAACAGAGTTTGAAAATGCCAAGCCAGATAAAGCAAAAGAATATGATTATCGGATAGGGATATAAGAAAAGTGGAAGCGCCTGTCCATCAATATACCTTTCCTGGCAGTGAGCCTGTCGACAAATAATTGGGATGTGGGATTTTTAGTCGATATTTCTTTTTCAGTTAAGACTTGTAATAAAGAAAACATGACGAGGTTGGAAAGGAAGATAGGTATTTGAGAGGCTGGAGCGCTAAAAGTGTAACGGACCTCGATTCGACTAGAATAGCACTTCCTTGAATGCCACAACACTTTTCTGACCTACATCCTGTGACCATCCAGCAAAGTATATATTCTGAATCAATTAAGTCCGTATTTTGACTTATATTGACTCAGGCTATTTGACTGTGAAGAAGTATTTTCACTGCAGCTAGACAAGATGAGGCTGGCATCCTTATCGTAGTAAATAGGACAAGAACTGCTAGCCTCTGAACTGCTCAATAAAGAATAGTAACCAAAGGCTGCCTTACAGCTTTTAAGGCGGCTTTTTATCATTAATGTACATAGTAGGAGTAAAACAATTGAAAAGAATCATTTTCTTTTTTGTTATATTAATCTGTCTAGTTGGAGGATTGCTTTATTATCAATGGGCAGGATATTCTTCGCAAACAGATGAAATAGCAAAAAATATTCACCAAACGATTAAACTAAACATGTTAAAGGACAAAATTCAAGTTGAACAAACTATAACTGGAATTAAAGGGAAGCTATACAAAGTTAAGGTTCCTGAAGAAGCTGTTAATATAAAGTGTATCAGTAATAAAGAGCACAAATGTACTATACAAAGTACAAATCAAGTAATGTTAGAGCATGAAACAGTTACTTTCTCTTTTGATCTCCCTTTTGACAAAAATGTAAAAAGATTGCTTTTACAAAATTACGGTGTGCAGCTTCATAATATTGTCATCGATAAAACTACAGTACAACTAATTGATTCTGTATGGTTAAATGCTAATTGGATAAGTACCTCTGAAACTATGAATGTACGAAAAATGGACTTAGTCGATTACTATGTAATGAAGAATAAAGGTAAAGAACCTGTCTTATATTGGCAGCGGGAGCCGCTTCATATAACCGAAGTTGATAAGAATCTCGTTATTTATTCTAATTCAAAAATAAACAAAGAAATATATATCAATAAAGAACAACTACCAGCAACCGGAAAAAAAGTTCATGTACTGCTTACAAATCAACAAGAGGGATTAGTAAAAGATAACTTTTTAATTATAAACGCAAAAAGATCGCCACGAGAAGTAAAAGAAAAATTTACATTAGCCTTTATTCAATCAGCATATAATTTTCCGGAAAACGAGCAATGGTTAACTAATCTTATTTCATCTTTCATTCTAAATAAACCTATTGGTGATTCAAAATCGAAGAAAATGTACAAGGAAATGAATGATAAGTTATCGAAAGAGCAGCTCGTACAATGGAAAAATAAAGTATTAACGTCTGATAAGAAAATAAGTCATAAGCAGCTCGATCAATTGTTGGAAGAGGTTACTGGTTATAGTACTTTGTTTTTCACTGACAATGCTTCTACTGATGAGATGTTAAAACCTTTAGTATTTTTAGATTCCCGTGATTTAATAATTAAGGGGAGTAAAGTAGATGGTGTGAAAATCGTAAGCGAAAATGGAAATACTATGATTGATTTTGTTCCACTTTTAAAAGCATTACAATATGAGGTAAACATATTGGAAAATGAAATATTAAAAGCAGATAAAGGTGCGATTAACTATCGATTTTATATTAATAAACGAATTTTCGAACTGAATGGACAAAGATATGGTATGACTCATGCGCCTGTTGTTGTCATCGAAAATCAACCTTTTATTCAATTGAATTTAGTAAATACATTATTAAATGTTCAAGTAACGGAAAATAATACTCAGATCGTGATTAACTAAAAGATATATAAAATGCGCAATTGTTTTGCTCATCGACGTATAAAACTTCAGGGCCTTTGACTGAGATAAAGGAAACGAGCTGACGTTGACATATCTAGTTTGCTAGTCGACAGGTGTTGGCGCAGGACATTAAAAAAACCCTGCATCTCTATGCAGGGCCCTTCAAATTCCGATAAAATACGGATAGAAGGCAAAGGGAGAGGAGAAACCGGAGGAAGAACTTAAGGGGAACGTAAGTCTTCTCCGCGGTTGGCAACAACATCACTTGATGCTGTTATCGTCATTATCGCCTTAAAACTCTTTTTTATACACTTACATGTTTAAGCAACATTCATTTTATTTGGTATGCCAATTTGAACTATGATAGGATGTATAGGAAAAATCTATTACAATTTGGTGAAAATATGAGAGTAATTTCAGGATCCTGTAAAGGCAGGCCGTTAAAATCTGTTCGTGGAAATGATACGAGACCTACTACTGATAAGATAAAGGAAACAATATTTAATGTAATAGGACCATACTTTTCCGGAGGATTAGGATTAGATCTATTTGCTGGAAGTGGAGGACTAGGGATTGAGGCGTTAAGCCGGGGGCTGGATCATGTAATCTTTGTAGACAGAGATTCAAATGCAATCCAAACAATCCACCAAAACATAGGTCTTTGTAAGATGGCAGCAAAATCCGAAGTATTTCGGAATGATGCTGAACGGGCATTGAAAGCATTATTAAAAAGGGATTTACAATTTGATTATATATTTTTAGATCCCCCGTATCGGAAACAAAGGTTGGAAGAATTGCTCATTTTTATTGAAGGCAATCAACTGATTGCATCCCATGGAACAGTTATTTGTGAACATAGTACGGATATTATTCTCCCTCAAAAAATTGGTCATCTGGAACAGACAAAAAAGGGTGACTACGGAAGCATCGGTATAACGATTTATCATCTTAAAGAGAGTGAAAAGGGGTTCTAAGTATGGCTAATATAGCGGTATGCCCAGGCAGTTTCGATCCTGTGACATTAGGACATATGGATATTATCCGTAGAGGTGCGAATGTTTTTGATGAAGTATTTATCGTTGTATTAAATAATTCATCTAAAAAGCCTTTATTCAGCGTTGAGGAAAGAATGAACTTACTTAAAGAAGTGACGAAGGATATGCATAATGTGAAGGTCGATTCTTTTGGAGGATTGCTCGTGGATTATGCTGAAAGTGTGAATGCAAAAGCAATTATACGGGGCTTAAGAGCAGTGTCAGATTTTGAATATGAAATGCAAATTACTTCTATGAATAGAGTTTTAAACGAAAAGATTGAGACATTTTTTATCATGACGAATAACCAATATTCCTTTTTAAGTTCAAGCATCGTTAAAGAGGTAGCGAAGTACCATGGAAATATATCGGAACTTGTCCCGAAAGAAGTAGAGCGGGCTTTGTTAAAAAAATTTACATAAGAGGAATGGATGGATTCTACATTTTATTTTGTAGAATCCATATTTCTAATAAAAAAGTATATATAGACCAATAAAGAAATAATGGTAATGATTGGCCCTACCTTAACAAAAAGATGCAACGTACTTTCCCACCATAAGTCATGCTCCTGCAAGATCACAGGTATTGCATTATTTCCGGAAACAATATGAAATTTTTCAGCAAATGGCTTCCAAAAAACATAAGTAATTACGGCAGCAAGGAAACCGTGAAGAATTCGTGCCATAAAAAAAGGTTTAAATTTAATATCTGTTTCTGCTATGATACTTGCAACTTGAGCTTGGACACTAAATCCGCTGAAGCCTAAAATAAAACTTGTAATCATCGCTTGCTGCATCAATGAAGCTGCACTTACTTGACTCGTCATTTGACTTCCTAATGTAATTTCAAATATTCCTGCGATAATAGGAACACCTAACTGTTTGGGCAAATTGAATAACATTAAAATATATTCCGTAGCATGGGCAAGAAGGAGAGTAATATTTAATTGATATAGTAGTTTGTTTATGACTGAAAACAAAATGATAAAACCGCCTATCATCAGCAAAGTATGGATGGACGAGATAACAGCATCTCCTAATAATTTACCGATCGGCTTTTTGTTTATAAGTCTAGTTCTGTGAAGACTGGATATTGCTTGATGAAAAATCATCCATAAAGACTTTTTTTGCTTATATTTCCTTGTCTCTTTTTTTCCGTAAAATCTCATACAAAGCCCTACAAAAAAGTTTCCTAAATAATGAGCAATTGCTAATAAAATTCCTAATCGAGGGTTATGAAAAAAACCGACAGAAACTGCACCGAAGATAAAAAGCGGACTGGATGAGTTTGTAAAGGAAACTAATCGCTCCGCTTCCACCTTAGTTAGTTGTTTTTCCTGCCTTAATCTTGTGCTTAACTTAGCCCCAGCTGGGAAACCTGTAGCCATTCCCATCGCCCATGCAAAACCACCGACACCAGGGACTCTAAACAAAGGTCTCATTAAGGGCTCCAAAAGCACCCCCATAAACTTGACTACTCCAAATCCTATCAACAACTCGGAAATGACAAAAAATGGAAATAAGGAAGGGAATACAATTTCCCACCACATATTCAATCCGCGTATCGAGGCATTAAAAGATTCTTCGGGGAAAAGAATCATGGAGAATGCCATTATCGTAACTCCTAAAGCAAGTAAGATGGTTTTGATTTTTGATAAATTCAATGATTCGCCCCCCTGTCCAACATCCACATAATCAATATACTCATAGAATAGTCTTTTAGACCATAAAATGTGGTAGGGGGAGATATGTGTGAAAGCACCGAAAATTGGGCTAGCTTTAGGTTCAGGTGGAGCGAGAGGCTTCGCACATTTAGGGGTATTAAAAGCGCTCAAAGACCATTCCATACCCATCCATATGATTGCGGGAAGCAGTATGGGGGCCCTTGTTGGCTGCTTCTATGCATTTGGTCATGATTTAGATCAATTAATAAAGCTCTCCACAGCATTTAAACGTAAATATTATCTGGATTTTACCGTTCCTAAGATGGGCTTTATTACTGGCAATAGGGTAAAAAATCTTATTGATTTATTTATGCACGGTAAAAATTTAGAAGATTTACAAATACCTGTTTGCGTAGTTGCTACTGATTTAAAAACAGGTGAAAAAATTGAATTTAATAAAGGACATATTGCTTCAATCGTAAGAGCGAGTATTGCCATACCAGGAATTTTTATTCCCGAAAAGCTAAATGGCAGACTTTTAGTCGATGGTGGAGTTGCCGACAGAGTACCAGTATCATCCGTGAAAAAAATGGGTGCTGACCTCGTTATAAGTTCTGACGTTGCTGGAGTTAATGCTGAAGCTGAAATTTCCACTGTGTATGATGTGATTATGCAGAGCTTGGATATTTTACAAATGGAAATTGGAATAGCAAGAGAATTTGAATCAGACATTATGATTCATCCACCAGTAGAGCTTTTCAATGCCCGTGCTTTTAAAAATATTGAAGAGATTATCAACATTGGGGAGGCGGAAACACTCAAAAAAATTCCTGAAATCAAAAAAGTGATTCAGGAATTTCAATTAAAAGATTAATGAGAAGTGTTATTTTTTGTTTAAAGTAATATTGGTGGTTGTGCAAATTCCATTTTAAGCAGCTTAGATCGTTCAGGTTCCGATAAGGCAAATGCATAAATATTTGAAGCTTTCAAATCAAGTGAGAGCATGTCGTTTTGAAATCCGGATACTTTTGAAATGAGCGGCACATGCAGCTCTTTTTTTATTTCTCTAATATATTGCCTGCCTTGCTCATTCATCCCAAGTAATCTTATATATTGCGGTTTTTTACTTAAAGAATGTATCATTTCTTTTTTCATATTCGAAAGAATATGTACACATGTTCTTTGCAGTCTTGTCCATGTATATCTTTTTGTTTTTACAGATTTCATAAACTCTTCAAAGCTAGTAGCTGTTTGTGCGGCTTTGATGAGACGATTTTCTAGCCCTTCGCTCACATCATAAATATCTTTTAATGCCGTTTTTTCCATGGAAAGAATTTTATATTGTAAAAATGGCCAGTAATGCTCCCAAGAATGAAACTGACCATATTGGGTAATATAATTGAGTAGCTCGATATAAGTCCCTGTTGGAACATAATCTTGTATTTTTTGTAAATCATTATGTAAATGAATTGATTTTCGAATGGATGTCGCACTCGCAATGAAGCTGCCGCTTAGGGATTCATCATGATGTTCAGCGTTTTTTCTTTGGACTGTATGAAAAGAAATACGTGAATTTATTTTTTTTCCTGCGGCCATATAATGAAATCCAAGTATATTATTAGGCTGAGTTAAATCGATTGTAGTACTGCCGGGTTCTAACTCTTTAAAAGCAGCTGATAAAGCAGAAGGATAGCTTATTCCCTTTTTAATATATTTTCGTATATTCTCCTCATATTTGGCTTTGTTTTGATTGATAAACTGAACTGTTTCATCAAATTGATGAATATCCCCAGATTCACTGCCGAAGCAAATACTTCTACAACCAATCGAATTTAATAATAATACAGCTCCATATGCAAATATCTCTGCATTTTGAACTGCATAAGCATATGGCAACTCTATGACAATATCTACTCCTGCTTGCAAAGCCATTTTTGTCCGAGCCCATTTGTTGACTATAGCAGGCTCTCCTCTTTGCAGAAAGTTACCGCTCATTACAGCAATCGCAATATCAGATTGCGACAGCTTTTTTGCAGATTGGACTTGGAATTGGTGCCCGTTATGAAATGGGTTATACTCAGCTACTATTCCTACACTATTCATTTAATAATCCTCCAATAGCTACTATGAACTGTAGTTGATACATTCCATCATACCTGAGATGATAAAAATTTAAAATAGCAAGGAAATAGAAATAGGGGCACTTGCCCCTATATTCAAAATGATGATTCACGATGACCATGATGATGGCCATTATGATGGCTATTATGATGTCCGTGATGATCATGATTCCAATGGTGCCCGTGGTGCCCATGATAACCATGATGTCCATAATAGCCAGAATGATATACAGGATTAAACCCAACATTAATAGGGTACCCTGGATATCCGTAGCTTGGATAAACGGGATATCCCACCGGAGTAGGCATAACGATAGGGATTTGTCTTGAACTCTTCATATTTTCACCCCCATGTACAATTCGTCTACTTAGTGTATGCAGACGAAATGTTCAAGTATAGATACCCGCCCGAATCATTATTGAAGTATTAGAATTGAAAATACGTATAATATAAAGGAGAGATTAAGGAATACGGGAAAAAAGTGAATAAATTATTTCCCACATTTGCGTAATTTATTGACAAACATATAAGTGAAAGCTATAATTACTTTTGTTGCCTAGAGGTGATCATGATGAGATGGACGGTTTTACAACTGCAAAAATTTCGTGATGTTGAACTAAAAATAGACGAAAAAGTCGATGTTTCAAATGATCTCAGACAAAGGGATCTTGAAATTAGGGATGCATCGCCTATACATGTGAAAGGTACAGCACGTATTGATTCACAGAAGGCTGTGTTTCATCTTCATTTAACTGGAAATTTAATATTGCCATGTTCCCGTACGCTTGTAGATGTTACATATCCAATCGATATTTTTTCAACGGAAACTTTTATATTAAAACCACTTGGATTTGAATATTCCTCTGATGAGGAACAGGAGATTCATGAGGCAAATGAAGGTGTTGTAGATTTAATTCCCGTTATTGAAGAACTGATATTATTAGAAATTCCAATGCAAGTAATTTCTGAAGATGCAAAAAATAAGGAAACACTTCAATCAGGGCAAGATTGGGAAGTTATGACGGAAGATCAGTTTAAACTAGAACAGCAAAAACCAAAGATTGATCCTCGTCTTGCTGGTCTCGCAGCATTATTGAAAGATAAAAAAGAGTAAGCAATATTTAGTCTTTTAAGGAGGTGGGAAGAATGGCCGTACCAGCTAGAAGAACATCCAAAACTGTGAAAAGAAAACGCCGCACTCATTTTAAATTACAGGTCCCAGGAATGGTAGCTTGCCCGAACTGTGGAGAAATGAAACTTGCACACCGTGTTTGCAAAGAGTGTGGAACGTATAAAGGAAAAGAAGTAGTAAGCAACTAAATAAATCCCTATAAAAGCGTGAAGAGTTAGAATCTCTTCACGCTTTTTGCTATTAATTTACTAGAGCCGGATTCTATCTACCCTTATATCTGCATATACTTAGAAAAAAATAGGGGTGATACAATGACAGCTGCACGGCAGGATGCTTGGACTTCTGATGAGGATTTAGTGCTTGCGGAATTGGTGCTTGCCTATATAAGAGAAGGAAGCACGCAACTCCAGGCTTTTGAGGAAGCAGGAAAAAAACTGAAAAGAACAGCTGCAGCATGTGGTTTTCGCTGGAATTCCAACATTCGAAAAAAATATAAAGAAGGAATAGAACTAGCAAAGAAACAAAGGAATGAGAATAAAAAAGAAAAAAGTGTTGAAGCGCAAGAAGTTGTTCAAGAAGATTCTAAAGGCAAAAATATAAGTATGAATGACTCGGTTATTCTTTCAGATGCCATACTTTTTTTTCAGAAGCTTGAGAATGAGCTTGCCGCTATAGAAAAATATAAACATGAGAACGATCGACTTATTAATGAGAGTATGCTGCACAAAATAGAAAAGGAAGAAGCAGTGAAGGCCTTAGAAGAGTTGACAAAGGAATTTAACCAATTGAAGGGTGAATATCGTTCTCTCATCACTCTTATAGATAAAGCTAGGAAAATGGCGGGGGAATTGTCAGATGGGGAGAAAATCAAAGTACCTTTTTAGTTTAAGAGAAAGAGCCGTGTATGTCACGGCTCTTTGAATTTAGAATCGGCTTAAAAACTTTCCAATTGTTCATCACTCGGTGAAGGCAGTGATGGCTTTCTGGCGAAACACATAATTCCAGCAATTAAGTAGAGTATAGCGGGCAAGAATCCAAAGCCAAAGGAAATGACACCAACTAAAACAGTACCAATAATGAACATTGCCCCAGCAAGTTTAGGTTTTTTATTTCCTTTAATGGCTATAACTCCAATTATGCCTAGAATGACGCCGAGGATTGCAGCGATAATTAACGCCCATCCGCCGCCGCCCATAAAATTAAGGACTAATTCAATATCCTCCGGAGTAACTGTTGGATCATTTAACGACTCCTCAAAAACGAATGATTTAATTTCTTCCGATTTACTAATCCACATAAAGAACATTCCAACTAAAGCGGTTAGCACACTTAAAATGATCCCGATTATACCTAATGTAATTTCTCCTGTTCGTTTCAAACAAAAACCTCCTGATGTAAAAATAATAATTGCTACATATCATTATACGGGTATATAGAAAAATAGATTCAACTTTTTTAAAGTGATTCATAGGAAAAAAGATCTATTTTAATGTTTTTGCTCCGTAACTCCTTCTGGGTACCAGACAAGCGGATTTTCTCCCAAGTCTCGGTCCACTTCATAAGTTACCGGCTTAAATCCTAGATTTTCAAAAAACTTCCGAGAATTCATACGTGGATTCGTTTTGATTGGCATATTATAGCTTTTTGCATAATTAATTAGTTTCTGTCCATATTTCTTATTTTGATATCCTGGCAGTACTTCCAGCTTCCATATTTCTAAATAATCTTGAGGTGGCTCGAAATATTGATCGAAACGAGAATCCCTACGATATAGGCTCATTCGCGCGACAAGCTTATCTCCAAAATATATGCCATAAAAAGGTGAAAGGGAATCATCCTCAATCATATTCGCCTCTAAATCCTCCAGCATAGAAAGTTCCTGTACACCATATTCTTTAAACTTTTTAAATTCTTCCATTGTTTTATAGTTAATTTTTAACTTTTCAACCTTAGCAGTCATGTTAAGTTCCCCCTTACGTATTATTGAGTGACATAAGATCATTAGAAACTCTGAAAGCAACTATGTTGTTAGAAAAAATACAACAATCATGTTGTATGACCTTAATCAATATTATATAACAAAGCACAAATTTATTCAGGGTTGAAATGAAGAGACAATTGTAATAGGGAGGGATTGCTGAATGAACACAATTGAATCACCAATCACAGGTATTGTTTTAAGGGTTACATCAGCAGTTGGTGAGGAAGTAACGAAAGGACAGGTGGTAATTGTTCTTGAATCAATGAAAATGGAGATTCCGATTGAAACAATGGAACCTGGAAAAATTAAGGAATTAAGAGTGAAGGCAGATGATTTTGTAAATGAAGGGGATGTACTTATAGTATTGGAATCTTGATATAGACTATCAGAAATGATGATTATGTATTTTTGTATTGATTTTCAATGTTTTTTCAAAAAAAGCTGCTTTTACTACAAAGATAGTGCGTGGTTGGTTTCCGCTACAGTTGCTAGTTTTCCACGGGGCGGGCGGTTTGTCTAGCTGCAGCGCCTGGCCCCTCGAGGTCATAAGTCATATTACTACGTGGCTAAAAGGCAAGCCGCTGCGCTTATGCTTGTCGGGGCTCGTCAAGGCGCTTACGCATTTCCATGAGCCTCCTCGGCGTAAACGCCTGTGTGGTCTTACCTGTCCCGCTGGTCCTGCAACAGACAGGACGTCTTAGTGTCGGGAGTGGTCACAGGACGTGGCCGCCTTTAGCTGAGCAGGAGTCTCGCATTTTCGCTTCAACCAACCATAACAGACTTTGTTTTAAATTGTTGATTTTCGTGTAGAGTATGAGAATTCATAGGCGGAGAATTTCCTGCTAATGCATATAGTGGAGCTTAAAAGACAGATTTAAGAGGAGATATTCCGATTAACAGCTCTAAATAAGACAAAATCTAGAGATTTGCATTGTATAAACGGAAAAACCTCCTTTATTTTTAAGAAAATGTGAGTATTTCCCAATTTAAACGGAATTTATCCGTTTATTTTTCAAATACTGTGAAATCAACGGTTGCGGGCACACGCGTTTTATGTAGATTATTTATTTCATTAAATACAGAATAGGATCATAAAAAGGAGGTCATCCATTGTCTTCTTATTTTGAAAAACTAGAAGAGAAGCGAAGGTCGGTTCTTAAAGGTGGCAAAGAGAAATATCATGAAAAATTAAAGGTTCAAAATAAGCTGTTTGTAAGAGAACGGCTTTCCCTTCTTTTTGATGATGGAGAGTATGAAGAAGATGGACTGTTTGCTAATTTTAATTCAAAAGATCTTCCAGCAGATGGTGTTGTAACGGCAATCGGCAAAATAAACGGTCAAATAGTTTGTGTAATGGCTAATGATTCTACAGTCAAAGCGGGATCTTGGGGTGAAAGAACAGTAGAAAAAATTATTCGCATCCAAGAAACTGCAGAAAAATTAAAGGTGCCTCTTTTATATTTAGTGGATTCTGCAGGGGCAAGGATAACCGATCAACTTAATATGTTTCCTAATCGACGTGGAGCAGGCAGGATTTTTCATAATCAAGTAAAATTATCAGGGATGATCCCTCAAGTTTGTATTTTATTTGGTCCATCTGCAGCAGGTGGTGCCTATATTCCGGCATTTTGCGACTGCGTTATCATGGTTGAAAATAATGCCTCAATGTATTTAGGCTCACCGAGAATGGCTGAAAAGGTCATTGGTGAAAAAGTTTCTTTAGAAGAAATGGGCGGGGCTCGAATGCATTGTTCTATCAGTGGTTGTGGTGATATATTGGTAGAAACAGAGGAAGAAGCTATTGCAGCAGTTAAGACATATCTTTCTTATTTTCCGCCAAATTATGAAGGAAGGACTAAGAAAGAGAAAGTTAAAGAACCTATCAATGTAAGATCACTTGAATCTATTATTCCTATAAATCAGAACCTTCCTTTTGACATGTATGAAGGAATTAGCACAATAATTGATGGGGGAAGTTTTTTTGAAATAAAGAAGCTTTTTGCGCCTGAACTGATTACTGGCTTTGCAAGAATAGGCGGCAGAGTCATTGGTATCATTGCCAATCAACCAAAAATAAAAGGAGGAGTACTCTTTATTGACTCCGCGGATAAAGGGGCAAGGTTTATTCAATTATGTGACGCATTTCATATTCCTCTCCTTTTTCTTGCTGATGTGCCGGGGTTTATGATAGGTACGAAAGTGGAGCGCTCGGGAATCATTAGGCATGGAGCCAAGTTTATTGCAGCAATGAGCTCAGCAACAGTACCTAAAATATCTGTCATTATTAGGAAGGCTTATGGAGCAGGCCTATATGCGATGGCAGGTCCTGCATTTGAGCCTGATTGCTGTATTGCGTTACCGACTGCCCAAATAGCGGTAATGGGGCCGGAAGCAGCAGTTAATGCGGTGTATTCTAATAAGATTCTTGAAATGGAAAATCCGATTGAACGAGCAGAATTTATTAGAAAAAGACAAGAAGAATATAAGGAACATATTGATATTTATAAATTGGCGTCTGAATTAATCATAGATGAAATTGTAGCACCTAATGAATTAAGGGAAACACTCATTACTAGGTTTTCTTTCTATGAAACGAAAGAAATTCCCAAAAGCAGGCGCAAACATCCAGTTTTTCCTGTCTGATTATTTTAAATACCCAGATTGCAAGAACTTTGTTACAATAGTCCTATATGAATGAATACTAGGTGATGAAGTGAAAATTGGAGTAATTGGCGGCGGTGCTGTGGGTCTTCTTTTTGGAGCTTATCTTAGCTCTGATCGTGATGTAACAATCTTTACTAAAACGAATAAACAGGCAATTATTTTAAATAATCAAGGTGTTACATTAATACGCGAAAATACTAAAATAAGATGTGCAATAAAAGGAAACGGAAATTATGAAAATATTACAGATCAGGATTTTATTGTTGTATCTGTAAAACAATATGATTTAAGTTCATTGGAACAAGTACTTCATATGATTCCTAAACATATTCCACTTCTTTTTATCCAAAACGGCATGGGGCATTTGCGGCTGCTTGATGCTTTGCCTCATACTTCCATTTATGCTGGGACTGTAGAGCATGGAGTGCTAAGAATTGATTATGGGACTATAAATCATACAGGGGTAGGAAAAACGAATATTGCTGCTTTTCGAGGACTACCTCATGATTTCGATAACTTTCCAAATACGAATAATCAATATTTTCCTTTTCAATTTCAAAAAAATTATAAAAAAATGCTTCATTCTAAACTAATTGTCAATGCATTAATTAATTCCTTGACGGCCATTTTTAATGTCAACAATGGTAAGATCATTGAAAATCCGTACTATTATGAATTGTTCTTAATGCTTTTTAATGAAATCCTGCCACTTTTCCCTGAAATGAATAAAGAAGATTCATTGCAAGAAGTGGAATCGATCTGCTTAAAAACAAAACATAATATTTCTTCGACGCTAAAGGATTTAAAAGAAGGAAGAAAAACCGAAATAGACGCAATTTTAGGATACATCATTGAGCAAGGAAATAAAAAAGGACATGCTTTACCCTTCGCAAACTTAGTTTTCAACATGATAAAAGGGAAGGAATTAGAAGGGGGATTTAGGGAATAATGCTAGTTTTTTTATCCTCATTGGCAGCGATTTTTATCATTTTGCCCGTGCTTCTCTATGCTCTTGTATTTTTTATTGTGAAACAATGGACTAAGAGTCATCTAAAAGCTAAAAGCTCTGCCATCAACGTCACAACATTCATATTAATATTTTCGGTGCATTATTTAATATTGGCGATTTGGTCCAAATCTTTCCTTTGGATGATCATTCTATTTATTTTATTGACAGCGATAGTATTTACATATATTTATTGGAAGATAAAGGAAGAAGTTAATTATGGAAAGGTTTTTCAAGGATTTTGGAGGCTAAATTTCTTATTGTTTTCAGCTGTATACATAGGATTGCTTTTGTACGGAGCAGCTTCACGGGCAATTGAAGCTGTAATGTTCGATTAAATAGATTTTAAAACAACATAATATCTTTTCTCATAAGTTTTTGCTATACTAACGCTTAGAAAATATAGAAAGGAAGTACGGCTTATGGAACTTGAAAGCATAGTCATTCCAGCGACGAACGACTTTGCTTCTCTTTATATAGAACAAAAAGAGCCTGTAAAAGGTTTTTTTCATTACGATATAACGGAGAACACTGTTTATGAAAAGCGATATCGTGATCTCATGTCAAGAAATATAGATCGAGCTGGAATAGTAAGAGTAATTGAGAATTATATGATGAAATTTCCTCAAACCGATAAAACAAAAAAATCATTAGATAAGCTTCAAGATGAACGTTCAGTAGTTGTTATTGGTGGACAGCAAGCTGGTTTATTAACTGGACCTCTTTATACAATACATAAAATTATCTCGATTATAAAGCTTGCTGAGGAGCAGGAAAAAAAGCTTAATAGACCAGTCATTCCTGTTTTTTGGATTGCAGGGGAAGACCATGATTTCCTAGAAATCAATCATATCTATGCAGAAGCAGGACAGTCTCTAAAAAAGATTTCTTTTTCCGGCAATAATGACGAAAAAAGAATGAGCTCGCATATTTATTTCAATAAAGACGATATGCATAATTGGGTCGATTCAGTTTTCATGCATTTTGGAGAAAAGGAAAATACGAAGGATTTATTATCAGAATTACATACAGCAATCGCGGAATATGACTCTATAACTGATCTTTTTTCTTTTATCGTTATGTCCCTTTTTAAAGATTATGGTTTGCTCATTATAGATTCTGCTGACCCTGGCTTAAGACGTCTGGAAGAACCATTCTTTTCTAATATGATCGATCAAAATGTAGATATAACACAAGCTGTTTTAAAACAACAAAAAGAGATAGAGAATCATGGTTTTAAAAAGGCCATTGAAATGGAAAAAGATGCAGCTAATTTATTTTACTACTTACATAATGAGCGAATTTTATTGGACTACGATCCTGTAGGCAATTGCTTTTTTTCAAAAAAAGCAGAACTTCGGATACATAAGGAAGAATTAAGTGAATTATTAAGGCGGAATCCCGAGAAGTTTAGCAATAATGTCGTATCAAGGCCCTTAATGCAGGAGTGGTTATTTCCAACACTGGCTTTCATAGCTGGACCAGGTGAAATCGCTTACTGGGGCGAATTAAAACAAGCTTTCGCCATTTTAGGGATTAAGATGCCCCCGATTATTCCAAGAATGAATATGACATTTCTTGATGCTGCTATAGAACGAGACATAAACGATTTGGAACTGTCTATTGAAGATATCCTTAAAAATGGAGTTACACGAAATAAAGCTTTATTCTTAGAAAATATGGCAGATAAAAAGTTGCATCATATTCTTGATAATCTCAAAACATTTATGGAAAAACAGTATCATTCCATTTTCAAAAGATTAGAAGAAAGTGATCGTGGATTATTGCCTTTAGCGAGAAAAAATCTCACTATACATTTGAATCAAATTAATTTTATAGAGCAAAAATCAAGTTTATCGATTGAAATGAAGCATCAAACTATTTTGGACAAATATAATAGGATTGAACGCCATTTACGACCAAATGGCATCCCCCAAGAGCGTATATGGAATATTTATTATTACTTAAATGAAATGGGCGAAAGCTTTATACATCAATTAATGGATGAACAATATGTATTTGATGGAACACATAAATTAATTAAAATATGAATTGTAACGACTATCTTATTATTGAAGCATGTCTTCAATAGTAAGATAGTTTTTTTTTGAGAAAAGTAAGGAATTGTATAGGAACAGCGCCTATCTACTAAGCCTGATGCTATAAGGAAGTTTGATTTGACCGCTAGGAGGAATCATGATTCCTTATCTCTGCCTGAGGTCCCGACGTTTGTATGTAGTCAATCGCTATGCTCTCGCATTTTCTTTATTTCATATTAAAAAATGGTGGTAGAAAGTGGGGGGATGTGGTACAGTAAAGTTAGAAAGTGGGGACAAGTCTATGTTCATGGGAGAATATCAACATAACATTGATACGAAGGGCCGTTTAATCGTCCCTGCTAAATTTCGTGAACATCTCGGTGAGAATTTTGTCATTACCCGTGGACTTGATCAATGTTTATTTGGATATCCACTCGAAGAATGGCGACTTTTGGAGGAAAAATTAAAAACGCTCCCTATGACTAAGAAGGATGCTAGAGCATTTACGAGATTTTTTTTCTCCGGTGCCGTTGAATGCGAATTGGATAAACAAGGCAGAATAAATTTGCCAACACCACTACTTGGCTATGCTAAACTAATAAAAGAATGTGTGATTTTAGGGGTATCAAACAGAATAGAGATTTGGAGCAAGGATATTTGGGAAGACTATTTTGCAAAGTCAGAAGAATCTTTTGCCGAAATTGCAGAGAACATGATTGATTTTGACATTTAGTCGATTTTTGGAAAGGCTGAAAGGTGACATCTAATGTTTAATCATACTACCGTTTTATTGAATGAAACTGTCGAAGGATTGAATATTCATCCAGATGGGATTTATGTGGATTGTACACTCGGGGGTGGGGGTCACTCTGAACTAATCCTTTCCAAGTTATCTACAGAAGGTAGATTGATCGCTTTTGATCAAGATGAGACAGCTATCCTTCATGCGAAAGAAAAACTTTCGAAGTACGAAGAAAACTTGATTTTTGTAAAAAGCAATTTTAAATATATAGAAGAAAAAATTAACAGCGTCGGTATACATAAAGTGGATGGGATATTATATGATTTGGGGGTTTCTTCCCCACAATTGGATACTCCGGAAAGAGGATTCAGTTATCACCACGATGCACCACTTGATATGAGGATGGATCTTCAAGGAAAAGTTTCAGCCTATGATGTAATTAACGGGTGGTCTTACGAGGATATGGTTCGTATTTTTTTCCATTACGGCGAAGAGAAATTTTCTAAGCAAATTGCTAGAAAGATTGAAGCGGCAAGAGAAAAAAAACCGATCGAAACGACAGGTGAATTAGTTGAATTAATTAAAGATGGGATACCAGCACCAGCTAGAAGAAAAGGTGGGCATCCCGCAAAACGTATTTTTCAAGCAATTCGTATCGCTGTAAATGATGAACTGCATGCATTTGAAAGTTCTTTAAAACAAGCAATCGATCTGCTTAACCCTTCTGGAAGAATTAGTGTTATTACTTTTCACTCTTTAGAAGATAGAATATGTAAATCCGTATTTAAAGAAGCAAGCAACGGTCCCGCATTGCCTCCTGGAATGCCTGTCATACCTGAAGGCTATGAACCGACGTTAAAGCTTGTTAATCGAAAACCAATTATTCCTTCTGAACTGGAATTAAAAGAAAACAATCGATCACGTTCAGCAAAATTAAGAATTGCAGAAAAGATATAAAATTCATTTTAGGCAATTTGATGTAGGGGGAAGACATTTTGAGTAATTTAGCTCGAAAACATTATCAACAACATATTGAAACTCAACAACCAACACAAGTCCAAGTAAAAACCATTAGACGTCATGCAAAAATAACTCCTGGAGAAAAATTTCTTTCCATACTACTCGTTGCTTTTGTTATAGTCATGGCGGTTCAAATTATTTCCGCTCAAACGAAAATATATGAAGTGAATAAAAATATTGAAGATGTGAAATCTGCTATTTTTGAACAGCAAAAAATAAATGGCGATTTGGAGTCACAAGTAAAAGAATTAAGCAGCAATGAAAGAGTAATGAAAATAGCGAGAAAATCAGGGTTAGACTTGGATGAAAATAACGTCAGGGTTGTTGAGAATAAATGAAAAACACTAAAAAGAATATGAACATAGGAGCAGCGTTTTTCTTTATTTTCTTCAGCCTGCTCTTTTTTGTCTTGATTATAAGATTTGTTACCATTCAGTATACTGGTGAAGCAGAAGGGAAGGTACTTTCAGCAAAGGCTGCCCAACTATATTTGCGTCAAGAAAAAATCCCTGCGAAAAGAGGGGCGATTTACGACCATACTGGTGAGGTTATAGCCGAAGATTCTGCATCGTATACATTAGTCGCTATCCTTGATAAGGATTTAACGACCGACCCTGAACACCCTAGACACGTTGTGGATCCGCAAATGACTGCATCCAAATTAGCTAATGAAATTGATATGAGCGAAAAGGAGCTTTATGAGAGACTAACGAAAGAAGCGAGAAAACAGGTAGAGTTTGGGGTAGCTGGAAAAGATTTATCCCATAGTGTGAAGAAAAAAATAGAATCGTTAAAGTTGCCTGGAATATCCTTTATTAAAGAGTCTAAACGCTTTTATCCAAATGGAATCTTTTCTTCCCATTTAATTGGTTATGCTCAAAAAGAAGTAAATAAAAAAAATAAAACATCTGAAATAGTTGGACAGACGGGTCTCGAAAAAAGCTATAATGATTTATTAAAGGGGACAGATGGTTCTATTCAATATGAGGGAGATATTTGGAATTACATCATTCCGAATAAAAGTAAACATGTTATTGAACCTGTAAATGGACACGAAATCTATTTAACACTTGATAAAAAAATTCAAACTTTTCTAGAAGATGCAATGAATAAAGTGGATAAACAATATAAACCAAAAAGAATTATGGCAGTAGTCGCTGATCCGAAAACCGGCAAAGTCCTTGCTATGGGTCAACGACCGACATATCATCCTACGACAAGGGTAGGGATTGACAAGTCGTGGCATAACGAAATCATTGAAACTTCTTTTGAACCGGGCTCCACAATGAAAATCTTTTCATTAGCAGCAGCGATTGAAAAGAAAGCATTTAATCCAAATGGGACATTTCCTTCTGGTAGATATTATGTTAACAAAAGTGACTATATTGGAGATCATAACGGTGGAAGAGGTTGGGGACCCATTACATATTTGGAAGGGGTACAGCGTTCTTCAAACGTAGGCTTTGCCTACTTGCTTGAAAAAATGGGCACTGAAGCTTGGCGGGAGTATATGGATAAATTTAAATTTGGAACACCAACTGGTATCGATCTCCCAAATGAGGTTCCAGGGAAAATTTTATATGATTGGCCTATTGAAAAGGTTACAAGTGTTTTTGGGCAAGGTACAACTGTAACAGCTATGCAAATGGTTCAAGCTATGACTGCTATTGCAAATGATGGGAAAATGATGAAACCTTATGTTGTAGAGAAAATAGTCAATCCTAATGATGGCACAGAAGAGAAGACAAAACCCGAAATAGTTGGCCAACCAATCAGTAAGGAAACTGCAAACGAAGTAGGAAGTATTCTGGAAACCGTTCTTACCTCTGAACATGGAACTGGGGGAAGATATAAAATTGATGGCTATAAGGTAGCTGGAAAAACTGGAACAGCTCAAATTCCTGGTCCTGATGGAAAGTACTTAAAAGGGTATGATGATTATGTGTTTTCGTTCCTTGGAATGGCTCCTGCTGATGATCCGAAATTAATTATGTATGTTGCTGTTGAACAACCGAATTTAAAAGAAGATGAGAATGGTAACTTAGAAAATGGAAGTGTTCCCGTTTCAATGATTTTTAATACTGTAATGAAAAGCAGTTTACAGTATTTGAATATTCAACCTGAGGAAATTCCAGATACTAAAATTGCAAGTCTTCCTGATTTTTCAAAAATGAAAACTAATGAAGCGATCGATTATGTAAAGGATAATGCATTGGTTCCGATTATTATAGGAGAAGGAGAAAAGATAATTGACCAATCTCCAAATGCGGGAGTTTCCTTAATTGAAGGAGAAAAGATTGTTCTTAAAACAGATGGAAATCTTACGTTGCCTAATATGACCGGATGGTCGAAACGTGATGTGCTAACTGTCGCGAAGTTGGCTAATTTAAACGTGAATATAGTAGGGGACGGATTTGCTGCAAAACAAAATATTAAAGCTGACACACCAATTGGCGAAGGTGATCATCTAGTCGTAAACTTTGAAACACCTAAGCAAAAAATTGACCGAGAGAAATCAGAAAAAAATAAAGAAGATGAAGATAAACCATTAAATTAATTGAAAAGCAGCGGCTTCGGCCGCTGCTTTTCAAATTGGCTCCATCGTCTATTGAATAGAAAACTTATTATCCTCTTCCCTACAATCGATTCGTTCTATAGGACGAATCGATTTACTGTGCGCCCAGCATGGGCGTAGTCTATAGGGTGCAAGTCCCGAACTGCGAAGGCAGAAGTAGCAGTTAGCTTAACGCAAGGGTGTCCACGGTGACGTGGAATCTGAAGGAAGCGAGCGGCAAACCTCCGGTCTGAGGAACACGAACTTCATATTAGGCTATTTACGATTGGGTGAGTTTGCAGTACAGAACAAAGCCCTTTCTGCCGAAGGTTGTATGTAGTAAATGAAGCAGATAGGTGGAGGGAAAGACTACGTTCTTACCTGGGGAGGTCTGATTGGAACGCCAAGTTCACTTGGTAACCTATCCAGTGATGGATAGCTGAACAATCAGAAGTCAGCAGAGGCCATAGTACCATTCGAACTCGAGAAGAATGGGAAGGGCTGAACAATTAAGAGAGAGCAACATCTTGGCATTCAGTAACCTGCGATGAACACAGATAACCGATAAGGCATGCTTGAAGGAGGATATGGTGAATCCCATGGGGGACTTCAAGATGGTGGAGCAGAACTGGCATAAGTGGAATCGTTGTTCACGGAAAGAGGCGTAACCAATGTTAATGGAACGAATACTGTCACGGGAAAACCTCCTTTCCGCCCTGAAAAGGGTGGAACGAAATAAAGGAAGTCATGGTGTGGATGGGATGTCCGTACAAAACCTACGAGAGCATATCAAGAAACACTGGGAATCCATGAAAATGGAACTTCTTGAGGGTACCTATACACCGCAACCCGTCCGCAGGGTCGAAATCCCGAAACCTGACGGTGGGGTGCGATTATTAGGTATCCCTACCGTAACAGACCGTCTCATTCAACAAGCAATTGCCCAAGTTTTAACGACTATATATGACCCGATGTTCTCAGACCATAGTTATGGATTTCGACCAGGTCGAAGCGCCCATGATGCGGTTAGGAAAGCAAAAGGTTATATACAGGAAGGTTATCGTTGGGTGGTTGATATCGACTTGGAGAAGTTCTTCGACAGAGTAAACCATGACAAATTAATGGGGACACTAGCGAAACGAATCGAAGATAAACGCCTGCTTAAGTTAATCCGTAAATATCTAGAATCGGGAATCATGATAAATGGCATTGTGACAACCAGTGAGGAAGGAACTCCACAAGGAGGACCTCTCAGTCCTTTACTCTCTAACATTGTCCTTGACGAATTTGACAAGAAGTTAGAGGAAAGAGGTCACAAATTTGTACGATACGCCGATGATGCTAATATCTATGTGAAAACAATGAAAGCAGGAAACCGGGTGATGGATTCCATCACCTTGTTTATAGAAGGAAAGCTTAAGCTGAAAGTTAATTTGAAAAAGTCAGCTGTAGACCGTCCTTGGAAGAGGAAATTTCTTGGATTCAGTTTTACCTTTCATAAAGAACCCAAAGTTCGGATTGCCAAAGAAAGCGTGAAACGGATGAAGAATAAAATCCGAGAAATTACCTCAAGAAAGAAACCTTATCCCATGGAATATCGAATAGAGAAACTAAACCAATATCTAATGGGATGGTGCGGATACTTCGCCCTGGCAGATACGCCAAGTGTATTCAGGGAGTTTGATTCATGGATTAGAAGAAGACTTCGGATGTGTATGTGGAAGAATTGGAAGAAACCAAGCACGAAGGTGAGGAACCTCATTAGACTTGGCGTTCCGAAAGGAAAGGCTTATGAATGGGGAAACTCACGTAGAAGTTATTGGAGAATCTCCAAAAGTCCGATACTACACAGAACCCTTGGAAACTCCTACTGGAATTCCCAAGGGCTCAAAAGTCTATTATCTCGTTACGAAACTTTGCGTCACCAATCTTAGTTGAACCGCCGTATACCGAACGGTATGTACGGTGGTGTGAGAGGTCGGGGGTTAATCACTCCCTCCTACTCGATTTATTCAAGACAGTCAAGAGGAACTTCGACTAAAACTGCCGCCTCCCGTGGAAACTTCAACTGACCCGCAACCTTAGGAACTGTAGGTCGATAGGTAAGGGGTGCCTTCGCTTTTGTTTTCGTTCTACTAACAAAGGACAAGGCATAAGCTTAAACGAACGAGAAAATGAGGGGGTCCTTATTTTGAAGCGTGTTTCAACAGTTACAGTAAGAAAAAGACTATCATTCATTCTAGCAGCAGGTTTATTCATCTTTTTTATTATTGATGTAAGATTAGGATATGTTCAATTTGGAATGAGCAATGTATTAACTGAGAGAGCAAGGGATTCGTGGAGCAGAAATATCCCTTTTGAACCTGAACGAGGAAAAATAGTAGATCGTAATGGAGTAGCGATTGCAACGAATCAAAGTGCTCCTACTGTTTTTGTAATACCAAGACAAATTGAAGACCCTGCAGTAGCGGCAGAAAAACTTGCTGCTGCATTAAATATGTCAAAAGAAACGCTATATAAACAAATGGTGAAGAATTCGTCAATCGAAAGAATACGTGAAGGAAGAAAGATCTCTTTTGAAAAGGCAATGGAAGTACGTGAATTAAATTTAAAAGGTGTTTATATTGCAGAAGATTCAAAACGTCATTATCCCTTTGGCAGTTATCTTTCACACGTTCTTGGATTTACTGGAATAGATAATCAAGGATTGATGGGACTTGAACTATATTACGATAAAGAATTGAGTGGAAAGAAAGGTTCTGTACAATTTTTCTCGGATGCAAAAGGAAGAAGAATGCCTGATATGTCAGATGAATATGATCCACCTATTGATGGCTATGATCTGAAATTGACAATAGACACAAAAATCCAATCAATTGTCGAAAGAGAACTAGATAATGCTGAAGCTTTATATAATCCTGATGGAATCGTCACAATTGCCATGAATCCAAAAAATGGCGAGATATTAGCAATGTCGAGTAGACCTTCGTTTAATCCAGCAGACTTTAGGGAAGTTCCCCAAGAAGTATATAATCGTAATTTACCAATTTGGAGTACATACGAGCCTGGGTCTACTTTTAAAATCATTACACTGGCGGCTGCTCTGGAAGAAGGCAAGGTTGATCTAGAGAACGATCATTTCCATGATCCTGGTTTTGTTAAAGTTGGTGGAGCTACACTAAAATGTTGGAAAAGAGGAGGGCATGGAAGTGAAACATTTCTTGAGGTAGTTGAAAATTCATGCAACCCAGGATTTGTTGAACTTGGTAATAGAGTTGGTAAAGAAAAGCTATTCAAATATATAAAGGATTTTGGCTTTGGGCAAAAGACGGGCATTGACCTTGCAGGTGAAGGAACAGGAATTCTTTTTAAAATGGATCAAGTAGGACCAGTTGAACTAGCTACAACTGCATTTGGCCAAGGGGTTTCTGTCACTCCAATTCAACAAGTCGCTGCAGTAGCTGCAGCAGTGAACGGTGGTATACTTTATCAGCCTTTTATTGCTAAAGAATTGATCGATCCGATTACTGGAGAAGTTGCTATGAGAAAGACTCCAGTCGCAAAGCGCAGGGTCATTTCTGAATCAACTTCAAAGGAAATCCGACATGCTCTTGAGAGTGTGGTAGCTCAAGGTACGGGAGGAAATGCCTTTATTGAATCTTATCGCGTAGGAGGAAAAACTGGGACTGCACAGAAGGCAAAGGACGGGAGATATTTGGAAAACAATCATATCGTTTCATTTATCGGTTTTGCTCCAGCAGATGACCCGCAAATCGTCGTATATACAGCAGTCGATAATCCGAAGGGAATCGTCCAATTTGGAGGAACAGTGGCAGCTCCTATCGTTGGTAAAATGATGGAGGATTCTTTACGGGCAATGGGTGTAGAGCCTAGAAAAAATCAGATTGAAAAAGAAAGAAAATGGAATGATCCAGTGATGGTGAGTGTTCCTGACTTAAAGGGTATGACAATCAAAGAAATTCAACAGCAAATGTACAATCTGCAGCTTAAAACGAGTGGTGAAGGGTCAGAAGTAGTTCAACAAGTTCCTGAACCAGGTGTTAAGGTGGAAGAAGGTTCCGTTATACGGATTTACATGAAATAGCTTCCGCAGGCGGCATGAGACTCTCATGGCCGCCTATTGTATGAATAAAATCAAAAAAAATACAAACGATGATGGCTTCATTTACAATAATTTTGTAGAATAGAAAAGAATGCTTTTATTGAAGTGAATATATCATCTCTATAGAGAAGCGCCCGAAAGGACTGATTTAACTTGAAATTACATACACTGTTACACTCGATTCCTTTTATAAAAATGCCGGATGATAATCCTGAAATCACTAGTATTGTAAATAACAATAAACAAGTGAAGCCTGGATCATTATTTATTTGTGTTACTGGTCTCGTTTTTGATGGCCATACCTTTGCAAGGGAAGCTGTTGAAAATGGAGCTGCAGCCATCTTAGCGGAAAAAAAATTAGATCTAAATGTTCCAGTCATTGTTGTAAAAGACACAAAGAGGGCAATGGCGATCCTCGCAGATTTTTTTTATGGGCACCCAACCAAACACTTACATTTGATCGGTATTACCGGTACAAATGGAAAGACTACGACAAGCCATTTGATTGAATCTATATTCCGTGAATATGAGAAGGTTACTGGATTAATCGGAACCATTAATATGAAAATAGGGAACAAAACAATCGAAACGAAAAATACCACTCCAGATAGTCTTGTTCTTCAATCTGTTTTTCATAACATGGTAAATGAAAAAGTTGATGTTGCTATTATGGAAGTTTCGTCTCATGCTTTAGTGCAAGGCAGGGTTAATGGCTGCGATTATGATGTAGCTATTTTTACAAATTTAACACAGGATCATCTTGATTATCACCATACAATGGAGGAGTATAGACTTGCAAAGAGCCTTTTATTTTCAAAACTTGGAAACTCCTATGATGAAAATAAAAAGTTTGCTGTATTAAATGCAGATGATGAAGCTAGCAAGAAATTTATGGTCGAAACATCGGCTCATATTGTAACATATGGGATTGATTTACCGTCAGATTTTATGGCAAGTAATATTGCTCTCGAAAATGGCGGTACGAGTTTTTTGCTGCGTACACCTGAAGGGGAAATGAAAGTTACACTTAAGCTAATGGGCAAGTTTAATATATACAATGCGCTTGCTTCTATAGCAGCAGCATACGTATCGGGTATACCTCTAGAAATCATCGTTCAAGCGATAGAAAAGACAACTGGTGTACCAGGAAGATTTGAATCAGTAAACGGCGGTCAGGATTTCTCAGTCATCGTAGATTATGCGCATACCCCTGATAGCTTAGAAAATGTATTAAAAACCATTCAGCAATTTGCGAAAAAACGAATATTTGCAATCGTAGGCTGCGGTGGTGACAGAGATCCTTCCAAGCGCCCGTTGATGGCTGAAATTGCCTGTAAATATTCAACAGATCCTATTTTCACTTCAGATAATCCAAGGAGTGAAGATCCTTTATCAATATTAGATGACATGGAAAAAGGGGCGACAGGGGATTATCAAATTATTTCTGATCGTGCGAAAGCAATTAAGACAGCAATTAAAACAGCAAGTGAAGGGGATATTGTATTAATCGCTGGAAAAGGACATGAAACATATCAAATTATTGGTGATCACGTATTTGACTTTGATGATAGGCTTATCGCGTTAAAAGCAATTAAGGAGCGATAATTATATGCCTACGTATTATGTGGATGATTCAATGGAAGCAATGGTAAAGCTAGTCCGCAAATATACAGAAAAAATTACTTTAAATAAATGTGGAGAAAGAGCGATAATGATGTTTTCTGAACAAGAATTACGAAAAGACAACACGAATTTTGAAATTTATAGTTTATTGAAGGAAAGTGAAGTAAGCAAGGAAATGAGGAATGAGGGTCAATGATGGAAAAGGTTATTTTGTTTGCACTAATAATGGGTTTTTTGATTACAGTTTTGCTATCTCCCCTCTTTATCCCGTTTCTTAGAAGGTTAAAATTTGGTCAAAGTATTCGGATAGAAGGTCCTAAATCCCATCAAAAAAAGAGCGGTACACCGACAATGGGTGGTATTTTAATTGTAATATCTGTTATTATTACCTCACTAGTGATGACTTTGAAATACTCTGAGCCTGGTTTGGAAATTTATTTGCTTTTATTTGTTTTAATCGGTTATGGTTTACTAGGTTTTCTAGATGACTTTATAAAAATTGCCCTTAAAAGAAATCTAGGATTGACTTCGAAACAAAAACTATTAGGGCAAATTGTTATTGCTCTAGTTTTTTATATTGTTTTGAAAATAAATGATTTCTCTACAGCAATTTCTATTCCTTTTACGGACTTCTCATTGGAACTAGGGTGGCTTTATCCGTTATTTGTCATTTTTTGGCTAGTTGGATTTTCAAATGCAGTCAATTTAACGGATGGACTTGATGGTTTACTTTCCGGCACAGCGGCAATTGCTTTTGGTGCTTTCGCCATTTTAGCATGGAGCACGTCGCAATATGATATATCTGTATTTGCAGTATCGGTAGTTGGTGCGGTTTTAGGTTTTCTTGTTTTTAATGCACATCCGGCAAAGGTTTTTATGGGGGATACAGGTTCTCTAGCCCTTGGAGGTGCTATAGCAGCGATTGCTATTTTGATAAAAATGGAATTGATACTCATTATTATTGGTGGGATATTTGTTATTGAAACATTATCGGTTATTTTACAGGTAGCTTCCTTTAAAACCACCGGTAAACGAATATTTAAAATGAGTCCTTTGCATCACCATTATGAACTGTCTGGTTGGTCTGAATGGCGAGTTGTCGTCACATTTTGGACAGTAGGCCTTCTTTGTTCAATTTTAGGAATTTATATTGAGGTGTGGATGTAGCATGTTAAATGTAAATGATTATCATTATAAAAAGGTACTTGTACTAGGGCTTGCGAAAAGTGGAGTCGTAGCTGCATCTCTTCTTCATCAACTTGGAGCTTTTGTGACCGTGAATGACTATAAGCCTTTTGAAGAGAATCCCGATGCTCAAGGGTTGCTTGAGCAAGGGATAAAGGTTGTTTGCGGCAGTCATCCAGTTGAACTGCTTGATGAAGGATTTGAATTAATTGTTAAAAATCCAGGGATCCCTTATTCGAATCCACTTGTTCAAGGTGCAGTGGAACTCGGAATTCCGATACTGACAGAAGTTGAATTGGCTTATCAAATCTCTGAAGCTGACATCATTGGGATTACCGGAACAAATGGTAAAACAACAACAACAACTTTAATTTATGAAATGCTGGACAAAGCGAGTCGTAATCCTTTAATTGCTGGAAATATTGGCACCGTTGCTTCAGAAGTAGCCCAAAAAGCGACTCCTGAAAATACGATGGTCGTTGAGCTATCATCCTTTCAATTAATGGGGATTAAATCGTTTAGACCTCATATAGCCATTGTCACAAATTTATATGAAGCACATCTAGACTATCATGATAGTTGGAGTGAGTATACTGGCGCTAAAATGAACATTACTAAAAATCAACTTGAAACTGATTTTGTCATCGTAAACGCTGATCAAAATGAACTAATGGAATTAATTCGCTTCACGAAAGCAAAAATCATCCCATTTTCAACAAAGAACTATTTGCAAGAAGGAGCTTCCATAAGGAACGGAATGCTTACCTTTATGGGGGAAGAAATTATAAGTTTGGATGAAATCATTTTGCCTGGTGCTCATAATTTAGAAAATATCTTATCTGCAACAGCGGCAGTTAAACTGTTAGGTGTGGATAATGAGTCTATCCGCAAAGTATTAACTACGTTTACAGGTGTTAAACATAGAACCCAATATGTTGAAGAAATCAATGGAAGAAAATTTTATAATGATTCAAAGGCAACTAATATATTAGCAGCATCAAGTGCCTTAAATGCATTTGATAAGCCTGTTATTCTCCTTGCTGGGGGACTTGATCGCGGAAATACATTTGATGAATTAATCCCTGCATTAGATGGTGTAAAAGCGCTTATCCTTTTTGGTGAAACAGCAGAAAAAATTGAACAGGCTGGAAGAACGGCGGGAATAGAAACAATTCTTCGTGTCAACAATGTAGAAGATGCAGTTCCTGCCGCATATGAAATATCAAATTCTGGGGATGTTATTTTGCTTTCGCCTGCTTGTGCAAGCTGGGATCAATATAAAACATTTGAAGTTCGGGGTGATATTTTTATCGAGGCAGTGCATAAACTTAAAAAGAGCAGTTAATTTCGAGAGCATGCACATTGGACAAACACCGAGAATGCTCAAATAACGCTCAAATATTGAGTATGCAGAGGTGTTCAAGTTGCCCGTAAAAAAAACAGCTCCTGACTTTATATTGATTTTCTCTACAATGTTATTATTAGCTATTGGACTTATCATGGTTTATAGTGCAAGTGCCATATGGGCAAATTATAAATTCGCCGACTCCTTTTTCTTTGCGAAACGGCAGCTACTCTTTGCTGGTCTTGGGTTTGCAGCGATGTTTATGGTGATGAATATAGACTATTGGGTTATTAAAAAATGGGCCAAGCCATTATTGATCATCTGTTTTATATTATTGGTTGCTGTATTAATTCCAGGAATAGGGGTCGAAAGAAATGGATCGCAAAGCTGGATTGGTGTCGGGGCTTTTTCTATACAGCCTTCTGAATTTATCAAACTTGCTATGATCGCTTTTCTAGCTAAGTTTCTTTCTGAACATCAACGAAATATTACAACAGTAAAGAAAGGATTATTCCCTACATTAGGTTTGGTTTTCTTAGCTTTTGGAATGATCATGCTTCAACCAGATTTAGGAACAGGAACGGTTATGGTTGGAACATGTGTTATTATGATATTTATTGCGGGGGCGAGAATAGCCCATTTTGTTGTTCTCGGTTTTTTTGGCATAGCAGGCTTTGTTGCTCTTGTTATATCTGCTCCGTACAGAATTGCGAGAATTACATCATTCCTTGATCCGTGGCAGGACCCGCAAAATACTGGTTTTCAAATTATCCAATCCTTATATGCAATAGGTCCAGGCGGATTATTTGGATTGGGACTTGGAGAGAGCAGGCAGAAATTCTTCTATTTGCCGGAACCTCAGACCGATTTTATTTTTGCTATCCTTGCGGAAGAACTTGGATTTATAGGTGGTAGCCTTGTCCTGTTTTTATTTGCTCTCCTTTTATGGAGAGGAGTTAGAATCGCACTTGGTGCCCCTGATCTTTTTGGCAGTTTTCTCGCTGTCGGGATTATTTCAATGATTGCAATACAAGTGATGATTAATATCGGGGTTGTAACGGGACTAATGCCAGTCACCGGAATAACATTGCCATTTCTCAGCTATGGCGGATCTTCGCTCACCTTAATGCTAATGGCTGTAGGAATTCTCCTAAACATAAGCCGATATTCAAAAATATAAATGCTTACAGAACCTTATAATGAGGTTCTTTTTTTTGACTTAATCAATAACACTCTTTTGAAAAACGAAAAGCTTGAAATTCATTTTTGAAAATTCTCAGTATCTGTAATTACCATGCTACCCTCAGTCTGAATACACTTCTCTTTCTTCGGGTGAGGAGTAAGCCTCCTCGGGCACTCCCTGAGGGATTCTCGCCTTTCACACACTTCCCGTAGGAGTCTGTGTGTATTCGGGATTGCTCAACGTATCAACTTTTGCTTCCTCTTTAGCACAAGAAGTTGAAAAAGGCATTATTAGTGGTCCGTTAATGGGGTCATACCCATTCTTGGATTGACATTCTCACATAACTTAAGTTTAGTCACCTGTTAATTGTAAAGATCCTTTCATCTAATTCCTCATCATAAGTCATCTGTTTTTTTTAAAAAAAATGATGGTCATCAACTGTTGCTTTTTGTTTTCCAAATGGGAAGGCTTTCCTATTTTATTCGGACAAAATTCCAAACTATTATATTTTGCTGAGTTGATTGTAGTGGAAGGCTCGCCGACTCCTGCGGGGAAAGCGAACAAGTGGGACCCTGCAGGAGCTTTAGCGACGAGGAGGCTCGCCGTTTGCCCCGCGAAGCGTCTGGAGCGGAAATCAACAGAATAGTTTAAGGAATGATACAAAAGGTCTGACCTAAAAAGTTATACTATTGGTACACCTTTTGCTTTATTTTAATATCACCGATAAACAAGGCGCTTGCGCTTTTTTTATTACAATTACGTTAAGAACCGTTTTTTCTTATGAAAAATATAGTAAGATAATAATTAAGTTAATTTATTGTAGATTACTGCTGATTGAGGTGGCAAAATGAAGGTCGTTGTAAGCGGCGGCGGTACAGGGGGGCATATTTATCCTGCACTTGCCTTGATAAAGACGATAAAAAAACAAAATCCAAATGTTGAATTTTTATATATTGGTACAGAAAAAGGTCTAGAAGCGAAAATTATTAAACGTGAGAACATTGCTTTTAAGGCGATTAATATTACAGGTTTTCGCCGTGCCTTATCGTTTGAAAATGTAAAAACAATCTTTCGATTTTTAAAAGGTGTAAGTGATAGTAAAAAAATCTTGAAAAATTTTGAACCTGATGTTGTCATAGGGACGGGAGGATACGTTTGTGGTCCTGTTGTTTACGCAGCAGCAAAAAGAAAAATACCAACAGTCATACATGAACAAAATAGCGTTCCAGGCTTGACCAATAGGTTTTTAAGCCGATATGTAAATAAAGTAGCAATTTGTTTTGAAGAAGTTCGTCAGTTTTTTCCAGCAGATAAAGTAGTAATGACTGGAAATCCAAGAGCCTCTGAAGTGCTCGTTTCTCAATCACCCAATATCTTACAATTTTTTGGTTTAAAAGAAAATATAAATACTGCCCTCGTTGTAGGTGGGAGCAGAGGTGCAAGACCAATTAATGAGGTTTTAATCAAATCACTATCTCGACTATCAAATAAACCGTATCAAATAATTTATGTAACAGGCGAAGTTCATTATGAAGAAGTCTCGAAGGAAGCAAATTTATTAGGAACAAATGAAAATGTTGCTATTGTTCCGTTTATCCACAATATGGAAGACGTTCTTGCGTCGATTGATGTTGTTGTTGGACGTGCAGGAGCGACATCTCTCGCAGAAATAACTGCACTCGGAATACCTTCCATATTGATACCAAGCCCTTACGTTACAAATAACCATCAAGTAAAAAATGCAACAGCACTTGTCAATAATGGTGCAGCAGTGATGCTAGAAGAAAGTGAATTGTCCTGTGATAAACTTATCGAAGCATTAGACTCAATTTTATTAGACGATAATAAAAAACTAACAATGGGGGAAGCAGCAAAGAAACTTGGAATTCCGGATTCCGCTGATAAAGTATTCGCCGTATTGCTAGAACTCGTAAACAATGACCAGAAATTGTAAAGATATATAAGGGTATAAAAGGGGTAGTGTGTATGGAGAAAGGGAAAGTCCTATCCCTAGAAGATAGGATTCCTAAAATAAAAGAGCATAGAAGACGAAAGGCAAATAGGCGGTTAATTTTTTTACTTGCTTTATTTTTTCTTCTTATTGTTTGCGTAATATATATTCAATCCCCACTTAGTCAAATTAATAGCATTGATGTGAACGGAATTGAACTAGTAACAAAAGAGAAAGCTATCGGCAGCTCCGAATTGAAAAAGGGTCAAAATATATGGAAAATAAATAAGAAGTTAGCAGCGAAAAACTTATTGTCTATTCCAGAGATTAAGCATGCTGAGGTTCTTACGAAATTTCCTAATAATATTGTGATCAACATTAAGGAATATTCTCCAATTGCTCTCCTAATGTCGGAAAAAGATTTCCATCCAGTTTTGGAAAATGGCACAATTCTTGAGGAAAATAGTAAGCTTGCTGACGCACCTATATTAATTAATTTCAAAGAAGGGGCAATTTTAGAAGACCTAGCAGCACAATTAAAAAAATTTCCGTCTGAAATATTAAATGCTGTTTCTGAAATTCATTATGATCCGAAAGAAACGGACAAGTATCATGTATATTTATTTATGAATGATGGTTTTGAAGTTAATGCAACAATCCCAACTCTTGCGACAAAAATGATCCATTATCCTTCGATTGTCAGTCAATTAGATCCGAAAGTGAAGGGTGTCATAGATTTAGAGGTTGGTTCTTTTTTCAAAGCGTATGATCTTGAAGAGGAGGAAATAAATGAAGGGGAAGAAGAAAGGTAAATATGTTGTTTTTTCTTTAGTCTTCTTAGTTTTTGGCTTCATTATTGCCTTCTCCTATAGTCAATCTAGCAAAGAAGATCCTATCTCCCATAAAATAACGGATAGACAATATGTAATGCAGAATAATTTGCGGAAGCAAATCATTGTTGCGCAAGACAAAAATAGAAAACTCCAAAAAGATTTATTTAAAAAACAAGAATCTGTTCGCAAATACGAAAAAGATTTATCAAATGAAGAAGAAATGTTTTCTGGCTTGGCGGAGGATGCAGAAAAATACCGGATGTTTCTTGGTAAGATGAAGGTGAAAGGCTCTGGAGTTGAAATTAGTCTTGAGGATGGAGAATACAATCAAAGCGAAGATGCAAATAACTATATAGTTCATGAGCACCATGTTTTCAAGGTTGTAAATGAGTTATATATAGCGGGGGCATCCGCTATATCTATCAACGGGCAACGACTTAATCATAATTCATATATTTATTGTAACGGTCCCGTCATTACAGTTGATGGTAATCCTTATCCGGCGCCATTTAAAATTGTGGCTATTGGAGATGTCAATACTCTAATATCTGCACTTAATATTACGGGCGGTGTTCGTGATCAGATTGTGAATGATAACATTATCTTTTCAATAGAAAAGAAAAAACAAATCATACTTGAACCGGTATTAGGAGAATCTTCATCATGAGCAATCAAGCTAAAATATACATAACAGTCATAACCGTTATTATAGGCTTTATGGTTGCTGTACAATTTAAAACGGTCCATGAACCTGCGACTAGAGATACGAGGGATATATGGGAGCTTCGGGAAACTCTATCCAATGAAATGAAGCTGCAGTCTAGGTTACTGGAAGAAATACGTCTCCATGATAAAAGGATAAATGATTATGCATCTGAAATTGAAGGAAGCAAAGAACAGGCATTGAAACAAACATTGGAGCAATTAAAGAAAGAAACAGGGCTGACAGAAGTAGAAGGGCCTGGAATTGTATTGACCATTGACTCCATTGATAAAGCGTTGCTTTTAGGGCAAAGGGTGAATTCAGTTTCACCTATGAATTTAAAACGTCTAATTAATGAATTAAATATGTATGGGGCCAAGGATATTTCGATAGATGGTGAAAGACTAATTAATACAACTGTAATACGAGATATTAACGGAGAAACAAAGGTCGGCACTCATTCTTTAAAAACACTTCCCTTTCATATTCATATTATTACAGAAAATTTGGGAGTAGCTGAAAAAATGTACAATAGAATGCAGATTTCCACTATTAAGGATGACTTTTTTATTGATAATTTAAAAGTTGATATATCTAAACCCAATAAATCGGTTGTTATTCCCGCTTATGTCGATCCAATTAAAATTCATAGTTTATATCCAGTCGAAGAAAAAGGGGATAGCTAATATGTGGCTGCCCATTGTAGGATTATTAGTAGGAGTTTTATTAGGATTAATGACAGATGTTACAGTTCCGGAAGAATATGCTAATTATTTATCCATTGCAGTATTAGCTGCCTTAGATACATTATTTGGTGGAATTAGAGCATATTTGCAAAATGTTTATGATAATCGTGTATTTGTTTCCGGATTTTTCTTTAATATCATACTTGCTGCAAGTTTAGCTTTTCTAGGTGTTCATCTTGGTGTAGACTTGTACTTAGCAGCTGTATTCGCATTCGGGGTTAGATTATTTCAAAATATAGCTGTCATCCGAAGAATTTTAATAAGTAAATGGGCTAATACTAGAGAAAATTCTAAATAAATATTATTATTAAACAGGAAAATAAAATTAGATGACGAATAATTCTTAATAAGTAAACTCAAGGATGATATGAATGGAAATTATACGAATAAGGATAAGTAATAGCAAGGTAAAGGGGGGTGCCAAAGAATGAACAACAACGAAGTATATGTCAGCTTAGATATAGGTACGTCCACTGTTAAAGTAATCATTGGTGAAATGTCCAATCATTCGCTGAATATTATTGGAGTAGGAACTTCCAAAGCGGAAGGTATTAGAAGAGGTGCAATCGTCGATATTGACGAGACCGTTCATTCTATTAAAAAGGCAGTAGAGCAAGCTGAAAGAATGATTGGTATGCAAATAAGGCAATGTATTGTCGGAATTGCAGGGAATCATATAGGATTGCAGCCATGCCATGGTGTCGTAGCTGTTTCAAGTGAGAATAGAGAAATAAACGATGATGACGTTGCTAGAGTAATTGATGCTGCGGAAGTTATATCTATTCCACCAGATAGAGAAATTATTAATATTATACCGCTTCAGTTTATTGTTGATGGTCTCGAAGAAATTACAGACCCTAGAGGGATGATTGGTGTTCGACTTGAAATGGAAGGTATTCTCATTACCGGATCAAAAACGGTCTTACATAACACGCTTCGTTGTGTGGAGCGAGCGGGACTTGAAATTGTCGACATTGTTCTTCAGCCATTGGCATCCGCTTCCTGTGCCCTTTCAAAAGATGAACAAAATCTAGGTACTGCTTTGATTGATATGGGCGGCGGATCCACTACATTAACAGTTTTTGACCAAGGACACATACTTGACACAGTTGTCATACCAGTAGGCGGGGATCATATCACGAAAGATTTGTCGATAGGGCTTCGTACTGCAACTGAAGATGCTGAGAAAATTAAGCTTAAATATGGACATGCATATTATGATCATGCATCAGAAGATGAAGTTTTCAGTGTCCCAATAATTGGGAGTGATCAACATCAACAGTTTAATCAGGTAGAGTTATCTGATATTATTGAAGCTAGAATGGAAGAAATATTTGAACTCATTCAAAAAGAATTAAGGAGAATGGGAGTATCCGATTTACCAGGGGGTTTTGTATTAACAGGAGGAGTTTCCAACATGCCTGGAGTGATGGAATTAGCGCAGGTTCTTTTTCAAAATAGAGTGCGTGTTGCGATTCCTGATTATATTGGAGTCAGGGAACCTCAATATACAACAGCTATTGGACTTATAAAACATTCATATAAGAATGCTAGATTACAAGGACGAAATGTAAGTGCTGTGCCATATCAGTATTCTGATGAACCAAATGAAAAACGCCTAGTCAAGGCATCATCTCAAAGTCAAAGAAAAGAGAAACATCCGGATGAAAAAATTTCCTCAAAAGTTAAGAAGTTTTTTGGATATTTTTTCGAGTAAAGCATCCCGGTAATTAAACAAAATAGGAGGACTTGCCATGTTGGATTTTGATACAAATTTAGATTCATTAGCAACGATTAAAGTAATAGGCGTTGGTGGTGGCGGTAATAATGCAGTAAACAGAATGATAGAGCATGACGTGCAAGGTGTAGAATTTATTGCTGTCAATACAGATGCACAAGCACTAAATCTTTCAAAAGCTGAAATTAAAATGCAAATTGGAGCCAAACTTACAAGAGGGCTTGGTGCTGGAGCAAATCCTGAAGTTGGAAAAAAAGCCGCGGAAGAAAGCAAGGAGCAAATAGAAGAAGCACTTAGAGGTGCGGATATGGTATTTGTAACAGCGGGTATGGGCGGCGGAACTGGTACGGGAGCAGCCCCTGTTATCGCTCAAATTGCTAAGGATTTAGGCGCATTAACAGTAGGAATTGTAACAAGACCATTTACGTTTGAAGGCCGCAAACGTGCAAATCAGGCAAGCGGCGGAATCGGTGCAATGAAAGAAGCTGTCGACACGCTTATCGTTATTCCAAATGATAGATTGCTGGAAATTGTCGATAAGAGCACGCCGATGCTTGAAGCATTCCGTGAAGCTGATAATGTTCTTAGACAAGGTGTCCAAGGTATTTCTGAATTAATTGCCGTTCCAGGACTTATCAACCTTGACTTTGCTGACGTTAAAACGATCATGACCAATAAAGGATCTGCATTGATGGGGATTGGTGTTGCTACTGGAGAAAACCGTGCAGCTGAAGCGGCTAAAAAAGCCATATCCTCTCCATTACTTGAGACATCTATCGATGGAGCTCAAGGTGTTCTTATGAATATTTCTGGGGGCACTAATATTAGTTTGTATGAAGTTCAAGAAGCTGCTGATATTGTAGCGTCCGCTTCGGATCAAGAAGTAAATATGATATTTGGATCTGTCATAAATGAAAATTTAAAAGATGAAATTATTGTTACAGTAATTGCAACAGGCTTTAATGAAGCTACTCCTCAACCTGTACCACAAAGATCAGCTTTAGGGCAAAGTAAACAAAATGCTCAGGCGCAGACTGTATCTCGTGAACCAAGGAGAGAAGAGGTTCAAGAACCAACTAGATCAAATCAATCTGTTGAAGATACGTTAGACATACCAACATTTCTACGAAATAGAAATAGAAGAAGATAATAAAAGAGCAAAAAAGTACCCCGTGAGCGCAAAGCTTACGGGGTATTTTTTTGACAAGGCTATTTTCTCAAATATTGTTGCTGTATTATACAGGTTTTAATAATAATCAATGGATTCGAACATCCAAATTTCGTAATTCCGCCGAAAAAAGAGCTACCGCTCCATTAGTAGCACTAACTTTCATATTAGGTGTAAAAGCCGGTTTTTGGGCTTTTACAACAATTTTTACGAAAAACAGCCTTTGACAATTATCGAATTAATTAGTGAAAACTTCTATTTATTCCATTACAGAAACTGACACATTCCAAAAGATAACTAATTTATACTTTTTATTAAAGCACTTATCTTATATTTTTCACGCAAATTGGTTTGCTGGAGGAGGTATGATTGTTTGTATATTTAGATATTATTATGATGTTAAATCTGCTTATAGATAGCCTTTTACTCTGGACTACGTCCATTTTTTTAAAAAGAACCACACATCCTGTTCGAATTATTTTAGGTGGATTAATGGGTTCCTTGCTAATTTTAATGATCATCACTCCATTATCATCAATGGCAGCCCATCCTCTAGTTAAAATGGCAGTTTCAGTTGGAATGATATTAATAACATTTGGCTATAAAAAGTTTTCCATTTTTTTTTCCTGTCTATTAACCTTTTATTTTGCAACTTTTTTAATGGGTGGTATTTTGATAGGAGCACATTATTTTCTCACATTTGATTTTGATCTTAATTCCACAGTGTCAATTCAAAGTTTACGTGGATACGGCGATCCAGTAAGTTGGCTTTTTTTATTGATAGCTTTCCCGATAGCTTGGCATTTCTCTAAAAGAAGAATAAATGCAATGACCATTTCAAATATCCAATATGATGTACTTATAGATGTTACGATTAAAATTAATGGAATAATTTTACATTTAAAAGGGTTAATTGATAGCGGCAATCAATTATACGATCCACTTACAAAAACACCAGTTATGATCGTTTCTATTCACTCCATTAAACATGAGCTGCCGCAAGAAATTATATGTGTGGCAGAGGAAAAAAAGCATTTTTATGAATCTGCTTCGTCCCTTCCCTCTGAATGGAGCAGTATTATGAGGTTAATACCTGCTAAGTCTCTTGGCAAAAACAATCAACTTCTTTGCGCCTTTAAACCAGAAGAAATAGAATTCCATAGGGAAAACGGGAATTCATTTATTAGAAAAGCACTCGTTGTTTTTGCAAACCAAACATTATCAAAGGATGATAGTTTTCAATGTATTATTCATCCTTATATGGTAGCTGGAGCGGTGGATCATCCAGCATCTTGATTCAATCATCATCTTAGTGTGAAGGGAGGACAATGTTTTTGAAATTATTTCGATTGCGCATACAATATTTTTGGTATCGATTTCTTAATAAAATTGGGTTGAAATCAGATGAAATTTACTATATTGGTGGAAGTGAAGCTCTACCTCCTCCACTATCCAAAGATGAGGAAGAAGTCCTCTTAAAAAAACTGCCTAACGGAGATAAAACGGCAAGGTCATTACTTATCGAAAGAAATTTACGATTAGTCGTTTATATTGCTAGGAAATTTGAAAATACGGGCATTAATATAGAGGATTTAATAAGTATTGGAACAATTGGCTTAATTAAAGCCGTAAACACATTTAATCCAGAGAAAAAAATAAAACTTGCTACATATGCATCAAGATGTATAGAAAATGAAATTCTTATGTATTTGCGCAGAAATAATAAAACGAGGTCCGAAGTATCATTTGATGAACCATTAAATATTGATTGGGATGGAAATGAGCTATTATTATCCGATGTATTAGGAACGGATGATGATATCATTACAAAAAACCTTGAAGCAAACGTAGATAAAAAATTACTATTTACTGCCCTTCATAAGCTATCAGATCGCGAAAAACAAATAATGGAACTGAGATTCGGCCTTACAGGCGGGGAAGAAAAAACACAAAAAGATGTGGCAGATATGCTTGGAATTTCTCAATCCTATATTTCTCGGCTTGAAAAACGGATTATTAAAAGACTTCGAAAAGAATTTAATAAAATGGTATAAGAAAACGACGAGGCTCCTGTTCATAGCCCATATGTCTGTAGGATGCGGGTCCGTACATAAGACATTAGGGCATGGCAGTCTTCGTCGATGTTCACTCATAAGCTGAAGAAGTTTGCTAGTTGATAGAAGAAAAAATATTTTTTAAAGGAAAAAGCCAATATAATATTGGCTTTTTTCTTATTTTCAACTCTTTCTTTAAAAATGCAAATGCATAGATTTTCCTCCTTCGGAAATACTTAATTTTGTACATCAGCTCCTGCAAGGAGGGAAAAAGTTGAAGCGAAATAAAGTTGAAATATGCGGTGTGGATACTTCTAAGCTCCCTGTCCTAAAAAATGAAGAAATGCGGGAACTTTTAAGGCAAATGCATCAAGGAGATCGATCTGCAAGAGAAAAGTTAGTAAATGGAAATTTAAGACTTGTATTAAGTGTAATACAGAGGTTTAATAATCGCGGTGAATATGTCGATGATCTTTTTCAAGTAGGTTGTATTGGGTTAATGAAATCAATCGACAACTTTGACCTTAGCCAAAATGTACGATTTTCAACTTATGCAGTCCCGATGATAATTGGAGAAATTCGCCGATATTTGAGAGATAATAATCCTATCAGAGTTTCGCGGTCATTAAGGGATATAGCATATAAAGCATTACATGTCAGGGAGCGCTTGATGGCGAAAACATCTAGGGAGCCAACATCGGAAGAAATTGCAAAAGAATTGGATATCCCTCATGAAGAGGTTGTATTTGCTTTAGATGCGATTCAAGACCCGGTATCATTATTTGAACCGATTTATAATGATGGTGGAGATCCGATTTTTGTCATGGATCAATTAAGTGATGAACGGAGCCGCGATAGTCAATGGATTGAAGAAATCGCACTGCATGATGGCCTGCAACGATTAAATGAAAGGGAAAAAATGATCATTCGCAAACGATTTTTTCAAGGTAAAACACAAATGGAAGTTGCTGAGGAAATCGGCATCTCCCAAGCTCAAGTATCAAGGTTAGAAAAAGCAGCTATAAAACAAATGAATAAGAACATTCAATAAATAGGAAAAACGGAGGGCTCCTTTACATGCTGGCCACAGAATGTTCGTTAGTCGGCCTCGATATAGGACTGTCAATGTCCCTACCCAACGACTTTCGAAAAAAGGAGCACGATGACGGACGAATTAATGTTGGCTGCACGAGTTGATAGGCGTTGGAGCTAGAAAGAAAGAGCATGATTCTCTATATATGGGAATCATGCTCTTATTGTGCGCCCAGCATGGGCGTAGTCTATAGGGTGCAAGTCCCGAACTGCGAAGGCAGAAGTAGCAGTTAGCTTAACGCAAGGGTGTCCACGGTGACGTGGAATCTGAAGGAAGCGAGCGGCAAACCTCCGGTCTGAGGAACACGAACTTCATATTAGGCTATTTACGATTGGGTGAGTTTGCAGTACAGAACAAAGCCCTTTCTGCCGAAGGTTGTATGTAGTAAATGAAGCAGATAGGTGGAGGGAAAGACTACGTTCTTACCTGGGGAGGTCTGATTGGAACGCCAAGTTCACTTGGTAACCTATCCAGTGATGGATAGCTGAACAATCAGAAGTCAGCAGAGGCCATAGTACCATTCGAACTCGAGAAGAATGGGAAGGGCTGAACAATTAAGAGAGAGCAACATCTTGGCATTCAGTAACCTGCGATGAACACAGATAACCGATAAGGCATGCTTGAAGGAGGATATGGTGAATCCCATGGGGGACTTCAAGATGGTGGAGCAGAACTGGCATAAGTGGAATCGTTGTTCACGGAAAGAGGCGTAACCAATGTTAATGGAACGAATACTGTCACGGGAAAACCTCCTTTCCGCCCTGAAAAGGGTGGAACGAAATAAAGGAAGTCATGGTGTGGATGGGATGTCCGTACAAAACCTACGAGAGCATATCAAGAAACACTGGGAATCCATGAAAATGGAACTTCTTGAGGGTACCTATACACCGCAACCCGTCCGCAGGGTCGAAATCCCGAAACCTGACGGTGGGGTGCGATTATTAGGTATCCCTACCGTAACAGACCGTCTCATTCAACAAGCAATTGCCCAAGTTTTAACGACTATATATGACCCGATGTTCTCAGACCATAGTTATGGATTTCGACCAGGTCGAAGCGCCCATGATGCGGTTAGGAAAGCAAAAGGTTATATACAGGAAGGTTATCGTTGGGTGGTTGATATCGACTTGGAGAAGTTCTTCGACAGAGTAAACCATGACAAATTAATGGGGACACTAGCGAAACGAATCGAAGATAAACGCCTGCTTAAGTTAATCCGTAAATATCTAGAATCGGGAATCATGATAAATGGCATTGTGACAACCAGTGAGGAAGGAACTCCACAAGGAGGACCTCTCAGTCCTTTACTCTCTAACATTGTCCTTGACGAATTTGACAAGAAGTTAGAGGAAAGAGGTCACAAATTTGTACGATACGCCGATGATGCTAATATCTATGTGAAAACAATGAAAGCAGGAAACCGGGTGATGGATTCCATCACCTTGTTTATAGAAGGAAAGCTTAAGCTGAAAGTTAATTTGAAAAAGTCAGCTGTAGACCGTCCTTGGAAGAGGAAATTTCTTGGATTCAGTTTTACCTTTCATAAAGAACCCAAAGTTCGGATTGCCAAAGAAAGCGTGAAACGGATGAAGAATAAAATCCGAGAAATTACCTCAAGAAAGAAACCTTATCCCATGGAATATCGAATAGAGAAACTAAACCAATATCTAATGGGATGGTGCGGATACTTCGCCCTGGCAGATACGCCAAGTGTATTCAGGGAGTTTGATTCATGGATTAGAAGAAGACTTCGGATGTGTATGTGGAAGAATTGGAAGAAACCAAGCACGAAGGTGAGGAACCTCATTAGACTTGGCGTTCCGAAAGGAAAGGCTTATGAATGGGGAAACTCACGTAGAAGTTATTGGAGAATCTCCAAAAGTCCGATACTACACAGAACCCTTGGAAACTCCTACTGGAATTCCCAAGGGCTCAAAAGTCTATTATCTCGTTACGAAACTTTGCGTCACCAATCTTAGTTGAACCGCCGTATACCGAACGGTATGTACGGTGGTGTGAGAGGTCGGGGGTTAATCACTCCCTCCTACTCGATTATTTTATCCATTGTAAAAAAGATATCCCTCGCATACATATAGAATAAATGAAAGAAGGCGAGGAATCGATATGGTTAGAATATCTGAATTTCAAACTAAAGACGTTGTAAATATTTCTGACGGGCGCAAACTTGGAAATATTGGAGATATTGAAATCAATCTAGAGACAGGAAAAATTGAAACTATTATTATTGGTTATTCAGGAAAGTTACTCGGATTTTTTGGTAAAGACGAAGAAATTATTATTCCTTGGAATCATATCGTAAAAGTTGGAGAAGATGTTATTCTTGTTAGACATCAGAATCAACAATATGTTCAACAACAATTAGAAGTACCGAAAAATTGATATTTCATTATCCGACAGACCTCTTTTATGGTACACTAAAGGAAAATATCTTTTCGTGAATTTTTGACAAGATTAATATCATTGATCAGAAACGAAAAAGTAGGAGCTATCGTTCATGAAAGTGGAAGAAAAGTTTGCTCTTATTAAAGAAAATATTGAATCAGCATGTAAAAGAGCGAATAGAAAACCTGAAGAGGTTATAGTTGTGGCAGTTACAAAGTATGCATCACCCGAGAGAGCCCTTGAAGCATTTAATGCGGGGTTAATAAACTTCGGAGAAAATAGAGATGATGGCCTGACTTCCAAGTGGGAGGTTTTGGAAGACAGGCCAATATGGCATTTTATTGGGACTCTTCAAACGCGTAAAGTAAAAAATATTATTGATAAAGTTACATATATCCACTCGCTGGACAGGCTATCTTTAGCTAAAGAAATCGAAAAGCGAGCCAAAACTCGAATTAATTGCTTTGTACAAGTTAATGTTTCGGGTGAAGATACAAAACATGGGATACATCCAGAAAATGTTATTCCATTTATACGTGAATTAGAATCTTACACAAATATTCAAATTGTTGGGCTTATGACGATGGCCCCTAATACTAGTGATGATTCTGAGCTTCGCAGCTGCTTTCGCCGTTTGAAGGAAATACAAGCAGATGTTCAGAAAATAAATATTAAAAATGCTCCCTGTAATGAATTGTCTATGGGGATGTCGAATGATTATATGATAGCAATAGAGGAAGGGGCCACATTCGTTAGAATTGGAACCGCCCTAGTTGGTGAATAAAGAAGGAGGTTTAAATCGTGGGAATAAAATCAAAATTCAAAAACTTTTTTCTGCTTGAAGATGAATATGACTATATTGAAGAAGAAAAAATTGTAAAGGAGAATCCGAAGGTGCCTGAACAGGAAATAAGCTCTCCAAAAACACGGAAGCAAAATGTTGTAAGCCTTCAAAGTGTACAAAACTCTTCTAAAATGATTCTTATTGAGCCAAGAGTTTATGCGGAAGCTCAGGAAGTGGCAGACCACCTTGTGAATCGACGGGCTGTCGTTGTAAACTTGCAGCGTATTCAACATGATCAAGCAGTTAGAATTGTCGACTTTCTTAGTGGTGCAGTATATTCCATAGGTGGAGATATTCAAAGAGTGGGTAAAGATATATTTTTATGTACTCCTGATAATGTTGAAGTTTCCGGAAATATATCAGAGCTGCTTGAAGAAAAAGATTATCATGATACGAGGTGGACATAAATAAAATGAATTTGATAATTGAAATCATTGGTACAGCTATTTCTTTATATTCATGGGTTTTAATAATTTATATATTGATGAGTTGGTTTCCAAACTCACGCGAAACATCGTTTGGACAGCTTTTAGCAAAAGTATGTGAACCTTATCTTGAACCTTTTAGAAGGTTTGTTCCTCCAATCGGAATGATTGATATTTCACCACTTGTAGCTTTTTTTGTTTTGAACCTTGCATCGAGAGGGTTAATTCAAATAAGCGGGTGGTTTTAAAATTACGGAGTGTGAACAATGTCTGTTATTTACCAGCATTTTAGACCCGAAGAAAAGGAATTCATTGATCAAGTTGTAAGCATGCAACAATATGTTGAAAATACATATGCAGAGAAACTAACTGACTTTCTTGATCCGCGCCAGCAATATATCCTTAAATCAATTATTGGGGAGAACAATGAAGTTAAGTACCTTTTTTTCGGAGGCACTGAAAATAGTGAAAGAAAAAGAGCATTAATCTTCCCTGATTATTTGCATCCTAACAGTGAGAATTTCTTTATTACTTTATTTGAGGTTGATTACCCGAAAAAGTTTGTAAAGCTTGACCACCGCATGGTCTTAGGCACGCTTATGTCTCTCGGTTTAAAAAGGGAGAAATTTGGTGACATTAATATTAATGGGGATCGTATTCAGTTTTTTATAGCAAATGAAGTGGAGAATTTTGTTATCCATCAGCTGAATTCAATTGGAAAGGCCAAAGTAAGCATAATAAAACAAGATCTGCAAAATGCAATTAAATCTGAAGAAAGCTGGAAAGAAAAAGAAACAACAGCAAGCTCCTTGCGCTTAGATGTAATTTTGGCTGCTTCTTTTAATATTTCCAGACAAAAAGCTCAAGGATTAATTCAGCAAGGCCACACAAAGGTAAATTGGGAAACGGTGGAGCGAACCGCTTTTGAATGTGGTGAAGGAGATGTCCTTTCTGCAAGAGGATATGGAAGATGTAGTTTACTATCCATTCAAGGAAAGACGAAAAAAGACAAATTGCGCTTAAAAATTGGACTTTTAAATTAAATTTTTAAAAAATGAAAAGATTATAGCCATATATAGTCGGAATTTTGTATAATATAAATAAATACTTGGAAGATAGACCGTCGTGGAGGTGGCATAATGTCGTTAACGCCAGTTGATATACATAATAAAGAGTTCGGTAGAGGTTTTCGCGGTTATGATGAAGATGAAGTAAATGAGTTTTTAGATCAAGTCATTAAAGAATTTGAACTCATTATTCGTGAGAAAAAAGAATTGGAAGATAAACTAGCTTCCATGAATGAACGGTTAGGGCATTTCAGCACAATTGAAGACACTTTACATAAGTCAATTGTAGTAGCTCAGGAAGCAGCTGAAGAAGTAAGAGGAAATGCACAAAAAGAGGCAAAGCTTATCATTCGTGAAGCAGAAAAAAACGCTGATAGAATTGTTAATGAATCCTTGTCAAAAGCACGTAAAATTGCGTTGGAAATTGAGGATTTAAAAAAGCAATCTAAAGTGTTTAGAACAAGATTTAAATTATTGATCGAGGCTCAACTTGATCTTCTTGGAAGTGATGACTGGGAACATTTAATGGAGTATGAAATTGATGCTTCAGAATTAAAATCTCTTCAAGAAGTTGAAGATTGACTTCCGATTTGCTGTGGAATATAATAATGTATACTTATTTTATATATAAACGATGACAGGGATAGTACGTTTCTTGTAAACCTATAACAAGCGATTCAGGGGTAGTGCAAGCCTGGAATAGGAAGGAAATGGAAAATCACCCTCGAGTTCTTAATTCGAAAGCAAAATGCTAGTAGATGAAAGCGGCTTTTCCACGATACGGAAATTTGAGTGGGCAATATCATTTGCTTATTTGGGTGGTACCGCGGGAAATATACCTTCTCGTCCCTTTATTGGGATGAGAAGGTTTTTTATTTTCTCCAATTTCAGTTCCTGTCGACTAGAAAGTGTCTTTCCATCATCTATATACGATAAGTCAACAATGTCTAGACTTTCTAGCTTCAGCCTGATGGTAAGTGGAAGCCGTATTTATTTTTAAATTGGAGGTTTTAAATATGGATTATAAAGATACGTTATTAATGCCGAAAACAGAATTTCCGATGCGAGGGAACTTGCCGAAAAAAGAGCCGGAAATTCAAGCTCGTTGGGAAGAATTGAATATATATCGCAAAGTTCAAGAACGTACGAAAGGCAGACCTCTTTATGTTTTACATGATGGCCCTCCATATGCAAATGGAGATCTTCATATGGGGCATGCTTTGAATAAAACGTTAAAGGATTTTATCGTTCGTTATAAATCAATGAGCGGATATTGCGCACCGTATGTACCAGGTTGGGATACTCACGGATTGCCAATTGAACAGGCATTAACGAATAAAGGCGTCAAGCGCAAGGAAATGACTGTAGCAGAATTCAGAGAGCTCTGTACGAAATATGCGTATGAACAAATTGATAACCAAAGGCGGGAGTTCAAGCGTCTTGGTGTAAGAGGAGATTGGGAAAATCCTTATATTACATTGAAACCGGAATATGAAGCCCAGCAAATTCAAGTGTTTGGGGAGATGGCTAAAAAAGGCTATATCTATAAAGGGAAAAAGCCAGTGTACTGGTCTCCTTCCAGTGAATCAGCTCTCGCGGAAGCAGAAATCGAGTATAACGATAAACGTTCCCCTTCCATTTACGTTTCTTTTGAAGTTGTTGATGGAAAAAATGCAGTACCTAAAGGATCAAAATTTATTATTTGGACGACAACACCTTGGACAATTCCGGCAAATCTAGGTGTTGCTGTCCATCCGGATTTAGAGTATGTCGTTGTACAAGTAAATACGGATCAATATATTGTTGCTAAAGATCTTTTAGAATCTGTAAATTCTGTCTTAGGATGGGAAAATGCAGAAACGCTTCAAACCGTTAAAGGATCCGAATTGGATAGAGTGGTTGCTAAACATCCGTTTTACGATAGAGAATCTCTTGTCGTATTAGGTGAGCACGTTACGACAGATTCCGGAACTGGATGTGTCCACACGGCTCCCGGGCATGGGGAAGATGACTTTTATGTTGGACAAAAATATAATCTAGATGTGCTTTGCCCAGTGGACGATAAAGGCCATATGACGGAAGAGGCACCTGGTTTTGAAGGCTTGTTTTATGATGCCGCCAATAAGCCAATAACTGAAAAACTTGAAGAGGTTGGAGCGCTTCTTAAATTAGAATTTATTACTCACTCCTATCCACATGATTGGAGAACTAAAAAACCTGTTATTTTCCGAGCAACTTCCCAATGGTTTGCTTCTATTAAGGATTTCCGTCCAGAATTACTAGACGCTATTAAAGAAGTAAAATGGGTTCCAAATTGGGGAGAAACAAGACTTTATAATATGGTTAGAGATCGCGGCGATTGGTGTATTTCTAGACAACGCGTATGGGGAGTTCCAATTCCTGTGTTTTATGCCGAAAATGGTGACATCATCATCACAGATGAAACGATTTCACATGTTTCATCATTATTTAGAGAACATGGATCAAACATTTGGTTTGAAAAAGAAGCGGTCGATCTTTTACCTAAAGGTTTTACACATCCAGGAAGTCCAAATGGTGTTTTCACTAAAGAAACGGATATTATGGACGTTTGGTTTGACTCAGGCTCTTCACATCAAAGCGTACTAGTAGAGAGGGAAGAACTACAGCGCCCGGCTGATTTATATTTGGAAGGTTCTGACCAATATAGAGGCTGGTTTAACTCATCCCTTACAACTTCTGTTGCTGTAACAGGCAAAGCTCCTTATAAAGGTGTTTTAAGCCATGGATTTGTTCTTGATGGTGAAGGCAGAAAAATGAGTAAATCACTTGGAAATGTCATTGTACCAGCGAAGGTTACGAATCAGCTTGGAGCCGAAATTGTTCGTCTTTGGGTTTCATCTGTTGATTATCAAGCGGATGTTCGCGTATCTGATGCGATCTTGAAACAAGTAAGTGAGGTTTACCGTAAAATTCGCAACACCTTCCGTTTTTTACTTGGGAATCTTGCAGATTTTACTCCTGAAGTGGATGCGATTGAATATAGTAAGCTAAGAGAAGTGGATCAATTTATTTTAGTAAGATTGAATAACTTAATTAAAGAAGTGCGAAATTCTTATGAAGAATATGAATTCATGAATATTTACCATGCTGTGAATAATTACTGTACATTGGATTTAAGCTCTTTTTATATGGACTTCGCAAAAGATGTTTTATATATCGAATCAAAAAACCATTATGAGCGTAGAGCGATGCAAACGGTAATGTATGAAAGTGTAGTAGTTTTAACTAAATTACTTTCACCAATTTTGCCTCACACGGCTGATGAAGTTTGGACATTTATCCCAGGTGCCAATGAAGATAGCGTACAGCTAACAGATATGCCTGAGTTTAAAGAACTAGATGGTGCGGATAAAATTGAAGATAAATGGTCACAGTTTTTAAAGCTTCGTGATGATGTTTTAAAAGCATTGGAAGAAGCACGAAATGAGAAGGTAATTGGGAAATCTTTAACGGCTAAAGTTACTCTGTATGTAAATGATGATGTTAAAGATTTATTAAATAGTCTTTCAGAGAGCATGAATCAATTGTTTATCGTTTCCGGTTTTGAAGTAGCAGGCTCCATGGAAGAAGCCCCAAGTAATGCGTTAAAACTTAAGTCTGCAGCAATTATTGTTGAAAAAGCTGAAGGGGAAACATGTGAAAGATGTTGGGTTGTTACACCTGATATTGGTAAAGACAGCGATCATCCGACACTTTGCGAGCGCTGTGCAGCAGTTGTAAAAGCAGATTATTAAACGAAAAGCGCAAGCGCCTGCTCATCGCCGTTCAGGCCCGCAGGAAGCGGGTCCGTCGGCGTTGCCACAGGAAGTGGCGGTTTTAGTCGACGTTCCTTTTTCGGTTTTCGACTGAGATAAATGAAACACGGCGAGGTTGGAAAAGCGGAAGTAGCCTGAGGAGGAAGGAAGGCTAAGGGCGCAACGTCCTGTTGCAGGCTCAGGCAGCGACGTCCTGTCGCTTCGCCTGCACTAGTACATCCGTGTACGTCGCAACGCCTTCCTGACCCGCATCCAGCGGGCCTCCGACAAGCAAATGTTCTAAGGCAAAAAAGTCAGGTCTTTGACTTTTATTGCCTCAGGTTATTTGACCTCGAGGGGCTGGCGACTGCAGCTAGACAAGACGAGCAAGTGAAATTGGCACTTCAAATTTCACCAAGTGAAATTGGCACTTCAAATTTCACCAAGTGAAATTGGCACTTCAAATTTCATCTGATGTTGACTTATCGTAGGGAGAAAGGCAAGAAGTTAGCTAATCGATAGGCGCTGTAGCTAGACAGATAAAATTTAAAAGCCTTCCGTTATTTGGCGGAAGGTTTTTAAATCTGTTTTTAATACTTGATTTATGCTAAAATTCACAAAGGGAATCTTACTAGAAATCGGGGGAATTATAATGATATATTATGCTATCGCATTATTAGTGATCGCTTTTGATCAGCTTACTAAGTGGATTATCGTACATAATATGGATTTGGGCCAAAGAATAACAGTCATAGAAAACTTTTTTTACATTACTTCACATCGAAATCAAGGGGCTGCATGGGGAATCCTGCAAGGTCAAATGTGGTTATTTTACATAATAACAATTATTGTTATTGCAGCAGTTATTTATTATTTAGAAAAACACGCGAAAGGCAAACCATTATTTCAGCTAAGCTTAGCATTTATTTTGGGTGGAGCTATCGGGAACTTTTTGGACCGTTTATTTAGAAAAGAAGTAGTCGATTTTCTTGATACGTATATTTTTACTTATGATTTTCCAATTTTCAATATAGCGGATTCGGCGTTAACGATAGGTGTAGCATTAATATTCATTCAGATGATAAAAGAGGGACGGGAAGAAAAGGTGAAACCTCATGAACAAAATTGAACATACGATACTTGATACTGAAAAAGGTGAGCGCCTTGATAAGGTCATTACAGGACTAAACTCTGAATGGTCACGCTCACAGGTTCAGCAATGGATTCGTGATGGTCATATAGAAGTTAACAAAAATCGAGAAAAAGCAAATTATAAATGTGATGTAAATGATTATATTGAAATTACTATTCCTGAACCTGAGCCTTTAAATATTGAACCGGAACAAATGGATTTAGATATTTATTTTGAAGATTCTGATGTGCTTGTCGTCAATAAGCCTAAAGGAATGGTTGTCCATCCTGCTCCAGGTCATTTTACAGGGACGCTTGTAAATGGAATAATGGCACATTGCCATGATCTATCCGGAATAAATGGGATTATGCGTCCAGGGATTGTACATCGAATTGATAAAGATACTTCAGGACTATTAATGGTCGCAAAAAATGATGCTGCGCATGTAAGTCTTGTCAATCAACTTGTAGAAAAATCAGTTACACGGAAATACTTTGCTCTTGTGCATGGAGTGATTCCGCATGATCATGGTACGATTGATGCACCAATTGGAAGAGATAAGGAAGATCGTCAAAGTATGACTGTCATTGAAGGTGGAAAGCATGCCGTCACTCATTTTAGCGTGCTGGAGAGATTTGGCGATTTTTCATATGTTGAATGTGTATTGGAGACTGGAAGAACACACCAAATTCGTGTCCATATGAAATACATTGGTTACCCCTTAGTAGGAGATCCAAAATATGGACCTAGAAAAACAATGAATATGAATGGTCAAGTTTTGCATGCCGGCATCCTTGGATTTGTTCACCCTCGGACAAAGGAATATATGGAATTTTCCGCACCTATACCAGAATATTTTAGTGATCTTCTTGAAAATTTGCGAGATCAGAATTGACAAAACTGCGTAGAAGTAATATAGTGTTTATAGTTTAATAAAGCACCTTTAATTTAGTCCAGAGAGGCTGAGAAGGATACGACCTAATGTGCCGGTTATTTTTAACCGCGACACAATCATGATTTGGGATTAGTATACCCTCTTGCCTTTTGGCAAGAGGGTTTTTTACTTTGAACAATTAAGAGGTGAAGTGAAATGGTACAAAAAACAATTGTCCTAGACGAAAAATCAATTCAAAGAGCACTCACTCGAATTGCACATGAAATTATTGAACGAAATAAAGGGATCAATGATTGCATTCTCGTTGGAATAAAAACAAGGGGAATTTATATCGCTGATCGACTTGCAAAAAGGATTGAACAAATTGAAGGAATGCCTATTTCAGTCGGGGAACTGGATATTACATTATATCGAGATGATCTGACACCAAAAACAAAAGATGCTGAGCCTGAAGTAAAAGGATCCCATCTTCCAACCAATATCAATAATAAAAAAGTCATTTTAGTAGATGATGTTTTGTATACGGGCAGAACTGTCCGGGCTGCAATGGATGCTCTTGTGGACGTTGGTAGACCATCTGCCATCCAACTTGCTGTCTTAGTAGACCGCGGTCATAGGGAACTGCCGATACGTGCTGATTTTATCGGGAAAAACATTCCCACAGCAAGTATTGAAAGAATTGTTGTTGAACTTGCGGAATCAGATGGAAGCGATCAAGTAAGTATATATAAAAATGAATAATTCCCTTTTAAAAACGGTCCTGTGAGGCTGGCAAAGGGAGGATGGATGGAAGCTAAGTTAAGCTTCTTCTTTACTGAACCCCTCTTTGTCGAATATGGACTGGAGGGGTTTTTTTATAAAAGAGATGGAGGCAGAACGAATGAAAAATCATCTTGTAACAATGAATGATTTATCCACTGATGAAATAATGGAAATATTAGATTTGGCTGAGTCATTTTCAAACGGCGATCAATGGTCTCCAAATAAGAAAACATTTGCTGCGAATTTATTTTTTGAACCTAGTACAAGAACAAAAACTAGCTTTGATGTAGCGGAACGAAAACTTGGTTTGGATGTTATCCCTTTTGAAACGAATTGTTCCAGTCTGTTAAAGGGTGAGACCTTATACGATACCGTCAAAACACTAGAATCGATAGGAATTGATGTTGCGGTTATCAGACATGAAAAAGATCATTATTACGATGAATTAATAAATAAAGTTAATGTTAAAATCATAAACGGTGGAGATGGTTGTGGCCAACACCCGACTCAATCCCTATTGGATCTGTATACGATCAAGCAGGAATTTGGCACTTTCAAAGATTTGAAGGTTGGAATAGTAGGAGATTTAAGCCACAGCAGAGTAGCGAAATCAAACAGAGACGCACTAACAGCCCTAGGTGCAGATGTTATTTTTTCTGGGCCATCAGAATGGTTTATCGATTCAGAAACAGATATTAAATGTAATTTTAATATAGATGAAGTAGTGGAAACAGTTGATGTCCTCATGCTTCTTAGAATCCAATATGAACGCCATTTGAGCTATACAACCATTACAGCTGATGAGTATCATCAAAAATTTGGTCTAACAGAAGCAAGAGAGAAAAGGATGAAAAAATCAAGTATTATAATGCACCCTGCCCCTGTCAATAGAAATGTAGAAATTGCTGATAGTCTTGTTGAATGTGAGAGATCAAGAATCTTCAAGCAAATGGAAAATGGTGTGTATATTCGAATGGCAGTATTAAGAAAATTATTAGAACAATAGGGGGTTACATAATGAATTGGCTTATTAAAAACGCACGTACTATTAAAGGAAATTCAGAAACAATCGATCTTAGAATAAATGACGGGAAAATTGCTGAAATCGGAGAAAATCTAGTAAATCTAGGTGAAGAAGAATTCGATGCAACTGGATTAACGCTAGCTCCTGGATTTGTCGATCTTCATATCCATTTACGTGAACCGGGCGGCGAACATAAAGAAACGATTGAAACAGGGACGCTTGCTGCTGCAAAAGGCGGGTTTACGACTGTAGCGGCAATGCCTAATACAAAGCCAGTACCTGATAACGCAGAACAAATGAGATGGCTTGTAGATGAATGTAAAAAACGGGGGTCTGTAACAGTATTGCCTTATGCAGCTATTACGAAAAATCAAGAAGGAAAAGAACTTGTTGATTTTGCGGCGCTTAAAGAAGCAGGGGCATTTGCTTTTACAGATGATGGCGTCGGCATTCAAACTGCGGGTATGATGTATGAAGCAATGAAAAAAGCAGCTGAAGTAAATATGGCCATCGTCGCTCATTGTGAAGATAATTCATTAATTTACGGTGGAGCCATTCATGAAGGTGAATATTCAAAGCAATCGGGTATACCTGGAATCCCATCCATTTGTGAGTCGGTTCATATTGCTCGGGATGTCCTTCTCGCTGAAGCAGCAGGCTGCCATTACCATGTATGCCATATAAGTACAAAGGAATCGGTAAGAGCGGTTAGAGATGCAAAGAGAGCTGGTATACGAGTAACTGCAGAAGTATCACCTCATCATTTACTTCTATCTGATCAAGATATTGCAGGTGATGATACTAACTTTAAAATGAATCCACCGTTAAGGGGAATAGATGACCGTAAAGCCTTAATTGAAGGACTGCTTGATGGAACAATCGACTTTATCGCAACTGATCATGCGCCGCATGCAGCCGAGGAAAAAGCAAAAGGAATGAAATTAGCACCATTCGGCATCGTGGGTTTAGAAACAGCATTCCCGCTGTTAAACACACATTTTGTTGAAAAAGGCATCTGTACTTTGGAGCAGCTTGTCGATTGGCTGACGGGCATACCAGCAAAAACCTTTGGTTTGAAAAGTGGAACATTGGAAATTGGGCAAGACGCAGATATTACATTGCTTGACTTAGAGCTTGAAAAAGAAATTACCCCTGAGAACTTTGCTTCAAAAGGCAAAAATACGCCATTTGGTGGATGGAATTGTAAAGGATGGCCAGCAGCAACTTTTGTAAATGGCAAATTAATTTGGTCTGAAGGGATTGAAGGACAATGAAAAGGAAACTAGTACTTGAAGATGGAACAATCTTTATAGGAAAAGCTTTCGGCAGTGAGGTAGATACAATTGGTGAAGTTGTATTCCATACAGGAATGACAGGTTATCAAGAAGTAATCTCAGATCCTTCGAACTATGGGCAAATTATTACTTTTAGCTATCCATTAATCGGAAATTATGGCATCAATCGTGATGATTTTGAAAGCATTCAACCTGTCATAAAAGGAGTAGTTGTAAAAGAAGCAAGTGAGTTCCCTTCAAATTGGCGCAGCAATATGTCATTAGATGAATTTTTAAAGTTAAAAAACATTCCTGGTATTGCTGGAATTGATACAAGGATGCTAACAAGATTAATTAGAGATAAAGGGACATTAAAAGGCGCTATATGTGGATTTGAAGAGGATACAGCTACCATCGTTTCACAGATGCAAGCCGATGTACACTGCCATGAAGCAGTTAAAAAAGTATCAGTAACAAAACCATTCCCAAGTCCAGGACGTGGAAATAGTGTCGTCGTAGTAGATTTCGGAGTTAAACATGGAATACTGCGTGAGCTAACAGAGCGTGGCTGCGATATAAAAGTAGTTCCATATCATACGACTGCAGAAGAAATCATTTCCCTTAAACCTGATGGAGTATTGCTTTCTAATGGTCCAGGCAACCCAGATGATATTCATGAAGTTTGGGAAATTATTAATGAGATACAACAACATTTTCCACTTTTCGGAATTGGCCTAGGACATCAATTATTTGCACTTGCCAATGGCTGTAAAACCGAGAAGATGGCTACTGGCCATAGAGGATCAAGTTATCCTATTAAGGAGCTGGAATCAGGTAAAATCATCTTCACTTCTCAAAATCATGGGTACGAAGTAGTCGAATCATCTGTTGATTCCACAATTCTTACAATTACTCACAAAGCTTTAAACGGCGGCTCAATTGAGGGAATCAAGCATAATCAATTCCCAGCATTTTCAGTACAATATGAACCAGAAGCATCACCAGGATCAGAGGATGGAAAAAAAGCATTTGATCAATTCTTCAAAATCATGAATGAACAAAATGGAAGGGTGGAACAGCATGCCAAAACGTACTGATATAGAAAGTATTTTAGTCATTGGTTCAGGCCCAATCGTCATAGGACAAGCAGCGGAATTTGATTACGCAGGAACTCAGGCATGTCTTGCTTTGAAAGAAGAAGGTTATCGAGTAATCTTAATCAATTCAAATCCGGCAACAATAATGACTGATACTGAAATTGCAGATGCTGTATATATAGAGCCGATTACATTGGAGTTTGTATCAAGGATCATCCGTAAAGAAAGACCGGATGCCATCCTCCCTACATTAGGTGGACAAACAGGATTAAATATGGCAATGCAACTTGCAAAAGCAGGCGTTTTAGAGGAATGCAACGTGGAAATCCTCGGTACAAGACTATCCGCCATTGAACAAGCTGAAGACCGAGACCAATTTAGGGAACTAATGAATACACTGAATGAGCCTGTACCTGACAGTGATATTGTTCATACGCTTGAAGAAGCGATTGCCTTTACTGAACAATTTGGATTCCCGATTATCGTACGCCCCGCTTATACACTAGGTGGAACAGGCGGCGGTATTTGTGAGAATCTTGAAGAATTAAAAGAAATAGTGACAAGTGGATTAAAAAATAGCCCTGTCGGACAATGTTTAATAGAAAAAAGTATTGCAGGATATAAAGAAATAGAATTCGAGGTAATGCGCGACAGCAATGATAATGCGATCGTTGTATGCAATATGGAAAACGTTGATCCAGTCGGGATCCATACTGGTGATTCCATTGTAGTAGCTCCATGTCAAACATTGAGTGATAGAGAAGTTCAGATGATGAGAAATGCATCATTAAAAATCATTCGAGCGCTTGGAATTGAAGGTGGATGCAACGTACAGCTCGCGCTTGATCCTTATAGCTTTAATTATTATCTAATTGAAGTAAATCCGCGTGTGAGCCGGTCATCTGCACTTGCTTCAAAAGCTACAGGATTTCCAATTGCAAAGCTAGCAGCAAAAATTGCCGCTGGTTATACATTAGATGAAATTATGAACCCAGTAACGGAGAAAACATGTGCTTGCTTTGAACCGGGAATTGACTATGTTGTATGTAAAATTCCGAGATGGCCATTTGATAAATTTGAATCGGCGAATCGTAGACTTGGAACGCAAATGAAGGCAACAGGCGAAGTAATGGCGATTGGACGCACTTTTGAGGAATCATTATTAAAAGCAGTCAGGTCCCTAGAAAGCAATGTTTACCATTTGGCACATCCAGACGGAAGTCAGTATGATCGAGATTTCTTACAAACACAGATTGTAAAAGCAACAGATGAACGCTTATTTTATATAGGTGATGCGTTAAGACAAGGAATTTCCATCGAAGAAGTTCATGAGTGGAGTAAGATTGATCTTTTCTTCTTATATAAAATGGAGAAAATCGTAAAACTGGAAGAAAGTTTAAGAGAACAACCATTCAATGTTGAACTTGGAAGAATAGCAAAAGAATTGGGTTTTTCGGATAAAACGGTAGCCAAATTATGGGAAGCTGATGAAAAAACGGTATATGAATGGCGCAATGCGAATGGAATTATTCCAGTTTATAAAAAAGTGGACACATGCGCAGGTGAATTTGAATCAGATACTCCCTATTTTTACGGGACATATGAAACTGAAAATGAATCGATCAAAACAGATAAAAAGAGTGTTGTAGTAATAGGATCTGGTCCAATAAGGATTGGGCAAGGAATTGAATTTGATTATGCGACTGTTCATAGCGTATGGGCGATCCAAGAAGCTGGATATGAAGCGATTATTATCAACAGCAACCCTGAGACTGTATCTACGGACTTCAGTATTTCCGATAAGCTATACTTCGAGCCGCTCACGATTGAAGATGTTATGCATATTATCGATTTGGAGCAGCCAGAAGGTGTTGTTGTCCAGTTCGGTGGTCAAACAGCTATTAACCTAGCAGGTGCACTCGAAGAAAGAGGAGTAAAAATACTCGGTACATCGCTTGAAAGCTTAGATCGAGCCGAGAATAGAGATAAGTTTGAACAGGCATTATCAGATTTAGAAATACCACAGCCAAAAGGAAAAACAGCATTCTCTGTCGAAGAAGCAGTGAAAATTGCGACAGATATTGGTTATCCAGTATTAGTTAGACCTTCTTATGTACTCGGTGGTCGGGCGATGGAAATCGTCTATGAAGAGCATGAACTACTTCATTATATGGACAACGCCGTAAAAGTGAACCCCGACCAGCCAGTGCTCGTCGATCGCTATTTAGTCGGTAAAGAAATTGAAGTAGATGCGATTTCAGATGGAGAAAATGTACTTATCCCTGGGATAATGGAGCATATTGAAAGAGCAGGTGTCCATTCAGGAGATTCGATCGCAGTTTATCCACCACAAAATATTAGTGAAGAAATGAAAGGGAAAATTGTTGACTATACAATTAGGTTAGCAAAAGGTCTTGAGATTGTAGGACTTTTAAATATCCAATATGTCATTTCGCAAAATGAATTATATGTGATCGAAGTAAACCCTAGATCAAGCCGAACTGTACCATTTTTAAGCAAAATAACCGGGATTCCAATGGCGAATGTAGCTACAAAAGTGATTCTTGGTGAATCTTTACAGTCATTAGGTTATGAAACGGGAATTGCTCCAGAACAAAAAGGTGTTTATGTGAAAGTACCGGTTTTCTCTTTTGCCAAACTAAGAAGAGTGGATATTACGCTCGGACCTGAAATGAAATCAACAGGTGAAGTAATGGGTAAAGATAAAACGATGGAAAAAGCTCTTTATAAGGGTCTCGTTGCATCAGGTATGAACATTAGGACATACGGTACTGTTTTAATAACAGTCGCTGATAAAGATAAAAATGAAGCGCTAGAGCTTGCTAAAAGATTTTCCGCGATAGGCTATCGTATTATCGCGACGAGCGGAACGGCAGCTATCATTGAAAAAGCAGAAATAAAAGTCGAAGTTGTTGATAAAATTGGCTCAACTGGCCCAACGCTCATAGATGTGATCAGACAAGGAAAAGCACAAATTGTCATCAATACTTTAACAAAAGGTAAGCAACCAGAACGAGATGGATTTAGAATTAGACGTGAGTCCGTTGAAAATGGTGTAGCTTGTTTAACATCACTTGATACGGCTGAGGCGATCCTTGGGGTATTAGAATCTATGGTCTTTTCCGCTGAGGCAATGGGAAAAGGGGAAGTAGAGCTGAAAGAGGCGATGTATAAATGATTCATCAAGAAAAAATGCTAGTCATCTCCCAAAACCAAATAGCGAAAGACATTTTCGAGTTGACATTACAAGGGGATCTAGTAAAGGAAATGGATGAGCCAGGGCAATTTGTTCATATTAGAACAAACCCTGGGCTTGACCCGCTTTTACGTAGACCAATTAGTATTGCTTCGATTGAAAAGGAAAAGAATCAGTTCTCTGTCATATATCGAGCGGAAGGAAAAGGAACGAAACTTCTTTCTCTCAATGTGGAAGGCAGCCGATTGGATGTTTTAGGTCCGCTTGGTAATGGTTTTCCAATTGAAGAAATTACATCAGGTGAAACAGCCCTGCTTGTTGGGGGAGGTATTGGGGTTCCGCCATTATACGAACTTGCAAAACAGTTAAACAAACAAGGAACGAAAACTATTCATATACTTGGTTTTGAAACTGCTGGGAAGTCATTTTATGATGATAAATTCTCTGAACTAGGAGAAACATTTATAGCAACAGTAGATGGATCTCTTGGTACTAGAGGTTTTGTAACGAACGTCATTGATGAAAACAAAATTGACTTTGATGTTCTTTATTCTTGTGGCCCAACGCCAATGCTTAAGGCATTAGAAGAACGATTTAAAGGAAGAAAAGCCTACCTATCACTTGAACAGAGAATGGGATGCGGAATCGGAGCATGTTTTGCTTGTGTCTGTCATCTTGCTGATGATCCAACTGGTTCAAAATATGTAAAAATATGCAGTGATGGTCCTGTTTTTCCGATCGGGAAGGTGGTTTTAACATGAATCGACTACAAATAGAATTACCAGGGTTATCACTGAAAAACCCAGTTATGCCTGCTTCAGGCTGTTTCGGTTTTGGAAAAGAGTATAGCCAATTTTACGATTTATCCATTCTTGGAGCTATCATGATCAAGGCAACTACGTTAGAACCAAGATACGGAAACCCGACACCTCGAGTAGCAGAGACGTCAGCAGGTATGTTAAATGCCATAGGCTTACAAAACCCTGGGCTAGAAGGAGTCTTGGTAAATGAGCTTCCATGGCTTGAACAATTTGATGTTCCAATTATCGCGAATGTAGCTGGATCAGAAACTGAGGATTATGTGGAAGTCGCAGAAAAAATTTCTGCAGCGCGAAATGTGAAAGCTTTGGAATTAAACATTTCTTGCCCAAATGTGAAAAAAGGCGGAATTGCTTTTGGAACGATCCCTGAAGTAGCAGCAGAGTTAACAAAAAGAGTGAAGGAAGTATCTTCTGTTCCTGTTTATGTAAAATTGTCACCTAATGTTTCAGATATTGTTGGGATGGCTCAAGCTGTTGAAGAAGCTGGGGCAGATGGTCTTACAATGATTAATACTTTACTTGGCATGCGCCTCGATATTAAAACAGGAAAGCCTATATTAGCTAATAAGAGCGGTGGTTTATCCGGTCCTGCGATTAAACCTGTTGCGATAAGAATGATTTACGAAGTGAGCCAGAAAGTGAATATTCCAATTATCGGTATGGGTGGAATAGAATCTACAGATGATGTCATTGAGTATTTTTATGCTGGTGCAAGTGCAGTAGCTGTTGGAACAATGAATTTTACAGACCCATTTATTTGTCCACGCATTATTGAAGAACTTCCTAGTAAACTTGATGAACTTAACGTTACGCATATTAGTGAATTAACCGGAAGGAGTTGGAAAATGTATGGTGCAAAAGCCAATCATTGCTCTTGATTTTCCGGACCGAGTCTATGCCGAGCAATTTTTATATCAATTTCAAGGTGAACAGTTATTTGTTAAGGTAGGCATGGAATTATTCTATAATGAAGGCGCATCTTTCATTAATTGGTTAAAATCAGAAGGACATCAGATCTTTCTTGATTTAAAATTGCACGATATTCCAAATACCGTCTATAGTGCGATGAAAGTAATGGCGGGTCTCGGTGTAGATATGGTCAACGTTCATGCTGCGGGCGGTTCCAAAATGATGGAATATGCACTTAAGGGGTTAGAAGAAGGAACGCCAAAAGAAATGGAAAGACCGAAACTTATTGCCGTCACTCAATTGACAAGTACGAGTGAGGTACAAATGCAGACAGAACAATTGATAGATAGAAAATTAGAGGATTCAGTTATACATTATGCAAAACTTGCTTTTGAAGCGGGTCTTGATGGAGTTGTTTGTTCTGCTCTTGAAGCTGGAGAAATCTCGGATGCTACTAATAAAGCATTTTTAAAAGTTACTCCGGGAATTCGAATGATAGGTGATAACTCTCATGATCAGTCAAGGATCGTAACGCCATCTGGCGCTAGAAAACGGGGGGCTACCCATATTGTAGTAGGCAGGTCCATTACTCAAGCTGAAAATCCTTTGAAAGCTTATGAACGGGTGAAATATGAATGGGAGTTGAATTAAATGATTTCAGAAAAAATTGCTGAACAACTATTAGAAATAGAAGCAGTATTCTTACGTCCAAATGATCCATTCACTTGGTCCTCCGGATTAAAATCTCCAATCTACTGTGATAATCGAATGACACTTTCATATCCAACATTAAGAAAAGAAATTGCAAAAGGACTAGTAGAATTAATTAAAGCAGAATTTCCAAATGTCGAGTTAATTGCTGGAACGGCTACAGCTGGAATTCCTCATGCAGCATGGGTAAGTGATCTTTTAGAATTGCCTATGTGCTATGTCAGATCATCAGCGAAAAGCCATGGAAAAGGAAATCAAATCGAAGGGAAGTTTATTGAGGGGCAACAAGCAGTTCTAATCGAGGATCTGATTTCTACGGGAGGAAGTGCTATTGCAGCGGCAGAAGCACTCCGCTCAGCAGGTGTTGAAGTTCTGGGAATTGTGTCTATTTTTACATATGAGCTGGACAAAGGAAAACAACGATTGGAAGAAGCGGAAATAAAAACAGTTTCATTGACTGACTACAGCAGTTTAATTAATGCGGCATTGAAAAAAGGCATTATTGCAGAAAAGGATGTAGCTTTATTGGAAAGTTTTAGAGAAAATCCTGAAGGTTGGGGTAAGTAGGGGTCATATCCAATCTATTAGTTTCTGTAAAATATCATTCGATGCTAATTCTCGATGAAAGCCAGCAAATATCGACTTTCGTCGAGAATTAAGCATCCAATCTTATGGAATCTAGTTAATGGAGAAGCACCAACATTTTATTTTCTCAATAGAAACAACATTAAACTGTATATTTTCAAGCAGGACATTCCAATAGACTTGCTTGTTTTTTTATGTTCTTTGCATGTTCTTCACTCTATCTTCATCAGGAGTAACATATACTGTCTGTTGATTATCGTATATAACAAATCCGGGTTTTGAGCCATTTGGCTTTTTCACATGTCTTATTTTAGTAAAATCGACTGGCACGGATGCTGAGTTCTTGGCTTTGCTGAAGTACGCAGCTAACATAGCGGCTTCGAAAATGGTTTCTTCAGTTGGCTCTTTACTGCGGATGACAACATGCGAGCCAGGGATATCTTTCGTATGGAACCAGATTTCATCTCGGCCAGCTAGTTTATTCGTTAAGAAATCATTTTGTTTATTATTTTTCCCAACGAGTATTTCGGTGCCATCTGACGCTTCGAAGCGATCAATGATTGGTTTGGCGTTCGGATTTTTTCTTTGTCCTCTTTTATGCCTTAATCTTAAGTAGCCTTGTTCTGCCAATTCCTCACGAATTTCTTCGATGTCTCTAGTCGACGCCGATGTAAGTTGTTGCAGCAACCCGTCAAAGTAAGAAATTTCATCATCGGCCTTGCTAATTTGCTCCTCTACTACTTGTACGGAATTTTTAGCTTTTTGGTATTTCGTATAATAGCTTTGAGCGTTTTCTGATGGACTTTTTCTCGGGTCTAGCACTATATTCATTTGTCCACCGTTTTCATCATAATAATTGATAACAGTTATTTCCTTCATCCCTCTTTTAACGAGATGCATATTTGCAGTAAGTAATTCTCCAAGTAATTGATACTCATCTGCTTTTTCAGCGGCTTCTAATGTAGCCTGAAGTTTTTTCACTTTCGATTCATTTTTATTTTTTTCATTTTTCATTAATCGCTCAAGATCAAAAGCCTGCTGCTTTACGCGATCCCGATCTGCCTTGCCAAAATAAAAGCGGTCGAGCATCTCGCTTAATGAAGCAAACTTTTTATGCTCACCATTTAAATGAGTAAAAGGGAATAAATAAAACTGCTCTTTATCATTTGCAATTGTAATAGCAGGATCATAAAGATGATTTTTTATTTCATCCATTAGGGAAACAAACGTCTTTGGGACGGTTTCTCTATTCGCAAGCCCAGCTTTAAAAATCAATTCTTTAGCACAAATAGGTGAAAAACCAGAAAAATGCTCGACTATTTGTTTGTCTAGCTTTCCACTATTAAAATCTACTTTTTTAAGGATATCCTGTTCTGATGCAGAAAACGGATTTGATTTATTCTGAGCAGGAGGAGAAATAAAAGTTGAACCAGGCAAAATCGTCCGGTAACTATTTAGTGCTGCAGGAATATGCTTAATGCTATCGATGATCTTTTCCTTTTCTTTATCAACTAAAATAATATTGCTATGTCTCCCCATAATTTCAACAATTAATTGTTTATAAGACTCATCACCGAGCTCATCGCGCCCACGCAACTCGAAAATAATAATCCGATCCATCTCCGCTTGTTTAATATCTTGTATAATGGCGCCTTCTAAATGCTTTCTTAACATCATACAAAACATTGGCGGTTCATTTGGATTATCAAAACTATCCTCTGTTATTTGCACTCTTGCGTAGGTTGGATGAGCGGATAAGAGAAGCTTATGATTCTGTCTTCCGGCTCTTATAACCATTACTAATTCATTTTTATATGGCTGGTGTATTTTTCCAATCCTTCCCCTTGACAGGGCAGCTTTCAATTCATGCACCATAGCCCGTGTGAAAAAACCATCAAATGGCATATAAAACATCCTCTTTCTAATTTCTCTTCTTGTCTAGCTCCAGCGCCTATCGACTAGCAAACTTCTTGCCCTTCTCTTTTGCGTAAGTCAACATTAGGTTAAATTTGAAGTGCCAATTTCACTAGGTGAAATTTGAAGTGCCAATTTCACTAGGTGAAATTTGAAGTGCCAATTTCACTAACTCGTCTTTTCTAGCTGCACTCGCCAGCCCCTCGAGGTCAATAACCCGAGTCAATATAAGTCAAAATCCAGACTTTTTTTGCCACAGAACACTTGCTTGTCGGAGGCCCACAGGATGTGGGGCAAGAAGGCGTTGCGACGTACACGGATGTCCTAGTGCAGGCAAAGCGACAGGACGTCGATGCCTGAGCCTGCAACAGGACGTTGCGCATTTAGCCTTCCTTCCTCTTCAGGCGACTTCCACTTTTCCAACCTCGTCGTGTTTCTTTTATCTCAGTCAGAGGCCGAAAAAAGGAACGTCGCCTAAATTTGCCATGTCCTCTGGGCATGTACGTCGATTGGCAAGGCACTTCCGCTTTTCTTTTGAAAATTATATCATGAAATACGGAAACACTGAATAAACTTCCTACTATAATAGGACAACTTCTGTTTGTCGGGGAGGAAGAGAGTGATGGCCGCGTGTTGTATCATGGGATGAAAGAATCCGAAGTAGAACAATCTTTAAATACAAATATTAAAAAAGGATTATCAGAAAAAGCAGTCGATGCGCGCAGAAAAAGATTCGGGTGGAATGAATTATCAGAAGGCGAGAAGCAATCAGCTATCCTTCTTTTCTTTAGCCAATTTAAGGATTTTATGGTGCTTGTTTTATTAGGGGCTACCCTTCTTTCAGGTCTTCTTGGTGAATATGTTGATGCCATCGCTATAATGGCGATCGTCCTTATTAATGGGTTGTTAGGTTTTTTTCAAGAAAGAAAAGCGGAAAGATCATTACAGGCATTAAAAAACTTATCGGCGCCGCAAGTAAACGCACTACGCGATGGAAAGTGGATGAAAATCAATTCCCGTGAAGTCGTACCAGGGGATATTTTGAAATTTACAAGTGGAGACCGAATGGGGGCAGATGTTAGAATCATCATTGCCAATAATCTAGAAATAGAGGAGTCAGCGTTAACGGGAGAATCGATTCCTACAGCAAAACATACGTATCCAATCGAAGATGAATCTCCTAATCTAGGAGACATGAATAATATGGGGTTCATGGGCACTCTTATCACTCGTGGAAACGGAATTGGTATCGTCACATCGACTGGAATGTCTACGGCAATGGGGAGAATTGCCGATATGATACAGTCAACTATTTCTATAATGACACCATTACAAAGACGATTAGAGCAGCTCGGAAAAATATTGATTACAGTAGCTTTATTCTTAACATTACTAGTCGTTGCTGCAGGAATCATTCATGGACATGATGTTTATACAATGTTCCTCGCTGGAGTATCCCTGGCAGTAGCCGCTATACCTGAAGGCTTGCCAGCCATTGTTACAGTCGCTTTATCATTAGGGGTACAGAGGATGATCAAAAAGAATGCGATTGTCCGCAAGCTTCCAGCGGTTGAGACCTTAGGCTGCGCTTCGGTCATTTGTTCAGACAAAACGGGAACGATGACTTTAAATAAAATGACCGTTACTCATCTTTGGAGCGGTGGTAAAACTTGGTTTGTAAAAGATGATGATCATGAAACAACAGCTGGGAAGTTTTTTGAAAAGGAAAAATTAGTGGATCCTCTTAAAGAAAAGTCAATTTCCCAGCTGCTTTCCTTTGGGGTGCTGTGCAATGATACTGAATTGGTTTACCAAAAAGATACTATTGCTATAGATGGTGATCCAACTGAAGGTGCTCTGCTTTTCTCTGCTATGAAGGCGGGAATGCATAAGGATAAACTGACTAAACAATTTACAATAGAAAAAGAGTTTCCTTTTGATTCATCTAGAAAAATGATGAGTGTAATCGTAAAGGATGAGAATGGAAAAAGATTTTCGATTACGAAAGGTGCACCAGATGTATTAATTGAAAAATGTGAATCGATTTTATGGGAAGGAAAGCAACGGTTATTAAGTGGTCAATTAGTAAAAGAAGCGAAAGTAGCGGTGGACAATCTTGCAGCTCAAGCTTTGCGTACAATAGCCATTGCTTTTAAGCCAATACACTCAAACCACATACCGCAAAAGGAAGAAGAAGTGGAAAAAGGATTAACGTTTATCGGGTTGCAAGGGATGATTGATCCCCCTCGCCCCGAAGTGAGAGCTGCAGTAGCCGAATGTAAAACGGCAGGGATCAAAACAGTCATGATTACTGGAGACCATAAAGCGACAGCCTGTGCCATCGCTGAACAGCTTGGAATTCTCGGTTCAAAAGACCAAGTGATGGATGGCCAGCTGCTAAATGAGTTATCAGTTGAAGAATTAGAAAATGTCGTAGAAAATGTCGCCGTTTTTGCTAGGGTCACACCAGAACATAAATTAAAAATTGTGAAAGCTTTTCAAAACCGAGGTCATGTCGTTGCGATGACTGGGGATGGCATTAACGATGCACCTGCTATTAAAGCAGCTGATATCGGGATTGCCATGGGGATCACAGGAACGGATGTAGCAAAAGAAGCTTCCTCTCTCATTCTACTTGATGATAATTTCGCTACGATAAAAGCAGCTATAAAAGAAGGGCGAAATATTTACGAAAATATTCGGAAGTTTATCCGTTATTTACTAGCTTCAAACGTCGGAGAAATTTTAGTAATGCTTTTTGCGATGCTTATGTCACTGCCGCTGCCACTCGTTCCAATTCAAATACTTTGGGTGAACCTAGTGACGGATGGCTTACCAGCGATGGCATTAGGTTTAGATCAGCCGGAAGAAAATGTAATGAAAAGAAAACCGCGCCATGTTAAAGAAGGTGTTTTCGCTCGAAAACTAGGCTGGAAAATTATTTCAAGAGGCTTTCTAATCGGGATTGCCACCTTGATAGCCTTCATCGCCATCTACAATAGAAATCCTAATGACTTGCCTTATGCGCAGACAGTTGCATTTGCTACACTTGTTATGGCTCAGCTTATTCATGTATTTGATTGCAGAAGTGAAATATCTGTCTTTTCAAGAAATCCATTTGAAAATAAATACTTAGTATGGTCGGTCATCTCCTCAGCCGCACTCATGGTTGCGGTTATATATGTACCAATGCTGCAACCGATTTTTCATACTGTATCTATTAAAGCGATTGACTGGTTATTAATAATAGGGATGAGCGCATTACCAACTTTTTTACTAGCAGGATCATTTTTTATAAGAAAAAAGAAATGACTTATGATATAATTCTAAAGGTGATAGAGGATTCTCTATTGCCTTTTATTTATTTTTAATTAATACATTATAAATTGGATACTTTGTGAATAACTTTCTAGGAAAAAGTTTCAGTCAAGCTCTCGCGCCAAGCTACTAGCAAATTTTCGTTTACTGTTTGCATAAGTTAACATCGGCTCGTTCCTCGCCGTGTTTCCTTTATCTTGTCAGAACGTTAAAATCTTGTACGTTTCTAAACAGGTGCTTGCGCTTTTGATTTGACCAGTCAAAAGATTTTTAACATGAGTATAGAAATAAAGAAAAAAACCGATAGTTAGATTGGGGGAGCAATATGTCAATTAAGCTCTTAAACATAGGTTTTGGTAATATCGTTTCAGCAAATCGTATTATATCAATAGTAAGACCTGAATCTGCACCTATCAAAAGGATCATTCAAGACGCGCGTGATCGTGCTACATTAATAGATGCTACATATGGAAGACGGACGAGGGCAGTTATTATTATGGATAGTGAACATGTCATACTTTCAGCAGTACAGCCAGAAACGGTGGCACAGCGATTATTTGGGAAAGATGACAATGAAGAAGGGTAGGAATAAAGCACAATGAAAGAAAAAGGATTGCTGATTGTACTTTCCGGACCTTCTGGTGTAGGAAAAGGAACAGTGAGGCAGGCGGTATTTTCTCGTCCGGATGCCAAATTTGAATACTCCATTTCTATGACGACGAGAAAACCACGAGAAGGGGAAGTTGACGGAGTTGATTACTTCTTCAGAAGTCGTGAAGAATTTGAACAATTAATTAAAGAAGGCAAATTATTGGAGTACGCCGAATATGTCGGGAATTATTATGGGACACCACTTGAATATGTAAATGGAACACTTGCGTCGGGGAAAGACGTCTTTCTGGAAATAGAAGTGCAAGGTGCTAGGCAAGTTCGTGAAAAAGTTCCCGATGGATTATTTATTTTTCTCATGCCGCCTAGTCTCAATGAACTTGAAAGTAGAATTGTTGGAAGAGGAACAGAATCTATGGAATTAATACATAATCGTATGGAAGCAGCAAAAAGGGAAATAGAATTAATGAGCCTATACGATTATATTGTTGTAAATGACCATGTAGATTCAGCAGTTGACCGCATAAATGCAATTGTCCTTGCTGAGCATTGCCGTAGTGAGAGGGCAGCTTCGAAATACATAAAAATGCTGGAGGGAAAATAAATGCTATACCCATCAATTGATAAATTAATGAACGTTATTGACTCTAAATATTCACTTGTAACCATTTCCGCTCGCCGGGCCCGTAATTTTCAAGAAGAAGAAAATCCAAAGATGGAAAAATATCGCTCACATAAATATGTAGGTAAGGCGCTTGAAGAAATTTATGGCGGTATAATAAAACTAAAAAAGACAGAAGAAGACAAAGCATAGTACAATTTTGATGGCAACCTATTATTGGTTGTCTTTTCTTTTATTTTGAGTCAATAATAATAGAAAAGGATGTTCAAAAAGTCCGAGAAAAATGACACATTGAATTTCTTCATTGGCTTGTTTCTCCACTGCTCACAAATCAGGATGATAAAATCGCCTATATTTTATGGCGACGAAAAAAAATTCAGACATCCTATGCAAGTCAGATGCTCGAACTGCGCCGCCTTGAACTTACTAGTTTCGACGTTGCTGACAGTGTTCCAGCGAAGTTATTCGATATGTTCCTTTTTATTCTCCTTTTTGAATACACGTTTTTAATGAAACTGTTTAGAGATAGGAGTTAATATAATGAACGGGAAAAATATCTTATTATGCGTAAGTGGAGGAATTGCAGTTTATAAGGCTTGTACACTTACAAGCAAGCTCGTACAAAGTGGCTTTAATGTGAAGGTCATCATGAGTGATTCAGCCGTAAAATTCGTATCTCCTCTCACTTTCCAAGCTTTGTCCAGAAATGAAGTATATACTGATACGTTTATTGAAAATAACCCAAAAGTCATTGCTCATATTGACCTCGCTGATTGGGCAGATCTTATTTTAGTCGCTCCTGCGACAGCAAACATGATCGGAAAATTAGCAAATGGTATAGCGGATGATATGATTTCAACCACTTTACTTGCGGCAACAGCACCTGTTTGGATCGCTCCAGCTATGAATGTTCATATGTATAATCATCCTGCATTACAAAAAAACATTAATACTCTGTTTAATTTCGGACACCGATTCATTGAGCCGAGTGAAGGATATTTAGCTTGCGGCTATGTTGGAAAGGGAAGACTGGAAGAACCGGAAGCAATAGTAGAGTTAATCCATTCACATTTCGGACCGCAGTTCTTACCATTAAAAGGAAAGAACATTTTGATAACAGCAGGTCCTACGAAAGAAAAAATCGATCCTGTACGATATCTAACAAATCATTCTAGTGGAAAAATGGGCTATGCTCTTGCTGAGGAAGCAGTAAAAATGGGCGCTGCTGTTGTCTTAGTCTCAGGAGCTGATAACCTTCAGACTCCAAATGGTGTAACTTTTGTTAAAATTGAAAGTGCAGAAGATATGTACAAAGCTGTAATGAAATATTATCAAAACGTCGATATCGTTATTAAAAGCGCCGCTGTAGCAGATTACAGGCCGAGTAAAGTTTCTGATAAGAAAGTGAAAAAAAAGGATGGAAACTTAATGATAGAATTTGAGAGAACAAATGACATTTTACAGGAATTAGGTAAAAATAAAGTCCATCAATTTCTAGTTGGGTTCGCTGCAGAGACACATGATATGGAACAGTACGCACTAAATAAGCTTGAAAGAAAAAATTTAGATATGATTGTTGCCAATAATGTTCTAGAATCTGGAGCGGGATTTTCAGGTGATACTAATATCGTTACAATATTTCATAAGGATCATTCAATCAAAAAGCTTCCTATGTTAAGCAAGCATGAAACAGCGAAAGAGATTTTAGAAGAAATTATATCGAAAAATGGAGACTTTAAACAATGAACATAGCTACAGTCATTGTAGATGTGCCCACTCTTGGAACAGATAAAGAATTTGATTATCTTGTTCCTGAGAAATGGCTTGGGATCATAGAACCAGGGATGAGGGTGGCGGTTCCATTTGGACCAAGAACGATTCAAGGATTTGTTACTGGATTAAAAAGTAACAGCCCTTTTATAAAAAAGTTAAAAGAGTTAAAAGAGCCGCTTGATTTAACACCTGTCCTGAACGAGGAATTGCTTGCACTTGGAGATTGGTTGGCGACTGACACACTTTCTTTTAAAATTTCATGTTTTCAAGCAATGCTGCCAGCAGCTATGAAAGCAAAATATGAAAAAAGATTTCGGCGATTGAATATGGAAGATAATCCATTTCTGGACGAACTGTTTGTCGGGCAAACAGAAATATCTTGGAGAATGGCGGAGGAACAAAATTCCCTTCCAGCTATTCGTGAAGAAATAACGAAAGGTAATGCCGAAGTAATATACGATGTTAAAAGTCGCGCTAGAAAAAAAATAGTTAAAGTCTATCAAACTATAATGGAAAATGAGGATATTTTAGCTTTATTGAATTCTCTGCCATCAAACGCTAGCAATCAAAAGAGGATTTTAGAATACGTTTTAAAGCGACAGGCTATTCAATATACTGCCAAAGAGCTAACTGAAACAGAGGTGCCACATTCATCTATTCAAGCGTTGGTGAAAAAAGGTGTTTTTTTTGAAAAAAATGAGGAAGTTTATCGTGATCCGTTTGAACATAAACAATTTGCGCGTACTCAGCCTCTCCAACTAACGAAAGAGCAGAATGATGCAATTACGCCAATTTTATCTACGATTGAATCAGGATTATATGAAACATTTCTTTTATACGGTGTAACCGGTAGTGGTAAAACTGAAATTTATTTACAATCCATTCAAAAAGTATTAAATAAAGGGCAGGAAGCAATTGTTCTTGTGCCTGAAATCTCTCTTACTCCACAAATGGTTGATCGATTTAAAAGTAGATTCGGCGATGATGTAGCAGTCTTGCATAGCGGACTTTCGATTGGAGAGAAATATGATGAGTGGAGAAAAGTGCAAAGAAAAGAAGCAAAAGTTGTAGTTGGAGCACGTTCCGCAGTGTTCGCTCCTTTTGAAAACTTAGGTATCATTATTATCGATGAAGAACATGAAACTAGTTATAAACAGGAGGAATTACCGCGATATCATGCAAGAGATGTTGCAATCTATAGAGCTAAGCACTATCAATGCCCAGTCATTCTTGGGAGTGCAACCCCTTCTCTCGAAACTTTTGCAAGAGCTCAAAAAAAAGTGTATCACCAGTTAACATTATCAAAAAGGATGAATAATAGAGAACTTCCACCTGTTTCAATCGTCGATATGCGTGAGGAAATGAGAGATGGAAATCGATCTATGTTTTCAAGAGAATTGCATGAAAAACTTGAAGAACGCTTAAATAAAAAAGAACAAACCATTTTATTCCTAAATAAAAGGGGACACTCATCATTTATGATGTGCAGGGACTGTGGCTATGTCATGCAATGTCCTCATTGTGATATCTCTTTAACCTATCATCAATATACGAATGAAATGAAATGTCATTACTGCGGATATAATACGATCGTCCCAAACACTTGCCCTGAATGCTCAAGCAATCATATTAGGTATTTTGGAACGGGTACTCAGAAAGTGGAAGAAGAATTATATAAAATTTTTCCTGGGTCTAGAGTCGTTCGTATGGACGTCGACACAACAGGACGAAAAGGAGCACATGAAAAACTTTTAGAACATTTTCAATCTGGAAATGCGGATATTTTGCTCGGGACGCAAATGATTGCAAAAGGGCTGGATTTTCCAAATATTACTCTAGTTGGAGTTCTAAGTGCAGATACAATGCTTCATTTACCTGATTTTAGAGCAAGTGAAAAAACATTTCAGCTCCTTACCCAAGTGAGTGGCAGGGCAGGCCGCCATGAGTTGAAAGGGGAAGTAGTTATCCAAACATATACTCCGGAACATTACAGTATTGAGTATGCCGGAAAGCAGGATTATAATCGCTTTTATCATCAAGAAATGCTCATGCGCAAGGTCGGGTCGTATCCACCATTTTACTATTTAACTCTTATTACGATCAGCCACGAAGATTTAATGAAAACAGTTTCGACGACTGAAAAAATTACAAAATATGTCCAGTCTAGAATTTCTGAAGAAGCGATTATTCTCGGTCCGGTTGCATCGCCGATTCCACGCATCAATAATAGATATCGATATCAATGTTTGATAAAATACAAACATGAACCAGAATTAAAACCAACATTACAAAAAGTATTGGAACATTATCAACAACAGTTCATTAAAGAAGGTTTGGCTATCTCAATAGATGTAAATCCTTATATGATGATGTAACCGTATAGAAAAGAGTGAATAGATTGGCGATTCTCACCATTGTTGAACATCCAGCTCATATATTAGAGCAAAAATGCAAGCAAGTAACTCATTTTGGAGTCGAGTTGCATCAATTATTAGATAATATGTATGATACGATGATAGAAGCAGATGGAGTTGGTCTTGCCGCACCACAAATAGGCATCAGTGAAAAAATAGCGGTAATAGAACTTGATGAAGAAGATGGAAGGCTTGAGCTGATCAACCCAAAAATCACGGAGCGAAGCGGCGAACAAACGGATATTGAGGGATGTTTAAGTTTTCCTGGCCTTTATGGCACTGTATCACGGTCTTATACAATTACTCTTAAAGCAAAAGATCGATATGGCCGTAATTTTACTTTAATAGCGGAAGATTATTTAGCTAGAGTAATTCAGCATGAACTCGATCATTTAGAAGGTGTATTATTCACTTCAAAAGTAATAGAGTATGTGAACGAAGAAGATTTAGAAAGTAGTGAAGATGAATGACAAAAATCGTATTTATGGGTACGCCGGATTTTTCTGTACCAGTACTAAGAAGCTTAATAGAAAATGGTTATAACATTTTAGCGGTTGTCACCCAACCTGATCGGCCGGTAGGACGGAAAAAAGTATTGACTCCGCCACCTGTAAAAGTTGAGGCAGAACGATACGGCATCCGTGTACTGCAACCAGAAAAAATTCGTGAAGCACAATCTACAAAAGAAGTTTTGGATTTAAAACCGGACTTGATTGTTACTGCTGCATATGGACAAATATTGCCTACTTCAATTCTTGTGGCACCTAAATACGGCTGTATTAACGTTCACGCTTCACTACTGCCTGAATTAAGAGGTGGGGCCCCGATTCATTATGCTATTTTACAAGGAAAAGAAAAAACGGGGATCACGATCATGTATATGGTGGATAAGCTTGACGCTGGAGATATTATAAGCCAAGTTGAGGTACCTATTAGCGAAGATGATAATGTTGGTACACTGCATAATAAGTTAAGCATTGCGGGTTCGGATTTACTTATAAATACGATTCCTAAATTAATTTCGGGTGAAATCAAGGCAAAAGCACAAGATCATGATAAAGCTACATTTGCCTATAATATTAAACGAGAAGAAGAAAAAGTTAATTGGCAAGATGACGGAGAAAAAATTTATAATCAAATAAGAGGCTTATGTCCATGGCCAGTTGCTTATACAACATTTAAAGGGCAAGTGTGGAAATTGTGGAAAGCGGAGAAAATAACTATAGCTGGAAAACAGCCCCCAGGTGAAATCATCTTAATGGATCAGGATGGTTTTGTTGTAGCTACTGGTAATGATATCGGCATTAAAATTTTCGAACTTCAGCCAGCGGGTAAGAAAAAAATGTCTGCGAAACAGTTTTTACACGGTGCTGGAAACGAAATCCATATAGGCTCCAGATTGGACAGTCACGATGAATAAACAGAAAAAAACTGTAAGAGAAGCGGCGCTGGATGTTTTGGAAGCCATCGATAAACACCAATCATACAGTAATTTACTTTTAAATCAAGTTATTAAAAAATATCAAATTACAGGTCCGGATACTGGATTATTGACTGAAATTGTGTACGGAACGATTCAACGGAAAATGACTTTAGATTTTTATTTGCAGCCTTTCATAAAGAAAAAAATGGAGCATTGGGTACTCATTTTGCTTCGTCTTTCCTTATATCAAATGATTTATTTAGATAAAGTTCCGGATCGAGCCATTATATTTGAGGCAGTAGAAATTGCAAAAAAGCGTGGTCATAAAGGAATTGTTGGTCTTGTGAACGGGATTCTAAGGTCTATCCAAAGGGAAGGAATCCGATCACTGGATATTATTTCGGATCCGGTAGAAAGACTTGCGATTGAGACAAGCCATCCACTTTGGCTTGTACAGAGATGGGCGGAGCAATTTAGTTTTGATAAGACAAAAGCAATGTGTGAAGAAAATCTCATGGCACCCGTTCAAACTGTGAGAATTAATGTAACGAAGACTACTAGAGAAGAAGTGTGTATGTTGCTTCAAGCGGAAGGTTTCTCTGTTGAAGCGAGTCCTATTATTCCTGAATCAATCCGAATATTAAAAGGTAATGCAGCAAATTCGGATCTTTATAAAAAAGGATATTTTAGTATTCAAGATGAAAGCTCAATGGTAGTTGCCTATGCGTTACAACTTTTTCCAAATATGAATGTATTGGATGCTTGTGCAGCACCAGGGGGAAAGACTGGACATATTGGTGAATTACTTAATGGTGCGGGTAAAGTAACGGCGCTTGACCTTCATGCACATAAAATTAAGCTTATTAAAGAAAATGCATCTCGGCTTAGCCTAAATAATATTGACGCATTCGTTATGGATAGCCGGCATTCAAGCGAATCATTTAATCTAGAATCATTTGATCGTGTGCTCATTGATGCACCATGTTCAGGTCTGGGTGTGTTAAGAAAAAAACCGGATATAAAATACACAAAAACAGAACAAGATATCCAATCATTAAGGGAAGTTCAGCTTCGAATATTAAATGAAACGGCTTCTTTGTTAAAAAAGGGTGGACTTCTGGTGTATAGTACTTGTACAGTTGATTTAGAGGAAAACTTTGGTACTGCTGCAGCATTTCTTGAACAACATGAAGATTTTGAGCCTTATCCGCTTACGTTACCGGAAGCACTTTCACATTTAGTTCAAAAAGGCTCGAACATCATTCAAATATTTCCGCAAGATTTTGGCGGAGATGGGTTTTTTATTTCTTGTTTTAGAAAGAAGCAGCATAAAGAGGGGACGATAGTATGATAGCTTTTTTTAAAACAGATAAAGGCATGGTCCGGCATCATAATGAAGATAACGGCGGGATTTTTCATAATAAAACTGGGAACCTTCTTGCTATTGTAGCGGATGGAATGGGCGGTCATCAAGCTGGAGAAGTGGCTAGTCAAATAGCGGTCAAAAAACTTCAAGAATTATGGGCCAACGTAGATGAGATACTTACGCCTGAATTTGCTAAAAGTTGGTTTCTTGAAAAGGTAGCAATAGTGAATAAGGAAATATATGATCATTCAAGAGAGAATAAAGAATGTGAAGGTATGGGTACAACCTTAGTTGCAGCCATCTGTACTGCTACTTTTGCTACAATCGTGAATATTGGAGATAGTCGCTGCTATCTTTTAAATGAAAATGGATTTAAGCAGTTGACAGAAGATCATTCCCTTGTGAATGAATTGATAAAGGCTGGCCAAATATCCCCAGAGGATGCCGAAATTCATCCTCGGAAAAATGTATTATTAAATGCGATGGGGACGGAAGCTGATATTGAAATGGACATTACCTCAATTACTTTTGAAGAAGGAAATAAACTTCTCTTATGTTCAGACGGGTTATCCAATAAAGTTTCAAGCGATGAAATGCTAACAATTTTAACTGATGAAACAGATTTGAATGAAAAGGCTGATACATTAATACAACTCGCAAATCATTATGGTGGAGAGGATAATATATCACTTGCCATTGTTACTGCATGTCCTGAAAGCGGGTGCGATTAATGTTATTGGGAAGAAGAATAAGCGGTCGCTATAAATTGCTGCAAATGATTGGCGGCGGTGGTATGGCCAACGTCTATCTGGCACATGATATGATTTTGGATCGTGATGTAGCGATTAAAATTTTGCGGTTGGATTTTGCACATGAGGACGAATTTATCCGCCGTTTTCAAAGAGAGGCCCAATCAGCGACTAGCTTGACCCACGAAAATATCGTAAGCATTTACGATGTAGGGGAAGAAAAAGATATTTATTATATCGTAATGGAATATGTCAACGGGATGACGTTAAAACAATACATACAGTATTATCACCCAATTCCGATTGAGCACACAATTGATATAATGAAGCAATTAACATCAGCCATTTCTCATGCCCATCAAAATCATATTGTACATCGTGATGTTAAACCACAAAATATATTAATTGATCACCATGGACATGTAATGATAACCGATTTTGGCATAGCAATGGCTTTATCTGCCACATCAATAACGCAAACCAATGCAGTTCTTGGCTCCGTTCATTATTTATCGCCTGAGCAAGCTAGAGGTGGAATGGCAACAAAAAAATCTGATATATACTCTTTAGGAATTGTCATGTTTGAACTTCTGACGGGAAGGCTGCCTTTTTCGGGAGAATCAGCTGTATCGATTGCATTAAAACATTTGCAATCCGACACACCTTCACCGAGGCGCTGGAACCCTGATATTCCTCAAAGTGTTGAAAATATCGTCTTAAAATCGACTGCTAAAGATCCGTTTGTTCGATACGAAAGCACCGATGAAATGGCAAGAGATCTGGACACAGCATTGGACGCTGATAGAATGAACGAGGCAAAGTTTACGATTCCCGAAGACATCGATGCAACAAAAGCGATTCCGATTATTACTGCTGATAACGATCCAAGTATTAGCGACAAAACTGTACTCCATAAAAAGGAAAAAGATAAAAAATCAAAGCATCCTGATAAAAAACCGAAGCGCAAGAAAAAATGGCCATGGGTCATTGGCATATTTTTAACATTGATGTTGTTATCCCTTATGTTTGTCATGTACGGTTTGCCTGCGCTCCAAAATGCGAAAAATGTAAAAATACCTGATGTCAGTGGGGAAGAATATGACGATGCAGTCTTCATTCTCATCGACGCAGGTCTAAAAATCGGAGAGAAAATCCCAACTTCAAGTGAAGAGGTTCCAGAAGGGGAAGTTATTAAAACAAGCCCGAAGGCAAACAGGGAAGTTAAAAAAGGCTATACTGTGGATATATATATTAGTACCGGTAAGGATAAATTCACAATACAGGACTATACAGGCAGACAATTTTCGGATATTGAGAAGGTATTAACAGATGAAGGATTTAAGGTAATACCTGAAACAAAACATGATGAAGCTCCCGAGGGAGAAATTATAGAACAATCCATAAGCCCAAATTCAGATGTGGTTCCGGAGGAAACTCCGATTACTTTTGTCGTAAGCCTTGGAGAAGAAAAAATTACATTGAAAGATTTGCGGGGGTTGAATAGTAAAGGCTTGGAAAATTACGAAGAATCGACAGGATTATATATTGATGTGGCACAGGAACAATACTCGAATGATATTCCTGAAGGACTTGTAATCTCACAGAATCCTGCTCAAGGAGCGGAGCTTTCTAAAGGTGACAGGGTAACGGTCATTATTTCTAAAGGCCCGGAGGAAATCCAACCTCAAATTACGACTAAAAAAGTAACGATTCCTTATGAACCGACTGAAGAAGGGAAACCACAACTAATCATCATTCGAATCGAGGATTTCAATCAGACCTACTCCGTGCCGGCGGATAACTTTGAGATTACTGAGACTGTCGAGAAAGAATTGCAATTCACGATTGAAAAAGGAAAAACCGCAAAATATCAAATTTTAAGAGATAATGAGGTTATAGAAGAAGATGAGGTTCCGTATCCAGGTGATTAATTATTACCTGGGTATGGAATCATATATTATTGTAAAAGATTCGAAAGGAACGGTGCTATGACTGAAGGAAAAATAATTAAGGCATTGAGTGGATTTTACTACGTTTTATCGGATGGGAAGATGATTCAATGTAGAGGGAGAGGCGTTTTTCGCAAGAACAAAATAACTCCACTTGTTGGAGATAATGTTATTTTTCAAGCTGAAAATGATAAAGAAGGATATGTAATGGAAATAAAACCTCGCAAAAATGAGCTTATAAGACCTCCAATAGCGAACATCGACCAAGCGATATTAATTTTTTCTTCTGTAGAACCAGATTTTAGTCCATTATTACTTGACCGTTTTCTAGTCATTGTCGAATCAAGTGATATACACCCAATTATTTGTGTAACAAAAGCCGATTTATTATCGGAAAATAAGAGGTTAGAAGTAAATAATTATTTGGATTATTATCGTTCAATTGGATATGAAGTATTATTATTATCTTCAAAAACAGATGAGGGGATAAAAGAATTATATCCTTTGTTGGCTGATACAACGAGTGTTTTTGCAGGACAATCAGGTGTTGGGAAATCTTCCCTTATTAATGCTTTAAATCCTTCCTTGCAGTTAAAAACGGATGAGATATCTAGCCATCTTGGAAGGGGTAAACATACAACGAGGCATGTAGAACTAATTGATGTATGTGGCGGACTGGTAGCAGATACACCGGGATTTAGTTCACTTGATTTTACTGATATTGAAGCTGAAGATTTAGTTCATACTTTCCCAGAAATCTCAAATAAAGGTGAAGAATGCAAATTTCGCGGCTGCCTTCACGTAAATGAACCGAAGTGCGCGGTTAAACATGCAGTTGAAAATGAAGAAATTTCCAAAGAACGATATGATCATTATCTTCAATTTTTACAGGAAATAAAAGAGAGAAAGCCGAGGTATTGAGTATGATAAAAATTGCTCCATCCATACTGGCTGCTGACTTTTCCAAATTGGCCGAGGAGGTCAAAGATGTTGAAAAAGCGGGAGCAGATTATATTCATATTGATGTTATGGATGGTCATTTTGTCCCAAATATTTCGATGGGACCATTCATTGTAGAGGCTGTTAGAAAGATAACCGATTTGCCGCTTGATGTTCACCTCATGATTGAAAATCCAGATCAATATATAAAAGCTTTTGCAGATGCTGGAGCAGATATTATTACGGTCCATGTGGAAGCAACCCGTCATTTACATCGTACATTGCAATTTATACGAAGTCTAGGTGTGAAATCGGGAGTTGTTTTAAATCCGGCCACTCCAGTTTCTACTATTGAACATATATTGGAAGTTACTGACATGGTCTTATTAATGACAGTTAACCCGGGCTTTGGAGGTCAAGCCTTTATTGATGCAGTCTTGCCAAAAATCAAGGAAGTGCGATCGTTGATAAATGCCAAAGGTTTATCTATTGATATTGAGGTGGATGGCGGCATCCATGAAGGCACGATAAAAGGATGTCAGGAAGCCGGAGCAAATATATTTGTTGCCGGGTCGGCCATTTTCAGCACAAAGGATCGGCAAGCGGCGATTCAAGAAATTCGTTCTAAGCTGGAAAAGTAAATGGATGAACAGAAAAAGATCATTAATATAATGGCGGGGGGACCTCTTGAACTTATCCCCGATCTAACACGATTTTCTGAGAAGGCGATTTGGATTGGCGTTGATAGAGGAGTTTTTTATTTATTGGAGAATGGAATTATACCGGATTTCTCGGTAGGAGATTTTGATTCTGTTTCCGATGAAGAATGGTCGATTATCGATGAGAAAGTACCTAATATTAAAAGATTTCTGCCTGAAAAAGATGAAACGGATATGGAATTAGCTATGATGTGGGCAGTGGATCAACATCCAGATCTTATTTGTATTTTTGGTGCAACTGGTGGAAGACTGGACCATTTTATGGCCAATGCTCTTATGCTTTCACATTATCAAAATAAAAATTCTTTCATGACAATAAAAATGATAGACAAACAAAATTCCTTATCCCTTTTCTATCCAGGTGAATATCGGATTGAAAAGGATAGCACAAAAAAATACATATCATTTATTCCACTTACGAATGAAGTTGTAAACCTCTCATTAAATGGATTTAAATACCCTTTAAGTCATCAGACAGTAAATTTTGGATCATCGTTATGTATAAGTAATGAACTTATCAAACAATCTGGTAATTTTTCGTTTGAAAAAGGCATATTAATGATGATAAGAAGTACTGATTAACAATCGGCCCATTTTTCTTCCGGGCGCGTACTTATCCATACATGACGAATATAATAAAACTGGGTGAATGGCGGGTATTTTAGATTAGGAGGGAATTTTAATGAGATTTTATACAATTAAACTCCCTAGATTTTTGGGAGGAATCGTAAGAGCGATGTTAGGTACATTTAAAAAAGATTAATTTCAAAATGGAAAAGGCACCTTATTTCAGGCGCCTTTTTGTTTGTTCATTATTTACGTCTAGCTCCAGCGCCTATCGACTAGCTAACTTCCTGACCTTTTCCCTACGATAAGTCAAAGGTCCTGAAGTTTGTACGTCGATGAACTGGTACTTCTGCTTTTGGATTATACGCGTTCAACTTTTCCAGATTTAAGTGCTCTAGCAGATACCCATGCACGTTTTGGTTTGCCGTCAACGAGAATGCGTACCTTTTGAAGATTAGCTCCCCAAGTACGTTTATTTGCGTTCATCGCATGTGAACGTTTGTTCCCAGTACTTGTTTTGCGGCCGGTGATAACACATTGTTTTGCCATATTAAATTCCCTCCCGTCGCTGAAGTAATACTATGAGTTCGTTCATCACTTCAATATTCCCTTAGTAAAAATCTACCTTTAATAATTTATCATACATGCCTTTATATTGCAATACTACACGTATGCGAGCAGTCAATAAAAAGTACATATGAAGTAAAACTTTTAAAAAAATATATATTATAGTAAAATATCCTTATCTATGTTGTGAAGGCGATAACATTTGCATTACATATTTTCATGGATATTTCGACCAATAAGGAGGAAATTACATGTCTATTGAAATGAAAACAAGGTTTGGCCAGATTGATATATCCAATGAAGTTATTGCAACTATTGCAGGTGGTGCTGCAATCGATTGCTATGGCATCGTAGGAATGGCTTCGAAAAATCAAATAAAAGATGGATTAACTGATATATTGCGCAAGGAAAACTTTACACGAGGCATTATAATCCGGCAGGAAGAACAAGCGTTGCACATAGACATGTATATTATTGTGAGCTACGGTACAAAAATTTCGGAGGTTGCCCATAATGTGCAATCCAAGGTAAAATACACACTTGAACAGACAATTGGTATATCTGCCGATACCGTAAATATTTTTGTTCAAGGGGTTCGAGTAACGAATCCGTAATGAGGAGGAAAAGTACGTGTCTATTACATCATTAGATGGAAATCGATTCGCAGAAATGATCATAATAGGAGCCAATCATTTATCAGCAAATGCAAAAATGGTTGATGCATTAAATGTATTCCCAGTACCAGATGGTGATACGGGAACAAATATGAATCTTTCAATGACTTCGGGCTCTAAAGAAGTAAAAAACAATAAACAAGATCATATAGGTAAGGTCGCTGCCGCATTATCAAAAGGATTATTAATGGGTGCGCGAGGTAATTCAGGTGTTATTTTATCTCAGCTTTTCCGTGGATTTGCAAAAGATATTGAATCAAAGCCATTCCTTTCTGCTGAAGAGTTTGCTCATGCTCTTGAAGCAGGTGTAAATACAGCTTATAAGGCCGTTATGAAGCCTGTGGAAGGTACGATTTTGACGGTTGCAAAGGATTCTGCAAAGAGCGCCGTTGAAATAGCGAAAAATGAGTCGGATATCGTCGTGGTTATGGAAAAAACATTGCAAGAGGCAAAGGCCTCCCTACAAAGAACTCCTGATTTGCTTCCTGTCTTAAAAGAGGTTGGAGTTGTTGATAGTGGCGGGCAAGGATTAGTTTGTGTATATGAAGGCTTTTTAGCTGTATTAAAAGGAGAGAAGCTTCCTGACACTCCCGCATTTGCACCTTCTATGGACGAATTAGTGAGCGCCCAGCACCATCAAAGTGTTCAAAGCTTTATGAATACAGAAGATATTGTATTTGGCTATTGTACTGAATTTATGGTGAAATTTGAAAAGGATAAAAAGGTATTCTCAGAAACGGATTTTCAAAATGATTTGAGTGAGTTTGGGGATTCTTTACTCGTTATTTCTGATGAAGATGTCGTGAAGGTTCATATACACGCTGAGCATCCAGGTGATGTTTTATCGTATGGCCAACAATATGGAAGCTTAATTAATATGAAAATCGAGAATATGAGAGAACAGCATAGTTCTATTGTAGATCAAGATCATAATCATGTTGCTGCTAAAACGAGTTCTAAAGAAAAACAAGAATACTCAATTATCGCCGTTTCAATGGGTTCAGGAATCGCGAGCCTCTTCAAAAGCATCGGTGCAACAGAGGTGATTGAAGGCGGGCAAACAATGAATCCGAGTACGGAAGATATTATGAAAGCAATAAAGTCTTCACATGCTAATAAGGTCATTATCCTTCCTAATAATAAAAATATTATTATGGCTGCTGAACAAGCTGCCGAAATTGCAGAAGAAGAAGTAGTAGTAGTGCCGACAAAAACGGTCCCTCAAGGTTTAGCAGCTGTTTTGGCATTTAATCCGACACAAACTCTTGAAGAAAATGGACAAGGTATGAAAGAAGCCATTTCTGCAATTAAAACAGGACAGGTGACCTTTGCGGTTCGTGATACTAATATTGATGGACTTCAAATAGCTAAAGATGATTATATGGGCATAAATGATGGGAAAATTGTTGGGACAAATAAAGATTTAGTAAAGGCTGCATATAATCTATTAACCAAAATGATTGATGAAGACTCGGAAATTCTTACGGTTATTTATGGCGAAGATACAAAGCAGAATGAACTGAACCAGCTTTTGGACTTAATTAAAGAACAATATGAAGACATTGAAGTAGAAGTTCATAATGGTAAACAACCTTTATATAACTTTATTTTTTCAATTGAATAATATAAAAAGTGAATAGAAGGGGTAAACCCTTCTATTTGCTTGTGTTGAGCAAGGCGCTTACTCTTTTCTAATGAAAGTGAGGAGATATCAATGAAATATAAAAGTGTCTTTGATATCATAGGTCCCATTATGATTGGACCTTCAAGCTCCCATACAGCAGGTGCTGCCAGGATTGGCAGGGTAGCGCGAAGTTTGTTTGGGAGAGAGCCAGAGTGGGCCAAAATTTATTTTTATGAATCTTTTGCCAAAACATATAAAGGACATGGAACAGATGTAGCAATCGTTGGCGGCCTTCTGGATTTTGATACGGATGATCAGCGGATTATAAACGCACTCGAAATTGCCAAGGATCGCAATATTCATATTGAATTTAGCGAAGAATCAGCAAATGCGGAACACCCAAATACAGCGCGTATTCAAATTGGCGATGAAAAAGGTGAACTTGAGCTTGTAGGAATATCCATAGGTGGTGGTAAAATAGAAATTACCGAGCTTAATGGTTTTCACTTAAAATTATCCGGTCATCATCCTGCTATTCTTGTTGTACATGACGATCGTTTTGGAGCGATTGCAGCTGTGTCTAATATTCTCGGGTCCCATGAAATTAATATTGGTCATATGGAAGTTTCCAGAAAGGAAAAAGGCAAAATGGCTCTTATGACTATAGAAGTGGATCAGAATATTAATGAGTCGATTATCGCAGAAATCAGCAAACTTCCAAATATTACACAAGTGGCTAGAGTAGTCGACTAGATAACAACAAAGAGCTTTTTAGGGAGGCTGCGAACATGTTTAAAAACGTTGCTGAATTAGTCCATTTAGCGGAATCACAAAATAAACAAATATCGGAAATCATGATTGAACAAGAAATCGAAGTTACGAATCGGACTCGTGATAACATTTTGGCGCAAATGGATAAAAGTCTGACGGTGATGGAAGAAGCGGTAGAACGGGGAATAAAGGGAGTTACATCTCATTCAGGACTTACCGGAGGAGATGCCGTTCTTTTACAAAATTATATTAAAAAAGGCATATTTTTATCGGGAGAAACAATTCTTGACGCTGTGAGTAAGGCTGTTGCAACGAATGAAGTGAATGCTGCCATGGGAACCATTTGTGCAACGCCAACAGCGGGATCTGCAGGTGTAGTTCCAGGAACATTATTTGCTGTGCGAGATAAATTAAAGCCGACAAGAGAGCAAATGGTTAAGTTTTTATTTACTTCAGGAGCTTTCGGGTTTGTGGTCGCTAATAATGCATCCATTTCAGGTGCAGCTGGTGGCTGTCAAGCTGAAGTAGGTTCAGCTGCGGGGATGGCCGCGGCAGCAATTGTAGAAATGGCCGGTGGTACTCCTTCTCAATGTGCAGAGGCGATGGCCATTACATTAAAAAATATGTTAGGGCTTGTTTGTGATCCTGTCGCTGGTCTTGTAGAAGTACCATGCATAAAAAGAAATGCGATGGGTGCTGCCAATGCGATGGTTGCGGCTGATATGGCTCTTGCTGGCATTACAAGCCGAATCCCTTGTGATGAAGTTATAGACGCAATGTATCGAATCGGCCAACAAATGCCAAGATCTTTACGAGAAACTGCTGAGGGAGGGTTGGCGGCTACTCCAACGGGAAAAATGCTAGAAGCTAAAATCTTTGGGGTCCCGCGTGTAAAACTTGACTAACTCATTGAAACTGCCTACAACTATTTTAAAAGGTGTAGGTGAAGAAACTGCTGAATATCTTATTACTATGGGTATTAATAATATTAATGATTTGCTGCTATACCTTCCGTTTCGATATGAGGATGTAAGGCTACGTGATTTAGCCGATGTCTCTCACGACGAAAAAATTACTGTAGAAGGACAAGTCCACAGTGAACCTTCAGTTATGTATTATGGCAGGAAGAAAAATAGAATTACCATCCATCTTTTAGTTGACCGCTATTTAATCAAAGTCACTTTCTTTAATAGGGCTTATTTAAAAGGGCAATTATCCCCCCAAGATGTAATCACCGTTACTGGAAAATGGGACAAGCACCGGCAAACGATCACGGGGCAGGATATAAAAATTGGTCCCCAATCACAATCTTCTGATTATGAACCAGTCTATCCTGTAAAATCCCCTATTACTGTAAAGGCCCTTCGTAGATACATTGTTCAAGCTTTTAATGAATATGGTGATGAAATTGAAGAAACATTACCATCTCATCTTCTTCAGCAATATAAATTACCAGATAAAAAAGAAGCGTTAAGGATTATGCATTTCCCTCATTCACCAGACGAAGTGAAACAGGCTAGGCGCAGATTTGTGTATGAGGAGTTTCTTTATTTCCAGCTGAAAATGCAAGCTTTTCGTAAAATAGAAAGAGAGCAGTCTAAAGGAGTATCACAACATTACGATTTGGCGAAAATTAAATACTTTATTTCTTCTCTTCCATTTCAACTGACGAATGCCCAAAAAAAGGTTGTAAATGAAATTTGTGCGGATTTGAAGTCACCTATAAGAATGAATCGACTCCTTCAAGGTGATGTAGGCTCAGGGAAAACTGCTGTGGCAGCCATTTCCCTATATGCCACTGTGACTGCAGGATACCAAGGCGCGCTAATGGTGCCAACTGAAATTCTTGCAGAACAACATTTTCAATCATTGAACAATTTATTATCACAAACAGATGTGAAAATTGAACTGCTTACAAGCTCTGTTAAAGGTAAAAAACGTCAACATATTGTAGAACGACTAAAAAAAGGTGAGATTAACATATTAATAGGAACGCACGCATTGATCCAAGATGAGGTTGATTTTCGTAAATTAGGACTTGTCATAACGGATGAACAGCATCGATTTGGTGTGGAACAGAGAAGGATTCTCCGGGAAAAAGGAGAAAAGCCTGATGTGCTTTTTATGACTGCTACCCCGATTCCTCGGACTTTAGCCATTACAGTGTTTGGTGAAATGGATGTATCCATTATTGATGAAATGCCTTTAGGACGAAAGACGATTGAAACGCATTGGGCAAAGCATAATATGCTTGATAGAATATTAGATTTTGTTGAAAAGGAATTAAGTAAAGGAAGACAAGCTTACATCATTTGTCCATTAATAGAGGAATCAGATAAACTTGACGTTCAAAACGCCTTAGATGTGTATGATCTACTATCTAATTACTTCCACGGAAAATTTAAAATCGGGCTTATGCATGGTAGGCTGCCTGCATCTGAAAAAGAAGAAATAATGCGTGAATTTAGTGAAAATCAAATTCAGCTCCTCGTGTCCACGACAGTGGTAGAGGTTGGAGTAAATGTTCCGAATGCTACTGTTATGATTGTGTATGATGCTGAAAGGTTTGGTCTATCTCAGCTACATCAGCTACGGGGACGGGTAGGCCGCGGCAGTGAACAATCTTATTGTATTTTACTAGCTGATCCTAAAACAGATATAGGGAAAGAAAGAATGCGCATCATGACAGAGACGAATGACGGTTTTGTTTTAAGCGAAAGGGATCTTGAGCTCCGAGGACCAGGAGATTTTTTTGGCAAGAAACAAAGTGGGCTGCCAGAGTTCAGAGTCGCAGATATGGTTCATGACTATCGTGCCCTCGAAACAGCAAGAAATGATGCGATAAAATTAATTGAACAGAAAGAGTTTTGGAATGACAAAGAATATTCGCATATGCGAATATATCTTCAAGAATCCGGAGCATTATCCGGCGAAAAATTGGATTGATATCCTTTAGATATATTTATTTTTTAAAAGGCTGTTTTTGTAAACATTGTTCTTTACCAAGGTAGTGCATGGTTGATTTCCGCTACAGTTGCTCGCTTTCCGCAGGGCGGGCGGTTTGTCTAGCTGCAGCGCCTAGCCCCTCGATGTCATAAGTCATATTACTACGTGGCTAAAAGGCAAGCCACTGCGTAATTTGTCTTATGCTTGTCGGGGCTCGTCAAGGCGCTTACGCATTTCCATGAGCCTCCTCGGCGTAAACGCCTGTGAGGTCTCACCTGTCCCGCTGATCCCGCGACGGACAGGATGTCCTAGTGTCGGCGTTGGCCACAGGACGTGGCCGTCTTTAGCCGACCAGGAGTCTCGCACTTTCGCTCCAATCCAATCTTCAAAAGATTTTGTTTCAAAGCAATATTACCAAAAAGGATTATTAAAAACTTTGAATGATCTTATTTAATAGCCAAAATTGTAAATTCCCCCAAGGTATATTTTCATCTTCCAATTCCTAAGCGTTTTTCTTGATGATACTTTGTTCATTCATTTCCAACACCCTTTCTCATAATTGAAATATTGAATCTACCCTTTGGAACAATTCTAAGCTGTTAGTCGCGTATAATTTTTTAATTTTAATTACTTTCCTCACAAAAAACATAATCCAATATCGTCAGTTGTGAAAGCACATTATGTAATGTTTATCGTCAATATTATGATTTCCTGCTTATGGTAAGTCGATTTCTTCACAATATCTTACCAAATTGAATGATTACTCTGTTGCTGCACAATCGTGATTGTGGCAAAAAGTTTAAAGGAGTAGTAATCGCCATCTTTTTTCTTCCATGAGCAAAAGAATATCACAGTTGATCTACGTTCCAGGCGGCGACTCCTGGGGGGTTAGCGTGAAAGGTTAGACCCCGCAAGGCGCAAAGCGACTGAGGAGGCTCACCGCACGCCCCCCGTAACGCGTCCGCCTGGAACGGAAATCAAAGTGGTGAAGGATACAATTGTATGTAGATCGTTCATCTCATTCAATATAGAATGCTATTTAAAGTAACTACCCCTATCTTAAAAAGTAGGTGAAGACATAAGAAAATGGCTCAAAAAAATCCGGCATCATCTTTCCAAACTTTGTGAATGCCTAGAATCTAATTACAGGGAAGGAGTGGCGTTATTTGTTGCGTTAAACTCCTTATTTTTATATACTACTGTTAATACCTAGTCTTAATATCGAGAATGGTGATGATGAAAATGAGACCGTCAAAAAAAGATCGCCAAAAAATGTTGAGCCAAACAATAAATGAAAATCCTTTTATAACAGACGATGAATTGGCAGAAAAATTTTCAGTCAGTGTTCAAACAATTCGGCTTGACCGTATGGAATTGGCGATACCAGAATTAAGAGAAAGAATCAAAAATGTTGCGGAAAAACATGTAGCTGATGAAGTAAAGGCTTTGCCAATAGATGAAGTGATTGGTGAAATTATCGATATCGAGCTTGACCAAACAGCGATATCGATATTGGATGTTCAGCAAGAACATGTGTTTAAACGAAATTCAATTGCTAGAGGGCATCATTTATTTGCTCAAGCTAATTCCCTGGCAGTAGCTGTCATTGATGATGAACTTGCACTTACTGTAAAAGTAAATATACATTTTACTCGACCTGTTAAAGCCGGGGAAAGGGTGGTAGCGAAAGCTAAGGTGCGAGATCATGCTTGGCCGTCTGACAGGACGATCGTAGAAGTCATGAGCTATGTTGGAAAAGAATTAGTGTTTAAGGGAGAATTTGAAATGTTTCGATCAAGTCTTAAAGAAGGTGGGACTAAATGAAAATCGCAATCGATGCAATGGGCGGCGATCAAGCACCAAAAGAAATCATACTTGGAATAAATAGGGCGGTACAAGACTTTTCCGATACCGAATTTTTATTATACGGTGATGAAGAACAAATAAACAAATACTTATCCACTAAAAATAATGTTCAGATTATACATACTACTGAAAAAATAGAGGCTACCGATGAACCTGTAAAAGCTATCCGTAGAAAGAAAGATGCTTCTATGGTTATGATGGCGCAGGCTGTTAAAAATAAAGAAGCGGATGCATGTATATCTGCTGGGAATACTGGTGCGCTAATGGCAGCGGGTTTATTCATTGTTGGGAGAATAAAAGGGATCGATAGACCCGCTTTAGCCCCGACATTACCTACTTTGGATGGAAAAGGCTTTGTTATGCTTGACTTGGGAGCAAATGCAGATGCGAAACCAGAACATTTACTGCAATATGCGATTATGGGAAGTATATATGCAGAGAAAGTAAGAGGAATAAAATTCCCTAAAGTAGCTTTGTTGAATATTGGCTCTGAAGAAAACAAAGGAAATGATCTTACAAAGAAGGCATTTGAATTATTAAAATCCGGTGATTTGAATTTTATTGGGAATATAGAATCCCGCGAATTATTGGATGGACATGCTGATGTCGTTGTAACCGACGGTTTTACTGGAAATGTAGTTTTAAAATCAATCGAAGGAACGGCATCAGCGGTTTTTTCCATGCTTAAAAATGTGTTGACGGGAAGCCTTAAAAATAAGCTTGCTGCAAGTTTAATTATGTCCGATCTTAAAGGCTTAAAAAGCATGATGGATTATACAGAATACGGCGGTGCTTGTTTATTTGGTCTAGATTCGCCTGTGATCAAAGCTCACGGTTCGTCCAATTCGAATGCTATTTATCATGCAATACGCCAAACTCGAGAAATGGTAAAGCATCAAATATCTGAAACGATTAAGAACGCTGTAGACGAGGAGAGATCATAAATATGGGGAAAATAGCATTTGTTTTTCCAGGGCAAGGTTCGCAAAAGGTGGGAATGGGTTTAGACGCTGCAGACGAAAGTGCAAAGTCGAAGGAAATATTTGAAATAGCTGATGAACGTTTAGGGAGAGAGCTTTCCTCGATTATTTTTTCGGGTTCACAAGATTTGCTCACGAAGACAGTGAATGCACAGCCAGCACTTTTAACGACGAGTATTGCTTTATTGGAATATTTGAAAGAAGCGGGAATAACACCTGATTATACTGCCGGCCATAGTCTTGGAGAATATACTGCACTAGTAGCAAGCGGCGCTATAGATTTTACTGATGCTGTTTATGCTGTTGCAAAACGCGGTGAATTCATGGAGGAAGCCGTCCCAAATGGTGAAGGTACAATGGCAGCCGTATTAGGGTTGGATAGAAATGTTTTAAAAGAAATTACCGATTCAGTTACGAAGGACGGAAATTCTGTTCAATTGGCGAATTTAAATTGCCCTGGACAAATTGTCATATCTGGAACAGTAGCTGGGGTGGAAAAAGCCGGTAAGCTAGCGAAGGAAAATGGTGCAAAGAGAGTATTGCCACTAAGCGTAAGTGGTCCTTTTCATTCAGAATTAATGAAGCCAGCTGCAGAGAAATTCACTTCAATTTTAAATGAAATAACAATAAAAGATGCTTCGATTCCTGTGATTGCAAACGTTACGGCAAGCCCAATAAATAAAAAAAATGATATAAAGATAAAATTAATAGAGCAGCTCTATTCTCCGGTACTATGGGAGGATTCAGTCGAGAAAATGATTGAACTTGGAGTAGATACTTTTATTGAAATTGGTCCAGGAAAAGTATTATCCGGACTTATCAAAAAAATAAATAAAAATGTACGTATTTTTTCAGTACAGGATCCGGAAAGCTGTAGAGCTGCTTTAGATGCAATAGGAGGTGCGGGGGAATGAAATTAGAAGGTAAATCAGCAATCGTGACAGGCGCCTCACGGGGCATCGGTAAGGAAATTGCAATCGCATTTGCTAGAGAAGGAGCAGACGTTGTTGTTAATTATGCTGGTAGTGAAGAAAAGGCGAAGGAAACAGTAAACGAAATTCTCAACTTAGGGAGAAAAGCTTTTGCCTATCAATGTAACATATCGAATAATGAATCCGTTCAAGATATGGTAAAAGAAACGATTCAACAATTTGGGAAATTGGACATCCTAGTTAATAATGCCGGCATCACCCGAGATAATCTACTTATGAGAATGAAGGAAGATGAATGGGATGATGTTATTAATACAAACTTGAAGGGTGTATTTCTTTCCACGAAAGCCGTTTCTCGGCAAATGATGAAACAACGAGCCGGAAGAATTATTAATGTATCCTCCATTGTCGGTGTCAGCGGCAATCCTGGACAGGCTAATTATGTTGCGGCAAAAGCAGGCGTTATCGGCTTGACGAAAACAACCGCAATGGAACTTGCTCCAAGAGGCATTACTGTAAATGCTATAGCCCCAGGATTCATTACGACAGATATGACAGATCAGCTTCCGGACGATGTAAAAGAATCGATGCTTAAGCAAATCCCACTTGGACGTTTCGGCGAAGCAGAGGATATTGCAAAACTGGCGATCTACCTCGCGTCAGATGACTCGAAATATATGACTGGTCAGACGCTGCATGTAAATGGCGGAATGTTTATGTAAGCACCATAAACTATTTTACTGGAATTTTTCTCACAGGCTTGTTTATCTTTATTTAGATATCCTTTATAATGTTTTGAGGGGAGGTGAATCAAATGGCAGATACACTAGAACGCGTAACAAAGATTATTGTTGACCGTTTAGGCGTCGAAGAATCTAAAGTAACGCTTGAAGCTTCTTTTAAAGATGACTTAGGAGCAGATTCCCTAGATGTTGTAGAACTTGTCATGGAATTTGAAGACGAATTTGATATGGAAATTTCCGATGATGATGCAGAAAAAATTGCAACAGTAGGCGATGCTGTCAATTACATAGAAAGTAATAACTAGTCGCTTGAGTTAGAGTGTCCCGCCTGTAAGCAGACGGGGCATTTCTACTTTAAGATGATGTTCAAAAAGTTGTCAAATTATATGCGGCGAATCTCTTCGTTGGCTTGTTCTCCGCTCCTTGGAAAAGAAAACCCACCTTTCCTTCGTGCGATGCGGATTCAAGGAAGCTTCCTTGTGCTCAGTATAAAATGCATACATTCCGCTGGTCGAAACTACGCCGCCTGGATCTTCCGACACACAGGACGTGCTAGTGTCAGCGAATTTAGCCGACTTGCTTCTACTTTTGGCACCTTTTTGATCTAACATTTTAAGGCTTTTTTCTTAAATTTTGTTGTTTTCTACTTTTGGCATATTATAAAAATAACAATTTTTGCGAAAAAAGCTTTCAATAATTTATCTAGCAAGGTGGATAACAGATGCGGAAATCATATCGTGAAAAAAACCCAAAGAATAAAATGAATCGTAACTTTAAGGAATTCCAAACAAAAAACAACCTGCATTTCAACAATGAAAAGTTATTAATGCAGGCATTTACACATTCATCATATGTGAATGAGCATCGAAAAAAACCATATGAGGATAATGAAAGATTGGAATTTTTGGGTGACGCAGTATTAGAACTATCAGTTTCACAATTTTTATATAGAAAATTTCCAATGATGAGTGAAGGAGAAATGACCAAACTTCGAGCGGCTATTGTTTGTGAACCTGCACTCGTTGGATTTGCAAATGAGCTTCATTTTGGTGAATTTGTTTTACTCGGAAAAGGAGAAGAAATGACTGGTGGTCGGTCGAGGCCGGCCCTTCTTGCTGATGCATTTGAGGCGTTCATAGGAGCCTTATTCCTTGACCAGGGATTGGAAACAGTTATTTCATTATTAGATAAAGTTATTTTTCCAAAGGTAGATTTAGGAGCTTTTTCTCATGTGATGGATTTTAAGAGTCAATTGCAAGAATACGTGCAAAGAGATGGTTCGGGTGCTTTGGAGTATACAATTCTCCAGGAGGAGGGCCCAGCTCATAACCGTATTTTTGTATCGCAAGTCTCCCTTAACAATGAGGTACTAGGCGAAGGTTCTGGACGCTCTAAAAAAGAAGCTGAACAGCATGCTGCCCAAATGGCTTTGGGAAAATTAGAAGAATAAGGATCTAATGAGTTTCTTAGGGAGTGATGCTAATGTACCTTAAACAACTAGATATTATAGGATTTAAATCGTTTGCAGAAAAAGTGACGATTGAATTTGTTCCTGGCGTCACGGCAGTTGTCGGTCCAAACGGAAGTGGTAAAAGTAATATAACGGATGCCATTCGCTGGGTTCTTGGTGAGCAATCGGCAAAATCATTGCGTGGCGGCAAAATGGAAGATGTTATTTTTGCTGGCAGTGATTCTAGAAAAAAGCTTAATTTTGCAGAAGTTGCTTTAACATTAAATAATGAGGATGAAGCTTTACCGATCGATTTTAATGAAGTTTGTGTAGCTAGACGAGTATTTAGATCTGGAGATAGTGAGTACTCATTAAATGGACAAAGCTGCAGATTAAAAGATATTATCGACCTTTTCATGGATTCCGGGCTTGGTAAGGAAGCTTTTTCTATTATTAGCCAAGGAAAAGTTGAAGAAATCTTAAATAGTAAGCCGGAAGAAAGAAGAACTATTTTCGAAGAAGCGGCTGGCGTATTAAAATATAAGACCCGCAAAAAGAAGGCAGAAGTAAAGCTTGCGGAGACAAGAGAAAATCTTAATCGTGTTAATGACATTCTCCATGAACTCGAAAGTCAAATTGAGCCGCTAAAAATTCAAGCTTCTATCGCAAAAGAATATATTGAAAAGAAAAAAGAACTCGAACATCATGAGGTGGCGCTAACTGTTCATGAGATTGGTGTATTGCATGGGAATTGGGAAACCTCAAAGCAAGAATTAAAAAAATTGCTTAGCCAAGAAGCAGAACTGTCAAATAATATCCAGGGGTATGAATCGAAACTGGAAAATGAAAGAAATGATCTTTCTTTATATGACGAAAGAATTGCTAACTTACAATCGGAGTTGCTAAATGCAACTAAAGACTTGGAGAAACTTGAAGGAAGACGTGAAGTTTTAAAAGAAAGAAAACGGAATGCATCACAAAATACTGAACAATTGAAAAAAAACATTGAGGATGCATTTTCAAAAGTTGACCAAATTACAGAAAAACTCAATAAAACTAAAAATGAAGTGAGTCAAAAAGAAGCAGAAGTTCAGAAATTACAAAAAGAACTTAATGAGAGAAGAAAAAAACTAAATGAATTAGATGACACCATTGAAGATACAATCGAATCTTTAAAAAGTGATTATATTGAAGTACTAAATGAGCAGGCATCTGCTAAAAATGAAATGCAATATCTAGAACAACAGCTAACTCAGCAAATAGCACGCAGTAATCGTTTAGATGGAGAAAATGAGAAATATATTGCGGAAAGAAGTAATATTGCAGGGCAGCTAAAAGCTAAGATGGAAGAAGTTCAACTAATTGAAAAAAATATTTCAGATCAATTAATTCAATTTAAAGAGGCGAAGAGTAACATCGATTCTTTAACACAGCATTTGGAAAAACAAACTGCTATGCTGAATCAAGCAAATCAGTTTATCCAAAAATCGCAATCACGCAAAGAAGCCTTGGAAGAAATGGAAGATGAGTATACAGGGTTTTTCCAAGGTGTTAAAGAAGTTCTAAAAGCGAAAGACAATACTCTTCAAGGGATTGAAGGAGCTATTTTGGAATTAATTCAAGTTCCGAAAGAATACGCTAAAGCAATTGAAACTTCACTTGGGGGCTCGATGCAAAATATCGTAGTAAAAAATGAGAAAGATGCAAGGGAAGCGATTCAGTTTCTTAAGAGGAAACAATATGGAAGGGCAACTTTTTTACCTTTAAATACGATTAAAGAAAAAAGTGTGCAGCCAAGCCAAGAAGCCATCATCGCTTCTCAGCCTTCATTCATTGGGATTGCAGCTAACCTTGTGAAATTTAAAAGTGAGCATTCTCCTGCTGTAAAAAGCCTTCTTGGGAATATTATTATTGCCGAGGATTTAGCTGGTGCTAATAAACTTGCTAAATTACTTCAATATCGATTTAGAATCGTTAGTTTAGATGGTGATGTTGTCAATCCTGGGGGATCGATGACAGGAGGCGCATCAAAACAATCGGCAAGTTCATTACTCGGGCGTAAAAGTGAGCTGGACGATTTAAGGAATAAGCTAGATGATATGAAAGAAAAAACTGCTATCCTTCAAGATTCTTGGGAACTTGCGAGAAACAATCTGACGAACGAGGAAAAGTTGCTTGAATCAATTAGGGCAAAAGGTGAGGAGCTTCGGATCAAGCAAAGAGAAGCTGAGTCTTCCCTAGTTCAGATCGAAATGAATAAAAAGAACGTAGATGATCGCCTAGCTGTTTACGATCTTGAAACTTCGGAATTGAAAACTGAAAAAGACAAGATTAACGAAAGAATAAAGGCACTTTCTGAGATCATTTCCACTTGTGAGGGAAAAATCCATTCTTTAAACGAGAGAATCGAGCGGTTAACTGCACAGCGAAATAATGAAAGGCAATCTAAAGATTCGTTGGCAAAAGAAATTACTGATCTATCTTCTTTGCTTGCGGTTTCAAAGGAACAATTATCTTCAACCCGCAACTATTTCCATACATTAAATAATGAATTAACTGAATGGGAAGCACAAAAGAATACTTTAATAGACGACCTTCATTGGCTTGAAAATGAGATGACTGGCCACCATTCAAATGAAGATGAGCTTGTGGAGGAGTCGGAAAAGAAAAAAGCAGAAAAAGAAAATGTTGAAAAAAAATTAACGGTTCAACGTGAAGAAAGACTGCAATTACAAATTTCCATTGAACAAAGGGAAGCGGAACTGAAAGAGTTTAAAAGAATATATAGCGGAATCAATGTCGTGCTAAAAAATGAAGAGGTTAAGAGCAATCGTCTTGATGTTGAACTCGATAATCTTCTGAATAAATTAAGAGAAGAGTATTCATTATCTTATGAAGGCGCGAAAGAAAAATATCAATTATCTTTGCCAGCTGAAGAAACTCGAACAAAAGTAAAGCTCATAAAAATTGAAATTGCTGAATTAGGTACTGTCAATATGGGGGCAATTGAAGAATATGAGCGGGTTTATGAAAGATATCATTTTCTACGGGAGCAACAAACTGATTTATCAAGTGCTAAGGATCATTTATTCCAAGTCATGGACGAAATGGATAATGAAATGGAAAAAAGGTTCAGTACGACTTTCTACGATATTCAAAGTGAATTCGAAGGTGTATTTCAAGCATTATTTGGTGGTGGAAGGGCTGAATTAACACTCACAAATCCAAATGATATGTTAAATACAGGTGTAGATATCGTTGCACAGCCACCCGGGAAAAAACTGCAAAATTTAAGTCTTCTATCAGGAGGCGAGCGTTCCTTAACAGCAATTGCCTTGTTATTTTCGATTTTAAAGATTCGTCCCGTTCCTTTCTGTGTGCTTGACGAGGTGGAAGCAGCATTAGATGAAGCAAATGTTCAAAGGTTTAGCCACTACCTCCAAGAATTCAGCAAGGAAACACAGTTTATTGTCATTACCCATAGACAAGGGACAATGCAGGGTGCAGATGTTTTATACGGAGTTACGATGCAAGAATCTGGTGTTTCCAAAATTGTTTCAGTCAAGCTGGAAAATTCAAAGGAAATAGTGCAAATATAACGAATCGAGGTTGTGTATTGTGAGTTTTTTTAAGAAATTAAAAGAGAAATTCACTTCATCGACTGATCAAGTCTCTAACAAATTTAAAGACGGGTTGGCAAAAACGAGAAGTCAGTTCTCTGGAAAAATAAATGATCTTGTTTCACGTTATCGAAAAGTGGATGAGGATTTTTTTGAGGAGCTTGAAGAAATTTTAATTCAGGCTGATGTTGGATTTGAAACGGTCATGGAAATTATCGAACAATTGAAGATTGAGGTTAAGAAAAGAAATATTAAAGATCCTGTAGAAGTTCAATCCGTCATTTCCGAAAAATTAGTCGAAATGTATGAATCTGGCGATGAACAATCAAATTCATTAAATTTACAAGATGAGGGATTAACGGTTATTTTAGTTGTTGGAGTAAATGGTGTAGGAAAAACAACAACGATTGGAAAACTCGCACATAAACTTAAGCAGGATGGCAGAAAAGTTATGCTTGCTGCAGGTGATACATTTCGTGCTGGCGCTATCGAGCAACTAGAGGTATGGGGAGAGCGTGTAGGAGTAGATGTTATTAAACAAGCTGAAGGCTCCGATCCAGCTGCTGTTATGTATGATGCGCTGCAAGCTGCAAAATCACGAAATATCGATGTGCTGCTTTGTGATACTGCTGGTAGACTACAAAATAAAGTCAATTTAATGAAAGAATTAGAGAAGGTTAAGCGTGTGATCGAACGAGAAGTCCCAGGAGCTCCTCACGAAGTGCTGTTGGTACTAGATGCTACGACAGGCCAAAATGCTTTAATTCAAGCTAAAACATTCAAAGAGGCTGTTCGTGTTAGTGGGATCGTTTTATCTAAGCTTGATGGTACTGCAAAGGGAGGGATTGTTCTTGCCATTCGCAATGGATTGAACATTCCTGTTAAGTTTGTGGGATTAGGTGAGAAAATGGATGATCTTCAACAATTCGATGCAGAAAAATATGTATATGGTCTCTTTTCAGATGCAATTGAATCATCGGAAAATCTTGATTGACTATATGTGAGTTTTGTTTAATATCGCAAGGATGTTGACTTTTTTAATTGATATATGTATGATTTGTGTGTAAAGGATTTTAACTTAACAAGGGGGATTAATATGACAATGCTGGAGAAAACAACTCGTATGAATTATTTATACGATTTTTATCAAGCGTTGTTGACTCCTAAGCAACGTAGTTATATGTCCCTATACTATCTTGATGATCTTTCACTTGGTGAAATTGCGGAGGAATATGAAGTAAGTAGACAAGCGGTCTACGATAATATTAAACGCACAGAAGCCATGCTGGAGGAATATGAAGATAAATTACGGTTGTTTCAAAAGTTTCTAGAGCGCGGTCATATTATCGAGCAGATCGAAGAATGTATGGCAGTTGGGAAATTGGACAATCCCAAGCTAAAACAATACTTAGTATTGCTTAAGGAATTGGATTAGGGGGCGGCAATATGGCATTTGAAGGATTAGCCGACCGGTTGCAGGCGACAATGCAAAAAATCCGGGGTAAGGGAAAAGTGACGGAAGCTGACGTGAAAGCAATGATGCGTGAAGTTCGTCTAGCGTTGCTTGAAGCGGATGTTAATTTCAAGGTCGTTAAGCAATTTATCTCAAAAGTAAGTGAAAGAGCAGTCGGCCAAGAGGTAATGAAGAGCCTTACTCCTGGCCAGCAAGTCATAAAGGTCGTAAAGGAAGAACTGACAGAATTGATGGGTGGCGAACAAAGCAAAATTGCGGTAGCAAATCGTCCACCAACCGTCATTATGATGTCGGGTCTTCAAGGTGCCGGTAAAACAACAACAACTGGCAAATTAGCCAATTTATTGAGAAAAAAGTTCAATAGAAAGCCACTTCTCGTTGCCGCTGATATTTATCGCCCGGCGGCGATTAAACAATTGGAGACAATTGGAAAGCAATTGGACTTACCTGTTTTTTCATTAGGGGATAAAGTTAGTCCGGTAGAAATTGCTCGTCAGGCTATCGAGAAGGCAAAGGAAGACCACCATGATTATGTTCTCATAGATACAGCAGGAAGACTTCATATTGATGAAGAACTCATGGATGAACTTAAAGAAATTAAGGAAGTTGCAAAACCTGATGAGATTTTCCTTGTAGTTGATGCCATGACAGGACAAGATGCAGTTAATGTTGCACAAAGCTTTAATGAGATACTAGAAATTACCGGAGTTGTTTTAACAAAGCTTGATGGTGACACTCGAGGTGGTGCGGCATTATCGATTCGTTCCGTTGCTGAAAAACCGATTAAGTTTGTAGGGATGGGCGAGAAAATGGATGCATTAGAGCCTTTCCATCCTGAGCGCATGGCTTCAAGGATACTGGGAATGGGTGATATGCTTTCCTTAATAGAAAAAGCGCAAGCGAATGTAGATGAGGAAAAAGCGAAAGAACTGGAACAAAAGTTTCGTACTGCATCATTTACGCTGGATGATTTTCTTGATCAATTAGGGCAAGTAAAAAATATGGGGCCACTTGACGAATTATTAAAAATGATGCCTGGGGCCAATAAAATTAAAGGCATGAACAATCTGCAAGTAGATGAAAAGCAGATTGGCCATGTCGAAGCCATCATTCGTTCGATGACTACAAAAGAAAAAGAACAACCAGAAATCATTAATGCTGGAAGACGCCGCCGCATTGCAAAAGGCAGCGGTACAACTGTACAGGAAGTAAATCGTCTTCTAAAGCAATTTGATGAAATGAAAAAAATGATGAAACAAATGACAGGGATGCAACAAAAAGGAAAAAAGAGAGGCGGCTTTAAGCTACCTTTTATGTAAAAAAATTAAGATGTAAAGAAAAAACACTTTACAAACAAAACAAACATTTGATATTATACTATCTTGTGTGAAACTATTCGGAGGTGCTATTAAAATGGCAGTAAAAATTCGTTTAAAACGTATGGGAGCAAAAAAATCTCCTTTCTATCGTATCGTCGTAGCTGATGCTCGTTCACCACGTGATGGACGTATCATTGAAGAAATTGGAACATACAATCCAATCTCTCAACCAGCTCAAGTAGCAATTAATGAAGAAACAGCTTTAAAATGGCTTCAAGATGGTGCAAAACCATCTGACACTGTTCGTAACTTATTTTCTAAGCAAGGCATCATGGAAAAATTCCATAACGCAAAGAATAGTAAGTAATAGTGATCGTCATGAAAAATCTAATTTTGTCGATTGTAACGCCGATTGTTGATTATCCCGATGAGGTTCGGGTACGTGAAGTAGAAGAAGATCAACGTATAACTTATCATCTTTCCGTTCATGAAAGAGATATAGGAAAAGTGATTGGAAGACATGGTAGAGTTGCAAAAGCCATTAGGACAGTAGTCTATGCCGCAGCAGGATTAAAACAACATAAGAAGGTTTACATGGAAATCGACGAATAGGGGGGCGTAATTACCTCCCTTTTTTGTTTATCAATACATAAATCTCTCGTAATAACGAGGCTGCTGAAAAAGAAGTCCTTAAACTTGGTTTTTGCTTACGCTCCTGATGCTACGCTTTCCGCGGGCATCGAAAAGCGTCTCGAGGGTCTCAGACAAGCATATGTTCTGAGGAAAAAAGTCGCTTTTTGACTTTTATTGACTCAGGTTATTTGACCTCGAGGGGCTAGCGCCTACAACTAGACAAGGTACGGGTTTGTCTAGCTATGATTTCTATTGGCTAGCAAACTTTCAGCTTCTTCCTACGATAAGTCAACAACGATTCCCTTTATCAGGTTCACCGCACGCGCCCCGGAACGCGTTCGCCTAGAACGGAAATCAACGGCAGAAGGCCGTTGCATATGGATTATTTATATCATTCAATAAAAAGTGATATAAGAAAACCTTGTATCATTAGACTCGGTTAATGCCAAGAGCCTATTACATAATGAGGAGGATGGCAATCATGAGAATTCTCCAATCTGTATCTGTTAAACAGGTTTTAACAGAAATGAGTAAGTATAAACTACTAAAAAAATATAAAAATAATAAGCAGCAGTTGAAAAAAGAATGCGATCAACTCCTCTTTGAGATGAAAAAGCTGGAAAGAACCCGTAAGTATACTTCCGGGGGGCTAAAAACACAATTTGATAAAGAAATTGATATGCGCAAGGAAAAAATTAAGCTCATTGACTTTCAAATCGACCAGCTTGATATGCTGCCAATCGGCAGTGAACTTCATGATCAAGATATACAAGCAGTTATTGACGTTAAAGTCGGAGATAATTGGGAAGAATTAACAAAGGGAAAGACCATTATCATTAAAGACGGCATCATCACAGAAATACGGGAGAGGTGAAGATAATGAACTGGTTTAATGTAGGAAAGATCGTAAATACACACGGAATAAAAGGTGAGGTAAGGGTCATTTCTAAAACGGATTTTCCCGAAGAACGGTACTCCCCTGGAAGTCTACTTTATCTATTTTTACCTAGATCTAAAGATCCTATTAAACTTATTGTAAAAAGCCATCGTACACATAAAAATTTTGATTTACTAACGTTTGAAAACTATTCAAATATAAGTGACGTTGAAATATGGAAAGAAGGCATATTAAAAGTTTCCGAAGAACAATTAAATGATTTATCTGAAGGAGAATATTATTTTCACGAAATAATTGGCTGTACAGTAGTTACAGTCGATGATGAGGAAATTGGAATTGTGAAAGAAATCCTTACTCCTGGTGCAAATGATGTTTGGGTCGTTAAACGAAAGGATGACAAGGAATTTCTGATTCCGTATATTGAAGATGTAGTCATAAACATTTCAAAAGAAGATAAGAGAATTATCATTAATCCAATTGAAGGGTTACTAGAATAATGAAAATCGATATTTTAACTTTATTTCCGGAGATGTTCTCTGGGGTCTTTGGTTCTTCCATTTTGAAAAAAGCGGCAGAAAAAAAAGCTGTTTCTTATAATGTTGTAAATTTTCGAGAGTTTTCAAATGATAAGCATAAGACCGTCGATGATTATCCTTATGGCGGAGGAGCGGGAATGGTTTTAAAACCGCAGCCAATTTTCGACGCAGTCGATTATTTGAAAAAAGATCGTAATGTAGACCCGCGCATCATTTTACTCTGTCCTCAAGGTGAAACGTATACTCAGAAAAAAGCAGAAGAATTAGCTAAGGAAGATCATTTAATTTTTATATGCGGCCATTATGAGGGATACGATGAGAGAATAAGGGAATACCTCGTTTCGGATGAAATATCGATTGGCGACTATGTTTTGACTGGCGGTGAGCTTGGCGCCATGGTTGTCATAGATTCCGTCGTTCGCTTACTTCCAGGTGTGCTTGGAAATGAAGACTCACCTATATATGATTCCTTTTCCTCAGGGTTATTGGAACATCCTCACTATACACGACCAGCTGAATATAAAGGAATGAAAGTCCCGGATATTCTTTTATCTGGGAATCATAAGAAAATTTATGAGTGGCGTGAAGCTGAATCATTGAAAAGAACAAAAAATAGACGGCCTGATTTACTGGAAAAATATTTACTTGAAAAAGAAGGAAAAGTGGATTCTTCTGATTAAGAATTCTATAAAAGCTTAAATTTTCATCACTGCTTTTTCTAAAATCCTTTTGTAATTCTAAGTATCTATTGTTACCATGTGTCACGCAGTCCGAATACACTTCGCTTTCCTCGGGTGAGTGGCAAGCCTTCTCGGGTTATGCCCTGCGGAGTCTTGCTTATCTCACACTTCCCACAGGAGTCTAAGTGTATTCGGACTGCTCAGCGATAACTATTGCTTCTTTTTTTAAAATAACTGTTCCAAAAGAATTAAGACAGCTTGTTTCGATTTATTTTTGCATTCGATCGATCAGTACATAAACTTGAGGCATGATAAAGTAGAATCACTAATTCGAAGTGAATGTTTTGCTTTTTACCATGAAAAAATCGAGCGTTATCTGGTCGGAAGTATTCTTTAAATAATCATTTTCACGCTCACCAACTGTATGCTGTTTACATAACTCATTTCATGCCTTAGATCCTCTGGATAGTGCCTCTTGTCAAGCCTTGTTCAGAAAAGTCGAAAGCACATAAATATTTGTGCTCTGGGTGTGAATGGATCAATTGAATATTTATAGATTATATTCATGCTTTTTGGTGATTTCGAACACGTTGATTGTAGCAGAAGACCCGAGACTCTTTGTCGACTAAAGTCGGCCACTTCCTGAGGCCAACATCGACACTAGAACGTCCTGTCCGTCAAGTCCAACTGCACTTGGCAAGCGAGTGTCTGTAGCGGAAAGCAACAACTTAGGAACGTCGAAAAACTGTCTGTCAATAAGAAAATCAGTAATCTAAAAAAGTTAATTGCAATCAATATATGTTATATGTTAATATAGTTTTTGTGGCTAAGGCTGATAAGCCTCTTAAGCCTGTAACAACGTTGTTCCGCTGCATTGGTATTGTTTGCAAGAGCATCGGTTGGAAGGAGATGAATACGATGCACAAAATTATTGAAGAAATCACAAAAGAACAACTTCGCAATGATCTTCCGGCATTTCGCCCTGGTGATACTGTACGTGTCCATGTAAAGGTAGTTGAGGGTACACGTGAAAGAATCCAGCTTTTCGAAGGGTTAGTTATTAAGCGCCGTGGAGGCGGAATCAGTGAAACTTTCACTGTCCGTAAAATCTCTTATGGAGTTGGAGTTGAGCGTACATTCCCTGTACACACTCCAAGAATTGCGAAACTTGAAGTCGTGCGTCGCGGTAAAGTTCGCCGTGCGAAACTTTACTATCTACGTAAACTACGTGGAAAAGCAGCTCGTATCAAAGAAATTCGATAATTTATGTTTGAACGTTAAAAGGAGCTTGATTACAAGCTCCTTTTATTTAATTGAGGTAATTCTATAGGAAAATGTTTATTTTTCCTTTACAATAGTGTATACATAGATAAAAGCTGTATTGACCTTTATTGGATGGTGAAACGATGACTAAAGAAAAAAACGAACTATGGGAATGGACAAAGGCTTTACTAATTGCAATAGGCTTGGCGGCAGTGATTAGATATTTTCTATTTGCGCCTATTGTCGTCGATGGGTATTCTATGATGCCTACTCTACATAATGGGGATCGAATGATCGTAAATAAACTCGGAAAACCAGAGCGGTTCGATATCATCGTTTTCCATGCACCTGAACAAAAAGATTATATAAAGAGGGTAATTGGTTTACCGGGAGACACTGTTGAATATCGGGACGATACCTTATATATAAATGGTAAACCTTATGCAGAGCCGTATTTGGACAGCTATAAGAGCCAGATTGTTGAAGGCCCATTAACGGAAGATTTTACATTAGAAGAAACCCCAGTAGGGCAAAAAACTGTTCCTGAGGGCGAATTATTTGTGATGGGGGACAATCGAAGGTCGAGTAAAGATAGTAGACATATTGGCTCAATTTCGATTAAAAAAGTAATTGGGGATACTAATATGGTATATTGGCCTTTTAAGGATATAAGGTATGTTAAGTAGATAGCTGGAGGAACAGATTCATGACAATTCAATGGTTTCCAGGACATATGGCAAAAGCGCGCAGGGAAATAACAGAAAAACTTAAATTAGTTGATATCATTTTTGAACTGGTTGATGCTCGCATTCCTGAATCATCTTCGAATCCTATGCTAAAGGAAATCATTCAACAAAAACCACGTCTTATTTTATTAAATAAAGCAGATATGGCAGATCGTGCGATAACAAATAAATGGATTGACTATTATGCGGAGCAAGGTTTAACAGCTTTGTCCATTAATTCACAGGCTGGAACGGGCTTGAAGGAAATTGTAAAATCTGCCGAAAAGCTCCTGCATGAAAAAATAGAGCGCCAAAAGGCAAAAGGATTAAAGCCAAGGGCTATAAGAGCAATGATTATTGGTATTCCAAATGTAGGTAAATCAACTTTAATAAATCGATTAGCGAAACGAAATATTGCAAAAACTGGGAATACTCCTGGTGTTACAAGAGCTCAACAATGGATAAAAGTAGGTAAAGAGCTGGAGCTATTGGATACACCTGGAATATTATGGCCAAAGTTTGAAGATCAAGAAACGGGTTATAAGCTTGCCTTAACAGGTGCAATCAAAGATACTTTATTGAACATGCAGGATATCGCAGTATTCGCTCTTACTTTTTTGCAAACATATTATGAAGAACGCTTGTTAGAGCGGTATCAGTTAAACGAGATCCCGGAGGAAATATCCGTATTATTTGATAAGATTGGTCAGCTTAGAGGCTGTCTTGCTTCTGGGGGAGAAGTGGATTATGATAAGACCGCGGAAATCGTAATACGAGATCTTAGAATGCAAAAGTTTGGCAACCTTACTCTTGATTTACCAAAACAAAAACCAGAATAAGATCCCGTTATGGGGTCTTACATTTTTTTATGGAGTTATAAAATGAAAAAAACATCGATTCAAGAAATTAGAAAATTAATTGAACATATTCAGAATGAAGAGGATCCTATCTTAATTCAGTTAGCTAGTGATTCTAGAAAGGGTGTGCAAGATTTACTTGAAAAGTGGCATCATACGAAAAAAAAGGAGCAAGCAGATCTAGAAAATTATCGGCAAATGAAAGCATTTGAAAGGGAAGGCAGAAAACAAGGGTTTAATTTCATTGCTGGTATTGATGAAGTAGGGCGAGGTCCTCTTGCCGGCCCAGTAGTTTCGGCTGCTGTAATACTTAAGGAAGATTCATATATACGAGGACTTAATGATTCCAAAAAGTTAACAGAAAAAAAACGTGAGGAATTATACACACAAATTATGAATGCAGCAATAGCAGTGGGGATTGGTATTATATCTGCTAAAGAAATTGATAAAATAAATATATATGAAGCGACAAAAAAGTCGATGTTGGCCGCAATTCAAAATTTAAGTACTCAGCCAGATTATTTACTAATAGATGCAATGAAAATAAATAGTATCTACCCCGAAACATCTATCGTAAAGGGTGATGCCAAAAGTGTGTCAATTGCAGCAGCATCAGTAATAGCAAAGGTAACGCGAGATCGCATTATGAAGGAGTACCATAACAAATATCCTCAATACGGTTTCCACTTACATATGGGCTATGGAACAAAACTTCATCTTGAAGGTCTTAATGAACATGGACCATGTTCGATACACCGAAAAACATTTGCTCCAATAAAAACACTGTTTGATTGGAAGTGACATTGTATGGTCATACAAGCAATCATGAACGATTTGCTACAAAATCAAGAAACTCTTCCGAGAAACAGTCTCCAATTTCGATTTGGTCAGATTTTTTATGGGACAGTACAAAAGCTGTTCCCTAACCAACATGCAGAAATTAAATTAGGAGCCCATAAAATAATTGCTAAGCTTGAAGTACCGTTATCCACTGGAAAAGGGTACTGGCTTCAAGTAAATTCGAATGATGGCGCTCCCAAATTAAAACTGCTCAATCCGTCGACTCAATATGGCATAGCTGAAAAAAATTCATCAGCTAAAATTTTGCATCATTTAGGACTGCAAAATGAAAAAGTAAACCAATCATTGATCAATCATATTATGAACCATTCTTTTTCTTTAACAAAGGAAGAGATTATTCGTGCTAGCCAGCTTCTCAATCAATCAAATAATCATGAAGAGGGACTGCAAATCATTAAATTAATGTCTCAAAAAAATCTTCCTTTCAATGAAGGAATCTTTAAGTCATTATTAGCTGCTGGAAGTAGTGAATCCACTACTCAGTTAGTAAAAGCCCTACATGCCTCCTTGCTTACGGAACAAGGTCTTAATGATTCGGGAAAAGATCTATTAAGATTATTGCAATCATTGGAATCCGATCATGTGGAATCTTTGCTAAATAGACGGGAAGATACATTAAATCATTTAAAACAATCGATCCATCGAACAGGAATTTTTTATGAAAATACAATACTTGATCGTGAGATTAATAATGCATTGATGAAAGATTCGATAAAACCATTATTAGTCGCATATTTGCAAGAGCATTCACAATCAATCCAAAGCGATGCAAAAAACATTGCAGAGCAATTATTATTTAGAATGAATGGGTTTCAATTAATATCATCGGAAAACGGTCCCGTTCACCATCTATTATTTGAAATTCCAATTAAACTAGGGTCTTATCAATCTGAAATTGTTATGCAATGGTCTGGAAAACGATCAGATGACGGAAAAATCAACTCTGATTTTTGCCGAATCATTTTTTATCTGGATTTGGAGCATTTAAAAGAAACCATGGTGGATATGCAAATACAAAACCGAATTGTTACTGTAAATATCTTAAATTCAAGTAATGAACTACAAAAACTTTCTGTCGGTCTGCTGCCTGCTGTTACAGCGGGATTAAAGGAATTGGGCTATCATCTATCATCCCTACATTTTAAGTTGCCAGAAGACCTAAAGAAACAAAATGTAAATAGACATAATTATCATTCCAATCAATCCTATACAGGGGTGGATATTAGGATATGAAAAATAATAGAAGAGATAGACCGCTGAAAGAGGCAGTGGCTCTCCACTATCAGAGTGAGGTGCACGATGCGCCTATTGTTGTTGCTAAGGGAAAAGGAATCATTGCGGAAAATATTATGGCAAAGGGAAAAGAACATAATATACCTGTTCAACAAGATTCCACACTCGTAGAGTTATTGAGTCAATTAAATATTAACGAAACAATTCCAGAAGATTTATATAATGCTGTTGCGGAAATATTTGCATTTATTTACAAATTAGATAAACGTATAGGAAACGAACGGCAATAATATTGGACATCCGATAAGCGTTTTTATACAATATATAAGGCAATCTATTTTTGACAGAGTGATTGGAGGATGGAAAATGAATATCCACGAATATCAAGGTAAAGAAATCCTCAGAAAATATGGGGTTACTGTACCTAATGGGAAAGTTGCTTTCACCGTTGAAGAGGCAGTTGAAGCGGCAAAAGAGCTTGGTTCCGATGTATGTGTTGTAAAAGCTCAAATTCATGCTGGTGGTCGAGGTAAAGCTGGCGGTGTAAAGGTAGCAAAAAACTTAGAAGAAGTGCGTACATATGCCGATGAAATTTTAGGGAAAACGCTTGTGACCCATCAAACAGGACCGGCTGGAAAAGAAGTTAAGCGCCTTTTGATTGAAGAAGGATGCGATATTAAAAAAGAATATTATGTAGGACTTGTTGTTGACCGTGCGACAGATCGAGTTGTATTAATGGCTTCTGAAGAAGGCGGTACCGAAATTGAAGAAGTAGCGGAGAAAACTCCTGAAAAAATCTTCTATGAAGTAGTAGATCCAGTAGTCGGTTTAACAGGATTCCAAGCACGCAGGATTGCTTTTAATATTAATATTCCGAAGGAACTTGTCGGTAAGGCAGCGAAATTTATGCTTAGTCTGTACCGAGCATTTGTGGATAATGATTGCTCAATTGCGGAAATCAACCCTCTAGTAGTTACGGGTGATGGAAATGTAATGGCTCTTGACGCTAAATTGAACTTTGATGCAAATGCATTATTTAAACATAAGGACATCGTTGAGTACAGAGACCTTGATGAAGAAGATGAAAAAGAAATCGAGGCATCAAAATACGACCTTAGCTATATTTCACTAGATGGAAATATCGGCTGCATGGTTAATGGAGCCGGACTTGCCATGGCTACAATGGACATCATTAAACATTATGGTGGAGATCCAGCCAACTTCCTTGATGTTGGGGGCGGTGCTACAGCGGAGAAAGTAACAGAAGCATTTAAAATAATCCTATCTGATCAAAATGTAAAAGGTATTTTCGTCAATATTTTCGGAGGAATTATGAAATGTGACGTTATTGCAACTGGTGTTGTAGAAGCAGCTAAACAAGTAGGTCTTGAGGTTCCGCTTGTAGTTAGACTAGAAGGTACAAATGTCGATTTAGGCAAGAAAATATTAAATGAATCTGATATCAACATCATTGCTGCAGAATCAATGGCAGACGGTGCGCAAAAAATTGTTAAATTAGTAGGATAAACGTCTGCACGAAAGAACAGAAAGGTAGGGAAAATAATGAGTGTTTTTGTCAATAAAGATACGAAAGTAATCGTGCAAGGTATTACGGGATCTACCGCTCTTTTCCATACGAAACAAATGCTCGAATATGGCACAAAAATCGTTGGCGGCGTAACACCAGGCAAAGGTGGAACTGAAGTAGAAGGAGTTCCTGTATTCAATACAGTAGATGAAGCAGTTAAAGCTACTGGAGCTAATGCTTCTGTCATATATGTACCTGCACCTTTTGCAGCAGATGCTATTTTAGAGGCAGTAGACTCTGAGTTGGATCTTGTCATTTGTATAACAGAGCATATTCCTGTTCTTGATATGGTAAATGTAAAGCGCTATATGGAAGGCAAGAAAACGCGTCTTGTTGGTCCTAACTGCCCTGGAGTTATTACTCCTGATGAATGTAAAATTGGTATTATGCCTGGATACATTCATACGAAGGGCCATGTTGGAGTTGTTTCCCGTTCCGGAACATTGACGTATGAAGCTGTTCATCAATTGACTCAAGCAGGAGTCGGCCAATCTACTGCAGTTGGAATCGGCGGAGACCCAGTCAACGGTACAAACTTTATTGATACGTTGAAAGCATTTAATGAAGATCCTGAAACAGAAGCTGTTATCATGATCGGTGAAATTGGCGGGACAGCTGAAGAAGAAGCAGCAAGATGGGTAAAAGCTAATATGACAAAGCCGGTTGTAGGGTTTATAGGCGGTCGCACAGCACCCCCTGGGAAACGCATGGGACATGCTGGTGCTATCATCTCTGGTGGTAAAGGTACGGCAGATGAAAAAATCCGTGTCATGAATGAGTGTGGTATTCAAGTTGCAGAAACACCATCAGTCATTGGAGAAACACTTATTAATGTGTTAAAAGAAAAAGGTCTTTACGAAAAGTGTAAAACACACTAAACAAATATTCATGAAAATAGCCTCTCCTAAAAAGAGGGGCTATTCTACAATAAAATAAGAAAAGGGGTTTGGTTAATATCTTTAATGAAAAATTATTTCACCTCGTTCACTCCAAGTATGTGACGAATACGTCCATAAGAAACCTTCTAAAACATGATCCCCAATTACGCCATCTTTATGATATGCCCACGTCCAAATTACAACAAATCTTTAAAATCAATTCCCATACAATGGAGAAGTTTAAAAACGAATTCCTTTCCATTAATGTGCATAAACTTATTAAACTATATAACTCTAAAAACATATCTTATATTACTTTTAATGATCCTGAATATCCTAAAGCTCTAAAAGAAATTCACGACCCTCCATTAATACTATTTTTGATGGGAGACAAATCATTGTTATCGAAACATGCGATTGCTGTAGTTGGGGCCAGGGCGGCTAATCATTATGCACGTACAGCTCTGGATTTTATTTTACCGGAATTAATAAGGAATCATATTGTCATTATAAGCGGTCTTGCCAAAGGGACCGATACGTACGCACATGAAAAAACGATTGAATATGGAGGGGAAACGATAGCTGTTCTCGGGGGAGGATTCTTTCATTTATATCCCTCTGAAAATAAAGCGCTTGCAGCAAAAATAGTGAAAAACCATTTGCTATTATCAGAGTATCCCCCTATAATCAAACCAGAAAAATGGCATTTTCCGATGAGGAATCGCATTATAAGTGGACTTTCGAAAGGAACTGTTGTGGTCCAAGCAAAAAAGAGAAGTGGCTCGTTAATCACAGCAGATATGGCACTTGAAGCAGGCAGAGAAGTTTTTGCTTTACCTGGTCCAATCGACGACTCACTGTCAGAGGGAACGAATCATCTTATTCAGCAAGGAGCAAAGCTAATTGTTTCTGGACAGGATATTTTGGAGGAGTTATTTCTAGATTAACGTATAAATTGGAGTTTTAAAAAATAAAAAGCTTGCAATTACTTATATTGTAGGATAGATTTTTCATAAACATTTTATAGAAAATGAAAGTACATTATGTCCAGCTTCAGGGTCCGTCGTATAGCAAAATTCTTGGCCTTCTCTTTTGCTTAAATCAACATCGGCTCGTCCTGTCTAGCTACATTCGACAGCCACTCGAGGCCAAATAACCATCAATAAAAGTCAAATACGGACTTTTTTTACTAAGAACATTTGCTTGTCGGGGCTAATCAAGCGACTTCGGCTTTTCCAATCTTGCATATGTTTCCTTTATTCAGTCGAAGGCCTGAAATTTGTACGTCGTTGGGAGAGACGCTTAGCATTTCTATTTGACAAAATGATCTTTCCCATATAGTATTTACTCTGATTTATAGGGAGGTTTATGCATGTCGGATTACTTAGTGATTGTTGAATCGCCTGCAAAGGCAAAAACAATAGAACGTTATCTTGGAAAAAAATATAAAGTAAAAGCGTCCATGGGACATATAAGAGATCTTCCAAGAAGCCAAATGGGTGTAAACGTAGATGAAAATTACGAACCAAAATATATAACTATTAGAGGAAAAGGACCAGTTCTGAAAGATTTGAAAACTGCAGCCAAAAAAGCAAAAAAAGTATTTCTAGCTGCCGACCCCGACAGAGAAGGAGAGGCAATTGCTTGGCATTTAGCGCATAGCTTAGATGTAGACGTATCATCTGATTGTCGTGTCGTGTTTAATGAAATTACAAAAGATGCAATCAAGGAATCTTTTAAACATCCTCGTCCAATCAATATGGACCTTGTTGATGCACAACAGGCGAGAAGAATCTTGGATAGGCTTGTAGGATATAATATTAGCCCTCTTCTTTGGAAAAAGGTAAAAAAGGGACTTAGTGCTGGAAGGGTACAATCTGTCGCAGTACGTTTAATAATAGATAGGGAAAATGAAATTAAGAAATTTATTCCTGAAGAATATTGGTCGATAGTAGGAAATTTTAAAAAGGATAAAGAAAATTTTCAAGCGTCATTTTTCGGATTAAAAAACAAAAAAACGAAGCTTAGTACTAAAGATGACGTCGATGCTATCATGAATAAATTAAATGGTGATAAGTACGATGTAGAATCAGTGGAGAAAAAAGAGAGAAAAAGGAACCCAGCATTACCTTTTACGACATCTTCTTTACAACAAGAAGCTGCGCGTAAATTAAATTTCCGTGCTAAAAAGACGATGATGCTTGCGCAGCAGTTATATGAAGGTATAGCCATAGGGAAAGAAGGTACGGTCGGTTTAATCACATATATGAGGACTGATTCTACGAGGGTTTCTGAAGTGGCACAGAAAGAAACAGCCGAATATATTGAAGCTCAATTTGGGAAAAACTTTTTAAAATATTCTAATCAAAAGGATAAAAAACAAACAAATGCTCAGGATGCCCACGAAGCAATTAGACCTACAAGTACTTTAAGGGATCCGAATTCCGTAAAAGCCTACTTAAGCAGGGATCAGCATCGCTTATATAAACTTATATGGGATCGGTTTGTTGCTAGTCAAATGGCTCCTGCTATCATGGATACTATGGCTGTCACATTAAAAAATGGAGAAGTTTATTTTCGGGCCAACGGCTCTAAAATAAAATTTCAAGGCTTTATGAAAGTGTATGTTGAAGGATCCGATGATCAACAAGAAGAAAAAGAAAACATGCTTCCGGATTTGGCCGTGGGGGATATAGTCAAAGTTGAAAAAATAGATCCGAAACAACATTTTACACAACCACCTCCGCGATATACGGAAGCTAGATTAGTAAAAACCTTGGAAGAACTCGGAATTGGAAGACCTTCGACATATGCTCCTACCCTTGATACGATTCAAAAACGTGGATATGTCGCGCTTGATAATAAACGATTCATTCCGACTGAACTTGGGGAAATCGTTCTTGATTTAATTATGGAGTTTTTCCCTGAAGTAATTGATGTAGAATTTACCGCAAAAATGGAAAATGAATTAGATGAAGTGGAAGATGGTAATATCCAGTGGGTTTCAATCATTGATGAATTTTATAAAGGCTTTGAGATAAATTTAAAAAAAGCAGAAATAGAAATGCAGGAAGTAGAAATAAAAGATGAATATGCAGGCGAGGATTGCGAAAATTGTGGAAACCCAATGGTAATAAAAATGGGGCGCTTTGGTAAATTTATGGCCTGCAGTAACTTTCCGGATTGTCGCAATACGAAACCAATTGTGAAGCAAATTGGTGTAAAATGTCCAAAGTGCAAAGAAGGAAATATCATTGAGCGAAAAAGCAAGAAAAAAAGAATTTTTTATGGATGTGATCGCTACCCATCTTGCGATTTTGTCTCATGGGATAAACCTCTTGAACGTCCATGCCCTAAATGCAACAATGTTTTAGTTGAGAAGAAGCTTAAAAAAGGCATTCAAGTACAATGTACAGAATGTGATTATAAAGAAAAACCTGTCCAATAATAACAAATAAAAAGCTATCTCCAAATAAGGGATGGCTTTTTATTTTTCACAAAAGAAGTATTTATAAAATTAACTCATGAAAGTATTAGCTATTTATAAGTCTATATTTTCTAATGTTGACTTTTGCCTGCAAGCTTTAGCCGTCATAGGAATAAACAAATATCAATTGTTGCAAAATAACAACTCTTTTCCGGAACACTTGCTAGTGGAGTGCATGAAGATTGGAGGGAAGGGGTCGTGGCGGTATTAAGTGGTGACGTGAGGCATGGAGGAGGATGTTAAGCTCATAGCCTTCTCTTCTATATGGAGCCTACCGATCGCCCTTCTTGTTTTCTATATCTCTCCTTACAGCCTAGGACTGGAAAACTTGTGAGTCAATGAGCAAAGAGTTCACGCTTTTAGTTGCTTAAAAATTTTCTTTATGTGACGAATGGTGTAAAATGCAATAAGAATAAGTTAGCTTGAAAATTCGATTTAAAAAGATTCTTTAAATATGGCATTTATTGTGAACAATTCGAAACTTTGTGAAAAATGTGTAACATTCATTGCATAGAAAGTTAAATTGTGTTAATATTTAGTAGCCTTTGAGAGGTGAAGCGATGATTAAGTTTTCAGATGAATCAGTTTACTCTTTTATTGAATACTTGCAAATAGAACGTAATTATTCTGAGTACACAATTGACTTTTATAAAAAGGATATTGAGCAATTTAGTTTGTTCATGAATGCACAAGGAATAAAGTCGTTTTCAGATGTTGAATATTTTGATGCCCGACTTTATGTAACGGAACTTTATAATCAAAAATTAGCCCGGGCAAGTGCATCTAGAAAAATTTCAAGCCTTCGAAGTTTTTATAAGTTTCTTTTGAGAGAAGAATTGGTCAAAGAAAACCCTTTTACTTTAATTATTCAACCTAAAGCTGGGACTAAGATCCCAAGTTTTTTCTATGAAGAAGAAATCAATATACTGTTTGAAGCGTGTATGGGATCAACACCCTTAAGCAAAAGAAATCTTGCATTGCTTGAATTGCTGTATGCTACAGGTATAAGGGTTAGTGAGTGTGCAAATATTCAACTAAAAGACCTTGATTTTGATTTTTCGACCATCCTTGTAAAAGGGAAGGGCCGAAAAGAACGATATGTTCCTTTCGGAAGTTTCGCATTTGAAGCATTACAAACATACATACACGACGGGGCAAGAAATATATTATTAGATGGCAGAGATGATCACTCATATTTATTTGTTAACTCAAGAGGTGGACCGCTTACTGCAAGAGGAATCCGTCATATTTTGAAAACGGTGATAGAATCAGCATCATTAACTGGGAAGATTCACCCGCATATGATTCGTCATTCTTTTGCAACCCACTTGCTTAACAATGGTGCTGATATGAGAACTGTCCAAGAGCTACTAGGTCATTCCCATTTATCGTCCACCCAAGTGTATACACATGTAACGAAAGAGCATTTGCGAAAGACGTATATGAATCATCATCCAAGAGCATAAGCAAAGTTAAGGGAGGAAAAGGATATGAACCAATTTCATGCTACTACCATATTTGCCGTCCAGCATAAAGGGCAATGCGCAATGGCTGGAGACGGTCAGGTAACATTTGGGAATGCAGTTGTGATGAAACATACGGCAAGAAAGGTCCGTAAGCTTTTTAATGGAAAAGTCTTGGCTGGATTTGCAGGTTCTGTAGCAGATGCCTTCACTTTATTTGAAAAATTCGAGAGTAAGCTCCAAGAATACAATGGGAATCTTCAACGTGCTGCGGTTGAGCTGGCGAAAGAGTGGAGAAGCGATAAAGTATTGCGAAAACTCGAAGCTATGCTGATTGTAATGGATAATGAAAATCTTTTACTCGTTTCCGGAACAGGAGAAGTCATTGAACCAGATGATGGGATACTTGCCATTGGATCAGGTGGTCACTACGCATTAGCTGCGGGCAGAGCCTTGAAAAATTATGGGGCTGATCACTTAACAGCTAAAGAAATGGCACAAGCAGCTTTAGAAATAGCGGCAGATATTTGTGTGTATACGAATAGAAATATTATTGTGGAAGAACTGTAACACAAAAAACTTATTACATCGCTTTTAAAGGAGGGTACGGCTTGGCAGCTGAAAAAAAAGGGTTTAATATGACCCCGAGAGAAATCGTTGAAAAGCTTGACCAATACATCATTGGTCAAAAAGATGCGAAAAGGGCTGTTGCGGTTGCACTTAGAAACCGATATCGAAGAGGATTGTTAAGTCCTGAAATGAGAGATGAAATCATTCCGAAAAATATTTTGATGATCGGTCCTACTGGAGTAGGAAAAACTGAAATTGCACGAAGGATGGCAAGGCTAGTTGGTGCGCCTTTTATTAAAGTAGAAGCAACTAAGTTCACTGAAGTAGGTTATGTCGGCCGGGATGTTGAATCGATGGTTCGTGATTTAATGGAGACCTCTATCAGAATTGTTAAAGAAGAAAAAGTAGAAGAAGTAAAAGATCAAGCCGAGAAGCAAGCAAATCATCGGTTAGTAGAGTTGCTCGTACCTGCAAAGAAAAAAACTGAGGGATTTAAAAATCCATTTGAAATGATTTTTGGAGGCGGGCAGCAAGAATCAGAAGATCCGACGGAAAAACAAGAGGAAATGAGCATCCGGGAGAAAAGAAAGATCATCGCTCAGAAGTTAGCAAACGGTGAACTGGAAAACGAGATGGTTCAAGTGGAAGTGGATGAACAACAGCCATCGATGTTTGATATGCTTCAAGGATCCGGTATGGAACAAATGGGGATGAATATGCAAGATGCATTAAGCAGTCTCATGCCAAAGAAGAAGAAAAAACGAACCTTACCAGTGAAGGATGCACGTATTGTTTTAACAAATGACGAAGCACAAAAGCTAATTGACATGGATGAGGTTTCTCAAACTGCCATTAGTAGAGCCGAACAAACAGGGATCATTTTTATTGATGAAATCGATAAAATTGCTAGCAAAGGAAATTCTGCTTCTAATGCGGATGTTTCGCGAGAAGGGGTACAGCGTGATATTCTGCCAATTGTAGAAGGTTCGACCGTTGTAACAAAATATGGTCCTGTTAAAACAGATTATATTTTATTCATCGGCGCGGGAGCATTCCATATTTCCAAGCCGTCTGATTTAATCCCTGAGCTGCAAGGTCGTTTTCCAATTCGTGTAGAACTCGGAAAACTCTCTGTTGAAGATTTTGTAAGCATCCTTACAGAGCCAGATAATGCATTAATTAAACAATATATTGCATTACTGGAAACAGAAGGTATACAAATCGAATTTTCTGACGATGCTATTTACAGGCTTGCTGAGATTGCATTTAATGTTAATCAAGAAACAGACAATATCGGCGCGAGGCGTCTCCATACAATTATGGAGAAACTCCTTGAAGATTTATCTTTTGAAGCTCCAGAAGTAGCAATGGGAACAATTAAGATTACTAAACATTATGTAGATGAAAAGCTTGCAGTCATATCTAAAGATAAGGACTTAAGTCAGTTTATCCTTTAAAAGTTTTACGAAACATCCGCGCGGGAATGTTATGGATAATGGCTATATATTCGCAACAGTGAATTAATATTAGAAATGGCAATATATATTTAGGAGGAGAATCCATTGGAATTATTATCTAGAACAAGAACTATAAATGCTATGCTGCAAAAAGCAGCAGGAAAACCTGTGAATTTTAAAGAAATGTCAGAAACACTAAGTACAGTTATTCAGGCAAACATTTTTGTATTGAGTCGCAGAGGAAAACTATTAGGTTATGCGATCAATCAAACGATCGAAAACGAGAGAATGAAAAAAATGCTTGAAGATAGACAATTCCCAGAAGAGTATACCAAAAGTTTATTCAACATCGTAGAGACTTCTTCTAACCTAGACGTAGAAAGTGAATACACTGCTTTCCCTGTTGAAAATAAAGATCTTTTTGGAAATGGTTTAACGACTATTGTACCGATTATCGGTGGAGGAGAGCGTCTTGGCACATTAATCCTTGCCCGTTTGGAAGAAGAGTTTCAGGATGATGATTTAATTTTAGCTGAATATGGTGCGACTGTTGTAGGTATGGAAATATTAAGAGAAAAATCAGAAGAAATTGAAGAAGAAGCAAGAAGCAAAGCAGTCGTTCAAATGGCAATCAGTTCCTTGTCATACAGTGAGCTTGAAGCAATAGAACATATTTTTGAAGAACTAAATGGAAATGAAGGCTTACTCGTAGCATCCAAGATTGCGGATCGCGTTGGAATTACTCGTTCAGTGATTGTAAATGCACTCCGGAAGCTTGAAAGTGCAGGTGTAATTGAATCTCGTTCACTAGGAATGAAAGGAACATATATAAAAGTATTAAATTCTAAATTCCTTAAAGAACTAGAAAAAATTAAATCTAATTAATTATATATTACAAAAAAGCTACTAGATAAAAAAATCTAGTAGCTTTTTTTGCGGGTCTAAAGAACCATTTTGTCTAAAATTGGCGTATTTTACCTTAAAATTGTAGTGCCAAGTATAGACGTAATATGACAAAAACATTACAATATAGTTGTTGTAATACAATTTAATTACATAAAGATAGAAAGCGGTGTCGAAGTTGCAATTATTTTCTGGAAATTTTCAAACGCTTGAAAAAGCCTTAAACTATTCGTCACTTAAGCATAAAACAATTGCTCAAAATATAGCAAATGTCGATGTACCTAATTATAAAGCAAAAGCCGTTAGTTTTAAGGAAGTTCTGGCAGACTCTTCCAGTCATATTGAAGTAAATAGAAGCGATTACCGCCATTTTCAATTTGCTATTGGAAATGGTTATCCGCAGGTTTATACAAAAATGAATACGGAATACAATCACAATGGAAATAATGTAGATATTGATAATGAAATGTCCGACATGGCAGAAAACCAAATTTATTACCAAGCTTTAATCGAAAGATTAAATGGGAAATTTTCTACCCTGCAAAATGTAATAAAAGGAGGAAGGTAATTTGTCAATGTTTCAAAGTATGGGAATAACGTCCTCTGCTCTTTCAGCACAACGATTAAGGATGGATGTATTATCCTCAAATATGGCAAATGTCGATACAACGCGTGGTAAATTAGTAGATGGAGTTTGGCAGCCCTATACTAGGAAAATGGTCGTAATGCAGCCAAAGGAATCGTCATTTTCATCTATTTATAATAATGCTATTCATAATGGTAGCAATACGAATATGAATGGTGTAAAGGTTACAAAAATTGTAGAGGATGATTCACCTTACCGTGTAGTATACGATCCTGATCATCCTGATGCTAATGAAGAAGGGTACGTTCAGATGCCAAACGTTGATCCGTTAAAAGAAATGGTGGATTTAATGAGCGCCACTCGTTCATATGAAGCAAACGTCACAGTTTTTAATGCATCCAAATCAATGCATATGAAAGCATTAGAGTTAGGAAAGTAAATTTAGGAGGCAATATGCATAATGCCGATCAACAATATTAACTTTGCCAATATCCAACTTAATCCTGTGAAAAATAATATTAAAAATGTAGAACTTCCAGGACAAAACAGTACAAGTTTTAAAGATTTGTTAAAAACGGCTATCCAAGAGGTTAACCATGCACAAGTGCAGTCCGATATGGCTACTGAAAAATTGGCAAGAGGAGAAAATATTGAATTGCATGAAGTGATGATTACTGCTCAAAAAGCATCGATTACCATGCAAGCAGCGATTGAAATACGTAATAAGGCAGTAGAAGCATATCAAGAAATGATGAGAATGCAAGTTTAAATGTAGGGCTTTTGTTAGTGACTGCCTTTTTAGATTTGCTTTAGTAAGGGGCTTATAAATGAAAGAGACATTAAACAAGAAAATAGCTAGTTTAAAAGAATACTGGACAAACAGAACTGGCAATCAAAAATTCATCATACTTGGTTCTATTCTAACTGCCCTTATTTTAGTGGCTGGCATCTTCTATTTTGCCTCTAAGACCACATTAGTCCCATTGTATACTAATTTAAAACCTTCTGAGACAGGCTCAATTAAGGAAAGTCTTGATGCAAAAGGAATTAAATCTGAAATTGTAGATGGTGGAACGACAATAAAGGTTCCTGAGGAACAAGTTGATACATTATTAGTAGAATTGGCCGCAGAAGGGATTCCTAAATCAGGAAATATTGATTACTCCTTTTTTGGCCAGAATGCCGGTTTTGGTATGACAGACAATGAATTTAATGTACTGAAGCTAGACGCAACCCAAACAGAGTTAGCTGAACTTATTAAAAGTATTGAAGGAATCGATCAAGCAAAAGTAATGATTAATCTTCCCGAAAAAGGAATTTTTGTAAGTGATTCAAGTGATGAGGCTTCTGCTTCGATTATTTTGCAAACCAAACCAGGCCATGAATTCAGTGAAAAGCAAATTAAATCACTTTATCATCTAGTTTCAAAAAGTATTCCAAATCTTCCTGTTGAAAATATTGTTATTCGGAATCAGTTCCTCGAGTATTTCGATTTGAATAATGAACAATATGCTGATAACGGTTATACTCAGCAAATGCAAATAAAAAGTCAAATCGAAAGAGATATACAGCGTCAAGTACAAAATATGCTTGGAACATTAATGGGTTTTGATAAAGTCGTCTCATCAGTAACTGCTGATATTGACTTTACCCAAGAAAACAGAGAAGAAAACCTCGTTACACCAGTTGATGAGGAAAATATGCGCGGCATCGCCATCAGTGCACATCGAATTACAGAAACTTTTACTGGTAATGGCGAACAGGCAGGTGGTACACCTGTAGATCAGACTGATACAAATACTGGATACGAAAGCATTACTAATTCAAACGGTGACTATGAAAAAACGGAAGAAACAATCAATAACGAAATTAATAGAATTCGAAAAGAAATAGTAGAAAGTCCTTATAAAATTCGAGACCTTGGTATACAAGTTATGGTGGAACCGCCAAATCCTGAAGATACAAATTCTTTTCCAGAAGATAGGAAGCAGGATATTCGGGAATTATTGTCTACTATTGTCAGAACATCCATCGATAAGAATTCGGGGACGGATATTTCTGACGATGCTATTCAAGATAAAGTTGTAGTATCTGTTCAGCCGTTTAATGGAAAAGTAGATATTCAAGATATACCAAATCAAAAACTCCCTTGGTGGATTTATGTAATAGGCGGAATTTTACTTGTTGTTATCGGGGTTCTATTATTCTTTATGTTGCGTGCTAGAAGAAATGAAGCAGAAGAAGATGAAGGATTTGAAGAAACGATCGATGAGCCGATTGAAATTCCTGATTTAAATGAAGAAGTTTTGACAGAAACTGGATTACGTAAGAAACAGCTTGAAAAATTAGCGAAGGAAAAACCAGACGAATTCGCTAAACTTTTACGTACATGGTTAGCAGAGGATTAGGAGGAGTTACGATTGTCTAGAAAAGGATTGACTGGAAAGCAGAAGGCAGCCATTCTTTTAATATCACTTGGACCTGATGTTGCATCATCTGTGTATAAGCATTTAACAGAAGAAGAAATGGAAAAGTTAACATTGGAAATTTCAAGTGTCAGAAAAGTAGACTCCTCCGCAAAAGAAGATGTAATGGATGAATTCCATAATATCGCAATTGCTCAAGACTATATTACCCAGGGTGGAATTGGCTACGCAAAGACAGTTTTAGAAAAGGCGCTTGGACCTGATCAAGCGATGGCCATCATAAATCGGCTGACTTCTTCTTTGCAAGTGCGGCCATTTGATTTTGCGAGAAAAGCAGATGCTGGTCAGATCTTAAACTTCATACAGAATGAACATCCGCAAACAATAGCACTAATTTTATCTTATTTAGATCCTGAAAAAGCGGGCCAAATCTTATCAGAGCTTCCGCAGGATAAGCAAACAGATATCGCTAAGAGAATTGCAGTTATGGATCGTACCTCACCCGAAGTTATCAGCGAGATTGAGAGTATCCTTGAACGAAAGTTATCAGCAACAGTGACACAGGATTATACGCAAACTGGTGGAATTGAAGCTGTTGTCGACGTGTTAAATGGGGTTGATCGCGCAACGGAAAAAACAATACTAGATGCGTTAGAAATCGAGGATCCGGGACTAGCTGAAGAAATTAAAAAGCGAATGTTTGTATTTGAAGATATTGTCACGCTTGATAGCAGGTCAATTCAAAGGATTATTCGTGAATGTGAAAATGAAGATTTATTGCTTTCACTTAAAATATCTAGTGATGAAGTAAAAGAAGTTATTTATCGTAATATGTCTACAAGAATGGTTGAAACGATTAAAGAAGAAATGGAATTTATGGGCCCTGTCAGATTAAGGGATGTAGAGGAAGCACAATCAAAAATCGTTGGTATTATCCGAAGACTTGAAGAGTTAGGTGAGATCATCATTGCGCGCGGTGGAGGAGATGATATCATTGTCTAGGCTTATAAAACAGGTTTCTCAACCACTAAGTCAAAATGATTCAAAGGTAATAAAGGTTAGAAACATTCAAGTACTGGACCAAGAAGATGAAGGACCTTTAAATAAATCATTGTTATTTGCTGAAAGAGACGAAATCATACGTATTGCAGAAATAGAAGCTCAAAAACTTCTTGATGGAGCAAAAGCGGAGGCAAATCAAATATTAGAGCAAGTAGAGATTAGGCGATCTGAATGGGAGCAAGAAGAACAAAGACTCATTCATGAAGCATATGAAAAAGGTATGCAAATGGGGATAGAAGAGGGAAGGCATAATGGTTTAACTGAATATAATAGCTTAATAAAAAAAGCAAAGACGATTGTCGATTCTTCTAAGGAAGCCTTTCAAAACCATCTTGACAGTTCCGAAACGACGATTGTCGAAATTGCCATCCAATCCGCAGAACGAATTATTCATACGAGCTTAATAGACGAACAAGAAAGATTCCTCCCCCTCGTTAAAAGGGTGCTCAAAGAGGCAAAGGATTTTAAAGAAGTTCAGATTCATGTACATCCGTTGCAGTATGAGCTTTTAATATCTGAAAAGAATGAATTGGACGCTATTTTTCCACATGGAATACAATGTTTTATTTATCCAGACGAGGATTTAGAGGAATACTCATGTTATATAGAATCAGAGAATGGCAGAATTGATGCGACCATATCAAGCCAGCTTGTAGAGTTAAAAAAGAACTTGTTGGAACTACTTAAGGAAGATGATTAATGGATGCAAAAGAACTAATTCCATATATAAAAAACATTCCGACATTCAAGCGATTTGGACGCGTTAGCAGAGTTGTAGGGCTAATGATTGAATCGCAAGGTCCTGAAAGCTCCATCGGAGATGTATGCTTGATTCATATAGGCGGGAAAGCCAAAAAAAGAAAAATAATGGCAGAGGTTGTTGGTTTTAAGGAGCAACATATCATATTGATGCCATATACAAATATACAAGAAATTTCACCAGGAAGTCTTGTTGAAGCAACATCTAAACCATTGCAAATTAAAGTTGGCCAGGAATTAATTGGCCGAGTTGTCGATTCATTAGGAAATCCGATGGATGAATTTCAAATGCCAATCCAGATGAAAACAATCCCGACAGATCGGACGCCGCCAAATCCGTTGAGAAGACCGCCAGTCTCTGAAAAATTGGAAGTAGGGGTTAGGTCAATTGATAGTCTCCTCACAGTGGGAAAAGGTCAAAGAATGGGAATTTTTGCGGGTAGTGGGGTAGGGAAAAGTACATTGCTTGGAATGATAGCAAGGAATACGACTGCTGATATTAATGTCATTGCTCTAATCGGAGAACGAGGGAGAGAGGTCAGGGAGTTTATCGAACGCGATCTTGGACCTGAAGGGCTGAAAAAGTCAATTATCGTCGCAGCCACTTCTGATATGCCGGCACTCATGAGAATAAAAGGTGCATTTACAGCAACGGCGATAGCTGAATATTTTCGTGATAAAGGTAATGATGTCATGTTCATGATGGATTCCGTCACGAGGGTAGCGATGGGCCAAAGGGAAGTTGGACTTGCAGTTGGCGAACCGCCTGCTACGAAAGGATACACTCCTTCAGTATTTTCGATACTACCCCGACTCTTAGAACGGACGGGGACAAATGAACATGGATCTATAACTGCCTTTTACACTGTTTTAGTAGATGGCGATGATATGAATGAACCGATTGCGGATGCAGTAAGAGGTATCTTAGATGGTCATATTGTATTAGATCGTGAATTAGCGAATAAAGGTCAATATCCCGCCATTAATGTTTTGAAAAGTGTAAGTCGACTCATGAATCATCTATCTAGTAAAGAACATCGTCGTGCAGCTGAAAAACTAAGAGACTTATTAAGCATTTATTCAAACTCAGAAGATTTAATCAATATAGGGGCATACAAACGTGGTGCTTCTAAAGAAATTGATGAAGCGATATTAGCTTATCCAAATATCATCTCATTTCTTAAGCAGGAAACAGATGAACAACTTACTATTCAAGAAAGTATTGATTCTATGATTGACCTGATGAAGATAGGTGAACTGAATTGAGATACGAGTACAAATTTCAAAAAATCTTAAATTTAAAAGAACGTGAAAAGGAAGAAGCATTGTCCTTATATCAAGATTCTGTTAAGAAATTTGAAGTAGTTGCTGAACAGCTTTTTGATTTGTTGAAAAAAAAGGAAAATCTTGAAGAATATCAACTTCATGAACTTACAAGCGGATTATCCATACATAAAATCCGCCATTACCAACAATTTATCAGCAATTTAGAAAAGACGATCAGCCATGTACAAAGACTTGTGATGAATGCGCGAAATACTATGAATTGGTATGAGGAAAAACTGAAAGAAAGTAATATTGAAGTGAAAAAATACGAAAAGCTAAAAGAAAAAACATATCAATATTATTTGAAAATGCTTGATCAAACAGAAAATATACACCTTGATGAATATTCTTCCGTACAATATTTTCATCGGGGCGGAAATTAGGTGGGAAAGTGGAAAAAACCTTAAAAAATCAAAATTTGGATAAAAAGCCGGGCATATTTCATCGGTTTATCTTTTGGGTTTTAATTCCGCTTCTATTTGCACTCTTTTTAGGTTTACTGATTGCTTCAGTAGCTGGGGTAAATATATTCCAAAAAGCTAAAGAAATCAGCGAAAAAGTTCCGGTTATTGCAAATATGATCGATGGCAAGGAAAAAGTGAATGTACTTGATTACGAGGAAAAGATCATCAGTTTAGACGCTGAAATTCAAAATAAAAATGCACAAATCGATCAACTAAAATCACAGCTTGAAAAGAATGAATTTGAAAAAGAACGTTTTTCACTTGAAAAAGAAAGACTTGAAAATACGATTGAAGAATTAAGGCAAATGCAAGACCAAAATAAACGTGCTTTCAAAGAAATCGTTTCAACCTACGAGGCAATGACGCCTAAAAGTGCAGCTCCGATTATTATAGAAATGAGCGATGATGAAGCTGTGAAAATTTTATCTAATATTAGTACCGAATCACTAGCCAAGATAATGGAAAAAATGCCTCCGGAGAGAGCGGCAAAATATTTAGAAAAGCTTTCAGCCAAAACGGAATAAAACTACGTCATTGAAAGGGGGTGATAAAATTGAAAATTGGTGGACTTGAATCAACTATGATACAAGGGCAAATGATGTTCAATAGTCCTCTGCCATCGGATAATACAAATTTTCAAATGATTTTAGGCTCAGCTCTAGCTAATAATGGACAACTTCCAGCTGAGACTAATTCCGTTCAAGAGGTGGATCCTCTTATGAATCTAATAGAAATTTTATTAGGAGATCCTGAAACTGAAGAAACAGAATTCTATCAAGACATTCAAACAATTTCGGAAGAGATTGATCCTAGCTGGGATGAAACGATTCATGAAATACTTGATTGGATAGAGAATAATGTGGCTCCCAATCAGATGCCAGAATCAATAAAGCAAGATGAGCCAATTCCAGGGGAGTTTTTAGCTGCAGCTGTTGTATTATTCCAAGTTATTAATGGATTAAATGATGAAACATTGAAAAGTATGCCTTTTAACCAAATTTCTTCTTATATTAAATCCGTTAAAGAGTTTCTTTTTAAATCTAAGGATAATATAGTCAACCTTTCAGAAATGCAACAGTTTGAAGAAGTAGAAGTCTCTATGGAACATTTGCTGAGAAGACTCCAGGAAATGACTAGAGATACAAAATACCAAAATATAAGAAATTCATTAGATAATGCTTTTTTTAGAGGTAGCGAAACCAATGATTTCCGATCACTTAGTAACAGCTCGAATTTATTGCAATCATTATTAGGAAAATCATCAAAGCATGATCAATTTTTAAATAAGCAGATGATTGTTAATGACCATATATCAGATTCGAATCCTGTTGTACGAACCGAATCTTTTCATTTGATTGTAAGTGAATCGGCAAACGAAGAAACTGTGATGCGCGGAATGATCAAGGAATTTTCCAATATTTTGGCCAGATCCAGTCTCACACAAGGATTAAATACAACTAAATTATTAATTAGGCTGCACCCAGAAGAATTAGGATCATTAAGAGTAGAGCTTTTACAAAAAGATGGGCAATTAACAGCTCGAATCTTAGCGTCAACTCACAAAGCAAAGGAAATGCTAGATTTTCAACTTAATAGTTTAAGACAAGCTTTTGCACAACAAAATATTTCTGTGGATCGAATAGAGGTTACATACAGTCAAGGCGATCTGCAAAGATATACGAATCAGGATAGCCGAAGTAGTAGTCAACAGCATCATGAACAAAATCCTGATCAAGGACAATCCCAAAATGAAACGAATGACAATTTTAAAGAGGCTTTAAGTAATATTTTATTTGAAACGGAGGTGTAAAGATAAGATGTCAATTTCAATCGACTCTGATTTACTCTATTCATCTGTCCAGAAGAGGGAGGCTAAAACGGGCAATGATATTTTAGGGAAAGATGATTTTCTTAAACTATTAATGGTGCAGCTGCAAAATCAGGACCCGATGAACCCGATGCAGGACAAAGAATTTATTGCACAAATGGCAACTTTTTCTTCGCTTGAACAAATGACGAATATGAGCAAATCAATTGAAAAATTAGTCCAATTTGAGTCACAGTCTAGCTTAATTGCCCTTAGCCAATTTGTTGGGAAAGAAGTAACATGGCATAAAATCGACGAAGATTCTAATACTGCAGAAGAAACTTTTACGAACGGAAAAGGAATTGTTAGTTCGGTTCAATTTGTTGGTGATACCGTCAAGTTTACATTGGAGGACGGTACAGAATTAACGCCTGCTAATATCTCTCAAGTTAATAACATAGCTGCCGAGACCCCTCTTATTTATGCAACAACCATGATTGGAAAAACAATTACTTGGATGGAGGACGAAGAGGAACAGAGTGGCAATGTTCAGTCAGTATCAATGAAGAGAAACGTCGTATTTCTTCATACAGAGGATGGAAAATCAATCAAAACAGATGAGGTAATAAAAATAAGCTAGTGAAGGACGTGATTAATATGAAAAATCATACGATTCACAAGCTTCCTGTACAGCCAATTGCTGTAAACACCAATAATAGATCAAGCAAAACAGAAAAATTGAGCAATCATTCATTTTCCCGGTTTTTGGAACAAGCAACTGCAAAACAGTCTCGATTAACGATAAGTAAACATGCAGAGTTAAGAATGAAGCAACGGGAAATTTCTATAGGTCCTGAAGTATGGGAACAGATTGGTTTAAAAGTGGCTGAAGCAAAACAAAAAGGTGTTACAGATTCACTTGTTTTGTTGAAAGATGCTGCATTAATCATAAGCGCAAAAAATAATACTGTTGTAACAGTAATGGACAGGCAGGAAGCAGCAAGTCAAATATTTACGAATATTGATGGAACTATTATTTTAAGTTAAGCCAATTAAAAACAATATCAGCTGGACCTTATAGGAAGCTGAGAACCGCCGACTGATAGACGTGGTTCAGAAGGGAGATCATTTTAAATGATTCGTTCTATGTATTCTGGTATAAGCGGAATGAAAAACTTTCAAACAAAACTAGATGTAATAGGTAATAACATAGCGAACGTCAACACATATGGTTTTAAAAAAGGACGTGTTACGTTTAAAGATATGGTTAATCAAACGATATCAGGGGCAAGTGCTCCTTCTGAAGGGAGAGGTGGAACTAATCCTAAACAAGTCGGATTAGGCTCACAGCTTGCATCAATTGATACAATTGATACTCAAGGCAGTTTGCAAACAACAGGCAGGGTCCTCGATCTGGCTATCCAAGGAGATGGCTATATTACAGTGGCGGAAGGGACTCCTAGTGGAGATACTTTCTTCGCAACTTCCACTTACTATACGAGAGCCGGTAATCTTTATTTAAATAATGAAGGTTATGTAGTTACTGGAACGGGACACTATGTATTAGCTACTGATCCAAATAGTGATGAATTACAGCCAATACGGATTAATGGCGGTAAAATCCAAGAAATCGAAAGCTTCAGTATTTCGGAAAATGGAAAGATTAGTTTTATTAAAAGTGCAAATCAAACATCAGTTGATAAAGCTCTTGAGGTTGTTGGGAAATTAGCAGGTACTGCAAAAAATCTTGTTGAAAATCCTACTTCAAAGAAATATCTTGATTCCTTAGTGAAAATGACTGATGAACTTGACGAATTAATATTGGAAGCAGAAAAAGAAGCTCAATTATTGAAGGTAGAAGCAAATAATCTGGTGGCCAAAGCTGCCGGTGGTGATCCACGGGCGATAGCAGCTGCTGCAGATGCAAAGCAAAAAGCCGATAATGCAGCAACCCAAGTAACAAACATTAAAACTTTTACAAATACACTTAAAACCTCGGTAAATAATGTAGATACAGCATTTAATACGTATCAAGCTAATAAAACCGATGCAAATAAGACAGCTATTGAAAATGCTGCGACTACAGCATTAACGAATGCTAATAACACATCAGCCCAAATTACTATAGCATCTGATGGAACGGCAGCTGCTACCGACGCAATTGATTACATCCATGCAACAGAGCTTGGTCTAACGAAAGACGGAGATTTATATACTACGAATTTTTCAATAACCCTTGCTCGTTTTTCTAATAGCGGTGGACTTCAGAAGGTTGGGGAAAATATGTTCTCTCAAACTGCTGCATCAGGAATAGCCACATACACTGTACCTGGCAGCGATGGTTCCGGAACTCTCGTATCTGGTTCACTCGAAATGTCCAACGTTGATCTTTCAGAAGAATTTACGGAAATGATCGTTGCTCAGCGTGGGTTCCAAGCAAATACGAGAATCATCACAACATCGGATGAAATTTTACAGGAACTCGTTAATTTAAAACGATAATGTAAGGGGGGGAGAAGAGCCGGGTGCCACTTACTATCCGGCTCTGATCAATCATTGATCACGATAACTAGATTAAATGGAAAGACCTTTCAACTTAATGCTTTATATATCGAAAAAATAGAGTCATTTCCTGATACAACTATTACCCTCACAAATGGACGTAAATATGTAGCAGCAGAATCAGAGGAGGTTATAAATAGACGTATCTTGGAATTCTATCAATCCATTAATCTCCTCGGCCGCAAAGAATTGGAGGATTAGAAAGATGAATAAAAGATTATTTCCAACTATGATGGTTCTTTTAACGGCAATATTGCTGCTTGCTACATTAGCCTTAATCATCATTATGAATCTAGGGGACAAAGATAAAAAAAATGAACCTACGATTGATGAAGTCATCAAAGTATCTGTCGATGTCCCAGAGATTATGACAAATATAAAAAATGGTGACTACGTAAAAATATCGTTTAAGGTGCAAACAAATGGGAAAAAGGCGAAAGATGAGTTCCAAAAAAGAGATTTTCAAATAAAAAATCTAATCATATCCGAGCTGTCTGAAATGGAGCCTACTGATTTAGATGGTAAGGACGGAAAACAAAAGCTGGAAGAAACGATGAAAGATAAAATAAACGAGCTTATGCAAGATGGAAAAGTGGTCAGAATTTATATCACCTCCTATGTCATCTCTTAAAAAGTACTAGAATACTAATTTGAAACGGAGGTGTAGCCATGCCAGAAGATGTATTATCCCAGAGTGAGATAGATGCTTTGCTCTCCGCTATATCTACGGGTGAAATGTCAGCTGATGATTTTAAACGAGATGAAGATGTAAAAAAAGTTAAATTATATGATTTTAAACGAGCGCTTAGATTTTCTAAGGATCAAGTGAGAAGCTTGACAAGAATTTACGATAATTTTGCCCGCTTGTTAACAACCTATTTTTCAGCTCAACTTAGGACGTATGTCAATATTACGGTAGCGACAGCGGATCAAATTCCATATGAAGAGTATGTTCGTTCTGTACCTAATATGACCATTTTGAATGTGATCGAAGTGCCTCCTTTAGAAGGGAGAATGATCATGGAAATACATCCGAATATCGCTTATGCGATGATCGACAGAATACTAGGTGGAAAAGGAACATCTTTAAATAAAATAGATAATTTAACTGAAATTGAAACGCGGCTTATGACAAATTTATTTGAGAATACATTGGAACATTTACAAGAAGCTTGGTCAGGCATCGCGGAAATAGATCCGATATTAACTGAACTTGAAGTGAATCCACAATTTTTGCAAATTGCGACTCCCAATGAAACAGTTGTAGTTATATCGATGAATGCTAGTGTAGGAGATAGCAGTGGGATGATTAATATTTGTATTCCGCATGTTCTGTTAGAGCCAATCATTCCCAAACTTTCAGCGCATTATTGGATGGAAACAAATACAAAGATGAGAAAGCCTGAAGAGGTTGCGTTGCTTGAAGAGAAAATAAAAGAAGCCCATATTGAGTTAACCGTTGAATTGGGATTATCTACTATAACAATTCATGACTTCCTTTCCTTAAGCTTAGGAGATGTCATTGAATTAAACAGTCGTATTGATGAACCTCTTACAATTAAACTTGGTGAAAAACCAAAGTTTATTGGACAACCTGGCAAACGCAATAAAAAAATGGCTGTACAAATAATAGATAACATAAAGGAGGGTGAAGGAGACAATGAATGGTGAAATGCTCTCACAAGATGAGATTGACGCGTTATTACGCGGAGAACCTATAACCGAGGAATCAAATAAACAAGAAGATGTTCATGATATATCAGATTTTTTAAATGAATTGCAACAGGATGCTATAGGGGAGCTTGGGAATATTTCGATAGGTAGTTCAGCAACTGCTTTATCTACATTACTGAATCAAAAAGTAGAAATTACAACTCCATCCGTTTCCATTATTGATAATGCAAAACTCGAAGAAGAGTTTCCACATCCATATGTTGCCATACAAGTTAAATATACATCAGGTTTTTCAGGAGTAAATATTCTTGTTATTAAACAAAGTGATGCTGCTATAATAGCAGATTTAATGCTCGGTGGCGATGGGACTTCGCCTGCGGAATTGTTAGATGAAATTCATTTAAGTGCTGTTCAAGAAGCTATGAATCAAATGATGGGTTCAGCTGCTACTTCGATGTCATCTATTTTCGAGAAAAAAGTTGATATTTCACCACCTTCAATTGAACTATTGAATATTTCCGAAGGGGAAGGAAGAGATACGATACCTCAACAAAACCTTCTTGTTAAGATATCTTTTCGTCTTGCTATCGGAAATTTAATAGATTCTGATATTATGCAGGTACTTCCAATTGAATTTGCCAAAAAGCTTGTAGAAGATTTATTGTCAAAAAACGGAAGTGACCCTTCTGAGGTAAAACCTGCATCTAGTCCAAATTCAAATATGGCTCGAACATTAGTAAGCGATGAGAATGCACAAAACCAATCTTTAAGAAATACAAGAAATGATGAACCGAAAAGAGAAAATGGCAAAGTTGCCGATGAAGAGAAAATCCCATTAAATGTCCAATCAGCTAGCTTTTTAGAGTTTAATCAATCTAATGTTCCTGCTCCCGAAACAAAAAACCTTGATATGCTACTTGATATTCCATTGCAAGTTACAGTAGAGCTTGGAAGAACAAAAAAATCAGTCAAGGATATTCTTGAACTCGGTGCAGGGTCCATTATTGAATTGGATAAATTGGCAGGTGAACCAGTTGAAATACTTGTTAATAGCCGCTTAATTGCTAAAGGCGAAGTAGTTGTTATTGATGAAAACTTTGGTGTAAGAGTAACTGACATCGTAAGCCAATCAGACAGATTAAAAAAATTGAACTAAGTTTTAGGAGGAATTAGCATGGCTAATAGAATTTTGATTGTAGATGATGCCGCATTTATGAGAATGATGATTAAAGATATTTTAGTGAAAAATGGTTTTGAAGTAGTTGGAGAAGCAGTGGATGGCATGCAAGCTGTTGAAAAATATAATGAATTAAAACCTGACTTAGTTACAATGGATATTACTATGCCTGAAATGGATGGAATTACTGCTTTAAAAGAAATCAGATCTGTTGACCCGGCTGCAAAAATTATTATGTGTTCAGCAATGGGGCAGCAAGCAATGGTTATTGACGCCATTCAAGCTGGCGCAAAGGATTTTATTGTTAAGCCGTTCCAAGCGGATAGGGTGATAGAAGCTATCCAAAAAACTTTAGGTTAATTCTCGAATATGAAATTGATTATTAAACGTTCGCTATTTGTTTTCACCATCATGTTTTTACTTCTTAGCCAAGCGGATCAATCGATTGTTTTTGCTGACAACAATCCGCCTGGTGGAATGGTGGATGATTGTTATCCAAAGAAATGTGATGATGCGGAAGATAAATCGAAAGTAACCGACCAAACAATAAAATCACAAACAGATGGTGTAGATGGTATAGGAATAGCGGATATCGTAAAAATGGTTTTTGCACTTATATTTGTCATAGCAATATTATATTTTTTATTGAAATTCATTAATAAAAGAAGTCAATCTTATCAGCAAAATCGACTTGTTCAAAATATAGGTGGTACGCCATTGGGCGGTAACCGTTCAATACAAATAGTCAAGGTAGGTAATCGCCTCCTTATTCTTGGGGTTGGGGAAGATGTTCAGCTTTTAAAAGAAATAACGGATGGCGAAGATTATGAGAATTATATGCGGCAATATGAAGAGCAATTAGAACAAAGCCTTCAGCCTGTCGATATGATGACGAAATGGATAAAAAGAATGAAAAAGACAAATGAAACGAATGAAATGTCTCACCAGCCATTTCATACACATTTGAAAAGGCAGCTTGATGAAATTAAAAGGGAGCGCAAGCAGACAATGAATAAGCTTGATAACAAGAGGTCAAATACCGATGAATGAGTTTATGGAGTTTTTTAATAATAGTTCATCCGAAACTGTTTCTACTTCAGTCAAGCTATTATTATTACTGACTGTTTTATCCATTGCTCCAAGTATTTTAATTTTGATGACATCCTTTACTAGAATTATTATTGTTCTTTCTTTTGTCAGAACTTCTCTTGCTACACAACAGATGCCGCCTAACCAGGTTTTGGTGGGACTAGCTTTATTTTTAACCTTTTTTATAATGGCGCCTACATTTAGTCAAGTGAATGAACAAGCTTTAACACCACTATTTAATGATGAAATTAACTTAGAAGAAGCTTATGAAAAAGCAGCTGTACCTTTTAGAGATTTTATGAGTAAACATACTAGACAAAAAGATTTAGAGTTATTTTTAACATATTCAAAAACGGAAAGACCGGCAACAATACAAGATATTCCGTTGACTGTGTTTGTACCCGCTTATGCATTAAGCGAACTAAAAACGGCTTTTCAAATTGGATTTATGATTTTTATTCCGTTTCTAGTGATTGATATGGTTGTTGCGAGTATTTTAATGTCGATGGGAATGATGATGCTGCCGCCAGTTATGATATCACTCCCTTTTAAAATATTGCTGTTTGTACTCGTTGATGGTTGGTATTTGGTCGTTAAATCGCTGCTGCAAAGTTTTTCATAAGAATAGATTTTATAAAGTTGTAGATTAATGGAGTGATCATCATGAGTGCAGAAGCTGTCATTTCTCTGGCGGAAAAAGGAGTTTATACGATATTAATTGTAGCAGGCCCATTGCTTGTGATTGCTTTGGCCATTGGGCTGGCTGTTAGTATTTTTCAAGCCACGACGCAAATTCAAGAGCAAACATTGGCTTTTATCCCAAAAATTGTAGCTGTATTAGTAGGTGCCGTTATTTTGGGGCCATGGATGTTAAGTAGGCTTCTATCATATGCTACTGAAATTTTTCAAAATTTAACGCGATTTGTAGGTTGAGTAAATGGAATTGCTGCCCAATATATCAGTTTTCATGTTAGTATTTATGAGGGTTTCGACATTTTTTGTTACTCTGCCTTTGTTTTCATATAGAACACTTCCAGCGACATATAGAATTGGCTTTGCCTTCTTTTTATCATTATTGATGTATTACACAATTGATGTGCAATCAATTGAAATTACAGGAGAGTATTTCTTACTTATTCTTAAAGAAGCTGGTGTTGGGCTTCTTATCGGCTTTACAGCGTATATGATACTATCAGCTATACAAATTGCTGGAGGATTTATTGATTTTCAAATGGGGTTTGCCATAGCTAATGTGATTGATCCGCAGACCGGAACACAGAGTCCACTCATCGGTCAATACTTATACATGTTTTCTTTGCTATTTTTACTTGCTATTAATGGTCATCATTTAATATTGGATGGGATTTTCTATAGTTATCAATTTATTCCGATTGACCAGGTCTTTATCCCTTTTGGAGATAGTTCATTGACCGAATATATTATTAAATCATTCAGTATGATGTTCATGATTGCTTTTCAAATGGCGATACCAGTTGTAGCTTCATTGTTTCTCGTAGATGTCGCTCTAGGAATTGTGGCAAGAACGGTGCCACAGTTGAATATTTTTGTCGTTGGGTTTCCAATTAAAATAGCAGTTAGTTTCATTATTTTATTTATCGTGCTTGGAGTTATGTTTGGCGTTGTGCAAAATTTATTTGAAACGATGCTGCATGTAATGAGAAATGTGATGAGACTTATAGGAGGAACGGGATGAAACAACTCAATCTTGATCTCCAATTCTTTGCAGGTGAAAAGACGGAAAAGGCAACTCCGAAAAAGCGACTGGATGCCCGAAAAAAAGGGCAAACGGCAAAAAGCCAAGATGTTAATACTGCCATTGGGTTATTAGCAGTCTTTTTATTTCTACTTTTCTTTTCATCTAACATGGGAAAGATAGCAGTAGACACATTTCGCCATTCCTTTAACGAGTTTTTATTAATGGAAGTTTCAGAAGCTAATATTCAACTAATTTTACTGGATATATTGAAAGAAATTGCTTTTTTACTCGGCCCGGTAATGTTGATTGCACTTATTGCGGGTATTGCTTCTAATCTAATGCAAGTCGGATTTATGGTAACAGGTGAACCATTACAGCCGAAATTGGAAAAACTTGATCCAATTAAAGGGATGAAGCGTATTTTTTCGATTAGGGCAATTGTGGAATTATTGAAATCTATTTTAAAGATAGGCTTTGTAGGGAGCATTACCTTTTTTGTTCTATGGATTCGAATCGACGAAGTTCTTATATTATCACATAAATCTATTGGCTCAGCATTGAAAACGGTTGGCAGCCTTACGATGCAAATGGGGATCGCCGCATCACTCGCTCTTTTATTTTTATCATTATTTGATTACTTGTATCAAAAATATGATTATGAGAAGAATATTCGAATGTCGAAACAGGATATTAAAGACGAGTTTAAAAATACTGAAGGGGATCCTTTAATCAAGTCCAAGGTAAAACAAAAGCAGCGTGAAATGGCAATGTCGCGGATGATGCAGGAAGTTCCTAAAGCTGATGTCATCATCACAAACCCTACACATTATGCAATTGCTTTAAAATACGATGAGGAAATAGATGATGCTCCTGTCATCATTGCGAAAGGCGTAGATTTTATGGCGCAGAAAATCAAGTATATTGCTAGTGAACATAATATTATTATGGTTGAAAATCGTCCTTTGGCGCGTTCCTTATATGATCAAATCGATATAGGACAAAAAGTTCCTGATGATTTTTTCAAGGCAGTTGCAGAGATACTTGCTTATGTATATAGAATTAAACATAAAATCTAAAGTGTTTTTTATCTAGTTTTTTTGGGAGAGATTGTTGTGAAAGTGAAAGATCTTGCAATTCTATTAAGTGTAATATTAATTGTTGCCATGCTGGTTATACCTTTTCCACCATGGTTATTAAGCTTGCTTATAATAGTCAATATTTCACTTGCGCTTCTAGTACTATTGACATCTATGAATATGCAAGAACCTCTCCAATTTTCAATATTCCCATCATTACTTTTACTGTTGACACTTTTTAGATTGGGCCTGAATGTTTCAACGACAAGATCGATCCTTTCAAAAGGTGATGCTGGCGGTGTCGTTGAAACGTTCGGGACTTTTGTTGTCGGTGGAAACGTGCTGGTTGGTTTAGTTGTGTTCTTCATATTGGTCATTATTCAATTTGTAGTAATTACAAAAGGGGCAGAACGTGTATCAGAGGTTGCAGCGCGGTTTACATTAGACGCGATGCCTGGTAAACAAATGAGTATAGATGCTGATTTAAATGCAGGGGTCATTTCGGAGCATGAAGCACGGGAACGAAGGGAAAAGGTTTCGCGAGAATCAGATTTTTATGGATCAATGGATGGAGCAAGTAAATTTGTTAAAGGTGACGCAATAGCAGGGATCATTATTGTCATTATCAACCTATTATTTGGAATTATTATTGGTATGCTTCAACAAGGACTTCCGATTGGTGAAGCAGCAGTGAAATACTCCATGCTAACTGTGGGCGATGGCATAGTGAGCCAAATTCCCGCGTTGCTTATTTCAACCGCCACTGGAATAGTAGTTACGAGGGCAGCTTCTGAAGGCAATCTTGGGTCTGATATTATTGGTCAGCTATTTGCATTTCCCAAAATGTTGTACGTAGCTGCAGGTACCATCTTTCTATTAGGTTTAGCAACACCAATCAATGATATTATAACAATTCCAATTGCTGCTTCACTTGCTATTGGTGGTATCTCTTTGTCTAGAGTTCCAGCTAAGCAGGAGGCTGATTTATTAGAGCATTTTGAAGATCCTGAATCAGATGATTTAAAGAGTCCTGAAAGTGTAATCAATCTACTAAATGTTGATGCTATAGAATTTGAGTTTGGTTATGGACTTATTCCTCTTGCAGACGTAAATCAAGGTGGCGATTTACTTGATCGCATCGTCATGATCAGAAGGCAGCTAGCATTGGAACTAGGTATTGTCATTCCAGTTGTGAGAATTAGAGATAATATTCAACTTGAACCAAATGCGTATCGTTTAAAAATAAAAGGCAGTGAAATGGCAAGAGGGGAGCTGCTATTGGATCATTATTTAGCGATGAGTCCAGGTGGAGAAGATATGCTGGAAGGAATTGATACGATTGAACCTTCATTTGGTCTTCCAGCAAAGTGGATAACGGAGGAAGTAAAAGAACAAGCCGAAATATTAGGATATACAGTTGTGGATCCTCCATCTGTCGTTTCTACTCATATTACTGAAGTATTAAAAACGAATGCGCATGAGCTTTTAGGTAGACAAGAAACGAAGCAGCTTATTGATCATCTAAAAGAATCATTTCCAATTTTAATAGAAGAAGTAACTCCAAATCCGCTTACAATTGGTGAAGTTCAAAAGGTTTTGGCAAAACTACTGAAAGAGAATGTATCGATACGAAATTTACCAGTTATTTTTGAAACCTTGGCAGACTATGGGAAAATGAGCACAGACACGGATTTACTTGCTGAATACGTAAGGCAAGGATTGGCAAGGCAAATAACAAATCAATATGCTGATGAAAATTCGCTATTAAAAGTGATTACTGTGTCAGGTAAAGTGGAAAAGTTAATTGCAGACAGTGTACAGCAAACGGAACATGGTAATTATTTATCAATGGATCCCGATGATTCCCATTCAATTCTTGAAGCAACAGCCTCACAAATTGAACAGCAATCATTAATGCAGCAGGCTCCTATTTTACTATGTTCCCCTGCAGTTCGGATGTATGTAAGACAATTGACAGAAAGATATTTTCCACAAGTTCCTGTCCTTTCATATAATGAATTAGAAGCGAATGTGGAAGTTCAAAGCACTGGGATGGTGAGTGTTGAATGAATATAAAAAAAATTATTGCCCCGACTATGCCGGAAGCAATGAAAAAAGTTAAGCAAGAGCTAGGTGAAAATGCCGTCATATTAAATTCAAAGGTAATTTTTAGTGGCGGTTTCCTCGGGTTATTTCGTAAGAAAAACATTGAAGTTATAGCTGCTTTAGATGAACAACCCATTCATCAAGCATTAACAAGAAAAAATAAAAACAGAAAGAATCCAATTGAAAATAAAACAAAAACATCTACTTATATCAATCCATCTATACAAAGGGAACCAACCATATTATCAGAAATCGCCGAGTTAAAATCTGAACTTAAAGCAATAAAGAATAGTAATTATTCAAGTTACAATCAGTATCCGGAAATCATCCAAAAATCGTTGAATAAGCTTCAAGAGGAAGAGGTAGAAGAGGGATTTTTATTGAATGTTGGCGATGCCTTACTAGAGAAATGGCGAAATTCTGAAAATGAACCTACTGAATCCGAGATTGATCAATGGTGTACAACACAAATGATAAATCAATTAAAGCTTTTTAACTTTGATGAAATTTCATATGAAAAGAAGTTTATCAATTTTGTTGGCCCTACCGGTGTGGGAAAAACAACAACAATTGCTAAATTAGCCGCGGAAGCAGTTCTGGAACATCATAAAAAAGTTGCCCTTATAACAACAGATACGTACAGAATTGCGGCTATTGATCAATTAAAAACATACGCACAATTACTAAATATTCCAGTTGAAGTTATTTATGAAGAAAAAGACTTTCGTTCGGCTATTAATAAGTACTCGGAATACGATATTGTTCTTATTGATACGGCAGGTCGCAATTATCAAGAAAAACAGTATATAGATGACTTGCTGAGACTGTTTGGCGATGAAGAAAATATAGAAACCTACTTAGTATTATCAATTTCAATGAAAGAAAAAGATATTGAAAGAATTGTTGACAATTTTTTAGAGATGAATTTCAACCAATTTATCTTTACTAAAGCTGATGAGACGAGAACCTTTGGTGTAATGTATAACTTAGTATGCAAATACAAAAAAGGAGTTGCTTACATTACAACTGGACAAGACGTACCTGACGATATTATAGCGGCTACTCCTGAAGTTATTACTGAATATGTTCTTAAGGATGAATCATCATGAAAGACCAAGCCGAAAACTTGCGATTGAAAATGACAAACATATCTAAAGGCAATGCAAAAACGATTGCCGTAGTCAGTGGAAAAGGAGGAGTTGGGAAATCCAATATTTCCATTAATATTGCTTTAATATTAAATAAGAAGAACAAACGAGTTTTATTATTTGATTTCGATATAGGCATGGGTAATGTAAATATTATTCTTGGGAAACAAGCGCGTCTGAGTCTTTCTGACTTTTTACTTGAAGAGACCACAATAAAAGATATTGTAAATGATACTCATGAGGGCTTTTCATATATTGCTGCCGGAAATGGTTTAAATGAAACTATTCAATTTAACGAAAGAATGTTGGATAGACTGCTCGACGGATTAAGGGAGCTGCAGCAACAGTATGACTATATTATTTTTGATATGGGAGCTGGTGCAAATTCGGCTTCATTAAAAGTATTGCTTGCAGTTGACGATATTATGATCATTTCTACTCCTGAACCTACAGCTATAACAGATGCGTATTCAATGATGAAATTTATTTGCTTAGAAGGTGCTTTAGGGAACTTTTTCTTAATTTGCAATCGTGCTGATACCGAAAAGCAAGGAAGAGAAACGCTCGCACGATTAAAACAAACAGTATTAAAGTTTCTACATAAAGATGCAGTAATGCTCGGAGTTTTGCCAGAAGACAAGCATGTAAGGAAAGCCGTCATTAACCAAACTGCCTTTTCACATGCTTATCCAAACTCCAATATTTCAGTGAAATTGAAAACAATCGTTCAATCATATTTAAACGAAAACAATTCGGATTATAAAGAAACAGATTCATTTATTAATAGACTTCGACGATTGTTCTTTTAGCAAAATTTAGAGGAGTAGTAGTAAATTATGACACCACGTAAAAATCCGGATAAAAAAAAGATCATTTGTATCGGAACTTCAACTGGCGGCCCCAGAGCATTGCAAGTAGTATTATCGCAGTTACCGAAAGAGTTGGATGCAACAATAGTTATTGTTCAGCATATGCCGCCAAAATTTACTAAGTCCTTGGCTGATAGATTAAACACAATATGTGATATAGAAGTTAAAGAAGCTGAAGATGGCGAATCATTAAAGGAAGGTACGGCTTATATCGCTCCAGGGGGCAGACATATGACGATTGTTCAAACAGGTGGCAGAGCAAAAGTGAAAATATTAGATAGTCCAACTGTTAACGGACATCGCCCTTCTGTTGATGTCTTGTTCAATTCAATTCATAATCTATCAAATTTCGATAAAATAGCTGTAATTATGACAGGAATGGGTGCAGACGGCGCAGCTGGTTTGGTAGAATTAAAGAAAGAAAGTAGTGTCTACGCGATAGCGGAATCTAAAGAAACTTGCATCGTTTATGGTATGCCAAACGCTGCTATTGCAACTAATCAAGTCGACTCCATAGCAAAACTGGATGATATAGCTGAAACGATCTTGAAATATATTAGATAAAGGACGTGGGCTTATGGATATGAATCAATATTTGGAAGTGTTCATTGATGAAAGTAAAGAGCATTTATTATCTTTGAATCAAAATCTTCTTGAATTGGAAAAGGATCCTCATAATCTTGAAATCGTAAACAATATTTTTAGAGCGGCACATACGCTGAAAGGTATGTCAGCCACAATGGGGTATTCGGACTTAGCCAATCTGACGCATATAATGGAAAATGTGCTGGATGGTATTAGAAATGAGAAAATGCAAGTGACCACGGATTTATTAGATATTGTGTTTCTTGCAGTGGACGATTTGGAAGCAATGGTAGAATCCATCGCATCAGGTGGAGATGGAACTCGAGATGTAAGCGTGGCTATTACTAAGCTCGAACAAATAGAGCAAGGAAATATACCGGCAATAAATGAAAAAGCTGAAGATGAAGCAGCCGCTGCACTAGCTTCTATTACATATCCAAAAAATAAATATGATCAATACGAAAGAACAGTTATCGAGCAATCAAAGGAACAAGGCTTTGATTGCTATGAACTAACAATTTCGTTGCGTGCTGATTGTTTATTAAAAACAGCGCGTGTGTTTATGGTATTTGAGGTATTGGAGAAATGTGGGGAAGTCATAAAATCTTCACCTTCTGTTGAACAATTGGAAGAAGAGCAGTTTGACTCCGAGTTTACGGTTACATTAATTACACAAGAATCTGGTGAAGACTTACGTAAAAAAATCATGAAAATTTCGGAAATTGAATCAGTCGAAACAAATTTATTCGATACGTTATCAATCGATGAAAAAAGTGAAGAAGCTACGTCTGACAATTTAGATAAAAGCGAAAAGGAAAAAATAGAGGATACCTTGCCTTCACCTTCCAGAAAGCCAGAAACGAATGAAAAGAGACAAAGTAAAGCTGCAAATAAAACGATTAGGGTAAATATTGAGCGTCTCGATATGTTGATGAATCTTTTTGAAGAGCTTGTCATTGACAGGGGCCGTTTAGAGCAAATATCACAAGATATTGAGAACTCTGATTTAGCTGAAACAGTAGAAAGAATGACGCGTATTTCAGGTGATTTACAAAGTATTATTTTGAATATGAGAATGGTGCCTGTTGACAATGTATTTAATCGATTTCCAAGAATGGTTAGACAGCTGGCAAAAGATTTGGACAAGCTTCTTGAACTGGAAATTATCGGAGCAGAAACAGAGTTAGATCGAACAGTAATAGATGAGATCGGTGATCCTATTGTTCATTTATTAAGAAATGCTATTGATCATGGTATCGAAAATCCTGAAGTCAGAAGGGCAAATGGAAAATCTGAAACAGGAAACATTCAATTAAAGGCATATCATAGTGGGAATCATGTGTTTATAGAGATCGAAGATGATGGTGCAGGTATAAATCGAAATAAAATTATTGAAAAAGCCATTTCAAAAGGAATTATTTCTCAAAATGAAGCAGCCGAATTAACAGATTCAGAAGCATTTGAATTGATTATGGCGCCTGGATTTTCAACAGCGGAAAAAATCTCCGATATCTCAGGACGTGGAGTAGGTTTAGATGTAGTAAAATCCAAAATTTTATCATTGGGTGGAACAGTATCCATTGATTCAGTTGAAGGAAAAGGATCCGTTTTTTCCATTCAATTACCATTAACTTTATCGATTATTTCAGCAATGTTGATTGAAATTGGACCAGAAAAATATGCTTTGCCGTTATCCTCCATTATTGAAACAGCTATCATTAAAAAATCAGAAATACTATTGGCGCATGATCAACAGGTGATTGATTTCAGAGGTAAAGTCGTACCTTTAATATCACTGAAGGAAATTTTTGGCCTTCATGCTGATCATGAATTAGATGAATTTATTTCGATTGTAATCGTTCGTAAAGGTGATAAAATGGCAGCCCTTATTGTTGATTCTTTTATAGGGCAGCAAGAAATTGTTCTTAAATCACTCGGGTCTTATTTGACAGAGGTATTCGCTATTTCTGGTGCCACTATTTTAGGTGATGGACAGGTTGCACTCATCATCGACTGCAATGCTTTAATTAAATAATTGTTAGGAGCTGATACAATGATTAATTCAACCGAAGCCTCTGAACAAAAAGTTATCGTTTTAAAACTTAACGATAAGGAGTATTCCATTTCAGTTAAGCATGTCACGGCAATTGAAAAAATGCTTCATATAACAAGAGTGCCAAATGTCCCTGCCTTTATAAAAGGAGTGACGAATTTACGCGGGGTTATTATTCCGATCGTTGATTTGAAAAATCGTTTTGGTATTGGAAATGCTGATTATACAGATCGCACAAGGATCATTATTGTTTCCTATAAGAATATGACAGTTGGAATGATCGTTGATGAAGCAAATGATGTTTTGGATATACCGGAGTCTCTTATTGAGCCATGCCCGGACGTAGCAGGAGCGGCGCCTCCTGAATTCATTGAGGGAGTCGCAAACTTAGAAAAAAGACTTGTTCTATTGTTAAATCTTGAAAATATCGTTACCCCTCTTTCTTTAAGGGATGGAATGTATGGAGCTTAAAAAAATTATTACACCTTTTCAATTAGATGTTTTAAAAGAAATCGGCAATATTGGTGCTGGAAATGCAGCTACTGCACTTTCCGTATTAGTAGGTAAAAATATTGACATGAAAGTTCCTTCCGTTAGAATTGTTACTTTTGATGAAATGCTGGAAATGGCTGGCGGTCACGATACAATTGTAACTGCAGTATTTTTGAGAGTAGAAGGTGATGCCTCAGGCAGTATGTTTTTTATTCTCCCTATTGAACAGGCTACTAAATATGTACAAAAATTAACTGGAGATATGTCCTTTTCTTTTGAAAATCCACCCTATTCCGAAATGGGACTTTCTGCAATGCAGGAATTGGGAAATATTTTATCAGGTTCTTATTTATCATCCTTATCTGATTTTACAGGGCTGGACCTTTATCCTTCTGTTCCATCAATTAGTGTTGATATGGCAGGTGCTATAATAAGTTACGGGTTGATTGAATTATCGCATTCGCAAGACTATGCAATCGTAATTGATACGGCATTAAATGAGGAAAATACTAATTCCGTAAGTGTAAATGGTCATTTTTTCCTTCTTCCTGATCCAAACTCGTTTTCAGTCATATTTAATACGCTGGGAGTCGAAATGAATGATTGATACGGTAGTAAGGGTCGGAATTGCAGATATGAAAATAGTAAAATCACCCGAAAAGATAAGAACTTCAGGACTAGGTTCATGTGTCGGAGTAGTCGTTTATGATAAACAGATTAGTATAGCAGGACTTGCACATATAATGTTGCCTGATTCAGCCCTTGCAAGAGGGGACAAGGAAATAAATAAGGCGAAATTTGCTGATACTGCTTTGAGAGAGCTAATTCATGAACTTATCTCCCTTGGAGCAAATCAGTCAAGGCTTAAGGCGAAAATTGCCGGAGGAGCACAAATGTTTCATTTTTCTTCAAAAAATGATCAAATGAGAATAGGTCCCCGTAATATTGAGGCGGTAAAGCAAGAGTTAAAATCAATGAAAATTCAACTTGTCGCTGAGGATACCGGGGGGCATAGTGGCAGGACGATAGAATTCGATACTGAAACTTGCATGTTACAAATAAAAACAGTTTACCAAGAAATGATTGAAATCTGATCAACATGCGAAAATCGCTTGTAACTAGATTTTCGGAATTTTAAAGCATTAATCTGCGAAAAAGGCATCACATATTTATTTTTTTAAAAGGCTATTTTGATAATCAATGTTTCCTTTACTACGGTAGTGCGTGATTGATTTTCGCTCCAGCTGCTCTCTTTCCGCGGGGCGGGCGGTTTGTCTAGCTGCAGCGCCTATCCCCTCGAGGTCATAAGTCATATTACTACGTGGCTAAAAGGCAAGCCACTGCACAATTTGTCTTATGCTTGTCGGGGCTCGTCAAGGCGCATACGCATTTCCATGAGCCTCCTCGGCGTAAACGCCTGTGGGGTCTCAGTCTCACTTATGCCGCTGATTCCGCTACGGACAAGTACATCCTAGTGTCGGCGGAGGCTACAGGACGTGGCCGTCTTTAGCCGACCAGGAGTCTCACACTTTCGCTCCAATTAACATACAACAGATTTTGTTTTGAAATCATTTGGGAAAGAACCTTTAAAAATGATTTATGCCATTGAAGAGAATAGAAGATAATTAAGGAACGATAAGTTCATCTTTTTGATAAGGATACGAAGTTTTGATAATCTTCAAGTGGAACGACAGTAGGTTTCTATTTTAACGCCTCAATCACAGTAATTAAGGAAATAAACCACTTCTTCGGCAATTTTTGGTGTTTCAAAAAAGTCGAGCCTTTCCGACAAAAGGCAATAAAATTTCCTTGTATAAATAACTAGCTTAAGCCTTATAAAAAGGAAGAGATTAAGAGTCCCCTACTATGAGCGAAAGAATATCTCAGTCAATCTACATTCCAGACGGCGACTCCTGGAGGCTCACCGCACGTGCACCGGAAAGCTACCGCCTGAAACGGAATTCAACGGTGGCAGGCTCTCTCGTAGTAAGTAGATTATTTTCTCGTACAGTATAGAGTGGGCAATTTTATAAATAAAAAGTGAAATACCCCCTATTTAATGCAGGAGGAGAATAAAAAAATAGTACAGAAAGCCTTGTACCGTCAGACTTGGTGAATGCAGAGAGTCTATGTAATTGTGAGGAGGGATTATATGTCAAACTCACCACCGATGGAAGAGAAGAAATATTGGGAGCTTTGGACTCATTCCCGTGATGCTAATGCAGGAGATATGCTTGTAGAAAAATACATGCCTTTAGTTTCTTATCATGTTCAACGCATATCAGTAGGATTACCTAAAAATGTTAGTCGGGAAGAGCTTAAAAGTTTAGGACTATTGGGCCTTCTGGATGCTTTAAATAAATATGATATTTCTAGGGATCTTAAATTCGATACATATGCTTCATTTCGAATTAGGGGTGCAATTATTGACGGATTAAGAAAAGAAGATTGGCTTCCAAGAAGCACAAGAGAAAAGGTTAAGAAAATAGAAGTTGCTACACAAATGCTCGAACAAGAATTGATGCGTCACGCTTCGGTAGAAGAAATTGCATCAGTGAGCGGATTTTCAGAAGATGAAGTTTGCAAAACGTTAAATGAGCACATTTTTGCAAGTGTCTTATCCATTGATGAGCATATTTATGATCAAGAGGACGAAAGTCAAAGCCATAATATTAAAGATGAAGAAACACTAACTCCAGAAGAACAGTTAGTTAAAAATGAGTGGCTTAAAGATCTTGAGCTGGCACTATTGGATTTGAATGAAAAAGAGCAACTAGTATTAAGTTTATTTTATAAAGAAGAATTAACGTTTACAGAAATCGGAGAAATATTACAATTATCCACTTCAAGAATTTCCCAAATCCATTCTAAGACGATTGTTAAATTAAAGAGTGTACTTCTAAAATAACGGGGGTATAAATAGGTGAGTCTTAAATCGATCGAAATGCAAGTTGCCCTTCCGAGAACTATTGAAGCGGGGAAAATCTCCGAGCAGCTTCAGCAAAGAGGACAAGTCATCTTAGATCATGCGGCAAAGGAAATGGAAGAAAAAGTTGAGCGTGAGCGAAACGGGATCATTGAAACGGATCGAAAAGATAAATTACTATTAAAAGATGAACGATCACCTCATAAAAATAGTGATGAAAATCAGCCCAAAAAAAGAAAAACAAAAAAACGAATAAACATGGAGGGGACTCACCCTTATAAAGGCACAACAATAGATTACAATGGGTAGGGATAATATTGATCGGTATACTAATTTTTTTCTTATTTATGTTGAATCTTTTCCTGATTTTGGCTGTCGTTGTTTTATATCAACGTCAAAATCGTTTCATAGAAATTGAAAGGAATCAACGGAAAATTCAAGAAGAATCTGAAGAAATGTTAGCAGCATTTCTGTTGGAGCTAAAAGAAGAAAATAAATCATTTATCACACAATTTCAGCATTCACCAAAAAGCAACAAACAATCGGATGACATGCAGAATGAACCTAATGCCATAGTAGAACAGGAATCTCCTATAACTGCAGAAACATATTCAAGAATGCTGGCAGCGGAAGTATATGAAAATAAACAAAGTGAAGTAGAAACTCCAAAAACCTTCACTCAACAAGTAGAAGATTTATCTCAAAAAGGATTAACTAGCAGCGAAATAGCAAAACAATTAAAAAAAGGAAAAACCGAAGTGGAGTTGCTTCTTAAGTTCCATGAAAATCGGAAGTAATACTTGATAGCATACTTTTTTTATGCTATATTGATTGATGGTGTTAATACACACGTTCCGTGATTTTGTTGCATGGTGCTGTTTATATACAGAATGCGCAAAAAATGAGCGGAACGGAGGAAGAAAACCAAGGAGGAAAAACACTATGTCAGTAATTTCAATGAAGCAATTGCTTGAAGCTGGTGTTCATTTTGGACATCAAACACGCCGTTGGAACCCAAAAATGAAAAAATACATTTTTACGGAACGTAACGGTATTTATATCATCGACCTTCAAAAAACGGTAAAAAAGGTCGAAGAAGCTTATAACTTTATGAGAGAGCTTGCTGATAACAATGGTAAAGTTCTATTCGTAGGAACAAAAAAACAAGCTCAAGAATCTGTTAAAGAAGAAGCAGAGCGTGCGGGACATTACTATGTAAATCATCGCTGGCTTGGCGGAACTTTAACTAACTTTGAAACTATTCAAAAAAGAATCGAACGCTTAAAAGCAATCGAAAAAATGGAAGAAGATGGAACTTTCGAAGTATTGCCTAAAAAAGAAGTCGTTATGTTGAAGAAAGAATATGATCGCCTCGTTAAATTTTTAGGCGGCATCAAAGACATGAAAACTCTTCCGGATGCTATGTTCATTATAGACCCTCGCAAAGAAAGAATTGCTGTTGCGGAGGCGCGTAAATTAAATATTCCTATCGTCGGAATCGTTGATACAAACTGTGACCCGGATGAAATCGATCATGTAATTCCTGCTAACGATGATGCAATCCGTGCAGTAAAACTTTTGACTGCTAAAATGGCTGATGCATTGCTCGAATCTAAACAAGATGAAGAAGCAGAAGAAGCAGCTGAAACTGCAAACGTCTAACATATTAAAAAGCTATAGCGCTGCAAATTGACAGAGCTGTATCATTGCGATAAAAGGTGATAAGAGTGATAGACACTTATCACCTTTTTTCAAACTATTATTTAGGAGGGCAAAACAAATGGCAATTACTGCACAAATGGTAAAAGAATTACGTGAAAAAACTGGCGCAGGTATGATGGATTGTAAAAAAGCGCTGACTGAAACAAACGGAAATATGGAAGAAGCTATTGATTTTCTACGTGAGAAAGGGATTGCTTCTGCTGCGAAAAAGGCCGACCGTATTGCTGCAGAAGGAACAACTTTTATATTAAGTAAAGGTAATGACGCAGTTATTCTTGAAGTAAATGCTGAAACAGACTTCGTTGCTAAAAACGAAAACTTCCAAAGCTTAGTTAAAGAATTGGCTGAGCATTTGCTTGAAAATAAACCTGCATCTGTGGAAGAAGCGTTAGAGCAAAAAATGGATAATGGTCAAATAGTTAGTGAATACGTGAATGCGGCTATTGCAAAAATTGGAGAAAAAATCACTTTACGCCGTTTTGAAGTAAAAACAAAAGCGGACAACGGTGCATTTGGTGAATACTTGCATATGGGCGGCCGCATTGCAGTTCTAACTGTATTAGAAGGAACTACAGATGAAGCAGTAGCAAAAGACGTAGCGATGCACATCGCTGCTATTAATCCTAAATATATTTCTCGCGATCAAGTATCAGAAGAAGAAACAGAGCATGAACGCCAAGTACTTACACAACAGGCATTAAATGAAGGTAAACCTGAAAACATAGTTGCGAAAATGGTAGAAGGCCGCCTACGTAAATTCTTCGAAGATATTTGCTTGCTAGATCAAACATTCGTTAAGAATCCAGATCAAAAGGTTCGTCAATTTGTAGAATCAAATGGTGGAAAAGTAGTAGAATTTATCCGTTTTGAAGTTGGAGAAGGTCTAGAAAAGCGCCAAGAGAATTTTGCAGAAGAAGTTATGAGTCAAATTAAGAAATAATATTGAAGGGAACATTTCTGTGTTCCCTTTTTTTCGAAGAAAAGAAAACTTCGAAAAACATTGCTCTCTTACGAAAAAATACATAACTACATACGGAGGTTTTTATGAGCAATCCTAAATATAAACGAGTTGTACTTAAACTCAGTGGTGAAGCACTAGCTGGAGATGAAGGCTTTGGCATTAAACCAACCGTTATCAAATCAATTGCTGAACAAGTAAAAGAAGTAGCTGAATTAGGTGTTGAGATAGCTGTAGTAGTTGGCGGAGGAAATATTTGGCGAGGAAAAGTAGGCAGTGAAATGGGAATGGATAGAGCAACAGCTGACTATATGGGCATGCTTGCGACTGTCATGAACTCATTAGCCTTGCAGGATAGCTTAGAACAATTAGGAATCGAGACGCGTGTTCAAACTTCAATTGATATGCGCCAAGTTGCAGAGCCTTACATACGTAGAAGGGCAATCCGTCATTTAGAAAAAAATCGTGTCGTCATATTTGCAGCAGGCACTGGGAATCCGTATTTCTCAACAGATACTACTGCTGCACTTAGAGCTGCTGAAATAGAGGCCGAAGTTATTCTTATGGCTAAAAACAATGTTGATGGTGTCTATAACGATGATCCGAAAATTAATAAAGATGCAGTAAAATACGATCAGCTTTCTTACTTGGATGTTTTAAAAGAAGGATTGGGGGTAATGGATTCTACTGCTTCTTCGTTATGTATGGACAATGATATACCATTGATTGTCTTTTCATTCACTGAAAAAGGAAATGTAAAACGTGCTGTTATGGGTGAACAAATAGGAACTTTAGTGAGGGGGAAAGAATAATGACAAAACAAGTACTATCTGAAACGCAAAGCAAAATGGAGAAAGCTATCCAAGTTTATACTCGTGAACTTGCAAGCATTCGTGCTGGTAGAGCGAGCGCATCGCTTCTTGATAAGCTTACTATTGATTACTACGGAGCTCCCACACCTGTGAATCAAATGGCTTCTATTTCCGTACCAGAGGCAAGATTGCTTGTCATTCAACCCTATGATAAATCTATTCTCGGTGATATCGAAAAAGCTATTTTAAAATCAGATCTTGGTCTTATGCCTTCAAACGATGGCTCTCTAATTAGACTATCCATTCCACAACTTACAGAAGAACGTAGAAAAGAACTTGTGAAAGTTGTAAGGAAAGAAGGCGAAGATGCAAAAATTGCTATTCGTAATATCCGCCGTGATGGAAATGACGATCTGAAAAAGCTGGAAAAAAGCGGGGATATAACTGAAGACGATTTACGTGGTTATTCCGACGATATTCAAAAATTAACAGATAATCACATAAAGAAAATCGATGATATTACAAAAGAAAAAGAGCAGGAAATATTGGCTGTATAAAAGGACTCATTGAAAAGAGTATTCTCCCTTTATAATGAAGGGAGTTTTTTTATGTTAGAATATGTCAATAATTATTTCTTTCTGTATCATTCTCTATCCAAATAGTAATATTTTCTTTATAATAGGGATTATGGCTCTTTCGAATATAAGGAAACAACTCTGATGGAGGATCCTTTCATGTTAAATAAAATTAAATTATGGAAAAGCTCACAAAAAGCTCTTACGTTAGATGAAAGAGTAGAACAGGTGTTAAAACTGCCAATTCCAAATCATATTGCTATCATCATGGATGGCAATGGCAGGTGGGCAAAAAGACGGGCTCTTCCTAGAATAGCCGGTCATCATGAAGGAATGAGAGTAGTACGAAAAATTACAATGTTGGCGAATAAGCTTCATATTGATACTTTGACGCTTTATGCATTTTCAACAGAGAATTGGAAACGTCCAAAGCATGAAGTTGACTATTTAATGGGCTTGCCTGAAGAATTTCTTGGTAACTTTCTACCTGAATTGATTGAAGAAAATGTAAAAGTTTGTATGATCGGCAATGAAAATAGAATTCCAGATCATACTAGGCGAGCAGTTGAAAAAGCAATAGAGGAAACTTCCTCAAATACAGGACTTAAATTAAATTTTGCATTAAATTACGGGGGAAGGGCAGAAATTATTGAAGCAGTCCGGGAAATTTCCAATGATGTAAAAAATGGAAAATTACAACATATGGATATTGATGATGATTGCTTTTCAAAATATTTAATGACTCACCATCTGTCTGATCCTGACCTGTTAATTCGGACGAGTGGAGAGCTTCGCATCAGCAATTTTATGCTATGGCAAATCGCTTATTCGGAATTATGGTTTACAGACGTTTTATGGCCCGATTTTACGGAAAAACATTTACTCGATGCAGTTGAGGCATACCAGCGTCGTACTAGACGATTTGGAGGAATACATAGCGAGGAGTCAAAAAAATGAAACAACGAATCATAACAGCATCCATTTTGATTGCCATATTTTTGCCGGTTGCAATTATGGGTGGAATTCCTTTCTTGTTTTTAGCTTACATAATGGCTTCTATCGGATTATATGAGCTTTTTCATATGAGAAAACTATCTATTTTTTCATTTCACGGGTTAATAGCAATTGTTTTACTATGGACCTTTTTATTGCCAAACCATTATTTTAATATGATTAATATGACCGAACTGTCCAAAATTGAAATTGCCTTTGCAGCCGTTTTAATATTTTTATCTTATACAGTGATAGTAAAAAATCAGTTTACATTTGATGATGTTGGATTTATCCTATTATCTGTTTTATATATTGGCATTGGTTTTTTCTATTTTGTACAGATTCGCGAAGAAGGACTTGTTTATCTTTTTTATGCATTATTTGTCGTATGGGTAACAGATTCAGGAGCATATTTCGTTGGTAGGAAATTTGGCAAACATAAATTATGGCCGGAAATTAGTCCTAATAAAACGGTTGAAGGGTTTTTTGGTGGGATTGCTTCCGGTTTGATTGTAGCCATTTTATTTATTTTCTTTTCCAATATTCAAATTCCTCTTTTCCAATTATTAATTGTGACGATCGTCATTTCTATTTTTGGACAAATGGGTGATCTAGCTGAGTCAGCATTAAAACGTCATTATGGAGTAAAAGATTCAGGAAATCTATTTCCGGGCCATGGAGGTATTCTTGACCGCTGTGACAGCTGGTTATTTGTATTACCCCTTCTTCATTTCTTAATTTTTTAATTGATTTTATCTTCAAGGAGCGAAAAGAATGAAATATATAAGTTTGCTTGGAGCAACAGGTTCAATTGGTATACAAACCTTAGATGTTATTCGGAAAAACCCCGAACATTTTAAGCTATTGGCGATTTCAGCAGGAAAAAATATTGAACTTGTCAGAAAAATTATTGCTGAGTTTAATCCTGAGTATGTTTCTATTCAAAATAAAGCGGATTATGAATCCTTAAGAACAGAGTATCCGCAAGGAATAACATTTGGATATGGATCTGACGGATTAATGGAGGCTGCAGTTTATTCTAAAGCAAACTTACTATTAAACGCGGTAATTGGAAGTGTAGGTCTTTTGCCAACACTTCAGGCAATTAAAGAAAAAAAGACAATTGCTCTTGCTAATAAAGAAACATTGGTAACAGCGGGACATCTCGTCATGTCTTTAGCGAAGGAAAATAATGTTCCTATCATACCAGTTGATAGTGAGCATTCGGCGATTTTTCAATGTTTGCAAGGAGAAAATTTATCAAGTGTTAGAAGGCTTATTTTAACAGCCTCTGGTGGAAGCTTTAGGGAATATAGCCGTGCAGAGTTGGAAAATGTTACGCTAGAACAAGCGCTGAATCATCCTAATTGGTCAATGGGCTCCAAAATTACAATTGATTCTGCTACAATGATGAACAAAGGACTAGAAGTGATAGAAGCTCATTGGCTATTTGAGAAATCATATGAAAATATTGAAGTTCTTTTACATCGAGAAAGCATTATCCATTCTATGGTTGAATATGATGACAGCAGTATAATAGCACAGTTGGGTAGCCCTGATATGAGAGTGCCAATTCAATATGCACTCACATATCCTAAGAGATTTGATTTTAAAACTGAAAATCGTCTCGATCTAGCGAAAATTGGTCAACTGCAATTTGAAGAAATGAGCTTTGAAAGGTTTAGATGTCTAAAATTTGCATATGAAGCCGGAAAAATAGGGGGTACAATGCCTACTGTTCTCAATGCTGCTAATGAAGAAGCTGTAAATGCTTTTCTATTAGGAAAGATATCTTTTCTTACAATTGAAGATTTGATTGAAAAGGCGCTTGAACGCCATAATATTATTAATGACCCTGATCTTGCTTCTATTCGAGAAGTTGATACAGAAACAAGGGTATTTGTGAACTCACTTATTTAATACGGACTAGGTTCAATTAAGAAAACCGTTTTACATGGAAGGAGTTGTATGATTTGAATACTGTTATATCCTTTATTATTATATTTGGGGCTCTCGTATTTTTTCACGAGTTTGGACATTTTATATTTGCTAAACGTGCAGGAATACTTGTAAGAGAGTTTGCAATTGGATTTGGTCCGAAAATTTTTTCGTATAAAAAAGGAGAAACGATCTATACAATTCGCCTTTTGCCAATTGGCGGCTTTGTAAGAATGGCAGGGGAAGATCCGGATCAGCCAGAGATTAAACCAGGACATCGAATTGCTATTTTATTTGATCAAAGCAATAAAGTTAGCAAAATAATTTTGAATGGTAAAAATCGTTATCCGAACGCAAAAATGATTGAAGTTGAGAAGGCCGATTTGGAACAACGACTCGTCATTCAAGGATATGAAGAAGGTGAAGATGAGCTTCTTCAATCTTTTGAGGTTTCTCGTGAAGCAGTAGTTGTTGAGGATCAAGTAGAAACTCAGATTGCGCCTTGGGATCGACAATTTGCTTCAAAAAAATTAAGTTCCAGAGCTATGACGATATTTGCGGGTCCATTATTTAATTTCATCTTGGCAATTGTCGCTTTTACGATAATTGGTATTATTCAAGGTGTGCCAGTAGATGAGGCTAAGCTTGGTAATGTGCTTTCGGACGGAGCTGCTCAAGAAGCCGGCTTAAAACAAGGGGATCTAGTACTAAGTATTGATGGTTCAGAAGTTAATACTTTTACGGATATGACAACAATCGTAAGAGCTCATCCAGAAGAGGAACTTGTCTTTACCATTGATCGCGACGGCCAAACATTTGACATTCCAATAACTCCTAAACGGATTGTTGAGGATGAAGGAGAAATAGGGTTAATTGGTGTTCAATCCTATTTAGATAAATCATTCTCTAAAGTTGCACTAAGCGGCTTTATCGAAACATACCATTGGACTATTAAAATTGTACAATTACTTGGACAATTAGTGATTGGCCAGTTTTCTATTGATATGCTTTCTGGACCAGTAGGAATATATAAGTCAACGGAAGAAGTCGCTAAAGCGGGTATTCTTTATTTAATGAAATGGACTGGGCTTTTGAGCATTAATTTAGGTATTATGAACCTATTGCCAATACCGGCGCTTGACGGTGGGCGACTATTATTTTTCGGAGTAGAAGCTGTTAGAGGTAAGCCAATTGATCGTCATAAAGAAGGTATGGTGCATTTTATTGGATTTGCGCTATTAATGGTCTTAATGATAGTCGTTACATGGAATGATATTCAGCGATTCTTTATTAATTAGACTGCATTCGTTAAACGTTGATGTTTCTGTAAAGGCCCAAAAGACGGCTTTTACATTAAATTAAAGGTTGTATGGATCTTATATGTAGTTCCAGCTCTTTTCTCAGTTATATTATTCATTTAATAACAGAATCCAATTTTCATCATTTATATTCATCGTCATTAGCAATAATGTACGAGAAAGTGCCATTATTTAAATGTGTAGTTTTAAAAGACGGGGTGCGTGTAATGAGACAAAGTATGACATTAATCCCTACCCTTCGTGAAGTTCCTGCTGATGCAGATATTAAAAGTCATCAGCTCCTTCTAAGGGCAGGTTTCATAAGGCAAACAGCAAGTGGAGTATATACATATATGCCACTTGCCAAAAGAACGTTAGATAAGATAGAAAAAATAATTCGTGAAGAAATGGAAAATGCAGGTGCAGCTGAATTGCTGATGCCTGCATTGCAGCCAGCTGAGTTATGGCAGGAATCCGGCCGCTGGTATACGTATGGTGATGAATTAATGCGTATGCATGATAGGCATGGAAGGGACTTCGCTTTAGGGGCGACGCATGAGGAAGTCATTACGAGTCTTATAAACAATGAAGTTCAATCGTATAAGCGCCTCCCACTTACACTTTTCCAAATCCAGACAAAGTTTAGGGATGAACAACGACCAAGATTCGGATTATTGCGCGGACGAGAGTTTATCATGAAGGATGCATATTCCTTCCATACGTCGCCCGAAAGCTTAGATGAAGTGTATGATAAAATGTACACAGCATACATGAATATTTTCACTAGATGTGGTCTTGATTTCCGGGCAGTATTAGCTGACTCAGGAGCGATTGGCGGTAAAGACACTCAAGAATTTATGGTTTTATCTGAAATTGGTGAAGATACAATTGCTTACTCTGATTCTTCTGATTATGCAGCTAATATTGAAATGGCTGAATGTGTGGTCGAATATGAGAGTCCAAAGGAAGACGAAAAAGAATTAGAAAAAATTCAAACTCCAAACCAAAAAACAATTGCGGAAGTGTCGTCATTTTTTAATGTAGAACCTAAAAAGTGCATAAAATCGTTAGTATTCAAAATAGATGAAGAACCAGTTATGATATTAGTTCGCGGGGATCATGAAGTCAATGATATTAAAGTAAAAAATACACTGAATGCAAAATCAGTTGAACTTTGCGATCATGAAGAAACGGAAAAAATTTTAGGATGCCCTACTGGTTCATTAGGGCCAGTCGGTGTGGCAGGAAAAATGAAGGTATATGCGGATCATGCTGTAAAAGCTATAGTAAATGCCGTTTGTGGTGCCAATGATGATGGGTTCCATTTCATTAATGCTAATCCTAGAAGAGACTTTAAGGTTGAAAACTATGCTGATTTCAGATCTATTATGGAAGGCGATCCATCTCCAGATGGAAATGGGACAATCCGCTTTGCACGCGGCATAGAGGTTGGTCATATTTTCAAGCTGGGAACGACGTACAGTGAAGCAATGGATGCAAATTATTTAGATGAAAACGGACGTGCTCAAAACTATATTATGGGCTGCTACGGTATTGGAGTTTCTCGTACACTGTCGGCGATTGCGGAGCAATTTAATGATGAGGACGGACTTGTTTGGCCAAATCATATAGCTCCATATCACATACATGTCATTCCGGTGAATATGAAGAATCAAGATCAGGTTGGGCTCGCTGAAGAATTGTATAATTTATTTAAAGCAAATCGATATGAAGTTTTACTAGATGATCGTTCCGAAAGACCTGGTGTTAAATTCAATGATTCAGATTTAATTGGTCTGCCGATCCGTATTACAGTTGGAAAAAGAGCGAGTGAAGGAATTGTTGAAGTAAAGGTAAGAAAAACGGGCGAATCAATTGAAGTGGAATCAACACAGTTACTACCATTAGTTCATCAATTACTTAATAAATAATGAGAAGGTACCTATATAAGGTACCTTCCTTCATGGAGGGCTGAGGCAATGAATTCCGTCGATAAAAAAGAGAGATTTCAGTTGCTTCTTCAACAACTTAATTTAACTGAAGATGCATTTGCACAATATTTATATAATGCGGAAATTTCTAAGCTGACAATTGATCGAATTAAGAAACAATGGCATTTTTCCTTCTTATTTGAAAAAATCATTCCGCATAATGTGTTTTCTACATTTTCTAATCATCTTCAAAAATCTTTTCAACATATTGCTTCTATAAGTTTTGGAGTTGAAACAAAGGATTCGACTCCATCGGAACAACTTATACTAGATTATTGGAATGGGTGTATAAAGGAAATAGATGGTATATCTCCTATGCTGCTAACCTTATTAAATGAACAAACTCCTAAAATTATCAGAAATAAAATTATTATTCGCACCCGGAATCATACAGAAGCAGAGACATTGAAAACAAAATACGGCAGTTTGATTCTTGATATTTATAAAAGTTTCGGCTTTCCTTTACTCCAATTTGATGCTGAGGTTAGCGACGAGCAACAATCAGAGGAAGTACAGAAAATCATTGAGGCTAACCGAAAAGAAGATGAGGAAAGGGCAAGACAAGCAGTAGTTGAAATGCAGCGAACTGATTCAGAAAAAGACCAAAATAATGGGACTCAGGCTGGTCCTCTTACAATTGGTATATCAATTAAAAATGATGAAGAAATTAAGAGACTTGAGGAAATTATTGACGAGGAAAGAAGAATCACAGTAGAAGGCTTTATTTTTGATGCTGAAGTGAGAGAGCTTAGAAGCGGACGCTCATTATTAACGTTTAAAATGACAGATTATACGGATTCGATTTTAATTAAAATGTTTTCAAGAGATAAAGAAGACGCGGAAATGTTAAAGATGGTTAAAAAGGGAATGTGGGCCAAAGTGAGAGGGAGCGTACAAAATGATACGTTTGTTCGCGATTTGGTCATGATGGCTCACGATATAAACGAAGTAAAACCAAAAATGCGCCGTGATTTAGCTGAAGAAGGGAATAAGCGTGTTGAATTGCATCTTCATTCTCCAATGAGTCAAATGGATGCTGTAACTTCAATTTCCAGTTATGTTGGACAAGCGAAAAAATGGGGACATAAAGCCATTGCGATAACGGATCATGCAATTGTGCAATCTTTTCCTGAAGCCTTCAGTGCAGGCAAAAAAAATGAGATTAAAATTCTATACGGCTTAGAAGCGAACTTAATTAATGATGGTGTTCCGATTGCCTATAATAGTGTTCATCGTTTACTGGAAGATGCTGAATATATTGTTTTTGACGTGGAAACAACGGGTCTTTCAGCCATTTACGATACAATTATAGAGCTTGCTGCAGTTAAAATTCGAAATGGAGAAGTGATTGATAAATTTGAAAGCTTTGCGAATCCACATCATCCTCTTTCTGCGACTACGATTGAATTGACTGGAATTACTGATGATATGGTGAATGATGCTCCCGAAGTAGAAGAAATGCTGCAGAAATTTTACGAATGGTCGGAAGATGCCATATATGTTGCACATAATGCTACCTTTGATATGGGCTTTTTAAATACAGGATTCCAGAGAATCGGTATTGGCAAATCAAAAAACCCCGTTATAGATACGTTAGAACTTGCCAGGTTTTTATATCCTGAATTTAAAAATCATCGTTTAAACACACTTGCCAAAAAGTTCGATATTGAATTGACTCAGCATCATAGGGCAATATATGATGCCGAGGCTACCGGTTATTTGTTTTTAAAAATGTTAAAGGATGCCGGGGAAAAAGGGATAGAATATCATGATCAGTTGAATGACTATATGGGTAAGGGTGATGCATATAAACGTGCAAGACCGAGCCATTGTACGTTGCTTGCTAAAAATGAGATTGGCCTAAAAAACCTATTTAAACTTGTATCTATTTCTCACTTAAACTACTTTTATCGAGTTCCACGAATTCCAAAATCACTTCTAGAAAAATATCGAGAAGGCATTCTTGTAGGATCTGGCTGCGATAAAGGAGAAGTCTTTGAAGCAATGATGCAAAAAGGGCGAGCCGAAGCTGAGAAGGCAGCAGCATTTTACGATTATCTTGAAGTTCATCCGAAACCTGTTTATGCCCCTTTAATAGAAATGGAACTTGTTAGAGATGAAAAAGATTTAGAAGATATTATTAGGAATATAGTAGATATGGGTGAGAAACTAAATTTACCTGTTGCTGCAACTGGTAATGTACATTATTTAAATGAAGAAGATAAAATTTATCGTAAAATTTTGATTAACTCTCAAGGTGGGGCAAATCCGTTAAATAGACATGAATTACCTGATGTTCATTTTAGAACGACAAATGAAATGCTTTCTGAATTTGCTTTTTTAGGAAAAGAACAAGCGATGAAAATAGTTGTAGAAAATTCCAATGCTATCGCCGATATGATTGAAGAGATCAAACCGATTAAAGATGATCTTTATACACCTAAAATTGAAGGTGCTGAAGAAGAGATACGGACGATGAGCTATGAAATGGCTAGAAGCATCTACGGCGACCCGCTTCCAGAAATAATAGAAGCAAGACTAGAGAAAGAATTGAAAAGCATTATCGGCCATGGTTTTGCCGTTATATATCTGATTTCTCATAAGCTCGTTAAAAAATCTTTGGATGATGGCTATTTAGTTGGTTCTCGAGGATCGGTCGGATCTTCATTTGTAGCTACGATGACTGAAATTACTGAAGTAAATCCAATGCCGCCACATTATGTATGCCCTAATTGCAAGCACTCTGAGTTTTTTGATGATGGATCCGTTGGTTCTGGATTTGATTTACCGGATAAAGATTGTCCAAAATGTGATACTGTATACAAAAAAGATGGTCACGATATCCCGTTTGAAACATTTCTTGGTTTCAAAGGTGATAAAGTACCAGATATTGATCTTAACTTTTCTGGAGAATATCAGCCTCATGCACATAATTATACAAAAGTTCTATTCGGAGAAGATTATGTTTATCGGGCAGGAACAATTGGTACTGTAGCAGAAAAAACAGCTTTTGGTTATGTAAAAGGGTATGCCCAAGATAACAACCTTCATTTGAGAAATGCTGAAGTTGATCGATTAGTTCAAGGCTGTACAGGTGTTAAAAGGACAACTGGCCAGCATCCAGGTGGAATTATTGTAGTACCAGATGATATGGAAATTTTTGATTTCAGCCCAATTCAATTCCCTGCGGATGATAGTGATTCAGAATGGAAAACGACTCATTTTGATTTTCATTCTATCCATGATAATTTACTAAAACTTGATATTCTTGGACATGATGATCCGACAGTTATCAGAATGCTTCAGGATTTAAGCGGTATTGATCCAAAAACGATCCCTACCGACGATCCTGAGGTAATGAAGATTTTTAGCGGGACGGAGTCACTTGGTGTTACAGAAGAGCAAATAATGTGTAAAACTGGGACGTTGGGAATACCAGAATTCGGAACCCGGTTTGTCCGTCAGATGTTAGAAGATACAAAACCAACTACATTTTCGGAATTGGTACAAATCTCAGGATTATCTCACGGTACAGATGTATGGCTTGGAAACGCTCAGGAACTAATTCACAATAAAATATGTACATTGCCTGAAGTAATTGGCTGTCGTGACGACATTATGGTTTATTTGATCTACCAAGGACTTGAACCATCACTTGCATTTAAAATAATGGAATCAGTTCGTAAAGGGAAGGGCCTTGCTCCTGAATGGGAAGATGATATGAGGAAAAACAATGTTCCCGAATGGTATATTGACTCATGTAAAAAAATAAAGTATATGTTTCCTAAAGCTCATGCAGCTGCTTATGTATTAATGGCTGTGAGAATTGCTTACTTTAAAGTGCATCATCCACTTTATTATTACGCGGCTTATTTTACGGTAAGGGCAGAAGATTTTGATCTAGAAGCAATGGTAAGAGGATCACAAACGATCCGTGCGAAAATTGAAGAAATAAATATAAAAGGTCTAGACGCCTCGCCGAAGGAAAAAAGCTTGCTGACAGTATTAGAGCTTGCACTTGAAATGTGTGAAAGGAATTTTAAATTTCAACGTGTCGATCTTTATCGTTCTAGCGCGACAAAGTTTATCATTGATGGAGATTCATTAATACCTCCATTCAATTCGATACCCGGACTAGGAACAAATGCGGCATTGAATATCGTCAAGGCCCGGGAAAATGGTGAATTCTTATCAAAAGAGGACTTGCAGCAGAGAGGTAAAGTTTCTAAAACAATTATTGAATACTTGGATAAGCATGGATGTCTTGAGTCACTGCCTGAACAAAATCAGCTATCACTGTTTTAGATGAGTTTCTTTTTTCAAAGTCGAGCTGCAACGCCTAGCCCCTCGAGGTCAAATAACCTGAAGCAATAAAAGTCAAAGAGCAGACTTTTTTTGCTTCAGAACATTTGCTTGTCGGGGCTACCTAGGCGCTTCCGCTCTTCTAATTTGCATAAAAATGATGGATATGGTATATTTTTAATGGAAATACTGTGAATAACTCTCTGTTGACAAAAGAGTGGGCGCCCCCCACTCTTTCGTATTGTTCAAAAGAATAGCGGAAGCTAGACAAATCGTAAGAGCCAGACACAAAATTAACTTGAAAACACTATTGAAACTCTCATCATGGAGGTCATTATGAGTAAAGTTACTGAAATCGTTGAAGAACTCGTAACTCCCATTTTAGAAGATATGAAACTCGACCTTGTTGATACTGAATATGTTAAAGAAGGAAAAAATTGGTTTCTCCGAATCTTTATTGACAAGGAACATGGTGTGGATATTGAAGAATGCGGTATAGTAAGCGAAAGATTAAGCGCAATACTAGATGAAGTGGATCCAATTCCTCATAACTATTTTTTAGAAGTATCTTCACCAGGTGCCGAACGTCCCTTAAAAAAAGAGACTGATTTTGAATCTTCAATTGGTAAAAACATTCATATTAAAACATACGAGCCTATTGATGGTGAAAAAACATTCGAAGGTAAGCTGATTCATTTTAATGAAGGAATCATAACACTTGAAGTGAAAATTAAAACACGGGTAAAAACGATTGAAATTCCATATGAAAAAGTTGCAAAAGCTAGATTGGCCATAGTTTTTTAACAAAGGTAAAAGAGACGAAATAAAGGGGATGACCGTTAAAATGAGCTCGGAACTATTGGATGCTCTCATTATTCTGGAAAGAGAAAAAGGAATAAGTCGTGACGTATTGATTGAAGCAATTGAAGCGGCTCTTGTTTCAGCTTATAAGCGAAATTTTAATCAAGCACAAAATGTTCGTGTTGATTTGAATTTGGCAACAGGCACAATGCGAGTGTTTGCCCGCAAGGAAATCGTTAATGAAGTGTTTGATTCAAGACTTGAAATATCTCTTGATCAGGCAAAAAATATTAATCCTGCATATGACACTGGTGATATCGTTGAGTTGGAAGTAACTCCGAAAGATTTCGGAAGAATAGCAGCACAAACGGCGAAACAAGTTGTAACACAACGTGTCCGCGAAGCAGAGAGAGGTATTATCTACTCGGAATTTATTGACAGAGAAGATGATATTATGACAGGAATTGTACAGAGGCAAGATCCAAGATTTATTTATGTCAGCCTTGGGAAAATTGAAGCCTTACTGCCGCAAAGTGAGCAAATGCAGAATGAAACATACAGACCGCATGATCGTATTAAGGTCTATATTACCAAGGTTGAAAAGACGACAAAAGGTCCACAAATATATGTTTCTCGGACGCATCCTGGCTTGCTTAAAAGATTATTTGAAATTGAAGTTCCTGAGATTTATGACGGTACTGTAGAAATTAAATCGGTAGCCCGCGAAGCTGGAGATCGTTCCAAAATATCTGTAAGTACTGATAATCCTGAAGTGGATCCAGTAGGTTCTTGTGTAGGGCCAAAAGGTTCTCGCGTTCAAGCAATTGTTAATGAATTAAAAGGTGAAAAGATTGATATTGTAGAATGGTCTTCCGATCCAATCGTTTTCGTAGCAAATGCATTGAGTCCTTCAAAAGTATTAGACGTGGAAATTCATGAGGAAGAAAAAGCAACGACTGTTATCGTACCGGATTATCAATTGTCATTAGCAATCGGTAAACGAGGACAAAACGCTAGACTTGCAGCGAAGTTAACAGGTTGGAAAATTGATATAAAAAGTGAAACTGATGCTCGTGCTCAAGGAATTTATCCACGCGAAGAGGCCCTTCTCTTTTTTGATGAAGATGAATCAAGTGACACATTCGATTTAAATGATGAAGAAATCGAATAGGGGTGAATTAATTTGGCAGTTCGAAAAAAAATACCAATGAGAAAATGTTTAGCTACGGGTGAAATGAAACCTAAAAAAGAAATGATTAGAATTGTCCGTTCTAAGGATGGAGAAGTATCTGTCGATATAACAGGTAAAAAACCTGGCAGAGGTGCTTATGTCTCTTTAGACCGTGAAGCTATAGTAGCGGCGAAAAAGAAAAACATCTTTGCTAGCCAGTTAAATGCTGAAGTGGATGATTCTGTATACGAAGAACTCATTGCATTACTTGATAAAGAAAGCAAGCCTCAATAAAATGAAACAGGAAAAATGGATGTCACTGCTTGGATTGGCAAATCGAGCAAGAAAAATTATTTCTGGAGAAGAATTGGTCGTAAAGGAAATCAAAAATGGAAGGGCTAAGCTTGTATTAATTTCCAAAGATGCCTCTTCTAATACTTCAAAAAAAATTCAGGATAAATGCACTTATTACGATGTTCCTTTTCGATTTGTAGAATCAAGAGAAAAACTAGGTCATGCTATTGGGAAGGACGAAAGAGTAGTAGTAGCAATTCTAGAAGATGGCTTTGCAAAAAAGCTTACTTCAATGCTCGATGAATAAAACGGGGGTGAACCTATGAGTAAATTACGTGTATATGAATACGCAAAAAAACAAAACACATCTAGTAAAGAAGTAATTTCAAAACTGAAAAGTTTGAATATAGAAGTTTCCAATCATATGTCTATGATCGATGAAGCAACTTCCCGTAAACTAGATTCTATTTATAGCAGCAAAGAAACACCAAGCAAAAACAATGCAACAAAATCAAATCCACAGCGTAAAGTCCAACCAAATGGTGAACATGGACAGAAATCTCGCAATAACCAACCGAGAAGTCCACAGGCGAAAGATCATAAAGCTACACAATCTAAAAATACGAATGAGCAGCAAAGCCGCTCTGAAAACAATCATGCCAAAACGGCGCCTAACCATAGACCAGCTGGAAATGGAACTAAACGTAATAATGAGATGGGGCAAAATAATTTTAATATGAAAAATAGTACGGGAAATAATCAGAATAAAAATCAACAGCAAAAAGGCGGCAACAAAGGTTTCAATAAGAATCGCAAAGGCAGTGTGAATAATAAAAACACAAAGCAAAGGCAAAAGCCGCAGCAACATCAGCCAGCACCTCAAAAGCAAAAAGAACTCCCTGAAAAGATTACGTTCAGCGGATCTCTTACAGTTGGAGAATTAGCGAAGAAACTCCATCGTGAGCCATCTGAACTTATCAAAAAGTTATTCCTTTTAGGAGTTATTGCAACCATTAATCAGGAATTGGATAAGGATGCAATTGAATTAATCTGTACAGATTACGGAGTAGAGGTTGAAGAAGAAATTCAAATAGATACTACAGACCTTGAAGTGTATTTTACAGAAGATAATGAGGAAAACTTAACTGAACGTCCTTCAGTTGTTACGATAATGGGTCATGTTGACCACGGAAAAACAACTTTATTGGATTCCCTTCGCAACACTAAGGTAACAGCTGGAGAAGCTGGGGGCATCACGCAACATATTGGGGCGTATCAAATCGTTGCCAATGGTAAAAAAATAACTTTCCTTGATACACCTGGACACGCGGCCTTTACGACAATGCGTGCTCGCGGTGCTAAGGTAACTGATATTACTATTCTTGTCGTTGCTGCAGATGATGGGGTTATGCCACAAACAATTGAAGCCATTAATCACGCAAAAGCAGCGGAAGTACCAATTATTGTTGCTGTCAATAAAATGGATAAACCAACAGCCAATCCTGATCGCGTTATGCAGGAATTGACTGAGCATGGTTTAGTTCCTGAAGATTGGGGCGGAGATACGATATTTGTTCCGATTTCTGCACTTAAAGGAGAAGGAATCGACAGCTTGCTTGAGATGGTTTTACTCGTAAGTGAAGTTGAAGAATTTAAAGCTAACCCAAACCGAAATGCAATCGGAACTGTTATTGAAGCACAGCTTGATAAAGGGCGCGGATCTGTTGCTACCTTGCTCGTACAAAATGGTACGTTGAAAATTGGCGACCCAATTGTAGTAGGCAGTACGTATGGTCGAGTCCGAGCAATGGTCAATGATGTCGGAAGAAGAGTTAAGGAAGCAGCGCCATCGACTCCTGTAGAAATAACAGGCTTAAACGATGTACCTCAAGCTGGGGATAGATTTGTTGTATTTGATGACGAAAAAACCGCTCGCCAAATTGGAGAGGTTCGTGCACAAGAGGCATTGCTCGCTTCAAGAAATGAAAGTTCACGAGTTAGCCTTGACACTTTATTTGAACAAATGAAACAAGGCGAAATGAAGGATTTAAATGTAATCGTAAAGGCAGATGTGCAAGGTTCAGTAGAGGCACTAGCTGCAGCATTAAGGCAAATTAATGTCGAAGGTGTTAATATTAAAATCATTCACACAGCAGTAGGTGCCATCAATGAATCAGATATCACACTAGCTGCGGCTTCTAATGCAATTGTAATTGGATTTAACGTTCGACCAGATGTGAACGCGAAACGTGCAGCGGAATCTGAAAGTGTTGAAGTTCGTCTCCATCGCGTTATATATAAAGCAATTGAAGAAATTGAAGCAGCGATGAAAGGAATGCTTGATCCAGAGTTTGAGGAAAAAATTATTGGTCAGGCAGAAGTCCGTCAAACATTTAAAGTTTCAAAGATCGGTACGATTGCAGGATCATATGTAACAGATGGGAAAATTACACGTGATAGCGGTGTACGTCTTATCAGAAATGGTATCGTCATTTATGAAGGTGTCATTGATGATCTTAAACGATATAAAGATGATGTAAAAGAAGTTAGCCAAGGATATGAGTGTGGTATTACTATTAAGAACTTTAATGATGTAAAGGAAGAAGACATTATTGAGGCATACTTAATGGAAGAAATTGAGCGTCCTTGATAGGCTTCGTCGAATGTGAATACATGATTTTTCATTCCCATTCATTAAAAGAAAAAAGGGCAGTCCTACAGCGGACCTTGACGAGACTTAGACAAAAGTTCAACGTTTCAGCTGCTGAAGTTGATCATCAAGATTCATGGCAGTTAACAACAGTTGCGATGACTAGTGTATCATCTTCAAGACAGGCCGCTGAGAGAGAACTAAATCATGCCCTTAGTTTTCTGGATTCATTTCCTGAGTGGGAAAGAGTAAGCACAACTTTTGAATGGCTGTAATGAGAGGTGTTAGTTATGAGTTTACGTGCCAATCGTGTTGGAGAACAGATGAAAAAAGAGCTTGGTGAAATAATCAGTAGAAAAATTAAAGATCCTCGTATTGGTTTTGTTACAATAACTGACGTACATGTTACGGGGGATCTACAACAGGCCACTGTTTATATTTCCGTTCTTGGGGATGAAGAGCAAAAAGTTAATACATTAAAAGGACTTGCTAAAGCAAAAGGATTCATCCGATCAGAAATTGGTCAAAGAATCCGTCTTCGTAAAACTCCGGAAATCTCTTTTGAATTCGATGAATCCATTGGTTATGGAAATAGAATTGAATCATTATTGAAACAAATAAAAGATGACTAGCAGCATAACTTAAGGCCGTTCCCATATATGCTTTGTTCCATTCACTTATAGATACTCGTGAATGGTCTTTGCACCTCTAATGGGACGGCTTTTTCATCGTGGAAAGGAGATGAATATTTCATGGATGGTATATTGCCTTTGTGGAAACCAAAAGGAATGACTTCCCATGATTGTGTCTTTAAAGTACGAAAAATTTTAAAAATGAAAAAGGTTGGACATACTGGCACACTCGATCCAGATGTGGACGGCGTTTTACCTATTTGTTTGGGAAGAGCAACTAAAATTGCCGAGTACATTACGGATGCCGGTAAAGTATATGAAGGAGAAGTCACTCTTGGCTATTCAACAACGACCGAAGATTCTTCTGGTGAGATCGTTGAAGAAAAAAAAGTAGACCGAAATATAAGTATGGAGGATATAGAAACTGTACTGCAATCTTTTAAAGGGATAATCAAGCAGACGCCTCCAATGTTTTCTGCTGTAAAGGTTAAAGGAAAGCGGCTATATGAATATGCCCGTGCAGGAATAACGATTGACCGCCCTTCAAGGAATGTGCATATTTATGATATAAAATTGCTAGATGAATCGAAAGAAGAGAAGGATGGGTATGCTTCTTTTCGTTTTCGCGTCCATTGCAGCAAAGGTACGTATATACGAACATTAGCTGTCATGATTGGGGAAGAACTAGGATATCCAGCGCATATGTCTTTGTTAACGAGGACAGCTTCTGCTTCAATAACAGCAAGTGATTGTATTACATTTGAGCAATTGGAAGAGCTTGTACAAAATGGAGAAGTCATACATAATATTTATCCATTAGAAACAGGGATTTCTCACTTGTCCTTTTTTCCATTAGATAGTAATTTAGTAATGAAGATAAAAAATGGCGCAGTCCTCCCTAAGCCAAATAATTGGCCTGAAGGACAGGTTGTAATGGCATTCAATGGAGTGGCCTATGCAATTTATCAAATTCATCCTGAGAATGAAACACTGATTAAACCAGTGAAAGTTTTAAGAAATGAGTAGGTGAAAAAATTGAAAGTAATGATGATCAATCATCCACATCAATTTAGTCAAAATGATTTCCCGCCGCTGGCATTAGCATTAGGTTTTTTTGATGGCGTACATAAAGGACATCAAAAGGTTATTTCAACAGCACAGCATATCGCGGATGAAAATGAAGTGAAAAGTGCTGTCATGACATTTGATCCTCATCCCTCAGTCGTATTAGGTAAAAAAAGAAAGACTGTCCAATATATTACCCCGTTGGAAGATAAAATTGATTTAATTTCTTCCCTTGGAATAGATTTTTTATTTGTTGTTCGTTTTACCTCTGCATTTTCAAGTTTAGAACCTGAAGCTTTTGTTAAGGAATACCTAATTAATCTAAATGTTAAGCATGTTGTGGCAGGTTTTGACTATACGTACGGAAAATTTGGAAAAGGTACGATGGAAACATTATCACAACATGGAAAAGGAAATTTCGACGTCACGACTGTTGCAAAATTGGAAGAAGATAATGAGAAAGTTAGCTCCACTAAAATAAGAGAGCTTATACATGCTGGCGAAATGATCCAAGCGAAAGATTTATTAGGAAGATTTTTTGTTACAAAAGGGACAGTTGTTCACGGGGAAAAGCGTGGACGAGAATTGGGATTCCCAACCGCCAATATTCAATTAGAAAATGATTATCTCATTCCGAAAATAGGAATTTATGCTGTACGCTTCCATGTTGCAGGAAGGTGGTATAATGGTGTTTGTAGTGTAGGATATAATCCTACATTTAAAGCACCGGGTGAAACTATGCTTTCTATCGAAGTACATATATTAGATTTTGACGAAACGATTTATGGAGAAGAAGTACAGGTTGAGTGGCATATTTACTTGAGGAATGAAAAAAAATTCAATGGAATTGAAGAACTAATATTACAAATTTCGAAAGATGTACAAACGACAATCGAATACTTTGATGGGTTGGACAAATAAACTTGATTTTTGTCTAGGAAAGATGTATTCTAATACAGTATCAAGAACCTTTGCTTGGCAAGGCGACTCACCAACGTTTGCTAGGTAACTGGGGATAGAAAATAGGAGGTGAACAGGATGGCGATTTCTCAAGAACGTAAAAATGAAATCATCAACCAATATAAGATTCATGAAAATGATACCGGATCTCCGGAAGTTCAAATTGCTGTTTTAACAGAAGAAATCAACAAATTGAACGATCATCTTCGCATGCATAAAAAAGATCATCATTCACGTCGTGGATTGCTTAAAATGGTAGGGCGACGCCGTAACCTTTTAACGTATCTTCGCAACAAAGATGTGCAGCGTTATCGTGAATTAATTAACAGCCTAGGCTTACGTAGATAATATCCGTATAGCCTTTAAAAAGCGGGATTTTTTCCCGCTTTTTTATTAGGTATTTAGAAAGTGGTTTCATTAGGGATTCATTGCTGCTAACCGAGGCAATACTGCTTAGGACTGTCATGTAATACGTGGCAGAACTGAACATTGGACATGTGTACGAAATGGTTCATTTTCGTCCAGCTGCAGTCGCCAGCCCCTCGAGGTCAAATAACCTGAGTCAATAAAAGTCAAAAAACGGACTTTTTTGCCTCAGAACATTTGCTTGTCGGGGCTGACCAGGCGACTTCCGCTTTTGTTCGCGCCCATGTCTAATGTTCAGTAATCGGTCTGCACTCTGATTCCAACTAATGACAAAAACTTTTCTTATGTTGCTAGTCCGCAATATATTTGACAGACGATTCAATCGTATGAAAGTGAGGAAAGAATGCATGGAACAAATAAAAAAAACATTTAGTATCGATTGGGCGGGAAGACCGCTGACAGTTGAAATTGGCCAATTAGCGAAGCAAGCTAGTGGGGCTGCATTAATTCGATATGGGGATACTGCAGTCTTAAGTTCTGCCACAGCATCTAAAGAAGCAAAAGCGGTGGACTTTTTCCCTTTAACCGTTAATTACGAAGAAAGATTATATGCAGTAGGAAAAATTCCTGGTGGATTCATTAAAAGGGAAGGACGTCCAAGTGAAAAAGCTATTTTAGCAAGTCGATTAATTGATCGTCCAATCCGTCCACTTTTCGCAGATGGTTTCAGAAATGAAGTCCAAGTTGTCAGTATCGTTATGAGTGTCGATCAAAATTGTTCTTCTGAAATGGCGGCAATGTTTGGGTCTTCACTTGCACTGAGTGTATCTGATATTCCTTTTGAAGGTCCGATTGCTGGGGTAGTAGTAGGTAGAATTGATGGTCATTTCGTTATTAATCCTACAGTAGAACAAATGGAGAACAGTGATATTAATTTAACTGTTGCAGGAACGAAAGATGCTATCAATATGGTTGAAGCAGGTGCCGATGAAGTAACTGAAGAAATCATGCTGGAAGCGATCATGTTTGGTCATGAGGAAATTAAAAAGCTCATTCAATTCCAAGAAGAAATTGTAAAGGAAGTTGGAAAGGCCAAAAGAGAAGTAGTGCTTTATGAGGTAGACGCTGATCTAGATCAAGAAGTACGTAATATATGTGAAAAAGATCTTATTCAAGCAATTCAAGTAGAAGAAAAACATGCCCGTGAAGAAGCAATTCAATCTGTTAAAGATAAAGTGATTGCAGACTTTTCTGAACGTGAAAATATAGAAGACGCTACAGTTAAACAAGTGAAACAAATTTTAAGTGATCTTGTAAAAGAAGAAGTACGTCGTTTAATTACAGTGGAAAAAGTACGTCCAGATGGAAGAAAGCCGGACGAAATTCGCCCTCTTTCATCGGAAATCAGACTTTTAGCGAGAACACATGGTTCAGGTTTGTTTACTCGTGGACAAACACAAGCATTAAGTATTTGTACATTAGGAGCTCTTGGGGATGTACAAATATTAGATGGACTTGGAATAGAAGAATCCAAACGTTTTATGCATCATTATAATTTTCCTCATTTTAGTGTTGGTGAAACGGGTCCTATCCGTGGGCCGGGTCGACGTGAAATTGGACATGGTGCGCTCGGCGAACGTGCATTAGAGCCTGTCATACCGAATGAAGCCGATTTTCCATATACGATTCGTCTTGTGTCGGAAGTTTTGGAATCGAATGGATCAACCTCACAAGCAAGTATATGTGCGAGCACGCTTGCGATGATGGATGCGGGTGTCCCTATTAAAGCTCCAGTAGCAGGAATTGCAATGGGTCTTGTTAAATCAGGTGAACATTATACTGTATTAACAGACATTCAAGGTATGGAAGATCATCTTGGAGACATGGACTTTAAAGTAGCTGGTACAGCAAAAGGTGTAACAGCGCTGCAAATGGATATTAAAATCGATGGGCTATCACGTGAAATTCTTGAGGAAGCATTAATGCAAGCGAAACACGGACGTATTCACATATTGGATTCCATGATGGAAACCATTAAAGAACCAAGAAAACAACTTTCTGAATATGCTCCTAAAATTCTTACTTTACAAATTAATCCAGATAAAATTAGAGATGTCATTGGTCCAAGCGGTAAACAAATCAATAAAATTATCGAAGAAACCGGCGTAAAAATCGACATTGAACAAGATGGTAAAGTATTTATTGCTTCTGCGAATGAAGAGATGAATGTGAAAGCGAAGAAAATCATTGAAGATCTGGTTCGAGAAGTGGAAATTGGGCAGATTTATTTAGGGAAAGTAAAACGCATAGAAAAATTTGGTGCTTTCGTTGAATTATTCCCTGGTAAAGATGGATTGGTTCATATTTCACAACTTGCTGAGGAGCGAGTGAACAAAGTGGAAGATGTTGTATCCATAGGTGATGAAATTCTTGTAAAAGTAATCGAAATCGATAACCAAGGCAGAGTGAACATCTCAAGAAAAGCTGTCTTAAAAGAGCAAAAAGAACAACAAAATAAGGAATAATAAAAATCAAAGCCAAGGCAACTTGGCTTTATTTTTTTCAGAATGTTGTTATTGTCTAGATATAGCGCGTACTAACCGCTAGCAAACGTCTTGCCCTTTTCTTTTGTATAGTCAGCATCAGCTCGTCTTGTATAGCTCCAGTTGCTATGAGCCTTACACTCTCCAATCCCCTGGTATTCCTTTATACAAATCTTGGCCCGAAGAAGAACTTTCGAGAGAAACAGTCGCTTCATCTAGGCCTTTACGTCGATAAGCAGGGCGCTTTCGCTTTTCTATTGGTCTAACGAATCCTCCTCATTCATATTTTAAAATGAAGGAGGTAAGGACATGCTTAGTTCAAAAAACTTGATAGCCTTTAGTCTGATTGCTATTCTATCATTATCTGCCATATTTAATCCTTATACGAATAAATACTTAAAACAGTTACAAGGAGATAGTACTTTTGTAAGTAAACAAAATGGAGAATTATATAATTTAATCGTAAAAGCTGCAGATTATTATCAAATTGAACCTCAAAATGCTAAAATAGATCGAGTCTGGAAAGCAATGCCTGGCTATAATGGGATAAAGGTAGATATCGAAGCATCTTATCAAAACATGAAAAAAGATAAAAAGTATGATGAGAAGAAACTAGTTTTCGTTCAAATCCCACCAGAAGTGCATCTATCGGATTTATCGCCCTCTCCAATATATAGGGGCCATCCCGAAAAACCAATGGTCAGTTTTTTAATAAATGTTGCTTGGGGAAATGAATTTCTCCCATCTATGCTGGCTACTCTTAAAAAAAATAAAGTGCACGCCACTTTCTTCTTGGAAGGAAGGTGGGCGAAGGAAAATCCCGATTTGACGAAAATGATTGCAGATGGTGGACATGAAATTGGGAATCATTCGTACAGCCACCCGAATATGCAGCTATTAAGCGCAGCTGAGACGAGAGAAGAGCTTACGAAAACAAATGAAATCATTGAAGCAACTATTGGAAAAAAAGTAACTTGGTTTGGCCCTCCTGCTGGAGCTTTTCGAAAAGAAACAATAGACATTGCTCATTCACTTCAGCTAGGGACTGTATTGTGGACGGTTGATACAATTGATTGGCAAAAACCGCAGACAGCTGTTTTAATCGAACGGGTTACATCAAAGGTACACCCAGGTGCCATGATATTAATGCATCCTACAAAACCTACCGACGAAGCTTTACAAACATTGATCACAGAAATTAAATCTCGAAATCTTAGAATAGGAACTGTTTCCAAACTAATGGATGAAGAAAGAATTATAAAATTGTATGGGCCACAAAACATGGAACAAGATAAAAAGAATCCATAAGCCTATTTGATTATGGTCGCTTGGCATGTTTTTGCACCATGTTAGGAGGAATTGCATTGATGAAAAAATATATATGCCAAAATGGAGTAAGAGTTGTCCTAGAAACGATTCCAACCGTACGATCGGTAGCGATAGGAATTTGGATTGGTACAGGTTCACGTGACGAAAATCAACGTAATAACGGTATCTCTCATTTTTTAGAACATATGTATTTCAAAGGTACTGAAACTAGGACCGCAAGGGAGATCGCCGAATCTTTTGATTCTATTGGGGGTCAAGTGAATGCTTTTACATCAAAAGAATATACTTGCTATTATGCAAAAGTACTTGATAACCATGCATCATATGCTTTAGATACTTTAGCAGATATGTTTTTTAATTCCACCTTTGATAGAGACGAGTTAAATAAAGAAAAAAATGTTGTATTAGAAGAAATTAAAATGTACGAAGATACGCCAGATGATATCGTTCATGATTTATTAAGCAAAGCTGCATTTGAAACACATCCTCTTGGGTTCCCAATCCTTGGTACGGAAGAAACACTAGAGACATTTACGAGTGAATTACTTAGAGAGTATATTCACGACATGTATACCCCTGAAAATGTTGTGATTTCCATAGCAGGTAATGTAAAGGAAGATTTCATTCATATTATTGAACGATATTTCGGATCTTTTGAAAGAGGAAAGAAACAAGTTTTTGAATCTAATCCTACATTTTATGCTAATAAATATTCAAGACAAAAGGATACTGAACAAGCCCATTTATGTATAGGATTTAAAGGATTGCCAATAGGTCATAAGGATATTTACGATTTAATCGTGATGAATAACATATTCGGTGGCAGCATGTCTTCAAGACTATTTCAAGAAGTTCGTGAAGAAAAAGGATTAGCTTATTCCGTATTTTCATATCATTCTTCATTTAAGGATAGCGGATTAGTTACCATTTATGGAGGAACCGGAGCAAATCAAATGGATGAGCTATATAGTACAATTCATTCAACTCTTGATTTATTAAAGCGAGATGGCATTACATCAAAAGAATTGCATAATAGTAAAGAACAATTAAAAGGTAATTTAATGCTTAGTTTGGAAAGTACAAATAGCAGAATGAGCAGAAATGGTAAAAATGAATTGCTTTTAGGAAAACATAGAACACTGGATGAAATGATTGACGAGATTGATCAAGTAACCGAAGAAAGTGTAAATAAAATAGCAAATCAAATTTTCACAGATAATTACACAATTGCGTTAATTAGTCCTGATAATCGGATACCAGCAAGACTTCACTAACCCTTGTCGAAAAAGATAAGGGTTTTTTTGATTCTAAAATGCGTACAGGCAACTTATATATGATTAATAACGGCTAGTTTTAGGAGGGGAATTATGCGCCTTAGTGAATTGGGAGGTAAAGAAATTGTAGATTACAAAAAGGCTCAACGGTTAGGAGTACTTGGACAAACGGATTTGGAGATCAATTCAAAAACAGGGGAAATAAATCATTTGATCATCCCATCAGGAAAATGGATGGGGATGAAAAAAGGTGCAAATGAAATTAAAGTGCCTTGGCATTATATTAGAACAATCGGGACGGATATGATCATTCTTGAAGTCCCAGAAAATAAATAGACATTAAAAGGCGATGATATCGCCTTATTTTTTTTTCTCATTTCTGTGTTCATGCACAGGGGAATTTATCCTACATACAATAATGGTGCGGTGTTGTTCTACATGCATAACAAAAGCTTTAGCGCCTGTTTAGCGTTCTACAAACTTTTTAAAGGTTCTGACAGATGAGAGGAAACATGGTGAGCCAAGAAAAGCGGGAGGAGCCCGGGAGAGGGAATGCTAATGGGATTGAGGAAGAACCATGTCGTAATTCCTGTACTAATACGTCGCAGCGACTTTCTTACACACATTCCATGAATCCCATCAAGCAAATAATATGATGCAAAAACAACTTTTGATTTTTATTAAGATTGGTTTATGTCCTCGTGGGCTGGCACTAGAAGATGGACATAAAAGGCGAGCTAAATGTCGGACTTATCATCGAAAGTAACCAAAAGTTTGCTAGTCGCTGAGAGCAAGAGCTAGAAGTAAACTATTTCCTAGAAAGCTATCCACAAAATTTCTTATTTATAACTTCCTAAGCAATAACAAAGAAGGTGAAGAAATGTGATGTTGACTGATATGCACATAGCCGTATTAGGTGGGGATGCAAGGCAATTGGAAATCATTCGAAAACTCACGGAACTGGATGCGAAATTATATTTAATTGGTTTCGAACAATTGGCTCAATCTTTTACAGGAGCGGTTAAAGAAAAAATAAAAGATGTTGATTTTTCTATTTTAGATGCCATTATTCTTCCTGTCCCTGGAACGAGCCTTGAAGGAGAAATTGAAACGATATTTTCTAGTGAAAAAGTTATTTTGACAGAACAAATTCTTAATAATACGCCTTCTTACTGTAAAATATACTCCGGCATAAGCAATAGCTATCTAGATCAAATATCGAATCTTTCAAAAAGGACTTTAGTGCAGCTATTTGAACGGGATGACGTAGCCATTTACAACTCTATACCAACAGTAGAGGGAACTATCATGATGGCCATTCAAAACACTGATATTACTATTCATCAATCATCCATAGCGGTTCTTGGACTTGGACGGGTCGGTATGAGCGTCGCCAGAACCTTCGCTCTACTCGGAGCAAAAGTAAAAGTGGGAGCTAGAAAGAGTGCTGATTTAGCAAGAATTACTGAAATGGGCATGCAGCCTTTTCATTTTAACGAACTGAAAAATGAGGTTAAAGACCTTGATATATGTATTAATACAGTACCAAATATGATATTAAATGCGGGTGTCATCGCCAATATGCCTACGAATACTTTGATTATTGACTTGGCATCTAAACCTGGTGGTACAGATTTCCGATATGCTGAAAAACGCGGAATCAAGGCATTGCTTGCACCTGGGTTGCCCGGAATTGTAGCGCCAAAAACAGCTGGGCAAATTTTGGCCAATGTACTATCTCAGCTTCTTGCTGATGATCTCGAAAAACGGAAGGAGAATTCATAATGAGTTTAGCGGGAAAAAGAATAGGTTTTGGAATGACTGGATCCCATTGCACTTATGATGCTGTTGTCCCAGAAATTGAAAGATTAATGGAGCAAGGAGCAGAGGTTATCCCGGTCGTCACATTTACATTAAAGAATACAAATACAAAATTTGGCGACGGAGAAGATTGGGTAGGGAAAATTGAAGAAATCACTGGGCGTAAAGTAATTGATTCGATCGTCGATGCTGAGCCACTAGGACCAAAGATGCCTCTAGATTGTATGGTAATTGCACCTTTAACAGGGAATTCAATGAGCAAATTTGCCAACGCCTTGACAGATAGCCCAGTCCTAATGGCCGCAAAAGCGACATTAAGGAATCGAAATCCTGTCGTGTTAGGAATTTCTACAAATGATGCACTTGGGTTAAATGGAATGAATCTAATGAAACTAATGTCTGCTAAAAATATATATTTCATCCCCTTTGGGCAGGATGATCCCGTAAATAAACCTACATCGATGGTTGCAAAAATGGAATACCTCTCCGAAGCTGTTGAAGCAGCAATAGACGGTTATCAATTGCAGCCTGTCATTAGGGAACATGGCAAAGAATAAAACAGTAGATCAGGTAGGGGAAAACTTTACCTGATTTCTTTTCATAGCCTTTTTTAATAAATTTATACCGGTAGCAAAGCTTTATGTGATAATATGATAGTATAAATGAATGTAATTATAAAACAACAAAGATTGACTTTCTTTGGCTGGAAGGGGTTCTATAAATGTCAAATAAAGACGGTTTTCATGTAGCAGTAATGGGTGCTACCGGTGCAGTTGGTCAACAAATCATCAAAACTTTGGAGAAAAGAAATTTTCCAATCCGGAAATTAACTTTACTTTCATCCGCCCGCTCTGCTGGTAAAGAAATTACGTTTAATAATGAAGTTATTACAGTAGAAGAAGCGGTTCCTGAATCATTTGAAGGTGTTGAAATTGCTCTTTTTAGTGCAGGTGGAAGTATATCAGAAAAATTTGCACCTGAAGCAGTGAAACGTGGGGCAATTGTCATTGATAATACGAGTGCCTTTAGAATGAATCCTGAAGTCCCGCTTGTTGTTCCTGAGGTTAATGAAGATGTTCTTCATGAACATAATGGAATCATAGCGAATCCAAATTGTTCCACAATTCAAATGGTGGCTGCGCTCGAACCTATCAAGGCAGCTTATGGATTAAATAAGGTTGTTGTATCCACGTATCAAGCAGTTTCCGGTGCGGGTTCTGCAGCAATCAATGAACTTAATGAACAAACAAATGCTATTATAAATAAAAAAGATGTAAAACCTGCAGTTTTACCGGTAAGCAGTATGGATAAGCATTATCAAATTGCCTTCAATGTTATTCCACAAATTGACAAATTCACTGAAAATGGATTTACATTTGAAGAAATGAAGATGATAAATGAAACAAAAAAAATTATGGGAATGCCTGAATTAAAGGTAGCTGCAACATGTGTACGCCTTCCTGTTGAAACCGGACATTCTGAATCTGTCTATATAGAACTAGACTCAAAGAATGTAAAAGTGGAGGATATTAAACAATTACTTGCAAAGGCGCCTGGAATTACCCTTGAAGATGAACCGGAGAAACAAGTATATCCAATGCCTGCTATGGCAGTTGGAAAAGATGACGTTTTTGTTGGAAGAATTCGTAAAGACTTAGATGAGGATACAGGTTTCCATTTGTGGATTGTTTCAGATAATTTGTTAAAAGGTGCTGCTCTTAACACGATTCAAATTGCTGAAAGCTTAATTAAATTAGGCTTAGTTTCTAATCGGGTGGGAGCATGAAAATCATTGTTCAAAAATTTGGAGGAACCTCCGTTCAAGGCATAGAAACAAGACAACAAGCGGGAGCGCATATTAAGAAGGCGATTGATGAAGGATATAAGGTTGTTGTCGTTGTTTCGGCAATTGGAAGAAAAGGTTCTCCATATGCCACAGATACGTTACTGTCATTAATCGGAGGCGAAAAAACATTATTGACTCAAAGAGAGCAAGATGTTCTGCTAGCCTGCGGAGAGACCATTTCCAGTGTTGTATTCACTCAAGAATTATTAGGAAAAGGTATTAATGCAATATCAATGACTGGATCTCAGGCTGGATTTGTCACTAACAATGATCATACAAATGCAAAAATCTTAGAAATGAAATGCAATAGATTATTAACTGAATTGGAATCGCATGATGTGATCGTAGTAGCGGGTTTTCAAGGAGCCGCTAAAAACGGAGATATTACAACAATCGGCAGAGGTGGAAGTGATACGTCTGCTGCGGCACTTGGGGCCGCCCTTAAAGCTGAGTGGATTGATATTTTTACTGATGTTGATGGAATGATGACAGCTGATCCGCGCATTGTCAAAAAAGCTCGCCCTTTATCTGTTGTAACTTATAATGAAGTATGTAATATGGCATACCAAGGAGCGAAAGTCATCCATCCCCGTGCGGTAGAAATTGCAATGCAGGCTAAAATTCCGATTAGAATAAGATCAACTTATACAAACTCGCCCGGAACTTTAGTTACAACCTTCACTAAAGAAAACGCAACAGCGGATATTAAAGAGAGACTTGTAACTGGAATTGCCTATGTACCTAATGTTTCACAAATAAAAGTGACTGCGGGAAAAGATCAATACAATCTTCAATCGGAAGTTTTTAAAGCAATGGCAAACGAAAACATTAGCGTTGATTTTATTAATATTTCTCCAAGCGGGGTCGTCTATACTGTTCCCGATTCTACTATTGAGAAAGCAATTGCTATATTAGAAAGTATAGGATATGAGCCATCTGTCATTAGAAACTGTGCGAAAGTTTCGGTTGTTGGGGCTGGGATTGCCGGGGTTCCAGGTGTAACATCCAAAATTGTTACTGCGCTATCTGAAAAAGACATCAGAATCCTACAATCTGCTGACAGTCATACAACGATTTGGGTTTTGGTTGACGGAAACGATTTAGAATTGGCCGTCAATGCATTACATGATACATTTGAATTACATTATGATATTTTGGAATATGATCGATAAGATTTGAGGTGCTATATAAATGGTCCGTTTTGGCCGAGTTTCAACTGCAATGGTTACACCATTTGACAGTAAAGGGAATATTGATTTCCAAAAAACATCAAAGCTCGTCAACCATTTGATTAATAATGGTTCGGATTCCTTAGTCGTTTCAGGAACGACAGGAGAATCTCCGACTTTGTCAACTGAAGAAAAATTAGCCTTATTTAGACATATTTTGCATGCAGCAGATGGAAAGGTTCCTGTAATAGCTGGTACGGGGAGCAACAACACGTACGCATCTATTGAGCTGACTAAAAAAGCTGAAGAAATAGGTGTGGATGCAATTATGTTAGTTGCACCTTACTATAATAAACCGAGTCAAAGTGGATTGTATCAACACTTCGTTTCCATAGCCAGATCTACTTCCTTGCCTGTCATGATTTATAATATACCAGGTAGATCTTCTGTGAATATTGCTCCGGAAACGATGATTGAACTTTCTAAAGTTGATAATATTGTAGCTGCTAAAGAAGCAAGTGGAGATCTGAATGCAATGGCTGATATTATTTCTAGTACTGATGATGATTTCCTTCTTTATAGCGGTGATGATAGCTTGGCGCTGCCTGTAATGGCTATTGGTGGTTATGGGGTTGTATCGGTGGCTAGCCACATTATTGGTCCAGAATTACAGGAAATGATTCGATTGTTTGAAGCAGGGAATCATCAAGAAGCTGCTTTTATGCATAGGCGTTTACTGCCATTAATGCGCGGGCTATTTACTGCACCAAGTCCAACGCCAGTAAAGACTGCTCTCCAAATGACAGGATTTGATGTAGGTTCAGTTAGGCTTCCATTAATCCCACTTACAGAACAAGAAAGATTCGTTTTAGCTAATTTAATTGATGAAATAAAATAGATAGAACTTTTTCGAAACAAGAAGCTGGTTCCCATTTCGGAATCAGCTTCTTTATTGTGTTAAAGATGCATATTCAAGTATAATGAGACTGACTGATGTAGATCGGGAATAAATAATAGGAGGAACTAGATTTGACAAAAAAGAAAAATGAAGTCATAAGAATTATTCCACTTGGAGGGGTGGGTGAGATTGGGAAGAACATGTATGTTATCGAAGTAGATTCGGATATTTTTATTATCGATGCTGGACTCATGTTCCCGGAAACTGAAATGCTTGGAATAGACATCGTCATTCCAGATATTTCATGGTTAGAAGAACAAAAAGATCGGATTAAAGCCATATTTTTAACTCATGGACATGAAGATGCAATTGGAGCATTACCTTATATATTTCGGAAAATAAAAGCTCCTGTATATGGATCAAAATTAACAGTTGCCTTAGCTAAAGAAAAAATGAAAGAGCATAACATGAAATCGGAAGTGCAATTTCATACTGTAAGATCGAATTCAAAAATAAACTTTGACTATGCCTCTGTAACCTTTTTCCATACGACTCACAGTATCCCAGATTCATTGGGTGTTTGTATTCATACATCTGAAGGGAAAATTGTGCACACAGGTGATTTTAAATTTGATCAGGCGGCAACAGGATTGTATCAATCGGAAATTGGTAAAATGGCGAGCATTGGGGATTCGGGCGTACTTTGTCTTTTATCAGACAGTACTGAAGCAGAGCATCCTGGATTCACAACATCCGAATCAGTCACTGCGCGTGAAATTTCCAATGCTTTTCATACAGCGCCAGGCCGTATGATTGTAGCTTGTTTCGCTTCAAATTTTATTAGAATTCAACAAGCCCTTGATGCTGCATATGAAAATGGAAGAAAAGTAACTGTAGTTGGAAAAAGTATCGAGAAAAGTTTTGAAATTGCCCTTAAATTAGGTTTTATATCGGTTGCAGATCCAGAATTAATTATCCCTATCCAAGACGTCGGAAAATATGAAGATCAGCAAATTGCTATCATATCAACTGGAATCATGGGGGAGCCAATTGAGGTCCTTCAAAAAATGGCTAGAGGTAATCATAAACAAATTAACATAAAAAAAGGCGATACTGTTTTAATTACAGCAACTCCATCTGCTGGACTTGAGACTAGTCTGTACAAAACAATGGACATGCTATATCGTGCTGGAGCAGTTGTGAGTTCCGCTAATCGTAAAGTCCATGTTTCTGGTCATGGAAGTCAGGAAGATTTAAAATTAATGTTAAACTTAATGAAGCCTAAATATTTTATTCCAATTCAAGGCGAGTATAGAATGCTCTTTTCTCACGCAAAAGTGGCGCAAGAGGTTGGTCTAAGAAAAGACCAAATATTTATTTCGGGAAATGGCGAAGTGATAGAATACAAGGATGGAAAAATGACGACGGGAAACCGTGTTCCTGCTGGAAATATTTTAATAGATGGAAGCGGAGTGGGAGATGTTGGAAATATCGTTCTTCGTGACCGCAAGCTCCTATCACAAGATGGAATATTTACGATTGTAGTGACGATTAATAAGAAACAGAAAAAAATAGCATCAGGTCCAGAAATTATTTCTCGCGGATTTGTTTACGTTAGGGAATCAGAACAATTGCTTGAAGAAGCGAGTGATATCGTTCGTTCGATTGCTGAGGAGGCAATCGCAGGAAACTCATTCGATTGGTCTAGTTTTAAGCAAGATATACGTGATCGCCTCAATTATTTTTTATACGAAAAAACGAAAAGAAGACCGATGATCCTGCCAATTATTATGGAAATATAATTGTAGATAAAGGAATGCAGTCCAAGTTTTGGATTGCTTCTTTTTTTTGGAATGAAAAGTGCCGGGCAGCTCATACTATGGATATCTTATTCAGATGTAGGAGGCCATTATGCGAAATCATAACATGTCTAAAACTGACATCGAAGATGATTCAAATGAAACAAAAGAAGGAAAACCAGAAGGCATTATAGAGAAAATTCAGCAGCTTGGACAAACGTCTGTGCCCCAATTGTCACAAGATACTAATGTTCATTGTTTAACGATTATTGGTCAGATTGAAGGACATATGCAATTACCTCCACAAAATAAAACGACGAAATACGAGCATATTATCCCACAACTAGTGGCAATTGAACAAAATCCAAAAATTGAGGGGCTTCTTGTTGTTCTGAATACAGTTGGGGGAGATGTGGAGGCGGGACTAGCTATTTCCGAAATGATTTCTACATTATCTAAGCCAACAGTTTCAATAGTCTTAGGAGGTGGGCATTCGATTGGCGTTCCAATAGCTGTTTCTTGCTCATATTCATTTATTGCTGAAACAGCAACGATGACAATACACCCGATTAGATTAACAGGGCTCGTTATAGGAGTACCACAGTCCTTTGAGTATATGGATAAGATGCAGGAACGAGTAGTGAAGTTTGTAACAAAAAACTCTGATATCACCGAAGAAGTGTTTAAAGACTTAATGTTTGCTAAAGGAAATTTAACAAGGGATATTGGGACAAATGTTATAGGTCCAGACGCTGTAAAGTATGGGCTAATTGATGAAGTAGGCGGAATCGGGCATGCATTAAGAAAATTAAATGAATTAATAGTCGAAAGAGGAAAAGACAGAATGGAAGAAGGGTTGATACAATGATCCTACACACAATCGTTCCTCCCGAACTGATTTTTCAAGACAAAGAGGCTGTTTTTTCTGGGCAAATTCCAATTACTAGAAATGGAATACCGATGATTGTAGAACAAGATGGACAGATGTATAAGGTTATTCGCATTATGAGCAGCAATCCCGCCGATTACCTTAATGCTGAATTATCTCCAGGTACTTCTATTCCGATGTATGAATAATAAAATGAAGGGTGTCCCAAAAAGTAAATCTTTTTAGGGGCACCTCTTTTCTTTACTTTTAACCTAGTCCCTCGTTTCCCTCGAATGAATCAGAACATCCTATTTTATCTAGGTGGAATCCTTATTAAAAGACTTTTTCAATCGCCATCGTAAATGGTATTTTTTTATGTATAAAAATATTTTTTTGTATCTATTCTTTTCGGCTGATATGTGATTAAATTATATAATCTGAAAAGAAATAGATAGGAAGAAATAGGGGTATTTAGTATGAAAAATTGGAAAAAAATACTAACGCTTGCCATTCCATCGATTGCTTCGTTTGCGTCCATGACTTTAACTGGAATGATTAACTTAATTATGATAGGTAATCTAGGGGCGCTCGCCATTGCAATTGTTGGTGTTTCCAATGTCATTATGTATAATGCTTGGGCAATGTTTTCTGGGATTGGAAGTACAGTCAATTATTTAGTAGCTCAAAACTATGGTTCCAACACTATGAAAAAAGGATTAGATCGGACCTTCTTGGCGCTGATATTTGGTTCTGTTGCTGGGATTTTTACGATGTTGGTTGGATTTTTCGGAGCAGAAGGAATTTTAAGGGTGATGGGTAGCCCGGAAAATATGGTGAAAGAAGGAACTTTATATTTACAAATTCGATTTTATGCAATGCTTTTCTCCATATTGACCTTCACGTTATTTAGCTTTTTTAGAGGCATTGGCGATACGAAAACACCAATGTATGCATCAATAATTGGGAACGGCGTCATGATCTTTTTTACGTATTCATTGACATACGGAAATCTTGGCTTTCCTGAACTTGGGTTAAAGGGTGCAGGAATTGCTCTGTTTTTAGGGGAACTATCTGCCTTCATACTTATTATGTATGCTTTTTTCAAAAATCTCAAAGAAAAGTTTTTTATTCGTTTTAATCCTGTCTTTGATTTCTTGGAAATGAAGCTTATTTTTAATGAAAGTTTTAAGCTAGGAACTCAAGAATTTTCTAAAAGTATGGCGATGCTTGTTTATACGGCGTTTGTTACAAGACTAGGGACAAATGCACTTGCTGCAAATGAAATATCCTTAAGCGTCATGAATTTAGGGTTTATGCCAGCTGCTGCATTTGGATCAACAGCTACAATTTTAGTAGGGCAAGAAATTGGCAGGAATAAACCGCATTTAGCAAAGAAACTCGGAATCGAAACGGCTAAAATTGGTGCCATCTTCATTTTAATTCTTGGTACCTTCGAATTTATTTTCGCGGAATCGATATCAAAAATCTATACGGATGTCCCAGAAGTTTTCGCACTTTCAGCCAATTTAATTATGATTTCAGCTTTTCTGCAATTATTTGATGCCACAGCAGGCTTTTTCGCAGGGGGGTTACGCGGAATAGGCGATACGACCTTCTTGCTAAGGGCTTCCTTGATTCATGCTTGGGGTATATTTGTTCCCCTTTCCTATTTATTAGTATTCGTATTTGATTTCGGTAGCTACGGCGCATGGATAGCCTTATATGGATATTTGACAGTATTCGGAACAACCATGATGATACGATACTTGCGGAAAGATTTTTCTAAGGTTAGTGTGAAAAAAACCTTCAAAAAAACAGCATGAAGATCTTGAGCAGAAGCGCCTGTTCAATAAAGTATAAATTTTATAGGGTTCTAACGTGATAAAGAAAACACGGTGAGCCACGAAAGGCAGAAGTGCCCGTTCAGCTGCGACAATCAAATGTTCTGAGCAAAAAAGTCGCTCTTTAACTTATTGTAGCTGGGTTTGCAGAGGGGCTGGCGCCTGCAGTTAGACAATTGGGAAGAAATCGTAAGTTTGTTAGCCGCTAGTCACTGTAGCTAGACGAATATATTTTAAAAAAACAGGCTGCTGAATTTTCGGCAGCCTTTTGACTTCTTTTAGGGGGAAGACGCTAAATATGGTATAATGTACTAATAAAAAGCGTGGACAAGGTGATTGAATGGTTAAGAAAAAACGGAGAAGGCGCACTTCTAAAAAAATGAATCGAATCCTAAAATTTGAAATATCAGGAATCGCATTAGTAGCTTTATGTTTAATTATAATAGTAAATGGTGACAAGCTGTCGCTATTAAATTCTCCTTTTTATTTTTTATTTGGTGAGTGGCATATCGTTGGTCCATTAACGATTTTAGTGATTGCTATGTATATGATTATAAAACGAGAGGTACCACAAGTTTTAGGACAAAGAATTGTCGGTATCTATTTGTTCATAGCGTGTTTTTTATTACTAGCACATATTAAATTTTTTGATTTAAAAATAGAAAATGAAAAAATAAAAGGATTTAGTATCATTGCCAACACGTATAGCGACTTTTTTCAAATTATGAAAGGAAATACATCAACAAAGGAACTAGGCGGTGGAATGATCGGGGCATTATTGACAACTGTTACATATTTTGTCTTCGGTTCTGTCGGAACAAAAATATTCAGTTTCTTCCTTATGCTTATATCTTTGATTCTTATTACTGGTAAATCAATAGGGGCTGTATTAGGAAGTATTGGGAAGTGGATTGGGAATTTCTTTAAATCGCAATGGCAAGTATTTAGGACCGATTTAAAAGAGTGGAAGGAAGAAAGAAAAGAAAAGAAAAGTAAGGAAAAATTAAAGGTTAGTAAAAAAACTCAAGAACCAATTCCTGCCCCATTAATAAACCCAACATATGATGATGATCAGGAAAATGTCATTGAACCAATCATATCAAGTTTTACAGAAAGAGCCTTTCCTGTTGAGGATGATGGTGAAGAAATAGAAAATGATAATGAAAATTTAGATGATGAAGTAGAGATAGCCGCTCCGATTGTATTTACTGAACATGAAAATAAAGATTATAAGTTACCGCCCTTAACATTGTTGACAAAGCCTGGGCTGACAGATCAAAGCAGTGAATATAAGATGATTCATGAGAATACGGCAAAACTAAATAAAACCTTTCAAAGCTTTAATGTTAAAGCAAGGGTGGCTCAAGTTCATCTCGGTCCCGCTGTTACAAAATATGAAATACTTCCTGAGGCAGGAGTTAAGGTTAGTAGAATTGTCAGTTTAAGTGATGACATCGCTTTGGCGCTTGCAGCTAAAGGAATACGTATTGAAGCCCCAATCCCTGGGAAATCTGCTATTGGGATAGAAGTACCTAATACAGAAGTAGCAGTTGTATCACTTAGACAAGTATTAGAGTCAAAAGAACATGATAAACCAGAGGCAAAACTTCAAATTGGGCTTGGCAGAGATATTACTGGACAAGCTGTAGTCGCTGAATTAAATAAGATGCCGCATTTACTCGTAGCAGGAGCAACCGGAAGTGGAAAAAGTGTCTGCATTAATGGTATTATTACGAGTATTTTGATGAGAGCTAAGCCACACGAAGTAAAAATGATGATGATCGATCCAAAAATGGTCGAATTAAATGTATACAATGGGATTCCTCATTTATTGGCCCCTGTTGTAACTGATCCAAAGAAAGCATCACAAGCTTTGAAAAAAGTTGTAAGTGAGATGGAAAGAAGATATGAGCTTTTCTCGCATACTGGGACGAGAAATATTGAAGGCTATAATGAACATATGAGAAGGTACAATTTAGAGTCAGGGGAAATCAAGCCATTACTTCCTTATATCGTCGTCATTGTGGATGAATTAGCCGATTTAATGATGGTTGCTTCAAATGATGTAGAGGATTCAATTACAAGACTTGCACAAATGGCTAGGGCTGCTGGAATACATTTAATTATAGCGACCCAAAGACCTTCTGTTGATGTAATTACGGGAGTCATAAAGGCTAATATCCCTTCTAGAATTGCATTTGCAGTCTCATCTTCAACGGATTCGAGAACAATTTTAGATTCGGGTGGAGCAGAAAAACTGCTTGGAAGAGGAGATATGCTCTTTTTACCAGTAGGTGCTTCCAAGCCAGTGAGAGTCCAAGGCGCATTTTTATCTGATGACGAGGTCGAAAACATTGTAGACTTTGTGATTGCACAGCAAAAGGCTCATTATCAGGAAGAAATGATTCCGGAGGATATTCCAGAAGTACAATCAGAAGTCGAAGATGAATTATATGAGGAAGCAGTACAATTGATTGCTGAAATGCAAACAGCCTCTGTTTCCATGCTTCAGCGCAGATTTAGAATTGGTTATACAAGAGCTGCACGATTAATTGATGAAATGGAAGCAAGAGGTGTTGTCGGACCATATGAAGGCAGTAAGCCCCGGGCAGTCCTTGTGCCGAAACCTGCCGAAGAACATACTTCATAAAACTATTAGGTATCCCATAGGATGCCTCTTTTTTTTTATATAAAAAAATCTGTAGTATTTTTTTAGTAAATAAAAATGTTTATTATGGACAATTGGTAGGAATGATAAAGATATGTGTATGTAAATCCAAAATTATAAGGAGGGTCCCTAGTGAAAATACGGAAAACAGGATTAGTGCTATCACTAATTTTAGCAGCAGGCATGATATTGGGGGCGTGTGGATCTAGTAATAAGGACAATGGCGACAAGAATAATGAAGGGGCTAACGGCACAGAGGATAAAAATTTTACTGCTGCTATGGTTACAGATGAAGGTGGAGTGGATGATAAATCGTTTAATCAATCCGCTTGGGAAGGTCTTGTAGCATATGGTGAAGATAATAATTTAGAAAAAGGAAAAAATGGTTATAACTATTATCAATCAAAAAATGAAGCAGACTTCTCTACAAACCTAAATGCAGCAGTAAGAGATAAATTCGATATCATTTATGGTGTAGGATTTAAATTGACTGATGCTATTGCTAAAATAGCAGATCAACGGAAAAATAGCCATTTCGTCATTGTAGACGCTGTTGTTCCGGAAAAGGATAATGTTGCAAGTATTACGTTTAAGGAGCATGAAGGATCTTATTTGGTTGGTGTAGTTGCAGGATTGACAACTAAATCGAATAAAATTGGGTTTATTGGTGGAATTGAAAGTGATTTGATTAATAAGTTTGCTGCTGGATTTCAAGCAGGTGTGAAAGAGATAAATCCGAATGCTGTGGTAGAAATTCAATTCGCAGGAACATTTACAGATTCTTCAAAAGCTCAAGCAATTGCTGCGGCACAATACAGCTCAGGTGTAGACATTATTTATCATGCTGCTGGTGGAGCAGGATTAGGTGTATTCACCGAAGCGAAAAATCTTAAACAGAAGGATCCAAAACGTGATATTTGGGTAGTTGGTGTAGACCGAGATCAACATCCTGAAGGGGATGTTAAAATCGGAGATAAGACCGAAAACGTCACATTAACATCAATGGTTAAACGGGTCGATGTTGCTGTTAAGGATGTTACAACGAAAGCAAAAGATGGGAATTTTCCTGGTGGAGAAATACTTGAATACGGTATGGAGGAAAATGGAATCAAGATTTCCGATTCACAAGAGCATTTAACGGATGATGTATTGGCAAAGGTGAAGGAATATGAAGGAAAAATAAAGAACGGCGATGTAACAGTTCCAGATAAATTAAAATAATATATTTACAATTGACGGGCTTGGCTTTTTTTTGGCCAGCCCGTGATTCATTAATAAAAGGATTCATAAGGAAGAAAAAATGGTATTTAATCCGGAAGTAAACCTTTTGTCTGAAGGAGGGAGGATTAGGATGGATTATGTTATAGAGATGTTAAACATTCGTAAGGAGTTTCCGGGGATTGTAGCAAATGATAATGTAACATTGCAAGTGAAAAAAGGCGAAATTCATGCTTTGCTTGGTGAAAATGGTGCAGGGAAATCAACATTAATGAATGTTTTATTTGGATTATATCAACCGGAACGCGGCGAAATTAGAGTGAATGGAAAAAAAGTAGAGATTACGAGCCCAATCATTGCAAATGATTTAGGTATTGGAATGGTCCATCAGCACTTTATGTTAGTAGAGCCATTTACAGTTACTGAAAATATTATACTCGGAAAAGAGCCTAGGAAAGGTTTATCAATTGATATTAAAAAAGCCGAAAAGCAAGTAAAAGAAATCTCAGAAAAATATGGTCTATCAGTTAATCCAAGAGCAAAAATTGCCGATATCTCCGTCGGTATGCAGCAAAGAGTAGAGATCTTAAAAACGTTGTATAGAGGGGCAGATATTTTAATTTTCGATGAGCCTACAGCTGTCCTTACCCCACAAGAAATCAAAGAATTAAGTCAAATTATGAAAACGTTAATTAAAGAAGGCAAGTCCATTATTTTAATTACACATAAGCTAAAAGAAATAATGGAAATTTGTGATAGAGTAACTGTCATTCGAAAAGGTGAAGGTATCGGTACTGTTGACGTAAAAGATACTAATACGAATGAACTCGCTAATTTAATGGTCGGCCGAGATGTTTTATTTACGACCGAAAAGACGAAAGCAAATCCTAAGGAAACGGTTCTTGAAATTAATGATTTATATGTAAAAGATAATCGAGGTGTTTCCGCGGTCAATGGTCTAAATTTAACGTTAAGGTCAGGTGAAATAATTGGAATTGCAGGTGTAGATGGCAATGGTCAAACGGAACTTATTGAAGCGATAACTGGATTGCGTAAAGGTGAGAGCGGATCAATTAAATTAAATGGAAAAAATATATTGAACCTTAAACCACGTAAAATTACCGAATCTGGCATAGGGCATATTCCCCAGGATCGTCATAAGCATGGACTTGTTCTTGACTTTTCAATCGGTGAAAACATGATTTTGCAAACTTATTATCGGGAACCTTTTTCAAAATTAGGAGTTCTAAATTTTAAAGAAATATACAAGAAAGCGAACACTCTTATTTCTGAATATGATGTTCGTACACCGAGTGCTTTTACCCATGCACGTGCCTTATCAGGCGGAAATCAACAAAAAGCTATAATTGGAAGAGAAGTTGATCGAGATCCAGATCTTTTGCTCGCGGCACAACCGACAAGAGGTCTTGATGTAGGAGCAATCGAATTTATTCATAAACGACTCATAGAGCAGCGTGATAGTGGGAAAGCTGTATTACTTATTTCGTTTGAACTTGATGAGATTCTAAATGTCAGTGATCGAATCGCTGTCATATTTGAAGGGGAAATTATTAAAATCGTAAATGCTGATGAAACTTCAGAACAAGAACTAGGGCTGTTAATGGCTGGTATGAGGCGAGAAGCAGTAGGGGGAGATACTTATGTCTAATCGTTTAACAAATATTTTAGTACCAGTCATTGCGGTTATTTTTGGACTAATTACAGGGGCCATTATTATGTTGGTGAGTGGCTATAATCCAATTGCTGGATATTCCGCTTTATGGAATGGAATATTTGGTGAATCTTATTTGATCGGTGAAACATTAAGGCAAATGACTCCATATATTTTTGCTGGTCTTGCAGTTGCTTTTGCTTTTAGGACAGGCTTGTTTAATATTGGAGTCGAAGGTCAACTTCTAGTTGGTTGGGTTGCCTCTATTTGGGTCGGATTATCTTTCGATCTGCCAAAATTGATCCATTTACCTTTGGCGATTATTGTCGCAGCATTAGCTGGTGCAGTATGGGGGTTTATTCCTGGCCTATTAAAAGCCCGGCTTAGGGTTCATGAAGTAATTGTAACCATTATGATGAATTATATTGCGCTATATGTAACAAATTATATGATTCGTTATGTGTTATCCGATCAAAAGGATTCTACAGCGATCATCCCCAACTCAGCATCACTTCATTCACCTTTTTTTGAAAGAATAACGGATTATTCAACATTGCATAATGGGATGTATCTCGCATTTATTGCTGCCTTCATCATGTGGTTTCTTTTAGAAAAAACAAAAACAGGTTTTGAACTTCGTGCAGTTGGATTTAATCATAACGCAGCAGAGTATGCAGGAATGAGCGTGAATCGAAACATCATTTCCTCAATGGTGATATCGGGGGCTTTCGCGGGACTTGCTGGGGCGATGGAAGGATTAGGGACGTTTGGAAATGCTTTTATTCATACAGGTTTTTCAGGTGTAGGATTTGATGGGATTGCTGTTGCCCTGCTCGGAGGAAACTCCGGAATTGGAGTTGTACTCGCAGCCTTTTTGTTTGGCGGCTTAAAAGTCGGGGCATTGCAAATGCCAAATGCGAATGTTCCTGAAGAGTTAGTAGAAATCGTCATTGCATTTATCATTTTCTTTGTAGCATCAAGTTATATGATCAAATGGCTGATAGCACGTTTCCGAAGGAGTGTGAAATAAGTGGAAATTACTACACTATTATCTCTTATCATCTCCTCATCGATTTTAGCAGCTGCACCACTCATTCTCACTGCTCTTGGCGGAGTTTTTTCAGAACGTTCGGGTGTTGTAAATATCGGCTTGGAAGGTTTAATGGTTATTGGTGCATTTAGCGGTATACTTTTTAATTTCTATACTGCTAATATATTTGGCGCTGCCACCCCTTGGGTCTCCATTCTAATTGCAATGATAGTTGGAGGACTATTTTCCTTATTACATGCGCTAGCATCCATTACTTTCAGGGCAGATCAGGTGGTCAGTGGGGTTGCTATTAATTTCTTAGCACTGGGGCTAGCGATCTTTCTCGTTAAAAAGATTTTCGGAAAAGGACAAACCGATATGATTGTAGAAAATATAAGAAAGGTAGATATTCCTTTTCTAAGTGATATACCAATCATCGGGAAAATACTTTTTTCGAATGTTTCGTACGTTGCGTATGCAACGATTCTAGTTTCATTTGTAGTATGGTACGTCATCTATAAAACGCCATTTGGTCTAAGAATCCGTACAGTAGGTGAACATCCAATGGCTGCGGATACGATGGGGATAAATGTGACGCGATTACGATATATCGGAGTATTTTTATCTGGTGTGCTGGGAGGTGCTGGTGGTGCTGTCTACGCTCAATCCTTTACAGGTAATTTTAGTCATACAACGATTACTGGTCAGGGATTTATGGCGTTGGCGGCGATGATATTTGGAAAGTGGCATCCACTGGGTGCCATGGGCGGAGCATTATTTTTTGGCTTTGCTCAAAGCCTTAGTATAGTGGGATCTCGAATACCCATACTTCAAAATGTGCCTTCAGTATTTTTATTTATAGCTCCATATGTATTAACCATTTTGGCTTTAGCAGGGTTTATTGGACGTGCAGATGCGCCGAAGGCTTCGGGAACACCTTATATTAAAGGAAAGAGATAGGTTATACTCCTATTGAATAAAGGATATAGTGTAGTCATAAACTATAAAGAGACATTGAATAGAACCATAATAATATTATGTAAAGTGGGGCAGGGTACAAAACATTTGTCTCACTTTCATATCAATTTTTGAAATATCGTGAGTATTGGAGGATCCCATATGGAACTTGTTAAGGAGCATTTAGTGGAAAAGTCTGGATTCACTCTTCATATCATTCCAACTGAAAAGTATAAAACAAATACAATTGTATGGAAAATGAAAGCACCTCTTGAAAATGAAACTGCTACATATCGGGCACTGCTGCCCAATGTTCTTCAAAGTAATTCGAAAAAATATAGTACTACAAGCGCATTTCGTTCATATTTGGATGAGCTTTATGGTGCTTCATTTTATACAGATGTAAGTAAAAAAGGCGAGTTCCATATTATATCTTTTACAATAGAAGTGGCCAACGAAAAATTCCTACAAGACAAGACACCACTTTTGCAAAGAGCAATTGAATTTTTAAGTGAAGTCCTACAAAATCCTAATGTAACAAATCATGAATTTGATGAAGCTACTATGCAGAAAGAAAAAAGAAGTTTAAAAAGACGGATTCAATCTTTATATGATGATAAAATGCGTTATGCCAGCGTCAGGCTAGTGGAAGAAATGTGTAAAGATGAACCTTATTCAATTCAAGCATCCGGCGAAGAAGATAAAGTTGATGAAATAACTGGTGCTGCTTTATTTGAATATTACAAACGTGCTTTTAAGGAAGATAAAATGGATCTTTACATTATTGGAGATATTGGGCTTAATGAAGTGGAAAATTTCTGTTCTGTATTTCAATATGAGGAACGTACGAATCCATCACATAAGAATTCACCGGAAAAAAATGTAACAAAGGTTAAGGAAGTAAGGGAAACTCAAGATCTTAATCAAGGAAAATTAAACATCGGTTGTCGAACAAATATCTCTTATGGAGATTCTGATTATTTCGCATTACAATTGTTTAATGGGATATTCGGTGGATTTCCACATTCAAAGTTGTTTATTAATGTACGTGAAAAAGAAAGTCTTGCTTATTATGCTGCTAGCAGAGTTGAGAGCCATAAAGGCTTATTAATGATTATGTCAGGAATAGAATCCGGAAATTATGAGAAAGCAGTTTCGATCATTAAAGAACAGTTAAAACTAATGAAAGAAGGCAGTTTCTCTGAAGAGGAAATATCTCAAACGAAGGCTGTCATTCAAAATCAATTTTTAGAAACAATTGATTCTGCAAGGGGTGTCATTGAAGTTTTTTATCATAACATCGTTGCCGGCACAGAAGTAGAATTTACTGATTGGATTGATAAAACGAACTCAACTACACGGGATGAAATTATCGCCGTTGCAAACAAAGTTACACTTGATACCATTTATTTTCTTTCCGGAATGGAAGGTGAGAATGTATGAAAACAATCGAATTTGATCAACTTCAAGAAACTCTCTATTATGAAAAATTGGATAATGGATTACAAGTATATATTCTACCGAAAATGGGTTTCAATAAAACATTCGCTACGTTTACGACTAACTATGGTTCCATAGATCATCAATTTAAGCCATTGAATAAAGACGAGTATATTCGGGTTCCGGATGGTATTGCCCATTTTTTAGAGCATAAAATGTTTGAAAAAGAACAAGGGGATGTGTTCCAGCAGTTTAGCAAACAAGGAGCATCTGCGAATGCATTTACTTCCTTTACGAGGACAGCTTATTTATTTTCAAGTACGAATGAAGTGGAAAAAAATTTAATTACATTGATGAATATGGTGCAAGAGCCTTATTTTACGGAAAAGTCAGTAGAAAAAGAGAAAGGCATTATCGGTCAGGAAATTAGAATGTATGATGATAATCCAGACTGGAGGCTATTTTTCGGGACAATCGAAAACATGTATCATTCTCACCCAGTAAAAATCGATATTGCTGGAACGGTTGAATCGATTTCACAAATCACGGCTGATCTTCTTTATGAATGCTATAATACGTTTTATCACCCGAGCAATATGTTGATGTTTTTAGTTGGGCCAGTGAATCCGGATGAAATGATAAACCTTATCCGTGAGAATCAATCAAAGAAACAATATAACGCTGCCTCAACAATACAACGATTTTTTGAGGAAGAACCAGAATCGGTTTATAATAAAAAGCAAGAATTAAAAATGAATGTGCAAACCCCTAAATGTTATGTAGGTGTGAAAGGGAAAAAAGTCGATCAAACGGGCAGAGATATGCTAAAACATGAACTTGCAATTAATATTATTTTTGAATTGCTATTCGGAAAAAGTTCGGATAACTATGAGGAACTAATTACGAGTGGTTTAATAGATGATACTTTTCAATATGACTATACGTTGGAGCGGGGATTTGGGTTTGCTTATGTCGGAAGTGATACGAAGGATCCAGATGTGCTTTCGGAGCGTTTGCAAACCATTTTATTAGAAGCTAAAGACGGCAAATATTTATCGGATGATGCATTACAACGGGCAAAGAAAAAGCGAATTGGTGGCTTTTTGCGCTCCATGAATTCTCCAGAGTTTATTGCAAATCAATTTACAAGATATGCATTTAATGGCATGGATCTATTTGATACAGTAGCGGTATTAGAAGAATTACACTTTGATTATATAAAGGATGCTGTCAAACAGTTCATTGCGGAAGATCGATTGACTGTTTGCCAAGTTGTTCCGAAAAAATAAAGAAGAAGGCCCGGAAAATACCGGGCTGTTTTTATGGGAGAAGAAAAAATGAAAAAGTATGCATTAATCACTGGAGCTAGCGGGGGAATAGGTGCAGCAACAGCGAGACGTTTAGCCCGCGCGGGATGGAATTTATATTTACACTATTATCAGAATGAAGAAAGAATAAATGATTTACTGACGGAACTTAAATCATTTGATATAGAGATGATTCCCATTTGCGCAGATCTTACGACCGAAAATGGTGTACATATAGTTTGTAATTCGATATTCAATCTTAATGCCATTGTGTATACAAGCGGTATTGCTCCATACGGATTATTTGTTGATTTAAGTGAACAAACGATTGATGAAATGTTGCAGATTCACGTAAAGAGCCCCTTAGTCATGGTACAGAAGCTACTGCCACAATTAATGAAAACACCTGAATCATCCATCGTACTAATTAGCTCTATTTGGGGGCAAACTGGCGCTGCATGCGAAGTAATGTATTCAACTGTTAAAGGTGCACAAATTGCCTTTATGAAAGCAATCGGCAAGGAAATAGCAAGATCAGGAACAAGAGTAAATTGTGTTGCTCCCGGTGCTGTAAAAACAAATATGCTAAGCGGCTTTTCGCAAGAAGAATTAGACATGCTTGAATCGGAAATACCTGTAGGGAGATTAGCTGAACCTGAAGAAATTTCAGATGTTATTTCCTTCTTGCTATCAAAGGAATCTTCGTATATTACAGGACAAGTGATTGGAGTAAATGGTGGCTGGTATACATAAAGGCCATACTAAAAATCCTGTATAATGTCAGTTTTCCAAGTGCATAATAACATCGAACGTTATATTCCAAAGGAGGAAATGGCATGTCAGTACTTGAAAATTGGGATCAGTGGAAAAATTTCCTTGGCGATCGTTTGGATAATGCCCAAGACCAAGGAATGTCACAGAAAGTAATCAACCAACTGGCACACCAAGTAGGCGATTATCTTGCAAATCAAGTAGACCCAAAAAACGAGCAAGAAAGAGTACTTTCTGACTTATGGTCTGTCGCTTCTGAAGAAGAGCAAAAAGCGATCGCAAGCATCATGGTGAAACTTGTCGAAAATAATAGTACACATTAGATAAATGTTTTGGGACTGTCTATTAAGCGGCTCGAATCCTAACTTAAATTGGATTTGCCCTTAATAATGGGACAGTCCTTTTCTATGCTTAAAAAAGACTTTTATATATACGTTTTTCTTTCATGTTTAATTAATTTCAGCTATGATATAATCGAGACAACTTTGATGAATATTATAAAATCGGCTATCTTCAAGGGGATGTTTGAATGGACAGAAAAGAATGGTATTTGGAATATGAAATTACAATCGATCGTCCAGGCTTACTTGGAGATATTTCGTCCTTATTGGGGATGCTCTCGATCAATATTGTAAGCATTAATGGAATTGATAGTGGGAGACGTGGCCTTTTAATACGTGCGAGTAGTAAAAATCAAATTTTACGCCTCGAATCTATATTAAAGACCGTAGAAACAATAAAAGTAACTAAAATTCGCGAACCGAAGCTTAGGGACCGTCTTGCAGTAAGGCATGGAAGATATATTCAACGGGATATGGATGATAAAAAAACATTTCGTTTTGTTCGTGATGAACTTGGACTTTTAGTCGATTTTATGGCTGAATTATTTAAACAAGAAGGTCATAAGCTTATCGGTATTAGAGGCATGCCGCGAGTAGGAAAAACAGAATCAGTCGTTGCATCAAGTGTTTGTGCCAATAAAAAGTGGCTTTTTGTATCATCTACTTTATTAAAGCAAACAATACGTAAAGAACTAATAAAAGATGAATACAATGCTGATAATATATTCATCCTCGATGGGATTGTGTCCAGAAGAAGAGCTGATGAACGCCATTGGCAATTAGTTAGGGAAATTATGAAACTTCCCGCAGTTAAAGTTATCGAACATCCCGACATTTTTGTCCAGCATTCTGAATTTTCGATGGAGGACTTCGATTATATTATCGAACTAAGAAATAATGATGAGGAAGAAATTACATATGAAATAGTGCAAGATCATAGTTTATTTACGGAACCAGACTTTGGTTTTGATTTTTAGGATTGGCAGGTGTTTTCATTGACAGAATTAGGGAGCCGACTTCGGATGGCTCGTGAAGAAAAAAGCATTACTTTAGATGAACTGCAAAACATTACGAGGATTCAAAAAAGATATCTTCTCGCTATAGAAGAAGGAAAATATGATATTATGCCCGGTAAATTTTATGCAAGGGCCTTTATCAAGCAATATGCAGAGGCTGTAGGACTAGAACCAGAGCTTCTATTTGAAGAACATAAAAACGAAATTCCTCTCGCATACGAAGAAAATTTAACTGAGCAGCTTTCCCGAACTCAAACTAGAAGATCAGTATCACCGAGCAGTTCCAAAGCTATGGAACTTTTTCCGAAAATAATTACAGCTATTTTTGTCCTCGCCTTACTAGTATTAATCTGGTTTTTAGTTACTAAATATATCGACTTTGGCGATAAATCAGGGGTAAATACCAATAATAATGGGGCTGTTGATATTAAAGAATCAGGTGAAGTTACGCAGCCAGCAAACGAGAAAGAGGATGAAACGCCACCTGCAGATGAAGGAAAAGAAGAGTCTGTTCCTGATGAAACAGTACAGCAGGAACTTACTATGGAAACTGTTAATGGTAATACGACTACGTATAACTTACTAAATGCGGATAAGTTTGAAGTGGAAGTGAAGGCTGCCTCTGATGGTGCAACGTGGGTAGAAATCACCAATAGCAAAAACGTTGTACTTTTCTCAGGTGAGCTAAAAGATGGAATAGGTCAAAAATTTGATCTTACTGATGATTCAAATGTATTCATTAGAGCTGGGAATACAACAAAAACCGAAATTTATGTAAATGAAGAATTATTAGAGTACGAATTGTCTCCAACAGAAAATATTGTACAAAATATCATTATTCAATTCCAAAAAAATGAATGAAGTATATACCGCCTTAAAGGCGGTTTTTTAAAAGATATATGTTCTATATGCTTGAGGAGGATTTTTTAATGAATTTACCGAATAAAATCACTGTAGCAAGAGTAATCTTAATCCCTATTTTTTTAATTTTAATGTTAGTTCCCTTTAACTGGGGAAAGGTGAGCATGCCTGGAACTGAGCTTGAATTGTCTCATTTAATCGGAGCTATTATTTTTATCATAGCTTCTGTGACTGATTGGATTGATGGATTTTACGCACGTAAGCTTAATTTAGTTACGAATCTAGGGAAATTTCTAGATCCACTTGCAGATAAGCTTCTTGTATCTGCCGCCTTCATTGTCCTAGTTGAAATGCAACTCGCACCATCATGGATCGTGATTGTTATTATCAGCAGGGAATTTGCTGTTACGGGACTAAGAATGATTTTATCAGGCCAAGGAGAAGTTGTTGCTGCGAATATGCTTGGAAAAATCAAAACTTGGACTCAAATTATTGCGATCTCACTTTTACTACTACATAATGTTTTTTTTGAAGCGATTGGAATTCCACTAGATACAATTGCTTTGTGGGTGGCCTTATTTTTTACAGTATGGTCAGGGTACGAATATTTTTATAAGAATCGGGCAATATTCAAACATTCAAAATAGAATTTAAGAGGGAAGGATTTGCATATATGAATGCAGAAATCATAGCGGTTGGAACAGAATTGTTATTAGGACAAATCGTAAACACAAACGCAAAGTTTCTTTCAGAACAGCTTGCTGAAATAGGGGTAAACGTTTATTATCATACCGTTGTAGGAGATAACCCTGTTCGGCTTGAAAAAGCTATTTTACATGCCGAAGAAAGAGCAGACTTAATTATTTTTACTGGGGGATTAGGTCCTACAAAGGATGATCTTACGAAGGAAACAATAGCTAAACATATTGGGACACATCTTGTCCTTGATGAAGATGCTATGCAAACCATTCTCTCATACTTTCAAAAAACAGGTCGCACGATGACAGAAAACAATAAAAAGCAAGCACTTGTCCTTGACGGAGCTAAGGTGCTTCCAAATGAACATGGAATGGCGCCGGGAATGTTTTTACATAATAAACCATACTCTTATATGCTTCTACCTGGACCGCCTCATGAAATGCAGCCGATGTTCCGTAAGTATGGCCGTTTAGCTATATTAGATCAATTAGAATCGCGTGAGAGAATAGAGTCTCGAGTTTTACGCTATTTTGGAATCGGAGAATCACAGCTTGAAGTAGAAATAGAAGATATTCTCGACTCACAAACAAACCCAACGGTAGCGCCACTTGCGGGAGATAATGAAGTAACATTACGAATAACCGCCAGGCATCATTCCGAGAGCGAAGCTCATAAAATGATTGATGCAATGGAACAAAAAGTAAATGATAGAGTTGGACAGTATTTTTATGGATATGACCAAACATCAATTATGAAAGAACTTCTGAAGATACTAGAAGAAAAGAAACTTACGATTGCATGCGCAGAAAGTTTGACCGGTGGACTCTTTCAATCTGAAATGACTTCGATAGTCGGTGTAAGTACAATGTTAATTGGAGGCATTGTCTGCTATTCTAATAATGCAAAAATAAAGTTATGTAATGTAAAAAAAGAAACGCTAGATCAATTTGGCGCGGTAAGTAAAGAATGCGCCATCGAATTAGCCGAAAATGTTAGAGGCATGTTAGGAACAAATATAGGCATTAGCTTTACTGGAGTGGCAGGTCCTGATTCATTAGAAGGCCATCCAGCAGGTACGGTATGGATTGGAATATCATTTGATAATAAACCAGCTAATGCTTATCTTCTTAACTTAGCAGGTTCTAGGAATGGCAATCAGAAGAGATCTGTTATGTATGGGTGTCATTATTTGCTGCAAGAATTTAAAAAATAGATCTTCCTTAAGAGGATGTCCTAAAAGTCTAACTTTTGGGACATCCTCTTTTTTGTATTATTCTTTAAACGCTTCCGCGGCGCAAACGGTGAGCCTCCTCGCTCCTGCGGGGTCTCACCTGTTCGCTTTCCCCGCAATAGTCCACGCTTTTCACTACAATCAACTCAGCGAAAAATAATAGTTTGAAATTTCATCCAAAAATAATAAAAAGTAGATTTTTAACGACAAGCCACTCAGAAAACAGTTTATTTCATTTACTAATTATATAAAATGGGCTATTTTTCCGTTTGAAAAATATCGAATAAATGTTCGCTTTTTGCTTGGCAAACTAAATAAAAACTTGTATACTTAAGTTAGCTTTTGATATGAACCACACTTTATTTAATAGAATATAAGTGTATAAGGAGGAAACTAAGTGAGTGATCGTCAGAAAGCATTAGATATGGCGTTAAAACAAATTGAAAAGCAGTTCGGTAAAGGATCTATTATGAAGCTTGGAGAGCAGACTGACCGGAGAATATCCACTGTTCCAAGCGGCTCATTAGCACTTGATGTAGCGTTAGGAGTTGGCGGCTATCCGCGTGGACGTGTAATAGAAATTTATGGACCGGAAAGCTCTGGTAAAACAACGGTAGCCCTTCATGCAATTGCAGAAGTGCAAGCAAACGGCGGCCAAGCTGCTTTTATCGACGCGGAGCATGCGCTCGATCCAGTTTATGCACAAAAATTGGGCGTTAACATTGATGAGTTGTTGCTTTCTCAGCCTGATACGGGTGAGCAGGCGCTTGAAATTGCGGAAGCACTTGTCCGAAGCGGTGCAATTGAAATAATCGTTATTGACTCAGTTGCAGCGTTAGTGCCCAAAGCTGAAATAGAAGGAGAAATGGGAGATTCACATGTAGGATTGCAGGCGCGCTTAATGTCCCAAGCTCTTCGTAAACTTTCAGGTGCGATCAACAAATCGAATACAATTGCTATTTTCATTAATCAAATTCGTGAAAAGGTTGGAGTTATGTTTGGAAATCCCGAGACAACTCCAGGAGGACGTGCATTGAAATTCTATTCCTCCGTACGTCTTGAAGTTCGCCGTGCTGAACAGCTAAAGCTAGGTCAAGATATTGTTGGGAATAAGACGAAAGTAAAAGTAGTCAAAAATAAAGTAGCTCCGCCATTCCGAGTGGCTGAAGTAGATATTATGTACGGTGAAGGTATATCCCGCGAGGGCGAAATCATTGATATGGGATCTGAACTTGATATTGTTCAAAAGAGTGGTTCTTGGTACTCCTATAATGAAGAGCGCCTTGGGCAAGGACGGGAAAATGCAAAGCAATTCTTAAAAGAAAACCCTGAAATTCGAAATGAAATTATGTTCAAAATTCGTGAGCACTACGGATTGGATAAAGAAAAAATTGCCCCAGAAGAAGAGGTAGACCCGCAGGAAGAATTTAGTTTATTAAATGATTAATAAGTTTAAAAAGCAGAGCCATGGTGCTTTGCTTTTTTCTCTTAATTTCAAGATATTCAAAAAGCTATTCATAAAATGAACATCCCTTGACAATGAAACGCCACAACTATAAAATTAACATGTATATTTTACATTTTTTTCGCATGAAAATTTTGAGCTTGGCTCAGTATATTGAAACCTATGTAACAATGTACCAGCCGACATGTTAAAAACATGATACAAGTTAATAGCAAGAGGGGGTGAATTTATGGGTACTACGATCATAATCATCATCTCCACTTTGCTTAGCCTTATCGTCGGTGTAGTTGTTGGCTATTTCATCTTTAAAACATTTGCTCAAGCAAAAATAACAGGTGCTAGAGGTTCTGCGGAGTTAATATTGGAAGACGCAAAGCGTGAAGCGGAATCTATGAAAAAAGAAGCTCTGTTAGAAGCGAAGGATGAAAATCATAAACTTCGAACTGAAACTGAACGTGAACTTCGGGATAGAAGAACCGAATTGCAAAAACAAGAAAACCGCTTATTGCAAAAGGAGGAGAACCTCGACCGGAAAGACGAAACCCTTGACAAGCGCGAAAACGTGCTTGAAAAGAAAGAGGAATCTCTTAATGAAAGACAACAACATATTGAAGAGATGGAAAGCAAAGTGGATGAGATGATCCGCAAGCAGAAAAGTGAGCTAGAACGCATTTCAGGCTTGACTCGTGATGAGGCAAAATCAATCATTTTATCAGGTGTTGAAAAGGAATTAGCACATGAATCGGCACTTATGATAAAAGAAAGTGAAATGCGAGCAAAGGAAGAAGCGGATAAGAAAGCTAAGAATATTCTATCTCTTGCCATTCAACGTTGTGCAGCGGAGCATGTAGCTGAAACAACAGTATCCGTCGTCAATCTGCCTAACGATGAAATGAAAGGTCGGATTATTGGTCGTGAAGGCCGAAATATTCGGACGCTTGAAACATTGACAGGGATAGATCTCATCATAGATGATACACCAGAAGCGGTCATACTTTCCGGTTTTGATCCAATCAGGAGGGAAACTGCTCGGATTGCGTTGGAGAAACTTGTTCAAGATGGTCGGATCCATCCAGCACGCATTGAAGAGATGGTTGATAAAGCAAGACGGGAAGTGGATGAACACATTCGTGAGATTGGTGAACAAACGACATTCGAAGTGGGAGTTCACGGATTGCATCCTGACTTAATCAAAATTCTTGGGCGACTGAAATACCGGACAAGCTATGGGCAAAATGTTCTCAAACATTCCATGGAAGTTGCCTTTCTATCAGGTCTCTTAGCGGCAGAGTTGGGAGAGGATGAAACTCTCGCCCGCCGTGCAGGTCTGCTTCATGATATTGGAAAAGCCATTGACCATGAAGTGGAAGGAAGCCACGTTGAAATTGGTATTGAGCTTGCTACTAAGTATAAAGAGCATGCCGTTGTCATTAATAGTATTGCTTCTCACCATGGAGACACAGAGCCTACATCTGTTATTTCAGTTCTAGTAGCTGCTGCAGATGCTCTATCAGCCGCACGACCAGGGGCTAGAAGTGAAACGCTAGAAAATTATATAAGGCGCCTTGAAAAATTGGAGGAAATTTCCGAGTCGTATGATGGGGTAGAGAAGTCATTTGCGATCCAAGCCGGTAGAGAAGTTCGTATAATAGTAAAACCAGAACAAATCAATGACTTGGAAGCACATAGACTAGCTCGTGATATCCGTAAGAGAATTGAGGATGACCTCGATTATCCAGGACATATCAAAGTAACCGTCATTCGTGAAACAAGGGCTGTTGAATATGCAAAATAAGCAGTGTGATCTCACACTGCTTTTTTGTGTCTATAATGATAAAATATATAAATAGATGGAACTTAACTGTAGAAAGGGATATATATGGACATTTTATTCGTTGGCGATGTAGTAGGATCGCCTGGTAGGGAAATGATTAAAGAACATCTTCCCGCATTAAAAAGAAAATACCATCCTCAACTAACCATAGTGAATGGAGAAAATGCTGCTGGTGGAAGAGGGATAACTGAACAAATTTATAAGCAATTTTTAGAAGCAGGCGCAAATGCTGTAACTCTCGGAAATCATGCTTGGGACAACAAAGATATCTTTGAGTTTATTGATACTGCAAAATACTTAGTAAGGCCAGCTAACTTCCCAGATAATACACCTGGAAATGGTTTGGTTTTTATTAGAATGAATTCTCTTGAGGTTGCAATCATTAACCTGCAAGGGAGGACTTTTATGCCTCCTCTTGATTGCCCTTTTAAAAAGGTGGATGAACTCATAGCAATCGCAAAAAAACGAACAAATATTATTTTTGTTGATTTCCATGCAGAAGCGACAAGTGAGAAACAAGCAATGGGTTGGTATGTAGATGGGAAAGTATCAGCGGTAATCGGTACACATACACATGTGCAAACAGCGGATCACCGCATTCTCCCAAATGGAACAGCGTATATGACGGATGTCGGGATGACAGGACCATATGACGGAATCTTAGGGATGGAGAGAGAAGCGGTGATAAAAAAATTCATAACAGCTCTGCCTTCCCGCTTTGAGGTGCCAAAGACCGGAAGAAAACAGCTTAGTGCATGTTTGATCAATGTCGATAATCAATCTGGAAAAGCATTAAATATAAAAACAATTCTAATCAATGATGATCAGCCAATGTTTTAAGAATAAATAAAATCCATATTTTTGTAGATAAAAAAATATTAATTTTATTTAGGTCTGTATATTGAAGTTTAACCTTGAATGTCTAGCTCCAGCATCAGCCCCCCCTCAATGTTATAAACGAGTGGCAATAAAGTCAAAATGCAGATTTTTTTCCTCAGAACATTTGCTTGTCGCGGGCCCCCAGAACGCAGATAGGAAGGAGTTGCGACTTAAAGGGAAGTACTAGTGCAGGCGAAGCGACAGGACGGTCGCTTCCGCTGAGCCTGCAACAGGTGGTTGCGTCATTAACCTTCCTTATATTTCGGGCACCTTCTGCTTTTCCGCTCTTGCCATGTTTCCTTTATCACAAGACTTGGGCCAATAAGGAATGTCGACTAATTGCCGCCACATCCTTGGCGAAGTCGACAGACCTACATCCTATAGGGCCTGTACGTCAATGAGCATTTCTCCTTTCTAGTTTTGGACAATCCGGAATAGTTCATAAATTACCTGAATATAGTAACAATGGAAAGGTTAACTGCGATTGAGAATGACAAGACAATCGCTATGGGGAAATGACAAGGAGGAACAAGAAATGGAAATATTAAAAGTTTCAGCAAAATCCAACCCAAATTCCGTGGCGGGCGCGCTGGCAGGTGTTCTCCGAGAAAGAGGCGGTGCAGAAATTCAAGCAATCGGGGCTGGGGCATTGAATCAAGCAGTGAAAGCGGTAGCGATTGCGAGGGGATTTGTCGCCCCAGGTGGTGTTGACTTAATTTGTATACCTGCTTTTACAGATATTATTATTGATGGTGAAGAAAGAACAGCCATCAAGCTTATTGTTGAGCCGAGATAAATAATCGAAAATGTATAAGGGTGTTTAATTAGGACTTGGTTGCTCAAATGCAATCAAGTCTTTTCGAATTTTATTTAACAAAATGGGCCTTATGTTGTATTCAAAAATAAAAGGCTATATACTAATAGAATGGATACATTTAAATATAAACATTTTCGTTCATCGACGGTGTGATGATAAGAAAGGGGATTTTCATGAACGAGAAACAACGTTTAGAAAGTCAACAAGTTAATCAATCTACTACTCCTAGCCTGAAAAAGGAAAAGGATTATAGTCAATATTTTCAAACAGTGTACGTTCCTCCATCCATGAAGGATGCTAGAAGGCGTGGAAGAGAGGAGATTGCGTATCATAATGATTTCGAAATAGATGAAAAATATCAAGGAATGGGCATGGGCCGTAAATTTTATATACGCACTTATGGTTGCCAAATGAATGAACATGATACAGAAGTCATGGCTGGAATCTTTATTGACTTAGGTTATGAGGCTACAGATACAGTTGAAGATGCAGATGTGATTTTACTTAATACTTGTGCAATCAGAGAAAATGCTGAAAACAAAGTGTTTGGCGAACTAGGTCATTTGAAATCTTTGAAATTAGAAAAACCCGATTTATTACTAGGTGTTTGTGGATGTATGTCACAACAAGAATCTGTCGTTAACAGAATCCTAGAGAAACACCATTTCGTTGATATGATTTTTGGTACACATAATATTCATCGTCTTCCAGACATTTTACATGAAGCATATATGTCGAAGGAAATGGTAGTTGAAGTATGGTCAAAAGAAGGCGACGTCATTGAAAACCTCCCGAAAGTTCGTAGAGGGAATATTAAAGCTTGGGTAAATATCATGTACGGCTGCGATAAATTTTGCACATATTGCATCGTTCCTTTTACAAGAGGGAAAGAGCGAAGCAGGCGTCCAGAAGAAATTATCCAGGAAGTACGCCAGCTGGCAGCGCATGGTTATCAAGAAATCACGTTGCTTGGACAAAATGTCAATGCATATGGTAAAGATTTCGAAGATCTCGATTATCGTTTAGGTGACTTAATGGACGATTTAAGAAAAATCAATATCCCTAGAATTCGCTTTACAACTAGTCATCCACGTGATTTTGATGATCATTTGATTGAGGTGCTTGCCAAAAAAGGAAATATGGTTGAACATATTCATCTGCCAGTTCAGTCCGGCTCAAGTGATATATTAAAAATAATGGGACGTAAGTATACGAGAGAACAATATCTTGAACTTGTAAGAAAAATTAAGGCAGCCATTCCTGATGTTTCACTTTCTACAGATATCATTGTTGGTTTTCCAAACGAAACGGACGAGCAATTTGAAGAAACGATGTCTCTTTATAAAGAAGTTGGTTTTGAGATTGCCTATACATTTATTTACTCGCCTAGGGAAGGGACTCCTGCTGCGAAAATGAAGGACAATGTCTCTATGGAAGTGAAGAAAGCACGTTTGCAACGTTTAAATGATCTTGTAAATGAAATGTCCCGTGAAGCAATGAAAAAATTTAAAGGTCAAATTGTTGAAGTGCTTGTTGAAGGCGAAAGTAAAAATAATCCTGAAATCCTTTCTGGGTATACAAGAAAAAATAAGCTTGTAAACTTTAAGGGGCCAAAAACAGCTATTGGTCAATTAGTAAATGTAAAAATAAAAGAAGCAAAAACATGGACCTTAGATGGCGAGATGGTTGAAGAACTAGAATCGGTAGAGGTGATATAATATGGTGAAATATACGAAAGAGGATATATTAAATCAAGCACATGAATTAGCAAAAATGATAGCAGAGACTGAAGAGGTTGATTTTTTTAAACGTGCCGAAGCTCAAATTAATGAAAATCAATCAGTCCGAGAAATGATAGCGAGTATTAAAAGCTTACAAAAACAAGCAGTTAATTTTCAACACTATGGTAAAGATAGAGCATTACAATTAACAGAAGAAAAACTTGAAAAGCTAGAAGCTGAACTTGATGAAATTCCTATTGTACAAGAATTTAAGCAGTCACAAATCGACGTAAATGATTTACTGCAAATGGTTGCATCCGCCATATCTAATAAAGTGACAGATGAAATCTTAATCTCAACTGGTGGCGACTTGCTTTCAGGTGAAACAGGTTCTAAAATTAAATATAGCGAGTCCAGCTGTTCGTAAAGGCAAAGCCATTATTCAATTGTGAATAATGGCTTTTTCTTGAGCCCAATTCATCGAAATCAAGGGTAGATCTTAAACAAAATCCATTGTTTTACATACAATATCGTAGATAGACCTAGTGAATTAGCCTTCACGTAATAAGCACATTCGTCTAGAGAGATGCATACGATGAAGGGAAAATGAATGAGGAGGGTTCGCTCGAATGGCAGAATATAGAGAAATAATAACAAAAGCGGTCGTGGCGAAAGGGAAAAAATATACAAATTCCAACAATGCGATCAGTCCGCAACATCATCCTTCGAGCATTTTAGGCTGCTGGATTATCAATCATAAATATGAAGCGCGCAAAGTCGGCAAAAAAGTCGAGGTAAGCGGTTCTTTTGATATGAATGTTTGGTATTCCCACCATGATAACACGAAAACATCAGTAGCAACGGAGAGAGTGGATTATAAAGATGTCATCGCACTTCATTATCAAGACCCTGATTGCTTAGATGATAAAATAGTATCTGCACGAGTTCTCCAACAGCCTAATTGTTTAGAAGCAGTGATTTCCAAAAAGGGCAATAAGATTCTAGTAAGCACTGAAAGAGAGTTTCTAGTGGAAGTCATAGGTGAAACGAAAGTCTGTGTTGCTGTACACCCAGGCGAATGTCCATGTGATGATGAAGAAGATGATGATTGGACTGAAGAATTAACTGACAGCGAATTGGCTGAGGAGATTAATCCAGATTTCCTTGTCGCAAATGAAGCAGAATAAATGCCGGGAAGAAATTCTTCCCGGTTTTTTCTTTTTTATCAATTTAATATTGATTAGCCTATCTTTTCTTTTTTAACACAACTAACTCATAGGGGCCAACATCTATAAATTCTCCTTCAATTTCATGACGAGCATTTTTAACATCATTTGTTGCCTCTACTTGCCATAAACCTGAGGACGGTAATTGCAAATTATAGTTTTCTTTAGTCGGATTAATATAAATAGTAAAATCTTCACCATTACCGAATAATGTGTAAGCGAATAAAGGATTGGGAGTATTTAAAACGTGCACTCTCCTTCTAATTTCTTCTTCTGTCTTTAAACGAAAGACGTCATACTTTTTTCGCAATGTAATGAGCTTCTGAACAAACTTAATGTTTTCTTCCTCTATCTCCCTTTTCGTCCAATCTAATTGATTTATTCCATCTCCAGAAATATAACTATTTTCGATCCCTTCCTTTGTTCTAAACCATTCTTGCCCAGCATGTATAAATGGAACGCCCTGGCTTAATAAAGTCAGACCGGTAGCGAGTTGATGTATTTTCTTTCTTACAACTTCACTTTCATGATTGTTTGTTAAGATCAATCTATCCCATAAAGTATGATTATCATGGCATTCTACATAGTTAATTGTTTGCACGCAGCTTAATTTTTCAAGATTTGACCCCATCACAATGTTAGGCAGCCGTTCCACAAATTTACCTTCACCATTTACATAGCCAGTATCAGCTGCATTAAATAAATTTCCTTTCAGAGTATCCCGAAAAGAATCGTTGAAAAATCGAATGCCTTGTAATTGATCTGAATTTACATTTGTTGACCTTTTATTTGGCTCCAACGCCGTTGCTAGATCCCAACCTTCTCCAAGCAACATAATTGGGATGGATTCTTTTTCACAGCGGCGAATGATTTCTTTCATAGTCTCGATATCCATCACACCCATTAAGTCAAATCTGAAACCAGACGCTTGATACTCCGTTAAAAATAAATCAATCGTATCTAAAATGAGTTTTCGAACCATTATTCGCTCGGTAGCTAGATCGTTGCCGACACCGGTTCCATTACTGATGCTGCCATCCTCGTTATAGCGAAAGTAGTATCCGGGAACAATCTTTTCAAACGGTGATTCCTCCATTATAAATACATGATTAAAAACAACATCCAATATGACAGAAAGATTTTCTTGATGAAATGTATGAATCATTTTTTTAAATTCATCAATTCTAGATATCGGATCATTAGGAGAGATAGCATAACTTCCTTCTAGTACTTGAAAATATAATGGATCATATCCCCAATTATATTGCTCCTTTGGCTCAAGTTCGTTCACACGAGCAAAATCGTTGATTGGTAAAAGCTGAATATGTGTACAGCCCAATTCTTTAATATAGGAGAATCCAGTGGAAAAACCATTTTTCGTAGTTGTTCCCATCTCACTTAAACCAAGAAAAGTTCCTTTATTTTTGATGCCGCTATCTGGATGAATGGTTGCGTCCCTAACGTGTAATTCATAAATAATGGCATCCTGTAAACTTTCTATAATAGGTCTTTTTGCAGTGATTTGCTCTGTTTTGGAGAAATCAATAACCACACCTTTTTTACTATTGGCAAGCATTGATTTTGCGTAAGGATCATTAATACGCATCGTTTTTCCGTTGACAGTAATTTCATATTCGTAAGCAAAACCATGCCAATTCCCATCTACATGGCAGACCCATATACCTTTTTTTTGTCGATTTAACTTTTTTGCCATATTATTCAAATATAATATTACCGATGTGGCAATTGGTGCCCAAATTGAAAAATATGTGATGTCATTTATACAATACGCCCCTAACTTTTCGTCAATCGCAGAATAAGTTTCATCAAACCATTTTGTACGAACAACTGTCCTTGGGTAGACTGGAAAAGTCTCATCACCCCATATTAATTCTAATATTTCACCCATTGGAAGCAAATCAGGAAATTCAATATTAACAGCTGATGAACCGGTTACATTTTTTATTTTTCCGATAAAATATATGTTTTTTTTTGGCCAATAAATTTTGGGAGAATTTTCATGAATTAGAGAAGAAATATTATTCGGTTTTAATGTTACGCGATGAATATCATCAATCCACGCTACTTGTGTATCCACATTTGCCACTCCTTTTTAAAACTAAATGAGGCTAAGTAATTGCAGTATATGTTTTCACCCTTGTTCACGTAAGCAATACCTAAAAAGTATCTATTTATGCATTAAAAGACAGAGCTATATTTAAATAATTTAATCGACAAACCTATACATAATGCCTTAAACCTATAAAAGATGTGTCGAAGGAAACTTAGATAAAATCCCACCATTGTCTCCTATAATAGGAATTGTTATCGTCCGTGAAAGGAGTCAACATATTGTATTTTAACATTTCCGAGCAGGACATATTTTTGTTCCACCAAGGTACTCACTATCATAGCCAGCAAATATTAGGTTGTCACCATATGAAATGGAAGGGGAAAAATGGTTCAAGATTTTCAGTATGGGCACCCAATGCGAAAAAAATTTATGTTGTTGGTGATTTTAATAAATGGACCGGAGATGCGTACGCTTTAACTCGAATTTCAAATGAAGGTTTATGGGTAGGCTTTTTTACAAATATTTCAGTAGGATCACCTTATAAATATAAAATTATTGCAGCGAACGATGAAGTTCTTTTAAAGGCAGATCCATATGCTATTCAATCCGAGATTCGTCCGGCGACTGCATCACTAGTTCCAGAACCTTCAATCTACAAATGGAAGGATCAGTATTTTCAGGAAAAAAAGAGGCAATTTAACCCATATACCTCACCTATTTCGGTATATGAAGTTCATTTAGGGTCTTGGAAAAAGAAAAGTGATGGGGAATTTTATACATATTGCGAGCTTGCCGATGAGTTGGTTCCTTATGTTAAATCTTTAGGTTATACCCATATTGAATTACTTCCACTTGCAGAACATCCTTTAGATCTTTCATGGGGATACCAAATTACTGGATATTTTGCTGTAACTTCCCGATATGGTTCACGGGAGGATTTTAAATACTTCGTTGATGTATGTCATCAAAACGAGTTAGGTGTGATTATGGATTGGGTGCCTGGTCACTTTTGCAAAGATGATTTTGGATTAAGAAACTTTGATGGTAATCCAATTTATGAATATAAAGATTCCCTTAAAGCAGAAAAACGATCATGGGGAACGTTGACTTTTGATTTTGGCAGACCCGAGGTTCAAAGCTTTTTAATATCCAATGCATTATTTTGGTTTGAAGAATACCACATAGATGGTATCCGCGTAGATGCTGTAGCGAGTATGCTCGATCTTAATTTTGATCGACATGCCGGTGAGAAGAGAATTTATAATTCATTCGGCGGTGATGAAAATCTAGAGGCATATGCTTTTTTGCGTAAATTGAATGAAGTTGTATATTCATTTCATCCAAATGTATTAATGATGGCCGAAGATAGCTCGGACGTACCTCTAGTAACAGCACCTACCTATATGGGTGGTCTCGGATTTAATTATAAATGGAATATGGGTTGGATGAACGACCTGCTCGACTATATGAAAAAAGATCCCGTGTATCGAAAATGGCATCATAATTCACTGACATTTTCATTTATGTATATTCATTCTGAAAATTACTTGCTCCCTTTATCACATGATGAGGTTGTCCACGGAAAAAAATCATTATTAGATAAAATGCCTGGGGATCAGTGGCAGCAATTTGCCAATTTACGATTACTTTATGGCTATATGATTGCTCACCCTGGAAAAAAGCTAATGTTTATGGGGGGGGAGCTGGCGCAATACGCTGAGTGGAAGGATAAAGCTCAGCTGGATTGGCATTTACTTGATTATCCCATGCATAAAGGGATATTTAATTTCGTAAAAGCCTTAAATCATTTTTACAAGAAAAACGCTTCACTTTTTGAATTGGATCATGAATCAAGAGGATTCGAATGGATAGATCCTCATAATATCGATCAAAGCATCATTGTATTTAGAAGACGCGGTGTACACCCTCATGATGAATTAATTATTATTTGTAATTTTACTCCAAATGTTTCTTATGACTACAAGATTGGTGTTCCAGAAAGTGGTAAATATAAAGAAATATTTAGCTCAGATGCAAAGGAATTCGGCGGCTCGGGTCAATTAAATGTGGGGGACCATTTTAGTTTTCCGAAAAAATGGCATGGATTGCCTCAACATATAAAAATAAAGGTACCACCTTTAGCTATTTCGATTTTTAAACGTGAAATAACAACTATTGAGGAGGACGTAAATTGAAGGAATGTGTAGGTATGCTGTTAGCTGGTGGAGAAGGTAAACGGTTAGGAACATTAACAAAAGAGGTAGCAAAGCCAGCAGTACACTTTGGAGGGAAATATCGAATTATCGATTTTACCTTAAGTAATTGTACGAATTCAGGAATTCACACTTTAGGCGTAATGACTCAATATTCACCGCTTGAATTAAATAAACATATTGGCAACGGAAAGCCGTGGGATCTGCATCGGCAAGATGGAGGAGTGACCATTTTATCTCCATATACTGCTCAAAGCGGCGGGAGCTGGTATTCGGGAACGGCCGATGCCATTTACCAAAATATTCATTTTATTGATTTGCATGATCCTGAGTACGTTCTAGTCATTTCAGGCGACCATATTTATCAAATGGATTATAACGCCCTCCTTGAAGAACATAAACGATCAAAAGCAGATGTTACGATATCTGTTATAACGGTTCCTTGGGAGGAAGCATCGCGATTCGGGATATTAAATACAACAGATAATTTAAGAATATATGAATTTGATGAAAAGCCGAAAGAGCCAAAAAGCAATTTAGCTTCAATGGGAATTTATATGTTCACATGGAAAACATTAAAGACCTATTTATTGAACGATGCCAATAATAAGCATTCAAGTCATGATTTTGGAAAAGATATTATCCCGGCAATGCTAGCTGACGATCTCAAGCTATATGCGTTTCGTTTTAATGGATATTGGAAAGATGTCGGCACCGTACAAAGTTACTGGGAAGCAAATATGGACTTACTTGATGAGGATTGGCGTTTATCATTAACGAATAAAAATAAGAAACTATATTCATATGACTCTGACTTTCCACCACAGTTTATTTCCGAGACTGGGATCGTAAAGCATTCGCTAATAAATTCAGGCTGCTGGGTATTTGGAACGGTTGAAAACTCTATTTTATTTCAACATGTCATAATCGAAGAAGGAAGTTATGTGCATCAATCAATCTTACATCCCGGAGTAAAAGTAGGGAAAAATTCTATATTAGAACGAGTAATTGTGATGGAAAATACGGAAATTCCTGAAGGAACTTATATTCGAATCAGAAATGGTGAAGAACCACTTGTTATTGATCAAGACAAATTATGTGAAATATTGCATGAAATAAAGGAGGCCTAAATTAATGAACACGATGATGGGATTAATCAACTTAGAGCATGAGCACCATTTTTTTCATGAATTAACCTATTTTCGCAATGGCGCCTCCGTTCCATTTGCAGGGCGCTATCGCTTAATTGATTTTGCTCTTTCTAATATGGTGAATTCAAATATTGAAGAAGTGGCTGTATTTACACGTAGTAAATATAGATCTTTAATGGATCATCTTGGAACAGGTGAAAATTGGGAATTGGACAGGAGAAATGGTGGTTTATTTATCCTACCGCCAGACTGGAACGATCCATCCGATATTTCGAAAGGTGATTTACAATTTTTTCACAATAATCGTGATTATTTTGAAAGAGGAAAGTCATCGTATGTTTTAATCAGTGGAAGTTTATTTCTAGCAAATATGGATTATAAGGATGTTTTTGCTTATCACATAGAACGGAAAGCTGATGTGACGCTTATTTCTACAAGAATTGAAACTGAGCAGCCAGAACACGAACGTTGTTTGCGGATTGAAGCAGATGATTTAGGATGGGTAAAAGATATAACGAATGTTAGATCGAATCCACTATTGTATACAGGTATTTATATTATCAATAAAGATTTGTTGATGTCATTAATTGATCATTGTATTGCACATCATAAAGATAACTTTTTTAATCACGGTATAAAGGATATTCTTGCCGACTTAAAGATTCAAACGTTTGAGTATAAGGGATATAGTGCATTTATCAATTCAGTTGAAAGTTATTATCGGCATAATATGAATCTATTAAGTGAGGAAAACTATAAAGCTTTATTTTATAAAAAGCCTTTCGTGAGAACGAAGGTTGGCAGTTCCCCACCAGCAACTTATCGCTCGTCCGCAAATGTAAAAAAGACCCTTCTTGCTAATGGGTGTGTGATTGATGGAAATGTGGAGGGAAGTATTCTTTTCAGAGGTGTGACAATAAAAGAAGGGGCTACGATTAAGGATTCAATTATTATGCAGCGCTGTACGATTGAACCTGGAGTATATTTGGAAAATGTCATTTTAGACAAGGATGTTCATGTAAAAGCAAACCAAAAATTTATAGGGTCAAAAGATAAACCATATGTTATTGCTAAAAGAAAAGAAATGTAAGTTCGTAGAGTCTGCGGAAGGAGGAAGTATATGAAAAATGTTTTATTTGTCGCTTCAGAATGTACACCTTTTATAAAAACAGGTGGATTAGCTGATGTCGTTGGTTCGTTGCCCCAGGCACTAAAGGAAAATGAACAAATTGATGTTCAAGTCATCCTTCCTCTTTATGATGAGATATCGGAAAAATGGAAAAGTCAGATGCATTTATTTGCTTCAATCGATGTTCCGCTAGGTTGGCGTAATCAAGAGGCAAGTATATATAAGTTAATTTACAATAAAATTACTTATTACTTCATTTCCAATGATTTCTATTTCACCCGCAAAGGTGTTTATGGCTATTATGATGATGGTGAACGATTTGTCTTTTTTAGTAGAGCGGTGATAGAAGCATTAAGTCACCTTGAATGTAAACCACATATTCTTCATGCTCATGATTGGCAGGCTGGAATGGCAGTTGCTCTTGCTAAAATTATGCAGCCCATTAAGGATTTAAAAACTGTTTTCACCATTCATAATATTAAATATCAAGGCGTAATGCCCATAGAAATATTTGAAGACTTTTTTGAATTGCCAGTCGAACATATTGGAGGCATGGAGTGGGACGGCATGTTAAATTGTTTAAAAAGCGCCCTCTTTCATGCAGATAAAATTACGACTGTCAGTCCAACGTATGCTGATGAAATTAAAGATCCTTATTATGGTGAAGGACTTTCTCCAATTCTTATAGAAAGAGCGGGTGATTTGGTCGGAATAGTAAATGGGATCGATATAAAGGACTACAATCCATTGACAGATCCTGCTCTTCCGGTAAAATACCGTTCTTCCAGAGCTAGAAAAAAAGAAAATAAAATAATGATTCAAGAAAAATTAGGTTTGCAAGTAAATGGCGATAAGCCTTTATATACAATTATTTCGCGTCTTGTAGAGCAAAAAGGACTCCATCTTATCCAGCATATTTTTGAGGAATTCCTTAAAGAGGATGTTCAATGCATCGTTTTGGGAACAGGTGATGATGAGTTTGAATCATATTTTTCCGAAATGGCTTATCGTTATCCCGATAAGGTAGCTGCCATTTTGGATTTTGATGAAGATCTGGCGAGAAAACTATATGCAAGCGCTGATTTTTTTATGATGCCATCCAAGTTTGAGCCTTGTGGATTGGCGCAACTTATAGCATTGCAATATAAAGCAGTTCCTATTGTACGTGAAACTGGGGGATTAAAAGATACAGTGCTGCCTTTTAATGAAGTAACAGGAGAAGGGAATGGATTTAGCTTCACTCATTATAATGCTCATGATTTATTAGCAGTTTTACGCTATTCGTTAACCATATTTCATACTCCTGAACTATGGAATATTATCATTAGGAATGTGAATAAAAGTCAGTTTAGCTGGAAAAAATCTGCACTAGAGTATGAAAACTTATATGAAGAATTGACAGTCCAGTATGCATGAGGAGGTGAGGGGGCGCTTGCCTGAAATTACCGTAGAACAATTGGCAGAGAGAATAAAACATAAATTATGGACGGATAAAGGCAAAGAAGTAGAGGCCGCCGAAATGATCGAGGTGTATGCGACCTTAGCTGCTATTGTCAAGGGCGAAATCATTTCGAATTGGCAAACGACGGAAAAGACATACAAGGAAAAGAAATGTAAACAGGTTTATTATTTGTCAATGGAATTTTTAATCGGTAGTTTGCTTGAAAGTAACCTTCTTAATGTTGGATTATTGGATATTTCAAATGAAGCTCTTAAAAGTTTAGGATTTAATCCAAAGCACATTTATGCACAAGAGCGTGATCCTGGTCTAGGTAATGGAGGATTGGGCAGGTTGGCAGCTTGCTTCCTTGACTCCATGGCTTCCCTAAGATATGCAGGACACGGTTTTGGGATAAGATATCGGTATGGTCTATTTGAACAACGGTTTATTCAAGGAAATCAAATTGAGCTTCCTGATTACTGGTTAAATGATGGTTATGCTTGGGAAATGAGGAAAGAAGAGGAGTCTGTTTGTATTCATTTCAATGGCATTGTTCATATGTTTAAAAAAAACGATGGAAATCTCGAGTTTAAGTATGAAAATACGGATAAGGTGATGGCTGTCCCTTATGATATTCCGATAATTGGATATCAAAACAATGTAATTAATACATTGCGTCTTTGGAGTGCAGAACCATTCTTGAAAGCAAAAAATAACGAATCAAATCATTATCACACCCTTGATCATGATCATTCAATCGAGCAAATTTCGGGTTTCTTATATCCTGATGATTCTAGTCATGATGGAAAAGTGCTGCGCTTAAAGCAACAATACTTTCTTGTTTCTTCAAGCATCCAAAATATTATTCTAAATTTTAAACAAAATCATTCATTAACGTTAAAACATTTACACGAGAAGGTTGCCATTCAGATTAATGATACACATCCAAGCTTAGCCATTCCTGAACTCATGAGAATCCTAATGGACCATGAAGGATATGGCTGGGAAGATGCGTGGAATATAACAACAAAGGTTATTGCTTATACGAATCATACAACGTTAAGTGAAGCACTTGAAACATGGCCGAAAGAAATGCTGCAACATCTCCTTCCCCGTATATATATGATTATTGATGAAATAAACGAACGGTTTTGTAAATATATTTGGTTTAACCATCATGAACTTAGAGAGCATATACCGGAAATGGCTATAATTGCATATGAAAGGGTACATATGGCCAGACTTGCGGTAATCGGCAGCCATAGTGTAAACGGAGTTGCTAGAATTCACACAGAAATTTTAAAAAATAAAGAAATGAAATTTTACTATTCATTATTTCCAGACCGTTTTAATAACAAAACAAATGGGATTACACACCGAAGATGGTTATTAAAAGTAAATCCTGAATTATCCAATCTAATTACAGAGATTATCGGTCCTCAGTGGATAAAACGCCCTAAACAGCTGATTAGCCTTTTAAAATATACAAGGGACAGTTCTTTCTTACAAAAATTCGATCAAGTTAAACAGAAAAACAAGCAAATATTAGCGGATTTTATTCATGAGCGTACGGGAATTTTAGTTGATCGCCAATCCATTTATGATGTGCAGATAAAACGGCTGCACGAATACAAGCGTCAACTGCTCAATGTTTTTCGCATTATTTCTGTTTATAATGAAATAAAAAATAATCCGAATATAGATATGACTCCTCGTACTTTTATTTTCGGAGCAAAAGCTGCGCCTAGCTATCATTTGGCAAAAGAGGTCATTAAGCTGATCAATAAGGTTGCAACTATGGTCAATTATGATCCTGACATCCGTGGAAAATTAAAAGTCATTTTCTTAGAAAATTATAATGTTAGTCTTGCAGAAAAAATCATTCCAGCTGCGGATATTAGTGAACAAATTTCAACCGCAAGTAAGGAAGCATCAGGTACTGGAAACATGAAAATGATGATGAATGGTGCTTTAACTGTCGGCACATTAGATGGAGCCAATATTGAAATAAAAGATTTAGTCGGGGATGAAAATATCTTTATTTTTGGGCTAAAGGCTGAAGAGGTTATTAACTATCATCGCTATGGTGGATATAATGCGATGGATATTTATAATACAGATGATAGAGTGAAACAAATTTTAGAGCAATTACATTACGGTGAATTTGGTACCCATGAAATTGAATTCAAAGATATATATTACAATATTCTTTCACAGAATGACCCATATTTTGTATTGAAGGATTTTGATCCTTTTATAGAAATCCATGAGCTGGTAGAACAAGCATACCGTGATCGTTTGTCTTGGTTAAAGATGAGTGTTACAAATATTGCCTACTCAGGTAAATTTTCAAGTGATCGAACGATTCAAGAATACGCTTCTGAAATATGGAAAATAAAACCTGTTTAAAGGAGAGGGCTCCCAAAAGTTGTAGTAATTAACGTTTGGGAACTCTTTCCTTTTTTATTTGTGACTGTTAACCAAGGCTGTTGATTTCCTCTGCAAGTGTTCTCTTCCTTGGGCCGCCTAAGCACCTTGGGGTCTCCCCCTGCCCCGGATTCCCGCCCCTTCCGCTACAATCAACAATGTGCTTTTTAGTGAGAAAATGCCCCGTATTAATCGTTGTACTTATAAATTCCGCTCTTTATGGGTTCTTTTGAAATTTAAAAGGATTACAATTGGGGTATTAAACCTTTTTCCACTCTTGTTTTATTTCAGGGATTTATTAGACAAATCCTTTTATATATTTTAAATAAATGTCATCTATGAATATGTTATACTAATCACGATAAGCTTTTGAACGGAAAGGAATTAAGTACAGATGAGTCAATATACGCCAATGATTCAACAATATTTGCGAGTAAAGGCAAATTATGAAGATGCCTTTTTATTTTTTCGCCTTGGAGATTTTTATGAAATGTTTTTTGAAGATGCTTTAAAGGCATCACAAGAATTAGAGATTACTTTAACTAGTAGGGAAGGTGGAACGAAAGAGCGCATTCCGATGTGCGGAGTTCCTTACCATGCGGCTGCTGGATACATAGAAGTTTTGATTCAAAAAGGTTATAAAGTTGCCATTTGCGAACAAACAGAAGACCCGAAGCAAGCAAAAGGAGTTGTCAGGCGAGAAGTTGTACAACTTATTACTCCTGGAACTGTCATGGAGGGGAAAGGGCTACTCGAGAAAGAGAATAATTATATTACTTCTATTACGATGTTTGATGAGAGTACATTCGGTATTGCATTTAATGATTTGTCGACTGGAGAAAGCAAAGCGACTATTCTAACAGGCTCGCATGAAGTACTATTAAATGAATTGAGTACAATCGGGACGAAAGAGGTTGTAGTAGATTCAAATTTTGACGGGGAACTTAAGAAGAAAATAACAGAACGAATGAGTGCGATTATTTCCATTGAAGAAAATACAGACAACGATAAAGAATTCATCAATATTTTAGCCAAACTCTCGAAAGAAAAGCTGCAAACTGCGGCGATTCGTCTGCTTCATTATTTAAAGAAAACGCAAAAGCGGAGTTTAGATCACTTGCAGCCTTTTGCCGAATATGAAGTAAATCAGTATATGAAACTCGATTATTACTCAAAAAGAAATCTTGAACTAACAGAATCAATAAGAGGAAAAGGAAGTAAAGGGACATTATTATGGCTATTAGATGAAACGGTAACAGCAATGGGTGGAAGAATGTTAAAACAATACATCGATCGCCCCCTAATCAACGAAGCTGATATTGTAAAAAGAGTGGATCTAGTAGAAACGACTTTACATCATTATTTTGAACGCCAAGAGCTTCGTGAATTATTAAAAGGAGTTTATGATCTTGAAAGACTTTCAGGGCGCGTCGCATTCGGAAATGCTAATGCCCGTGATTTTATTCAACTAAAAAAATCCCTTATGCAAATTCCAGCAATTATATCATTAGTTAATCGGCTGGATCATAATGAAGCAAAAAGTTTGGCTGACAAATTAGACCCATGTGAGGAATTAACGAACCTTCTGGAAAAATCAATTATTGACCATCCTCCGCTGACCATAAAAGAAGGTGGTATCATCAAGGATGGCTTTCATGAGGAATTGGATACTTATAAAGACGCAAGTAGGAACGGTAAACAATGGATAGCTGAACTTGAGAAAGAAGAAAGACAAAAAACAGGAATCAAATCATTAAAGGTCGGCTATAACCGCATTTTTGGTTATTATATTGAAGTTACTCGCGCAAATGTCCATTTACTCGAAGAAGGACGTTATGAACGTAAACAAACATTAGCGAATGCAGAGCGGTATATTACACCTGAGCTGAAAGAAAAAGAGACACTTATTCTTCAAGCAGAGGAAAAATGTATTGATTTAGAGTATTCCTTATTTATGGAAATTCGTGAAACAGTCAAATCATATATACCAAGAATCCAACAATCGGCTAAAATCATTAGTGAGTTAGATGTTTACCAAAGCTTCGCGACTGTCAGTGAATCACGGCATTACGTCAGACCATCTTTTAACAGTAATCGTCAGATTCAAATTACAAATGGTCGTCATCCTGTTGTCGAAAAGGTTATGGGTTCGCAAGAATATGTCCCGAATGATTGTTTGATGGATACCGAATGCGAAATGTTCCTTATTACAGGTCCAAATATGTCTGGAAAAAGTACATTTATGAGACAAGTAGCGTTAACAGCGATTATGGCTCAAATTGGATGCTTTGTCCCTGCAGAAAATGCAAATATACCTATTTTTGACCAAGTATTTACAAGAATTGGCGCTGCAGATGATTTGATTTCTGGGCAAAGTACCTTCATGGTTGAAATGTTAGAGGCAAAAAATGCAATTACCAATGCGACTGAAAATAGTTTAATATTATTCGACGAAATTGGTCGGGGGACATCCACATATGATGGTATGGCACTAGCACAAGCGATCATCGAATATATACATGATAGAATTGGCGCTAAAACCCTATTTTCTACCCATTATCATGAGTTGACTGCACTTGCAGAAAGATTAGTTCACCTGAAAAACATACATGTAAGTGCAGTGGAACAACAAGGAAAATTAGTTTTTCTTCATAAAGTTAAAGCTGGTCCTGCTGATAAAAGCTATGGTATTCACGTTGCCGAGCTTGCAGAGCTTCCTAAAGTCCTTATTGATCGAGCTACAGAAATCTTGAATGAGTTAGAAAATGAAACTAGACATCCAAAAAGGCAAGAACATGTTAACGAACAGCTTGCATTCTTTTCGGAGCCTGCCCAGAACCAAATTCCAGACAATGAACGCAATGTACTTTCTGAGCTTCGGAGTCTAAACATAATGGAAATGAATCCAATGCAAGCGATGAATAGTCTTTTTGAAATGCAAAAGAAATTAAAATAATAAATGCAAGCTCTCGGAATTTCAAGTCATAAATCCGCCGAATTTTCAAAACCCTATCAAAAAAAGATGTGTCAAAGAAGCTACATATTTATCTCTTTAAAACTTTCTTTGTAAACGTTGTTGCATTATGGAGATAGTGCATGGTTGATTTCCGCTGCAGTTGCTCGCTTTCCGCGGGGCGGGCGGTTTGTCTAGCTGCAGCGCCTAGCCCCTTGAGATCATAAGTCATATTACTACGTGGCTAAAAGGCAAGCCACTGCGTAATTTGTCTTATGCTTGTCGGGGCTCGTCAAGGCGCTTACGCATTTCCATGAGCCTCTTCGGCGTAAACGTCTGTGAGGTCTGTCCCGCTGATCCCGCGACGGACAGGATGTCCTAGTGTCGGCGTTGGCCACAGGACGTGGCCGTCTTTAGCCGACCAGGAGTCTCGCACTTTCGATCCAATCAATCTTCAAAAGATTTTGTATTAAAAGGAATAATCCCTTGGGAAAAAGCCTTTAAAAAGAATAAACTACTAAAGGGAGAATATGGCCGTTAAGGAATGATAGTTCATCTTGTTGATGGTCATACACTGCTTAAAAGTGTTTGCACATCAGGCAAGCATATGTCCTTTTGTACCACATTTTGTGGAGCGATACCTCACAGATTTGTTTATCTTTTTTTATTCCTTTTGTTTGAATATTCTCTGGATGTATGTGGTAGAATCATGCCGAGAAGCAGGAAAAGGCTTGGATACAACGATATATTGTATCGACTCTCGCAAGTGGTTATCATATAAAGGACATTCATTGAAGTCCTTTTCCCGTGAGTAAAATGAATAACTCAGTTGATCTACGTTCCAGGCGGCGACTCCTGGGGGATTAGCGTGACAGGTGAGACCCCGCAAGGCGCGAAGCGACTGCGAAGGCTCACCGCACGCCCCCCGGAAAGCGTCCGCCTGGAACGTAAATCAACGGTAGTATGCTGACGCGGTGTATGCAGTTAATTTATTGCATGCATATAGATTCGGCAATTCTACTAATAAAAAGCTGAATGTTAAGAGCCAAGAAAAACGTAAGGAGGCAAGGGGCATGCACGAAATTATCGAATTAAATGAATCTCTATCAAATAAAATCGCGGCTGGCGAAGTAGTGGAGCGCCCAGCCTCTGTCGTAAAAGAATTACTAGAAAACTCAATTGACGCAAAGAGCTCTGTGATCGAAATAGATATAGAGGAAGCAGGATTAAGTAAAATTCGGGTAATCGATAATGGAAATGGAATTGGTGAAGAGGATGCACTCCTTGCCTTTAAGAGGCATGCAACAAGTAAAATAAAAGATGAGAATGATCTTTTTCGAATTAGAACACTTGGCTTTAGAGGAGAGGCTCTGCCTAGTATTGCATCTGTTTCAAATTTACAATTAGTGTCAGCGAAGTCTGGCCAAGATGGTACAAGGGTGATTCTTGAAGGCGGTAAATTGATTTGTCATGAGAAGGCTGCTGCTAGAAAAGGGACAGATATTTCAGTAACTAATTTATTTTTTAATACTCCTGCCCGCTTGAAATATTTAAAAACGATTCATACTGAAATTGGTCATATATCAGATATCGTAAACCGTATTGCTCTTGCCCATCCGGAAGTCTCAATCAGATTACGACATAATGAACGTCTTTTGCTTCATACGACAGGAAATGGCGATGTACGTCAAGTACTAGCTGCTATATATGGAGTCCCAATAGCTAAAAAAATGGTTCCAATTCAATCCGAATCTCTTGATTTTAAAGTATCTGGGTTTATTTCACTTCCCGAAGTAACAAGAGCATCCAGAAATTACTTATCTACAATGATTAATGGAAGATTCATTAAAAATTATGCTCTTATCAAGGCGGTTTTAGAAGGCTATCATACTCTTTTGCCTATCAATCGCTACCCTATCGTTTTATTATCAATCGAGATGGACCCTATTATTGTAGATGTGAATGTTCACCCTGCGAAAATGGAAGTGCGAATAAGTAAAGAATTAGAACTGAATGAACTAATTACCTCAACGATAAAAGCTGCATTTAAAACGAGGGAGCTTATACCGTCAAGTAATGTTCAAGCAAAAAAAAGACAAATAAACATATCAGAGCAAACCGCAATGGAATTGGATAGCAACCAAGCTGTTCACAAAAATCCATTCAAAGATCAATATAATAGTAGACAAATTAACAAACAAAAAGAGCCGCTTTTGCCTACCGAGGAAATGAAAAAATTATATGAGCCGGCAGAAAAGAAAATTTCCCCTGGATTTATTGCCAATGAAGCGCAAGTGGATGATCGTTTCACAATAGAAGAACCCATTTATAAGAATGATCCTCCTAAGGAAAATAATAGGATTCCGCCCTTATATCCAATCGGACAAATGCATGGCACCTATATTTTTGCACAAAATGATCAAGGTTTTTATATGATTGATCAGCATGCTGCTCAGGAGAGAATTAAGTATGAATATTACCGTGAAAAAGTAGGGGAAGTTGATAAAGAGGTGCAGGAAATGCTTGTTCCCTTACACTTGGAGTTCTCTCGCGATGAATTTATCAAAATAGAAGAATACAAAGAAGATTTAGAACGGATTGGTATTTTTCTAGAAGATTTCGGGATGAGTAGTTATATGATCAGATCCCATCCAAGCTGGTTTCCTAAAGGGCAGGAAAAAGAGATTATTGAAGAGATGATCGAACAATTGCTAACGATGAAGAAAATAGATATTAAAAAGATTATGGAAGAGGCAGCGATCATGATGAGCTGTAAAGCTTCTATTAAAGCGAATCAATATTTGCGAAATGATGAAATCCAAGCATTGCTAAATGAATTACGCAGAACTGAAGATCCGTTTACTTGCCCGCATGGACGACCTATTATCATTCATTTTTCAACTAATGAAATAGAAAAAATGTTTAAGAGAATTATGTAAAAGGTGGAGAAGAGTTGACAACGTTTTTAATCATTGCAGCAGTCATTACATGTATTGTTGCTTTAATTGGAACATTGCTCGTCGGAAAAGACATCAATGCTCAAATGAAAGAATATGAGGCAGAAGGAGACACGATTGAGAATGAGATTGCAAGATCTCATGAATATGAAACAAAATCAATTAGTGTGAATGTAAAATCTCTTACATGGATTTATGTAGTACTTATTCTTGTTGTAGTTTTTGTTAGTATAGGGATTATTTTATATTAAGAATAAAAATCATTTGATAAGGTCTTTTTAGACTGTATATAAACTTAATTTCATCGAGTTTATATACAGTCTTTTTTGATTTGGTGTAGATTCATAAACTTTCTGATAAGACTTATGGCATTTCTCCCATGTCATGACAATATTTTGATTTAACTCGACATATTAAACGTTTTGTTCTGTATGTGGTCTTTTGAACAAAAAAACTAATACGCAGGTGCTGAGCAGCCAGAGAAGGCTTGCCATTCGCCCTCGGAAAGAGAAGTATGGCTGCGGGCTTAATCAAACACAATAAACGGAAAATAATTTACTATATAAATTAGTGACATTTAACATCAGCAACAAGAAGACTCGTCGAACATCTCCGGAAATCATTGCTTCTATAAAAGACATCGAGAGAGTTAATCTCAATGTCTTTTGTCGATAATCTAAAAGGACTTGATAAGATCGTTAGTTGTCTATAGTTATATTATGTAAACTAAAAGTGAATTTTTAACAAATATTCCCTCATTTTGTTATACTTATAATATTCTAAGCGATTATGAGGAGTGGGTGCCTAGTGGAAAAATACATATTGTCACTTGATCAAGGGACGACAAGTACAAGGGCGATTTTGTTTACGAAAGAGGGAAAAGTAAAACATATTTCTCAAAAAGAATTTACTCAATATTTTCCACATCCAGGTTGGGTAGAGCATGATGCGAACGAAATTTGGGGTTCTGTTTTATCGGTTATCGCAACTTGTCTTACAGAAGCTGGAGTAAAACCATCTCAAATAGCGGGAATTGGAATTACGAATCAGCGGGAAACCGCTGTAATCTGGGATAAAGAAACTGGAAAACCGATATACCGTGCCATCGTGTGGCAATCTAGACAAACTGAAAAAATTTGTAAAGATTTAAAAGAAAAAAACTTAGACAATATATTTAGAAGCAAAACCGGACTCCTCATTGATCCTTATTTTTCAGGGACAAAAGTGAAATGGATTCTCGACCATATTGAAGGAGCAAGGGAAAAAGCGAAACAAGGAAAGCTTTTATTTGGCACGATTGATACATGGATGATTTGGAAGTTGTCCGGTGGTAAAGCTCATGTGACAGATTATTCAAATGCTAGTAGAACGTTGATGTATAATATTTTTGATCTTAAATGGGATGAGGAATTATTGGGATTATTAGATGTCTCTAAAGCCATGCTTCCTGACGTGCGACCATCATCCGAAATTTATGCTCACACAGCAACATATCACTTTTTCGGGCAAAAAATTCCTATCGCAGGTATTGCAGGTGACCAACAGTCAGCATTATTTGGTCAAGCCTGTTTTGAAAAAGGAATGGCAAAAAATACATATGGAACAGGTTGTTTCATGCTGATGAACACAGGTGAAGAACCAGTCATTTCGGAAAATGGATTATTGACAACGATCGCTTGGGGATTGGATGGAAAAGTCGAATATGCTTTAGAAGGTAGTATTTTCGTTGCTGGTTCAGCGATACAATGGCTGCGAGATGGATTAAGGATGATCCGAGATGCTAAGGAGAGCGAACAATATGCTTTGAATGTCGACTCTTCGGATGGTGTATATGTTGTCCCTGCCTTTGTAGGACTTGGTACACCGTATTGGGATAGTGATGTACGGGGAGCAGTTTTTGGGTTGACACGAGGCACTACTAAAGAGCATTTTATTAGAGCCACACTCGAAGCCTTAGCTTATCAAACAAAAGATGTTTTAATGGCCATGGAAGCGGATTCGGGTATATCGTTGAAAACATTGCGAGTTGATGGAGGAGCAGTATCGAATGACTTTTTAATGCAATTCCAAAGCGATGTTTTGCGAGCAATAGTAGAACGACCACAAATCAATGAGACAACCGCTCTTGGTTCAGCTTATTTAGCAGGTTTGGCGGTTGGCTTTTGGAAAAGCAAGGAAGAGATTACTACAAGATGGGAATTGAATCAGCGCTTTGAACCTAAGATGGCTGTTGAATCTTCAAATGATTTATACTCAGGTTGGAAAATAGCTGTTCAAGCAGCAACTCATTTTAAACGATAGGTAATTCTTTCATCCACCTCTATTTGAAAGGAAGGAAGAATGTGAAAAAATTATCTGGAATAAACCGGGAAAGTCAAATAGATCAACAATCAAAGACGGAATATGATGTGTTAGTGATTGGCGGAGGCATAACAGGAGCAGGAATTGCTTTAGATGCTGTGACGAGGGGGATGAAAACAGCCCTTGTTGAAATGCAGGATTTTGCAGCTGGAACATCTAGTCGGTCAACAAAGCTTGTTCATGGAGGATTACGCTATTTAAAACAATTGGAAATAAAAGAAGTTGCAGATCTCGGAAAAGAGCGCGCCATTGTGTATGAAAATGGCCCGCATGTAACGACTCCGGAATGGATGCTCCTCCCTTTTTATGAAAAAGGAACGTTTGGGAAATATACCACTTCTATTGGACTTAAAGTATACGATTTTTTAGCAAGGGTTAAAAAAGAAGAACGGCGGAAAATACTATCGAAGGAAGAAACAATAGTAAAGGAACCGTTAATCAAGAAAGATGGATTATTAGGTGGAGGATACTACGTTGAATATCGTACGGATGACGCAAGACTAACAATCGAAGTCATGAAGTCTGCGCGTGCGCATGGTGCAGATATAGTAAATTACACAAAAGTAGAGAAGCTGCTTTACGATGAACGTGGAAAAGTAATTGGCGCCGTAATAAAGGATATGATTTCTGGCGATGAATATACCATCCATGCAGCTGTCATCATTAATGCAACAGGGCCTTGGGTTGATGATCTCCGTTCAATGGACCATTCAAAAGAGGGGAAGCACCTGCAGCTGTCAAAAGGGGTTCATTTAGTTTTTGATCAATCAAAGTTTCCTTTAACGCAATCTGTTTATTTCGATGCTCCTGATGGTCGGATGATCTTTGCTATTCCAAGAGCAGGGAAAACATATGTAGGCACAACGGATACATTTTATGATGGAGATGTACAATACCCAGAACCATTACAAGAGGATATTAAATATTTGTTGGAATGCATACAGTATATGTTTCCAACTCTGCAACTAAATAGCATCGATATTGAATCGAGTTGGGCAGGTCTCAGACCGCTTATTTTTGAAGATGGAAAAAATCCCTCGGAAATTTCACGAAAAGATGAAATATGGGTTTCGAAAAGTGGATTAATAACGATTGCAGGCGGAAAATTGACGGGCTATAGAAAAATGGCCGAGACGACTGTAAATTTAATTGTTACACAACTAAGCAAAAACAATTCTAATCAATATGGACCATCGAAAACGAAAAACTTGCCTATATCAGGAGGGGAGATCGGCGGCTCAGAAAAACTAGACGCATTTATTAATGACCAAAAAGAAAAAGCAAAAGCGCTTGGTCTTTCTAAAGACGATGCGGCTCAGCTTGCTTACTTTTACGGTTCGAATGTTCAAGATGTTTATCCTTTTATTGAAGAAGAAAAGCCTTTGCCTCCCACGATATATGCCCAATTAATGTATGCTATTCACTATGAGATGACGATAAAACCGATTGACTTCTTTATCCGAAGAACGGGATGGCTATACTTTAATTTCCAAGAGGTAGAAAGGTGGAAACTTCCTGTACTAGCAATCATGGCCGAATTGTATAATTGGAACGATAATCAAATCGAAGAATATGAAAAAGAGTTAAATTCGGCAATGGAGGTTGCTCGCTTTCAAGTTTAAATGGTAATTGGTAAGATATAGACTATAACGAAAATAATAAGTGATAGTAAAGAGGTCAAAACAAATGCAAAAGGTAATCGTTATAGTTGGGCCTACCGCAGTGGGTAAAACAAATTTAAGCATAGAAGTTGCGAAACGTTTTAACGGGGAAATTATAAGTGGAGATTCCATGCAAGTATATCGAGGAATGGATATTGGGACAGCAAAAATCACAACTGACGAGATGAAGGGGATCCCGCACCATCTCATCGATATAAAGGAACCTGATGAAACATTTTCTGTTGCGGAGTTTCAAAAGTTAGTCAGAGAAAAAATAACCGAAATTGCAGGCCGCCAAGCTGTTCCTATCATTGCAGGTGGTACTGGCCTCTATATCCAAGCGGTTTTGTATGATTATCAATTTTCCGAGAGTGCAAGTGCACATCCCCAGTTAGAGCTGCACGATAAGGATCATTTAGAACTTCATAGGCAGCTCGAATCCATAGATCCAGAAAGTGCTAAAAAAATTCACCCTAATAATGTTAGAAGGGTAATTAGGGCACTCGAGATTTATGAAAATACTGGCAAAACAATGTCAGAAATGCAAAATGAACAACAAAGCACTTATTTGTATGATACGGCTCTTGTTGGACTTACAATGGATAGGGAATTATTATATAGTCGAATCAATAAAAGAGTGGACATCATGCTAGAAGAAGGGCTTTTAAATGAGGTTGAAAACCTTTATAAAGGGGGAATATCTAGGGATTCCCAATCTGTAAAGGCCATTGGTTACAAAGAAATATACGATTTTTTGGATGGGGAAATTTCTTTTGAAGAAGCGATTGTTCAATTGAAAAAAAATTCACGTAATTATGCCAAGAGACAGCTTACATGGTTCCGAAATAAAATGGATGTTGCATGGTTTGATATGACGGAAGAAAGGGAACACTTGAAAAAAACAACAGATATTATTGATTTTATTGCAGGAAAGCTGCAAATAAAATCGAATACATAAGTATAGAGATAAACTAGGAGGCCATTTATATGAAACAACCAGTTAATATTCAAGATCAATTTCTAAATCAACTAAGAAAGGAATCAGTACCTGTCACTGTTTTCCTATTGAACGGTTTTCAACTGCGAGGAAATGTTAAAGGCTTTGATAACTTTACTGTATTGTTTGAAAGTGAAGGAAAACAACAGCTTGTTTTCAAGCACGCAATCTCTACTTTTTCCCCTCAACGGAATGTTCAAATTAATTTTGAGGAATAATATGAAAAACAGAAGTGTTTTGTTCATCGACTTTCCTATTTCGGCCTCTATGAAGTAAAGGAGCCTCGCTGGGGTGAATTTGGCTTCATTATCGCAGGGAGAAGGTATTGACTAGGCGATAAGCAATGTAGCTGAACAAATAAAAAAACCGTCCTATTAAACTTGAGATATTCCTTCAAGTGAATAGGACGGTTTATTTCATTTCCTTGAAGCGTTATGAATATAATGTAGAACGTGTAGTTTGGGCTCATTTTTTAAAAAATGGAACCAATCTCATTTCTGGGCGTATACTGGTTTTGAAATGTGAGGTGATGGGGATGAGTGAGCCAATACGAATGAAAAATAATGGGCAAATCAGCATTATGTTAAATGTGAACAAAAGAGAAAAAATAAAAGTTCAAAGTAAAGGGATATCTTCTAAACCATTATCACATGAACATGCTGTTTTAAATGAAATAGAAAATGAAATGAATGCACTCGTTGGAATGGATCAAATCAAAAAAATGATGAAAGAAGTTTATGCATGGATATATATTAATAAAAAGCGAGAAGAAGCAGGCTTAAAAGCAGGCCAGCAAGTCCTTCATATGATGTTTAAAGGGAATCCTGGTACAGGCAAAACAACAGTCGCTCGTTTAATCGGCAAGCTGTTTCAAAAAATGGAGGTACTTCCTAAAGGACATTTAATTGAAGCAGAAAGAGCAGATCTAGTCGGTGAATATATTGGCCATACAGCCCAAAAAACGCGCGATTTGATTAAAAAAGCATCCGGAGGCATTCTTTTTGTCGATGAGGCTTACTCTTTAGGTCGAGGCGGGGAAAAAGATTTTGGGAAAGAAGCGATAGATACATTAGTTAAGCATATGGAAGACAAACAAAATGAATTTATATTAATTCTTGCTGGTTATTCAAGAGAAATGGAATATTTCCTAAGTTTAAATCCTGGGCTGCAATCCCGTTTTCCGCTCGTTTTCCATTTTCCCGATTATACAGTAAATGAGCTAATGGAAATAGGGAAAAGAATGCTTGATGAAAAAGAATATACGATAAATAAAGATGCGGAAACAAAATTAAAAGACCATCTCTTATATGTAAGAGGAATAAAAGGGGATAGTTTTTCTAATGGTCGATATGTACGGAATGTTATTGAGAAAGCAATTCGCTCTCAAGCAATGCGGTTATTAAACGAACATCATTTAGAACGAACGGTTTTATCATCTTTAATTAGTGAAGACTTTATATTTCCTGAGACAACATAATATGAAAGCGACTGTTCCTCATTATTCGGGACAGTCCTTCATGTTTATTTTGATTCGTTTTACTTGAAAAATTTTGATATGATGGGGCTATGGCATTTGAAAGAAAGTAGGGATTTTCTTGCAGGATAAAAATAAGGAAAAAGCAATCCTTGTCGGCTGTCAACTTCAAGATAAAGATGATCGATTTGAATATTCGATGACGGAACTAGATTCTTTAGTTTCCACTGCTAAAGGTGAGACAATTGCAACCCTAACACAAAAACAAGAAAGATTGCATCCAGCAACATACATAGGAAAGGGAAAGTTGGAAGAACTTCACCAATTAGAAGAGGAGTTTGAGGCTGATCTCATCATTTTTAATGATGAATTGACTCCTAGTCAGTTGAGGAATATACAAAATAGCTTGAATGCGAGAGTTTTAGATCGAACCCAACTTATATTGGATATATTTGCACAGCGAGCAAGGTCGAAGGAAGGAAAACTACAGGTTGAATATGCTCAACTACAGTATTTATTGCCGCGCCTTGCTGGTCAAGGTATTGCACTTTCGAGACTTGGCGGCGGAATTGGTACGAGAGGTCCGGGTGAAACACAGCTTGAAACTGATCGTCGCCATATTCGCAGGAGAATAAATGAAATCAAAAAACAATTACAGCTAGTTGTTGAACAAAGAGAGCGTTATAGGGAAAGAAGAAAACGCAATAAAGCTTTCCAAATAGCTATTGTCGGTTATACGAATGCCGGAAAATCAACCTTATTTAATCGCCTTTCTACTGCGGATACTCTTGAAGAAAACCAATTATTTGCCACACTAGATCCGATGACAAGAAAACTCGTTCTACCTAGCGGCTATTCTACGATCATTACGGATACCGTCGGGTTTATACAAGATTTGCCTACTTCATTAATTACAGCCTTCAGGTCGACGTTAGAAGAAGTAAAAGATGCCGATTTAATTTTGCACGTAGTAGACAGCTCGAATCCGGATTACGTAAACCATGAAAAAACAGTTCAGAAGCTTTTAAAGGAATTAGACATGGATCAATTACCGCAACTAACTGTATATAATAAGGCTGATGAAACACATTCTGATTTTGTTCCAAGTTCCGGTGAATATTTTATTATGAGTGCATTTGATGAAACGGATCGAAATCAATTAAAGAAAAAAATTGAAGAAATGGCTGTTTTAAGTATGCATTATTATCAAGTTGTCATTCCCTCAAACGAAGGAAGGCTGCTTTCAGTATTAAAAAATGACACGATATTACGCGAACTTATTTTTATTGAAGACGATCAGGCATATAAGTGTAAGGGCTATGTACATAGAGATCATCCAGTTATGGGATCTTTGAAAATATATGAGATTTAAAGGGAGTATGGCAGCATGAATCTTGATTTGCAATACAGTAAGCATCTACAGACTATTATCGAAGAAGTGGAGAATCAAATTTCTCCTATACATAAGGAAATTGATCGAATGATCGAGATTAACCAATACCGAGTTTTAAAAAGCTTTCAAGATCATCGAGTAAGTGATACTTATTTTACTCCTTCAACTGGGTATGGATATGGTGATATTGGAAGAGATGAATTAGAAAAAATATACGCAGATGTATTTGGTGCCGAAGCGGGACTAGTTAGGCCGCAAATTATTTCGGGGACTCATGCCATCTCGATTGCACTATTTGGAGTATTACGCCCGGGAGATGAACTTTTATATATTACGGGTAAACCTTATGATACATTAGAAGAAGTTATCGGGATTCGAGGCGAAAACAGTGGATCGTTAAAGGATTTCGGAATCAGCTATAACTGTGTGGAGCTTACGGAGGAAGGAGCAGTCGATTTTACTGCTGTTCAAAATTTGATGAAGCCAAACACAAAAGTAATTGGCATCCAGCGATCAAAAGGCTACGCAGAGAGACCATCTTTTACAATTGAAAACATTAAAGAAATGGTTCGTTTTGTCAAAGAAATGAATCCTGAAGTGGTTATTTTTGTTGATAATTGCTATGGGGAATTTGTAGAGGATATGGAGCCGTGCCATGTTGGGGCTGATTTAATGGCTGGATCACTCATTAAAAACCCTGGCGGAGGAATTGTGAAAACGGGTGGATATATTGTTGGCAGAAAGAAATGGGTGGAAGCTTGTTCATATCGAATGACTTCTCCTGGGATAGGATCGGAAGCAGGAGCTTCTTTATATAGTTTACTGGAAATGTATCAAGGTTTTTTCCTAGCCCCTCATATAACTGGGCAAGCATTAAAGGGCGCTGTTTTCACTTCTGCTTTGTTAGAGCGTGTTGGACTCAATACAATGCCTAAATGGAATGCAAAAAGAACGGATCTTATACAATCTGTCCAATTTAATAATGAACAAATGATGATTGAATTTTGCCAAGCCATTCAATACGCATCTCCCGTAGATTCCTATGTCACACCATACCCAAGTTATATGCCTGGCTATGAAGATGATGTGATTATGGCGGCAGGAGCATTTATTCAAGGGGCGAGCATCGAATTATCGGCCGATGGACCGATCAGACCACCTTATACAGCTTATGTTCAAGGCGGATTAACATATGCGCATGTAAAAATTGCCATTACAATGGCACTCAATCGTTTGATTGAAAAAGGTTTAATTGAATTAAATTAAGGAATATATATTAAAGACAGCAAAAAAATAGCTGTCTTTTTTCACATTTTTTTTGTAAAATTTTAAAGTACATTTTGTGAAGTAGAGACGTCTATTTAAACGGGAGGACATAGGGAAAAATGAGCATGTATACAAAGGAAAGTATTTTACAACTTTCAGAAGAACAGAACGTGAAATTCATTAGACTCCAATTTACTGATATTTTAGGAACAGTGAAAAACGTGGAAATTCCGATCAGTCAGTTGGAAAAAGCATTAGATAATAAAATGATGTTTGACGGCTCTTCGATTGAAGGATTCGTCAGAATTGAAGAATCAGATATGTATCTCTATCCTGATTTAGATACTTGGGTTATCTTTCCATGGATTGCAGAAAAAGGTGGAAAAGTGGCTCGATTGATTTGTGACGTATATGGTTCCGATTTAAAGCCATTTCCTGGTGATCCTCGCAGTAACTTAAAAAGAGTATTGAAAGAAATGGAAAAGTTCGGTTTTTCGAATTTTAATCTTGGACCTGAACCGGAGTTCTTTTTATTCAAGTTAGATGAAAATGGAGACCCTACATTAGACTTGAATGATAACGGCGGTTATTTTGACCTAGCTCCAACGGATCTTGGTGAAAACTGTCGCCGTGACATCGTGTTGGAATTAGAAGAAATGGGATTTGAAATTGAAGCATCCCACCATGAAGAGGCACCGGGACAGCATGAAATTGATTTTAAATATGCGGATGCTGTAAAAGCTTGTGACCAAATCCAAACGTTCAAGCTTGTCGTTAAAACGATTGCAAGAAAGCATGGCTTACATGCTACCTTTATGCCGAAACCATTATTTGGTGTAGCAGGATCGGGAATGCATTTTAATATGTCATTATTTAAAAACGGCGAGAACGCATTTTATGATGTAAACGGCGAATTAAAAATGAGTGAAACGGCGTATCAATTTTTAGCTGGAGTCATTAAACATGCGCCAGGCTTTACAGCTATAACAAATCCAACAGTTAATTCATATAAGAGACTCGTACCAGGTTATGAAGCTCCATGCTATATTGCCTGGTCTGCACAAAATAGAAGTCCACTTGTAAGGATTCCATCTTCAAGGGGATTAAGCACACGGATTGAAGTTCGCAGCGTTGACCCAACAGCGAACCCATACCTTGCAATGGCAGTTCTATTAAAAGCAGGATTGAGTGGGATAGAAGATCAATTAACTCCTCCGCATTCTGTTGATAAAAATATTTACAGCATGAATAAAAGTGAGCGGATGGAGGAGGGAGTCATTGATCTTCCAGCAAATCTTCATGAAGCACTCGATCAATTACAACAAGATGAAATCATTAAAGCCGGCCTTGGAAAACATATTTTTGAAAACTTCGTAGAGGCTAAAGAGATTGAATGGGATATGTTCAGAACGCAAGTCCATCCTTGGGAAAGAGAACAGTATATGAGGATGTATTAAGAATGCTATATAAAGGTTTATTATTGAGGTGAAGGGTGGATATAAACATGTTTTTATCATTCACCCCAAAATCACCCCAAAAAGTTAGCAAAAAAAATATAATCACTTTGAAATGCTGTCCATGTATTTGTCGAATCGGGCAGCATTTTCTTATCAATTTTACTAGATACATGAGAATATACAGTTAGTTGGAATTATTCAGATGTATGAGCAGGAATTGATAGCTCAAAAAATTTCAGATAAAGATATTGAATTCATAGCTAGTGAAAAGCGATGATGAAGATTTTAATAAAATTTTGTGATTCTATTAAAGTATTAAAACCATTACTTTCTAAAAAACTTTACATATTCTTCAACTCGTGGGTTTTAACTTTAAAAAAGCAATTGGAGATCCACTTCCTAATTTAATTACTCAGTCCATAGCTAGTAACACACCACCATCACAAGAGTATAATCTTGAATATCAAATGCTAGTAGAGCAAAGGTCTATTCAATATTGGAAAACAGTCCAAAATAAAGAAGCTTATCAAAGGCATTTAAAACTTAAAAGAGAAGAATGAAATTATGTTAATAAATGCGATAAGATGTCTTAACTCAAGGTGTTTTTTTAGCAGCATTACATTGTGGTACAAAGTTAATAAAAATACTTGAGTATGAGTTTGCAATATAGGCTGCGGGGGTAAAGACGATTGTGGAAAGTAAGAAGATTTTTTAGGATGCAGTTTTTACTCGTAGCAGCTTTGTTTATTTAGTTGAAATTGATAATACCCGACGCATGCAAGATAACTATACAAAGATTAAAAGATATAAGGTAATGTGTAATGACATAAAAAACAAATTTTAACTACTGCCAATTCTGTATTGTTTCACTGTGAGTGAAAATAGGATACAGAAATTGACTTCAACGATGAAAGGGATCTCGGTGGAAGTGATGACTTTTAAAGATATAAATTATTCACCCCCAATTCACTCCAAGTACACCCTAAATATTAATATAAATGATAAAAGTGTTTGACATCATAAAACCTACATTATAAATCAGCCAAGAACTTATTCCGTACGCAAGTTCATCCATGGAAAGAGAACAGTATATGAGGATGCTACTATGTACGAAAACTCTGGCACGAAAGTCAGAGCTTTTTGACTAATTATGAAATACTTTCGATTATTATCATTTGCTCTGCTGTTTTACGTATGATAAAATATATTGTACTTTCAGGTGGTACATATTCTATTGTACAGGGACAGTTTATACCCCTTTGGGAGATAAACTGTCCTTAGGTTTTATTAAAATTTAATCGTCAATTAAAGGGAATACTAGAAAAAATGTTTTGTCGTTTTTGGGAATAGGAGGAGATGTAATTTGAACGATACGGTTGATTATAACGCTCAATTGCGGAGTGATGTAAAAAAATTAGGTAATATTCTAGGCGAAATATTAGTTCATCATGGTGGAATTGAACTTCTTAATAAAGTTGAATCTATTAGAGAATTAACAAAAAGCCTGCGTAAGGAATATTCAGAAAAGACATATACTGAATTAAAAGGTATCATCAGCACACTTGAACCACCCACACGTCAACAAGTAATTAGAGCATTTTCTATATACTTCCATCTAATCAATATTGCAGAACAAAATCATAGAATACGTCGTAGACGTCAATATCAATTAAAAGATGAAGGCGGCCAGTCTTTTTCATTGGAAAATGTAGTATCCAAAGTAAAAGAGTTGAACCTTCCAAATGAAGTGCTTCAACATGTATTAAATGAATTATCCATTGAATTAATTATTACAGCACACCCAACAGAAGCGACTAAGCGAACAGTTCTAGAAATTCAAAAAAGAATATCAACGATTTTACAAAAACTCGATAATCCATTGGTTACGAAGAAAGAACGTCGTAACTATGAAGAAAGCTTATTTAATGAAGTAACGGCCTTATGGCAAACGGATGAATTACGCCATCGAAAGCCAAAAGTTTTAGACGAAGTAAGGAATGGTCTGTATTACTTTGATCAAACATTATTTGATACATTACCTTCCGTTCATCAAGAGCTAGAATTTCAATTGCAGGAAAATATTCCTGAATATGAATTAGAGGTCCCTAACTTTCTCCATTTCGGATCTTGGATCGGCGGGGATCGAGATGGGAATCCAAATGTTACTCCTGAAATCACATGGGAAACTCTGCAAATGCAGAGAAGCCTTGTATTAAAGAAATACACTGAATCAATTACTGAATTAATGAAAAGATTTAGTCACTCAACAGAGAGAATTCATGTAAGCGATGAATTAATTGCAGCCGTTGAACAAGGAGAGCCGAAATATTTAACAGAAGATGAAAAATGGCCAATAGAGTCTGAATTTTATCGGAGAAAATTTGCTATTATTTTAAAACGCCTTGATGAGGTAGGGAAGTCAGATATTGGATATAAGAGTTCAGATGAATTATTAAATGATTTATTTCAAATAATGGAAAGTGCGGAAAGCCATCAACCTGATCATAAAAAGCTAAAAACGATTAGAAAGTTGATAAGGCAAGTACAATTATTTGGTTTCCATCTAGCTACATTAGATATTAGAAATCATAGTGGAGAACATGAAATAGCTGTAAGTGAATTATTAAAAGCTGTAAATATTACTGAAAACTATTCTGAGCTTTCTGAAGAGAAAAAACTTGATATTCTACGGAGGGCATTAAGTGATCCAAGACCACTTCTTCTGCTTGAAGAAGGATACTCTAAAGAAACACTCGCAATTTTGAATGTGTTTAAACTAATTAAGAAAGCTCATAGCGAGTTCGGAAAACGTTCAATCGAAGTATATTTGATTAGTATGACCCAATCGGCAAGTGATTTATTAGAAGTTCTATTACTTGCTAAGGAAGCAGGAATCTATCGACTTTTCTCAGATGGTAGAGTAGAGAGCGACTTGCATGTTGCTCCATTATTAGAGACCATTGATGATTTAATTGCAGGTCCATCAATATTAAAATCTTTATTTGAAATGGATGTTTATCGAAATCATTTAAATAAACGCGGCAATCATCAAGAAATCATGCTTGGATATTCAGATGGAAGTAAGGATGGCGGAACTTTAACAGCTAATTGGAAACTCTTTAAAGCTCAACAAGAAATTCATAATATGGCGAGAGATTTTAATATTCGTCTAAAGTTCTTTCACGGACGGGGCGGTTCTTTAGGTCGTGGTGGCGGTTCTTTAAATACAAGTATTCTCTCCCAGCCTGTTGAAACACTTGGTGATGGTGTAAAAATTACAGAGCAAGGAGAAGTACTGTCTTCTAGATATTTACTTGAAGATATTGCCTATCGTAATTTAGAGCAGGCTGCATCGGCATTATTGGAAGCTTGTTCAAAGGTTGCTTCATTTAATGATCATGCCTTCCTACGCAAAAAAGAATGGGAAGTTGCGATGGAGGAAATCTCCAAACACGCATTGGATAAATATCAATCACTCGTATTTGGTGATGAAGATTTCTTAACATACTTTAATCAGGCTACACCTTTAAAAGAAATAGGAGCTTTAAATATTGGCTCACGCCCGATGAGCAGAAAGAATAGTCAGCGCTTTGAAGATTTACGCGCCATACCTTGGGTTTTTGCTTGGACTCAGTCAAGGCAAATGATCCCTGCTTGGTATGCATCTGGTACAGGATTAGAATCCTTCTTAAATTTAGAAGAGTCAAATCTTGAATTACTGCAAACAATGTACAAACATTGGCCTTTCTTCAAATCTACAATAAATAATTTGCAAATGGCGTTGATGAAAGCAGATATGGCTACTGCCAAAGAATATTTAAGCTTAGTCGAGGATCCGGCAATCGCTAAACGAATTTTTGAAAATATTTCTAATGAATATTACAGAACGAGAAAGGTGCTTTTGCAAATTTCCGGAAACGAAGAGTTGCTTGCGCACACACCAAATATTCAAGAATCGGTTCATAGACGGAACCCTTATGTAGATCCTTTGAATTTCCTACAAGTTGATCTTATTAAAAAATTAAGGGAAACTGATAATCCTTCTGATGAACTCGTAACTGAAGTATTGTTAACGATTAATGGAGTAGCGGCGGGATTAGTCAATACAGGTTGATTTCTGAAAAATAATAAAACCTTGTGGTCTTTTTTGGACCACAAGGTTTTTTGTCATTCTATCATTAAATTTCAAATTTCAATCATAGTCTATTAACTTTTTTAATATAAATGGAATGTAGTTACAATTTGATAAAGGAATGAAGACGATGATTAAAATTGCTGCAAGGTCCTCACTCTCGGTAATCGCTGTATTCTTTATTGTATCCATCATCGCATTCTCGAGTATAAAAATTAGCGCCTTATCTTTTATCGGAACTGAATCATCTAAAACAGATTCCTTTCTCTATGTTTTGTCCTTAGAAAATCACTCTCTTCATTCTGTTATGCCTATTCAGCCAGATAGATCACTTGGGAAAGTGGTACTTGAGATCTTAACTAATATTAATCTTGCAGATATGAGAACATTTTTATTTACGGAAATCCCTGGACTATACGCTTCAAGCCCCAAAATCCTCATTGCGGGACAAGGAACGGATTTTACGAATCTTCCAATTGAATCACCTCCACCTCAGGATTTTGGAATGTATGATGAACCAGATGAATCAGAACTCCCAACAAAAGATGAAGAGAAAGAATTAACAAATGATTATATTGCATATATTTACCACTCTCATACATGGGAATCTTTCTATCCATTAGTCGATGGCAAAAAAGATCCTAGCAGCAGGGAAAAGAATGTTACATTGCTTGGAAAAAGACTTGGAGAAAAACTTGAAGAAAGAGGCATTAAGACATTAGTGGATAATGCAGATATTCAAGAAAAACTCTTGAAAAGAGGAATGAAATACGGTCAATCATACACTATGTCAAGAGAAAGTGTTGTAGAAGCGATGGGACAAAATAAACAGCTGCAGCTAATGTTCGATATTCATCGTGACTCCGCAAGAAAACATGTTACAACAAAAGAAATTAATGGAAAACCATATGCAAAATTATATTTCGTAGTTGGCACGGCACATCCAAACTATGGAAAAAATCTTCAATTTGCGGGCAAACTGAACAAATTGTTGGAAAAGAAATATCCAGGACTATCTAGAGGGGTATTAGATAAATCGAAAACAGAAGGAAATGGCATATACAATCAAGATTTATTCGACCATAATCTTGTTATTGAAATTGGTGGAGTAGATAACAATCTTGAAGAGCTTAATAGAACAGTAGACGCATTGGCAGAAGTAATTAGTAACTATTATTGGGGAGAGGCTATGGAGGCTAGTAAAAATAAATAGAGCCTGAACGATTAGGCTCTATTCCGATCTATTAATGTATCACTTGTCTATAAAGTCCAACGACTTTTCCTAAAATCGAAACATCACGTAAAATAATCGGTTCCATGTTCGAATTTTCCGGTTGGAGACGGAAATAATCTCTCTCTTTAAAAAATCGTTTTACAGTGGCTTCATTTTCTTCCGTCATAGCAACAACGATTTCGCCATTATTGGCGGTGCTTTGCTGGCGCACGATTACGTAATCGCCATCTAATATACCAGCTTCAATCATACTTTCACCAACAATTTCAAGCATGAAAACTTGATCATCTGCGGGTACAAGCTGTTCAGGCAACGGAAAATACTCTTCAATATTTTCAATGGCAGAAATCGGAAGGCCTGCAGTTACCTTACCAACTAATGGAACACTGATTGTATTTTGGCGAGGAATATTATCATTTTCGGGCTGAATAATTTCAATTGCCCTTGGCTTAGTCGGATCTCGTCTTATTAAACCTTTGTTTTCTAATCTAGCAAGATGTCCATGAACAGTAGAACTAGATGCTAGTCCTACAGCTTCCCCAATTTCACGAACGGAGGGCGGATATCCTTTTGATTTAACTTCAAACTTTATAAAATCAAGAATATCTTGTTGTCGTTTCGATAATTTTATCAATTATATTCACTCTCCTTTTTCTCCTAATAACTTAATTTCAGTATACCATGAACTTTCTATGTATACAAACATAAGTTCGAATTTCGCTTGACATCAAACGGGTGTTCGTATTACAATCAATATTAAATAAGAACACACATTCGAAAGAAGGTTATATACATGATTTCAATATGGAAAAAATACTCATATGCTGTTTTATTTATTATTATTACTTTACTAATGGGCTTTTATATATTATTCAGTGGGGATGACAAACATCATACCGATCTCATCATTACCGTCCAAAAAGGTGAAACTTTATGGTCTATTTCTCAAAAAAATGCCGAAAAATATGGAATGTCTACGACAGATTTTATGAAAATATTAGAAAAGGAAAATCAATTAAAGAGTACATCGATAAAAAATGGTGATGAGCTTATCATATCGGGATCATATTTAAAACATAAGGATGATAAGATAGAGTATGCATATGAGGGGAAATGAGGCAGACATCCTATGAAAGCTATTATTTATTGCAGGGTTAGTACGGAAAAGGATACACAGGAAACATCTCTTATTAGACAAGAAGAGGAATTGTTGGATGCAGCAAAGAAGTGGGAAATGGAAGTAGATTCAGTCATTTGTGATCAATCTAGCGGATATGATCTTGACAGACCCGGCATCTTGCAGTTGCTAGAGAAAATTAAGCAAGATTCAATTGACACAGTATTGATTCAAGATGAGACGAGGCTAGGAAGAGGGAATGCAAAAATTGCTTTGCTTCACACTCTTTTTAAAGAAGGGGTAAAATTATTCAACCTTTCACATAATGGAGAGTTGCAGCTTTCTGAGACGGATTCCATGGTTCTGAATATAGTTAGTATGGTGGAGGAGTATCAAAGAAAACTTCATAATATTAAAATCAAGCGTGGAATGAGAAAAGCAATCGAAAGAGGATATCGTCCGGAAAAAAACTTAAAAAAACGAGGGAATTTGGAAGGCAGGGAAAGAAAGGATATTCCTCTTGATGAAATTATCCGCTTGAGAAATAATGGACTTACTTTTAGTGAAATTGCGGCTACGATGAGGGGCTTTGGGTATGATGTATCAAAAGCCACTGTACATAGAAGGTATAAGGAGCATACAATACATAATGAAAATATTGCGGAGAGGGCAGATGATTTGTAGTCTTGCTCTTTTTTTAGTACGATAAATTTTAATCTCAATAAACCTTTTTTAAGGAGTTTTTTTAAATGTTGCCTAAAGATAAACTTATGAGAATCAACCAATTAGCAAAAAAAGCGAAGGAACAAGGACTTACAAAAGAAGAGGCAAAGGAGCAAACTAGCTTACGCTCCGAATATTTAAAGACATTTCGTTCTTCTATGAGAAAGACGATTGAAAATGTGCGAGTGTTTGACGTAACTGGAGAGGATGTAACACCGGAAAAGGTTAAAAAAATTCAAGAACAGAAAAAACTTCATTAACCATTTGTTTACTTAATAAAACCTAGTGTAACTTTCTCAATTTTTTAAAAATAGTTGTTTAATCAATCATTTATCATTATGATAGATATATGCAAAATTAGATAGAAAGGTTGTTGTCAATGTTTGAACAAGTAGATCAATTAGCTGTGAACACAATAAGAACGCTTTCCATTGATGCTATTGAAAAGGCGGGATCTGGTCATCCAGGATTACCTATGGGTGCTGCGCCAATGGCATATACGTTATGGACACGTTTTATGGACCATAATCCTAACAATCCTGCATGGTTTAATCGAGATAGATTTGTTCTTTCGGCTGGACACGGCTCAATGCTATTGTACAGTTTACTGCATTTATCAGGGTATGGAGTCGAAATTGAAGATTTGAAAAACTTCCGTCAATGGGGAAGCCGTACACCCGGACATCCGGAGTATGGCTATACACCTGGGGTAGAAGCAACAACAGGCCCTCTTGGACAAGGTATAGCAATGGCTGTTGGTATGGCCATAGCTGAACGTCATTTAGCCGCAGTTTACAATAAAGACCAATATAATGTTGTTGACCATTATACATATGCACTATGTGGTGATGGGGATTTAATGGAAGGTGTAGCTTCTGAAGCTGCTTCTCTTGCTGGCCACTTAAAGCTAGGAAAAATGATTTTATTATATGATTCCAATGATATTACACTTGATGGAGAATTGGATAAGTCATTTTCTGAAAATGTTGGTGAACGCTTTAAAGCATATGGTTGGCACTATATTAGAGTTGAAGATGGAAATGATATGGAAGAAGTAGCAAAGGCCATTGAAGCCGCAAAAGCCGAAACTTCTAAGCCAAGTCTTATAGAGGTAAAAACGGTTATAGGATATGGCTCTCCAAATAAATCGGGTAAATCAGCTGTTCATGGCAATCCGTTAGGTGAGGCTGAAATGAAGCTGACGAAGGAATATTACAAATGGACATTTGAGGAAGATTTCTATGTTCCTTCGGAAGTATATGAAGTTTTTGAAAAGACTACGATTCAAAATGGAAAAGAGAAAGAATCTGAATGGGAAAAACTTTTGACCGGCTATAAGAATGATTATCCAGAATTAGCTTCACAGCTTGAAGCTGCGATATCTGGAGAATTACCAGACGGCTGGGACAAAGAACTCCCTGTCTTTGAAGAAGGCAAGAGCCTAGCGACCAGGAAGTCAAGCAATGAAGCTTTAAATGGCATTGCTAAAAACTTCCCTCATTTACTAGGAGGAGCTGCCGACTTAGCAGGCTCAAACTATACGATGATTAACGGCGAGACTGATTTAAGCGCTGAAAACTTCTCAGGTAAAAACATTTGGTATGGAGTAAGAGAATTCGGTATGGCTGCAGCAATGAATGGGATCGCACTTCATGGTGGTTTAAAAGCGTTTGGTGGGACATTTTTTGTTTTCTCTGATTATCTGCGTCCTGCTATTCGCCTCGCAGCTCTTATGGAACTACCAGTAACATATGTTTTAACACATGACAGCATTGCTGTTGGCGAAGATGGACCTACACATGAGCCAATTGAGCAGCTTGCTTCGTTGCGTGCAATGCCAGGCTTATCAATCATTAGGCCGGCAGATGCGAACGAGACGGCTGCAGCGTGGCGTCTTGCAATCGAATCAAGCCATAAGCCAACTGTGTTAGTTTTAACTAGACAAAACCTACCAACATTACCAGGAACCGCTGAAAGTGCAAGAGAGGGAGTAGAAAAAGGGGCTTACGTTATTTCTTCTTCTGAAAATAATGTAGATGCCCTATTGCTTGCAACTGGATCCGAAGTAAATCTAGCTGTGGATGCTCAAAAAGCTCTTGCTGAAAAAGGAATACATGTTTCAGTCGTAAGTATGCCTTCATGGGATCGCTTCGAGTCCCAAACGAAGGAATACAAAGAATCAGTTATTCCGCGTTCAGTAAAAAAACGACTGGCAATTGAAATGGGTTCCTCTTTTGGTTGGGATCGTTATACAGGTGACGAAGGCGATGTACTAGCAATTGATAAATTCGGAGCTTCTGCACCTGGAGATAAAGTGATAGAAGAATACGGATTTACGGTCGAAAATGTAGTTTCCAAAGTGGAAAACATGTTGAATAATTAAATTTTAAAAAGGGAGGAAAAAAATTCCTCTCTTTTTTCATCACATTATGCAGGAGATTTCAAATATTTAAAGAATAACCATATTATATTTCATAATCCATACAACTTTAGACAATTATTTTATGAAGCCTCGTCTACAATAGGGGAAAAGGTGACTGAGGAGTGAAGATATATTATGAGAATCTATTTAATTTATTTAATAGAGGATGAATTTGCGGATTTTTTTTATGGCAGAGAGAGTAAATTTGTAGAACTTTTCATCGCCGAACGAAGGCTGCGTGGAAAGAGGAAAGAAATTGTTCAAAAACAAATAAAATATATTACGAAACCATTGCCGTATTTAGATCTACATAAACATCTAGCTCACTCAGTCGAGAATAAGGAGTTTTATATAAAAGGTAAGGTATATTGCGCCAACAACACCTGCGTGCACGAAGGTGCGGAATTAACGATTGGTGAACGATGTTTACAGTTAAAGGCATGGGGAAGCTATGCATGCGAATCTATATTTTTTGAAGTATTAAGGAAATTTAATGGGCGTTTTTTGGCCATGGATATTGAGAATGATCAATATGGTTGGGTAAAACCAATTAAAGAACGAAAATTCGTATGAAAACTACATACATTATTGTATAATAATCGGGTATTTAGTAAACTGAAGTGTAGACAACTTGAAGGAGGAAACAAAGATGTTTTGGTATTTTTTCTGGGCATTTATTGGGATATTAGCAGGAGTGGCACTCGGCTTCTTTATCGCCCGTAAATATATGATGAACTATTTAAAGAAAAACCCACCAATCAATGAACAAATGTTAAAAATGATGATGATGCAAATGGGTATGAAACCATCCCAAAAGAAAATCAATCAAATGATGAGTGCGATGAATAAACAAATGAAGTAATACGATCCATAAGAGGAGAAAAAAACGGAAGCCTATTAAGAAGGCATCCGTTTTTTTACTGGTATTTAAGCTTTTTTCAATAATAGGTATTGATTAATCAGTGTATCGAGTTCCATACTATACTGAAGAGACAATGTCGATGTCAAACCAGTTTGAGCAGCGACTGAAAGTAATTGTTGGCGTTTCGTTTCAATTTTCGAAAGCAGCTGTTTATTTGACATAGTCTATTATCCTTTCTATGATGAGTTCTATTTTTATGTCTTACAAATGTTAAAAAGCAACGGACAGTTTTTATGGATTAATCTATTATCAAAACTATGTATTCATTAGTACGATTAAAGTATAGAAACGTTTCAAAAAAACTTTTATTTTTTAGTTATTATATCAGATAATAACATATTTTGAAATGTTATAACAACTTTTTTATTCGACACAGAAGATTCACAATCGCTAAACGACAGAATGAGTATAATATTTGATAGAATGGATGCAAATGATACTAGGAGTTGTAATGAAATGACTGGAGATATTAATTTGTTTTTAGCTTTTGGAGCGGGTTTCTTAAGCTTCATATCGCCATGCTGCCTGCCGTTATATCCAGCTTTTATATCGTATATTACGGGAATGTCTGTAAGTGAATTAAAAAATGAGCATGCTATGTTCCAACGTAGAAGTATGCTGCATACGCTATTTTTCCTGCTAGGTTTTTCTGTTATATTCATCGTATTAGGTTTCAGCACTTCATATATAGGTCACTTTTTTTCTGAATATCAAAATTTAATTAGACAAATAGGTGCCATTTTTATTGTCATTTTTGGTTTAATGGTAACAGGCATTTTCTCCCCAGAATTTTTAATGAAGGACCGTCGATTTGAATTTAAGCACCGTCCTGCAGGATATGTTGGATCATCATTAATCGGCATGGCTTTTGCCGCGGGTTGGACACCATGTACGGGCCCAATTTTGATGATGGTCATTACTTTAGCAGCTTCTAACCCTGGTTCTGGAGTTTTATATATGATTACCTATACACTTGGATTTGCTATTCCATTTTTTATTCTGTCTTTCTTTATTGGCCGTATGAACTGGATCCGCAAGCATAATGTAAAAATCATGAAGATTGGTGGATATATTATGATTTTAGTCGGAATCCTTCTTTTCTTTGATGGCATGACACTTATTATTAGTATCTTTTCTTATTTTTTTGGCGATTTCGTAGGCTTCTAAATATGGGAAATTTATATTATTCCAAGTTGGAGCATGTAGTTGTATAATTTTTATGTTGAATATATAGAAGTTTTAAGGAATGATGACAATGAAAATTTTAATACCTTCCATCATTGCGATAATGATGAGTGTAGGAGTTATATTTGTTCGGATGAAGGCGTCTCATAAACCGGTTTCAGCGAAAAAGATCATCCTTCCGCCTCTCTTTATGAGCACCGGTGCTTTAATGTTCATCTCCCCATATTTTAGAGTAACAACCTGGGAGCTTTTTGAAGCAACTGTAGCGGGATTGCTTTTTTCAATTTTACTTATTAAAACATCAAAATTTGAAGTGCGTGACAATGCCGTATATATGAAACGATCTAAAGCATTTGCGTTTATTTTAATTGGTTTATTGCTCGTTAGGATAGTAGCTAAATCTATTCTTAGTCAACAAATTGAAGTTGGACAACTAAGTGGTATGTTTTGGATATTAGCATTTGGGATGATTGTCCCTTGGCGTATAGCAATGTTGGTGCAATATAAAAAATTAGTGGCAACAAGTTAAAAAAGCAGCTTTTGGCTGCTTTTTTATTTACTGAGAAAAATTCCTAGCATCAATCCACCAAATGCCAATACAATTCCACAAACATAACTACAAGTGGTATAAAGAATCATACTTTTCCATTTGTTTTCTAAGAGCAATTTCATATTCTCAACCATAAAAGTAGAGTAAGTCGTAAAAGAACCTAAAAAACCAACACCTACAAATAGGGTCACACCAATTGGTGATGCTAAGCCGATAATAAAGCCGAGAAAAAATGATCCTATGGCATTTACGAAAAATGTAGGAAAGGGGAAGTCTGTCATATTAAGTTTTAAAAACTGCCCTATACTAAATCGAGAAATGGCACCAATGAACCCACCAATCGCCACATAAAAAACTGTCATTTACTAAATACCTTCTTCCCCGATTTTCCTGAACCATTTAAAAATCCGGCAAAGGCCAAGACCAAACCACCGATAAAACTGACAAGAAAATAAATAATTACTTGCAAATAATGCTGATCGATCATTAATTGAACAATCTCTGTACTAAATGTGGAAAAAGTGGTAAAGGAACCGATTAAACCGGTTCCTATGGAGATCTGTATGTAAGAAGGGATTTTAGGAAAACGACTATGAAGTCCAGTTAAAAGTCCTAATAAATACGATCCAATCAGATTAACAAATAATGTATCGAAGGGCAGTAAGTGTTCAGAAAATCCAAAGTGAATGGAATTAATAAAAAATCGTAATAAGCTTCCGATTATTCCCCCTATCCCCACTGCCAAATACTTCATTTCCATCACCCTTTATATCCTTTATAAAAATAAATGCTCATATGGAGTAACATCGATGTTCAACTGGGAAAGTTTTTTCTTTAAAAACTTATGGTCCCGTTTTGGAGTCGCTAAAATATAACCTCTTATCAATACGTCTAAATCAATTTTCTTTACCTTTTCCTTAAATGCAAGTTCCCCTATTTTGCCAGCAATCTTTTGTCTAGCAACATCTCTGAACAATTCTGGAACGGGACTCACTAATTCATCCAATAATTCCTTTTTATCTGGCGTCCATAATTTTTTTGTTTTTTCGACATAGTATTCTTCCCAATCCATATCTGATTTTCCATCTTCTTTTGGCAGTCTTTTTAAAAACTTTCGAAACATAAAAAAGCCGCCTATTGCCATTAATGAGATAAGAACAAAGACCCAAAAAAGAATAAACCATAAAAACCAACCGGACAGCATCATTCATTTCACCTCATTTCAAAAAGAACCATTCTAAACTATTATAGCGAATACAAAAACTTAATGACAAGCAACGAATGAATTATCATGCTCTTATTTTATTTTGAAGAAACTAGTTAGAAGGCGAAAGGATGTGTGCTAACTTAAAATACGATAAGGCTAGCCACCACCTAGTTTGGTATAATAGTAGAAAAGTGTTAAAAGGGGTGGTTTGAGTGAAGTTTATACATACTGCGGACTGGCATCTAGGAAAACTAGTGCATGGAATATACATGACGAATGAGCAAAGACATATTTTACATCAATTCGTACAATTAATTGAAGAAGAACAACCTGAAGCGATCATTATTGCAGGTGATCTTTATGATCGATCAGTACCTCCTACGGAAGCTGTCAGTCTTCTCGAGGAAATGTTATTTAAAATAAACGTGGAGTTGAAGATGCCTGTTTTAGCAATATCAGGTAACCATGATAGTGCAGAAAGACTTTCATTTGGATCATCCTGGTATAAACATAGCAATCTTTTTATTAATGGGAAGATTCAAGATTGTTTTAAGCCTATACATATAAATGGTGTAAATTTCTATTTAGTTCCGTATGCAGAGCCTGGAACGATACGGGAATTTTTTCAAGATCAATCAATATCATCCCATGACGATGCCATGCGTCGCCTAATCTATGAAATTGAAAAAACAATAAATCCAAATGAACCAAATATACTTGTGGGACATGCCTTTGTGTTAGGGGGGAAAACGAGTGATTCTGAACGCATTTTGTCGGTTGGGGGATCGGGATGTGTTTCAGTTGAACATTTTTCACCTTTCTCCTATACGGCTCTTGGGCATTTACATAGTCCGGAGGCAATCAAGCATGATTTAGTCCGTTATTCAGGATCGTTGCTTAAATATTCATTTTCCGAAGTCAATCATCAAAAAAGTGTTTCTATTATTGAAATGAATCAAGATGGTAGCTATGAATTAACGAAAAAATCACTTGTCCCGAATAAAGATATGAGAGAAATAAGTGGTTATATGGAAGAATTATTGGATTCAAGTTTCTTCCAACATCAAAAAGTAGATGATTACTTAAAAGTTATATTACTAGATGAAGGTGCTCTAATAGATCCCATTAATAAGTTGAGGCAAATTTATCCTAATGTATTGCATTTAGAAAAAAGAATTGAACAATATGATTTAAGAAATAAACATTCCCTTACTCAGGTTGGATTTGAAAGAAAATCTGAGTTAGATCTATTTTATGATTTTTACAATGAAATGACTACGAGTGAATTCTCAGAAGAAAAAAGGCGGTTAATGACACAAATGATCGACGAGGTAAAAAAAGGGGTGGTACTCATATGAGACCACTTCAATTAATGATGCAAGCTTTTGGTCCTTATGCAGAATCTGAATTAATTGATTTTTCCAAGCTCGAAAATCGTACAATGTTTGTTATTTCTGGAAAGACCGGGTCAGGAAAAACGACTATCTTTGATGGAATAAGTTTCGCCATTTACGGCCGCGCCAGTGGGGATGACAGGTCCGGAACTGATTTGCGCAGCCAATTCGCAAGTGATGATCTTCCAACCGAAATATCACTTGAATTTTCATTAAAAGGGACTACGTATTACATATGGAGATCCCCGCAACAAGAAAAGAAGAAGAGCCGCGGAGAAGGCTACACAATCGTAAATGCGAAAGCGGAATTGTATATTATCGAGCCTACTGGTGATCGAAAGCTGCTTGCAGCGAATGTCAGAGATACGGATGAGAAAGTCAAAGAAATAATTCAACTGGATGCAAATCAGTTCAGACAAATATTGATGATACCGCAAGGAGAATTTCGCAAGCTTCTTACTTCCGATAGCAGGGAGAAAGAAGCGATATTACAAAAGTTATTTCATACTGAACTATACAAACAGATTGAAGAAAAGTTAAGAGAATATGCTAATCATTTGAAAAGGGAAGTTGATCTAGGAGTTGCAGAGAGAAGCAGGCATTTAAAAAATATTGTTTATAGAAATAACGACCAACTGGATAAAGCATTATCAGAAGAGTACCTCAACGATGCACATATTTTATTTCTATTGGATGACTTAATCAAGCAGATGGATGAAGCAATAACATTATGTAAGAGGAATGTGGAAGAACAGAAAATAAAGCGCGATGATGCTAAACGACATGTAGATGCAGCGGAAGAATTATTGAAGCAAATGAATCTTCGCGATCACCTGATTGAACAGAAAAAACTTTTACTAAATAAAGAAGCAGCGGTTGCCAATATAAAAAAAGAAGTCGAAATGGCGCATAAGGCAAATAGACTTCAGCATCAAGAAGATCTTTGTCAAAGATTAAAACTGGATTTAGATCAATACGCATCTAGACTAAATGCTGAAGAAGAGCAATTAAGGAAGTTTGAGCTACAGCTTGAAAAAGCGATGGAGCGTCTTCAATTTGAGGAAAAACAAGGAGATAAAAGGGATCAATTGTACAGCGAGCTTTCTACTCTTAAAAACATGCGAGAAGATGTCATATCTTATGAATCTCGAAAAGCAAATTTTAAGAAAGCAGAAAAGGATCTACAATTATGCCAAAAACAATTACTAGCTAGTAAAAATTTAGTAGACAATCAAAGAAAAGATATACAAGAGCAAGAAAACATTTTAAGGGAATTAGAAGCTCTCAGAATTTCAACTTTTGAAATGGATAAAAAAGCCTCTAGATTAGAAACGGGATTACAATATTTACAAATTATTAATAATTTTATTGAAAAGGAAGCTTCTTTAGAAAAAGAAATAAAACGAAAAAAAGCGGAACTTGATCACGCCAAAAAAGTTGTCGATGATGCTAAAGAGACTTTGAAAACGTTGGAAAACAGGTGGTTTGCCAGTCAAGCAGGACTTCTTGCTGCTTCATTAGCTGACGGACAAGCATGTCCAGTTTGCGGATCTTTAGAACATCCAACTCCTGCAGTTCATTTGAACGTACTTGTTAATGAAAATGATATGAAATCTGCTAAAGAAAATGTTGATTCAGCTATGGAGTCCTTTTCAGTAATTGAAAGAGCTTGGATGAAGATGAGTACAGAGGCAGATATATTAAATGGTCAAATTCAAGAAACATTGCAAAAGACATTAAATGTTATTCCTGATTTTTCACTTGATAAAAAAGATATATTTTTAAATGATTATCAGCAAGAAATAGTGGAAGCAACGAACATTTTAAACGAAAGTAAATTAAAAATAAAGAGAATATCATCCTTAGAGAACATTATTTTGCGTTTAAAGAAAGAAAATGATGAAGAAAATTTAAATCTGGATCATTTAAAAGAAACAGAACGCAAGCTATCCATTTTACATTCAGAATCTGCTTTGATCATTGAAAACCTTAGCCGCAGCATACCAGTGGAACTTAGAGAAAAAGAAAAATATGATCAGAAAGTTATATTGATTGAGAATGAGATCAAAAAAATGGACCATTCATTAAAATTGGCTAGAGAGTATTTTTCGAAAATCACTGAACAAGTGGCTGTGACTAAAGGAACAATTAAAAATCTGCAAGATAATCTGAAATCTGTAACAGAAACATTAAACAGCGAACGAAAAATCTTTTTGAAGAAATTGGAAGAGGAAAGTTTCACATCCTTTACTCATTACCATCAATCCAAAAAGAACAATACCGACATAAATCAACTAGAAGATGTTATAAAAAATTATTATGAGGAATTAAGATCTGTAACGGATAGACTCTCTGATTATGAATTGCAGCTTCAAAACAAAGAAAAGCCGGATTTGGAACAATTGCAAAATGAATTTGAGGAAAGCGAGCGGCTCTACCATTCTTTAGGGGAGCAATTTTCTTACCTTCATGTTCAGTTCGAAAAAAATAAGGAAATTAAGAAAGCAGTTATTACGATCAATCGGCAAATTAAAGATTTAGAGAGTGAATATGAATTGGTTGGCCACTTAGCTGATATTACGAGAGGGCAAAATACATATAAGCTCTCTTTTGAACGCTACGTTCTTGCATCATTTTTAGATGGAATATTAGAAGCGGCAAATCTTCGACTTATTAAAATGACAAACGGAAGATACCAATTAATACGTAAAAAGGACCGATCAAAAGGTAATATACAAAGCGGATTGGAATTACTTGTTTTTGATCAATATACGGGCCAGGAACGCCACGTTAAAACCCTCTCGGGAGGAGAGAGTTTTAAATCTGCTTTGGCGCTTGCACTTGGTCTAGCTGATATTGTTCAGGAATATGCAGGTGGTGTTTCATTGGAAACCATGTTTATAGATGAGGGGTTTGGTACATTGGATCCCGAATCCCTTGATCAAGCAATTGAAGCTTTGATGGATATACAAAGCAGCGGCAGGCTTGTAGGAATCATTTCGCATGTACCTGAGCTAAAAGAAAGAATAGACGCTAGGCTCGAGGTGAAAGCGGACCACAATGGCAGTAAGACTGAATTTCAATTTTTAAGTTGAAGGTGATGAATTGGAGAAAACGTATTTCGTTGTAACACTTATATTTGGCTGGTTTATTTCAGTGAGTCTTGCTGTTTTTACTTATTATGCCTTTAAACTAGGATATTCAATAATTGGAGTAATCATTGCCCTGATCTTTTTAGCGTCTGCCGCTATGAATATAGCAATGTTCCGGAAATGGAAAAAATAGAAAAATAATAAGACCTGCCTTTTTGAGGTAGGTCTTTTAATCGTTTTTTCTTGTTTTTTCATGATTTTTAAGAAATATAATAAAAATGATAACCGCAGCAGTGAACAATACGAACATGATTCCTGATAATAATACGGCAATACTAGTGATTCCCATGGTAAACCCCTTTTCTATCATTGATCACAATAACCATACCATGTTTTGAAAGATATATGTGTTAAATATTTATGAAGCTTAACACATAAAAAACATGGCGGCCAGTAGATACGTGACCGCCAGAAAAAACTATGATATAAAAGAAGAGAATAATTTTACAAGCCCTATTACAATGATCGCCAACGCAAACAATACAACGACAATTACTGCAATTGTCAGCAAAATGTTGGCTAATGAACCAAGAATGCTTGCTGTACTTGATATAATGGTTAATCCAATTAGAGCATATGCAGCTAATATACAAGAAAGATATAATGAGACTTTACCTTCATAAAATTTGTGGCCCATTATGACACCTCCTTAGTAAATATTCTATGTACTAGTAAAAAACATTGTGTAGACAAGAGGTAAAAATAAATAATTGTCCTAGTGGCAACATTTGTGATGATTTTTCGCTTCTTTGTTTTAATTATTTCTGAAAAGGGTAATTTATAAGGAACAAGGAGGCACAAACCTATGAATACGAAAATAATTGGAATTTTTGACAGTCAGCAAGAAGTAGTTGATGAGATAAAAAAATATGAAGCAGAAGGGATAGAAAGAAATAGATTTTCTGTTTTGGCAAAAGATGAAGACAAAACAGACTATCTAACAGAGAAAATGGAAGTGGAAGAGCAACAACCCGCCAATGAAGGAGTATTTGGTGTGTTAGGAGGCTTTTTAGCAGGTATCGGGGGAGGGATTGCAGTCCCAGGAATGGCTAGCCCCGGGACGGGACCTTTTGTAGCAGCAGGTCCTATGGCATCCGCATTCATTGGTAATAACGAGGATTTACGCAATATGTTTTTAACAATGGGAAACGATGAACTAGCGGATCGTTACATGGAAGAGCTAGATGCAGGAAAGATTATCCTTTTTTTAGAAGAATAATAAAAGGAGTACCTTGTGGATGCTTCAGACTGTAGACAAACTCAATGAAATCGAGTTTGTCTACAGTCTTTTTTGATTTGAAATATATAGCTATATAGTGGTGATGGAAAAATGAATTGACCTTTATAAGAACAATGTACTTAAAGTAAAAATCAACAGATGTTAATACAACGTCATATTTGGGATGTTATATTCACTTGGCTAATCATTTTCGTTATCAAAAGAAGAAAAAGAAATATACTCTCGTCAAAAGAAGTCAATAGAACGAGTCTTTGCGGATGCAAAAGAAAAGCATGGTATGCGAGGGATCAGCTTAAGGGGGCTTTCCTGTTCGTCGTCGGAGGATTACTTGACAGGCGAGACCTTGCAGGAAAGTAAGCGACGACTAGGCTTGGCGAATGACTTTGGAAAGCAAGCAACTGGAGCGGAAATTAACGGATTTCACCTTCAATTCTATTTAAAAGTGAAAAAGACACCGAGATGTGGAACTCTCGATGCTTTTATACACAATCTGGGGTACCTTATAGGTTCTTTTTTGGAGGGGATTTCACTTAACTTGCGAAATGACTCTATTTTCCACATAATAAACATAATACTTATCGTTGGATAAAAAATTAAGAAGGGAGTTAACGTCATGACAGATCAACATATTGAAAATAAAATTAGCGAATTTTTGATCGGAAATGTGCCAAATATTACATCTGATTGGATTGAACAAGCGTATACTAGTGGAATCGGGGTTTATGCACAATCTAAGGATTCTGAGGCATATAATCAAATTCGTTCAATGAATAAGGAGTTTATTTTGGCATTAACAAATAGTATATTTGGAAAGGATGCCGCTCTAAACGAATGGGCTTCATCTATCGCATCTACTCGTGCTCTTACTGCAACACCTCTTTATGATGTTATCGTAAATTTTTCATTATTTAGAAGTGTCTACTATTCCTATATTGAAATATTTATTGAAGAGCACGCAAATATCGTATCGGGTAAAATGGTGATTAATTGGATACGGACCGTAAGCAGTAAATTTGACGAGGCGATACAATTAGTTACCAAAAAATACATGAATGACTATGAATATATATTCTCTTCTCAACAAGAAACAATACTTGAATTGGGTACACCCGTCATTAAAATTGATAAAACCATAGGTATAATACCATTAGTAGGAGAGATAGATACATACAGAGCTTCAAAAATACTAGAGACTAGTTTGAAAAAAGCAAGCGAAATGGAGTTAGAATGGATAATTCTTGATTTATCAGGAGTACCTGTAATTGACACGATGGTTGCAAATCAAATATTCCAGCTTGGAGAAACTTTCCGCCTTCTGGACATATCGATGATCCTTACCGGCATGCGACCTGAAATCGCACAAACGAGCATAAGTCTAGGGTTGGACTTCTCCCGCCTGAAAACATTTGCTCATCTTTATCAAGCGATCCATTATTTGCGTGATAATTTATCCATTACAAATAGTTGATATTTGTTATATAGACTTGGAAGGGGAATATTTGGTGAAGAAAATAAGCAAAAAATTTAAAGCTAGCAAGAACCAAATAAAAAGAAGGCGCATAGTTTTGCTTATTCTTTTTTCTCCTATTATTGCTTTTATTATTTTTGGGATATATTCAAATAACCATCAACAAACTGAACCCGAAAAATCGATTATTCCAGAAGAATTTATGCCAATCTACTTCGCGGCAGAAGAAAAGTTTAGGGTTCCCTGGTATTTGCTTGCGGCCATCCATAGGGTTGAAACGATTTTTTCTTCTATGGACCCAATGCTTTCTCCGGTTGGTGCTGAAGGTCATATGCAATTCATGCCTTGCACTTTTGTAGGTTGGTCGCATCCAACATGTACAGATCTTGGACAAGGAGATATTCCAGAAGATGAGAAAGTAAATCCTAAAATAATTGCCAAATATAATGGATATGGAATAGATGCAAATGGTGATGGAAAAGCAGATCCATGGGATATTGAAGATGCGATATTTAGTGCAGCAAATTATTTAGCTAAAAGTGGGGCTGCGGACGGGGATATTAGGAAAGCAATATTTGCTTATAACCATAGTGATCAATATGTAGAAGATGTTATGCACTATGTTGATTTATATAAAAATCTAAAAAAAGAGCAATAAAAAACAGGAGTTATCCTCCTGTTTTTTTTATGAGTTTCTTCGTCCTCTTGCCATTGAACCTAAAATTAGACTTAAAATGAAGACAAGAACTAATGATCCTATTAAGGCCGGAACAATCGGAATGCCAGCTACATCTGGTCCCCAATCACCAAAGATTGCTCCGCCAAGCCATGCTCCAATTATACCTGCGATGATATTTCCAATAATTCCTCCAGGGATATCTTTGCCTAAAATTAAACCTGCAAGCCACCCAATGATGCCACCCACAATAAGGTATAATAAAAAGCCCATTATTCATTCATCTCCTTTAGGATTGTTTCAAGCTTTGATTGTCTAGCTCCAGTGCCTATCGACTAGTAAACTTCTTGTCCTTACGTTGCAACAAATCAACATCGACTGCTATATTTGGACTCATCGTGTTTCCTTCATTACACCCAAAGAATTCAAAGTCATTCATCGATGTGCAAAAGCGCTTCGCTTTATATGAGCTTAGGTTTATTATTACCTGATATACGTAAGGATAAACATTTTAATGAAATTGAAATCTAGAAAAAGATGGGAATATATAATCAAAAAACATAAATGATAATAGCCATGTATAAGAAAATAAACTATTTTATTTTTCTTTATATAAAATTTTTGGTATTATGAATGGTGGAGTTTTTTGTTTGCTCAAAAGTAAGGAACGATAAGAATTCCTTATTGAAATCCATAACTTTCTTATAATTTACTTATGAGTTAAGTTATCATAAGATAGTATTGAGAGAAAGTTTGGCTAGAATAACTTATTTCACTTAATTTTATGAGACTATTTTTTGAAAAGGGGGAATTTACATGGCACAATCTAAAAATGATATTTTTGGTGCTCGCTCTTCCTTCGATATTGGAGGCAAGCGTTATCATTATTACCGCTTGGCTGCACTTGAAGAAGCAGGAGTGGCAAAGGTATCACATTTGCCATATTCCATTAAGGTATTACTTGAATCTGTTCTGAGACAAATGGATGGACGCGTTATTAAAAAAGAGCATGTAGAAGATTTAGCTAAATGGGCGACGGATGAGGTAACAAACGGTGAAGTACCTTTTAAACCATCACGAGTTATTCTTCAAGACTTTACTGGTGTTCCAGCCGTTGTAGACCTTGCTTCACTTAGAAAGGCAATGTCCGATATTGGTGGAGATGCAGAAAAAATCAACCCTGAAATTCCTGTTGATTTAGTTATTGACCATTCTGTGCAAGTTGATACTTATGGGTCTCCTGAAGCACTACAAGTTAACATGGATTACGAATTCGAAAGAAATGCGGAACGTTATGAGTTTTTAAGCTGGGCTCAAAAGGCATTTGATAATTACCGTGCTGTTCCTCCTGCTACAGGGATTGTACACCAAGTTAACCTTGAATATTTAGCTAATGTTGTTCATGCCATCGAAACTCCAAATGGTGATTTTGAAGCATATCCGGATACATTAGTAGGTACTGACTCACATACAACCATGATTAATGGTGTCGGTGTTTTAGGTTGGGGAGTTGGCGGTATTGAAGCAGAAGCTGGAATGCTAGGTCAGCCTTCTTATTTCCCAATTCCTGAAGTTGTTGGGGTTAAATTAACAGGTGAATTGCCAAATGGCGCTACAGCGACAGACTTAGCGCTTAAAGTAACTCAAGTTCTTCGTTCACATGGTGTTGTTGGTAAATTTGTTGAATTTTATGGTTCTGGAGTTGCTAGCCTGCCACTTGCAGACCGTGCTACGATTGCTAACATGGCGCCTGAATATGGGGCTACTTGTGGATTTTTCCCGGTTGATGGCGAGACATTGAATTACTTGCGTTTAACTGGCCGTCCTGAAGAGCAAATTCTTCTTGTGGAAAAATACTTGAAAGAAAATGATATGTTCTTTAGTGTTGAAAAAGAAGATCCAGTATATAAAGATATCGTAGAACTTGATCTATCAGAAATTGAAGCAAATCTTTCAGGACCAAAACGTCCACAAGATTTAATCCCTCTTTCCCAGATGCAAAGTGCTTTCAAAGAAGCTTTGCGAGCACCTGTAGGAAACCAAGGGTTTGGACTTGATCCTGCAGAAATTACGAAAGAAGTTAAAGTATCATTTGATAACGGCGATGAAGAAGTAATGAAGACTGGTGCATTAGTAATCGCCGCTATTACAAGCTGTACAAATACTTCCAATCCTTATGTTATGCTTGGCGCGGGATTGCTAGCGAAAAAAGCGGTAGAAAAAGGATTGCAAGTGCCGAAATATGTAAAAACATCACTTGCACCTGGTTCAAAAGTAGTAACAGGCTATCTTCGTGATGCTGGCTTAATGCCTTATATGTCTCAACTTGGTTTTGACCTTGTTGGTTACGGTTGTACAACATGTATCGGAAACTCTGGTCCATTGAAGGATGAAATTGAAAAAGCAATCATGGAAAGTGACTTGCTTGTTACTTCAGTTCTTTCAGGAAACCGGAACTTCGAAGGAAGAATTCATCCACTTGTTCGTGGAAATTATTTGGCTTCTCCTCCACTTGTAGTTGCTTACGCGCTTGCTGGAACAGTTGATATTGATTTGAATAAAGAGCCGCTTGGAAAAGATAAAGATGGCAATGAAGTATTCATGAAAGATATTTGGCCAACAAGAGAAGAAATTGTTGAAGTCGTTCATAAAACAGTTACTCCTGAATTGTTCCGTAAAGAATATGAGCACGTATTTGATGATAATAAGCGTTGGAATGAAATTAAAACAAGTAATGATCCACTTTATAAATGGGATGATGATTCAACTTATATTCAAAATCCACCGTTTTTCGAGAATTTATCAAATGAACTAGAAACCGTAAAACCTTTAACAGGATTACGTATCGTTGGCAAATTTGGGGATTCAGTTACAACGGACCATATCTCACCAGCAGGTGCAATTGGTAAAGATACTCCTGCAGGAAGATACTTGCTTGAAAAGGGTGTACAACCTCGTGAGTTTAACTCTTATGGTTCAAGACGCGGAAATCATGAAGTAATGATGCGTGGTACATTTGCTAATATCCGCATCCGCAACCAAGTGGCACCTGGAACAGAAGGCGGCTATACAACATACTGGCCAACAGGAGAAGTAAGCTCCATTTATGATGCGTGCATGCGTTATAAAGAGGATGGTACAGGTTTAATCGTATTAGCTGGAAAAGACTACGGAATGGGATCTTCACGTGACTGGGCTGCAAAAGGTACAAACCTTTTAGGTATTAAAACAGTTATCGCAGAGAGCTTCGAAAGAATTCACCGTTCTAATCTTGCGATGATGGGTGTTCTTCCATTGCAGTTTAAAAAAGGTGAAAATGCTGATGTTCTTGGTTTAACTGGTAAAGAAATCATCAATGTTCATGTTGATGAAACAGTAAAGCCTCGTGATATTATTAAAGTTACTGCTGTAGCTGAAGACGGATCGAAGAAAGAATTTGAAGTACTCGTTCGCTTTGATTCTGAAGTAGAGATCGATTACTACCGCAATGGTGGTATCCTACAAATGGTGCTACGTGGTAAGCTAGCTGAATAACTACAAAAGCGCACGCCTAAAACTCGCGATAAATGAGGAACAAACCTAGTCACTTTATCGCAGGGAAATGGTTAAAAGATTTCTAGTTGATAGGCGTTTAGCTAAATGATACATGTAAAACTTTGCCGATTAATTTCGGCAAAGTTTTTTTACATTGTAAAAAGTTAGAAAATTTGGTTTAATCCAGCCTTTTTTTGACAATAGTAATAGTAGAACTTTACAAGGAGTGAAAAAAATGAGAAGACGTGGAAAGAAAACGTTTTTAGATCTTGTTCAAGAGAATAAACAGGCATTGTTAAATGATTCAAAGGCTTTAGAAAGAATTGAAAACAGATTAGATGAAAAGCATATGAGAAGAGCATAACTACGTCATAATTCCCTTCTTTCAGGTAATAGTAATAAGGAAGGGAGGAGAATAAATGAGCAAACCAAAAAGAGGGCCAGAAAATTTTACTCCAGATCATTTAGGTGAACAACAAGTTGCCGTAGATGCGAACAAAGGTAAAAAAATGGCAGATAAATCTGGACAGCATCCCCAATATATTCAAACCAAAGGGGAATAATCATCAAGAAATTCATCTAGAGAAAGGATGGAATATGTGAATAATTATAAACCAAAACCTGATGATCGCAGTGATAATGTTGAAAAGCTACAAGAAATGGTGCATAACACAATAGAAAATATGGAAGAAGCAGAGGCAACAATGGAATTCTCTGATAGTCAGGACCAAGAACATATTAAAGCGAAAAATGAAAGACGCCGTGAAAGTATTGATGGAATGCGCGAAGAAATAAAAGACGAAGCATCAGCTCAACATAAACAAGATTAATAAACCGGCTAAATGCCGGTTTTGTTTATTTACTTTAATTGACTAACAAAGTTGTCCTTTCCCCTTAGATAAACTAACATCAGCTTGTCTAGTTTGGCTAAAATCGCTAACCCCTTGAAAATATAAATAAGCGTCGATAATAGTTAAAATGCGGACGTTTTTTCCCTCAGGACATTACTGCCGGAGGCACGCTGGACACGGGTCAGGAAGGCGTTGCAATGTACATGGATGCACAAAGTGTAGTTGAAGCCACAGATCGTTACTACTAGTGAGTGCAACAGGCCGCTGTACTTTAGCCTTCCTTCTTATTTAGGCGACTACCGTTTTTCAGACCTCACTGTTTTCCTTTATATTAGTCGAAGCGCAAAAAAAAGGAACATCCACTTAAAAGTCAACAACATGTGACAACCACAATGGATTAGATTACTGCGGAGCACAACACTTAATCTGTCTTAATCAGATTCATATTAATTCAACCTTTTTAAACAATGTGATAAAATGAACATATAAATAAGTTAAGGTGGAAAAATGGATGGTTATTTCTGAAACGAAAATAGAAGTCCGTTATGCTGAAACAGATCAAATGGGAATCGTCTATCATGCAAATTACTTAGTTTGGATGGAGATAGGGCGTACAAAATTAATTGAAGAGCTCGGTTTTCAGTATGCGGATTTAGAAAAAGATGGGATTTTGGCGCCAGTAATTGATGTACAAGCTAGTTATATACAGCCCATTAAATATGGAGATATTGTAACAGTTAAAACATGGATAGAAGAATATAATGGCTTAAGAACGACATATGGTTACGAGATTTTTTCATCAAATGGTGATGTAGCAGTTACTGGATACACGAAGCATGTCTGTGTTAGAAGAGAAAATTTCAAACCAGTTTCACTGCGTAAGTTATATCCAGAATGGCATCAAGTATATGTCAATGCCAAAAAGCACGATGAAACTGTGAGGAAATAAGTATGGCATTTGGAATTAATAGAAAAGAGTTGCTTCAGTGGAAACGTGATATTGACCATGGTAAAATTGCATTTATTACTCACTATTGGCTAGATGACCGTTTCCCTGATATAAATACTGTTACAAAAGTAGGTTGCAAGGATTTAAAAAAGCTTTCGGACTGGGGAATTCAATATGGATTGAAAAAAGAATGGATTCATCTTAGAAAAGATGGGTATTCACATTTCGATTTGCTAGGCCAAAAGCAGTTGGAGATTCTCCAGAAGGAAGGTTTAGAAGACCAATTGAAATCATTTTCTCTTTTACAATCATAAAAAGGAGGTTCATTTCATGGATATTCATTTAACTGAGAAAGCAGCAGAATGGTTCCACAATGAGATGTATTTAAAAAAAGGAGACTTTGTTCGTTTTTATGTGAGGTATGGTGGATCGAGTCCAGTTCAACAAGGTTTTTCTTTAGGTGTAAATAAGGAAGACCCGATTGATTTAGGTGTATTGTACGAAAAAGATGGAATCAACTATTTTATTGAACATCGAGATATATGGTATTTTGATGGACATGATTTATATGTGGATTATGACAGAAAACTTGATGAACCTTCATACGAATATAAAAAATAACGGTTGAATGATCAGCCGTTATTTTTTATTATAAAAGAATTTTTGAATTTCTTTACTGCTATGGTTTGTAAATCCTTTACTTTTTGCTACATCAAGTGGGTATACACGATACGTTTTAAAGTTTGTGCTTGCTGAAAATGTTGGGTGGAAGGCGGCTTTTTCAACCGAAGTAACAGAGTCGTTTCCTTTTACTTCTTTTTTGACCGTAATTTCAATCATTCCGCCTATGTCCTTATAATCCCAAATTTGACCTGATAAAAAATTGCCTAATGAATAAACAATAAGTCCTTTTTTACCATCCGGTTTTTTTACCCATTCCATCGGTTGAAGAACATGGGGATGGTGTCCTAAAATAATATCTGCTCCTGCATCCATAAATTCAGCTGCTTGATCTTTTTGAATTTGATTCGGCTGCCTAATATATTCATCTCCCCAATGAAGAGCCAATAAAACAAGGTCGGATTTTGTTTTCGCTTTATTGATATCAGCTGCAACTAGTTTTGGATCCAGCTGATTAACAAGATATTCCTTACCTTGTGGAATTGGTATTCCATTAAAATGGGTTGCATAGGAAAGAACTGCGATTCGAATACCATTTACTGTCATGACTCTCATATTTGCCTTATCTTCAGGGCTTTTATATGTACCAGTATAAGGTAGTTTTTTCTTTTCATAATAGTCAATCGCACTTATTATCCCCCGTTCTCCTTTATCTAACGAGTGATTATTTGCAGTTGTCACCATATCTACTCCTGCGTTCATTAATGCATCGACAACTTCATGAGGACTATTAAAGGATGGATAACTCGTTATGCCAATTTCAGTTCCGCCAGGTATTGACTCTTGATTAGCAATTAGAAAATCTGGTTTTTGCAAAATTGAGTGAACGGGTTCAAACATTGGATTAAAATCATATCCATTATTCGTTTTAGCATCATTATAAACCCAGTCGTGAATCAAAATATCACCAATTCCGCCAATGACTGCCTCTGTTTTGTATCCCTTAGCTGCAATTTCAATGTTTCGTTGATTTTGCACGTTAATACTTTTATTTAACGTTTCTGTAGATTGATTATTTTGGAATAATAGTAAGGTAATGATGCCCGATGATAGTAAAATAATCAATATGACCCCTAATAATATCCTTGTTCTATTCATTGGCATTCAATCTTTCTTTAATATATTTTACATCCATTTTACTTTTGGCTCTGTTTTATCCATTATCCGTTTTATATTCGTTCGATGGCGGACCACAACAAATGATGCTAAGGCTATGGCGACGATAATAAGCGGAATATCCCTAGTGAAGAGTGAATAAATAACGGCGAAAATACCTGCTATAATTGATGATAATGATACATATTTAGTCAATTTTAAACTTAACAGGAATACTGCAACTAATAATATAAAAAGAATTGGTACATAACCTAAAAGGACACCTCCAGATGTTGCTACAGCTTTTCCACCACGAAAACCTGCAAAAATTGGAAACATATGTCCCACTACTGCGAAAACCCCTGCGATAAGTGGATGCATATCAGTCCCGAATAGTTTTGCTAAAACGATGACGATTGTACCTTTTAAAATATCGGCTGCTGTGACGGTGATTCCAGCCTTTTTTCCTAATGTACGAAAAGTGTTCGTACCACCTAGATTTCCACTACCATGCTGTCTAATATCTATTCCATAAAAGACCTTCCCTACTATTAACCCAGAAGGTATAGATCCTATTAAATAAGCTGCAAGTAGTATGAGTGCATATTGCATAAGCATTGCTCCTTTATAAAGTTGTGCCCATTAATTGTACCACGAAGATTCTGCAAAGAAAAAACAAATTCTGCAGAAAATGTCAATCAGAGTATTTAGCTTGCAACAAATCACATACTCCTTTACGATTTATATAAATACTCAATCCTAAAAGGGAGGAATTTGATATGGGCGTTGAAAATCCAAGTCGTCAAGAAATTGGAGAAATTTTGAAAAAAGCGAAACGAATAGCTGTAGTTGGAATAAGCGATAATCCGGCTAGAACATCATATATGGTATCCGAAGCTATGAAAAATGCCGGCTATGAGATTATTCCTGTTAATCCTCTCGTCGATGAAGTATTGGGTTCAAAAGCTGTTGCATCATTAAAAGATATAGAGGGCCATGTAGATATTGTAAATATATTTAGAAGGCCAGAGTTTCTGCCAGATATTGCAAAAGAATTTACTCAAATTGATGCAGACGTATTTTGGGCACAATTAGGAATTGAAAATGAAGAAGCTTATCAATTCTTGAAAGAAAAAGGCTATACCGTCATAATGGACCGCTGCATAAAGGTTGAACACGCAATGACGAAATAAAAATTTTTACGGTGCAAGCACTAAATCGGTGCTTGTTTTTTAATGAATTAATATTTGTGCATTTGCCAAAAACAGATAAACGGTTATAGAATAAGACATACGCGCTTTTTTTTGATAAAATATAACTAGAGGGCGAACGCCTGTTTGATTACTTGTTTTTTGTCTTAGTTGTTGAAAGGGGTATATAAGTGGCGAAAAATATTACAAACTTTGAATATAATGATGATTCAATACAAGTATTAGAGGGACTAGAAGCAGTTAGAAAGCGTCCTGGTATGTACATTGGATCAACAGATTCAAGAGGACTGCATCATTTAGTATACGAAATCGTTGATAATTCCGTTGATGAAGCGCTTGCCGGTCAAGGAAGCGAAATTATTGTAAAAATTCATAAAGACAATAGCATCAGTGTCGAGGATAAAGGTCGGGGGATGCCTACCGGAATGCATCAAACTGGAAAACCGACAACAGAAGTAATTTTTACGGTCTTACATGCAGGTGGAAAATTTGGACAGGGTGGTTATAAAACAAGTGGTGGACTTCATGGAGTTGGAGCCTCTGTTGTAAATGCTCTCTCTGAATGGCTCATAGTCACAATCAAACGTGATGGCCATATATTTGAACAAAAATTCCATCATGGCGGTAAGCCCGAGACAACGCTTGAAAAAATCGGAACGTCAAAGCAAACAGGTACAAAAATTCATTTTAAACCTGATCCATCCATTTTTAGCACAACAATCTTTAATTATGATTTACTTTGTGAAAGATTAAGGGAATCCGCGTTTTTACTAAAGGGATTAAAAATAGAAGTAATAGATCTTCGTCATGATCAGCGGGATGTATTTTATTATGAAAATGGAATTGAAGCATTTGTCGAATATTTAAATGAAGAAAAAGACGTGTTGCACCCAGTTGCTTCTTTTGAAGGAGAAGCAAATGATATTGAAGTGGAATTTGCCTTCCAATTTAATGATGGATTTTCGGAAAATATGCTTTCCTTTGTCAATAATGTAAGAACAAAGGATGGTGGAACCCACGAGGTTGGCGCTAGAACAGCTATGACGAGAATCTTTAATGAATATGCAAGAAAAACTGGCTTATTAAAAGAAAAAGATAAAAATCTAGAAGGCACTGATATAAGAGAAGGTCTTTCCGCCATTGTTTCTGTAAGAATTCCAGAAGGCATGCTTCAATTTGAGGGGCAAACAAAAGGGAAACTTGGTACGTCAGAAGCAAGATCGGCCGTTGATACAGTGATCACAGAGCATTTAACTTATTTTCTTGCTGAAAATCACGACGTTAGTTCATTACTTGCAAAAAAGGCCGTAAAAGCTGCTCAAGCACGAGAAGCCGCTCGAAAAGCACGTGAAGAAGCAAGAAGCGGAAAAAAACGCCGGAAAACAGATGCACTTTTGTCTGGTAAATTAACGCCTGCTCAATCACGCAATCCACAAAAAAATGAATTATACCTTGTAGAAGGTGACTCCGCTGGCGGATCTGCAAAGCAAGGCAGAGACCGGAAATTCCAAGCAGTGCTGCCACTTCGCGGAAAAGTTATCAACACTGAAAAAGCTAAGCTCCAAGATATTTTTAAAAATGAAGAAATCAATACAATTATTCACACAATTGGTGCTGGGGTAGGACCTGATTTTAGTTTGGAAGATGTTAATTACGATAAGATCGTAATTATGACAGACGCTGATACGGACGGAGCTCATATTCAAGTTTTACTTTTGACTTTTTTCTACCGTTATATGAAGCCATTAATTGAGGCGGGGAAAGTATATATAGCGCTTCCACCTCTTTATAAGGTTAGTAAAGGGAGCGGTAAAAAAGAAGTCATTGAATATGCTTGGACAGACGATGAGCTAGCAGGTGTGACGAAAAAAGTTGGAAAGGGCTATATGCTCCAGCGCTATAAAGGACTTGGAGAGATGAATGCCGACCAGCTTTGGGATACAACGATGAATCCGGAGACGAGAACGTTAATTCGTGTTTTGATCGATGATGGGGCAAGGGCAGAAAGAAGAGTGACGACGCTCATGGGTGACAAAGTTGAACCGCGTAGAAAATGGATTGAGAGCAATGTTCAATTTGGCCTAGAAGATGACCAAAGTATATTAGAAAATGATAATTTGACAACGGAAGGGGGATATCCGTTCTCATGAGTTTACAGGAGAAATTTCAAGATTTACCACTTGAAGAAGTGATTGGTGACCGCTTTGGCCGGTACAGTAAATATATTATTCAAGAACGTGCATTGCCTGATGCAAGAGACGGATTAAAACCTGTACAACGCCGGATTTTATTTGCGATGCATATGGAAGGAAATACGGCGGACAAAGGTTTTCGTAAATCTGCAAAAACAGTTGGAAATGTAATTGGTAATTATCACCCTCATGGTGATACATCAGTATATGATGCTATGGTTAGGATGAGTCAGCCATGGAAAGGCCGACAAATGCTTGTGGAAATGCACGGAAATAACGGAAGTGTCGACGGAGATCCTGCTGCTGCTATGCGTTATACAGAAGCTCGTCTTTCCCATGTAGCATCAGAATTATTACGCGATATTGATAAAAGAACTGTTGATTTTGTTCCTAACTTTGATGATACATCGTCAGAGCCAACCGTTTTGCCAGCAAGGTTTCCTAACTTGCTCGTAAATGGTTCTACAGGGATCTCAGCAGGTTATGCGACAGACATCCCTCCTCATCATTTAGGTGAGGTCATTGATGCGGTCATTATGCGAATCGAAAAGCCAATGAGTACTGTTGATGATGCGATGACTGTTTTAAAAGGACCTGATTTCCCTACCGGAGGGATTATTCAAGGAGTCGACGGCATCAAAAAAGCGTATGAAACGGGCCGCGGAAAAACGATTGTTAGAGCAAAAACAGAAATAGAATCCATACGCGGAGGACGCCAACAAATTGTCATTACGGAAATCCCATACGATGTCAATAAAGCGAATCTAGTAAAAAAAATGGATGAATTCCGACTTGACCGTAAGCTTGAAGGAATAGCTGAAGTTCGAGATGAAACAGATCGAACAGGTCTAAGGATTGTCGTAGAATTAAAAAAAGAAGCAGATGCCGATGGTGTATTAAACTATTTATTTAAAAATAGTGATCTTCAAGTAACGTATAATTTTAATATGGTCGCTATTGATAAACGCAGACCTAAACTAATGGGACTTCTTGACCTGCTTGATGCATATATCGGCCATCAAAAAGAAGTAGTGACAAATCGTTCGAGATATGAACTTGAAAAAGCGAAGGAAAGACATCATATAGTTGAAGGGCTAATGAAGGCACTTTCCATTCTGGATGAAGTGATTGCAACTATTCGTGCATCTAAAGATAAACGTGATGCTAAAGATAATCTCATCAAAAAATATGATTTTACGGAAAAACAAGCAGAAGCAATTGTCTCGCTCCAATTATATCGATTGACGAACACTGATATTACAGCTCTTCAGGCCGAAGCAAGCGAGCTGATCAATACGATCGAATATTTAACAGGAATTTTAGAAAGTGAAAAGAAACTTTTAAATTTAGTGAAAAAAGAGCTAAAAGAAATTAAGAAAAAATATGCGGATGCGAGGCGCACCGTAATAGAAGAAAAGGTTTCAGAAATTAAGATTAATCTTGAAGTTATGATTCCAAGTGAGGATGTCATCGTAACCGTGACAAAGGAAGGGTATATTAAAAGGACAAGTATGCGTTCTTATTCAGCTTCAAACGGCCAGGAACTTGCGATGAAAGAATCAGATTGGCTCCTTTTCATGCAAGAAATAAATACAACTGATACTATATTGTTATTTACGAATAAAGGTAATTATTTATTTATGCCTGTCCATGAATTACCAGATATTCGTTGGAAAGATATTGGACAACATATTGCAGCTATAATGCCAATCGCGCGTGATGAAGAGATTATAAAAGCAATTCCGGTTAAAGAATTTACTGAAAACGAGTTCCTCATCTTTTTCACAAAACAAGGAATGGTAAAGAAAACATCGTTAGATTTATATAAAGCCCAACGATATTCACGACCACTCGTTGCGATTAACTTAAAAAATGATGACCAAGTTGTAGATGTGCATATTACGGATGGAACGAAAGACATATTTATTGCGACACATACAGGGTACGGATTATGGTATTCAGAGGATGAAGTAAATCAAGTCGGGGCAAGGGCAGCAGGTGTAAAAGCCATTAATTTAAAAGATCATGATTATGTCGTGAATGGAGAAGTATTCACTGCAGGTGAAAGTGATGTTAGTATCCTTATTGCTACACATAGAAGTGCTATCAAAAAAATGAAGCTGTCTGAATTTGAAAAAGCAAGCAGAGCAAAACGAGGTGTTGTATTATTAAGGGAATTGAAAAATAATCCACACCGAATCATTGGTATGAAAGTTGTAGACAATCGCGATGAATTAACACTTATAACCGAAAAAGGACAAGAAGAAACGATTTATAGTGCGAGCATTAGATATAATGATCGTTATTCAAATGGTTCATTTATAATGGATGTAGCTCAAAGTGGAGAAGCGAAAGTATTGTTTAGAAGTGCTCAAATCGGGGTAGAAGCGGAAGAGAAATGAATAAAATAAGCCTTCAAAAAGTGAAGGCTTATTTTTTATAAAGAAATTTATAAATATACTATTGTATTTATTTTTATTCACAGTATAATAGGAAACATCTAAAATAATTAATGGATTAATACGATAAAAAAATAATCAAATTAAATTTATAATGTAATATGCAAGATCCAAACTTGCAAGTAATATAGGAGTGAAATGAATGAGAGTAGGAATTGTTGGCGCAACTGGATATGGTGGAGCGGAGTTACTGCGCATTTTGCAATCTCACCCACATTTTGAAATTGCAGCTTTATATACATCTTCCAGACAAGGTAGAGAAATTTATGATCATTACCCGCATTTAACAGGGGTTATCCCTTTAACATTAGATGAAATTGATCCTATTAAAATGGCAAAAGACACGGATGTTGTATTCCTGGCAGTTCCTACTGGCATTGCTTCACAATTAGCGCCTGAACTGTTAACTGCGGGATGCATTGTCATTGATTTAAGTGGTGACTTTCGTTTGAAAAATACTGAAGACTATGAATTTTGGTATAAGCGGAATGCTGCACCAAAAGAATGGATTGAAAAAGCTGTATATTCCTTACCTGAATTAAACGGTATTTCAATAAAAGGCAGCCAATTTATTTCTAATCCAGGTTGTTATCCTACTGCCGCCCTTTTAGGTTTGGCTCCATTGGCTAAAGCCAACATTTTAAAAGAAGGTTCAGTCATAATTGATGCAAAATCAGGAGTATCTGGTTCTGGTCAATCTATAAGTCTAGGAAACATATATAGTGAGCTCAATGAAAATTTTAAAATATATAAAGTAAACGAACATCAGCACATACCTGAAATAGAGCAAATACTTAAAGAATTCGGATATGAATCTCCGATTACGTTTCAAACTCATCTTGTCCCAATGACGCGGGGAATTATGACCACTATTTACGGAACAGCCAAAGGGAAAATAACCGAAGATGAATTATGGCAGCTATATCATGAATTTTACATTAACAAACCATTTGTACGTGTAAGGAATAAAGGAATATTCCCAGCTACGAAAGAAGTGGCTGCTTCTAATTTTTGCGATATCGGGATCGCATATGATGAACGTACCGAAAGAATAACAATTGTATCTGTCATAGATAACTTAATGAAAGGAGCTGCAGGTCAGGCGGTGCAAAATGCCAATATATTGTTTGGTTATGAGGAAACCGCTGGTCTGAAATTCAGCCCTGTATACCCATAAACTGTAAAAAAAACATCAAAAGAGGAGTGATTAAATTGCAAATAACGGGTAAAGAAGAAATTATGAAAGTAGAAGAAGGAACAATTATTACCCCACTTGGCTTTTCGGCTGCAGGCCTACATACGAAAGTGAAGCGGAAACGCAATGATTTAGGTTTAATATATTGCGATGTTCCAGCAGAGGCGGCTGCTGTATACACATTAAATCAAATTATTGCTGCTCCTCTAAAAGTAACGAAAGAGAGTTTGGAGCAAGACGGAAAACTCCAAGCCATCGTTGTAAATAGTGGAAATGCGAATGCTTGTACAGGAAATCAAGGTTTATTTGATGCCCATTCAATGAAAAATGCAGTTGCAACTTTGTTGTCAATTCAAAATCATCATGTGGCCGTAGCTTCCACAGGTGTCATTGGTGAGACTATGCCGATGGATAAAATAATTCCAGGCATTGAACATCTTGTTCCTCAAAAAAACAAACAGTCTGCTTACGATTTTAATGAAGCGATTTTAACAACGGATACTTGTATGAAGGCGACTTGTTATGAAACCGTTATTGACGGTGCCAAAATTACAATGGCTGGATCTGCAAAAGGTTCAGGGATGATTGCTCCGAATATGGCGACGATGCTTGGTTTCATTACAACAGATGCGAATATTCCACACATTCATTTACAAGCTGCTTTAAGTGAAGTGACGAATAAAACGTTTAACCGTATTACCGTTGATGGAGATACTTCGACAAATGATATGGTCGTTGTTATGGCGAGCGGATTAGCGGAAAATACTTCGCTCACACCAGAGCATGAGGAATGGGAACATTTTGTCCATTTACTTGAAAAGGTTTGTGAAGATTTAGCCATCATGATTGCGAGAGATGGTGAAGGGGCTACAAAACTAATTGAAGTAAATGTACATGGTGCATTATCTGATGAAGAAGCAGGGAAAGTCGCGAAAACAGTCGTCGGTTCCGACCTTGTCAAAACTATGGTTTACGGATCCGATCCTAATTGGGGAAGGGTCATGATGGCAATCGGAAAAAGCAGGGTGACGTTAGACCCTGAAAAAATCGATATTGCTATTGGGCCATATTCACTATTAGAAAACAGTCAGCCGGCAAATTATGTAGAAGAAACATTAAGCAATTATTTAAAGAACGAAACTGTAGTTATGAATATCCACTTAAATATTGGTTCTGGATATGGAAAAGCGTGGGGCTGTGATTTAACGTATGACTATGTCCGTATTAATGCAAGCTATCGAACATGAAGGGAGGGATTCCGCAATGAAAAAAATCATCGTCATTAAGTGCGGTGGAAGCATGATTGACACTTTATCCAATGACTTTTTTAAAGGGATCAAAAACATGCAAGAGATGGGCTTTCACCCAATTATTGTCCATGGTGGAGGTCCCGCCATCAATGAACTGCTGAATGATCTCCAAATTAATTCTGAATTTGTGAATGGCTTGAGAAAAACAACTCATGAAATTATGAATGTTGTAGAAATGGTTTTATCTGGAAACATTACGAATAAATTAGTGCGTAAGCTTCAAAAACATGGGATTTCATCTATCGGAGTAACTGGCTCCGATGGAGGATTAATGTATGCTGAACCGAAAGATTTGGAGAATTTAGGTTTAGTAGGAGAGGTAACTCGTGTAAACCAACAATTTTTACTAAATTTATTGTCACTCGAAATGGTTCCTGTCATTTCTCCAATCGCGATGGGAATGAATCATGAAGATTATTATAATATCAATGCCGATACAGCAGCTGCTGAAATTGCCGTAGCTGTGAATGCAGAAAAAGTCGTATTTGTAACAGATGTTCCTGGTGTTTTAAAAGATAATGAAATCATTAGTAATGCGACCGCTTCTGAAATTATGGAATTTATTGATGATGGCATCATATCAGGAGGAATGATTCCGAAGGTAATGGCCGCTATACATAGTCTTCGCGGCGGCATGGAAGAAGCAATGATCGTCAGTGGCCATAGTCCGTTATTGGATGGAACGGGTATTATCGGAACAACGATAAAAAGGGAATTGGAGGAAGTGAAATAGAATGAACCATTTATTTGAAAACTATGCAAGATGGGACGTTGAAATCGTCTCTGGACTCGGTACTAAAGTAGTTGACTCTAACGGAAAAGAATATTTGGACTTTACATCAGGTATTGGTGTTTGTAATCTAGGACATTGTCATCCTGTCGTTGTAGAGGCCACAACAAATCAACTACATAAAATCTGGCATACATCTAATTTGTTTAAAAGCACACTTCAAGAGAAAGTTGCTGAAAAACTTACATCTCATTCGATGGGAAGTTCAGTTTTCTTCTGTAATAGTGGAGCGGAAGCAAATGAGGCAGCTATTAAACTAGCCCGTAAATATACGGGTAAATCAAAAATCGTTACATTCCAACAATCTTTTCATGGTCGTACATTTGCCACAATGGCCGCAACTGGCCAAGATAAGGTAAAGCAAGGTTTCGGCTCGATGCTGCAAACTTTTGTACATGTGCCATTCAATGATGTAGATTCGTTAAAAAAGGAAATAGATAACGATACAGCTGCCATTATGCTTGAAATTGTTCAAGGTGAAGGTGGTGTTCACATAGCAAATAAAGAATTCTTAGCTGCTGTTGAACAATTATGCAAGGAATATGGGGCCCTCCTCATCATTGATGAAGTACAGACAGGAATCGGACGCACGGGCAAACCGTTTGCTTACCAGCATTTTAATCTCGCTCCAGATATTATTACTTCAGCTAAAGCGCTTGGAAATGGCATTCCAACAGGTGCAATGATTGGAAAGAATTATTTAAAAACTGCATTTAACCCAGGCAGTCATGGATCAACTTTTGGAGGAAATCCACTTGCTATGTCGGCTGCTCATGCTACATTAGATATTCTGTTTGATGAAGAATTTCTAAATGATGTAACTGAAAAAGGAGAGTATTTTACTTCTAAGCTTGAGGAACTATTATCCCCACTAGAAAATTTTAAATGCATTCGCCATAAAGGCTTAATGTTTGGAATAGAGTTTTCCGTTGAAGTAGGTTCAATGATTAGCTTGTTAAGAGAAAATGGTTTACTTGCATTAGTTGCCGGTCCAAATGTCATAAGATTTTTACCACCTCTTACAGTTACATACGAAGAAATGAATTCAGCACTTGAAATCATTGGCAGTACTTTGCAAAATGTGGAACAAGCAATAGGCTAATATTTTTTTGATTGTTATGTATAAAAATACAACTATGAAAATAAAAATACGATGAGGTGAAGGTGCATGATGGAAGGTATGATCAAGCTGGCTAATGGAGTTACATATACCGGCCATTGGCACGGAGAGAAGACGGAATGCCATGGAGAAATGATCTTTTACACAGGAATGGGCAATTTTATAGAATTCATCTCTGATCCCGCTATAAAAGGAAAAATTGTGCTAGCCACTTATCCTAGTATCCTAAATAGTTTTATGGATAAGGAAAAGCTTGAGAGTGAGGATATTCAGCTTGCTGGACTGGTGATTCAGCAAGAATACGGAGAAGCATCCTTATCAGTTGAAAAATGGTTAAGCGTATTTAAGGAAAAATATATACCTGTTATGACGGGAATGGATACACGGTCGATCATAAAGCAGCTCCTAAAGGAAGGGGAAACCTTTGTTTCCATGAGAGCGAATGAAGTTATTATTACCAATCAAGCAAAAAGTCGTAAATTAATGATGTCATCCCCAGTTCATAAAACAGTTAATTCGAATGGAAAAACCCATATTGTAGTAATGGATTTTGCCTTGAAAAATTCCTTAATAAAATGGCTGCTGGAATCAGGTTACAAGATAACGATCGTTCCTGCTCAAACAACTGCAGCCGATATTAAAAAAATCAACCCAGATGGTGTCGTTTTTTCTGGAGGCACAGGAAATCCCTCAAACTGGAAAGCATTCTTTCCTGAATACTTGAAAATTGCAAAAGAATATCCAACAATTGGTTTTGGTCTAGGTCATCAAATATTAGCAAAAGCATTTGGGGTTCATATTAAAAAAATGAAATGGGGCCATAGAAGCTTCAAACATCCTATTATGCATATGGAAACAAATGAAGTGTATATGTCGAATCAAAATCATGGATATGAAGTATCAGAAGATGGACTTGAGTCTGCTGGATTTAATATATCTTTCCAATCGATTCAAGATCGATCCATTGAAGGTCTTTCTCATAACAACTATCCAATAGCGACATATCAGTTTCATCCCGATGGAAAAAACCAAAAACTTGAAACAATCATCAAATATGCTTTTTCTACTCAGCTGAAGCAAGCAAAAGGAGAAAACATCTATGCCTAAGCAAAAAGGTTTAAAAAAAGTTTTGGTTATTGGTTCGGGTCCAATCATAATTGGTCAGGCAGCTGAGTTTGATTATGCTGGAACTCAAGCATGTGTTGCTTTAAAAGAAGAAGACATTGAAGTCGTTCTTGTAAATAATAACCCAGCTACGATTATGACGGATGAACAATTTGCTGATATCGTTTATTTCGAGCCAATGACTGTTCAATCTATTACAGAAATTATAAAAAAAGAACAACCTGATGCTATTTTAGGTACTCTTGGAGGTCAGACAGGATTAAATTTAACCGTTCAATTATATGAACAAGGTGTTCTAGATCAATATAATGTTAAGGTACTTGGTACGACCCCTGAATCAATCATGCAAGGTGAAGATCGTGAAGCCTTTCGAGCATTAATGCATGAACTAGATGAACCTGTTCCCGACAGCTCTATCATTCATACTGTCAAAGAGGCTATCGATTTTGCTAATCATATCGGTTATCCTGTTATTATTCGTCCAGCCTATACATTAGGCGGCGGCGGCGGCGGAATTGTTTCGACTGAAGAACAATTAATATCCGTCGTAAAAAAAGGTCTTGAAGCAAGTCCAATTACACAATGCTTAATTGAAAAGAGTATTGCTGGTTTTAAAGAATTAGAGTTTGAAATGATTCGTGATGCCAACGATACATGCATTGCTGTATGCAGCATGGAAAACTTCGATCCTGTCGGTGTTCATACTGGGGATTCTATTGTCATAGCTCCTCAGCAAACATTAACGGATAAGGAATATGAAGCCCTATATGCTTCAGCAGTAAAAATTATTAGAGCATTGAAAATTGTCGGTGGCTGTAATATTCAATTTGCACAAGATCCTAACAGCTCACAATATTATTTAATCGAGGTTAATCCACGTTTAAGTCGTTCTTCTGCTCTGGCTTCCAAGGCTACAGGCTACCCTATCGCAAAAATGGCAGCAAAACTGGCACTTGGTTATTATTTACATGAATTGATTAATCCAGTTACAGGTACGACCTTTGCAAGTTCTGAACCGGTTGTTGATTATACAGTCGTGAAAATGCCTAGATGGCCATTTGATAAGTTTATAGAAGCAGACCGAAAACTCGGTACCCAAATGAAGGCAACAGGTGAAATAATGGCGATAGAACGTCATCTTCCTGCTGCACTACAAAAAGCGGTTCGTTCACTTGAAATCAAAACAATTGGACTTGAGCTAACAGGTATATCGTCATACAGTGATGGAGAGCTGTGGGATTCTGTAACCTTACCGGATGACATTCGCTTTTTTTCCATACTCGAACTGATGAGACGTGGTGTAACGAAAGAAGAAATTCATCAAGTAACTAAAATTCAGTATTTCTTTTTAGACCAATTATTGTTATTGGTCAGTTATGAGAAAAAAGCAAAAGCGGTCAATCTAGAGACTATTTCACCGGATTTATTTAAAGAGTTAAAAACACTTGGCTTTTCAGATGAGTGGCTGGCATATGTTTGGGATACTGATTTAAAAATGGTACGAGAAAAACAAAAGAAGTATGAGATTAAGCCTGTTTATAATATGGTTGATTCGTGTGCAGGCGAATTTCCGGCAGCCGCTCCTTATTTTTATTCCACTTGGAAAGGTGAAGGAGATTTAATTTCCGGAGGGAAAAAGCCAAAAATCGCCATTGTTGGTTCTGGCCCAGTACGAATTGGCCAAGGAATTGAGTTTGATTACTGTACCGTACATGGGGTTCTAGCTTTAAAGAAGGCAGGCTATGAAGCTATCTTAATCAATAATAATCCTGGAACGGTAAGTACGGATTTTCAAATTGCTGACCGCTTATATTTCGAGCCACTTCGTGTGGAAGATGTGTTAAATGTACTCGAATTTGAACAGCCAGATGGTGTCATCCTCCAATTTGGAGGGCAAACTTCCATTAATCTTGCAAAGCAATTGGAAGGGAATGGAGTACCTTTACTTTCAATTACTCAAGACCAAATTGATATAGTCGAGGATCGTGAACGTTTTTATCAGCTTCTAAAAGAATTGGATATTCCGCATATCCCAGGATTAACTGCACTAAGCGAGGAAGAACTAGTTGTAAAATCAGCTGAGATTGGTTTTCCTCTTCTCTTAAGACCATCGTACGTTATTGGTGGTCAGGGGATGATAATTATTAACAGTAATCAAGAATTACATGAACATCTAAAGAAAATTTCTTATCCTGTTTTAATTGATGCTTATTATCAAGGAACGGAAATGGAAGTAGATGTATTATCAGATGGAGAAAACATTTTTATTCCCGGTTTTTTTGAACATATAGAAAAAGCAGGAGTACATTCTGGAGATAGCATGGCAGTTACACCGCCGGTTTCTATAAATGACTTTTATCAGAATCAAGCATATGAACATGCGAAAAAAATCGCTTTAAAGCTTCATTTTAAAGGAATTTTTAATGTTCAATTCGTTATTTTTAATGATACAGTGTATGTGTTAGAGGTTAATCCGAGGGCATCACGAACTGTTCCGATTATTAGTAAAATGACGGGAGTCAATGTCATAGAAGAATGCATCAATATTTTAACAGGTGGAAAAGTTAGGGATAATCAAATATCCCAATCGTATTTCGCCATAAAAAACCCCGTCTTTTCAACAGGGAAGCTTGATGGAGTCGATCCACGATTAACTCCTGAGATGAAATCAACAGGCGAGCTAATCGCGTTTGGCAAAACATTTGATGAAGCGTTAGCTAAGGCAATCAAGTGGAATTCAAATAAAGAAACTTCAAAAATAGAAATATATATTGATGTAAAAGAAAATGAGTATGCACTTATTCAAAGTATTTTATTAAAAGAAGGTGTTTCGATCGCAAATGAAAACTATACATTTGCTGATTGGTTGAAACAAAGCGGCGGAGCCATTTTCTTAAGTCTAGGAACGACCAAAAAATCGAAAGAAATGCGGATGCAAGCATCGAATTCTCAGCTTTCAGTCATTACAGAAATGGAAACATTGCTAACGACTATAGCAGCATATAAACTAAACATTGATGAACCATTCTCTATGCAGGAATGGCATAAACAATTAACTAGTAAAGAAAGGGTGATTTGATGGTGACAACAACAGTTAATAGTTTAAAAGGGAAGCATTTATTGAGCTTATTAGAGCTTTCGACAAATGAAATCACTCAATTAATCGATGTGGCTATCGGTTTAAAGAAAATGCAAAAACAAGGGGAACCTCATCAATACTTAAAAGGAAAGACGTTGGCGATGATTTTTGAGAAATCCTCAACTAGAACACGAGTTTCCTTTGAGGTTGGCATGAATCAATTAGGAGGTCACGCGCTTTTCTTAAGCCGTAATGATATTCAACTTGGTAGAGGAGAAACCGTCCCAGATACAGCTAAAACACTTTCAAGATATGTTGATGGGATTATGATACGTGCACATGAACATATGGCTGTTGAAGAATTAGCCGATAATGCAGGTGTACCAGTTATCAATGCGTTAACAGATGATCATCACCCATGCCAAGCACTAGCCGATTTAATGACTCTTTATGAAGTGAAAGGAACATATGCAGGGAAAAAACTAGCTTATGTTGGAGATGGAAACAATGTTGCTCATTCATTAATGATTGCCTGTGCAAAACTTGGAGTAAATTGTTCCATTGCTTCACCAAAGGGATATGAACCTAAAAAGGATATTACAGAACTTGCGATTGAGATCGCTAAAGAAACGGGAGCGCATATAGAAGTGTTAAATGACCCGCAAGCCGCGGCAAGTGGTGCAGATGCTATTTATACGGATGTTTGGACAAGTATGGGATGGGAAGATGAACAAGAAGTCAGATTAAATGCTTTTAAAGCCTTTCAAGTGAACAACGAATTAATGTCTTTTGCAAAAAAAGATGCGATATTCCTTCATTGTTTACCGGCAAAACGTGGAGAGGAAGTAACTGCAGATGTAATTGATGGACCACAATCATATGTATTTGATGAAGCAGAAAATCGACTTCATGTACAGAAGGCTTTAATGGTTGCTTTAATGGGATGAATACAAAAAGATGCATGCTATTATTGATAGCGTGTATCTTTTTATTTATATTTAATTACCATACTAGTATGCAAAATTTAATTTTAATGCTACAATATGAATATCTTTTGCCCCATTGTCATTATACTTTCGTAATTGTTATCAACGAGCAATCAATATATGGAGGAGATTTATGTATGGACGCTAATCTGGCAGAACATATTACTTAGAAGGAAAGTTATGCATGCTGGCTCCAATATGAAAGAATCACAAACAAAGAATGGTATGAAAGTAATTCTTCACTTTGTCGCAGTATAGCAGTATTAGGGAATTCTCATATTTTACAATCTACTCTATTTGAATTAATAGACGGCCTTCAATCAATGCTTGGAAAAGAATTGATCATTTTTAAGAGGACAAATGAAGCTTCAATCATTCTTGGAATATACAATGATACTGATTGGCAAAACGATGGAATAGATACATATAAAATAGATGAATTAAATGAAGAGGGTAATGTTATTCAGTCAGTAAATAATGGTGAATTTGAAAGCCTTTTACTTCTTGGAAAGTCGGACAAAGCTGTACTGTAATTTTAGAGGAGTAGAACAAGTTGAAGAGCTAATAAATAATTGGAGTAAATTAGAAGATAAAATAGATGAGATACGATATGTAAATGTACGGGAACGTTTAAATCTTCAATTGGAAAATGCAAAATCTTGGCGTGATCAGATCAATACTTATTTTTATCGAAAATCAGTTATTGAAGATGAAAGTAATAGAACAATATATTAATAGTGTTTAAAAAAGAGGTTCCTTTTTCAGCATATTGTATATTAAGAGGATGATTGATGGATGAACGATAGGAGGAATATGCGTTGAGAATGGTATTTAGATGGTTTGGTAAAGGCAATGATGGAGTAAGCTTACGTCATATTAAACAAATTCCAGGGGTTGAGGGGATTGTTTGGGCACTTCACGATATACCAGCTGGTGAAGTATGGCCGTTGGACCGAATATTGGAACAGAAAAAACAAGCAGAAGAATATGGATTTCATATCGAAGTGGTTGAAAGTGTCAATGTTCACGATGATATTAAGCTTGGTCTAGCGACTAGAGATAAATATATTGATAATTATATAAAAACAATTGAAAACTTGGCCCAAGCAGGTGTAAAGGTAATATGCTATAATTTCATGCCCGTGTTTGATTGGGTAAGAACCGATTTATATAAACAATTGGAAGATGGTTCCACAGCATTATTTTATGAAGAGGCTAAAGTTGGAGGTATGGATCCATTTGAATTAATTGAAAAAATTGCCCATTACCCCGACTATACGATGCCTGGCTGGGAACCTGAGCGGTTAAAATCGATAAAGCAACTATTTGCGGCTTATAGTAATGTATCCACAGAGCGATTATGGGATAACTTGGAGTATTTTTTAAATAAGATTATACCGGTAGCTGAAAAGCATAATATTAAAATGGCTATTCATCCAGATGATCCGCCATGGGAAATTTTTGGTTTGCCTAGAATTATTACATCTCAAGAAAATATTCGAAAACTGCTAAAACTTATTGACAGCTCATCTAATTGTATAACTTTATGCAGTGGATCATTAGGGTCGAATCCCAAAAACGATATACCGGCCATAATTAAGGAATTTGCTGGCCGCATTCCATTTACCCATATAAGAAACATAAAGGTTTTTGAAAATGGGGATTTTATTGAAACATCGCATCGAACTCAAGATGGGTCGATTAATATTACAAGTATTGTAAAAACTTTTCATGAGAGCGATTTTACTGGCTATGCCCGTCCTGACCATGGAAGACATATTTGGGATGAGGAATGTAGACCTGGATATGGTTTATACGATAGAGCGCTAGGAATTATGTATCTTTGGGGAATATGGGATTCTCTCGTATATGAAAGTAAGCAAAATTCCTTATCATCACAAGTAAAGGATACATTAATCGTTGAAAGGTAAAATAATTAGGAAAAAGGTATTAAAAAATGTATTGATTATTTTGAGAATAAAAGTTATTATATAGTTAAAACTAACATACTAGTAGGTTAGTAACGGGTCAATATTCATTATAGTCGATAATAATTCAACTTATATTGAAAGCGCTTAATTATGCGAAATAACTTGATAGAAATGCATAGGGGGAGACTATGTGCAACAAATTGTCATGAAGACAGAAGCTGAAATATCCAGAAAAAAACAAGATTAATGGTCGTTCTCAGGTCGATTTGGATGGTTTGGCAACTATATTTATTATAATCGTTTATTTAAAATATGGATTGGCGACTTGTAGTAGTATTGCGTTAACGAAATGTGTACGTGAGGAAAGTGTGCTTACATAAAGAGAAAAGAATAAAACTATATCATTTTTATGAAAGCTCTAAATATTATTGAAATACACCAACGTTATTGCTAAAATACAATGTAACTACCATACTAGTATTACTGAAAATAAAAGCATCATACATAGTTTGAAAAGAGGTGATAAAAATTTATTAATAGCAAAAATGAAAGGGGATACAAAGTATCTATGAAGTTAATGGAAAGTAATATTGATCTGAATAAAAAAAAGATCATTCACAAGAAATTAAGAAAGAATAAGGGAGTACTTTATTATATAAAGCGTGATATTATACTCTACCTAATGTTGGTTCTCCCTGTGGCCTATATATTGACATTTAAATATGGATCCATGTATGGCATACAAATAGCCTTTAAAGATTACAACATGTTTGAAGGTATGAGCAAAAGCCCATGGAATAATTTTGAAACATTCAAGCAAATTTTTGCATCAAAACAATTTTTTCAGGTCGTTAGAAACACATTGGTGCTTAATGGACTAGATTTAATTGTGGGATTTCCGGCACCAATCATTTTAGCGATTCTAATAAATGAACTGAGATTTAAAAGGTTTAAGAAGGTAAGTCAGACAATACTGTATCTGCCACATTTCCTTTCCTGGGTTATTATTGGGGGGATTGTTGCTCAGTTGCTTGCACCAACAGGAATGTTAAACTCATTAATTACCCGTACGGGTGGGGATGTTTTACCGTTTCTAACGAACAAATTTGCATGGGTCGGAACTTATACTTTAGTTGGAGTATGGCAGAGTGCAGGATGGGGTACAATTTTGTATCTTGCTGCTATGACTGGAATTGACAAAGAGTTATATGAGGCTGCAGACATTGATGGCGCAGGCAGACTAAAGAAAATTTGGCATGTTACACTGCCGGGAATAAAACCGACGATTGCGATCCTTCTAATCTTGCAGCTTGGTAATATCATGGCTATTAATTTTGACCGTCCATTCAACTTGCAAAACAACCTTGTAATGGACTACGGTGACGTTATTAGTACGTATGTTTACCGTGTTGGTATTCAATCAGCAAATTTTTCAATTGGGGCAGCTGTAGGTTTGTTCCAATCCGTTATTTGCTTAGTATTTTTATTGTCATCCAATTTTATTAGTAAGAAATTGGGGGAACAAGGAATATGGTGAGGTGGGACTGACGATGTCACAAAAATTAAAGAATAGAAGTTTTGACTTTTTTGTAACATTTATTGTTTTACTATCGGTTTTTATATGCCTGGTTCCTTTTCTTTATATTCTGTCGCAATCACTTAGTTCCAATAGGGCGATTATATCCCAGTTAGTTACCATATATCCTATAGACTTTAATATAGAAGCTTATAAAGTAGTATTTACTGACAACGCTATGCTGTACTCGCTATTTTACACTGTGCTATTAGTTATCGTATATGCGTTGCTTGCATTGACAGTCACTGTATTGGCAGCGTTTGCACTGAGTAGAAAAAGGCTGAAAGGTAAAAATGTTTTATTGCTATTGATGGTGTTTACCATGTATTTTAGCGGTGGTTTGATCCCGGATTATATGCTTGTAAAGGATCTGTATCTTTTAAACACTCCATATGCACTGGTTCTTCCAGGTATGATGAGTGTATTCAATATGATTATATTAAAAACGTTCTTTCAGAATTTGCCGGAAAGCCTAGAGGAAGCTGCATACATAGATGGATGCAATGACTTGCAGATACTACTCAAAATCATGTTGCCTCTTTCAAAGCCGGCACTTGCCACAATCGCTTTACTGTATGCGGTATTCAGGTGGAATTATTTCCAGGACGCACTTTTCTATATTACAGACCAAAAGCTGTATACGATACAGCTTAAACTTTACAATGTGATCAATATTTCACAACAAATGGCTGGAGAGAATGTCAATGTGAATCTTCCTTCGGAGGCATTGAAAGCAGCAAGCATTATATTTGGTACAGTTCCGATTCTTCTAGTGTACCCATGGCTACAAAAATATTTTGTATCCGGTATTACGATTGGCGCAATTAAAGGTTGATATGGGGTTGTGAAACAGATTATTTTCATCTGATTCGCAAATTTATATAAAAAATTAAATTTACAAAAGGAGAGGCTCTTTATGAAAGTAAAGAAAATAAAAATAATCTTTGCTTCATTCACCGCTTTGGCACTTGCTGCTTTATTGGTCGGGTGTGAGAGTACATCATCAAGCAATAAGCAAAAAAGTGATACAACAGGGAAAACGACAGAGCATCGAACATTGAAAGTTGAAGTGTTTGACAGAGGCCAACCCGGTCAGCCAGATTTGAATGACAACTACTGGACAAGGTATATTAACGACACTTTTGGCAAGGAGTATAATGCAACAGTTGAGTTTGTTACAGTTCCTAGAAGTGAGGAAGTTGACAAGTTAAATGTATTAATGGCATCCAATCAGGCACCTGATATTTCCTTCACCTATAACCAAGGAGTTGTTTACAACTATGTGCAGCAGGGTGGATTGGCAGACCTTGGTCCGGCTCTTGAACAGTATGGATCTACCCTCACAAAATATCTTGGTGATGAAGTATTAAAGTATGGAAAATTTAACGATAAACAGTTTGCAATCCCGGGAAAGAGAACTGTACTTATAGCTAATAACACATTTATCCGTAAAGACTGGCTCGATAAACTTGGTTTACCTATTCCAACGACTGCAGAAGAGTTCTACAATACCATGGTTGCCTTCAAAGAGAAGAATCCTGGAAATGTACAAGGCGTTATTCCTTATGGTTTTGCACTTCAACCAGCATATCCTGGGCTAGGTTACATACCTGAAGCCTTTAAACCATCCGACCTAACCGAAGAACAGTTCGCTACAACGCAGACATTGAATATGTTCTCGAATTCAAACTGGAATATGCCTGGTTATATAGACGCTGTTAAATATGTGAACAAGATGTATAATGATGGCCTGATCAGCCCTGGTTTCGCCACTGACAAAGATGGAAAACAGTTGGATGCTGATGTTTCCAATGGAAAAGTTGGAGCATTTCAAACGAACTGGGATGGCCCGTACAGAACTGCTCCCGGTACTTTGACCAATCTCAAGAAGAATATTCCTGACGCCGAGCTTATTCCTATTGACCCTTGGGCGAATGATGCAGGGGAATATCCCAAGGCTGGGTACGCTCCAAATGGTATGTATATCATTATTCCTAAGTCAAGTAAAAATGTCGACCTTGCTATACAATATCTCAACTGGATGGCTGACCCCGAGGTAACTATCTTCCTTCAGAATGGTAAGGAAGGTGAAGATTACAACATGGTCAATGGGCTGCCAGTGCAGACAGGCACGACAACTTCAGGCGATAAGATGATGACTGTTGCTAACAACCTCGATTATGATATTCTTTCGAACGGGATTGAGCTAGGCGATCCGGAAAAGAATGCAGCAGCTATCTCAGCAGGATACCCAGGTTTTGAAAAGGAAGCGGAGAATGCATTGAAGATTGGGTCAGTGGGTTACTATGCTCCTTACTACCATTCAATTCCGAATTCTGCGGATGCAAAGAACAATGCACAGCTAACGAGCTTATCCGCTCAGATGCTGGCAAAATTAATAGCTGCTAAGCCAGCTGAAGTAGACGGCCTGTACGAATCATTAGTTCAACAGTATATGGATCAGGGCGGACAGGCGGTTTATGATGAGTTTGTAGAAAATTACAAAACGCAAAATAATAAATAATAAATTGATAGCCATTTGGAAACTGTCTCAATATGAGGCGGTTTCTTTTCAGAACAGCCTATTTGATAAAGCGCGTGAAAAAGATGCAGCTTCGAAATGAACCGAAAAATAAATTAAAAGTGGTACCATTATAGTGGAATTATTATATTAATAAATATGTTTCTGACTAACTTTAAGAATCGGGACATGGGAGATTCCTTGCAAATTCTATTGCTTTGGTCATTCCAGTATTCATTATCTTTTTAATTTTCCAGTGTCATTATGTAAAAGGGACTAGAGGGTACTTTTCAACTGATAGTAATGCTAGTAGAGCGCAAAATAGGGACGTTTAAAATAATATTGTCATGCTTAATTTTTATAGTATAAATAGTGTTTATATTACTTTTCAATGAGTGTTTTTCTTATACTATTTATTAATGGAAAGGCGGAAAATAAAATGTTGAAAATTGGGGTTATTGGAACCGGAGCTATTTCCTCTTCACATATTAATGCATATTTAAGTTTCCCCGAAAGATGTGAAATTGTTGCCTTATGCGATATCTACCCAGAAAAAGCAAAAAGTACAGCAAAGAAATTTAAACTTAATGTTGATATTTATGATAATTACCAGAATATGCTTAATCGAAGTGACATCGATTTAATCTCTGTCTGTACACCACCTTATACACATGCGGATGCGGCAATTGATATATTAAACGCTGGTAAGAATGTAATTGTGGAAAAACCAATGGCTTCTTCCCTTGAGGAATGTGACAGAATGATAGAAGCCGCAAAAAAGAATAATAAAATATTATCTGTAGTCGCACAAAATCGTTTTAGAACCCCTATGATGAAACTGAAAAATCTTCTTGATTCAAAATTAATGGGGCCAATTGTGCATACTCAGGTAGATTCATATTGGTGGAGGGGTCATAGTTATTATGATCTTTGGTGGAGAGGAACATGGGAAAAAGAAGGTGGGGGCTGCACATTAAATCATGCAGTTCATCATATTGATATATTTCAGTGGATGAACGGAATGCCTCAAGAAGTAACGGCTGTTATGAGTAATACATCACATGATAACGCAGAAGTTGAGGATGTTTCGGTAGCTATATGTAAATACGCTGATGGAAGTCTAGCCCAAATCACAAGTTCTGTCATTCACCACGGGGAAGAGCAGCAACTTATTTTCCAAGGGAAAAATGCAAGAGTATCTGTTCCATGGAAAGTAAAAGCATCTAAGTCTCAGGAAAATGGATTTCCTGAGGAAGATAAGGAACTTGAGGAAAAATTAATAGAGACTTATAATGCTCATCCCGAAGTAGAATTTGAAGGACATTCTGGCCAAATTGATAATGTGATGACTGCAATTGAAAAAGGTGAGAGCATCCTTATCGATGGGCTGCAAGGACGTCAGACTCTTGAACTTATTACGGCAATCTATCAATCTGCCAGTTTGGGTGGTACTGTAAAACTTCCATTAGAAAAAAACAGTCCTTTTTATACTAGAGAAGGCATTATGGAAAACGCCATTCATTTCTATGAAAAGAAAACAAGTGTAGAAAATTTCTCTGATAATAAGATTACAACAGGCGGCAATTATTAATTTTACAAGGAGGCACGATAATGAGCAAAAACGATGGCATGAACTATGCGCCGAAAGGAACAAAAATTTCAAGAGTAGTTGAAAAAGGTGAATTCCCTTTTGCTGCTATTGGGCTAGATCATGGTCATATTTATGGTATGGCAAATGGATTAATAGAAGCTGGCGGAGAATTAAAATTTGTGTATGATTCAGACCCTAGAAAAGTACAACGCTTTTGTGAAACATATCCAGGGGTTGTAGCAGCTTCAAAGGAAGAAATTTTCAATGACCCTTCAATCAAACTCATTGCAAGTGCAAGTATTCCTAAAGATCGAGTAACAATAGGGTTAGAGGCTTTAGATCACGGGAAGCATTATTTTGCAGATAAACCTGCTTTTACAAAATTAGAACAACTTGAAAAAGCAAGGGTGAAAGTTGTTGAAACAGGATTAAAATGGGGCATTTATTATGGTGAACGGTTGCACAATGAAGGTGCACTATTTGCCGGTCAGTTAATAGAAGAAGGTGCGATTGGAAAAGTTGTCCAGGTAATGGGGACGGGTCCACATCGCGCCAATCCTAAAGCTAGGCCAGGTTGGTTCTTCGATCCCGAATATTATGGTGGCATATTATGTGATATAGGTAGCCATCAAATTGAACAATTCCTATCCTTTGCTGGTGCAAAAGATGCAGAAGTGCTACATAGTAAAGTAGGTAATTACCACTTCCAAGATTATGAAAAGTTTGAGGATTTTGGTGATGCAACTTTAGTTGCGGATAATGGAACAACATTTTACTTCCGAGTTGATTGGCTTACGCCAGACGGTCTTGGAACTTGGGGAGACGGAAGAGTTATTATTTTAGGTACTGACGGCTATATTGAGGTTAGGAAGTATATTGATATTGCACAAAATAATACATCGAACCATTTATACCTAGTGAACCATCAAGTTGAACAGCATATTGAATGTTCAGGTAAAGTCGGGTTTCCGTTTTTCGGTGATTTTATTTTAGATTGCTTAAATGGAACTGAAAACGCCATGACTCAAGAACATGCATTTAAAGCGGCAGAATTATGTATTGTTGCCCAAAATAAAGCAATGAGAATTAAAACCGAAAAACAAGAAATTGGTAGTTAGGAGAGTGTTAAATCGATAATAATAGAGATTATCGTGCTGCCACAAAATTAGATAAATATAAACTTTTAAATATCATATAGATATGAAATAAATCAATTCAACTCACCTTAATTAGGCATTTGCCATATAATGCAGTAAACACGTAAAAAGGGGAGCTGCATAATGGAAAAGCTGCAAACCGATCAGTTTACCGTATTGATTGCACCACCCGCCACTTCATATGGACCGGTAGATGGAAGGAAATACACCCTTAGTAATTTGGAAACAGGCAATTCCCAGCATTTAACCATTGGTACAAAATACAATGTAAGCCTATATAAAAGTTGTGAAGATATCTTCACCGCCGAATGGCTATCCAAACTTGGTGAGTACGTATTTTCAGGAAGAATTTATATAAGTGGTGGGGAGTACGACGAAGAACAAGCGGTACATCGATTTAACCATTTGCATTCTTTATTGCCTGAAATGATATCTCGTATAATTAAATCTGATTACGAGCTGTTTAAGCATGTTCCTTGGCTTCTTGATGCGCCAATCTTAATCGAATATGTATCAAATTTCCAACAGCTGCGGATGATTAAAAACTATGGTACACCAAGGAAATTTCTATCTTTTCGAGATTAATTAAGTCAAGAAAAGGAATGAGAAATTGACTTCTCATTCCTTTTTTAATTTATTTTTTTTAGCAATTAATGATTGGAATTCCAACTCTAATTCATCTGAAGGCTCAATGCTTAAACGACTTAATACATCCGAAATCTTCGTTTCTAATAAAAGTAATTCATCTTCGTTTGAATTGCGATCTTTGGCGGGACTATATTGTTTATATTTCTCGTATGACCCATTAAAAATGTGAATCTTCTCATTTTCAATGGATAAAATTCGATTAGCGATTGATTGAATGAATCTTCGATCATGGGAAACGAGTAACACTGTTCCTTCATAATCTTGTAAAAGGGACTCCAGTGCTTCCACTGATTCAATGTCTAAAAAATTGGTCGGTTCATCCAAAATTAATGTGTTAATATCACTGACGAATATTTTAGCAAAAGCAACCTTTACCCGTTCTCCACCACTTAAAACTTCTACTTTTTTATAGACATCATCTCTGAAAAAGCGCAATCTTGCAAGTACAGTTCGGATAAAAGCTTCATTTTGCGAAGAGGTTGATTGTACATTTTTCAAAATGGACTCATTAACATTTAAAATATCTAGGTTTTGACTAAAGTAACCAATTTGCATGGATGGAGAGAGTGAAATTCCATCTTCCATATTCATTATTTTCTTGATTAGTGTCGTCTTTCCGCTGCCGTTTTTTCCGATGATGGCCAGCTTATCTCCACCATTTATTTCGAAACTTGCCTTTTTCCAAAGTATTCGATTTTGGATTGAGCCAACAACATCTTTTACTCGTAAAATAGTACGCCCTTTAAATGTTTCTTCGTTAGGCAGCTTCATTTTTACTGGTGGCAAATCCTTTATTTTATCTACTTTTTCCAATTTTTCTAACCGAGTTTCAATCGCTTTCGCCGCTTGTCTTAATTTCTTTTGTTTATTTGCAAAGTATGGTTTTGCTCCAGTGATTCTCGCTTCTGAAGGACTAACTTTTTTTGGAGCTTTTGTCGCGCGAGCGGCTTTTTGTTCCTTTAAAATGAGTGCTTCCTCTAATTGTTTTTTCTTTCGTTCATACTGTTCATAAGCATTTTCTTGTTGTCTTCTTTCCAATTCTTTTTGGGAGAGATAATCTGAATAATTTCCTTTATATTCCTCAACCTTCCCATCATTAATTTCCCATATTTTCGTACATAGAGAATCCAGAAAAGCACGGTCATGAGATACAAGAACAATGGCACCTTGCCATCTTTTCAATTGGCCTTCTAATTTTTCAATATGGAATGTATCCAAATTCGTTGTAGGCTCATCTGCAAAGAGTAGATCCGGTTTTTTTGCAAGTGCTCGGTTAATGTATTCTTGAGTAATCTCACCACCGCTTTTCGTTGTATTTGTGTTCTTTAACTGAGGAAGCAACACATAGTCAGCATACGAAGCAATATTTCCTTCATCTGGCGTTTGTTTTTTAGCAAGGAGCTCTAAAAGAGTCGTTTTCCCACTGCCGTTTCTTCCAACCAAACCAATACAATCCCGATCTTGAATTAACAAATGATCAATATCAATTAATAAGCGGTCTTTAATAAATAGTTTTAAATGATTCGCTTCTAATAAAACCATCATACCATCTCCATTTTTTACAAAGATGGAGACAAAAAAATGCCTCCTATATTCTTCAGAATAGGAGGCACGGGTGCATACCAAATAAAGAGACTACTCCCTATAGGTAAACATGAAGGTACTATCCTATTCTGAAAAACGCGAGTAAGACACCATAAATAAAACAGAATTATTTCCGTTTTTTAAAAATGCCTTCATTCGATTGTTTTCAATAAATAGGATTAGTTCCACATGTAATAAGTTCACCCTTCCGTTTTTACTTAATTTTACTATATGTCAAAGGAATCTTACTGTCAATTCATTGTTGCGTATTTTCTAGATCTAAAAGTATACATCTGATACAAGAGGAGCGCAATAATAGATAATACAATTCCAGAAATATAAGGGAGGCCAATCGCAATTGAAAAGAGCCAGCCACCTAATGGAGGACCTACAATTCTTCCTAAAGAATCAAATGAAGATAATAAGCCCGTTGCACTGCCATGGCCTAATGACGATTTTTTTGTTAATAATGCCGAAACGCTAGGACGAATAACGCCATTTCCAATTCCAAAAATAGATAAGAAAATGGCTGCAGTCGTAAAGCTGTCGACTAGTAAAATTAAGCCAAAGCCTATCGCTGAAATTACAATTCCTAATTGGATAACGGATCCTTCACCATATTTTTTAGTCATTCGTCCAACTAATCCACCTTGAACGATCGCTCCTGCCAGCCCCATAATCATAAATAAATAGCCTAAGGTCACTGTACTCAATCCTGCTTTTTTTGCTGCATAATAAGCAAATGTAGCTTCTAAACCAGAGAGAGAAAGTGAAATAAATAATTGTAAGAAAAACAATATAGATAAAGGTCCATTCAAAGATTGCCATAATGATGTTTTTTCTATATGAGCTTCGTGTTCGTCTTTCTTCTTTAACGATTCTTGTAAAAGGAACCCTACAAGGAAAAAAGTGAGTAGGGAAGATGCACCGGCTATTAAGAATGGAGTATTCAAACTAAATTTTGAAAAAATGCCGCCAATTGCAGGACCAAACACAAACCCAAGTCCAACCGCTGCTCCAATAATTCCCATTCCTTTTCCTCTGTCCTCTGGAGATGTAATATCAGCAACATAAGCCATCACTGTAGGCATATTAGCAGAAGATAAAAATCCCCCGATAATTCTTGCTGCAAACAGCATCCAAAGTTGAGAAGAGAATCCCATTAAGAAAAAAGAAACAGAAAGTCCAAATATCCCAATCATGATAACGGGTTTTCGGCCAATTCGGTCGGAAATCCGTCCCCACATTGGAGCAAAAATAAGTTGCATAAGAGAATAGACGGCCATCAAATATCCTAGTTGTGTTGGAGAAGCTCCGACATTTTCAGCGTAAAAGGGGAGTACTGGTATAATAATACCGAAGCCGACCATGACTAAAAACATGACGGCAAATAAAATCGGTAAAGCTTTTTTAGTTGCGGGCATGGAACTCACTCCGTTTCTTGTTGAATAGGATGCTTTAATAGTTGTTGAATGGTTTCGGTTATAAAAGATAAATCTGCTTCAAGCATTCTTTTTTTATGGTTCATGGCAATGGTTACACCGCTGCTGCATTCATGGATGGGAAGTTCTCTGATTGCATTGTATTTTTCTGTCAACATTTCTTGTTTTCTTTGCATTGATTCGATTGCCTCTTCCAACGGCAAGTGATCAAGGAACATAAAACCAATATCGCCTTCGTAAAATACGCTCTCAGCGTCTGAAAGATTTTTTACAAGTAATAGATAGAACTGTCTGCGACCATATTCATTTATGGAATAAACTTTCCTAGGCGGACGATTTCCATCAAACTCGACAGAAACGTCAATAAACCCTTCCTTACTTAATTTATCTAGTAAAGAGTAGGCAGTTGCTTTCTTCATATTCGAGATGAATGTGAGATTTTTTTCTATAAAATCATGAATTTGGTACCCGTGTTGACTATCTGACATTAGCAAACCAAGGAGAAGTAATGACCGATGATCCATGGCGACCTCCTTAACAATTAAATTGATTAAGTAAATTATAATTATTATACATTTGAATAGTCAAGTTGTGACTATCGTAAATGGGTTTTATACATTAGGAAAAGAAGGAAGAAAAAATGAATCTTTTTCTAGAATACAACCGTATATTTAAAAACTTTATTGGGGGAAGTACAATGACTGTTTTGGGCATTTTTGTATTTGTGGGAGGTTTTTTGATGTGGTTAAAACCTTCATTAATATGGGAGCTAACTGAAAGTTGGAAATCAAATAATGGTACTGAGCCCTCAGATTTTTATATTTCGTCAACACGTTTTAATGGAATTTTGTGCATAATAGTGGGGAGTATTACAATCACCGCAGCTTTTTTATGAAAAATTTTATTTGTAAGGGGATTTAATATGGATTACAGTAAATTAACACTATATTGGTCGTTATTGGAAATAAATGACTGGAAACTGCATATTGCTGCGACAGAAAAGGGAGTATGTTATATTGGTCCAATTAATGAGACTTTTAATGATTTATCTAAATGGTCCAATAAGCACTTTCCAGAATATGATTTAATCGAGAACTCTTTTAAACTTGAAAAATATAAGGAAGAAATTATTGAATATTTGGAGGGAAATCGAAGAAATTTTACTTTTCCGATTGATTTAAGAGGAACAAACTTCCAAATAAATGTTTGGAATGCACTATGTAATATTCCTTTTGGTGAGACGAAATCTTATTCTGATATAGCTTATGCTATAAATAAGCCAACGGCTGTTCGTGCAGTTGGATCAGCAATAGGGGCAAATCCGATTTTAATGACAGTGCCTTGTCATCGTGTAATTGGAAAAAATGGATCATTAACTGGATTTCGTGGTGGATTGGAGATGAAAACGAAGTTATTGGATTTAGAAAAGCAAAGATAAACAATATTAATAAATTTTTAATGTAGGTCATTAAAATTATTAATTCAGGCATTTGAATTAAAAGAAAACAAATGCCTGAATTAATTTAATGAGAAATTCATTTTTCGTCTCAATATTAATAGTATACTTTTGTTATGAAACATAATAGTTCTTTTATAGTTAACTTCCGATAATATATATTATGTTCGGGGTACTGCATAAGACATATTATTTTTTCACCACCCTATTTTTATAATCAGTATTTTTTATATTACTTAAATCAATAAAATTAACGCTATATTCAATCACATCATTAATAAATAACCCATGTTCTTTAGCAAGTTTCTTTACTGATTCCAATAAATTTTCATCATAAGTTGTTTTATATTTAATTCTATCTTTTGGTCTAGTTTCTTTGTTATAAGTGATCGTTCCTTTTGATACAACTGTTTCTAATCCATTTTCAAGAAGATAATTAATGTGTGTATCATTTTCTTCAGCAATGATCATTAAATGATCTAGTATTGATTTGCTAATATTTGTCCTAAATTTAACTCTAGAATCATCTGTCATTTGAATTAATCTTCCATTAACTAATTTCCACACGAATATCACTCCTAATAAAATCATTAATGCTGTTTTGAATGTTTAGTCATATAAGTTTTTTTATATGTAACATAATTATCTGTAGCATTATTATAAATTATTGTAGCAAGCTTAGGAAGCTCATGTTTTCCTTTTACCCAAACCCGGTAAATTGTTTTTCCTAAAGAAGTTATCTCAGTTGTAATTTCAGTCCTTAATTCCCAAGTTTCAAAAACTAAGAAAAGTCCTTTAGCAAATGCGATACTTCCAGTTGTAACATTCATAACATAGCCTGTTTTTTGAACCCATCCATCACCATCAATTACCCCTCTTATAAAGGATGCTAAATATTCTTCTGGAACAGGCGGAAATGGAGCATTAAAAGTTTTACTAGAATCAATTCCTAATCTTTTAAGATCATTCTTAATTTCTATAGAATTTATGATTAATAATGGTGTTTTTCTTGAATTGCCAGTAGGCGCTAGGACATAATCAGCGTTCATGTATTTGGCAATTAATTGAAGGATTCTTTCATCCTTCTGTGATATAGTAACACAATGTATATTTTTATTTATATGTCCATCAGTAATGATTAACCCCAACACCCACGCCATTTCATGTGACCACACTTTAAAAAAATCTTCATTCACCTTATGCTTTCTTGGCTGACCTGATGATTGTTCACGATTCATTTTGATTCCATGTTTATACATAACATTGCGAATCGCACGATCTGAAATACCAATAATGGGCACCATTTCTTTAAAAGGCATGCCACTTTTATACATTTCAATAACAACTTCATCCGTCATACCAGGATTTCTGGCCATTCCCCTTTCTCCTCCTAAATATATTCTTCTTACTATATATAATAGGAACATTTGTTCTTAAAGTCAAGTTTTGTATCCAGGAATGAATTCATCAAAAAAGAGTCATCCCTTAAAAAATGACCCAAAGATTCGTGTATGTGAAGAGTTTTAGGATTCTTTAACAGCTGGAAAATTCCCGACAATCTTATGCAGCCAAGAAATACTCATATCAAACCATTGAGCAAAATCATTGTCTACAAATGATGTTAAACCCGACGAAGTTAGCGCTTTACTTAATGATAGTCCGTGAGTTCCTCTTTGAAAAATATGTGATTCAAACGGTATATTTTTTTCATTTAAAGCTTGCATAAATTGAATTGTGTTATTAACGGGAACAAGTTGATCTTCAAAAGAAGAGAATATAAAAGTCGGTGGTGTGAATTCATCAACCTCTTTTTCCAGTGAAGGTACTGCAAATGCAAGTATATCTGACATCGAAGACAAAATACAGGGGTACCCCAACAGTAGTGCATTTGGTCTAATCCTACCCATTGTTCCAAGGGCAGCTGCAAGATGGCCTCCTGCAGAAAACCCAATAACAGCAATTTTATTTTCAGCGATATTCCATTTTTGGGCATTATCTTTTAGTATAGAAATCGCATCTTGTGCATCCTTAAAGGATACGTCAAATGTATGCTCTGTTCCTACTGAATAACGGAGAATAAAGGTATTGAATCCTTCTGCTAAATATGCCATGGCAATGGGCTCTGCTTCCCGATCAGAAGTATTAAAATATCCTCCTCCTGGTAAAATCAATATAGCTGGACGGGATGAAATATTGCTAAATGCGTCAGAACTGTCTAATAAATAAGCAGTTAGTATAACATCTTTATTCTCGTTTACATGAACTTTCTCATATCTCATTATTTACCTCCCGAAAAAACTTCAATTTCTCTTCACAAGAAATACTTTTTTATTTAATTTTACCAATTTATTGAATTTATGAAAGATCTTTGTTTAAAAGTAGTCGATTATGGCAATTCTCATTGTTTGATATGAATGTCTGTCCTTCCAATATGCTTTTTATATCCATTATCCTTATTTTTCCTCCGTCACGACTGTTGCATTATAAATCACAACTCGTTTTCCGTTTAAATCAAACAACACCTTATTTCCATATTCGGTATCTTGAATATCAATTTTACCTTCGTATTCCTCAATCAATTTTCCTTCATTACTGTATACTTTTACAATTCTTTCAATTCCACCTGAATTATTTGATTTCCAACTTTTAACAGTTCTTTGTCCAGAGGCTGTATTAAAATACCATATAAACAAACCAGCAATGATGCAGACAATGGCTACTGTACTAATTAATGCACTCTTCTTCATCGATAACCCCTCCTATGTCTGTTTAACATTTTTATACGAATAATTATTAAAATAGTTTCATAAAAAGAATGTTAATCAACGATTAAATCCCACTTTTACTTACTGGTCTAAAGACATAAAGAATTAAATAATGACATCCATTTCACCATAATTTTATAAAGATATTTAATTTTCTTATTGGATAAGTTAAAATATAATATCAAATATACTTATATAATAAGGAGTGATTGACTTGGCATCTTCCAAGGCAAAAAAACATAGGCAAAAATTAGCTCGTGAAGGACGAAGAAATCCTGATAACAACAGAAGCCCCTTTGCATTATCTGATATGAGGACAAGGAAAACAAAAACAAAAAAAGATCGACTTTATACGATAAAACACAAAAACCATGATTCCAATAAAGGAAACGATGGTTTTTGTGTTTTTATTGGATAAAAGTTTTTTATGATTTATTTGGGATTACCTATTTTCTCCAATGGATAAAATCTAAATTTTACCTCTCCAATAACCGACTCGGCAGACACAAATCCAAATGATCGACTATCCTTGCTATATAAACGGTTATCACCCATAACGAAGTAAACTCCCTTTGGCACATTTGATTTTCCTGTAATTTCTTTTAACGTAAAATCCCAAGTAATTTTATTTAAAGGAGAACCTTTTTTATTTTCTATTAAATAGGGTTCCTTTATTTCTTTGCCATTAACATACAGTATATCATCCTGCACTTTTATTCTATCCCCTGGCAACCCAATTACCCTCTTAATATAATGTTTATTAGCGTCTGGCGCATTAAACACAATTACATCAAATCGTTCAATTTTAGTCGTCTTGCTTACTACAATTCTATCGTGTTCATGAAAGGTGGGTGACATTGATTCTCCAAATACAGTTGTAGGTGTGAATAGAAATTGCCTGCAAATAAAAGCGATAATGAAAGCTAATGCAATTGATTTCATCCAAGAATATATTTCTTTTTTTGTACTTTTTTTCATAGTTTCCACCTCTCGAGCTTAATTCAAATATTTTATATCATTATCGTATCCTATGTTTAGGGCTATTAACAAGCATATTTATGTTGCAGTATTTCTTATGAGTTTTTCGATTGTTTGTATAGCTTTTCAATTTCGAACTGGATATTTTCAACTTCAATCCTTTCAAATAAAGGCTTAACGTCGTTTAAAGAAATTGCAGTGTTCTCTATTACACTCCAATTAAAGCTTGGAATTGCTAAAATCTCTTTTATCTTTTCACTTGAAAATGGCAAAAATGGTTGCAATAGCTGTGCCAAATTTTTGATGATATATACACAAGTTGTTAATGTATTTTCACATTCTGTTGGAGTTTCTTTAATTTGAATCCAAGGCTTTTCCTCATCAAAATACTTATTTGCCCGCCTGACAAATTCAAAAATTAATTCTAGTGCAAGCTTAAAGTAGGTTTCTTCAATATGCCGACCAACTTTTGAATAAAGCTGTTCAATCTCAACTTTAATTTGTTCATCAATATTTCCTTTTGAAAGCTTTCCTGCGTATGATTTCTCTATAAATTTTAAAGTACGATTGACAAAATTCCCGTATGCTCCTAATAATTCACTATTATGACTGTAAACAAACTCCCTCCAGGAAAAATCAGAATCCTTGTTTTCTGGCGCATTTATCGTTAGAAAATATCGAATTGAATCTGTTTCAAACTTTTTCAACATATCCTTAACCCAAACCGCCCAATTTTTACTAGTTGAAAGTTTTTTTCTTTCAATGGTTAAATACTCATTCGATACAATATGATTAGGCAAGTTATTTATGCCGGTTCCCATTAAGATTGCTGGCCAAATGATCGAATGAAAAGGTATATTGTCTTTGCCGTGTATATAATAAGATTTTGTTCCTTCGTTCCAAAAATCTGATTCACTATGATTGTTATCATTCGCCCATTTTTTACTAGCTGAAAAATAACCTGCAACAGCTTCTATCCATACGTATATTTTTTTCTCACTATACCCTTTAACAGGTACTGGGACCCCTATCGGCAAATCTCTAGAAACAGGACGATCGTGCAACCCTTCCTTTAAATATCTTTCGGTCAATTGAATAGCATTCGCTCGCCACAAATCATGTCTTTTTGCAAAATCAACATAATCCTCTAATTTTGCTTGAAACGTACTTAAACTAAAATAAAAATGTTCCGTTTTCTTTGACGAAGGAGAATCTCCACATAATTTACATCTGTTCTCTAGAAGATCTAATGGGTCTAAAATTTTCGAGCAGTGATCACATTGATCCCCCCTCGCTTCCTTCCCACAGTTTGGACAAATCCCTTCGACAAATCTGTCAGGCAAAAATTGATCACATGTATGACAAAATGCTTGCTCTATCTCTTTTTTATAAATATATCCGTTGTTTAACAACTGTAAAAATAGATCCTGTACAATCTCGTGATGAAGTACTGTATCTGTACGTGTATAACAATCATACGAAAAACCTAGCTCTCTAAAACAATTGCTGAACTCTTCATGATATTTATCTGCAATTTCTTTAGGAGTAACTCCTTCCTGTTTTGCCCTGATTGATATTGGAGTTCCATTACAATCACTTCCGGATACATAAAGTACCTTCTCCCCTTTTGCTCTGTAATACCGTGCTAAAATGTCCCCAGATAATAAACTAGCGATGTGTCCTAAATGAAGAGATCCATTGGCATACGGCCATGCTCCGCAAATCAAAATATTCATTATTCTTTTCCTCCTTCTAAAGAAATAAAAAAACCCCGCCCTATGACAAAATTGTCAAAGGACGGGGTTACACCCGTGTTACCACCTTTATTCACTAATCACTCACATAATTAGCCTCCATAAGTACGGAACGAAAACGCTCTTATACTTTGACATTTATAACGAGTGCCAAGTCTCGTCATAGCCTTGCTTAAAAAAGTTCAGCTATGCAACTCAGAGACCATCTTCAACCAACTCTTCTTTGCTTCTTTTCAGCTGCCGAAGCTCTCTGTATAAGAATCCATGGATCTACTCTTCTCATCATCGTTTTTGAAGTTTAGTGATTTTCATTATTATTACATTTTCTGTAAGCAAACACAAGAAAGATAAGAAAATATATTTTTAAAAAATTGTGATCAACTACACTGGCAAAATTAGCTTTATTCACAAATATTTTTTATATGGATTAGCAAAAATAGCTCTCTATACTATACATTTATCCAAACATTTTTTATACTATTTCTAAAGGGTTAATTCTGGAGGTATAATTATGACTGAAGGTCCTAAAAAAATATCATTACAAGAAGCTATGCAAAAAAAGCTTGCCGAAAAAAAAGCGGCGCAAAAAACTAATGCAAGTGTGAAAGGCAACACAGATACTAAAAAATTAAAAAGTCAACAGACGAAAAAAACGAGCAATACAAGAAGGAAAATGGGGGTTTAATTCCTCGACTAAGTTTATGGACAATAGATCCATAAACTTTTTTCATTAATAAATGAAATGATTTTCAAAATTCATCAATTATATTTGTAAAAAATAATAAGGATTAGGAGAGAGAACTATGTTATCCCCCACCTCATCCCCTTCTATGATCTTGCATATATTTCATCCATTTTTTCTGCCTGGAGCTATATATAAAGTATGCTAAACCACTTATAAAGAAGTCACCAATTGCCATTTTCCAAATCAATGGATGTGATATATAGAAACCAATTGGGATTCCAATCATCCCAATAAGCATTAACTGAAATAATCGTTTTTTATTATTTTCATAAATCGTAAATTGAAAATGCCTTCTTTGTTCAACTTCCTTCATACGATCAAGTTGTTGGGGCAAGGTAAGAAACTCTTTTACAGAATAGACAATTCTAAATAATGGCTGTGATTGGAGCCAGTGCCACAGAAAAGTCCATTTATTATTTCCTTTCTTTTCTAACCACTCCATAAAAACTGGCTTAACTAAATCAAAGAGCTCTTCTTCCGGTACGAGTTCCCGAATCATTCCTTCAATCGTGACGAAAGCTCTTCCTAAAAATACAAATCGAATTGGAACTTGAATAGGGAGTGATCGGATTATATCGTTCATTTCCATTTTAAAAGCAATCAAATCAATATCTTTTAACTGTATTGATTGAAAGGACATTAGCTCGGCTAACAGTTTTTCCATCGTTCTCGTATCAGCTTCTGGCAAAACAAATCCTAATTGGATAAAACATTCAACTGCTTTTGCATAATTTTTTGAAAGGAAACTTTCAATCAAGGCTTGAAAATGAGCAGCATCCTTTTTGGAAATTTCCCCCACCATACCAAAATCAAGTAAGATAATTTTTCCTTCTTCTGTTACAAGTACATTTCCGGGATGTGGGTCAGCATGAAATAGTCCAGACTCCAGCCATTGGGGAAGAAACACTGAAATGAGCTTTTGTGCTAAGTCATTTCGTTTTATAGATAATTGATTTAAAGCATTCGTGTCAGTGATTCTTTTCCCTTCTACCCATTCCATAACAAGAACTTTTTTAGTACTCAAATCGACATGGACTGAAGGGATTTTAATAATATTTACTTCTTTGAAGCGTTCTTTAAAAGATAGTAGCGTTTCTTGCTCTTTTAAAAAATCTAGTTCATTTTCAATAACATCTTTTAATTCATTGTATAGCACCTTTAAATTGATGAAACCTTTTGGTATCGGAATAAAATGATCGGCAAACCAAATAATGAATCCAAGTGTTCGAAAGTCGATTTTAATGATTGATTCAATATGTGGCCGCTGCACCTTGATGGCAACGGTTGAACCGTCTTTTAATACAGCTTTATACACTTCACCAATTGAAGCGGAGGCAATCGCCTGTTTTTCAATCGATATTAAATGATGATTAAGGGCGCATCCCCATTCCTTTTCAATGATTGCCTGAATCTCGTCAAAACCGGATGGTGGCACTTTATCTGTAAGATCTTGCAATTGTTTAATAAATGCATTCGGCAGAATATCACCCCGAATACTAAGCATTTGGCCAATTTTGATTAGGAGTCCCTCTAACTCAAACAGCGTCTTCCGAAACCGCTCTCCTATTTTTTCCCAAAGATATTCCCAGTCAGCTTCAGACTTTCTCCTCAATTTATATGAATAAACTTGGAAAAAGCTTATAAAAAACATCGAAAGTACTTTATAAATACGAAAATACTTATTTGTTTTCATAAATACCTCTTGTTTATTATGATAAGTCTTTAGAGAATCGTATCATATCAACAGCTTGTATTCCGTTTTCAAATATTGTTTCAGGATAATGTCGAATAAAAAAATCTCTATCAATCCCTGTTATTCTAAACCCGCATTTTTGATAAAAGGCTAGTTGGTCTATGCTTGAATTGGCGGTTCCGACTTCAATCGTTTTATACCCCATTACTTTTGCTCTACGCATTGCATCCAATATGAGTTTTTTTCCGATGCCTTTTCCTTGATAATCTTCTGCAACAGCTAAATTTACTAATTCGATCGTACTAGGTCTTGTAGGTAAAAGTACAGAAACACCAATAATTCGATTGTTATCGTCCGCTACAAAGCATTCCCCTTTTTTTATATACTCATTTATATGTTCTTTGGAAGGGTCAGCTAATAGCAAAAGATTCACCGGAATCTCTTCATTCCTATTTAATTTTCGAATCTCCATAATCTATTACCCCATTACCGAATTCCAACATTCATAATTAGTTTATCTAGAATTGGAAATAGCTCATCTAAATGTTGAATTTCATATGTTGGTATTATATCTTTCCGTTCTTTATTATGCCGATTGATCCATACTGATTTGATTCCAGTACGATTGGCGCCAAGAATATCTGTATTTAAGTTGTCTCCAACCATTAGAACTTCATCTTTGTTTATATCCATTAGTGATAAGGCATGTTCAAAAATAGATGGGTCGGGTTTACCTTTCCCAAATCCCCCAGAAATTACGATATGTTCAAAGTAAGGTGAAATCTCTGGAGTTATCGTTAATTTTGTATTTTGTAAATCGGGTGATCCGTTCGTTAAAAGTAATAGCCGATAATGGTCCTTAAGTTTATTTAATACTTCAAATGTTTCTTCATACACAAATGGAAGATTTTTTCGCTCTAATGGAAAACGTTCCGCCAACTCATGGCCAAATTCATCATCGTCAATACCTACCATTTTTAAGCCTTCTGTCCAGGCATCTTTTCGATACGTTGGAACAATTTCTTTCATTTTTAAAAAATCTGGTTGATCATCAAGGAAGTTGCCCCAAAGTCCTTCAAACGGGTTAATACCGATCATTTGTGTAAATGGATACGTTTCATACGTGGAGTACAAATGACTGGCTGCTTTGCGAACTGCGTCTTCCAACACCCCTATATTTATTCCGTAACGTTCTTCAGCAACTTTGCACGTTGCGATAAATGCTTCTTTTACACTTTTTTGGTCCCATAGTAATGTATCATCTAAATCAAAAAATATCGCTTTAATCATAGTTCTCGCCTCTTAACTAAATATTTTATCAATATGGATAGTGTACCATCTTTTTGGATTAATAGAATAGATAATCCGTTTCAATATGTTTTTTATAGGTTATATATATACTAATAGAAAATTACTAGATTTTGTTACAAGTTTGTAACAATAGAAATATATTTGAAAAAAAGTGAAACTTTTCCCGTTATGATACGTCTATTAAGTATAGGAACAAACGAGGAGTGTTAAATATGAAAACAAAATTTTATGCCATTCTTATCATGTCTTTTGTGTTATTTATTGCTGGAGCGATCGGGCATGAAGGACTACATAGCAAGGCCACACAACAGGAAATATCAGATATTTTAGTACACCCTCAAAAAAATAATAGTGAATTAAACAAGAATCTTGTTCTTAAAGATTCCGTCACGGTTAAAGTTGAAACAGTATCCTCTGTAAAAGGAATTGAATCGGAAACAACAGTTGAAAAAACCACACCTGAAGATGTTGCAAGTGTTAACGATGATGAGTCCTTATTACCAAAAGAGGTTACAATAGATGGTACTATATTTATAAATATTATGAATGAAGAAAAGTTTTCTGATCTAAGCCAGCTGGCTCGTAAATATAATGCAGGTTTATATGCAATCCCTGAAAGTGACGTTTTTGCTATTGTAAAAGAAGATAACCCCATCTTCTTCATGAGTACTGGTGCAAAATCAGCTTTAAAAGACTACTCAGACCTCCTTTCAGAGTCTCTTGCTTTCAGTGGATTTGAAAACCTTGAAGAGGTTCGTAATAATTTGAACTCTGTTTTAGAAACTGGTAAAGAAGTAAATATTGTTGATGGATATGAAGGATATTCGATTTTCCAAGAAGATGAATGGGTATATGTATCTTGGTAAAGCTTAGGATTAGCGCCATATAAGGTGTTAATCCTAATTTTATTTTAATCCTCTTAAATTCATGTTACGATACTATTTTAGTACAACATGAGAGGATGCTTTTAGATGGATGGAAAAACTCATTTTATCGCAGGAGGAATTGCAGGAATTGGTGTAGCAAGTTATGTAGGAGCAGAACTTTCAACCGCTATTTCTTTTACATTATTAGGGGCATGTATTGGCTTAGTTCCTGATCTCGATGTAAAAGGAACACTTTCAAATAAAATTTCTTTAAATAAAAATTGGATTATCACCCTTTTAGGGCTACTAGGTTTATTAATCATTGTAAATAGTTTCATAGTTTATAAGGAAATTGATCGATTGCTTGGATTTGGATTGGGACTTGCCTTACTGATCCTTCCACCTTTTTTCATTAAACAAAAGTATATGTTATTACTGACAGGTGCAGCATCTTTAATAATAGGGATAACTCAACAAAGCACTTGGTTAATGCTGCTGGGGATATATATTTGTGTTGCAGCCCTTCTCCCCCATCGTTCCCTTACCCATTCTTTAATTGGGTTGTTTTATTTTTCTTTGATTGGCTACTTTTTAGAAAAGGATTTTCAGACAGATGGCATATTACTCGTTTGTATTGTGAGCTATACTAGCCACTTAATATTGGATATGAAACTTTTTCCTAGAAATCGTAAAGGGATTAAACTGTTTCAACCTTTTTCAAACATTGAGATTTAAAACCGGCATCTCCCACTAAAACTGGGTTAACACCGGTTTTTTTTTCTAGGTTTAGTTACCTTAGCGCCATTTTTGAATAACATACAATGTCTTTTACTTACCCATTTTAAAAACAAGATATTTATTACTTGCCAAATAAAATGATTAAGATTTATTATTAGAACATAATATCTATCTTATTTTTTTACACAGAAATTTGCGTGAGGTAAACTTATTTTGATTACAGCTAAACTTTAAGGGGTGAGAAAGTTGAGTGATATAGATAGTAAACGAGGATGGTTAAAAAGCAGCTCTAATATTAGTTTAGAAGAGGTAAATAATTCTGTTCGCATCCCAGAAAATGCTGGTTTTTGGAGGAAATTATTTGCATTTGCTGGACCAGGATCTTTAGTGGCTGTTGGGTATGTAGATCCAGGGAATTGGGCTACTTCCATCGCAGGAGGAGCACGATTTGGTTACACACTACTTTCCATCATTTTAATTTCTAGTCTAATGGCGATTTTGCTTCAAACATTATCCGCTAAGCTTGGGATTGTAACTGGAAGAGATCTTGCACAAGCAACAAGGGATGCTACTGGGAGAAAAACAGCTTTTTTTCTTTGGATTATGGCGGAGTTAGCGATAATCGCAACGGATTTGGCGGAAGTCATAGGATCTGCAATCGCGTTGAATTTGCTTTTTGGGATTCCATTATTAGTTGGAATTTTAATCACAACCGTTGATGTTTTGCTGCTCCTATTATTACAGAAAAAAGGATTTCGCATCATAGAATCGATTGTGATTGTATTAATGGTAACCATTTTTGCTGTTTTTATTTTTGAAGTAGTTGCTTCTAAACCTGAAGTTGGAGCCTTATTAAATGGTTATTTACCAAAAGCAGAGATTGTAACAAATCCACATATGTTGTTTATTTCATTGGGGATTCTAGGTGCGACAGTCATGCCGCATAATCTCTATTTGCATTCTTCTATTGTCCAAACGCGGCAATATAAAAGAACGAAAAAAGGAAAAAAAGAAGCGGTCAAATTTTCAGTTATTGACTCAACGTTTTCCCTGACAATGGCTTTTTTAATTAATTCAGCGATATTAATATTAGGTGCTGCTGCTTTCCATGGTAAAGGAATACAAGTATCTGAAATCGAAGAAGCATATAAATTACTCAGTCCTTCAGTAGGAGTTGGAATCGCAAGTACGTTATTTGCTGTAGCATTATTAGCTTCAGGGCAAAATTCAACGATCACGGGAACATTATCTGGTCAAATCGTAATGGAAGGTTTCTTGCATTTGAGGATTTCTCCATGGCTTAGAAGGATTATTACTCGAATGCTAGCAGTCGTTCCAGCATTTGTTGTTACTTGGATTGCAGGTTCACGAGGAACAGCCGATCTTCTGCTTTGGAGTCAAGTTATTCTTAGTTTGCAACTACCATTTGCGGTTGTCCCACTTATTTTATTTACGAATAGCAAAAAGAAAATGGGCGTATTTGCTAATAAAACAGGTACGAAAGTATTGGCTTGGTTCTGCACTGCTGTAATAATAGTTTTAAATATATTTTTAATTGGTTATATTCTAGTAACCGGTCAGGATTTAGGTTGAGATTATGGAACAACAACTAAACTTTATAAAAGATTATAAAAATAATGAAGTCTTAAGAAAGAGTTTCAATTCTTTAGCAAATCAAATTTTTGGGATTAATTTTGAAGAATGGTATCAAAAAGGCTTCTGGGATAGTCATTATATTCCGTTCTCTTACACGGATGGGAGTATTGTTATCGCTAATGTTTCGGTCAATATTTTACATCTAATCATTGAAGGAGAAGTGAAAAAAGCCGTTCAGATTGGGACTGTAATGACACATCCAGATTACCGCAACAAAGGAATTTCGGCTGCTTTAATGCGTAAAGTATTGGATGAATATGAGACAAAAAGCGATTTTATTTATTTGTTCGCTAATCAGTCTGTACTAGACTTTTACCCTAAGTTTGGATTTGAAGCTGTTGAAGAATATGTGTATACATTAGATTTTAGTGTGAACGAAATCTCTTCCGCAAACATACGTAAGCTAAATATAAAAAATCCAAAGGATTTGAATTTCATCCACCAATGCGTATCTGAGAGAGAGCCAGTTTCCCAAAAATTCAGTACGGATAATCCTATAGGGATTTTTATGTTCTACTGCCTGAATGTTTTCCCTAATGATATCTACATTTTAGAAAAGGAAAATGTGATCGTGCTCTTTAAGAAAGAACATGATCACATACACATTTTTGACATCGTTAGTAAAAATGAAATTGACATTTTACAAATTTTACGTGGAATTTCAGATGAATCTACTAGGAAGATAGTATTTTATTACACACCAGACTATCCAAATATTGAAGTGGAGCAAAAAAGAAATAATGGATCTGAAGTGTTATTTGTAAAACCTACAAGTCAGTATCCTTTTCCAATAAAGATTAAACACCCCATTACTTCTCAAGCGTGAATTTTAACGATGAATAACAACATTGGTCCCTATCGGAATGCGTGATGATAAATCTAATACATCAAGGTTATGCATTCTAATACAGCCATGGGACACATTTTTACCAATCGAAGAAGGATTATTCGTTCCATGAACTCCATAATGAGGTCTAGATAGCCCCATCCATAGTACACCAAATGGTCCCCCAGGATGGGGTTGTTTATTAATAATGGTATATGTTCCTGAAGGTGTCGGGGTTAACATTTTTCCTACAGCGATCGGATACACTTTAATGATTCGGTTTCCATCATGAAGAGCTAGTTGATGCTTAGACGTTGAAACACTGATCCATTTAGCCATTAGATCACCTCATACTATCGTATGAGCGTTCTTACGTATTTGATTTAATAAAGGGTAAAATATCGGATGCTTTATTTAGTTTAGGGAAGCCCGATATTTTTTCACTAATGAACAATGGCTGGAACCAGGTTGCATGGAAAGCTTTTAAACCAGCTTTCCTTGCTCCTTCAAGTTCATTAGATCCTCCATCCCCAATGAATATTGAATGTTTAGGTAATACATTAAGATTGCTACAGGCGATATCATAAATCTCTTTGTTTGGTTTAGCGCAATTTACCTTATAGGAAAAAATGACAGAATCAAATAATTGAGCCAAAGATGTATCATCCCATGCTACTACTTCTTCAGGAGCACAATTACTGACTAGTCCGACTTTAATGTCCATTCGTTTTATTTGCATAATAGTCTCAATGATTTCCTCATCAATTAACTGAAATGGAATTATTTTAGCTTGGATTCTATTTTCAATTACTGTTTCGATATCTTTTATGTTATAAGGTCTTTTTAAAGTATGAAATATATCAACTAAACAACTTTTTGCATTCGGAAAGAATCCATCCATTCGTTGTTCACGTCTTTTCTTCCACTCACTTTTAAAAACATCTTCTTCAATTCCTAGCATAGTGGCGGGACTAAAATCAGCTTTCTTTTTTCCGTTCTCCCATTCTGTTATTAATGTCTCATATAAATCAAAAAATACAGCTTCAATTATGATTAACTCCCCCTTTTCAATAAAAAAACGCATCTATACAATAGATACGTTTTAAACTGCTTTTGTTTTCTTTATTTGTTTACTTCGTAGTTGTCCACACGCAGCGTCAATATCCGTACCTTGTTCATGGCGAATACCGCATTGAATGCCTTTTTTCTTTAATGTGTCATAAAAGGCAAGAATGTCTTTCTTTTCACTTCGCTCATATTGAATATGCTCATTGACTGGATTATATGGAATCAAATTCACGTAAGTTAGGTGACGTTTATTTTGAAGTAGTTTCGCAAGCTGCACTGCCTCTTCCTCGTGATCATTAACACCCTTCAATAAAATATATTCAATCGTAACTCTGCGATTATTTTTTTCTAAATAATAATCAAGTGCCGACATTAATTTTTCAATAGGGAATGCTTTGTTAATCTTCATGATTTGTGTTCTTAATTCATCATTTGGTGCATGTAAAGAAAGGGCTAAATTAACTTGTAATTCCTCATCTGCGAATTCACGAATTTTTTGTGCAAGACCACTCGTTGAGACTGTAATATGTCTAGCACCAATTGCAAGTCCTTTCGGATCGTTAACTACTTTAAGGAAATTCATCAAGTTTTTATAATTATCAAATGGTTCTCCGATTCCCATGACAACAATATGGCTTACTCTTTCATCATTTCCTTTTTCATCAAGATGTTGTTGTACTTTCATAATTTGTTCAACAATTTCGCCACTATTTAGATCACGGTTTTTTCTTAATAACCCACTTGCACAGAAGCTGCAGCCGATGTTACAGCCGACTTGAGTTGTCACACAGACAGATAATCCATATGAAAAGCTCATTAGAACTGTTTCAATTAAATTTCCATCTTGCATTTCAAACAAAAATTTAATCGTTCCGTCAGCAGATTCTTGTTTGATCGATTGTTTTAGTGTCTGAATGAAAAAATGTTCTTCCAATAATTCTAAGCAATCTTTATTTATATTTTTCATTTCTGAAAAAGATGTTATTCTTTTCTTATATAGCCAATCCCAGATTTGTTGGGCACGGTATTTTTTCTGACTATTTTCCAATAACCATTCAGTTAATTGTTCCATCGTCAATCCATATATTGATTGTTTCATTATGATTCCTCATTTCTAAACCTTGAGTTTCAATAAAAAGGTTGCCTAATCTATAATATAGGAAAATCAATCGTGTCACAACTACCAAATATTGAAATAGTGTTTATCTTATACAATATTTTTCATTCTAGGAGGAAAATAATTTTGAATAACCATGAATTTGAACAACGTGTCATACAGAACTATCAAAATGACGAAGAAATGATGATCCTAATATTTGCTCAGTGGTGTGTAAATCATGAGTTGGATCCTGAAAAAGTTTATGCCCAAGCATACCCGAGCCAAGCATCCAGCCCAGCCTTGCAGAATGCTATCAGCTTAACCGTTCCTAAAGAAGAAGCTGCACATATTAGCAATGATACTTTATTAAATATCTTATCTATATTTGGCAACGATGATTTAGCTTTTGTAATTACAGAAATAATAGGTAAAGAAAAGAGATCTTGATTTTTTATCAATGATCTCCAACCCATTCCTTGAAGAATGTTTCTAAAAATTCTTCCATATACTGATGTCTGCTTTCAGCCATTTCTTTACCCATTTCGGTATTCATTAAATCCTTTAGCGTTAAAAGTTTTTCGTAAAAATGATTTATGGCTGTTGTTTGTTTTTTTCTGTATTGTTCTGGATCTAATTTCTCTTCCGGTTTTATATCAGGATGATAGATTAATTGGTTTCTTGCTCCTGAATATGCAAAGGTTCTGGCAATACCAATCGCTCCAATTGCATCAAGGCGGTCAGCATCCTGGACAATCATTCCCTCAAGTGTTTTCATTCGAGGCCGTCCTCCACCTTTGAAGGACATAGTCGTAATGATTTCCAAGATCGCTGAAATATAAACCTCATCAATATTTTCAGAGAGAAGAAATTCCTTTACTTTATTAATTCCTTCTTCTTCAGATATATTCAATTTTTCATCAGCGACATCATGGAGCAATGCCGCCATTTCGCAAATGAACATATCTGCATTTTCATTTAATGCTATGGTTTTGGCCATTTTCGTAACTCGACAAATATGCCACCAGTCATGACCAGTTGAATCATCGTGCAATAGCTCATAGACGAATTTTTCCGTGTGAGAAATAATTAATTCTTTTTCCATTTGATCTCCTTTTAAATTAAAAGCCTATCTTCTTCCAATCAAATAACGAACCCGGATCCGTTTTTCTTCCAGGAGCATATTCATCATGTCCGACAATGTATTTTCGACTTCTCTCGATGGAAGGATTTCGATTAACGATGTCATCCAATAATAAGTTCAATGATTCATATTGAGATTCAGTATAGCCAATAAGCGTAGGATGAATAGAATCATACAATTCTTCATCTATCATTGATGCCATTTCTTCCTTCGTACCAATTGCTAATATTTCAATGCCAACCGAGTATTGATTCATGTTATTCCTATATTTTGTAAAATAAGGCAAAACACCTAAGCCAGCATGATATGCAACTCTATCTTCAGGAACAAGCTGGTAAATCTCTCCCGCCCTCCCGATTAAATAATGTGCAGAAACGCCATATTCAGTAAATATTGAATTTACGTCCTCAACATTATAGGGATCACCAACATTTTCTCCTGCATTGCTTATAAAATGCAAAACGATATGCGTAGGAGCTTCCACTCGAATTTCCGAATTTTGTAATGGAAGAAAATAATCAATCATGTTGATTTCCATTTCTACTAGTTCCTCTTCCTTCTTTTCGGGTTCGCTTATTACTTCGGAAGTGCAGCCTACTAATAACATTGTGATTAATAGTAAGGATATACGAATTTTTACCATATAGCTGCTCCTTATAGTTCAAATTCCCATTCATCCTTTAAAATTAAATAGACGATAAGCAGCTTATTTTCTAACTCTTCATCTTCTTGTTCGATTCCTAGTTTCGGGAATAAAATGGCAGCTATTTGTTTTGTTAATTCATCTCTGTCATTTTTCGGCAATTGCAAAAAACGATTACAATATGTTTGGATTAATTTCCAATCTTTCATTTTAATAGATTTTAAGGACCACTCATCTATAATAAGATCATTTTTTGATAACCCCCTCGTTTGTATTTCTTTTTCAATTGCTGAAAGCTTGTTTTTTCTATTTGTCTTTCTTTCGTGTACGACAATCGAGCCTGCCACTAGATCACCAATACGCTTATGTTTACTATGGAAGAAAATCATAATGATTCCAAGAAAATAACCAGTTGGCAGTGAATCAATGATTCGTAAAAGGTTGCGAATAAAACTAGATAATAATGTGATACTATGCCCATTTTCTTGTATTACTCTAATTCCCATCGCACGTTTCCCAGGGGTTCTTCCTCCTGAAAAGTATTCAAATGCAAAAAAATAGCCCCAATTGATAAAAAATATTCCAATAATAATAATTGCTATAAGATATGAATGCAAATCAAGAAAAATCAATATGTCTGGCTGCCCATAAGTAATGATTAGAAAGATGACAACAATAGCAATATTAAAAGCCATTAAAATGAGTTGATCGATTATGTATGCAGCCGTTCTACTACCTAAGCCTGCAACTTGAAATTGCAATGATACATATTCGGGTGTTTTTATACTAATACGGTCTTCGTTCAAAAGAAAAACCTCGTTTCTTTGATATTTCTCTAGAAGCTGTTTCTATTTTATAATGAAATTACTATAATAAGAAGAATAGATTACAAATACAATTGGTGTAGGTGCAGTGATGAATATTAAGCAATTTATTAAACAACATCGTGAAGAATGGAATCGGCTTGAACAACTAATTAATATTTTACAAAAACGTAAAAGTGCATATACAGCGGCAGATATCGAACATTTTAACAAGCTTTATCAAAAAGCTGCTCAAAATCTATCGTATTGTCAAACGTTTTTTCCAAAAGAAGAAGTAACGCTTTATTTAAATGGACTAGTTTCAAAAGCTCATAATCTTTTATATAAAGACCAAACTACAAGCTTTAAACAAATCAGACACTTTTTTAGCACGACATTTATTGGGCTTTTATTAGGACAATGGAAGGCTGTTGTCATTGCGATGTTTTTATTTACTCTCGGTGCATTGGGAAGTTTTTTTTCTGTCATAAACGACCCTCTACACTTGTATTCAATTCTTCCAGCAGACATTGCACAAAATGTTGATCCCGAGCGACTTGGAAGTAGTGATGGAGCGGTCGATTCCCCATTAATGTCTGCGAGTATTATGACAAATAATATTCAAGTGGCCATTTTGGCTTTTGCCGGCGGCGTTACATTTGGTTTATTAACTGTGTATGTAATGATTTATAATGGAATTATTGTAGGTGCCCTTGCAGCTCTATTTTGGCAATATGGAAAAAGTTATGATTTCTGGGCTTATATTGTGCCTCATGGAATGATTGAACTTACCGCTATTTTCATTGCTGGCGGTGCTGGGTTATTAATGGGCTACAAGCTTTTAGTTCCCGGACAGTTTTCTAGATCCTTTCATTTAAAACACCAAGCGAAACGATCAGTACAGTTATTGCTTGGGACCGTACCTTTATTTATTATCGCAGGAATTATTGAGGGATTCATTACCCCTGCTGCAATTTCTTTAGAATGGAAATACATAGTTGCACTCATTACAGTGTTTGGCTTAATTTTTTATGTATTAATTGGAAAAATATTGTTGGACCGTTCATTATCTAAAGGAATGTAAACAAAATACACATAATTTTGGCGAATCCATCAGCTTTTATGCTGATAGATTCGCTTTTTTCTGCTCGTATGTTTATACCTTTTTTAGCTAATTTTATTGTTGATTGACCAGTCCAGTCCTATCAGTCTTTTCTAAATTATATATGTCCTATATCCGAGTTCTTTCTCCATTCCGAACTACTACAACAAGTTCCGGTTCATAACATCGATATAATGGGAAACCGCAGCAATCGCTACGTTTTCTTCTTTGGCTTCAAGCATGATGAGGCCTTGCCTCTCCCATTTGATTTTTTCCTTTTTCTTAAAAAGTATTTGCTGCTGAGCAATGCTTTTGATCATCGCTTGCTGCACATTATCGGATGTCTCATTAGCTCTACTAAGGAGAGTCGCATCTTCGATTCCTACCATTAAAAATAAGTGTCTTTGTCTAAGTCGTTTTAAGTATAGAAGGGCATGTTCTTCATACAAAAATGTCCTTACATCACTAAACAAAAGGAGCAAACTTCTTTTCTTTTGCATGGACTCTAAAAAAGAAAAAACTGCTGCATAATTGGATTCTGCTGAGTCAACTGATACGTTATAAATGGAATGAAGGATTGTCTGTAAATGAGTCATTCCTTTTGCAGCAGGTATAAACACTTTGACATCCTTCGCAAAAGCTAAAACTGAGACATAATCACCATTTTTAAGTGCTGCAGCTGCGACTAAATGGGCAGCCTCCAATGCTTTTTCGAGACGGTTCCCTTTCGTCAGTTCAGCTCCCATCATTCTTCCACAGTCTATTAATATCGTAATATATTTTCCGTGTTCGGGTTCATATTCATTCGTCATTACTTGGCGGAGTTTAGCTGTTTGCCGCCAATTAATTTTACGAGGGTCATCCCCTACGACATAGTTTCGAATTTGTGCGAAATCTCCAATGCCAGTTTGATATTTGCGTATTTTATTTCCTTCAAACAGCAAATATTTTTGAGCATTTTCTAAAAATTGCTTAGTCTCTGATAGGTCGGGAATCACCTTCACGGTATCTATTAAATCTACTGTCAATTGTTTTTCCCATAAACGAAATGTACTGGTAAAACGGAAATACAGCTTTGATATTTCATAATCTCCTCGAACTGGAGCCATCGTTTCATATTCAATAGTGGCGACACCCTGAGTCATTCTTCCTTTCATCGGAAACGGTCTCTGAAAGCTTTGCGGAATCCCATCTATTATCGAATAAAACATTGAATGCTTAGAACGATTCGACACTTCGATCTGCACCTTATAAGATACATTTCGTTCTAATTCAAAAGGTATAAGACGTTTAAAAGTAAGATCCTTTTTCTTTGGAGAAAAAGTTAAATCTATTAAGCTCAATAAAACAACAATAATATTCATTACAATAAAGGGCCACCATGAAAAGCTTCCGAAGCTTACAACTACAAGTACTAGTGAAAGTATACCGAAAATGGCAAGTAAGCGCCCAGATGGTACGATCCCTCTATCTTGGAATAGGAACCGAGCCCACAAGTTCTTCAATAATTTGGTCAACAGACGCTCCCTCCAATTCTATATGTGGAGATAGTTGAATGCGATGTCGCAAAGACGGTTTGGACACCATTTTTACATCGTCTGGAGTTACATAATCTCTACCAGATAAATATGCCCATGACCTAGCCGCCCTTCCGATTGATATAGCTGCCCTTGTACTTGCTCCAAAACGAATCGAATCTGTCTCCCGGGTTTTTCTTACTATTTTCATAATATAATCCATCACATTATCCCCGACTGTAACGCGGGAGATTTCTTCTGTTAACTGAATAAAAACTTCCATATTCATGACAGCAGATAATAGATTGGACATATTTTCATTTTCAATTACTTGCTGTAAAACATTTTTTTCCTCTTCAAAGCTTGGGAAATCAACATAGAGCTTAAAAAGAAAACGATCTTGCTGAGCTTCAGGCAATGGATAAGTTCCTTCAAACTCAATTGGATTTTGAGTAGCGACAACGAAGAATACTTCGGATAATGGGTATGTTTCTCCTTGAATCGTCACTTGCTTTTCTTCCATAGCTTCCAATAGTGCGGCCTGAGTTTTCGCAGGAGTACGATTAATTTCATCTGCTAATAGGATGTTTGTAAACACTGGCCCTTTAATCGTTTCAAATGTATTATCTTTCATATTGTAAATCGTACTTCCCGTAATATCGCTAGGCAGCAAGTCTGGCGTAAATTGAATTCGATTAAACCTTCCGCCTAATAATCCTGCAAGTGTTCTAACCATTTGTGTTTTCCCAGTCCCTGGAACACCTTCTAAAAGGACATGACCGCCTGCTAAAATAGCTGATAATAGTAGTTTAATATTTAAGCTTTGACCTATGATTTTTTCTTCATACTTTTCTATTAAAATTTGTAAATCTTCTTTCATCGCTTGACAGCCTCTTCTCTTAATCGATTTAATCTTTTCGACCACAGTAAATATTCGTGTTTGCTTATTTTATCCTTTTGTAAAACGGGCTCAATTTCTTTTAACGTTTTTACGTTCGTCATATCAATCCGTTTTCGTTGAAATAAACCTTCAAGGTCGAACGAATCAATCGTTGTAGGAACTCCATACCTTTCTAAAAATAATTGTTTTACGAAATCATACTGTATGGCCAATGATTCTCGGTACTTTTGACCTCTTAAATACCAAGCAGCCAATGCCTTAATTCCCTCGTCACTAAAGCGGACCGTTTCTTCCCTTTGCTCTAAAATAGGACCGAACCTCTTCCCTTTTGCCCAAAGCCACAAAATAGAAATCAAAATGATTTGCAGCATTAATATTAAGAACCATTTTGGATATACTGTCCATATCGTGGAAGCATTTTCTCCCATATGAATGTATTCATCAAAAAGGATGGAATCTACCTTTTCCTCTTTTACAAGCGAGAGGATGAGAGGGATATGATCATGGGTTAAAACTTGTCCGTTTGTTAGCCACTCTGGTGCAACAGAAACTATCATATGACCATCTCCAAAGGAGCGTTTTTGTGCAATCGTTCCTTCTTTATCATGTAATAAGATCTTGTCACTTTTTTCTGATAGCAGTCTTACAGAAGAATTTATTTTCCCCTTATAATTCATTTCATTTTGATCCGTTATGTTTATGTTTTTATCCGACAGATCTTCCTCTAACCTTTCTGTTTTAAGATCGAAAAAGCCTTCTGGGTTTTCACTTATGAATAAAATCGTATTACCTGACTTCATAAAGTCCTTATATTCATTTATTTCTTCTGTTGTCGGCATGAAAAATGGTTCTATCATAATAAGAAGCTGATGTTCTGGGTCGTTGTTTAAAAGATTCGGAGTATGTTTCCATCTCTTTATATTGTCATGTTGATTATGTAAATACGTATATACAGCCTTTACCCCAGTCGGTGAGGGAGAGCTAGATACATAATTAGGATAAATCTTCGGTTTTTGTGAAAACATGAGAAAGCTTGCCAATGCAAAAATAATTAATAGGATGACGAGCCAAATCCATGTTTTTATTTTACTTATTTGCTGCATCGGTTGGCGCCTCCTGTATATCGCCAAGCCATTCCATCACTTGCGATTTATAATGTACATATTCATCCTTTTCAACCATTTTTTCACCATAAGTTGCCTCGTCGAATAAAAGAGCTAAATGATAAAAGCGCTCTGCCCATTCCTTGTTCACCTTGCGAAGTTCATCGTAATATTCCCAATTCGTTTTCCATAATCTTGCTTTGAGCCATTCTTTTTCATGGCAGTATAGAAGCAAGGCGAGGAAAAGATGCCGTGTTGATGTTGTAAAATCTCCTTGTGCTTCTAATCGCATAGCTTCTTCTAGGTGAGTGTGAAGGGTCCAGTCCATTTCTTTCAAGGATTGAAAAGGTTTGTTATCTTTATATTTATGTTTCCGCAATTCCCCCCGAACGAGAAACGCTGCCAATACTACAACCATCGCTACAACTGCAACGATTATGGCAATAAGAATCGGACCAGCTGCTGTATGACTGGCCGATTCTAAAGAAGGGAACAATTTTTCCAGTTGATTGGCAACCCACTCTTTTGCACGTTCCCACCAAATTGTTAAAATACTTTTTGATTCGTTCCTATACATTTGATATTCTTTTCCATTCAAAATGTCACGAATCTCTTCTTTTGCCTTATTCACGTTTTCCATCTATATCACCTAACAATAATCGATTCACGATTGCACCACATTATAGTCTTCAATCATTTCCTTTAAATCGTCCGCATCATGCCTTGTTTTAGCATCAAGATACATGACTGCATATCCAACTGAAAAAATCATCGTCGTAAATAAACTAACGATACTTGAAATGATAGAAAGCAAGACACTATTGCCTAAAAATAGTCCGAAAGAAACTTCCACTGCGTAGCTAATAGTTGAAACAATTAAGGAAAATACGATATACAATCCGAATAACGCCCAAGTTCTTTTTTTCGACAGTTTCCAGCTCCTTGTAAACCCGATTACTTCACCATCGAGAACAACAGAGCCGAAATAAAAACTCCAACGCGTTAACAATAGTCCTATTCCAATAGCAAACCCAATAAATAAAAGAATCGCCATAAGAATTCCTGCAAAAGGATTTGCAATGCCACCAATAACCCCGACGAGTACCACGATAATGAATGGAATGATGATTAGTCCAATGATAAGAAGCACAAAAAGAATACTGCTGCCAAGGATAGGGCCATATCGTGAAAACGCCTCTCTAATAACCGTACCAACAGTATATTCTTCATTTTTCTTAATATGGTTAATCGCAATTAAGATTGCTGCTCCAGCGACTGGAAATAAAAAGATGCTAAAAAATGAAACAGCTATGATTCCTAGATCAGCTCCCAAATTTGCAGTCCCTGTTTCCTCGAAGCTGGAGAGTATTTGTTCATACCAAATGTCGCCTGTTCCTAGTTCTCTAAAAAAGCTGACCCCAGAAAAGAGTTGGATGAATACTTGCAGTAAATAAATGGGTCCCATAAAAATAAGATTAATTAGCAAAAAATCGCTAAATTTATTTTTACTTAATCTAAATGTGAGATCTAAAATCTCTCCAAATCCTTTCGGTCGGTTAAACTTTTTATCCAATTTCCATTTCCCCCTGTATGTAAAATAAATCAATCATAACGCCTATTTTATCATTATTTTGAAATCATTTGCTTAAAACACAAGAAATAATTATTAAATTTCGAAAAAGAAAAAAGGCAATATCTAATTTTGATATTACCTAGAGTTATTCAACTACGCCAATGAAATCCTCATAGCCTTCTTTTTTCATTTCTTCCAATGGGATAAATCGAAGTGAAGCACTATTGACACAGTACCTAAGCCCACCATCTTCTTCGGGGCCATCATCAAAAACATGACCAAGGTGAATATCACCAGCACGGCTGCGAATTTCTGTTCGATCCATCATGTATCTTTTATCGCCATGATATGTTACTACTTTACTCGAAATTGGTTTAGTGAAACTTGGCCAACCGCACTCTGAGTCATATTTATCTCGACTGGAAAAAAGGGGTTCTCCAGTAACGATATCAACATATATTCCAGGTTCATACTTATCCCAATATTCATTTGCAAAGGCTGGTTCCGTATCATCCAGCAACGCTACTTGATATTGTTCAGGTGTAAGTTTTTCCTTAATCTCCTCATCACTAGGCCTTATATAACTTTTATCGCCTACATCATCATCCTCATTCAAAATACTTAAATCAATATGGCAATACCCATCTGGGTTTTTTTCCAAGTAATCTTGATGATAGTCTTCAGCAAGGAAAAAGTTTTCTAATGGCAGAACTTCAGTGACGATTTTTCCGTCGTATTTTTTCTGCTCTTCCGCTACAGAAGCATTAATAATTTTTTCGTCGTTCTTATTCTCAAAGTAAACTCCAGATCTGTACTGAATTCCACGGTCATTTCCCTGCTGGTTAATAGTTGTCGGGTCAACCACTTTAAAAAAATAAGTAAGAAGTTCGGATAGTGTAACTCTTTTAGGGTCGTATTCAACGTGGACCGTTTCTGCGAATCCCTCTTCTCCTTTTACAACATCCTCGTATTTAGGATCTATTCCTTTGCCATTTGCATATCCGGATGTCGCATTCTTCACTCCGTATATTCTTGCGAAATATGCTTCCACTCCCCAAAAACATCCACCAGCAAAATAGATTGATTTTAATTTACTAGATGAAAAGTCTACATTTTCATTCGGGTTTATTGGCAAGGAAGCTCGGCTGCCATCCTGCAAAGATGAACAGGCAGTTAAAAAGATGATTAGAAATATAGATGTGCAATATTTAATCTGTTTCATTCAAACTCCTCCCGAAAATTTTTTCGGCTTTGTATATGCTTGCATCGCAAATGTGACAGCTTCATGGTCGGGCGAGCGAAGTTACTTTTAACTCCGCAATCATTTCTTCTATTTCTCTATTTAAAAGCATAATGCAATCCCCTTTCTAAATAAAGTGATTGCATAAAAATATAAAAGAAAAGTCAGATAATTTAGTTATACCCTACTATATTTGGAGTGTAAAGAAAAGAAAAAGCAATCTGTCATAAAGACAAATTGCCATAAAATTATTTTTCTTCCCCTATTATTTTTACTTCCGTTTCAAGGTCAACCCCGAACTTTTCCTTCACCGTTTTTTGGACATGGCGAATTAATTGAATATAATCTGTCGAGGTGGCATTGTCCACATTAACGATAAATCCAGCGTGTTTAGTTGAAACTTCAGCTCCCCCGATCCTTGTCCCTTGAAGGCCGCTCTCTTGTATTAGTTTCCCAGCAAAATTACCGGGCGGTCTTTTAAAAACACTGCCACATGATGGATATTCCAACGGCTGCTTTGACTCGCGCAGAAAAGTATTTTCATCCATTTTTCCTTTGATTAATGTCGGATCAGCTTTCTTTAAAGAGAAGACAGCTTCTACAATAATAAGATGTTCATTGGCAAAGACACTGCTTCTATAGCCAAATTGAAATTCGCCTAATTCAAACGTTCGAAATTCTCCTGATTGTGTAATGACTGTAGCACTCGTTAAAACCTCGGATATCTCGCCGCCATAAGCACCTGCGTTCATGATCAAAGCGCCGCCTACAGTCCCGGGGATTCCACAAGCAAACTCCAATCCAGACAGCTGATGCTGCAAAGCAATTCTTGATACATCAATGATATTTGCACCACTGCCTACTGTAATTGTCTCAGCTGTTACGAAAACTTTATTTAGTTGATCGAGGCTAACGACAATTCCTCGTATGCCTGCATCACGAATAATGACATTCGTTCCTTTTCCTAATACAGTTAACGGAATATCATGATCGAATGCGTATTTTACGATTTTTTGCAGTTCATTGACTTCAGTTGGCTTAATAAAAACATCGCCAATTCCGCCTGTTTTTATAAATGTATGTTTTGATAATGGCTCCGACATTGCAATTTCGGCATGAGGAACCATTTTTTGTAAATCTTTAAAAACCATTAATATTTCTTTCATTTTATTCTGCCTCTTAATTTATTTTAAGTATATATAAGATATTAAAATAATTATGGTACATAAGCAACGCTATTTCATCATTCACTAAGTACATAAATATCTTATTCAATACTCTATTGTATGTTTCTAATGTACAATGATTACCCAAGGTTACATTTCATCAGGTGCCTGTAAACCTAATAATCTTAAACCTTCTTTTAATATAATTGTTGTCGATTTGACAAGTGCAAGTCGACTTTGCAAGTTGCCCTCATCAGATAAAACCTTTACATGGCTATAATATTTATTAAACTCTTTTGCTACATCAAGTAAATATTTAGCGATTTGGGATGGCTCATACTGGACAAAGCTTTTTTCAATAATATTTGGAAATTGCATCAATAGTTTTACTACTGACCAAGAATGGTCATCATTTAAACCGGATATATCGGTGCAATGACGATCATATTTCGCTTTTCTTAGGATGGAACAGGCCCTTGCATGAGTATATTGCACATAAGGTCCTGTCGTCCCTTCGAATTTTAACATATCTTCAAGGGAAAATTCGATATTGTTTTGTCTTTCATTTTTTAAATCGTGAAATATAATTGCTCCAACCCCAACTTGTCGCGCCACTTCTTCTTTATTTAAAAGGTTGGGATTTTTGTCCTCTATACTCTTTCTGGCAAGTTGAATTGCTTCTTCTATCACTTCTTCCAGTAAAACAACCTTACCTTTCCTAGTGGACATCTTTTTGCCATCTTTTAAAATAAATCCGAATGGAATATGGATCATTTTCTTCGCCCAGTCATAGCCCATTTTTTTAAGAACAAGAAACACTTGATTAAAATGAAGACTTTGCTCCTGCCCGACGACATATAACGCTTTATTAAAATGATACGTTTCTTTTCTGTAAAGAGCGGCTGTTAGATCTCTTGTCGCGTAAAGGGTTGCGCCATCTTTTTTCATGATTAAACATGGGGGCAAATCAAATTCCTTTAACTCAACTACATGAGCACCATCTGATTGAGTCAGAAGCCCCATTTTATTAATAAACTGTATTGTATTCTCCATCTTATCATTATAAAAAGCTTCGCCATTATATGAATCAAAGTGTACATCTAATAAGGAATAAATTTTTGTGAATTCTTGTAAAGACTCATCTCTAAACCATTTCCAAAGAGATAGTGCCTCTTTATCGCCTTCCTCTAACCGTTTAAACCATTTTCTTCCTTCATTCTCCAAAGTCGAGTCCAATTCTGCCTCTTCGTGAAATTTTACGTACAGGCTTAATAATTCTTTGATTGGCTGCTCCATTACTTTTTCTTCATTGCCCCACAGTTTATATGCTGTAATTAATTTGCCAAACTGGGTTCCCCAATCGCCTAGATGATTGATTCTGATAACGTTATAGCCACATTTTTCGGCAATCTGTGTCAAGGAATTCCCGATTACAGTAGATCTAAGATGCCCCATAGAAAATGGTTTCGCTATATTCGGTGATGAAAAGTCAATTGTAATTGTTTTATTCTCTCCGAATGAATGAGTGGCATAATTGTTTTCTTCTTTTAGGATCAATTGAAGTGTTTCTTTACTCACTAAAGCTTTATTAAGGAAGCAATTCACATATGGTCCATTTGCCTCCACTTTTTCAAAAAAAGGATGCACAATTTTATTGGCAATTTCTTTAGCTATTTGGGCAGGCGGTTTTCTTAATTGTTTGGCAAGAATGAAACAAGGAAAAGCTAAATCACCTTGATCATCATATTTAGGCTTTTCAATTAACTGTATCACATCTTTACTTGTTAGTGCTTCATTTAACGAATCTGTAATTTGTTCGGCATATATTGATAAGAAATTCATTTATTTTCCTCCTAATTGAAAAATAAAAAAATCCCGTCTCAAATTAGAGACGAGATTACCCGCGGTACCACTCTGATTGTTCATATGAACCTTCTTGTATTGATAACGGGGTTCTCCCCGATAGACCCTACTTTCATTCAGGAATATTTCTCAAAAGTGCGCTTCATTATGAATTATCTATTAGGCTTCCACTATCCCTAACTCGCTTAAGATTACATCATAATTACTCTCTTTATCATTGAAATGGCAATATATATTTTTGCAAGTATAGAAGAAATAACAATAAAAATCAAGAGACATTATCTCTGAAGCCTTAGTTTTTGATTTTTGCTTTTTATGATTGGCAATTTACGTTCCTGAAATTCTTGCATATTTGCTAATTGTGCAGTTAAGACTTTGATGTTTTGTTCCTCTAATGTTTGTTTTGACAGCGGATCAATTTTTTTATCTGTAATGACGGCATTTACTTCTTGTAAAGGAAGAATTTGTGAAAAAGCCCTTTTACCGAATTTACTTGAATCCGCCATTAAATAGACATTTTCGGCTCTAATCATCATTTGTTTTTTAAGCAGCGCTTGCAGCTCATTAGAGTCGCTAAGACCGTCTATCAAATGGACGCCTGTGCAGGAAATAAACGCTTTATCAACATGGTAATTTGCGATGGATTGTTCTGCTAATGGACCTACATAGGATAGGGATCTTGAAAGCAGTTTTCCGCCCGTAGAAATAACCTCGATTTTTTCCTTTTTGCTAAGCTCCATGACGACTTTAATTGAATTTGTCAAAACAGTTAGAGGAATGTTGGGCAATTCTTTTGCCATATACCACGCTGTTGTACTTGCATCTAAAATGATTCTATCACTACTATGTACTTGTTCAGCCGCTTCCTTTGCAATGGCTTTTTTCTCAGGTACATTTGTAATGACCCTTTCCGAGAAATGAATTTCGGATTCAGGTTCTTGTATACTGACTGCTCCACCATGGCTCCGTTCAAGTTTACCTTCACTTTCTAACTTTTCAAGATCACGGCGAATGGTTTCTTCCGTTACAGCAAAAATATCACTTAATTCGGAAACACGAATACTTAAACGACTATTCACTATTTCCACAATTTTTTTATGTCTTTCCGCGACGAGCATAGCTAACGCTCCTGACTTTTGTTTGTTTTTGTTTATCTGTGATGATGAAATTATAACATACTAGTTCAAAGATGACTATTTACCTATTAAGTCGTTTGCACTTGTTTTTTTCGCTTTAATAATACAGTTTGCTCATACGTTTTTACTTCATTTAACCATGTTTCTTTAACAGGTACATTCATCATATCGCAATAATAATCCCAAATGGCACCAAATGGATATGTTTTAAATTCTTCTATCAACGCTAATCTTTCTGTGAAATTTCCATCTTCTTGAAGTTGTTTCATATATTCATTTGGTGTAAGCATTGCAGAGAGCAGTGCTTTTATCATATTTCGAGTACCAATTGTCCAAGCGGCGACGCGGTTAATACTAGCATCGAAAAAATCCAATCCAATCATGACTTGATCGAGGGCATCGTTTCTTACAATTTCAAGAGCAATTTCCCGAAGCTCATCATCGAGCACTACAACATGATCACTATCCCATCTGACAGGTCGAGAAACATGTAAAGCTAATTGATCACTAAAAAGCAGCATAGAGGAGATTTTATTAGATACCATTTCGGTAGGATGGTAATGACCCGTATCCAATAAGCATAGTTTGTTATTTTTCAGTGAATAACCAAGATAAAATTCATGTGATCCAACGACGAAGGCTTCTGAGCCGATTCCAAACAATTTACTTTCAACTGCATCAATATTAAGGGATTCATCGACGTCAGCCGCAAAAATTTGATCAAGTGATTCTTTTAATCTTTTTCTCGGTGTCAAACGATCACTAGGCATATCTTTATAACCATCAGGAATCCAAATATTTGTTAGACAAGGCGAACCTAGTTCTCTACCAAAATATTCACCAATTTTTCTGCTCGCGATACAATGATCGATCCAAAACCGACGAATGTCCTCATCGGGATGTGATAAAGTGAGGCCATCCTCCGCCTTTTCATGCGAAAATAAAGTTGGATTAAAATCAAGCCCAAGCCCTTTTTCCTTTGCCCACTTCACCCAGTTTTCAAAATGCTTTGGTTCAATTTCGTTCCGATCTACGACAACACCATCTGTTTCAGCATAAATAGCGTGCAGATTAACACGATGTTTCCCAGGAATTAAGGATAACGCTTTTTCTAGATCCATACGAAGCTCTTCGGGAGTTGTCGCCTTACCAGGATAATTTCCAGTTACATCAATTCCACCAGACAGCTCACGTTGATTCACTTCAAATCCCGCAATATCATCTCCTTGCCAACAGTGGATAGAAATGGGAACCTGTTTAAGTTTTTCTAAAACCTCATCTACATTAATCCCCCATTTTCCATACGCTTTTTTTGCCATTTCAAAGTTTTCACGGATCATTATTGAATCTCCTCTCTAATTATGTTTCTTGAATTTAATACATTCATAAAGCATCCATCTTTTTATTAAATAGCCTATTTTAATAGTGATGTTCTTGGCCTTTACTTGAAAATTGCTTTAATGTGTCCTTGCCTCTACTTTTATCCCCGACATGGTCACGATGAATGTTTCATCGTGACCATATTGCTGTATTTTCCTGAACAAAGTTACGATAAACCGTTTATCGTGCCCCTGTCGCCGCACTTTTCTTAAACAAGGTCACGATTAACATTTTATCGTGCCCTTGATGTCGCATTTTTCCTAAACAAGGTCACGATTAACATTTTATCGTGCCCTTGATGTCGCATTTTTCCTAAACAAGGTCACGATTAACATTTTATCGTGCCCTTGATGCTGCATTTTTCCTAAGCAAGGTCACGATTAACATTTTATCGTGCCCCTGTCGCCGCACTTTTCTTAAACAAGGTCACGATTAACACTTTAACGTACCCAAGGCACTGCATTTTCCTGAGCAATGTACGATTATCGCTTTACGCATCCTTATCACAGTATTCTCCCTGAATAAAGTCGGATCAATGTGGCCTATCACTGTTTTTTTAATGGACAATGTCAAGTTAAACTAGCATTGCTTTTATTCTTCGAAACAATTTCTTTAAATCGTTGTATGGCTTCTCGTTCGTACGAGGCACTAGGTTGGTATTCTTTAATCTCAAATGAATCCGACACAAGTAATCTTCCAGCTTCCAAGCTATCAATTTCATTAGAGGAAATAAGTTGCATTAGTAGATTCCCAATGGCCGTCGCTTCGACTGGGCCGCTATATACAATTTTCCCGCTTAGATCAGCGGTCAATTGGTTTAAAAACTCATTTTGTGAACCTCCCCCTACAATATGGAGTTGCTCTATTTTTTCACCAACCATCGCCTCTAACTCTTCTATTGCAACCGCATACATAATAGCCAAATTATAAAATACGGCGGCGGCAAGCTCCCCAGCTGTTTTCGGGATAGCTTGATTCGTTTCTCGACAGTATGCTTGAATCTCTGCAATCATGTTCTCGGGATTTAAAAAACGTTGATCATCAAAATGGATAAATTGCATAAATGGCTGTACATGTTTTGCTTCTACTACAAGCTGCTCAAAGCTTAAATTCTCTGGCAAGTTCCGCTGTACTTCTTGTAGAATCCACAGTCCCATTATGTTCTTCAAAAATCTATATGTCCCGAATGCTCCCCATTCATTTGTATAATTTCCTTTATAAGACTCTTCGTTAATGACTGGGGAATCAAGTTCCATACCAAGAAGCGACCAAGTACCACTGCTTAAATATGCCCAGTTTTCACCTTTTCCTGGCGTCCCTATTATAGCGGATGCTGTGTCATGAGAAGCTATATTGATAATCGTGCAATTAGGTAAATTCAACTCCGGAAACCAATCTTTTCGTAATGGCCCGAGGATGGTCCCAGGTTCAGCAAGACTGGCAAACTGTTCTTTCTTTACCGATATTGCCTCAAGCAGCTCTAAATCGAATGTTTTTGCTTTTACATTCATCAACTGCATAGTCGATGCATTTGTTATCTCTGTCACTGCTTTTCCAGTTAATCTATAACCTAAATAATCGGGTACCATTAAAATGTTGTCTGTTTTATTTAATAAATTTTCATTTTCTTCTAACAGTTGGCAAATAGTATTAAATGGTAAAAATTGAATTCCAGTCTTATTATAAATTGTTTCCTTAGGTATAATCTTCGCTAGCTTTTCAATCGAGTTATCTGTACGATGGTCCCGATAAGAAACGACTTCTTGGAGTCGTTTCCCATCCTTGCCAACTAAAGCATAGTCTACTGCCCACGTATCAATCCCTACTGTGCAATCTTCATATCCCATCGATAAAACTCGCGATAAGCCTTGTAAGATTTCAGTTAAAAGATGATCGATATCCCAGAAGTATATTCCATTTTTATCTGTAAAACCATTTGAAAATCTATGAATCTCTTGAATATCGAGTTTTCCATCCTTTATTATACCAGTGACTAAGCGACCGCTTGACGCACCAATATCGGCTGCAATATGGAGCATTTGTGTTTCACCTCCAATTATCTTGTAAATGCTGCTGGAACACCACCATCGACTGTTAACATACAACCCGTAGTTTTTTCGGCTTTAGATGAGGCAAAAAATGCAATTGATTCTGCGATATCTTCAGGATAAATATTTACTTGTAAAGTCGTTCTTTTTCTGTAATGCTCTTCTAATTCGTCTGCATTAATTCCATATGCTTCTGCTCGTTCTTCACGCCAATTGGAATCCCAAATAGCAGAGCCTTGTAAAACTGCGTCTGGCAACACAGAATTTACCCTAATTCCATATTCCCCACCTTCAGTAGCAATGCAGCGTGCTAAATGTGTTTCAAGCGCTTTAGCGGAGCTATACGCCGTAACATTTTTTCCAGCGTATAAAGAGTTTTTGGAACCAACAAAAACCATATTTCCTCCGATGTCTTGTTTCTTCATTTGTTTAAAAGCTTCACGAGCTACAAGAAAATATCCAGTACCAAGAACATTTATATTTAAGTTCCATTCTTCCACACTTGTTTCATCGAATGGACTGGAAGTGGCAAGTCCAGCATTGTTAACAATAATATCTATTCCACCATATTTTAAGGCAGAGTTTTCAAAAGCTGCTTTTACTTGTGACTCGCTTGTTACATCCATTTTAATTGCATGTGCTCTACCTTCGCCAAACGTTTCATTTATTTCTGCTTCTATTTTTTGAGCACCTTCAATATTCAAATCCGCTATGATTACATGTGCCCCTTCGGATACGAGTCGTCGAGCTGTATTACTTCCAATCCCCCCAGCACCTCCAGTGATAAATGCAACTTTACGGGAAAATTCCAATTCTGGTGGAGCGAGTGTTAATTTATACAATTCAAGCGGCCAATATTCCACATTGTAAGATTCGTTTTCACTTAATGACACGAATTCACCAAGAGATGTAGCGCCTTTCATTACTGCAATAGCACGGTGATACAGCGCACCACTCACTTTTGCCATTGCCAATGTTTTTCCTGTGTTAACCATCCCAATTCCAGGGATAAGAATAACTCGTGGGGCTGACTCAAACATTTGATCATCTTCATTTTTGTTTCTGTTGAAATACTTTGTATATTCTTCTTTAAAATGATTAATTCCTTCTATAATCTTAGTTTTTAAACTTTCGATATTGTCCATTTTAGGGTTCCAATCAATGTAAAGAGGGGTACGTTTCGTATGAACTAAATGATCTGGGCATGCGGCGCCAACTTGTGACAAATCCTTAGCATTTTCACTATTCACAAACTGTTGAACACTGTCTGCATCATCATACGAAAGAATCATTTTATTTTCTTTACTAACAGCCCCTCTAATAATTGGCATCACTTCTGATAAAACATGCAGGCGATCACTTTCAGGTAAAGTTATGTATTTTGGTCCGCCGAATATCGTTTCTTCATTGATCATACGATGAATATACTCTTCTGTTTCGTTAATAATCGAAAGTGTTTTTTCGTAAGACTCTTTAGATGTTTCTCCCCACGTGACAAGACCATGCTTTTCCATTAAAACTAATTCAGCTGTTGGATTGTTCCGGACTCCTTCAGCAATCATTTTTGAAAGTGAAAATCCCGGGCGAATATAGGGGACCCAAACAAATCGATCGCCATAAATTTCTTTTGCAATGTCTTTTCCGTTATGGGCACAGCAAATGCTAATAATTGCATCTGGATGGGTGTGGTCCACATGTTTAAAAGGTAAGAAGGCGTGCAGCAACGTTTCGATTGATGCGCGTGGGTGACTGCTATCGATCATACAATGAGCTAGGTAGGCGACCATCTCCTCATCTGGCATTTCGTCTCGTTCAATCAAAGGGCGGATGTCTTCCATTTTTAATCCTGTAAAATTTTTAGCTTTCATAGTAGCAAGATCAGAGCCACTACCCTTCACCCACATAACTTCAATTTCACGTCCACGAAAATCCTTTTCAAACGTTTTCATTGATGTATTTCCTCCGCCCCAGTTACAAACAGAACGGTCTGAGCCGATTAAATTTGAACGATAAACAAGTTCCTCTACACCTTTAGTTAATTGTGCAGCATAATCTTGATTCCATAAACTTTTAACCATTCAAAATCCTCCAAGTTTTTTGATTTGTTTGTTTAAGTATATACTATATTTGTTTGCTTTTGAATATATTTATTTGTCTTTTTTTGTTTTTGTAACTTAAACTAAATATATAAACAGTTTTGTTTTTAATATAAAAAACTATCATGATCTTTCGCTCTCAACCCAGGAATGAAAATGGGTTTCTCGCTCCATAATGTTGATACCGCAAACAGTGAGTATATAACGTGGTCTTTAATGGTGGCTTGACCCTGTATAAAAAACTGTTGGAATGAATTTGGTGTACAACCCATTGTTAGCTCTCTCTTGTTGAGAGATGACTACGAACAGAAAAATGTTTAATTTCAAATTCATTCCACTGTTTGTGGAATACATTTAGAAGGTGGAGTGAAATGGAAACATTGTACAAACGATGTGCAGGTCTGGATGTCCATTCGGAAACAATTGTGGCCTGCGTGATTCTTGGTGAATCAGAGAACGATACAGTTAAGTTGATTGAAACATTTCCTACTTTGACGAAAGATCTGTTTCGTCTACTTAAATGGCTAGAAGAAAAAGAAGTGACCCATATCGCAATGGAAAGTACCGGAGTGTACTGGAAACCTGTCTATAATATCCTAGAGGACTTCTTTGACATTACTTTGGCAAATGCTCAGCGCATTAAAAATGTTCCTGGCAGAAAAACGGATGTTTCGGATGCAGAGTGGATTGCCAAATTATTGAGGCATGGTTTGATTGAGAAAAGTTTCGTCCCTCCGGAAGACATTCGCAATTTGCGAGATTTAACCCGTTTGAGAAAGAAATGGATTGGACATATGACTTCTGAAAAGAATCGGATCCAAAAAGTATTGGAGACTTCAAACATCAAATTAGGGACAGTCATTTCCGATGTTTTCGGAGTTTCTGGCAGAAAATTGTTGGAACAACTAATGTCCAATGGCTATATAGATCAAGAAGATGTCGAACAAAAGATACATGGGAGTATGGCGCATAAAAAACAATTAATTACAGATTCCCTGTTTGGCACATTGAATGATCACCAACTGTTTCTTATCAAACAGTCATGGATGCACATTGTCTATCTGGAAGAATTAATTTCCGATATTGAAAAAAGGATCGATGGGATACTGATAAACTATAAAGAAGAAGTAGAACTTCTTATCACAATGCCGGGGATTAAGAAAGATACTGCAGCCGTGATCATCGCAGAAATTGGAGTTGATATGACACAATTTCCAACTTCCAAGCACCTTGCGTCATGGGCAGGATTGTCACCTGGAAATCACGAAAGCGCTGGAAAACGAAAGAGTACGCGAACCGTGAAAGGAAACCCGCATATTAAGTCGGCATTGTGTGAAGCCGCTTGGGCGGTATCTAGAAGTCGAAGTAAAATGTTATCAGTGAAATATTGGTCTTTATCTGCAAGAAGAGGAAAGAAAAAAGCACTCGTTGCCATTGGACATCGAATGCTTACCATTGTCTATCATATGCTTCAGAACAAAGAACCCTACCACGAGCCTACTGCAACTTAGCATTATAGACAATAAATAGAAAAGTTATACGAGAAACCGTAAATTATGGTAGCTCTACTTTCCTATTGTAAATTTCAGTTGTTAGTTAGTTTTGACAATTGATATAAATCTTAAACAAGAATTTATTTTCACAGAAAAAGACAGATCAGCATATTCCTGCTATCCGTCTTTAAAAGTTCCATTTATTTAAACCATCCTTTTTTTCTTGAATGGGTAATGGCTTCTATTCTGTTTGTAACTTCAAGTTTGTCTAAGATTTGGGAAATGTAATTTCTTACAGTTGCAGCTTTTATACTAAGCTGGTCCGCTATTTCCTTTGTGTTTTTTCCGTCAGCAACGAGTTCGAGAACAGCTTTCTCCCTAATCGTAAGTGGATTTTCTTCACTATATACATCATCCATTAGCTCGGGGGCATAAATCCTTCTTCCTGCCATAACACTTCGGATTGTGTCAGCAAGCTCTTCGCTTGGACTATCCTTTAATAAGTAGCCTTTAACCCCCGCCTTAATAGCGCGCTGAAAATATCCGGTCCGAGCAAAGGTAGTTAAGATGATTACTTTACACCCTGTTTCCTTCAGTTCTTCAGCTGCCTCAAGCCCTGTTTTTTCAGGCATTTCAATATCCATGATACATATGTCAGGTCGATATTGATGAACGAGATCGATTGCTTCTAAGCCATTGCTTGCCTTTCCCACTACTTCCATATCCTCTTCCAAATTCAGTAATGAGCCTAATGCACCTAACATCATTCGCTGGTCCTCCGCTATAACAATTCGAATCACTTTAGATCCTCCTTATCTGTTTGTTTAATTGCTTTTGGGACAATCATAGTAATAATAGTTCCATTACTACTATTGATTTCTAAATTCCCATTTACAAAATCTATACGTTCTTTCATACCAAGTAGTCCGTTCCCTTTTGATAAATCTCGATCTTCCATACCAACACCATTATCTTCAATATTTATACAGATATTGTTTGGAGATTGCTCTATTGAAATTTTGCAATACGTTGCGTTGCTATGTTTAACCACATTGGTAACGGCTTCCTTCATACACATACTTAAAATATTTTCTAGAAATAAGGAAACATTGGATAATTTATTGCTGTCATCAATGATCAAATCAATTCCAGCTGCTTTCAATATTTGCTTAACACGAACCAATTCTTCTTTTATACGAATTCCACGCATTTGCGAAACCATATTCCTCACTTCATTTAAGGCGGTTCTTGCAGTTTGCTGGACATCTTTTAATTCAATTCGTGCTTCTTCAGGATTTTTATATATTAATCTTCTTGCTAAATCACTTTTTAACCCAATGAGTGAGAGTCTTTGACCTAAAGTATCATGTAAATCTCTTGCAATTCTTTGTCGTTCCTCTTGTTTGACTAGGTCTGCAATCCTTTTGTTTGCGAATTCAAGTTGTTGTTCGAGCTGTTCCTGTTTTTTACGGTTATATAAGTTGAAAGGAAGCAAAATAACACTAATCCAAATGATGATAATAAAGGGCAGCTGCTTTAAAAATAATTCATTTTGAATGACGACACTATAGTTAATCGAAACAGTCGTACAAACTAAATGAATAATATATAAGGTCAAGAACGCAATTCGATTTTTTATATTTCCATTATAGTAAGCAATGTAAAATGCAAAATAAACAAATTGGAAAATGATCGTCATCGTAATAGAAATCGCTATTAAAATACTTGTCCAAAGATATACTGGCCATTTTTTTGAAATAAAAGCAAGTCTATAGATGATGAAAAAAACAATGGTTAATACGATTCCAACTATAATTTCACTTGTTGACGACGACTGAAAAATAAAATAGAAAGGTAATATTGTAAAAATACTCCAAATATAAGGGTTAATACCCGAACTTTTTAAAACTGCCAAATAATTTTTTTTCATATATAAATACCTCATTTTATTAAAAAATGTAGCTCTTTTGCTATCTTACCACAAAAGAGCTACATCACTTTATTTCACTTGAGCAGGAATGCTTGTACTTTTCTTTTTCTTCGCTTCATAAAGGCTCTTCACTTCTTTAAAACCAACAAATCTTTTACCGTGTTCATCCCAAAGACGAAATTTAAGTGAACGTAGACTTGTTTTTAGCGTTATAGTCTGAACTTCCTGTAAGCGTTCATGATTATTATGAACTTCTTCAAGGTAATAGTTCGGAACCCTTGGGCTCAAATGATGCACATGGTGAAACCCAATATTACCGGTAAGCCATTGTAAAACTTTAGGTAATTTATAATACGAACTACCATCCAATGCAGCTTTTACATAGTCCCAATCCTCTTGATTTTCAAAATAAGAATCTTCGAATTGATGCTGTACATAAAAAAGCCAAATTCCTAATGAACCTGATATGAAGAAAATCGGTCCTTGAATGAGTAGAAAGGCTTGCCATCCGATCGTCCAACATAATAAAGCTGATACAGAAATAATTGCAATATTTGTAATGTACGTGTTCTTACGTTCCCTAGGCCTAGCATTTTTAGCGTTAAAACGGTATGCAATAAGAAATATATAAATAGGTCCTAGTACAAACATAACGAAAGGATTTCGATACAATCGATAAGCTAATTTTTTCATCTGTGATGTTTCGATGTACTCATCGACTGTAAGAACCCAAACATCACCAGTACCTCTTTTATTCAAGTTGCTGCTAGTAGCATGATGAATGGAGTGGCTATGCTTCCATTGCTCATATGGACATAACGTGAGAATTCCAGTTATAGTTCCAAGTATATTGTTAGCGTGTCGGTTTTTAAAAAAAGAGCCATGACAACAATCGTGAAAAATAATAAATATTCGAACGAGGAAACCAGCTGCTATGATGCATATTCCTAGAGTCAATAAATAGGAGAGGGAAAGTGTGAAATACGCTAATACCCAAAGTAAAAAGAATGGCACAAGCGTATTTATTACTTGTCTTACACTGTTTTTTGTATTTGATTTCTCATATGGGGCAATTTGCTTTCTCAAAATTTTAGGATCATTTTTAGACATTCACGTGTCTCCTTCCGATATCTTTATTACAATCATATAGTTAATAAAGATATGGTTGAAGGCATAAATGTCATGGACAAAACATGATAAATATCATAGTTTATTTATTTTCCCGAGCAATCAATTTTGGCAACTGTGAGTATATATTTGCAATATCATCGATCCTCATTCTGACAAGTCCGCTTGATGATGGAGCAACAAAATCAACGACTCCAGGAATAATAGATTCTGATTGCTTGCCCCATTCAACTTTTTTTCTGCCACTAAATTCTTGGTATACTCCTTTTCCTACAAAACAGATTATTTTGGGGCGATACCTTTTTATTTTATCTTTTAATACTTCTCTTCCTGTACGATACTCATCAGAGGAAATTTCTTGGGCACTTTTAGTTGGTCTTGCAACTATGTTGGTGAAACCATATCCAATATCAAGTAATTTAAAGTCTTCAGTAGGTGAATATTTTCTATTTGTAATCCCTGCTTTGTATAGAATGGTCCAAAAACGGTTCGTTGGATTTGCGAAATGATGCCCAGTCTCGCTAGACATAATACTTGGATTAAATCCTACGAACAGTACATCTAAATTTTCTTTTATATGATCCGTAATAGGTTTCATTTAGACGCCCCTTTCTATTGCCTATATATTGCCTGCTGAGAAAACGTGAATAAGATACACCTGGCATTATTAATCTTAGTAAGCTAATGCCTTTCGGTTCGTTCCGGAAATCTTCTAAAACAGCTATGAAAATAAGCAAAAAATCTGTATGCCCTCAATACGATGAATCTGTATTCTAGAATCTGACTTACGGCATCATTAACTGTTTTTCTTACAGGTTTCCTTATACAAAAATGATCCTTCATTATGAATTATTCTCCATAACGAAGGATCATTTTACAATACTATTTTATCTTAACTCTATATAATGATGATCCTTTAAATATTTTATCACATGATTAACAGATTCTTCGACAGTGTGCATTTCACTATCAATAATAATTTCAGGATCAATCGGTTCCTCGTAAGGAGCATTAATACCGGTAAAGTCTTTAATTTCCCCTATTCTTGCCTTTTTATATAGGCCTTTTGGATCCCGCCTTTCGCATTCTTCTACACTACACTTTACATACACCTCAATAAATTCATGACGATCAACTAATTCACGCACAATGTCGCGATCTCTTCTATAAGGAGAAATAAAGGCTGTTAATGTAATGATCCCAGCATCTACAAATAATTTAGAAACTTCACCAATTCTGCGGATATTTTCTGAACGATCCTCTGGACTAAATCCTAAATTTTTATTAAGACCATGTCTTATATTATCGCCGTCTAATACATATGTGCTCATTCCCAATGCATATAATCTTTTTTCAATCTCTACACAAAGGGTTGATTTCCCAGAAGCCGATAAGCCAGTAAACCACAAAATGGCACTTTTATGCCCGTGTAATAATTGTCTTTCTTTTTTGTTTATATGTTGATTATGCCAAGTTATATTAGTAGCTTTCATAAGCATCACCTTTTCTAGATCCAAAAAGTATAGATCATAAAAATCGTAGAGAGCATTACAATGATATTTAAAGGAAATCCAATTTTAAAGTAGTCAATGAACTTATAGCCTCCTGGACCATATACAATTAGATTCGTTTGGTACCCAATCGGAGTAGAAAAACTCGCTGAAGCTGCAATCGTAATAGCAAGAACAAAAGGTATGGGCTCTACACTCATTTGTTGTGCCACTTCAATCGAAATAGGAAACATAATGACCGCAGCCGCGCTATTCGTAATAATTTCCGTAAGAATATTCGTTGCTAAGTAAAGAACTCCAATTACAGCCAAAATTCCGTACGGCTGTGCTATATGAATCAACCCTCCGGCTAAATATGAAGCGGTACCACTTACTAATAAAGCCGTTCCGACTCCAAATGCACATGCTATTAAAAGCAATACAGGGAAATGTAAAGATTTCATTGCTTCATCAGGTTTGACCACTTTCAAAATAAGCAATATGCATACGAGAATAATGACTGCTTTTAACATTGTAATCATGTTTAATGTGACAAGAACAATCATGGATAAAAGAGCAATGACTGAAAACCAGCCCTTCTTTTGATCCTCTAAAATAGAAGGAGTTGATAAAGAGGTTGTAACATAGAAATCATTTGATTGTCTCATCTTCATATCAAAGTCTGGTCCGCACAAAAGTAAAAGAGCATCTCCAGGCTTTAACGTAATATCCCCTATTTTGCTTTTAATCCTTTCTCTATGTCTATGTACAGCGATGACTCCCGCATCAAACTTACTACGAAAATATGAATCTTGAATTTTTTTATATAAGAGAGACGAATGATGTGAAACAACTGCTTCAACGAGTTGTGTATTGCCATTTTTCAACGAATCTAATGAAAAATCGGAGCCTGTTTCAAGTTTCAGCCCTTTAATTCTTTGTAATTCAGCAATAGTGGAAATCAGACCTGTAAATATAAGCTTATCTCCTTGCCTTATCATCGTCGTTGATTTAACAGGGGACACTCGCTCATCATTACGAATAATTTCAATTAAATATAAACCTTTTAACCTTCTTAGACCCGCATCCTCAACAGTTTGATTTAAAAAAGGAAAATCTCTTTCAACTTTCATTTGTGAAATATATTCCTTGCTATGTTCATTAACTTTTTCTAGAAGGACTTTATGGTTTGGGAGGAACTTATGTCCAATTAATATGATGTATAGCAACCCAAATAAAACAGCGGGAAATGCAATAAAACCTATTTGAAAAAAAGAGAATCCTTTCAAACCGGATTCCAACAACATGCCATGAACGACAAGATTCGTAGAGGTTCCAATCAAAGTTAACATTCCACCTAATATGGTTGCATATGACAATGGTATTAAAAACTTTGATGGTGACACATGATGCTCTGAACACCATTTTCGCAAGATGGGTGTAAGTGTAACGACGATAGGAGTATTGTTTAATACACTTGAAAACGCGGTAACTGGAGTAAGAATTTTAAAAAAAGTCCATCGGATAGATTTACTGTTACCTAATAATTTCGTAACTAATCTGTCTGCAATCCCACTTTTTTGAATAGCGGCTGCAATGACAAATAAAAAGGCAATTGTGAGCATTCCTTCGTTTGAAAAACCTTTTAATGCTTCTTCAGTAGTAAGTACACCTGATAATAAAAAAATCGATAAAGTAAAAAAAAGAATGATGTCTGGTCTAGTTATTTCTAAAACTAGACCAATCAACATTAAGATAAGAATGAGTAACACGAAAGCTATTTCAGATGTCATATTGGTCAGCTTTATTAAGTCCCTTAATTAAAATTTCAGCCACTTCTGGCCGCGAAAATTCTTTTGGGGGCTTTATTCCATTTTTCAGCATTGTTCTTACTTTTGTCCCACTTAAATGGAGATGATGTTCTTTACTATGAGGACATGTTTTAGCCGTTGCCATATTCCCGCACTGCTTACAATAAAAGGAATGTTCAAATTTTAGTATATTCATCCCGATTTCTTTTTCATAAATACTAATTAATTCTTGTGCCTCATACGTTCCATAATAGTCGCCTACTCCAGCATGGTCTCGCCCAACAATAAAATGTGTACACCCATAATTTTTCCGCACCAAAGCATGTAAAATGGCCTCTCTTGGACCAGCATAACGCATGGCAGCAGGATATATGACTAACCGAACACGATCTTTAGGATAATAATGATCTAATAAAACTTCATAACTTTTCATACGAATGGAGGCAGGAATATCATCAGCCTTCGTTTGACCGACCAAAGGGTTTAATAATAAACCATCGACATTTTCCATGGCGATTTTTTGTATATATTCATGTGCGCGATGTACTGGGTTTCGAGTTTGAAAACCAACAATCGTTTTCCAACCAATACTTGCAAACATATATCTTGTTTGGGCAGGATCCATATAATAATTTATAAACTCTCCGTGGTCCGGTCTATTAAGCAAGGTGATGGGTCCTGCAAAGTATACCTCACCTTGTTCATATAATTTTTTTACACCTGGATGAGCTTCATTGGTCGTTCCGTATACTAAACGAGCTTCCTCTTTTTTGTCGTACATAAATTTTTCCTCAAGCTTTAAAATTCCATATATGATATCATCTGCACCTTTTAGAGCAATTTCTTCCCCTATTGAAAATAAAGATGCCTTTTCAATTTCTACAGGAAGTGTAATCGGGATGCTCCAAACAAGACCATTCTCAAGACTCATTTTATTTATGACAGAAAGATAGTCTGTTTTTTTCATGAACCCTGTCAAAGGGCTAAAACCACCTATAGCAATTAATTCTAAATCTGATATCGACCATTCCGAAATGATTAAGGATGATAGTTGATCCGCTCTCTTTAAAAACCTTTCTCGCTCATTTTCACTAACTTCCCGATTTATTAAAATTCCACCATGTGGCTTGATGTTCGTATCGTATTGAAGTGCATGGACACTCATTTATAATCTCCCTTCAGCTTCATTAGCTTACATTAGAATTTCCTTTATATTTTCCAGGTGAACAACCTACAGATTTACGGAAAAGTTTACTGAAAAAAGCTGAATCGTCATAGCCTACTCTTATTGCCACATCTATTACCTTATCGTCTGTTTCAATTAAAAATTGCTTTGCTTTCTCAATTCTAATGCTATGTAACATTTCAATTACTGTTTTTTTCGTCTCTTGTTTAAAGAGTCTATTTAAATGTCTTGGACTGATATTAAAAATATGACAAAGATCTTGAATGGATATTTTTTGATCATAATTTCTTGATAAATATCCACAAATACGTTGAACCAATATACTGTTGCTATTCTCTGCGGTAACATGTTTCTCCACTGTAGAATTTCTTTCATTGTATATACGAGAAAGCAAAATTAATAATTCTACCATTTGCAGACGAATCAAAGTAGAGTAACACGAATTTTCTTTATTGTACTCTTGCAACATCCCTTCCAATAAGGATAGAAATCTAGAAGAATAGTTTCCATCTAAATTTAGAAGATGATGGAATCGTTCATTCCGATCCAAGAATGGCTGGATATAAAAATAATCCATTGATTGGGAAACGCCTAATTCTTTTAGCCAGGAGTCTTTAATCAAGCTTGGCAAAAATAAACAATTAATGATTTCGAGAGTCTTATTTTTCTCGACTTCAAAAGTATGGACTTCACCCGGGTTAATAATAAAAACATCATTTGTCTTAATGGTATATGATTGTCCTTCGAAAACGTGATTTGCATTACCTTGGATTACGTACACTAATTCAATGAACTCATGTGAGTGAGCTGGAGGGACGTTTGTTGAGTCATGTCGAAAACGGTGAATCCAGAAAGGAAAATCTTTCGTTTTCATGTATTCACTACTCTGGTATCTTGTCGCACACATCATAACTCCTCCTAGAATGAATCTAATAGAAATATGAATACTTTGCACATTATGAAAGGTAAATCACATTATGATTACATCAAATATCGTTTAGTCAAGTGAATATTACTAACATTCAATTAATTTAAAGTAATTGTTTCCCTTTTTTCCTTATATCTTTTAACTCGATGACTTTCCCATTCTCTATTTGCGAGCGAATGATTGCTTCAATTACCTCTTGAGCTGCCAATGCATCGGCTCCAGACCCTGAAATGAAGTTAGGGGATACTCCATCTTTTATCTCTTGTATAAATGTCTCAAGTCGATTTTTAAATGTATCATTAAAACCATTTAACCCAGAAAGCACCGAATTTCGATACACTTTAAGTTCAGTACTTTTGTGTGGAAAAAGAGTTAATTCATTATACACATCATTGATAGTGAATCTTCCCTTCGTCCCTGCCACCTCACAAAATTCAATCGGATGCTGGTTATCCATATCATAGCTGCCCGTTAAATGGCCAACAGCTCCCGATTCAAATTCCATATTAATTGATGCAGTAGACCAAACGGTTCTTCCAGGAGCCTTTGTCATAAAAGCTTGAACTCTCCGTATGTCTCCACAAAAATAACGCATGACATCTATCGAGTGCGGGTGTAATGCACGCATATGAATCCAAGGACTAGATTCATTTGGATTTCCTATCGTTAGTTTCATGTTCATAAAGAGCAGCGTTCCTAGATCTCCTTTTTCAATCCATTCCTTAGCTTTATATGCCGTTGAAACGAATCGATGGTTAAGATTACATGCTAGTCGAATCTTTAGTTTCTGCGCATAATCAACCATTTCTCTTGCTTCAGTTATATTATTAGATATTGGTTTTTCGACTAAAACATCCTTTCCATATTCCATAGCAAGCATCGCTGGTTTATAGTGATGTGAACCATTTTCAACACCACCAGTGGCAACGCTTATAACATCAATTTCTTCAGTGTTTAGCATTGTTTTTAAATCTGAATAAGCTATAACTCCATATTGACTCGCGACTTTATCTGCTAGTTCCCTATTTAAATCACAAATAGCTACTAATTCAGTATGGGGATTTTCATAATAAAAACGACAATGAAGCTTCCCTATATTATTTACTCCGACTACAGCGACCTTAATCAAGGATTCCTCTCCTTTCAAATATATAGACTCCCGGCATTTACTGAGTGAGATAGCCCAAGGTTTTCTTGTGCCATTTTATTATTTCTTCTCCTACATTTAATAGGGGGATATTTCATTTTTTATTAGTAGAATTACCCATTCCATATTAAACGAGATAATAATCTATATACATGCGTGCACTTGCCACCGTTTATTTTCGTTCCAGGTGGACGCTTTCCGAGGAGGCTCACCGCGCTCGTACCTTGAAAGCGAGCAACTGAAGCGGAGATCAACCTCGTACTATCTTGGTATGCAACAAGGTTTACAAACCATCTTTTAAAAAAATATATAAATTAGTGACGCTTCTTTGGTATGTCTTTTTTGGAAAAAGTTATTTAATTGATTACCATACTTCCCATTAAAGCTCGTTGTCTCACCGAAATTGTGAAGGTATAAATATGTTAACGTTTTTCTATCTTAATTTGAATGCTTCGAAAGTAATTCTTTCGAAGCATTCTATTATTATTTCACTTTTTCTTTATCTTTTTCTTGAAGCTTTTGGGCGGAACTGATGGACCCAATATACATTGCTTCATATGCTTCCTCGGATGTTTCAAATGGACCACGGTCAAGTCCATGCCAGCTTAAATTTGTATACATAGGATTTTTCCTGCCGGTTTCACTTTCCCTTATGGCAATATATTTGTTCATTCTTCCCATTAGCATATTAACAATTTCAGACTCTTGATCAGCCAAATTTGTTAATTCCTTTGGATCGTTGAAGATATTATAAAGCTCAATTTCCGGTTTAAAGTGAAAGTCAGGTTCAAGTGAACATATTAATTTCCATTCAGGAGTTCGCCAACCATGCTTTCTCATCCAAGTGCATTCTGTTATATAAAACTCCGAAATTGGTTGAACAGTTTCATTGCGGTTGTAAACTACATCCAAAAGGTTGCGACCGTCAAATGAAATATTCGTTTCTATGCCAAGAAGTTCCAAAACAGTAGGTGTAATATCTTTTATGAACGAAAAATCTGTAATCCGTTTTCCGGCCGGAAGTTTTCCAGGAAACTTCATAATTAATGGAACGATTAAAGTATTTTCATAGAGGCCATGATGATCATAATAGCATTCATGCTCATTCAATGTTTCTCCATGATCAGAGGTAACAATGACAAGCGTTTCTTCTTCAATACCTAAGGTTTCTATTGTCGTAAAAATGTTTTGAATGCATGCATCCATATACGCAATGGCTCCATCGTATTGTGCATCGACATATTTAGAATCTGTACACCCTTCTGGTAGCCACGAAGTTATATAATCAGCAAACGGTTTAAATTCTTTTAATTTATTTAATGATTGATTGTCTGGATCGCATTCATTTCCATCATAAAAGATGCGCTCATATGGTTCTGGGGGCAGATAAGGTGAATGAGGGTCCATATGTCTTAAAAATAAGAAAAATGGCTCATCTTCATTAGCAAGTCTTTTTAGTTCAGGAATCGCTTCTTTATTTAGATTTTCCGCTTTTGGACTACGGCCCGTTTCGTCGGCTCCCCAACCTTCATAGTCAATATATTTTTGAAATCCTCTAGATGATGGGTTCCCAGTAAAACCTATACAAGTTGTATTATAACCATTTTCCGCCAATACCTCTGGCAAGGTTTTCACATGATCCCCTAAAGGACCTTTATGTCTTAGTGCTACTACGTCTGTACCAAAGCAATCCATTCCCGTTAACATTGAAGCATAACCAGGAGTTGTCGGAATACTTGGGCTAAAATGGTTCTCAAATAAGATCCCATCTTCAGCAAACTTATCGATATGAGGAGTTGTTAACCGATTGTACCCATACGAGCTCATACGATCTCTTCTTAGACTGTCAATCCCGAAAAGAATGATATTTGCTTTCTTTTTCATAAGATCTATCCTTTCTGCACAATATTTGCTTCTCTTGCCCCAAGTGCTTTTAAGCATGCATTTAAATATCCATAGCTTTCCGCCGCTACAATGGAAACATCGGCAAGAGAATGGTTATTCGCACCAATCACTTCCAGAACAACCGGACCGGAATAATTCCCATCCACCATTGCTTTGCAATAGGAAAATAAATCTATATCTCCACGGCCACATGCTTGGTCATGAATTGGTCCAGGACCGGCAGCGCGGCCTTTACAATCGCGTATATGGATATGCTTTACTCGACTTAGGACTTTCGGCAATTCCACTTCGGGATTTTCATTACCTCGATAAATGTGGCTAGGGTCCATATCAATCCCAAATGCAGTAGAAGAAATTTCATTCATTGCTCTTAAAGTAGTTTCTGTATTGTAAATTGCATTTCCCACATGTGCTTTTACGCAAAGTGTAACACCGTAGCTTTCAGCTTTCTTTGCCAAATTGTATAGAGTTTCAATGGAATGTTCTAAGTCTGCTTCTACCCCGGATTTTCCTCCTGGACCTACATTGACTACTGGAATTCCGATAGCAGCCGCAGCTTCAAACGCTAATGTAAGTCTTTCCTCGTCCAATGAAGCTACTTCCATGGATAAAAGCTCCAAACCATATTTATCTGTGATAGAGCATAATTCATCAGCTTGTTCTTTCCAACGGTCTAGCTCAAGATGCTCACACATACCTTTAATGGCTGATATTTCCACTCCGTCATAACCGCATGCTGCAATTTGTCTGGCAGCTGTTGAAAAGTCGAAATCTTTAAATAAAACAGAGTTCACACCAAGTTTTATCATTTTATACCTCCTGAAATCGCTCTTACTTCCTCAACATCTACAATTGTTCCAGTTTCCCAAGATTTAATTGCCGCTTCAATGATCAGCTGGGCTTTAAGTGCATCTTCGCCAGACCCGTCTACACGATCATATGTAACTCCAGCGACAAGTTGATCAACGAAGGAATTAATGCGACTCTTGAATGTTTCCGGGAAGGCTCGCATTCCGCCAAGATGGCTATATTTTTCCGTTTGAATACTAGTTCTTGGATAAAAAGTTAAATGTTCACAAGCATCTTCTAATACAAAACGTCCTTTAGATCCAACAACCTCGCATAATTCAAGACCGTAGCTAGCGCCTGCGTCATAACTTCCTACAAGATTTCCAATCGCACCATTTTCAAATTCCAAAATAATCTGTGCATTGGACCAAATTTTGCGCCCCTCACCTTTCATCATAAAAGCAGCTACCCGTTTAACATCCCCACAAAAATAGCGAATGACATCAAAGGAATGTGGATGTAATGCACGTAAGTGGAACCAAGGAGAACTTTCTACTGGATTGTTGATCCACATTCTCATATTGACCATATGAATCTTTCCTAATCTTCCACTCTCAAGCCAAGATTTTGCTCTTTCTGCAGCAGGTGTAAAGCGATGGTTTAAATTGACAGCATATGGAATTTGATTTCTTTTGGCCAAATCAACCATCTGTTGACCTTCATCAATATTATTAGAAATTGGTTTTTCGCCTAGGACTGGTATACCCGCATTCAATAATTCCATTGTAGGAGCAAAATGTTCACTTCCATTTTCTTCCCCCTTCGTACAAACACTGACAAGGTCCAATTGGAGGTTGCTAGCAAGCAAGTCATTAACGCTGTAAAATGCAGTTCCCCCAAACTTAGCCGCGGCTGCATCAGCTTTTTCTTTTATAATGTCACAAACTGCAACAATTTCAGTATCGGGGTTTTCCTTATAAACCGATGCATGAATACTTCCGATATTTCCAACACCTACAATGCCTACCTTCAATGTCATTTGTTCATCCTCCAATTTAAAATTTTATATTAATTTGCTGGATAACCCATTGTTGTAAATAATGCAAGTGCTTCTTGGGAAGTATCTAATCTACTATGTTGAACAATTAATGGTACATTGCTATCAACTTTTATAGCATATGGGACGCCCCGAGGAATTTCATTTCCTTCGCGATCCTTTATTTTATCCAAGCGAATATGATGGGTCCGATTAGAACTACATTCGGAAAAAAATTGGTCCATCGGTTCACGATCTTCAAAATATAAAGTAAGACGGATTTCGGCTGGATCATTAGTCAAATTTAATACACAAACGGCTTCATGACTTATTTGATCACCTGTACTCCTTGGTTGTAAAAATCCATCAGGAATAATCCAAGTCTGTTTTCCAATCAAATATACCTCCCCCATTCCGTTTAATTTGGAAGCGTTTTCCAACATAATTAAATTTTATCTATACCCTATTAAATCATCATTGTTCATCCTGCCAATTTTTATGGTCAATACGGCCAAATAATTTTAAACCTACATTACTAAAGCACTAAACTTTGTAATTTATATTCCGTTGGCGTTAACCCGGTTATGGATTTAAAGTTTCTACAAAAGTAATGAATACTTGTATATCCAAGTTTCATAGATACTTCTTCAACCGTTTTTGCTTCAAGCAGAAATTGTTTTGCTCTCCTGATTCTTTCATTTATTAAAAATTGTTTAGGTGTATAACCTGTTGATTCTTTAAAAATCGAAGCATAGTAAGTTGGATGGTACCCGCAAATTTCAGCCAATTCTTGTATTGTCCAATTTTTTTCAGGCTGCTTTCGAATACTTTCTAAAGCAGGAGCAATTTTCCTTCTTTCTCCTAAAGATAGATTCCCATTTATATCGTTTCTAATAATTAATGTAATTAATTGAGTCAGCAATCCTCTAAGAATAAATGTGTAACCTGGTTCCTCATATCGATATTCCCTTACGATATTGGAAAACAAGCTATCAATACTTGGCATGATGAAATGATGTGGAAATATGATTTCTCGCTGCTCATCTATGCGTATTTTGTAAAGCGTCACATTCTCTGTAAGTTTGCAATCCATTATTCCATGAAGAGGGTGAATGGGTTCCGAGGATTTGCCATTCCAATCAAAATGGATACTCATGAAAGTAAATGGGTCACTTGCCGATGAAACGAGTTTGTGAGGACTATTTTCTCCGTAAAATACACATTCCCCTGCATTTAATAAAAATGTACTTTCTCCGAGTGTTAATGTCGCCTTTCCCGAGATGACAAAAATTAATTGGCAATCAGAAATGGTACGCGGTCCCCAAATTTGTCCTCCTTTCGCAGCCATTTTATTGGCAAAATTTACAGTTGGCTTTAGAGTTGAAAGTAAACCAACATTTTCTTCCTTATATGTTTTCATCATAGACTCCTATAAATTAAATAGACTCTCGGCATTCATCGAGTAAATTTAATTTTTTATTAGTAAAGTTGCCCTCTCTCTATTGAATGAGATAATAATCTACATACAATGTGAGAGCCACTCACCGCTAATTTCCGTTCCAAGCGGACGCTTTCCGAGGGGCGTGCGCTGAGCCACCTCAGTCGCATCGCGCCGTGCGGTGGCTCTACCTGTCACGCTAATCTCCCGACGGACAGGTAGAGTCGGCGTTGGGCACAGGAAGTGGCCGTCTTAGCCGACCAGGAGTCGCCGACTTCCACTCCAATCAACTAAGATATTCTTTTGCTCTTGGCAACACTCATTCTCAAATCTTTTCTTTTCATACATTTCCATGAAATTTTTAAGTTCGTTATTCATACAATGAAATTTCATTAATATTTAATTCAGAAACATTTGATTTCTCAAAAACACCACAATATTCACCAGTCAAGTAGATTCCTTCCTTATTTACTTCGAAAGAAGTGTTAATAGAACATTTATAAAAGACGAACATCGTAGAACGTTCAAACAGACGAGAAAAAATCGATTATCACTTAGAAACCTGTCGGCATCTATCTCTTCAAAAAGATGAACTGTTATACCTTAACAATCCTATTTTCTTTAAACTGGCTTTATCTTTTTAAAGGGTTAGTTGCTTTTAAAACTAAATCAACCTTGCACTATCTTGGTATGCAACAATGTAAATAAATTTGTAGCGCTTCTATGGCATGTCTTTTTTTGGAAAAGTTTTTAAAACGAATACTAAGCACCAAAAAAAGCTCAATTCCCAGAGTATATTTAAATCTTTTTAAAACGAGAAAACATCTGTGAAAAGTGCAAAAATTTTATTGAATATTCTAACGACATGAAGTTTTTCAGTTGATATGATCAACATAACGAAATACTTACTCCAAAACCGAAAGGATGAAAAAAATTGCTAAGCGCACAACAATTAAAAGAATTTGAAGAACAAGGTTTTGTCAAAGGTGATATAATCCTAAATGATGAAGAAGTAGAATTACTACGTGAGCAACTAGATTTAGTAATGGCTGGCGAATCTGTAAAAAAACCAGTGTTAAATCGTGATATGAAAGATAACTCTGAATTTGCGATGAAAATGGCCAAAAAAGATACCGTGGTCCAAATCGTAAATATGTGGATGGCTAGTGATGCGTACTTGACTCATGCTGCAAATGAAAAACTTTGCGAAGATGTTGCACAACTTTGCAACACAGATCTACTACGCATCTGGCACGATCAAGTCCAATATAAGCCTCCTGTAGTTGGTGGACCTGGCGATTGGCATCAAGATCACCCCGCATGGCCGATTATTCAGCCTGCCGACTTAGTAAGTGCTTGGGTTGCCTTAGATGATGCAACCATTGAAAATGGCTGTATGTGGATGGTTCCCGGTAGTCATAAATGGGGTGACCACCAACAATATTTAAAAAATACAGCTGACTTTAAGCCATACCATACAAACCCGGAATTATTGCCGGAAGGTGTAAATATTGATCCTGTTCCATTCGAAATTAAAAAAGGTCAAGTTGGATATCATCATTGCCTAACATGGCATGGTAGCGGTCCAAATACATCACAAAGAAAACGCAGAGCCATTGCAGTTCATTACATGCCTGGACATGTGCGTTATGAGCCAACTGGATCACATCCAATGGAACCATTTGTAACTGTCAAACCTGGTGAAATTCTAGCTGGGGATGATTTTCCGGTTGTTTATAGAAAAAATTCAGCCGTTCGTTTGTAAACTATTAAAGGGATGTCAATTTAATTGACGTCCCTTTAATGAAATTGAAACGAGGCCATCTCATCAAAGCGAATAACACGATCACGTATACTACAAAAGTTATTGATATTTACATACTCCATAATAAAAGGTACACCTTCTGTATACTTGTGATACAAATGTAAAAACAACGGCCAGTTGATATCACCATCTCCAATTGCTCGGCCATACGTATCATTAACTTTACGATCCTTCCCATGAAAATAGGCAATGTGGTTAGATAAATAGGCGAACATATCTTCCTCATTATTATTTGCGATTAAGTTAGCAGGATCTAACAATACTTTTACTCGGTTGGAACCAACTTGATCAATAAAATCTACCATTCTCTTAGCGCTTGGAATAATATCCAATACGCACGGCTCAATCGCAATTGACACATTATATTGCTCTGCTTTTTCAGATAAGCGTTTCACATTTCCAACAATTCTTTGAAAATCTACTTCGTACGTTTCTGCATTTACTCCCCTTTTTCCAGGGATAAAACCACATTCAGTCGATACATATGGAACTTTATTTAAACTTGCAATTTTGATAAGTCGCTCAAAATATGCAAGATTTTCTTCTTCTTCTTTTTTGTCTGTTTCCAATAAATTGGTGAATACCCCTATTGCCTTTACCTCAATCCCTTCATTTCGATAAGTTTCAACGATCCTAATACTTTCTTCATCTGTTAATTTGCTCATATCCGACCGACCGTTGTACACCCAATAATTCGAATCTGTCTGGGAAAAGCAAAGTTCTGTCCATTTAAAACCATTTTTTGATAAAAGCTCCGCAGTTTCTTGATTACTTAACTGTGGAAAACTTCTTGATACGACACCAACATCCATTTCTTAACCTACTTCCTTATTTTGATTTGGCAGAAATTTCACCATTCTTTTTCTTTGCTTTTATAAAGAATGAACACGAAATTAACATAACCCCGATTAAAAACTCACAAACTAATAAAAAAGTATTCGATCCTCTCCCTCTGTCCAAAATGAGCATTATACTTTCACATATAAATAGTAAGAATGATTGGGAACCTGTTATAAGCAAAAAAACTGGTAGAAACTGACCGTTTTCTTTCCCTTTGTTATAGTAATGGTAAACGATAAAAACAAACATAAGCCATAAAATTCCTAGTATTAAGAAACTGAATTGATCTGCAGCCGGCACTTTCCATTTATCAATAGAGTTGAAAAGTAAAATCGTTATGAACGTGTCCTTTAAAACAAACCAAAGAACTAAGCCAATCCCACCTGAAATAGTAGACATTAACAAAGTTAGTAAACTTAACAATAAAGTTTTACCATATTTCTGCTCAATCATTAACTTTATTCTCCCTCCATTGATGGCGCGTTTTTTCTAAATCGGAGAGAATAGAAGAACGAGTTTCCTCATCTTCTACCAAGCTTGTTTTTTGAATATAAGTAACTATTTTATTCAAATTTCTCAAATAATCTTTATGAGCAGCACCATTCAATTTATCAACTTTTTCTGCCTTCCCTTTAATCTCAAACTTCAGACGCTTTTGTTTATATTTCCGCGACCAAAGCTCAGGTACTTCCCCTCGAGTAAGCTCCTCCAAAACCATATGTTTTTCACCGATATATTTTCGAGTAAAGGCATTCATAAACCAGATCGAAGCAGCCATGATGATAAATATGGCAATGATGAACACAATTAAAAGCAATAGGATAGGGTTCATATAGCGACTGATCCTTTTAAATCTAATTCCCCTGCAAAATGACATGCAACTTGGTGGCCAGGGCTTACTTCATTAAATGTTGGCGCTTGCAGTTTACATATTTCTTGAGCGTATGGACATCTTGGATGAAAGTAACATCCAGATGGAGGATTTGCTGGATTTGCCACTTCGCCTTTTAGGATAATTCTTTCTTTTTTAAGTCTTGGATTTGGCATTGGTTTAGCAGATAACAAAGCTTCAGTATAAGGATGTTTAGGATTTGTAAATAATTCTTCAGTCGTTGCGGTCTCAACCATTTTCCCTACATACATCACTCCAACTCTGTCTGAAATATGCTGTATTACACCTAAATCATGTGAAATAAATAAATAGCTTAAATTCAATGATTTCTGAAGGTCTTCCAATAAGTTAATGATTTGTGCCTGTATGGAAACGTCCAGGGCAGAAACAGCTTCATCACAAACAAGGAATTTAGGGTTTGTAGCTAATGCACGGGCAATTCCAATTCTCTGCCTTTGACCTCCACTAAAGGCATGAGGATATCGCTCTAAATGCCGGCTATTTAAACCGACAATTTCCATTAAATGCTTAACTTTTTCTCTTAATTCATCACCTTTTGCCAACTTATTACAAATAAGCGGTTCGCCGATTATATTTAAGACCGTCATTCGTGGATTTAACGAAGAGTAAGGATCTTGGAAGATTAGCTGCATATCCCGTCTAATATCTCGCAACTTTTTATAATCCAAATCCATAACATTAACCGTTTCATTATGCCGATTTTTAAATTTCACCAAACCCTCCGTTGGTTCAATCGCTCTCAATAAGCTTTTTCCCAATGTAGATTTTCCACATCCGGATTCACCTACTAGACCAAAAGTTTCTCCTTCTTTTATATAAAATGAAACGTCATCAACTGCTTTTACCTGTCCAACCGTTCGCTTAAAAAATCCTTTTTTAATTGGGAAATATTTTTTCATCGACTGCACTTCAAGAATAATATCATCCATAATGATAGATGCCCCCTATAATTGTTCTTCTGCCAGCACGCATCTGACAAAATGGTTTTCTTTCACCTTTACAAGTGGAATATCATCAACGTTGCAGACACCATCCTTTGCAAACTTACACCTAGTGTAAAATCCGCAGCCTTTTGGGAGGTTCATAGGAATCGGCACCGTTCCTTCAATCGACTCGAGTCTTTGATTCTTTAAAGCTATCGTTGGGATTGAACGCAATAGCCCTTGGGTATATGGATGGACAGCACCAAAGAATAAAGTATCAACGTCTGTATATTCAACCACTTTTCCTAAATACATGACGGCAACATCGTCGGACATTTCAGCGATGACTCCCAAATCGTGTGTAATAAAAATGACCGCTGATCCTACTTTTTCTTTTAGATTATTTATTAAATCTAAAACTTGCGCCTGAACCGTCACATCTAATGCTGTAGTGGGTTCATCAGCAATGAGAATAGAAGGATTACAGCAAAGAGCCATCGCAATCATTGCTCTTTGTCTCATACCTCCCGACAGTTCGTGAGGGTATTGATCGATTCTCTGCTCAGGATTAGACATTCCTACACTTTTCAAAGTATCGATTGCTATTTTTCTAGCTTCCTTTTCATCCTTTGTCACATGCAGCATAATCCCTTCAATTAGTTGATTTCCTATCGTATGTATGGGAGAAAAGGCCTTCATCGGTTCCTGAAAAATCATTGAGATTTCTCCGCCTCTGATGTTCCGTACTTCATCACCTTTTGGATGAAGCTTCCCAATATCAACAATGGTGTTATCACTGCGCCGAAACTTTATTTCTCCTTCAACTCGTCCAGGGGATTCAACAATTTGCATAATTGCTTTTGCTGTAACACTTTTACCACTTCCACTTTCGCCGACTATTCCAAGTGTTTTCTTTTTCTTAATCCTTATATCTACACCATTAACAGCTTCAAGCAACCCTTCATCAAGCTTAAAATGTACCTGTAGATCTTTTGTGTCTAGAATGATCTCATTATCATCCTCTATATGGGAATCAATATTTTGGTCTTTTGCTTTAATTGTCTCCACTTTCACCATCCTCCTTTATTTATAAGGATCTGCTGCATCTCTTAAACCATCACCAAGGAAATTAAATACGAGAACTGCTACTACAATAAATGCAGCAGGCCAAAGCAGCCATGGGTGATGAGCTAAATTTTCTAATTTTTGTGACTCACCTAATAAAACTCCCCAACTCACCACTGGAGGCTGAAGTCCTAGACCTAAGAAACTCAATGATGTTTCGCCTAGAATTGTCGCCGGAATTGAAATCGTGACACTAATGATGATGTAACTTGCAAATGATGGTATTAAATGTTTTGTTATTATCCTCATATTGCTTGCTCCCGCAAGTCTTGCTGCCATTGTAAAATCTTCTTCGCGAAGTGATAAAATTTTCCCCCGGACTACGCGAGCTAAACCGGTCCAACCAATGATAGAGAATATCATAACCATTCCTAAATATATTTTGGCTGGTGACCAGTCGGATGGTAGAGCTGCCGCAAGTGCCATCCATAAAGGGATAGTCGGAATACATAATAATAAATCGATTATACGTTGAATCACTGTATCGGTGACTCCACCAAAATAACCAGAGATTCCACCTAGAATAATTCCTAGAATAACCGTCAGGATGATACCGAGAAACGCAAAGGATAAGGATATTCTGGAACCGTAAAGTGTTCGAGTAAATAAATCTCTACCTAATGAATCCGTTCCCATTATAAAAAATGGAGCATTTGGATCCTTTAATCCAATAATGTGGGTTTTTGTTTTAAACAATCCCCAAAATTTATATTCCTTTCCTTTTACAAAGAAATGAATAGGATGAGTTTTAGTCGTATCCTCTGCATATGTTCGACGGAATGTTTTTTCATCCATTTCTTGTTTCAAATCATAAACAAAAGGACGGAGGCTAAATCCTTTTTCAGGGTGAATGAAATGCAGTTTTTGAGGTGGTGCATATTTATAATCCGAAAAGCGCTCCAAAGGCAAATGTGGGCTTAAAAATTCAGAAAATGCTGCAATAATAATAAGTAGTGTCAGTACAGGCGCTGAAATAATAGCTAATTTATGCTTTTTAAATTTCCACCACATTAACTTCCATTGGGAGGCGACCTCGTAATCTTCTTCTATTTTGTTATTGTTTAGTGAAACGGCAGGGGTCGTCTTTTTATTAAAAACTAGCTTCATTCCTGAACACCCCCAAACCTAATCCTTGGATCGATCCACGCCAGCAAAATATCAGAAATTAATGTTCCAATAACAGTTAAGACGCTAAGTATGAATATAAAACTTCCAGCTAGATACATATCTTGCGTCATTAATGCATCTAACAGCATTGGTCCAGTTGTTGGTAAATTAAGTACGATGGAAACAATTGCTTCACCAGATATAATCGCAGGAAGTGTCCATCCAATGGTACTAATCAATGGATTAATTGCCATTCTTACAGGATACTTAAACAATAATTTTCCTTCTTTTAATCCTTTCGCACGTGCTGTAATGACATATTGTTTTTGCAACTCGTCCAACAGCATTCCGCGCATAACCCTTATCAAACCAGCAGTTCCAGCAGTTCCAATTATGAGAATAGGAACCCAGATTCTTTGCAGCATATCCAATAATTTGGCTATACTCCATGGTGCCGAAGCGAATTCGGGTGAAAATAATCCCGTTATGGCTACTCCAGTATTTACAAAGACCGTGTATATGACAACAAGTGCTATTAAAAAATTCGGCAAAGCAAGTCCGATAAATCCTATTAACGTAAATACGTAGTCAAGGAATGAATATTGACGAACTGCTGAATAAATCCCTATTGGAATGGCGACAATCCATGTAAAAATGAGAGTCATAATTGAGATAACAATCGTTAATCCGAGCCGTTCTCCGATAACATCAGCAACAGGTTCATTCCAAGTGAATGAACGACCAAAATCACCATGAAAGACAATATTTTTAATCCAAATAAAATATTGAACATATATCGGTTTATCTAATCCATATTGTCTTTTTAAACTTATTACTGTCCCTTCTGATACATCAGTGCCTGATAACTCTAACTGATTAATATAAGTAGTTAAATAATCGCCTGGGGGTAATTGAATGAGTGCAAAGGAGATGATACTGATGGCGATCAGCAATGGGATTAATTGTAAAAGTCTTTGCCCAATATATGTAAGCATCTTTGAATCTCCTTTATTTCATATTTTTTAAGGAAAAACTTAGGCAGTGTTTCATCATCCTACCTAAGTTTTTTGTTTATCGATTATTCTTTAAAATACATTTGTTCACCGGCAAAGTTAATGCTGATTGCGGTCCCTTTATCTGTTATATTCCCTAGCTTGGAATTGACAATTAGTGGTTGTTTTACATTTTCAATGTGTACGAAATAATAAATATTTTCTTTCATTTTATCGCGCAGCGTATCCATGATTTGTACGGCCTCTTCTGGCGGGCTAACATTCATTTTATTCATTAATTGATAGAATTCTTTAACATCCTCTGGCGGCTCTTCACCTTTTTCTCCACCTGAATTCCACCATGTATTCCAAAGATTTCCCCAGAAGCCCTGTCCCCAGTCTTGCATGTAATACAAAGGCGTATGCGTCCAAATGATCGTTGCCTGAAGCTCGTTCGCAGAATTTCTTGTTCCCCATAATGCTGAATCCAAGGTTTTAACTGTTACATGGATGCCAATTTCCTTCCACATTTCTGTAAGCAATTCAGCTAATGGAACAATATCTGGTGCTGCTGCTTGGACTTCGAACGGAATCGTAAATCGCTTTCCGTCGGGCCCTTTCCGGAAGCCGTCGGAACCTTTGTCCATCCCCATCTCATCTAATAAAGCATTCGCTTTATCTAAATCGAATGTACTATCGATAACGGTGGATGGTTCTGCAAAGCCATAATAGAGTGTGTCAATAATCTCATCACGGTCAATTGCATAGTTTAATGCTTTTCTAAAGCGCACATCTCTGACTACTTTACGCCAATTTTCATTATCATAAGTTAAATTAAACATGACATCAGTTGGAGTTAAATGCATATTTGCAAGTAATGCTTCATATCCACCTTTTTCCGCGTTTTCTCGATAGACAGGCATTTTTGATAAAGCTGTTGCTTCACGGTTGAAATCAACTTCCCCTGCAATCGTTTTCAAACCTGTCATTTCGATGTCTTGAACGATGGCACTTTTAACCATGTCGATGTAAGGTAACTGATTACCCGCTGTATCAACTTTAAAATAATAAGGATTTCTTTCATAAATACCAAATGTTTTCGTCATTTCTTTGAGTTTCCATGGATATAAAACCGGAAAACCTACCGCGTTCGGGTGACTCATTTCTCTTTCAGTAATGTCCATATAGTTAAATAGATTTACCCAACTCACTTCTTGATCTTCTTCAAATTTATGCTCGGCAATTAATTTCTTCAGATCAGCTTCATCCGCGTATTCCTTATGGAATTGCTTAAGATAATGAGCTGGTTTTAGAAGATCTGCGTAACCTCTCCAGTTTTGAATAGCAAGACTGATAGGGAAACCACCATTAGGTTCGTCAAAGGAAATCTTAAATGTGTAATCATCTACAATTTCCAGCTTTAATGGGCTTCCTTCAACATTTCCACCAGAATGAAGCCAGGCAGGTAAAATTGGCACTAATTCCTTATTGAGCTGGAAATCTTCAATTGCAAATCTTACATCCTCTGTCGTGACTGGCTCGCCATCAGACCATTTAAGCCCTTCCCTTAAATAAAACGTAAATTCCTTTTCATCATCTGATACTTCATAATCTTTTAAAACGTTTCCTGTTACTTCTTCACCTAGAATCCCCGGAGTGTTTAACAATGGTTCATTGCTCATAACAAAAAAGTCCGGATCCCATGTAGGAGATTGAGCTACTGTATTCAAAGTGCCTCCATATTTCCCAATTTCAAATTGAAGATATTCAGGCGGCATCTCGTTCGGAATTTTAGGTTCTTTCGGCAGTCTCTCCTTCACATCTGGCAAATCCATTTCATCTAGCATAGGCGATTGCTTAAACTCAGTAATATCTGAAACATCTACTTCTGGCTGCGTTTTATCGTCGCCATCAGGGCTTTCTTTTTGCGGCTCGTTTGATGTTTGATTACTTTTCGGAGAACAGCCGACGATAATTAATGAAAAGATTACAAGGAACATAAAGCACAGTTTAATGGATGACCTCATGAACTTCCCCCCTACATTTTTTTTGAACAGTTCCATTGTTTTTAATATTGAATAAATTCTTTTTACAACTCCTTTCTTTTTTTAGAATGTCCTGCATTTTCCCTTCATAGCAGTCTTTCCTATTTATGTTTTCCTTGTTGCTAAATCAATTCTTTCTCTTCTAGGATTTGCCTTCCATTCATCCCAAGTTAATCCGTACTCTTCAAGCACTTTTTCTATTCTTCGTTTAAATGGTAAGCCCTGCTTTCTTAGGACATACTCCATAGGATCTTCGGAAAATTTGATTTTATCATTCACCCAATTGGATAATTGTTTTTGAAATCTATTAGCCTGTTCTAGATGAGTTTCAATGAGATTATTCTCCTCTTTAGGATCATTATTTATGTCATAAAGCTCTGCTGGAGGTCTTGTAAAAGGACCCGAATCATACGTTTCTATATATTTGTAATTCTCTGTGCGAATCCCTCGCGATGCCTGCCATGCACATTCACTTAAATAGATTTCAGAATGGTTTTTGTCGACAATTTCGTCTATTAATGGGAAAAGACTTTTTCCATCCAAATCTGAAGGAATTTCAAGATTAAGAGCTTCAAGTAAAGTCGGCATAAGATCAGCATGTTGCACTAAACTTCTAATCCTTTTTCCAGCTGGTATAAAATTGGGCCATCTTATGATTAATGGAATATGAACAGTTTGATCATATAGACCACAATGGTCCCAATAAATATCATGCTCTGTTAAGCTTTCTCCATGATCGCCAAATAAAACAAGCATGGTCTCATCTTGAATGCCCAGCTCGATAAGATAATCATCCAAATCTTTTAATAAATCATCTAAATATCTTATTTCCGCATCATAAAGTGCGTTCACATAGTTCGTATCAGTAATTTTTCCGAGCAGGTCGTAATGGTGATATTTAAAAAATGGATAAGCAGGATGATTAAACGCTGATTCCATACTTTTATTCGTTGGGTCATATTGGTTTTTACTCGAATCATAAAATGTTGGGATGTAATCTTTAGGTGGTAAATAAGGGGTATGAGGATCCCAATAATGAAGAAATAAAAAGAAATCCTTGTCTTTATGTTCGTTAATCCATGGTTTTGCAAGGGTATTGATCGTTTGGCCATCGATCCATCTCGTTTTTCCAACCGTATTGATATAATATTGGTAGCCTCTTGCAAACCATTCCTTTAAATTGTATAAATTATCTACAGCTGCAGTTGTATATCCTGCATTTCGCAATATGGTGGGCAGCCACTTTACCTCTTTAGGCAAGTAAGTTAATGATGATCCATGTGAGACCACCCCAGTGGTTAAACCAACTTTACCGGTAAATATACTTGTATGGGCTACCTCAGTAGGAATATCTGATGCGAAAGCGCTTTCAAAAAGTACACCCTGTCCCGCTATCTTATCGATATATGGGCTCGTCGGAAGATGATAACCGTAACAGCCAAGTCTATTTGCTCTTAATGTATCTAATGAAATAAAAATTATTTTCATACTAGCCCCCAAGATATGTGATAGGAATTTACTATTTTAAGTTAAGTATCATTTTACGTTTAAAAAAGTCATAATTCATGGTCGAAATGGACATTTTGAAGGTGTATCTGGCCAAAAATTGGATATGCTTCCGATTTTCTTTATATGTGAATACTTTTTCAATGAAAATAAAAGTAAAAGTAAATGAAAAAAGGCAAAGTCAAAATGACTCTACCTATTTTAAACGATTCATATTCTTTAATTCCTCTCTCTTAATACTGGCAATGTGCAGCAGCGAAATGAGCCTCCTGATTTTATTATTTCTGAAATGTTTACTTCTATTACAGAATAACCTAACTCCTTCATTCTATTATTTACGTTCGGATTTATTGGTAAACTAAAGACTCTTTTTTGACCTATTGAAAGCACATTAGTCCCAAGTGTAAACTGTTCTTCTTCCGTTACTTCTATTAATTGAAATTGAGTCTTTAATTGATCAATTGTGTTACGATTTAGAGCTCCTGGGAAATATAATGCTTCATTTGGAGAAATAATATTAAATACGCAATCTAGATGAAGATATTTTTCATCGAATGGAATGGTAATTATTTCATATTCATGTAAAAGACTTTTCATTTGTTCAACAGCCTTAGCGTTTGTTCGACTGCTGATCCCTATATAGACGGTGTTTTTATTAACAATAACGTCTCCGCCTTCTATATATCCTTTCGTTAAGTCATAAAAAGGGATTCCTTTTTCCTTTAATAAATCCTTTAAAACCTGTTCCTCTCCTAATCTAATCTCTTTTGCCATTTCTGCTACAAATAATGTGTTTCCAATTGTAAATCCAATATCACGGGTAAAAACTTGTTCAGGATATTTTTCAGATGGAGGGATAAGAATCACTTCTATTCCCTGATTTTCCAAAACTTTAATAAAATCTTTGTGTTGCTTTGTAGCGAGCTCTGAATCAATATTTTCATTTTTATATTGCTTTTGCGTTTCATTAATCACTTCTTTTATCGCCATATATTCTGGTGGACATAAAATGACCTTATGTAATGTTTCATATTCCGAATTGCAAAAAACGTTAGACTGATTTGTAGATGCTGTAACCATGCAAAATCCTCCAATTAGTTTTATTATATGTTCTCCAGACACGTATCACATATTCCCTGTTAAGTATCTTGTCTAAACGTGAACTTAATTGAAAGGTCTTTACTGCTAAAAATATGTTGTTTCAGATTCCAATTGTCAAAGAAATCCATATTAAATTATTTGATTACCCCAACTAAAATCCAGGAATATAATAGATATACGTAATAGAAAAAAACGCTCAGCTGAATACTGAACGTTATCATTTTGCAGCATTTATTCAACTTGCCGTAGATTTTGCTGTTTTCTTAATAGAAAGTGGGTCTTTTCTTAATAGATTATTTAACTTTTCAGACCCTAGAAGCATTGCTAGAGCATAGATAACAATAAATAATGGGAGAAGCTTTATCGTGAATTGAGATGCAATAAAGCCAAACAGAGGTGGCAAGAAGGTTGCACCTGTATAGGCAACAGCCATTTGATAACCCATAATGGTTTGAGAATGTTCTTTACCAAAACGTGCGGGTGTTTCGTGCAACATACTTGGAAAAATAGGTGCTAATCCTAGACCAACTAAAATAAATCCTACTAATGAGAATCCGGAAGCAAGTGGCAAGATAAGACATAAAGCTCCAACTAAAGCAATCACTTGCCCAGCTCTGATTAACGTTTTATTGTTTACTTTTAATGTAATAAAACCTGTAATCAATCTTCCTACAGTAATTCCACCGTAATATAAAGAAACCCATCTAGCAGCAGTTTCGACAGGCAAATCCTTAACATTTACCAAGAAGCTGCTTCCCCAAAGTCCCATAGTTGATTCCGCACCACAGTAGAATAAAAATGCAATAAGTGCTAACTTAACTCCTCTGATTTTCAATGGCTTCGTATTTTTAGTATTTTCCTCAGCGTTAGCATTCGAATTATCAAGTTCTTCATTTAAATCATTTTTGCTTTGATTTCCAACCTTATTCCATAAAGGCAAGCTAAAAAAAAGAATGATGACGAGAGCAAACTGTATTCCAGCAATCGCAAAATATCCACTTCTCCAAGCATTTTGCCCTGTAATAAACTGTGCCATAATGATAGGACCAAGAGTGGCGCCCACTCCCCAAAAACAATGCAGCCAGCTCATATGATGGGCTTTGTAATGTGTAGCCACATAATTATTTAATGCTGCATCAACAGAACCTGCACCTAATCCAAGCGGGATCGCGAAAATAACTAACCAAATTAGAGTTGGAGCATATGAAAATCCAAGTAAAGCAGCTGCTGTCATCAATACACTAATAAATGTAACTTTACCTGTTCCGAGTTTTCCTATGACAATGCCACTGGCGAGGCTGGAAATAATTGTGCCTCCAGCTATGACCATGAATAGCAGTCCTGCCGTGTCAAGCCTTGCCCCCAATTCAGGCTGCATTGCTGGCCAAGCTACACCTAATAAAGAGTCCGGCAAACCTAAGCTAATAAATGCTAAATAAATAAGTATTAAAAAGAATGTCGCCAATTTTGTATCCACCTTTTATTATGTAATCAATTACTTTTTCTATTTATTCGAGATCATTAAATCAAGTCCGAGACTTTGTAATCCGTGCAAATAGTCGTGTTTCCAATTACTCATCGTAATTTCCGGAAGATGCTCTTTAGGTATATATTGCGAGCTTGATAGGATCATTTTTTCTAATATATATTCAGTTACTTCATCATTACAAAAAATAAAAGTATGCGGGTTGATGATGGCTGTAAATGAAGCAATTAATCTAGCTACTGCATCTATCTCTTCCTCACGAAATGATTTACTTTTATTTCCGATTGCTTGGAGAAAATTACGCTCATCGTATAAAGGAACAAATGAAACTTCTCCTGAGAAAAAAGTACTTCCTCTTACAACTTCTCCATTAATCATGATTCCTGAACCTGGCCCATTTTGTCCAGAACTTAAATAGATCAATGATTGATTTTCTTTATTTCCTTTATATTTGTAATATCCTAGTACTGCCGCGTTCATATCGTTTTCCACAACAACTGGGATAGAAAAATACTCCTCGTAATATTTTTTCAAATCAACATCTTGGAAATTTTCGTAATCAGGTATGAAAAATACCCGGCCATTATCAACAGACCCGGGAACTCCTATGGCAATAGAACTAATCTTTGGATACTTCTTTAATATCGATTCTATTAAGCTTGTAAGTTTTTGCTTATTGTCAACACTATTCGTTGTATTCTGTTCTTTTACTTCACCTAAACAATTAAAAATAGTGAAATTCGTCTCCGTTCTTTCTAAAAAGATGGCTAAACCTAACATATGCTCAGGGTTGTAAGCATATCGTTTTGCTCTTCTTCCCCCAGTAGAATCATCAAGGCCAACTGAAATAAGTTCTCCGTCCTTTTCCATTTGTGAGATAAATTTACTAATGGTTGGAAAACTAATTCCTAATGCATCGCTAAGTTCAACTTTTGTTGCACTTCCATTTTCTAAAAGGGTTGAGCGAATTCTTTGATGAATAATCCTTTTCATTGTTTTTGGTGTAACGTTATTGTCACTCAAGATAAATCACCTCATACTTATTAAACTTCTTTAATAAGTGATGTCGATAATATATCATAGTCTTTTTTTGCATGCAATAGATAAATAGAAAACGCTCAGACTTTCTTCTGAACGTTTTCAGGTTGAAGATTCAATGCCTTCTATTTAGGCTGATGTTTCTTTAACATTTCTTGTAAAAATTCATTTGACTTTCCTTTCGGAATACTTAAACTCTCCCAATTTTCACCTTTTATTTGTTTCCCGATGTAAACAATCTGCCCAATATGATATGAATAATGAGCTACCTGTCTTTCGATTGCATCGATTACCAAATGCTTCTCGCCACGAATATAAACATCTTTCAACAGATCAACTTCTTTTAAACTTTCTAGGGTGTCAAAAAGAGTATTCCAACCCTTTTCCCAAACCTCCATTATTTCGTTTTTAGAAGATAGATCATCCGAAAATTCTTGTTCCCGATTCCTATAAGGTTTTTCCCCGTCAGAATGTAAAAAGTCACTCCATCTCGAAATCATATTTCCACTTAAATGCTTCACAATAATGGCAATACTATTCGAATCATCATTTAATCTCCAATGAATATCGTCTTCTGATAATTGTTTAATTGTCTTATCTCCGAGGGATTTAACATTTTTCAACCTTTCGATTACGATTCTTAAATATTCAGCTTGGAAACTCATTGAACTCCCCCATTCTTTTATTGATAAGTTACGAAGGATGAAAAAGGAATGAAAATCATTTCTTATGTGATTTTCATCCCTAATAATAAGTCAACTCTTTATTTATGTTACTCCACTTTCACTCTCCACCCAAACGGATCTTCTTCCGTTCCTGTTTGAATGCCGGTTAATGAATCATATATTTTTTTTGATACATTGCCTGTTTGACCTTCATTAATAATGATTTTTTCACCTTGCCAAAATAACTCGCCGATTGGTGAAATAACCGCAGCTGTTCCAGTTCCGAATGCTTCTTCTAATTCTCCGGTATGATAGGCCTGGAAAATTTCATCGATGGAGATTTTTCTTTCGACGACTGGAATATCCCAATAATGTAAAAGCTCAAGGACTGATTTTCTTGTAATCCCTTCTAAAATGCTGCCATTTAACTCTGGAGTAACAACTTCTCCATTAATTTTAAAGAACACGTTCATACTGCCCACTTCTTCAATATATTTATGTTCTCTGCCATCCAACCAAAGTACTTGTGAAAAGCCTTCCGCCTCTGCTTCTTCCTGCGCTTTTAAGGAGGAAGCATAGTTTCCAGCTGTTTTAGCATTTCCGGTCCCACCTTTTACTGCGCGGACAAACTCACTTTCTACTGCTATTTTAACAGGATTGATTCCTTCCTTATAATAAGCCCCAACAGGTGACAATATGATCATAAATTTATACGTATCTGAAGGAGAGACTCCTAAATAAGGCTCATCAGCAAAAATAAATGGACGAACGTAGAGAGACGTGCCTTCTATATTCGGAACCCAATCTTTATCAATCGAAATTAACTTTTTCAAAGCAAATAAAGCAAATTCTTCATCGATTTCAGGAATACATAGTCTTTTGTTAGAGCGATTCAATCGTTTCATATTCTCATCCGGTCTAAATAAGGCGACTTCATCTTCTTTCGTTTTATATGCTTTAAGACCTTCAAAAACGGTTTGCCCGTAATGGAAAATAATCGCTGCTGGCTCCAATGAAATGGGCTGATAGGGAATAATCCTTGCATCATGCCAACCTGTTCCTTTCGTATAATCCATTACAAACATATGGTCCGTAAAAACGGTACCGAAGGAAAGCTGGTTAAATGCAGGCTTCTCTTTTTTCGTTGTGCTTAGCTGTACATCAATTTGATAATCTTTCAAAAATGCCATCTCCCTTTATGTCTTTCCTCTTAATTATATACGCACTTGCCCATTCCCATAAATAAAAAATTTGCTTGAAGTTAGGGCTTGTAATCCCATTGGTCCTCTAGCATGAAGCTTTTGCGTGCTAATGCCAATTTCAGCCCCATACCCAAATTCAAAACCGTCCGTAAACCGTGTAGATGCATTATGATATACAGCAGCAGCATCTACACTATTTAAAAAGATGGTTGCATTTTTTTCATCATCCGTAATAATCGATTCAGAATGTTGGGTTCCATATTTATTAATATGATTAATTGCCTCTTCTAAAGAAGATACAACTTTTACACTTACAGTTAATCCTAAATATTCTGTTTCCCAATCTATCTCAGTAGCCAATTTTGCAGAAGGTAATACTTGTAAAACTTTTTCATCTCCATGGATGTCTACGCCATTCTCTTGAAGTTTCATTAAAAGATCTTTGCCACATTGGTCAAACCACTTTTCATGAATGAGAATCGTCTCAATAGCATTACATACGGACGGGCGTTGTAATTTCGCATTAAAAACAATTTCTCTAGCCATACCATCATTCGCATTTTCGTCGATAAAAATATGACAATTACCGGCGCCTGTTTCTATAACTGGAACAGTCGATTCACGAACAACCGTTTCAATTAAGTTTTTCCCCCCTCGTGGGATGAGGACATCTAAGTATTCATTCAATTGGAAAAACTCTTTTGCTGTTTCACGGCTCGTATCTTCAATAAGCTGAATCGAATCTACTGGGACAACACTTTTTTTGAGTGCAGAATGAATTGATTTGATGAGTGCCATATTTGAAAATTTCGCAGAAGAACTCCCTCTTAATATGACAGAGTTGCCAGTTTTGAGTGCAAGTGTGGCAGCATCGATTGTTACATTTGGTCTCGCTTCATAAATCATGCCAATGACACCGATCGGCACTCGTTTTTTCCTAATCAGTAAACCATTATCTTTTTCAATTGTTTCCAGCGTTTCACCAATCGGATCTTTCAGTTCAATTAGTTGATGAATGGCATGGGACATATCGTTTATCCTTTTCCCATTCAACATAATCCGATCAAGAACAGCGTCTGTTAATCCATTCTTTTTTCCTTCAACTAGATCCTTTTTATTTTCTTGAAGAATAATTGCTTCATCTTCGAGCAATTGATTAGCAATTAAAGCTAAAGCAGCATCTTTCTCTTCAGTTGATAGCGTTACGAGTGAAAAACTCGCTAATTTCGCTGCCCGCCCCTTACTTTTTATCTCACTCATTTCTACCCCTCCATTAGATTAAACTTGAACCCAACGATTTCGATGTATGACTTCTACTGATGGCGCCAGAACTTCCATTCTTTTCTCATCGTTTCTTCTTTTAATTTCTTTTTTTAATTCGTCAGAAGAATAACTGACTTCTCCTTTTCCAATTAATCCATGCATTCCATAAACCTCAACGACATCTCCTTTTTGAAAGGTGCCATTAATTTTAAAAACTCCTGCAGGCAATAAACTTCTACCGTTATAAAGAATTGCTTCTTCCGCACCTTGGTCGACGTAAATTTTACCTGTTGACTCCGAATGAAAGGCAATCCATTGCCTACTCGTATTGATAGGTGAAAAATCGGAACTTGAAATGTACGTCCCGTCGCCATTTCCTTGCATGATTTCCATCAATTTATCAGGCCCATTTCCTTTTCCAATAAAAACCGGTACCCCTAGTGAGGTCGCTGTTTTAGCCGCTAATAATTTGGACCTCATTCCACCAGTGCCTACTTTAGAACCTACTTCATTCGTTGCGGCCAGCATGTCATCTGTGATGGTATTTAAATAATCTAATTTCTTAGCTAACGGATTTTGGCGAGGATTCGAATCATATAATCCATTAATATCCGTTAATATAATGAGTTGGTCTGCATGGATAAATCCACTCACTAAAGCCGAAAGCATATCATTATCTCCAAAGGTCAATTCTTCAACGGAAACCGTGTCGTTTTCATTGATGATTGGTAAAATTCCTCGCTCAATTAATTCCATCATTGTCGCGTAAGCATTCCTGTATCTTTCTCGATTGGAAAAGTCATTTCTCGTTAAAAGAATTTGAGCGGGAACAATTTGATACGCACTAAATTTTTCAATATAAGACTGAATCAATACACTTTGGCCTACGGCGGCAGCTGCTTGTCTTCCTTTTATCGTAACGGGTCTAGATGGATATCCAAGTCTTGCAAAGCCAGCTGCAACCGCACCGGAAGAAACTAGAATCACTTCATGGCGAGCTTGACGAAGCATTGCCACTGCTTGGACATGATCATTTAGCTTTTCTTGATCAATCTCCCCTTTATCGTTTGTTAAAGAACTACTGCCAATTTTCACAACAATCCGTTGCTTCCTCATTCTTTCTATCCCCTTGTAATTTACATTATATGGAAATAAAAAAAGCCCTTCATCCTTATATATAAGGACGAAAGAGCATTTCTTCCGCGGTACCACCATAATTAGATGCAAAACATCTCACTTTTCCTCATAACGCGAGGCACACGCCTATGTTTTTCATAAGACTCTGAAGGCAGGTTCTGCAGATTGGTTGTGGCGAAATCTTTCAGCTCATAAATCTCGCTCTCTATCACATCAAGTTCTGCATACTAATCCTTCATCAACGTTCATTGATTTTATAATATTATGACGATAAAAATCAGAAAAGTCAAGGAGTTTAAATAAGATGCTGCGCACAATACTCAGCGACCATACTCTTTTCATCTTCCTCTAAAGCAAAATCAAGAATTTGATTTGTCATCTGCTCAATAAAATCATAATGTGCGATGCGTTTTTCCTCTCCAATAATCGAAAAAAGAACACGTAATTGAATTCCATGTTCGGAAAAAAGTTCATCTTCTTCAGGTACATCAAGATCGAGAAAAAATTCATATCGATCGCCTTCCAGAATCCCGGTAGGATCGAGAAGCTGCTCTACACTATGTCCTGTAATTTCCATAAATAATACCTACTTCCTTAACAATCTTTTTTTCATGAATAGTATGGCTAGTATGATGACTATTACTACTAAAACAATATATATGATATTTGAGTAAACATCCATTATTTGAACGATATCTTCCCAAGATTCTCCTACAGCAGCGCCTAAATATACTAAAATAATATTCCAAATGAAAGTTCCAACGGCTGTTAATAATAGAAATAACCCGAAATTCATATGAGCCATCCCTGCTGGGACAGAAATTAAGCTTCGAATTAAAGGTATAAACCTACAGAAAAACACTGTCCATATTCCATATTTCGCGAACCACGCATCTGCCTTTTGTAAATCATCTTTCGTCAACCTTAATATATGACCGTATTTCTGAACCAGTTTTTCAAGCCTATTAATATTAATAAGATGACCAATTCCATATAAAACAACAGCTCCAATGACTGAGCCCAAAGTAGCAAACCATACAACCCCTGAAACAGTAAGGTTGGTTTTAGTCGTCATAACACCACCAAACGTTAAGATTATTTCAGAAGGGATGGGAGGAAAAACATTTTCAATCGCGATTAAAAAGAGGATTCCGATATAGCCGAACTTTTCCATTATCTCTATGATCCATGCTTCCATTTACTCACTCCCAAATAATCATTACTTTATCATATAAACGATGTACTCATTTTATTACTAGGGTTCAAAAAAGCCAAATTAATCTTATTGTATGCTAAGGTAGAAGTAGATTAATTGGTGGAGGTTTTATAAATGGAAAACTTATCAATTCGTTCATTGAAAGAAGGCTATGAGCAAAAACATTTTTCCCCAGTAGAAGTGACTAAGATGTATTTAGATAGAATGGATCATTTACAAGATTTGAATGCATACATAACAGTAACTGAAGATGTTGCACTCCAACAAGCTGAGATCGCTGAAAAAAAATATGCTGCTAATGAAGCCTCTGGAATATTAGAAGGAATCCCGCTTTCTTTCAAGGATAATCTGTATACAAAAGGCATTCGAACAACAAGCGGTTCAAAGGTGGACGAAAACTTCATCCCAAATGAAGATGCTAGTGTCGTTCGAACTCTTCAAACACAAGGAGCTATTAATCTAGGAAAAGTAAATATGCATGAATTTGCATTTGGAATTACATCGAATAATCCATTTTATGGACCTGTTAAAAACCCATGGAATAATGAGTTCACACCAGGTGGTTCAAGTGGCGGCTCGGGTGCAGCTGTTGCCGCTTCCTTAAGTGCCGCTTCAATTGGTACTGATACGGCAGGTTCTATTCGCATTCCCGCAGCATCCTGTGGAGTCATAGGCTTAAAACCGACTCACGGTTTAGTAGATGCTTCAGGAGTAAAACATATTTCCTGGACACTTGACCATATTGGTCCTTTAACTAAAAATATGGATGATCTGGCGATTATGATGGAAGCCATCACAGGTAAAAATTTTACAGTGAACTTGAACGAGGATATTCGAGGATTACGAATTGGTATTCCAAAAAACTACTTTAATGAGGGAATTGATGAAAATACAGCGTCACTTTATAAGAAGGCTTTAAAGGATTTAGAGAGTCTTGGCGCAATCCTTATAGAAATTGATATCCCCTATACTTTGGAGGATCTTGCTCTTTCCTTTGCAATCGGATTATCAGAAGCAGGATTTGTTCATGAAGAAACTATTTTATCTTCCTTGGATTCGCTCGGTTTAGACGTAAAAGCATCTCTTGAAAATAGCCATGCGATTCCAGCACTTGACTATATAAAAGCTCTAAAAAGAAGAGCGAATCTTACTTCACAGTTCGAACAGTTATTTGAAAAAGTTCATATCATCGCTACTCCTACTATACCTATCACGCCTCAAAAAATTGGCGAGGAAATGGTAGAGATTAATGGGGTCCAAGATAGTGTATATAATACTATGATTCGGCTTCCAGCAGTATTTAATGTTACGGGACATCCTGCCTTATCGATACCATGCGGATTAGCTGAAAATGGACTTCCTGTTGGATTGCAGCTAGCTGCCGCTCACCATAATGAACGAGTTTTGATTCATACTGGTTTTGCTTATGAACAAGCATGTTTGAAATCTTTTTACGAAAAAAGAGATAGAATAGCTGAATTAGCTATCAAAAAATAATTCGAATGTTTCCGCAAATGGAAAAATAGAGTATATTACTAAATTCGATGCTCGTAACATTGAAACCACGATGCAATAGTTGGTTCCCATTTGGGGATCGGCATGCATTCACGCTAAAAACCTCCTCCTTTTTGGAGAACAATCATTGCTAAAACTGCCAGAGTTGAGACTCTAGGCAGTTTTAGCTTTTTTTGCAATACTGAAAAAAGGTAGTCTTTCTGCAATCAGTCATTATAATTGTAAATAATTACTATTCCGATGATATAATAGGTTAAACTTTATCTTAAGGAGGAACGGTAAATGATTAATCAAGTTGGTCAAATCATGTTATACGTACATAACCAAGATGAATCAGTAAAATTTTGGACGGAACAAGTAGGGTTCGTTGTCATTTCCGAAGCTGATAATGGCCAAGGGATGAAATGGGTTGAAATTGCACCTTCAAAAGACGCACAAACAAGTATCGTTCTTCACAATAAAGATTTAATTGCTAAAATGCAGCCAGAATTAAATCTTGGAACCCCTTCTGTAATGTTTTTCACAGAAGATCTAGATAATTTATATCAAAACCTTTCAGATAAAGGTATTACGGTCGGAGAAATTGTAAATATGCCATCGGGAAGAGTATTTAATTTTGCTGATCTTGAAGAAAACTATTTTGCAGTCATGGAAAGAATGTAAAACTGAAAAACAAAAATGAAAATGCAGGGTAATGGTCCCTGCATTTTTTCAGGTGTTCCGTTTTCATTTCGTGGTTCTTATTGAATTCCCTTTTATTATTTCATTAAATATCAGATAGCTCCTCCAACGTTTTTAAAACGTGATCGAGAAACTCCCCTATTTCATTCATATTTTCCTCGTTGATTTTATGTTTAAATCTAGCATCTATTGTATCCATATAACCTGATTCTTCGCCATATACAAAACTTAACGTTTGGGTTAACTCGATGTCAGATTCCCAAATAGAATTTAATGCTTGCTCAACCTTTTTACACTGAATTGCTGTGTTATTGATATGTTTATAAAATCGTAGGGTGATGGAACATCCCGGATTTATCTCTGTCCATTCTAATATCTCACCAGCCAAATCCTGTAATGATGCCTCTAATACAATTTCTGCTGTAACTTCAGGTTGATCGACTAAAGCAAATTGAATAGAAAATTCCCTTGCAAGAACAGATAAATCGATTCGATCTACTCGGTTCATAATGGTTATGATCCGATCGATATTATCAAGATCGTATATATGATTTTCAAAAGCTACTTTCAAATTCTCAAAAATGGTTGGATCGTACATTGGGTCCTCCGATTGAAACATCTTTAATATATTCATTATAATATGATGATTTTTTGAATGCATCTGGGGTGGTCCGCTCAATCATTAGGGAAAGACTTTGGCAGATCATTGACTTCATGTGCAACTCGTATTCCAGATTCAATGGCACCCTGAATCCAGGCATGAAGGCTTGAAGCATGTTCACCTGCAAAATGAACCCGCCCTTCGGGAGTAGAAATGTAAGGCGACAATTCTTTAATTTGTTCTGGTTTGAACATCGTAAAAGCTCCCCCGGAATACGGATTTCGAACCCAACTATAACTCGTTCCAGTTTCGAACTCTCTAAACACCTGTTCACCATGGATTTTCGCCAAGTTTTTCAATGTATATTCCAAACGATTTTCGGTGCTCATACTATCCCAAATTAAAGCATCATCTCCCCAAGTATAACTGGCCAAAATGGCACCAGGTCCAGATGAACCGATTTGAGTGCTTGGATATTGAGTGTAAGCAATTGGAAGGTCAGTAACCGTTTGTCCTCCGTTCAAGTCTTCTTTTTCCCAAAACCTGTTCTTAAACTGAATAGCGGTCTTTGTTGATCCTACATAGTTAAGTTCACGAATTGCTTTCCATTTGTTATCGGAAAAAGAATCGCGTGGTTCAACTTCGACAAATTGCAAAACAGAAAAAGGGATCGTTACAATCGCAATGTCACCCGTAATTGTATATGGCCTTAAAATCTTTGTTTGAATGGAATCAATTGTAACTTGGTTATGATGCTGTGTAATTTTCGTTACTTTATGTCCAAACATAAGGTTATCTCTCAATTCAGGAAGAAATGCTTTTGGAAGTTTGTCATTGCCATCAGTGATCTCGTAATAGGTACTGTCAGGATTAAACAAAACCATTAAGTCACGCAGCACTTCTAGAAATGAAAGCTCCGGAAGTCCTTCTAAAGAAAGAACCACTTTAATCATTTCGATGGCACCCGGAGACAACGTGGTTCCAAATGGGTTATATCTCAAATAAAGGTCCATGGAATATTTATCAAATGCTTTTATGACTAATGGCCAATTTTTATGTGGGTTTTGATTAATAAAATCCGTAACAGGCTTGGTTGCTAATTTGAGTAATTGTGCAGCCGTTTTACCTCTTTCCCTTTGGGCTACTGGAAAGTCAAAAATTTCTGGATTCTGTTCATAAATCTTTAAACGGGTTTTAATTCCTTTTATATATAAGATATCGTTTGGGGTGCTATTCACAAATTGATTAATGGGAAGGTTAAATTTTTTTATATATTCCAAGGTTAAATAATGGGTATGAGGAATTCGCATTGCACCTGCTTCAATATATAATCCATTAGTAAAATCAGACCGCAGCGTGAAGACTCTTCCACCAACTCTTTCAGAAGCTTCAAGGATTGTGACATTGTGCCCTGCATCCTTTAATAAAGATGCCGCGACTAGACCAGCCATACCTGCACCAGCAATGATGATCTTTTTGGGTGCTTCAGTTTTATTAAGGCCTCTTCTGATGATTGAAAGCATCTTATTAGACGATAATTGAGGAAATGCGTATTTGTAATCTATCATTACTTTCCCCCTTTTTACCACCGACCTGATTATGAAATTTTCTTCATAAATACTATTCAATAAGATATTCATTTATGTTCACACATCTCAAGATATCCGCCAGTGCACGTTATTTGGTCTTCTTTTATTATTGGATATAGACTTTATAAATGTATTGTATTATTGATAAAATCTGATAAAATTTCACTATTGTATGAATTTATTAAATTCTTGGACTCTAGCTAATATTGGAGCTGCAACTCTAAGAAAATAATAATTCCACCTGAAAACGAAAAAAACACATTAAAACAAAGAAGGGTTCCAATCAATGAGCTTATTTGTCCGAGAAAAATCATTTTACAAAACGTTTTTTACCTTAACAGTGATCATTGGCTTGCAAAACATTATTACATTCGGAATTAACCTATCAGACAATTTAATGATTGGAGGATACAGTGAATACGCACTTTCTGGAGTTGCGCTGGCAAACCAGATTCAGTTCGTCCTGCAAATGCTCGTCATGGGTGTTGGCGAAGGAATGGTCATTATGGCCTCAAGATACTGGGGAGCAAAAAACATCATATCCATTAAGAAGATATCAAGTATAGGGATGAAAATATCCATTCTGGTAGGATTGATTATGTGGGCAATTATTTTTTTCTTCCCTGAAGCAGTTCTGTCACTGTTTACTAAAGATGCTAACGTTATTGCAGAAGGAACGAAATACTTAAAGATCATATGCTTTTCGTATATTTTCTTTTCTGTTACTAGCATTCTTATAGCTATTTTAAGAAGTGTTGAAACCGTTAAAATTGGTTTTATATTGTCCACTTCTACCCTTATTATTAATATTTGCCTAAATTACGTATTGATTTATGGACATTTTGGTTTTCCAAGTATGGGTGTACAAGGTGCAGCTATTGCGACTCTTACTTCAAGAATTATTGAATTAATTATTATTATCATTTTCGTGAAGCGCTTCGACCAAAAAATTTATTTGAAACTTCAAGATTTCATACATTTTGAGCTCAGTCTATTCAAGCAATATATTAATCTAGGCTCACCTATTATCATGTCCAACTTTATTTGGGGTTTAGCGATGGCTGTACAGACTGCAATTCTCGGACATATGGGAGCTGCTGCAATAGCTGCAAATAGCATTGCAACTACTGTGTTTGGAATTGTAGCCGTTGCCGTATTTGCTTCAGCAAGTGCCACAACCGTACTAATTGGAAAAACAATCGGCGAAGGCAATATCAATAAAATTAAATCGTATGCAAAAACCTTGCAAATATTGTATCTCTTGATCGGATTAGGTACTGGAGTTCTTCTATTTATTACAAAAGACTATGTCTTAGGCTTTTACACTATATCTGATGAAGCGAAGGCACTTTCTCTGCAATTTATGACCGTTCTAGCGATTACAGTAGTTGGGACTGCGTATCAAATGCCTGCATTAACAGGTATTGTCCGCAGTGGAGGAGATACTAAATTTGTTTTAATCAATGACACTATTTTTATGTGGATGATCGTCCTTCCTGCTTCTGCCCTTTGTGCTTTTGTATTTGAACTGTCACCATTGATCACGTTTATTTGCTTAAAGTCTGATCAAATCTTGAAATGTTTTGTGGCGATTGTGAAAGTTAATCGATTTAGATGGATTAGGAACTTTGATTCGGCAGACGATGAAATAGAGGAAACCGTTCTAAAGGCGAATTAAATAAAAGTCATCATAAAGTATGACTTGATATTAATATCTTTCGGACCCGCATATTGCGGGTCCTTTTGGTAGATGGAGTATTTGAAATAAATTAAAAAGGGATAATCCTTAAAATGAATCATCCCATCATATCCTTACATTTTTTTCTTAATCAGATTCCAAAATTTCTTTATGACTCAAACATCTTTTTAAAGGATATCCTCCAGCGCTTTATCAATTTTGTCAAAAGAAAATCTAAAACCTTCCGTCGATAACCTTTCCGGAATGACCCAACGACTTTTTAACACTAATTCTGTCTCTGTTCTTATGAAAACTGCTCCCATATCAAGCATCCATTTCGGCGAAGGCAAACCAAAATTTCTATTCATTATTTTCCTTAAAGTTTCCATTAATTCTCTGTTCGTAATTGGATGTGGAGAGGAGCAATTAAATACACCTTTCAAATCTTCCCTATCTTTTAAAAAGAAAATAATATTAAATAAGTCCTCGATATGTATCCAACTGAATTTTTGCTGACCAGAGCCTTGAACGCCTCCGAGACCAAATTTGACTAAGTTTTTGTAAGGAGTCATCACCCCTCCCTCACCTAAGACAATGGCAATCCTTAAAGCGGCCTGTCTTGTATTAGGCAATTGAAATGAAAAAAATGATTGTTCCCACGCCTTAGCTACATCAACGGAAAAACCAGATCCGATATCACCGCTTTTTTCCGTCATTGGTCGATCGTCCGCATGTCTATAAATAGTGGAAGTACTTGAATTGATCCATAATTGCGGGGGGTGATTACATTCCATAATGGCATTTCCAAGTGTTTCTGTCGTTTTTATCCTTGATTGTAAAATTTCCTCCTTATTTTTTTCATTGTAACGACAGTTTACCGATTTTCCAGCAAGGTTAATTAACATATCTGCTTTTTCCAATGCCTGTATGATTTCTTGTTCATTCTCCCAAGAAATATATGGAGAGTGTCTAGAGATGATTTTCACTTCATAGCCCAAATCTGTGAACTTTTTCTCGAAATATCTGCCTACAAAGCCTGTTCCGCCGGCCAGTACTACTTTCTTTTTCAATTTAATCACTCTTTTCTTCTTTCCCACTGTAGTAATTTAATTATTACTACTATTCTAGCGAAATAATAAAAATATTCCTATCAAAAATCAATTTGAATACGAATTAGGATAAAATAAAAATTAATAGAAAGCGGCATGAAGCTTACAGTTCTAGAGAAAAATGAATAAAAGCACCCACAATTGGGGTGCTCTTCAAAATGAAGTGATATTTTTAATGACCTATCTAGAAGTTACTCTTAAAATGATATCCTCATTTTTTGAAGCTTGCCCACCTGAAGTTGAATGGTCAATGCTTTCCATCTCATCAGAATTCGTAATAATGATGGGAGTTATTGTACTAGTTGCCTTTTCTTTTACTTTTTCGAGATCGACTGTAACCAGGTTATCTCCAGTCTTAACTTTCTCCCCTACATCTACATGGGAAGTAAAGCCCTCACCATTCATAGAAACCGTCTCTAAACCAATATGAATTAATAATTCTGCACCATTTAATGCTCTTATTCCAACAGCATGTTTTGTAGGGAAAACTTGTATGATTTCTCCATCAACTGGAGAGACAAACTTCCCTTCGACTGGTTCAATTGCAATTCCATCGCCCATCATTTTTTTCGAAAAAACTGGATCTGGGACATCTTCTAATGGTAAGATTTTTCCTGATACATACGCTTTGAGTTCGATGGTTTTAGATACTTCTTGCTTTTTTCCGAACAGATTTTTAAACATATAAACACGACCTTTTTAAGACTATTGATGATTAATTTGATAAGATTGTAGACTCCAAATTTCCCATCCAAATTTTAATTTACCTTTTACGGCAATTACACATTGATTTTTTGCTGTTTCCTCATAGAATCTGCTTGTAAATACAGTTTTGCCATCGTTAAGAAAAATTTCTAATGAAGATCGGTCTAAGAACATATGAATCTTTTCCAATTTATCGATCTTACATTGCCTAGTTTCGAGTTGGTTTTCATCAAAGCTTTTTCTTTCTAATGTTAATATACCTTCTTCATTGTAAATAAGCTTACAATTGTTCTGCAGCTGTATTTCAAATTGTTTTCCAGCAAATTGTTCAATATCAATCATGATTTCATTTAATTCGCTGTCTAGTGGGATTTCCATTTTCTCATTAGAGATTGTTATGTTATCTGAGTCTCTTTTATTTCTTAATAGCTTTAGTTCTTCTATTGGCTTTTGGTATAGACAGCTGTCTTTTACGTATAATTCTCGAGGAATGGTTAAGGCATGTAGCCATCCATACTTTATGGAATGATGGAACTGTTCCTGTTCATCTCCCATGCCCATCCAAGCAAATAAAATTCTTCTCCCTGTTTGATCTTCAAAAGTCTGTGGTGCATAAAAATCAAAACCATGATCAAGCTCAGTGAACTCACCATGAACATACATATTTGATTTCAAATCCCATTCGCCGATAAAATATCCGGATTGAAACAAATTTTCATATTTAAATGGTTCTGATTTTAATCCTTGGGGAGAAACCAATAAAATATCTTGATTATTTAAGGAGAAAAAATCAGGACATTCCCACATATATCCAAAGTTATTTGATAGGGACATGCCGTTTCCAGCTAAAGGACCTTCCATTTGCCAATGCTCTAAATCGTCCGAAGAAAAAAGAATAGCTTGACCAATAAGTGATTCAGTTTGGGCGCCAATTACCATAAACCACTTATTTTCTTGCTGCCACACTTTTGGATCTCGAAAATGAGGCGTAAATCCTTCAGGTAAATGAACGACAGGTCCTTTCTTATCAAAATGAATACCATCTTCTGATATAGCTAAACATTGATAAGTTTCCCGGTTACCGTCTTCTTTTTTAACATTTCCAGTATAAAAGAGAAATAACTTATGATCATATTCAATGGCAGAACCAGAATAACATCCGTCTTTTTCATACCATTCACTCGGAATTAATGCTGGGTGATGTTCGTCCCAATGAACAAGGTCTTTTGAAGAATAATGCCCCCAGCACTTAAACGTATGCTTTGTTTCAAATGGGTTCCATTGGTAAAACACATGATATTTTCCTTTATAATACACTAACCCATTTGGATCATTCATTAAACCAACCGGTGGAGTCAAATGAAAAGCTAGTCGATTATGATCTTTACCTTTAAACTGTGTCAGCTTTAACTTTTGAGAAATATCATTTCTTAGCTGTAATTCCTTTTCCATAATGAACTCCTTTTACAAAATATTAAGCTATAAGTTTATCAGTAGAAAAGCGGTATAGAGTAAACATTACTCCTAACCGCTCATATAGTTTTAACCATTAGTTTTTATTCAAATCTTTTACCATTTTATCAGAGAATCCAAAAAGCCATGTTAAAACAAACGCCGTAGCGATCGCAACAATGTTAACAAGTAGGTAAAGCAAGATTTGACCATTTAAATAGAGAAGTGTACCAGGGATAACTGTGATCGCCATTCCTGTTGCTTTAAGACCGAATATGGCAGACAAGAAACCGCCTACTCCCCCTCCTATTAATGCGAATATAAAAGGTTTAAAATAACGAAGATTCACACCAAAAACAGCTGGTTCTGTTATGCCTAAAAAAGCTGAAAGAGATGATGGAAGAGCTAAAGCTTTTAATTTTACAGATTTAGTTTTCAAACCAACAGCCAGTGCAGCCCCACCTTGTGCAGCGACTGAACAAGTAACGATTGCATTGTATGGATTATTGCCATACGCTTCTAAAAGCTGGATTTCCAACATATTAAAGATATGATGCACACCCGTTACAACGATAAGCTGGTTCAAACCACCGATTATAAGCCCGCTAATTCCTAACGGCCATTCTAAAATTGCTTTAAATATAGAGAGAATAATATTTTCAGCGGAATGGAAAATGGGTCCAATAACGAATAATGCCAAAGTAATCATGATTAATAATGTTAAGAATGGAGTTACAATTAAATCCAAGACTTCTGGAACTCTTTTGCGGATCCAGCGCTCAAGCTTGGCGCCGACGATACCTGCGATAAATGCTGGTAAAACTGAGCCTTGATACCCTACTACTGGAATAAATCCTAAGAACTTAATTGATTCAACATCACCAGCTGCTACTGCATATGCGTTTGGCAGTGCAGGAGTCACGAGCATTAATCCTAATACTAAACCGATCGTCGGATTACCACCGAATACTCGGAAAGTAGACCATGCTACTAATGCTGGTAAAAAGATAAAAGCCGTATCAGTTAAAACTTGAGTAAAAAGAATAAAATTCTGTGAAATATCATTGGGTGTTAACCCAAACAAAGCTAAGATCTGTTCCTGCATGACAAGTCCGCGCAACCCCATAAATAAACCGGTTGCAACAAGGGCGGGGATAATAGGAACAAATACATCTCCAAAAGTCCGAATTGCACGTTGAAAACTGCTGCCAGCTTTAACGGCTTCTTGAGCTTGATCAGATTTCGTCGAACCACTAACTCCTAGCTTGACCACTTCATCATACATCCTATTAACTGTGCCTGTTCCAAAAATAACTTGATACTGCCCGGAGTTGAAAAATGCACCTTTTACTTTTTCAATATTTTCTACACGTTCTTGGTCAATTTTATCTTTATCTTTGACCATAATTCGTAATCTTGTTGCACAATGGGCAGCGGAAACAATATTTTCATCTCCGCCGATTGCATCAATGAGGTCTTTTACAATTTGACTGTTTTCTGACATGGATTTTCACTCCTTATGAATGTTTTTAATGCACTTTACCCGAATTAAAATGATTAATTCTCACATTTTGTGGAATCGATTCCATGAAAGCGAAAAAAAAGTAAAGTGTTATAAGATTATATTCACATTTTAGGGAATCGATTCCACACTGTTTAAAAGAATAATACGCTTCTTAAAATTCTTTCTGTTAATTATAAAGTATCTCCCTCTATTATTCTATAATTTAATACTATTTTTTTCTTATCTAATTCTCCACCCTTCATTGTTTTATATAAAATTTCAGCTCCTGCCTTTCCAGCTTTTTCGTTTTCATAATCAATCGTCGTCAGTTTTGGCGATATATATTTTGATAACTCTGACGTACCAATGCTTACAATACTCATATCTTCAGGAATTCTTATATTTTTTTCTTGCAAGTAACTCATGGCACCTATCGCTATCCGATCGGTAGCAGCAAAAACTGCGTCTGGTAAGTATTGATTATTTTCAATTATTTTTTTCATGCACTCATATCCTGATTCTAGATGAAAACTACCGATTTCAATCGACTTTTCAGTTAGAGGGATATGATTTTCTTTTAATGCAGCGACATATCCTTCTTTTCTTAAAATCCCTACAGCTTGGTCTGTTTCATGTACGCCAATAAAAGCAATATTTTTCTTATCTTTATTGAGAAGCATGTGTGTTAATGATTTTGCAGCATGATAATCATCATAATAAACGGATGATATTCCGGGCATATTTTGTCCAATTACAACGAAAGGAAGCTTTAAATTATCTATCTCCTTTATCAGTTCCTGCTGAACATTTGTTGCAACTAATATGATTCCATCTACTTGCCGATTCGCTAATAATTTTACATACTCAATTTCTTTTTCAATTTGTAAATTCGTGATCGCTAATAAAATTTGATATCCGTGCTCACTTAATACCTCATCAATGCCACTTAAAACTTTACTTGAAGTTTCAGTACTAATTCTCGGCAAAATGACGCCAACGACTTTTGTTTCTTTTGTTCGAAGTGATTTCGCTTGCTGGCTAGGAACATAACCTGTTTCTTTTATTACTTTCATGACACGCTCCCTAGCTTCTTCACTTACATATCCAGTATTATTTAACACTCTGGATACAGTAGTCCGAGAAACATTTGCCATCTTTGCTATATCTAAAATTGTAATCATAATATGCAACTCCAATGATTGACTATTTTTCTTAAAAAATAATATAGAATTTAATCCTTATAAATAAAGAAGTCTCCATCCTTTGATAGACCCTCAAAGAATAGATTACTTCTAAAGTGTAGTTTACCTCAATAAAAATGTCACTAAGATTACTTGTTGATTCTTTAGAGTTTATGAGAAAATAAATTTTTAAATTGTAAAAAGATCATTTTGTATAAATTATCACTTATAAAGATCCGCTCCTCAGCTAGTCCTTAAATCTTATGGCACCTCCATTTACCCGCTTAAAACCACGTAACTTGCTTAAATCTTCAACTAGTTTTAATGCAGCTTTATCTTTTGCTTTTGCCTCTATCATAATATCAGCAGATTGGCCGTACGTTTTTAATGCTTTTATAAATGGAATTGCAAACTCCAAATCAATATAGTCTGCATGTGCTCTGATTAATTGTTCTGACTTAGGAGAGGATAAGTGAAATTTAGGCGCCCTTCCAGTACGTTCCCATGTGGTGAAAATTCTAGGTAGTAAATTCTCAAATTCTTCATTTCCAGAATTTGCGATGTGATGATGATAATCAAAAACAAAAGGTACTTCATGCTCCTCACAAATTTGTAGTGTTTCTTTTGCGGTGTAAGTCTTGTCATCATTTTCTAGCGTCGTTTGCATCCGTATTTCTTTATCAAGCTTTTCAAAGTTTTTATTAAATCTATTTATAGCATCTTCCTTATTCCCATACATTCCACCAACATGGATATTAATGGTTGCCTCTTTATGTAAATTCATGGCTCTCAACATTTCATAGTGATAGGTCATATCTATTATTGCATTGCTCGTAACATGATCATCTGGACTTGTAAACAATGTATATTGATTTGGATGGAAGCTGACCCGCAAATGATGTCTTTGTACCAATGCTCCAATTTCTTTAAAAAGATCTTTAAATGAAGTTATAAAATCCCACTTTACCTCTGGATGTGTGGCAAGTGGTACTAGTGAAGAAGACATTCGATAAACCTCAATGCAATGTGCAATATTATAGTGAAGAATTCGAAGCGTATTTTTTAAATTTTGCTCAGTAAGATGATATAACTTTTCCTTTCTACTTTCTTTATCTAGTTTCTTCCAGTTCGTAAAGGTTACCGTTCGAGAAGGAGAAGCCTCCCACAGAGAAAGTGCTGTTGAGACGTAACCAAATCTAAGGATCATCGTTTTACTCCATTTCATGAGATTTGAAGAAAATAGTGGTGATTTAGTGTATAAGGTGCCAAGGACTGAAACAATACTAAATTGTTTTAGTCCCTGACACCTTAATAAAAGACCACGACCTTTTTGTCTTCTCGTACAGATACTGTAAGCCATATAATAAATACGCTTTATAGTGTAAGTATATAAAAAACTGAAGGTGATTTAAGCGATTTAAACGGATGATTTTCAACTTTTTAAGAATATTAATAAAAAGGAATGCAAAGAGCCCATCACACATGAGATTGAGCAACACATATTTTTTAAAGTTTCCGTAAGAATATTTTAGCAACCACATGGATAAAGGCATGTAAGGCCCAATGCTAAAAGGAAGTTCATCCCTTATAAACGATTTCTTCTTATCGTAAAACCCCCACCATTTCCGTTTGTGTCCATACAAATGATTTAAGATTTCATAAAACACAATAATGGCGCTTGCAAAAGAATAACGTTTTATATTTCGCTTTCCTAGAAATAGCAATGATAGCCAAGGAACTGTTAACATCAATATATTAAAAAGTATATGCCTTTTTGTTATCATAAGCGATTTCACCTCAAATGATAATATTTCCATTCCCTTTTCAAAAAATCCATTCAGGTGATATCTTCTTGTTAGATCGTATGGATAAAACCGGAAAAGGCGAATAAAGGTTGAATCTGAATAGGCTCCATTCCTTCATATCATATGAACATTAAACGATGATGGCTGAATAGATGGATAAAGCGTACACGATCCTTTTCGTGTACGCTTTATTTAGGAGATTAATGGCGCCTTACTTGATTTTAAGGAAAACAAAAATATCCGCGTTGTACTGAGAATCATAGTTATCAATGGAGGCAGCCAATATGGTCATTTTGACTTTATCATTTTCTTGGGTAACCATCATTTTCTCCGCAGGTAACATGTTTTTTCCTGAATCACTTTCAAGATGATTCTCAAAAATTTGATCAATCGCTTTCTTCATATCAAATCGGAACAATTCATTATTTTGTTCATCCACTAAAATAAGGGTAGGATCCTTCCTATTGTCATTCTTTAAAATGTAAGTTTTATTTTCTATTTGAATTGGTATTTTCAAATCGGTTTGAGAACCTTGAAAATACAAATGAATCATCCGGTCATAATTCTCAATATTTACTGCAGGGCTGCGTTCCCAATTGATGTGAGCATATTTCCCTTCCGATCTATCAGTTGGTTGATCGTATGTTTCTTCGAATCCGAACGTTTTATTAAAGTTATCAACGTTAAATAATTTTGCCGGCAGCCAATCGATTTCAGCTATATAGTTCAAGTCGTTTAAATAACTGGCGGTCCTTGTAATTGTTTTCTTGTCATCAATGGAAATATCCGAATTCGGGACAATCTTCCCATTTTGAAACATATCATTTTCCACCAATGTTCTTTTTAGTAAATGTACTTGGCTTACTTTTGCAACTGTAAAAGCATCGACAGGCGGAATGATTGAAACAGCAGAAAAAACAATTAATACAGAAGCGATCAGCCCATTTCTTTTAACAGGAAAAAAGCTGAATACAATTCCGGCTATAAGAGCAAAAATGCCGAACATGATTGCGTAATAACGGCCATAAGTGACACCGATATCGCTGATTTTTAAAATCGAAGCGACCGTTTGGAATAATACAATCGGTATTAATATTTTTGGGAAAATTTTTCTAAATAGCTTAGCAAACCTATCCTCTAGATGACTCGAAAGAATATAGACCAAAATAACCGTAATGGCATAAGAAACGAGCATTGGTTCCAATAAGTTATTTGTCCAGAAATCGCCGCGGATATTTAGGATTGTATATGCCAACAAGATGATTGTATATACCGCTGTTAAAGGAATGATGATAAAAGAAATCAAAATTCCTAATGTTTTGGGGCATGTGATTGCCTTTTCTATCTTTTCCCATTCACCGCTCAACTCGTTAGTTGGACGATTGCTGTCCTTTTTGCCCGGATATGGCGGGGTATAGGATAGAAAGAAAACGGGTGCAAACAAGGAAAGTACAATATTCAATACATGTGCATACGTTTTTAAATCTAATGAGAAAAGAAGCTGGTCAATCGCAATAATAATTAAATTTAGACCTGCCGCTAGAACGGATGAAAAAAGCACTGTAAGGAAAAAGGCTTTAAATGCAGACATAAAGCTTTCGTTAAACGTTACCTTACTTTTGATGGCTGGGATCCATATAAAGGCCATCATCAAGGCAAATATAGAAATGGCGGTTTTTGTACCAATTTCTAAGCTAAAGGTGGATGCGGAATGAATGGCAAAATAATAGCCGGCCGTCAAAAGTATGGATCCAAACATGAGCACGAGACGCTCACTAACTTTTATAAAAAAGCGTTCATAAACTTGCTGGCCGATCACGCTTAACAATGACCCAATAATAAAAGTAAATAAATATTTAAGGTAATCTTCTGTTTCGCTATTAATCATATTCACGTTTACAGTAGCAATGGCCAAAAGAAAGAGCATCGTTAAAGGATACCGGTTTACAGCCTGAATAAGCCCGATCAACTTATTTCGTAAGTTTTTCATTATAAATCAACTTCCCCCCTCTTCTTTATACTATATATATTCAATATGTTTTTAACCTCAACCTGAAAGACAAGCATTTAGCTTAAATAAAAAGCATGGTTAATATTGGTACCGTGAGGCATATAGTTTCCATGATCTTGAGTACCCTTCCCAACACTCTTTAGAAAAGCTGAACCCCTGCTTCGTTAAAAAGTGGACACTCCATGGGGGTGTCCAAAAAACAAGTTATAAGTTACTTCCGCCTATATTCACTTTCCATTTCATAAATTCGTTGTTCGAGCTCCATACTTTTGTGTTCAATGAAATTTATTTTTCTTCCAACGTATTCGCGATTGGTGTCCAGCTTTTCGCCATTTTGGATCACAAGCCTTTCAAGAACCTCTAGACGATCATTTGTTTCCTTGCGAAATTCTTGCATTTCATTTCGAAATCCGAGCATATCTTTTTGAAATCCAAGAGTTTCTTCCCGAAAATCATGCATATCTTTTTGAAATCCAAGCGTTTCTTCCCGGAATCCGAGCATATCATTTTGAAATCCATGCATTTCTTCTTGAAATCCGAGCATTTCTTTTCGAAATCCAAGAGTTTCTTCTCGAAAACCGTGCATGTCCTTTTGAAACCCAAGAGTTTCTTCTCGAAATCCGAGCATATCCTTTTGAAACCCAAGAGTTTCTTCTCGAAATCCGAGCATATCTTTTTGAAATCCAAGCGTTTCTTCTTGAAATCCGAGCATTTCTTTTCGAAATCCAAGAGTTTCTTCTCGAAATCCGAGCATTTCTTTTTTAAATCCAAGCATTTCTTCCTGGAACGCTTCTTGTTTCTTTTGTCCTTCATGAAGGACTTGTAACATTTCAAGGATTTTTTCCATATGCTATAGCCCCCAAATACAAATAATTATATTCAATTATAACTGAAAATTCGCTATTTTTCTACAAAGGTCTACCGAAAGGTTCAACTTATACGCGGTTTCAGTCATTATCGTTAAATTGCAGTATTTCTGCAACATTTTTCGTGGGATAGATCGAATTTCTTCACGATATCTTATTTTCACGTAAAACTACAAACATCATAGAGATGCTTAACTTATTATTTTTATTGCTTTTTCCTTCATTTCTGTATATCTTTCATTAAAAAGTTTTACATAACTATCGTCTACAGTTATGCGCATAATGATTGCCTTTATTTCACTTCTATTGAATCGGCCCTGGTCATGTATTTTATATCCCCTGCCATTAAGTTTAAATCTTACTATAAAATTGTTGTTTTTTTCATTCTCTCTTGGATAGGTCTGTAAAAAATTTAGAACTACCTCTTGGCATGTACAATCTGGGTTCATACAATAGGAGTCTGCAAACAAAAATAATTTTCCAAGATAATTAAGATGTAAATAATCGTTATCTAGATTGGGGAAAACTTCTGAATAACAAATAGTAACACCTTTGGCAATCTTACTCAGCACGGCATCCATAGTATCTCTCCTTTTTAAGTGGTTTTGATACAACCGGCAAAATTCCCATTTATTCAAGAATTTAACAGAATCTATTCACTTCAGCATTTTAGTAGAATGTTTTTATGAGGATATGATGAGTGGATTTAAAATGGTGAAACAGAACGGGGGAAAATTGCAGATTTAATACGAAGTAAGCAAACTTAAACAGTTTTTATTTTCATCTTAATTTCAACATAATCATCAACCTCCCTTTCAGAAAGATTATATCATACATTTAGTAAAGTTATGTGAAGGTTTAATATTTTTTCAATCTTTCAATCAATAGGATCCATACATAATCTTGTTTTTCCTAAAAAGTGCATCTCCTAGCACGGTAAATCTCTTATTCCCTCATGTTGTCAATAAACAAAAGTGCACTAAAATAATTTTGAATTGTACTGGAATTGTGTCTGTGCCTGGACCATGTAAAGCGCTAGTCCTCCCTACTTTAAATCTTTTGTAGGAGAGGACTGGCATTTGATTCACTGAGTATTTGTTATGTGATTATAATTCAAGCTTTTTTGGATTATGGTTGTGAATCATCCTGCATAGCTTGAAGATTTATGAGTGCTCTCTCCATGTGCCCCACCGAATCTTCTACACGCAAATGAGCGTCAAATAAAGGCTCACCAGGAGTAACATTTCCTTTCATCTCTCTTCCCTGTGCGTTTATTATTCGATGCTGTAGTTCATGTAATTGTTGTTTCACCTCTTGAACAGCTTCAATATCCGCACTATTTCTTGCGTCAATTGCTTCTTGTTCAAGTTTATGGGAAAGTTCGATAAGCTCCCAGTTATCTCTAGCATTCGTCATACAGCATTCCTCCCAATATATTCTCAACCATATCTTTAGCTAATTTTTATTTTTGTAGACTCTTTTCTTAACTAAATATTATTGTAAAATAAAGGGATTTACATGCACTACCCACTCCCTAAATAATTGTGTTTACATTCTAGAAAAATAGAGGGAGGATTATGGACTCCATATGTTTTGGCAAAATCTTTAAAAAGGTACCTGACCCTTAGTAAGTAACGGGGGTCAGGTACCTCCATGCCATCCTCTGCCATAAGGGAAAATCTATTCCCGTTCAGGTGGTGTTATTCTCGTTCAAACAAGTAAAACATTCGCACATTAAGGTCGTACACGATATACATATTACTAACTTTTGCATCGATCCTTGCACGTTCACCAGTCATCTCCACCCATAAGACAGCCCACTCAAATTTTCTTTTAGGTATTTCATCCTGTCCCTCTATAAGATAAACACCGCCTTATTAAAACTTGAGCGGATAATAACTGATTCATAAAACATTCAAATTTGGGAGGACGACAATTACGTTTTAAGTTATTTTATGTGGTAATATTCAACTGTTAAAGTAAGGGATAATAAGGAATTAGAAAAACTAAAGGGTACTTTTTTATTCTTTCTTTTGATTACTTTAACAGTAGTAATTGGTTTAGTTTACAACATTAATCTCTGTTAACATTCCGAGATTATTAGAATGAACAACATGAAACTATTTTAGGGGAGTCTTAAAATGAAAAAGAAAATGACCTATTTAATCTTACTTTTAACGACCATCTTTATGGTTGGTTGTACCAACGTAGAAGATTTATCCATTACAGATGGAGAAACAGATCCACAAGAAGTAACCACAATTAATACAAATGAAAATAGTGAAAAAGAAGAAGCTATTACTACAGTAGCTGATGAACCAGTAGTAGAGAAAACACCGACCCAACCAAATAATGAACTGTTCTCAGGATACAAACTTATTGAAGTTGATGGTGGTGATTTGTCTGGATATCGTGAAACTAACGTCGTCGTTGATATTGGTTATGGGGACCGTGAATATTGGGCATTTACTAATGAATACGGGCAACTAGTACGTGTCATTGCTGAGGAAATCATTGTACAAGATGATAATAATGAACCTGTATTATCATCTGGCAGATATTATTCTGATGAGGCAAAGGTTCCTGGTGTTGAAAGTGACGTTTTAGATGAAGGACATATCATTGCTGATTCTCTCGGAGGGGTATCGAATGCTTATAATATTACCCCACAAGATAGTACGCTCAACCGACATGGTGATCAAGCTTATATGGAAGACGTGATTCGTAGCGCCGGTGGAGTCACTAATTTTGAAGCCATTATCACATATCCGAATACGGAAACGCAGATTCCTACACGTTATCAGTATACCTATACTTTAATGGGTAACGAGATCGTTGATACATTTGACAATGTGAACCCTGATGAAGTAAATTCATCACTCGGTTTAACAGGCAGTGAACCTTCTGATTCAACTAGTTCAAATACAAACGGTGATATTTCTAGTGTTGATACAAACGGTAATGGACAGGTGACGATTAAAGAAGCAAAAGCAGCAGGTTTCAGTATGCCAATAACGAGTGATCATTGGTTGTACCCTTATATGCGCGATAATGATAATGACGGTATGGTAGGTGAGTAAGCCCCTAGAACTTTGAGGCAAACTAAATGTACGATTGAGTATTTTCCTCTCATATGAGCAAACCAACCCCTACCTCTCTTTATTGAACTTAGGGAATATGAGAGTATATACACACATGAAAAGGTATCCCTATATCTGGGGCTCTACCAACAAAACGCGGAAAACATACGTTAAGAGAATTTTGGAATAAAAAAAGTCGATTTTCCTACGCTAAGAGAGTAACATCAGGAAAATACGGGTTTACAACGGTAAGGAAATCCAATCGAGTAGGAGGGAGTGATTAACCCCCGACCTCTCACACCACCGTACATACCGTTCGGTATACGGCGGTTCAACTAAGATTGGTGACGCAAAGTTTCGTAACGAGATAATAGACTTTTGAGCCCTTGGGAATTCCAGTAGGAGTTTCCAAGGGTTCTGTGTAGTATCGGACTTTTGGAGATTCTCCAATAACTTCTACGTGAGTTTCCCCATTCATAAGCCTTTCCTTTCGGAACGCCAAGTCTAATGAGGTTCCTCACCTTCGTGCTTGGTTTCTTCCAATTCTTCCACATACACATCCGAAGTCTTCTTCTAATCCATGAATCAAACTCCCTGAATACACTTGGCGTATCTGCCAGGGCGAAGTATCCGCACCATCCCATTAGATATTGGTTTAGTTTCTCTATTCGATATTCCATGGGATAAGGTTTCTTTCTTGAGGTAATTTCTCGGATTTTATTCTTCATCCGTTTCACGCTTTCTTTGGCAATCCGAACTTTGGGTTCTTTATGAAAGGTAAAACTGAATCCAAGAAATTTCCTCTTCCAAGGACGGTCTACAGCTGACTTTTTCAAATTAACTTTCAGCTTAAGCTTTCCTTCTATAAACAAGGTGATGGAATCCATCACCCGGTTTCCTGCTTTCATTGTTTTCACATAGATATTAGCATCATCGGCGTATCGTACAAATTTGTGACCTCTTTCCTCTAACTTCTTGTCAAATTCGTCAAGGACAATGTTAGAGAGTAAAGGACTGAGAGGTCCTCCTTGTGGAGTTCCTTCCTCACTGGTTGTCACAATGCCATTTATCATGATTCCCGATTCTAGATATTTACGGATTAACTTAAGCAGGCGTTTATCTTCGATTCGTTTCGCTAGTGTCCCCATTAATTTGTCATGGTTTACTCTGTCGAAGAACTTCTCCAAGTCGATATCAACCACCCAACGATAACCTTCCTGTATATAACCTTTTGCTTTCCTAACCGCATCATGGGCGCTTCGACCTGGTCGAAATCCATAACTATGGTCTGAGAACATCGGGTCATATATAGTCGTTAAAACTTGGGCAATTGCTTGTTGAATGAGACGGTCTGTTACGGTAGGGATACCTAATAATCGCACCCCACCGTCAGGTTTCGGGATTTCGACCCTGCGGACGGGTTGCGGTGTATAGGTACCCTCAAGAAGTTCCATTTTCATGGATTCCCAGTGTTTCTTGATATGCTCTCGTAGGTTTTGTACGGACATCCCATCCACACCATGACTTCCTTTATTTCGTTCCACCCTTTTCAGGGCGGAAAGGAGGTTTTCCCGTGACAGTATTCGTTCCATTAACATTGGTTACGCCTCTTTCCGTGAACAACGATTCCACTTATGCCAGTTCTGCTCCACCATCTTGAAGTCCCCCATGGGATTCACCATATCCTCCTTCAAGCATGCCTTATCGGTTATCTGTGTTCATCGCAGGTTACTGAATGCCAAGATGTTGCTCTCTCTTAATTGTTCAGCCCTTCCCATTCTTCTCGAGTTCGAATGGTACTATGGCCTCTGCTGACTTCTGATTGTTCAGCTATCCATCACTGGATAGGTTACCAAGTGAACTTGGCGTTCCAATCAGACCTCCCCAGGTAAGAACGTAGTCTTTCCCTCCACCTATCTGCTTCATTTACTACATACAACCTTCGGCAGAAAGGGCTTTGTTCTGTACTGCAAACTCACCCAATCGTAAATAGCCTAATATGAAGTTCGTGTTCCTCAGACCGGAGGTTTGCCGCTCGCTTCCTTCAGATTCCACGTCACCGTGGACACCCTTGCGTTAAGCTAACTGCTACTTCTGCCTTCGCAGTTCGGGACTTGCACCCTATAGACTACGCCCATGCTGGGCGCACAATAAAAAAAAGCCTAATTTCTCGCTTTTAACACCGAGAAATTAGGCTTTAGTTACTCCATTAAAGCGCCCGTTTTGCTGAAAATCATTGCCTATACTTTATTCAAAATAAGTACCTGTTATTTCGATGAGAACTACGGTAACAATACGTGTTCTTGTCCCTTAAGAGTTGCTTCGATAGGACTACTCAGCCAATGAATTCTCAACATTAAGTTCGATAATAGGACAGCACCCAGCACACGCCGTTTCGGTCGGTAACGATGGCAAGCAGTCCGTTAAACGGAGCTTCGTACACTTCCGAATTAATAGTCCCGCCAGCAGCAAAATCTCCGTAGATCTTTCGGAACGCTTCCTCCGTCTCGATTTTCAAGAAGACTCTCACGTAATCGCCTTTTAGCACCGGCTTTGCCGCTCGAGTATCTGCAAACTTAAGGGTTGCCCCCTCTACATGTAGGTCCGCGTTTAGCACCTCTTCCCCTTGCTTGCGCAGAATCTCAATCTCACCACCAAAAACGCTTTGATAGTACTTGATTTCGTCTTTGCAGTTCTCCACTACGATAAACGGGTTCGCTATCATCATTTACATCCTCCTAAATTTTATTTGATCATATTTGAAACGCACGATTTCAATCATGAGTAAGTAAACAAGCGGTTTCCGTAATGATGCCCGACTTCATTGCCGTTCAACTGAAATTCATACCCTTCGAATCGATGAACTTGCTCGTAATGCCAGCCCAAATCAACAACTCTTCGATCAAGCCTAACCCTCCATTCCCGCTCATCCCTACGTCTTCTCCCGTTCGGTAAGATTGCTAAGTACGGTTCTTAGCAAGCCAACCAACAAGTCATACTCCTCATCGGTAATGCCCATTCTGGTTTTACTTTTAACGCGGTCCAGCCCTTCCTGTACTCTCGGTACCACCTCACGTCCCGAGTCCGTCAAATAGAGCAGATGATAGCGGTTGTCGGCGGGATCGGGTTCCCTCCGCACGTAACCTTCTGCTTCCAGCTTGGTAATCGCCTTGGCTGTAGTCGTTTTGTCAATGAGCAGTTTCTTGCTTAGCTCCTTCTGAGTGATTGGTTGTTGAAACGCAATCGCCATCAGAAATATATACTGTCCGCTTCCGATTCGATACGGCGCCAACTCGTTTGAGATCAATATCTGCATGTGTCGGTAGATGGCCGAGATGTATTGGCCGTGCGATTTCGTTAATCCCTTGTCATTTTGCCTCGACTGCTCGCTCAGTTTACTTCCCCCTTAAATAGGATGTTATTGCAACTAATTTCATAATACGCCATATAGGATGCCATTGCAACTACTTTTTTGTAAACTTTTCCAAATTTCCGGATTTCATTTATCTTTTTTAATACATTTACCGAAATTGGAATGAAATTAATTCGCTATCCTGCCAAGTTAGCTGAATAAAACATCTTCAACAATGGCCTGTTTGTTGAACAAAATTTAAAAAGTCATTTAGTTCATTAGTTATGGATAAATGACCATAAACGACCGTTTTTGGATATGGTAAGTGAACTTCTCTAAAAACCTTAAAAACTACTTAAAAACATGACCAAAAATACAACCAAAATCTAAATACTTCGGGAGGTGGCTCTGTCTTATGAAATTCATCTGGTTGTCAGTATTGTTGGACCCGACTTTCGTTTTACGGACAAATACAACAAGCCTATATTGATTCGATCATATGTTTATGGTGGAACCGTTAGAATTTTAGTGTATTCGTCAGATGAGATTATTATAAGCAACTAAAGGATAAGCTTCCGGAAGAAGCATCTCTCAAATTAGAAAAAAAGATGCCTGATCCCCGGTGAGGTAATACGTTACCGCACTGGGGATCAGGCACCCACATATGGAATAAAGGATATAGTTTTTTCATCAAAATACATATTAGCATGTTATTTTTTAATGTTTTCTTCGTACATCTCTTTCATCATTCTAGCAATTTGTTCATTATCATAGCTTTTGCCTCTATACTCCGCTTCGGCAACCTTTTGCATAACCTCAATATAGGATAAAGCTAAAGCAGTCGTTAACATTGATGCAGTGGAACCACTAATTAATCCACCTGCAATAGTGCCAACTCCCGGTATGAGTTTTAGTAAATTAGAAACAATATATCTTCCTAATAATGCCGCTCCTCCACTACCACCAATCGAAGCCACAATTCCACTTACTAACGCTTTGTCTAAAGAAATTCCAAAAATAGCTGTAATGTGAGCTAACATTCCTACTTGCATTGGTACTAAAACAGCAGCATCTGAAAATGGTATCGGTGTAAATCCCGCACCAAAACTGCCAGCTATATAACCGGTTGACCAAACCCTTGCTTCTTTTGCTTTTTTTTCGATATCAACTTTCTGAGCATTGTTAAAAGACTTTTTTACAGCTTCAGGTAAAACCTCATAAGTTTTTCCAACTAATTCTTTCAGCCCATGGGAAGGAATATTGATGTCCTTGGATATTTTAAAAGGCTCTGCTAAAACAGTTTGAACTGCTTTTACATTAAGATTCAATTCTTCGATAACCTTTTTAAATTCAAAGGCGCTTTCACCAAAACTTTGAGTCAACACAAGAATTACGGGTACATTTTCTGCAAATGAGTTAATTAAGTCTATTTCTAATTCTTCAATTCTGTTTGAATTTGAATTAATGCAATACCATATTGCATGTATATAATCTTTTTCTTCACCTTTTAGATATAAATCTTTAATTTTACCGTTAATTTCTTGAATAATTTCTTCTTGAACTTCCTCTTTTAACTCTAAGCCTTTTGTATCATATATACAAAGAGGAATTTCTTTTTTTGTAATCTTTCTTAGATGTTGAGTTACTGGTTGTCCAATTCCTGTTTCTGCTAGGTTTTCTCTGAAAACATTATTAATTAAGGTACTCTTTCCTATACCGGTTTTACCAATTACCATGATATTTACAGGCATTAGCTTATTAATTTCTTCTTTAGTCTTATTGAAAATATCGTCAACAATGCTGAAACCAGTTTGTTTAGCCATAATGACACCTCGAATTTTTATATAATATTGCTTTTAAAAGATAGTCTACTTGTTTAAAAATACTTGATTTGTAGAATTAGGTATATTTCACAAGTACCTCATTTTCGTTTACAGAATCTTAGAAGTCAATGTTTTTCCTCGATATGATACTAGGAAATGGTAAACAGTCTTGCACTCCCTAGTACATTTATTGCCACAAGGTCGGAAATGTTATGTATAGGATACTACATTAAAATTCTCTTCCAAATTTCAATAAAATCGGTACGAAAGATTCGCAAATGACTTCTGTATAAGTAATCATCCGTGTTTCTTATACTAAGCCTTTCTATTATACCAAAGTAGCCTAGGTAAAACTTTTACCTCAAAAATGCCAGTAATAGGTGGGGAAGCCCCCACTCAATGAACTTTTACTTTATAATGTCATCTGTAATAATTTTATTAAGAGTTTTTTTCCACATAATATAAGCTCTCTACATTTCTGTGCAGTCGATAAAGGAATCGCATCTTTATGTGCCATTTGATTTCGGTAATCTTTAGTGACAGCTATATCGCATTGATTTTTCATGCGTGAGCATGTTTAGTAGATTTCCAAATTAGTTCCAATCCTTGATAAATATACCAACACAGGAAATAAACATTAAATTAAGATTTGCATTAGAGTTTCATATGTAAAACATAATCATCGAGACGTGGCATGATGGTGTTTTTAATGATGTAAAGGGTTTTATCAATAAAGCAGATAATATTAGTCAGAAAGTGTGGATTATTGAACTGAGTAGTGATTTGCATAAGATAAAGTAACTTTAAAATTATCGGTTTAGAATTTGTAGATTGAAACCCTTCAAAATGAGAAGGGCTTTTTTTATTCCACTGAATCATCCTATTATCTAAGCAATTCTTCCAAGTCATTTTCTTTCATATTGAGTTCTAAGAATTGTCAGTGGTCCTATTAAGTTACAATGTCTTTATTTACTATGTACATCAGGAGCTGCCATAAATGACTTATTCTGTTCATATCGTATACCCATTGTTTGCCTACAAGAAGGGAAATTAGAACAGCCAAAAAACTCATTACCTTGTCTGCTTTTCCTTATAACCATTTCTTTTTCACACCTTGGGCAAACTGGAATATCAATTTTTTCTCTATTACTGTTCGCTATTTTTTCCGGTGGAAGATTTTTTTGTTTTTTACGGCTGTCACCTGGTCGTACTTCCAGCAACATTTTGACAAGTTGATCTCTGTTAATTAATTCTACATTGTTTGTTTTAGCCAATTCAATCGCTGGATTAGTGAAATAACTATTTGTAATCACCATGGATTTATCAGCTTTATAGTGTTGAACTGCACCAACCACTTCCTGTATAGCCTTTATTCCTACATTGGAGGAATAGCGCTTTGCTTGTACAACCGTTTTCACATTATCTTTAACAAGAATTAAGTCGGCACCAAAATCACCACGAGACTTTGTTATCTTTGCATTATATCCACTCATCTTAAATAATAATGCTAAGTATTCCTCAAATTGAAACCCATCCATTTGATCTACTTCATTAATTCCAGACTGGATAAGCTTTTTATTTTTAAATCCTATAATAGTAAATCTAACTACCTGTATGAGAAAAATTCCACCAAACGTAGCTAGTCCAGCATATGTCAATGAATGCATTTTGAAATAAACATATAAACCTAGAAACAAAGATAGACTATTAAGTGCGTCAATTATTTTTGCAACTTCTTTTTTCTTGATTTCTTTTCACCTCCTTTATTAATGACAAAAAAGCATGCGCATATTATGGATTATTGGCTCCTTATGATTGTTACTGCTATTTTTCCAGCTGTGTAGCTATTAACTATCAATTCCACTAATTCGATAAAAAGTTGCAAATTCCTGCATAAAAGAACATTATTGGGACGTCATTTTAACTAGCCTATTCTTATATTAATTTTCCATGCCTCTCATCGTCTTGAGCATAATCACTTTTTTTGTCCTAACGGTTTGATTCTAGTTCTATTGTTGTTTCAGGTTAAAGCAATTACAATGGCTTTAATGAACAAAAAGATGCGGGTGATCAGTGATGATTAGAAACAAAAGAGATCTAAAGAGCTTCGTTTCTGAATTAAATCGTATTCAGGAGAGCATTCACCAATTCTCAGAGGATTCCTTTAATCAAGAAATTAATGATGTATTGGAAAGAATGAAGATTAATGAGGGTGCAGAAAAATTAAAGTCGATGCCAATGGATGTGATTTCGACTCTAGAAAAAGGGTTGCCCATAAATTTATTGGTCAATAATGGCTTCCGAACCATTTATGATATTGTAAATCATGAACCTGAAGAGCTGATGCAAATGGATGGCATCGGGGAGAAAAGCGCTTATTCGATTTACAATGCTGTCTCCAGAATCAAAGAATCTGTTTACCAACAAGCGATTCCCAGAATCAATCCGGATAAAGTATCGAATGAAGGTATAAATTTACTAGAATCTATTTACAATAAATGGCAACTACTAAAGGTTATTGAAGAATTTAAAGCGGATTTCAATCAATTTAAAGACGCGATTACCCCTGATATTGAAACTGCAAAAAAGCAGAAACACATGATTGGCTCCCTATTTCAATCTAGAGCTGAAAAGGAAAAAATAAAGTTAGCCTATGAAAATCTGAACCAAGAAAAAAATAAAAAGAATTTAAACAACATAAAAGAAAAACTAAATGAAATTCTTCATTTTAGTGTGAACAAAGAGGAATTGATCCAACACTTTGTTCGTGAAAATGCTTCTTATTACACCGAAATAGAAAAAGTGACAGGCGCAGCACACATTGAGTCTCTCGAAAATTTACCAACAGACTTTGTAGATAAAGTGAATCAATATACTTTAGATGTGACAGATTTAAATGTTACATTAAGAGGATATCAAGAGTTTGGAGCCAAATATGCGTTATATCATAAGCGGACTTTACTCGGAGATGAAATGGGATTAGGTAAAACCATACAGGGACTAGCAATAATCAATCATTTATTCCAAAACAATCAAAAATATACCATGGTTGTTTGTCCATTAAGTGTAGTAGCAAATTGGAATAGAGAAATTCATCAGCGATCTAAACTACATACATATATTTTCCATGGCCCTAAACGCGATGAGGAATTTGCAAAATGGCAAGCAAATTCCGGTGTTCTCATTACAACGTATGAACAAACATTACGAATGAACTTTGAAGAAGAACACCAATTAGATACGCTCATTGTGGACGAAGCACACTATGTCAAAAACCCGGAGGCAAAACGGTCACAAAGTATATACAAACTTGCAGATATGGCGGAATATGTTTTATTTATGAGCGGAACACCACTTGAAAATCGGTTGGAAGAAATGAAGCAATTAATATCCATATTACAACCGGATATTGCTGAAAAGTTATCGAACGAATTATATTTGTTGCAACCACACGAATTTAAGCAGGCTGTGGCACCAGTTTATTTAAGAAGAAATAGAAAAGATGTTCTATGTGAATTGCCTGAACTGGAAATCATCCCACAGTGGATGGATTTTGCTGAAAAGGAAGAAAGGTACTATAAGCAAGCGGTCATGGAAGGAAAATTAATGTCCATGCGGCGGGCAGCATGGCAAGGTGGTTCACCGGAGCATTCACCAAAATTGGAAAAACTATTAGATATATGTGATGCCGCAGCTGAAAACGGACACAAGGTATTAGTGTTTTCCTTTTTCAGGAGTGTAATCCATACAATCCAACAGCATTTAAAAGGAAGAACATTTGAAGCTATTACAGGTGATGTTCCAATTGCAAGAAGACAAGAAATTATCGATGTATTTACAAATGCTCACCCCGGATCCGTCCTACTCAGCCAAATTACAGCTGGAGGAGTTGGATTAAACATACAAGCGGCCAATATTGTGATTCTTTGCGAACCTCAGTGGAAACCCTCTACAGAAGAACAGGCCATTAGCCGGGCCTATCGAATGGGGCAATCTAGAAACGTGATCGTGTATCGACTATTAACGGAAGATAGCATTGATGTCACCATGCTTGAAGTTTTAGGAGAAAAGGCTAACTTATTTGATTTATACGCGAGAGAATCCGATGTTGCTTCACTTGCATTAAATAAGCAAGAGGAAGCGGAGGAATCCATTAAGCAAAAAGTATTAAATCTAGAGAAGGAACGTATTCAACGCAAAGTTGGGGAGTCTTTAGAAAGCTTGATTTAAATATGTAAGGGTTAAATTAAATGTAATCCCAAGTGCGTATCATCTATCTGGTAGATAAAAAATTAGATTATACTCATTTTAGTTATGGTACGGTTACCCATATTGATTTAAGAAGAAAAAACGGCACTGGAATGTCCCCCAATGCTGTTTCTTTTATTATTTCTGTTATTTGAAACCAAACTCTAATATATGCAAATTATAGGTTGGATACTCGTGGTCGGGGTCGATATATAACTTCTTAAAATTAGTTGGTTGTAACAAAATCTCGACTATTGAGTATGCGATTATCTTCTCTATTAGAATTGTCATATCAAATAACTTAAAAAGTCACTCGAAAGTTAGCTACAATCAAAAGGTGTATACAAGCAATAATTTTTACGAAAAACAACCTTATTTATAAAATACTTTCTCCACGTTATATTTCGACTGGAGTTTATTAATGATATACGTTTCATATATTTCTCGTTCCATTGGATCTTCTACTAAACAAATATCGATTTTATATACTTCGTCTCTGTGCTGTTTAATAGGTGAAACTGTATCTTCAAAATGTTTTTTAATTCTTTGACGTAGTTTCCGTGCTTTTCCAACGAAAAGAAGTTCATCATTTTTATTGAAAAATAAGAAGATGCCGCCTTTGTCTCGTGGTATCTTGTGAAAATCAATGAAGCCATAAATATCTTTGATTTCTGGTTCGTTTTCTTTCGGAGTTTGTTTCCGTTGTGTGATTGTAATATCTGATGTAGGTATGCTAATTTTTATCATGTTTGTTCACGTCCCTTTTTGTATAGAGATTAATGCTAACATATGTGAATAAGAAATGCGATATAACAGTTAATTCCCGCCCTTACTTCTATCTTCTATTCTTTCTACTAATGTAAATAAAAATCGATAAATGAATCGATATGCTTCCTCTAATGACATCTCTTCTTGGAACCCATCCACATAATTCAACGGAAAATTTAAGTCCCATACGCCATCATTTTGATTAAACATCAATTCAAATCTTGCTGCATCTCCATGTAATTCTTTGCGTAAGTTTTCTTTAAGTGCTGTCTCAAACTTTTTCTGCAGCTTTAATCCGACCATGATGTCGTACGTTCCAAATACATCATTGACTTCAAAGGTAATAGCATCAACGCCGATTAGTTCCAACCAGTTAGATTCTAAGTAGAGAAATTCATTCCTATGTTTTTGCAGGTAGACCACCGGTTGTTGTAAAAATGCGTATGATTCTTCAGATAGCGTTTCTTCTGTTTCTTTATCACATCTCTCTATGTAAGCATCTTGAAAACGTGTAGTAGGATCTTTTTCTATTAATGTTACGTCGTTTGAGATTAAATCATGTTTCTCAATATACTCCTTTTCCTCTGTATATATCTCTAGCTTTTTCTCTGCATTCATTTGTGATGTAATGTATCGTTGCATTTGTTTATGTAGCATAGGTGTCCCCTCCTATTATGATCAATTCTTTAACGGGCACGTTTTCTACCTGTTCTTCTATTATCGCTATTCCCTTTTGTTCGACTATTATTCGGTTTTCTATCGGAAGAAGGTGTCGCTGATTTTTTACGACCTTCCGAGCGTTTACCAGATTGTTGCTTGCTGCCTACTCTCTCATAATCCTCGCGATCAGGGATACTGACTCCTTTAATCACTTGAATTCTCAAACTTTGATGAATCCCTTTTTCAATCATTCTTAGGAACTCTAGGTCCTTAGGAGCCACTAACGTAATGGCAATTCCATCGCCACCTGCACGGCCAGTTCGTCCAATCCGGTGAACATAGCTTTCCACATCATGTGGAATATCATAGTTGTAGACATGTGTCACCCCTTCTACATCAAGTCCCCTTGCAGCAACGTCTGTTGCAACTAAAAACTGAGTTTTCGCATCACGAAAACGTTTCATCGCTTTTTCCCGTTTAGACTGCGATAAATCACCGTGCAACTCGTCTGATTCGTACCCGTTGGCAAGCAAAGCTTCGTGAAGCTTGCTGGCACGAATTTTTGTACGACAAAATATTATCGCTAAAAAAGGACGATGTTCTTCGATTAAATGGAATAAAGTTGCTTGTTTTCTCCGATCAGTTGTTTCAATAACTACTTGTTTAATCTCCTCAACCGTTACGTTTTTAGCTTTCGCTTCAATGTATTCTGGCTCTACCATATATTTTTTTGCAAGAGATTTTATTTCATTTGGGATTGTCGCAGAGAATAGCATTGTTTGTCTGGAAGAAAGTGTTTCTTGTATGATGTCATCTACCTCTGGAAGAAAACCCATATGTAACATTTGGTCCGCTTCATCTAATACAAGCATCCCAACCGTTGAAAGGTCAATTGTGCCACGGCGAATATGATCTAATAACCGCCCAGGAGTTGCAACGACAATATGTCTGGCACCTTTTAACTTTTTTAATTGGTGCTCCACATCTTGACCACCGTACACAGCTAACACATGGATGCCTTCTACGTTCTCCATGATTCTCTTAATTTCTTTTGAAATTTGCTGAGCCAATTCTCTTGTGGGAGTTAAAATAAGTGCTTGAACATCCGACTTGTGCACATCTATCTTTTCAAGAATGGGAAGAACAAAAGCCAACGTCTTTCCTGTTCCCGTTTGGGCTTTTGCAATAACATCCTTCCCCTCCAGTACGGATGGGATCGTCCGTTCTTGGATGGAAGTAGGAGCTACTATTCCTAATGACTTTAATGTATAGTTAATTTCTTTTCGAATACCTAGTTGTAAGAAGTCAAGCAAGGCTAATCACGTCTCTTTTCTTATATGAATGCCGTAGTATTTGTACAAAGGCTTATTTACTATAGCATATTTGTTAGTATTTACGGAGTGATTCGGAATATTAATTTTGTATTTTAATGATGTGGCTCTTTTTTGAAAAAAAGGGGCCAGCCCCCGGGTGCGGTAATGATTTAAGCTATATCAAACTTTGGGACAGGCACTGTGATCTTGTCCATCCAAGTCTAATAAAAATCCAGTTAGAAGAAACTGCATTGAAAAGAGATCCTGATTTAAGAAAGACACTAGAGGTCAATTTCCCAATTCCACCGCATGCAGCAGAGCCTAGAGATCTTCTTATATGGTATTGTTCTTAGCATCTGATGAGTCTAGTTATGCTACAGGAAGTGAATTTGTTGTGGATGGAGGATTTACTTCTAAATAATGGATAATGATTAACTAATCTTACAGTCCTTTTAAATGTTGCTATATAATTGTTTCTGACTAATAAATGATACTGGTGGTAGGGGGCGAATTAGGTCTGAAATAATTGAATTTATAAGTTTTTTACAAGTGATGTGTAAAATGATTTAAATTAAAAATCTGTTCTTTTAACTAATACACTACTTTCATTAGTCTTTTGATTCAATGTAACTAACTGCTTTGTTAAAAAGGGTTGATTTACTGTACAGTTTCTTCGCTTCACATGGAAACTCTTCCTTAAATTTTGTGCAACTTAATAAGGCAATTTTCATATTCCCTTCCCCTTTTTATAGAAATTCAATCATGACTCAATTCTTTTTATTCTTTTTTAGTTCTATCTTCGCTTAGAATAGGGGAAAAATGGTACATAATTAAAGGGATTCAGAAAAGTATCTGATTCCCTTTATATTTGAATACTTAGCTTAATAACTCAAGACATTTTATGAAAAGCTTACCTCTTCAATGAAAAGACAATTTATTAGAAAATAATTCCTTCCACTCATCAGTAGTTAGTAATCTTTCACGGTATTTTAAATCATTAGGAATATTCTTATTTATAAAGCATTTATTTTCCAAACAGTCTAAGTACAGTGCCAATTTTACTAGTGCATAGTGCTCAAAATCACTCTTAGCACCTTGAAACGAAACATACTTTTCCAGAAATATTAGTGCTTGATCTAATTGAATGTACGCCCATTGTTTATTGTTATAACCTGCATCATAACTTAAATAACTGATTTTTTCCAAATTATAACCGTATCTTTTTTGCTCATCACTATTGCTCCGAGGTGAATATAATTCAATATACAAAGATGATTCAACATTATCTTCAGAATATAATAATCCATTATTTTCAAATCCGTAATAATTCATATTTTGCAATCTGTTATGTTCAAATTCGATAGCGTATTTTAATGCGTTTAGGTATAGATCCATCATAGCTTTATTTTCGGGGTTCGATAACTTAAGTTCAAATAGTTTAATCATGTAATTAAATGGATAAGAGCAATCTGAACCGTATCGTTCTTCCAGTTCTTTGTCTAGATTGCTTAGATAATCAATATAATTTTCAAACTCTACTTCTTTTTTTATGGTTTTATTCTTCAAGTCAGAGATAACCTGTTTTTGATATTGGTCAATTGCATTTGTTATTTCTTCAACAAAATCTAATCTCGTCTTTACATATTCAAATATTTGTGAAATGTATATCCGAACCCTTTTATTTGTCTCTCCATCATTACTGGTATAGACAACTGCGTAGATATCACAATCGTCTTCATGCCATAATTTTCTGTTATTCCAAAGTACAAATGGGCTACATTCAAAATCGTTAGCTTGATATCTTTTGTGTCTGCTTGTTTCTACTGGATGAAGTGAACATAAAGAACGTAGGTATTCGAAATACTTCTCATCTGTTCCTTTTCCATCACTGCCAAGTTCATTAAAAACCTGTGTTGATTTTTTGATTTTATCATCGGGTACATTAAAAATTTTTACCAGTTCTTTTATACAATCCACAACCACAGATGCATTATTCATAAAGTCAAAAAAATCAAACGCACTACTTTTGTACCTACCAGTATTTAATTTAAGTTTATTTAAGTAATGAACCGTATCATCAAGTCTATCCATTATAGCGCAAATTTTATCCCATGCACGGTGCTCACGATATACTTTATTATAGGATATATTTTGTTCCTCGTTTACTTTATTTCGTAATAAATCTAGTACATCAGTATCTATATTTATTTGAAAAACATCTTTAACCATTTCGATTTCCTTTCCAGTGAGGTATTTATGAGATTAAGTAACCAATAATGAAAAAGTTTGAAGTCCAATTATAACTCAAGGCTTTGTCCATAATTAAAATATTATTATAAATTTCTCCTCAAAATTGTAAATTCCTTCAACTTAACTGAACGGTTTGGTTAAATAGGAAGTGATGGACCTTTTTATAACGGCAGATAAACTAAATGTGAAAATTAAAATAACCCATTATAAGGTCAATTTAAGACTGAATTTTCAGCTGGTACAGAATTAAATTTGCCTTGTAATAACCAACTGGTTGATTCATGTTTTCAAACTTTCCTCCAATGCCTAACCCATACTCTAATACTTTGGCGCTAAAATCAGCATAAACATTAAAGTCTTCTTTATATTCTAGATGTAAGGAAAAGTGCTTTTTACTATATATATAAGAATCTTCATTCAATTAATAATACAATTAACCAAATAATTAAAAGGAACAAGGAGTATTGTTATTCTTTTATCTTGTGATCTTTTAAATTAGTTTGCACTTGCATCAAACGTTTATTTCACCTTTGTAAAACACTCTCAATTAATGGTTCTAAACCTCTATCAATCAATCTTTCAACCATTCTTTGTGCACTAAAGCGATTAACTGAGAAAGCAATGTGAGAAAGGATTCTTGCAGCCTTTTCCTTGGTAAGAAAGGAAAACTGGTCTTGTAAAATTGTATTCGCAAGGGAAGCAATAGGGTCATAAGACTCAAAAGTTGGACATGAATCCTTAAAGTTTTCTTCGATATCATTGATAACATAACTCTCGTTGTTATTATTTAACTTCATATAATTGATCAATACGATTTTAAATGAAGGATTAATTACTAATTCACTACATAATCCTTCTCCATCCAAGTTGTGGATATATTGCTGTACAACCGTGGTAAGCTCTCCATTTAAAATATCTTGCTTTGCTTCTTCTTTAAGATTGCTTTTTTGGATAATTTCATAAAGTTTTTCCATAGCCTGTAACATTTCTATTGCGGATAGATAACGATCTTCACTATTCTGACTTGTAGCTTTATTAACTACTTGTCCAAATTCATGCCTTTCATTATCCGGATTCCCTGTGAAAATAAAGTTAATTACTTTTCCTAATGAGAATACATCACTTTTTTTATCCCCATCTTTAAGTGCATACATTTGCTCAGGGGAACAATAGTAGAATTGCCCAAAAGCCTTAGTATGCAGTGTTTGATGAGAGTGTATTTCGTCAAAATTTTTCCCGAGTCCAAAGTCAGCTATCTTTAATTCTCCGTTAACGAACAGGATATTTGAAGGACTAAGGTCTCTATGAATAATGTTTCTACCATGGATGGTGCCCATTATCTTCATTAATTGCCAAGAAATTTCCATTTTTTCATTACTAGAAAGTTTGTTTTCAGTAACATGTTTAAATAAAGTAAAATCACCTTTCTCCATTTCATACAGCATTTTATTTTCATCAAAATCATACAACCTTATTACACCCAAAATATCCTGTAGAGATTTAGTAATTTCATATTCCCTCTTAAATCTACTACGAATTCCTGGATTAGCAATAAATTCGTCATGTAGTTTTTTTAAGACCTTATTATCACTTCTCCGGAGATACACTACCGCAAATCCACCTTCACCCAATTGCTCAAGGTCTTCATCCTCATTTATCAAAATAAATTTACCATCTTTACGAATTATTTGATTCGCTTCAAACTGAAATTGTTCATTAAAAAGGATTAAGGCTTTTTGGCTCAATTCCATAGCAGTAACTTCATTCACTTTGTTATCTCTCATAATATATCTTTTGCTCAAAATCAAAGAAAAAAAAGCATCTGTCTGATTTCTCTGTAGCAAGTCCTGTAGTTTATCTACTACATAGAACCACCTTGAGGGAAAGCCAGATTGATAGGTTTCCTCATAACCAAAATACTGGTTAAAAAAGCCTACCAAATCCCCTCCAGCTTTATACGAATAGCATTCTCCTGTGTCTCCGATAAACACCTCTGAAATATACCTTAGAGCTTCTTCTGAAACCATTGTATCCCCCTTTTCATAATCTAATTTGTATTCTAGTGACTTTAGATTCGATTCTTTGGAAGTTTAGGGCCAGCCCCCCCAGTACGTTAACGCTTTAGCTTACGGGGGCCTGGCCCTTTAACTTTATGTTGGTTGAGGTAATTATGGACTTTTTTCTTATAGCTTTGCAGATGATAAACATGAATCATCGAGCCATTTTCTTTCACTACTAGAAGCTTATCTTGGAAGTCTGGATTTAAATTAATATTCTCCTCCATCTTCTGCTACCATGGTTCCCAAATTCGGCGATAAGTCGTTATATGTTATAGTCTTTTTCAAGCGATTTTTAAAATAATAATTTAACTTGGGATCTGTGCAAAAGATAAAACAACCTTTTTGTCCACGAGTCATCAGTGTTCTGTATGTATTACGAATAATTTGATCGGCAACTCTCTTTGCTTCTTCTGGATTTTCCTTGGCCATTTTTTTTATTCCTTTTAATGACTGGTCTGTTTTTGCACGTTTTTCGTAGTCGGTAATTACCTCATCATTTTCATATTTCATATCAGGTCCAATTATTACTCCTACATAATCAAACTCTAATCCCTGCGCTGTATGAATGCATCCTGCTTCATTAACAGAATCTTGGTCAATTGCCCAGATTGTATCTGACAAATTCCAACTGATTTGAAAATTATGTTCAGGAATGACGATATCCTTATGTTTAGTGTTGGTTCTATCAGCAGTTGGCCACTCCCAACAATAACCCGCTAGCATACGAGATTTATTGTTCACCTTATTTAATCTCTCAATCTCTCTTAACATTTCATGCGGATTGTCAAACACTTGAAAATCATAATCAATCCCAAAATAATCAGTATTTGCAGTCTCTCTTATATGGAGTACATCGTCTAACCAAGCGATATACGCATCTGAACCCTCACAACGAAATTGAGAAACTAGTTCACCTGTAATAATCTCTGCATCGAATTCTCTAGCATATTTTTTGATTAAATCAACACTACCAATATCCTTTAATGTCACTCTTTGGTTTTCATCAATGAAAAATAATGTGAATTTAGATGCTTTTATCAATTCTTTAACCTGGTTTTCTCCCTGATTTCCGTAAAATCCTGACTTTTCATTCAAACGATGGGCTTCATCCACAATTATCACATCAAACTCATTTAATTTAGATTCAGTAAAACTGCCTGAACCTTTAAATAAATTGTCTATTTCCGTCTTTCTAATTGTTCCTTTTAACTTGGATGCATACACTTCCCTAGGTGCAGCATTTTTTGAAACGTACATCGTCATTAAATCTTTATTAATTAAATTTACCAGCAAATTAACTGCCATTACAGATTTTCCAGTTCCAGGTCCACCTTCAATGACCATCACTTGTTTTTTATTATTTTTCACACATTCAAGTGCAAAATGAAAGGCTTCTTCATAAAACACCTTTTGCTCGTCAATCATTATAAATTCTTCATTCCCCTTTAACATGCTAGTTAAAGAGTCTTGTAATGATTTCGATGGCCGAATCCTGCCGTGTTCTATTTGATATATTAATTTATTATAATCCCCTTTCCGAACATATTGCTTGATAAAATCTCTAAGTTTTTGAATTTCACCTTTTGTAAAAACAGGTGCCTTCATCAAATGCTCTTGGTAATGTTCATCAGTTAGGGGATCATTTGCGATTTTTCTATAATTATGTAAATATGCACAAGGTTTTAATTCTATATGTTGTTCCTGAACATTTTCATTGAAATTTCTAATCAATGCTGCATAGGACCAAGCTTGATATGATGGATGGGCAACTGCCCTCTTAGCTCCACCAAGGTATGTATTTACTAAAGCATCCCTACCTGTAATTTTTTCAATTTCAGACCATTGCTTTAATTCAACAATCACTACATGATCTTGATTTCCGTTATTCCCAGCAACAATAAAATCAACTCGTTTTGATGTATTTGGGATTTTAAACTCAATAGCAACTGCCGCATCATTTGGTATGTCCTCATCCTGCATAACATTCGACATTCGTTGAAGTGAGTTTTCCCATGAAATTATTTCTTGCTTAGACGTACGTCCAATTTTCTCTTGATACGAAGTGTATAATCGTTCGACTAATAATTCATTTGTAACATCTGAAATAAATTCCGTTTTCGTTGCTTCGTATATGATCATTTCTTCTCAACTCCGACTAGCATTCTCTTGTTCTCGTATAAAATATATCTATTCTAAATATTAATACTTATAGGAAATATAGCAAGTGATAATAAATTTGCGGAAATAATTATTGCTGCAGTATTGAATATATAGGAACCTAGCTTGTGTATAAATCTTATATATCGGAAATCGAAAGTACTAAGAAAAAATATATCTTTAAAATTTCGGAAAAGAATATGGAGTTTTTAAACATATAACCAGATGAATTGTGTTTAACCCATTTAACCTAAAGTTACAGATGTTCGGGGTCAAAATAGGTCAATCATATTGAGGTTAAGAGGTTTTGTACTAGCGTTGTGTAAAATGATTTGGTGTATAAACCTATAAGACAAGTAAATAGTTAATTATGTTTCCGTACTCCACATGTGTTGAATACATTTCACAGACAAATTCAAAGGCGACTATAACTACTTAATAAAGAAGCGGTATTAAACCGCCTTTTTAATTTTGAGTATTTTCCCATTATTCTTCCCCTACCCAGTGCGGTATGAATAATTAATTGTATTCATTTGTTTTGTAAGGCTTGTTCACTCCGTATCAAATATTATGAAATTGAATGATTTACTGTGTTTTTATTTTCTTCCTAACCTAGGTATTCTTTATAATATTAAGAATTACTCTTTATGTTCATGGGGTAACTATACCTTTTAATAAGTTTCTCTATTACTCACATCTCAAACGTCTTCTTTTTTGGTCATGTCTGTTGGTTTTTTTAATAATAGTGTATTATTGTAAATTTCATTTGCTTTTGATTGTTTTTCTCTACTTATTTTGATTGAAATAAATGACATTAGTTTAACTACGATTGTTAATGTAACACCAAGTAACAATGCAATTAATGAAATATTGTTATCAATTGATATATCACGAATTTGTTTGTCATTTGTGTAAATTGGGGAGAAAATTACACTTATAGTCATTGTCATAACAGTTGTAGATACTAATAAAGATAGTTTATTAGTATTTGGATATGTATTCCGTTCTGCTCTCTTTTCTTCTTTCCTCTTTATATTCTTTACTTTCAATTTGTATAATCGTTTCTTCTAGACTCTCTGATATGCTTGTTTTTTTATCTATAGCAATAAAGTTAGTGTCAAATATTTCCCTTATTAGATCCTCAAGAATTTCCTTTATACTATTCATATCTTGCAGCTTAACGTTATATTTTCTTGATAAAGAAGATAATAATGAATTAAGTATTTTCAGGGAGGGAAGCTCTCCCTCGGAAATAAATAATATTAATAAACCTATCATTTCCTTATTACTTTGATGCACCTTTTTAAAATAGACTTTTTTACTTATCTTGTTGAATATGAAATTTGTCATATAAAATACAAATAAACCACTTATTATTTCTCAATCAATACCAACAAACCATGGGTTATTTCCACATGCTAAACACCCCTTCAATATTACTATATGTACTCGTTTATCATTTTTCACTTTAAGTCTGTTCACTTTAAAGTAAAATAGAAATAGAAGTGATAATTATTAATATTAATTCTATAAATACTGCCTATGTCGATCTAAAATCTATACAAAAACTCATTTTATGTTCCACAAATAATGAGGAATTTATAAATACTCATATATATTCTATACTTAGAGATACTTGTTTAATTTTGGATGAAGTATTTTGTTGCTTTATTCCTGATAAAACAGATATTGATGAAAGAATTAAATTAATAAGAAATCGGGTTCATCTCTTTTCTAAGAAAAAAGGACGAAATCAAAAAATACATCATAATATTATTGATTATCATATTAGCGTTTTTGGTGATGAGTAAGCCCGAATTCAAACAACGCATATAAATAGATCCGCACCTCCAGTAGTATTAAAATATCAATTTAAATGGAGGTGCTTTTCATATGCCGCAACAAAAACTTACCATTGTCCCCGTTACATTACATAAACAGAAGGAAAATAACCCCGCAACTGTTCCAGTAGCCCCATACTCCAATCCTACTTGCAGGATCAAAACTGGCAATACTGAAATTACCTTCTTCAACGGCGTAGATGTGCACATCATCCAAACCATCATGAGGGAGTTGAAAGATCGATGAAACAGGATTATACAAGCGTGAAAAACATTTATATCATTTGTGGTAAAACGGATATGAGAAAAGGAATTGATGGCCTGGCAACACTTATTCAAGATTCTTTCGAACTTGATCCATATGGGGATTCCATTTTTTTATTTGCAGGATGGAGTAAAGATCGCTATAAATGTTTGTATTTCGATGGTGATGGCTTCGCCATGCTTTATAAACGTTTAGATAACGGTAAACTGCAATGGCCAAAAAATGAGAAAGAAGTACGCAATCTTTCTCAACAGGAGCTACGCTGGCTCCTTGAAGGATTATCCATTCAGCAGCCGAAAGCGATTCAACCTTCATCAAAAGGAGTGTTCTAAATTCCTTAAAACTACTAACTTTATCTTTATTCCATCGTTCGAACTAGTTATAATAAAAAGAACAAAACTGAACGAATGTGGTGAATAATGTGACGAACGCTTCTTCTACGAATGAAAATCAATACGAGAAATTAATTCGGCTGCTCGAAGAGCAATTGGCTCATTCGAATCAACAAAACAAAGAGTTATCAAAACAGATTGAAGCGTTAACCGAGCAAGTTCGCCATTTAACTAAGCTTTTATATGGATCCAAAACTGAAAAAATAAAATATAACTCACCGGACGGACAAGCGTCCTTATTTGACGATGATCCGACTTTTAGCGAATCTGAGCACACAGATGAACAAAGCCAACAGACAATTTCTTATGCTGTTGTACGAAAGATTCAAAAGAAAAAACGAAATGATTCATTGCGGAGTGATGTCGAAGTAGAAGCATTTCATCATCATCCGGAAAATACTCTTTGTGACTGTTGCCATGGGCAAATGATCGAAATCGGCACTACAATCGTTCGCGAAGAAGCGGAATTTATTCCTGCAAAGATGAAGAAAGTTCAACACGTTGAACACGCATATGAATGTACTAAGTGCAAAGGAGATTCATTTCAAAAAGCGCAAATTAAACGTGGCAAAGCACCACATCCAGCTATTCAAAGGAGTATTGCCAGTCCTAGCGTACTGGCCAAAGTAATATATGATAAATTTTCACAATACTTACCACTTTACCGTCAGGTAAAGGAATGGGATCGTTATGGTCTTAATACCAATGATAAGAACCTTTCAAATTGGGTCATTCGTGCATCGCTGGATTGGCTATTACCGATTTACCTACGAATGAAGCATTTGATGATGGATAAATCGATTTTGCATGTCGATGAAACATATGGCCAAATTATTAACCGGTCCGATGGGAAATCTGGTCAAGCCAATGCCTACAATTGGGTGTATCGAAGTGTGCCAAGCCAAGGACCAATAATCACCCTGTTTCAAAGCGCATTATCACGGGCTCGCTCCGTACTTGAAAGTTTCATAGAAGGCTATTCTGGAACGATTGTTTGCGATGGTTATTCTGCTTATGGTAAGTTGGAAGGCGTTACCTTCGCAAATTGTTGGGCGCATGTTCGCCGTTATTGGCTAAAAGCTGACAGTAAAAATGGTCGCATTGGCGTGAGCTATTGTGATGATTTATATCGTCTGGAAAGGAAATTCAAACATTTGTCTCCAAGTAAGCGAAGAAAAAAACGCCAGAAATACTCGAAGCCAATTGTAGAAAAATTCCTTGATTGGGTTGAAACATCACCGTTCTACGGAAAAAACGCCCTTGGCAAGGCAGCTGAATATACCCTGAATAGAGTAAATGGACTTAAGGCGTTCTTGAATGATGGGCGCATTGAAATCGATAATAATCCAGCTGAAAACGCCATTCGCCCCAATGTTTTAGGTAGAAAAAACTGGTTGTTTAGTGTTAGTGAAGCCGGTGCGAGAGCGAACGCCATATGTTTGAGTATTGCAGAAACGGCCAAAAGTAACGGCGTTGATTTTTATGAATACATAAAGAAACTTTTGACGGATCTTCCGAACGCCGGTATTAACCAGAACCCAGAAATTTTAGATCAATACCTGCCTTGGTCAAAAATGATTAAAGCAGAATGTAGCAAATAATTGAAGTAAGCCGTATTTCGATTGAAAAAATCGGGTCATACGGCTATTTGTGATGTGTACCGGATAGGTACGCTTATTTTTTATAATTCGGGCTTAC
>NZ_JAGYPL010000001.1:0-832829 GCF_018343715.1 Bacillus sp. FJAT-49711 | reverse complement strand
GCCTTGGTCAAAAATGATTAAAGCAGAATGTAGCAAATAATTGAAGTAAGCCGTATTTCGATTGAAAAAATCGGGTCATACGGCTATTTGTGATGTGTACCGGATAGGTACGCTTATTTTTTATAATTCGGGCTTACGGTGATGATATAAACAATATAGGGTTTTATATGAATAAAGATGGAGAGATAGTTGGAAGTACGCTTTATTCTACATATATTTTATTAAATACTGAAACATTGCCACTTTTGGGTGAAGAGTCCAATACAACAGATGGCATATTTTATTTAGTAAAATATATAGGTGAAGCCTCTACTTTCTTGATTAAATACCTCGAAAATAAGTATGGGATATCTCCAAATATTTTCATTAATAACGTTAAGAAGATACCCTCAAATCCATATAAATGGTGAGATATTAATCATCAAAAATTATTAAATTATAAAAGTGATGCAAGTAACACATTTATTCTTAGACTGATCTTAAGCTTACAAGAAATTAATGATGCTATATGGCTAAAAGACAATTATGTATCAAAATTAATTAATCCTAATTTTTTAGATGACTATATTCTTATAAGGTTGATAACGTTAAAAACAGATGAGATTATTGATAATCTATTGAACTTAAAAACTTATTCAAAAGTTGATTTTGAAAAATAGGATAAAATAAGTAACGGGAGAGTTAACACTCTTCTAGAGGATTTTGAAAAAGATATAAAAGAAGAATGTTCAATAATGAGAAACATGATACATTACGATATTACATCAGAAGAGGAGGACAAAAACTTCTTAGGTTATTTAAATAAAGCAGTAGGTCTTAATACTAATTTCATACAACAATTAACTAATAACATAGTTACTAACTACCTTAAACCTATTAGATCTGAGATAAATGATTATCTTCAGATTGATACCATTAAACCATATTCAGATTTAGAATTGATTATAAATCGTATTTATAAGCTTATGAGAGACAAAGGATAGTTCCATTAAAAAGTGTGAAAGACTGTATGTCCTTCACATTTTTTAACGCACTCATTAGTCTATTTATTAGCATATTTAATGTCGTCTCTTATTTCGTTTTTTATGTCTTTTTTTCTTCTTGGGTTTATTTGTAGTTTTATTGCTAATCTGTTTAGGTTGTTTCTTAGATATTTCATTTACAGAAATAGGATTTTCTTTTAATGAAAAATCCATAAAGGCAATTCTTGGATCATCTTCGTCAAAAATCACTAATGGGCGCGGAACTTCTTCTAGCTTTTTATAAAAACCTTTCATTGCAACAGGTGTTTTTAAATAATCTAATAGATCTTCAATGTCAGGTTCAGTTCCTTTCCAAAGACTTTCAACAACTACATTATTTAAGGGATTATTTTCTTGGTTAGTATGTGATTTAATATTTGGATCCACAAAAAACTTTGAGAATGCTGAAAAATCAGTTATGTATACATCATTTTCAATTCTGCCTGTAAAGTCAAAAATGTTTAAACACACAATTTTAATTACTTTTTCAGGTGGATCATTAGGTAATTTGATATCGGATTGCTCTTTTATTTTATCCCATTCTCTTTTTACAATTTCTTCTCTTCGTTTTGCTTGTTTTACACCTTCAATAACATCTGCTTCCCTTTGACTTATTTCTTTTGGAGAAAATGGTCTCTTTAAACATTTAATTTCAACTATTAATATGGCATCATTAAACATACCAATAAAGTCGAATTCTACTTCTTTTCCATCTAATGCAGTAAAAGTTATAGGTTTAGAATTAACTGAAAGAAACGGGGCGAAACGAAGTAAAGAACGCATCGTGCTTTCATACTCTGTACCTTTTTTAGAAACATCAACTTCCCATTTAGAAATATGCATCTCTATTATTCTATTGTCATTCATTTGACTTATTAACTGTGGAGTAAAAATTATATGTCCTTCTCCAACATAAATTAGTGGTTGAGAGAATATATCAAAAGATGAATTAGGATAAAAAATGTATTGCTCTAGAATTTCCTGTGCTTTCTCATTTGAAAAATTATATCTTTTCGAGAAATCTTCTACTAAATCACTTATTAAGAATATAGGTGCTAGATATTTAAAGGTATTTTCATCTTTATCATTAAATTTAGTATGGGAGACGTCACGATAGACTAATGCTAATACTTTTAAATATTCCCCTCCAAATAAAATATCTTTTATTGTGATATTTTTTTTTGGACCAATCTTGATATTTTCTATAGTAGAACCCAAGTTTTCTTTCTGCATTTGATATGCAACATCAACGTATATTTTCACAAAATCAGTGTAAGTATCAAAGACTTCTTCATTAATTAGGAAAATAGAGGTAGGATCATCAAGAGATATGTCCTCATTTACACTTGTGGAATTAACCTTCTTTATAATCTCTTTTGATTTATTAATAGATTTATTTGTATATATATGATCTTTATATCGATACCTAAGAGTAGCAGCTCTTTCTTTTTTGAAATTATCTATATTTTGTGGTTTAAAGTATAATAAACTTTTTCCTTCTTCATCGTATACATCCAAATCCCAGAAACCAAATTTTATTTTTTCCCATATACGATTCAATGCAAACCGATTAGAGGTCAATAATAATAACTTTTCAATAGAGGGCAAATAGTAAGGAGATATTTGTTCGTAAACACTAAATTGTTCATCGATTTTACCTCTGTTTTTAAAGTGTAATAATTTAATTAGTGTATTTGTGTAGTCAATCATTGCTTCTAAATTATCAGCAATGGAAATTTGTTCATTTTCAGCAGGAATTTCATACTCTAAGCCAGTAATATAATCTTCTTTATAATTCTTCATAACAACATCTTGTGAATAAATAGATTGGCTTTCAATAAAGGTACAAAGCATTTGAATTTGTTTAGTAAAAGGATAATCAAGAAAGTCAATTTCAGTTAAACTTTTCATATTTTTTTTGTTATTTTCAGCAATTATATGAATAGCTACAATTAATTTATTACATACTTTCTCAAAGTCATCTGCTAGATCAGTATCTAAAACCTCTAAATTTGTTTTCGTTATTTTAACTGCCTCTATGAAAAGATTTAATTTTTTTTTGTCATAATTTCTACTTAATGGTTCAGGTAAACACCCTGTTTTAATCAAACTTTTCCGAAAACCCTCTTGATTTAAAATAAATAGTGGCCCTAAAACCTCCACTATTCTTATTAGGTCTTCTTTATTAATAGCACTTTTTAAGTCTTCAAATGTATAACTTGACATTAAGCTTTCAATCTCAGCATTCATTATCTTTACTCCATTCAATTGTTATAAAATTTCTTTATATTACTATTTATTACCTAATATTAGCATAAATGGAATTTAACTTAATTTATTTAAAGTCAAAAAGAAGGGGAAATATGAAATAAAACGTAATATTATGTTAAAATTTTTATGTGAGAGAGGAGTGTATAAAATGTTAAAACCAGACAAGTCATTACATAAATTTTTGCTTTCAACACCCGCTAGGTTTACAGGTAGATATTTGTCAGAGGATATATCTATTTCAATATCTTTTCCTACAGACGATACAGCATTAAAAGTTGATGATAATCCCTTTTCAAGAACATATCTAGTTGTAACAATTAGACAAGAGCCGGTAATAGCACCTGGCGTAATATTAATGCCAAATCAATCATTTTATGGTGAAGTATTTTGTATCTTATTATCAATCTTATACGGTAAAGAGTTCAAATTTCATGGAATGTTAGAGTCTCATGGAATAAATATGCTTCCCAATTTGAGTAATAGTCCTAATAGTTGCTATGGGCAACCTCAATATAATTCAAATCCAAGAAAAGATTTAGAAATATCTTTGTCCTTAGATCAATATGGACTTATTGAGCCACTTTTATTAGAGGAGGCAAATGTTGATGAAGAGTTCAGAAGAAGAATAATAGCAGCGGGTAAATTTTATAATAGAGCGCTAAGTATATTTCCTTCAGAGCCTGAACTTGCATATCTTGACTTAATAACCTGTGGAGAAATATTATCCAATTTTAATGAGGATAAATACACTGATGAACAATTATATGATGAAAACTTACTTAAGAATTTTGAGTTAATAAATACGTTAGAAAGAGGTTCATCAATTGTTAATGATTTAAAGAGTAGATTATATCAAGTTAAAAGAAAGTACACATACAATTTATTAGGACTTCTTAATGAAAATTTCTTTAATGGAAATGAGACTAGCCAAGATATTGGAGTATTGACTAAAGATCAATCTGAAACTATTATAAAGTCTGCTTATGATTTAAGAAGTCTATATGTCCACGAAGGTCTTGAATTTGGAAGTTATATAAGTCCTCACCGTAACTATAATAATGAAATAGTAATTGGACAACCAAGTGAAATAACGGTAGGTAAAAGAGCAGCTAAAACTATAAGTCAGTCTCCTACTTTTTTGGGGTTAGAAAGAATGATAAGGTTTGCATTATTGTCATTGTTAAATTCGAATAAGGTACCTATAAGTAAGTTATTAGATTAATTAAACCATTCCTAGCTAAGCATTTTATTATGAGTTAAAAAAGCTATTACTTATAAAAAGATAATAGCTTTTTTACTTTCTATAAACATTAAGATTGATCATATAATTTAAATCCAAAGAACCTTTTAGAATTATCATCAGTACGTTCTAATTTTGCAATAATATTACCATTCTTCTCAAAAAAATCTATGTCCTTCTTGAGAACTTCATCTTTATTAATAGTGACAAAATACTGTCCTTTACTTAATGACTTAATCTTGGTATCAACAAACTTTAGTATCTTCGCCTTTACTGAGGGGTTTGGTTTAGAATAAGAGCCATCGTGAATTAAAAAATTAATATTGTGTCCACTTTCTCCAGATAAAGAAGAAAGAAACCATGTTAGATCAAACATGTTGATCTTCATATAATTAATACCATGTGAACGGTCATCAGGAAGACTGCATTCAATAATCACTCTTCCTGTAATGGAATTTTTTCTATCGTTTACATTATTATCAAATTCTATATTTAAAATCCCATCTGTGTCATAAGCTAATTCAGATAGTGTTTGAAAAAGAGTTTCTAAACTTAGGATGTGCTGCTCATATGAAGTGAATTCATCAGTCTTTTTCTGTGTAACAAGTAATCGTTCACTTTTCAAAGAATTTATTTTATTAGTAAGATTTTTTAATCTATCGTGATTATTGATTTGAATATTAATTTCAGCAATTTTTGTATTTAAATCTTCTCTATTAGAAATCATAGAATTTATATCTTCTACAATGTTACTACTTTTAAGTATCTTGTAATCTTCTTTTAATTTTTCTTCATAACTTGCCTTTAAAGTATTAAGTTCTTCTAGGTCATTATCAATGCTTTCTATTTTTCCCTCATAAAATTTTCCTCTGTTGTCTACCATGAAATCATAGAATTTTTTTACATTCTCATAGTTATGCGATACTTCATTTGGGAATGTTCCCAAGAGCTGTTTATAAAAAGGTTCAATGTCGTTTAATCCCTTTATATCTTCTACTTTTTGTTTTAAATTCTCAATATTTTGTTGATATTGGTTTTTAACATGAAGTAATTTAAAAATCTTGTTTTGAATTTTATTCAACTCATTTTTATTTTTACTATATTCTGAGACTTTAATATTGTATTGTTTATTAATATTTATTGAATTAATATCTTTTTCCAATTTTTTAATTTGGTTTGTATATTTAGACTTTTCGGATCTTAACTCCGAAATAGTTTTACCTATTGTAGTTGAAAGTGCTTTTTTCTCATCTTTAAGTTCAGTTATTCTTTTAGTAATTTTCTTTATTTCACTTTCAGAATTATAGGGTAAGTTACATAAGAAGGCTAAAACTTTATTTTGAGTTGTGGCATTTCTGCCTGAAATACCTAAAGTATCTTTAATAAAACCATTTTGTTCATCTCTAATGATATATTCTCTGATGGAGGCAAAAGATATTTCTTCAACTTTATCACCTAATATAATCTCTTGTATTTTTGTTTTATAATCCTTATCTTCATATGGTTCCCAACAATTTAAGTCAAAATTTGCTTTTTTATCATAAAGAATATACCCTTTTTCTGGAGTGTTAAAGTAGCGGCCTAAAAAATATATTATGCCATTAGCAGAGATTTCGAGTGTAATCAAGATATTTTTGCTTATCAGTATTTTATTATTTTTATAGTATGGATGTACTTCTTCGCCCAATAAGAAAGAAAGACATTCCACCATAGTTGTTTTACCTACACCATTTGCCTCATCTGCCTCATCCTTCTTTTCTCCAAGTATGATATTTAATCCAACATCATTAAACCTATAACTATTTAACACTTTTTTCTCATTAAATGAATAAATACTTAATTCTTTTAAAATCATAATTTTACCTTCTTTATCATATTACTATCTGATGTAATCACTCCTGTTGAATATAAGAATGAAAGAGATAAAAATAAAATTCTTTCAATACTAATACTAAGTGCAATCCCTTGTTTTTGAGCAAATTCTGAGAAAAGTTCATCTATATGCTTTGATTTATTTTCTTCTAGTAAAGAATACAGAACTTTAGCATCATATAATAAATTTTCTTCTATACTTTGGTATTTGTGCATCATAAAAAAATTCATGAATTCACCTTTTTCCGCTTATCTTCATTAAAAATGTCACAACCAATAATTGTCCATGCTACTAAAATTTTGATATAAAATTTCAATAAGGCTTTGCTATATTTAATTTCATTGGAATATTCTTTATAGATCTCATCAACAGTAGCTTCAAATATACTCTCACCATTTTCATAATTATTATGAACTCTATTATAGCTAGACATTATTGTGCTAGTAATAATCGTCTTCTTGTCAAAATCCATATAGCTAGGAGACATCATAATTTCATCAATTGAAGGGAAATATGAAGAGTATCCTTCAATTTCTTTTCTAAAACTTTCACTACATACCATATTTTCATATTTATTTTCAATTTCTTCTTCATTAAGATCTGGAACAATAGATGCTCTTTTCTTATTTTTATTAAAATCTAAAATAAAACTTTTTAATTCGTCTTCGTCAATTTCAAATTCTACAGGTTTTATTTTTTTAGACTCTGTAGTCAATGTTTCGTGTAATTTATCAAGAAATGGAACTATTTCATCATAAGTATTTAAGTTAATATTTTTAACATTATATTGTGAAAAATCCTCATTATTAATAGTTATTATATAACTTTTTTCATTATATCCCTTGTATAGTTCCTTAATATATCTAAACAGGTTACTTACATAAGGGTCACTTAAGCTAAATCCTAAAAAAAGAACAGTATTATTAGTGATAATATTTTTAAATTGGGCAAGAGCAGCATTATTATGTTTATATAAGTTCTCATAATCTTCTTTTAACAATACACAATTTTCTGCATCTTCATGATCTCCGTGAATTTTTAAAATAAAAGAGTCACGATTGGAGATTTGACCCATTAAATGGTTGTTTGTGTAAATAATTTTTTCAATGATTCCCTCTCCAGCTCTTTCCAATAATTGATCATAATTTGTAGTAATAATTTTAGTTGAGATACTCAATAGTTTTTTATGTTTCTCAAGTAAAATAGTCTTTTCGGTATCAAATTTAAACTCGTTATATATTGTATCCCTAATAATCCTCTTTTCATTTTTTATGTGTTCTAAGATTTCTAATACACCTAATTTTTTACTCTCAAGAAGATCTAAAAATGGGCTATAGCTTTTATCATCATCAATAATTTTTTCTAAAATTAATTTTACTAAACCATGCCAATCAGGGAAGCCGAAATCTCTTGAAAAACCAGCCCCAATAAAGAAGACCAATTTATTATCGTTGGCATTTTTTATTAGAGATTTTGGTATGAATATATCTTTATTCATTAGATCACCTTTTTTATTCTTTATCTTTCTAGATTATCACAATGCTATTGTGAATTGGGAAAATTTGTCGAAAAAAATGGTTTTCTATTGAAATACCATACCTAGTAGCGATTGTTTTAGGTGTCAATAATCCTTCAAAGGTGAACTGATGAGCAATTTTCCTCTTATATTAATAGCTTGTTGCCTCTGCTTTTTATGTCACAACTATAACCTTTTGTCCTACATCTAACTTACAGAGAAGAAAATTATATATATCACATAATAAAATAAACCTTTATAAACCCTACTCTACCACTACCGAATGAATTAGTTATATTCTAATCAATAACCGCAGCCCTTGTTCCCTCTGTACCAAATTTTAATAAATTTAGCTTGTACGTCATCCCCAACCTATCTCAATCATTTTTTCCGAATACCCTCTTTTGTTCTGTTACTATCTACAAAGAATTATACTTAAATACCTTCAATATTCTATATAAAATACCTACGTTCGCTTCCCCTCAACGCCTAAAATATCTTTTCTTTTGACGTCATCTCCCCTATTAGTTAGCACAATTTTCTTCAGAATTAGAAAGATATATTCTGTTTTACATTCTTTGTTATTTTTTTATTTACCTTTCTTATATTGTTAATGAACATAACATTGAAAGTATGGAACAAATGAAAATACTTACTGTTACCGATGTAGCTGAACTACTCAAACTATCAAAATGCAAAGTCTATGCACTTGCTAAGAGCGGAGAAATTCTAACTGTTAAAATCGGTGGCTCAATCAGGGTTATTCAAGAAGGATTAGAGAGTTTTTAAAAAGGTGGTGAAGTCAAGTGTTAATAAAAAATTCATCTCACACTCTTACCCTCAATCAAGCTTATTGAGAAGTTTAGAATTGTTTTCACAGTAGAGGGGGTTAAGGCAAGGATACAACTGCAACAACTAACTGCCATTTCTAAGCCTTATGAGGATAGGAGATATTCAGGTTATCCCTACTTAGTTCTAATCAGTTCTTTAGTAGATTACCTGAGAGATAAAGGCTATACAGATGACTACATAAAGGACGCTTTACCTTATGGTGTTGAAATCTATTCCCCACCTATTCGGTGGATTTTTTAATGCAACAACCTTTTAGTAATCATATTTCGCATATTTTAACAGAATTATACAAGGAAATTAAGAAATTCCAAATTAAGAGATTGTAAATAAAAGTTTTTTAAAGCTTTAAATTAATGCAAAAAACCGGTCAATTAGAAAGACCAGTTTTAGTAACCCCAACAGGTTAAACTATATAGTGCAATAAAACATTTCCATATTTATCATATTTAAGTTAATAAAATATACAAACCACTAGTAAGTAATCAGTTTAAGGAGAATTTATTGTGTAAATTTAGTGTAAAATGATTTCAAATCCTATCTCAAAACAAAAAAACCATAAACATTGATATATCAACATTTGCGAGTGTTTTATCGTTTCATAAATAAACTCGTTTTTACCTAAAGATACTGGTGGACGGGGTCGATATTACAATGGGATATAATTTATTTTTCCCACTCCTAGTTGATGTTTTAACATTAAAAAAATGCAGGTGAAGAACCATTTGTCTACCCTCAAATAAACAAATCCATACCATTTTACACAGGCAATTCATGAAACATCAAAACAAATACAAATCCTACCTCTTCCATTCTTTTTCCAACATAAAAAAACACCTACAAACATTGATATATCAACATTTATAAGTGTCATATCGTAAAAAATCACATTGGGGATCGGCACCAGAATTCAAAAATAAAATCCGTGTTCCATCGATTTCGGGATGGACCATAAAAGACAGGGTCCGTAATTCTCATTTACATAAATTCCAAAACATTAAATAACTTAAAATGATGATTACCCGTATCCTTTATCTGTCGGACAAATTCGCTATCATGGTCTGAAATAAAATCGGCCAACACCTTTGAGCCGTTTGATATTGGCCGACCTTTTATTTTCTGCTAATATCCTTTATTAAACCTCCCCCTTGTCCCAATACACGATTGACTCATAAGGTCTCAACGTTATTTTGTGCAGTCTTTTGTGTGAATTAGCGTAATTTGATAGTAGGATTTGCGGGTTTTCTACGCCTTCTACAGGAAGTTCGATCGAAACTTCTTTACCATAAAAATTATTTACGACAATTAATTTTTCATTTTTCCACTCTCTTGTATAGACAAAGATTTGAGGGTCATTTTCTAAAAGCAGATGATAGTCCCCATACGTTATGATGTCATACGTTTTACGTAACTCAATTAGCTTTTGATAATGACTGAAGATCGAATTGGGGTCATTCATTGCTTTTTTAGCGTTAACTTCATTGTAATTTCGGGCTGGTTCAATCCACGGTACACCTGTTGTAAATCCAGCATTTTCTTCACTCGACCACTGCATAGGTGTTCTGGCATTATCACGTGATTTTTGCCGCAGTATATCTAGTATATCTTGCTCCGATTTTCCCTTTTGATTTAGAATCTCATATGTATTCAAAGATTCCACATCACGGTATTGAGTAATCGAGGTAAAGTTAGGGTTTGTCATCCCGATTTCTTCACCTTGGTAAATATATGGGGTTCCCTGCATCATATGGATTGTGGTTGCAAGCATTTTTGCCGATTCCTTATGATATGTTTGATCATCGCCAAATCGAGATACAGCACGTGGCTGATCATGATTGCACCAAAACAGTGCATTCCATCCCGCGCCTCTATGCATTCCAACCTGCCAATCGGAGAGGATTTTTTTTAATTCAATAAAATCAAATGGTGCCTTTGTCCATTTATCCCCATTCGGATAATCTACCTTTAGATAATGAAATTGAAAGGTCATATCCAATTCTTTTCGTTCCGGTTTTGTATAAAGGATGCAATTTTCTATTGTCGTCGAAGACATTTCACCAACTGTCATCATTTTATAAGGCGCAAAAACGGCATGATTGATTTCACGTAAATATTCATGGACTCGTGGACCATCGGTATAGAACCTTCTGCCATCACCGGTATGATCATTTGGGAAATGCTGATCCTTTGATATTAAATTGATTACATCAAGGCGAAACCCATCAATTCCTTTTTCTGCCCAGAAGCGAATCATCTCAACCAATTTCTCTCTAACCTCGTTGTTTTCCCAGTTAAGATCTGCCTGTGTTACATCAAATAAATGCAAATAATATTGACCCGTTTTCTCATCATATTGCCAAGCTGGACCACCAAATTTTGATTCCCAGTTTGTAGGCTCCTTTCCTTCAACAGCATCCTTCCATATATAAAAATCACGATACTTATTTGTTTTAGATGAGGCTGCTTGTTTAAACCATTCATGTTCCGTCGATGTATGATTAATGACTAGGTCCATAATTAGCTTCAAACCGCGTTTATGTGTTTCATCCAATAATTGCTCGAAATCAGCCATTGTCCCATACATTGGTTCAATGTCGTAATAATCGCTAATATCATACCCATTATCTTTTTGCGGTGATCTATAAATAGGTGTTAACCAAATTACGTCCACGCCTAGTTTTTTGAGATAATCTAGCTTTTGGATAATTCCCTGTATATCACCAATACCATTACCGGTTGTGTCATTAAAACTTTTTGGATAAATTTGATACACCGTTGCCTTTTTCCACCAAGCTTCACTCATTATTTTCACTCCCAGGCAATGATAATCTCCGCTTAGCAATAAAATACGTAACGATAAACGGAAAGACAATGACGATAAGCATGCCAATTAAAAACGATACCCAATTAGACGCCACAATCGATAATATCGCAGGAATGCCTCCAACACCGATTGAAGTTGCTTTTACTCCTTGGAATGTGATATATGCTGCAGCAATCGCTGTACCAGTGATTGCTGCAAAAAAAGGATATCGATACCGCAAGTTTACACCAAACATTGCAGGCTCCGTAATTCCGAGCCAGGCAGAAATACCTGATGTTCCTGCCAGCCCTTTTAACTTTTCATCTCTTGCAACAAGCATCATGGCAAATACAGCTGCACCTTGGGCAATGTTAGATAAAGCAACAATGGGCCACAAGAATGTCGTCCCCGTACTACCGATCAGTTGCAGATCTACCGCCAAAAACGTATGATGCATTCCGGTTATGACTAGTGGAGCATATACTGCACCATATACTAGTCCTCCGATGACTGGCACGACATCAAAGACGTATACCAATCCTTCTGTAATCCAATTTCCGATTTTAAATGTAACAGGACCGATTAAAACAAATGCCAAAAAGCCCGTTACCAATAACGCAACTGGTGCAACCACTAATAATTGAAGTGAATCAATGACACGTTTCCTTAGGAAAATCTCTATTTTAGCTAGTACCCATGAAGCAAATAGTACTGGAAGTACTTGTCCTTGATACCCAACCTTATTTATTTCCAACCCAAAGATATTCCAAGTAGGGATTTTACCTTCCGCAACTGCTGAGCCATATCCCCATGCATTCATTAAGTCTGGATGGACAAGAATTAAGCCAAGGACAACACCAAGTAATTCATGGCCCCCAAACCTCTTAACGGCTGACCAGCCAATTAATGAAGGTAAGAATGTGAAGGCTGTATTCGCAATGATATTAATCATATCCGCAATACCAGCCCATTGTGGGTATGTCTCGATAAGTGCAGGTGCACCTTTCCCAAAGATTCCCGGATTCGCTAATATATTATTAATACCCATTAGTAAACCAGCAGTTACAATGGCCGGTAAAATCGGAATAAAAATATCCGCCAATACTTTAATTGCTTTTTGCAGTGGATTTAGTTTTTCTCCACCTGCTGCTTTAACATCCTCCTTCGATGCTTCCGCGATACCTGTCTCGTGAACCATTGCTTTATAAACCTTATCAACAGTACCTTGACCAATCACTATTTGATATTGGCCATTTGCTGAAAACGTACCTTTTACGATTCCCATTTTATCTAGGTCCGCTTTGTTAACCTTGTCTTCATCCTTTAGCGCAAAACGCAAACGGGTCACACAATGAGTGGCTGCATTTATATTCACCACACCGCCGACTGCAGCTACAATTTCCTTAGCCTCTTTACCATACTGAATCTCATTTGTTGAGGAAGTGATTTGTTCATTATCTTTAGACTCGCCCCCTCCCTTGGGTGCTGTTCCCAAAAGAACCGAGTCTAATGCAATAACATCTTTCTCATGTGTTTTATGTAATTCTTCGAACTGGTCTCCGTTCGTAACAATAATCGGAGTGACATGACTTTTCGCATTTTCCTTAATAAAATCCAAGTCAAAAGTGACCAATGGGTCTCCGTCTTTTACATTATCTCCTTGCTTAACATGTGCTTCAAAACCTTCTCCATTTAGAGAAACGGTCTCTAGACCAATATGAATCAATAATTCAAGTCCGAAATGGCTAATAAGCCCAATGGCGTGCTTTGTTGGAAAAATTTGAATAACCTTACCATCAAATGGAGCGACCACCTTCCCATCCTTAGGTTCAATCGCAATGCCATCTCCCATCATTTTTTCAGCAAATGTCGGGTCTGGAACATCTTCTAAAGCCACGACATTCCCACTTATAGGAGCATATATTAAAATCCGATCGGCTTCTTCAATAGTTGCCATTCAATGTTACCCCTTTCATAAAAATCCTAGCTTGCTCAAATCAAAAGTCATAATATATGACTTCCCTGAAAGCCGTGGGTCAAAACAAAATATACACATGGATAAGTTTGGACAATTTATTTAAACCCACAGAAAAAAACATAAGGTTATATCTTTTGTTATATTTTTATAAAACGAATTAAATCCTACCTTTCAAACTATTTATTACAAAACAAAAACACCCTAAAAATGAATCGATAGGAAAAAGGTGCCTGACCCGCAGTACGATATCGTACCGGGGGCAGGCACCAGAATATAATATTTGAATAGGAACATTGTAAATTTAACTTAATGAATTATTTTACTGTTTAATCTTTCCTTCATTTATTAGCCTTTGTTTGTCATCTAAATTAAATAAACCTAGTGTCCAACTAGGAAGCAAGCCGTGACCACCAATGATCTTTTCTTTTTCTTCATATATGATTGCATTCAAACGTTTTCCTTCAATATCTTTTTCCTTTAATTCGTATATATATTGCGTAACTTCCTTACCTAGATATTCATTGAAAATTGTAATACTGTTTGCTTCAAAACCACTTAGAAGTTCATCTGGAGTTTCTTCTAGTATAAAGGTTTCTACTTCGATAATTCCTTTTATTTTCCACCCTTTATTTGTTAAGTATTGTTGGTGTCGTTCATTAAGACTTTTTTGACCACAACCAGAAATTATTAATATACCAACAACTATCATTATAAATTTTCTAATATTCATTACTCCCCCCCTAACCAACCTTAAACAAAAAGTTCAAAGTATTTACACTTCAGTGTGCTACCCTAGCCGTTAGTATAGGAAACTATTATGCAACCCTTTTCACACTTTAACATAAATATCCATTTCGCTTACTTATTATAGGTGAAATTTAGTGCAGGAATTAGTAGAATTTTAGCAACAGAGTTATTTATTTGATAAGATGTTGTGCCACCTAGTAATAATACCAATTAAAGATAGCTAGGTTTATATAATTGGATAACCCCTTCAAAAGTAATTTTGTGCCTTGACAAAGGATTAAATCACACGAAATAATGTAACTATTGCGACACATAAATATAGAAAGGTATTGATACAGATGGAAACACTACAAACATTTTTAAAAGATATCAATAACCAAATGCAAGTATTATATAAAGATGTAACTCAATCAAGCTGGATGGCACAAACAACTGGAGACCCTGAGTGGGCTGCTAAATTAAGTGAAGCTGAAACGAGGTACAATCTTTTATTCTCTTCAAAAGATACATATGAGAAAACCAAACAATTTTTAGTAAAGGAAAACTTAACTGAGATCGAAAAACGTCAGCTTCAACTTCTATTAAACGAAATGGAAGGTAATCAATTACCTGAAGAAGTGATTTCTGATCTATCTAAACGGTCTTCTGAACTGAACTTATTGTTTAATACATACTCACCTGAAGTGGATGGCAAGAAGTATTCTGCCAATGATATTCGAGATATATTGGTTAATAGTGATGATCAAGAATTACGTAAAAAGGTATGGTTTGCAAGTAAAGAGGTTGGTAAAGTCGTAGAAAAAGACCTGCTTGAGCTTGTTAAGAAGCGCAACGCAGCTGCAAAACTACTAGGATTTGATAACCATCATCAAATGGGCTTTGCTCTTCAAGAACTTGACCGCGAAGAGGTATTCGCTATTTTCAACGAACTGATTGCTCAATCAGATGAGGCCTACCGTTCAATGAAGAAAGAACTAGATGAACGCTTAGCTGCTAGATTTGGAATTAATCGAGAGGATATACGCCCATGGCATTATATCGATCCCTTTTTCCAGGAAGCACCACCATCTGATTCTACCAATCTAGATCCTTTTTACGAAGGAAAGGATATAGTTCAAATCACGACAGATACGTTTACCTCAATGGGAATCGAAATAGATGACCTATATGCAAAAAGCGATTTGTTCCCTAGAGAAAAGAAAAACCCAACAGCCTTTTGCATGGACATTGACCGCGGAGGCGACGTTCGTGTCCTTTGTAACTTAATGGAAGATTCCTATTGGATGGAAACGAACCTGCATGAGTTTGGCCATGCGGCTTATTTTAAATATGTAGATTCTAGCCTACCATTCGGATTACGTACACCAAGTCATACTTTAACAACCGAAGCAATCGCGATGCTATTTGGAAAAATGGGCAAAGATTCTCGTTGGTTAAAGCGCTTCTTACAAGTTGATGAAGAAACAGTAAATGAGCTTGCTCCTGAATTAGATAAGTACCAGCAGTTACAAATGCTTATTGCAGTAAGATGGATCATTACCTTTGTATATTTTGAAAAAGAACTGTACGAAAATCCCGATCAAGATTTAAACGCTTTATGGTGGAAAACAGTCAGTGAAGTTCAGCTAGTCACTCCTCCTGATGAAACCAATAATCCTGATTGGGCTGCAAAAATTCACTTTACACTCGCACCTGTTTATTACCAAAATTATTTACTTGGAGAATTAATGGCAGCACAGCTTCTTCGCCATATTGAAACGAAGATTTCTCCAGAATTTTTCACAAAAGAAACTGGGGAAATGCTCATCAATCAATTCTTCAAACCAGCTGCACTTTATTACTGGAATAAAAAAATTAGGCGTGTAACCGGCGAAAAATTAAACCCTGCCCACTTTGTTGATGTTTATTGCAAAACTCAAGCGAAAAGTTAATATTTTTAAAAAGGATAGCTATGACTTTGGTCAGGGCTATCCTTTCCTATTTCTATTTTTTCACTTTCTTCTGTTGACGATTATCAATCCACCAACGGTTGCAATGACACTATTCTTCATTCAATTGACACCTTACCTAGTATTATTAGTTGATATATTCTCGTTATAGTACTTAAAGCTTGTATGAATATAAAGAAATTAATAGAAAATAAGTTCTTGAAAGGATTTCATCTATGAAAAACATCAAAGAAAAAAATCAAAATGAAATATTATCTATTCTATCTAAATATCATGATGTCATCGTATCCATAGGAAATGGAGAACCTGATTTTATTTTGAACATGATTGACGAAAATCCCAACGCTTTCCCTTCCTTAAGGATTCATCAAATCTTAGAAATGAAAAATCGGCAATACATTCAAGGGGAGTTTCCAAATATCCAGTATATCTCTTACTTTATGAATGGTTTTGCTAGAAAGGCATTTTCAAATGGGAAATGTGATTTAATGCCGAATCACTTTCATCAAATGCCACAACTTTTAGAGGAAATAACAAAAAATCCAGTCATTGTTTGTCAAACATCTCCAATGGATGAAAATGGTTATTTCTCCTTAGGGACAGGGGCTGATTATACTGCTAAAGGCACCTTTTGTTATTCAAGTCAATGAACAAGTGCCACGAAGCATTGGAGAAAATAAAATTCATATTTCTCAAGTTGAGGCATTCATTCATCACAATCAGCCTCTCCATGAGCTGCCGGAAATACCCGTAAGAGATATTGACCAAAAAATTGCGGAGTATGTTGCCGAAAGAATTGATCATGGCTCTACTTTACAGGTAGGAATTGGCGGGATTCCGAATGCGGTTGTTGGATTATTAAGTAATCATCGAAACTTAGGCATCCATACGGAAATGCTAACGGATGGGATTTATCATTTAGTTCAACAAGGCGTTGTCACAGGTGCAGAAAAGAAGACGTATAAGGAAAAAATGGTAGCCACCTTTGCTTTAGGATCAAGAAATTTATACGATTTTATGGATAACAATCACAGTATCGAAATGTTAACTGTTGACAAAGTCAATAACCCAAGAATTATCGCCCAAGAAGATAATATGGTTGCCATTAATGCCACAACCGAAGTTGATTTTTATGGTCAGTGTGCTTCTGAGACAGTTGCCGGAAAATATTATAGCTCTACTGGTGGACAAGCAGATTTTGGAACAGGAGTCCGCTTTGCGAAAAACGGCAAAGGCTTCATTTGTCTCTATTCAACAGCAAAAAATGATACGATTTCTAGAATCCAGCCAATACTAGCACCAGGATCTGTCGTCACCACTTCAAAAAATGACGTTGACTACGTTGTAACAGAATATGGAATTACCCAATTAAAAGGCAAAAGCATCTATGAAAGAACAAATTCACTTATAGAAATAGCCCATCCAAAATTCAGGGATGAACTTATCTTTGAGGCTAAGAGAATGGGTTTTCTCATCTAACAATGTTAAAGCAAATGCTAATGAAGGAGCACCAAGTGCCGGTACTTTCGTGGATGTCTTTCTTAGTTTTACCGTTAGGTTAGGTAACCAGTAATATATAAAATAAGCGGAGATTTTCCGGTTAGTCCGTAGAAAAGAGCTCGGTTTTGGGGATATAAGGGTATGTTTTCCGATTAAGCAACTCAAAATTACCCATTTTGACGTTTTTCGAATCAATAGTCGGAATCATTCCGTCTATTTGATCTATTTTCTGTGCTATTTTCCTATTTAAGAGAAATTTCTCCGCTTATATATCAAAGAATGCTGATTCTCTAAAATGGATATAAAATGCTGTACAATTTGGGATGCATTTTCGATTACATTTTCGGGTTTGACGACAGGAATCGGAACCCATAAAAAAAAGTTTGTTTTCTCCACTAAAAAGCTCTTAATAGAGCTTTAGGCACAATGTTGATTGTAGCGGAAGGTGTGAGACTCCTGCGGGAATACGGAACTGGGGAGATCCCACAGGCGCTTTAGCGCCAAGGAAGCTCCCCGTACCGCCCGCGGAAAGCGAACACCTGCAGCGGAAATCAACAGTCAAGGTTAACAAGAGCATTAAAATCATGGCTCCAATTTTGTTTTTTTTACTCTTTAGTATTCATCTTTTCATATAAAGGGCTGCCTTTGACAGTTTTCCCAATATAACTAAGCACAAATTCACTAAACATCGTGTTGGACCATGCAAACCATTCACGAGTGAATTCTTCTGGATTTGATGCGTTGAATCCTTCATGCATGAATCCAGTTCCTCCATCCGTATTTAGAAGTGTATGCAAGATTTTTTCTTTTTCCGTTTCCCTCAAACTAGTCATTCCCTGAATAGAAAGAGCGATATGCCAAATATAATGATCCGGTGTATGAGGGCTGCCAATTCCTCTTGCCGATTTTCCTTCATAATAATATGGATTGTTTCTACTTAAGATAAAGTTTCTTGTATTTTGATAGACTTCATCATCAAAATCGCAGTATCCGAGATATGGTGCTGAAAGCAGGCTTGGTACGTTTGCGTCATCCATGAGTAGATAGCCGCCCATTCCATCCACTTCATACGCATACATTTTTCCATAAAACGGATGTTCAATTGTCCCGTATTCTTCAATCCCCTGACGGATTTCTTGACCAAGTATCCTGCATTCCTCCGCTAACTGTGAATCCTTTAATACTTCTTCACTAATTTCAGCTGCGTATCCCATGACAACTGAAGCAAACATATTAGCTGGCACAAGATAACCGTAAGTGCAAGCATCATCACTTGGACGGAATCCGCTCCATGTCATTCCTGTTGGTGCAACCTTTCCACCTTTTCCGTTACGTTTTAAAGTTTCAGTATGTAAGCTCGTTTCACGTTCAAAACGGTATGGTGAATTATTTTCATGGTCTTGTTCTGTTCTCCATACTTTTATGATCGTTTTTACTGCCACTTGAAACTCTTCCCCTAAATGTGTTGTTTCATCTGTTGTTTTCCAAAGCAAATAGGCAAGCTGAATTGGATAGCATAAAGAATCAACCTCATATTTGCGTTCCCAAAGCCATGGGGTCATCTCCGTTTGATCTTCATGGTATCTATCTCCGCTTGGAGAACTATTAAATGCATTCGCATATGGATCATGAAGGATAAATCGGATTTGTCTATTTACAACACCAACTAGCATCTTCTTAATCTCTTCATCTTCATTCGCCGCCAATAAATAAGGGCGAACTTGTGCAGCTGAATCACGAAGCCACATCGCGGGAATATCTCCAGTTATTACAAAGGTAGTCCCATCTTCCATTGGATGTAAAGTCGTTGAATACGTATTAACAAAGCATTGAGAAAACATATCATGTAACTTTTTTTCTCCTGGAAAAGCCACTTTAACTTCCTCAATAATATTTTGAAGTGATGCTGGCAAATTTGTCATTGTTCTTTTTCTCCTTCCATCCCTACTGTTACGATTTTATAAGCATCTACAGGAATATTTTGATATGTATTACCTGCCTCCGCTATTTTTTCTTCTATTATATTACTCTCAAAATAATGTACATTCGTCAATGAGTCAACAGTCATTGTTTTTTTCAGGTTAGAAGGATTATAAACACGGAAAAAGAGATTGTCGTTCGTTTCCCCCTTTTTCAAGCTTGAAAAAACGAGTCCGTTATTTTCCCATGCGAAAAATGATCCATTTGCCGGTAATTCACCAATATGTTCAGTTGATTGAATACATATTGCCGGGATTTGGAAATCATAGGCTGCTTCATAAGCTTTAGCTGTAATGGCATCGTCTTCATGTGGGATGACAAACCATTCCGCCGTTTGTTTCCCTTGGCATTGGGCTTCAGGTGTTTGAAAATACCCCCAGTCCCCTAGTTCAGCAACCGCCCTTAACACTGTAATGGATAAGGTCGTGTCTTTCTCAACAATTTCATATTCCTGTAAGCCTTTTGTAGCAACCGTTAAACCATTTTGTCCATCTGACAAGGACGCAAATGAATGTTGATGGTGGTCAAAGCTCGGATTCGTCCATTCTAATTCCGGCTTATTCGGTCTTTTTACTATTTCAAAAACACTTTCGGCTAAATGATGGTCTGTTGCAAAGCCAGTTGGATAAACAACTCTTAATCGATGATCTTTAGCTGTATTGTTTAGATCCAATTTTACAGCCAAACCTTTTGCATGCTGATTAAGTGTCAAGGTCGTTTTTAATTCCAGTGTTGTTAATACATCTGAACGTCTTGCCTCACGAAATTTATGCCAAACAAGCTTGTCTTTTATATTTTCCAATTCCACATGAGCTGCTTCAGGAATATCGAATTGATGAATAATTTCAATGACTCCTCTTGAGGCATTACTTTCCACTATGTTCACATGGGCTTGTAAGTCTTTTGTTGAATAAGCTTTCTCCCCTGTTGCTTTTTTAAACATATATTCATTGCCAATATCGCTTGTATCTTCATAACTGCCAATATGTTTATATTCTTTTCCAGTTGGTTTATAAAGAATGTCATACGTTCCATCCTTATGAACTGTTACACGAAGATCATCATTTTCAAGAATATGATTGTCTTTCGCAATTCCGTTAACATGATGGTTGGATTCTTTTTCTACTAGAAAGTATGTGCCATATCCGAATTCAGGCAGCTCCTCTGTTGCAAAAATGACCTTTATCTTTTTTGTATAAAAGGGTTGCCTAAATTTATTATCTGGCAAATCGTAACCAAATTCTGCACCAAGATCTTCTATTGTGGCTGACATATCTTCACCATTTGAGTTTACGATCGCAAGCTGTGGCAAGGCTTTATCCTTTAAATGTCCATGTATTTCTTGTAATGGCATTTCGCCAAAATATATCTTTTCAAAATCAACAATTTTTTCGATGACGGTATTGCGTTTGTAGCCAGATGTATTCATAACGATTAGTGGAATCGCTTTTTCATATCCCGCAGGTACGGAAGTATTGATTTTTTCTGCAAGTTTATTCGTTTGATCCTCAATCAGCATATCAGCTATTTGATCGACCTTTTTAAAACGGGTGACCATTTCTTCATGCACTTCATCTACGGAACAACCACAAATGCTGTCATGTGGATGGTTTTGCATAAGCTGCTTCCAAGCGAAATTCAAATAGTCTTCCGGATACTCTTCCCCATTCATAAAAGCAAATGCAGCAAGTGGTTCTACTAAACGTTCGAGCTTTGTTTGCGCGGAATGGTTCATTTGTTTTAAATAAATCCGAGCGGATGCCGTATTAACAAGTGTAGACCATCCATCTGTACGTTGATTGCGCAACTCTCCTTTAACGACTTGCAACTTTTCGGGAAGATTATTTCTCACATTCGCCATATATTCATCAAAATTCGAATGCTTTAATTCAATATCCGGATATAGCTCATTTGCCAATTTCAGTGCTTCTGGAAGGTCTTTTTGCAAAGGTTGATGATCACAGCCATTCATAAAAAGCAAATGCGGTGTAGAAGCATATTTTTTCGCATCTGCAAGCTTCTGTTCCCAATATTTTTCCGCTTCTTCTTGTGCAACCGGAATCTCATTTCCGTTTGAATACCAGTTGGCAAATAAAATACCTAATACACTTGAGCCATCTGGTGATTGCCACTCCAATTCTGAATACGGCGATTCAAAATTTTCCGAGTCGCTGACCGTGTTATTAAATCCAGTTGGTTTAACGCCTCTCCCAAATGCTGCTTCATTTATTCCCGCTTGATTTAATAATTGAGGTGCCTGTCCATAAATTCCAAATGTATCAGGAAAATAACCAAGCTTAGAAAAAGGTCCGAATTTTTTTGCATCTTTCATGCCAATGAGCAAATTACGTACATTCGCTTCAGCACTTGTTAGAAAAGCATCTTGCAAAATATACCAAGGGCCGATGATGATTCGTTTTTCTTCAATATATTTTTTCAATAGATTATATTTTTCAGGTTTAACTTCTAAATAGTCATCTATTATGATTGTTTGTCCATCTAGATGAAAGCTTTTATATTCAGGATCATGTTCCAATTTTTCTAGTAACGCATCCATTAGTTTTATTAAATAGTAACGATGCTTCTCAAATGGAAGATACCATTCGCGATCCCAATGTGAATGAGAAATTATATGTGCAGTCGTTTTTTCCATAGTATTCTATCCTTTCTCTTTATCTCAATGAAAAAACCCACTAATTATTTGATATTTTAGTAAAAAACAACCACCGTAATAATACCGGTGGCTGAAATTTTATGTGTGTCACTCTTACGATTTTTGGATATTTAACTATTAATTTTGTGCAAAACGATCATACGCGTCTTGATAAATTTTAACAAGCTCGTCGATTTTCATTTTATTGATCGTATCTGCGTATTTATCCCAGTTCGATAATGGCTCAACACCAGTTATGAATTTCGCTTCCATTTGCTCTACATAGGATTTTAAATCTACTTCAATTGTATTTATTTTTTCTTGTTCTTCATCAGAGAAATATACTAACGGATATGCTGTTTCTGCAACAGGATCAATTTTTGCTTTTGTTTCTTCTTCAATAAACAAATCGAAATCTGATCTTGGTGCACCTTCAACTAAATCAACAAGCATTGGTACAGCAATACCATAAGCTGGAGTTAAAGTTCCACGATAATCTTCACTGCTTGCAAATTCTTTTGGAACTTCAAGGTATTCTCTTTCGCCATTTTCGCCTTGCTTCCATAAATATCCTTCAGGGCCTTGATCAAAGAAATCTCTACCTTCTTTTGAGTATAGGTAGTCTACCCATCTAATAGATGCTTCTGGAGACTTATTATTTTTTGTAATGGCAAAAGCGCCTCTACTAATTCCAGGATTTCCAGGTAAAACAATTTCAGGTGAAATAGAGCTTGTTAAAGGTTGGAACATAGGGTTATTCATTGCCACTTCTTCTGTTTCACCAGTTGTAAAGAAGGAGAACCAATCAGGGAATAAACCAAGTCTATTTTCTTGTCCTTTAGCTTTTTTCTGTTCATCAGATTGAGAGAAAGTCTCTGGATCTAACAATTCTTCTTTAAAAAGTTTATTCATATAAGTTAAATATTCTTTGTAATTATCAGAAGTTGGTGCATATCTAACTTTTCCGTCCACTTCTTCAATGCCCCATTTTTTCATACCAAATGCTGCTAAGAACCATGTACGGCTGCTGTTCATTTTAACGTCGAGTAAAGGAATTTCATCTGCTTTGCCATTACCGTTAGGATCTTCATTTTTAAAGCGAACTAATAAATCGTATAGCTCATCTGTCGTTTTAGGAACTTCTTTCACGCCAAGAGCATCAAGCCATTTACCGTTATACCATAGTGGACCTGCTGGCCAAGCTGAAGTTGGATGCTGGTTAATGACTGGCAATGCATAAATATGACCATCTGTCGTTGTAATAGATTTTTTTATTTCAGGATTGTTTTCCATTAACGCTTTGAAATTAGGAGCATATTCATCAATTAAATCTTCTAATGGAAGCAATACGCCTTGTTTACCGTATTTTACTTCCATACCAGAAGTTAAATTGTCAGAGCCTGCAGCGAAAATAATATCAGCAACATCTCCACTCGCAAATGCAAGATTTAACTTCGTTTGGAAGTCGCTTAATGGTGGAGTATCATATTTAAAATCGATATTCGTTTTTTCGGCATACTCTTTTAGAGTTGGCATGTCTTTCCATTCCGCCATACCCGTTCCAGGCGCCATTAAAGAGAGTGTGAGTTTTTCATCAACGATTGGGAAACCTTCTTTATTTACGGTTACTTTGTTTGCTGAGGAATCTTTTCCGCCATTATTGCCATCTGAATTTTTTCCGGAGCTACAAGCACCTAGTAAAAGCATGGCTGCAATTGATATTGACAAGATCTTCGTAGTCTTTTTCATCTTTTTACCCCTTTCAAATAATGGATATGTTTAGTTAAAAGATAGTGATCCTATAAGTGTAACCACCCCCTTAAAATTATTTGCAAATACTTAACCTTTTAAGGAACCAATCATTACTCCTTTAACAAAGTAACGTTGTAAGAATGGATACACGATTATAACTGGTAATGTAGAAACAATCATTACTCCATATTTAATAATTGCTGCTAATTGTTGTTTACTATGCATCAATTGAGCCATTTCCCCTGTAATATTTGTATTGTTGGAAGACATATCTTGTAAAACAAGAATTTCCCTTAACACTAATTGCAGTGGATATAATTTTCGATCAGATAGATAGATTAACGCATTGAAATATCCATTCCAGTGGCCTACACCGTAAAATAATGCCATAACAGCGATAATTGGTGCAGACAGCGGCAAAATAATTTTAGTGAAAAGTTTTAAGTTGGATGCTCCGTCAATAATTGCTGCTTCTTCTAATCCTTTCGGTATTGTAGATTGGAAGAATACTCGAGAAATAATAATATTCCATACAGCTGCAGCATTTGGTAATACCATCGCCCAAACAGTGTTAATCATGCCTAAGTTTTTTACAACTAAATAAGTTGGAATCAAACCGCCGCTAAAGAACATTGTAAGAATGAACATACCGGTAAAAATGCCTCTACCAAAAAAGTCTTTGCGTGATAGTGCATATGCCGCTGGGATTGTGACAATTAGATTAATTAAAGTTCCCAATCCTGTATAAAAGAAAGTCATTAAATACCCTTGCCAAATTTCTTTATTATCGAAAATTAGTTTATAGCCTTCTAAAGTAATATCTTTAGGGAAAAGCCACATTTTACCGCTGTTTACGTATGATGGATTACTTATTGAAGCACTAATAATATAAATTAATGGGTACAGAACAATCAATAGCGCAAAAGTAATACATATATATACAAACACGTTAAAAAGTTTGTCTGTTCTTGTTTGAGGTATATGTGAACCCATGATTTTTCATCTCCTTACCATAGACTCGTTTCACTAGTTTTTCTAGCTATTTGATTCACTACGACTAGTAAAATTGCATTTATGACGGAATTAAATAGCCCTACGGCTGCAGCAAAGCTATACTGCGCATCTAATAAACCTGCTTGGTACACAAACGTTGCGATAACATTGGACGATTCAAGGTTCAAAGGGTTTTGTAATAGTAATATTTTCTCAAACCCTAACGCCATAATATTTCCAAGACTCATAATCAATAGGATGATCATCGTCGGAACGATAGTAGGAATATTGATATGACGGAGCCTTTGTAAACGGGTCGCACCATCCATAATTGCTGCTTCATGTTGCTCTGCATCGACACCAGAAAGTGCGGCAAGATAAATAATCGTTCCCCAACCTGTACTTTGCCATACGCCAGATAGTACATAGACAGTTTTAAACCATTTCGGATCAGTCATAAAAGATATAGGTTCAAATCCTAAAAACTGAAGAGCATGGTTAATAATACCGGTTGTTGGAGATAGGAAAGCAATGATCATTCCTGATAAAACGACTACAGAAATGAAGTGCGGTGCATATGTAACTGTTTGTACAGTTCTTTTATACAACCCATCTTTCGCCTCATTTAATAATAAAGCTAAAATAATAGGCAGCGGAAACCCAACTATTAATTCATAAACGCTTATCCCTAATGTATTTTTTAATAGATCCCAAAAATAATATGAATCAAAAAAACGTAGGAAATGTTTAAAACCGACCCACTCACTGCCAGTAAAACCTAAAGTGGGTATATAGTCTCTAAACGCTATTTGAATTCCATACATAGGAATATAGTGAAAAATAAAAAAGTATAAAAATGCAGGAAGTATAAATATGTATAGTTCCCAGTTTTGTAATATCTTTTTAACTTTCGACTTTTTCCTTTGATTAGGTAGAACTGCACCCTTGCTTTTTAGTAGAGCGGTTTCAGTATTCGCTTTCATCGATGTCCCTCCTTCGTTTGAAACTGCTTTCAGCTTATCCCTTTCATTAACCGCTATCAATATGTTGTTTTTTTCACCAGTTCTTGATGACAACCCTTACATGTAAATATCCTTTTGTATATTGTTCATGATGAAATATAACGATGTGTCATTTTTGATGCAATGTGTTTTTTATTCATTACATAAAACCTTGATAATATTAGGTAATTCACACTGTGCAAACAAAAATTTGGCAAATAAAAAAGAAGAAATGCCTGTTGCTATTTAGACAATTTCTTCTTTTTCGATATATTTAATTATGCTGCGGTTTTTCCTTTAATTTTAGTTGCTTACTATCTTCTACAGCAAGAAATGCTCGATAAGCGAACCACATGATTGGAAAAACAATTAATGAAGATCCACAATAAAAGAAAAGGATAGGGATGTAACTTAACAATATATAGAGAAGGAGTAAACAAATAAGAATGGCAATTGTTTCAAATGGCCGGGCTAGTGAAATTAGGAATGCTTGTTTAAAATATTGCCACCCTTTTAATTCATAGCGAACAAAAACAGGGAAAAAGTATAGTGCAATAAGCCCATACAAAAATATAATAATTAATAGAAAAAGGTGAAGTGGATAAGATTGAATTATATTTTTAGATATGGTTAAATCAAATCGCAAAAACACTCCAACCGCAGCTAATAGCAAACCTAATACATTGGATTTTATAAAAGATTTCTTATACATATTAAAAAAAGATTGGAAGATAGGAGCTTCTCTTTTTTTATCCATTGTTTGATGTGCGATTGAAAAAAGGGCAGTTGTTGCCGGAATCACACCTAAAACTCCAAGTCCCAGCAGAGTAAATAGAATCCATAATAAATGTAGGTACATAGCCTTTGCCAATCCATTCCCTAACTCGTACAACCATCTAAAAATACCTTGAATATGATGCATTATTATGTTTTCCTCTCTGGTGCAATAATTTTTGAAAAAATATTAATGTATTGGATGAATCACTATATGAATCACATTAACTTACTATTAAAACTGTTTCAAGTGTGTCGATGGAATTGCCTCCTACCATTATCCTTATTTGCCCACGTTCAACTATAAATTTCATTTTATTATTCCAAATGGCAAGTTCTTCTTTACTTAAATAAAGATTTACCCTTTTTTCTTCACCTGGTTCGAGCCAAATCTTTTTAAAGGCTTTTAATTCTTTCACTCTTCTTGTCACACTAGCTTCTAAATCCTTTATATATAACTGGACAACTTCTGCACCAGCTCGCGTTCCTACGTTTTTAACCATAACTGATACTTCTACAGCTTGCCCGTTATTAATCTCCTCTAAAGTCATTTCAGTTTTTTCCAAACGTAAATTACGGTAATGGAAGCCCGTATAACTCAATCCATAACCGAATGGGTATAAAGGTAATGCTGTTTCATCTATATAGTCTAGTTGTCTACCTTGATCTTTTTGATTGTAATAGACTGGTAGCTGGGCGGAAGATCGTGGTAATGAAACCGATAGTTTCCCACTGGGGTTTACTTCTCCAAAAATCATTTCCGCCAATGCTTGTCCACCTTCCTGTCCAGGATACCATCCACATATAATGGCATCGCTCTCATCGACTATATTCGTTATGGCGTGTGGTCGACCTTGAATTAAGACAGTAATGATTGGCTTTCCTGTTTCAGCAATTGTTTTTACAAGTTCTTCTTGCATTCCACCAAGTCGTAAATCTGCTAAATCAACGCCTTCTCCGCAATCCATGTCTGTTGGATTTCCTGAAATAATGGCAGCTCCATTGGAATCATATTGGATATCGAAATTGCGCATACTGCTTCCTCCGAGGACCATAACAACGACATCAGATGCTTTAGCAGCCGTTAATGCTTCGGCAAAACCATCTTTAGATTCTCCCCTTACTGAACAACCTTTAGCATAGAGGATTTCGCTTTCAGAAAATTGCTTGATGCCTTCAAGAACGGTAACCCCTTTTCCTTCATTTTGTATTGCAGTATAATCACCTAATTGATTATAAATTTGATCTGCATTTGGGCCAATCACCGCTATTTTTGTTTTTTTATTTAACGGAAGGAGTTGTTGAGAGTTCTTTAACAATACGGCTGATTCTCTCGCTACTTGTAAATTAACTTTACGAAATGATTCATTTCCCACTATTTGAAGTGACAATGTTTCATCTGTATATGGTTGATCAAATAAGCCTAATGTAAATTTAAGTCTTAGTACCCTTCGAACAGCACGGTCAATCAATGCTTCAGATGTTTTCCCTTCTTGAACTGCCCTTTCCAACGTTGTAAAAGCCGTATCCCAAAGACTCAGATCAACTCCAGACTCAAGCGCCATCGCTGCAGCACTTTCGTAATCACCGGCTAACATTCTTAAACGATCAATCGCTACACCGTCTGCCATGACGATTCCTTCGTATCCCCATTCTTCGCGGAGGATTTCGGTTAAAAGTCCAGAATTTGCGTGGCAAGGAATTCCATCAATTTCATTATAAGCTGCCATACAGCCTAAAGCTCCTGCTTTAACTCCCACTTTCATAGCTGGTAAATGAATTTCACGTAATTCCCTTTGACCAATATTGGCGGGAGCAGCATTATGACCACCTTCGCCATCCCCTTGCGCCGCAAAATGTTTTAGTACAGCAATGATTTTGTTCTGTTTATCCAGCTCCGTACCATCTCCTTGCAGTCCTTTTACGGCTGATTCCGTCATTCTAGCTGCTAAGTAAGGATCTTCGCTATAACATTCTTCGGATCTTCCCCATCTCGGTTCGCGTAAAATATCTAGAGTGGAGATTAAACCTAAATGTGCTCCTCTTGACCTTACTTCTCTTGCCACGTATGAATATGCTTCTTCAAGCAATTCCGGGTTCCATGTGCTGCCCGCTCCAATATTCGTTGGAATAATCGTACCATCTAGTGCTTGGTGGCCATGTGGACATTCTTCCGACAATAATACTGGAATACCTAGTCTCGTATGTTCTTTTATATATCGTTGAATCGTATTGGCGATATGTGCATTTTCATGAGTTGGAATACCATTTTCATATGTAACAGCAGACCAAGGGTCAGATCGAAATAGGCCATATAAGGCACCCATTCCATCTCCAAATGCAACATGATCTTTGAAAGCTTCAGTCAATTCAATGCCATTTTCCGTTTTTTTATACGCATTCCATCCGTACATTTTTTGATTCAGCTGTCCAACTTTTTCCTTAAGTGTCATTCTTGATAATAAGTCTTCTACCCTCTCATCAATCGGTAAAGAAGAATCTTTATATTTCATTTATCACACATCCATTCTTTGATGTTAAAATACCAATCCAACAAGTAGTAGTTGAATTGGTATTTCATTATATATTACAGAGTTACACGTACTGTTTTTATCTCAAATGGGTTACAATCAATATTAATTTGATTATTTTCCGCTTTCATATTGACGATCGTTTCTTCTAATAGATTTGTTTCTTCCACTGTTCCGATCGAATCCTCTAATTGAAGATTCACCTGCTCTCTTCCCCCAAAGGATTCATATAGCCTGAAAATGAATCCGGTATGATTTTCGGCATGTTTTACCGTATCGATTACAACTGATTGCGCATCTGTTTTAATAAAACTATGACAATTTGGCAAAGTGCCTGTATGCGCATGGGTCTCAAGGACACTTACTTTATGGTTTAGTTCATATCCCTCTCTCGTTACATTTGCTGCCTGCCAATTACCGCGATGTGGATATATAGAGTACGTAAATTGATGTGTACCAATATCGGCACCCGGATCTGGCCACTTTGGAGCACGTAATAACGATAATCTAAGGACATTGCCTTTTACATCATAACCGTACTTACAATCGTTCATTAAGCTTACACCATAATTGCTTTCGGATAGATCAGCGAATCGATGACCGCAAACTTCGAACTGGGCTATTTCCCAGCTTGTATTATTGTGCGTTGCCCGATCGACGGTGCCAAATGGGATTTCATATGTTGCTTTATCCGTTACAATATCAACAGGGAAGGCTACCTTTAAAAGCTTATGTTCCTCTTTCCAATCGACATTTGTTACAAAATCGATTCTTGGTGAATGATGATAGAAAACGACATCTTGCTCGATAAAGGAATGTGAAACAGACCATTTAAAGCGAAGTACATCTTTCGTTTTTCCTTTTTGAACAACTTCTACTGATTGTAGTTTCACTTGTCCAGCTAGCTGAGCTTCAAATCTCGGATCGATATCCCAAGCATCCCAATATGTTGGGCGATCATGGTAAAACTGAAGTTGATTTCCGGCTTCACCTGATTTGATTACTTCTCGTTTCGCTTTCTTATCAAATAAACGTACGATTTCGCCATTTTCATTCCATTCCACTAAATAATACTCTGTCTCCCAGCGACCATTAAAATCAATTACTTTCAGGGAACTTTCACGATGGTTGTTTCTTAGCCATATTGTGCAATAACCCATTTCGGGAATGTTTGGAACAAACACAGACATTTCTACTTTTTGGTCACCGATCATTTTTATATCACTCTCTAGCTGATTGCCGTTTTCATCATATGCTTCCATATTTACAAGATCGTTGCCACCCTTAATCGTAACAATTTCTGATCTTGCCCATGACAGACTATTAAGAATGATGATAGGTGTTCCATCCCCGTTTGTATCAATTTGTTTTTCTAATAATTGAATTGCCTCATCTTTAGCAGCATATCCTATCCTAAAGATTTCATTGTAATCGGATTCAGACTTTTCATAGACTTCTGGAATAGATGTCCCTGGGATGATGTCATGAAATTGATTAAATAATAATAATTTCCAACCCTCCTCCAAAGAATCAAATGGTTGCTGCCCATTGACCCATGAAGCAAAGCTTCTCCATATTTCGGCATCACGATATAGTATTTCGGCTTTACGATTCCAACGTTTATTTTTTGCATGTGTTGTATAAGTGCCGCGATGAAGCTCGAGATACATATCACCATGCCAAGAAGGTAATGTACGATAATTAGATTTTTTAATGCCATCAAAAAATTCATGGGCTGTACTAAATTCTGTTGTTGGTAATGCCGGCAAACTTTGGGATCGTTCCACGTATTTAACCATTTCCCTCGTAACACCGCCGCCGCCATCACCATGACCATACAGAAGCATCTGTTCCGGATGCACCGTCTTTTGTTTATAACTGTCCCAATGGTCTTTAATCTCTTTCGGATGTGTATGCTCGTTCACACCATGATTTAAGTAAGCAAGAATCGTTGTGCCATCAATTCCCACCCAATTAAATAAATCATAAGGAAATTTATTTGTATCATTCCAATTCATTTTAGTTGTCATGAAATATTCTAGACCTGCTTTTCGCAGGAGCTGAGGCAATGATGCACAATAGCCAAATGTATCAGGAAGCCATTCGATACGAGGTTTTACACCGAATTCTTCTTGATAAAACTTCATCCCATATACAAGCTGTCTTACAAGTGATTCACCAGATGGGATATTTAAATCTGGCTCTACCCACATACCGCCAACTACTTCCCATCTGCCTGAAACGATATGTTTTTTTATTCTTTCATACAGATCTGGATAATGTTTTTTAACGAAATCGTAAGCCTGTGGCTGACTTTGCGCATACATAAAATGAGGAAATTGATCCAATAATGTACTCATCGTTGAAAACGTACGACTAGATTTCCGGACCGCTTCCTTAGCAGGCCATAGCCAAGCTAAATCTATATGCGATTGTCCTACCATATGAATTTTTCCTTGAGAATAGTTTTCTAGATCTTTAAGTGAGTGTAGTAGATTCTGTTCGATTAATGATACCCATTGTTGATCTTTTAACTTATTATGATCTTCGTTTAGGAACCTATCACTCAGCTCAGTTAAGGCTTTAATAATTTGATCCTTCTTTAAATCCCCTTCAGTCAACTGTATTGCTGTTTCAAAATAAACTTTCACTGTGAACAGTAAATCTTCTACCGCTTTGTTCATACGGACCAAATTGCTTTGTAATAGTGAAAGAGGTGCCGGACTGTGTTCTGCAGGTTCATTTTGGAAGTTTAACTGATCCACTACTTGCGCCACTGGATTAAATAATTCAATTTTAATGTCATAATTAGACGTTTTTCCATGATCATCCGGGAGTGGAACTAAACTACGATTTCGATCAATTCCATGATACGGTACCCCGTTTATATATAATAGCGCTTCATGGTTTGTTTTAATTTCAGGTTGTCCAACATGAAAAACTAATCCGACAGAACTTTCATTCCATTCGGTTGGGATTGTAATAGACTTTTCTAAGAACATCGTTTCACCGGTAACAATTAAGTGATCCCCAACATTAATGGTTTCGGGATCTTGGCTTTGATTCTCATATTTTACCGGTTCAGTGTATATGGCACGTGTAGCATGCCAGTTTTCAAGTTTAATAGATTCCGATATTTGATGCCCGCTTAAATAATTTATAAAGCGATGAATTCTGTTCAAAATGAATAACTCCTTTTGTCTATTTAGATGACTTAATTAAATCGAAAAACATGTGCTATAGGTGCAGTATTTTGTTTTACCGATTCAGGCAGTCGAATAATGATTCCTTCGTCTGTTTGTGTAAACGATATTTCTTCCTGACCACCAACGAGGTCAATTCGGTTTACTTTTTCCGTATACGGAATTTTGATTTCATCATTTACTTCGCTATTCTCATCTTCGTACAGATAGAAACAATAAATGGTGTTATTTTTCTTTGTAAAACCAATGTTTTCTGTATAAAATGGCGCACACATTCTCGTACCATAAACTGCTTCACCATATATTTTCAACCAGCTGCCCATTTCTTTCATTCTTTTAATAGCTGCACGTGGAAGCCTTCCATCCGGTTGAGCTGCTACATTTAAAGCGAGGTTTCCCCCTTTTGAAATAACTTCAATTAATAAATGAATGAGCTCCCTTGTTGGTTTGTAATCATCTTCGTACCGAAATGAGAAAGCGGTTCCCATAGTAATACAGCTTTCCCATGGAACTTCCATTGGTTTTTCCGGAACTGCTTGTTCTGGAGTGATAATATTTTCAAAAGGCCCTCCAATAAGTCGATCAGCGGAAAGCAGCCATGGTTGTTTTTCACGAGCCTTATTAATTAGCTCTCCGAGTCGAATATCTTGCTTGTTTTTCGGTGATACCCAGCCTGCATCAAGCCATAGAACTTCAATTCTCCCGTATTCGGTTAATAGCTCCATCATTTGTTCATGAGTAAATTTGACGAATTTCTCCCACAATTCCGGATATTCTTCCGTATTATACGACGGGCCTCTCCACATGTTTGTCCCACGTTCCATTCCCTTCGCCCAATATGTCGGGGTATGCCAATCTGCTTTTGAAAAGTAAGCCGCAATGGGCAATCCTTTCGCTCGGAATGCATCAAACGCATGTTTGACAATATCGGCGTATTTATGTGTGTGAAAAGGACAGCTAGAATCTGTTATTTTATAATTCGTTGTTTTCGTATCCCACATACAAAAACCGTCGTGATGTTTTGTCGTAAATAAAAAATATTTAAAGCCGCCTTCGTGAGCTAGTTCCGCCCATTCATCTGGTTGAAATCGAATCGGATTAAAGCTTTTATTTAAATCAAAGTACTGTTTCTTAAATACTTCTGGGTTTTGTTCCCAATCAATATCTTCCCTAGACCAATCAGCATCTTGATCACTTAAAGCCCATGATTCAACTATCCCTAATTGAGAGTAAGGTCCCCAGTGCATCATAAATCCTAACTTTTGATCTTTAAACCATTCTATTTGCTCTAAAAGTATCGGATTATCTGGTTTGACCCATTTCTTATCATTACTAAACTGGTGGACGCCATTCATAACTTCTTTTTCTGATTGTTCCGCTTCGTGTGCAGACATATCCTTCCTCCAATGTTTTTCAGACTTTTTATACTTCCATCTTACGATTTAGTTCTTGTATTTGTATATGTGTAGAATATCAACTAGTTATGTAAGACCTTTTTATGTATGATTTCAACAAACAAATAATACATATCTATTGAAAATAATACACATCGTAAAGCGCACTCATTTAGAAGATTCGTTAACTTGACAATCTTTATATTCTTTTCTACTATTAAATTACACAATAATAAATAACTTCTAAGAGTAGTAAATTTAAAGGGCTTACAAGACAATTTTGCTAAATATCAATGTGGATATTGATATTTCATGATTTACGTTAAGTATTTTTTCACTTAGAATACTTTAAATCATGCCGCTAAAGTAAGCGGTTTTTTTCTGTTTAATTGATAAGGAAAAAAGAGAGAGACACATTTAATAGTTAGGAAAAATGTTCGAAGGAGTATAAAGCGATGAAAAAAAATTCCAGCCACAGATTATTGTTATCATACATTCTTTCATACTTATTGATTTTCCTAGTACCCTTTTCAATTATATCCACGATTTTTTACTATAACTCTGTGAAGAGTTTACGTGAAGAGACAGAATTCTCTAATATAAACAATCTCAACAACGTAAAAAATATGGTTGACGGACGAATGAGAGAATTAAATAATATAGGGGCTCTCGTTTCGATAGACTGGAAATTAACTCCTTATCGAGTCAGCCGAAATGAAACCCTTCCTGAAGCAACAGCTGAGCTTGAAAAATACAAACAAAATAGTGCAATTATTGAAGATTTATATCTTTATTATTTTCAGCAAGACACTATTTATTACGGTAAAGGGCAAATGTCCATGGAAGCTTTTTTGAAATTCAAAGCGAATCAAAAAACAATCTCGAAAGAATCATTTGTCAGCAATTTGAAAAACATTGATTATGCTGGTATATCTACTGATATTAAACCATTTGGTTCAAATCCAACTTACGTATACCCACTTCCGCCTGGGTCAGCAGGCACTTATGGTATTGTCTTTATGAAATTGGAAAATTCCTTTTTTGAGAACATGATTAATAACATTCTGGGTAGTTATGAAGGAAATGTATTTATTTATGATCAAAATAACCAACCTGTTTCTACCTTTTCAAATAACAGTACTAATTTTAATACCTCTATTATAAAGAAAATTCTTAAAAACGATTCCAGAATCCAAGATATGAATATTGATAACGTTAATTATTCCATCGTTAAAGTGAAATCAACTGTTAGCAATTGGTCTTACGTAATGGCAATGCCTACAAATCAATTTTTCAGCAAAGTGTCTAAATTTAAAACTTTTATGCTGCTAGTAGTATTATTTATTGCCATTGTTGCTTCTGGCATTACGATCTATACAGCTCTGAAAAATTTTCATCCTATCCAAAAGATGATAGATATTATAAAACGCAAGGAAACTTCTATCGAATTTAAGAGTAAAAATGATTTAGATAATTTAAGTGTGTTGATCGAGAATTTATATATTAAACACGACGACTTAAATAACAAGTATATAAGGCAGAAACCCTTAATACGCGACCAATATTTAACTACTCTTCTAAAAGGTCAAATGAAAACGATTAACAAGTCTGATGAGTTATTTGAATCTATTCAATTGGGCTTGGACGGCTCTCATTCCTTTGTCATGGTGACAGCACTATCTAAAAATCAATTAAGTAGACTTGATATGGAAGAATTGGAGGCAGCCGCGGGGAAATTATTGAATTCTGCCAATATATATGGAGTCGAATTAATCAATGATAAAATAATTGCGTACATTATTAACGGTAAACTCAACTCCAAGGCAGAGAAAAATCAGTTCCTCACTCAGTTTAGACAATTACTGACAGATGATTCATCAATGTTTATCGGGGTTGGTAAGACATATTCAGGCAAGAATTTTATCAATCGTTCATTTATAGAAGCTTCTGCGGCATTTGAATATGGCAAGACAAATCATATTCATGATATTGTTCATTTTGATGAAATAAAGGAACAACAAGAAACGGATACTATCTGGCTTCCAAAATCTCATATACTCAAGTTAACTCAGAGCTGCAAACAAGGAAATTTAGAAATTGCAGAGGAAGCAATCCATTCACTTATTATTTGGCTGCAAAATAATGAAGCTCCAAACCATTTACTCAAACATCTGAAGTACGATATTGTCAATACGTTAATGAAGATTGCGAGTGAAACAGGAATTTCGTTAAACCCAAGTACTATTTATTATCAATACGATGAAGCAAACTTACAGCAATTCCAGAAAATATTATCAGAATTAACAAAGGAAATTTGTATAAAAATCTCCGAAAAGAAAGAAGCACAAAATAATCAGTTGCAGCTTGATATTTTAGAATATATAAACACACATTTTCAAGACTATAATTTAAGTTTAGAAAACATTGCAAAAGATTTTAATTTATCGGCCTCCTATTTAAGTCGATTCATTAAAGAAGAAACGACAAAAACCTTCTCTCAATATGTATGGGAGCTGCGATTAGGAGAAGTAAAAAGACAGTTAATAGAAACAGACTTGCCAATCAAGAACATTATTTCTAGCGTAGGATATATTGATGCTCCCAATTTCACAAGAAAGTTTAAAAAAACTTTAGGCTTAACTCCAACTGAATATAGGAATATCCACGCCAAAGGTTGGGGAAATGACCCTGAAAAATCATTTTAGGAATGTCTTATGCACATTCTTTACACAATAAAGAGGCTCCTTTTAGAAAAAAGCATTTTAGCTTATCATGTAAGATGATAGCTACTATGCTTTTTTCTATGGCTACTCACCTCCCTAAGAACATAGCTGAACTCCCTCCATCCGTTTCCTTTTTATCGCATTGCCCGCCTAATAACCATTACTTTAATCATATTTATGGTTCTAAAATCTTTTTAAGCATCTGGAGAATGTTTACCTCGTTTTTTAGTCCCAATATAAAGGATAAGAATCAAAAAAACACATGGCACGATACAGTACCATGTGTTGAAATATTTAAAATTAGTTTATAAATTTTGCTTAACCTTTCACTGAGCCTTGAGTTGCCCCTTCTACAATATACTTTTGGAAAAAGGCAAACAGGACGAGTGTAGGTATAACGGATATAATTGTGGCGGCAGACATGGCCCCCCAGTCGATATCAAATTTTGTTATAAATGAGTTCATTGCAACCGGTATGGTTTTAGCTGATTCATCATCAATAAACATAATAGCCAGGAACAATTCATTCCAACATTGTACAAATGCAAATATGAAAGTAGCCGCTATTCCTGGCAGCATAACCGGAATAATAACTTTGAATAAAGCTTGTAGCTTATTACATCCGTCAATCATTGCTGCTTCTTCTAAACTGGCTGGAATTCTTTCAAAGAATCCCCTCATCATAATGGTACAAAACGGAATCATCATTACCGTATAAATTAATAGCAAAGAAGTCAATTTATTTAATAAATGCATCTTTGACATTAATGAATAAAGTGGCGCAAGTGCTATAAATATAGGAATCATTTGAGTAACAAAAAACGCTAAAATGACTTGGCTTTTTCCTTTAAATTGGTATCTTGCCAAAACATAGCCGCTAAAAATGGAAATAACAAGCGTAAAAAATCCTGCGACAACCGACACTACTAAACTATTAATAATATAGACTTGAAAATTTGAAAACTCAAACATGTTAATATAATTTTCAAACGAAATATTTTCTGGCCAATACTGGATCGGAACAGTAAAAATATCCTTTTGTGATTTTAATGAAGTGATAAAAATCCAGTATAAAGGAAATACAGTAATGATTAGAAATATCCCTAGAAAAATGACCTTTGTCGTAAGCCAAGAGATTCGTTGTATTTTTCTACTCACTTAAAAATCCCCCGCTTTCCGATAATTTGTCACAAGAAGGAAAAACACAGCAAACATAAGAAGTAGACCAATTATTATTACTCCTACAGCTCCTGCTTGTCCATAATCTTGAGCATAAATTACTTTTTCAATCATGAATGTGGACAGTATATGTGTAGAACCGGCTGGTCCGCCATTTGTCATTGAATAGATCAAATCAGGGAAGTTCAAAATCCATATAACTCTCAATAGAATTGTAGACAATAAGGTCGGCATAATATAAGGAATGGTAATTTTCACTAGCTGCTGGACTTTATTTGCTCCATCCATATCTGATGCTTCATATAGTTCTTCAGGTATTGATTGCAGTGCAGCCATAATCATAATGGCAAAAAATGTAACTCCATACCAAATATTCGCAATAATGACGGATGCCATTGCCCATTTTGGATCCGATAGAAATGGGATTTGTTGATCAATTAATCCTACTTTAAGCAGTAAGTCATTGATCACACCGTTTTGACCGTTAAACATCCATCTCCATATTAAACCAATTAAAAATCCTGACATCGCCCATGGAAAAAATACAAATGCTTGATATATTCCTCGTCCACGAAAAGACTTTCGCAAAAATAGTGCCAAAGTAAATCCGATTGTTAACTGAAAGAATAAGGAAACTACTACCCAAATCAAACTGTTCCACAAAATTTCCTTGAAATCTGGAGACGTAAAAATTTCCTTGAAATTTTTAAAACCAATAAAATCGGTATTACTCATATCAAACAATGTATAATTTTGAAATGCCATTATTACTCCTCGAAACAGCGGGTAGTATATAAAAGCGGTAACTAGAATAATAGCGGGGAGTAAGCAGAGTAAGATAAACTTTCCTTGTTTAGAAAAACTAAAAAATGGCTTATGTGATCCATTGAGATTTTGCAATGTTGGTACCTCCTTTGGGTAAGGGCAGCCTTTAAGCTGCCCTCATTGTTACTTATTCTTTTTCTCTTCATCCCAATATTTGGACCATTTATTTAAAAAGTCATCTACTGACGTTTTACCTAACAAAAATGATTGGATATCTTTGTCAGACTGGCCTTTATATTCACCCCATCCTTTATAATCAAGCGGGCGATCTACTGCTCTAAATTTATCAGTTTCACTGTTCATCGTAATATAAGATTTAAAATAACCTTCATTAAAGAATGGATCATCTGCAGCGGTTGTATGAATTGGAATTAGAGAATTATTTTTTGCGAAATAAAGATTTTCCTCTGGGTTAGACAAAAATTCAACTAATTTCCATGCTTCTTCTTTATGTTTTGAGAACGATGTGATTCCCCATCCTGCAGCTCCAGCAGTTTGTTGAGCAATTCCTGTTGGGCCAAGTGGTAATGGAGCAGTATCCCATGTCCCTTCTTCCATACTTTCATCAGCAGTTACAATTACTTCAGGGTCTTGGATCAGCATAGCTGTTACTCCAGATGTAAATCCTTGAACCATTTCTGGATAGCTCCAGCTAATAGAATCTGGAGGAGAAATATCTTTATAAAGTTTTACAAACATATTTAAAGCTTCTTTTGCTTCGGGAGTGGAGAACATTGATTTTGCATCAGTTGTAAAATATCCATCATCCGGTTGAATTTTTTCAGCTACATATGCCCATGTCATAAACTCAACATAGTCTGAAGTTCCGGCTCCCCCTCTAAAGCTATAGCCAAAACGGTTTTTTGAAGGATCTGTAAGTTTTTTTCCAGCCTCATAAAGTTCATCCCATGTTTTTGGCACTTCGATACCAGCTTCTTCAAACCAGTCTTTGCGATAGAAAAGCGTTTTTTGATACAAACCATACGGAATGTAATAAGCCTTGTCATCTACATACATTGCATTTCTCTTTGCATTATCGTTCACTGTGTCCCAATGTTCCCATTTGTCAGTATAAGGCGTAAGGTCTTCAATGTAGTTGTTAGATGTAAATTGCTTCAATGTATAGTCCCTTACTTCTAAAACATCAATATTTTCTTTCGCTTGGAGCATTTGTGTTATTTTTTGATCGGCACTTTGCAGTGGCGGTGAAATAAGTTCAACTTTAATTCCTGGATTTTTTTCCTCAAACTTTGCTAGCATATCTTTTAATAGTTTTGTTCTTGCAGGACTAGTGATGCTTTCAATCATTTTTATAGTAACTTGCTTGTCCTTCTCTTTGCCGCCGCTAGAATTACTTTCGTTGCTATTGCAACCAGCAAGTAAACCTAAAACGAGTACAAATGCTGCCATAATTACTGTTAATTTTTTCACGAAATGACTCCCCTTTGTTTTTTCTTTATTCAGTCAATTTTCCTTACAAAGCTTGATCAAGATCTTCTATTAATTCTTCTGTACTTTCCAAACCAACTGAAATACGAATTAATCCAGGATCCAGCCCCTCTTTTGCAAGTAAATCTTCGTTATGACCATGATTAGGTGATAATACTAAACTTTCATATCCTCCCCATGAAACACCAATATTAAATAGTTTTAGTGAATCTATTACATTTTTAACATCTGAAAACTTATTGTTCTTTATTTCGAAGCTAAGCAATCCACTATAGCCAGTAAGCATTTTCTTCCCTAACTGATAGTCGGGATGACTTTCTAGCCCAGGATAATTTACTTTTTTAATTGCAGGATGTTTTTCTAAAAACTGTGCAATTTGTTTTGCACTTTCTTCATGTGCTTTCATCCTAATAGGTAATGTTCGCAGCCCTCTAAGCAATAACCAAGCTTCAAATGGCGGCATTACTCCACCTAATAAATGGTATTCATTATAAAATATCTTTTTCATGATGTCCTTATTTGTAATAAGTGCACCGCCTATAATGTCACTATGACCGCCTAAATATTTTGAAGCTGAATGTACAACTACATCAATTCCAAATTGAAGCGGTTTTTGAAATATTGGCGTCGACCATGTATTGTCAATGATCGTAGTAATCCCTTTTGACTTTGCCAATTTTGCTACTGCAGATAAATCGACAAGATTAAAGGTCATCGTCGTTGGACTTTCTAAATAAACGATTTTTGTGTTCGGTTGTATAGCAGCTTCTATATCGGATAGGTCCGTAGACTGCACTAGAGATGACTGTACATCAAACTTACTCAAATACCCTAAAAATTTCTTTGTAGGACCATAAATATTACTAACACAAACAACATGATCTCCTGAAGAAAGAAAGGTTAAGAGAGCTGATGAGATTGCCGCCATTCCTGATGAAAATAATTTACACTTTTCGCCGCCTTCAAGGGCTGCTATTTTATTTTCTGCGATCTCAACAGTTGGATTCATTCCTCTTGAATACACATAATTTCCTTGCTCATCTTTCATCGCTTCGATAAATGATTCGAAATCCTTATATATAAATAAGGAATTTTCGTGAATCGGCGGAACAACAGCACCATTGAATTTTTCGTAAATATCTCCTAGATGGGTACATATATTCTCTGCTGTTTTCAATTCATTCAAGGTTGTATCTCCCCTTCAATAAATACGTTTCGGATTGTGTTCTCGACTGAATCCATTAATGAATCAAAATGTCTTCTAGCTTCTTTTTTATCATTGTTTTTTATAGCGTCTAACAACAACACATGAATTGGATAGGTATCGTCGAAAATCGTTTCGATCCCAAAGGGTTTCTCCCAGAACTTTATGAAGGCATCCGACATCGAGTAGATTACTTTTTCTAATATTGGGTTGTGAGCAGCCTCGTAAATGGTTTTGTGAAAACCTAAGTCCGCATTTGATTTATCTTCACCCAACTCTCGAAGTCTATCGTATTCGATTAAATACGCTTCCATCTTATGTATTTGTTCTGGAGTAGCTCTTTCGACTGCCAATTCAACTGCCATGCCTTCAAGAGCCCGCCTTACTTCACACATTTCAAGCAGAAACTTTTTCTCGTGTTCTACTTCGATATTTGTCAAGATTTTAAAAGGCTCAATTTCTTTAACAAATATTCCTTTGCCATTCTTTACTTCTATCTCACCTATTGCTTCCAAAAACCTTAAGGCTTCCCGTACAGAGGCTATACTGACACCATATGTTTTAGCTAAATTACCTGCTGAAGGGAGCTTTTCTCCATTTTTGAGTTCTTTCAATTTTATGTGCTGTCTAATCTCCTCTGCAACAAGCTCATGTAACAATACTTTTCGTATTTGTTTCAAAACTTTCTCCTTCCTTTTCAAATTAATATGCTATCTTGCTACTGAGCTATCAACCTATCATATAGGTATTCTATTTCAAATGTTTAAATAAATCAATATAATATGTCGATTTTTTCCCTTCAAAATTTTGTATTCAATTCAAAAAAATAAAATTAGTCATAATAAAAGCATTAATTCTCGAAGAATCAATGCTAATAATTGGGCTTTAAGTGGAATACTCTTAATATTTTTGGATCAGAAGCTACATTCAACTACCTTTTATAAAAAATATCTCTATTATTGTAAAAAACTGTTGAAAAAATATCTTTTAATTACTTTCTTAACAAGTTGCATCTCCATATTTGCACCTTAGGAAAATCTTCTTCGTTCTCTAGCTCAAGTCCTAAAGCAAATTCCTCTGAATATAAACATCTGGACAATGTCGTAACTTTTCCTTTAGCAGTATCCAGTTTATGCCACCTTTTTTCTTCTTCTATCCAGATCATCGCTTGTCCTGATCCAGCTAAGATAAAATCCGTTTCCGAGACACATAGTATTTTTGGCGAGGAATAGGGCCGTACATCCGTCAAACTCGTATTGAATTCTGTCGTATCGAGATTTATATTCAGAATGGAGTGATTAAATAAAAGTGCAATGAATCTATTGTTATAAACATCCCAAGCTACAACGTGTTTAACGACTAATGTTACTTCAGAATTATCTTCAGTCCATTGATAAATATTTCCGGAATTCGTTTGGAATAATAGATTTTTCCCAACATCTCTTATATTGATAATTTCTTCTTTTAAAGAGATAAAAGGTTCGATAGACCCGTCTACATGTATATAAATACTCTTACCTGAACAGATCCATATCCCTCCTTTGCTGCGAGGAGTAATAGCATGAATTTCATGCGGCATTTCCGTTACATTCGCTGGCAATTCATCCGATTTTCTGCGAACGAAGCTGGATGGTGTGTTTGCAGGTAAACCAATAAAATAGCGATCCCACGCCTTCCAAATGGTTTCATCCGAATAGGCAATACTTGTCAGACTTTCTCCAATATGATAAGTCCCTAAAACACCATTCACATCGGTATCCAAATCCCACAAAAAACCATCTTTTGTAGCGACTAATAAATGGTTTCTTTTAAATGGAATCATTTTTAATGGACTGCCATTTTTATCCCCAACAGAACAACTACTTATGAGAGAGACGGGTGTTTGGTGCTCAGTAGTAGGATGTACGTGTGATAACTTTTCAAGATTATTCTTTTTTTGGTGGACAAGCTGTTGCCACGAACCGTCAAATGACCAGTCGTGTTGATCTAAGATTCTTTTATTATTATGATCCAGCGTTGAAACGGAAATTTTCCCTGCCTCTAAATCTATTATTCTTGATTGTCGCTTCATGTCCCTTGTGGCGCTGCCATGCACTCCAGTCGTAAAAAATGTTGTCCCGTAATTTTCCACATGGGAATCTTTATACTGGTGACTGAGGTGAAAGTGAGCGGAAAACCACATGACGATTTGAGGATTAGATTTTATTAAATCTATCCAGCGATATGGATCATGATTTTGATCTAAAAATGCATTTGTTGCCCTTACATGAACACCTGGAACCGTTCTCAATCCCGAGCCGATCGGAGGAGCATGAGTGAACATTATGACCGGAATATTCGGCCTTTTAGACAAAATATCAACCAACCAATTATATTGTTCATCGGAAACATAGCATTCTTGTATTTCATAGCAGGAATGCTTTGGTTGGGGGTCAGTACTAATAAAAATGAGCCTAAAATCATTGAATTCTAACACACCATATGTATTTTCAAGATTATATAACTTTTTAAATTCTCGCTGTATGATTCCTTGTTCACTTTCCTCTTTACCGGACTCTCTTTCGAGATCATGATTCCCCAATATCGGCCTGATCTTTTTATTTAAAATAGAAAAATATTCAAATGATTGTATGAGTCCTTCAGGCGATCCAATATTTTCATAGCTGCCAAAATCTCCTAAAGGAATTATAAGATCAGGTGAACAATTCGCAATATCCTCTATGGCCTGTTTTGTTAAGTCAAGCTCATTACTCTTAATATGAAAATCCCCAACTACCACTATCCTCATAATCCATTTCCCCTTCCCTTTATAAATTTGAATTATTAACTATTCGACTTCTTAACTTCTCATCAATAAATCTCCCTCTTCGATACTGAAAAGGGAGATCTGACAAGTTACTATATAACAAACTGCATATTATACAATTGAGCATATGTCCTATCTAAAGCGAGCAATTCTTCATGTGTACCTTCTTCACTGATCCCGTTGTCTGTTAAAACGATAATCCGCTCGGCATTTCTTATTGTCGATAAACGATGGGCAATGACGATCGTTGTGCGATTTTTGGCCAATATTTCAAGTGATTCTTTAACTATTTTTTCACTTTCATTATCTAGTGCGCTTGTTGCTTCATCAAATATTAAAACAGGAGGATTTTTTAAGAATACACGCGCAATGCTTAACCTTTGCTTTTGCCCCCCTGATAATTTGACACCGCGTTGACCGATATCGGTGTCGTATCCATTTGGAAGTCTCATAATAAATTCATGCGCATTGGCATTTTTAGCTGCCTCAATAATTTCCTCCCTCGTTGCAGAGGGTTTTCCGTAGCGAATATTTTCGATTACGGTACCGGCGAAAAGATAAACATCTTGCTGAACAACTCCGACATTTCTTCTTAACGAATCTAGACTCATATCCTTTACGTTCACACCATCTAGCAAAATTTCCCCTTCATCAACATCATAAAAACGGGAAATTAATGAACATAGTGTAGTTTTTCCTATCCCTGAAGGCCCAACTAGAGCAATATAATCACCAGAGCCGATATGAAAAGAAATATTATTTAAAACACGTCTGTCATTTTCATTATAACGAAAACTAACATTATTAAACTCGATATTCCCTTGTACATTATTCAAATCAATTGCATTAGCTTTATCTTTAATATCAGGATCTATTTCCATGATTTCCATAAAGCGATCAAACCCAGTAATGCCATCTTGAAATTGCATTGTCACATGAGCAAGCTTTTGGATTGGCTCAATCAAAAACGCAATATATAGCAAAAATGTAATTAAATCTGGCAGATCTAATGAAGCGTGGACAATATTAATACTGCCAAATACGATGACTGTGATTGTAATAAGTTGTACGAAAATATCCATTCCTGTAGAGAAATACGCTTCACTTTTATAACCGTTTTTTCTACTCTCAAGAAAACGATTATTTTCAACATTGAATTTTTCTACTTCAAATTCCTCATTCGCAAATGACTTAACAACTCTTACGCCTGAAAGACTATCTTCTACTTGAGCATTGATGTCAGCAATACGATCCTTATTTCTTCGAAGTGCAATATTTACTTTTTTATTAAAATAAAGCGCAAACAAAACCATGAATGGCAAAAAGAGAAAGATAGCTAACGTTAATTTAGCATTGATCCAAAACAAAATAACGAAAGCACCAACAAATTTAATAAAATACTTCATATAATCTTCAGGTCCATGGTGGTACAGCTCTGACAAGAGCAATAAATCATTCGTAACTCTAGACATTAATTGCCCCGTTTTTTGTGTATCATAAAAATTGAACGATAGTTTTTGATAATGCTCAAATAATTCTTTTCGCATATCGCTTTCCATCATTGCACCCATTTTATGACCATGATAATCCACAACAAACTGACATAGATTTTGAATGATCACCAAGACAAGCATGATTCCGCAAACAATATAAATTTGGCTTAATGAGTTTGAAAGATTATTTTCTAAAATATCCTTTGTGATGTATCTTGTTAACAGAGGATACAAAAGCGCAATGCCAGAACCGACTAAAGCACAAGTCATTAAAGTATAAAATAACTTCAAATACGGTTTGTAATAAGATAAAAATTTCTTAATTCTATTATTCACGAATTTACCCCTCTAATGTTAGATTTCTTAAATGCAATCTAAACATATAAGGGGAGTACATTAATGATTAACTTAATGTTTCACCCCTATATGTTATTCCTAAGGTTGTTTGATTTCTCATTGATATGTCCTCCTTCAAGTTTCGTTGGGTAAATTATACAAAATAAAGCCAATATTTAAAAGATAAAAAACTCCTTTATAAAAATTCCCCTCAGGAAACACAAAGATAAAAGCCCAATTTCTCGACAAACAAATTGAGAAATGGACTTTACTCTGAGACATTATAGTCTAAATACTTGGCGCTATAATTCAAAAAACGAAACTTATCAACTTATTGTATTAAAAAGATCGTGTCATTCAGGATTGTTCATAAATTGAATGATTTCAAACACTGCCTGTTCAGCTGATTGCAGCGCACCTTCGAGATGTCCGCCAAAATGTGGACTAGCCTCCGTGCCAGCAAAAAAGATTTTATTTTCCCATCCACCTGTTATTTGCGGTTGACCATAGCTCGGAAAATCTTTAAGCAGATCGAAATCTTCTTCAACAGCTGTTTCAGAATCTCTTGACCAATCCTTATAAAGAACAGCATTTACGTTTTTAGCTGAGTGCCCAAAGAGTCTAACTAATTGATCAATGACCAATTTTAAAAGTTTATCCTCGCCTAGCTCCGTGCGTGTTTTTGCTGGTATTCCGAAAAAACCAAATAATGCGCCTGAACCTGTTTCTGGAGATGCATCATGGATTTCTTGCAAAGGACCGACCCAGCTCGTTGCAAATCCAGAAAGTTCCGATTCCCTCCAAAAAGGTCGATCATAAATGGCAACTGCCTTCGCATGTCCCGCCATCCACGTAGGCTTGTTCATAAGGTTAGTAATAAGATTTGGCTGTAGAGAAGGAGAGAATTCAATATGACGTGCTACAATACGAGGTGGCAATGCAAGGATAACGGCACTTGCAGAAATCATTTTTCTCTCACCATTAGCAGAGTTTGCTTCAAGCGTTATTGTACCAGCTTTATCTAGCCGAATGGCTGTAACACGCATTTCTAAATCTATCTCTTCTGTGGGAATCGTATCTGCTAGGGCATTAATAAGGGACTGCACACCTCCTCTGAATCGAACCGAACCTACATTGGCATTTTCCGGTAGCATATAACGTTTTGGTGGTTCGTTTTGTAATCTTTCTACAAGCATTGCCCCTTTCGTGTATTGGTCAAAAATTTCTAAATTCAGTTCTTTAACAAGATTAGCAATTGTACTCTCATACTGCGGCCAAAACCATGTCGGTCCAAGGTCAAAAATTTCTAGGTTGGGGCTGTTTGGATCAGAAGTGCTCAAGACTCTGCCGCCTATCCTGTTTCTAGCTTCTAGAACCTTGCATTTGATGCCATGTGCATTAAGCAGCGTTGCAGCCCGAAGGCCACTTAAGCCAGCTCCAACAATGACAATTGGTTTATTCATATCTCTTCCTCTTTCATTAAGCATGTTTGCTGTCTGATAGAATAAATCTCCCTAAGTAAAAAATGCCTCTTTGATACGTTCTTATGTTTTTCAACCTTTGTACATGCCTATCATATAGAAGCATTTTTTATAAAGCAAAAGTCATTCATATCCACAACAGGCTTGTTAACATAATAGCGATCACCATTATAAATATATCTGTCATATGGTAAGAGGTAAAACCTTCATTTATCATTTTTTCGCAGTTATGATGAAAAACACAGTACTTCCTTCGACTATGCTACTACTTCTTTAACTTTAGGTAATTGTTGAAGAAATAAATCCATCCATAATGCTCACTTATCCTAAAGAAAACCTCTATTGTCTGTATTCCAGTAATATTAGAATTCTGATCATTAAGTGCTTTTATTTATACCTGCCCAAAAGATAATTGGAATAAGAAGTAATGAAAGGACAGCACCAGCTAAGGACAGGATTCCATAACTGGATTGTGCTACAACGATTCCAGATAGACCTCCCCCTAGTGCTCCAGATAAAGCAATCCAAACATCAATCGAACCTTGCGTCTTAGCCCGAGTAGAAGCGTGAGTTGCATCTACAAGGATTGCTGTGCCACTAATTAAACCAAAATTCCAGCCAAGTCCTAGTAAAACAAGTGCCGTAATGAGTACTGTCATTGAATCAGCAGACCCCATAGCAGCTACTATGCCAGAAGCTATTAATGTCACAACAGAAGCAATGACCATTACAGCGCGGCCAATTTTATCAACAAGAAAACCAGTTACTAATGAAGGCAAAAACATAGCACCTATATGAAATCCAATGACAAGCCCTACTGCATTCAAACCATGTCCATGGTGTCCCATATGTATGGGTGTCATCGTCATAATGGCCGTCATCACAAATTGAGTAAGAATCATTACCATAGCTCCTGCAAAAATACCGCGCCTATTTATAGATAATGAGGTAGCATTTTCGTCTGAAGATAATTTACTAGTTGCTCTTTTAGCATCTGATATTGCTTTTGCAACAATATAAGGATCTGGCCTAAGAAAAAATAAAAGAACCAAACCAGCAAGTATGTAAGCTGCAGCAGCTAATATAAATGGTCCAGCTAAAGCAGGAACACTTATAGATATAGCGAACTTCCCCATAACATCCACCAAGTTTGGACCAGCTACGGCACCGAATGTTGTAGAAACCATAGCCATACTAACAGCTTTTGCTCTTTGGGTTGGACTTGCTAAATCTGTTCCCGCATAGCGCGCTTGTAAATTTGTCGCCGATCCTGCACCATAGACAAGCAGTGAAACAAATAAAAGTGGAATGCTATTCAAGATTGCCGAAATAACTACTCCAATAGCGCCGATGCCTCCAGCTACAAAGCCGGTTGCAAGTCCAGTGCGCCGGCCAAACGCTTGAGAGGATCGTCCCACAAGCAGTGCAGCTGCTGCTGAACCTAATGTAAATAACGCTGTCGGTATTCCAGTTACACTATCTGCACCTAACATGTTTTGCGCAAGTAGCGCACCTACAGTTACGCCTGCTGCAAGTCCAGCTCCGCCAAAAATTTGGGATATAACAATTACGATTAATGTTCTTTTATATAAGTGTTGTTGTTTTTCTGAAGAAATAATGTAGCTTTGCATCCAAGCTGATTGAGTGTCTGACAATTTCACATTATCCTTAGCTAACATTATTTAACCTCCCTTTCTAGAAAACTATTTCTTTTACTATATTGCAACTAGATTTAAATCATCATAGCACGCACTAAAAAACCATACAATGTTATAATTGTATGGCGAACAATGTTAATTAATATCGTTTAGCAAACGGTTAAGAATAATCATTCCTTGCTCAACCTCCTCAAGAGTTTCTGGAGCACAAACAGCAATTCTCACTGCCCGATCTGGACAACTATTTCCAACTACAAAACGTTCAGCTGCATACACTTGCACTCCTTGCTTTGCAGCTAACGTTTCAAATTCAGCCCCTGTTATCTTTCCAGGTAATAGCAGCCAACGAAAAATACCTGTATCATCACCTAAACACATATAGTCTGTTAAATATTGATTGATAACCTTGTTTCTGAGAATGTTTTGTTCCCGATGCCTCTCGATTAAAACTTCGAATTGATTCGATACAATCGTACGTGCTGCTAGTTCTGCTAGTAATGGAGAAACGGATACATTTAAATTATATAGTGCCCTTGATATTGACTCTTTATATTGTCTCGGAACTGATACATAGGCTAGCCGTAGTCCTGGTGCAATTGATTTAGATAAACTTGCAATGTATATAACCTGTTCTGGTGCAAATGATGCAACTGCTCGAAGAGGATTTTCGTGGAGGAGATGATATGACGCATCTTCAATAATGAACTGATTATACTTTTTAGCAATTTCTGCAATCACTTTTCGCTTCTTGACAGACATAAAGGAAGCTGTCGGATTATGATAATCTGGGATCAAGTAAATGCCTTTAATGTTTTCATTTTTACATGCTTCTTCAAAGGCAGATGGACTCATCTCATAGTTCTCCGATTTTATCGGTATTATTTGCACACTGAGCATCGCTGCAACAGTTTTTAAGCCTGGGTATGTATGTTGATCAACACCAATGCGATCACCAGGTTTACAAAGACTTGCCAGTGTAGCAGCAATCGCATTTTGACCACCGTTTGCAAATAAAATGTGATCAACGGATGTTTCGAATCCACCTCTACGAATTAGCTTTATAGCAGCATCCTTTTGCCAAAGGCTTCCGCCTGCTCGACCATATGAAAACCATTTTTCATAATCTGTATCTTGAATCATACTTTTCAGTTGAAGTAGCAGTGGCTCGTAAGAAGCATTATCTGGCAGGGTTGCTCCCATTTCAATTAAATGCTTTGGTTTTGTATCTTCAAGTAAATAAGCATTCGATAATGCATCATACGATACAAATGTTCCGCTTCCAACGATCGCACTTAATAAGCCCTTTAACTCACAAGCTTTAAATGCTTTTGAAATCGTACTCAAGTTTAAATCTAAATAATCAGCCAATTCTCTCTGCGGAGGAAGCTTTGTTCCGGGTAATAACAATCCATTTAATATATCCTGTTCTAATTTCCTTGAGAGCTCCTTGTAAATAGGCTTTTTAGTTTTATCAATTGATGGCTTCCAGCTCATTGGATAGTTTTCAAAAGAATTAATTGGCATAATACGCATCCTTTTCACACTACATTTTATTAACAATGTATATCTTCTTTTTATATAAATACCCGAATTTTTCTATTGACAGTTATTTAATGGGATATCGTCACTTATCGTTTTAACAACTATAATAAACGAATGAGGCTACTGTCAAAAGGTGCTCTTTTCCTTTGTTAAACAGTTCACTAATATATTATTTGTAAGAGATTTTGAATGGTGCTGCTACAATTAAAGCTTGTCGATGCACACGTTTCTGGTATATCTTCATTGTTAAGCAAATTGAATATGATTTCAACCTGCCGCAGTATCAGACAATGCTAATCATATTTGTGTGATTATAAGTTATACATTAAAAAGGATTTTACTAGCTTTATACGAATATATAAGAAGAGTGTGATTTCCAAACAAATGAGGTGAAAAAATGTCTATAAATATCAAGACATTGTTTTTAATCGATCAAAAGGATGATTTGAGCGCAGAATTTAGTAAACTAGTTTCAATGATGAACTATACAAGAGTGATGACGCTTGAAGAAGTAAAGGAATTAAGTGTAGAGGAACTGGATTTCCTTTATGATGAGGAAAACGCTAATTCAATTGGGATGTTGCTTGCACATATGGCAGCAGTAGAAAAAGCATATCAAATAGAAACCTTCCAAAATCGTGAGTTAACAGAAGCTGAAATAAATAGTCTGAATCCAGCTTTGGATTTAGGGAGCATAGCACGCGAACAGATTAATGGTCATAGTATAGACTTTTATTTAAAAGAGCTTGCTTATATCCGACATCAAACAATCGAAACATTTAAAACACTCGAAGATGAATGGTTGTTTAAACAAACTCCATTTTGGTTTGGCGAGCAAGCCAACAATTATTTTAAATGGTTTCATGTATTCGAGGACGAATTAAATCATCGAGGACAAATAAGAATAATTAAAAAGATGATTGCGAAGAAGATGCACGCTTAGCACAATAAACAATAGAGCCCCACTTTTGTTTAAGTGGGGAAGGATTAGCTTTACATAAAAAGATCATTCACAAACTGATTACTATCAATTTTCCATCCACTATCAGGAGCAAAACGAATGAGATGGATCGTACCATTAAAGATATGACGTTTTGAATGTTTATCAATCCATTCAATTTCGACCGGCACTTCAAGAAACAATTCGTCTTTTCTATATGGCTTTACATATATTTGTCTTGGCTTTATATTTTCAACTTTATTGAATTCCTTCTTCCAATTTACTTTCTGGACCGAAGCGGCCGAAACGATTCGCTTATCTTTTTGTTTTATGCCCGCAACATATGCTTGGATGAGTTCCTCTGCCTGTAAGCTGTTAAGGTGTTCGTTTAATTTGCCTGCTGATTTCATGATCATAAGTTGATGAGAAAGATCCACAGATTTTCTTCTATGCGTTGTACTGTCTTTAAAATGAACGCAAAAATGACCACGAAAATTATTGTCCAACTTCCCAGCGCCATGTGGCATGCCGTGCATCGAAGCAGCAATCCATTGATCATTATGAATGACAATGATCGCTCTTCTCTTCCAACTCCATTTTCCGCTATAAATATCGTTCATTATCTTTGTATCTTTTTTAGTCAACGGCTGAACATCCGCATGTCCACTTCCCGCTCTCCTCTGTACATTAAATCTTTTCCCCGTCTCAACATCCAAAATCGTAAACTTGCTATACCTTGGCAAGATTTCATTGACCTCATCCCAAGGCAGCATTTCCACCGAAATTCCGATTCCTTCATTCTTTGCCAAGGCAAATTGTCCATTAAACAAAATGGCAGAAGCTAATAAAATAATCGAAAATAAATAACGCATGCACACACTCATTTCTAGATTTTTAAAAAAAGTTTTCCAAAAATGTGTGGAACCTATTCATGATTTAATAATTAAAAATAGGTAAAAATAAATTGAAAATGGTCGGGAGGGATGACTAAATGGGTGCGATTGAAAGAGATGGATATATATTTGAGCCGGAATATAGTGTTATTGAACAAAATGGAGCGATTCATGTATATCATAATGGAGAGTTTCTAGAAGAACTAAAATTTACGTTTCATGGAAAATATCCGGAAATAGATCAAATCGAACAGCTTGTTGCGGATTATTGCAGAACAAATGGAATTTAAAAAGCACCACTACTAAATCGTGGTGTAGCATTAAGGAGCAAAATGGGCAAAAAATCTAAATATGATAACCGTTAATGCAAAGAATGATATCGTGCATATACAAGCTAAGTGCAGGAGAATGTATATAACTTTTCGTTTCCCTTTAATAAAAAAAGAATATATAAAACCAAATATTGGGTTGAGCATAAGGAAAATTAAAGATATCGGCCCCAACACTTTATCCACTATCGTTGGTATCAATAGCTGTAAAATAAAAACACCGATAGTAGCTTCTAAAGAAATAAGTGATACTTTAGAAGGGTTTCGAAAAAATTTCTTCATACTTTTCTCCTTATGGTGTTTTTATAAAATATATTCAAATTCTCAAGGTCTATTCCCTTATAGAACATCTATATTGCTTTTCAAATACTGGAACTTTGTTTTTTGTCATTCCGTATTTGACACAACCCTTATCCCATCACCCTGAAGGAGTAAATCATATCGCGATGGGCTTTTTTGTTTGGTAAATTTGCATTCGAACTTAGACTATCCCTCAACTTGGAAATTCAAATTTAAAAAACTGCTCCAATTTATTCAGCACTTTCTATTTGTTCCTTTATTAAGTTCAATACTTTTTCCCATAATTCCTTCATTTCTTCTCTTACACTTTCATCCGAAAGGTGTTCCTGGTGAAAACTAATCGTTGTTTTATTTTCCTCTTTGTGTAAAATCCTTATTTGAACGGTTGAAGTTTTCTCCCATTTTTCCTTCTGCCAAGTAAGCCGAATTTGTTGTAAAGGCTTAATGACTCGGATTTCTCCTTTCCCCATTTCTGAGCTGAACGTTTCACCTTTTTGTAATGGAAAACTTTTAACATTTCCCAACCATAATGATAAAACTTCCTTTGAAGTAATAAGTTTCCATGCTTCTTTATGTGAAATTGGAAAAGTTCTCCTAACACCTATTTGAAATCCAACTGCTTTTGTTTGTCCTACTACATTCTCTCTCAAAAATACTACCTCCATTTTTGCTTTCCAGCATGTATAATAAAATAAATATTTAATCTATTTTCTAGGAGAATAAAAATGCGCATTAAAAAGATAAATAAAGAAAATGCAAAGAAAATTATAAATTGGAAATACGAACCGCCATACGATTTTTATAATATGGATGATACAGATGAATCATTGCAAGAGTTGATACAATATAAAGGAATTTTTGATGATGAAGAGCTTATTGGCTTTTATTGCGTTGGATCATTTGCTCAAGTGCCCTTCGGTCGAGAAATTGGGTCATATCCAGAAGTAGAAGGATTATTAGATTTAGGTTTCAGTATGAAGCCAAAGTTAACAGGTCAAGGTTTTGGTTACCCATTTATTAGCTTTATCATGGATGAGGTAGAACAAAAGTATAACTTAAACATAATCCGTTTAACGGTTGCTGAATTTAACAAAAGAGCTATTGCAGCTTATAAGAAATTAGGCTTCGCAACGCAAACATCTTTCATAGCAAACGATACCGCTTTTTTAGTAATGGTAAAAAATTTATGATGTAAAAACCTTTTCTAAGTCAAAACGAAAGCGGTCAGACTGCGAACATTCATCTAATGTCTTTTTAAGTAGTTTAAGCGTTAAGTCTTTTGATTTAACAAGGCCTTCAAAGCGCAAATCAATAACCCATTCCCAAATATCTTCTAATTTTCTTTTAAGGAAATAAAATTCGAATGCATCTATTTCAGGAGTGGTATATTCCATATGCTTTTTGTACTCTTGTAAAAACTGCTTGGCATACGGCTCCAATATCGGCATAATAAGATCTTGTTCTTGCGGCGCAAGTTTTACACACTCCCAATCAATGAGCATTAATGTTTCACCTTGCATGATATTCCAATTATGAGCATCAGCATGGCACAATACATAGTTGAGTGGTCTACTTTTTAAGTTTTTAGACAAATATTCCATTCTTTCAATCTTTTCAAATAAAATACTAGAATATGGTTTAATAATTTCTAATACTTCATCTTTCTCTTTGTTAAGCTCATGTTGAATAAATGAAGACAAAAAATGACAATAAACAATATCGAAGGAATCAACAGCCTGCAGTTCTTTTAAATCAGATGGAACTTCTGATGTGCTTTTATGGAGTAAACCGATAATTCTTGCTAGTTCATTAATCTGATTAGAACAAAGCGTTGCCTCAGCGATTGTCTCACCTTCTATAAACTCGGAAAGTAAGTAAACATATCTTTCGTCTTCACATTTAGTGCTTTCATTCATCGCAAAGATTGGGCTGACTATATGATTTTCTAATTCCGTCTTATCATTCAGCCACTTAACTAAAGGGATGTATCTGTCGATAGCATCTATCCACTGAATGATAGATGACCTTCTTTTGCTATACACTTTTAAAAAATAGTTTCTGTTCCGACCCTCAATGAAAAAAGCTAACGCAGACCATCCGCCTGTTCGTTGTTCTATCCTAGCCGCGTCTATATTGTAGTACTCTTTTAAAATTTTTGTTATTCGCTTATTCATTTCCATTATGTCCCCGCCTTTAGCTACCTTTTCAACCATATTAGACTAGTATCTGTTGAAAAATTCACCACATTATAAAGAAATAGCACTTCTTTAACACTATTTTCCCATATGAAGTCATTAATATCATGATGAAAATAGCGTAAATCAATCACATATATTTCTTCAAAGTGATTGGCCAAAAAAGGAATAAATACATGAGCATATGAATCTTTCATAACGGCTAATTTCCGGCCATTTTTTACACTTGATTTTATTGTCACTAAACTATGATTGCCATTTAAAAAGAAGGAATATTGATCCTTTTTCTTTAAAAAAGACCTCGCAAATAATGAGTTTGATATCTCATTTTTATCATTAAATTGTACACTGTAAGTTGTATGTTTCAAGGGTTCAAACATTTCAATTTTGTCAGGCTCTACACGATGTCCAACCACTTTTGAGGCAAATGTTCCATAAAAATCATTGGATAACATTTCAATATTAAAATCATCAATAGAATAAGGCTCGAATCCAAATGTTTGCGCCGCCTGGGTATATGCGTAATACGCTCCCTGCATGGTCCAATGGTGATCTGTTTTAAAATAAATTGGTTCGTTTTTATGGTCTATTAGCGCATCTGTTACAGTAATGAACTCAATAGAATGTAAGAGCTTTTTTTGTATATCGTCCAACACTTCTTTTTGAGAGTATGACTGGCCAAAAATAGGCAGTTTTTCCTTGTAAATTTCAACTGATGTCGGTGCGAGCAACATATAGTAATCAAGATGCTTATTTTTTTCTGCAAAATTACTGATATACTCGATGTTTTTATTCAATTGATCCTGTGGTTCTTTAAATCTTTCAAATAAAAAACCGTCTTTACCGAAGTAAATTCCATTTGATTCTTGCTTTAACATCGCCTTCTCAGAAACAGCTTTTATTTGCAGCCAGCTCTTTTTCCATGCAAATTGATCCGATATATATAATTCATATTGATCCATAAATTTGCCGGTAAGAACATTTTTCAGTGATAACGTTGGCTTTTTTTCCAATATACGATTTTCCTGTTCTGAAAAGGTGGTATCGCGAGTCATCATATGTAAAATACAGATCATCCCTAGAAAGCATACGAACATAGTGACTATAATTTTATCAGTAATACGCATGTTCTTCCCTCATTAGAAGCGAAAATATAAAAATGGATTATACGATTCATTTACTAGAAAAGCTGTCGATAGCAACAGAATAGCAAAATAAACAATTGGCGAAAGTAATGGTATAAATCTACTATTTTTAAATAGATTAATAATCGGCAGGGCTGCAATAATTGCAATAATAAACATAACACCATGTGTATAAAGCTCATAAAGAGTTTGTTCATTTAAAATAGGGTTTTTTGTCAGTCCAAGCATGATCATCAAATATTGTAATCCTTCATAAAGATCTTCAAAAACAAATAATACCCATCCAATTAAAATAAAGAAAATGAAATATAAATGTTGCCATACAGGATGAAGTTGTATTAATAGTTGTTTCAATCCTGCCTTTTCCACCGCAATGAATACTCCAAAATAAAGTCCCCACACTACAAAATTCCAAGTTGCCCCATGCCAAAAGCCAGTTAATCCCCAAACAATGAAGAGGTTTACGTAAAGCTTAAGCTTCCCTTCCCTGCTTCCGCCAAGTGGAATATATACATAATCTCTAAACCATCCACCCAATGTCATGTGCCATCTTCGCCAAAACTCTGTAATGCTTCTTGAAATGTATGGATACTGGAAATTGATCGGGAAGTTAAAACCAAACATTCTTCCTAAACCTCTTGCCATATCGGAATATCCACTAAAATCGAAATAGATTTGCAGTGCAAATGCGATGATTCCGAGCCATGATTCAATAACTGTCAGCTCTGAAAGGCTCTGCCCCTCTATAGTGTTCCATAGCAGACCTATATTATTGGCAAGCAACACTTTTTTGCCTAGCCCAATGATAAATAAGCGGACTCCTTCTGCAAATTGATGTAAAGAAACACGGCGATGAATCAACTTTTTTTCAATCGATTCATAACGGACAATTGGACCTGCAATTAACTGTGGAAATAAACAAATATACATAGCTAAAGCAATTGGATTTTTTTGCGGCTGCACCCTTCCTCTATATACATCAATCGTATAGCTCATCGATTGGAACGTGTAAAATGAAATTCCAATTGGGAGCGGCAATTTCAAAGATTCAAAATCTGTTCCTATTAACATATTCACATTTCCAATGAAAAAATCCGCATATTTAAAGAAGGCAAGGATGCCGATGTTAATAATTATTGACGACAATAGAAATAATTTCGAACCAATTCTTCCCTTATACTTAGCGATCAATAATCCGTGTATATAATCTATCATCGCTGAAAAAAGCATCAATAAAATGTAAATAGGCTCCCCCCATGCATAAAAAATTAAACTAAGTATGAGGAGGAGCAAATTTTTTAATTTCATTGGACTGATACTATAGAGTACTAATGTAATAGGCAAGAATACAAAAAGAAAAACTAAACTGCTAAAAACCATTTAACCACACCTAATCAACCAAAATCATTTAAGTTTATCATCAAATATTTTTTCTAATTTTTCAGGGTGTTCATACGTAATGTAGATTAAGTAAGATCCTTTTACCTTAATAATATTATTATTTACTTTTTCAAACTGATCAGGTAAATATTGTTCCCATGTGTTAGTTTGTGCTTCCTTTTCTTTTTTTAACGCCTCGATCAATCCATCCACTTTGGATTCATCTTTAGCCTTTAATATAATAATTTCGTCAGAATTAACGTTCATCATCGCTGCGATAATATAACCTTCCTCTAAATCATTCGCGTTTATTGCCAATTTTTCTATTAGAAAATCACTATCCGGATTATTCTCATCCTTCTTAACAAGGTCACTTTCTATGTATGATTGTAAAACTCCATCTTTCAGCGCATCAGCAACCCCCACTGCTGATAAATCTTCCCCAATTTGTTCTTTTATACTACGTGCGATTTCTTCAATAGATACACCCGAAGCACCCGCTTTATTATTTGCTTCACCGCTGCATCCAATAAGTGTTAAAAGTATAATTGCAATCATTCCGGTTAAACCCATTGCTTTTTTCATGTTAGCACCTCGATTTTGATATTGTTCTCCATAATCTTTGACGAAAGTTTTATGATTTTGTTTCGTTTCATAAGATATTTTTTTTTCATGTGATAAGGATACGGTTCAAAATATAGATGCAAGTATGTTCACAATTTGTCAAACCTTATAAGCTATTTAACTTTGTAATATGGGTATGATAATTAAAAGAAGAAATCCTTTTTCTTACAAGGGGAGTTGGAATATGTATAAAAAACATGAAAAAGGTCTTATTTGGCTCGCTTTTGGTGTTGCAGCGATCATGTTCGTATCCATACTTGGTAGGATCTTTGGTGGATAAGGGGAGGTAAAGTAGTTGGTAAATGAAGATGCTTTATTTTACAGTCGAATTTTAACGGAGCTTACACTTTCTTTCCATATCATATACGCCACGATTGGTGTTGGAATTCCACTCATGATTATGATTGCTCAATGGGTAGGAATTAAGAAGAATGATGAGCATTATATTCTTCTGGCAAGAAGATGGACGCGTGGTTTTGTTATCACTGTTGCAGTTGGAGTTGTCACTGGAACCGCCATCGGGCTGCAGTTATCGTTATTATGGCCTAATTTTATGGAGCTTGCGGGAAATGTCATTGCTCTCCCCCTTTTCATGGAAACTTTCGCTTTTTTCTTTGAAGCTATTTTCTTAGGTATTTATTTATACACATGGGATCGATTTGAAAACCAGAGAAAACATTTACTGCTGCTTATTCCAGTTGCTATTGGCGCTTCTTTTTCAGCAATCTTTATTACAATGGTCAATGCATTTATGAACGCACCACAAGGATTTGAACTAGTAGATGGCCAGCTCATTAATATTAATCCTATTTTGGCCATGTTCAACCCAGCCATGCCAACAAAAGTGGCGCATGTTGTTGTGACGGCTTACATGACTTCAGCTTTTGTCCTTGCATCAATTGCAGCTTTCCGATTATTAAAAGGCTCTAATCATGTTTATCATAAAAAAGCATTGGGTTTAACTATGAAGCTCGGCCTTATCTTTGCAATCGGAGCTGCAATCATTGGAGATTTTTCAGGTAAATATTTAGCGGAATACCAGCCCGAAAAATTAGCAGCTGCTGAATGGCATTTTGAAACTGAAGGTAAAGCACCGCTTATTTTGTACGGAATATTAGATGATGGAGAAGTGAAATATGCAATTAAGCTTCCTTTTGCACTAAGTGTATTAGCACATAGTGATCCTACTGCCGAAGTACTCGGATTGGATCAGTTTCCAAAGGATGAAATCCCCCCTCTCCATATCCATTATCTATTCGACATTATGGTCACAATTGGAATGTGGATGGTTGTCTTATCCTTTGTATTTTGGATAGGCATAAAAAGGAGATGGCCAATTGTTGAGACAAAGTGGTTCAGATGGTTGATTGTATTAGGTGGCCCCCTCTCTATTCTTGCAATCGAGGCAGGTTGGTGGATGGCGGAAGTTGGTAGACAGCCATGGGTGCTCCGAGGTTTGATGCGTACCGCCGATGCGTCAACATCAAGCAACCAAGTAGATCTTATGCTTATCCTTTTTGCTGGCTTATATGTCATTTTGGCAATTGGAACGATTGTCGTTCTAAGCAGGATGTTCAGAAAAAATCCTGTTGAACGTGAATTGGAAGACAGAGCTGCTGAAAAAGGTGGTGCGTCATCATGAATTTAGAAATACTCGGGATTTTAGTTCTTTGGACTTTCCTATATGGATATGTCATCGTTGCGTCCATTGATTTTGGAGCCGGATTTTTCAATGCGTATAGCGTGTATGCAGGAAAAAAGCATATATTAACGAATATCATTCAAAGATATTTATCTCCTGTTTGGGAAGTGACAAACGTTTTTCTTGTGTTCTTTTTTGTCGGAATGGTTGGCTTTTTTCCAAAAACAGCTTTTTACTACGGAACGATCCTTTTAGTTCCTGCCAGTATTTCAATTTTATTGCTTGCGATACGCGGATCTTATTACGCATTTGAAACATACGGTTCAAGAGGGCATAAAGGATATGCGTTTATGTATGGATTATCTGGATTATTTATTCCTGCTTCTTTATCCATTGTACTCACTATTTCTGAAGGTGGATTTGTCTCGATCGTTGACGGTAACCCCGTATTAAATTACTGGGAATTATTCTCAAGCCCGCTTACATGGAGTATTGTTGTGTTAAGTCTTGCGGCTGTTTTATATATTTCTGCAGTCTTTCTAACTTGGTATGCCCATAAAGCGAGAGATACGAAGGCAACTGAGCTAATGAGGAAATACGCGTTGCTCTGGGCATTTCCAACGATTGTAACAGCAGGCGGCATTATCGTTGAGCTGCGTTTCCACAATCCTGAACATTATGGAAGAATTTTGAATTTGTGGTGGATGTTCGCCTTATCCTTTCTAATGTTTATCGGTACTGTTTGGCTTATTTGGAATCGAAAACATTACGGACGCGCTTTCGGATTGCTTACAGGTCAATTTGCACTAGCGTTTTATGCTTATGGATTTTCCCATTTTCCTTACTTACTCTATCCCCATTTAACGATTTATGATAGCTTTACAAACAAAGCAATGGCGATTTCACTTATAGCTGCTTTTATCGCAGGGCTTTGCTTATTAATCCCCTCATTATATTTGTTATTACGATTGTTTTTATTTGATAAAAAGTATGTCGAAGGAAAATCGGATTATCATCCTTAAGGAGTGTGCATAACATGACAAGTTTCTTTATATTTGCAGCACCTTTTATTGTGCTGGCGTTATCGATTGGTGCAGCATTTTGGGCGGCATTGAGAGAAGAACCTTATATAGATGAATAGTGTTATTAAGAAAGCAGCCTTAATCGATAGGCTGTCTTTTTTTAAAACTCATCTTGTACGTACCTGTTAAAACGAAATTATGACCAGGTGCTAACACCACTACTTCTGTTTAAGGCTTAGTCATAAACAACATCGAATTTTGTTTTAGCAAGATAATATATCAGCATAATGTTAAATGCAAAAAAAACAAGCATCCATCGAATGCTTGTTTTTCATTATGCATTTTAATACGTATTATATACATTCTCACACTCTGTACCAGTCGGCTCATAAAAACAGTGCAGCTTAAAGCGACCTACAAATGGTTGATTATACCATGTCGAAGGACAATCTCCTTCTGGTCTGAAATACCACAAACTATATTTGGATGGCCAAAGCCTATGTCCATTGATTGATTTTCTAGCTAGAGTTTTTTCTGCCTCCCTAGCCCTCTGGTAAAAATAACCGTGGATCACTGCTTCAAATGCGTGAGGCTGGTAAATCATTTGTGGGATTGTGCGAATACCTTTAAAATCGGAACAATTAGCCCTGATCCGGTTGATGCCTACATTCCCAATCATGAGCATTCCTTGTGTTCCTTCCCCTTCACCTTCAGCTCTTAAGAGTCTTGCCAACAAATCTATATCTGCTTCCCTGGCTTTTACAACAGCCATACCTCCACCTCCATCAATCATTACATATTCATCATATTTTAAGATGACATGTTTGTTGACGGAGGTTTTCGATTAAAAATGTGTTCTTGCCAATTCCGCTACTTTTTCAGGTTCTTTATAAGTTAGAGATTCTTGATGAATCGCTTGAAAAAAGCTAACATCACTCGTCCCTAGATTACCAATTATAAGGCGCGGAATAAGACGGGCATGTATAGGCTGCGTACATGAAAAATCCGATGATAATTGCATGGATAGGTTAAAGCTGGCAAAGCCTTGTTCTAATAGCGCAGCGAAAATAGATCTTAAACCTTTAGCAAAATCATTCAAATCATGTTCTGTAATGTCATGGACTGACGTTGATTTAGTAAATATCCCAATAAAATCATTATGACTCTTTGGCGAAAATGCATGGAGCCAGCCTACATTTCCATTTTCTCCAATCCATCTTTCTCCTTTATCCTTTTCTGTTTTATAAAGTTCTGTAAAATAATCATTGCCGGTTGCAAGTTTGAAACGATTACCATTCTCATTAACATCATTCTGATAGTTTGTCGGTGATTCAGAAATAATCACGTGTAAATGAGGATGTAAGATGCTTCCACCTGAATAAGGTAGATAGTTCCAATTTATTGAAAAATTTGTTGCTTGTTTATCTGTTTCTGCTACCTTTTTAATATAGTTTAATGCAGCCATAAAAGCATTTTTAATCATTGGTTGAGAGAATTCTTCTAAACGTACATAATGTTGATTTGAAAAAACGACTACTCCATTATGCTTACTATATGGGAAAAGGTTAGGAAACACGATCGCTTCACCATGGAAAATCCTGCCTTCCTCCGCAATTTCGTATGGAAACACAGGAGTCATCTTTAAAATATTTTCAGAACAAAAAGGACAATTTTTTCCAGCTGTTTGTTCAGCTGCTTCCGTATAATCAGGTGGTGTCGGAACTAAACCAGGATCAAAAACAAGTCTAGATGTTTCACCGGTTAAAGGATCGAAACGAATTTCAGTTTTTCTTTCAAGCTTATTTCCCTTGCTATCAAAAAATGTAAAGCATTCTTCTTTTTTATTGAATGTAATTGTCACGACCAATCCCTCCTACATTTAATTTTTTATGAAATATTTTTTCCCATACCTTCCATGGAATCATATTTTTCATGATTAGTGATGCCTTAACCCCTTTTCCAATTGGATATCGGAGCTTTGATAGCTCTTTTCGAGAACATAAATCAACGATGAGTTGAGCTACATCTTGTGGGTTTCCATAGTTTGATGTTCCTGACTCTAATTCCTTTTCTATCGCTTTCAAATAAAAAGAGTAAGGGGAAGTATCAAGCATCGAGTTTTTAGCAATTCTTTTACCCTTCGTCCATATGTTCGTCTTATATGAACCTGGTTCTATGAGAGCTACATCTATTCCAAATGGTTTAACCTCAAGACGCAAACATTCGGACCACCCTTCAAGGGCATGCTTAGAGGCAACATATGGAGATAATCCTGGAAACCCCATTTTTCCTGAAATACTGCTAATATTGATGATCTTCCCTCTTCGTTGTTTTCTCATATAAGGAAGTACTGCTTGCGTCACCTCGATTAAGCCAAAGAAGTTTGTATTAAATTGTTCTTTATATTCTAAGATACTCGTTTCCTCACAAAAACCACCAAACGCGAATCCTGCATTATTGATTAAGACGTTTATAGACGATAGTTGTGATAATTGACTAGAGAAATGTTCAATCGATTGTTGATCGGTAACATCGAGCTGGATGAAGCTAATTTTTGATGTAATCGACTCTTGTTTACATAACTCTATTATAGTATCCTTATTTTGCATATTTCTCATTGTGGCGATAACCGAAAAACCTTTTTTAGCTAACTCAACTGTCGCCAGCATTCCAAATCCGCTTGAAGCTCCTGTAATGATAGCTGTTTTATTCATTGATCTCTAACATCACTGGACAGTGATCGCTCCCCATCACATTACAATGAATCTGTGAATCTACTAATCTTCCGGCTATTTTTTCTGAAACAATGAAATAATCAATTCGCCATCCGATATTACGCTCCCTTACTTTGTTCATATATGACCACCATGTATAGGCTCCTTCTTCGTTTGGATAAAAATGACGGTAAGAATCAATAAAGCCATTTTCAAGTAGTGTCGTAAACTTCCCTCTCTCTTCAAAAGTAAAACCAGAATTCCCGGCATTTGATTTTGGATTTCGTAAATCAATCTCTTTATGAGCAACGTTCAGATCGCCGCAAAGGATAACAGGTTTGACCTTGTCCAATTCCTTCAAATATTTAAACATTCGATCTTCCCAAGACAAGCGATAATCGAGTCTCGCCAAATCCCTTTGAGAATTCGGGGTATAAACATTAACTAAAAAGAAATCTTCATATTCTAATGTAAGGAGCCTTCCTTCAGGTTCTTCTTCCTCTTCCCCCAATCCATACGCCACGTTTAAAGGTTGTTTTTTTGAAAAAACTGCTGTTCCAGAGTATCCTTTTTTCTGAGCATAATTCCAGTATTGAAAGTACCCTTCTAGTTCCAGTTCGATTTGGCCAGCCTGCAGTTTTGTTTCCTGAAGGCAAAAAATATCTGCATTTACTTCATTAAAATAATCTAAAAATCCTTTTTTAACACAGGCTCTAATACCATTAACATTCCATGATACAAGTTTCATCTAGTTATTCCCCTCTATTTCCGGTATAAAATTGAATCCATGATCGGTTCATAGCCGATTTCCATATAGATTTTGTTGGATGTTGGATTATCCAAGTCTGTATATAAACTCGTTGTTTTATAGCCTTTTTCTAACATTAAACTAGAAAGGGCAGAAACACAGCTTGAAGCATAGCCTTTTTTTCGATTTTCTATCGGTGTAAAGACTAAACTTATACAAATATTACTTCTTGTCGGTCGACTTATGCTAGCCATTGCTACAAGCTTTCTATTAATCTCCCAAGCGTATATTCTTTCACTTTTAATAAAAGCAAGTGCTTTTTCTTCAGATTCCTCCCAATTTATACTCTCACCTATTTCGTCGCAAAACATAAATACCCAATTTTTCACAACAGGAAGATCAACCATATTTACAAGTCGTAGTTTTCCGTTTGAAGCTGGTTCCTTTTTAATTTCAGTTAATTTATAAATTCTTTGATTCATTTGAACGTAGTACTGTGGATTAATATAATTGGCTAGTTTTTCAGTGAAATTTCTTTCACCAATCAATCCCGGAATCCCATTTATTTGTTCACTTAATAGCTTTGCAATCTCTGAAATCTCTTTATCAGAAAATCGTGGTGGCTTCGAAATAATAATTTGCTGTGGGTGAGTTTGCAATAATACTACTAATAATTCATCTTCTTTTGTAATTGTAGCCATTAGGTATATAGTTGATTCTGCGGTTAAAGAGTTAAGAACACCAATAGGAAGATTATTTTCAACTTCATTTTTTTCGAGATGCGACAATACGTCTGACCTAAACTTTTCGTGATCATCATACTTCCTCAATGTTATCATTTATTCAACTCCTCTTTAATATCATTAAGAACTTTAGCTATGTCTTTGTGTGGGATGGGCAAATAAGGCTGCAATTCTTCCCAAGCGTGTTCATTTTCTTCATTTCCTGTCGATCCAAAGAAAATTTGCGAACCAAAATCAGCTATTTCTTGGAGAGCCCAACGATATAAATAAAATTCAAATACTTCTACATGTAGTTTTGCATACGGATGAAATTTATAATATTCAAATAAAAATGAATGGAAAAATTCGTTTCCGGTAAATGCCATAATATCTCTTTCTATCGGACCATATGCTAATTCACCAAAATCAATTAAGTGAAGATTTCCTTTCAAATCTCGCATAATATTGGCGTAATTTGGATCTCCGTGCGTAATACTGAAGCTTAATGGCAAGGCTTGTAGCTCAGTTTGCATTTTCTTCATCTTGTTCAAGGTTGTAAGTATATCCTCTTGTTCTTGAACAAATAAATCCTTTGCCCTGCGTCGATAAAAAGTATCAGCTTTCCCTGTATGTAAAATTTTAAATATATCTTTCTCAAAAGGATTGTCAAATTGTTCACATGGAAGCCCCTCGAAGCGATTTTTATCATATTGATGTAAATCGGCCATCATTGAAGCAATTTGTTCTGTGTCTAACAAGGTAAGACTCCCTTCATATATAGATACTCCTTGAATAAATGGAAAAATTGATATTTGGTACGGACCAAAATAAACTACGACATCACCATTTTTTGTTGGAATGGGCGGGAGCAAATACGCTTTTTTATCGTGATTATACAAAGTATGTATCGCTGATAAAGCTGGGAACAAATCTCTTTCTGTTTTAATAGCTTTTACAAAATATGTTTTTTCCATTTCAGTTTGAAGAGTGTAGCAATATCCTTCCTCTCCTTTTGGAATAAAATCTATCGTTATTCCTCTTTCAATTTTAAAAGAATGATTGATAAATTCCAATAAACTAGCCGTATGAATCGTACTATTATCTACTTTCACAAGTCTGCCTCCTTCAACTATCTATATAAAAAACTTATGGGCCGATTTGGTCCATAAGTTTTTTTAGCTCCATTCAAATGGTGTTTCTTGATAAACATAATAATTAAGCCAATTAGAAAATAATAAATGGCTATGAGATCGCCACGTATTAAGTGGTTGTTTTGTATGATCATCGTTTGGAAAATAATTTTCTGGGGGATTAATACCAATCCCTTTATTTAGATCGCGCTTATACTCATCAGCCAAGGTTGTCGTATCATATTCCAGATGGCCGGTTATCATAAGATTCTTTTCATCTTTTGAAAGGATGATGAATGGACCTGCTTCGCCATTTGATAGAAGCAATAATTCTGGATGAGCTTTAATTTCTTCGCTTTGCACACTCGTATTTCGTGAATGCGGAGCAAAAAACACATCATCAAATCCCCTGAATAACTTTACAGTAGGATCGGTAATCCTGTGCTGATATATTCCGGAACATTTTTCGGATAGCTCATATTTATTAATATCATAATGATAAAATAAAGCTGCTTGGGCCCCCCAACAAATATGCATCGTTGAAGTGACATGCTCTTTTGTCCAGTCCATTATTTGTTTTAGCTCTTCCCAATACGTTACTTCATCAAAAGGTAAATGTTCAATTGGTGCACCAGTAATAATCATCCCATCAAAATACTTGGTTTTTATAGCAGAAAATGTTGTATAAAATTGGTCCAGGTGAGACTTGCTGACCGTCTTTGATTGATGTGTCTCCATATGAAGAAATGAAATATTCACTTGTAATGGCGAATTGCCAAGAAGACGTAATAATTGAACCTCTGTCTTTTGTTTTTCGGGCATTAAATTTAATATCAAGATATTCAAAGGACGAATGTCTTGAGTTGTAGCTCGTTCTTCGTCCATGACAAAGATTTTCTCTTTTTCTAATATTTCTCTTGCCGGCATTTTTAATGGTATATTTATCGGCACTTTAACTCCCCCCTCGCTAATAAAGCGCAAGCGCCTCACTCATCGACGCACAGGCATAAAAACTGTGGATATGTCAACGCTGCCACAAGACCTTGCTGTATTTAGTTCGTATTCTTCTTTCGGCTTTTAACCTGATAAAGGAAACGCGATATACAACTGAAAGCGGAAGATGCCTTTCAAGGTGAGATTGTTGTTCACTTATCGTATAAAGAAGGAAATCGTTTACTAATCGATAGACGCTATAGCTGGAAAACAAAAAAGCTAATAAACACAATTATAAAGTTGATTGACAATTTCATCAATAGTGACTTAGTTTTAATTCGATTTATCCTCGTAAAAAACGATTCGATTATAAAAAGGGTCACCCACTTTAATTTCAAGGGTATTCCAAGGCGTTTCTTCAACTCCCGGACGAGCAAACTTATAATTCTTCGAAATAAGTTTTTCATGCAGGCGCTTAATATTACCCACTTTTATTCGAATAGAGGAGCCTGGTGCCGCATCTCCATAGTGTTCTGATAGATGAATGATACATTGATCGGATGATATTTGCATGTATAAAGGTGCATTTTCATCAAAGCGATGCGTCCAATCTATCTTAAACTCTAAAAAATCTAAGTAAAATTCCTTTGCTTTTTCCTCATCGTATATTCTTAATATCGGTATTGAGCTATACATTAAGTTATGACTTGAATTCATTTTTCATCCTCCTCTAATCATCTATGTCAATCATAGAATAAATATAGATATTTTACGAGTGAAATAAGTCTTCATTTTTATAAGTATTAAATTGTCTCATACATAGTTATTATGGTATATATAAAGCAAGTTCATCTGAAAGGAGAATTCATTTTTGAAAAATTGGAAACGACTTATTACGATCCTTTTTCTGTCACTTTTAATAGGTACTGCATGCAGTAATGAAACTTCTGTTCTGCCTAAGGATCAAAAAAAAGATGAACGTATTCATAATAAACAAGACTCAGTTAGCAAGTATACTAGTTTAGCAGATAAAAAAAATAAAGACATTGAACGTAAACGAATTAAACTTACAAGCTATGCTGATGTGGTGGGTGCTTCTCTAGCTGAACCACTTTATGAATTATTGGATGTTGACAAAGAACTTACAATTTCAGGAAACATTAGGGACTTTAAACTGTTAAAAGGAAATTATGTCTGGATTAAAATGAACCATATAGACGAAAATGAATCATTTGAATATTATACACCGATAAAAAATGGTGATTACTCGCAATTAATTCATTTTTTTAATGGAGAAGGAAAATATTCAGTACAGATTCTTTTGCCTAGTACAGAGAAAGAAAATTATTATTCCGAATTTGCAGCATTTGAAGTGATAAATACCAATTCAGAAATGATTCGCGACATCACATATACCCCTTATGGATTAGATGCAGGGCTACATATTAACGAACCCGTATCAGGGCTAGTTGAAGAAAGCGAAAATGTGAATGTATCGGGTAAAGTGACAGAAAGTTCAGTTATGCTTCAAGTAGAGAAGGAAACGGATACATGGCAGCATATTATTCCCGTCAGTAATGGAAGTTTTTCGTTTGAACTTCCTCTCTTCTTCGGAGAAGGAATTCATGATGTCCACGTTCTGTTACCAGACAAGAACTTGGAGAATCGCTATCAATATGGCAGTACCTTTAAAGTTAAAAATACATCATCGAAACAAATGAAACCGATTGAATATCACCGTGGTTATGAAGAAAAAGGGATTGTACTGGACACTCCAAAATACGGTGGGTATGAGATTGATTTATTAATGCCGATTAAGGGATCTGTTGATCCTAGTGCTATAAACGCAGATAAACTAACACATTTATATATTAAATCAAAAAAAGGTCAGAATGAGGCTTTGGATGTTATACCGATTCAGAATTATCATTTTGACGAATCTATTTATTTACGATTTGGTCCAGGTGAATATGAAATTACGATAAATGTTCCTGAATTAAATCCTGAAAATAAATCGTACTTTAGTTTTTCTTCCATTGCTGCCTTAACAGTTACTAATATTGCGGTAGGAGATAATCGAGATTTGCTTCCGTCAAGAGGCATCCAATCAGAAGCACCAGAAATCGTAGCCCTTGCCCATGAAATTACAAAGAATGCTAAAGGTGATAGACAAATAGCAAAAGCAATTTATGATTATGTAGCAAAAAATATTTCCTATGATGTAGAAAAATATAATAATAGTGAATTTGAATGGGATGATAATGCTCTTAAAACACTGTCCAATAAAAAAGGTGTTTGCCAAGATTACGTATACCTAACTGTCGCACTGTTAAGGGCCAGTAACATTGAAGCTAGATTCGTATCTGGCGATGCCGGAACAGGTGCATCAAAAGAAAATCATGCTTGGATTGAAGCATATGTAGATGGAAAGTGGCTAATTATGGATCCAACGTGGGGTTCAGGCTATCTTGAAGGCGATCGCTTTGTAGCGAAATATACTGATAAATATTTTGATCCGGACAAGTCTAACTTTAATAAAACACATATTAGAGAAAACGTGGAGTATTAATAAAAAAATCCCGGCATTCACATAAAATGAAATGCCGGGATTTTTTTTGTTTAGGTCAGTCTTTATCATCTGACACTATGGATAAACTTCTAGGAGGCAGCTTCCGTCTAGCCCCAGCGCCTAGCAAACTTTCGGTTTCTTCCTAAGATTAGAAAACTTCAGCTCGCCTTTTACAGCTGCTGGCGCCAGCCCCTCGAGGTCATAAACCAGCGGCAATAAAAGTCTAAAACACGACTTTTTTGTCTCAGAACATTTACTAGTCGGCGGCCCACAGAATGTGATTAGGAAGGCGTTCCGACGTCCACGGATGTACTACTAGTGCAGGCGAGAAGCGAAAAGTCGTCGCTGTCTGAGCCTGCAACAGGACGTTTCGCACTTTTAGCCTTCCTTCAACTTCGGGCGCCTTGCGCTTTTGTTTATTAAGATCCAACCTCCTGCTTCAATTGGCTGTTGAACAAGCTATAATAAAATCCTCTATTTTTCAATAATGATTCGTGATTCCCGCTTTCGAGCAATTGACCATTATCTAAAACAAGTATTTGGTCTGCATTTTGAATTGTGTTTAACCGATGAGCAATAACCACACTCGTTCGTCCTTTCATTAATCGATACAAGGCTTCCTGGATCTTCATTTCTGTAATTGTATCAATATTACTTGTTGCTTCATCAAGAATGAGCAGCGAAGGATTTGATAGCATCGCTCTTGCAATGGATAAAAGCTGGCGCTGGCCTTGGCTTATACCACTTCCATCCTGCTTCAAAACAGTGTCGTATTGATTTGGAAGCTTCATAATGAATGAATGAGCATTCGCCATTTTTGCTGCCTTTTCCACTTCAATATCAGATGCATCTAATTTTCCATAACGAATATTTTCACGAATCGTTCCTTGGAATAAATAAGAATCTTGAAGAACGAAACCCATTTTACTTCGAAGATTATTTCGCTTTATGCTTTGCGCATTATGGCCATCGATTAAAATTTCACCTTCAGTTGGTTCGTAAAAACGCGCGAGCAAATTAATGATGGTTGTTTTTCCTGCCCCAGTCGGCCCAACAAGTGCAATTGTTTCACCTGGCTTTGCAAGGAAGCTAACATTTTTTATTGTTTGATCTTCTTCACCATAGGAAAAGGAAACATTTCTAAATTCAACTTCTCCATCCACATTTTTCAAAGTCACACTAGCTGCACGGTCCTTCTCTTCATCTTCATCCAATATTTCAAAGACCCTCTCTGCTCCTGCAATTGCCGATAATAGCGTGTTAAATTGGTTGGCTAAATCATTTAAAGGACGCGTAAACTGACGCGAGTATTCCGTGAATACGATAATGGTCCCGATTGTAATATGCCCAGTGACAGCTAACCACCCTCCAGCTCCTGCAATAATGGCAAAACTTAAGTTATTTAACACGTTCATAAGTTTTGGAATAAAACCAGAATATGTCTGGGCCCAATAACCTGCTTTTCTCAGTCTTTCATTTTTTTCCATAAATTCATCGATCATCTTTTGTTCTTGAGAAAATGTTTTGACGATCGTTTGTCCAGAGATTGTTTCTTGGATAAATCCATTCAGATCCCCTAAATATTTTTGCTGTTCCTTAAATAATTTACCCGTACGATTTGTTATCCATTTCATTCCATAAAACATGAGCGGGATGATGGTCATCGTGATAAGTGTTAGTAAAGGGCTAAGTACGAGCATTACTGTAACGGTTCCAACAAGGGTTAAAACACTAGAAAATACTTGAATGACGGAACTATTTAATGTTTGACTCACATTATCTATATCATTCGTCAATCTACTCATTAATTCTCCATGCTGTCTTTTATCAAAAAATTTAATTGGCAGACGATGGAGCTGACTAAATAATTGACTTCTCATTGAAAAAACAGTTTTTTGACCAATTCCGATCATCCAATAGTTTTGTAGAAAACTTGATAGAGAGAAGCAAAAATAGACGGCGGCAATTATAATAAGAACAAGGACAAGTGTATTCCCACTATGTTTTGCAATATATTCATCTACCGTTCTACCAATTAAATAAGGTCCTAGTAATCCTAAACCGGAGCTTAAAAGCACCATAAACAATACGAGGAACAGCTGGCTTCTATAAAAGTCCAAATACTTCCAAATTCTTATTAACGTCGACTTCCAATTTCTTACTTTTCCTATTTGTTTCTTATTGGACATCCGCCAACACCTCCTTCGCAAATTGAGATTTGTAAATATCCCTATATAATGCAGAGGATTTTATTAAGCTTTCATGCTTGCCGCTTGCTATTAACTTACCATCATCAAGCAGCAATATTTGGTCAGCCTTTCTCGCAGTACTGATCTTTTGGGTAATGATAAATGTAGTACAATCGTAATTTCGTAAAGAAGCCAATAATTTTGCTTCCGTCTTTAAATCAAGTGCACTTGTGCTGTCGTCTAAAAAGAGTAGTTTTGGTTTTCTAATAAGTGCGCGGGCAATTGATATTCTTTGCTTCTGTCCACCAGATAAGTTAACACCTTTTTGGCCAATTTTCGTTTCATACATATCCGGCAGCTTTTGAATGGTCTCATGAATTTGTGCATCTTTTGTGCTTTTAATGATATCTTCCATAGTAGCTTCTTCTTTTCCCCAACCAATATTGTTCTTCACAGAACCTGTAAATAAAATTGATTCTTGTGGAACAAAACCAATTTGTTTCCGCAGCGATGTTAAATCCATATTTTTAATATTAATGCCATCTATTTCAATTTCACCGCTCGTTACATCATATAATCTTGGGACAAGTTGAAACAATGCAGATTTTCCTGAACCAGTAGCTCCCATGATGGCAATTGTTTCCCCCGCTTTAGCAATAAATGAAATATCTGATAAAACATACGTATCAGTCCCTGGATATTTGAAATTAACATGATTAAACTCTACTTTGCCAAAGCCAATATGTTCGACTGAACCTTTTGCTGTATTCTCAAAATCTTCCGATGTAACAAGAACTTCCGAAATCCGGTCTGAAGATGCCTTTCCTCTTGAAAAAGCCATAATAATCCATGAAAGCATTGAAAGCGCCATCGTAATACGGAAACCGTAATTAACGATAGCCACTACTTCGCCAACATTGACTTTACTTTGATTAACTTCAATTGCTCCAAACCAAAGAATTAATAAAATTCCGACATTCATAACAAATAAAAGAATTGGGCCAATTAATTCAACAAGGCGCAATGCTTTGACAGTTTGATCACGCAATTGTTCATTGGCATTTCCAAAACGCTTTTCCTCAAATTTCTTTCTAATAAATGCTTTAATCAAACGCATTCCAGTAAGGTTTTCTTGCATGACATTATTTACTTTATCTAATTTTTCTTGGACAAATCGAAACAATCTGCCGCTTTTCTTCATCATCCATACTAATAATATAACGAGTATAGGTATCGGGAATATTAAGAATAAAGCAAGTTTCACATTAACAAAAAGTGCCATAGTAGCTCCGCCAATGATCAATAACGGTGCCCGCAGCGCGATTCTCAAACTCATAAAAACAGTATTTTGAACTTGAGTAATATCATTTGTTAGCCGTGTAATGAGTGATGATGACTGAAAGATTGCCAGGTTATGGAATGAAAACGATTGAATTTTTTTAAACAGTGCAGCCCTAAGATTGTACCCAAACCCTTGACTAACATAAGAGGAGAAAAAAGAATTTGTGATGCCCGCTAAGAAACTCAGCAATGACATTCCTACCATCACACCCCCCAACTTCATTACCACACTCAGATCTTCTTTAAGGATTCCTTCATCAATAATTTTTGCCATAAACATCGGATGCCATAGTTCAACGATCAGCTCTGTTAACATGAGCATCCAGGCGATTGTCATCGTAAGCCGATACGGCTTTAAATAGAAAAGAACTTTCCCCATTTTATTTACCCCCAAACCAAACAAAAAACATTTAGTAACCCGTAATTTATTATAATCATAAATCACAAAAATTAAAATGTCATGCAAATCGTTTTAATATTTTGAAATCAAAAATTTCTTTCTAACATAATTATTTAAAAGCTGCCCCAATTTTGGGGCAGCAAATTATAATTGTTAGTTATTTAGTTGGTTCATGTACTCATCTATTTTTTGTCGACTATTCATATTTTTGGCAGTATTTTGTTGGCTAGTACTTCCTTGAGTGTTTTGTTTGGCATTATTTTCAACGGTGCTTTGCTGAGCTGAACTTCCTGTCGTATTTTGTTGAGATTGATTCGCAGCAGTATTTTGCTGTGAACTTCCGGAAGTATTTAAATTAGAAAGTTCTTGAGAAAACTCAGTAAGCGGATTGCTTGTTGCTCCTGATAATACACTCTGAACTCCTGTGTTTTGGAATTTGTTCATAAAGTTTTGGATTGGGTTCATCCATTTTCCATTTTTATATTTGCGCAGGCCGTACATGGCAGCGCTAATACCAACGGTAGTTAAGAGCGGCACCCACATCTTGTTTGATTTATTTTCAGTCGATTTTCTTGTAGGAAACACTGAGTTTTTTTTCACAGACAAGGCTCCTTTTATTCGCATTGTCCAGTATTGGACAATATTATTGTCTGTATTAAATTATCCTTTATTACTGCCAACATTTGTATGAACTATCGTAATTTATACTCTACATGGTATTATATAATCTATAGATAATTAGAAAGAGGCGTTGTACTAATGAAAAAGAATTTACATATAGCTACTTTTGCTGGAGGCTGCTTTTGGTGCATGGTTAAACCATTTGACCAATGGGATGGAATAGAAAGTGTTACTTCCGGCTATGCGGGCGGCCATCTTGAAAACCCTACATATGAAGATGTAAAAAAAGGAAATTCGGGTCATTATGAGGTCGTTCAAATCACATATGATCCCGATATTTTTTCTTATGAACAATTGCTAGAAATATTTTGGCAGCAAATTGATCCGACTGATGCAGGCGGTCAATTTCAAGATCGCGGTTCTTCTTACCGTTCCGCTATTTTTTATCACAATAATGACCAAAAGACTGCGGCTGAACTTTCCAAATCACAGCTGGCATCAAGCGGCAAATTTCAAAAACCGATTGTAACTGAAATATTACCTGTTGGTACGTTTTATGAGGCAGAAGATTATCACCAAGATTTTTATAAGAAAAATGAAGCTGAGTATTTAGAAGATCGCCAAAAATCGGGTAGAGATGAGTTTATACGTAAACATTGGTGATAGGAAAAGCGTCAGCGCCTTACGATTTGAGGAACAAGCTTTGGACCAAAACTTGTGATAAAGGAAGCATGGCGATGTTAGAAAAGCTGAAGCTGCCCGGAGCGCCCCATCCTGTTGCCACACCTTCTTGACCAGCATCCTGCTGTTCTCCGGCAAGCAAAAAATCCGAGTCAAATAATTGACTCGGATTTTTTGACCTCAAAAGGCTGAAGACTAGACCAAGGCGGAGTGCTAGTCGATGGGTGCTGTAGCTTGACATAATAATTAAATTTTTTTTTTTATAAACTTAGTCCACCATTTATATGCAGCTCTGTACCAGTCACTTGTTTGGACTCATCGGCTAATAAATATACAACACCGTAAGCCATATCTTCTTCCGTTTGCATCTCACCAGTTGGAATTACACTTTCTGCCCATTTTTTAAGTTCTTCCTCGCTTGTTCCCATGCTTTCATGAAGCTCAATTTCCCCTTCAGATGCTACCCAACCGACAGTAATCCAATTGGATCTAATTTTATGTTTGGCATAATGTGAGGCAATACTCTTATTAAGTGTGCGCATTGCTCCTTTTGAACAAGAATAGGCAACTAGATTTTCCATTCCACTATATGCATTTGTAGAACCTATTTGTACAATAGATCCTCCTCCGGACTGGAGCATTTCATTAATTGCATATTTTGAGCAAAAAAATGGGCCTTTCATATTTACATCAAAAATCGTATCAAACAGCTCCTCTGTTGTTTCTAAAATGGTACCCCTTGGAAAAATACCAGCATTGTTGACAAGACCGTCGATTCGGCCAAAATGGGCAACAGATTGCTCAATTAATTCGCGACATCCTGTTTCAGATGAAATATCTTTTTGGATGAAAATTGCTTCAGTTCCGTATTTTTGATTAATTTCTCCCGCAACTATTTCACCTGCTTCTTTATTTCTTCCATTTACTACAACATTTGCTCCTTCCTTTGCACAAATATAGGCAATCCCTTTTCCAATCCCTTTTGTTGCACCTGTAATAACAATCACTTTCCCTTGAAGGCGTCCAGTCACTTTATTGCCACTTCCTTTTTGTCATCTTTTCGGATTTAAAACTACTCACTAACTATTAGTACGACATTAAACAATGTGTTTCCTGTTTTTTTCTTAATTCATTTGTTTTCGATCTGGGCATAATTGCTAGTAAGCGTGGAAGATACTTGATTTCCGAATAGATTCTGGCAAGAGACATATAGGGAAATGAAAATCGATTTGCGTCTTGATACGGCGGCAATCTCGACGAAGATGAAAGAGTCGTATAAAATCAATCTCAATTAATAAAGGCTGTTACTGCAATCAGTTTCCACCGATAGACAGAACAGCCTTTTTCGATTAAGAAGTTGTATAATCAATGCTCTCCGGATCAATTCTTTTAAGCGGTCTTTCTGCAGGGCCTTCTATAACATCCCCTTCAACTGAGAATCTTGAGCCATGACATGGACAATCCCATGTTTGGTCTCCACTATTCCAATTGACTTCACATCCCATATGAGTACATTTCGTATCTACTACGAATAATTGACCCTCAGTTGACTTAAAGGCACCGGCACGACCACCCTTTATTGTTACTGCGGCCCCTTCTCCTTCTTTAATATCCTTTAATTCTTTATCAGGGCGTTCAAATTTGCCGCTGATAAGATTTGCAGCTACATTTACATTTTGCTTTACCATCGTTTTTATTCCCGGATTAGCAGTGAATCTTGCAGGAGAATATAGCTCTTCATATCGATTTTCTTTCCCAATTAAAATATCCCTCATAAGGAGAGCGGCAACCATACTCGTTGTCATTCCCCACTTTCGAAATCCGGTCGCAACGAGCACTCGTTTATCTCCTTCATTATTACAACCGATAAATGGAACTTTATCTTCAGTGACAAGATCTTGGGCAGACCATCGATATAAAATTTCGTTTGCTCCAAATTCATCCTTTGCAAATTTTTCTAATGCTTCGTAATGTTCTTTTTCAGGTTCTCCTTGACCAGTTTTATGACCATCTCCGCTAAATAATAATATATTGTTTCCTTCGACCGTCACAGACCGTATAGATCTTTTGGGTTTTTCAGCATTAATATACATGCCACCTGGAAACTTTTTTTCCGGTCTTGCCGCAACAACATACGATCGTTCAGGGTGGAGCCGTGCAAAATAACCTCTATTATCATGAAATGGAAAATGAGATGCTGATATAACATGTTGAGCTTTTACTTTTGCACCATTTCTTAAATGGATAATGGGTTTGTCGTCAATGTCCATATGAGTGGCCACGGATTGTTCGTATATTTCTCCTCCGCTCTCTTTTATATATTCTACAAGATGTGACAAATAATGAAGTGGGTGGAACTGAGCTTGATTTTTCATGATGACGGCTCCCTTAATATTTCCACCCAATGGAATAGTTTCAGTGTATTCACCTTCTATTCCTAATCTTTTATATGCTTCATATTCTTTTTTTAGTTTTTGTACATTGTCACTGGAATTTGTATAAACATAAGCGTCTTCTTTTTTAAAATCACAATCAATTCCATGTAAGTTAATGATCTCGACAATTTGTTCAGCTGCTTCTTTATTGGCCTCGTAATAAAGCCGCGCCTTGTCTTCTCCAAAATGTTGAATAAATTCATCGTAAATTAAGCTATGCTGGGCTGTAACTTTTGCCGTAGTATGCCCTGTAGTTCCATTTATAATTTTGCTCGCTTCAATTACTGCTACATGAAAGCCTTCTTTTACTAGCATATATGCTGTTGTGATTCCTGTAATTCCACCACCTACTATCGCTACATCCACATTTAAGTCTTTTTCTATAGACGGAAATGACGGAAGGTCTGTAGATTTAATCCAGTACGATGAAAGTACTTCCTCTCCATTATTTGGAATGCTCATGTGCGGTCCTCCCTTTTTATTCTCTACTACTTGATATCCCCCATTTCTATAAAAACATGTACAAAAAAGAAAAAAAGCGGGCATTTGCCCGTTTACAGAACTATAGAAAAACTCGACTGAAGATGAATTTGTCTTAGTGTAGGTATTAAAACATTCGAATATGGTGTATGGCATTGCTATCATTATCATCGAATATTTATTTTATATTTAATTCATCGGAAATAAAGCTAAAATCAACATGATCATTTATTCGATGCAAAAAAATGAAGCTTAAGAGCGATCATATCTCATATCGTAAAGCACTTTATAGGAACTTAGTTTTAATGATTCTTGTGATTGCTATATAGAATCCGCCACTTTTATAATAGATATCTCTATTATTAACTGTTTTCCGATGATAGTTGGTTTCGAACAAAGAAATACACAGAAGCTGTGCTGCCCGAATATACGTATACTCCTGTGGGAAATTCGAGATAGGCAAGACCCACGCAAGGCGCAGCCTGATGAGGCTTGCCATCCGCCCGCGGAAAGCGAAGTATATTTGGGCTGCAAACTTAGCCAAATATAAAATCGTAAAATAGATTACTAACCAATCGGTAATTAATCTCTATCTCACTATATAAACTGGATCAGCAACAAGTAGGCTCGCAAAACGCACCCGGAAAGCAAGCGCCTGAAGCGATCTACGCCTCATACTACCGTTTCCTTTCAAAATTACAAAAAACATCGAGAGGAGTACTCTCGATGTCTTTTTCCGACAATCCGCAACCGAACATTAGCTGGTTAATTATATTATTTTGGAATAATATCACCTTTATTAGAAATTTCAACATCAATTGAGATGGATTGCAAATACTGAAGAAAATAATCTCTTTCTTCATTCTCTCCAGGGATGATTTGGCCTTTTGAAATAATAAACGGGTCAAAATTCAACGAGATTTGATTGCCTTTAAATGTTACGTTCAATAATCCAGTTTGTGCCGATTTATTTTTTACATAAGGCGGAAATAAAAAATTACCGAGCGAATATGCTACAGGCATTCCATTATAATATTGGAAGCCTTGAAGCCAGTGGGGATGAGAACCAACAATCAAATCAACACCAAGCTTTTGTAGTTCTTTCACATATTCATATTGATAGTCAGCTTGATTATTTCGTTTCTCTATTCCCCAATGAAAATAGACAATTGTGTAATCAGCGTCCCCTTTTTGATCCATAATCGTTTTTTTAACGAGCTCGAGATCATACCCACTAGGAATACCTGATCGATCATTTTGGGCAATCCACCCAACATCCGGAAGGAAGCGAACAAATGAGAAAAATCGGAACTTTTTTCCTTTTATTTCGATTTCTTTAGAGGAATACGCTTCTTCAGCGTTTCTACCAGCTCCGATATAATCAAAATCATATTGCTCTACATATTTTAGCGTATCATCCAGTCCATTCCTCAAATAATCCAAAGTATGATTGTTTCCTAAATTCAACATATCAAAACCAGTATTCTTCAATGCTTGAAGACCTCTAGGATCTGATTTTATCCAAAATAATTGGTTAGGATCTTTTGCAGATTTATCTGTAAAAACTGTTTCCGCATTTACAAATGCATAGTCTGCCTTTTGAACCTTTTTTGAAACATGCACAAAAGGAAAATCGTAACCATTAGCCGCAAGGATAGGACGTAGATCCCAATCAAACATTGTATCACCAGCAAAAATGATATGGATTTCGGCATCATCTTATGGAGGTTCCTCTATAGGAGCAGAATGTTTGTTTTCCACCTCTTCTTCTTTGGAGGATGTTTGGATGCTTGAATTCTTTTTACTATTTTCCTTGAGGGCTGGGATTGGTGTATCTATATGATGTTTTGAGGATTTTATGATATAGCCGAGAACACTTGTGATTTCAATCATGAGATGAATCGGCTTCGAATCGGGCGTGATTTCATATCACGTTAACGATTCGACATATGCCAAAATACAGATTGCATATAGACTCTGGATAATCGTAACTCAATCACAAAAAGGTGCTAACATATGGTACATTGATATTTAAAGAGTTCCCTGAGTTAAAAGGGACACTCTGGGGTGGTCATCTCTGGAACCCTTCTTATTTTGTCGCAACCGTTAGCGAACAGACAAAGACCCAGATTTGTCAATACATTCAAAATCAGAAGGGAAGGTGAGCATCCCTTGATCGTGAACAAAGCCTATAAGTTCAGAATCTATCCCACTAAAACACAAGAAGTCCTAATCGCCAAAACCATCGGTTGTTGCCGTTTTGTTTACAATTATTTTGTAGGAAAACAAAAAGGGAAAGACGCCTATTGGCATATGGTTGCGGAAATGGTTCAAAACGGACAACTCCCTAGGAAAAACTGGAAAGGGGAATTTTTCCATAAGAATAAGTCGATTAAAGCTCTTCCAGAGTTGAAGAAACACTATCCATTCTTGAAAGTATCGCCTGCAAAAATCGGTTGAAATCGTCCATGAAGCCTATAGAAGATATTACAAGAAGCAAAATGATGAGCCTCGCTTTAAGTCAAAAAGAAATCCTGTTCAATCCTACACAACGAAATATGTAAATGGAAATATTGCCGTGCTGGGCAAACATATAAAACTCCCAAAACTGGGACTTGTACGCTTTGCGAAAAGTCGAGAAGTTCATGGGCGAATGATCAATGCCACCATTCGGCGGAACCCTGCTGGTAAATATTTTGTTTCCATTCTTGTTGAAGTGGATATACAGCCCCTACCCAAAACAGGTTCATCCATAGGGGTCGATGTTGGATTAAAAGATTTTGCCACTCTATCGGATGGAACCGTATACAAAAATCCAACGTTTTTTCGCGCGTTAGAGGAAAAGTTAGCCAACGCCCAACGCGTCCTATCCAGGCGACAAGCAGGCTCCGCCAATTGGCATAAACAACGAGTGAAAGTCGCCAAGATCCATGAAAAAATCACGAATTCACGGCAGGATATACTGAATAAAATCTCCACCCATCTTGTCAAAAACCACGACTTGATTGGGATGGAAGATTTAGCTGTAAAAAAGATGCTTAAAAATGTCCATCTTGCAAAGGCCATCAGTGAAGTATCGTGGTCACAATTCAGAACGATGTTGGAATATAAAGCAAAATGGTACGGAAAACAAGTCGTCCTTGTTGCAAGGAATTTTGCTTCCAGTCAATTTTGTTCTCGTTGTGGTCATAAACATAAAGCCGTTAAGGATCTTGCGTTGCGTGAGTGGACTTGCCCATCATGCGAATGCCTTCATCAACGTGATCTTAACGCAAGTATCAATCTTCGCAATGAAGCATTGCGATTAACCGCAGGAACTGTGGGGATAGCCTAATCCATTAGAAGCCAAGGGGTTTCTGTACCTAGGAATCTTACGGCTTTAGCCGTGAGAGGTTCAAAGATTCATAACCTTGCCACTGTACTAGCAAAATAAGCAAACAAGAAAATAGAAAAGTTAATAATCCAATAAAGAGATGTCGATTTCTTTTCCGACGTCTCATTCTTCTATATTTTGATTTTCTATCCAATACTTTTCTCCCCCTGAAAATTATAGTATTATAATTTTCTAGAGGGAAATAATAAATTTCATTTACAAAATAAGCCAATTTTCAGCATTTTTTTGCAGGATGAGTTTACATAAAAAAGACCAACTTATTAAAGTCGGTCTTTACAAACATTTTAGCTAATTACGGGCAATATTCTTGTTTCTTTTTCCATCTCCGATTTACAGATCGGACAAACGGTTTTTTCATCTGAAGAAAAGGCATCCCTCATCCAACATGAACAATCTTCATTCGTGCATGACCAAACTACTGTTTCCTCTTCAGGGATAGGTTCCTGAGGTCCCCTTCTATAAGCCATGGCAAGATCCCCCTTCTTATTGATATTTATATTATACGCTAACATTCAATATAAACCAAATCGGTTTCCACGATTTGCTTGAACCCTTTTATTTACTAGGATTACGATAAGAAAACGTGCTATAATGTTTTGGAATATGTATTAATTGGAGGAATGGATGTACCTTGATTACTGTATCTAATGTTGGTCTCCGATACGGCGACCGTAAATTATTTGACGATATAAATTTAAAATTCACACCTGGAAACTGTTACGGCCTTATTGGGGCAAACGGTGCGGGTAAGTCAACTTTCGTTAAAATTCTATCAGGTGAAATTGAACCACAAACAGGATCTGTTGCAATCACATCCGGTGAACGTTTAGCTGTACTGAAACAAGATCACTTCCAATATGAAGATGAAGAAGTAATTAAAGTTGTTATTATGGGGCACACTCGGCTTTACGAAATTATGCAAGAAAAAGATGCCATTTATATGAAAGCCGACTTTTCTGAAGCTGATGGAATGAGAGCTGCGGAACTTGAAGGAGAGTTTGCAGAATTAAATGGATGGGAGGCAGAATCTGAAGCCGCTATATTGCTAAAAGGTCTAGGCATTCAGGAAAACGTGCATTCTAAAAAAATGGCCGAACTTTCAGGTTCTGAAAAAGTAAAGGTTCTCCTCGCTCAAGCATTATTTGGGAAACCGGATATTCTTCTACTTGACGAGCCGACGAACCATCTTGATATTAAAGCCATTCAGTGGCTTGAAGAGTTTTTGATCAACTTTGAAAATACTGTCATTGTCGTTTCCCATGACCGCCACTTTTTGAATAAAGTGTGTACTCATATTGCTGATCTTGACTTCGGTAAAATTCAAATTTATGTCGGAAACTATGATTTCTGGTATGAATCAAGTCAGCTGGCACAAAGAATGGCTCAAGATGCAAATAAGAAAAAAGAAGAGAAAATCAAAGAATTACAAGCTTTTATCGCAAGGTTTAGTGCAAATGCATCAAAATCAAAACAAGCAACATCAAGAAAAAAATTGCTGGATAAGATTACACTTGATGATATTCAGCCTTCTTCCCGTAGATATCCATTTGTAGGCTTTACGCCTGAGCGCGAAATAGGGAATGATTTATTAAGGGTTGAAGGGCTTACTAAAACGATTGACGGAGTAAAAGTGCTGGATAATATAAGCTTTATCATGAATAAAAATGATAAAATTGCACTTGTAGGAAGAAATGAAATAGCCAAAACGACATTGTTAAGAATATTATCAGGAGAATTAGAACCAGATGCTGGTAATTTTAAATGGGGAGTCACAACATCCCAGGCTTATTTTCCGAAAGATAACTCCGAATTCTTTGATGGCTGCAATTTAAACCTGGTGGATTGGTTAAGACAGTTCTCACCTCAAGATGATAGTGAAAGTTTCTTGCGTGGATTCTTGGGAAGAATGTTATTTTCTGGTGAAGAAGTTTTGAAAAAAGCTTCTGTTCTTTCAGGTGGAGAAAAAGTAAGATGCATGCTATCAAAAATGATGTTAAGTGGTTCCAATGTACTTCTATTGGATGAGCCAACGAACCACCTTGACTTAGAATCCATTACGGCACTCAATAATGGTCTAATAAATTTTAAAGGATCTGTTATTTTTGCGTCCCATGACCATCAATTTATACAAACGATTGCCAATCGCATTATCGATTTAACTCCGAAAGGAATCATCGATAAGCAAATGACGTATGATGAATATCTCGAGAATGAGCAGCTTCAAAAACAGACAGAAGAAATGTACGCATAATAAGCAACAAATACCCGGATGTTATGTGAATTCCGGGTATTTGTTATCCTTTCATCAATAAATGCTCTGTTTTTAAAATAATTTTTTCTACTTTTTCGGCATTCCTCTTATACATTTGTTTTGCCTCTTCTGAATCGGTTTGCAGAGAAAAAGATTCTAAATCGGCTTGGCATTTTTTTAATGCACTTAAAAGACTTTGCTTTGGCATAGGTTCGGGAATTTGAATTTTGTCATCATAAATATCAACGGTTAGTTGACCATAAGAATCAATTTGCCCTACAAATACATTGTCAATCGCCACATTTAATTTTTCAAGCTCCAATTCTAGCCATGCCCTAGTTAAACCACTTGCGGCCAAACCTGCATCCATTATTTCTCCTTCTAAAATAACGGTTTGAGGTACTTTTTCGGGTGCGACATCGAGTTGTAAATCGGCAGGTGTGATCGGCTGTTTTTCTTTTTTAAGCATTATATTCAAATCACCATTTGCTTCGAGCACTGCAAATTCTACGTCTGCAACTTGAAATGCATTTTTCTTCCTTAATAATTGCATTAGCTCATCTACCGAGTACTGTTCTTTCTTTAAATTCTCTTCTTGTATTTTTCCATCTTTAATTACAACAGTTGAAGTACCTTCAATAAAGCTTCTTGCCTTTTTACTTTTAATTCCAATAAGTCCAGCAATTAAAGGAATAGCCGTCCAAACGAGTAAACTATAAATTCCATTCATAAAATTACTTTCAAGCCCGGTTGAAATTTCTGCCGCAATGCTACCAATTGTTATACCTGCTACATATTCAAAAAATGAGAGGTTTGACAACTGCTTTTTCCCAAGCAATTTCGCCAGTAAAAAAAGCACAATCACTAAGAAGGTTGATCTTAATATTATTTCGAGCCAACTTGGGACATCCATTCTACTCCCCCCTCATGAATTTCTATACTGCAGTTCTTCCGCTTTCATGTATTCAACTCTCTGCCGCAGATCATGAATTACATCATCAATCTCTATCATGCATTCATGAAAAACTGCACTTGCCCTTTGGTCTGCCGTCATTTGAGCTAAGCGACTGAATTCAGATTGTATGGCCTTTGTACTCGCCAAGGTTGCTTTTACATTTGTAAATACAGTCATAAGGAATTCCTCCAAGAGTTTAAAGGAGCAGAGTGATGCATTCATCACTCTGTTCAGTTAGCGATTTTTCACTGATTATATTGCGGTTCTTCTTGCATAATTTCTTGCATACGAGGATTTAAGGTGTCAATAACAGCTTGTGTTTGTTGGGCACACATTTTATACAGTTGTTTCGCTTGTTGGTTATCCGTATCTAGAGCGAATCCTTCTAAACTGGCCTGAGCTGTTTTAAGACCTGTAATTGTTTGTTGTACTTTATTAATGACTGTCAATGAATTACCCTCCCTATAATTGTTCTATAGAACGTTTCTATTTTATGATTTATGTACATGCAATATTAGATGAAAAAAATACCTATCGTTTTTGATAGGTATTTTCACAAATTATTCTAATCGAATATATCGATAAATATGGCTCACGATCACTTTTAATAAAGCATAAGCAGGAACTGCCAGTATTAATCCAAGTAGTCCGCCAAATTGACCGGCAACTAACAAGACAAAAATAATCGTAAGTGGATGCATATTCAACGCTTTTCCCATAACAAACGGCGAAACAAGATTACTTTCAAATTGTTGAACAACAACCGCAACGATTACGACCAACAATGCTTGTAAAGGAGATGTAAATAGTCCGACTATAACAGCTGGTAATGTACCAATCCATGGCCCTACAAATGGAATAACATTCGTTGCCATTGCTAGAACTCCAAGTATAAGAGCATAATCCAGACCTATAATTAAATATCCAATAAAAGCAAGAGTACCAACGCAAACACTTACGATGAGCTGACCTTGAATGTATGAGCTTAATGCCCCATCCATTTCCTCTAATATTTCATCAGCTTCTTTTTGATGCCTTTTCGGCAATATTTTCTCTAAAAACTTCGGTGCATGTTTCCCATCTTTTAACATGAAAAATAAAACAAATGGCACTAAAGCAAATATCATAACCATGTTAGCAATAAAGCCTACAGTACCTGCAATTTTTGAACCAAATCCTTGCAAGATCATACTTGCGTTTTGTTCGAACTGTTTTGTAAATTTCTCTATTGAAAAGTAGTCGCTTTGATGGATTTGCAAAAACCATTCTTTTTCTGTAAGCGATGTAGCCCAAAGCTGTATGTTATGGGCATATGCAGGAATATTTTCAATTAAAAGGTTAAATTGAGTTTGTAATTCTGGCCCAATTAATAGCACTACCCCTGCTCCAAGTCCTGCAATAGCAATAAACATGATAATGATTGATAATGTTCTGGGAATTTTTTTTGAAAGAAAATTAACCGCAGGCCGCAATATGTAATATAATACTCCCGCTAATAAGACGGGCGGAAATAACGTTTTAATAATAATAACAAGCGGGGTGAATATAAAGCTAATTTTTGTTCCAAGTAAAATGATTAAAAAAATCATAATAATGGCAATGCCCAATTTAAACCATTTTTCTTTAAGCATATTTCTCCTCATTTCTCTCTTTTTCCAAGGCTCTGTCCTGATATTATCGCATTTTTCCTATGAAATTCCAATGGTTTCTATTTTTATCATAGCGTATATTAAACAGGTCCGATATAATTAGTGTGTCGAAATAATTTATTAGGAGGATTAACATGGAAGCTACCGAAAAACGATTATCGCGTTTTGAAGTTCCTGAACATCTTACGTGGGATTTGCGGGACCTTTTTCAGACTGAAGCCGAATGGGAAAATGAATTAAAAGCTGTTCAGGAAAGTCTACCTAGCATTACTTCATTTAAAGGACATTTAGGAGAAAGTTCAAACAAATTACTTGAATGTTTAAATGAAATGGAAGCTTTGCAAAAAAGAATTATCCGTGTTTCCACTTACTCAAGTTTGCGCCAATCAGCTGATGGAACTGACCCTGTTAACCAAGGGAACTCATCTAAAGTTGCTAGTATGCTCTCCAAAGTAAATGCGGATTTATCTTTTATTCAATCTGAAATATTGGACTTGCCTGATGGTACAGTTGATACATATTTAAGTGAAAATAAAGATTTAAAAAAGTATTCTAAATACTTATCGGATATACTTGAAAAAAAACCATATAAACTTTCTCCTGATACAGAAAAAGCTTTAGCATCACTGGGAGAAGTATTAGATGCCCCCTATACAATATATCAATTCAGTAAGTCTTCTGATATGCAGTTTGATTCGATTCACGATGAAAATGGAAAAGAGCTGCCAATGTCATTCGCTTTATTTGAGGATCGCTATGAACTCGTTCCGGATACAGATTTGCGAAGAAAAGCTTATGATTCTTTTGTTAATACATTAAAACAATATAAAAACACATTTGGTGCAAACTATGCTACTGAAGTAAAAAAACAAGTTTCAATGTCGCGTCTACGCAATTATGAATCAGTAACACATATGCTGCTTGCGCCACAACAAGTTTCATTAGAGATGTATCATAATCAATTAGATATTATACAAAAAGAACTTGCTCCGCATATGCGCAGATTTGCAAAGCTGAAAAAAGAAGTATTGAATTTGGATTCTATGAAATTTTGTGATTTAAAAGCACCACTTGATCCGGAATTCAATCCTAGTACAACATATGAAGAGGCTTCAGAAACGATATTATCTGCATTATCTATAATGGGTGAGGAATACAGTGAAGCCATGAAGAAAGCACTTACTGAACGATGGGTGGATTTAGCAGATAATATTGGTAAATCTACAGGTGCTTTCTGCTCAAGTCCATACGGAGTCCATCCATATATTTTAATGACATGGACTGATACAATGAGAGGTGCCTTTATTTTAGCTCATGAGCTTGGCCACGCAGGCCATTTTTATATGGCGGGACGCAATCAAGACTTAATCAATACGCGCCCTTCCATGTATTGTATCGAAGCCCCATCTACGATTAATGAGCTAATTCTTGGAGAGCATATATTATCTAAAGCCGATGATCCACGTATGAAACGTTGGGTTATACTGCAATTGCTTGGAACATATTACCATAACTTTGTCACACATCTGTTGGAAGCTGAATTCCAACGTAGAGTCTATTCATTAGCAGAAAGCGGAACTCCTCTTACTGCAAGTGTTTTATGTGAACAAAAAGGAAATGTATTAAAAGAATTCTGGGGAGATACGGTCGAAATCGATGAAGGTGCTAGTCTTACATGGATGAGACAGCCACATTATTATATGGGATTGTATCCTTACACTTATTCAGCAGGATTAACAGTTGCAACCGCTGCAGCCGAAATGATTAAGGAAGAAGGCCAACCAGCCGTTGATCGCTGGCTTGATCTGTTAAAAGCAGGTGGAACATTAAAGCCTCTTGATCTTATTAAAATATCTGGGGTTGATATGTCTAAACCAGATGCAATTAAAAAAGCAGTAGCGTATGTCGGATCATTAATTGATGAACTAGAAAAAAGCTATAAATAAGAACAAAAGTACAAATGCTTCTCATTGCTCTACTAACTTCATGGATTTCGAGTACAAACTGATGTAAATTGATTTTAGAGAGCATGATAGAAAGTTTGTATGAGGATAGTCGTTGGAGAAAACTTTTCAAAAAACGTTTCCCCATTTTACTTTCTCAACCATATATAAAACCCGATATCCAATCCTGGATATCGGGTTTAGTTTTATATTAGTTAATAGCCATTTCTTCCTGTAAAAGGCTAAGTCTTTCTTTCACTTCTTCTTCCGTAAGGCCATGTTCTTTTATATACATATTTCTTGGATGAACACGACATTCTTCTGTGCAGCTGCGCAAATATTTATGCTCATTTTCTTCTGAGCAAAGAAATTGTCGATTACATTCTGGGTTAGCGCAGTTGACATATCGCTCACATGGAGTACCATCAAAATATTCACGACCAACAACAGTATGTTCTTTTTGATTGACAGGAACAGCTATCCTCTCATCAAATACATAGCATTGTCCATCCCATAGTTCACCTTGGACTTCAGGATCTTTTCCGTACGTCACAATCCCGCCATGCAGCTGTGATACATCTTCAAATCCTTCTTTTAATAGCCAACCAGAGAACTTTTCACAACGGATGCCGCCTGTGCAATATGTTAATATTTTCTTGCCTTCAAATTGTTGCTTATTTTCTCTTACCCAATCAGGCAGATCACGGAATGTTTCGATGTCTGGGCGAATAGCTCCTCGGAAATGACCTAAATCAAATTCATAATCATTACGAGCATCTAAAACGACCGTATTTTCATCTTTCATAGCCTCATAAAATTCCTTAGGGCTTAAATATTTCCCTGTGATTTGATGTGGATTAATATCATCTTCTAAGCGGAGTGTCACAAGTTCGGCACGAGGCCTAACATGCATTTTTTTGAAAGCATGATTATCTGCTTCATCAATTTTAAAAACCATTGTTTCAAAGCGTGGATCATTATTCATTTCATTCATATACGTTTCCGTTTGATCCCAAGTACCTGAAACCGTTCCATTAATTCCTTCAGTTGCTACTAAAATACGTCCTTTTAAACCGAGTTCTTTACAAAAAGCTAAATGACTTTTTGCGAATTCCTCTGGATCTTCGATATGGACATACTGATAGTACAGCAATACCCTAAATTTTTCGTTTTCTGACATGACAAAATACCACCTATCAACTTATATTTGCAAGATATAAACGTGTTTAGGAGGATATAGTTTCGGATCTACCGAAGATATACACTTTATTCTTACACCAAGGTATTTTACAGTCTATATATAAAAAAATCAAGACTGAACTTACTTCCAGTAAATTTCCGAGATTAAATATTTTTCTACTGAAAAATATTTGAGTTATAATAATATTATATAAATATTAGTAGTGTTTAGCTCAGTATAATGAATAGCAAATTTCTTCTCTTTTTCCCCACGATATTTTAAAGGACCAGAAGTTTGTAAAGCTAAGAGCTCGCGCTTTTCTAGAAAGGATGAGGATATGAACGATGCTGAACAATTTGTAAGGACAATAAAACATAAAAAACTACCTAGGAAAATACTTTTCTTTCGAGCCCTCTTCGTAACAATCGGCGCTGCATTAATGGCAGTTGCTCTCGAATTATTCCTCGTACCCAACCATATATTGGACGGGGGAATCACAGGAATATCCATCATTATAGCCCATTTTACAGGTTGGCGTTTAGGAATTATTATCTTTGCACTCAATCTTCCATTTATTTATATTGGCTACAAACAAATTGGAAAAACATTCGCTATGACGACTTTATACGGAATTTTCATATTATCTGTTACATCCATACTTCTTCACAATATGATTGTCGTAACGGAAGACCTATTATTAGATACTGTTTTCGGCGGTATTATTCTCGGGATGGGTGTTGGTATCGTCATTCGCTACGGAGGATCATTAGACGGAACTGAAGTGCTGTCAATTTTACTAAATAATAAACTCCCTTTCTCAGTCGGTGAAATCATTATGTTTTTTAATTTCTTTATTTTTACTACCGCAGGTTTTGTTTTTAGTTGGGAAAGAGCAATGTATTCTATTATTACTTATTTTATCGCTTTTAAAGTGATAGACATTGTCGTAGAAGGATTGGATGAATCGAAATCTGCCTGGATCATTACGGACAAAGCAGAGGAAGTTGGCGATGCCATCTTAGCAAGACTTGGGCGTGGTGTTACTTATTTAAAAGGAGAAGGTGCATACACGGGTGATGATAAAAAAGTCATTTTTTGTGTGCTCACGAGACTGGAAGAAGCAAAATTAAAATCAATAATAGAGGAACTCGACAACAGCGCATTTCTCGCGATTGCCAATATTTCAGAGGTGCGTGGGGGAAGATTTAAGAAAAAGCATATACATTAAATACAAGGCTATCCATTTTATAGCTTAGACTGTAGTACTCAAAGTAAACATCACCAGAACTTAATACAACATCAGACTTCGAAAGGTTATGTTGGAAAGACTGATGATTTTCATCATACAAAAGAAATATACTCTCGCTGAAAAGAGTCCATAAAACAGTCTTTGCGGATGCAAAAGAAAAGCATAGTATGCGCTAGACAACTCTAAGGGGCATTAAAGAAGTTCTCTATGCAGTGGATGCTTACTTTTTGTGTCATGAACATAAAAAAATTAGCAAGTTGAACTTGCAACTATCTTGAGTAAGACTCAATCTATTTGATTGGAGCGCCTTTCCCCTACACTTCCATTTAAAAATGAAAAGACACCGAGATGTGGAACTCTCGATGGCTTTTATCGACAATCTGAGCTGTCGATTAGGCAGCTCTTTGATTAAGAATTTAATTCTCTAACCTTTTTATCACTTGGCAATAACCATGTTAATACCCCAATGATTGGCAGGAAACTACATATGATCATAACAAATTTTATACTAAATATATCTGCAAGAGTCCCAAAAAATACTGCACCGACAGCCCCCATTCCGAAAGCGAATCCTACAATCAGACCGGATACCATTCCGATTTTTTTTGGAACAAGTTCCTGAGCGTAGACGACTGTTACGCTAAAGCTGGATGTAATGATAAAACCGATAAGGAAGAATAATGGGATAACCCAACCAAGTGATACGTATGGCAGAATTAATGTAAGTGGAGCAGCTCCCGCCATCGAAATAAAGATGATATTTCTCATCCCGAATCGATCCGCAAGCGGCCCCCCCAAAAAAGTCCCAAGTACACCGGCAAACATGAAAATAAATACGTATAATTGTGCTTCTTTAATCGTAAGTCCATAGTCCTTTATTAAATAAAATTGATAAAAGTTGCCGATGCCAGCAGAATACCATGAACGGGCTATAACTAAGAAGACGAGCAATCCTATAGCCGCTTTTATTTTCGGATGAATAGGTGTTCCATTTGTTCCTTTTTTTTGTTTAGTAGGCATAAATGCCTCAGTTTTAAGCTGTGATTTATACCAGTTAGACACTACTAATAGAAGTAAAATTCCCATTACAGCCACTAAAGTGAATCCAAGTGCTCCTTTTTGACCGAAGCGTACAAAAATAAAAGCGGTAAATATAGGTGCTAGCGATTGTCCAAAATTTCCTCCTACCTGGTAAATAGATTGTGCCAATCCCCTTCTTGTTCCAGCAGCCATGTATGAAACCCTGGAACCTTCTGGATGAAACACAGCCGATCCAAGACCGATAAAAAATACCGATGCTAAAATTACATAGAAATTTGGAGATAGTCCAAATCCAATGAGACCGACCATACTTAAGAACATTCCGAAAGGTAAGAGAAATGGCGAAGGTTTTCTATCTGCAAAATAACCTAAAACTGGCTGCATAACAGAAGAAGTCATATTCAAAACAAATGCAATCCACCCAATTTGTGCATAAGATAAATTCAATGTTTTCTCAAAAATCGGATTCATAGCAGGTACAACAGATTGAATAGCATCATTAAAAAGATGACCACCGCTTATTGCGAATAAAATCCCGTAAACGGTCGCCATTTGCTGCGTTGCTTTTGGTGCTTTTATTGCTTTCGCTGTACTCATATATACATCTCTCTTTCTAGTAAAAAACAAAAATGGTATGTATGTAATTATACAATACCATTCTAGTAATAACACTCACAATTATTTAATTTGTTCGTAAATAAGCTAAGCATATCGTCAATAATAACATCATGAAAATAGCGATTGTATCATTTCGGCGCCAGTTTAGCCTCCGAAATGAGGATCTTTTCTCACCTGATCGGTATCCTCGAACTTCCATCGCATTTGCCATATCCTCTGCTCGATTTAATGAACTGACAAATAGTGGGATAAATATCGGGATAAGTGTTTTCATTTGTTGAATTAAACTCCCTTCCCCGAACTCAGTTCCTCTCGCCCTTTGCGCATCCATCACTTTTTGAGTCTCATCAAGAAGATTTGGGATAAACCGCAATGATATAGATAACATTAATGACAATTCATCGACAGGAATTTTTAAATACCGTAATGGGCTTAGCAAACGATTAATTCCATCAGTTAGATCTATAGGTTTCGTAGTTAATGTTATGACAGTCGAAATGAAAATAATCATAACAAAACGGCAAAATATATAAAAACCATTTATTAATCCAAATTGTGAGATGGTGATAATTCCATATTCTACATAAATTTCTCCGCCGGCAGTAAACAATATTTGTAAAAAGACAGTAAATAAAATGAGCCAAATTAGTGGTTTAAGTCCTCGAAAATAGATTCTTACGTGTACGCCAGATAGATGCATGACTAAAAATGTAAATAACCATAAAAACACATATGTTTGCCAATTATTCGCCAGAAATAATATGGTAATGAAATAAAATCCGGCAATGAGTTTAGCTCTTGGGTCAAGATGATGCAATAAGGAATCACCTGGAAAGTAGCGGCCTAAAATCAATTTATTCATACGACATCAGCCTCGATTAATGCATCAGCTAGTTCATCAACGGATAAACAAATATAAGGGAAATTCACTCCAATTTCATCCTCAATTTTAAGCTGTAGTCTTCTCGCATCAGGAACATCGAGAGAATATCGATTCAATAATTCATTATTAGAGAATACTTTCCGTGTTTCATCATGAACAACTATTTTCCCTTTTTCCATTATAATAATATCATCAGTATAAAGTGCTACATCGTCCATATCATGCGTTACTAAAACGATTGTCAATCCGTGATTTTGATTCCAATTTTTAAGCAGAGTTAAAATTTCTTTTTTTCCATGTGGATCCAAACCGGCTCCAGGTTCATCCAAAATGAGTATGTCTGGCTTCATGGCTAATACTCCAGCTAATGCGACACGTCTCTTTTGTCCACCAGAAATGGAAAATGGCGATTTAGTTAATATATCAACTTCTAGACCTACCATTTTTATAACGTTTCTCGCAATCTCTTTCGCTTGGTTTTTGGAGACTCCAAAATTTGTTGGACCGAAACATATATCTTTTTCGACAGTTTCTGCAAATAACTGTGATTCGGGAAACTGAAAAACCATTCCTACTTTTTTACGTATTCCTTTTAGGTCTTTTTTATTTATATTCCGATCAATGATCATATTTCCAACTAACACTCTTCCTTCATGCGGAATGAGCAAACCGTTCATTGCCTTTAATAAACTTGATTTCCCCGCGCCAGTATGTCCAACGACGGCTGTAAAAGAACCTGATTTTATTTTCATATTAATAGCGTGAAGAACGAGCGGACTTCGAATCGGCCCTATTTGAAAATCTGCTGATACATCGTTAAATACTATTTCCATAAAAATTTCACCATCTCTTCTTCCGTCATATAATGGTCAGGCACTTTTCTCCCTCTATTTATTAACTTTTGTCTTAGTTGCTCCGTTATTGGCATTTCCACTTCAATATGATTGTTGGAAAACACTTCTTTCGGAGAACCATTGCATACGACTCTTCCTTCTTTCATTACAATTATTCGATCAGCTGCAGCTGCTTCATTCATGTCATGTGTAATCGATACGATGGAAATATCTTCATTTGTTTTTAAATGTCGTAAAATGGAAATAAGCTCACGCCTGCTTCTTGGATCTAACATGACAAGTGCTTCATCTAATAGAAGTACATCCGGCCTTAAAGCCAGAATTCCTGCAATTGCAACCCGCTGCTTTTGTCCGCCAGACAAATGTGAAGGATCATGTAAACGAAAACTAGACATGTCAACAGCTTCCAATGCATCTTCTACTCTTTTTTTCATTTCTTCATATGATAGATTCATATTTTCCAAAGCAAAAGCGACATCATCTTGTACGGAAGTTCCAATAAATTGATTTTCTGGATTTTGAAATACGAGCCCAATTCGACGCCTTGCATCCCATTTTGAGAATTCTTTCATTTCTATCCCTGCGATATGGATACGCCCTTTTTCGGGTGTTAATAAACCGACTAGGATTTTTGCTAATGTTGATTTTCCAGAACCATTATGACCAATAATGGCAACCCACTCTCCCCGGTTGACAGAAAATGTTACATTATTTAATATTTCTGTTTCTTGTCTCATATCATATCGGAATGTAATATTTTCCACTTCCAAAATAGGTTCTGACATCTTCCTGCCCTCCTGCGTCTAGTCGAGCTCTCCCATCCGAAACTCACTATTTGTTAATTCAAACTCTTTTTTTATCCCTGATGTCGCATAGATTTTTTTATCCGTACTGATAAAGATGGCTTCTACACCCTTTATTTCTTCGATAAACTTCATCCCATCTTTAATGCCTTTTGAAAAAACAACTGTTGAAAGTGCGTCACCATCTATCGATTGATCAGATATGATGGAAACACCTGCAACATCATTATTAAACGGATAGCCATCTTTCGGGTTAAGTAAATGATGGTACTTAATTCCATCCACTTCTATAAACCGCTCATAAATACCGGATGTCACGATTGATTTATTTGATTCTGATACTTTCCCTACTATTTCCCCTCTTGGAGAAAAAGGATCCTGAATCCCAACAGTCCAATCCTTTCCAGTAGGGTTTTTTCCCATAACATAAATATTTCCTCCTAAATCAACTATCGCAGTTCCGACATCATGTTCTTTAAGAACTTTCACAACTTCATCTGTAATAAAACCTTTTGCAATAGCACCTAAATCCAGCTGCATTCCTTTTTCTTTTAAAAAGATGGTTTGATCTTCCTTATTCAATTCAATTTCTTTATAACTTATTAATGGCAAAGTCGATTCAATTTCTTCCTTGTCTGGTTTCTTAGCATCTGGAAAACCAATATGCCAAAGAGAGGTTAACGGTCCAACCGAAATATCAAATGATCCATTCGCTTTTTCACTATATTTTTTTCCAGCTTCAATCAGCTTAAATATATCCTCTGATACACTCACCGCTTTAATACCAGCATTTTTGTTTATGTCATCAATCTCAGATCCTTGCTCATTAACTGTAATTTGATCAGCTAATCTTTTAATACGTTTGAATACTGGATCTAGAGTTGCTTTTTTTCCATCATCATAAATCCTTACAGTCACTACTGTCCCCATTAAAAACTCTGTTTCTTTATATGGGCTAGTTAATACACTTGATTTTTTCGTTTGCCCACAGCTAGCTAAGATCATAATAACGAGTAGACAAATGACGTATATTTTTTTATTAACCATTATCTATCAACCTTTCAGAAAAGGACATGGGGTTGCCCGATCACTAATTGGGTAGGCCCTGAATTTGCAGATGCCTGGCTCAACATGTCGGACAACCCCTTTTTAAAATTAAGTTAAGCAAGCTTTGGATCTTTATTGATACCCTTCAAAAGAAAGTTTCCGTCCAGCTTCAAAGGCTAGCCGTTTTTGATCATTTACTCACTATAAACATAGTTATCTATTTCAATTTTAGATGTATCGCCTTTTTGGGCGGCATTTATTAACTGAGCGGCATACAATTTGAATGTATGGCTAGAGTGTGTAGCACCTGTCACTACATCCACTTCAGCTGGATTTTGCTTTTCCACTAGCGCGTTATTCAAGGCAGGTATATAATCTTGTGGACCAGTTCCTGACTTTTCTGTCATTTTTTCTTGATAGCCTTCGTCATTCGTTTTTAATTCCCCGTCTTTATTTAAATAGTTATAATCGGATTCGATTATTTTGCCATCTTTAACTGTCATGTTTATAAAGGTTTTCCATCCTGTAGATCCAATATTTTTCTCGGCTAATGAATATTCGCCATCCTTTAATGACGCTTTCGTATCAATTTCAATTGTAGCTGTATCACCTATTTGTGCAGCTTGAATCAATTGCTGTGCATAATTTAAGAAGGTTTCAGAAGAATGAGTTGCTCCTGTCACAACGTCTACCTTTTGTGCATCTTGACTTTTTACTAATGCATCATTCAGTTGTGGAATGAATTCCTTTGGACCCACACCCGTTTTTTCAGACATGCTCTTTTGGTATCCTTCATCTTCTGATTTTAGATTTCCCTTTTCATCTTCATAGTTATAGCTCGATTCACTTATCTTGCCATCCTTCACAACAATTCCCATTGATGCTTTCCAACCATGATCGTCAAAATCCTTTTCTTTTAACGTGTACTCTCCATCTTGCATTTCCGCACCAGCAACCACCTTAACTACCGGTTCTCCATTGGATGAACTCTTGCTTCCCTCATCTTTCTTTACTGTTGCGCTAGAAGTTCCACAAGCTCCCAATAATAATGTTACTGATGCGACCACTGTTATTAGCTTTGGCATCTTTTTCATTTTTTGTCCCACCCTTTTTATTTTTATAATGTGAATTATTTCACATTTATCTGTAAATATTTGTGAAACGTTTCACATTATTTCGCCTTTAGTTTAACATTTCGTTTTCGATCTGTCTATTCTTTTTAAGAGGTTGTGAAAAAAAGAATTTTTATCATTTTTAATAAAAACCATAGACAGTTATAAAGAATCATTGTAAACTAAAGACAAATGTTCAACACTTCACAAACTATTGAGAATGCATTTGCTCATTAGTTCACAATTTTTATAGTAGTGAGTTTCGCCATTATTCCCAGTCTCCACTTGCGCATGCTCACTATTTCACAAGTAGTGTTGACATAATATAAAGGGGGCGCATGTAAATGGCCAAAAAAGATATCGTAATCATTGGTGCTGGGTATGCCGGGGTTCATGCGGCGAAAAAACTTGCAAAAAAATTTAAGAAGGATGAATCAGTTTCGATTACTCTCATTGATCGTCATTCCTACCATACAATGATGACCGAGCTGCATGAGGTTGCGGCACACCGTGTTGAACCGGATGCAATTCAATTTGATTTGCGAAGATTATTCAATCGTACAAAAGTTAAATTAGTGACAGATAATGTGACTCAAGTTAATTATGAAACAAATTGTGTAGCAACCGAGCATGGAACGTATCATTTTGACTACCTTATACTAGGCATGGGCGGTGAACCAAATGATTTTGGCACTCCTGGTGTCGCTGATCACGCCTTCACCCTCTGGTCTTGGGAAGATGCTATTAAACTGCGAGAACATATTGAAAAAACGGTACGTAAAGCAGCTTCCATTCATAATGATGCAATCCGTCGAGCCATGTTAACTTTTACAGTATGCGGATCTGGCTTTACTGGAATTGAAATGATCGGTGAATTGCTAGAATGGAAGACTCGTTTAGCGAAAGATTATAAAGTAGATGAAAATGATATAACCTTATATGTGGTTGAAGCAGCACCAACAATCTTGAACATGCTTGATCGAAAAGGTGCTGATAAAGCTGAAGCATATTTAGTTAAAAATGGAGTAAAGGTTTTGAAAAGCTCCCCTATCGTTGAAGTAAAAGCCGATTCTGTTTTATTAGATTCAGGAGATGTTATAAAAACTCATACATTAATTTGGACAGCGGGTGTTCAAGCTAATTCCGATACAAAGGATTATGGAATGTCTGCTGGTCGTGCAGGAAGATTAAAAGTCAATCAATATATGGAAGCTGAAGGATTAGAAAATGTATATGTTGTTGGAGACTTAGCCTATTTTGAAGAAGAACCTGGCAAGCCAACTCCTCAAATAGTAGAAGCGGCCGAACAAACAGCCGGGACTGCTGCCAACAGTATTATTGCTGAAATTACTGGCGGAGAAAAACGAGCTTATAAAGGAAAATACCATGGTGTAATGGTATCCATCGGCGCAAGATACGGGGTAGCCAATTTAAGTGGCATCCATTTAAGCGGCTGGTTTGCTAATTTCATGAAACATATGGTGAATCTATATTACTTCTTCGGAATAAGAAGCGGATATTATATGTTCCAATATATCATGCATGAATTTTTTCATACGAAAGATAAACGGAATATTTTTAGAAATACTTCCACTCGATACGGAAATGTTTTGTGGAGCTTCCCTCTCCGTTTAATGGTTGGCGGATTTTGGATTGCTGAAGCGGGTGCCAAAATTTGGGGTCATGAAAGATGGAAAGAAGCAACTGCTAGTTTCTCTACATTACCAAAGCTTTTCAAAGGTATTGGTGAAGATTCTTGGTTAACAGGCAATACGGTTACTATGCCATTCGACTGGCTGCAAACAGCAACAACTGGAGCAAGTGAAGCAGCATCTGGCGATTGGGCTACTCCAATTTTAAGCCATATGCCGGGTTGGTTTGAGTGGATTATGAAAATTATGCTTCCAACTCCTGAAGTAGCAATCTTTATGCAAAAGATGATGGTGTTTATCGAATTGGCGATCGGCCTAGCTATTCTTTTTGGATTATTTACTTGGTTAGCAAGTTTTATGAGTACGGGATTCCTTATTATGTTTACGTTTAGTGCAATGCTGGGATGGGATAAAATTTGGGCACTCCCTGCTTCCATCGCATTATTAAATGGATCTGGCCGAACTTTAGGGTTAGATTATTGGGTAATCCCCTATTTACAAAAAAGATTAGGCAGCTGGTGGTACGGAAACGTTAGGGGCTTTTATAAAGACCTCTAAATGTAATTCATATTAGTTTCTGTAAAATGTTGGTGCATGGTTGATTTCCGATACAGTTGTTCGCTTTTCGGAAAGTGTCCGCCTGAAGCCGAAATTAACAGTGCATGTTGAATGTAGATTAAAAAGTTAACGATCTTCCTATTAATAAATAGTAGGGAGAGATAAAAGTGGCACAAGAAAACCTTGTGCCATCTAACTCGGAAATTCCGAGAGTCTGTATAATGGCAAGGAGGAACTAGGCATGAGAGATTTTTTTCGGATGATGAAAAAATGGGATTTAATCATGATTATCCTTCTTATTCTATTTTCCTTTTTACCATTTTCAATTTTTAGCTATCAACAAGCAAATAAAATGGAAGCCAGTTCTCGGTATATTGCTGTTATTACAGTCAATAAAGAAATTGTAAAAGAAATTGAGCTTTCTAGTCATACAGGAACACAAATTTTTGAAATTGCTGATCATGATTCTGATGTTAATGTGATTGAAGTAAAAAATGATCACATTCGAATTAAAAGCGCAAATTGCTCAGATCAAATTTGCGTTAGAACAAGAGCTATTTCAAAACCAGGACAAACAATTGTATGTTTGCCACATAAATTGGTGATTGAAATTAAAGCTATTGATCCTCAACACGAACCTTCAGAAGAAATGATAATTAGTTCGTAACAAAATGGGAGGCAATAACGATGACAAAAAATCAACGAATTGTTTATATAGCGTTATTAGCTTCCCAAGCTGTTATCATCAGTCTGCTTGAAAGGGCCATTCCCTTCCCTTTCGCATTTGCCCCAGGTGCCAAATTAGGGCTGGCCAATATTATTACTTGTATGGCGTTATACACATTGTCGGCGAAAGATGCAGGAAAGGTCGTCTTTACACGTCTCGTTTTATCAACCTTGCTCGGTGGAACCATTTCCACCTTTATGTATTCGGCATCTGGAGCTATTTTAAGTTTTTTCGGAATGTGGTCAGTAAAAAAACTCGGTCCAAAACGAATTAGCATTATCGGGGTTAGTGTAACGGGAGCCATCCTGCATAACGTCGGGCAACTCGTGATTGCGAGTTGGATTGCACAAACTTGGACTGTTCTTCTTTACTTACCTATTTTATCCTTTATCGGGATCTTATCTGGGATTGCCATTGGTGTTTTCGCTAATTACTTACTAACACATATTGAAAAATTACATTATTACCACTATTTACAAGAATCTAATTCAGAAAAAATCTCATTATAAAAGTGGTCAATAAAATCCTTTAATTGTTTATGTAAAAAAACGGTCTTGCTCTCTTCATTCGGAATAGGAATCCAACTAATTACAGCCTTTACATTCGTTAGACTATTTAGTAAGAAAAGATCCTTCTCATCTCGAATTAAAACGGCTTTTGGATAACAAGATTTTTTATATCCTTCAACGAGTATGAGGTCGAGACTAAAATGATGATAAACATTAATAATATCATTAAGCCCCCATTCATTATTCGTTGCTTCTATAAGTAAAGTACCTTCCCCTTCGACACTTGAAATATCCGCTCCCGCAAGACTATGTCGATTCGAATCTTTATCAGAATTAGGACAAAATGGTGTCCCGCCATGTCCATGGTGCTTAATTGTCCCAATTTGCAAGCCCTTGGCTTTGCCTGATTTTATTAATTCTTCCATCAACGTCGTTTTTCCGCTATTTTGGTATCCTACGATTTGGAAAACTTTGCTTCCACCCACGGCATTTCACTTCCTTGTTGATCATCAAGCAATAATAGTTCTACTTGATCTCCTTTCATGTAACCCCTTGTTCCTCCCGGTAATATCATTAAACAATCTGCCCATGCTAAAGATGTAACAACCCCTGATTTATCTAAACCTACTGGCTCAACAAAAATAGCACTGTTCTCATATACTATCTTACCTCGAACAAATCTACTGAACGGGTTAGGTTTAGGAAAATCTTTTTTTAATGTACCAGTGATTGTGCGCAAAAATGGTTTTTCTGAATGAAGCCAATAACGAATATAAGGACGAACAAATAATTCGAATCCGATATAACATGCAGATGGATTTCCTGAGAGACCAAACAATAACTTACCCTCTTTTTCTGCGCAGCTCGTTACACTTCCTGGTCGCATTGCGATCTTATTAAATAATTGATTCGCTTCAAGTCGTCGATAGATTTCTGGTAAATAATCATAGTCCCCTACTGAAACTCCACCGGTCGTAATCAAAATATCACATTCTTCTAAAGCTTGTTTAATTGTTTCGTACAGTTTGTCCAAGTTATCTGAGATTGAACCATACCGTTTATACTGGGCACCTGCACGTAAAATTTGGGATTCTATCATATATCCATTACTGTTGCGAATTTTACCAGGAACTAGCTCCTCTTCCGGATTTAATAGTTCACTCCCAGTTGCAATAATCCCAATTAGAGGGCGACTGGATACCTTCACTTTACTATAACCAAATGTTGCTAGCAAAGCCTTAATACCCGGATTAATAGCTACCCCTTTATCGATAAGCGAATGTCCTTTTTTCGTGTCCTCACCTTGGAAAGAAATATTATCTCCTTTATTTAGGGAGCGTTTGATTGTTATACTTTGTTCTTCTTCCTGCACCAGCTCTAACATCATGACACAATCTGCACCTTTTGGGATTTGAGCACCAGTCATAATTCTTACAGCTTCCATATGCCCGATATGGTGATGGCTTACCTGCCCTGCTCCAATTTCATCCATTACTTGAAAAGTAAGTGGAGTATCTCTAGATGCATCTTTTGTATCATTGGATCTTAGAGCAAAGCCATCGTAAGGAGAGCGATCAAATGGCGGGACATCATGATCGGCAATTAGAGGTTCAGCTAGAAATCTACCATCACAATCATCCAATGAAATAAATTCAACCCCACCGTTTTTTTTGTACTTCATTACATATTCAATTGCATCTTTTACCCATATCGGTTTTCTCCGTTCAACCATTGTTCATTACCTCCGATATACGACATTTTTTTCATTGTACCATCTTCAATTTTATATCACTAATTAAGAGTTTAGCTAGAAGTGACAATCAACGTTCAATATTATAAAATATACGTATTGTTTTTGAAGGGATGGGGATTGATGAAAAAGGCGCATCTCCTTATAATTTTAGTAATATTAATAGCTCTATTTTTGCCAAATAAGCAAGTATTTGCGGATACAGTGCCTAATCCTGTCGGTGATATATATGTTCAAGATTTTGCAAATATATTAACCTCGACTCAAAAGAAAGAATTAATAAAACTCGGTACATATTTGGACAAGGAGTCCGAAGCGCAATTGGCAATATTAACCGTTCACTCTCTTGAAAGCATTCCAGTCGAAGAGTATGCTGCAAATGCTTATGATGAGTATGAATTAGGGAGAAATGATGAGAATAACGGGGTCCTTTTACTATTTGCGTTAAATGACCGTAAAATTTATATTGAAGTCGGATCCGCTCTAAAGAAAAAGCTGACTGATAAAAATCTCGGGAAAATATTGGACACTCATGCACTGCCGTATTTAGAAAAAAGCGAACTAGCGCAAGCAATAACGAATACGTATAAAAAACTTTTTAATGAGGTCGCTGATGAATATGGCATCAATAAGCAAGTAAAAACCGAAAGCTTCGAATATGGGTATAATGATGGAAGTGGGATCTTATCTCTTATTATCTTTATTTTTGTGGTTCTTGGCATCATTTATTTAGATTATCGTTTTTTAGGAAGCGCAGTTACTTTGACCATTTTAAGGTTGGTTGCTGTGATAGTCCGTAAAATTCTGAAACGCAAGCGCAGAAGGCGTTCGCGTGTGTAAGAGTATAAGGCTAAGGCTGTCTTTAGACAGCCTTTGTCATACAACAGGCTCCAGTTCCCACTTATTCAAAAGCAAATTTTCAGCCTCAAAATATTCGTGTGCAACGGCCAACAAAATATGGTTAAGAAGGAATAGCAACACGTCATTGCACCTTAGCTTACCTTCTTATTTTCCGCTTTTCCTTATAGAATTGACTTTAATAGCAACTTTTTTAGCAACGGAAGCAATAAGTCGGGTAATTCTGCCACTGTTGGAGCAACCAGGCTATAAGGACCGTAAATATTTTGAAATACTTTTCTTTGCTCATCCCCTACTCCATTTTGTGAAAGGAAGATATTGAATACCTCAATCCCTCTTTTGCGAGCTTCAACAACGGCAGCATGTGTGTCAACAATACCATTTTGATTATAATTGAATGCAGCGGGCTCCCCATCAGAAAATACAATTAAAAATTTCTGTTTCTCAATTCTTTTTAATAATCGCTCACACATAATTCTGATCGCAAATCCATCACGATTATCTTCCTCCGCTTCTAGTTCCATAATTTCGGGACCCGTTTTAGCGATTAAAGATGTGGTAAAATCAATGACTCTTTTAAAATAATTAGGTTGTCTATTTGAGGAAGCTTCATTTGCGTCCTCCCAAAATCCAGTAACTTCATGAGGAACTCTTACTGATTTCAGGGCTTCATGAAAAAGAATAATGCCTTTTTTTGTTTCCTTCATTTTATCTTCCATCGATGCAGAACAATCGACGAGTAAACTGAATACCGCATCTATTTCCTTAGACTCTTCATTTTTTTTATAAAAAAGACGTGGTTGTTCTTCTGTAAAAAATCTAATTAGTTTTCTATTTAGTTTTCCGAATTGTAAATCAGAACGCGGCATTGTTTTTTTATGTTCCAATGTAAGATCAATCGATTTCTTCAATCTTTTTTGATAAATCTGTGCATTATTTTTTAATTGTACGTATTCAGATATATGTTCGGGCGAAAGTGACACCTTTGTTAAAAAAATTGCTTCAGCATGATTATTTTCTATTCCGTATGGCGTATTTCTTCCACCCTGTATAGTGTCATTATTATCTAAAATTTCTAAATCTGAAAAATCCTTGTTTGTCGTTTTTTTAGCAGACCCTTGAACAATGGCTAATGCTTGGTCTCCCGCCTCCCCTTCTCGTGCATCATTTGTTAACATGTCCGTTTTTGTTCCTTGGTTCAAATCAAATTGGAGGAATGAATCTCCAGGTGTTTTCGTTTCGCGGTGCCATGTTTTAAACTCTTCGTCAAAAACTTCTTCATTACCGCTACTTTTTTCATCTATTTTATCATCATTAATAAGCGGATCTTTTCTTAGCAAATCATTATAATGTATGTCTTGTGTTTCAAGCGGATTAATATAAAGATGGAAATAATCATTTATCATATCACGATTAATTTTCTTTTCTACCATCTTTACTATGGATTGACAAATTTTCGCTATTTCAATTGTAGAAGAAGCATCATATAAACGTTCAACCTTGCTTCTCAATATTGGCATAAAAGGATCTATATTTTCACTAACAGACGGGAGATGGAAAAATGGCGTATCACTATTCATCATTAAATAGATCATGTTAAAAATAGCATCGAGAAAAAGACTTCTTTCTTTGTTTACTTTTAATTGACTTTCAAAATAATGAAAGTAAATATCACGTCTAATACGAAATTCCGCCGTCATTCCTGGACGATTTTTTTTACAAAGCTCTTCTATTCTTAAATCTTCAGTTAGAGAAAAAAGCTGTTTGGCAAAACGTGGAATATTTGTAGTTTCAGACCAATTTCCGTACTGTATAACGATTCGATCATTAGTAAAATACATATTCCCTAATGCTCTTAAAAACACATCGCTTTTCAAGCCAGCTCTCATAATCATTTCGGGACGATGATTCCAGAAATGACTGACATATACTTTCTTTTCAGCCTTACTAATATATGAATGGACTTGGTACTCTGTATTGTATTCTTGATCTTTTAATAGAGTTTTTGTCAAATCAGCCAATTCCATCAATAGTAAAGAATCAATTTTTTCGTCATTAAAATTAATGAATCGATACATGTTCACAAAGGTCACCTTCTATACAAATAGGGTTTTCGCTATATTCATAATAGCCGCCTTTTCCCTCTCCTCTTCAAGCTTATCTGCTATTCCCCTCTGAATGGCTCGTAAAGGCGGCAAATACACTGCTAAATCACATGTATCAATTAACGCTCGAATAGATGCGGCTTCTTCTGGAATTTGTCCATTTCTGACTTGGGTGATTAAATCCTCAGATAAAATGACGAATTTATCAATATTTGCTTCATCTTTTAGAATACTTTCATTAACTAGTACTTCCTTTAAAACCTCTCCTTGAACGTACGGTACCTCGATGACAACAAAACGATTTTTTAACGCTTCGTTAAGTGGAACTGTGCCGATATACCCTTCATTTATAGCCGCAATGACTCCAAAATGTTCTTTTGCCCGGACAACCATTCCAGTAAATGGATTAAATACCATTCGCCGATAATCCAATACACTGTTTAATATTGGCAACGTTTCGGGTTTAGCCATGTTAATTTCATCAATATATAATAATTGACCTGTGTTCATCGCCTTTATAACAGGTCCAGGTATGAAATCTATCGTATTTTTTCCTTCCTTTTGTCCGATTGTTTTAAAGCCAAGTAAGGCCTCGGCATCCATATCAACTGAACAATTAATACTTTGCATTGGCTGTTTTAAAATATTCGAAAGCGTTTCTGCAAGTTTTGTTTTTCCAGATCCAGTTGGTCCCTTTAATAACACATTTTTCCCTAAGGATAATGCTATTAGAGCATCCGTTAACAAATTCTCATCTGCAGCCATAAATCCGCCTTTGAAAATATTTTGTTCATCGGGATTTAAAAAGAATAAACGTCTATTTTCAATTAATTGTTCAATGTCTTTCGGTATGTTTAGTAAATTCATAATGGTGATTCCTTTCTTTTTCTGTTAAATCTACAATATAAAAAAGCCTGCATATCAGCAAGCTTTTCACATTCAAAAAAACACAATCCAATTAGCCTAGGCTTCTAGCTCCAGTATTTCTAATATGTTCACTCTTTTGATAATAGTATAAACCTCTTCCCAATTTCATAATATTATCATCAGTCTTTTTAATTGTGTTCATAAAAGTTGTCATGTTAGCAATTCTAAATCCAGTTCTTTCTTCAATTTGTTTCTGAAGAACCGAGCCCCTAATTGGTGCATCTTGCTCTTTTAAAATCATGATAGCAGATTCTCTCATTTTAGTTGTTTTACTTCTTCTAGAAGGCCTGCCTTTTCTAGTTTTGGGAGCATTTTCAATGGTGTTGGAAGGCGCTTCTATTAATTTGCTATGAGAATCTATGTAATGAATTTTTTCATCGGATGTCGTTTCTGACTCAGACATAGAATCTAACTCTCTAAGTCTATTAAATATCGCTTCTCTTTCTGTTTGCAGTTTGGAAAGTAATTGCTCCTCAGCTTCTTTCATCTGTTCTAATCTCATTTTTAGTGCTATTCTTTCATTAAACATTTTTTCGCCCCCTAACTAATAAATAAACTTTCTAAATAGCAAGTATATTTATAATTATAGTTTACTGTAGTGTAAATAGTAAAGAGTATAAAAAAACAATTTTCATCGTTAATACGTATGAATTTGTCGAGTTTTAAACTAAAACATAAAATAGTGTTTATAATTGTCAGAAAGTATTAGTTGTTTCTGTAATAAAAGAGAAATACAATAGAATTTGAACGTCAGTCAATCTAGAATCTCTCACAAAATTTATTAATTTTAGGAGGTATTCATTGAGGGAATTGACAGTAAAATTTCTTACAAAGAACGGAAAGATCATTAATTAATGTTGATATTGCAAAAAAGGCCACTTGAACTATAAAAAAAGGAATAATAGAGGAGAAAAAATTGTTGACTGGGGTCAAAAAACGAGCGGATCTGTTAAAGCTGCCCTTCCATATGAGGACGATGTGATTTTAAAAAATTATGCCCTTATCAATTCGTGATGTAGCCAACGCACACTACATCGCCAAATGTCATCGTGCAGGGACAATGTGAACTATCATCGATGGACACCCATAAAAATAATTAGGCCTTGGACGGGATTAGGATCGTATGAACTTAATAATTATTTTGAATGAGTGTCTTTTAGCTTTCGTCACTAGCGGTTTAGAAGAAATACAGTTAATAAATTAATTGTATTTCTTCTTTTTTTTAGTTATCGCTTTCTTTTTTTAAAAATAAATAGTACAATAATTTTTATATAGAGAATAATCCAATTTCACGAGGAGGTTTTTTACTGGCATGAAAATCATGAGTAACGAACTGCTAGTTGCTGCCTATCGAGACGCGAAAAAGAATGAGCACGAGAGTGAATGGATAAAATTATTAAAATCGGAATTGAGAAAACGTGGACTAAAACCATAATAGATTTATAGTAATTCTCTATTAAACTTGAAAATTACGTGTAGGCGTGCCTTTAATGGGCACGCTTTTTTACTGCTCTTCAATTCGTGGTGATGCCGGGTTGCAGTATGGTTCCTGTGATTTTGTAGATTCAGCCAATTTTGTTAAGTAATAACACTCCTCCCTAAACATGTGATCTGCCATTAATGCCGGGAACGTTCCAAGTACTTGTTCTGAAATCTCGAGTTCTAAAATTTCATTTAGAAATATTTGAAATGCTTCAATTTCCAATTTTGCCTCATTGTTTAATCGGGAAAGAGCGGGAAATTGATAAATATGAGTCCGTAAGTATCCGGCGAATTCAACCGCTTTTAAATAAAGATGCTCAAAATCTTTATTAAAAACAGCACTTTCGTACTTAAGCTTTTTTTCTGTGCCATCCAACTGATCCTGGATTGCACCTGCATGCCCCGCCGCGTCACTAAGCCATAATAAATGGTGATGCAATTCATGTGAATTAGGCGGCGATTCATTTTTCAAAAAGTAACTGATGATTCTTTCGTATTCTTCTAATTCATTAACCATATGGTTGATGAATGTTGGTGACAAATGAAATTTGATTTTTTTAAACAGTAATTTTTCTATCAAAGAAAACTTGAATTCTTTTAACTCGTGTGTATCGGCCATTGCTTCAGCAGTCAACGTGATACCCTCTTCGACATTTGTTAATTGTCTTGCATTTGCCAATAATCGGTCGAACGTATTTTTGAATTTTTGTGCCAACTTAATATCGGCTGTTTCAGATGGTGCTAAAGAATCTAAAATAAATCTAGAATGATCCCCAAGAATTTGCAGCCAAAACTCATGTTCAAACTTCAACTCAGTTAACGTAAGAGACAATATAACGACCTCCTCAAGTTTACATTCATTTCAGCATATTCTTAGCAAACAAATTATTATGCATAAAATACAAATACAATCTTTTGAGAAGGGTCATTCGATTTATTCCTTTTTCACTTGGACAAACTCGGGTTTATATTCGTAACTTTGTTCAACATGACACTCTTGTTGGACAGTATCATGATTAAATTGATAGCTTTGTCCATCATGATACTCTTGATTGACAAACCTATTAAGAATTTCGACCTTCTGCCCAATAACGATAATTTAATCGCCAAAAAAAGGAACGACCGTAATAAAAACGGCCGTTCCTTACTTTTATCATTAACCTTCCAATAAAAGGTCTTCTGGGTTTTCTAATAATTTTTTAATTGTTACGAGGAATCCAACAGCTTCTTTTCCATCGATCACGCGGTGATCATATGAAAGTGCAACATACATCATTGGGCGATTTTCCATACGTTCTGCATCGATCGCGACTGGTCTAGTTTGAATCGTATGCATACCTAGAATTCCAACTTGAGTACCGTTTAGAATTGGCGTGGATAGCAATGATCCGAAAACTCCGCCGTTTGTAATGGTAAAGGTTCCACCTTGTAGATCACTTAAAGCTAGTTTATTATCTCTTGCTTTTTTAGCTACTGCCAAAATATCTGCTTCAATTTCCGCGAAGTTTTTACGATCGCAATCGCGAATTACCGGAACGACGAGTCCTTCATCCGTAGATACGGCTACACCGATATCATAGAACTTTTTCAAAAGCAATTCATCACCTTGCAGTTCTGAATTGACAGCAGGATATTTCTTTAATGCAGAAACTACTGCTTTAGTAAAAAATGACATAAAACCTAGGCGAACATCATGTTGTTCATAAAATTTATCTTTTTTGCGTTTACGAAGATCCATAACAGCCGTCATATCAATTTCATTGAAAGTAGTTAACATAGCTGCATTTTGTTGAACTTCAACTAGTCTTTTTGCAATCGTTTGGCGGCGTCTTGATAAACGAACGCGCTCAACTGGTTTACCTTCTTCTTGAGCAGGAGCAGCAGCTTTAGGAGTTGGTGCTTGCCCAGCAGGCTGCACTGGCTGATTAGAAAATGATGTAATATCTTGTTTTCTAACACGACCAAGCGGATCAACAGTCGGAACTTCACTTAAGTCGATTCCTTTTTCTCTAGCTAGCTTACGTGCTGCAGGAGATGCAATTGGCCGATCTTTTTTCTCGGCTTCAGTTTGTGCTTGTTCTTTTTGAGGTTCTTCTACCGGAGCTGCTGCCTTCTCAGGCTCTGCAGCAGTAGGCTGTGCCTCTGCGGCTTGCACTCCACCTGCTTCTACAATCGCAATAACTTCACCTACTTGAACAGTATCGCCTTCAGCCGCTTTTAATTCTTTAACAATTCCTGATTCTTCGGAGATTACTTCCACATTGACTTTATCTGTTTCAAGTTCAACGATGTACTCTCCTTTTTCAACATGATCACCCGGTTTTTTTAACCATTGCGCGATTGTACCTTCCGTAATCGATTCTGCTAATTCAGGTACTTTAATTTCAGCCACTTTGAAATCCTCCTCTAATCTAAACCAATCAAATTATCAATTTTAGCTAGCTTTGCTTTCCATTACAACGTTATCTAGTAAATGCTTCTTGAATAATACGATTTTGCTCTTTTTTATGAATAGTTGGATCTCCCTCAGAAGGACTAGAACGTCTCCGTCTTCCCGTATATTTAACATCTGCCCCTTTTGGTGCTACTCCTCTTAAATAAGGATCAACATGCATCCATCCACCCATATTTTTTGGTTCTTCTTGAACCCAAACAAGTTCTTTTACATTTGGATAACTAGCAAGAATATTTTCGATATCTTTTTTCGGGAATGGATATAATTGTTCTACCCTTAAAATATGGAGCCAATCTAAGTCAGATTCATTTTTTAGATGATCTTCAAGATCAATTGCCACTTTTCCACTGCATAGGACAATCCGCTCAACCGCTTCTTTATTTTGACCAAGGCCCGTTTGTTCAAGCACTTGTTTAAAGCCACCTTCTGTAAATTCTTCAACATTTGAAGATGCCAGTGGATGTCTAAGCAGACTCTTTGGAGTCATGATAACTAGCGGTTTTACACCATCTGTCCCAAGCGTCGCAGCCTGCCTTCTTAACAAGTGGAAGTACTGGGCGGAAGTTGATAAATTCGCGACAGTCCAGTTATTTTCTGCAGCACTTTGAAGAAATCTTTCGACCCTTCCGCTAGAATGTTCAGGCCCTTGACCTTCATATCCGTGCGGCAACATCATAACCAAGCCGGATTTCTGTCCCCACTTTGCTCTTCCTGATGAAATAAATTGATCAAAATAAACTTGGGCCATGTTGGCAAAATCACCAAATTGTGCTTCCCAAATGACAAGGGTTTCCGGTGCAAATACGTTGTAGCCATATTCAAAACCAACTACTGCAGCTTCCGTCAATGGGCTGTTGTACACAACAAATGAGGAATTAACATCTGAAAGATGATGCATTGGAATAAATTCTTCCCCTGTTTTTTCATCATGTAAAACAAGATTTCTTTGGGCAAATGTACCGCGCTGTGAATCCTGACCAGTAAAACGGATTGGAGTGCCCTCTTTTAAAATTGAACCAAATGCAAGCGACTCGGCATGTGCCCATTCAATTTTGCCTTCACCATCAAAAATATTCTCTCTTCTTTTCAAAATACGGCTAAGCTTTTGGAAAACATTAAAATTCTCTGGCCATTGCAATAATTCTGCGTTGATTGTTTTAAGTTCATCTTTGTTTACATTTGTCTTATATTGCTGTATACCATTCATAACGTATTCCGGTGGATTCATAGCAATATCCTGGTCTTCTTCTTTACCAGAAACAGCCGTATCATATTCTTTTTGCAAGCGTTCTTGTATATCGCTATCGATTTTAGAAATTTCTTCTTTTGTAATGATTTCTTTAGCTGCCAAACGTTCAGCATATATTTCTTTAACAGTTGGATGGCTTTTAACAATATTGTACATTAATGGGTTTGTCACCATTGGCTCATCCATCTCATTATGACCAAACCTTCTATACCCTATTAAATCAATGACAAAATCTTTATGAAATTTTTGTCTATATTTGTATGCTAAAATGGCTGCGGCAATCACTGCTTCTGGATCATCGGCATTCACATGGACAATCGGGATTTCAAACCCTTTTGCAATATCTGATGCATATTTTGTCGAACGAGAATCTGAACTTTCCGTTGTAAATCCAATCATATTATTCGCAATAATATGGATCGTACCCCCAGTGTTATAGCCTTTTAACTGTCCCATATTGAGCGTTTCCTGACCAATTCCTTCTCCTGGGAAAGCCGCATCACCGTGAACAGAAATAGCTACACAGCTCGCAACATCCTGTTCAGGGTATCCTGGTTTATTACGATTTTCTTGAGCTGCACGAGTATAACCATCAACGATTGGCCCTACAACTTCAAGGTGACTTGGATTATTCGCTAATGTAATTCTTGTATTTGCGGTACTTCCCCGCTTTAACCTGCGGTCAGCGCCTAAGTGATATTTTACATCCCCAGTCCATCCATATGTAATGCCAATCGAACCTTCAGAAGGTATCAAATCTTTATTAGGAGCGTGTTGAAATTCAGAAAAAATCATTTTATATGGTTTTTCCAGAACATGTGCAAGAACATTTAAGCGCCCACGATGCGCCATGCCAATATTAACCGTTCTTGTTCCAGTTTCAACAGTTAAACTAATAATGCGATCCATTAAAGGTACGAGTGTGTCCAGACCCTCTATTGAAAAACGCTTTTGCCCAACAAAAGTTCTGTGTAAAAACTTTTCGAATCCGTCCACTTCAGAAAGGCGATATAATAAATTGATGCGCTCTTCTTTAGAAAGTGAAGGATAAAAGCTTTCTGATTCTATTTGTTGCTGAAGCCAATTTTTTTCTTCTAATTCATGCACTTGATGATATTCAAACGCTAGCTTTTTTGTGTACACCTTTTTCAAATGGTTGATTGCATCCAAACCATTTTGTAAATTTGAAGGAGCATTTGGTGAAATGAAAGAAGCAGGTACGTATTTCAGATCTTCTTCAGTTAAATTATATTCTGAAAGCTCAATCCTTCTATTTTCTTTTGCTTTATCATTCAAAGGGTTAATATCTGCAGCTAAATGTCCATATGTACGAATATTATCTGCGAGCTTGACTGCAGCAACTATTTTACTGAGTAAATTTGGGTTAGTTGGAAGCTGGAAAGAAACATCAGCTTGCCCTTTTGTTGATTCTTCCTCAACAACAGAAGTAGGTGCACCCCATTGATCAAACAATTGTTTCAAATCAGGTTCAATACTATCTGGATCTGTAAGATACTGCTCATATACTTCAATGACATAACCAAGGTTTGGCCCAGAAAAATTATGCCAAGGTGTCCCTTGATATGAAGCCTTTTTACTCATTAGTGATACGCCTCCACCATTTCAACCATAATTTTTATTTTCATACAATATTCATAAAACTTTCGTGAAAAGCTCACAATCTCCATTTTATCATTGACAAACCTTAATATAAAGACTAAATGTTACTTTTCACGCTATTTTAGCTAATATTGTCGAATGAAATAGCCTGATTTACTTTGTTGCCTTTTAACCATATCAATCTTACTATGATTACTTAAAAATTCCAATGGTTTTGCTTATTGTTTTTCAATGTGATTCCCACCTAAGCCTACTTTCGCATATATTGTGAATAAGAAAAGCGAAAGCGCCTTATCCAACGACCGTCAAATTTCAGAGACGAATGATTTTGATAAAGAAAATACGATAGGTCCGATAGGATGTTGACAATACAAGCGAAAAAAGCAGGAAGCTTGGAGTCTTTAGGCACTCAACAAAATTACAAAAATCAAAAATGAAGACTTTAAAAAACATTGAATTTAAAGTCATTCAAGTTGGAGTGAGAACTATGTTTCCATGGGGGATGTTTCCTTTTAACGAAGATATTAAAAAGTTAACTGAACAATTGAATCCTTCAGACGTTCATTCATATGTTAATGACATGATGAAAAAGTTAATGAAAAATTCTCCAATGGAAAATATGACTTCACAACAAAGTAACAATATGAAAGATCCACAAATGACTAATCACGAACCCTCTGCTCAAGTATTCGAAACTTTCGATGATATATATATAAGAGTACATTTATCATCAGAAATTTCATTAAGTCAGCTAAGGATTTTTCATACGTCAAATCAAGCAATCATAGAAAACTTGCAAGGAGAAGGAAGCAGACAAGTATTTACACTACCTAGTCTAGTCAAAAAAAAAGGAGCTTCCGCTCAAGTTAAAAATCAAATATTAGAAATTAAAATCCCAAGAAGTGATGACCTTCAATATACAGAAATAACTGTTTCTGAAAAATTATAAACTCTTTATTGGTATGAGCTTTAGAAATTTCGCTTTCATATCTTGGGCGAGTTCAGGAATGGCAGCAACATAAGCTATTTCTTCAAAATTTTTGCGCTCATGGAAAAATAATTGATGTAGAACAGATATATTTAATCCTGGATTAGGACGTTCTTGAAGTTCAAGTCTTAATCCAGGTTCAATAATCCCCTCTTTTAACACTTTTGCAAAATATCCTGTTTTACCCGTTCGAATAATATTGTTCAGCATCCCTTTCATGTCATTAGAATGATCAATTGTAATACAGGGAATCCTTCCTTGAGTTATTTGTACAATGGCTGCACCAATTTGATAAATATCGCCAACACAAACATCACTTTCCAGCATATTCGTAACAGTCAGGTTCTCCCCAAACGCAGGAATATTAATGTTCTTCCCCGATTGCTGTTCCCACCAAGAATAATGTTCAAATGGATAAAAACAAACGGCTCGATCGTCCCCTCCATGGTTCTTCAAGTCCGCTACTCCATCTTGGGCAAACCCTTGCTTACGAAGATCGGCCGATTGCACTTGTTGTTTTCTTATACCCGAACGAAAAGATTGACCATTTTCATTACTAATTAATTGAGGAATTCCGATACTTACTGCTTCTATCTTCATCTCTCTATCCCTCCCATTAAATGCTCTATGTATAAAAGGATAAAAAACACCTATAAGTAAATATTAATCTTACTATGCTTGAAAGGAAATAGCCATGGAAAGACAAGTACATAATTCGCTTTTTTCACTGTTTGAAGAAAAAAAAGGAAGTAAATGGTCAATAATTGCTATTGCCTCCATTCCCTTAATTATGACGTTAGGAAACTCTATGCTTATTCCAATATTACCGCTGATGGAAAAGCAATTACATATTTCAAAATTGCAATCCAGTTTAATTATTACTGTTTACTCAATTGTTGCCATCTTTTTAATTCCAATAGCTGGTTTTTTATCAGATAAATTTGGAAGGAAAATAGTCATTATCCCTTCGCTAATAATAGCTGGTCTTGGCGGTATTCTTTCTGGCTGGGCTTCGTGGCAGCTAGACTCTGCTTTTACGTGGATCATTATAGGAAGAATCCTTCAAGGGATTGGAGCTGCAGGAGCTTTTCCAATTGTTCTTCCATTAGTTGGTGATATTTACAAAAAAGAAGAAGATGTAAGTTCGTCGCTTGGAATCATCGAAACAGCAAATACATTTGGTAAAGTATTGAGTCCAATTCTCGGTTCTTTAATAGCAGGAATAATTTGGTTTTTGCCTTTTTTCGCTATACCCATTTTCTGCTTTGTTTCATTAGTTTTAATACTGATTTGTGTAAAGAAACCAAAGGATGATGACCATCAGCTTTCTTTCGGAAGGTTTGTCAAAAATACAAAACAAATATTTAAAGAACATTGGAAATGGTTAATTGCTGTATTTATTATCGGGGCAATCATTATGTTTATATTGTTCGGCCTTTTATTTTATTTGTCATCCATCCTTGAAGACAAATATGGCTATGATGGAGTAAAGAAAGGTTTTCTACTCGCCATCCCCCTTGCCGCTTTATGTATAGCTTCTTTTATTGCAGGAAAGATCATTAAAGACAGTTTAAAAAAGATGAAATGGATTACTTTTTTTGGAATGGTTTTGGCAGGCATTAGTGTAGCGGCAACGATGTTTTCAGATCGTTTTATATATTTAATTATCGTAATTTTATTTTGCGGTATTGGGATTGGTGCATCGCTTCCTTGTTTGGACGCAATTTTAACACAAAGTATTGAAAAAGAAATGCGCGGAACCATTACTTCTATTTTCAGTGCTATGCGTTTTGCTGGTGTCGCAGCCGGTCCCCCTGTTATTGCTTTGCTAATGAAAGGAAACATCACCGATATGATTATACTATTGGCTTCCCTTAGTATAGTTGCGGCACTACTGGCCTTGAAGGCAATAAAACCTGAGAAAGAAAATAAATCAGTTGAAATGGAGCCAGTATTCGATTAATTGGAAAAACTTGTATATAATATATGTACTACAATGTAAGGAGTGTTGAGAATGGCTGTCAATGTTTATATGAATTTCAATGGAAATTGTCGTGAAGCTGTGGAATATTACGCTCAAATTTTTAACGTGGGAACTCCGGAAATTATGACTTTTGGAGAACAGCCGCCTCATCCTGATTATCCACTTTCAGATGAAATGAAACAGTTAGTCTTGCATGCTCGGCTTAATATTTTTGACAGTGATGTCATGTTTTCCGACACGATGCCAGGAATGCCTTTTACAGTAGGTAATAATATTACATTGGCGATTGTTAGTAAGAATTTGGATGAAATGAAGTCTGCATTCAACAAACTTGGTAGAGACGGAACGATCAACATGGAGCTTCAAGAAACATTTTTTAGTAAATACTATGGTCAATTAACGGACAAGTTCGGGGTTTACTGGCAATTCAGCTACGACAGCGAAGAGTAGTAAGGGAGTCGGATATGGAATGGTTTTCGTAATCATTCCATATCCTTTTTTCAGTTTTCGGCTAATAAGGACAGCTAACTTTTCCATTTTCATATCAGCTCCAAGAATAAATTAAGGAAAAAGAGCCTATTTGAACCAACCTTTCCTTCTAAACCAAATAAACATACCAATACCAATTAGCAGCATTGCAAACAGTGTTCCATAATACCCGTACTTCCAATGAAGCTCTGGCATATTTATAAAATTCATCCCATATATTCCCGCGATAAACGTCAATGGCATAAAAATAGTCGTAATAACTGTAAGAACTTGCATAATTCGATTCGTTTGATGTGCATTTAATGATAAATAACTGTCTCTTATATCCGTCGTTAATTCCCGATTTTCTTCAATCATTTCGGATAATTTAATTAAATGGTTGTGTATATCAGTGAAATATTCCATTTTCGGCCGAAATTCCTTTAGTCTTTCTGAATTTATTATGCGATATACAAGGTCTCTCATTGGAGAAATTACATGTCGTATGGAAAGAAGATCATGCCTAGTATCATAGAGGTCTTGTAATAGCAGACGCATTGGCCTACTGCTGGAATTTTCATCTATTTCATTTAATAAGTCTTCTATTTTTTCGACTATCGGAAAATAATTATCAACAATTTCATCAAGCACATGATATAAAACTTGGATTACATCCCAATTTTTAATATTTGTTGATTGTACAATACGGTTCCATACTTTTTCGATTTCTATTGAATTTTCTTGATGAAAAGATACAATAAAATGTTCTCCCAGAAAAACATTAACCTCTTCTCTTAATAGACTTTCCTCATTTATCGCCTGGGCAACAAAAAAGAAATGATCATCATAATAATCTAATTTTGGCCTTTGAATATTATTGATGCAGTCTTCGATCGCTAAAGGATGAAAGTTCAAGGGATTTTTTAATAATTTTATCTCATCTTCCGTCGGACGATCAAAATCCATCCAATACCAAAGGAAATCCCCTTCAATTAATTCGTTAATAGGTATATTCATTTGACATTCATGTTTTTTATTAATGGCAATAGTTTTAATCATTGCTACTCCTTTGTATAAGCTGTTACTAGTATTTTATCCTTTTTGCTTATAGGACACACTTTTTACGAATTATTACAACTAATCAGTGACTAAGTTGCAAAAACTCTGCACGAAAGAATTCCATAATAAATTCAAGGTCAAAATACTACTTTATAAAATACCCTGGTAGTTTAAGGCCAAATCAGAATAATGTATTTGTTTTTTGTAGAGTAAGAATGTGATAATATAGAATCTTATTATTAGACAAGATATGACAATTTTTATTTTAAAGATATTAATGGTTGAAATTCTAAAACTCACATGCTATTATCAATACCAATACTACATTTAGTGTTTTATTGAAAATACAATACTATATATTGAATTCTAACGAGTGAAGGCGCCCATTCAGGGCTTAAAAGGGAATCCGGTGAGAAACCGGAACTGTCCCCGCAACTGTAAATGCGTACGAACGGGAAATACCACTGTATTGATTTGCTTTACGGCTTCGATACGGGAAGGAACCCTACTAGGATGATGCATAAGTCAGGAGACCTGCCTTACTTGTCTGAGTTTCGATTCTTCGGGGACTGAGAAGATGAAACGATAGTGAAAGCCGTTACTTCATTTCCCTATCGTTTGATCCGCTCCCTTCCCGAGCGGATTTTTTATTTTGAAAAAAGGGTGATTAAAATGACGACTATATCGAAAGAACAAGGAAACCGTACACTAGCATTTGATAAAAATAGGTTAGAAGACTTTATTGCAAGGGTTACATCAATCAATTCAAAGGAATTTAAAGAAAAGATTTTTAGAAGCATTGAATCAAAAGACCAGTATAAAGCAGAACATATTACCTCCCTCCTTATCAAAACCGCATTGGAAAATGTCGATGAAGTTAACACCCAATGGACTTATGATGCTGCTAAGATCTATCTTCAAAGTTTATACAAAAAGGCAAGTGTCAACCGATCTTATGATAAAGAACTTAAATATGGTGATTTTTATGGACTTTTAAAATCACTTGCGGGCAAAGGAATTTACTCTCCAAATATATTAGAAAAATATAATAGAGAAGAAGTTAAAGAGTTATCAAAATTAATAGATCCGGATCGCGACTTATTATTTGATTATGTTGGCTTGCATACATTAGCCACAAGATATCTTGCAACAGATCACGAAAAAAATACATACGAACTCCCGCAAGAACGTTGGCTAGTTATTGCAATGCACTTGATGCAAGACGAACCATCTGAAAAACGTTCTCATCTAGTAAGTGAAGCTTATTGGGCTTTATCTAATCTATATATGACTGTAGCAACCCCTACCCTTGCAAATGCAGGACTTGCTCATGGACAATTGTCAAGCTGTTTCATTGATACGGTTGAAGACTCATTAATGGGAATTTACAACAGTAATACTGATGTTGCAAGGCTCTCCAAGGATGGCGGAGGAATCGGCGTTTATATGGGTAAAGTCAGAAGTCGCGGGAGTTCAATTAAGGGCTTTAAAGGAGCGTCTTCAGGCTGTATTCCTTGGATAAAGCAATTAAACAATACAGCAGTAAGCGTTGACCAGCTTGGTCGCAGAAAAGGAGCTATCGCTGTTTATTTAGACGTATGGCATGCAGACATTCTTTCCTTTCTAGATTTGAAATTAAACAATGGTGATGAAAGACAAAGAGCACATGATATTTTTACAGGTGTAAGTTTGCCAGACCTATTTATGGAACAAGTAGAGAGACGAGGAGATTGGTACTTATTTGACCCTCACGAAGTAAAGATTGTGATGGGGTTTGCCCTTGAAGACTTTTACGATGAGGAAAAAGGTGAAGGATCTTTTAGAGAAAAATATGAAGAGTGTATCCAAAACAATACATTAAATAAAATCAAAATACCTGCAATCAAAATTATGGCGAGAATCATGAAATCACAGCTAGAAACAGGAACACCATTCATGTTTTATCGTGATGAAGTAAATAGAAAAAATCCTAATCATCATGCTGGGATGATTTACTCAAGTAACTTATGTACTGAAATCATGCAAAATATGTCCCCTACTGTTCAATATGATGAAACAGTCGATGGCGACACAATCGTCACTTATAAAAAAGCAGGAGATTTTGTTGTTTGCAACCTCTCTTCTGTTAATCTTGGTAAAGCTGTACCTTCGGACGTATTAGAAAGGCTGATTCCTATTCAAGTAAGAATGCTCGATAATGTCATCGATTTAAATACGATTGATGTAAAGCAAGCAACAATAACAAATAAAAAATATAGAGCAATTGGATTAGGCACATTTGGGTGGCATCATCTGTTAGCACTCAAAAAAATTAAATGGGAATCACAAGATGCAGTTAAATTTGCGGATGAATTATATGAGCGCATCTCCTTCTTAACAATTAAAGCAAGTGTTGAATTAGCAAAAGAAAAAAGCTCATATTCAAAATTTGCAGGAAGTGATTGGCAAACAGGTAATTATTTTAAACAGCGTGGATATCTTGATGGTGAAAATGCAAACAATTGGAATGAATTAATGAAAGAGGTCGCGGAAAATGGTATTAGAAACGGCTATTTAATGGCTGTTGCTCCTAATTCCAGTACATCTGTCATTGCCGGATCGACTGCAAGTATAGATCCAATTTTCAAACCTTTCTATCATGAGGAAAAGAAAGATTATAAACTGCCTGTTGTTGCACCTGATTTAGACCACAATACGTATGATATTTATCGCCGTTCTGCTTATATCGTAGATCAGCGTTGGTCTATTCTGCAAAATGCAGCAAGACAACGACATATTGATCAATCGATCTCATTTAATTTCTATGTACCAAATCATATTAAAGCCCAAGTAATGCTTGATTTACATTTACAAGCATGGGATGCAGGTTTGAAAACAACCTACTACGTCCGTTCCACAGCATCGGACATTGAGGAATGTGTATGGTGCGAATCTTAATATGCTATGCCAGCTTTAGTGGAAATACAAAAGAAACTGCAGAATTAATCGCTGACATGTTAAAAGAAGATCATTGCGAAATAGAACTTTATAGAATTGGGACTGGAATAATACCAGATCCCTCCCTTTATGATGTCATGATGATAGGTTCCTTTACTTGGGCGAAAGGTTCAACCCCAAATGATGTGAAAGATTTCGTTTATGAAATAGGCTACAAACCTCCAAACGTCTTTGTTTTTGGAACTGGTGATACACAATTTGGCGGAGATGATTTATTTTGTAAAGCAGCAGAAAAACTTGCGAAATTTTATCATTCAACGTACGAACCATTAAAAATAGAACAAAGTCCAAGAGGCTCTCAGGAACTAAAAGTGACTGCTTGGGCGAAAGGAGTTATGAAACATTGTCAACTGTACTTGAAAAAGTAGTAATTCTAGAACCTATGAATCCGAACAAATCAACCGCGCTTTTTGGTGGAAAGGCAAGTGGAATTCTTAATTGGAATGATCTTGCTTACCCTCATTTTTACACTCACCGGGAACAAATTCGCGCACTTTTTTGGCGTGCGAGTGAAGTCGATATGTCAGCAGATATTAAACAGTTTCCAACTCTATCTGATGAGGAAAGAAATGCCTTTTTAAAAATTATTGGTCTGCTAGCAACGCTAGATGGACCACAAACAGATATAGCAGCTAGATTATCACATTATTCTACTGATCCATCTGTGAAATCGATTATGGCTACTATTGCCGACCAGGAAAGTGAACATAATCATAGCTATGCATATGTACTTTCTTCTGTAACTAATTTAATTGAACAGAACAATGCTTTTGAGACAGGCCGTAAAGATGAGATTTTGTTAAAACGGAACGAAAGAATTATGGATGTTTATAATGAGTTTGCTGAAAATCCTTCGATTTTAAATGTATTAAAAGCAATTGTATATACTTCTCTTCTTGAAGGATTATTCTTTTATTCTGGATTTGCATTCTTTTATAATCTCGCTCGCAACCAAAAAATGGTTGGGACTTCAACGATGATCTCTTATATTAACCGTGACGAGCTGCAGCATGGCCGTTTTATAAGTGAGTTATTTCGAGCTACACTTGCTGAAAATCCAGAGTACAATACAAAAGAATTTACCGAATGGGTATATGATCAGTTTAGACATTCTGTAGAACAAGAAACGATTTGGAGTAAGTATGTTCTTGGTGGGATTGACGGAATTGATTTGGTAGAAATGGAAGGATATATCAAATATCGAGCGAATAAAATGCTTAGACTCTTAGGGTTAAGCGATATATTTGAGGACTATACCGAAAATCCAATGAAATGGATTCGTGCGTATGTTGACAATTTTGATGACACAAAAACAGATTTCTTCGAGCAAAAATCGCGTCAATATACAAAAACTAGCGATTTGAATGGATTTGATGAGTTATAATTCAGTACTAGTTTAAAATGATATTCATTTCAAACTAAATTCAAGTAGATATGGAGTTTCAGTTGGACCCCTGCTGATCCGGACTTAATTCATGAAAATCATGATTTTCAACTCGAATTCATTCCATTTCGAACTAAACAAGTTTTTTTAATACAATATTCCAAAAGAAAAAACTGCCCCGAAAGGCAGTTTTTTTGTTTGTGAACTTAATTATAGTTTAACAACGTTTTCTGCTTGTGGTCCACGTTGTCCTTCAACGATTTCAAATTCAACTTGTTGACCTTCGTCAAGAGTTTTGTAACCTTCTCCTTGAATAGCGCTGAAATGAACGAATACGTCGTTTCCGCCTTCAACTTCGATGAAGCCGAATCCTTTTTCACTGTTAAACCATTTTACTGTACCTGTTGCCATGCGTAAAAACCTCCAAAAATTTTTTAATATGTTACTCATATTTACGGTGTAAATAAAAATTCACATATTATAAGCAATACCCACAATTAGGAGTAGATATTCATTATAACATGCGAATTTAACTCCATACATATTCATTGATATTAAATATTGCCAGGTAATACAGGATAAAACAAAACAATCTTTGATAATTCAAAACAACGAAAGCCCTTCCTCTCCCTCGTCCTTACGGTTCCTAGACCGTGCCAGTGGGAATTGTCTTAGCAAACAATGGTCAAATCCATTTAACCATTGGAGAAAAAGGATTCTATATTTAATACTATAAACTACTATTAAGTTCAAACTAATCATACATGAGATAAATATAAAAAGCAAGAAAATGGGCAAAATCTTTTTTCGCCTTTTTTCGCCAAAAAGTCCGATGGCTCTAAGGTTTACTCCACCTTTCTGACAAGAACTTTAACTATTTTACCCATTTACATTAGCTTTAAACATTAATACTAATATAATTTTTATTTAATTTATGTTATTTAGATTGTGCCTCTTTTTTTGTTGCTCTTTTTCGTTTTGCTGGTTGCTTTGCGGCGGGCTTAGTTCTATCGATTGAAGCTTGTAAAGCTGCCATTAAATCTGTCATTTGTGCTGCAGGTTCTTTTTCTTTTGCAGTTACAAGTTCTTTTCCGTTGCTCTTTGCTTCTATTAATTGCAATACTTTATTTCTATACTCATCCTCATAATGATCAGGCTTAAAAGTAGTCGTTAATTGATCAATCAACATTATAGCTGTATCGATTTCTTTTTTCGAAACTTGATCCTCTACGGGCACATTAGGTACATCTGATGCTTTACGCACTTCATCTGGATAATGAATTGTTTCCATAACTAGCGTATCATTATATACTCGTATAACTGCTAATTGTTCTTTTGAACGAATCATAATTTTCGCAATTCCTGCTTTTTCTGATAGAGTTAGGGCTTTTCGAAGAAGTCCATACGCTTTAATACCTCCCCCATCTGGTGACATATAATAACTGCGGTTGAAATAAATGGGATCGATTTCATTTAATTTTATAAAATCAATCATTTCAACGGCTCTTTCCCCGCTCGCATTGCTTAGCTCCTGTAACTCGTCATCCTCCAATATAACAAATTTACCTTTTGATACTTCATAGCCTTTTACAATTTCCTTTGTATCTAATTCTTGTTCACAGGCTGGGCAAATTTTTTCATATTTTATTGGTGTGTGGCATTTTTGATGGAGTGATCGAAACTTTACATCTTTATCCTCTATTGCTGCATGAAGCTTTATCGGAATATTAACAAGGCCGAAACTAATACTTCCTTTCCACATCGTATGCATAATCTCACCTCTATCATCATTTACTATAGTTTTTACTAATGAAAAAAATACATTCGCGTAGAATACTGAATGTGGTTATTAACTCGTGAGAGGTGTTCATTATGAAACCGATGCTTCCTACTTTAAGTTTTCATCCTCCGGAGGAAGGGAATTGGCTATATGAAATCAAATATGATGGTTTTCGCGGCATTCTAGAATGGACAGAGCATGATAGCTTTTTATGGAGTAGGAATGGGAAAAATTTAATGCCTCAATTTCCTGAGCTAAAGCATTTTTTAGATAAAAAACAGAAAGAAGCCTCTGCTTTTCTGCCTCTTATTTTAGATGGCGAAATTACGATACTCGAAAATGAACATAAAGCTAATTTTGGACAGCTTCAAATTAGAGGAAGAATGAAAATGAAGCAAAAAATAGAAGAAGCTAGCGAGATAAGGCCATGCAAATATTTAGTTTTTGACTTACTGTCAAAGAATGGCCAATCAACTGAACAAACAGCTTATAAAAAAAGAAAAGAATTGTTGTTATCCGTTTGCACGCAACTCGGCCTGCCATTGAATCCAGCTGTCGGCGATAAGGCGATTATGCAATATATACCTTCAACTACTGACTTTCAAGCAATTTTTAAAACGATGAAAAATTCTATGAGCGAAGGAATTGTCGCTAAGAAGTCCAATAGTAAGTGGTTAGAAGGCAAAAGGACGAATTCATGGATAAAAATTAAAAATTGGAAAACGGTCAGTTGTTTTCTTACAGCATATGATCAAAATAATGGTTTTTTTTACGTAGGAGTATATAAGGATGAAGAAATTTTTTCATTAGGCAATTTTATTAATGGGATGGATCCAGAAACAAAGTCCGCTCTGCGCGAGGCAATTACTAAAAACTCACATCATAAAAATGAAGGGTTTCTTTATATCCATCCGAGCATCTGTATCGAGCTTTATTATATTGAATGGAATGGTGAACAGCAGCTTCGGGAACCATTTTTCAAAGAAATACGCTTCGACTTGCATCCTGAAGATTGTACGTATGAAGGATTTTTAATCGCTGAAGCGGATTTCCCAAAAGAATTTGCAATCACGCATCCCGAAAAAATATTATGGCAAACACATTCAGTCACGAAATTGGATTTCTTACGTTATTTGCGAAAATGTTCTTCAATGATGCTGCCTTATTTGAAAAACCGGCCATTAACGTTAATTCGGGCACCTCATGGTGAATTTGGTGAGACCTTTTATCAAAAAAATCGGCCAGAATCGGCTCCCATTTTTGTAGAATCCATTATATATGAATCGAATGAAATGATTGTTTGCAATGATTTGAAGACATTGATGTGGTTAGGAAATCAACTTGCCGTTGAATTTCATATTCCTTTCCAAACCATCGATAGTGCATTCGTAAGTGAAATTGTGTTTGATTTAGATCCGCCTTCTCGCGATGACTTTCATTTGGCGATTAAAGCGTCCTTTATATTGAAAAAAATTCTTGACTCATTTTCCTTAAAGGCATTTGTAAAACTATCAGGAAATAAAGGGATGCAAGTTTATATACCTCTCCCGAACAACCGATTCACATGGGAAGAGACTCGTGTTTTCACAGAATTTGTAGCACAGTTTATGATCACATATGATCCTGACTCATTTACAATTGAAAGGCTTAAAAAGAATAGAAATGGCAAATTGTATTTCGATTATATTCAGCATGCAGAAGGAAAAACAATTGTTGCGCCTTATTCTGTCAGAAACCATTCAAAAGGGCTCGTTGCTGCACCTATTTTTTGGCATGAAATAAATGAAAATCTCAATCCTGCTGATTTCACGATTTCACATGTTATAGAAAGGATTCGTAAATGGGGTGATCCATTCTCGGCTTTTTTTACTTGCAAAGAAAACCAACCATTTGCAAAAAGCTTACAAATGATAAAGCAAGGAAAGCTTTTATGACTAATGTAAAAATACTACAAAACATAAAGATCGTTCATATTCTTTAATATTTGAATCTAAGATGACCATTGGGGTGCTTGAGGAAAAAAGCTTTTGCAGCCTTAACGGCATAATACCTTGGGAAACTTCCATGATTTTTCTTCCATTTTTTTTAATTACAAAATGATAAGCCATTTTATGAATTTGATAGCGATCTCTACCATTGTTAGCCCAATATTCTCGTTTATCTATTTTTGCTGCATTGAAGACTAAGCTTTCGTCATTTGAAAGTACTTTTATTCCTTGCTTATCTATATAAACATGCCACAATAAACTTTTTTTATGGTCCATAATCCTATATAATCTGCCGGAATGATTCTTTAACTTCCTTTCTTTTCCTTTTACTTCCATAATGGAAAAGCTGCAAAGTCCATTTCCGGAATATAATTTCCAATTATACGTAGAAGCAGGTGTTGGCATTATCATAAACAGTGTGGTGCTTTGTTGATTTAACATCTTTGGACTAGGCAAAGAATTACTCTTAAAGGAAAAATACACATATTTTAAAAATGAATAAATCATAAGAACCAACACAAAAATCCCCGCACTAATAGCAGGGAAAAATTGTGTAATTTTAATACTTGGTAATACAACCATAATGAACACGATCGTGCACAAAATTGTTTGATGACTATATAGTCGGGACATACCTGTATAATAATCCTTAATATTCATATGGCTCCCCCTGCTCTGCCGTGTGGAATCATTATATGATACGGAGGACAAGGATATGCTAGTTTTAAACTGTCTTTAAAAATTGAATCGTAAATGGAATTTTATAAGCTTGCCCATCGAAGGCTTTAATGGCTCCAATGATTGTAAAAATAGTCATAAGCAGTCCAATGATAGGCAAAAGAAGAAATCCAATAAGCACAATGCAAAGTATTCCCGCCAAAATTAAATAAATCGTATAAGATATTAAAAAGTTCAAATATTCCCTTCCATGGAAATCAACAAGGGATGATTCATCTTTTTTCAAAAGCCAAATAATTAATGGACCAACAAATGTTGAAAAAAAGCTCGTTATATAGATCGCTGTAGCAAATATTCTTTCATTTTGATCTCCCATATTTTTCTCTCCCTTTTCGGATTGTCTCTATAAAATATACGCTTCTAAAAGAAAAAAGTTTCATAGTTTTGCTGTTATTTATATTTGTCGAAATGATGTCAAAAAAAGTTAAAAAACGTCACTAAATTTTTGAATTTTACTATTTTCAAATAGTGATTTTTTTTGTATGATGTCATTAGAAAATAAAAAATTAAATAAAGCTCATAATTGAGGGAAGGCAAATGGTGCGCCACCTATCCGGAGTTCGGGAGGTTCTAGTGGGTTCGATTCCCACCCCGAAATTTTTTATGCACTTTTAAAAAATTTCGAGGGTAGGAACGATACTACGGGACTGCCCTAATGGAGGGGTTCAAATGCTCAAAAAGCGAGAATTGAATGGGCATGAATGTCATGTATTATTTGAACTGATGACGCACCCGGATGTCTTCCCTTTCGTACGCCAAAAAGCCCATTCTTTTGAAGAGTTTATGTTTATGACTAAGCAGACGATTGAAGCTGAAGAACGTGGGGAATTGATTTCGAGAACCATTCTTGATGAATGGGAAAATCCAATCGGGACCATTAGTTTATTCGATTTAAGGGATCAAGCAGGATTTCTAGGAACTTGGATTGGAAAACCATATCACGGTAAAGGCTTTAATAGTATAGCTAAGGAAGCTTTCTTTCAAGAAGTATTTTTTGAAAAGGACATTTCTACGATATTTATGAGGATACGCCAAAAAAATGTCCGTTCTAGAAAAGCTGCCGAAAAGCTGCCATATACTGTAAAAGTAAATGATTCACGACCATCGATTTTTCAACAATTAAACAAAGAAGAGTATATTTACGATTTATATGAAATTCCAAAAGACTTATTTACGATGAATTATATGAGACAGTCTTCAGAGCAGGTAGAATTTCAACCACTTGAAGCATAACAGTCGGTTTATTATAACCGGCTGTTTTTATATGCTATAATTGAGTTTATTATTTTTTATTATTGAGGTTACATATGAGACAAACATTTACAATTAGTGAAAAACTACACCAACTATGGATTATTTTTACCCCTATTTTAATCACTCAACTCGCCATGTTTTCAATGAGTTTCTTTGATATTATGATGACTGGCAAATATTCTGCAGAACATTTAGCAGGTGTTGCGGTTGGATCTTCCTTTTGGATTCCTATTAATACCGGACTGAGTGGAATTCTTTTATCCGTTACGCCTATTGTCGCACATTTAGTAGGCGCCAATAAAAAGAACGAAGTTCCCTTTTCCGTCATGCAAGGTATTTACGCAGGGATTGCCATGGCTATCCTTATTATCATTATTGGCTTTTTTGTTCTGAATCCATTGCTAAATGGGATGAACCTAGAGAATAATGTTAGCCATGTTGCTAAATATTATTTAATATCATTAAGCTTTGGTATTGTTCCACTATTTGTGTATAATGTTTTACGATCTTTTATGGATGCATTGGGCAAAACGAGAGTTACAATGATTGTTACGTTATTATCGCTTCCAATTAATGTAACTTTAAACTATATTTTAATATTCGGTAAGCTTGGGATGCCTGAAATGGGCGGGATTGGAGCAGGTATTGCGTCAGCTATTACCTATTGGTTGATTACTTTTATTGCGATATGGATTATTCATAGAAAAAAGCCATTTTCAGATTATGCGATCTTTCGTTCGATTCCGAAAATATCTTTTAGTAAATGGAAAGAAATCTTTTCCCTCGGAGTGCCAATTGGTTTGTCCATTTTTATAGAAACAAGTATCTTTTCCGCAGTCACATTGTTTATGAGCGAGTTTGGAACAAAAATTATTGCTGCACATCAAGCTGCTTTAAATTTTTCTTCATTCATTTATATGATTCCTTTAAGCATATCGATGGCATTGACGATCTTGGTTGGTTTTGAATCAGGAGCGAAAAGATTCAAAGATGCAAGACTTTATAGCTATCTTGGAATTGGCGGAGGAATTACGATTGCCTTAATAACTGGAACACTATTATTTCTTTTCAGAAGTAATATTGCGTACTTGTATAGCAATGATCCCGATGTAGTTGTACTAATCTCACAATTTATGCTCTTTGGAGTTTTTTTCCAATTGTCAGATGCTGTTCTTGCACCCATTCAAGGTGCACTGCGAGGCTATAAAGATGTGAATGTAACTTTTATTATGGCACTTGTTTCTTTTTGGGTCATTGGTCTGCCGTTTGGCTACCTATTAGCAAAAAGCACACAATTAGGCCCTTTTGGATATTGGCTCGGGTTAATAACTGGATTGGCGGTTGGCGCCATTACACTTTCTTATCGCTTGATCTATGTACAAAAAAAGCATATAAGCATACAAAAAAGCGAACATGCGTAACCTAGCGATAAACTGGTTACGTGCTCGCTTTTTCTTTTTTCTTTAACTCCAAAGCTATCGACTAGCAAACTTCTTGACCTTGTCCTGTTATAAGTAAACATCTCGCGTGTTTCCTTATCGCAAGTTTTGGTTCCTGAAGTTTGCACGCCGATAAGCAAGGCGCTTGCACTTATCTCTTATTTCCCAATAAATTGTTGTGTCCAGTAATTGCCGTTAGCAACATGTCCAACACCAATATGAGTGTAGCCGCTGTTTAAAATATTTGCTCGGTGACCTTCACTGTTCATCCAAGCTTTTACTACTTCTTCCGGAGATTGTTGTCCCATTGCAATGTTTTCACCTGCTGAACGATAAGTGATGCCAAATTTCTTCATCATATCGAATGGTGATCCATATGTTGGGCTTGTGTGGCTAAAATAATTATTTACAGACATATCCCTTGATTTTTCTCTAGCTACTTTACTTAATTCAATATCAACTTTAAGTGGCGCAAGACCGTTTTTAGCTCTTTCTTGGTTAGTCAAATCAACAACTTGCTGTTCAAAAGCACTCAATTGTGAGTTAGTTTCTGTTGCAGGTTTTTCTTGTTGTTGCACCGGCTTTTGAGTTGGCTGTTCAACAGGTTTTTGTACTGGCTGCTGAACTGGTTTTTTAGCTGGCTGTTCAACAGGCTTTTGTACCGGCTCCTGGACTGGCTTTTTAGCGTCCCGCTTTTGTTCTTGTTGAACTGGAGTTGATTTCTTCACAGCTTGCTTTTGTTCATTACTTGTTGGTATTTGTTTTAAAAATTGATTCAAATCTATATTGTATTGTTCCATAATTTGTTTATATAAATCTTGGTAGTTTGAAGTATTAACTTGATAGTATACTACTTTTGTTTTTACAGGTTGCAATTCTGCTGCGTCCGCTTTTCCTGCAGTAAAAGGTGCTGATAAAAGTGCGGCGGCTGCTACAGTTGACATGACTATTTTTTTCATTTGTTTTTTCCTCCCTTAATCTCTCATTTCGTTTGCATGATTATATTAACATACGTTTTTATGTAATATTTAAGGGAGGAATTGCCAGATTACTATTTTTAAAGCTATTTTTACTCATTTTCATTTTGCCATTTCGTCTAATCTATGATTTAAGCACCTTTTTCTAATAATCTTGCTCATGGTTCTCATTAGAAGTTTTTCCAGTTGCTTATACTCTTTACCATATATTTCATGAAATAACGTATTGACAACTTTTTAAAACACTTCGTTTATTACTAATGTTACACTTTTGTATCAAAAGTTAAGCTTATAATATAGCTGATTTTGGAGAAAACTATTGATAAAAATAATGTAGGAGGACTATATGAGTACTCGATATTGCTGTCCAAATTGTAAAACAAACCGTTCACGTTTTAATATCATTGAACAAATCGCCCATTCAGTAAAATTGGATCCACAAACAGGAGAAACGATAGAAGAATATGAAAATGCTGCTGATGCCGGACCTTTTCACGCAATTTACAATGGTCCAGAAAGAAGAATACAATGTGGTTCTTGCGGATTAATTGAAGATGAAAGAACGTTTATTAAGTTTGCTGAAAGATAGTAATGAAAAAAAGATTCCAATGAAAAAGTCTTTTAAATTTAGTAATATGTTAAAATGTAGCTGTTGATTTCCGTTTCAGCCGGCTTCGCTTTCCGCAGACGTACCGGGGCGCCTGTGGGCTCTCCCCTCCTCCGTACTCTTGCAGGAGTCTTTGCCGCCTTCCAATACAATCAGGCTCAAGCCATGCCCGCGGGAAGCGAGTGCCGGAACAGAGAGCAACGGACCTCTTACATGATTTATTGCAATTGATCTATTTTTTTACATTAAATATACAAAGAAGGCTGTCCAGAAAGTCAGTTTTATTGACTTTCTGGGCAGCCTTTCCTTTATTATTTATTGGATTTAGTTAAAACTTCAATTGCCTTTTTAACTTGTGGGTCATTCTTTTGGATATGTTCACTCAGATTATTCATTAACTTTACTGTTGTATCTCCAGTTAAAATACCATTTTCCTTAAGCTTTTCGGCTTTCTGAAATTTTTTAACAGCATTTTCAGTATCAGTATCGTAGAAGCCATCTATTTTCCCTGGCTTATATCCTAATACCTTCAGCATCTCTTCAGCAGCTTTTACATCATTAGAAGCGGATGATACTTTTAGCTTTTTATCAGGATCTATATACGATAAATTCGCATATTCAGGCAAAGAGACTTTATAATCAGGCTCAATTCCTTTTTTATGGATCCAGTTGCCGTTCGGTGTTAACCATTTTGCCATTGTATATTTTACGTTAGAACCATCCTTAAAATCATTTACTGTTTGAACGGTGCCTTTTCCAAATGATTTATCGCCAATTAACGGAATATTAGCTGTTTCACTGACAGCACCTGCTAAAATTTCTGATGCACTGGCGCTACCCTCGTCTATTAAGACTACAGTAGGGATATTGATTTTCTCCCCACCTTGAGCAACCGTTTTTTCAATAGTACCATCCCGATATTCAACTTGAACAATATTACTGCCTTCAGGTACAAAGAGATTTGCCATCTCAATAGCCTGATCTAAAAGACCACCAGGATTTCTTCTTAAATCAATTATAAGCGATTCCATCCCTTTATCTTTCATTTCATTTATGGCTTTTGTTAAATCATCGTAAGTATGTTTGGAAAAAGAAGTAATTTGTATTTTTGCCACATTATTTTCCAACATATCTGTGTAGACCGTATTAATAGGGATATCATCTCTTGTGATTGTTACTTTTATTAAGTCTGTGCTTTCCCCACGCTGAATACTAAGAGTAACTTTTGTACCCTTTTCACCTCTGATTAGAAGAACTGCTTCATTTGCTGTCATTCCTTGAATGTTTTTATCATCGACAGCAATAATCTTATCATTTGGTTTTATACCTGCTTTTTCCGCTGGAGATCCTTTTATCGGAGATACAACAACGATATTTCCATTTAACTCTTGTATTTCTGCTCCTATCCCTTGAAAAGATGCAGAAATGCTTTCTTGGAATTTTTCGTTCTCTTCTTTTGTCATATAATCGGAATACGGATCATCCAGAGCATTTACCATTCCAGCAATAGCCCCATCAATTAATTTTTTTTGATCTATATTTTCATAATACTTCTCATCTAGCATATCGAAAGCATTATATAATTTATTGAATTCTTTTCTTTCTTGTATCGCTACACTAACAGCTTTTTCATCTCCGAATGAAAGTGCTGCCAATGTAATGCCAGCAGTTGCGAAAACTAAAAGAAAAATGAGCATAATAAACTTGAATTTTTTTATCCGAATATAACTATTTTCTTCTAAATGATTATCTACCTTATTTTCTTCATCCATCAAAAATCACCACTTTCGTTTCAGCAGCATAGGCTTGTAACAACTTCTCTTATGTAAATTACATTGTACTGCAACTTCATCATTTTATCAGCTTTTTTAACAATATTAAAGAGAAAAGGCCAAGCTTTCTCAAAGCCATCATACATACTTCGAGAAGCTTGGCCTTCTTTATATTTATATTTTCCGGACTTCTTGAAAGAACTCTTCAAGAGTCCAATTGTTTTTATACATGATTTGGGCATTTTTTTCTCCAACATAACGATAATGCCATGGTTCAAATTGATAGCCCGTAATTTTTTCCTTATCTTTTGGATAGCGAAGGATATATCCAAAACGGTGAGCATTTTCTTTCAACCATTTTCCTTCTTCTGCATCTTCAAATTCTTCGACTAATAAATACTGTACACTTTCACTGGATATGTCCATAGCAAGTCCAGTTTGGTGTTCACTTTTCCCTGGAAAAGCCACTGCTTGCAGCGCTTTGTCTTCTCCAACTCTGCCAATTTCATTGTTAAAAATGGATTCTTGTCTATCGTACGATCTATATCCGGATACAGCAAAAAGATGAATGTTTAATTTTTCTGCCGCAGAAAACATTTTCTCAAGTGCTTTAGCAGCTTCTTTTCGCAAATAACTTTTTTCTATGTCTTGATCGCCAAAAGAGAATGGAACTTTAGGGCGAACTAAATCATCAGGTATATAAGTGCCTGGTAAAGCAAATTCTTTATTAACCAGCGCTAATACATTCGCAGCATTGACAATCTCGTTTATTCCATTAACTTCTTTAATTGTATTAAAGTAGACCGCTTCAAGCGCAAGTAAAGAATCGTCTTCTCCTGGTGCGTTGCTTGCGTAATTTTCCTTCGTTTGTTCATTCCGTTCAGCCAATTGTGGATTTTTTTCAGCTTTTTCTAATGGCTTTTCATTAATAAATGGAATTTCCACTGAACATGCTGAGAGAACAACAGCTGCAGCAATTGTAATGATTAATTTTTTCATAATTACCCACATTTCTTTTTCTTCAATATAAATTAGGAATCTTTAATTGTTGCTTCCAAGGCTACTTCTATCATGTCATTAAATGTCAGCTGTCTTTCTTCAGATGAAGTAACCTCACCTGTAATAATATGATCACTTACAGTTAACACTGATAGAGCCTTTCGCCCATATTTTGCAGCAAGAGTATAAAGAGCGGATGTTTCCATTTCAAGGGCAAGTATACCATATTGCGCCCACTTTTCATGTTCTGCATTATCATTGTAGAACATATCAGCTGTAAAAACATTGCCCACTTTAACATGCAATCCCTTTTCTACAGCCCCATCATATGCATTTTTAAGTAAATCAAACGATGCTGTTGGCGCATAATCAATACCGTTAAAGGTTAAGCGATTCATTTGTGAGTCAGTGGATGCCGTCATAGCAAGAATGACATCCCGAACTTTTACATCTTTTTGAATGGCCCCGCAAGTTCCAACTCTAATTAAATTTTGCACATCATAACTTTGCATTAACTCATTAATATAAATAGATATCGAAGGAACTCCCATACCAGTACCTTGCACTGATATTCTTTTACCCTTATACACACCAGTGAAACCAAACATATTTCGCACTTCATTATAGCAAACCGCATTTTCTAGAAAGGTTTCAGCTATGTATTTAGCACGTAGTGGATCACCTGGTAATAGAACTGTTTCAGCAATATCGCCTTGTTTCGCTGCAATATGAATACTCAAGAAAATCCCTCCAACATATTTATTGTCAAATTTTAGCACCTATCGACTAGCAAGCGCTTGGCCATTTCGCATCCGCAGCCACCATCTATTCTTACCTTATTTTGCTGACCTTGTTCCTCATGAACAGGCTTGTCAGCTGAAATTTAATCGTTGATGATTTTGGCGCGTATACTTATCTTTCTCTTTCTTATTCTAATTCTTTCAATCCTTCCTTGCAAATTTTGTAGAAAAAATAATGTTGAAACATGACAGTTTAGGAAAAAAAGCCAAAATAAAAACGCCAAAATTGATTTGGCGCAAAACAGGTAATCACTATGATTACTCATCCCACTCTTCAATAATACATTTTGAAATTAAATAGTCGAAGGTGATATCAGCTAATTCTTCGGATTCAAGTTCCGTAGGGGTGTAGCCTCTTTTAATAAGCTCACGATAGAAAAATTCAGCGATTTCCTCTGTATCAATAAACAATTCAGTATCACGCATACCCTTCTCTCCCTTTCTGAATTCTCTATCAAACATTATTTTTTTTCTGCTTCTAAATATAATTCCCAAACACGATCAAAAAGCGCTAGTGTTGGTAAATATCCCCCATTTAGTTCTAAGTAGCTACTGATTTCGTTATAATCATCCGAGTATTTTGGAAAGCTGTGGTCATTATAAGCATCGTTCGCAAATTTGCTAATATCATCTTTTAAATGCGGCTGTCTGTATTTCATAAGAAAATGATAAAAGGATTTATTCATTAAGATTAATCCGCCTTTCAGTAACATTCTTCTAACAAATAATAGCGGATTAGAGATTATTCGTAAATGTATTTAATTATATTGAAGCTATTCTTTTTATCAATGTATGCATATAGTACATTTTCATTCGTAATAAATTTAGCCCCCTTAAAGTACGGGGGCTATTTATTAATTTGGAAATACCCAGCAGGCGCCAATGATGATTAATAAAATAAACAATACAACGATTAGCGCAAACCCATTACCACCTACAAAACCGCCTCCGTAACCACCATACATTGGATAAGATGGGCAACAGCCGTCATAACCGTAGCCTCCGAAGCCTCCATACATATCATTCACTCCTCAATTCTTTAATATCTTCGTTCCTATATTATGTATGTATGTAATGGGCTGTTTGTGCGTTTGCCTATTTAGTAAAAAAAGCACCCAATGAATGGATGCTAAATCATTTTATTAAAGTTTGGTTTTATAAAAGCCAAGTACCGGCTTTTAGACCTATAAGGTAGTTTAAGAATTCTTATTAAGATCTAATTCTTTTCCCTTCGTTCAGATGAAAAATATTTAATATTATTTTGATTCACATTAAATAACAACTGTGTTTGGAAAAAAAGACTTCTATAAAAATAATCTTTCGTACTCCTCATATCCTTCTTTTTTTAAATCTTGCTTAGGAATGAAGCGAAGCGAAGCTGAATTTATACAATATCGGAGCTTAGAAGGCCCAGGACCATCTGGAAAAACATGTCCTAAATGAGAATCTGCTCCTTTACTTCTTACTTCGGTTCTAATCATTCCATGACTTAAATCTTCTTTCTCCAATAATTCTTTATTATCAATTGGTTTCGTAAAGCTGGGCCATCCACATCCTGCGTCATACTGATCTCTCGAACTAAAAAGCGGTTTTCCGGAAATGATATCTACATAAATTCCATCTGTTTCATTATTCCAATACTCATTATCAAAAGGAGGTTCTGTTCCATTATTCTGTGTTACATGAAATTGCATCGGTGAAAGCTTATTCCTTAATTCATCTTTATTCATTTCAATCCCCCCAATGCTTATTAATAAAATGTTTTCTTCCTGATCCAAGCTGATAGGATTCATAACGTTCAGGGTTTTTTCGATAAAAATGCTGATGATATTCTTCTGCTGGATAAAAGATGCTGGCCGGCTCTATTGGAACAACTATTGGTCGAGAAAATTTACCGCTTTTTTCTAATGCTGTTTTTGACTGTGCTGCAAGTTGTTTTTGCTCTTCAGAATGGTAAAATATCGCTGTTCTATAGGAATCACCACGATCATAAAATTGGCCGCCTGGATCTGTCGGGTCAATTTGCATCCAGAATATGTCCAGCAAGCGCTCATAAGGGAAAAAATTTGGATTAAATGTGATTTGCACAGCCTCCGTGTGTCCAGTGAGGCCTGAACATACTTCTTCATACGTAGGATACTCTTTTTTTCCTCCAGTATAGCCTGAAACAACTTTTTCAATTCCAAGTAGTTCATCAAAAGGCTTCACCATACACCAAAAACAACCGCCTGCGAAAGTCGCTAATTCACTGCCCAAAGAATTCTTCATTTTAAAAACGCCTCCTTCCTACCTTATAGACTTCCGACATTCACCGAGTCAGATGACGCAAGATTTTCAAGCACTACTTTTTTATTTCTCCTCATACTTTTTATAAGGAGTTTTCAATAGTAGATTACCCATTCAATTGGATAAGATAATAAACTCCATACAACGCATGAGCAAACAACCGTTGATTTTCATTCAGGGCGGACGCTTTCCGGAAAAGCAAGGTGAGACTCCTCTGTCGCTTCGCACTCTTAGAGGTTTATGATCCGCCGTCGGACAGCACGTCCTAAAACCGGCTTTGGTGGTTGGCCACAAGGACGTGTTTTTCTTTAGGCGACTAGGCGTCGCAGCCTTACACTTCAATTAACCAAGATATTCTATTGCTCTTGGAAAGCCATTCTACAAATCCTAGTAAGCTTTTGTATATTAGCAAATTTACGACTTCAAATTCGGAGAGTATATTAGACCTACTCAATCAACGGGTACAAACATTTTCATAGCAATTCGATCATCCACTAAACTGAATTCCTCAGCTCTTACTTGAATGCCACTTTTCAATTTCATTTGTTGAAGGGAAACATATATTTGCTTATCATTTGGCTGGATAATGACCCATTCTGGCAACTTGTATGAATCTCGGATAAATTTAAGAATATATGTGACAGGAAGCTTGACATCCCCTAGTGACAATGATTTTTGCCTTAATATAAGATCTCCATTTTCCAACGCTTCCGGTTCAAATGTCATTTTCAAATACATGCTTTGGGAAAAAACCTGAACTTCACCGTATAATTCTACTTCATCTGTCAATAAAACACGGTAATGAATCGGACCGTCTAGACCTTCCTTTTCAATATAATGATTTATAAGTGCATTAAGATCTTGTTTCTCTGTACGTATTAAAAATTCGGACATGTTTGCGGTCGAGACATTAGTTTTAGGAATAGGCTCTTGATCAACTGCTAGAAAAAGCATTGTCCCTAAAATAAATAAAAAAAGTATATTAATCGATAATAATGTAATAAATAAAAACTTCCAAATGTTTTTTTTCTTCATCTCTCTCTTCCCCTGTATCCCTTTGTTATTTCAATATTTTATATAGTTTCCCCTTTTTACCAAGATAATCGTAAATTCGATTAGCAATTAATTCATATCCTTCATTATTAGGATGAAAATAATCAGTATAAAGTAATGTTTCCTCTTTGTTTTGAAATATATCATCAACTGGGACAAAGGTTGTTTGACTATAATTATTGATCACTGTAGAGCTGGCATCGTTCCAACTATTAACAATTTCATCCATTTCTTTTAGATCGGAAAACCATCTTATGAAAGGATTATAAATACCTACTAAATATATATCTGTTTCATTGTTATATGAAATAATAGTATCAATGATTTCTGTTAATCTTTCACTATACCCTTTTTCTGCATTCAAAAACATATTTACATGAAGACCCATTAGATTTTCTTTGAATACTTGCATAACATCATTACCACCAATAGTTATAATGACAATATCAGCATCTTTTATTGAAGCTTTAATTTTATTCTGTTTAAGACGATCTAATAATTGATCAGTTCGATTGCCCTTCACTCCGAAGTTATTAAAATCAACCTCTTTGATACTGTGATTTTCTTCGAGCTTATCTTTTAAATATGAGATATAACCACCCTTGCCATCTATATCACCAATGCCTTGAGTTAAAGAATCACCGATAGAAACAATGTTGACAGTCACTGGCATAAAATTAGCCGGCGGCATTTGTTTTTCTTCACGGTTTATTATATGAACACCTTGTTTTGAATAAGGTATAGAACAGCCTGTTAATAATAATATACATCCCATCACGATAATGATGTACTTTCTAATCAAATATGCTCACCCTCAATATCTGTAAAGTCACATTATTATAACATGCTTAGGAAGTATGGAGATAAAGAAAACATAAAAAGCGATCTATATGTAGATCACTTTTTTACATTACCATTCATTATTCTGTGTAATACATAAATCCAATCGCCCCAGCACCTGTGTGGGTGCTAATAACAGGAGTTGTATCACAAATCTCAATATTCATAAAACCCGTTAGTTCTTCCACTTTTTCTTTACATAAATAAGCGAGTTCAAGTCCATCAGCATGGGCGATGCATAAGCTTTTTAATGTCTTTCCATTAATATCATCCATAAACTGCTTAATTACGTACTTTACAGCCTGAGCCTTACTTCTTACTTTCGCAACTGGCGAATATTCTCCTTCGTCTAAGAGCGCTATAGGCTTGATATTTAGCAGTGAACCAATCATAGCCTTGCCTTTTCCGATTCTTCCACCCTTCACTAAATTTTCAAGAGTGTCAACTACAACATATAGTTTTGTCCCTAGTCGTACTTTCTCTATAGAGGTAAGGATCTCTTCCATTGTTTTACCTTCATCTGACATTTTGGCAGCTTCCCTAACTTGAAAGGCAAGTGCTTTGGAAATGAATAAAGAATCAATAATAGTAACTTTAGAGTCTGACATTTTGGCAGCGGCTCTGGCGGAGTCTACTGTTCCACTCATTTTACCAGTTAAATGGATTGATAGAATTTCACTTCCATCTTCCCCGAGTTCATCATATAATTTCAGAAATTCGCCTACTGCCGGTTGAGAGCTTTTTGGCAGTTCCTCTGAAGCCTTCATTTTTTCCATAAATTCTTTTGGGGTTATATCTACTCTATCTAAATAAGTTTCACCTTGAATTGTAATGGATAAAGGTATTACATGTATATTTAATTGTTTCACTTCTTCTTTTGATAAGTCACATGTTGAATCAGTTACAATTTTTATTTTTCTCAATTCGCCACATCCTTTAAGATATCAATCTCCATTATACAGGTTCCTCATATGATTGAATAGTGATGTTTATGTATAGTATTGTTAAGAATCGTTTGCTATTATTGTTTTATCGTTCTATGCTTAAAAGAACTTCGTAAATAAAAAGGATGGTGAATAAAATTGGAGACGACCTATTATACAGACGGTGAAACTTATAATTGGAAAGAAGAACTGGCTAATGCCATTACACATGGGATTGGATTTTTATTAAGCATCCCAGCTCTCGTCATTCTGATTGTATCTGCAGCGAAAAATGGTGGAGCACTTCAAGTTGTAAGCTTTACAATATTTGGAGTTACTATGCTGCTGCTTTATTTATTTTCAACAATGCTCCATAGCTTCAAGCCATCTAAAGTAAAGAATATATTTGCTATATTAGACCACTCGGCGATTTACCTTTTGATCGCAGGAACGTATACACCACTTGTTCTTGTAGCTTTAAACGGTGCACTAGGATGGACATTATTCGGTATTGTGTGGGGACTTGCGGTAGCTGGAATTACCTTTAAATGTTTTCTTATTAATAAATTCCGTGTCATATCCACTATCTTCTATTTAGCAATGGGTTGGCTTGTCATCATAGCCATAAAGCCTCTTTATGCTAACTTAAGCGGTCCAGGGTTTGCACTATTACTAACTGGAGGACTTCTATATTCAGTTGGTGCAGTTTTTTACATTTGGCGCAACCTTCCATATTCTCACGCCATTTGGCATTTGTTCGTCATCGCGGGAAGTGCGTTTATGTATTTTTGTATATTGTTTTATGTGTAGCATAAAAAGTAAGAATGTAAGCGATTGGCCCATCGACGTACAAACTTTAGTGTTTACAACTGAAATAAAGAAAATAAAAAGCGAATCCCCGTGGATTCGCTTTTTATTTTCTTTTGTATACTCTAAATTCATAATTATATGGATTTTTTTCGTTTTTTTGGCCTTTTTGGCTAGAAATAATCAACCATTTATCCCAATCTAATTTTGGGAAATATGTATTGCCCTCGAAAGTGTGGAATATTTTAGTAACATATAAACGATCTACTTCATCCAAAAACAACTGAAATATTTCCGACCCGCCTGTAACAAAAACATTAGAATTACTCTTTATTATCCATTGAAGAAGCTCATCTTTGGAATGAAATACGAGGCAACCCTCTACCTGATAATTTTTATCACGAGTAAGTATAATATTCGTACGACCAGGCAGGGGTTTACCAATAGATTCGTACGTTTTTCTACCCATTATGATTGCATAGCCCATCGTTGTTTCTTTAAAATATTTTAAATCAGCAGGTAAACGCCAAGGCAGATCGTTATTTTTTCCAATTAATCCATTTTCATCCTCAGCCCATAAAAAAGAAATCATACGCTCACTACTCCTTTTATAGGAGGGTGCGGATCGTAGCCTTCAAGTGTAAAGTCTTCAAACTTATAATCAAATAAATCTGAAACATTCGGATTAATCTTCAAAGTTGGCAATGGACGAGGATCCCTTTTAAGTTGAAGCTCAATTTGTTCAATGTGATTTGAATAAATATGTGCATCGCCAAAAGTATGGACAAATTCACCTGGTTCAAGATTTGTAACTTGCGCCATCATCATTGTTAACAACGCATATGAAGCAATGTTAAAAGGTACACCTAAAAAAATATCCGCTGAACGCTGATACAGCTGGCACGACAGCTTTCCATTGGCTACGTAAAATTGAAAAAGACAATGACATGGCGGAAGAGCCATCTTATCAATCTCGCCTACATTCCAAGCATTGACAATCATTCTGCGTGAATCTGGAGTATGCTTAATTTGATGAAGAACATCCTTAATTTGATCAATTGTTCGTCCATCAGCGGTCGTCCAGGATCTCCACTGTTTTCCATACACGGGACCTAGATCACCGTCTTCATCTGCCCACTCATTCCAAATCCTTACACCATTGTCTTGTAAATATTTAATATTTGTATCCCCTGCTAAAAACCATAAAAGTTCATGAATGATCGATTTTGTATGCAGTTTTTTAGTCGTAAGTAATGGAAAGCCCTTCTGTAAATCAAACCTCATTTGATATCCGAATGTACTAATGGTTCCCGTACCAGTTCGATCTTCCTTTGTTGTTCCATTTTCCAAAACGCTTTTACATAAGTTTAAATATTGTTCCATGTAAACACATCCTTAATTTCATTGTAAACTTGTAAAAAATTGAAAAGTTTCAGGTGCTAGTTTTTTTAATATATTTCTCGTATCATCTGAATAATAATAAAAGGCAAAGCTTTCAGCAAAGTATTCCTCTTCATAATGGAGGAAATAAGAATTATTTGGGAATAATTGATTTGCTTCTTCCAACCAAATACTTTTAAATGCATCTATTTTATCATTATAAACCAAATGATAAAGTGTATGTGCAAGTTCATGGTATTCAAGAAGTACTGAACCATGTCCCATCCCTTTATGGCTGCTGCCTATTTTAACAAGAACAATATTTGATCCGCCAATTCCTGGAACTTGATCCCACGTAATATGAGTAGGATAACCACGAGGGGTTTTTCCTTTCAAATGAGCGGCACTAGCATTATCTGTTAATGTCCCATTAAAAAGAATAACCTTCACCTTTTTCTTCTTAAGTTGACCTAAAATAGAGGAAGGCAGATAATCTAGTCTATTAATAATTTCAGCAGCCTCTTTTTGATTATATGAATCTTCCGGCAACACGACAATATCTTTTAAATAATGACGAGATTGTAATGTCAAACTATCGTAAAAACTGCTCTCACTTAAAGGAATACCTTCATATGTTGCATTTGATGTGGTAGAAAGTGCAAGAATTATTATTAGTAAAAAAGGTGGAACAATCAACCATTTGCGCATAAGAAGCCCCTACTCCCTAGAAGTCTATGAATATATAGATAATTATATCATTTTTCATAGATTAGAAGTATGACTTCATAATTCCAATAATTGCATTTAGCCAATAGGGTATTTTAATAAAAACCCAAGCCGGCTTTTACTCCTAACAAGGAGGTTTAGCTTTTCTTATTAAACTGCAGCCTTTTCTCATTAAACTATCAGTCCGAGAATAAAATTTATTAATTTACATTCAAATAACAGCCTTTTTTAGGAAGAGAGCCGACCATAAAGAAAGCAAGAACGCGGAAGCGAACTTGCTTTCATACCGTTTGCCAATTAGGTGGCGTATTTTTGTTCCATTGTATTGTACCGATTGTATAATGAGTTTGAAATTGATCATGATAAGTATGGTAATGAAAATTAAACCTATATCCTTCTAAAGGCGGTTTTTCCCTTCTTACATGAAACCGAATTACATCTTGCTTTGTTTCAGCATGGTATATATTGAATATTTTCTCACTAACTCCTCCACCCGGCATCTCTGTTATCGCCAGGTTTACAAGCTCGTCATCAGGAAATTGGGCAGCTGTCATTTCAATTGCCTCTTCTATATTAGGTAAAATGATTTCTTGAAACTCATCTTTAATTACATTTGAAATCTTCGGACCAAATTTAATTAATGATTGTCGTTCAGCTTCATCTGTCATCACTTCAATAAATTTTTCCTTATGAGACTTTTCTTCAACCTGGATTTGGCTTTCAAAGATAGGCTTTTGCGCAGTTTCATTTGATGAATCTCCTCGATGCTGAGCTCTAGGGGCGTCATCATTTTCTGACCATAAAGCATGTGAAGGAGTAACAGTTCCGAATGTTAGAATCGAAACTAATACGATCAATGATTTTCTTAAGAATGATTTCATCGCAGCTACTCCTTTCCTAAAATATATATGTATTAATAATATACTATTTTAAACGGAACATCGATAGAAAAGTTTCATTTTCACTAAAAAAATGGCAATTATATGAATATGAGCTATAATAAAATTACTGCCATGACAAGGAGGTTTTTTTCCACATGACTATTCTTATTAATATAGGGGTTTTTGTAATGATAGGTTATTTCGTCTATTGTGCAATAGCAGATTAAAAGCTGCGGTGTAACTACCCGCAGCTTTTGTTCTTGTTTATAAAATTATAGGATAACTTATAGAAAGTAGTTGCCGTCTAGTTCTAGCACCTAGCAAATTTTCCATTTATTCCTACAATATGCTTTTTTTGTTCAGCTATATACTCTTGCGCCTATGTTCATCAGCTAAAGTACTTTTTGAATGCTTCATTCAAATTTTGAACGATCGTATCAATATCATGATCTTCAATATCTTCTCTTGGTATAAAATGAACTAATTCATTTTCCTTAAATAATGCCATTGATGGTGAAGAAGGCTCATATCCTTTAATATAGCTCCTCATTTTTCCAGTTGCCTCTTTATCTTGTCCGGCAAATACTGTAACAAGATTAGTTGGTTTAATTTCACTTGATGCTACAGCATGTATAGCGGCAGGTCTAGCAAGCCCCGCAGCACATCCACATACCGAATTGATTACAACGAGCGTTTTTCCATTCACATTTTCCATAAAATCAACTACTGCTTCTTCTGAGGTTAATTCTTGAAAATGTGCATTCGTCAATTCTTCTCTCATCGGCTTTACTATTTGTTTCATGTATTCTTCATACGCCATTGACATCTTCATCTCTCCTTTTTGTTTCGAGCTTCAGTCATTTGTTTCCACACAGATCCTTTCGCTTCTAACCCGCCTTCAATACGCTCTATGGCCATCTTTATTTGCAACTGCACTTCAAATTCAGGATCGTTTTCAGCTTCTTTTAAAGCGGATAACACTCTCTTATCTCCTACTTCATATAAAAACATAGCTGCTCTCCAGCGTACAATTCTACTTTTATCTTTTAAAGCTTCACACATTTCATCCATTGCTTCTGGGAAACCAAGATCTGATAAACAATCACCGGCAGTCCTTCTGACAGTAACAGTTTTATCTTTTAAGCCTTTATAAAGATATGGCAAAACCTGTTTATCCTCAATCATTCCCAAATAAACGACGGCCAATCTCCGAATAGACAGCTTTTCATCTGTTAAAGCTTTTTCTAAAATCGGTAAATCATCGATCGTAGGATCCTGCATTTGCTCTAGCAATTGGTAACGCTTTTTCCAATCAGGATCGTCCAACATATAAGATTCCAGCTTTATTAACTTTCTGGCATGTTTTATTCCCTCTGATGGATTAATAGCTCTTTGAACGATCGATTGTAGCCTTTCTTCTGGATACGCCGCACCTAGTTCATCAACCACTTCTTTTCCAATTTGATCAAAATCGCCATAGCGTGCCCCTAAATCCTTCCATTTGCGAAGTAAAATGAAATTATCATCTGGGAGCTGTGCTTTACTCATCGCCCCTTGAAAACGTGCCGGAAGACCGAATCTTTTTTCTTCATTTCCATCTGAAAGTTTAACTTGAAGAGGAATTTCTTTAAACATTTGAATTTGAACATTTACTTCACCAAAATGCTCATCAGGCTGTTGATTACCGGTATTCGAAAATGCACTGTCTTCGCCAAATGCTTCCCTTACTAATGGTAGAATTTCCTCCCAGCTGTATTTCCCATGTCGTTCAACCGCTAAAAAATCAGCAACATGATAGACTCCATTAACGCCTTCTATATGAAGGATTTTTTTAATGACTGGCGGTGCACCAGCATCTTGGTCCTTTTTATAATTATTGCTTTTACCGGCAGCCAATGCTTCGTCTAAAATTATTTTCATCGTATTAGGACTTGGAGTAGGTTCAATCGTTATAATCTTCAATTTTAAATGTTCCCCCTCTAAGTTATCTATTTTTTCTTATTGTAGCATAATAAAGATTTTTTCCTTCTATACAAGCTCAGATAAATAGGACCATCTTGAAATAAAATGCTCTAATTGATTGTTCAATTGATCGATTTCATTCATTAATTGTTGGGCTTTTTCAAAATCACTTCCTATTCTCTCGAGATCTTCTGCCAATTCTGTAAGCTTCGTTTCTGTTTCTAAAATTTCTTCCTCAATCGTTTCCCATTCTTTTTTCTCAAGAAATGTCATTCGTTTCTTTTTAGGCTGATCATTTTTTGGTTTTGTTGCTTCCAGCGACTTTTGTTCTAATTCTCTACTTCTCCTATCTTCCTCTACTGCTGCTTCCAAATATTCACTATACGTTCCATAATATTGATCTATTTGTCCATTCCCTTGAAAGACAAGTAATTGATTTGCGGTTTTATCAAGAAAATAGCGGTCATGCGAGACGGAAATGACGACACCTGGAAATTCATCAATATATTGCTCAAAAATGGTTAGTGTCGCTGTATCCAAGTCATTCGTTGGCTCATCGAGCAATAAAACATTTGGTTTACTCATTAATAAGCGCAATAAGTATAATCTTCGCTTTTCTCCTCCAGAAAGTTTTTTAATAACCGTCCCATGAGTGTTCATTGGAAATAAAAACCGTTCTAACATTTGCGCGGCCGAAATCGATTCACCATTATTCGTTTCGACAACTTCTCCTGCCTCACGAATATAAGCAATCATACGCTTATTTTCATCCATTTCCGTGTTTTCCTGAGTGTAATAAGCTATTTTGACTGTTTGACCTGTTACTAATTCACCTCCATCCAATTTCAACTTGCCCGCCAATATATTTAAAAATGTTGATTTACCACTGCCGTTTTTACCTACAATTCCAAAACGGTCGCCTGGTTTGATCAGTAAGTTATAATCTTTTAATATTACTTGATCCTTAAATGATTTTGATGCACTTACAAATTCAAATACTTGTTTACCTAACCGGCTGCCTTGAAGAGAAATATCAACATCAGCTTTAGCAGGGACCTTTCCTAACTCACCTTCAAGCTTGTCAAATCTCTGGATTCTAGCTTTTTGCTTAGTTGATCTTGCCTTAGCTCCACGCTTAATCCAAGCCAATTCATTACGGTACAAGTTTTTTCTTTTATCTTCAGCTTGCAATTCTTGTTCTTCCCTTAATGCTTTAGCTTCTATAAAAGATTCGTAATTTCCATCATATGAGAATAACCGACCGTGATCCAGTTCCATAATACGTGTAGTCGTTTGATCAAGGAAATATCTATCATGTGAAACGATCATGACTGCTTTAGGATATTTATTTAAAAATCCTTCCAACCATTTTATCGTTTCATAATCAAGATGATTGGTTGGCTCATCTAATAAAAGCAAGTCGGGGGTTTCTATTAAAGCTTGAGCTAACGCCACACGCTTTTTTTGCCCTCCTGATAATTGTCCTATCTTCTTGTTAACATCATTTATACCTAGCTTGGATAAAATAACCTTTGCATTCGTGCTTGCTTCCCAGCCATTTTTAGCATCCATTTCCTTTTGCAGTTCAAATAATGCGTTTTGATAAGTCGTATTTTCTGGATTTTGTTCTAACTGTGAAGTGGCCATTTCATATGACTTTACCAATTGAATGATGGGAACATCACTATTGAACACTTGGTCAAGGATCGTTAGTGCTTCATTAAGCTTAGGTGCCTGCGCTAAATAATAGATCGAATAATCTTTTGGATGGCTGAATATTCCTGTATCGGGCTCTTCGATTTTTGCAACTAGCTTTAAAAGACTTGATTTCCCAGTACCGTTAACTCCGATGATGCCAATTTTGTCTCCTTCATTTACGTGAAAAGTAATATCATTAAATAAACGTTTATCTCCATAAGTTTTCGCAATATTTTCCGCTGAAAAAATCTTCAATCAAACCATTCCAATCAATTTATATTATTAGAAGAGCGCAAGCGCCTCGATTATCGACGTACAAATATGTGGTCCTTTTGCTTATCGTAGAGAAAAGGACAAGATGTGTGCCAGTCTATTGGCGCTGGAGCTAAAAAAAGCTGGCTGGATTCATATTCCTCCTACCAGCTTCATTCTTTTTGTTAAAAGGCTATTTTCTTCATTTTTTGATTATGTAAAAGATCAAAAGCCGGCTTTTACAATTAATAAAAAAGTTAAGAGATGTTTATGAGGCTTACAGCACTTTTCTAGTTTTGGGAACAAAATCTATTATTATAAGATTTACGTCAAGAGGAATCATGTTTGACTAATATGTTATTAAAACAAACCAATTGCCATTCCGTTTTCATCTACATTCATCTGATAGGCTGCAGGTTGTTTTGGCAGACCAGGCATGGTCATCATATCTCCAGTTAATGCAACGATAAAACCAGCACCAAGTTTAGGCTTTAATTCTCTGACATGTATCGTAAAATTACTTGGTCTTCCTAATTTTTGTGGATCATCCGAAAGGGAATATTGAGTTTTTGCCATACAGACAGGTAATGCCCCCCATCCAAACTCTTCAAACTCCTGAATTTGCTTCAATGCTTTTACGGAAAACTCTACATCTTTTCCTCCGTATACTTTTTGTACAATAATCTTCATTTTTTCGTCTAGAGAAGTATGTAAATCGTATAAATACGAGAATGTATTTTGGTTATTATCAATTTCGCGGAGAACTCTTTCAGCTAAATCGATTGCTCCAGCTCCTCCTTTTGCCCAAACTTCTGTTAAAGATACGGGAATATTATTTTGCTCACACCACTTTTCAAAGACTGAAATTTCTGCATCGGTATCAGAAGAAAATCGATTAATCGCAACAACATAAGGAAGTCCAAATTGGGTAACTGTATCAATATGTTTCACTAAATTTCCCAGCCCTTTTTCGAGAGCGAAAATATTTTCATGGTTTAATTCATCTTTTGAAAGTCCCCCATGCATTTTTATAGCTCTGATTGTTGCAACAATAACAACTGCTTCAGGTTGAAATCCCGCACTTCTTGATTTGATATGTAGAAACTTTTCCGCTCCGAGATCGGCACCAAATCCTGCTTCCGTTACGACATAATCCGCCAATTTGGCAGCTGTTCTCGTTGCCATTACGCTGTTGCAGCCATGCGCAATATTAGCAAATGGTCCGCCATGAACAATTGCAGGAGTGTGTTCAATTGTCTGAACGAGATTAGGCTTTAATGCATCTTTTAAGAGCAGTGTAATTGCCCCTTCTACTCCTAAATCCTTAACCGTAACCGGTTGTTTATTAATCGTATAAGCGATAACCATTCTCGATATTCGATGCTTTAAGTCTGACAGATCAGTAGAGAGACAAAGCACTGCCATAATTTCTGAAGCGACGGTAATATCAAATCCATCTTGTCTTGGAACACCTTGTGCATGCCCGCCTAACCCAACAATTATTTCGCGGAGTGCACGGTCATTAAGATCAACTGCACGTTTCCACACGATTCTTCTTTGGTCAATATTTAACTGATTCCCTTGATGTAAATGATTATCAATAAGTGCGGATAGAGCATTGTTTGCGGTTGTGATAGCATGCAGATCACCGGTAAAGTGTAAATTAATATCCTCCATTGGCAGCACTTGGGCATACCCACCACCCGTGGCCCCGCCTTTCATGCCCATTGTCGGGCCAAGTGAGGGTTCACGAAGAGCGATAATTGTTTTTTTGTCAAGTCTCGATAAGGCATCGCCTAGACCAACGGTTACCGTTGATTTTCCTTCACCGGCAGCTGTAGGATTAATAGATGTGACGAGAATAATCTTCCCATCTTTATTTTTTTGTATGTCACGAATCTTCTCATACGTAATTTTTGCTTTGTATTTACCAAAATAATCAATGTCATTAATAGAAAGCCCAATACGATCGGCGATACTTTGAATTGGCAGTAATTCAGATTCCTGTGCAATTTCAATATCCGATTTAAATTCGCTCATCATTAACAACTCCTAAGGCTATATTTACTTACCTTTAATTGTATCACGGCATATACGAATTTCCACTTGCTGAATTGAAAAAAGAACCTCAAATTGGTTCTTTATCAATAACCTCTTCATTTTTATTTTGTAAAAGTTTCAACTCAGCTAAACGATCTTCATTTTCTTCAAAAAATTGAACAAGATCGCCAATTCTATCTATCGAATTCCAGCTTAAATGATGTTCGATTCCTTCTACATCTTCATAAATATTTTCTTCTTTAACGCCAATTAACCTTAGAAAGTTTTCTAGTAAATCATGGCGTTCGACTAATCTTTTTCCGATTTTTTCCCCTTTTTTCGTTAAAATTAGTCCTCGATATTTTTCATAAACAAGATAACTATCCCGATCCAATTTTTGAACCATTTTTGTAACAGATGAAGGGTGGACAGCTAGTGCTTCTGCAATATCAGAAACCCTTGCATATCCTTTATTTTCTATTAATAAATATATTTGTTCTATGTAATCTTCCATACTTGGAGTTGGCATTCATATCCCCCTTAGTACATCATTAGCACTTAAAAGTTTACTATACTACAACTTTTTAAACAAGTATTGGAAAAGTTACACTTACAGAAAATACCGAATAAAGTGAATTAAGTAATTTCGTTAAATTATTTCCTCTGTTTTCTTGACGGTGATGTGACAGTGGTGTATAGTTTACTTATCATTGAACAAATAATTTGCAATTGTCAATTGTTTAATGAGAATATTTTTTCAGGAGCACTTTGTGCTTAGTCTAGGAGGAAAAAGAAACATGCAAAACGGTAAAGTAAAATGGTTCAACAATGAAAAAGGCTTTGGTTTCATTGAAGTAGAAGGCGAAGAAGATATTTTCGTACACTTCACAGCTATTCAAGGCGAAGGATTTAAATCTTTAGAAGAAGGCCAAGAAGTTTCTTTTGAAGTTGTTGAAGGAAACCGCGGACCTCAAGCAGCTAATGTAACTAAACTATAATATATAATGATTAAGGCTGGCCAACGATGGCTAGCCTTTTATTTTGGTTATTTTCTTAAAACTTATTGTTTGTGAAAACCCAAAAGCCAGGTTTACTCTTTTATAGAAAGTTTAAAGGCTCTTATGTAGTTTCCAGCACTTTTCTCAATTGGATTTATTTTTTAAAAAAAGCCGAATCTATTGTTCGTCCTAAAAGCATATAGTAATTAGCATGATGTATGAGAAAGTGCCTTTTATTTTTGAGCGTTTATTAAGCTTTTCCCTTTTTCCTGTAGTTTTTGACCAACGGTGCACTGGTTGATACAAAAGCTATGTGCATATGTTTTACTGAATTCTTTTTTGAAGTAAAGATGTAAAAAGCACCCCTCACAAGACGATGAAATAAGTTCATCAATTTCCTTAAATATTTTCGTCCGTTTCATCTGATCAACCTTTCTTTGAACCCTCAATCTATTTTCATATGACCTTCAATTAGATTATTTTCAAGTGCTTGTGTTGCAAGCTTATCCGCTTCTTTATTGTCACGACGCGAAATAACTTCATAATTAGGCTTTAATCCTAGCCCCTTAATTTTTGCTTCTATTCGGTCAAGCCAAGTATTTAGTACCTTTTCATAGCATGGCCATTCTCCTTCGAGTTGCTTTATAACGCCTTGAGAGTCGCCTTTAATGACAATGGGAAGGTTTTTCATACCAAGGTCCTCTACATACAAGAGTGCGTTGTACAATGCTGCATACTCGGCTTCATTATTATTTTCCAATTGATCTAGCCGTACATTGGCGCGAAATCTAAATGTATCTGTTCCCTTTTTATAATAAATGACCAGTCCGATCCCACCAGTTCCTGTTTGAACGTCATACCCTCCATCAAAATAAAGTTCCGGATCAGTTGGCTCAAGGTCCAATTTTATCTTTAGTTTTGCATATTCCTTTCGACTCCATTCCCTTTCCATTTCATCCATTATCACTATCTTCTTGAATCGGCCAGTACGCTCTAAATCCTCTATAATATTATCTACATATTTTTCTTCCATCCATTCTGTCTCCATTAAAACTGGCACTGTTTTCGCACCTTTATATTCAAGATTTAATTTATATTTCATTTTTTCATCCCTTTTAAAAGTAATTTAAGTTCACATTACTTCTCACTATATGTAGAATAATTCCCATAGATACAAATTCTTACACTGTTAGAGGAGAAAAACTGAATGATTGAAGTCTATATTGATGGAGCCAGTGCTGGCGATCCAGGTCTTAGTGGTGCGGGCATATATATAAAGAATAACGGAAAAACAGAATCCTTTTCTATCCCACTTGGAAGAATGAATAATCACGAAGCGGAATTTCATGCGTTAATTAAGAGCTTAGAAATATGCATAGATCGAGGGTACTCCATTGTCTCTGTCAGATCTGATTCAACTGCCGTTGTAGATGCCTTTGAAAAGGAATTTGCACGGAATCAAAAGTACCGGCTTCTTTTGAATAACGCCTTATCACTATCATCTCAAATAGAGCTATTTTTTATTAAATGGATCCCGTCAAAAGAAAATAAACATGCCGATCAGCTGGCGAGGCAAGCCATTCAACTAAACACATAACGTAAGATGGGTTGCTGGAGTTCATTAAAGAATTTAAGGTGCATTACATGATTATTAGGCTACCGCTTTCAGTTATTCTATGCCTTTCTGTACAAGTTTGGCGTTTACTGGCCGTTGTTGCGGTTTTACTAGCTACCATCTCCGTTATTCAAGCCGATGTTCAAATCTTTGAGCGATTCAACTAAAAAAGCACATAGTCAGTTATGTGCTTTTAATCCTATATTTTCCATCAAGCGGTATGCCTCTGTTTTCGTTCTTATATGATTTTCCTTAAATGTCTCCAATAAAGATAAATAAAAACTGCCATCGAATCGTTTCTGAGTTTTCAATGTTAATTCGATTGCAAGCGAGACAACATGGTCATCTGTTCCCGTTGATTGTTTTCCAAAATAAATAAAAGAAATTGCATCGTCTTTAAACTTGAAGCCTTTTGCTTCTAGATTCATGAGGTAATTTTCCAAATCAATAAGCTCCGTGATCAATGACATTTTCTCCTTTATAGCCTACTTGCAAATATATTGTCTTCTTCAAGCCATTTTGTTTTCAATAAATGATTACGAACCGTTTTTAATTCAAACTTGTCACAGATGTCCATTGAGGCGAATGGTGAAACACTCCATTCCGTCTTATTAAAATCAATAGTCAATGGAACATTGCATTCAATTTCTGCAAGCTGGCGAGATAAATGCAACATCTCTAGATCGTTATTAATCTTTTTTTGCACTGAAGGGGACAACGAATCAATATTTGCTAATAATCCTTCGATATTATTATGATCGTGAATAAGTTTAAATGCTGTTTTTTCTCCAATCCCTTTTACACCAGGATATCCATCACTTGAATCTCCCATTAACGCCTTAACATCAATTAATTGCCTTGGATGCAACTCAAAATCTTCCATAAAACTAGATTTAGTGTGATGCTGATAATTCCCAATTCCCTTCTGCATAATTAAGACGGAAATACGATCATCGATAATTTGCAATAAGTCTCGATCACCTGTTAAAACAGTGATATGTGCATGCTCTTTGTATTGATTACTGATTGTACCAATACAATCATCTGCTTCATATCCAGCTAGTCCAATATTCGTGATTCCAAATGACTCTGTTAAATTTTTTGCAAGATCAAATTGCGGAATCATTTCGACAGGAGGTGCTTGTCTGTTTGCCTTATATCCATCAAACATTTCATTTCGAAACGTCTGACTACCCATATCCCAGCATACAGCTACATGGGTTGGATCAAACTTTTCTACAGCAGTCAGCAAATGTTTTAAATAACCTTGAACAGCATTTGTAGGTACACCTTGACTATTAAACATGAAATTATTTCGTACAGCTGTCGCATAAAATGAGCGGAACAATAGCGCCATGCCATCTATCAATAATAAGTGTGGATTTGAAATAGTAAACACCTCTAAATAAGATTATTAAGATATAAACATTATACCATAATTAAAACAGGGCATTAGCCCTGCCAATAAGAATCTTTGCTTATTTCAATTTTGATAAAGGATTATTTATTGCAATTGAATCAGTAATCCAGATTTATCATCCGACTGTTTCAAACGCGGCACTTTCCTGCACTCACTATCCAGTCTTTCGAATTCACATAGTTTTTCAGTGTAGGAAACCAAAGTATCATCCAGCAAAGCACGTACAAAAGACATTTCATTTTCATAATCACCAAATCCATATATACCATCTGTTATTAATAACAAACATGCGACCCCACTACGTGAGAGTATACCAGATTCTAAGTGATTTGCTAATGCAGGATCTCCATTTATGACACTATAGCCACCATCTTTATTAGCAAGTCTTCGATTATTACGAATCATAGACCGTACATCGTAAGGTAAATTACCATCAATTCTTACAAAGTTCATTTTCTTCCAAACATCAATTACCTTTTGATCATGTTCAGCAACTGAGTCATATGTAACAGCACGAATGGCACCATTAGTATAGATAGCATATAACATGCAATCCCCTGACTGCACCCACTCTATAAAGTGTTCACCTATTCTTATTAAGGCATGTGCCGCTCCCCAAAGTTCCTCAACTTGGTTTATATCAATTCCCAGCTTTAACATTTTGTCTCGAAGAGCATCATTTGCTCCTAAAGTAGCATTATATAAATCGGCATTATTATCTGATCCAGCCAAATACTCTAATATAGTTTCTGCTGCTACAGCTCCTGAAGTAAGCCCTTTTTTATCTACGTAAGAATTAACCCCGGAAACTCCATCTATTACCCCAAATATTCCTTTCTCAGAAAACTCTATAATCCGATCTTCGTTACAATCTCTTTCTCCTTTAACAGTAATTCTTTGGATTTTCATTTTATATTATTCACTTCCCGTTTCTACCGGATTATCATCATAGGAAACCCAGTCCGAATAACTTCCTGCGTATAATTTAACATTTTTAAAACCACATGCTTTTAATGCCAAAAAATTAGGAGTAGCTGTAACACCGGAACCGCAATAGACGATGATTTCTTTTGTTTCGTCAAGATTCGAAAAACGATCTTTTTGAGCAGCCAGGTCTTTCCAAAAGCCGTTCTCAAACCCTTCTGTCCATTCAAAATTGATTGCTCCAGGAATATGGCCTGCTCTTGCATCAAGCGGTTCTACAAGACCTAAATATCTTTCTTTAGCTCTTGAGTCAATTAATATTCCTTTTCGATTTTTAACTTGTTCATATGAAGCAAGCATCTTTTCTTTAATAGATGGGACAAATTTAGCGTATTTATAATTAGGTATCTCATCGGTTACTTCATATCCGAATTCTTTCCATGCCTTAAAGCCTCCATCTAAAATATAAACATCCTCATGCCCTAAATAGGAAAGCAGCCACCAAAATCGGCCTGCAAAGGAGCCATCCCCATCATCATATGCCACTACTGTTTTGTTATGAGTAATGCCTGCCTCACTCAATTTATTAGTAAAAGTATCTATAGACGGCAAAGGATGCCGCCCTCCGTGTTTCAAAACCTGAGATGATAAATCCTTATTAAGGTCAAAATAAACAGCACCAGGAATATGGTCTTGTTTATATGCCGTTCTTCCATAATCCGGATCAGAAAGAGCAAATCTACAATCAACTACTCTAATATTTTCATCCATTAATTGGTTTTGCAATGAAGAAACTGATTTAATAAACTTCATCTTCACCCCTCCAATTCAAATCGAATTTTTTGCCATTCCGCCAATTTTTCATGATTTGATAGAGCTTCCAACCATCCTACAAACTGTTCATCTACATCTGATTCAATATGCGCAAGCAGATTTCTGAACTCGATATCAATCAAGTAATGATAAAAACTTTCCATTTTCTTAAATTCATTCTGCAAATATTCATCTGCAAGAGGTGAAAGTAGACTTTCTAATGCTTCTTCCATTTTTTTCTTATCATTTTGCTCAAAAAATGCTTTTGGATTTCTAAAAAACTTAAAACTTACTTCTAATGGGCTTTTGTTAATATGCTTAAATGCAGATTCAAATTCTGGTGTATCTATCTTTCCAGCTTCCCATACAGAAATAGTCAATTCATGTTTAATATCTTGCATTTCTTTTTCAAGATTTCCTAATCGATTTAACAGCAGTTTTCGAACAAATCGTTCCAGCCTTAAGGATGTCGCCCTCAATTCTTGTGCAAAATCATACCCTGTCGACTCTAATAATTCATCCAACGAAGTTGAGAGCAATTTACGGCTATTGCTTTGCAGCACAGCCGGATTAAAGGCTTCTTTGAAAAAGTCCGGGAAACGGTAAAAAACTCTTTGTTTTACATAAAAGATTAATTCTTTTGCTTCTTGAGATAATTGTTTCTTCACTAAGCTTGGTTCAGCTTCTTGAAGTTTAACTGCAATTATTCCTCTTGCTTCGTGCAATTCTTCTATTCTCTTCATTTTTACCGCTTCATCTTCACTTGCAGTATAAATTAATTGATCAAGCATATTAATGATGCGATTATAATCAGATTTCGCAGATTGAATAGCTAATTGTGATAAATCATTATTTAAAAAGTGATTAAAATCATGAGTAAACGCATCAATATTTGATTCTATTCTTTTACTTAAAGCTAATTTACTAGAAATCCCGAATAACTTTGGAAAACGAATCCCGTTGGAAACAAGTTCTTGACGAACATAATCAAGCACTTCATTCATTTCTTCCTTAGAGCTTGCCAAGTCAATGGCATTTACAATAAAGAACATTTTATCGAGTTCAAAAGCATCTTTTACCCTTCCTAATTGAATGAGGAACTCACGATCCGCTTTAGAAAAGGCATGATTGTAATACGTGACAAAAAGAATCGCATCAGCATTTTTAATATAATCGAATGCAACTCCTGTATGCCTAGCATTAATGGAATCAGCCCCTGGTGTATCAACAAGAGTAATCCCTTGTTTCGTAAGCTCACAATCATAATAAAGATCAATTGACTCTACAAAGCAAGACTGAGTTTCATTTCCTACAAAACGATGGAAACCTTCAATATCTGTAGTCATAGTAGTTCCTAATTGATTTTGATGCTCTAGGAAGCCTCGATGGAACGCAATTAAAAAAGATAGATGAATTTTTTCTTTCCCGCTATAATCCGACTCTTTTATGATGTTTGGAATTTTCGAATATGCATCAAAAAGCGTTGTACACTCATATCCAAATAATGATAATGAATGTGCAATATCCGCAAGCATTTGATTTTCAGCTTTAAAATGAACATCCGCCGTACCGTGTAAATGATTGCTAGTCACTGGGCAGATCCGATTAATGGCAGCCGTTGTTGGATTAGGGGATACAGGTAAAACACTATTTCCCAGAAGTGCATTAGCAAATGACGATTTTCCCGCACTGAATGCACCGAAAAGCGCAATAGTATATTCACGATTTTTTAATCGTGTCACCTTATCTTCTAATTGAGAAGTAATTCGTTTAAAACTGCCTTCATTTTTTAAACTAAAAATCGCCTTTTCAATTTTTGATATTATTTTATGAATATCTGTCTTACTATTACTATCTAAAGGTTTGTTTATTAAATCAACCTTAGCGTTTGTTGTCTCGTTTTGAAGAATATTTTCAATTGTAAAAATTCGAATATCTTCCCGTTCTGTTTTCCAATTGACTAGCAGCGTTTGTAATAATGAATGTTCCTTTCCAGTTGGGAGTGAACATTGTCGGATCTTTTCTAAATACTCTAGTTCTAGTTGTCGTAATAATTGTATGGTTGACGTAGTAGCACCCATTTTATTTAATTGTGTTTCGATAACGGATAATTCTTTCTTTATTATCTGCTTAAATGCAGAAAAAGCTGATTTTTGGAAATCGCTTATTGCTTCCCTCGCTTTTTTCTTTATTAAACTTGCAACATCCTCACAATATTGCAAAAGATATTCACCTGATAATCCTGCACCTTTTTTTATCGCGTCTATTAATAATGAATCTTCAAAGTAAACAGACATTAGTTGGACATCTACTTGAAGATTCTCTTGCATAATGCCAGCATCAGAAAGCTTCTTAGCTGCCCATTGTCTTAAGTGCCAATCAATTTGGGACTCAACTTGTTTTCGTAAGCTTTCAGAAAAGAGATCTAAAGACGTTTTTCTTTCTATTTCTGTCTTTTTCTTACTAAAAAAGAGTCCAGTTTTAAAATTCGGCTGGTGGGTTTTTAAAAACTGCCCTGCAAGCTCACGTGTCTCATAAGGCATTAAATACGCATTTTGAAGCAAACTTTCCAATTCAGAAAAAAAATCCTTCTCCCAGTTTTCAACTTTAGCTAAAAGCTTTTCTTTTTTAGTTTCCAACGCTTTTTCTTCTTCAAAAATATGAGAAAGCTCTTCCTCACTATAATCCTTTAATAATTCCTGCAACGGTTCTGCTTTAACTTTTTTTTCATCAGACAACCAGCTTATATGCTCTGCCTTCAATTGATCTGTAGCCTTTGTAATCGTTGTTTCCAACCATTCTTCGTGATGGGTGAAGGCATCATCAATAATCATTTTTACAGATTCAAATTCATTTTCGGGATGAGTTTCTTTTTTTAGTGATGTAAAAAAAATACCGGAAGGCTTTACATTCCATGCGGCAAAAGAGTCAATGACTGTTTGCTTATATTCTTGGAATGAGAGTTCCATTTCGTTATGCTTATCAATTTGATTAATAATTAAAAATAGCTTTACTCCGTGATCAAGTAAATTTCGTGTGTATGTGAAATTCAGCTCAGATTGAACATGGTTATAATCCATTACGTAAAAGACTACATCTGCAAGATGCAAAGAAGATTCAGTTGAAAGACGATGGGCATCATCAGTTGAGTCGACCCCAGGTGTATCCATAACAGTAACACCGTCTGGAAGATTCGAATCCTTTCTTCCGATTTCAATTTCTGTCACATCGCCGTTTTTACAAAATTCCTTTACAGTTGCAAAATCGTAAGGTGCGTTAAACATTAACGGCTTATCTGTACGATAAAATACTTTTGCATAATCTTGGTCTGCATAATGAATCTTCACAAGGTTAGCGCTTGTCGGTATTGGACTAGAAGGAAGAATGTTTTCTCCAACTAATGAATTAATCATCGTTGATTTACCCGCCGAAAAGTGACCGCTAAACGCAACAATAAATTCGCGATCGACCATTTTTTTAACTAGCTTTCCAGCTTTTTCAAAACGTTCATGATCATCATGCATTTTAAATCGTTCCATTAAAACAAGAATTCTATTTAACTGTGCTTCTTCCACAGATGATTGTAATACTTTAGACATGAGCAACAACAAACCCCTCGTTTATAATCATTACATTCTATTTTACATGACCAATTAGGATTTTCATATAGTATTCGTGAATAGTAAAAGTCCAGTTCCACTTATATAATGACGGAACTGGACCTTTTTAATTAAACTGCTTCGTGTAATCTGTATTTTCTCGCAGCGCTTTTTCTTCAATTGGAATTCTAACTCGAAGTATTATTTGATTCATTATTAGAAACAAAATCGCCGTTATGTAACAATTGAACATCAACGGAATTACAAATAATTCTATTGTAACAATGATATAGTTTGGGTGTTTTACATATTTGAATGGACCCTTTTTCACTACTTTAATGCCTGGAAGCACAATTATTTTTGTGTTCCAATATTTCCCTAATGTCAAAATAACCCATATACGGGCAATTTGAACGATGATAAAGATAAATAGGAAAGTTGGCCAAAAAGTACTCAATGCAGGCTTTCGCATTACATACTCCAAAATTAAAGATAGGAAAAATCCAATATGCATGAGAACCATAAACCGATAATGATCTTGACCATATTCTTTCGCGCCGTGTTCTAGCATCCACTTTTCATTTTTCTTTGCAATTTTTAATTCTATAAGCCTTTGACCAATCACCATTAATATTACTAAAAAAAACATTACTCCCACCTGACAAGCAGCAACTCTGAACTAAACCCGGGACCTAATGCAGCAATAATTCCGTAGTCGCCATGATTGATCTCTTGCTGTAAAAATCGCTCAAGAACAAATAAAACCGTAGCAGAAGACATATTTCCATATTTACGTAATATATCGAGCGAAAGTGCGGTTTTTTCTGGAGCAAATCCTAATGCTTTTTCATATGCTTTTAATACTTTTTTTCCACCGGGATGCGCAATAAAATGCGATATGTCAGAAATCGTTAATTGATTATGTATTAGTAATTGCTCGACCTCAGGTTTTAGCCACTCTTTTACAATGGACGGAATATCTTTCGAAAAGACGACATATAAACCATTATCTCTTATATTCCAACCCATTATGTCTAATGAATCCTTCATTAATGTTGATTGTGTATCGATAATAGCAGGAATCCTATTCGCCAAGATCTCATGCCTATTGACCTCATCTCCGACTACAAGGGCAGCGGCTGCACCATCTGCAAAAAGTGAAGTCCCGATAATGTTACTTTTACTTAAATCATGCTTTTGGAAGGTAAGGCTGCATAACTCTACAGCCACTACGATTACTTTTGCATCTGGAAATGCACGGCAATATTCATATGCTCTTGTAAGTCCTGCTGCCCCTCCCGCACAGCCAAGTCCCCAAACCGGAATTCTTTTCGTGTTTTGGGAAAATGGCAGTTTATTCATAATCCTAGCGTCTAAGCTAGGTGTAGCCATTCCAGTCGTATTGATCATTATGATTGCGTCAATTTCTTCATAACTTATTTGTCTCAGAAGATTTGAAGATTCCAAACAATTTTTTATTGATTCGATGCTTAAGCTTATTGCTAAATGTATAAATTCATCATTTTTATTAGAGAAGGAATGGTTCTGTCGGTACCATTCTAACGGTTTTACAAAATGGCGTTTTTCTATTTCTCCATTATGAAAGACGTTCAAAATCCGTTCTATATCTTTTACAGATCCCGAGAAAAGCTGCTTAGCGAATTCCATTGTCTCAACTTGAGAAATAGCATGTTCTGGGACTCCTGTTCCTACAGATACAATTCGCGGCAATTGCGACTCTCCCTTCTCCTCTAATTATTTTTTAAGTTCTTTCAATTGCTCAAAAAATCCAGGATATGAAATTGTAATAGCTTCACTATTTTGGATATGTGTTTCGCCAGATGCTAAACAGCTGGCGATTGCAAGCATCATACCGATTCGATGGTCTCCGTGGCTGCTTACAAGTGCTCCATGCAAATTAGATTTCCCGTAAATCTTCATGCCATCTTCTGTTGCTTCAATATTGGCTCCAAGCTTCTTCAATTCATCTACTACAGTATCAATTCGATTCGTTTCTTTTACTTTTAATTCCTCAGCATCCTTAATAACGGTTATTCCTTCGGCTTGAGTAGCTGCTAGAGCAAGGATTGGAATCTCATCAATCAGTCTTGGAATAATATCACCGCTGATTTCAACGCCTTTTAAATGGGAATAACGAACCGTAATATCTGCATAGGGCTCCGCCACATCATTATTTACATTATGAATTGTGATATCAGCTCCCATATTTGTTAGTATATCCAAAATTCCAGTTCTAGTAGGATTCATTCCAATATTTTTAATTGTTAATTCACTGTTAGGAATGATGGATCCTGCCACAAGGAAAAAAGCTGCAGATGAGATATCACCGGGTACATTAATGGATGCACCATTAAGTGCCTGTTTTCCTCGAATTGTTTTTTTCAAACCATCCGTTTGTACGGAACCGCCAAATTCTTTTAGCATTCGTTCTGTATGATCGCGAGAAGCTTCAGGCTCCAAAACTGATGTAGTTCCTTCAGCAAATAAACCTGCCAATAGAATGGCGGATTTTACTTGAGCGCTGGCAACAGGCGACGTATAATCAATCCCTTTAAGTCCACCCCCGCGTACTGATAATGGCGTAAATTTCCCTTCTTCCCGTCCATCGATTTTAGCACCCATTTCCTTTAATGGAACTGTCACGCGTCCCATAGGTCTTTTGGCAATCGATTCATCACCTATTACTGTAGTATGGAATGGAAGGCTCGATAAAATTCCAAGCATAAGACGAATGGTCGTTCCGGAGTTCCCTACATTTAGAACTTGATTAGGTTCTTGTAATCCTTCCAAGCCTTTCCCTTCGATCTCAACATGATCCCCTTCAACAATTATTTCAACACCGAGCTTTCTAAAACAATCAATTGTGCTCAGGCAATCATCACCTGTTAAAAGCCCGTTAATCACAGTCTTTCCGTGTGCGATAGAACCTAGCATTACAGCTCGATGAGAGATCGATTTATCTCCAGGCACCTTCATTGTCCCTTTTAAACGTCCGTTCAATTTTGCCACTCCTCACATACTAATATACGTGTCATACCCTCTGTTTTCTAAGCTTCCTTTTGCTCTTTCAAGATCTTTTTCCGTTTGAAAACTAATTCTAAGAACTCCATAAACATCTTCCCTAGCTTCGATAATTCTAATATTTGTAATGCTAATATTTTCATGGGCTAATAAAGTCGTAATATCAGAAATCACACCTGGTTTATCCAATACATCTACATATAAATCATAAAAAGCTGTAATTGCACCCTTTGCCCGTACGGGTAGTGAATCACGGTATTTTTTAGCTCCATAAAAATAATTGTAGATTTCTTCATTATCCCCTTTTTCAACCAATTGTTTAACTTCATCCATTTCCGACACCCATTGATCGATAAGTCCTAGTAGAATTGGTTTGTTATGCCTAACGATATCCCGCCACATTTCAGGACTCGAAGAAGCAATTCGGGTTATATCACGAAATCCACCAGCAGCAAGATACTTTACATGGTCATTTTTGGAAGCATGATTTTCAACTTGTCGCACTAAACTTGCAGCTACGATATGAGGAAAATGACTGACGACGCCTGTCACTAAGTCATGTTCTTTCGGGTTCATAATAATAAAATTAGCATTTGTTCCCTTTAACCATGTTTTCAACATGTCGATTTTTCCGTTTGTTGCATTTTGGGACGGAGTTAATACATAGAACGCATTTTCAAATAAATGTGCCCTAGCGCTTCCAGGTCCAACTTTATGAGAACCGGCCATTGGATGCCCCCCAATAAACGGTATACCATTATTAAAATGCTTTTCTGCTTTTTCCATAATGCGACTTTTCGTACTGCCTACGTCTGTTACAATGACATCTTCTTTTAATGGAAGACTAGCGAGCCTTTCAAGAAACCATTCTGCTTTTTCAACTGGGCAGGCTAAAATAATTAAATCTGCCTTTATTGCTTCCTCCTCGAAATGATCCGTACAGTCATCTATAATATTTAACTTTTTAGCTAAATGGCAATTATCCAGTCTTACATCATAGCCAACAATATGGACAGGATGTTCTTTTTTTATTGCGAGGGCGACTGATCCACCAATCAGTCCGACCCCAACTAATAAAACACGTTTCAAGTCTTCCATACTTTACACAGCCTATTCTTTACGAAAGTTTAACTGTTGCGATTTCCGCAAGCAGTTTCATTAATTCTTCGTTTTCATCCTCTTTTCCGACCGTAATACGGATCCCATTCGGAAAGGCGCGGACGATCCAGCCCTTTTCCAATAATGTTTGAAATATTTCACCACTGGATACTCCCTGGATGTTAATGAAAACAAAATTCCCTTGGGAACGGTAGTAAGAAATTTGATGTTTATCGAAAAATTCATAATACTTCTCTAATTCCTTAGCATTTATAGCAATCGTATTTTCGACGAATTCTTTGTCCTCAAGTGCAGCGATAGCAGCTGTTTGGGCGAGTGACGAAGTATTGAATGGAAGTCTGGCTACCTCCAATTGTTCAATAAGTACTGGTGCTCCAATGCCGTATCCAACCCGGAACCCAGCGAGACCGAATGCTTTTGAAAAAGTTCGCATGATTAAAAGATTTTCAAATTGTTTTAGAAGCGGGATCGTATTAGGATAGTCGCTATTTGTTGCATATTCGAAATATGCTTCATCCAAAACGACAAGTACTTCACTTGGAACTTTGCTTAAAAATTCCTCTAACTCTGATTGGTTAACATACGTACCTGTAGGATTATTTGGGTTGCATATCCATACAATTCGAGTTTGATCATCTATTTGGTTAGCCATTTCTTCTAAGTCGTGTCTTCCATCCTTTAAAGGGACTTCTCGCAACTCAGCATTTTCAATAATCGCATGATGGCGATATTGAGGGAATGTCTCTTTAGCCATAACAGTATTTGTATCAGGCGATAAAATGGATCGAATTAACATTTGGATTAACTCATCAAGACCGCTGGAAAAGATTAGCTGGTCTCCTTCAACACCAAGGTATGAGGAAACTTTTTCCCTCAAATCCGTCGTTGCTCCATCAGGGTAAATCGCAAAACTTGGAATTTTTGTCGTAATTGCTTCCAGTACTTTTGGTGAACTTCCATATGGATTTTCGTTAGAAGCAAGCTTTACAATTTTGTCCAGTTTGTATTCTCTTTTAACTTCTTCAGTCGATTTACCTGGAATGTATGGCTTTAATGTTAATAACTGTTTCTTTACCTTCATGGCGCACCCACCCTTTTAAAAGTTTTTCGAATACTCTATATGCTTTTCAATATTATCTTTAATGGCAGACATGCGATCGTGCCCAAACTCCTCTAATAATGCTACTGCGAGTTCCCAGGCTACGACAGACTCAGCCACAACACTAGCTGCAGGAACGGCGCAACTATCAGAGCGCTCAATGCTTGCTTTAAAAGGCTCTTTCGTATCAATGTCTACACTTTCTAAAGGCTTATACAAAGTTGGGATCGGCTTCATTACACCTCTTATAACAATCGGCATTCCTGTCGTCATTCCGCCTTCAAATCCACCGGCATTATTTGTTCTTCTTGTATATCCCTTTTCCTCATCCCACTGAATTTCATCGTGCACTTGGCTGCCAGGTCGATGTGCAGCTTCAAAACCAATTCCGATTTCTACACCTTTAAAGGCATTGATGCTCATCATAGCTGCGGCTAATTTTGCTTCGAGCTTACGGTCATATTGGACATAACTTCCCACTCCAATTGGCATCCCTTCAACGATCACTTCCACAATTCCGCCGATTGAATCCCCGTTTTTCTTTGCATCATCGATAGCTTGCATCATTTTTTCGCCCGCTTCTGGATCAAGGCATCGAACTGGTGACTCTTCAGTTATTTTCTGTAATTCCTCGATGGAGTTATATTGAATTTTTTCAGCTTTTACGCCTCCGATTTCCATGACATGTCCGCCGACTTTTACACCAAGCTCAGAAAGAATTGTTTTCGCTACTGCACCAGCTGCAACACGGACAGTCGTTTCTCTTGCGGATGAACGTTCGAGCACATTGCGCATATCACGGTGACCGTATTTGATTGCTCCGTTTAAATCTGCGTGTCCTGGTCTAGGTCTCGTAATTTTTCTTTTTACTTCTTCCTGTTCTTCTTCACTTATTGGGGCCGCCCCCATGATTTTTTGCCAATGCTTAAAATCATTATTTTGTACGACTAATGCGATTGGTGCCCCGATCGTTTCTCCATGGCGAACCCCGCTTGTTATTTGTGCTTGGTCTTTTTCAATTTGCATTCTTCGGCCTCTGCCATGGCCTTTTTGTCTTCTTTCTAACTCATAATTGATCATTTCTGCAGTCAATTTCAGTCCCGCTGGAACTCCCTCCAAAATAGTAGTTAGTTGCGGACCATGTGACTCCCCTGCTGTTAAGTATCTCATTTTTTTCTTCCTCCCATTTATTTAATAAAAACACAAAACGCCCCTGCAAAATGCAGGGACGTTAATAATCGCGGTACCACCCTAATTGCGGAAATATATCCGCCTCTCTTGTTTGATAACGGTCAAAACCGTCTTTTTTTACTAATTTGGCTACCCAAATATTCAAAAAAGAAGCTCAAGGGAGTAATTCATCTTCATGATCGTACTGATTCGCACCAACCATCAGTTCTCTGATTCTACAAATTCATGAACACTACTGTGCCCTGTCATAGCATTTCGTTTCGTATTATATAAATTCAATTTTTATCACATGAATGGGTTCTTGTAAAGTAATATTTCATTATTTTCTAAATAAAAAAGACACCTAGCTCTTTTTTGCTGTGTAATATATCATTAATATACAGATAGTGCTTTAAATGTGTCGGTTAAATGAAAAGTTTTGCAAAATAAATAAAAAGTGCAAAAACTTTCTCTGACCCTATTGACAATTATTATATAAGCGTCTATCGTATTGAGTTATCAACTAAAATATTTTCATACACGCTTTACAGCGTTGAAGTCCTAAAGTGAACTAACACTGTATGGACAGAAAAAACATAAGGAGGGCTTATCGTTGTCAGAACTAGAAATGTTACGTTCAAAAATCGAAAAAACAACCTTGCAGCTACTAGAATTATTAAATGAGCGTGGCAAGATTGCACAAGAAATTGGGAAATTAAAAGAAATGCAGGGCGTTAAGCGTTATGACCCTGTACAGGAGCGCAAATTGTTTGATCTCATTGCTGAGCATAACGAAGGCCCATTTGAAACTTCAACCGTTCAGCATATTTTCAAACAGATTTTTAAAGCAAGTCTTGAGCTACAAGAAGACGATAATCGAAAAGCACTGCTTGTTTCCAGAAAGAAAAAGCCTGAAAATACTGTTGTATCGGTGCTAGGTGAGGAGATTGGGAATGGAATCCAGCATTTCATTATGGGACCATGTGCAGTAGAAAGTTACGACCAAGTCAAACTTGTTGCCCAAGCGATGAAACAGCAAGGCTTGAAATTAATGCGCGGTGGTGCATTTAAACCAAGAACTTCTCCATATGATTTCCAAGGTCTTGGCGTGGAAGGTTTGAAAATCTTGAGACAGGTTGCCGATGAAGAAGGAATGGCTGTCATCAGTGAAATTTTAAATCCAAATGATATGGAAACAGCTCTGGATTACGTAGATGTAATTCAAATCGGTGCCCGCAACATGCAAAACTTTGAGCTTCTAAAAGTTGCTGGCTCAGTTAGAAAACCAGTCTTACTAAAACGTGGTTTATCCGCTACTATTGAAGAATTTATGTATGCGGCTGAGTACATTCTTGCTCAAGGAAATGATCAAATTATCCTTTGTGAGCGCGGAATTAGAACGTATGAAAAGGCTACAAGAAACACGCTTGATATCTCTGCGGTTCCAATTTTGAAGAAAGAAACTCATTTGCCGGTTGTAGTTGACGTAACACACTCGACTGGACGTAAAGACTTGCTTCTCCCAACTGCTAAAGCTGCATTGGCGATTGGAGCAGATGCTGTTATGGCTGAGGTTCATCCAGATCCGGCTGTTGCTCTTTCTGATTCAGCTCAGCAAATGGATATTCCGGAATTCAATCAATTCATGGAAGAAGCAAAAGCATTCGCTAATCTTGTACAAAAAACACCTGTTAACTAATAAAAAAAACAGTTCATTTTTCATAATTGAAAAATGAACTGTTTTTTTATTCCCATTCTATTCTTGAATATAAAATAATCAAAATCGATGATAGAATAAACACTGAACCGATCATCTGAGCTATAAGTAATTTTTCATGATCGATTGTAATACAGATAACTGCCACGGTTATAGCCTCGAGGGTTGTAAGATTAGAAGTTATGCTCCCTTCAATTGCTTTAAGACTATTTGTATACAATAAATACGCAACCACTGCTGGAAATTACAACCAATCTTGTGAAGATGCTGGTGCTTTTTCAAGAAAGGAGAGTATGACAATGGCTCCCAATAATAATGCAACCATTACAACTATAAGTCTGGACATGCAGATTGCTATTTTAAAAGAGATGGCAGTGAGCCATCTCTCATGATAATTGATACACTTGTGAGAACTTCTCTTCTAAATACTTCGCTAAATATTTTGCGTTTAATCCTTCCCCAGTAGCAAGTTTAATAATTTCTAACGGTTCCTTCGTTTTACCATATTGATGTACATGTTCGGTTAGCCAGTTTTTAATAGGAAGAAGTTCTCCAGTTCGCAGCAGTTCTTCGTAATTCGGCAAATCCTTTAACATCGCATTTTTTAGCTGGGCTGCATACATATAGCCTAATGCGTAAGATGGGAAATAGCCGAAGCTGCCCCCTGACCAATGGACGTCCTGTAATACACCTTCAGCATCATTTGATGGTCTAATACCTAAGTATTCTTCGTATTTTTCATTCCAAACTTTCGGAAGATCTTCAACCTGGATTTCATCGTTGAATAAACCTTTCTCGATTTCATAACGAATAATGATATGGAGAGCATACGTTAAGTCATCAGATTCTATTCGAATTAAAGACGGCTTTGCCTCGTTAATGGCACGGTAAAAGTCATCAAGTGATATTTGATTAAATTGCCCATCTGCATATTCTTTTAGTAATTCATAATTACATTCCCAAAAAGCGCGATCCCGAGCTAATATGTTTTCATAGAAAAGAGATTGTGATTCATGAATCCCCATCGAAGTACCTGAACAAAGAGGAGTACCGATTAAATCTTTGGAAATATTTTGTTCATACAAAGCGTGGCCGCCTTCATGTATTAATCCAAAGACTGCCATTCGAAAGTCTTCTTCATCATAACGAGTGGTGACACGTACGTCCCCAGGATTTAATCCAGTTGCAAATGGATGAACCGTTTCATCTATTCTTCCAGAATTAAAATCATAGCCCATTTGTTCCAAAATTTTAATACTAAATTCCTTTTGTTTATTCTTTGGGAAATGTTGAAAAAGGAATTCAGTTTTCGGTTTATTTTGTGAAGCAGTGATTTTCCGTACTAGTGGAATAATAACATCTCGCAAATCACCAAACACTTGATCAATGATGTCTACGGTAACACCCGGCTCGTACATATCTAGTAAAGTATTGTACTTATTGCCGCTGTAACCCCAATATTCAATAAACTTTTTATTAAAAGCGACGAGCTTTTCAAGATACGGTTTAAACATTTCAAAATCAGATGCTGCTCTTGCTTGCTCCCAAACATGCTCAGCATTTGACTGAAGCACGACATATTCCTCGTATTCATCAGCGGGAATTTTCTTGTTTTTTTCGTATTGTTTTTTACATTCTTTTAAGGTTAATTTACCAATTTCCGTTAGCTCATCTTGCTTACTTGATAAACTCGCTATGTACGCTGCCATTTCTTCCGAAGTAGACATTTGAAAATGTTCCGTTGCAAGCACTCCAATGACCTGTGAGCGTTGTTCGACTCCGTTTTTTGGAGCACCAGTCCTTAAATCCCAATATATGAGCTCTAGCGCTTCTTCATATGCTTGCATTTTTTTTACGTATTGCAGGAATTCTTTTTCAATTGTTACCATTTCAATCGGCATAGATTTTGCCTCCTTATCGCTTATCCCTTTTATTCTAACATAAAGAAAAAAAATAAAAACACAAGCGCTGAAAAGGCACTTGCATCTTTATGAGAATCCTTTATTTCTCCTATTTGTTAAAACATATTCTAGTGCTTTATGTAAGCTGTTCTCTGCATCTTTTAGACTCTCTAAAGCTGCTTCAGATAATTGATCTTCTTTTTCCAGAGCTTCATATGATGTATGAATAGCTCTTGTAATAATCTCCATTTCATTCATGGATTGAGCCATTATGAAAACTTCCTTGCAAAAAATGTTATACATGAAGTATATTCAGCAAGGAGATCTTTTATTCGTAATTATACCCGTGGTGGTCTCGGTCCCCAAAATTGATAAAAATCCGTACGAATAAACCCGTTAAACAGTTTTCTTTTTTTTGTTGCTTGTTTTCCATACAGTTTTTCAAAATCAGAATGTGAAGTAAGAATATAAACAGACCAAGTATCAAGTTTTTGAAAAACTTTTCCTATATCTCGATACATATGCTCTACTTCTTTCTTATCTCCTATTCTTTCTCCATATGGTGGATTCCCTATAACGACTCCAAAATCTTTCTTAGATGTAAAATCACTTGCCTGCATTTGTTTAAAGGTGACTAAATCCCCTAACCCAGCTTCAAATGCATTGTTGTTTGAAATTTCAACCATCCTGTGATCAATGTCGGCACCTGATATCTCCAATGGTTGATCGTAATTTGCCAAATCCTCAGCCTCTTCTCTAACTTTATTCCAAACATCTTCACTCATCCACGGCCAGGTCTCACTTAAAAATTCACGATTAAAACCAGGTGCAATATTTTGGCCAATTAAGGCAGCTTCTATTGGAATTGTTCCGGAACCACAAAAAGGATCGTGGAGGATTCGGTTAGGATGCCAATTCGTTAGTTGAATAAGTGCAGCAGCTAATGTTTCCTTTAACGGAGCATCCCCTTGATCAATTCGATATCCTCTTTTATGAAGTCCTGCCCCACTCGTATCGATTGTGAGAGTGGCTTTATCCTTCAGTAAAGATACTTCAATTTTAAATAATGGGCCTGTTTCAGCAAGCCAATTCGTTTGATTATATGCCTTCTTCAATCTTTCAACTATTGCTTTTTTTACTATTGCCTGGCAATCTGGCACACTAAATAATGTTGATTTAACAGATTTACCTTGAACAGGGAATTCCGCATCCACAGGGAGAAAGTCTTCCCAGCGTATCGATTTTGTTTTTTCGAAAAGCTCATCAAAAGTCGAAGCATTAAATTCTGCTACTACAATTTTTACTCTGTCAGCAGTCCTTAGCCATAAATTTGTTCGCGCAATTGCCAATTCATCGCCTTTAAACATCACTTTCCCGTTCTCAACTGTACAGTCGTAGCCTAGCTCTTTCACTTCATTTGCAGCAATAGCTTCAATTCCCATTGCAGTTGTTGCAACTAAATTATACGTTCCCATATCTTTCACCCTCATAAAATTAGACTAGGATCCCATTCCTTCAATAACTCCAACAGCTCTTCCAAATGAAGTGGAGGGGATATATATTGTCCTTGTATAGCATCGCAGCCTAGTTTTTTTAAATATTTGAAATGCCTGTCATTCAATACTCCTTCGGCAGCAACTAGTAAATGAAGATGCTTTCCCAAATGGATAATGGCTTCAACAATCGAGGCATCATCTTCATATTTCCCTATGTTTTGTATAAAACTTTGATCAATTTTTAATTTATCGATTGGAAAACGATGTAAATAACTTAATGATGAATAGCCCGCTCCAAAACGATCAATCGTCAGTTTGACACCTACTTTTTTTAGTTCTATTAATTTACTTTTCACTAAAGATGCATGAGGCATAATTACACTTTCAGATAATTCAAGTTCAATCCTTCGAGCGGGAATATTTGAATCTTCAATCGCATATTTTATATCTTTTACGAAATGCTCTTGCTGGAAATGAAGCGGTGAAATATTCACCGTTGCCTTAATTCCGGGGTAGCCAACAAGATTAATATACTTTATATCTTCGCATACTTGATCAAGAATCCAATTGGATATAGGTATAATTAATCCTGTTTCTTCAGCAAGCGAGATTAATCCTTCATGTAAAATCTCGCCAAATTCATTACTTTTCCAGTGGCACTTAGCTTCTATACCTTCTATTTTTCCGCTTTTGACATTAATAATTGGTTGATAGAGCAGATACAGTTCATTATTTTTCCATGCTTTTCTTAATTGGGCTGCCATTTTTATTTGGCTTTTATCTGAATGAACCATTCCTTCATGATAGATTTCATATTGGTTTCTCCCATTCAGTTTAGACATATACATCGCTTTGTCAGCTTTTTTTAATAAGATTTCCGAACTGCTTCCATCATTAGGAAAAAAACTAATTCCTATACTTGTTGTAATATAAACTTCTTGCCCATCAATATTAAACGGCTTTTTTAAAATTTCAATTATCTTTTCTGAAATATGAACCGATTCCCTTTGATGTTTTATATTTGATAATATAATAACAAATTCATCCCCACCTAATCTGGCGATAACATCCTTATTTTTTATCAATTCTTGAAGTCTGCTGGCGACTTCCATTAATAGCTTGTCCCCTGCTTCATGTCCTAGGGAATCATTTATTTGTTTAAATCGATCCAAATCTAAAAATAATAAAGCTAATTTTTGTTGTGATTGATTTGAAATATCAAGGAGGTCCGAAAATCTTTTAGTAAAAGAATGACGATTGGGAACCCCTGTTAATGCATCATAATGAGCAAGCATTTTCAGTTCATCTTCAGCTTTTTTTCGATCTGTTATATCAGAGAATACCCCTATATATCCCTGAACTAATCCATCTGGGTTTTTAACTTCGCTAATGGTAAGCCACTCTAAGAAAAATTCACCATTCTTTCGCTTATTCCAAATTTCCCCGCTCCAGCTGCCTTCTAAGGAAATCATTTGCCATAACTTATGATAAAAATGCTTATCGTGCAATCCGGATTGTAAAATTTTTGGATTTTGCATATAAACTTCATTCCGATTATAACCGGTAACGATTTCAAAAGCTGAATTAATATAAATAATTTGACGCTTATCATTTACTACCATGACGCCTTCACTTATTTGTTCCAGTATTTTCCCTAAAATGTCTAATTGATGCAGATCATCTTCTGATTGAATGAATTGTTCAATATTTATGAATCCCATTTTCCCTGATCAACTTCCTGTAACATATGATAAAAGTGTTTTTATGTACGCTGATAAATAAAAAGACTTTCCCCAGTCTCTTAGACCACTTGGAATTTTCCAAATACTAGGGTCTAAGTACTTTTCGGAAAGCCTCATTTCGTTGGATTCAAACCTATAATAACATTCTTATAAGCCATGTTCTGTACCATCGTACTGCAAACGGCTATAGGGAAGCCTCGTACTCAGGCGGTAATCATCTATCTGCAGGAAAATTATTTCCTGCCTCTTTCCTTGTTCAGTTCCTCAGAAAGAGTGCCTCTACCAAAATTTGAGTTTCTCGCTCGTGGGGTTTACCGCGTTCCACCTTTGTTGTTTCCAACAAAGCTACGTCACTGTGGCACTTTAAGGGTATTTGCACCATATCATACAAAAATGACTTAGGCACTTTCCCCGCCGTCAATCTAGACTAAATCCAGACTGCCCTGGCTTATTGTTTCACCAGGCACGATCACTACGGGCATCTCAGCACCGTGCGAGCATGGACTTTCCTCTGCTGAATCAGCAGCGATTACCTGAATGTTATTGATTTTACATTTTCTTACCGACTATTAATTTTATTATTTATCCTACTAATATGCAAGCGGTATTTAATGGTAGAATTAATTACTCATCAAGCTTACTGCCAAATACATGCCTTTCCAAGTTAGAGAGACGTTTTAATATATCAAAATTAGTCGTCCCTGCAGGCTGCACAGGTTGCCTACGAGATTGATCTTCCATTTGTTTTTTCAAACGTAGATTTTCCTGCTGAAGTTCATCCATTAATTGATGCATAGTTTCATAATCTTTAATAATTAAGTCTAAAAATTTATCAACGTCCTCTTGTTTATACCCTCGTACACCTGTTTTAAATTCTTTTTCTAAAATTTCCTTTGCAGTCAGTTTTAATCTTTCCGCTAACATCCGAAACACCACCTTAAAATTCACACTACATTATCATCATTCTTTCAAAATAAAATGTTTTTGTCAATTTTGCAAGTAATTTTTGAGAAGTTTCAAAGAAGTTTCAAAAACTAGTGGCTATATTATATTTTGATGTTAGTTTTATTGTGATTTGGACTCTATTGAGATGCTAATTCAAAAGTAGCCATAAATCCGTTATGATTCAGACTAAATTGTGATGAAAGTCCAATAGCGGCAATGGTTCCAGCGCCTTTCTGACTTAATCGTGACGCAAGTTTGATCCAAAAAACATGTCCATCTAGATCATTTTTGACCATTGCTATTTATTATGTATTCATCATTTTTTCTTTCATACTATGTTGTTATCACGTTTTCCTCTAGATTCACCATGCAGAAATATTCTTAATTAGGTTTTAATCTCAAAAAAAAACGAGGATACTCTATCTTATCCTCGTTTAAATGAACTTTTTAATAAAATCCTGGTCCCATTCCCGGGCCAAATCCTGGTCCTGGTCCTCCACCAAATCCTGGTCCTGCTCCGAATCCTGGTCCCATTCCCGGACCCATTCCTGGTCCCATTCCTGGCCCAAAGCCCGGTCCTGGTCCTGGCATTACGACGTTCTCATTATTAACTTGGTTGACAAATGATGTTGTGTGCGGGAAATAATGCTCGTGAATAATGTTCTCATGATTAACTGTTGTCGTATGGGATGGATGGATTTCTGGTACAATAACATTCGATACAGTATGGTTGACGCAACATTTAGTTGGATGAACAATAGGTGGGCAGACCTTTGTGTTACATGGATTAAACATGCTGAATGCTCCTTTCTTTTTATATATCACTTTACACTTACAGCCTATGAGAAAGGACTGACACATGTACTAATCATAATACCTATATTTCGTAAAACTCTTTCAGTAAAATTCGGAAAATCAGATCCAAGTTCCGACTAATTTTATGCGAAATGTGTAAAAATCTATGAAATACGATGTTTTCAGTCGAATACTGCGCTTGCCCGGGAAATGATGGCTAAATTATTTCTCAGTTTATTTCCTGCCTAAAAGCCTTGCCAATCTTTTATTAGCATTTTTGGCAAAACGATCATCTTTAATAAAATGCAATTCCATTGCTGCCCTCGTAAATTCAAGGGCTTGAATATAGTCTTTATATTGATGCTCCATTAGCTTTGCCAACTCAATATATGCGTCCTTTTTAATCGAATCCTCCCCGTGAGTAATGACTTCTAACCAAATTTCCCTAGCATCATCATATTTCCCAGCTCTTTTTAAATAAAATGCAAGCTCGTGCTTAGCGAAATAGTCACCTTCATCTGCTGCAACTTCGAATGTGTCAGCAGCAAGGTCTCGTTCTCCAATATATTGATACCATTTGGCAATAAGCATTTTTTCAGTAGGAGTTTGTTTAGGGTCAACCCCTTGAATTTGGTATGTTAAATGAGTGTATAAAGTGATCAATGAAAGGATATCAATTTCATTATGCTTCAGGACCTCTAGTATACCTTCTGGATTTTTCCTCTCCACATAATCAAAATAAATCATCGGAGCAAGATAGCCGGGTATATCATTAATACGCTTTACGCCTAATATTTCTTCTTCAACTCTAGCAAGTTTTACGGATTCCAGTTTATTTTTCCATAGTCTTCTAGAAGCATGATATAAATCAAAATGTCCAAAAGCGGGAAGGTTAGGAACATGTTGACGCACAAGTGTATGCTGAGTTTTAACTTGCGGCCAATCAAAAGCTTTTCCGTTATACGTTACAAGTGTTGTATAGTCAACATTCTCAAGAAAACTTTTATAAAGAGCTACTTCAAAGCCCGGTTCCGGTAAAAAATGCTGTCTTAAAACAAATTCATCACCTACAAAACGAGCATAACCGAGTAAAAAGATTGAATTTCCCACTCCACCGTATAATCCCGTCGTTTCAGTATCGAAGAAAAATAAATCAGAAGGTGACATTCCTTTAACCGATAATGGGTGCCGACCAGAAAAATCCTCCCACAAAGAAAACGCAGCTAGAAAATCCTTTAAACGGTAATTTCCATGTTGATAATCAAGAGGATAGCGAATCTCCTTAATATAACAAAATTGGTTGTCATGAAAATAAGGAGAGGCTCCCGCTTTTAACCATTCTTCCGAATCCGGCAATATAGATATTTGTTCTATTGGAGAGCTATCTTCTTTCTCATGTTCACTAATATTCATATGTGCCTTAAAACGATTCAGTTTATTTTTCAGAGACATTCATTATCATCTCCTTATTTTATCGTGATGCACAAAGCATAACCTCGAGCAGTTTCACGGTAATCTTTTTCGTTCGGATAGTGGAAATATCCGTACCAATACAAGAAGGACATCCGTCCAGACATGGGCAACCGTTAACTAGATTCTTAGCCTCTTCAATAATACTTGGCATCATTTCATAAACTTTATCACTAATTCCAATACCTCCGGGATATTGGTCATAAATAAAGATTGTCGGTTTATTATTATGAGTTGCCTTAACTTGTGGCACAGTATGAATATCCGCTGGATCACACATAGCAAATAAAGGAATAATAGCTTTTAAAGCGTGAGCACAGCCAACCAATCCATATTCAAGATCCTCCATACCGATCTCATTCAATTCATTATGCAAAGAAATCCAAGCCGCATTTGTATGTAATTCCATTTCTGGCAGATGGATTGGACCAGAGCCGATATTTTCATGTGTTTCAAACTTAATCTTTTTAAAAATAGTTGCCATCGCATTAACTGAAACGTCCCCAAAGGCAATCTCAGCATCTACCGTCTCTTTTCTTTTATCTTCTTCCAATACTTTTAGCTGGACCGCTAAATTGGCATCGGTATAATAATCGATTTCTACTTCCGCTACATATGCTTTTTTTTCATCCCAATCGAGAAATTCGACTTGGTATTGAATTCCTTGATGCAAATAAATAGCCTCATCATGCAAAAGTGTCATCGCACTAAATGTATCCATTTCTCCAATTACTTTTACATTTGAACGATCTGTTTGATCAATGATGACAACATTTTCTTGCGATGCCGAACGTAAGCTGATATTATGTGCTGGAAAAGAGTCATTCATCCAGTACCATTTAACCCCATTTTTATGCAAAACTCTTTCTTCCGTTAAAAAATCCAATATTTCTTCAACTTCTAGGTCGCCAAAATGCTCTCCTTCTTCAAAAGGCAATTCGTAAGCTGCACATTTTAAATGATCTACTAGAATAATGAGATTATCAGGATTAATACGTGCGGTTTCTGGTGTTTGATGAAAGAAATAATTCGGGTTTTCAATGATATATTGGTCAAGCGGTGCAGAACTTGCAACCATAATCACTAACGATTCCGCTCTTCTTCTCCCTGCTCTGCCTGCTTGTTGCCAAGCACTTGCAATCGTTCCAGGATACCCAGTCATAATACAAACTTGAAGTTGGCCAATATCGACTCCGAGTTCAAGAGCATTGGTGCTTACAACACCATATATATCTCCATTCCTTAATCCTTTTTCGATTTCTCTTCTCTGAGTTGGCAAATAACCCCCTCGATAACCTCTAATAGACTTAGGACCAAGCTGATTATTTACCAAACCTTGCAAATATGTAAGAATAATTTCTACTCTCACACGACTTCTTGCAAATATGATTGTTTGAATTTTATTTTTTAAAAACTCTCTAGCTAATTTACGCACTTCCAAAGTAGCACTTTTGCGAATATTCAACTGTTGATTAACGATCGGAGGATTATAAAAAATAAAATGCTTTTTCCCCCGAGGCGCTCCATTATTGTCTATTAAGAGCATTTGTTCACCAGTTAACTTTTCACCTAGTTCTTTCGGGTTGGCAATGGTCGCAGATGTACAAATAAAAACTGGATTAGATCCATAAAATCGACAAATCCTCTTTAACCTGCGAATGACATTCCCTACATGGCTTCCAAACACTCCTCGATAAATATGGAGCTCATCTAAAATAACAAACTTTAAATTCTCAAATAATGAGACCCACTTTGTATGATGAGGCAAGATGGCTGAATGAAGCATATCTGGGTTTGTAATTACGATATTCCCTGCTTTTCTCACCTTTTGGCGAATATTTGCAGGGGTATCCCCATCGTACGTATAGCTATTTATCGGCAGCCCCGCAGCATCAATTACTTCATTTATTTCACTTTTTTGATCTTGTGCAAGTGCTTTTGTCGGGAAAATATACAATGCTCGAGCGGAGGGATCTTGTAATATCGTTTGAAGAACCGGCAAATTATAACAGAGCGTTTTTCCGGATGCGGTTGGTGTAACAGCTGTAATGCTCCTTCGAGCCATTGCCATCAGAAATGCCTCTTGTTGATGGGTATATAATTCCTTAATGCCTTTACTATGTAAAGACTGTACTAGTTCAGGATGTAATTCAGAAGGGAATGGAATCGTTTTTGCCGCTTCTTCTTCTAATGTGTGCCAGCTAACTATATTATTTTTAAACGCAGGATTCGTTTTTAACTCTGTCAAGATATCATGAAAATTCATCTTCCAGTTCAAACCTATCACCTCTTCCCTATTATCTTACCGAATAAGCGTTCGTTTTCCTAGTAGTTTAGCAGATTAATATTAATGAAAAGAACTCTTTGTTTTTCCTTTTCATACAATAAGATAAATTAAAAAGGAGGTGCTTACAATGCCGGAAAATCGACCGCCCAAAAAGGATGAACACCCTTTATTCGAGCCATTCGCCCAATTGATGAATAATATGAACAGGCTTTTTTCGGAACGTCCTGATAAAAATTTCCTACAAAATATGGATGAATTTTTTTTACATTCGAAACCGTTTGGTGGTGGGTTTGTCACTGAACTAAAAGAAAATGAAAAAGAATATATTGTCCAAGCACAGCTCCCTGGGACAAAAAAAGACCAAATCAATATTGAAATACTTCCACAATATATTACCATTACAGTCAGTCACCGAGAAACGTTAACAAAGGAAGATAAAACGAACACCGTTTTTCAGCAAAGAGAGTCTTGGAAACAATCATCACGCACGATCCCATTTTCGAAACCAATTGATCAAAGTAAAGTATTAGCAAATTATGAAGACGGCGTTCTGACAGTCACAATTCCAAAGAAAAAAGGAAAGAAAGTAAATATTGACTAAGAAAAGCGCAATGCGCCTGATCAGCCCCGACAAGCAAATGTTCTAAGTCAAAAAAGATCGGTCTTTGACTTTTATTGACTCAGGTTATTTGACCTCGAGGGGCTAGAGCCTGGAGCTAGACAAAACGAGCTAGTGAAATTGGCACTTCAAATTTCACCTGTTGTTGACTTATCGTAGGAAGAAGCTGAAAGTTTGCTAGTCGCTGAGCGCCTGAAGCTAGATAATGAAAGACTTGTTTTAAACACGGATCGTATAAAGCTTTATACTTTCTTTACATTTTAAAAAATGAAAAGGAATCGCTATTATACGATTCCTTTCTTTCATTTACTTTACACTTTGAAAATTCCTCCGAGACCTTTTGCCATATTAGATACTTGATTAATTGCGTTTACTACTTGGCCGGCAGTGTTAACCATTTTATTAATATCTAGAGAACCCGTTTGTGTTTTGAAGGAATTTAAAACTGAGTTTCCACTTTGAACTTTAGGTAATTGAGGTGGTTTAGGATAGGGATTAGGATAATTTTGCTGATTTGAATATTTTTCATAAAAATATCCATCTTCGGGCTGCAAAGGGTTCTGAAATAAATGGTTCGCTTGATTTTCGCTTCCTTGTTGGTACCCCACTTGATCCATATGTGTATATGGATATGGATACTGCATCCCGTTCATATAAGGCATTTGTGGAATCCCCTGCATATTTGGATACTGAGTGGGATACATACCATAAGGATAAGGAATTTGAGAATTAGGATGTTGAAAAGGCGGTCTCATTGGCATACCTGGTGGCATATGAACATTGCGATATTGATGCAGCATAAAGCAAGCCCCCTGAATTATTTAAGGTACTATACAATATGCCCAGCGAAAGTAAAATGTGTCATTAAGAGGCTCCAAGACTTTCTAACATTCGCCTTAAAATAAAATCATTTGATTGTATATGACTATTAAATCTTTTCAAACTTGTATCTGGAAAAAATGCTCTTACCGAAACCATTTGTAAATTTTCTGCTGTATTTTTCAATTGCATCGGGTGAAGATTTTTTGGTTTATTATTTCTTACCCATTCCATTGCAGCAGATTCCCATTGCTCACAATGATCTCTCATCTTATCAGCAAATGGTTTAACTTCTTTATAAAAATCTCCTTTTTCACCCGTTTCTCTGCAATGGAGAAAACTTTTATGTGCATCCTCGTTGAACTGGAGGAGTTTTTCTGTTAGAATTCGTAATTCATTGATTTGCATAATATAAAGGCACCCCTTACATACAAAAAAGCAGCATGAAAGCTGCTTCCAGAATTTCCTTAATTTTAATGCCTTTTCATTATATTTTCAAGCTTAGACACAAAACTTAAATGGCTTCACTAAGAGTCGTTGCTGGAACACAACTTTTTTCTTCGAAGGATATTTCTAATTTCCTAATCGAATGTTCTAGCTGTTGTTCACGTAATTTCATAGTTTGAACCATTAAATGCCTGTTTTGTGCAGACTTTTGTTCAACCATTTTTTCTAGATGATCTATATGAGAGCTAATGGACTCAAGTCTTTCAATCAATTCTTCTTTAGTCATTTTGTCAGCCTCCATTCACTTCCCTTTTCTATTATTTTCGATATTCGTTTTTAACTTCCTTCATGACTGACAAAACTAGAAGAGATTCGCTAAACAAAGTGGGGATACCGGAATATTCTTCATTCAGTTCGACAGTTTTTTAAGTAGAAGGCCTATTTGGCCCGGATAATTTTGGATTACCTTCACCAGCTTTTTTTGGATTATATTTCTTATTTTCTTTTCTTTGCCCTTTTTTGTTTTCCATATTAATAATCTCCTACTCATAAATTTTTCTTAAAAAGTGAAACAAAGATGCACCTTATTTCGTCAAATAATGTTATAGCGATAATCATAGTCGGGCATCAGTGTGTTTCCGCTATTTATAAGAATGGCTTTTATCCCAACTTTTATTCATATTACAGGCATTTTTCGCTACTATGTTATAATTTAGCAAGTGAGGTGTAGGTCGATGGAGTTTCATTACCCTAATGGAAGAAAATACAAGAGTGAGCCCACTCCCCAAATAAGAAATAAACCGGAGAAAATGATCACTTATGGTAAAAGAGGGATGACGCTCGAAGATGAGTTAAACGAAACTAATTTATACTATTTATCTAAAGGAATAGCTGTCATTCATAAAAAACCAACTCCGATACAAATTGTTCAAGTAGACTATAAGTCTCGAAGTACAGCTGTTATAAAAGAAGCATATTTCCGGCAGGCTTCAACTACTGATTATAATGGCGTATATAAAGGTAAATATATTGACTTTGAAGCAAAGGAAACACAAAGCAATACGTCGTTTCCACTTAGTAATTTTCACGAACATCAGATTAACCATATGAAAAATGTGGTAAATCATAAAGGAATTTCTTTCGTAATTTTGCGTTTCGTTAAAACTGATGAATTATTTTTATTAGAAAGCAAGGACTTATTCTCATTTTGGAGGCGTATGGAGAGCGGCGGCAGAAAATCAATCAAGAAAGAGGAAATTTTAAGTTATGGACACCCCATTGAATATGGCTTACATCCAAGAATCGATTATTTAAAAGTAATTCAGCATTTATTACTTATATAATCATGTCTATCTAGAAAGTGAGGAATACTGCTTATGGCAGATAATTATAATACACGTGTAGAGCGCAGAAGACAGCAGTCTCCTGCCAAAAAACAAAAAACTAAAAAGAAATCAACAAAGATAATAAAATCTATATTTTTGACATGTTTTCTCATTGGAGTCGCTGTACTAATTGCAGGTGGCACCACCTTTGCCATTTATGCTAAGGATGCTCCACCGCTTGATAAGGTACTATTAATCGACCCAATTGCATCAGAAGTTTTAGACAAAAACGGTGATGTATTCGCCGTCCTAGGAACTGAAAAAAGGGATTATGTAGAATATGGAAATATCCCCAAAAAAGTAGAAGACGCCGTATTAGCAACTGAAGATGTGCGATTCTATAAACACGGCGGAATTGACTTACGCAGACTTGCAGGAGCTGTTCTTGCAAACGTCACTCGTGGATTTGGGGCTGAAGGCGCCTCAACCATCACTCAGCAAATCGTCAAATTAACATATTTATCAGATGAGAAAAAGTTGAAAAGAAAGGCGCAGGAGGCTTGGCTCTCCATTAAACTTGAACAAAATTATTCAAAAGAACAGATATTTGAAATGTATGTAAATAAGATCTATTACGGAAATGGAATTCATGGAATTGAAACAGCTTCGAAATTTTACTTCAATAAGGAACTTAATGAATTAGAGCTTCAAGAGAGGGCTTTTTTAGCGGGAGTTCCGCAAAGGCCAAATGCTTATGACCCATACAAACATCCTGAAATAGCCGAAAAAAGAAAAAACCTTGTGCTCTCTCTCATGTATCAACACGGAAAAATAAGTAAAGAAGAAATGGAAAAAGCGAAAAAAATTCCTGTTGTTAAAACATTGATTCCAGAAGAAAAAAATAAGGCCAACCCTTATAAATATGATTCCTTCGTTGATCAGGTCATTCGAGAAGTAGAGGAAATGGGAGATTATAACGTATATGCAGATGGCTTGAAAATTTATACAACGCTCGATCCTGATGCTCAGGAATATACGGAAAAAATGCTTTACACAGACGATATTGTCCAATTCCCAGATGAGAAAATGCAAGCTGGGCTCGTCCTTTTGGACACTGAAACAGGTGAAATTCGAGCCATTGGTGGGAATAGATATAAGGATATAAAGCGTGGTCGTAATTTTGCCACACAGTTAACAGACCGACAACCAGGTTCAACGATAAAACCAATCGTAGATTATGGCCCAGCCATTGAATACTTAAACTGGTCTACGTATGAGCAAGTTGTAGATGAACCTTATAAATATTCAACTGGAGAATCAATTAATAACTATGACCAAGGTTTTCTCGGTCGAATGTCCATCCGTGAAGCATTATATCGCTCTAGAAATATTCCAGCACTAAAAGCCTTACAAGAAGTTGGATTAGAGCATTCAAGAGAATTTGCAGCTAATGTTGGTTTGGATTTTGATGAAAAAACATTTTTTGAATCAGCTGCAATCGGCGGTGTTGAAAATGTTTCTCCTCTCAAATTAGCGGGTGCCTATGCCACATTTGGCAATAATGGCATGTATAATAAGCCGTACACGGTTAAAAAAATCATTTTACGTGATGAAGAAACAGAAATTACGAATAAAATTAAACCTCAGCTTGCAATGAAAGATTCAACCGCATATATGGTGACAGATATGCTGAAAGATGTTGTTTCTTATAAGCAAGGATCTACAGGAAAAAGTGCAATTATCCCTGGGCTCCCTGCTGCAGCGAAAACAGGTACAACAAACTATACTTCTGATGATATACAAAAATATGGACTAAACAAAGGTGATGTCCCAGATGCTTGGTTCGCCGGTTATACGACGAATTATACAATCGCTGTCTGGACTGGTTATGAGAAACGAAGCATCCCTTTGCGTGCAGGAACAAATGATCAGCAAATCGCAAAAGAGCTTTACAGAAATTTAATGACTCATATTTCGGCGGAAATAGATACACCAGATTTCGCGATGCCAAAAAGCGTTGTGAAAGCAGCCGTTGAAAAAGGTTCAAATCCAGCTAAGAAGCCAAGTAAATATACACCAAATGGTAATATTATATATGAATTATTCGTGGCAGGTAAGGAGCCTAAAGAAGTTTCTAATGTTTTTGATAAACTTGATGCTCCTTCTGTCAAAGGAGAATATAGTGAATCTGAAAATGCAGTTAGCTTCACATGGGAACATCCCGAAACAAAAGATAAAAAGCTAAAATTTGATGTAACGGTTAAATCATCTAATGGTAAAAAGCAGTCACTCGGAATTGTGAGTGAACAAAGTTTTACAATTCAAAATGCTGAGCCTGGCGTCACGTATTCAATTGAAGTTAAGGCTATAGCGGATAACCAAAATAGTAACGCTGGCACAGCAAGTGTGACTGTACCAAAAGAAGAAGAAGTTGTTCCACCTGATATGAATCAAGATGATGAAAGCGATGAGAAAGACAAGGACAAAGACAAAGATAAAGACAAGGATAAAGACAAGGATAAAGATAAAGACAAAGATAATAATGGCAACAACGGCAATAATCCAGGGCAAGGGGAAGACGAATCTGACTCTGAAGGGAAAAAGAAGCCTGAAAAGCCAGGTAATGAAGAAGCCCCCCCTGGAGATGAGAAACCAGTTGAACCTGCCGAACCTGCAGACGGGGATAATGCTGATTAAAAATATTAAAAAAGAACTAGGCGCCTTCATGAGGCGCCTAGTTCTTTAAATTATTTTACTTTTACCCTCTTCTTCCCTTCCCTGCACACTTCTAACAGTGGGCAAATGGGGCATTGCGGGTTTTGAGCTTTACAATGATATCGTCCAAAAAATATCATTCGATGATGAGTAACCGACCATTCCTCTTTTGGAATTTTCTTCATTAGTGTTTTTTCTACTTCTAAAACACTATCTTTCCAGCGACAAAAGGCTAATCGTTTACTCACTCTTTCAACATGGGTATCAACGGCAATAGCAGGTACACCAAATGCGACAGACACTACGACGTTGGCCGTTTTCCTGCCAACTCCCGGCAGCTTGATTAATTCATTATAATCTTCCGGTACTTTTCCATCATAATCATCAATAAGCATTTTACACAGCTTTTGAATATTTTTAGCTTTGTTTCGAAATAAACCAATTGACCTTATATCAGTTTCAAGTTCATTTAAGGAAACAGCTAGATAGTCTTCCGGTGTTTTATATTTTTTAAACAAGCCTTCTGTCACTCTATTTACTAAAGCGTCAGTGCATTGCGCCGATAGAGCGACCGCTATGACAAGTTCAAAAGGGTTTGAATGAACTAACTCACAATGAGCCTCTGGAAACATTTTCCCCATTTCATCCAAACAAAATCGTATTTGTTGTTTATTTAGCATTATTCTCACCTACTTGGCTTATTGCTCAAGCCAGTTATAAAAAGGTACAGTGTTCGAGCTTTTACTTTGTTTATTTGGTTGTCTAGACTTTTGCCTGTACTTTAAGCTATGAACCTTCGCTTGTTCGATTGTTGTAATTCCATTCTTTTTCCATTCAAATAAAATTCTATCTATGTACCTGAAATTCACTGTGCCAGACATGACGGCTTCTCGTAATGCGGCTTTTATTATAATAGGGTCTTGTCCATCCTGATCTATCCACATCGCAAGTGATTCACATTCCAAAGGAGAAAGTGGCCTACCAAATTCCTGCTCGAAAGTAGAATAGATATCCTTTTCTTCTTGAAAAACAGTTTCTAGAGCTAATTGTTTTTTTTCTGTAATTAAGAGGTCTGCTAATTTAATCCAGAGTAAGGATAATGAATATCTTTCAAACCTAACTTCATCATCAGAAAAGTCTTTTTCTATTTTGATTATTTCCATCTGTACAAGTCTTCTTAAAATGGAAGTACATTCACTGCCTGTAATTGTCATTCTTTCAGCGATTTGTTCTGGTGTTGGGAATTCATTCCCCTTTTCCATAAATGATATAATATGCAGTAAAACGACCAATTCTTTCTCATCAAGGCCAATCTCACGATATTTACTCATTAATAAATATGGAACTTGAATCATACCAGCCTCAATCCAAGAAACCATCAAATCTTTATCCATGTTAACGCACCTCACTTACCTCGATTATATCATGTTCTGCAGTATAAATTTTAAAAATAAAAGCTGTCCCATAATTACCCAGATGCATTGGACAATTATATGGGACAGTCTTCATAAATTTATGGATATAAACGATTCAACAAGCGCGGGAATGGGATGGTCTCCCTCACGTGTTCAACACCTGAAATCCATGCTACTGTTCGTTCTAAGCCAAGTCCAAACCCTGAATGGGGTACAGAACCGTATCTTGAAAGATCTAAGTACCATTCGTATGCTTCAATTGGCAATTGATGTTCTTCTATTCTCTGTTTCATGAGTTCGAAATCGTGAATACGTTCAGAACCTCCAATGATTTCGCCATAACCTTCTGGAGCAATCATATCCGCACATAAAACAACATCATCCCTGTCTGGAGCTGGTTGCATATAAAAAGGTTTTATTATGGTAGGATAATGTGTGATAAACACTGGCTTATCAAAATGATCAGCAATAGCTGTTTCATGAGGGGCGCCGAAATCGTCTCCCCACTTAATATCATTAAAACCTTTTTCATGCAAGAACGTAATAGCATCATCATACGTAATCCTTGGGAATGGCGCACGTATAGTTTCTAATTTCGTTTTGTCTCTTCCCAATCTTTCCAATTCTAACGGGCAATTTTTTAAAACAGATTGGACAATATAGGCTACATATTCTTCCTGAACCTTCAAACTATCCTCAAATTCATAAAAGGCCATTTCCGGCTCAATCATCCAAAATTCTATTAAATGTCTACGTGTTTTAGATTTTTCCGCTCTGAACGTAGGCCCGAAAGAAAATACTTTTCCCAAGGCCATTGCTGCAGCTTCCATATACAGCTGTCCGCTTTGGGATAGAAAGGCATCTTCATCAAAATATTTCGTTTTAAATAGTTCTGTTGTTCCTTCAGGTGCACTTCCAGTTAAAATTGGCGGATCCACTTTAACGAAGCCATTTTGATTAAAAAATTCATAAGTAGCACGAATCACTTCATTTCTAATTTTCATTACTGCATGCTGCTTACGTGATCTAAGCCATAAATGACGATGATCCATTAAAAATTCAGTACCATGTTCTTTCGGTGTAATTGGATAATCAACCGCTTCTTGAATCACTTCAATATTTGAAACTAACAGTTCATACCCGAAAGGTGAACGAGTATCTTCTTGAATTGTACCTGTAATATAAAGTGAAGACTCTTGAGAGATTGTTTTTGCTTTTTGAAATGTCTCTTCACTCACATCACTTTTTACAACTACTCCTTGAATAAAGCCAGAACCATCCCTTAATTGAAGAAAGGCAATTTTTCCACTGGATCGTTTATTGGCTAGCCAAGCTCCGATTGTCACTTCTTGGCCTACAAATTTATGAACTTCTGATATTGTTGTTTTCACATTAACATTCCTTTCGAAACGATTCATATCCTGATGCTTCTTATAAATTTAAATTATACTATATGACTTGCCGCCTTCCCTTTTTTCTCGATAAAAGAATGTATGCGGCTAACTGCTTCTTCCAAAGCCTCTAGTGATGTTGCATAAGAAATACGAATATTATCAGGTGAACCAAAACTTGACCCTGGAATAACGGCAACAAGGGCTTCTTCAAGCAGCATTTCCACTAACTGATCTACATCTTTATATCCTGCAATATGCGCCGCTTCTTTTACATTTGGATATAAATAGAAAGCTCCTTGCGGCTTTTTGCATTCAACGCCTGGGATAGAAATTAATTTATCATATATAATATTTAATCTTTCTTCAAAAGCCTGTCTCATTTGTTCTACAGCCGTTTGCGGGCCGTTATATGCCTCGAGAGCACCATATTGTGATGTAGTTGTCGGATTAGATGTTGAGTGACTTGCCAGGTCCGCCATCGCAGCAACAATTTTTTCATTTCCAGCTGCATATCCGATTCTCCATCCAGTCATGGAGTGGGATTTTGAAACACCATTAATAATCAATGTAATATCTTTTAATTGCGGAGAAATTTGAGCAATAGATACATGGTTGTTTTCCCCATAAACTAATTTCTCATAAATTTCATCAGAAACTATTAGTACATTATGTTCGATACATAACTCACCAAGAGCAGCAAGTTCTTCTTGTGAATAAATCATTCCAGTTGGATTGCTCGGTGAATTGATGATAATCGCTTTTGTTTTATTTGTAATCGCAGTTTTTAATTGATCAGGAGAAATTTTAAAATCATTTTCTTCCTTTCCTTCAACATATACGGGAACGCCTCCAGCCAGCTTTACATGTTCCGGATAGCTTACCCAATAAGGTGTTGGAATAATGACTTCATCTCCATCATTTAAAATAACTTGGAAAAGGGTATATAAAACATGCTTCGCTCCATTTCCAATAATGATTTCTGAAGGCTTATATAAAAGATCTTGGTCCCGTTTAAGTTTATTAATGACCGCTTTTTTTAACTCAGGCAATCCGGCTGCTGGTGTATATTTTGTTGCCCCTTCCTTCATGGATTGATAAGCTGCTTCAATAATATTCTCAGGCGTGTTAAAATCCGGCTCACCGGCACCTAGTCCAATAATATCAAGTCCTTGTGATTTCAACTCTTTAGCTTTGGCTGTAATGGCCAAGGTTGAAGATGGGGTGAGAGCATCAACGCGATGTGCTAAATTAATGTTCATGTTTATTCCTCTTTCTTTTATAAGTTTTCAATTTTCCGCCACCATTTACCTGTGTCGAAATGAATATAATAATAATTTAATTTAGAATTTTGGTCTAAATAGGAAAGTTCCCAAACAGGTAAATTCTTTTCCATTCCTAATCTTGTTCCAAGAATTTTTTTGGGCTTTTCTTCATTAACCAATTTCGATACAGCTTCGTTTTCCGAAATGCCTTCGGAAGCTTTTTTTATGATGATATCTTCGTCTTTTTTTTCAGGAATCCAAACGATTGTTTCAATTCCTTCTTGATTATCGCCCATAATTACATAATAAGTCTTTGTTCCATGATATACAAAAAATTTATCATTACTTACTAATTCAGCTTCAGCCTTTGCCCTATTTTCAGCATATTGTTCTGCACTCAAAAGGGGCTCTCTAGCTTTTTTATATACATATAAAGACCCAAAAATAATTAATATGATGAATGGCAATAAAATCAAAGTCCACTTTTTCATTGGAACCACCTTATGTTTTATGGATATAAAGAACATCCGTATCTTGTCATTACGATGCAAGCAATAATTGACATCATAGCATCACATATATAGGTAATACTACTGATACACGCATATATTCATCATTGTATCAGAAAATATTAGGCTAAAAGATGAAATAGTGCGTACGTTTCTAAAAAATAATTAATATTAGCCCACAAACTTGAGGTTGTGTTAATTAATTAACGCAGCCTCAAATTTATAACCACTTTTCAATGACTGGTAAAAGATTATTTAAGGGCCCACGTTCGATTGAAATGTGTGGAATGGACTGTAAAAATGTTTTTCCATAGCTTGTTGTTTCAATTCGCCTATCTAATACAATAACTACTCCACGATCGGTTTCCGTTCTTATTAAACGGCCGAAACCTTGCTTAAACCGAATGACCGCTTCAGGTAATGCAAATTCCGAAAATGGATTCTTACCATTATTCTTGAGCAATTCATATTTAGCAGCCGATATCGGTTCGTCAGGAGGTGAAAATGGCAGTCTTACGATTACTAAGCATGATAAATCCTTTCCTGGAATATCTACACCTTCCCAAAAACTACTTGTACCAAACAGAATCGATTTATTAAATTGTTGAAAATTCCTTGTGAGCCTTGTTCTGCTTCCACCAGAAATACCTTGCGCGAGGAGCACAAAATCTTCTAGTGCAAATGAATCTTTAATGAGTTGGTATGTTTTTCTAAGCATATCGTACGATGTGAAAAGTACGAGCATTCTACCATCCGTTACATCAGCAATTGCAATGATATGACTAGCTATTGCTTCGATATAATTGTCATTAACGGTACCGCGAACTTCAGGCAAATCTGATGGAATCATTAGTTTTACCATATCTTTATAATCAAAAGGAGAACTAATCACTCTTTCAAGCAAACCTTCTTGTCGCAAATTCAATTCATTTAAGAAAAAGTTAAATGAATGCTTGACTGTAAGCGTTGCAGAAGTCATCACAACACTTTTTTTATGTTTAAAAAAATTCTTTGCTAAATCGTTACCTGGGTTCAAAGGTTGAACGTATATCCCTATACTGTTAGGAAGTGCACGTATATCCCCCTCAATCCACGTAACATGATGATCCGTAGGTTTTAACAAAATTTGTTGAATTTTCTCCCCTATTTGAATCCAGTCCCGCAAAAAGCTATTGATTTCTTCAAAAAATGCTTGTTCACCTTCTGTTAACTTTTTATCCTCTCGTTTAACTAACGCAAGACGATCTTCAAGCTCTCTACTAATCGTACGATGAAAATCATAAACCCTTTCGGCACATATTACTAAAGGCAACCATTTACGATCTGACATCATCTCATTTGTAATTCGCAATTGTTGTTTTGTGTTTTTATTCGCTCGTCGTCCATATAGATGAGAAATTTTTTTGCCCAACATAACGAATAGATCATCTATTTCCAAATCGAGCTGTGAGATGACCTGATCCAACTCAAAAGCATGAAAAGATGGTGTTAGTCCTTTTTTCTGTAAAAGGTTTTCTATTTTACTAAATAACTGATTCTTTTCTAGTGTTCCGAGACGGCCAATCCTAAATTTCAAAGTATTATATTCAAGTTTTTTTCCGAAGCAATTTCTAGCTGCTTTTTCTAAATTATGCGCTTCATCGATCACAACATAATGATAATCAGGAAGAATATTTTGATCATTTTCTATGTCTGCAAGCAGCATGGAATGATTTGTAATGACAAGATCTGCATTGGCAGCAAGATTTCTAGCATGCATGTAAAAATCATGAGAAATCCATGGGTCCTTTTCTTTTTGAAAAAACCAGCCATCATGTTTAATTCTTTGTTTAAATAATCTCCCACCACTTGATACATTTAGTTCATCCATATCACCAGTTTCCGTATGCACTAACCAAACAAGGAACTGCATTTTTGTCATAACCGTATCGTATTGAGGGTCTTTTTCATATAAAGATTGCTCGAATTTCAACATATTTATATAGTTGCTGCGCCCTTTTAATATTGAGGTTTGGAATGAGAATGGAATTAATTGTGTTAATCGGACTATTTCATTATTCAAAATTTGATTCTGCATTTGAATCGTATATGTACTTATTATGACGGGTTGACCTTTAGAAACGGCAAAATATAAGGATGGCAACAAATATCCCAATGTTTTACCTGTCCCAGTCCCTGCTTCAATAACAGCATGCTGATTCATCTCAAAAGATCCATATACCGTGTCCATCATTTCCATTTGTCCATGACGAAGATTAATTCGCTTTGAAAATAATTGATTCTTTTCTTCCTTGCTCTTTGGAAAAGATGGAATGATCTTGTCTTTATTAGATTCTGGGATCACTTTTTTCTTTAGTGCAATCCCCCGAAAAACCTCTAGATCTTCTTGTAAATTATCGATATTTTTTCGTTTTTCTTTCAATATACTTTCAAACAAAATATATAAATCGCTTTTTAATGAATAGGCCATATCGGTCAGCTTTTCCAATGTAATAAGCGGTAAGGTTTTTGTACGTTCTAATAAGATTAAAAACAATTCAGCCGTAACTAGCGCATCACTATCTGCTTGATGCGGATTTTCATGCTTCAACTGAAGATATTCCGCTAATTCGGAAAGCTTATAACTTTGTGCAGTAGGCAAAAGAATTTTTGCAAATTCTACTGTATCGACTGAATCGAATCCGATTTGATTGTATCCTGCCTTTTTAAGCTCATTCCTTAAAAAACCAAGATCAAATATCACATTATGCGCGACGAAAATTGAATCTTGAAGTAAATCATTTATTTTTGGTGCAATATCATTAAATTCTGGTGCATCTTGAACCATCTCATCTTGGATACCTGTCAATTCTTGAATAAATGCTGGAATTGGAATACCAGGATTAATAAATGTTGTATATTGATCGACGATTTGCCGATTTTGTATTACAACAGCAGACAGTTGAATGATGCGATCTCCACGATCGTGGGCATTTCCCGTCGTCTCCAAATCAACAACTACGTATTTACGTGTCATACACATACCACACCTTACTAGAAAAGCGCTAGGCTTGACTTTCATTCTTTAAATACTCCCGACAATTGTATCATATATAAGCTGCTCGGGTAAAAAAAGTACGATAACTATAACTAGACCAAAAACCAGCCCAATAATTTATAAATAATTAGACTGGTTTTTAGTTAATTGCTGTTTTCTTAAAATTTGTTGTTTGCAAAGCCTGTTTTACACCTAGAATTTAAATGTTCTTATTGTAGTTCCCAGCTTTTTTCACAGAGGATTATTCATTTTAATAACATGGATCCAATTGTCGTTGTTAAAATTCATAGTTATTTGCAATAATGTAAGAAAAAAGAGCTAGTTAATCAGTAAATTGTTGTTTCTGGTTCGTAATGAATCATATCTTGAATTTTATTATCTTTTGTCATAAGTGCAATTTTAGGTTGATGCGAATGAATTTTTTCTTCCGGAACTAAAGCATATGAAATGATGATAACAATATCTCCTGGCTGTACGAGCCTTGCAGCTGCACCATTCACACAAATGACACCAGAACCTTTTTCACCTTCAATAATATATGTTTCAAATCTAGCTCCGTTATTATTATTTACAATTTGAACCTTTTCATTTGCTACCATCCCAACTTTTTCTAAAATATCTCTGTCGATTGTAATACTTCCGACATAATTCAAATTTGCTTCTGTAACTGTTGCTCTATGGATTTTTCCATTCATCATCGTACGAAACATGATGTTGGACCTCCTTATGATTGAATAGACTTTCGATATTCACCGAGTTAAAATTGCTATCGCTATTTTTTTTCAAAAACACTTAAGTTTTGAAAACACCACAATAACTTGGAGTTGAAACCTACTGACGTTCCACTTGAAGATTAATCTAAACATAAAAAGATGCACTATCATTCCTTATAGTCCCTTTTCTAAGGGATTTTTGCCTTTAAAACAAAACCTTTTGCAGGTTGATTGGAGCGAAAGTGCGAGACTCCTCCGGGGATCAGTGGAACAGTGAGACCCCACAGGCGTTTACGCCGAGGAGCCTCACCGCCCCTGCCCCGCGGAAAGCGAGCAACTGTAGCGGAAATCAACCAACCACTATCTAGGTAAAGTAACAATGTTTGCAAAAATAGCCTTTATAGAAACAGATTTACAACTCGAAATCCCGAGAGCTCAGTTGTGTCTATAGAATGATATTGTCAATTAATCTTGCCCTCGAAAACTTCACTGCAAGTGCAATGATTAATTTTCCGTGTAATCGTTCTAATTGTTCAAGGTGAGGAAAACTTAAAATTTCAATATAATCAATTTCACCATTTGTATTAGTTTTAATATAGTCTTCCACGATCTGAATGGCAGTTGCTGGTTTTATTTCACCATTTTGAATGATATCAACCGCTTTTTTCAGGCCTTTATAAAGGTGAGGCGCTTGCTCTCTTTCTTCTTTCGTTAAATAAACATTCCGTGAGCTTCGTGCAAGTCCATCCTCTTCTCTTTCCGTTTCAACAGGAATAAGCTGGATCGGGAAATTAAAATCTTTGATTAACGAATCTACTACAGCCACTTGCTGTGCGTCTTTCATTCCAAAATAAACATTGTTCGGCAATATAATGTTAAACAGTTTTATTAAGATTGTCGCTACTCCGTTAAAATGTCCAGGCCGACTTCTGCCGCAAAGCACATTTGTTCGTCTCAAAACATTTATTTCAAAAGATGGCTCATTTGGATATACATCAGAGCGTTCAGGTAAAAATAATATATCCACGCCAACTTCTTCAGCAAGTTCTTTATCTCTCTCAACATCACGAGGATAAGCATCAAAGTCCTCATTTGGTCCAAACTGAAGTGGATTTACAAATATACTCATGACAGTTACATCATTATTTTGTAAGGAATGTTTGATTAATTTTAAATGACCTTCGTGTAAATATCCCATTGTTGGGGCAAATCCGATTGTACTTCCTTGTTTTTTCAACTGTAACGATCGTTCTTGCATAGCTTTTGTTGAAGTAATTATTTCCATTTTATTTCCCTCCATAAAGCAACTCTAGCTCGGAATCATTCATCGTAAACGAATGTTGTTCTTCTGGAAAGGAAGATTTTTTTACTTCAGCAACATATTGTTGAATGCTTTCCTTTGTTAAAGTGTTAATATCACCATATTGTTTCACGAATTTCGGTACGCGCTCCACTCCAAATGTCAACAAATCATGATAAACTAACACTTGGCCATCTGTACCATTTCCAGCACCAATTCCGATAGTCGGAATATCCAATTTTGCAGAAACTAGATGAGCCAGTTGTTTTGGAATGCATTCCAACACGATAGAAAAAGCCCCGGCTTTCTGGCATTTTATTGCTTCATCAACAAGATGGCTTGCTGCTTCTGCACTCTTGCCTTGCACTTTATAACCACCTAACACACCAACAGCCTGTGGCGTTAAACCGAGATGGGCCATAACTGGAACACCTGCTGCAGTTAGTGTCCTGATCGTGTTTATAACCTCTCCACCACCCTCTACTTTAACAGCGTGTGCTCCACCTTTTTGCATAAGGGCAGCAGCTGACCTTAAAGCCTCTTCCTTACTTACATGGTAAGTCATAAACGGCAGATCGGAGACGATAAAGGTATTGGCAGCTCCTCTTTTGACTGCTTTCGTATGGTGAATCATATCTTGCAAGGTGACTGGTATAGTCGATTCATACCCTAACACAACCATACCTAAAGAATCTCCAACTAAAAGCATGTCTACTCCCGCTTGTTCCGCAAGCTTAGCTTGTGGATAGTCGTAAGCTGTTACCATTGCAATTTTTTCGCCAGACTTTTTCATTTTTGAAAAATCCGTTGTTTGTTTCATTTTTTATTCTCCTCCTTTGCTTTCAGAGGAAACGAATGTATTCGAGTGTATTGATCCAACATTAAAAAGGAGTCCTCTCCAAATAGGCAGAAGGACTCCTAAAATCTTCACTCGTTTCGGTCCTCTGTCCCCGTCCCTTTGGATCAAGGCAGAATTTATTAAAAAATTTTTACTATGGTTGGTGCAGTTCACATAATGGATACCGCCCGTTTTACATTAACTATTCTTCAATTGCATTATAACAAACAATTTTTGTATTGACTATGAAGGAAACTCAATATCCGCAGAATAAATATAGTGGATTTTTCCTTTTTCGTCCTCCACTTTTAATATGCCCTCTTCTGTTATACCGAGTGCTATACCAGAAATTTCTCCCGTAATGGTCCTAGCAATGATTGTCTTGCCTATCCCCGCTGCATAGCTCTCCCACAATATTTTTAGAGGGGCAAATCCTTGCTCCATATATAGTTCATAATATTTTTCAAAGTATAACAAGATTTTTTGGATCACTTTTGTTTTTGATACTGTGTGACCAGATTCAAATTCCAATGACGTAGCGATTTTTTTTACTTCATCAGGAAAATCTTCTTCCCTCTGATTAACGTTCATACCGATTCCAATCACAAGAAAATTAACTTTGTCGGCTTCTCCTTGGAGCTCTGTCAAAATACCAGTCAGCTTTTTCCCTTTATAAAGTATATCATTGGGCCATTTTATATTAGGTTCCAATCCTGTGACTTCTTCAATTGCTCTAACACACGCTATTGCGGATATAAGGGTAAACTGTGGTGCTTTTTGTGGAGGGAGTTTCGGTCTGATGATCATACTCATCCATATCCCTTTTTGTTTTGTAGAGTGCCAAGGACGAGTCATTCTGCCTTTTCCGGCGGTTTGTTCTCCTGCAATAACAATCGTACCCTCAGGCGCACCCTCTCTTGCAGCCTTATGAGAAATCATTTGTGTTGATTCAACAGAATCATAATAAAGAACATTTCGCCCCATCGTTTTTGTTTCTAATCCGAATAATATTTCATGACCTGAAAGATGATCAGGCTTACTTATTAATCGGTATCCTTTCTTACGGACAGCTTCCAATTCAAACCCTGATTTACGCAATTCTTCAATATGTTTCCAAATGGCTGTCCTTGAGCAACCAATGATGTCAGCCAATGCTTGTCCTGATAAATATTTTCCATCAGCATTTGCTAAAGCTTCGTATAGTTGTTTTTTTACGGAAGATGACAAGATTTCACCCACCTTTTTATTTCAGCTGTTTCATTATTAATTTCTTTATTGATTATTGCTTTTTCAATGCCTTCCATTACTTCCCTCACCCATGGACCAGCTGGTTTATTACACCATGCCAAAATATCATTACCCGAAATAGGTAAATCTTCACGTGACGAGATTGGTAAGTGACTAAATAATTGCTGAATATTACTTTCTATCTCTGAGATATCGTTGCCTAGACTTGTTTGATAAATTCGCTCCACAATCGTAGATATTTCTTTTCCAGCACGATAGTATTCAAAATTTGTCCATTCTTGTTCCTTCCTCCATCGTAATAGCGATAGGGAACGCAAGATGAATTGTATCTTTTTGCTAGGAAGCTTCCATTTTTTTAATAGCTCATTTGAGTTCGGGTGATTTGTTAAAAATACACATAAAATCCATAATTCTATTTCCTTTAATGTCTTAATCGGTAAAGATAAAATAGAATCGATGATTCGTTTATCATTAAATAAAGAAGGCCAATAAGAATATAATTTGGTCTCTACTGCTATTTTTAATGCTTTTTCACGGTATGTACCATTGAGCAGCTTCGTCATTTCTGCAGTTATTCTTTCTACTGAAATATACTTCAGCAAATAAGATAAATTGGCCATTTCTCTTTCAGTCTTATATTCGAGGCTGAATCCTAACTGGCTGACGAAACGAATCGCCCTCATGACTCGTAAGGCATCTTCTTTGAACCGTTCTGCAGCTTCTCCTACAGTCTCTATTATTTGATTATAAATAGCCATCTTTCCGTTGTATGGATCGATAAAATTCCCTGCTCTATCCATCGCAATGGCATTCATTGTAAAATCCCTTCGTCGTAAATCTTCATGAAGAGATCGAATAAAAGTAACTGATTGAGGTCTGCGAAAATCTTCATAGGTCGATTCTGATCTAAATGTCGTCACTTCAAAGCCTTGTCCATTATAAAGGACAAGAATAGTCCCATGTTCTATTCCAACATCTACTGTTGATGAAAATATCTTCTTAATTTCTTGAGGTGTAGCAGATGTTGCGATATCAACATCATGAATATCCCGTTTAAGAAGATGATCTCTTACTGCACCTCCAACAAAATAAGCTTCGAAGCCAGCTTTTTCGATTTTTTCAAGTACAGGAGTTGCGGAAAAAAACATATTATTCATACTTACCATCCTTGTCCAACACTTTGCATTAAAGATTCGTATAGCTTTTCATATTTTTCTACGATCAAATTTGATTGAAAACGTTCCATAGGAGTCAAAGATGCATGATGAGAAAACTCCTCAAGCGATGACTCATTTTGTAGAAGACTAAGTGATTTATTGCTGATTGTTTCTAAGTCACCTAGTTCACAAATAAAACCATTATAACCGTCAATGATGACTTCCGGAATACCCCCGATATTCGTTCCAATACATGGAACGCCACACGCCATTGCCTCTAAAGCAACGAGACCAAAGCTTTCTTTCTCTGAGAGCAATAACATCAAATCACTAATTGAATACAATTCCTCTAAATGATCTTGTCTACCGAGGAAAAGTACCTTATCTTCAATATCTAATTCTTTTACAAGTTTACATATTCTCGTGTTTTCTGGGCCATCACCTACAAGAAGAAGTTTCGCAGGGATTTCCTTCGCAATTTTCGCAAAGGAAGCAACAACATCACGCACTCTCTTCACTTTCCGAAAGTTAGAAACATGAATGATTACTTTTTCCTCTTCTTTTATTCCATAAGCAAGTCTTAAATGATCAGCATTTACTTTCCTATAAACTCTTTCATCAATAAAGTTATGAATAACACTTATATCTTTTTCTGCGCCAACGACTTCATTTGTCTGCATCTTTAAAGCATTTGATACAGCTGTAACAGAATCAGATTTTTCAATACCAAATTTGATCGCTTCAGCAAGCGTAGCATCGTAACCTAATACCGTAATATCCGTTCCGTGTAAAGTAGTGACGATTTTCACATCCGTCCCCGCCATTTGTTTTGCTAATATTGCACAAACTGCATGTGGAATAGCATAGTGAACATGTAAAATATCAAGTTGCTCGCGTTTTATGACTTCAGCCATTTTACTGGCTAAGGCGATATCGTATGGTGGGTATTGAAAAACAGAATATTGATTTACACTTACTTGATGAAAATAAATATTATGATGCAAAACATCCAGTCGAAATGGGATATTTGACGTTATAAAATGAATTTGATGACCCTTTTCTGCTAACATTTTCCCAAGCTCGGTTGCTATAACACCTGAACCGCCGACAGTAGGATAACATGTAATCCCTATTTTTAATTTCATAAGCCTTCTCCAAACAGATTATTATTTAGTAATAATGGTTTACTAGAAAGAAATCCTTCGGCAAACCCGACACCCACTTCTTTTCCGAATAGTTTGTCTCTTGCTGTTACACTTTCTATATATCCCTCAGTTAAAGGAGTTTGAACTCCACCTTTATTAATAAAAAATTGAGATTGATAAGCTTGAAGTGCTTCCACCTTTTTGTTGATATAGTCGGTTATGTCAACTACAAAGTCAGGAGAATCAAAACCATTTATCATGTATTGGTATAAATATATAGCTTTATGAGGTGGAAGATTGCCCTCTACTTCATATTTTCGAATTCCTGCAGAAAAAAAAGCCTCTTCGACTAAACGATAACAATTCCCGTGATCAGGGTGGCGATCGTTATGATAAGGTGCAAAAATAACTCTCGGTTTATATTTTCGTATCACATTTGATATTTTTCTAATATGTGCTTCCGTTAAAAATAATCCTCGATCAGATAAATATAGATTCACACGTTCTACTGCTCCAAGTAAGTCAGCAGCTTTACTCGCTTCTTTTCTTCTAGAATCCACATTACCATTTGATGATAATTCAGCCTCCGTTAAATCACATATAATAATTTTCTTTCCGCTTGCCGCCCACTTTGCCAAGGAGCCAGCCATTCCAATTTCAACATCATCTGCATGAGCCCCAAAAGCTAGAATATCTACTGCTTGTCGATCCATAAAAGCCGCCCCTTAACTAATGTAAAATATACATTTTTAAGACTGTTCTCATAAAAGTTATCCGTTGATAACGACAACACCATTTAATATGAAAACAGTCTTAAAACGCTTTATTCTAAAATAAAATGTGCTCTAATCCATAGACTAATGTGTTTAAGCCCATTACGGTTTCTACAGACATTTTAACACCTGTCATGAAGGAAGCACGGTTATATGAATCATGTCGAATTGTTAAAGTTTCTCCAGGAGCTCCAAATAAAACTTGTTGATGGGCAACAAGCCCCGGTAATCTTACACTATGAATATGCATCCCATCATAGTCTGCACCCCTAGCACCTTGAATCGTTTCTTTTTCATTAGGATGCCCTTGTTTCTGTTTATCTCGATTTTCTGTAATCATTTGAGCTGTTTTTAACGCTGTTCCTGAAGGAGCATCCAGCTTTTGATCATGGTGGAGTTCGATAATCTCCACATTGTTAAAATATTTCGCTGCCATTTGTGAAAATTTCATCATTAAAATGGCGCCAATAGCGAAGTTAGGTGCAATAATGCAGCCAATTTCTTTCTCTTCGGCTAATTTTCTTAATTCAGATATCTCTTCATTTGTAAATCCTGTTGTCCCAACTACCGAGCGTATGCCATGTAATAATGCAGTTTTAGTATGTAAATACCCGGTTTCAGGTACAGTTAAGTCTATTAAAACATCAGCGTCAACATTACGAAAGCATTCTTCTACATCTGTATAGATTTTAACATCAAGATTAGAAAAACCTTCAATTTCGGAGAGCAATAATCCATTATTTTTCCGATCCAAAACAGCAACTAATTCAAATTCAGGAGCGTCTTTTACTAAATTGACTGCCTCTCTCCCCATTCTTCCACGCGGTCCAGCAACTACTATTTTTATAGGATTCTCCATATTATTCATCCTCACTTTTTCTCGTCCATCTATCTTTATCTCGAGTATTAAATTTATTCATCACTTGATCATGTGCTTTTTCTAAATCAATATTTAGTGAATTTGCCAAGCAATTTAACACGAACAGCATATCTCCTATTTCTTCCTCAATTGCTTTTTCTTCTTCTGTTGATTTTTTTGGTTTTTCCCCATAATGATGATTAATCTCCCTGGCTAACTCTCCAAGTTCTTCGGTCAATCTGGCAAGCATCGCAAGAGGACTAAAATACCCCTCTTTAAACTGACTAATGTATAAGTCTACTTCTTCTTGCATTTGCTTTATAGTCTTTTGTTCACTCATAATGTATCACCTTTCACCATTATGTTAGCTAATACCTTTTTTATATTCAAATAAAATTGCTTAATGTAGTAATTTTGTACACTTTGTCAAAGATTGGTTATAATGAATTAGCTTCGTACCCAACATAACATCTAATCGGAGGCTAAACAATGAGAGTTGGCATAAAATTTAAAAATGTATTTTTTATTTTAATAGGTGCAGCTATCTTTTCTTTTGGCATCGTACATTTTAATATGCAAAATAATTTAGCAGAGGGCGGATTTACTGGAATTACATTATTACTTTATTTCGTTTTCCATATTGATCCATCCATTTCAAACCTCATGTTGAATGTTCCCCTCTTCTTTGTTGGTTGGAAACTGCTCGGCAGCAAATCTTTTATATATACCATCATTGGAACGCTATCGGTTTCATTATTCTTATTTATTTTTCAAAGATATCAAATTAGTATCCCATTGAATGGTGATTTATTTTTAGCCGCCTTATTTGCCGGAGTTTTTATCGGCATTGGCCTTGGCATTACGTTTCGATATGGAGGAACAACAGGCGGAGTCGATATTATTGCTCGGCTGCTCTTAAAATATAAAGGATTCAGTATGGGTAGAACAATGTTTATGTTTGATGCGATTGTCATCACTGTTTCCCTTTTAACGTATTTAAACCACGTGCAAGCTATGTATACACTCGTAGCCGTTTTTGTCGGTGCGAGAGTCATTGATTTCATGCAGGAAGGATCGTATGCTGCGAGAGGGGCTATGATTATCTCTGAAATGCAGCATGATAAAATCGCTGATGAAATTTTAATGCAAATGGGCAGGGGAGTAACAGTATTGCGTGGCTATGGATCATTTACAAAACAAAATAAAGAAATTCTTTATTGTGTTGTGGCCAGAAACGAAATTGTAAATTTAAAAAGAATAATAAATGCTATTGACCCTTATGCATTTGTCTCAGTAACCGTTGTTCACGATGTAATGGGTGAAGGCTTTACATTAGACGAAAATAAGAGACCATATGATGTATAAATTACCTTTCTCTAATTCTGAATATGTATGTTGATTTTTACTACAGGCGAATGCTTTCCTGGTGGCTCGCGGAAAACTTCCTTGTTGCTGGCCGGTTGTCTAGCTCGTTTTCCTAGCGTCTAGCGAAAGAGCCTTTCCTGCTTGTTCCTTGCCGTGTTTCCTTTATCTCATTGCAGGAAAGGCCTCCCGTTCATACGACGCTGAACAGTCGCCTCCGCTTTTCTATAATCTGCGGGATTTTACCTATCACTCTAATCCTTAGAGGGAAAGGATGTCTTAATGTAATCGCCGGCCAGAAGTCGCCCTCTTCCGCTTCACTCAACTAGTTAAACAATTATTTTCAATTTCTAAAAAACAATCGTCTTATTCCCATCAACAATGACTCTATCCTGTAAATGCCATTTTACAGCTCTTGCTAATACGCTTCTTTCAATATTTCTTCCGATTCTTTTCATATCTTCTACTTGATCACGGTGGTTTACTCTTTCTACACCTTGTTCAATAATCGGTCCTTCATCAAGATCATTGGTCACGTAGTGAGAAGTCGCCCCTATAAGTTTTACACCTCGATTATATGCCCGCTCATAAGGTCTTGCACCTATAAAAGCAGGTAGAAAAGAATGATGAATATTAATAATTTGATTCGGATAATGAGAAACAAAATTAGGAGTCAATATTTGCATATAGCGAGCTAAAATGATTAGTTCAATTTTATGTTCTTTTAGTATAGTTAGCTGTTGCTCCTCTACTTGCTTTCTAATATCTTTATTCGCGGGTATGTAATAGAATGGAATGCCAAGTGATTCAGCCAATTGGTTAGAATCCTCGTAATTACTAATAATACAACCAATATCCATCATTAGATCTCCATTTTGCCATTCCCATAGAAGCTCCATTAAACAATGTAATTCTTTTGAGACAAAGATTGCCGTCTTTTTAATATCACTTACATAGCGAAATTCGAAATCCATTTTAAATTTTGTTGCTATTTCTAAAAAGGATTGCTCCATTTCATTTCGTCTATTATGTAGTTCCGGACAACTGAACTCCATTCTAATAAAAAAGTTTCCTCCATCTGGATCCGCTGAATACTGGCTGGATTCTATAATATTTGCGCCATTATTCATTAAAAATGTTGAAACCGCAGATACAATTCCTGGCTGATCGGGACATTTTATAAGAAGCCTTGCACGGTCCAGATTTTGTTCTCGATATTGATTCAATACTTTATTTGTCATCCATACTTCCCTCTTTAATGTTTTTAGCTATTTTACTTTCTTTTATGGAATATTGCAAAACAAAAACCCGGTAAAGACCGGGTTTTTAATTAATCATTTCTAGTAATATTCGTGAAGATCAATATTAACCTTATTAATTCGAGTACTGCGACAGCTGCAGCGGCTACATATGTCATGGCTGCTGCACTTAATACTTTTCGTGCATCTCGTTCTTCAGCATTGCTTATAAGACCTAGTGAAACAATTTGATCCATTGCTCTAGAAGAAGCATTGAATTCGACAGGCAATGTAACAATTTGGAAAACGACTCCTGCAGCCATTAATATAATACCTATCAGTAAAAAGTTTGGCATTGCAGTAACAAGAATTCCTATCATAATGAAGATCCAAGCAAATTTTGAAGTGAAATTTACGACTGGAACTAACGCATGGCGAAAACGAAGAGCCGCATATCCTTCCTTATCTTGAATCGCATGTCCAACTTCGTGGGCTGCTACTGCCGCACCAGCGACCGAATGTTGGTGATAATTGGATGATGAAAGAAAAACGGTCTTATTCAAAGGATTATAATGATCACTTAAAACCCCTTGTGTTTCCCTAACAGCTACATTACTTAATCCGTTTGCATCTAATATTCTACGAGCAACTTCAGCACCACTCATACCGGCAGAAGTAGGTATTTTTGAGTATTTTGTGTATGCACTTTTCACTTTCATTTGAGCCCATATTGGGATAATAATAATGATCGCCAAATAAATTAAATATCCTCCCATTTTAAACCCCCATATCTAGTTGTTTATATTCTATTTTATTGGATAGTAGGAAATTGGTCAATCATTTGGACCTTTTCGTTTTTGTTTTTGCATTTTTTGACCACGATACTTACGCCAACTAACGTATGACAATGTAGAAATGATGATACCCCCTGTCATAATCATAACCCACCAGATAGAAGGATCAGTATCGTCTTTATTTATTTCAGAAAACAGCTTTTTTAAATCGGTCTCCAGACCTTCCAATTCTTTCATCCACTTTTGCTCAGAAAACGACGTACGATTTTGATCAATAAAGGCAATCCTAGAATCTAGCTTCTGAACCTTCTCAACAGAAACATCAATTTTTATACTTGGTTGAATAACGGAGTAGGTTGATAAAAATTCATTTAATTGACTATTATAAAGACTTTCATCTCCTTCTAATGCAGCACTTTTCACATCATCGAAGGCACTCATAATCGGCCTTTCCATCTGAGACCATAATGGCTGATATTTTGAAATAACGGCATCAGTCGCTAATCGAAATGCGGTTACTTTCTTTACTCTTTCATTTTCATTTAAATTGATGCTAGTTAATGCTTTTTCTGCTTCGTGGTGAGCTGCCGTTATGACTCTAAGTTCGTCCATCGTAAAATGCCGTTCCAATACCCCTTTTTCAGAAAACAGCGATCCAAATCTTTCCATCACTTTTTTAGCCTCTTCATAGCGACCAAACTTTGTCAACTGTAATGTTTCATCAGCAAGCTTATCTAATTCAGTCATAGAAGACTTTGATTCAGCTTGTACAGAAAATCCAAAAATCAAAAGGCAAAGCACTAGAAGGATGATAGATTTCAACTTCATTACTTGTCCCTCCCCATACTACTGATAAAATGTATGTGATATGGGACAAGAATAGACCTAGCAATTACATTTTTCTAGGTCCATATAACTGAAGTTGATTTCCTTGTTTATATTTACGTGAATAATACAATGCGATAGCTATTCCGACGATGCTGAGCCAAAATGTGAAATAGCCGATTTCTTGTACATAGATCTCAAGTCCTGGATATTTAGGATATTGCATAAATACATAATCAATCACATCGTTATGCAATGTCCAAACAGCTGCAATTAGAACATGCCAAAATTTCATTTTATAAAAGGGGGCATATAAAATCCCTTGGACCGCCATCGCAGCATGTGAACAAATCAACATATACCCTTGCCATGGTAGTTCTCCTAATACAGCTAGGGACAATAAATTCATAACCACAGCCCATAAACCATATTTAAATAATGTAATGATTGCAAGCGCTTCAAATAGCGGCCAGTTTGTACGAAGTAAAAACGCTGCAATGACAAATACGAAGAAAAGGCTTGCTGTAGGGCTGTCAGGAACAAATGGTATGTATATAGCAGGAGTGTTTGCTATTTGACTTTCGTACCAATAATATCCATATAATGTGCCTGCTGTATTAATGATCAATAAAAGCCATAAAAACCGGCGATCTGCCAAATATGTATAAATTAAATTCATCGCTCTCTGCCTTCCATATAATGTGGAAAAGCCGGCAATTTGCCGGCTTAAAATAAACTTATTATTTATTTGCTATTTCAGAAACAAAATCTGCAAGCTTATCTAAATCCTCATCGGAACCATCAAAGGCATTTGCGGGCATCTTTTTGTAACCATTTACAGCGATATCCTTAACTTCTTCAGGTGTATGGCCGGTGCCAACTAAGGCTGGTCCAATCCCAGATTTACCTTCCAGATTTTCACCGTGACAACCGATACAGCTCTGAGCGGCATATATCTTATAACCTTCCGCATCCTTATCGACCTCAACGGCTTCTGTAATTTTACCTTGTTGCTCAGCTGCAGCCCAGTCATGCATGTCCACAGCTTGCCAAGTTAAATAGAAAATGGCAGCGAAGGCAAGAAGCATAAAGCCAGTTGCAAAAGGGCGTTTTGATGGGCGGCGTTCAGGTCCACGATCAATAAATGGAGCGAGCATTAACCCACCAAATGCTAGACCAGGAATAATAACTGTTCCAAGTATATTATACGGTCCTGAAGCATATGTGTATTTCAATAATTGATATAAGAATAAGAAATACCAATCTGGTAGTGGAATATATCCAGTATCAGTGGGATCCGCAATACGTTCAAGCGGACTAGGATGTGCAACAGTTAAACATAAAAATCCGATTAGGAAAACGGCACCTACAAGCCATTCTTTTAATAGAAAGTCAGGCCAAAATGCTTCTGTTTTACCGGGATATTCGGAATAATCTTTTGGAATGTTCGGTTTACGCTCAGCAGATACACGTGAGTCGCCAACGAACTTCATTCCTTTTCCACGATGCATTGTGTCCCCTCCTTTTTTTCTAAACTAATTTTACAATGGTCCAGAAATACCTTGTCTCCGGATCATGATAAAGTGAGCACCCATTAATGCCATCAATGCTGCAGGTAGGAAAAACACATGAATAGCGAAGAAACGGGTTAAAGTTTGCGCCCCTACAATCGTTGGATCCCCCGCAATCAATGTTTTCGCATGAATACCTATAAGCGGCACAGATTCAACAATTTCAAGTGTAACCTTTGTTGCAAACAATGCCTTCATGTCCCAAGGGAGTAAATAGCCTGTAAGCCCAAGAGCCAGCATAACAAAAAAGATAAGTACTCCAACAATCCAGTTGAGTTCACGTGGCTTTTTATATGCTCCTTGGAAAAACACACGAAGTGTATGTAAAAACATCATAACAATAACTAGACTTGCACCCCAATGGTGCATACCACGGACAATTTGCCCGAAAGCAACTTGATTTTGAAGATAATATACGGATTCCCAAGCGTTTTTAATGTCAGGTACATAATACATTGTTAAAAACATACCCGACAGTATTTGGATTACAGTAATAAAAAAGGTTAATCCGCCAAAACAGTAAACAAACGCAGAAAAGTGATGGGCAGGGTTAACGTGCTCAGGCACTTCATGGTCTGCGATGTCTCTCCATATCGGCGTAATATCCATACGCTCGTCAATCCAATCGTACATTTTGTTAAGCAAGATTAGTGCCTCCTTTACTATCTTACGAATGGATTTGCTACAGGTGTTCCAAGCATTAAAATGCCGTCTTTTTCTTGCGTTGGATAAGCATCCAATGGTCCCCTAGGCGGAGTGCCCGGTACGTTTTTGCCGTCTTTAGTATAAAGACCCATATGGCAAGGGCAAAAGAACATATCTGGATGCTTTTCGCTTCCTTCCCAACTTACAGTACAACCTAAGTGTTTACAAACTGGTGAAAGAGCGACAATCTCCCCAGCATCATTTTTGTAAACCCAAGCTGTTTGTGTTACTTCCGAACTGTACCATGCATCTTGCTGTTCGTATTTAAAATCAACACGGACTGGATCTGCTGTAATATCGGCAATCTTTTTATCCGTCATTTTAAAATCACCGCTAGCTTGCGCTTTCAACATAGGATCTACAGCGAAACGAAGCATTGGCATCAACATTCCAGCAGCCATAAACCCACCTACTCCAGTGAGTGTGTAGCTTAAAAATTGACGTCTTGTTACAGGATTCTTGCTCATCCTTTTCCCCCCTCTGTCAGTAAGGTAAGTCCATCGGACATTTTATGCACATTATACAAACTAGGACATAATTATGATATATCAATAACGCGCCTTGGTCAATAATATTGAAAGCTAAACATTGTCAACTATGTGGCGAATTGGTTAATCATTTTCAATCTGCCAAGCTTTGATTATATCCTCAATAAGGGATTTAAGTTGATTATCTATGACGGAATGCTTGTAATGCTCATCCATATTCTCAAGTGGAATGGATGGAATATATATCAAAGATCCTAGAAGATCTTTATTTAACGCCTTCCACTTTGGATCGGAAGTTAAATAAAAAACGTATGAAAAACCTGCTTCTTTTGCTCTTTTTGACCAATCAATTAGCTCATCTCTCTTATAATCGGGCTCCTTAAAATATGTAAATGGAGGTAACACAAGAATTCTTCCTTTAAATTGTCTTTCTAAATGGACAGATAGCAGTTGAATAAACTCACCTTGTTCAGCCGCCCGTTTAATGCCGTCATCAAGTGCTACATGCATTAAAGGGATAACGGCGGTATCAATGTATTCTCTTTCTGCATTAAACAAAGTGATATCTTTCGAAGACCAATTCAACATTTACACCTCTTTTACTAATATGTTCTAATTGATATTCTATCATTCATCATAAAAAAAGCATGCACAAAATGCTTTTGTAAAGAAAAAGTCCTCCCAAAAAAGCTGTGGGAGGATTTATGTTGTTCTTAATTCATTTAATTGCTTTGCCAGTTTGGCAAATTCCTTATGATCTCGCATTTCAAGAGCTTGATCAATGGCTTTTAATAACTTTTCTTCATGAAACATTTTAATACTTTTATCTAGTATTTGTTCTGCGTACATTTTATCTTTTTCACTTAAATACACTTTATTTTGAACAAATGGATTATCTTCAAGAACAGCTGCATATTGGTGTGAAAGATTTGAAGACCTAAAGTTTATTTGTATATATATATCTTCGTCGCGATTCAGTCGAATGTCATGAAATGATTTTTCAGCGTCTGTTGTCATAATATTTTCTTTGTAAAAACGAAATGGAACTTCTCTCGTGCAATGAGTCGACATGATTAAACCTCTTGGGCAACATTGAGCATCTTCTACAAAATGAACCTTTTCCATTAGTTGATCGTGACTCATCAAATAATTAAGGATCCAGACCGATTCCCTTCTTTTTAATTGATAGCGATTTAGAAACCAGCGAATAAACTCTTTCTTCTCGTTGACAGATACAGGGGTCTCCATTGTATTTCCCTCCTCTGCAAAAGTTATCTTAATAATCATCCAATCTTTCTAACAAAGAAACCCATTCTTCATTTGCGGGATCAATCGAGGCGAGCAATGAAAAGATTTCGAAAGCAGCCTTTCTATTTCCTTCTTCCATTAAAAAATATCCGTAATCCACTAAAAAATCTTGGTTATTTTTAAAATCATTATATGCAAGTTCATATTCATTTAATGCCTCTCTAAATTGCTCGGTATGCTGATAACTAATAGCGGCATCCCAATGAAATTGAGGATCTGCTCCTCCCCCCTCAAAAAACATTTCCGTAATTTCCAAAACAGATTCATATCTTTCTTGAAGAATTAGCAGCCTATTTAAAGATATTGCAGCCTCAGTAAATTCAGGATCCAATACAAGCGCCTGTCTAAAAAAATGTTCCGCTTTATTTTCGTCCCCAATATTAAGAGATAGTTTACCTGCAAAATAATGTAAATCCTTATTATATTCGTCTAAAGCCAAACCTGCTGCAGCGACCTCCAATGCCTCGTCCATTTCTTCTTCATGTTCAAGACTATGCGCTAAATATAAGTACAGTGAGTGATAATAGGGATCTATTTCACGCAATTGATTAAAGGCTTTAATCGCCACTTTATATTGACCAGATTGATATGCGGTTAACCCATAACCGAATAACTGATCAATATCCTTTTTATTTTCAAGTGATTTCTCATAATATTGTAGTGATTCTTCAAATGCTCCACCAGCACTTAAGGCCTCCGCCATCCTGCTGTATATGTCTATTCCAGCCATTTCCTTTACATTCGCATTAAGTAATTCACTAAAAGATCTAGCAGCTTCCAAAAATCTTCCTTGCGTCATATAAAGTTCTCCAAGGGCATAATCAATTACCGGCTCTGTAGATAATTCCTTTACTTTCAGTAATTTATTTTCACTGACTTCATACAACCCTTGCATCTCATATAAATCTGCTTCCACTAATAAAGAAGCTGGATAATTTGGGTCATCTTCGGAAATTGTTTCTAAGTATTGAAGTGCTTCGTCTTCCATCCCCATTTCAATCAAGAGCTCAGCCAAGCTTAATTTCAACTCTCCTTCATCGGGGTAAAAACGAAGTAATATTTCATAAAGCTCTTTCGCTTCCTCCAAATATCCATACAGTGACAAGCTTTGAGCCAACATATATTTTTCATCGTCTGTCCCGCTAATCTTCACCTTCTTAAATTGTTTTTCAGCTTCTGATAAATTTTGCTCTTCGATGTATTTAAGCATAAGTTCTGCGTTATTCATTTAGCAGTATCCTTTCCCTCTGTTTCAAACAAAAAGTGATGTTTTATTAATAGTTATTTCATCACCATATCCCGGACGAAATATCGCTGTTTCATTTATAAATATAAATTTCCCTTTTTGTACAGCTATAGATGGATCATATTTATTTATGTCCTTTGATACATGTTCAAACTCATTTAATTGTAAATATAGATTATAACTTATTTCGCCGCCTACTTTCAAAATCCCTTTTTTAGGATACAAACCAATTTTTTTTATTATTTCTATTTTTAAAGGTGTATCCGACTGCAGCGGCTGTGATAAATGGGGAAGTTTTTCAGCTTGTAAGATATTGTTCCATTTCTGAGACAATAATTTTCTGCGATAGGTTTTCATGGCTGGAGGAAATGTTGGAATAAAGATGGGATTGTATGGAAAGGATGCATTTTTTATCCACCCCCAAGGAATTTTTTCCAACTCACTCATACGAGTAAATTCTATAAAAATAATTGGTATTTTCATTTGCTTGCACTTAATGATAAGTGCAGGATTTAATATTGTTGCAGGAACTCTTACACCAATCAGAAAATCAATAGGGCTATTAAGAAGTGAAATACGCTTCTTAATCAGCATTTTATCAAAATCTTTTAGTAGAGATATATCAAAATGCGTAATAAGCGTTCCACATCCCTTTTTTAGGAATTGATTAGAAAAATAAACTTTAAATTGTTCGAATGGCAAATCAGGTATGTTAGGAGCAAAATAAATAAAAGAAGGAGTAATAGCAAACGAGCTTGCGTCCATCTTAAGTAATGAAAGGTTTAAGGATTTTGACCCGAAATATCGTATTTCACAATCTCTCACTAGCATCGAAACTTTCTTTCTTTGCCCATTATCTATAGACACTGCATTTTCAATAATATAGTCCATGTCTTCCTACCTTTCGTAAACCTTTTTAAACAATCTATGTAAAAAAGGTAGGAAACATGAAATAATTCTCTTGCGTTTCTTTTATTTTCTTTCTAATTGTGTTGATGAAAGAAAAGTTTTATAAATCTTTTCTAATATTTCCTTATTGAGCTCCCTTACTACAGGTTGGCCAATGGTTTCCAATAACACAAATCTCGGTTTATTAGAAAATGACTTTTTATCCCTCGCCATTCCTGTAAATGCTTTTTCAAACTCAAGATCATTTGGAATTTCCAAGCTATATCCAAGGTTTTTAATCCATAATTCAAATTCAGTAATATTAAAATCTAGATCTAATAACTCCTTGCTTAAGTATAAGGCATATATCATTCCAGTCATAACCGCTTCACCATGTGATATTTTTCCGTATCCCGCTGACGATTCTATAACGTGACCTAATGTATGACCAAAATTTAAGAATGCACGAATTCCCATTTCTCTTTCATCTTTTGACACTACTTCAGCTTTTATTTCAATTCCTCTTTTTAGAAAAAAGATTAAGTCGTCATCTTTTATTGTTTGTAAGTCAGATATATTGGACATCAAAAACGAAAGCAATGCAGCATCGGCAATAAGTGCATGTTTTACTGCTTCGGCAAAACCAGAACGAATTTCTGATTGTGGTAAGGTTTTAAGAAAACGTGTATGATAAATGACCGCCTCGGGCTGATGAAAAGAGCCGATCAAATTTTTTCCAAGTGGATGGTTGATTCCAGTTTTCCCACCAACAGCGCTGTCATGGGCTAAAATTGTTGTCGGTACCTGAATAAAAGGAATCCCCCTCATATAGGTTGCTGCGACAAAGCCTGCTAAATCGCCAACGGCACCGCCGCCCAATGCAATGATGCAAGACTTTCTATCTAGTCCTTGTTCAAGGGCATATGATAAACACGCTTCATATATTGTAAATTGCTTTGCTTTTTCTCCGGATGGAACAATATAAGTAAAACTTTCGTACGGTTGTGGAAGTGCATTTTTTAGTTCTTCCAAATGCAATCGACCTACAATATCATCCGTAATAATAAGAAGTTTTGTATATTGAGCAGTTTGTAAATGTATTGTAAGATTTTCTAAAACATTGATTCCTATGTAAACTGGATAAGATTTTGAAGGTGTTTCAATATCAATTTTCAATTTTTTTCCTCCTACTAATCAGATAGACTCTAGAAATGGTCGGATCGCTAAAAATTTTCTATTTAGATCCGCCTATTCTTAAAAGGGGAATCGCTCAATTTTTCACCTGTAATATTGCTCCCAGACTATTATGAGTAAGTTAAATAATATTCAAAAAATGCGTCTGCCTGCCACCAATAGCTTCCGTTCCAGGCGGACGTGTTCGGGGGTTGAGCATCTGCAGCGGAAATCAACACGCACAACCTGGGTAAACAATAACCATCTTCAATAAAGCTCAACTTTTTGGAAGTCCTTGGAAGTTCAGCAGATTTACACCTTGAAATTCCGAGAATCTACAAAATATTAACTTTGCGATAGAAAAAAGTATCTTCTACCTCTAATTCATATTGTCTTGGATTAAATATTTGTTCAGTACTCCCAACAAAGAGTACCCCGCCATCAGCCAAAGAAGTGGAAAACTTTTTATACAGTTCTTCTTTTGCTTCCTCTGTAAAATAGATTAATACATTTCGACAAACTATTAAATCAAAATTTTGGCCAAATGGATCTCCTAGCAAATTTAACTTTCTGAAATCAACTGTCTTCTTTACTTCTTCGTTGATTTTATAAATATTTCCTTCTTTTTGAAAAAATTTAGAAAGCAAAGAGGAAGGAATTTCTGCTAATGATCGTTCTGAATAAATTCCTGCTTGTGCCGCAGCCAATACTTGCTCATCTATATCCGTTGCCAATATTGATATGTGATTTAGTGGAATGTATTTCGATAATATCATGGAAATTGTATACGGTTCTTCTCCTGTAGAGGAAGCAGCACTCCAAATTTTCAGTTTTTTCTTATTTGCTAAAAGACGAGGAAGAATTTTTTGCTCCAATACTTCCCAACGCTTATGATTACGAAAAAACTCCGTTACATTAATCGTCATTCTATCAAGAAATTCATTCAGTATTTGTGAATCTGCTAATATCCCGGCATAAAACTCTTTAAAAGAGGAAAATCCTTTTTTTTGATATAAGGACGTAAGTCTTCTTTTCATTTGCGCTTCTTTGTATAAAGATAAATCAATACCCGTTTTTTGCTTAATTTGTACAATAAATTGATGATAATCTTGATCCATCGTAATACCCCGTCACTTTCTCTGTATACTATCTGTAATTATAACGTATAAAGCCATATGATTGGGATTGAAAAAGAGCTATCTAATTAATCTCAGTGAGGAAAGAAGATTGTTGATTTTCGTTCCATGCGGACGCGGAAAGCGTAGCCCTGCAGCAGAGATTAACCGTCCATGTTAACAGGAGCAAATCAAATAAAAGAGAGGGCTACCCAAAAGTCAATTGCCGCGACTTTTTGGACAGCCCTTTACGTATTAATATATCCAGCTGTTTATAAGCTTAGAGTATTCAATAAGTTCTTCCTCTTTAAAAAACAATGATATTTCTCTATCTGCACTTTCAGTTGAATCGGATCCATGAATGATATTTTTTCCTACCGTTAAGCCAAAATCTCCCCGAATTGTACCTTGTACGGCATCTTTTGGATTTGTTGTACCCATCATTTGACGTGCTGTATGTATAACATTCTCACCTTGCCAAACCATTGCAAAAACTGGACCTGAAGTAATAAATTCGACTAAACCGTCAAAAAATGGACGCTCTTTATGTTCTCCATAATGTTTTTCAGCTAGTTCTTTTGGAATCGTCATCAATTTAGATCCAACAAGCTGAAAACCTTTTTTTTCAAAGCGCGATACGATTTCGCCAATTAAACCTCTTTGAACGCCATCTGGTTTTACCATTAGAAAAGTTTTTTCCATTGTGATCACTCCTGTGATTATCTCGTGAAAAAGCTCGAAATCCCATGAAAATAATACCATTTTTTCCGTTCGTTAGCAAATTGATTCATATTCTATCATGTTTCATTCGCTTTGTTAGTATTTCCTTTTTCCTATGTAGAGAGCAATGTCTCGAAGTGTCTTTTTAGCTTTTATAGGCGGAAGATCGTCTAAAGCGTTAATAGCTTTTTTTAAATACATTCTGCTTACGGAGTACGCCTTTTCTATGGCTCCCGAATTTTTAATTGCAGAAATAATACCAATCATATCGTCTTTAGTTGTATGTTCATTTACATTCAATATAAGAGATTTTAAGCTTTCGTCTTCCATAGCAAATAGGACTGGCAATGTAATATTTCCTTGCCGCAAATCCTCTCCAGCCGGTTTCCCGAGTTCTTTTTCTGAACCGGTAAAATCGAGTATATCATCTATGATTTGATATGACATGCCGATAAAATAACCAAAACTATATAGCTTTTTATGAGTCTTTTCATCTGCACCAGCTGTAATAGCCCCTAGTTCACAGCTTACGGCAATTAATAAAGCAGTTTTTCTTTTAATACGCCGTAAGTAATCTCTTAAGTTTTGATGGAAACGATACTTATCTTTAATTTGGTCAATTTCTCCCATACAAACCTCGATAATTGCATTTGACAGTATTTGATGGGCCATTGAATTAGAAATGTTTGTCATATATTCAAGAGAACGAGCCAAAATATAATCACCTGTATACATTGCTATACGATTATTCCAAGTATAGTTGATTGTTGGTTGTCCTCTTCTAAGATCGGCATCGTCAATTACATCATCATGTACTAGTGAAGCCATATGTATAAGTTCTAAAGCAACTGCAGTGTTTTTAATAGTATGTATATTATACGTACCAAATTTTGCAGCTAATAAGACAAAAACAGGTCTAATCCTTTTTCCTCCTGCTTTTAAGAGCTGTACTGACGCTTTTTGGAGTAGTCCCATGTCTGATTGAATGGCTAATTCCATTTCTCTTTCGATGATGTCGAAGTCAGCTTTTAAGGTCGAATTAAGTAGTGTTAGTTTCATTTCATTTCCACCCAGGCTTTATTTCTGTTTCATTCCAATATGGGCCGCTGCAACACCACCACTAAAGGATTTGTATATAACATCGACAAATCCCGCTTTCCAGAACATTTGGGCAAGATCTTCCATACCCGGAAAATCACGGGCTGATTCTTGCAGCCATGAATATTCTTTAAAGCTTTTGGCAACTAATTTTCCAAATAAGGGCATGATAAAGCGGAAATATAAATAATAAACTTGTCTATAAACGGGGAGAGTCGGTTGGGAAGTTTCAAGGCAAACAGCCATTCCTCCAGGCTTTAACACTCTATTCATTTCTTTTAATACTTGCATATAGTCTGGTACATTGCGCAATCCAAAGCCAATTGTAACATAGTCAAATGTATTGTCCTCAAACGGAAGTTCCATAGCATTACCTTGTATGAGCTCAATATGATTTAATTGTTCTATTTCTTTTTTTTCCTTTGCTACTTGAAGCATATTATGGCTAAAATCTAAGCCAATTACCTTACCAGTACTACCTACAGCCCGGGCAAGAGCAATAGTCCAATCCCCAGTTCCACAACATAAATCAAGGGCATGCACGCCTTCAGGCACACTCATCTTTTTCATTGTCTCTTTTCGCCACTTTATATGTTGCTGAAAGCTGATAATTGAATTCATTTTATCATAATTTTGATGTATTTTTTCAAACACACTATGTACTCGTTCCTCTTTTGATTGCATCTTTGTCAACATCCTCCAGTTAAAGAACCAGCCAATTCATTCAACCGTAAGTACACGTTTGATGGCAATTCATGCAACTCTTTTTTCATGCCATCAAGCTTCCTCTTTGACTCATTCATAATATTTGTAAGTATTTTTTTCTCATCTTCTGAAGACAGTTCCTTATTATTTTGTAAATAACATTTCGTTAACCCATTTATATAAAGGGAAAACTCCCCATTAATAGACAGCGCCAGTTCCTCACTAATTTTTTTATAAAAAATAAATTCAGTGAAAAAGTTAATATATTTAAATGGTATTTGAAAATGAATGCAAAACTGTTCCAGCAGTCCTGATTCTATTTTTTTTATACTCTCAAGATATGAATCAATACTTTCAACGGTAAAATGAATAATATTAATTTTATGTTCATTAATTGTTTTGATTGCTAACGCTAGAGATTTTATTAGTTCAATATTCCGAAATTCGGACAATAAATTATAATATAGACCACTATAGTAGTCCCCCGCCAGCACCATAAGTTGACGTGCTTTCATTGATATATTAGGATCAGAAACATTCTCATGCGTATTTAATGCTAGGTTTGCAAGCATTGTTGCCATGATGCATGCTTCACGTTCTTCCTCAGATATGCTAATGTCCTGAATAGAATATAACATAAGAAGAATTTGATCTACATCAAAGGCAGGCGGTTCAATATGTTTATGTAAATAAGGATGATAGCACTTTTGCTGCAACTTTGTTTTTATTGAATTCACTTGCAGTTCATAATTACGTACCGCCATAACAAAATCCTCGTTTCTATCTACAAATAAAAGACCGTTCCTATATATGACCCTTTGATTATAACATATTAAAAAAGCGAATTGCGATATAATGGTTTCGGAAGTGGAATATAAGATTTAGGCTATTTTTTATTTTCGCTTTCAATATCACCAAAAGAAGTAATAATACTGGCATTTCCTCTAATTTTGATTGCTGAAGTATGCTCAGTAAATTGGGCAACCATAACCTCACCCGCATCTAATTTTTCTGCATGATGAAATCTAGTATCTGACCCTCTCGTTAATCCAATAACATTTACTCCATCTTCTAATGCTTTAATAATTATAAAATCAGACTGCCCACGCCCATTGCTCATTTTTTCACCTCATGGAATATTAATTTTTTATTAAGGAGAGCACTTCCGCCCGCGCTTGACCATCAGTGGCCAGTATTCCTCTAACCGCAGATGTTATGGTTTTGGCACCTGGTTTTTTTATTCCTCTCATTGTCATGCACATATGTTCTGCCTCTATAACGACCATAACTCCTTGTGGTTCGAGTTTTTTTATCATTACATCAGCAATAGTGGATGTAATTCGTTCTTGTAATTGCGGTCTAGCCGCTACTGTTTCCACAGCTCTTGCAAGTTTGCTCAAGCCAGCTACCCTTCCATTTTGAGGTATATAGGCTACATGAGCCTTACCGAAAAATGGTACTAAATGGTGTTCACACATTGAGTAAAAAGGGATATCTTTAACGAGTACTAGTTCCTCATGATCTTCCCCAAAAATCGTATCAAAATAATCTTCAGGATTTTTGCCTAAACCAGAAAAAACCTCTTCATACATTTTTGCTACGCGTTTCGGTGTATCTAGTAAGCCTTCCCGATTCGGATCTTCACCTATCGCTTCAATTATCATTCGAACTGCTTCTTCAATTTGCGAGCGATTTACTTCAGCCATACCCGTTCCTCCTACAATAGTTAAACCATCTATTCTTTTGTATTCCCATATTAGCATAAATACATTAATAATTAAGGCTCTTTTCTCGAACATTGTTGCTATTTTATATAGATTTTAATGATATCAATGGATTCAAACTTTCAAAATTCGTAATTCCGCAGAGAAAAGAGCTGCCAACTCCATTAGTAGCACTAAACTTTCATTTTAAGTGTAAAAGCCGGTTTTTGGGCTTTTACAAAAACAATAATTTTTATGAAAACAGCCATAATTAAAAAGGAACTGCCGTAATGTTAAGGCAGTTCCATTTGTTACGCTAAAGAATGTATGTAATTATTTAACTGCATCTTTAAGCGCTTTACCTGGTTTGAACGCTGGAACTTTGCTTGCAGCGATTTCGATTTCTTGACCAGTTTGAGGATTGCGTCCTTTACGAGCAGCACGCTCACGTACTTCAAAGTTACCAAAACCGATTAAAGCTACTTTATCACCGTTTGCCAAAGCATTCTGGATGGATTGGAAAACAGCATCAACAGCTTTAGTAGCATCCTTTTTAGAAAGTTCTGCTGATTCAGCAACAGAATTGATTAGTTCAGTTTTGTTCATACCATTCACCTCCTCCCAATAAAGAGAGATCTTGTTCCGCAACTGCTATTACATTTGTGAACAATTTTTAAGATTTCTAAACATAGAATTGTTAGAAACCGTTTGGATTACTGGTAAATAAGGGATTTATCAGCAATTCTGTTTTAAAGATTATCATATATATTTTATGTTAGCAAGAATAAAAGGCTTAAAATATGGAAAAGATGCCGAATATCGTCGCATTCGGCATCTTTTTACTATAATCTGTTAAATTTTTGATGTTAACTTATCATTTAGCTATTAAAGAATTATCGCTATTAATCCTCCAGAGCCTTCATTGATAATTCTTTCAAGTGTTTCTTTTAGTTTATATCTTGCGTTTTCTGGCATCATTGCGATTTTAGCTTGGATGCCCTCCCTTACTAAGGAGCTCAAGCTTCTGCCAAAAATATCTGAATTCCAGATTGATAGTGGATCATCTTCAAAATCTTGCATGAGATAACGTACGAGCTCCTCACTTTGTTTTTCAGTTCCAATGATTGGAGCAAACTCAGATTCAACATCTACTTTTATCATATGAATGGAAGGCGCCATTGCTTTTAATCTGACGCCAAATCGTGCACCCTGCCTTATTATTTCGGGCTCATCGAGGCTCATATCTGCTAATGAAGGTGCTGCAATTCCATAGCCTGTTTGCCTAACCATCGCAAGTGCATCAGATACTTGGTCATATTCTCTTTTTGCGTCAGCGAAATCCTGCATGAGTTCAAGCAGGTGGTCTTTGCCGCGCACTTCAACACCGACGACTTCCTTAAGTACATTATCATATAAATCATCTGGAGCAAATAAATCAATTTCTGCAATTCCTTGCCCCATATCTACTCCTGCCAAACCTGCATTTTCAATAAAGTCAAACTCATAAAACTGCTGAACAACTCTATCTACATCTCGTAATCTCTTAATATCTTTTACTGTTTCTTTCACTGCCTCTTGATAGTTGTTTCGGAGCCAGTGGTTCTCCTTTAAAACCATTACCCAGCTAGGTAAGTTTACATTCACTTCTAGTACTGGGAATTCGTATAAGGCTTCACGAAGTACACTCATTACATCCGCTTCTCTCATACTCTCAACAGACATGGCAAGTACAGGGATATCGTATTTTGCTTCAAGTTGCTTGCGTAGATTGTCAGTCTCTGCATGATGTGGGCGTGAAGAGTTTATAACCATAATAAATGGTTTGCCAACCTCTTTTAATTCTTCTATTACTCTCTCCTCGGCATCAACATAGTCAATACGGGGTATTTCACCGATCGTTCCGTCTGTCGTAATAACCACTCCAAGCACCGAATGCTCTTGAATGACTTTTCTCGTTCCTATTTCCGCAGCCTCGTGAAAGGATATTGGTTCATCATACCATGGTGTGTGGATCATTCTAGGGCCATTTTCATCCTCATATCCTTTAGCACCTGGTACCGTATAGCCTACACAATCAACAAGCCTCACATTCACTTCAAGGCCTTCTTCCACTTGAACCGCAACAGCTTGATTAGGTACAAATTTTGGTTCAGTCGTCATGATCGTTCTACCTGCAGCACTTTGTGGAAGTTCATCTTGTGCTCGTGCTCTATCTGCTTCACTCTTGATGTTTGGAAGTACAGCCAGTTCCATAAATTTTTTAATAAATGTGGATTTACCTGTTCTAACAGCGCCAACTACACCTAAATAAATATCTCCGCCTGTTCTCTCAGCAATATCTTTGAAAATGTCCACCTTTTCCAAGAGGTTCCCTCCTATCATTGAGTTCAAGGGACTTAACATCCTATAAACGATTGGACAATAGATGTTTACGATGTTGTCCGATTCTAATATGACCATATTAAGAAGTAAATAAAAAATCCTTCTTCCACATTATATTGAGTGAAAGAAGGAATATTCCTATTTTTCCATGTAAATCGGCTCGTTGTTTTTATCTACTGTGTACGTAAGTGAATAGGCGGGAACGAATAATGAATTGTCTGTAAGAATACTTGTAATATCCTCACCTTCCTGATAACTTTTTCCACTTTCTTTCAAAGCCAGGTTAAGGTCACTTATATAGTCAACAAATATCTCCCCTTCTAAATTAATCACTAGAGGCAAATTATGATTTGTAAAAGGAGAAATGATATAAGGCTCGCTTTTGTACCCTAGTTTTTTATAGTCAAGCGTGTAGACATGATTAGCTATCGCTTCTTTAAAAGGTGGATATCCTTGAGTTTTAATTCTCAAATTCACTTCGCTTATTTTTTCCGCGATACGTAAATCAAACACCTTTACAGTCGGTTTCGTTTCAACGTCTATTAAAACGTATTGAAATACACCCCCACTTTCATAAGCATTTCCAGGAGGAGATGCCAGGAACCGGGGAGCCAGCTTAGAAAATTCTATTGGATATTTTATGTAAATAGGAGTATCATTTTCTCTTGTTTTGATAGGCAGAAGTCCGTCATTCGTTTCCTTATATTGATCAACAGCCGTCTGTACAGCCTTTATTTGATCTTCATAAGGAATTCGATTCTCAACTCTTTTTTCTTGAGGATATAGACATCCACTTAATAAAATTGAAGCAAGCATTATTATAATACTCATTATTAATCTCATTTAATAGCTTCATCCCTTCAGCATCTATCATGTTGATCATTTGTGAGCGTATGAAACTCAGCTTGTAGGACCTGTTAAAACAATGAAAAGCACAATAAGTCCACCAATGATCATAAAAAGCCATGCTGTTATAGAAGTGACTATTTTTAATATTTTATTATTCAATTTATAACGACTTATATAAATTGTGAACATTGCTAAAGCTAACAGAAACATACCTATAATAGATATCCACATTTTTTGCATTGATGGCGACATATTAACTCCTCCACTACTTAAATGACACATTACGTGATATTATATCATGTTTGATTTATTAATAAGTTTAAATGAGTTACAAAATCAGCAACAAAAAAAGATGAAGCAACGGGAGACCCTTTGCTTCATAGATGACAAACCAATACCCATTCCACCTGTTTAAGCAATTTACTTCAAAGCATTATATGCACTTAAAAAAGATTAGCATCATCTTTTGCCTAGTCATCTCATAGTTGTTCCATTTGTTCACTTAATATATCGACAAGATCTTCCATTTCATTAGTCTTTAACCTTGCCATTAATTGTTCTCCAGCTTCTTTTGCGTTTACATTATTAAATAATATTTGATAAAGAATTTCTGTAATCGGCATGCTGCAGTTATATTTTTGTGCTAATTGATGCGCTGCTTTTGTCGTCCTTACGCCTTCTACAACCATCCCCATATTATTCAGGACATCTTCTAATTTTTGTCCTTTTCCCAGCATATTACCTGCTCTCCAGTTCCTGGAATGCACACTTGTACATGTTACAATTAAATCTCCAATTCCAGCCAACCCTGAAAACGTTAATGGATTTGCACCCATTTTTGTCCCTAAGCGAGATATTTCCGCCAAACCTCTCGTTATGAGAGCCGCCTTTGCATTATCTCCATATCCTAAGCCATCAGAAATTCCTGCTGCTAAAGCGATGATATTTTTAAGGGCACCGCCTATTTCAACTCCAATTAAATCTGGATTTGTATAGACGCGAAAATGTTGATTCATAAATAAATCTTGTATTTTTTCCGCTGCAGCCATATTATTTGATGACACCGCAACTGTTGTGGGATGTCTCAAACTCACTTCCTCAGCATGGCTTGGCCCCGAAAGTACAACAATATCTTTAAGAATCCTTTTCGGTATTTCCTCGTCAATCATTTCTGAAATACGCAGCAAACTATCAGGTTCAATCCCTTTACTTACATGCACGAAAGTAAGTGGCTGCATTTGAAATTTAATGATCTCCCTTAATGTTTCCCTTATCGCTTTAGAGGGTACGGCTAATACGACAGTTTCTATCCCATTTAAGGCTTCTTCAAGCGATGTATATGCGGTAATCAAATCAGGAAGATTAATCTCTGGCAAGTATTTTTGATTCGTATGTTTCCCATTGATTTCGTCTTTTTGCACGCCATTTCGAGTCCATAATTGAATATGATGGCCATTATCTGCCAGTACAAGCGCCAAGGCTGTACCCCAGCTTCCCGCTCCAATAACCGCTACTCTTTCTTTTCCATTATTCAAGATTTGTTCACCCACTTATTTTCTTTGTCTTGTAAGGATCTTAATTGGCGTTCCTTCGAATCCGAATGCTTCTCTTATTCTGTTTTGTAAAAATCTCTCGTATGAAAAATGCATGATTTCCGGATCATTTACAAATACAACAAATGTTGGAGGTTTTATTCCAACTTGTGTTACATAAAGAATTTTTAATTTCCGACCTTTGTCTGATGGCGTAGGATTCATCGCTATCGCATCAGCAATCACATCGTTTAGTACACTTGATTGCACGCGCATTGAATGATTTTCACTAGCCATTTTTATAGCTGGAAACAAATTTGTCAAGCGTTTTCGTGTCTTTGCGGATACGAATACTATAGGAGCATAATCTAAAAACAAGAAATGAGCTCTTATCTTTTCTTCAAATTCATTCATTGTTTTTTCATCTTTTTCAACAGCATCCCACTTATTCACAACAATGATTACAGCTCTTCCGGCTTCATGCGCATACCCAGCAATTTTTTTATCCTGCTCCAAAATTCCTTCTTCTCCATTTAAAACAACAAGAACAACGTCAGAGCGATCGATCGCTTTTAAAGCTCTTAAAACACTATATTTTTCAGTGTTTTCATATACTTTTCCTTTTTTACGCATTCCCGCAGTGTCAATGATTGTAAACTTTTGGTCCTCAAACTCATAAGAAGAATCTATTGCATCTCTCGTTGTACCTGCAATATTACTTACTATTACTCTATCCTCACCTAGCATTGCATTTACAATTGAAGATTTCCCAACATTCGGTCTTCCGATTAAACTAAATTTGATAACATCTTCTTCTAACATTTCGTCATTGGTTTCGGGAAAATTTTTGACTACTTCATCAAGTAAATCTCCTAACCCAAGACCATGTGATCCTGAAATTGGGAAAGGTTCATTGAAGCCTAGCGAATAGAAATCATAAATATCTGCACGCATTTCGGGATTATCCACTTTGTTCACTGCCAGAACGACTGGTTTTTTAGATCGAAACAGGATTTTAGCTACTTCCTCATCTGCAGAAGTAACGCCTTCCCTGCTATTGACAATAAAAATGATCACATCTGCCTCAGCAATGGCTATCTCTGCTTGTAATCGTATTTCTTCCAAAAACGGAGCATCTCCTATTTCAATGCCGCCTGTATCAATTATATGAAATTCATGAGAAAGCCAATCACCTGTACCATAGATTCGGTCTCTCGTTACTCCTGGAGTATCTTCTACTATTGATATACGTTCTCCTACAATTCGATTAAAAATTGTTGATTTCCCTACGTTAGGACGACCTACAATCGCCACTGTCGGTTTAGACATTTCATCCACTCACTTTAAGTTAATCTTTAAGTTATACTGAGAAATCGTACCATAGAATCTTCAGAAAAGGTAATGAAAACTATTTAATGGGAAATTTTTTTATTTCCCTTCATTCTTGGAATAGTAGTAGCATTGGAAATAAAGTGGAATAATAAGTTGGAAAAGATAATGATAGATATAATATCTAAATATTCCATCGATCCAATTAAATAAGGCATATCCCACTTACTTAAATATGAAGCAAATACAATATCTCCTTGAAGTGTACCGAGACATATTAGAAGGATCCGAGTAAGAATCGATGATGAATATAAAACATAGCCAAATATAAATAATGTAAATGAGATAAGCACCACTCTATCCATAAACATCCATATAGGATCGTACATTTCAAATAAAAGAAAACCAGCATAACCTAACATTAAGGTAAAAACAGAAAATAATAAGTGAAGCTGCTTTTTAAATGATAGTTTTGATGCTAAGAAGTAACAGATGATTAAAATCAGAATTGAAGGTCCACTTATATGAAAAAAATAAAATCTGATTGAAAAGGACTTTAATATAATAAAAAGTAGTGCAAAAAGTGCTATTGGCCATCTATAAGTTGACTTTTTATCCATCATAAACGTTGAGTAAATCCATATCATCCATGCAATAAGTAAAAATATCATTCCTGGCATTTCATCACCTCCGCTAACAGTATAGGGAAGGTGGTGAAAATTTAATCAGACAATTTAAAAAACCTCCCGATTTATACTGGAGGCACAGAAAAAGTTCTTCTAAGAAAGGTATTCTATGAAATACTGATGATTTCCACTACAGGCGGACGCTTTCTTACCTGTAGTCAAGTATTTTTCCTAACTTATTTTGTTGGGAAATGAAATTTAAGAACGGATAATTATCAATAGGCTGTTTGCGCAAACTTTGTTGCTTTTAACTAAGTAATGCGGAAGCTTGATTTCCGCTACAGTTGCTCGCTTTCCGCGGGGCGGGCGGTGAGCCTCCTCGGCGTAAACGCCTGTGGGGTCTCACCTGTCCCACTAATCCCGCAGGAGTCTCGCACTTTCGCTCCAATCAACCTTCAACAGGTTTTGCTTAAAAGCAACAATCTCCTGGAAAAGAACCAATAAATAAAAATACGTATGCCAAATAGACTTATCGAAAATCTGTTTTTTCACAATGTCTTTTGTGCTATAGTGAGATTATCCTGTTACTAACTTGCTTAAGACAATTCGTAGTTATACAGGATGCCGTGTTGAATAAGGTGAAATGCGACTTTCAGGAACTTATTCACACATGCTATTACGGCAACCTTATGATGCTTGTTCTGAGGTTGCTTTTTTAATTGATCATAATAATCTACAATCCGATTCTGTGACCTTTTTCGTTGGGAGATCATCGTCATTATCATGAAAAACAGGAGTTTCCGCAGCCTTCTATTCCCGCGTTTATTAATCCGATCTTGATGCTGAAGCTTTCCGGATTGATACCGTTGAATATCAATTCCCGCATACGCATTCACTTGTTTATGATTTTTAAAACGGTGAATATCCCCTAATTCAGCGATAATCTTGACGGCAGTCTGTGCTCCGATTCCCGGAAAAGATTTAAGTACTTGGAAATCGATCCGATCCCTGGAGAGATCCACCATTTTCGAGTTGCTTGTTTAACTTGATCACGTATTTCCTCCTTTGATAGGCCTCGCAAATAATCAGGGTGCGGATAAAGCTGTACAATATTTAAAAATTGGATTGAGCTCTTCGAGAATACTTTTTCAAGCAGAGGAAAACTTAGCTGTAAGAAAGCGTGTAAACGATTGGAATAATGCCGGATCTCTTTCTCTAAATCATCATAGTAGCGGCCTAGCGCCCTCATCTGTTCAAAATATTCTTCTTGTACGTAAGTCTCATATCGTTCAGCTTTAAAATGAGATTTGGCCAATTCATGGGCATCACTAATGTCTGTCTTATTTCTACGCATTGAGGTAGCCATTTGTAATTTAGCCTGTAAAGGATTAATTCGGCTGTAAGGATAGTTTTGTGCCTGAAGAAAACTTTCAAGTCCTTGCGAATAGACGCCAGTAGCCTCGAAAACAATCTGAGGTACTTCTCCATCTAGTTCCCTGAGTGATTCTATACGTTTTTTTAATGATTCAAAGCCGCACCTTCATATTGACAATGTTGATTGCAGTCATACACAACCATCGTACTCTTCCCCATACTTACATCAAAAGCAATCACAAGTCCCATCTTTCATTCTCCTAAAATCAACATTCATAGAAGTCTTCACATTGCCTTATCGATTCCACTTTCTTATACACGATCTCGAGGATCCAACATACTAAACTGATTCAAATAAGGGTGTGAAGTAAGTCGGTTTCCTTATACGGATTCAAAGATCCCAGCGTCCGCACGACTTTCCTTCACTCCTACTATAAAAAATAGTAGCACAAACCACGGCCTCGGTCTGTACAACTAATCTTAGTATGTTTCCGCTCCAATCAACTACAACTGCTACAAATCAGGATATATCTTCCAGCATACGACCTAAAATCAAATATAAAACTGCAGTTTCCTAAAAGTTTAGTTAAAGATACACATCGCGATATAAAATCCCTTAGTATGTAATTAAAAAATTTATCACCCAACTACTCACTTTTTTTCTAAAGAGTGAAAAGGCATAGTAAGCTAAAAAGGTATTATACCTTTTTACTTTGGCTAAGTTACAGCCAATCCTTAATTTTAACAGCGTTGATTGGAGTGGAAGGCGCGTAGACTCCTGCGGGAGTACGGAAAAGAGGAGACCCCACAGGCGCTTGCGCCGAGGAGGCTCCCCGTACCTTGTCTAGCTGCACGCGCCAGCCCCTTGAGGTCAAATAACCTGAGGCAAAGAAGTCAAAGTACGACTTTTTTGCCTCAGAATTTGCTTGTCGGGGCTGATTAGGTGCCTTCCGCTTTTCGATGTCCGCGGAAAGCGAAGCGCCTGGAGCGCAAATCAACAACCACATTTAAAATTGTATTTCATTTTAAGGGAGCTTTTTCAGTGCCCTCTTAATATACGAGGGCTTTTCTTTCGGCAAGCTCTAGCGTCTGTTTATTTAAAGCCTTTCAACTTATCGCCAATCATATCACTTAGTTGGAATCCTTTTGATTCTTCAGGTAGTTCATAGTCTTTTGATTGATATTCTTGATCTTCAAGTTCCTTCATACTTAAGGATAGTCGTTGGTCCTTCTCATTTACTTCCAGCACTTTTACTTTAACGGTTTGACCTTCCTGAAGTACTTCGTGAGGTGTCCCGATATGTTTATGTGAAATTTGTGAAATATGAACAAGTCCTTCTACCCCTGGGAAAACCTCTACAAAGGCTCCAAAGGAAACTAAACGTTTTACGGTTCCTTCTAATATCGTTCCTCTTGGTGCTTTTTCGACAATATTTGACCAAGGTCCTGGAAGTGTTTCTTTAATTGAAAGTGAAATTCTTTCATTATCACGATCAACTGATAAAACCTTCACTTGAACTTTGTCTCCTTCTTTAACAACATCAGATGGCTTGTCGATATGCTCATGTGAAAGTTGAGAAATGTGTACAAGTCCGTCAACGCCGCCAATGTCTACAAAAGCTCCGAAATCCGTAAGTCTTTGAATGGTACCTTCTATTACTTGACCGGCGTCTAATTTTTCAAGAACCTCTTGTTTTTCGCGTCCTTTTTCTTCTTCTACTACAATACGATGCGAAAGAATTAATCGGTTTTTTTCTTTATCTAATTCAACAATTTTAAAAGAAAGGGTTTTCCCTTGGTAATCTGAGAAATCTTCTACATAATGATCTTCTACCATTGATGCTGGAACAAATCCTCGTACACCTAAATCTACTACTAAACCGCCTTTTACGATCTCATTAACTTCAGCGTCGAATACCTCACTATTTTGGAATCGCTTTTCAAGGGTTTCCCAAGCATTCTCAGCATCAACTTTACGCTTTGAAAGTACGAGGAGCTCTTCTTCCACTTTAGTTACAATTAGATCTAATACTTCACCTTCGTGGACCACGTCAGATGCTTTCTCAACATGAAGGCTTGAAAGTTCACTTATTGGAATAATTCCATCAAGCTTGCTCCCTTCCAGATCGACCAAGACCTGTTTTTCTTCAATCTTAGTTACCGTCCCTTTTACGCGGTCTCCTTCAGAGAAACTTTTCACTTCAATATTATTCATATCCTCCGTCATATGTACTCCTCCTATCCTGCATTTAAAAACTATAAGGATTTACAAAGGCAACATGAAAAATCCTCACATAATTCTAAAAAATCATCTCGTAATAAACTTCTTATAAATGACTTATTTTGTCAAGCGAAAGAGTTTACTGTTTTGTATAAAATTCAGTTTTGTCTATCAAATTAAAGACATTTCTTACGCGTTTCTATCGGTTTCTATTAATTTCCTAATCTCTGACATGATTACATCCGTGGCAATTTCTGCTGATACTTTATTTTCTCTCATTTCTGTAAAATCAATTGGACGTCCATAAATAACCTTTAACTTTTTAAATGGTTTGTAAGGACCAATGATGGCACAAGGAACGACGTAAGCGTCTGATCTTAGCGCGAAAAACCCCGCCCCCGCAAATCCTTTTCCAACTTCTCCAGTTTTGTTTCTCGTTCCTTCCGGAAAAAGTCCAACCACTTTACCTTCTTTTAAATATTTTAAACCTGTTCTTAACGCCTCTCTATCACTAAGTCCTCTTTTGACAGGAAATGCTTGAATATTTTCCATTAGCTTCTTACCTAATGGATGTTTAAATAATTCCGCTTTTGCCATGAAATAGATTGGTCGCGGAGCAGTTATTCCAACGACCGGGGGATCCAAGTTATCTATATGGTTGGCACAAATTAAAACACCGCCGTTTTTAGGAAAATGTTCAGTGCCACTTATCTGAATTCTGTATATAGGTTTTAAAACAAAATTAACAACTGCTCTCGCAAATGTATAAAAACTCACGGTCTTTCAATCCTTTCTTCTGCCAAAGCTAATATTGTATCAGCTACTTCTTCGATTGATAATGAAGATGTGTCAATTTCTATTGCATCCTCCGCTTTTACTAGAGGTGAGATCTCTCTTTCAGAATCTTGTTTGTCACGAAGGATGATTTCCTCTTTTAACTTTTCTAAATTAGAAAGAAAACCTTTTTGTACATTTTCGAGGTGACGCCTCTCAGCCCTGATGTCTACACTTGCCAGTAAAAATATTTTCAACTCTGCATTTGGCAAAACTTTTGTTCCTATATCCCTGCCATCCATTACAACTCCGCCATCTTGACCAAACATTTGTTGACGTAAAACCATTTCTTCACGTACTTCTTTATAAGATGCAATCGTTGACACTGTTTTTGTTACTTCTTCACCACGAACTTGTTGGGTAACATCTTGTCCGTCCAAAAAAATAAGTTGTCCATTTGCGGATGGTTTTAACTCAATCGTAGTATGCAGCAATAAACTGGAAATTTCTGCTGCATCGTTTATATCATAATTTTTTACAATTGCTTTATACGTCAAAGCCCTATACATGGCTCCTGTATCAACATAAATATAGGATAGTTTTTCTGCAATCATTTTTGCTACAGTGCTTTTTCCCGCCGCTGCTGGACCATCTATGGCTATACTAATTTTCTTCATTATTTTCACCTGCTTCTTCATCTTCCTACTCTATATTACCATATTAACGATTGAGACAAGTCTATTAAAAATAAAAAAATGAAGACAAGCATTGTCCTCACTCCTTTAAGTTAAACACGTTTAATTTAGGTTGTTCTTCGATGCCTGCTGTGCCCTCGTATAAAATTAGTTTATTTGAGTATTTAAGGAATCCCATTTCATGAAAGCCTTGAACAAGGATCAAGATAAGAAGATGAATCAAGACGAGTTTTAGTAAAATGCGTTCCATGGCATTCATGCTGCCACCCCGTTTTCTTCTTATTCTTGCTCAAAAAAACTGGCTATATACCTATTAACTATTATTTAATTTGTAATTCCTCTTTTTCGATATTCAAGCTGTTTTTCAAAGCAAAAGCGCATTAATTGCTGTTGTTCTTTATTTTTCACATTAAGAAATTGGATAGATACTAATTGGCGTTTATTTTTATCAAAAGCTCTAATGATTCTGCAATCAAGATTTAAGTATAAGTATTCCCCTGACTGCATTCTTAAAACTATACAAATCCTTGCTAATTCTCCCCTATGTATGATAACGTTTTTCGGTAAAATAACGGCACAGCCCCCAGCACTAAAATCCTCAGTGACAGTTGGATAAACTTCTTCTGATTCAAGCAGCTGCAATGAAACATCAATCGCGGCATTAATTCGGACGAATTGTCTTCTTTGCACTTTCAATAAGTTTTCTTCATCTGGAAAGGTGAGTACGAGTAAAGGAATTTGTTTTTTTACCCTGCCAATGATTTTTGTTTTAAATAAATATGCACCTGATTCTTCATCGACGAAGCTAGCATACATTTTTGTATCAGTTCTTAAAAAGATTGTCTTATTGCTTGTTACCCCGAGAGGATACGAAATATATACTTTGTTTTCATCAAAATCAGCAATTTTTGCTTTATATTTTTCTTCATTTTGATTATCCGTTTCCAAAATTAACTCCATTCCAACTTTTATCATGAATGCCACACCCCGTAGTATTAATAAGCAATTAATACCATTATCTCACGTATAAGAAAAAAAATATAGGCAGAATGCAGAGTTTCCGCCTATATTAAATGTTAAATTGTCTCTTCATAAATCGGTTCAGCATTTTTGAGTTTTTCTACTTTTTCTTCAATACCTTTGTCGGCGTTAATATAAATCCGGTACGTATCATTGTCCATTGTTCCAATAAACTCATAACATAAAACATCTTCTCCAAGTTCATTTGTTATAATCGCAAGCCGATCCTCCATTACTTTTACATTAGTATTTAAATAGCCGCGAGCATCTTTAAGCGTCATCTTTGGCTTAGAAATTTTTCTATTTTTATGTCCTCTTAAATAATCATTGGCAGCAAATCCAATAATTTGTCCATTATCCAGCGCAACTTTTACTTTTATAGATTCTGGATAGATTCTTACTCCATCTTGATTCGTTACGTACGTAAATAAACCGATTGTATCATATTGCATACTTTCCGCTGCCTCTAGCTTCTCATAACCGTGCGTTCTTAAAAAGTCATTTGCTTTCGTCATGGCATCATTTAAACTTAATTTTTGAGTTCCGATATCTCGATGATTAATAAGCCAAATTGGATATCCACCTTTTTTTGTAAGATCTAAACTGACCCCATCTCCCTTTCCATTATCAAGATTGACACTATAAAATTCGTATTCCGCGCCTTTTCCATTTTCAACGACTTTTGATTCATTTACCGCATTCATCCCTGAAAACTTTTTGGCAAGAGCAAGTGCCTCATCTTTAGATATTGTTTTTCCTTTTATCTGATCAAAATTTTGATCCTTTTTTTGAAAAGCAACAATAGTAGGATCTTGCAAGTTCTCTTCATCATATCCTTTTGCTCGTTTATCCACCGTCTTAAAGCCATCAATAATAGTGTTATCAGCGTTTTCTTTTCCCGTTGAAAGAGCTAATTCAACGTCCATCCATCGCAAATTATTTTTTAAGACTAAATGTTGAACTTTCCGAAGTTCATTGCGAATATCGTTACTTTGGCTATACATCTTTTTTAATAATGTATATTCATTTTTTGAAAGAGGCTCTTTATCCAAGTCTCTTACAGCAGTCTTGTAGCTAAAATTACCAATATTCGTTAAAAAGTCTTCCGTTTTATTAAATGGCAATAGTGTTAAGGGAAGCTGGCCAACTTGACCACGTGCATCAGATGTAATTCGCCATACATCTGCAAGAGCTGGAGATAAAGATTTTTTTGAGTTCATGGCCAAAGCTGTTCCAATTTTTTCATGAAGAACATCCATCTGATAAGAAAGATCATGGAAGGCTCTTTGATAATTATTTTCAGCATTAATTAATATAGCATTTTTTTCCTGATGCTCTTGATATCCCCAATAGGCGGTACCTGCTATTCCAATCGTTAATACTACAATTAATATATTTCTTATCATAAAATGCCACGTTCCTTTCTACATACAAAATATATGTTGTCCGATTCGTTTGATTTGTGGCCTTGTCCATATCCATGCGCTAGTTGCCGTATCTGGATTAAAATAATATAAAGCACTGTTAGTAGGATCCCAGCCGTTGATAGCATCCAAGACAGCTCGTTTTGATGTTTCATTAGGCGTCAGCCATATTTGACCATCTGCTACTGCTGTAAATGCACCAGGCTCGAAGATTACACCCGCTACCGTATTTGGAAAAGATGCGCTGTTTACACGATTTAATATGACAGCAGCCACCGCCACCTGGCCTTCATATGGTTCTCCTCTTGCTTCTCCGTGTACAGCATTTGCCATTAAATTAATATCATTTTGGGAGAAACCTGTAGGTGTGTTGGCCGCTGTTGGCTTTGGTGTTTGAGAACTTGTATTATTACTTGGCCCTGTTTGTTTTGATAAATCAGTTCCGCCATAATGAGTGAAAGTTTTACCTTTATTTATTTGATTTTGAACAAATTGTTTATCATATTTGGAGGCTTTCACCAGTTTTGCTTTTGTTTCTGCCCCTGCTAAACCATCCACTTCCATACCAAATTCATATTGAAAATTTCTCAATGCCCAGTATGTTCCCCATCCAAAGACTCCGTCAATTTTCCCATTATAAAAACCGATATATTGGAGTCTGGCCTGAAGTTCAATGACATCCTCACCAACTGCCCCTTTTTGAATGACTTGATTAGTAAAGGCATTTGAATCATTTACATTTGTCGTTGAGAACATTATGGTACAAAGGAATAAAAGGAAAGTAAGTCTTGCCACTTTGTAATATTTCATATTCATTTCCTCCAACTATAAATTTCATAAGCTTAGTTTCCGAATATAGGAGGTTTTTATGCAAATTTCATTACGATAAATGACAATAAAAAAACACCATAATCATTTTTTAGATTACAGCGCTTTTTTCTTTCTCTTTTTCAAAATGAAATTTTTGTGTAAGTAAATGAGCATGCTTCACTTTTCTTAAGCCGAAAAACCAAAGTAATAACATAAAAGGAAGGATATAATATAACCACTTCGTGCCAGAGAGAAGAATATAGTCATATAAACCATGTAAAATAAATGGCACAAAAAAAGAAGCAATCAGCCATTGTTTACTTTTTCCATTTATATTGAACTTTGCTTTGCCAAAATAATATCCCATAAAGACTCCAAACAAAGCGTGGCTTGATACAGGGAACATAGCACGTCCGAAAGCAAATTCAATTCCATTTGCAATTAAATACAATATATTTTCAACGGTGGCAAAGCCTAGGGACAAACTAGCCGCATATACAATTCCATCGTAAGGTTCATTAAAATCACCAAGTTCATACACTGCAAAAAGAATAATAAACCACTTAAAAAACTCTTCCAATAAGGAGGCAGATAAAAAAGAATGCAAAAATCCGTTTCCGAATATACCCTCTTTTGCAAGGACATATTGAAGAAACATTATTGGAAAGGTTAATAGGGCGCCAAATAAAAAAACTTTAAATACGCTTAATACTGGTTCTTGCTCAAATTGGTCACGTAAATACAAATAGCTGATAAGAGCTAATCCCGGAGCAATTCCAGCAGATAACACGCCTAACATAATATTATCCTCTCTTCTTATCCTTTCCTTAATGGTAACATGGAAAGGATGGGAAGAAAATGCTTATTCAATTTATTAAAATAAAGTTTACCAATTTCCGTATTGACAGAAAGCTTTTCGATAACACATACACCTTTTATACTGAAATCTACATTATTTTATTTATGTCAAATGTAGATTCAGCTAACCTAAAACGTATTGTATAATTACTCACTGATAATTAGTTGTTGATTTCTGCCCCAAACACTTGCTTTCTCGAAGACAGCCAGTGAGTGAATGGTCTCATCTAGCCTGTTTCTCACCTCTTTCGCTTTTTTAACTCGAATATATAATAGCATCAAAAAAGACGACCCTATTCGAAAATAAATATTGGGTCGCCTTTGTTATCCTTACCTCCCCGTACCGCCTGCGGAAAATGAAGCGCCCGGAGCGCAAATCAACTAATATGTTTTAAACTGATTTTTAGTGAAATTGATCTTTTTCAGGTTCCTTCAAACAGTAGGATGTTCCTTCAGCCTATTTTGTTTGTATTGCTTGTGCTATAAGTCCACCATGATGACGGCCGTTTTCAATAAAGATTTCATTCGCATCATTGCCGGCTGCTATTACGCCAGCAATGTATAAGTTTTCAATATTAGTTTCCATTGTCTCGGGATTAAACAATGGCTTTCCTGTTTCATGCTCTATTTCCACACCTATTTTACTAATAAAATCATGATCAGGATGATAACCTGTCATTGCAAAAACAAAATCATTTTTAATTTCATATTTTATAGAATCTACATCATAAATAACAGTTTCCGGTTTTATTTCTATGACACACGCATTAAAAATCATATTAATTTCATTATTTCTAACTAATGCTTGAAATTCAGGAATAATCCATGGCTTTACACTAGGAGAATAATCGTTCCCCCGATATAAGCAAGTCACTTTCGCACCTGCCTTATGCAATTCCAATGCGGCATCTACTGCTGAATTTTTTCCACCGATAACGACTACATCTGTATCAAAATATGGGTGACCTTCTTTAAAATAGTGAAACACCTTATGTAATTCCTCGCCAGGTATTCCTAAATAGTTAGGATGATCGTAATATCCTGTAGCAATAATGACATAATCTGCTTCATAATTGCGCGCACTCGTTTCTATTTTGAATACATCATTATCCTTCGCTACACTTTTTACTGTTTCAAATCGATTAATCCTTAAATCCTTTATCTTTGCCACTTCACGATAATATGTAAGAGCCTGGTTTCTCTTAGGCTTCCTTTCAACTGTAATGAATGGCACCTCTCCTATAGACAGCTTTTCACTCGAACTAAAAAACGTTTGGTGAGTAGGATAATTATATAGTGCATTCACAATATTCCCTTTTTCTATAATTAATGGGTTCATGCCGATATTCTTCATTGCAATGGCTGCAGCTAATCCACATGGACCTCCTCCAACAATAATACAATCCTCTCGTTGCATATGACTACTCTCCTTATTTTTAACCATTAAAAATCTCCCATCTTTCATGATAGGAGATTTCTAAATATCGTGCAAAGATTATGTTTCAAAAGTAATGATGTAATGTTTGAATAGCATTATTTTTTATAATGGCTCTTCCATAGTCCTCTATCAATTCAATTGATATTTGGGCAAGATCTCCGAATTCTTCGCATATTGCGTATAATGTTTCATGGCGAATTCCCTCTTTAGTAATTGTTAAATAGTAATTTGTTTTAAGGTAATATAAGGAACTTTGTCCTGTCTCAATATTATGATGCGAAAGACTTTTAGCTAGTAAGATACAATTTTCTATATCATCAAATGTGACGACAATAAATTTATCATTTATCCAATTATGTTTTTTCTTGCTTTCAGTTGACGTCTCTTTTATATCTTCTTCATCTAATGTTAAAATCAGCACTAATTCCTTTGATGTCAGCGAATATATATCAATTGATACAGCTCCATATGTGTCTAGCTCATACATACGACTTGCCTCGTCGAGCATCTCGTCAAACAAAGAATCCCATATGAATGTGTCTTTCACCATTTCCTCTTGCAAAAAACCTTTGCGCGTCAACTCTTCAAATGTAATGGAATACTTTATTTGATTAGGTGATATGCGCTCCAATCTCATGAAACCGCCCCCTGAATGTTGCTCTTACCCCATTGTATGAAGGAGGTGAAGGATGGTTCATAAGAATGGCTGATCACCATTTTCACTTTTTTATTGTAATTAGATGAGTTTCCGCTTCGGCCCCTAGTCTTAGTGGAAGCATAGTAGTTCCATAGCCATTACTATTAAGAAGCGTTGTTCCTCTCACTTTCCTTGTTCCGCCTTTTCTATAGGGTCCCACTCCAAAAATACGAATTTGTCCTCCATGAGTATGTCCGGTTAATACAAGTTTAATGTTTTGAGTATTTGGAACCATATGCAAAGTTTCCGGGTTATGACAGATTAAAATTTGAAATGAATCGGCTTCAACTTGCTCCATAAAAATATCAAGAGGCGGCAATTCTTGAGTGAAGTCGTCTAAACCAATTAATGCAATTTTTTTATCTTTTTTCCTGAAGTAAAAAACGTCATTTTTAAGCTCTTTTACCCCGGACTGTTTTAAAGTCCAACTTAGTTGATCAGGATTTATTTCATAATCATTATTTCCCCAAACAAAAAATACAGGAGCAATCCTCATAAGCTTTTGAAGATTTTCAGTTACCCTCGAGAGCGGCACACCTTTTTCAGCTAAATCTCCGCCAATGATGATGATATCAACTTTCCCTTTTATCTTTTCTAAAATTGCATTACTAATCGTTCGTCTATGGATATCAGAGATAAAAAATATATGAAGTTCCCCTATACCGCTTGGGAAACTTTGGAATTCAAATGTTTCAGATTTAACATCATCTTTAAATGCTTCACGATACATATACATGAGCAGAATTACCGCAAATAAACCAAATGCGATAATAAAATACTCCATACCATCACCTTTTCCCTATGGAATACCAAAATTATATCACGAAATATAAAGAAGAACATTCAATCAGTGGCCCCCTTGTTTTGTGTAGGTGGCTAAAGTAAGGTTAAAAATTTTATCTGATCAAGCGATAAAAGAATTCTAGCCGCTAATAAGTATGCTGTAATGTTGGAGCCTTATTTTTATTGGTGGAGGCATTGCAATTAGTAGACAAATCGTTCTAGCACCTTAAAAAAAGCATAGGTATATAAGTAGTGTTACAAGTATATTACTTAAATTTGAAATATATAAGTTAAGGTGGGTGCCAAATGGATAAAGATAATTCTTCTTCAAGAAACAAAAAATCCATTAGCGAAAATGCTAAACAGGAGCAATTGGATCAGTATCGTGTACAAAACACTGGTAAGCCAATGACAACTCAGGAAGGGAAAAAGAGATCACAAGATCAAGATCAATTAAAAGCTGGTGTCCGAGGTCCAACGCTGCGACAAGATTATGAGTTTTTTGAAAAAATGTCACATTTTGTTCATGAAGAGATACCGGAAAGAGTAGTCCATGCAAGAGGTTACAGTGCACACGGAGAGTTTGAATGCTATCAGTCAATGAAACATGTGACAAAAGCTGGATTCTTACAGGAGGCGGGAAAAAAGACACCCGTAACTGTCCGTTTTTCTACTGTACAAGGAGCTAAAGGCTCCTACGATACAGCAAGGGATTTACGTTGTAAAGGCGTCAAAATGTATACAGAAGAAGGAAATTATGATCTGACGACGATCGCCATGCCTGTATTAATCAATCAAGATGCTATGAAGTTTCCAGATGCATTGCATGCATACCAATCTAAACAGGATGATGATATACCAACCGCTAGCGGAGCACACGATAGATTTTGGGATTATGTAGCCAATAATCCTGAAGCATTTCATATGGTTCTGTGGATCATGTCTGATCGGGGCATTTTAAGAAGTTACCGAATGATGGAATCATGGTCCATTAATACGTACTTATTTGTGAATGACCAAGGAGTAGCAACCTTTATGAGGTATGTTTGGAAACCTGTACTGGGTGTCCATTCTCTTCTTCAAGATGAGGCGTTAAAGATTGGTGGACTCGATCCAGATTTCCACCGGCGAGATCTGAGACAGGCGATTGACCAAGGTGCTTACCCTGAATATGAATTAGGCGTCCAGCTTATTCCAATGGAGGATGAATTCAAATACGACTTTGATGTGCTAGACCCAGCAAAGTTTTGGCCGGAAGAGCTCGTTCCCGTTCAACTTATCGGTAAGATGACATTAAATAGAAATATTGATAATTATTTTACGGAGTCGGAACAAGTCGCATTTAACCCTGCAAATGTCGTTCCTGGAATTGATTTTTCCAACGATCCTGTTTTGCAGGGTAGGTTAATGGCGTATAGAGATGCACAACAACATCGACTTGGCAGCGCCAATTACGTTGAGTTGCCAATTAATCAGCCGCTCTGCCCATATCATAATAATCAACGGCGCGGCTATATGAGGCAGCGCATCGATGTTGATAAGGTAAATTATCACCAAAACTCACTATTAAATAACACGCCATACACGGTGCCACCCGAAGAAGGCGGCTATGAAGATTATCCGGCAAAAGTAGATGGCTACAAAATTAGAGCTAGAAGTGATTCGTTCAAGGATTACTATTCACAACCTCGAATCTTTTGGAACAGTTTGACCCCCATTGAAAAGCAGCATACTATCGAGGGATTGAGCTATCAAGTCGGAAGTGTAAAAAGCGATTCTGTCCGACAGCAAGTTGTTGATTTAATTGTCAATGTTGACCAAGAGCTTGCTTATATCGTTGCCGATAATATTGGTGTCAATCGCCCAAGCGGAACTAATGTACCTGTTTCTACAAGTTATCCATCTCTCAGCCAAGCTAATACACCTCGATATGCATATACCCAAAAAGTAGGGGTGCTGATTGGCAATGGTTTTAACGGTCAGGAGGTAACAAATGTGATTAACTTCCTTCAAAAAAATGGAGTATTTATTGATATTATCAGTGAAAAACTTGGTACCGTTACTGGGAGCGACGGGACAAAAATTAAAGTAAATAAGACGTTTCTTACATCTAGCCCTTATTTGGTTGACTCTATTTATGTCGTGGGAGGAACTACTCAATATCCAGCAAAATTCATGCAGGACGTTTCGGACTTTGTACGAGAAGCTTACAGACACTTTAAACCAATTGGTATTGCTTCAACTGGGCAGTCTTATATTCAAACATCGAAAAATAATAACCTGGCCGGTGTCGTATTTGCTGCAAATAGCCCAAATTTCGAAAAAGAATTTATCACCGCTATCGCTGAGCAGCGTTTTTGGAATAGAACATAACTTATTATTTTTATGGAAAGAGCTTCGAAAGGGAAAATGCTCTTTCCATAATCTTTATATAAGAAAGGAGGCAAGTGATTTATTTAACAAACTCCTTAATACGAGGATCACATATACAAAGGTTATCCATAACATGTGGGCAACTATCCCCTATAGTATTAACAAGCCATATGATAAAATGTATTGCTGCCTCTTCATACGTATATTCCCCTAATTTACTCTCTAAAAAAATATAGGATCTTCCCAAAAAAGGGCACTGTTTCATTGTTCTCCTACATATATATTCATTTTTTAAATGGTGCTTTTATTCTAGTAATCCTAATAGAATATTTTCGCGAATGGAAATGAATCCATTTATGCATAGTTGATTCATTTTTTGCAGTCTTTCATTCCGTTTTCTATTCCAATCTATGGATCCATGGAATAACCGCATCCCTTTTAACCTTTCTTGGACGACTTAAACTAAGTTTCCTTTTGATCCGACAGAAAGGTTTTATTATTGCTTTCACCTATAAATTCTGGCTTATTTGTCCCTTGAGTTCCGTACTAGCACGATGAGACATTTAACCTTATCCATCTTGCGCCCAATCCTATACCCCATTCTTTTTCATTGACACGGATAATTCAGTTCAGAGTGCAATTGGATATTTATTAACTACTTGTTCAATTAACCAAAGATCTATTTTTACAAACATCTTCTTATTAGTTGTTTAGTTCCTACATAATCATGCGATAAATGGGATAAAAAGAACAAAAAAAGAAACAATAAATGACTCTTTATAAGCTATACTTGATCAGCTTAATTAGGGTCTTATTGTTTCAATTCCGCTAGATTTTACGTAATAAAAGAGGGATCTTATTTACTTTGATGATATAAATTAATATCATACTTTTTTTTCATCTGCTCAAAAACCCGATGACGTTGATTCCATTTATCTCCCTTCCATAGATCCTTACTCTTATCGATAATTTCACATCTTAATGCATGATATTCCTTTTCTGTTTTCTCTTTTTTTTCAAAAATTACTTTTACAGAGCCAAACAAAGTAAAAGCTATAAAAAAAAGGGTAAGAAAATGGTTCTTTTTTACAAGTATAAAAAAAGTGTCAAGGACGGAGTTCGTACTTGTTTCTATCGTTGCTTTATAAAAAAGGGAAAAGACAAAAAAACCAAACAAAAATGCAATGGAAAGCAATAGAAAATGAATATTTTTATAGCGATTATATTTAATCCTTTTATCAATTAAGTTTTGCAGCATTTGTTTTGTCGTTTGATCCGTGTGATCCCCTAAATCCACTAAAAATGCTTCCATCTTCTCACCTTCCGACATCTAGTCCATATTTAATAATATGAACTAGATTATCGTAGTATGACCTTATGGAAGTGGTATTTTTAGCGATTGACCTACCACGATTTCGTTATTAGTTATCCCATTAGCCTCTTTAATTTTTTCAATTCCAGCCTGGCTTTTATAATATTGCATGGAAATTCTAAAAAGGGTCTCCCCTTTTTGAACAGTATGGTAAATAATTTTAGCTTCTTCTACTTTTTCTTCTGTTTTTTCATTTTGTTCAGGTTGGTTTACAGTTTCTTTTGACACTCCCGTTTTCTGTTCTGTATCCTTTTTCTCAGTTTTTACCTTGTCATTTTCCTGTTCTTTTTTTATAGTTTCCTTTTCTTTTTCCTTTTCCTGCTCTTGCTTTTTTTCATCCTTTTTTTCATCCTTTTTTTCATCTTCTATGACAGGTGTATTGGATGAATCCTTATGATCAACCGAAGTTTCTACACTATTATCTTCTTCATAAGAAATTTCCTCACCCACACCGTTTGCCGAAGAAGACCCTGGGTTTTTTTCTTTATTAAATAAATAAACTGCATACGTACCTGGGAGCAATAAAAGTATGACAAGCAGTATAAGAGGGATCGAAAGTCTTATTTTCTTTTGTTTCGTCTGCTCATCGCCATCATTACTTTTCTTTTTTTCTTTTCGACCTTTCTGTCCATGTACTTCCATCCGCGACGGTAGTTTTCCTGGAAGCCCGTCTACATCACGATTTATTTCTTTTTTGTTATTTGACATATTAATCCCTTCTCCTTAATCATTATGGACGGAATTACGACTCATTTTTATTCCTAGTAAAAAATCAATTGTAAAATGCATAAAGATGACCGGTAAAATTTGTTGACCTGACCATTCATATAGTAGTCCAATCCAAATGCTTAACAAGCAGACATTTAGAAATAAATACCAGTTTGTTAAATAGCGAAAATGAACAAGCGCAAAAATGATGCTGGCAGCCCAAAAGCCAAAATGAGTTTGAATTGCTCCACGAAAAAGTAGTTCTTCTGCAAAAGCAATAAGAATTGATAGTAAAGCGACTTTCCAAGCTGACATTTTAGAAAAAATCTTTTCATTAATGCCACCATCATCATAATATTCAGGAGGCACTTTTTTCATTAATAATAAATCAATAGATACAACGACTAGAGCACTAACTACTCCTGCAACAATCCAAATAGTATCCCATATAAATAAGTTAAAAAAATTAGAAATATGAGAGGATAATATCCAAATTAATATAACGGCCAATAAAATAATAAATGCTTGTGTCAAAAGTAAATGAAAAATTAATTCCTTCCCTGTTAAGCTTTTAGCAATTTCTGCTTGTCTGTTTTTTTTCATGATGATCCGCTTTCTAAAAGCAATAATTGTTGCAATCTTTTCTTCCATGAAGGATATAAAGTTTTTTGTTCTATTTGAGTTGTTTCGTGAAATTCAGAAAGATTGATTCTACATATATCACAGCAATTTAATGGATTTTGGAGCAGCTTTTCATTGAAATAGTTCATTGCATGATTTCTTCTGCATTCATTAGAATGTACCCACGAAAGCATTTGCCGAAGTTTCTTATATTTAATAGAATATCTATCTTGTTTTATGGATTTTACCCGATCTGCATCAATACTAGACGAATAATAATACTGTAAAAAGCGCAATTGCGTTTCACTTAACATGAGCTTTTCAACCATTTGTTCATTGTCTTTGCCAATGGATGTATAAAATGCATCAATTTGCTCATCCGTTGGAAGCTCATTTTCTATTAGTTGAATTTGCAGGGCTTCATCCCCCTTGCAATATAGCATAATGGCAATGCTTTGACCGTTATCTCTCCCAGCTCTTCCTATTTCTTGTAAAAAAGCTTCCATTTGACTAGGCATATGATAATGGATGATAAAGCGAATATTATTCTTGTTAATCCCCATTCCAAATGCACTTGTAGCACAAATAACATTGATTTGCCCGTATAAAAATTGTTGTTGTATTAATATTCGCTGCTCTTGATCCATCCCACCATGATAGGCTGCTGTGTCTTGAAAACCATTATGACGTAAATATTCAGCCGTTTCTTCCGCAAGACGTTTACTAGAGAAATAAACGATGCCAGGTTTTTTAAAATATCGAATTAGCTCAATTAGTTTTTGTTTTTTTTCCAATTGATTTTCCAGTTCTTGAACGACTAAACTAATATTTGGCCGATCTACAGAGTAAATAAATTCTTTTATGTTTATTAAATGTAAATATTGCTTAATATCTTCACGAACTTCTTTCGTTGCAGTGGCTGTTAACGCTAAAACAGGGGCATTTCCTAATTTTGCTCGAATCTTTCCTAGGTTTAAATAATCTGGTCGAAAATCATGTCCCCACTGTGAAATGCAATGGGCTTCATCAATAACGAACAAAGAAATATTAATTTGCTGAAGTTTTTTAATAATATATTCCAAACTTAGCATTTCGGGTGAAATATAAATAAACCTATAGTGAGACAAATCTTTTATGATCCTATTTTTCTCTTTAAAATTCAAAAAAGAATTTAATGCAACTGCATTCTTTTCTCCAATCATTCGAAGTTGATCAACTTGATCCTGCATTAATGATATTAATGGAGAGACAATAAGCACGGTTCCTTTTAATATATACCCCGGCAACTGATAACAAAGAGACTTTCCTGTCCCAGTTGGAAGCATTGCCAATACATCTGACTGATCCAATACAGCATCAATAATCTCTTCCTGTCCTTCTTTAAAGGATGTAAATCCAAAAATATTATTTAGAACTTCAAATTTATTCACATTTTTTCACCTGCTTTAGCTAGTACTAGGCGAATTTGAAAATAAGAACTATCCTGCATTTTTTCTTTTATTGGTTTTAGCTTTTTTTGACTAAGCCCTTCAGCAACTTCTAATATCGCTTTTGCCTGACTTCGTTCAATAAATGGATCAATTGAAAAGTGGGGATCCAGCAAAGCAATTTCAATAATATGGTCTTCCACTGTACCTTCTTTAATATTTCTCATTTCTGCAATTTGTGAAATATTAAAATCTTGTTGCAGAAGTTTATATGTGCGAATGGTAGAATTTGTAAGCGGTAATTGTTTATAAATATCTGACGTGAACGTAAAGAGGAGCGAATATTTATTTTTTTGGCTAATGATCGTTTGTATTAAATAGTGCAACCCATTTAAAAATCGAAAATAGGCTTCTATTTCTTCTAAGCCATAATGTTCGGAAATTTGTTTTTGAGTTAAACCAATCATTTCATTACCGCTGAGTCTAGCGACAATCAAATAAGGGTCTTCCGGAAAATCCGTTGAAAAGATGACGTGCAACTCTTCATATAAATCTTTTGAAATTTGCAGCCGATTCCCTCGATACTTTCCGAAAAAGTCTTTAAGCCAAGACAATACCTCTTCATCACGTTGAACTGGAAAATATCGATTTACTGAATGATTCATATGTGATATCGCTTGAACGAAAAGGGTGAATCTTTTCCAAAATTGAATGGACGTATCTTGAAATTTCCATCCGTGTATATAGTCAAAACTTTTTCTCTTTTGTAAGAAATGGGAATAGGCTCTATTTCCTTCATCCGTTACTATACATTTCGATGTCCCTTCTAAAAAGGCTATATATGATTTCTTTTGAAGCTCCCCGATATAAGTATCAAATTGCTGTCTTCTTAATCCTGGTAAAGTTTTAAACAGATGGGATAATCGGTATAGATGAGCGTCTTGTATCGTCTGGGATGATTTCTTGCCTGCAAGTAAATGATAAATTGAATAAATGGTTCGATCTCCATTTATCGCATCTAAACATCTTAATATCAAAGCATGCAAAAAAGTCACAATAACCGCTTCCTTTACAACTTTCTAGTCTCTATATTTTACCATGTATTCTTTTTTTCGACTATGTCTACATTAATATGATTATATTCGACAGAATCCAAAACAATAGTCTTACCGTCGTATATGTTGAAAAGTATTCTCAATAGACTTAAAATAATAAGTGCAGTGAAACTTTTTTTTCAGGGAATTTTTATATAGATGAGGATTAGGAGGTCATCTCGTGCCGAAGTATACGATTGTGGATAAGGATACTTGCATAGCGTGTGGAGCATGTGGAGCTGCAGCGCCTGATATATATGATTATGATGATGAAGGTCTAGCTTATGTTGTTCTTGATGATAATCAAGGGACAGCAGAAGTTCCGGAAATATTAGAGGATGATATGATAGATGCATTTGAAGGGTGTCCAACCGATTCCATTAAAGTCGCTGATGCCCCCTTTGATGGTGATCCTTTAAAGTATGAATAAGAAAAAAGGAGATGCGAGAACGCATAACGGGTTCCGTTACCTTTCGCAAACATTAAAAATGCAACTTAAAATGAGTGCCAAATTTCATACTAATTTGGCACTCTTTTTTTATTGATGCAAAGCAATTTGTACCGAATTTAGCTTAAAATTTGTATAGGTAAATGCATCGCAATTTGTAAGTGGTACAATGGCTATTGTACCCCTGCAATGTAACCCACATTTTGATTTACAAATCGTCTTACAAAAAATGTGAAGATTGGATGTTAAGTCTAAATATAATCGGATAATTATGATAAGGTGAAATAAAGTTTGTGAAAAATCTACTCAAGCTAACGGATGAGGTTATTAAAGGAAAATAGTGCTGATAAAAAGAAATATATTCTTATTGGTTATTGAAGTAATATAGTGTTAATCCTTCCTCAGATTTAATTTGTAAGTGATACAAAATTAGGAGGTATTTATGTGATAAAAAAGATAGGTTATACGACACAGCCACCTAGAAATTTTGGACAATTATTGAATTTATATGAATCGTTAGGATGGAATTCACTTAAATTAACCGTTAATGACTTAGAACGAATGTGTAAACAGAGCTGGTAAGCAGTATATGCTTTTGATGAACAAAAATTAGTAGGAATGGGTCGTGTTATTTCTGATGACGTCATTACGGCAATTATATATGGAGTATGTGTACTGCCCAGTTATCAGTCCCAAGGAATTGGTAAAGAAATATTGAACCGAATAATCAATCACTGTGAGCAGAAAAAAGTAATTCCCCAACTTATGTGTGTAGAAAGCTTGGAGTCATATTATAAGGATTTAGGTTTTAAGAAATTTTCCATTGGAATGACAAAAGATATAAATAGGTAATATTCTTTTGTTGTCTATTTTTACTAGGTAACTTTATTTTGAAACGTGAATATGAGGCAATGCACTTCAACTAACGCGGGATTTAGTTTAATATTATTCGGAATTAATATAGTAGCCCAAGTTCATAAGAACTGGGCTATTTTTAATAAACAAAAAGCACCGCAAAATACGGTGCAAATTGATATACATTTTACTTGAATATTAGCTGTACATTGACGTTTTGCGATAGGAAACAGAACCCGTTAGAAAACGCATCTACCTTTATTTATACATTTTTAATTGTCATATGCTTATTTAGCCTGCTGCCTAAACGGCTGTATAGCAAGAGAAATACTACAGTTATAATGATGCCCTTCACAACGTTGAATGGAAGTATTGATATTACGACCATTTTGCGAAGTGCGGCATTGCTCATTGGCTCCCAACCAAGCAATACTATATAAGCGGGCAGAAGAACGAAATAATTAAAGACACTCATGAAAATAGCCATAAACAATGTGCCGACAATAAGTGAAACCATTAAGCCCCACTTTGCCTTTAATACTTTAAAAACATAATACGTTGGTAGAACAAAAAGTATGCCAGCGAGAAAATTAGCAATATGACCAATTGGTATTCCAGTAGCACTGCTTGAGATAAAGTAATCTAATATGTTTTTAAATAATTCCACGAGAATAGCCGCCACCGGGCCAAACATTAACGCAGCAATGATTGCAGGGATATCACTGAAGTCTACGGTTAAGTATGGTGGAAATGGTGGGATTGGAAATTTAATCAGCATTAAAATAAACGATAAGCTGCTGAGCATACCAATTGTGACAAAAGATTTTACACTTAACTTTTTCATTTTCCTCTCTCCTTAGAGATTCATCCCTCGTTGAAGAAAGGTATGCCAATAAGGTATGCTCCAATTAAAAACCCCCAAAGAAAGTATCTTTGAGGGAGAATGATTAGGCATGCTTTAATAAGTGTTCAAAACCTGCATTTTGAACACACGGCACCCTTCATCTTCTCCCATCCAGACTATACTGTCGGCTTTGGAATCACACCAAATCCTGCCTCATTAAAGGCTCGCGGGCTTGTAGGCTTATGCCTCATTACCGCCGGTGGGGAATTGCACCCCGCCCCGAAGATGAATCGTATTTTATTTTACAATTTCATTATACACTATATGTCGTTGTATGTGAAGGTTAATACAAGCTTTGATTAACGTTTAATTAGATTAGGTGCAACAGGAACTTTTACAGGCTGATCAAATTGAAAACTTTCCCATTGCGAGGGTTCGATATTTTCAAATTGAACCTCCGCTTTCCCAAATTCTTTTGCAGTTAATAAAATGCCTTCAATTAACTGCATATTTTTCAGCTGGTCCCCTTGATCCAGTTCAACTTGCTTGTTAAATTTTATCGTTACATCTGAAGTATCTTCTTTTACGATTTCAGGCGTTAGTTCATCTGGTATGACAGATTGATAATTGTCGTTCGGCTTCGTTTTCATGTATGTTAAGGCATCTGCAAGGCTATCGGGATTCGCATCTGCTGGTACGAGATACTCTGAGTCTTTAGAAATCGGATATAGAAAATACGCTTTCCTTAAGCTCTCTTTAACTTCAACATCTTGAACGACTCCAAGATGAGGAAGTTCCACAGGCTCTTCATTTTCATTCACAAATTTAACAACATTAATATTTTGTGTCTGCAATAAATATTGAACTATATACGTTAATTGGCGCTCATTTGTTTCAAAAAATAGACGATTTTCAGGGCTGATGGTGACCTTAGCTTCATTTCTTTCTTCATTAAGTTCCATCGCATCCAATAAAGGAGCAAAATCCGAGAAACCATACTCCGACACATTAAATGATTTAGCCACTTCTTGAAATTGAGCTAACCAATCATCGTCTGAACTTTTATGCTCCATTAATGCTACAGGTATGGCAATGGCATCTTTACTGACAACTACTCCAAACGTATACACTTCATTTTCAAGTGTATTCTCTTCATATACAGCCGTTTTTAAACTAGTGTCGTTATCAATCGCATCTTCTTTATACATCGTTATTTCTGCATCTGCCTCATTCATACCCCTTTCCATTTTAGCAGAACTATTTTCCATCATGCCGCCTGAATCCGCAGATTCTTTCACCTCAGAATGCGAACTAAAGTAATCAACAGGAGATTGTTGGAAAATGAGAGGAAAGACAAGTAAGAATAATAAAAGTCCAGCGATACCCGTTAGCGCAGGCACAAAAATAGGTTTCTTTTGTTTTTTATACATGCCGTGTTTTATATTACGATAAATCTCATCCATTGATCGTTTATCTTCAATTGTTGGCAGCTGCTTAAATAGTCGTATCACTTTTTCATCTTCTCTGTCAGATTGACGCATGATGATCGTCCTCCTTTCTCCGTTCACTTTCCATCTTTACCTTTATCGATTTTAATGCTCTATGTTGGGTCGTTTTAACTTTACTTTCACTCCAATTTAAGGCTTCTGCTGTCTCAGCGATAGTAAGACCGTTTAAATAACGCATAATTAAAACGATGCGATGATTCGTTGCACACGTATCAAGACATTCCTTCAAAATTTTTACTTCTTCATTTTGTATGACAGTATCTTCAGGGAGCGTTTTTGAATCTTTTATTTCTCTACGCTCCCAATCGAATTTATCAAATAAGCGATCCTTCCAGCCCTTTTGCTTTCGGAAATGATCGATCGCTACATTTTTGGCAATGGAAAAAAGCCAAGTTTTCTCGGAGCTTTTCCCTTCAAATTTATCGTATGATTTCAAGACTCGGATATAAACTTCCTGTACCAAATCCTCAGCTTCCACCCGGTTTTTAACCATATAATAAAGAAATTGAAATAAGTCTTGATGGTATTTCGTATATATTTCATGAAACACGGAGTTCATACTTTCTCCTCCCCGTTATTGGATTAGTCGTTTTTTCGATTAAAAAGTTACATCTAGATTATTACAAATATATTAAAATGTTTATTAAGTATTATTATTTTCCCATATAAAAACGGATTGAACAACCTTGATAAGATTATCCAACCCGTTTTTTCTGTTTCTCGTGAAACAAGATTATATAACAACTTTCTACATATACGTCTAAATTTCCGGAATAAAGAAGGAAAAAGTCGTCCCATTTCCTAATTTACTTTGTACAGTTATATGTCCATTATGTGCATCAATAATATTTTTGGCAATGGCTAATCCTAGACCGGTTCCAGCCCTTCCCCTTGTACGAGCTTTATCTGCTTTGTAAAACCGTTCAAAAACAAATGGAAGATCATCTTCTGGTATACCTGATCCATTATCTTGAACTGAAATTGTAATGCCTTTAGCTGTCCGTGTTTGAGTAATTACAATGGAGCCATTTTCCTGCGTATGTCGAATCGCATTGTCTATTAAATTGGTTAATACTTGTTCAATTCTATCCGGGTCTATATGGAATGACTCTCCATTTGACTCAAGATTACTTTGAAGATCGACTTTGTGCTCTCTCGCTACTCCTCCGAACTTGTTCATAATGCGATGAATAAATTTTTCTATATTAATATCTTCATATTTAAGAGCGATATGCCCCGCTTCCATCCTTGCCAAATCTAATAATTCATTGACTAACCGTCCAATGCGCAAGGATTCATCATAAATAATTTTTGCCAGTTCTTTTTTCTCTTCCTCTGTTTCGGCCATATCGTCAATAATCGCTTCACTATAACCTTGAAGCATGGATATTGGGGTTCTTAGTTCATGCGAAACATTCGCTACAAAATCAATACGCAGTTTATCGAGTCGTCTCTCTTCCGTCATATCACGAATGACCGCAACCGCTCCCCTGACACTTTCCTGATTTTGCGTATAAAGAGGACTCACAATGATGACGTAATACCGTCCCTGTAAAATAAGTTCTCCTGTTTGTTCCGTTTCCGTCTTAATCGCTTGAGAAAGCAGATTTGCTAATTCAGGGGGCACTGTGTTTGATTCATCTTCACTTTCATAATGCCATTGCTGCAAAAAACGTTCTGCCGGTGGGTTCGTTATCAAAATAGATCCCCCCTGGCTAAAAGTCATAACACCATCAGCCATACTACTCAATATACTTTTAAGTTGTTCTTTTTCTTGGCTGAGAACACTCATATTAATTTTAAGACGTTTTCCCATTTGGTTAAATGCAATCGCCAGTTCTCCAATTTCATCATGGCTTAAGAATGGGACCTTCGTATCAAATTTACCTTTTGATACTTCAAAAGCTGCTTCTTTCATTTTTCTTAATGGTGATGTAATTCTTGTAGATAAGAAAAAAGCAAAAAAGGTCGTTAATACTATGGCGATCCCTGCCGCAAGAAGAATAAGTCTCGTTGTTTTTTGCGTTGTTTCTTTCAAGACGGCTAAAGATTGGTAAATAAATATTGCACCTTTTTGTTCATTAATGCTTAATGGTACAGCAGCTACTATTAAATTCTCATACCGGCTTCCTTTCAAATCTAAATCAGAAAGTGCCATTTCTTTCGTTACTTGTTTTCGTTCATTAAAAACTCTAACCAAATCTTTATCCTTTAGAAATGTATCTACAGGAATCATGCCTTTATATGAGCCATAGGGTGAAAATAAAAAATCTTCTTTGTTATAGGCAATCGCTACTCCCAACGGCTCGTCCAATATTTCAAATACAATTTCTTCCCCAAGCCCATCGTTTGCGTGCGCTTCAAGAATTCGTGATATTTTTGTTGCTTGTTCGGTCAATCCTTGCTCAATTTGACTTACATGATATTTTTGAAAAAATTCGAGAAGAAGCATGGTTAAGATGATTAATACAAATGAAACTAGGAGAAGAATTGTCATCCATAGTTTCCCTACAACACTACGCCATAATCTCATTCATTACCTGCCTCAAATTTATAACCTACTCCCCAAACCGTCACAATCATCCCTGCTGCTTTTTCTGATACTCGATTTAATTTTTCACGTAGTCTTTTTACATGTGTATCTACCGTTCTTAAATCTCCAAAAAATTCATATTGCCAAACTTCTTTCAATAAATGCTCACGATCAAATACTTTATCTGGAGCTTTCGCCAAGAAGTGCAGCAATTCATATTCCTTTGGAGTTAAGTTTACTTCATTCCCATCTGCCATAACACGATGGGCGTCATGGTCGATTGATAAATGTGGATATACAATGATGTCTCGTGCTGAAGCACCTGATTGTGAAAATTCCGTTTGAGCTGTTCTTCTTAGCAATGCCTTGACTCTCAAAACAACTTCCCTTGGGCTAAATGGTTTTACAATATAATCATCTGTTCCAGCTTCAAACCCTTGTATCCGATTCGTTTCTTCCCCTTTTGCGGTCAACATAATAACGGGTGTAGCTTTTTGTTCGCGCAACTCGTTACATACTTCTATTCCGTCTTTTCCAGGCATCATTAGATCAAGAAGAATGCAGCTATAGTCATTTTGCAAGGCCATTTCCAACGCATCGTCACCATTAGAAGCTTCATCGATTTCATAGTTTTCCCGTTCTAAATACATTCTAAGCAGTCTTCTAATACGATCCTCATCATCTACTACAAGAACTTTAACCTTTTGTTCCATTTACAATCCCCCTATGAAAAAACAGATTTTATATATATCATATTATAAAAGGGACCCCACTTAAAGAGTAGGGTCCATACATGCTGATTAAACGTTCGTTATGCAGCGTATGAATGTAATCCTGCTAGGATTAAGTTAACTGCGATAAGGTTAAACATGATAATCGCAAAACCAATAACTGCGAGCCATGCGGATTTTTCTCCATGCCAACCTCTTGATAGGCGTAAATGGAGGAATGCTGCATAAAACAAGAAAGTAATAAGTGCCCATACTTCCTTAGGATCCCAACCCCAAAAACGCGTCCAGGCAATTTGAGCCCAAATCATCGCAAATATAAGTCCACCTAAAGCAAAAACTGGAAATCCTATTAATACAGAGCGATATCCTACTTCATCAATTAAATCTAAATTCACTTTTTTCACGAGTGGCTTTAGCAATGTGCTAATACGTTTCCTAGCAACAAGACGAATTATCCAGTAAATAGCCGTGCCTGCTAAAAGAGTCCATATCATAGAGTTTAAACGCTTTGCATCAATGATAGCCGGCATAAAAATCTTCGGTGCTAATTTATTCTCTGTTATTAGCTCTCCTTCATGAGGCCCTACAAGTGCCGGCATGGCATAAGACTGAACTTTTTCATTTCCTGCTTTATCAATCCAATTAAATTCAGCTTTGTATTCTGCGACTGAAAAGGTAGTTGTAACAAGCATAAAACCAACAACTAATACAAGCGAATACATGATCATTTCCAGCCAATAAGATCGTTTTCCTTTTTCTTCAGTATTGATTGATTTAAGCAAATAAATAAGACCAGCTACAAAGCTTAACGATAATATAGCCTGCCCAATAGCAGCTGTCGTAACATGAATATATAGCCAATGACTATTCAGCGATGGAATAAGCGGGCTAATATCGCTGGGAAACATGCTTCCATAAGCGATTAAGAGCATGGAAACAACCAGTGCAAAAATACCTAGCGCATTTAATTTATACATAAAATAAATAATGACAAATGCACCAACTAACATCATTCCAAAAAACGTTGTAAATTCAAACATATTGCTGACAGGTGCGTGCCCTCCCGCAATCCATCGTAAAATAAAATACCCTAATTGGGAAACAAAACCAATGATTGTAATAGTGATGGCAATTTTAGACCATTTATTTGGCCCGGCATTTTTATCACGATTTCTATTTTCTCGGATTCCTCCTCCAAAAAATAGTGTCGCAATTAAGTATAAAATAAAAGCCGTTTCTAATAAATTACCGCTTAATTGTACGAGATTATTCATTTATATTCCTACTTTCCAACAAATTTTTCACAAACATAGTTCCTCGTACAGGACGTGAATATTTTTCGATGAGATTAAGCTTTTTGATCATTTTGGTCATGGGGTTCTGGTACGACTGTATCTTTAACAATAATTCCGATTTCTTTTTTCAGGCCATACCAATTCTTATTTGTATGGGCCGCAATTAAGATATCTCCTTTTATCTTTTGCAGCCAAATACGGCGGTGATTCCAATAAGACCCTTGAATGACTCCGATCATGAAAATGGCCCCGCCAATTCCGAGAATCCACAATGTCAAATCTTTCCTCACGATTAGAGCAGTAGCATTTTGTGTTGAAATATCTTTAAATGCCAATTTATATTCTGTTTCGCCTAATGGTTCTACTGTTTGTCTAATTGCTGTAAAACTTTTTTCTCCCTCAGGATGCTCTGGAGAAATCATATTAAATAAAAATGCCGGGTTGTTCGGAGTCTGTGAATCTGTTTGCGGTTCACCGTCTTCACCAAATCCAGTAAAATCAGGATAATACCCGATCAATTCCACTTTATAACCATTGCCTAAATCATATTCTTCTTGTGGATCAAATAAATCGATTGTCACTTCTCCTTTAATATCTTCATCTGCTTTTTTTAAGAAATTAAAGGTCATCGTTTTAAATTCATTCAGTTTATAATCAATTTGATATACGGCATAGTTGTCAAACTTTAAAGGTTCATTTACTCGGATTTTTGCGTCTTTTCTTTTTATAAGATTTTCAGTATCACCAATTGTACCTTCAGGGCTTCGTTCATAGAGGGTAACATCTGATTCGAAGCTTTTTACGACTGTTCCGACTCGATCAAGAGCAGCGCCATATACTTGTTTTTCCGTTTCCTTATCGTATAATTCCATTGTAAATTTTTTATTTTCCAAAACGTATTGTTTATTTGTTCCCGGAATTGTTTTTATTTCTCCATCGCGCAGCCATAACTCTTCATCCACATACATACCTGGAACAAACCTAAGCATTCCTCCGATAAGGAATATGATAAGCCCAATATGATTTACGTACGGACCCCAACGAGTAAAGCGACCTTTTTCGGCAAGGATATTACCATTTTCTTCGCGGATTTTGTATCTTTTTTCTTTTAAACGTTGTTTGATTATTTCGAAGTCTTGACTTGATTGATTTGTTCCTTCAACACGATTATATAATCTTTGCCTTTTTAAAAAGCCTTCATGTCTTCCAACTCGTTGATTTTTCAAAGCTCTGTATAAAGGAACGAATCTATCAATACTGCAAATTACAAGTGAGACTCCAATAGATGCGATAAGCAATAAATACCACCAAGAACTATATAAATCATGCAACCCTAATATATAATATATTGTTCCAAGTATTCCATATTGATCGGAGTAATATGTAGCTGGATCTACGTTCGGCGGTATGTACATTACTTGTGGTAAAAGTGTACCAAGGGATGAAGCGATTAGTGTGATAACGATGAGCCAAATCCCAACTTTAACAGATGAAAAAAAATTCCAAGTTTTATCGATTATACTTCTATTATATGTTTGCGATCTACGGGCACTTCCTTCGTAGCGCATATCATGCAAGGCTTCTTTTTGCGCCTCTTCTGTAAGTGCGCGTCCGCATGCTTCACATAAAATAGTACCAACCGGATTTATATGGCCACATTCGCATTTTACTTCTTTCATGATTAAGCTCTCCTACTTAAGGCTTGATGCTCTCCATCATAGCTATTATTTTTTCCTCAGGCAGTTCTCCTTCGATTATTTCGGTAATTTTCCCATCTGGATCAATTAAAATCGTTGCTGGTAAATTGTATATATCATAAGCTCCCATAACATCTTTATTGGAATCTTTTAAGATTGGAAAAGTCAATTCATGCTTTTCCACAAACTTTTTAATTGAAAATTCTGGTTGTCCAACGTTTACCGCAAGAATTTCAACACCTTGGCTCTTAAAAGCCTGATATTGGTTATCCATATAAGGCATTTCCCGTTCACAAGGCTTACACCAAGTAGCCCAGAAATTCAAAAAAACCCCTTGTCCTTTATAATCAGAGAGCTTATGCTTATTGCCCTCCATATCAGTAAGAACGAAGTCAGGTGCATGATCGCCGACAGCAATTTTCTCATGCTTATCTTTCGTAAAATTCGCGTACAATGTATATACGACTGCGGCAGCTAGAATGACCAATATACCCGTTCTTAGCATGTGCCTTCTTTTTTTCTTTTCCGTCATTTGAATCTTCTAACCTCCCCAGCCTATTGCCAGACTTACCTTTTATTATATCATTTAGAATAGAGTGTATTAGGGCATGTTTTGAAGGTTATGTGAAATTTTCAATTGATACGATGCCAGCCTTTTCCTGTTTCTGCAAGTGTCCTAAGCTGTTTAACCTCATGTGGAGTCAATTCCCTAAATTCACCGGCGTTTAATCCACGTAAATGCAACGTACCATATTGTTCACGTTTTAGTTTTAAAACGGGATGGCCGATTGCCTCCATCATTCTCCTTACTTGGCGGTTCCTGCCTTCATGAATAATAATCTCTATAATAGAAGTGCTTTTTCGCTTATCCAATGATAGTAATTTTACTTTTGCTGGTGCAGTCTTCCCATCTTCAAGTTGAATTCCACGCTCTAACTTTTTTAGCGATTCTTTTAAAGGTATCCCTTTCACTTTCGCAATATATACTTTTTGAACTCCATAACGAGGGTGAGCAAGCAAATTAGTAAATTCTCCATCATTTGAAAGAATTAAAAGTCCCGAAGTATCGTAATCAAGCCTTCCAATTGGGTAAATCCTTTCTTCCACTTGCGGAAAAAAATCCGTTACTACTTTCCTGCCTTTATCATCCTTTACAGCAGAAATGACTCCTCGGGGTTTATAGAATAAGAAGTATTTCTTTTCTTCTTGAACAAGAGGAACTTCATTTACCTCAATTTTATCTGAAGGTGATACTTTAGTTCCAAGCTCCTTAATGATTTGACCATTTACTTTTACCTTTCCTTGCTGAATCAATTCCTCGGCTTTCCTCCGGGATGCAACTCCTGCGTATGCAATGACTTTTTGTAGTCGTTCCACGATCATTCTCCTCATAATATAAATTAAAGTTATCCGAATCTTCATTCAAGAAGACATTACAAAGGAAAGGAGCAAACCTTATGATTGTTTTGCTCCTTTCACTATTAATTCTTTATAGCTTCATAATGACGGACAATCTCTTCAGTTAATTTACTCGTTTCACTTAGTCCGCTCACTTCTTTTAATACATAGGTAACTCCGTGCTCTTGAATCATCTCTTGTAATTTTACCGCTTCTTCATCCTCTTTGTAATCAAAAAGTAATGCGGTAGCAATTGCTTTTGCAAGCTGTGTATAAGAAAGACCAGCTTTTTCCGCCTCGACTGCAGGTCTAATAAATCGATCACTTGAACCAAGTTTTCGCAGCGGTGAGCGCCCTACCCTCGTTACATCATCATGCAAGTAAGCATTTTTAAAACGGTCAATAATTTTGTTAATATATTGCTCATGCTCTCCTGGATCCAAGTGATATTGTTTAATTAAATAATCTCCAGTTTCTTTTAATGTTGCTTGTACATGTGCAAGAATTCTTTCATCGGCTACAGCCTCATCAATCGTCGCCTTCTTCTCAAGGTATCCTATATAGGCAATCGCAGCATGGCCAGTATTAACCGTAAAAAGTTTTCTCTCAATAAAAGGTGCCAAATTAGGAACAACTTTCATACCTTCAACTGGTGGAATCTCATCTGATGTTTCCACAATCCATTCGAAATAAGGCTCGACAAGTACATCAAGCGACCCTTGATTATGCTGAATTGGCACAATCCGATCTACAGCGGAGTTATAGAAAGAAATTCTGTTAAGGATTTTATCCTTTGTTTCATCATCTACATGCTCCAGTATATATCCTTTTAAAAGGTCCGTCGCCGAGATTTGATTTTCACAAGCGATCACGTATAATTTTTCGTCTGTTTTCTCGATTCGCTTCATAAGGCCTTTTGCAATTAATGGCGCAATTCTAGGTAAGATATTCGGTCCAATTGCAGTCGTTACATATGTTGCTTGTACAATTGTATTAATAACTTCCTCTTCTTGTGTCATGTTATTAAAACCCGATACGTTATGAACTGTTACTGCTTCCTGCTCATCGGTTGCTAACTTCACTTCGTACTGCTTTTCCTCGTTTAGTTTCCGAATGATTTCGTCCGCGATGTCAATAAATGTAACATGATAGCCTGACTGTGAAAAAAGCGCACCAATAAACCCTCGTCCAATGTTGCCCGCACCAAAATGTACTACTTGTTTCATTCGTATCAGTCCTTTATTCACTTTTTATATCAAACATATCCATTATTTCACGAGCGGTTTTAGCTGCTACTAATTTTTCAATATTATCCATATCTGAACAAGTCACGGCAATGCCCGATAATATTTCCAGGTGTGTACCGTCTTTTCCTGCAATACCAAAAATTAACCTTACTTTTTGACCATCAAAATCAACGCCATTCGGAACTTGAATGACCGTAAATCCAGATTTAATGACATCCTTCTTCGCTTCCTCCGTACCGTGCGGGATTGCTACATCATTTCCCATATAGGTCGAAGTCATTTCATCCCGAACAATCATCGCTTCAATATAGCTCTCTTTTACGTATCCAGCATTTACTAAGGCCTGTCCAGCAAATCGTATGGCGTCTTCCTTATTGGCAAACTCTTTATTGAGAAAGACGTTTTCCTCAAGCAGCAAATCATTTTCGGATTCATGTACTTCTTGTTCTTCTGCTGCATCTACTTCCTCTATAACCTCGTCGGAAGCATTATTTTGAGGATTTTTTAGCTCATCAATTAATTTTTCATATTCAGGACTTGATAAGAAATTATCAACTGAAACATGATATGCATTTGGAACTTTACTTTGTGCTCTTGGAGTCAGCTCATCCTGTGTGATAACAATTTGTGCATCGGCAGGAAGATTGCTGATCGCTGTATTTGTTACCGCTATGTTTAGACCCGACTCCTTTACTTTTTTCCGTAAGAGCGAGGCCCCCATCGCGCTTGAACCCATCCCTGCATCACAGGCAAAATAGATTTTCTCCACTTTTTCAGGGACTTTTCCATTATTTGTCGCTAGCACACCTGCAACAGAGCTCTTTTTCCCTTTCATCTCTTGCATTTTTCTTGTAGCTTCCTCAATATCATTTTCTGTTTGTTTACTCGTTTTTAACACGAAAGAAGAGATAAGGAAGGAAACAACCGCAGCAACGATAATGCCCGCATAGTTAGCTATAAATGCACTTGCATGATGAGGAGTTACTGCTGTTATCGCAAGGATACTGCCCGGTGATGAAGGAGCAAATAAACCTCCGTCTAAAAGAACAAGTGTAAATACACCGCTCATCCCACCTAAGATGACCGCAAAAAACAACATTGGCCGCATCAATATATAGGGAAAATAAATTTCATGAATTCCTCCAAGGAATTGGATAATTGCCGCTCCAGGAGCAGATCTTTTCGCATTCCCTTTTCCAAAAATACTATACGCTAGAAGGACGCCAAGTCCTGGTCCTGGGTTTGCTTCAAGAAGCAGTAGGACAGAATGCCCCATTTGCTTTGCTTGCTCTAAGCCGATCGGTGTTAATATCCCGTGGTTAATGGCATTATTTAAAAATAGAATTTTACCAGGTTCAATTAATATGCTCGTTAATGGCAATAGTCCTGCACCAACTAGCCAATTAACACCAACCATCAACCAGTTTGAAAATGAATTAACAGCTGGTCCAATTGCTAAAAATGACAAGATTGAAAGTAAACCACCGAGTATCCCTGCTGAAAAATTATTAACGAGCATTTCAAAGCCAGCTTTTACTTTTCCCTCAATTAATTCATCAAACTTCTTAATCACATAACCACCGAGTGGCCCCATGATCATGGCACCGAGAAACATCGGTATTTCCGAACCTACAATGACCCCCATCGTGGCAATCGCACCAACAACTCCACCTCGTTGGTCGTAAATGATTTTACCTCCAGTAAATCCAATTAATAGGGGAAGCAAGTAAGTAACCATTGGATCCACTAGTTTAGAGAGACTTTCATTTGGTATAAAGCCGGTAGGAATAAACAGCGCGGTAATTAATCCCCACGCAATAAAAGCTGAAATATTTGGCATAACCATTGAACTTAAAAAGTTGCCGAACTTTTGTACAGCTACTTTTATATTAGATTTAGCCATATGCTCGCATCCTCTCATTGCATAATAATCAAGTATAAGTTTTTTTACTCTATATTTTTGATTTTCTGTTTTTGCATCAAGCTCTAGCGTCTTTTGTCTGATCAGGCGGCTTCCATTTTTCTTATTTCTTTATGAATTATTACATTAAGTGTAGTGAAAATCAAAAAAAACACTTTTAAAAAACAAAAAAATGCTCAGCTTAAGAACTGAACATAATCGTAATGATAATAATGGCGGCAGATATGCCTACTAGATCTGCTAAAAGTCCTACTTTTAAGGCATCCCCCATTTTTTTGATTCCGACCGCTCCAAAATATACAGTTAATACATAAAAGGTCGTATCAGTGCTCCCTTGAATCGTTGAGGCAAGCCTTCCAATAAAGGAATCAGGTCCATGTTGTGAGATGATGTCGCTCATTAATCCGAGTGCGGCCGTCCCCGATATCGGCCTAATCAATGCAAGTGGGACAATTTCCGCTGGAACACCTAGTGCATTTAATACAGGTTTTAGCAGCTGTATAAAGAAATCGAGTGCTCCTGAAGTTCTGAAAACAGTTATGGCAACAAGCATCCCGACTAAAAATGGGATAATGGAAACAGCTATTTTGATTCCTTCCTTTCCTCCTTCTACAAAATGTTCGTATGTTGGAACTTTCTTTAACGTGCTGTATATTAGAATCACTCCAATGATGACTGGAATAATCCATAAAGAAATGAGGGAGATGATTTCCAATCTTACTTCACGCCCTTTCTACTTCGGCGCATATAAAAAAGTCGGTCGATTAATATGGCTGCAAAGGTAGCACAAGTAGTTGCCATTAAAGTAGGTCCCACAATTTCAGTAGGTGAAGCGGATTGATAGCTCATTCGAATTGCAATAACTGTCGTTGGAATCAGTGTTAAGCCCGATGTATTTAATGCTAGAAAAGTAATCATAGATCTGCTGGCATAATTTTTTCCTCCATTAAGCTCTTTAAGCTGTTCCATTGCCTTAATGCCCAATGGCGTTGCAGCATTACCTAGGCCAAACATATTGGCGATGATGTTTGATAAAATATATCCTACTGCGGGGTGATCTTCAGGAACTTCTGGGAAAAGTTTTATGATGATTGGTTTGAAAAGATTGGAAAGCTTATTTAATAGCCCAGACTCCTGTGCGATGCGCATAATGCCAAGCCAAAAGACTAGAATACTAATTAACCCAATACATAATGTTACAGCTTCATTAGCAGATTGAAATATCGCTTCATTCACATCTTTCATTTTTCCATTTACACTTGCAAAAATTAAGCCGATTACCGTCATCCCTACCCATATATAATTAATCATTGAAAATCACACCTATCTGGCTAAATAAATGCTTCTTTAATTTCTCCCACCAGCCTTCTTTTTGCTCTTTATCCGTTTGTCTTATATAAATAGGTACTGTTTGTACAGGTTTCTCTTGAAGATGAAAGATTGCCACACCAACCTTACCTTTATTCGTCTTAGCTAATACATTAGGATTTTGAAGCTTGTACTCTAATCGAATATCATTAGTTTCACTTTTTGATAAAGGATAGATGATAGAATCTTTTATAAAAAGTTCTTTATTATTTAATCCTTTCGCATTTATAGAGAGGCTTCCTTTTGGAACGACTGTTTCCAGCGGATATTCGTCAAAACCACGTTCATACATCGTTATGTGGTCATTCCAATCGTCAGACGCTTTAAGTGTTACAGCAATTAGTTCAGTACCATTTTTTTCAGCTGTAGTGACTAGCGTTCTTCCTGCTTTTTTTGTAAAGCCCGTTTTCCCGCCTGTACAATATTTATATTTTTCTGTGAGTAAACGATTTTTATTTATCCAGCTTTGCGGACCATCTTCTCTTTGGAATTTATACACTTTCGTTCCTGATATTTTTTTATATTGCTTATTCTTCATCGCATACCTCGTTAATAACGCCATATCATATGCTGTGGAATAATGATTCCCACCGTCATCCAATCCATGGGGATTTGCAAATTTTGTATTTGTCATTCCCAATTCCTCTGCTTTCTGATTCATTAAAAAGACAAACCCTTCAACGCTTCCACCAACGTATTCAGCGATCGCATTGGCAGCATCATTTCCGGACCTTAGCATCAAACCGTAAACAAGATCTTCGAGCTTCATTTTTTCACCAATTTGGAGATAAATGGATGATCCTTCTGTGTAGACTGCCTCTTTTTTAATCGTGACAACTTTATTCATTTTTCCAGATTCGATAGCAAGAAGAGCGGTCATAATTTTCGTAATGGATGCGATGCTATGTATGTCATGTGCGTTTTTTTCATAAAGCACTCTTCCGGAATCTTTTTCCATTAATATAGCGCCAGAGGCACTGACAGGAATATAAGTAGCTGCAGTCATATTTCTAGGCAAATAAATCATTTGTATGAATAGTAGACTTGTACATATGATAGCTATTACTTTTCGTGCTTTCATTCGTTCGCTCCCCATATATATGCCTTTGTTTTATTTGTACAAGTCTATGCTATTTACTCACCGATATGACAAGAAAAGCGCAAGCGCCAGGTGGCAACCTCACTAAAATCAAAGGTGCAAGCGCTTGTTTATTAACGTACAAATTTCAAGGCCTAAGACTTGCGATAAAGGAAAAACTGAGAGGGAAAAGGGCGCAACACCCTGCAGGCTCAGTGCAGCGGCGTCTGTCGCTTCGACTGCACTAGTGCTTCCCTGGACGTCGCAACCCCTTCCTAACACACATCCTGCGGGCCTCTGACCTCAAGGGCTGGCGCATGCAGCTAGACAGAACGAGCCGATGTTGACTTACGCAAAAGAAAAAGGACAGGAAGTTTGCTTGTCGATAAACGCTGGAGCTAGACGAAAATTTATTTCATAGAAAGTTATCAACAAAGTTTCTAATTAATCATTTTTTTAACAATAAAAAAACTGCCGGTTAATATCCACCGACAGTTATATGTGTTAATCTATATGTTCTTTAAAAGAGGAGAAAAATAAGTCCGCGTCTTCTTGAAGTTCATCTTCATCCGTTTGTTTTGGCAGTTCGGGAAGTTCTTTTAAATGATTAAGACCAAAATAATCAAGAAATTCCTTTGTCGTTCCGTATAATTTCGCCCTTCCCGTACCTTCGGCTCTGCCAACTTCCATAATCAATCCTTTTGCGATTAAGGTTTGCAGCGGTCGTTCAGTCTTAACTCCTCGAATTTCCTCGATTTCGATTCTTGTAATCGGTTGTTTATAAGCGATAATCGCAAGAGTTTCAAGGCCCGCTTGAGAAAGTGTTGATGTTCCAGGACTTTCTACAAGCCTTTTTAAATACTCAGCAAAGTCCCTTTTTGTTGCAAGCTGGAAGGTTTCGGCTAAAGCAGTTACTGTAATACCGCGATTAGAATCCTGATTATAATTTTTCTGAAGCTCATCTATTAAGGATTTCGCTTTTTCCTCATCAACTTCCATAGTTGAACATATTTGTTTTAACGATAAACCTTCATCGCCTGCTGCGAATAAAAGGCACTCGAGAATACCTAGTTGCTTAGAATCCTCCAATTGCCTCATTCTCCCTTCTAGCTGATAGATGAATTTCCCCAAATATCTCATCTTGCTCTACAGTTATTTCGTTTCTTTTCATTAATTCTAACATGGCTAAAAACGTAATAACGATATGCCCTCGGTCATTCTGTGGAAATAAATCGTAAAACCGAAAACGAGCATTGCGACTTTTAAGTTCATGTAAGATTTCTGTCATTCTATCATCTATCGATATTTCTTGATGTGTAATTTTAGTAGATAATGGTTTTTGAAGTTTTTTTCTTCGTAATAATTTATGATAGGCGCCAAGCATGTCGTATATGGAAAAACCATGCTCAATTAGTTCTTGCTGGCCTTTGTCTGCATATGCTGATAAATCAATTGGAGGCTTCGTATACATTTGGCCTCTCTCAAATTCTTTTTGCTTTAACGTTTCAGCAGCTTCCTTATATCGTTTATACTCGATAAGCTGTTCCACCAACTCATCACGCGGATCTTCTTCTTCATAAAAATATTCGTCTTCCATATCTTCGTCATATTTTGGCAGCAGCATTTTACTTTTAATAGCTAGTAATGTTGCAGCCATTACCAAATACTCACTCGCAACATCGAGCTGCAATTCAGTCATTGTATTAATGTAGTATAAATATTGTTCTGAAATTTCCGCCATAGGTATATCATATATATCTATTTCTAGACGATTAATTAGATGAAGCAGTAAATCTAGCGGTCCTTCAAAAGCATCAATTTTAACATGATATTCCATTTCATCACCGATTTCGCACAAGATTAATGAATATGCCTTTTGTGTCTAGCTGCGCCTTCCGCTTTTCCTTCATCACAAGACTTTAGACCCATTAGGAACTTCGACTAATTGCCGCCGCGCCGATAGCGACGTCGTCGGAACCCCATTGTAAGATCTGAACGTCGATAAGCAAGGTGCTTATGCTTTTCTTATCATATAATAGCGTGAACAGAAAATGAAGGAAAATTAGTTTAACAGACATAATTTATATAAAATTTCATGCTATAATAGATTTAATAAAAGGAGGAAAGGAGTAGGATAATTGCCTTTTTCAAAAGCATATGTAGCCTTTTTATTCCACTTTCATAGTGATCGAGATTATTTTGAGTGCCATGAAGTTTTGGAAGATCATTGGAAAAATAACGGAATGGCGAGGGATTCAATCTGGGTGGGACTTATTCAAATGGCGGTTAGTTTCTATCATTATCGACGAGGAAATATTAAAGGCTCGGTGAAATTAATTGATAAAGCAATCCGCCTTTTATCATATAAAGAAGAAGAAGTACTTGCTCTTGGCATCAATTATGAAGAGCTGATCGGGAAACTTAATAGAAGCAAGGTGAGAATGGTTCATAAAATGCCCTATAAACCGATTAACATTCCTATCAATAATCAATTATTATTGACTATTTGTAAAAAGCAAAGCGCGATACAAGGATATACGTTCGAAAATCTAATAGATGAAGCTCCCGATAAAATTGTGAATAAGCATACATTACGGAAGAAGCAAATAGTTGTACCCGAGAAGAATTTTGCACTTATATAGGAACAAAAGCTCAAGCACCTGTTCAACAGGCAGAATGAATCGATATTTATTTGCTATCCGATAGCAGCAGGAAGGAAAATATTTCCTATAATATTGTCCGTAAATTTTTCACTTTATTATTTCCTTCATAAAAAAAACCGGGTAATGTGAATTAACCCGGTTTTGTTATTTTTACATATCACATTTTTCAAAAAATGCCGCTGTATACTCAGAAGGAATGACTTCTTTATCTTGATAAATCTGATTTATGGATTTTAACATATTTTTACCAATCCCTTCATACCGATGTGATGGATTGACTGATATATGCTGTACCTCCACTCTATCACCATTAAGTACTACCCCTATCAAACCTGTGATATCTTCTTCCTTCCATAAAAAAAGCTGCCAATTCTCTTCAGTTTCATAATTTTTCATTGTCTGTTGTAGTTTTTTAAGATCTTTCTCATTAGGCATGAATGAGAGTAGACCCATGGCGATCTTTTCATAGGCTTTCTTATATCGAATTAACATAACAGACCCCTCGTTTAACTTTATTACAGCTGTTGCTGTTAACGGATCAAATAGAGTCGATTAACGATTTGGCGCGATAAAAAGCCAATAGCTTACTCCCCATAAAATGGCTATAATGAAGATCATTACGAATATCGTGATATTCCTGTTACGCAAAGAACTAACTCCCTTACTACATCTTAAGCACACGTAAATAAAAGGTGCGACCATAATTTTTATTGTACAGTCTTATTGTTTTATCTGCAACTTAATAGAATGAGCTGAACGTCCTGTTTTTCAGCTAAATCTTTGTTTTTTCTTTAAAAGGAAGATCCAACCTTACTAAATCTTCATACGTTTCTCGTTTTACGACAAGTTGGTCGTGCCCGTTTTCCACAAAAACAACAGGTGGTCTCGGAATACGGTTGTAATTATTTGCCATTGAATAGCCATACGCACCTGTACAAAAGACAGCCAATATATCATTTGTTCCGGCATCAGGCAACGGCAAGTCCCATATTAACATATCACCTGACTCGCAGCATTTACCGGCAATCGATACTTTCTCTTTAGGCTGTTCATTTGCTCGGTTCGCCAGCAGCGCTTCATATTTTGCATCATAAAGTGCAGGTCTGATATTGTCTGTCATCCCGCCGTCGACAGCAATATATTTCCTAACATTTGGAACATCTTTACTTGAACCAATAGAATATAAAGTTGTGCCCGCATCCCCTACGAGCGACCTGCCAGGTTCAATCCATATTTCCGGCATTGGGATAGAAAGACGCTCTGTTTCTTTTTTTACTTCATTAATCATTTCCTCAACGTATAAGGAAGGATCTAAAGGTGTATCTTCATCCGTATAACGAATGCCGAACCCACCGCCTAAATTTAATACACTTGGTGTAAAATTGAATTCTTCCTGCCATTTTGCCATTTTTTCAAGAATTTTTCTTGCTGCCAATATAAAACCAGTCGTTTCAAAAATTTGTGAACCAATATGACAATGCAAGCCCAATACATTTAAGTATTTACTTTCCAAGGCGATAAGCAGCGCCGTTTCAGCTTGGCCATTTTGCAAGTCAAAGCCAAATTTGGAATCCTCTTGCCCAGTCAAAATATAATCATGTGTGTGCGCTTCGATACCAGGTGTAACACGTAATAGTATATTTATCTTTTGCTCTCTCTCTGTGCATAGATGATGCAATGTATGAAGCTCATGAAAGTTATCTACTACGATGCAGCCAATGTGGTAATCCAAAGCCATTATAAGTTCATCATCACTTTTATTATTTCCATGAAAATGAATTTTTTCCACTGGGAAATCAGCTTTGATTGCCGTAAAGAGTTCGCCACCAGAAACGACATCAAGTGATAGCCCTTCTTCCTTAACAAGTTGGAGCATAGCCATTGTGGAAAAAGCCTTACTCGCATATGCCACTTGTGAAGTGATGCCTAATTTATCAAATGTATGTTTAAAGGCCCTCGCTCTGTTACGAATCAGAGCGACATCATATACGTATAAAGGAGTTCCGTATTTTTCCGCTAACTCCACTGTATCTTTCCCGCCTATTTCCAAATGCCCATTTTGATTGATTTTAGCTGTCCCATATAAATGCATGTTTCTCCCTCCACTTACTTACAAGCCGCTAGACTTAACATTTAATTTTATCTAATTGTTGTGAAAATTTGCCGGTACCTGAAGGGCATAATGGATCCCCTTCCTGATAAGTAGCATAAACTTTACCATACAATACTTAATTCTGCAATGGACTCTTTACGATTTAGGCGGCTGACGAAAGCGATCCCTTGGATGCACAATACTCGGTCTTAAAAGCGCTCCTGGAACAGCACGCCGAATTAATATATGAACAAATGCTGCAGGGTTAAAAGGTAAGAGCGGCCATAAATATGGAGCATTTAAAGGTCGCAGTTGAGCTAAAAATATAATATAAATTGTTGTTCCTATAATAAATCCAGGGGCTTTAAATATCGCAACGCTTAGAAGTAAAGTCATCCTTATTATTTTATTCGCGACACTTAGCTCATAGCTAGGCGTCGAAAAGGTTCCGACTGCAGCAATCGCCACATATAGAATGACCTCTGATTGAAATAGGCCTACGTCTACTGCGATTTGACCGATGAGTACTGCTGCAATTAATCCCATTGCTGTTGCTAAAGGCGTAGGGGTATGAATCGCTGCAATTCTCAAAAATTCAACCCCAAGATCAGCAATCAGCAATTGTAAAATTAATGGAATATCCGACTGCTCGTTCGGACCTATAAAAGCTAGTTTATTTGGAAGCATAGAAGGCTCCATCGCAAATAAAAACCATAAAGGCAATAGGAAAATGGATGCCCATATGCCTAAAAATCTTGTCCATCGTACGAACGTGCCAACTGCGGGAGATTGACGATATTCCTCTGCATGCTGTACATGATGAAATAAGGTGGCGGGGGTTATGATTACGCTTGGAGAAGTATCAATATAGATTAACACATGGCCTTCTAATAGATGTATAGCCCCAACATCTGCTCTTTCTGTATAACGGACGAGTGGATATGGATTATAACCTTGCTTCATTAAATATTCTTCAATTGTTTTATCAGCCATTGTAATTCCATCTATATCAATGCTCGATAATTCTTTTCTTATTGTCTCGATCAAATCAGGGTTGGCTATTCCCTTAATATATCCAATTGCTACATCCGTTTTAGACCTTTCACCAACCTTTAATATTTCAAACCTAAGACGCTCATCTCGAATACGTCTTCTTGTTAGAGCTGTATTTACAACAATATTTTCCACATAGCCATCTCGAGAACCCCGGATTACTTTTTCCGTATCGGGTTCTTCTGGCTGTCTGCCAGGATACGAACGAACATCAATTATGAACGCTTCCTGCTCTCCTTCAACAACGATAGCAACCAGACCTGCCAGCACTTGATCGACCATCTCATCCTTCGTCTTTACCTTTTCAACTGATTCATGGACAATCCGATTTTCAATTAGTTCAAATATTTTAGGTGTCGGTTTTTCGTGATCATTTAGATTAACTAATTCCTTTATAATATTCGTAATAAATAATGTTTCAACTAAACCATTGACATAATAAATTTGCACTTGTTTTTTTAAAATGACTAATTTTCTATTCCCAATATCAAAGCTCGTCCCTAATCCGATTCTCTCTTTAAAATACCTTTCAAGATCATCTAGATTTTTATCGATTGCATCCTTTGTTGTATGGTAACGTGTTGTCATATTATCTGCTTCCCTTCTAGTTTTCCATCAAATGTTGTAAAAATAAATCCATTGAAATAGAGAACCGCAAATTTTTCCGAGTACAATGGCCATTAACAAAGTTAATAATTGCTTTTCGAGTCCAATCCGTTTGGATAGTATTGGGATAACATTTAGCACCTCGGTTAAAGCTGCTGCGAGCATTCCAATAAAAAGCCCACATAAAAGACCGATCACGATAATAACGAAAGAAATATTCATATGTATAGATAGATTACGAAGATCCACCCACCCTGAACTAGCTGCCCCGAGAATGACCGCCCATTCGTACATTTGGATCCTATTATCCGTTTTCGTTAGCTGGGTCAGGCGAGGAATTATTCCAAGAACAGTAAGAAAAGCTACGAATCCACTACCAACTGCTAAGCCTCCTGCCAAACCAAGCAATATGATTACTACTATTTCACTAATCATCTAAACGTTTAACACTTTCGTTGTTTTCCTTTATTGCTACATAATGATCGAGATCTTGTTGATAATTAAACATTTCAATTTCTAAAGGACTTGGTTCTTCATTGAATCTTTTTTTGAAAATATGGTTAAAAAATAAAATCATTCCCATTCCAATGCCAAATGAATATGGGATCTGCATGAGTAAAGGTTTTGTATTTTCTTTACCTGTAATAATCCAATATAACTTTTGATGCACCGCCTGCATACTTACTTCTTCGTGGAAGTTTAAAATGGCTAATCCCGACCCTACGAAGAGTAAAATCCATACAAATAAAAATAGTGGCATTGAGGTTATTTTCTTTTCTCTAATAATTTCAATGATTGTTTGATTAGGACCAATCGTTTGAATATCACAATCAGGAAAATGTAATGAGATTATGCGTATGACATGCATCACATCAAGAACAACTAATTGATTATCATCTTTTTTCAGTTCATAAACAATAAGATCTGGCAGTTCAGGCAAGTATTGATCAGGCGCTAATATTTGTGCAGTTTGTGAAAGTGTAATCTTATTAAACCTATTTGTTTCAACCCGGCTGCGCATTCTAATATATATGGTATTTACCATCGTATTCACTTCCTGCATTTCTTGATTTTCTTAAAAGCAATATAATATGCTTTATTAGTATGTGAAAACCAGTATTTTTTCATGCAGGAAACATATAAAGCGCAAGCGCCTGTTTATCGACGTATAAGCTTCAAGGCTTTTGATTTACGCAAAAGAAAAGGACAGGAAGTTTCTAGTCGATAGGTGCTGGAGCTAAACAAAAACTTATTTCTTAAAAAGCTATCCACAAAGCTTCTAATTTAAAATTTCCTTAACAACGAGAAAAAACACATGGATGCCCATTTAAGCATCCATGTGTTCTTTCATCTGCTCCAATATTTTCTTTTCAAGACGTGAAACTTGAACTTGCGAGATACCAAGGCGGCTGGCAACTTCCGACTGAGTTTGATCTTTATAATACCTGAGATAAACGATTAGCCTTTCCCGTTCATCCAACCCACGAATGGCTTCTTCTAACGCAATTTTATCAAACCACTTATGGTCGTTTTGATCCGAAATTTGGTCAATGAGGGTGATGGGATCACCATCATTTTCATAAACCGTTTCATGTATGGAAGTCGGAGAACGACCGGCATCTTGTGCCATAATCACTTCTTCACGACTGACCCCTAAATAATCGGCTATTTCTCCAATAGTCGGAACCTTTTCATCCCTTTTTGCCAGCTCATCCCTTGCTTTTCTTATCCGATTTCCTAATTCTTTTAAAGATCTGCTCACCTTTACGGTTCCATCATCACGTATAAAACGTTGAATTTCTCCAATAATCATCGGAACAGCATAGGTGGAGAATTTAACATCGTAAGAGAGATCAAATTTATCAACAGATTTTAATAAACCAATGCTTCCTATTTGAAATAGATCATCCGGTTCATATCCTCTATTCAAAAAGCGTTGGACTACGGACCATACGAGACGTACGTTTTTTTCCACGAGAATGTCCCTTGCTTCTTGATCCCCTTCTTGGCTTCTTTTTATATATTCCTTTACCTCTGCATCCTTCAAAAAGCCCTTATTTGCCTCTTTCTTTAGTTCCACATCCATAGGCGCGGCTCCTTAATTGCATAACGCTTTGTTTTTGGTTACATATTTGATTAAGCGAATGGTTGTGCCTGTACCTGGGTGTGATTCCACTTCAATTTGGTCCATAAAGTTTTCCATTATCGTAAAACCCATTCCTGATCTTTCTAATTCAGGTTTCGTTGTAAATAGAGGCTGTCTTGCCTCTTCAATATTTTGAATTCCGATGCCATTATCTCTAATCACTAAATCGATCATATCGTCTTCAATTGCTGCAGAGATATAGACAATTCCTGCAGGATTTTGCTCATATCCATGAATAATCGCATTTGTAACAGCTTCTGAAACGACGGTTTTAATCTCCGTTAATTCATCAAGCGTAGGGTCTAATTGTGCGATAAAAGCAGCGACCGTAACACGGGCAAATGATTCGTTTTGGCTTAATGCACTAAATTGAATTTGCATTTCATTTCTCATCTGTTAAGCTACCCCCAATCTTTCAAGTGCAAATTGTTCTGATGGTTCCAGTCTAATTATTTTAAATAAACCAGACATTTCGAACAATCTCTTTACTGGGGGAGTGATTGCACAAACGACCATTTCACCATTTTTCAACTTTATTTGTTTATACCTTCCTAGCACAACTCCAAGACCTGAGCTATCCATAAACGTTAATTTTTCAAGATTCATGACGATATGGAGGATTCGGTGTTTTTCAATGGCTTCAGTTACTCTATTTTTTAATTCCTCAGCCGTATGATGATCCAATTCACCTGATAGTCTGATGCATAAAACGTCTTGCCTAATTTCTAAATCGATTGATAGACTCACTTTATCTATAGCCTCCTCGCTTAAGAGTATAGTGAGTCAATTCTACCTTTTAGGTTCAGATTCCTTCCTCATGACAAAACTAGAAGAAATTCGCCAACATTTTTTTGTTAATGGCCAGCTCTTGAACTTATATTTTTTGTTCTTTTCTATGAGCAAGGCCTTTCCTTATCTATTTAATTTGATTTAGTAAACATTCCAAATGTACGTTTATATAAGTCCCACCAAGTGGCTTTTTTGACGTTTTTCTCAGCGATTAGTTTTGTTTTTGCTAAAGTTTTACCATCTTTGATAATCGTTAACGTCCCGACTTCGTCACCTTTTTCGATTGGGGCTTTTAAATGATTGTTTAGTTTTATATCCTTTGTAATTTTCTTTAACTGCTCCCCTTTCTTTGTTAAAACTGAAACGGGCTCTCCAGTAACTGCTTTTATTTCTTTTATATTTCCTTTACTGATTTTTACTTTTCCGAGCGCTTCCCCTTTTTTATATACAGGGTGCGAGGCGTAATTGGCAAAAGAATAATCAAGCATTTTTGTTATTTGCGCATTTCTGCTTTTTGAAGTCGGAGCTCCGAAAATAACAGCGATAACCCTCATGCCATCTTTTTTCGCTGTTGCCGTTAAGCAATACATGGCTTCCCTTGTAAATCCGGTCTTCAACCCATCTACTCCAGGGTAAAATTTCACTAGTTTATTTGTATTTACGAGCCAAAATTTTTTATCTGTATCTTCCCGCAAATATGACTCATACATCTTTGTAAAATTCGTAATTTCTTCATATTTTAATAACTCTTTAGCCATAATGGCCATATCGTGAGCTGTACTAAAATGATCTTTAGCAGGCAATCCTGTTGTATTTTTAAATTGTGTATTTTTTAAGCCTAGTTCCTTGACCTTTTCATTCATCATCTTCACAAAGTTTTCTTCGCTTCCAGCTACTTTTTCCGCCAAAGCTACTGAAGCATCATTTGCTGAACCGATTGAAACAGCGAGTAAAAGTTCATCTACTTTCATTTGTTCACCAGGCTCTAAAAATATTTGAGAGCCCCCCATAGAAGCAGCATACTCACTCGTTGACACTTTATCCTTAAATGATAATTTACCAGTATCGATCGCTTCCATAATAAGAAGCATCGTCATTATTTTAGTCATGGAGGCAGGTGAGTATTTTTCGTGCATATTTTTTTCATACAAAACAGTCCCAGTATCTCGTTCTATTAAGATAGCGGATTTTGATTCATCTGAAAGCTCAACTTGTTTCTCTTCTGCTAATGCAGAATGGGATATTAGTGAAAATAACATAAATATACCGATGCATGAACTTATCAATTTCTTCATACTATTCCCTCCAATTTATTCATAGACAAAAACGGAAATGATTTCCATATTCATCATTCTCGCCATGGGCGAGGTGAATTATACAGAAAAAAAAGAAAAAGCTTGTTGAGAATAACAAGTAATCTCAACAAGCTTTCTTCGATTTATTTAAACTAAGTCTTCTAAAAAACTTTCTCCTTCTCCCTGCCATTTAACACTAAAATTATTTGCAACCGTGGCACCAACATCTGCAAAGGTTTTTCGCAAAGGAAGTTCTCCCCCACCATTGAATTGCTTCGAATAAACGATAAGAGGTACAAATTCCCTCGTATGGTCGGTTCCATGATGAATTGGGTCATTTCCATGATCTGCTGTAATGATCAGCAAGTCATCATCTTTTAAAGTTTGGAGTATTTCTGGTATTCGTGCGTCAAACTCCTCAAGTGCCTTGCCATATCCATTTGGGTCTCTTCTATGTCCATACAGAGCATCAAAATCGACTAGATTAACAAAGCTTAAGCCTGTGAAATCCTGCTTCATCACTTCAATAAGTTTATCTACTCCATCCATATTTGAAACTGTTCTTACCGCTTTCGTTATTCCTTCGCCATCGTATATATCATTTATTTTTCCTATCGCAATTACATCTAAGCCTGAATCTTTTAGTGCATTCATGACGGTATTACTAAAAGGCTTCAAAGCGTAGTCATGACGATTTGCTGTCCGTTTGAAATTACCCGGTTCGCCAATAAATGGCCTTGCAATCACTCTGCCCACTTTATATTCATCTACTAAGGTAAGTTCTCGGACCTTCTCACATATTTGATATAATTCATCAATCGGTACAATTTCTTCATGGGCTGCAATTTGTAAAACTGAATCTGCTGAAGTGTAAACAATCAGCGCGCCAGTTTTCATATGCTCCTCTCCAAGGCGATCGATGATTTCAGTTCCGCTGGCGGGAACATTTCCTATAATACTTCTACCTGAAGCTTTTTCCAATTGTGTGATCAGCAATTCGGGAAAACCGTTTGGAAACACTTTGAAAGGATGGCTCGTAATAAGGCCCATAAGTTCCCAATGACCTGTCATCGTATCCTTTCCTCGTGAGGCCTCTTGCATTTTAGTGTAGAAAGCTAGTGAATTTTCCGTCTTATTTATACCTTTTATTTTTTTTATATTGGAAAGTCCGAATTTCTCCATATTTGGCATGTTCAACCCGTCGATTTTTTCCGCAATGTGACCTAATGTATCTGCGCCTTCATCATTGTAAGCTGCTGCATCAGGAGCCTCGCCGATTCCGACTGAGTCCAATACAATAAGATGTATTCTTTTGAAATTTGCATCCATATTTGTTGCCCCCTCTTATGTTGATATTCGACTATACCTGTATCATACCCTTATAGACACTATAAAAAAACCGCAATTTGCGGTTGAGTTAACTTTTCTGTGTTCAGTTCGAGCGCCTATCGACTAGCAAGCTTCTTGTCCTCTTGGCTGCAATAAGTCAACATCGATTCGACCTCCCCGCCTCATCGTGTTTTCTTTATTCTGTCAGTGGGCCAAAAAGGAACATTGACTAGGCCGTTCGTTGATGGGCCCCTTTTGCAGGCTTGTACGTCAGTGAACAAGACGCAATCGCTTTTATTATGCACGTGGATGAAATTTTGTATAAACATCTTTTAATCGCGTTTTTGTTACATGTGTATAAATTTGAGTTGTTGATATATCGGCATGGCCTAGCATTTCTTGCACCGCTCTTAAGTCTGCCCCATTTTCAAGCAGATGAGTGGCAAACGAATGTCGAAGAGTATGTGGTGTTAGCTCTTTTTCAATTTTTGCTTCGGTGGCAAGTTTTTTTATAATCTTCCAAAATCCTTGTCTCGTTAGACGATTTCCATGATGATTAAGAAACAAAGCCTCGGTTCGATTTTTAGAGTTTTTCAATTTTGGTCGTGACTCAAATATGTATTGTTCAATGATTTCTTGGGCTATTTTTCCGATTGGAATAATCCTTTCTTTATTTCCCTTTCCAATACAGCGGACAAAACCCATAGTAAGGTGTACATTTTCCATATCAAGATTAATGAGCTCACTTACACGAATTCCCGTAGCATATAATAGCTCAATCATCGCTTTGTCTCTTAAACCAAAAGGTGAGGATGAATCAGGTGTTTCTAATAATGATTCAACTTCCTTAAAACTTAATACCTTAGGTAATGTTCTCTCCAATTGTGGTGTTTCAATATGAACAGAGGGGTCTTGTTCTACAGCTTTTTCACGTAGTAAAAATTGATGAAATGCCCTTATGGAAGCAATATGTCTTGCAAGTGTTTTAGCTGATTTCCCTTCACCTTTTAAAAATGACAAAAACTGAACGATATGAATTCGTGAAACATCGTTCAGTGATTTTAATTGTTCAACTTGTTGTAAGTATTTTAAATATCGCTTTAAATCACGTTCATATGAAATAATTGTATTTTGGGCCAATCCTTTTTCCACAATCATAAAATGAATAAAATCCTGCAGCCGATCTTGCATTGTCTTTACTCTCCATTCTGATAAAAAAGCAGAAGGCGTGAAAACCAGCCATTATCCTCGTTTCCAAACGGCTGAAAAGCCTTTACCGCTGTTCCTTCCGGCTCGTCGTAACGCCGATAATTTTCATATTCTTGATTTATCCACATAATACCATAATAAAAGAGGATCGTGCACCCCGCAAATAACAAAAACAATCTTAATGTTCCGAAGAAGACCTTCCATATATTTTTCAATGAAACCATTCCTTTGTAGACATACTTTTATCTTGCTCAAGCAGCCACATCCTATAGCAGTGTCGACTAACGCACATCCTATAGTCTTGTACTTCAATGAGCGAGACGCTTATACTTTTCTTTTTACAAGCATATGCCCAGCTTGTCTATGTTTATTCATGGATATTGAAAAAATAGGAAAACCTTTTCCTAAAAGCAGGAAAAGGCTTCATTATTTTCTTATTCATTTTTATCTTCATTGTCTTCATCAGTCTTTTTATGACAGCGCCAGCATATACCGTGGAAGGTGAGTCTATGATCTTTAATTTTAAAATTCCAATCGCGCTCAACAATTTTCTCGACGTCACCTAACAGGTCATCTTGTATTTCATCCACCGCGCCACATTCGATGCAGACTAAATGGTGATGAAAATGGGCCGCGCCTTCTTTCCGCAGGTCATAACGAGAAACACCGTCGCCAAAGTTAATTTTATCCACTACTTTTAATTCTGTTAAAAGTTCTAATGTTCGATATACTGTCGCAAGTCCAATTTCTGGCGCCTTCTCTTTAACTAGCAGGTAAACATCTTCTGCACTTAAATGATCTTCTTCATGTTCAAGCAACACCCGAACCGTGGCTTCACGCTGGGGAGTAAGCTTATAGCTTGCAGAATGCAGCTGTTTTTTTATGCGATCAATACGACTTTCCATACTATGTATCCTCCCTCGCCACTATCCACTATATTATAGCAGAAGGGAAGTTATAATCAAACTAAAATGACTATAAATAACGAAGCAATTAAATGTTTTATAAATATTAGTTTGTAATATTAACGATGATAGATCTCATCAGCATCGGTGAAACATATGCCTCCAAGCTTGCAGCTATTGTAATGATGGCAACTGCGCCAATATAAGACAAAAAGTACCTTGTAAAAACTGGCATAAGATGAAAAGGAAGGGATTGCCTAATAAAAATTTTCTTTATTAATTTCATTGAAAGGGCAATTGAACAAACAGAAATAAAAATAAAAATAGGAATGATCAATAAGTTTTGTGGAAGTAGAGAAACAAAAGCCAGCAACAGACCGTTCCACCCCATTTGATTCACAAGAAATCCAACAGAAAATCCTACAACGATACCTTTTATGAATAATAAAATAAAAATTAGCGGAAAACCAATGATGGAAATTCCCAATATCCATATGAGACCGGCAAATTTTACATTATGCCAGAAGCTTAATTTTAATAACTCCTCCGGAGGAACCGTCTTCCCCTCCCCTACTTGCCCAAAAAACTGATTTAAGTAATAGAAGAGATCTTCTTTTTGATGAGGGGATAAACTGTTTACAAAAATGGAACCAAATATTACCCCCATTAAAAATAAAACCATGATGAACGTGTAGATGGAAGAATGTTCTTGAAAATGACGACTAATAATATTAGTAGAAAGTCTATTGCGCATATTTTTGCTCCTCCTGTCCCGCGAATGGTACATTATATGATGGACGAGCAGTTAGTATGTCAACAACTACCTTTTGAACCTCTCACGGCTAAAGCCGTAAGATTCCTAAGTACAGAAACCCATTGGTTTCTAATGGATTAGGCTATCTCCACAGTTCCTGCGGTTAATCGCAATGCTTCATTGCGAAGATTGATACTTGCGTTAAGATCACGTTGATGAAGGCGTTCGCATGATGGGCAAGTCCACTCACGCAACGCAAGATCCTTAACGGCTTTATGTTTATGACCACAATGAGAACAAAGTTGACTGGAAGCAAAATTCCTTGCAACAAGGACGACTTGTTTTCCGTACCATTTTGCTTTATATTCCAACATCGTTCTGAATTGTGACCACGATACTTCACTGATTGCCTTTGCAAGATGGACATTTTTAAGCATCTTTTTTACAGCTAAATCTTCCATCCCAATCAAGTCGTGGTTTTTGACAAGATGGGTGGAGATTTTATTCAGCCTATCCTGCCGTGAATTCGTGATTTTTTCATGGATCTTGGCGACTTTCACTCGTTGTTTATGCCAATTGGAGGAGCCTGCTTGTCGCCTGGATAGGACGCGTTGGGCGTTGGCTAACTTTTCCTCTAACGCGCGAAAAAACGTTGGATTTTTGTATACGGTTCCATCTGTAGAGTGGCAAAATCTTTTAATCCAACATCGACCCCTATGGATGAACCTGTTTTGGGTAGGGGCTGTATATCCACTTCAACAAGAATGGAAACAAAATATTTACCAGCAGGGTTTCGTCGAATGGTGGCATTGATCATTCGCCCATGAACTTCTCGACTTTTCGCAAAGCGTACAAGTCCCAGTTTTGGGAGTTTTATATGTTTGCCCAGCACGGCAATATTTCCATTTACATATTTCGTTGTGTAGGATTGAACGGGATTTCTTTTTGACTTAAAGCGAGGCTCATCATTTTGCTTTTTGTAATATCTTCTATAGGCTTCATGGACGATTTCAACCGATTTTTGCAGAGCGATGCTGTCTATTTCTTTCAAGAATGGATAGTGTTTCTTCAACTCTGGAAGAGCTTTAATCGACTTGTTTTTGTGGAAGAATTCCCCTTTCCAGTTGTTCCTAGGGAGTTGTCCGTTTTGAACCATTTCCGAAACCATATGCCAATAGGCATCTTTCCCTTTTTGTTTTCCTACAAAATAATTGTAAACAAAACGGCAACAACCGAGGGTTTTGGCGATTAGGACTTCTTGTGTTTTAGTGGGATAGATTCTGAACTTATAGGCCCTGTTCACGATCAAAGGATGCTCACCTCCCCTTCTGATTTTGAATGTATTTCCGAATCGGGGTCTCTGTCTGTTCGCTTGCGGTTGCGACAAAATAAGAAGGGTTCCAGAGATGACCACCCCAGAGTGTCCCTTTTAACTCAGGGAACTCTTTAAATATCAATGTACCAAATGTTAGCACCTTTTTGTGATTAAGTTACGATTATCCAGGGTCTATATGCAATCTGTATTTTGGCATATGTCGAATCGTTAACATGACATGAAGTCACGCCCGATTCGAAGCCGATTCATCTCATGATTGAAATCACAAGTGTTCTCGGCTATATCACAAAAAAGTTAATCAAATTTTTGAATCCTGCCATATTTTCCGCCTCCGCCAGCAGCAACCTGTAATTTCCCCATTCGAGCTTGAAAGATCATTTCGGCAAGCTCTTTTTTAACAACGCCTTTAAGCTCTGATTTATTAACTCGGTGCAAAATATTCATCTCGGTCCCAAAATGATTCAGGAGGTTTTCCATCGCTTTTGGGCCAAGGCCGGGAATAAATTCTAAAGGCACTTGGTGAATATACGGTGGCCTTTTAGGTTTAACTTCTGCATCCGCCAACTGAGTAATCCGTTCAAATACTCCTCTTGTAAACTTTTGTGAACCGCAATTTGGGCAAACTGCCCCTTGCTTTGGTATAAAACAATTTGCACAAGTTGTTCGGTAATATTTTCCTAATAAAGGATTCAACCCATAATTTGCTTTAATCGTATTACCATCAATATTTTTAAAAGATTGTGCAAGTGCCTTAAAAGTAGGCTCTTCCAGTTCAAGCATTTGATACTCTCTCGCTATTTTCGCTAGGGAGTGAGCGTCGGAATTTGTCAAAAATCCATAGCTGTGTAATTCAGAAAGCTGATCAGCCATGTTCGTATCGGAACTTAGACCTAATTCAATAGCATCAATAAAAGCTGAATCGAAAACTTCCGTTAATGATTTTTCGACGCCTTTCCCATATAGACTTTTAAAAGGAGTAAACACATGGGCGGGAATAAATAACCCATTAAGGGATTTGACTTTTTCCTGTACTACTCTTGCTTCTTCATAAATTCTTTGAGTGCTTAGCTGAATATTAGTCACTCTTTCAGAAAGCCAATTTGAAAATTCCTTAAGCGCGGGCATTGATGGAAAGTATGCGAGAACATGAATTGGCCCTTTACAATGACGATCATTAATTTCTATTTCCGTCCCGGGAATAAGAACCACACCATTTTCATATTCAAAGCCCCCATCTACCAATTCAATGAGTTTTCCTGCTTCTAATAAATTTTCCATTTCAAGAATGACTTCAGGTGAATGGCAATCGATTACGCCAACGATATCTAGGCCTTTTGGAAATTTCGCGGCTTTTAATATATTGGTCAGAGTGAGATTTTTACTCGCTGTAATTTTAACAGGCTTACCTGTTAAAGTTCTGCCGATATGAATATGCAAGTCGGAAAAAAATTCATTCATGTGGTTTCATCGCCATTCTCAGTTGTAAATAAAGAACTGCATATGCGGTTTTAGCATCATATATTCTCTTATCGAGGACGAATTGAAGCGCTTCTTCTAGCGTTATTTCATAAAGCTCTACAAACTCATCCTCATCACCAATTTTCGGATTGTCGATCTTTTTTAAATCTTTGGCAATATATAGATGAATTAGCTCATCCGCAAATCCTGGAGAAGTGTAAAATGATGTTAAATGTTCCATCTTACCTGCTGCATAGCCTGTTTCTTCTTCAAGTTCACGCTCAGCTGTCACGAGAGGTTCTTCCCCATATTCAAGCTTCCCCGCTGGGATTTCAAGTAAGGATCGTTCCAATGGTTTTCGGTACTGTTCGACCATCACGATTTTATTTTGATCAGTTAAAGCGATAACTGCAACAGCTCCGGGATGCTTTACAATTTCCCTTTTTGCCATTTTTCCATCAGGAAGCTCTACGTCATCTACTTGCAAACTAATTATTTTCCCATTAAATATTTCATTGCTCTGTATCGTTTTTTCTTCAAACTTTTTCATGATCTGTCGCTCCTTCTTATTCGCTTTTCCAATCATAACATAAAGCAATCAGAACATTAATTTTGTTATACTGAGCGACTTTCCAGTAAAATGAAGAAAAGAATGGAAGGTGACTTTAGAATATGGAAAAACGACAATTGGGAAATTCTGATTTACGAGTTTCCAAAATAGGACTTGGTTGTATGTCAATTGGAACTGAGGTAAATACAGCACAAAAAATAATTGAAACGGCGCTAGAAGCCGGAATTAATTATTTTGATACGGCCGACTTATATGATCGAGGAATGAATGAGGAAATTGTGGGAAACACACTATCTAGTAGAAGAGAAGATGTTATCATCGCTACAAAGGTTGGAAATCGCTGGAATGAGCATAAGGATGGATGGAGTTGGGATCCTTCAAAAACTTATATAAAAGAAGCAGTGAAAGATAGCCTTCGCAGACTTAAAACGGAATATATTGATTTATATCAGCTGCATGGAGGGACAATCGACGATCCAATCGATGAAACAATTGAAGCTTTTGAGGAATTAAAAGAAGAAGGATTCATCCGTTATTATGGTATTTCTTCTATTCGGCCTAATGTTATCCGTAAATATGTTAAAGATTCATCCATTATAAGTAATATGATGCAATATAGTTTATTGGACAGGCGTCCGGAAGGAGTCATGCCACTCTTAGAGAAAAATAATATTAGTGTCGTGACAAGGGGCTCAGTTGCAAGAGGCATTTTAAGCGATAAAACACTTGAAGCGATTGATACAGATGACTTTAAAATTAAGGCCTATCTCGATTATTCATCTGAAGAAATAAAGGAATTAATAGAAAGTATAAAAGCGAAACTTTTCCCTCATTCTCGTTCTCTTAATGAGGTTGCCCTTCAATTTAACTTAGCTCATAAGTCTGTTGCCTCGGTTGTTACGGGTGCCAGTTCTGTAGAACAATTACTTGATAATGTTAGGGCAGTGAATTCACCTTCACTGACAAGGGAAGAACTCGGATATTTAGAAATGATAACGAAAGAAAACAACTATACAGAGCATATCTAAATTTTAATATAATCGTTCACCATTTTTCTGCTTATTTCAACAATGTTATTTGCGATTCTCGTGCGATGTAAATGGGGTTGCTCTCTTTTCCAACTTGTAATACTATTCTGCGACAAAAACATACTCATAAATGACTATTTTTTCAAGAGTCTCCATTGTTTCGACATCGACATTTTTTTGCGACTGTGACTTTAGTAATGTCTATAATGTTTCATGAATACAAATAAAATGATAATAGATAAAGGCAAGTCTGATCGAAAGACAGATACGCAAAGCCACAGGCCTAAGGTTTCTTTTATTCACTACGGCAGCTGGGTTACCTAAATACTCTACGTATTTTAGGAGGTCACTATGCAGAAATCAGTTATGGTAAAACAAGAGCAACTCGATGAAGAATGGGTGGAGTTAATATTAGCTGCACTTAATGCAGGAATAAAACCAGAAAACATTAGAGAGTTTTTTAACTTCCATAAAGGAAATATGCATTAGTTTAAAGAACTATCTTTAGTACTATTTTTCTCAAAGAGACAAAAAAATTTTATTCAAGAGTGTTCTAAATATGAAACAAACCTTCGTTATATGGTATAATCTGCTGTAAGGAAGGTGAAGATTTACATGATTGGCGAACGTTTGCGTGAGTATCGAAAACAAAAAAAAATGTCTCTATCGGAATTGGCGGAAAAAGCAGGAGTTGCAAAATCTTATTTGAGTTCAATTGAGCGAAATATCCAATCGAACCCTTCGATTCACTTTTTAGAAAAAGTATCCGAAGTATTAGGAGTTTCCGTCAATACATTGCTTCATGATGAACAAGGAGAAACCCTCGGTTTAGATTCGGATTGGGAAGATCTTGTCAGGGAAGCTATGTCCTCAGGTGTATCAAAAGAAGAATTTCGTGAGTTTCTAGAATTCAATAAATGGAAAATGGGAAATAAATAAACAAACTTGAATTAGACAATGGCTTGATTTTATGGGAGAAATCAAGCCATTTATTAACTAATAGGCTTCTAATACAATATTTTTACCCACTATTAAATCTGGTTCCGTTGAAGTAATAATCTCCTCTATGCTGTAGCCCTTAGCTACTTCTTTCAATTCGAGTCCCGCATTCGTAACATCCATTACAGCTCTATCCGTAATAATTCGATCTACTACTTGTTTCCCGGTTAGTGGCAAGCTGCAAGTATTTAATATTTTTGGTTTTCCGTCCTTGTTCACATGTTCCATCATGACGATTATCTTTTTGGCGCCGTGAACGAGGTCCATCGCTCCCCCCATTCCCTTGATCATTTTTCCGGGAATCATCCAATTGGCCAAATCCCCATCCTTTGATACTTCCATCCCTCCTAATATAGCGAGATTAATATGTCCTCCCCGAATCATTGCAAAAGATTCTGCACTATCAAAATAGGCTGCTCCTTGTATTGCAGTAACAGTTTCTTTTCCAGCATTAATTAAATCTGCATCTAAATCAGCTTCTTCGGGATAAGGACCAATGCCAAGCAACCCATTTTCAGATTGAAGGACAACTTGTTTTTCGGATGATATATAATTGGCAACTAATGTCGGCATGCCAATTCCCAAATTTACATAAAATCCAGTTTTAATTTCCTTTTCAACCCGCTTTGCCATTTTATTTCGAATATTCGACCGGTTCACCTTCCATTCCCCTTCCCTATAATTGTTTTTCTTTCAATCCTTTTTTCCTGATCGCCTTGAATCATTCTTTGCACATAAACATTTGGAGTATGAATCATATTAGGATCAATTTCTCCGGTTTTGCATAGCAGCTCGACTTCAGCGATTGTCACTTTACCTGCCGTTGCAATTATAGGGTTAAAATTACGCGCCGTTTTACGATACACAAGATTTCCCATTGAATCTCCTTTCCAAGCTCTAACAATACTAAAATCAGCAACAAGCGCCTCCTCGAGTACATATGTTTTTCCATTGAACTCTCGTTTTTCTTTATTTTCTGCAATCATTGTTCCAACACCAGCTGGGGTGTAAAAGGCTGGAACCCCCGCACCGCCTGCTCGAATTTTCTCGGCCAACGTTCCTTGTGGGATCAGTTCTACTTTAATTTCACCTGAAAGAACTTGTCTTTCAAACTCTTTATTTTCACCGACATATGATCCAATCATTTTTTTAATCTGTTTGTTTTTAAGCAATAAGCCGAGTCCCCAATCATCGACTCCACAATTATTAGAAATGATTGTTAAATCTTTAACGTTTCTGTCTCTCAGTGCCAATATTAGATTTTCGGGTATTCCGCAAAGACCAAACCCGCCTACCATGAGTGTAGAGCCATCTTCAATATCACTAATAGCTTCGCGAAAGGATGTATATATTTTTTTCAATTTTTCCATCCTCCTTTTTATCTTTCAAAAGATTGGTTTATTCTCTATAATAGATATGAATGAAACCTTTATTTAACCATCAACGTATTTCATTTATATAGAAAAGAAGGAATAAGGAGTAGATGCAGCATGAAACCAGTTTTTTCATTTTTTCTCGGTATGTTTGCCGCTGCGGGAACCATTTTGCTGTGGGTGATATTGTCTAATGGTTTTAACATAGAATTTTTAACATCTACTGTCTCCGCATTTCTCGTAGGAGGTCTTACATTTTTTGGAATAAAGCTATATTCTGATCGCAAATTTTTGAAAAAAAATAAATTGACGAGAAAAGAATATGTGTATATACAAAAAAACTTGACTGAAGCAAAGAGAAAAATCAGTAGATTACAAAAAGCTTTTTTTTCTGTCAGGACGATGGGTGCTTTTAAACAGTTATACGAACTAAGTAAACTATCCAAAAGGATGTACGCAATTATCAATAAAGAACCGAGACGTTTTTATCAGTCTGAGCGTTTCTTCTTCTATCATCTTGATTCCGTAGTAGAACTCTCTGAAAGGTATGCAATGCTTGCCGCCCAGCCTGTTAAAAATGAAAACATGTATATTTCACTTAAAGAAACGCAAAGCACGTTGGAAGATTTAAGTGAATCGATCAAAAAAGATATTTATCACGTACTTTCGTCAGATATTGATGATTTAAAATTTGAACTGGATGTTGCAAAGCATTCTCTAAAAAAACTAGAATATAACCCTCTCGACGATGAAAGGAGAACGAAACAGTGAGTGAACAAAATAAAGAAACTGAAACAGTATTGAAAACGGACTTTTCAAGTCTAGATGATCTTTTAGCCAATCCTTTTGGTGAACAGGAGATCGTGCCGATAAAGCAGGAACAAGTACAGCAGGAGGTTAAAGCTGTTAGATTAGTGGACAGTTTACCTGAAGAAAACAGAAAGCGTGCATTGGAACTTGCAAAACAGATTGATCCTGCCAACCATCAAGCAGTTATTGCTTACGGAACGCATGCACAGTCACAATTGTTAAATTTTTCAAGCTCCATGCTCGATCATGTGCAAAATAAGGACGTTGGTCCAATCGGTGATATTTTAAATGATTTAATGAGTAAACTGCGGGATGTGAACCCGGATGAACTCTCACCTGAAAAAAAGAACTTTTTTGCTAAAGTGTTCGGAAAGATTTCAAACTCGATACAAGAAGTAATGTCCAAATACCAAAAAACTGGGGCGCAAATTGATCGAATTACAGTGAAATTGAATCAATCAAAGCAAACATTGATAGATGATTTGAAGATGCTTGAACAATTATATGAGAAAAACAAAGAATACTTTCATGCTTTGAACATTTATATTGCTGCAGGCGAATTAAAAATCGAAGAATTGACTACGAAAACGATACCTGAACTTAAGCGAAAGGCCGAAGCTTCCGGCGATCAAATGACATACCAAGAAGTGAATGATATGGTTCAATTTGCTGATCGTCTTGAAAAACGACTTTACGATCTAAAATTAAGCAGACAAATTACAATCCAAAGTGCTCCGCAAATTAGAATGATTCAAAATACGAATCAGGCGCTAGCTGAGAAAATTCAAACTTCGATAATGACTGCCATTCCACTTTGGAAAAACCAAATTGCGATTGCATTGACACTTATTCGTCAACGTCAGGCTGTAGAAGCGCAGAAGCAAGTTTCCAAAACGACAAATGATTTACTACTTAAAAATGCTGAAATGCTTAAAACAAATACAATTGAAACAGCCAGAGAAAACGAACGTGGGCTTGTTGATATTGAAACATTGAAAAAAACACAATCTAACTTAATTACAACACTTGAAGAAACAATCAAAATTCAGCAAGAAGGCCGTGCCAAACGAGCCCAAGCGGAACAAGAACTTGTTTCAATGGAGAATGAACTGAAGCAAAAATTACTTAAGCTTACGTAATCTTTTTAAAACCGGACATATATCGTGTTCGGTTTTTCATATTTTCTTGTAAGGACTTTAATCTTCTTTAAGGAGGAGTTGGAGTGTCTTTACAAGAAAAAGTGACGATCATTGAAGTAAGTCCACGCGATGGATTGCAAAATGAAGATATATTTATCGATACGAGGATTAAAAAAGAGTTTATTAGGAATTTAGTGCTTGCAGGAATTCGTGAAATGGAAATCACCTCTTTCGTCTCACCAAAATGGGTTCCACAGATGAAGGATGCTTTTTCAATTGCGACATCTCGCCCTAGGGAGATCCGCTCCATCGCATTAGTTCCGAATCGAAAAGGAATTGAAAGACTATTGGAAACCGACTGTAAAGATATTGCGGTTTTCGTTGGGGTGAGTGATGGCTTTAATCAAAAAAATATTAACAAATCTACACGAGATAGTATGGAGGAATTGATACCGATAATTGCCGATTTGAAGGCTAACGACTTCTTCATCCGCGCCTGCATCTCTACTGCATTTTACTGTCCATACGATGGAAAGGTTGCTGCCGAACATACGTTGAAGCTTTGCCTTGAATTTGCTGAGGCGGGAGTTGATGAGCTAAGTGTCGCAGATACAATTGGGATGGCAACGCCAGCAGAATCTTTTTTGCTTTTTTCTAAACTGAAAAAGGAGTTTCCTTCTATCCTCCTTACGGCACATTTTCATGATACGAGGAAAATGGCTCTCGCCAATATTTATGCTGTCCTTCAAGCGGGAATCACCCGTTTTGACACATCTGCTGGCGGGATAGGCGGATGCCCTTTTGCACCGGGAGCGAGCGGCAATGTGGCGACAGAGGATGTTGTGTATATGCTTGAACGGATGGGGATTGATACCGGTATTGACCTTGATAAACTAGCCGATGCTATTGATGTAATCGCCCCTCACCTATCGAGGAAAATGGAATCGGGTTTTTATCGGCTTAGTAAAAGGAAGTTTTAATTGGTTAGTGAATTGATTTTTAGGCTTCAATTGTAGGATTGGTGACCTTCGATGGGGAAATCACCTGGAATTAGGACACCAATATGGCGGTTGGTGTCCTTCGACGACGAAATAATCCTGGCCTAGGGCACCAACCCTAATGATCGCTTTAGCCTGAGACAACATTGCAGCTCATTCGCCCGTTCAATATTTGACCCGGGCTTGTTAAACGAAATATTTGGGATTCCTGTGAGTAATCAATTTTCATTTCTTCATCGAAAAAAATGGTCTTTGACTTTTCTATATAGATGTCTATTGTATCTGTCTTGATTAACATATCCTCTTTATTTAGATCTTGTTTATGAATTAAGTGTAATGTAGGGACACCACTAACAGCGCAGCCGCAGCCGTCCGTTTCATATTTTAACTTCAAGATCATTTCTTTTCCATCCATTTTTCGCTTAATTTGACGAGCAGCCTCTTCTGAAATTGAAATTTTCATCATGCTCCCCTCCCTTTCACCCATTTTAACATATCATTATTTTGTAAGGTTGCATTTCCCCTTAATTCCTTCTACTATTGAAAGGAGTAGTCTTTTACAAGGGGGAAAAAATTTGGAAAAAGTACAAATTAAAGTTATGGATAATGGGTCTTACCGAGTATCAGGAGATGTTGAATTGATTGATGTTGACGGTAATGTTTTTGAAACGAAAAAAGTATTTTCTTTATGCCGCTGCGGTCTTTCCAGTCGCAAACCGTTTTGTGACGGCACGCATAAAGGAAGTTTTGAATCGTGCGTCCGCGCAGAAAAAGTATTAAATGATTAAATGAGTTGCGACCCGCGGTCAATGCGGGTTCTTTTTATTTGTTAAGAAAGTATAAAACATTCATAGGTCAGCAATTTTGAAGTTTGGCTTTCACAGTCCAGCTCAAAGGCTTGCGCTTTCCTCACTCCAATATAATTATCTGATCAATCCGCCCGGTCGAAATCCTTATAACACGGTCAGTCTCGTCGACTATACGAAATTCCTTATTTATTGCATCAAAGTAATGAATCTTTCCTATTACCTCTTCGTGATGGTGATCGACAAAATGTATAACCATAACTTTTTTTCCGAATTCCATTGCCACGCTTGCCACTTCATCAAGCATTTCCAATCTCTGTTCATCCAATTGCTTTTCTTCTTCATACGTATCTTCCTCTGCCCACTTCCGAAGCATTGTGACATGCTCTGGAAGCATGAGCGAATTCCATTTTATACGCCCACGATCGCGAATCATACGTACACATCCCTTTTGCAGTAAATTTTAAGCTTTATGTCCCCCTACGAGAGCTGCTCTCTTCCTTGCCGTTCCCGCTTTCGTATAAGAAATTGCCCGCAATAAAGAAACCCCTCCATGGCGTCTACGGATTTGATCGACTGTGTAGCCAAGTTGCTTTTCACTTACCTTTCTCGGTTCAAATAAATTTAACTGAACGTACTTGTCATCTGCCACATTGGATAGAGCAATGGAGATTTGTCGTACAGTCTTTCCTGTATAATGGGTTTCGAATAGCCGTAAACAGACGCGATATAGATCCATCGTTGTATTTGTTGGTTCTTCTACTGAGAACGACCGCAAGAATCCACCGCCAAATTCTTTATCGCTGTAGCCAATACCAAGGCTAATGGTCCTCCCCGCCTTTTTACGCTCCCTTGCTCTTCGGGCCACCTCTTCACACATTTCGAGAATGACACAAACAATCTCCTCTTTAGCCTTATAGTCACGCAGTAGTATTTGACTTTTTCCAAAGCTAATTTGCCCTTCTATAATCGGAGCTCCCAACTCTGATAAGTCTACTCCCCATGCGTGATAGTAGAGCTGATTTCCCATCACTCCGAATTTTTTCTCGAGCAAGTGCAAATCCGAATGAGCGAGCTGTCCCACAGTAAAAATTCCCATACCATTTAGCGTCCTTTCTACCTTTCTTCCAATTCCCCACATCTTCCTAAGCGGAGCAACCGACCATAGTTTTTTCGAAACATCTTCATATGTCCATTCTGCAATGCTAGTTGTTTTTGCTTCAAGATCAAGGCAAAGCTTAGAAAGAAGCATATTCGGTCCAATTCCGATAGAGCATGTTAATTGGAACTCTCGGAAAAGCTCTTCTTTAATTTTTTCAGCAACTAAACGGGCATCTCCCCATAGATCACTCGTTCCATCGATTTTAATAAAGCTCTCGTCCACGCTATATATATGAATCGCTTCTTTCGGGACGTAGCGATTAAAAAGTCGTGTGATTTCAGTGGCAACCCGTAAATAAGTGCTCATCTTCGCCTCTACAAGCTGAATTCTGTCATCTTGCGGAATTTCAAAAAGCCTAGAGCCCGTTTTAATTCCGAAATCTTTTTTCAAACGTGGGGATGCTGCGAGTACGACGCTCCCCGGCTGGTTCAAATTCCCGACAACCGCTAAATAACATTTTAAGGGATCGTACCCAAGCATCACCGCCGAACAGCTGGCATAAAAGCTCTTCATGTCAATACATAATATCTTGTCGTGTGGAAGTTCGCTGTAATCAACGCTCATATATATGCCTCCCGATGATAACGAACACTTGTTCTATTATATGCAATATATTAGCCTAAAAGACCTATATTTTCAAATAGTACTTTTTTCCAAAAAAAATAAGTTTGTTTAGAAAAGCTCAAGAACTGACTTTTACGCCTAATAAGGAAACTTAGCGGTTCTTACTAAGTTTCCCAAATAGATAAAACTATTTTTCATTATTTAAATATACATCGAACAGCAGCTATGTTAAGAAAGAGCCTTCAAACAAAAACCTCATATGTTTATCTCCTTTCCAGAGATAAACATATGAGGTTATTTTTTAAAGAAAGCTTTTCTGCCTAATGACTCTACAATTTTGGGTGCCAATGTATGTAAGGTAGCAGTCCAATCCATCCAGCGCGGCATATTGATTTCTCGATGATTTTTAAGCATGATGCGGACAATATTACGAGCGACCTTTTCAGGATCCAGTACAAATTGTCCAAGATTTTTAAGATAAGATCCTTCTGGATCAGCTTTTTGAAAAAAATCTGTGCGAATCGGTCCAGGATTAACAGCAGTTACAAACACTCCATATTGGGACATTTCCATTCGTAAGCTATTCGAAAAACCAAGTACAGCGTGTTTGCTAGCAGCATATACGCTTGATTTAGGGGTTGCAAGTTTGCCGGCTTGTGAGGCGATATTAATAATATGACCGTGTCTCCTTTTACACAAATAAGGAATGACTTCTTTTGTACAAGCAATTAAGCCAATCACATTGACAGCAAACATTCCTTTTAAATCTGGAAGATTAATGTCAACAGCATTAGAAAAAACACCGTAACCCGCATTATTCACTAAAACATCTATTTCCCCTTCCGTTTCATATATCTGTTTAAATACATGGGAAATTTGTTCAGCATCAGAAACATCGAGTGCTAAGCCCGTACATTTCACTCCATACTCATTTCGAATCCGTTTAGACATTTGATTCAGTTTTTCGATATTGCGAGCAAGTAAAATCAAATTAGCTCCATTATGCGCACACATATAAGCAATTTGCTCACCGAGACCTCCGGAAGCTCCTGTTATCGCAACGGTTTTCCCTTTAAGGCGTTCATTTTTCATCTTGCCACTTCCTTAATAGCTGAAAAGAATGCAACACCTTCGTCATTCAATTGTTTCTCAATAAGGCCAAGAGATAGTAAATAATCAAGCTGGGCGGTCGATTCAGATAAAGTTAATCCGAGTTCCTTTTGATATACAGCTGGAAAAAGCTCTTTCGTAATCGTAAATGTCGTCAATTGCCCAGTCTTCAGCATGTCAAGTACTTGTAATGCACGTTCATGCTGGCGATGCAAGCGACGTTTAACAAGTTCATGAACTCTTTGAATATCTGCTCCATGCCCTGTGTAGGCGATGCGAATGTCTAAATCTAATAGCTTCCTGAGCGATTCGTTATATTGCAGCTGTGGCTTTGGCCGTTCGGAAGCTGGATTTAGTGCAGGTTCAAGAAATGGATTTGATGAGATCGTAGCGAGTAAATGATCTCCGGAAAGCAAGACACCGTCATTTTCCAAGTAAAATGACAAGTGGCTCTGCGCATGACCAGGAGTCTCAAGGATTGACCATTTTTCCAGTCCGGGGATGTTATCTCCTTCAGCAATTTCTTGCGCTAGCAGAGCTGTACTAGAAAACTTAAGGGGTGATTTCAAAATATGTAACATTTTTTCAAAATCCCCTCTTAAACCAAGTTCTATAAACAACCATCTATAAAACTCATCGTGTGCAGCGAAAAAGGTTTGATCCTCTTCAATCCATGGACGCACATATTTATGTCCGTATATAGGCACTTCGGGGAGCCACTCTAAAAATCCAACATGGTCCGGATGGTGATGAGTAAGAACAACTTGATCGATATCTTCGGGTGTCAATCCATACTGAGCGAGTTGGAAAACAAAAGCCTCCCAAGCTGCTTTCGTCTTCACACCTGCATCAATAAGAGTAACCGCATCCCCTTTCAATACATAAACATTCACATCACCTACAGCAAATGGAGTAGGCAATTCAATTTTTATTATTTTTTCATTAGAAGTCATAGAAATCCCTCAACTTTATAAAGTAAGTACTTACAGTGTATCGGTATATATTAGAAAAGCGCAAGCGCCTTGCCCATCGACGTACAGGCCCACAGGATGTGGCGTTTTTAGTCGACGTTCCTCTTTCGTCCTTCGACTGAGATAAAGGAAACACAGCGAGTTTGGAAAGCGGAAATCGCCTGAGGGGAAAGGAAGGCTAAAAGTGCAACGTCCTGTTGCAGGCTCAGTGCAGCGACGTCTTTCGCCTGCACTAGTAGTACATCCGTGACGTCGCAACGCCTTCCTGACCCGCCTCCTGCGGGCTTCCGACAAGCAAATGTTCTGAGGCAAAAAAAGTCTGGTTTTTGACTTTTATTGCCTCAGGCTATTTTACTTATAGAAAAAAGTCATTAATCACTAATTATTGAAAAAATATTCTTGACATTTAACCTCGCGATAATCATAATCATATATAATATTTCGCGATGAACTGGGAAAAGTAAAATCGAAATGATGCAAGAGATTGGAGTCCATTGGCTGGAAGGCTCCGACATCCCCTTTCTGTTTGAACCTGCCTAGTGAGCTGTCGGCAAAACTGACCGTAACCCGCGTTAAGGGGTAAGAGATGGTTGCTAAACTTGTCAGCCAACGAAGGTGGTACCACGGAAGCTATTCCCTTTCGTCCTTTTTATTAGGATGAGAGGGTTTTTTTATTTTAAAAGAACGGAGGAATCCCCCTTGAAAATATCATTTGTTGGAGCTGGTTCCATTGCAGAGGCAATGATCACAGGGTTGATTGAAAAAAACATATGCAGTCGAGAAAATATTAGGATAACGAATCGACATAATAAATTGAAGATTCATGAGCTTGAACAAAAATACGGAGTATATACAACCTATGATATGAATGAACTTGTTCGTGATGCAGATATGATTATTTTTGCCGTAAAGCCAAAAGATGCGAATGAAGCCTTGGAAAAAATTAGTCCGTATATACAGAAAGATAGTTTCTTCGTATCCGTTATGGCTGGGATATCTATCGAGTTTATAACGGATAAGTTAAAAACAAATTGTGCCATTGCCAGGGCAATGCCCAATACTTCTGCAAGCGTTGGAAAATCCGCAACAGCCATTACTTTCAACCATAGCGTTTCCAACCTTCAGAAAGAGATGGCGCTTTCCATTTTTTCTGCTATTGGAATAACCGAAGAAGTGGAAGAATATCAGATGGATGCGATTACGGCCCTATCGGGAAGCGGTCCAGCTTATTTTTATTATGTAGTAGAAGCAATGGAAAAGGCTGCGGAACAATTTGGTCTTGAAAAAGATACATCCAATAAGCTAATCGTTCAAACACTATTAGGAGCTGCCGAAATGCTGTCAGTATCAGGAAAAAAAGCTGAAGTTCTCAGAAACAACGTAACAAGCCCAGGGGGAACGACAGAAGCAGGAATTACTGTTCTTGAACAAGCTGAGATGCAAGAGGCGTTCATTGCTTGTGTTCATGCAGCTGCTGAGCAATCAAAACGATTGGGAATCATGTACGAATCAAAAATCACATGATTCATAAAGGCTTTGTTGCCTTTCAAAATGAATTTAGATCTCTATCATTCGTCAGCAAAGAAAAAATCCGCCAAATTCATTGGCAACCCAGCTTTCATATTAGGTGTAAAAACTGGCTTTTGGGCTTTTCAAACAACAAACTTTACAAAAAACGGCCTCCTCTAAAGAGCTTATACATGCAAACAAAGCCGTCCCCTTGCTATAATAGAGCGAAAGCAAAATAGGAGGCAAAAGTATGTCTGTAAAATTGTTTACACCCTTTACGGTTAAAAATATTACGCTGAAAAATAGAATTGTGATGTCGCCAATGTGCATGTATTCTTGTTTTAATGAGGATGGAATGGTTGGGGATTGGCATTATACCCACTATACGAGTCGTGCTGTCGGGCAAGTCGGTCTCATTGTCGTTGAAGCAACCGCTGTGACACCGCAAGGAAGAATCAGCCCTCGTGATTTAGGTATTTGGAGCGACGATCATATTGCGGGACTTACTAAGCTTACGCAAATGATTGAAGAGCATGGTGCCGTCAGTGGCATTCAAATAGCACATGCAGGACGAAAAGCGGTTCTTGATGGAGAAATCATCGCACCGAGCGCTATTCCTTTTGATGAGAAAATGAAAAAGCCAAAAGAAATGAGTATAGATGAAATTAAAGAAACGATCGCGGCATTTGGAAAAGCAGCGGAAAGAGCAAAAAAAGCTGGATTTAAAGTGATTGAAATCCATGCTGCTCATGGGTATCTCATTAATGAATTCCTTTCACCGCTTACTAATAAGCGTAGTGACGAGTATGGCGGCACCCCAGAAAATCGTTATCGCTTTTTAAGAGACATTATTGAGGAAGTTAAATTAACATGGGACGGTCCGCTATTCGTTCGCGTTTCAGCAAATGATTATAATGATGAAGGACTTAACGAAGAAGACTATGTATTGATGGCGAATTGGATGCAAGAGCAAGGAGTCGATCTAATAGATGTTAGTTCAGGTGCAGTAGTTCCTGCAAGCATCCCGACTTTTCCAGGCTATCAAGTTCCATTTGCAGATCAAATTAGAAATAAAGCTAATATCCCGACTGGTGCTGTAGGGTTAATCACAAATGGAACACAGGCGGAAGAAATTTTACAAAATAACCGGGCCGATTTAATTTTTCTCGCCCGTGCCCTGTTGCGCGATCCATACTGGCCGAGAACTGCGGCGCAAGAGCTGAAACATGAGTTAGCAGCTCCTGAGCAATACAAAAGAGGCTGGACAATTTAACTTTTATGTGGAGCAATGGTCATTTCTAGGAAATCATACGCCATTTTCGTATTAGGAAAAATAGTCTTTGCTTCTTCAGCAAGCTGATTCCAATCTTCCTTAACATAACGAGAACTAATATGGTTTAAATAAAGTGATTGCGCCTGTGCTTTTAAAGCAAGGGTTGCAGCTTGAGCGGTCGTTGAATGATAATAATCTCTTGCCATCTCTTCGCTTTCGGCCGAAAAAGTAGCTTCATGGACGACGACGTCCGCTCTTGATGCAAGGGTGATTGCATTTTCACATAGTCGTGTATCGCCTAGAATGCATAGAACTCTGCCTTTTAAATCCGGTCCTAAATAATCGGTGCCATCGATCACTCTTCCGTCTTCCAGAGTAACGATTTCGCCCTTTTTAAGGCGCTGATAAATCGGTCCCGGCATTATGCCTTCAGAGCGAAGCCGCTCGGCATCAAGTGTTCCTTTTTTATCTTTTTCTGTAATGCGGAACCCGAAGCTCTTGATTCCGTGATCAAGCTGTAGAGTTTCTATCTCGAATTGCTCATCTTTAAAAATAACCCCGTCCTCAATTTCAATAATCGATAAAGGATACTTTAAATGGGTTTGACTAATTTTGAGAGAAACATCAACATATTCACGAATTCCTTTTGGACCGTAAATCGTCAGCTCCGTTTCTCCACCTTGGAAGGAACGGCTGCCTAGTAATCCTGGCAGGCCGAAAATATGATCTCCATGCAGATGGGTAATAAAGATTTTTTCAATTTTTCTAGGCTTTAATGAAGTATGTAAAATTTGGTGCTGGGTCGCCTCACCACAATCGAAAAGCCATACAGAATTTCTCTCTTCCAATAACATCAACGCCAAGGAAGAGACATTTCTAAGTTTTGCCGGGACACCCGCGCCAGTTCCGAGAAAGAGCAGTTTCATATTGAACCCCCCATATAAATAATATTTATTTTATCATAATTATAATAGGCTATTTAAAAATAGATACTTGACTAGTCGTGTTTTTTCAGAATAATTGATAAGATAGGATATAATCAATCATGTTGGAAAAGTTTACGAAGGAAAAGAGAGGTTTTCATTATGATTCAATCAGAAACACCCGCATCGCTCATTATGATATTCGGAGCTACTGGGGATTTAGCGAAAAGAAAGCTATACCCTTCCCTTTATCATCTATTTAGAAAGGGAAAATTAGCGAAGCATTTTGCGGTCGTAGGGGTAGCACGACGCCCATGGACCAATGAAGTTTTGAGAGAACATGTTAAAGACTCAGTTCTAACATCTATTAAAGATGCGGAAAATATTGAAGAATTTATTTCTCATTTTTATTATAAACCTCATGATGTCAGCGATTCAAACTCATACATACAATTAAAGAATCTCGCAAATGAGCTTGACAAGACATATTGTCTAGAAGGAAACCGAATCTTCTATTTAGCTATGGCACCAGAATTTTTTGGTACAATTGCCGAGCATTTAAAAACGGACGGATTAACTGATACAGAAGGTTTCCATAGACTTGTCATCGAAAAACCATTCGGGCATGATCTTGAGTCCGCAATTGAATTAAATAAAAGAATTAGAAACGTCTTTTCCGAAAATGATATTTATCGAATCGATCATTATCTCGGAAAAGAGATGGTTCAAAATATTGAAGTCATCCGGTTTGCCAATGCAATTTTTGAGCCTCTCTGGAATAATCGTTTTATCTCAAATATTCAAATTACATCGAGTGAAATGCTAGGTGTAGAAGAACGTGGCGGGTATTACGAAACAAGCGGTGCTCTGCGCGATATGGTTCAAAACCATATGCTGCAAATGGTAGCACTTCTTGCAATGGAGCCGCCAATTCGACTTACTCCAAAAGAAATTCGCAGTGAAAAAGTAAAAGTACTTGGTGCTCTTCGTTCTATCGAGCATGACGAAGTCCCCAATTACTTTGTGAGAGGTCAATACGGGCCAGGTGAAGATAATGGCCGAAAAGTGAATGGGTATCGTGAAGAGCAAAATGTAAATAAAGAATCGAATACAGATACGTATGTAGCAGGCAAATTAATGATTGATAACTTCCGCTGGGCGGGTGTTCCGTTCTACATTAGAACAGGTAAAAGAATGACAGCAAAATCAACGAAAATTGTGATTCAATTCAAAGATATCCCGATGAATCTTTATTATAAATCGGATAAAAACTTAGACCCGAATCTACTTGTTATTCATATTCAACCGGAAGAAGGGATTACCCTTCATTTAAATGCCAAGGATACAGGACAAATGATGGAAACAACACCAGTGAAGCTTAATTTTTCCAATAATAGCATCGCAGGTCTTAATACCCCGGAGGCATATGAAAGACTGCTGTTTGATTGTCTTAGAGGGGATGCAACAAACTTTACACACTGGGATGAAGTTGCTCTTTCTTGGAGCTTTGTTGACAAAATCAGTCATTATTGGGAAAGCGAAAAAGCAAACTTTCCTAATTACAGCGCTGGTACTATGGGGCCTAAAGAAGCGGATGAACTGCTTGAAAAAGACGGTTTTTTATGGTGGCCGGTTACAGACTTAGATGTAACGGATTGTTAATAAGAAAAGCGAAAGCGCCTGTTTATCGACGTACAGGCCCACAGGATGTGGGTCCGTCGACGATGCCACAGGACGTGGCGTTTTTTGTCGACGTTCCTCTTTCGGCCTTCGACTGAGATAAAGGAAACACGGGCAGCGATGTTGACTTATCGTAGGGAGAAGGACAAGTAGTTTGCTAGTCGATAGGCGCTGGAGCTAGGCAAAGAAAAGCACAGAGCTAGGTAGGAAAATATTTAAAGGCTGTTCAAAAGCAGCCTTTTTCTTTTACCTATTGATACAGATAATGTAAGATACCTGATATACTATATACAAATACATATTTGTTTTTAACAAAGATGTTAACTCAAACATTGAAAGAGCTGCAAACTTCATAAGTAGCAACAAACTATAAGATAAAACAATTAACAAATATACATCATACAGAATATATTACCGCGGAGGTGTTTGCCGTGAAAAGCTCCAATGTGGATGATTATTTACAAAAGGGAATGTACGGGGTAAAAGAAATTAAACCGGAAGAAAGAAGGAAATTTCTAGGCACAATTAGAGAAAGAATTATCGTTGCACTTACGAAAAGCCAAGTTATGGAAAAAGGTGTTTATCCAGAGGTTCTACAATTAATGAAAGAGCATCCTAATGCAGTAATGCTTCTAAATGGTGATCTTGATTACTCATATTTATCGGACTATATTCATAATGCTAGATCAAAGCATATTCAATTTTCTATCGTAGCAAACAAAAATTATGATACAAATATCGGTCTTGTATTAACGTACGATCATGCAATCGATAAAGATGAAATTTATATTAAAAAAAGTAATGAAAAAACTGTAACTGTTTCAAAGAAAAAAAAGAAATCTTTAAAAAGTTTATTTCGTTTTCTTAAAAAATAATTACAGCTTTGTTTTTTTCGTGCCCTTCCGAAGATCGCTTCCTTTTTGAAGGATTGAGGTACCATATTTACTTTTAATCTTATCTATAGCGTTATAAAGCGGCTCCTTTTGAGCTGCTTTTTCATATGAAAATAGATTAAGCTGTTCAAAAGCATTGTCTTCATCAACTAAGTCTTGACCTGTTATGCCTAAAAGCCTTACCGGATCCCCTTTCCAATTGTGTAAGAATAATGTTTTTGCTGCTTGAAAAATATCATCTGCTTCCACGATCGGATTGATGATTTTTTTACCTCTTGAGATTGTTTTTCTATTGTTATAGCGAATTGTGATTGCGATATTTTTCGTAACATAGCCTTTATTCTTTAATCTATTTGATACACTTTCCGAAAGGGATTCAAGGATTTCCAATAACTTGGATTGGATGGATATATCCCTTGGTAATGTAATGGAATTCCCGACACTTTTGTTTTCCCCCGCCGCATCCGGATCAACTGGGCGCGAATCAATCCCATTTGCACGTTCTTTTAATTGTATCCCCCGAATTCCTAAATGGGCCTTGAGCTGTAGTTCACTCGCATTTGCTAAATCACCAATCGTATGTATGTGCAATGCTAATAGCTTTGCGGCCGTTTTTTCTCCAATCCCATGCATCTCTAATGTCGGTAATGGCCAAATAACATGAGCAATATCTCTTTTTCGTAAAATTGTAATACCTAGCGGCTTTTTCATGTCTGATGCCATTTTTGCTAAAAATTTATTAGGAGCAACACCAATGCTGCACGGCAGATCAAGCTGATTGAGCAGACTTTGCTGGATTGCTTTTGCGATTTCAACTGGGGTTCCGAGTTCGTAGCTCTCTGTAATATCAATATAACCTTCATCAATTGAAACTGGCTCTACTAACTCTGAGTAGTTGCGCAAAATTTCAAACATTGCTTGTGAAGCATTACGGTATCGATCAAAATTTGGTCTCTTTACAATTAGATTCGGACAAAGTTTTTTCGCTTCCCAAACTGGCATTGTTGTTTTCACACCATACTTACGAGCTTCGTAGCTGCATGTTACGACGATACCTCGGCGCTGTTCTTCATCCCCTGCTATGGCAAGAGGCTTTCCTTTCAACGAAGCGTCATAGGCCATTTCCACTGAAGCAAAAAAACTGTTCATATCCACGTGTAAAATGACACGACCATTTTTTGGGTAGAACTCTTTCATTTTGATCACCTTGATTTTATTAAAAAGAGCCTAATTGGATAGGCCCTTTCTTTTAGTATGATTTATGCTTCTTGTTTTTGCTCATTTAAATAGTCTTTAATTTCTTTTACTCCTTCGAGTACTTCAAGCATGCTTACCGGGTCTATCATTGTAATGATTCTTTCTTCAAGATTCGCAATTGAAGAAAAGTATTTTGTTTTATGGTACGCCACAAGCCCCATTTGCTGCAATGCATTTTCGGGAATTTCCAAAATTTCTTTTGCTTCATTTACCAATAATGCGAAGGAAAGCTCCTCTGTATGGACAACAATCATTCTTACTTCTACATCATGTTGAATATGTCGATCATATAAAATATGTCCTAGGTCAAGCACCGGGATTAGTTCTCCCCTTGATTTAACTACTCCTCTAATATATTCCGGTAAATGTGGAACTGGATTCACATTTTCATATTTCTCAATAGAAATTACAAATGAGACTGGAATCGCGTACTCCTCTTGTCCGGCATTAAATATGATTGCTGTAACTGCCATCTCTCTTCACCCTTTAAAAAAGTAAATAATAACTTTATCTTTTTGAGGCTTCCTCGATTACTGCCACGACCATTTCTGCTAGTTTCCCGAGTTCTTCAACTGGCATCCGTTCATTCGTAGTATGAATTTCTTCATAGCCAACAGCTAGATTAACAGTAGGTATATTGAAGCCTGCAATCACATTTGCATCACTGCCTCCCCCACTTCTTAAGAGTTCTGGACTGCGGCCAATTTTTAAGGCAGCTTTTTTAGCTACTTCTACTACTTCATCACCATCGGCAAACTTAAATCCTGGATACATTACCTCAACTTCTACATCGGCAGATCCACCCATTTCTTTAGCAGCTTCTTCAAATGCCTGTTTCATTTTTGCAACTTGGGCTTCCATTTTTTCATTCACTAAGGATCTCGCTTCCGCCAATACGATCGCCTGATCTGCCACGATGTTTGTAGCTTGTCCGCCTTCAAAACGGCCGATATTTGCAGTCGTTTCCTCATCAATTCGACCAAGCGGCATTTTCGCAATTGCTTTTGCAGCAATTGTAATGGCTGAAATCCCTTTTTCCGGTGCTACTCCCGCGTGAGCTGTCCTACCATTCAGAACCGCTTTAATTCTTGCTTGAGTCGGCGCAGCGACAATAATATTACCAACCTTGCCATCACTATCAAGAGCAAAGCCGTATTTTGCTTTTACATATGAAGAATCCAACGCTTTTGCACCGACTAGACCGGATTCTTCTCCGACTGTAATAATAAATTGTATATCTCCGTGTTCTGTATTTTGTTCCTTCAGCACTTTTATCGATTCCAGCATTGCTGCAATTCCCGCCTTATCGTCGGCGCCAAGAATGGTTGTACCATCTGTTACAACATAACCGTCCTTTATGGAAGGCTTTATGCCCTGCCCTGGAACAACAGTGTCCATATGACAAGTAAAATAAATAGGAGTTGCTTCCATATTGCCTTTTAAGGTGCATATTAAATTTCCTGCACCGTGACCTGTCTGTTCCATCGTATCATCTTCAATTACTTCCACACCTAGATCATGAAATTTTTTCTTTAGTACTTTGGCAATCTCGGATTCATACTTTGTCTCTGAGTCAATTTGCACTAATTCAAGAAATTCATCTAACAGTCTTTGTTCATTAATCATATGTTTTTCCTCCAATGTTGTTAATAGATTCTCGGCATTCACCGATTTAGATGATACGGTTTATATATTTTTCCTCCTATATTTAATTAGGTAGAGTTACCTATTCTAAATCTCCATACACCGCGTCCGTCTGCTGCCGTTGATTTCCGTTCCAGGCTGACGCTTTCCGGGAGGCGTGCGCTGAGCTTCCTAGGCCGCTACGTGCCCTACGGGGTCTCACCTATCGCGCTAATCCCCCGACGGACAGGACGTCCTAGTGGCGGCGTTGACCACAGGACGTGGTCTTCTTTAGCCGACCAGGAGTCGCCTCCTTCCACTCCAATCAACTAAGATATTCTATTGCTCATGGTAAGAAATTATACGACTTCCATAAAAGCATCATGGTTATTCCGAGTATTATGCAAAAAGGTATAATCCCCGTTTCTCTTCTAAGTTAGAAATCAATGTTGGTTTTAACATCTATTGATTGGAGCGGAAGGGCCTGGAGCGCAAATCAACAACTAGGTTTAAGGACTTCTACTTTAAAGGTATTACAAGAGTCGATGTTATAAAGGTATATTTCCATGCTTTTTGTTAGGTCTTTCTTCATGCTTATGACGGAGCATTTCAAGGGCTTGGATTAGCTTTATCCGCGTTTCCCTTGGATCGATAACATCATCCACCATGCCTCTTGCAGCAGCGACGTATGGATTTGCAATGGTTTCGCGATATTCTTTCATCTTTTCCAAGCGCGTTTTTTCCGGATCATCACTATTTACTATTTCACGGGAAAAAATAATATTTGCAGCTCCATGCGGGCCCATCACAGCAATTTCTGCATTTGGCCAAGCAAACACGAGATCCGCTCCTATTGCTTTACTGTTAAGAGCTACATATGCCCCACCATATGCCTTCCGCAGTATAACGGTGATTTTCGGAACGGTTGCTTCTGAATAAGCATATAAAATTTTAGCTCCATGCCTTATGATACCGCCATGTTCCTGTTTAATACCAGGGAAAAAGCCTGTAACATCTTCAAACGTAATAATAGGGATATTAAAAGAATCACAAAAACGGATAAATCTTGAGGCCTTATCTGAAGAATCAATATCAAGACTTCCTGCCATAAATTTCGGCTGATTGCAAACAAGGCCTATCGATTCGCCGCGAATTCTAGCAAATCCAACTACTATATTTCTGGCAAATTCCTTATGTACTTCTATAAAAGATTGCTCATCCACAATCTTGTTTATAACCATTCTTACATCATAAGGTCTAACAGGATCAAAAGGAATAAGATCTAACAATTCAGGGCGCAAATCATCTTCTTTATTCCAATCCAACATTACCGGCTTTTCTCGATGGTTTTGCGGTAGATAGCCCAAAAGAGTTCGAACCATTGATAAGACTTCCTGTTCACTACTACCTCTAAAATGAGCATTTCCACTTATCGTATTATGTACTCTGGATCCACCTAAATTTTCGGATGAAATCTTTTCACCTGTAACCGTTTCTATCACTTTTGGTCCAGTAATAAACATTTGACTAGTATGATCCACCATGAAAACAAAATCAGTAATTGCTGGTGAATAGACTGCGCCTCCCGCACAAGGTCCCATAATAACGGATATTTGTGGAATGACTCCTGAATAAATAGCATTACGATAAAAAACATGCCCATAGCCATCAAGGGATACTACGCCTTCTTGGATCCTCGCACCTCCAGAATCATTCAGGCCTATAAACGGAGCGCCATTCTTTGCGGCAAGATCCATGGCCTTAGCAATCTTTTCTGCATGCATCTCACCCAGTGCACCGCCGAACACGGTAAAATCTTGAGAAAACAAAAAAATAAGCCTATCATTCATTTTACCATAACCCGTTACTACACCATCTCCTGGATGCTTTATATTTTCTAAGCCGAAGTCTTTTGAGCGGTGTTCAATAAAAGGATTTAGTTCTACGAATGAACCTGCGTCAAGAAGCAAATCAATCCTTTCCCTTGCCGTTAGCTTTCCTTTATCATGTTGCCTGCGGATTCTTTCATCTCCACCGCCAAGCTCAGCTTTTCGTCTACGATCATATAAGTCATTAATCTTTTCGTAAATATCAGTCACTGTCATTCTCCTTCAGTGGCTTTTTTTCACAAATCTCATACAGCACACCATGTGCAGATTTAGGGTGGATAAAAGCGATCAGTGCCCCGGCAGCTCCTTCTTTGGGTACTTCGCTTAGCATTTGGATTCCCTTACTTTTGAGATCTATAATGCGCTTTTCAACAGAATCTACTTTAAAAGCAATATGATGGATGCCTTCGCCACGTCGCTCAATGAATTTTGCAATTGCGCTATTTGAATCTGTAGGCTCTAATAACTCGATTCTCACATTATTCGCATCCAAAAAAGCAATATTTACATGTTCAGATGGAACATTTTCTATTGCTAGACATGTTAGCCCAAGATGATTTTTATAGAATGGAAGCGTTTCCCTTAGTGATCGAACGGCAATTCCGATATGATCTACATTTTTCATAAAAACCTCCAAAAAGCATTCATTAGAAGACTTCTATAAACCTTCGACATTTCCAGCTCACAATCCTGCTTATCAATTCATGATGATGGGTTGTATCAGTTTGAATTTCGAGATAAAATAGACTTAATATGATTGATTTAGGGGTGCATCAAATTGGCCAATAAAAAATTTCAAAAAATTATCGTTTATATTATGCTCTTCTCTATGATTGCCACTACCATAATAGCTGGGCTATCATTTTTATAAGACCAAGACGCAAATAACTGTCCATCGCGTAAAAACTTCAAGGCCTTCGACTTATCGCAGAAAAAGGACAAGAAATATGCTAGTCGGACGTTACAGCTGAACAAAAAAGGTGAAGTTGCTCAAATTTGGGCAACTTCACCTTTTTTTATATGACATTCATTTCAAAAGTTATGCTTTCAAATGTTTGATCCGTGTTGACGACAAGAACCTTTGAACCGATAGGAACACGATCATAAAGAAATTCAAGCTGTTCTTTAGGAAGACGAATACAGCCTTGCGATATATATTTTCCTATAGTTGACGGGTTGTTCGTTCCATGCAACCCATAGATTCTTCCGTCTGTATCTAATGCATCAAAACCAATCCATCTTGAGCCGAGTGGATTTTGTGGATCCCCGCCTAGTATATTGGCTCTCCGATAGTATGGGTTTTCTGCCTTCACTTTTATTGTAAATAATCCTTCAGGAGTCATTTCATTCGTTTTTCCAGTCGCCACTTTTGTAATGAATTGAACCTTCCCATCATTGATCCAGGCTAGCTCATTAGTACGCTTATTGACTATGACAAGCGAGTCACCCGGCAACACTTCTACATCGAATGGCCAAAAAGGTGAACTAATGAAAAAGAAGAAGGCGAATAATAGCTGCATGAATATCATCCTTTTTCAATAGTTTGCGGAAAAAGATGGCTTTCATGCAAAAATGCCCTTGATTAAGTTGTGCGACTCAACCAAGGGCATTTATTGAAAGTATAAGTTTTTTATAGACTATATTTTGAATAGATGCTCTTGCTGTCCAGCTCCAGCGCCTATCGACTATAAACGCCACATCCAGTGGGCCTATATATCAATGAGCAAGTCGCTTGCGCTTTTCTAATTAAACTTCGTCGCAATATTGTTCAAAGTATTGCTGAAGCTTATTTACTACTGACATGGGATCATGACCTTCAATTTCATGACGTTCTACCATCGTGCAAAGTTTCCCATCTTTTAAGAGAGCGAATGATGGGGAGGATGGCGGATAATCTGTAAAATAGCTGCGTGCTTTTGCAGTAGCATCCTTATCTTGACCTGCAAAAACCGTTACAAGATGATCAGGGCGCTTGTCAAAATGGACGGAATGTGCAGCTGCTGGACGTGCGATTCCTCCTGCACAGCCACAAACAGAGTTAACCATGACAAGAGTTGTTCCTTTTTGTTCTAATGCTGCTTCCACTTCTTCTGGTGTTGTTAATTGTGAGTATCCTGCTCTTTCCATATCCTCACGTGCTTGCTTTACAACATCGTTCATATATAAATTAAAATCGATATTCATTATTTCCACTCCTTATATTTAACTATCGTTATCATAGCAATATTTCATGCTACATTTCAAATAATATAATTTTTAAAAATAAATAGGTTTATTTTTTTGAGAACTGGGTAAAATTAGACTACATCTAGATCCATACCCCTAAACTCCCTAGATGTTTTTGGACAGCACGATTAGCTGTCCTTTTTTTTGTATGCGGAAAAAAGAGTATCCACGGCAACTGGAACTGTCGTCAAGTCATTCATTACAGCTGAATCAATCTTTGACCATATTTCTTTAATATGTGGATCATTAAAAAAGTCTGATTCTAATCGTTCCTTTATTAACACAAAGAGCCAATCCTTAACTTGTTTCTGCCTTCGGTCTTTGAACAATGATGTGGATTGTGTTTTTTTCATAAAATCTTGAATGGTTTCCCATACTTTATCAATCCCCGTTCCAGTCAATGAGGAACTTATCATTGCTTTTGTATCCCATCCAGGAGTTGCCGGCTGAATAAAATGAAGAATTTGATTATATTCACGCATCGTTTTCTTTGCTTGATTCAAATTATCCCCATCCGCTTTATTCACTACAATAAGATCCGCCAGTTCCAAAATACCTTTTTTCATTCCTTGTAATTCATCACCGGCACCTGTCAAAACAAGCAATAAGAAGAAATCTACCATGCTTCTTACTGCCGATTCACTTTGCCCGACTCCTACAGTCTCCACGAGAATCACATTAAATCCCGCTGCTTCACAAGCAATGATGCATTCCCTTGTTTTCGTATGGACACCCCCGAGCTTGCCTCCTGAAGGAGAAGGACGGATAAAAGCATTCGGATGTCTAGCTAGTTTCTCCATCCTCGTTTTATCTCCTAGAATGCTTCCACCGCTAATCGTTGAACTAGGATCAACAGCCAGCACTGCAACGCTGTACCCTTGTTCACATAATAAATGGCCTAACGTTTCTATGAAGGTGCTTTTACCGGCACCAGGTACTCCTGTCACCCCAATCCGGATAGAATGACCTGCATAAGGTAAAAGTTTTTGTAAAAGATTTTTTGATTGTTCTTGATGGCGCATGGCATTGCTTTCGATTAAGGTAATCACCTTCGCAAGTACGGCTCTGTCCCCATTCAATACTCCTTGAATCAATTCATTGGAATTCCCATCATTTTGTACATGTTTGACAAATTTTCGTTTTCCTTCAACCATCAGTGATGACCTCTTCCACATATCCGAGCCTACTGTAAATTTCTTCTATTACTTTTTGTGCTGCTGCCGGAATGACTGTACCTGGACCAAAAATAGCAGAAACTCCATTTTCTTGAAGATATTCATAATCTTGAACAGGAATGACTCCTCCAATCACAACGACGATATCTTCTCGATTGATTGTTTTTAATTCTTTGATTAATTTTGGCACAAGTGTTTTATGCCCCGCCGCTAATGAGCTGATTCCAATGACATGGACATCATTTTCAGCCGCCTGTTTTGCTGTTTCTTCAGGAGTTTGAAATAGTGGACCGATATCAACATCAAAACCTAAATCAGAAAAAGCAGTCGCGATCACTTTCGCCCCTCTATCATGTCCATCCTGTCCCATCTTGGCAATCAAAATCCTTGGTCGGCGTCCTTCGTTTTCTAAGAAAGCGTCTGTCATTTCTTTTACAGCTGATATTTCTTTATCGTTCTTAAAATTTGAGCTATAAACACCGGTTACCGAGCGAGTAACAGCTCTATGTCTGCCACTTACCTTTTCGATAGCGCTGGATATTTCTCCTAGCGTTGCCCTACATCTTGCAGCTTCAATCGCAAGCTCCAATATATTTTTTTCGGAACTTGAAGCTCCTTCTGTCAACGAATCAAGTGCAGCCCGAACTTTTTCCTCATTTCGATTATGTTTTAGCATTGTTATTCTCTCTATTTGTTTCTGACGAACTGCATCATTGTCGATATTTAATATTTCAATTTGCTCTTCATTATCAATTTGATAACGATTAACGCCGATGATCGTTTCTCTTTTAGAGTCGATATGCGCTTGCCTGCGGGCAGCCGCTTCTTCGATCCGAAGCTTTGGTAAGCCAGTTTCAATCGCCTTTGCCATGCCACCTAGTTCTTCGATTTCCTCGATATGTTTCCAAGCGCGTTCCATCAGCGCTTTTGTCAACGACTCTACATAATATGAGCCGCCCCATGGATCAATGACATCTGTCATACCCGTTTCTTCTTGCAAAAAAATTTGCGTGTTTCTGGCAATTTGAGCAGAAAAGTCAGTTGGCAAGGCAATCGCCTCATCAAGTGCATTTGTATGCAAGGATTGTGTATGACCCATTGCTGCTGCATGTGCTTCGATCAAAGTTCGAACAATATTATTGTATGGGTCTTGTTCAGTTAAGCTCCATCCTGATGTTTGACTATGGGTTCTTAAGGCAAGTGACTTAGGATTTTGAGGTTGGAACTGGCTCATTAACTGTGCCCACATTTTTCTGGCAGCCCGCATTTTCGCTACTTCCATAAAATAGTTCATTCCGATTCCCCAAAAGAAGGAGAAACGAGGAGCAAAATCATCAATTTGTAAACCAGCTTTTAAACCAGTCCGCACATATTCCAATCCGTTAGAAAGAGTGTACGCTAGCTCTAAATCGGCAGGTGCCCCTGCTTCTTGCATATGGTAGCCAGAAATAGAAATACTGTTGAATTTCGGCATATGTTTTGCCGTATATTGAAATATATCTTTTATAATTCGCATCGACATTTCAGGAGGATATATATACGTATTTCGCACCATATACTCTTTTAATATATCATTTTGAATGGTTCCTGATAGTTGAGCTTTTTTTACCCCTTGCTCCTCTGCTGCAACGATAAAAAAGGCCATAATTGGGATAACGGCACCATTCATTGTCATTGAAACGGACATTTGATTAAGTGGAATCCCATCAAATAGTATTTTCATATCCAATACTGAATCAATGGCCACACCAGCCTTTCCGACATCCCCTTCAACACGCGGGTGATCGGAATCGTAGCCTCTATGTGTTGCCAAATCAAACGCCACTGATAACCCTTTTTGCCCTGCCGCAAGATTACGTCTGTAAAAAGCATTGCTTTCTTCTGCTGTCGAATATCCAGCATATTGCCGGATTGTCCACGGCCTATTAACATACATCGTTGCGTAAGGACCTCTCGTAAATGGGGGCAGACCGGGCATATCGTTTAAATGGTGAAGATCTTCAATATCATTTTTTGTATATAAAGATTTAATTCGGATGTTTTCACTTGTTTCAAAAAGTAATAAGTTTTCTGATTTTTCCATATTTGATTCTTGATTATCATCAATCGGAAAAATCTTTTGAAAATCGGGTTTATGATCCATTACAATCCCCGCTTTCACATTTTTCTGCAAGTCTAACTCTTTCCAAAGGTTCAATTTTTACAAAATCAATATTGTTCTCAGAGATAGGTTTAGATTTACGGCTATATTTTCCGTTAGGGTCCTGTTTAAAAATATTAACGCCAATCATTAATTTCTTTCTGTTCCTAATATCTTCCGTTTTCTTCAAAAGTGTCTCTTTAATCATCCTTTGAAACGAGCCGTTTTGTAAAACTGAGTAGATTCCACCTTTTTCATCTATATCTTGAAAAAGTTCCCATGCCTTTTCAATAAGATTAGATGTTAATGATTCAATATAAAAGGAGCCTCCAGCTGGATCAATTACTTTATTTAAATAAGCTTCCTCACGAAGAATCAATTGTGTGTTGCGAGCAATCCGCATTGAAAACTCATCCGCTAGATTCGAAATGCTATTAAAAGGCGTAACATGTAGAAAATCTACTCCACCAATAACTGCCGCAAAAGCTTCATTTCCTGATCGAAGAATATTCATATGCGGATCTAGCAAGGATTTCGTAAAAGCGGAAGTTTCCGCACTTATTAGAGGATTGCCCTCCTCAGGATCAACCTTATAAGCAGAGGACACGGTTCTCCATAGTGATCGAAATGCTCTTAGCTTGGCAACTTCCATAAAAAAGTTGCTCCCAATTGAAAAGTGAAAGATCATTTTTTGGATTGTCTTATAAGGTTCCCAACCTATTTTCCGCATTTCTTCGATGTAGAATATTGCTTCTGCCAAAGAAGCAGCCAGCTCTTGTACAGCATTTGCCCCACTATTATGGTAAGGTGCACTATCGATTAAAATGGTTTTTAATCTAGGATGTTTTCGGTCAAGTTTTGATATCGTTGTACCCCAATCTCTCAAAATTTGCCTCTTACGTTTAAACAAATAACCTTCGTCAAGCCGAGAAGAAATTAAATCAAAAGCAACTGCACCTGTAAGATCAGCACCAAATTGAATGACCTTTTTCGCAACTGTTGGAAAGTTTTTTTTAGTAAATAGCAATATTGGAGTATTATTAAAAACTATCCCCGTAAAATCTAATTTATAAATTTCATCCAACTTATCTATATCAAGGGAAATAGTTTCTAGCTCTCCTGCTATTACCATTTTTATTTGTTGTACTAGATCCTCCCAATCGGGATTGCTGATTTTTTGAGCAATTTTCCAACTATTATTAATGGAAAACCTTCGAATATTTGAATGTTTATTGTCTAATTTTGTGTATATTGGAGACAGCTTTATTCCTTCATATGTTTCCTTATAAAGCGCTTCCAAAGACTGGCGCTTTAGCGTCTTTAAGGCAGCTTGTTCCCATGCATGATAATCGACTTCGGGAAAAACGGCATTTTTCATTTTATTACTAGACATCGAACCATCCCCCATCCGTTAACGACTATCTTTATTTTAGTACAATAACTAACATGGGGCAAAACAAATTAAAAGAAGCTGCCACTAAATAGTAACAAGCTTCTCTCATAATATTAGTACACGGATGTATTCTCTTTAGGAATATTTTCGAGTATTTCTTTAACACGTTGCATAAAACGGCCGCATATAAGACCATCCAACACTCTATGGTCAAGGGAGAGACAGAGATTCACCATATCACGGATGGCAATTCCGTCATTGACAACGACTGGACGTTTAATAATCGATTCCACTTGTAAAATCGCTGCTTGCGGATGATTGATTATTCCGATTGACTGTACAGAACCAAATGAACCGGTGTTATTAATTGTAAAGGTACCACCTTGAGTCTCTTCACTTTTCAATGTTCCGGTTCGAACCTTTTTAGCGAGATCTGTAATATCTCTTGCAATTCCCTTAATTGATTTTTCATCTGCGTGCTTAATGACAGGAACAAATAATTCTTCTTCTTTGGCAACAGCAATTGAAATATTTATATCTTTCTTTTGAATGATTTTATCCCCAGCCCACATTGAATTAATCATCGGAAATTCTTTCAGAGCTTGTGCAACTGCCTTAATGAAAAATGCAAAATAAGTTAAACTGAAACCTTCGCGTTGTTGGAATTCTGATTTTAGAGCATCGCGATATTTAACCAAATTTGTCACATCTACTTCTATCATCATCCAAGCATGAGGAATTTCCGCCTTACTTCGAAGCATTTTCGATGCAATGGCTCTTCTAACACCAGAAACGGGAATTTCAATATCTCCTGATTTAGAAAAACTGAGCTCCTCCGTTTTAATTTCTGGTGGAAAAGGCTGACTCTCTTTATTTATACCTCTTTGTGGAATCTCATTCGAGTCAATTAACTTTTGTAAATCTTTTCTCGTAATCCGACCGTCTTTTCCTGTTCCCTTTACAAGAGACAAATCGATTCCATGTTCTTGAGACATTTTTAAAACGGCTGGTGAATACCTTGTTTTCCCAGTAGATTGATTGTCATTTATTGGAGTAATGACAGAAGGACCGAAGTAAGCGTCACTTTTTTCAGCCGTTTTTTCATTTTCAACTTCCGCTTCTTCCGTTTCAATTGTACAAATTGGATTGCCCACGGCAATGGTAGCCCCTTCTTCGGCAAGCAACTGATCAATCGTCCCAGTAAAAGAGGATGGGATTTCCGCATTGACCTTGTCCGTCATTACTTCCGCTAATGGATCATATTTATTAACATGATCACCTGATTGTACAAGCCATCTGCTGATTGTTCCTTCCGTAACACTCTCACCGAGCTGGGGCATAGTAATGTTTTTTATTGACAAAGTGATTTCCTCCTTATAGCCTCCATTGTACGGCTCAAAATTCAGCTAGCTCTCGCATGGCCTTTTCAACTTTTTCAGGATTGACCATGAAGAACTTTTCCAATGTTGGAGAGTATGGCATAGCAGGTATATCAGGGCCAGCCAATCTCATGATCGGTGCATCAAGATCGAACAAGCAATTTTCGGCTATGATTGCTGCCACTTCTCCCATGATACTTCCTTCTTTATTATCTTCCGTTAACAGCAATACTTTCCCCGTCTTAGAAGCAGCTTCAATAATCGCTTCTTGATCAAGTGGGTACACAGTACGCAAATCTAATAAATGTGTTTCGATTCCATCTTCTGCAAGTCGTTCTGCAGCTTGCAACGCGAAATGGACACAAAGTCCATACGTGATGACCGTTATATCATCTCCTTCTCGCTTTACATCCGCTTTCCCAATCGGAAGTACATAATCTTCATCAGGCACTTCTCCTTTAATAAGTCTATAAGCACGCTTATGCTCAAAGAAAAGTACAGGATCACTATCTCGTATCGCAGCTTTCAATAACCCTTTTACATCATAAGGAGTCGATGGCATAACGATTTTTAACCCTGGTTGATTAGCAAATATCGCTTCTACTGATTGTGAATGGTAAAGTGCCCCATGGATTCCTCCACCATATGGAGCTCTTATCACCATCGGGCAGCTCCAGTCATTGTTTGAACGATATCTAATGCGTGCAGCTTCCGATATAATTTGGTTGACTGCAGGCATGATAAAATCTGCAAATTGCATTTCAGCGATAGGTCGATAACCGTACATTGCGGCACCAATTCCTACTCCTGCTATTGCCGATTCTGCAAGTGGAGTATCAATGACTCTTTGTTCGCCAAATTGTTCATAAAGACCTTGTGTAGCTTTAAAAACTCCGCCCTTTATCCCAACATCCTCGCCTAGGACAAAAACTTTGTCATCTCTTTCCATTTCTTCACGGATAGCCGCAGTGACAGCTTCAATATAAGATAATACAGCCATTGTTTATTCCCCCTATTACTCTGCCGCGTATACGAATTTATAAGCATCCTCGGGATTTGGATATGGAGCTTTCTCCGCATAGTCTGTCGCTTCGTTTACTTGTTTCATTATACGGTCATTAATATCTTTTTTTGTTTGCTCATTTAATAATCCATTCTCGCTAAGGTACGCTTCAAAAAGAATAATCGGATCTTCTGATTTGGCTTTTGTTAATTCATCTTCAGTTCGATAACTGCGATCATCATCATCGGATGAATGTGAAGTTAAACGATGCGTTATTGCCTCGATTAAACTCGGACCTTCCCCACGCCGTGCCCTTTCCACAGCCTCTTTCATTACTTTGTAAATTTCCAGCGGATCCTTCCCGTCAACGGTGACTCCCGGCATACCGTAACCTATTGCTCGATCGGATACCTTTTCACATGCAAGTTGTTTATTAAGCGGAACAGAAATGGCATAATGATTATTTTCACACATAAAAATGACTGGCAATTTATGAACACCTGCAAAGTTTAATCCTTCATGGAAATCCCCTTGGTTAGAAGAGCCTTCCCCAAAGGATACGAACGTCACGAGATCACTTTTTTCCATTTGTGCTGCTAAAGCAATCCCAACTGCATGCGGTACTTGAGTAGTTACAGGTGAAGATCCAGTTACGATTCTATTTTTCCTTTGTCCAAAATGACCAGGCATTTGACGACCTGCAGAATTGGGATCCTCTGCTTTTGCAAAAGCCGAAAGCATAATATCTGCTGGGGTCATTCCAAATTTTAAAACAACGCCTAAATCACGGTAATACGGAAGTATATAATCTTTTTCTCTATCAAGTGCAAATGCAGCTCCAATTTGCGCTGCTTCTTGTCCTTGACATGAAATCGTGAAAGGTATTTTTCCTGAGCGGTTTAAAAGCCACATTCTTTCATCAACCCTGCGGGCGAGCATCATCGTTTCATACATATCTAAAACTTGTTGATCACTAAGTCCGAGCTCAGTATGTCGGTTTGTCATATTAATCCCTCCTCGTTCGTTTTGCGCCTATATATGGATAGACAGACCATCTACTGCCAAAGCTGCTTCCCCAATAGCTTCGCTTAATGTTGGATGTGGATGGATAGTGTTCCCTATCTCCCAAGGAGTGGCATCCAATACTCGAGCGAGCCCTGCTTCAGAAATCATATCCGTTACATGAGGACCAATCATATGTATACCGAGAATATCATTTGTTTTTCCATCGGCCACAATTTTAACAAAACCTGCAGATTCTCCTTGTACAAGTGCTTTACCAACAGCTTTGAAAGGAAATTTTCCTATTTTAACTTGATGGCCATTCTCCTTTGCTTTTTTTTCGGTAAAGCCAACACTCGCTACTTCAGGAGAACTGTAAATACATTTTGGGATGTTATCATAAATAATGGAATCAGGATTTATACCGGCAATATGTTCTACAGCCTTAATTCCTTCATGTGAAGCTACATGGGCAAGTTGTAGACCGCCAATTACATCTCCAATAGCATATATATGAGATTCCTTCGTTTGGAAAAAAGAATTTACTTTAATTGCGCCATTTTTTAAAAGTTCTATTTCGGTATTTTGAAGCCCGATATTTTCACTGTTCGCTTTCCTGCCAACAGAAACTAATAGCTTTTCTGCTGAAAAAGTCTGTTCTTCCCCAGCTATTTCAGCATTTATTCGTACTGTCCCGCCCTCTTTTTCCATAGTTTCCGATAAAACTTTTGCATTAGTTACGATTTTTATTCCCTTTTTTTGTAAAAGATGTGACAATTCTTTAGAAATGTCCTCATCTTCTCCCGGTATTATACGGTCAGCGTATTCAATGACGGTTACATTTACACCAAAATCCGCAAGCATTGACGCCCATTCTATGCCAATGACGCCCCCCCCAATAATGACGATTGAGTCAGGAAGTTCCAGCATTTCAAGGGCTTCGTCAGAGGTAAGAACAAGAGTCCCATCTATATCTAAATTTGGCAAAGTACTTGGTCTTGAACCAGTAGCAATAATAACATTTTTCGGAATCAACATTTCATTTTCCGAACCATTGTCCATCTCCACAGATATTGTTCCAGGTATGGGTGAAAAAATGGAAGGACCTAATATACGTCCAAATCCATTATATATATCAATTTTTCCTTGCTTCATCAAAAATTGAACACCATTGTACAGTTGTTCAATAATAGACGATTTTCTTTCTTGTACTTTCTTAAAATTAAGCTCGACATCGCTTGTCAAGACTCCGAATTCTTCACTTTTTTTCGTTAAAGAAAAAACTTCGGCACTTCTTAGTAATGCCTTACTTGGAATGCAGCCTTTATGTAAACACGTTCCACCTATTTTTTCCTTTTCAACGATCGCTGTTTTCAATCCAAGCTGTGAAGCACGAATGGCTGCTACATAACCACCAGTGCCTCCACCGAGGATTACTAAATCATATTCACGTGCCAATTATTATCCCTCCATTTTACTTATGGCCAGATTTGAACCGATTCTATACATAGAAGAAGCTGTCCTTATACGCTTTCTTTCACTCCACCAGCCTTCGGGGGACTTATCCAGCTTTTGGGACAGCTTAATCAACATACAAATAACTATCTTTTAGATTCGATTAGCCAAAATATGTTTATTATTGAGAAGGAATTGACTTCTTGAATTTTTCATTTTCTCAATTCTTTCCTCTGCCATTCGGTCTGCAGCCACGTATGTGGGAATACCATCTCGCTTTGATATTTCAATCACTTTTGCGACATTATTATAAATTGTTTCTACCTTCTTAAGAGCACGCTCTTTATTATAGCCGTAAAGTTCATCAGCTACATTTATAACTCCACCGGCATTGATGACGTAGTCAGGAGCATATACAATGCCCATTTCATTTATTTGATCACCATGTTTTGTATCCTTAAGCTGATTATTTGCTGATCCAGCAATTACTTTAACTTTTAATTGTGGAATTGTATCATCATTAATTACGGCGCCAAGGGCACATGGAGAAAAAATATCAGCTTCAACTGCATATATATCATCTGGATCCACTGCTTTCGCTTGGAAAGCTTCAACAGCACGATTGACAGCATCTTTATTTATGTCTGTGACAATCAGTTCTGCCCCTTCTTCATGTAAGTAACGGCAAAGTTCAAATGCAACATTTCCTACTCCTTGAACTGCAACAGTCTTACCTTCCAAAGAATCGGACCCAAATGCTTCTTTTGCCGCTGCTTTCATCCCAACAAAGCAGCCATACGCAGTAACTGGTGATGGGTTTCCAGATGAACCGAATGCAGGTGAAATCCCTGTTACAAAATTAGTTTCTTCATGGATAATATCCATATCTTGAACAGTCGTCCCTACATCTTCCGCTGTAATGTATCGGCCATTTAACCCTTGAATAAACCTTCCGAACGCACGGAACATTTCTTCATTTTTATCTTTTTTCGGATCACCGATAATAACTGTTTTTCCGCCCCCAAGATTTAATCCCGCAGCGGCATTCTTATATGTCATGCCTCTTGCCAAACGAAGTGCATCCTCAATTGCTGCTTCTTCATTTTTATAAGTCCACATCCGAGTTCCTCCAAGAGCGGGACCAAGAGTTGTATCGTGGATGGCGATAATTGCCTTTAAACCGGACTTTTCATCTTGGCAAAATAATAATTGTTCATAATCATAATTCACCATATATTCGAAGATATTCATTTTTTACCTCCACATCATTTCTTATGACCTTATCATGATACCTAATCCTAATTACATTGTAACGAAAAGGCTGTCCCTTGACAAATCTTACCGATGTTATATGATTTTTTTAGCAACAAGGATAAGGAGTCGAAAAAGTTTAATGGGAAGATTCATTGCATTATTATTATTATTAATTCCCGGTATTCTATCGGGTTATGGCATTAAATTAATGAGGGATATGTTATTTGGAAAACTTCTGGCCCCTTTTCCATATTTATGGATGCAGTTCATCGCAGGTCTTTTGTTTTTCATTTTTGGACTAGGGTTTATCGCAGGTTTTATATTGCACCGCGATAGAAAAAGAAATCAAGTACAGGAACGTTTTAAGCAACGAAAACGTTAGCCTTACAGATAGGAGCTTGACTTTTTTGCCAAGCCCCTATCTTTTTATTTTCTTTTAAGCTTCACTGCTTTTTCTGGAAAGTCGGTAATGATGGCTGAACAATTTATTTGTAGTAGTCTTTTTATATCACGTTCTTTATTAACCGTGTATGGTCTAACCGAAATTCCATTTTCCATTGTCGTTTTAATAATCGTATCAGAGACCGACTTTAATTTCGGATGGATTCCTTTAGAATTTAAGGAATTTGCATACTCCCAAGGTTTGTATAAAAGGTCACTATAAAGAGGAGCAGTTTCGATTTCTGGCCAATTATTCACTATATAGACAAGTGAATAATGATTAAATGAAGAAATGACGATACGTTTTTCATATTTATATTCCTTAATTAAGGAGATTACTTTTTCTTCAAGACCTTCATAAGGCAGCTCATTATTTTTAAGCTCAATATTACAAATTAAATTATTCCCTTTCATCCATTCAAATACTTCTTTTAAAGATGGAATTCTAGCTGTTTTTTTGAAAAAATGCTTATAATGATAATTTGCTTTAAACTTTTTTAATTCCTCCATAGTAAAATCAGTTACTCGTCCGTTTCCATCTGTTGTTCGATCAACTGTAGTGTCATGTATAACTGCAATATCCCCGTCTAGCGTTAAATGAACATCGAGTTCTATTCCGTCCGCTCCGAATTGTTCAGCCGCTACAAATGATTCCATTGTGTTTTCAGGGTGAGTTCCAGCTGATCCTCTATGTGCTAAAATAATTGTCATAATCGCCACCGCCTAATTGTGTATATTATCATAATACCCTCCATTGACATGAGTTGATAATCTTTTTTTCAATAATTTAAAAAACCTGTCCTTAAAAGAAAGAGGCAAATAAAAGAGGCATTCTGTAAAGGGACACCATGAAATACTGTTGATTTACGCTTCATGCGGACGCTTTCCAGGTGACGTGAAGTGAGCTTCCTCGTCGCTCCGCTCCTGCGGGATCCCACCTTTCACGCTAATCCCCCGACGGACAGGACGTCCTTGTGTCGGCGCTGGCTACAGGGCGTGGCCGTCTTTAGCCGGCAAGAAAGTCGCCGCCTTCCGCTCCAATCAACAGAAACTGCTAAAAATCAATATAGATATTCCTGCATACAACCTAAAAAAGGTATAAGATCCTTATTTTATGAGGATTTTATACCTTTACTTTTTGGTTTTGTTAAAAGAATAATCATATTTTAACACCGTTGATTGGAGCAGAAGGCGCGAAGACTCCTGCGGGAGTACGGAACAGGTGAGACCCCACAGGCGATTGCGCCGAGGAGACTCCCCGCACCATGTCTAACTGCAGGAGCCAGCCCCTCAAGGTCAAATCACCTGAGGCATAAAAGTCAAAGCACGACTTTTTTGTCTCAGAACATTTGCTTGTCGGAGGCCAGCAGGAGGCGGGTCAGGAAGGCGTTGCAACGTACATGGAAGTAACTAGTGCAGGCGAAGCAACAGGACGTCGCTGCACTGAGCCTACAACGCGACGTTGCACCCTTAGCCTTTCTTCCCCACTGCTCCCTCCGCTTTTCGATACCCGCGGAATGCGAAGCGCCTGGAGAGCAAATCAACAACTAAGTTTAAATGGAAACTTTTTCAGAGTCTTAAAAGAAAAGGGCCGTTTTTTAATTTTGGAACTTTTTAAGAAGCTTTATGCTCAAGTCGTAATTTATCAGCAACCATCGCGATGAACTCTGAATTCGTAGGTTTCGCTTTTGACATGCTTACCGTGTAACCAAATAGAGAGGATATAGAATCAACATTTCCTCTACTCCATGCAACTTCAATTGCATGTCTAATTGCCCTTTCGACCCTGCTTGCTGTCGTATTAAATTTTTTAGCAATATCTGGATAAAGAACTTTTGTTATAGAACCGAGCAATTCAATATCATTGTAAACCATTGAAATCGCTTCCCTTAAATACAAATAACCTTTAATATGAGCAGGAACACCAATTTCATGAATAACTGAGGTAATACTTGCCTCCAAGTTTCTTGGCTTTGTTTCATTTTGGCTTTTAGAAGTAGCTGTTGTCTTTCTCTTAACTTGACTTGCTTTACCACTTACTTGGCGAATATGGTTCGCTAAATGATCCATATCAAATGGCTTAAGAATAAAATAAGAAGCTCCAAGTTCTACCGCTTTAGTCGTTACATCTTCTTGCCCGAATGCAGTAAGCATTATAACATTAGGAAAAACAGTGCTCGATTCACGCAGTTGTTCTAGCACGCCTAGTCCGTCTAAATGCGGCATAATTATATCTAATATCAATACGTCAGGATTTGTATCTTCAACTAATTGCAAACAATCCTGACCATTATGTGCTGTACCTACAACTTCCATATCTTCCTGGGATGAAATGTAATCATCCAGCAAACCAACTAGCTCTCTGTTGTCATCTACAATACAAACTTTGATTTTTTTCACTATCCATTTCCTCCTCAAGTCCAAAAATAATTCAAAATAATGTCATTAATAGTTAAATACGCCAAAGATGATTAAATTCCTTTAAATTTTTTCAAAATAAATAAAAATTAATACAAAATCTTAAATTTCCTTCGATTTACTCTGTTTTTCGACACCTTTAGATAAAATTAATACCTTTTGTCGAATAATCGTTATATACCTCTTATATCTTCCATTTAACCATAAAAAAAAGAGGGTGAGCACCCTCAACTAGCTTTTTCTATATTTTTTTCATAAATATCGATTCCCGCTTCATGGAGCATCCATTCTATATGGACTCCATAACCAGATGTAGGGTCATTTACAAATACATGTGTTACAGCACCGATGATTTTACCGTTTTGAATAATTGGGCTGCCACTCATCCCTTGAACAATTCCCCCAGTTTTACTGAGTAACTTTGGATCTACCACTTTTATGACCATTCCTTTTGTAGCAGGAAATTTTTGAGGAATCGTACTTATAACCTCGATATCGTATTGTTCCACTTTATTTCCTTCCACAACCGTCAATATTTTTGCAGGTCCTTCCTCAACTTGATTGGATAGAGCAATTGGCATTGGTTTATCAAATATTCCATTCTTTATATTTTGTTTCAACTCGCCAAAAATCCCAAATGGACTATTTGTCTTTATATTTCCAATGACGTTTTTATTGGATGAAAAACGAGCAAGTTTCTCCCCAGGCGCTCCATTTTTCCCTTTTTCTATTGATGTAACGGTTGAATTTACAATTTGTCCATCATCCACAACGATCGGCTTTTTCGTATCCATATCAGAAATGACATGCCCTAATGCCCCATACTTTTTCGTTTTTGGTTCATAAAAAGTCATCGTCCCAATTCCAGCAGCTGAGTCTCGAATATACAATCCTAATTTATACGTTTTTTCTTTTTCATCCAGCTTCGGATCTAATGTCGTATCGATTGTCTCTTTACCTCGTTGAATCGTTATAGCAAGTTTTTTACCATGTTGTCCTGCTTCATTAACATATGAAGCAATTTCAGCCATATGATTTATTTTTGTTCCGTTTATTTTTGTAATAATGTCTCCCACTTTTATACCAGCTGCTTCACCCGGAGATTGTTTTTCATTTTCTGCGGATACTAAATGGTGTCCAACTACGAGAACACCCAATGTATTCAGCTTCACTCCAATTGATTGGCCGCCGGGGTATACTTTAAAATTCTTTAAGACATTTACATCGACTTGCTTGACAGGAAAGCCAGCCATTTCTAAAAAGAATTTATCTTTTCCAGCCTGTTTTCCTTGTAGCGATATTGCTTGCTCACTTTCCTCTAATTCAATATTTTGACTTGATGAAGGTGCCGAAACATTTACTGCATTTGCTTTTGAAATGTTATATTGTTGTCCTTCAAACAACGTAATTTGATTCGGAATATGCATATATTGTTGAAATGGCTTATAAACAATTAGCATTAGAAGTGAAACAAGGAGAATTCCACCTGTTATTTTTCTTAAAATATCCAACATCCTTTTGATCACTCTCCTCGCTTTCTAGCCCACAATTATAATTTAGCCTGCTTTAGGCTCATTTATAAGTGGAAGCAAGGAAAAAAGCTGTCCAATGAAGGATAGCTTTTCAAGTTAACTTTATTGTATAGGCAATATCTAGTAATTCTTTCGCATGTTTCTTTGTTAAATCCGTGATTTCGACCCCAGAAATCATCCGAGCAATTTCCGAAATTTTATCTTTTTTTCCTAAAACCTCCAAAGATGTTCTTGTTCTTCCTGAAATGGCTTCTTTAGAAATAAGAAGATGAGTATCAGCCATCGCAGCAACTTGAGGAAGATGTGATATACAGAGCACTTGAGAAAACTTCGATACTTGATAAATTTTCTCAGCAATTGCTTGAGCGACTCTTCCACTTACTCCTGTATCGACTTCGTCAAAGATAATCGAAGTAATACCTTGATGTTTCGAAAAAATCGTTTTCAAAGCTAGCATCATTCTCGATAATTCTCCGCCCGAAGCTACTTTCGATAACGGCTTTAAAGGTTCACCAGGGTTGGTCGAAAGATAGAAGACAACATCATCTAAACCATCTTTTCCAAAATCATGATTATTTTCGGAATCCTTCCCAAATACAGGCTCAAAAACCGTTTTATCCATATATAGCTCTTTTAATTCTTTGTGTATCGCATTTGTTAGTTTTTCAGCCCACTTTTTTCTTAAAAAACTAAGCTGTTTCCCTTCAAGAGCCAAATCTTCCTCAAACGAGGAGAGTTTAGATTCAAGTTCTCCAATTCGGGCATCTCGGTTCATCAACATTTCAATTTCTTCTTCGATTTTCGAACTGTATTCAAGAATTTCAGAAACGGTTGATCCATATTTTCTTTTCAATTGATTTATTTCATTCAATCTTCCTTCAATCTCATTCAAACGTTCTGGATTAAATTCGAGGTTATCTAATTCGTTTCTTAGCCGATCAGCAGCTTCCTCCAACAAATAATAACTATTTGTCACTGATTCCAATACATGCTCATATTGCTTATCCAAATCTGCTGCGGTTTCCAAGTGGCTCATTGAATGACTTATATAATCAAGTCCATGCTGTTCCCCTTGAAGACCTTCATATCCAGCTTTAATTGCCGCATATATTTTTTCAAAATTACTTAACTGTCTTCTTTCATCCGCCAATGATTCATCTTCTTTTATTTTTAAATCTGCTTTACGAATTTCTTTAAGTTGGAATTGTAATAAATCCAATCTTTGTACCATTTCTTGTTCATTAAGTTTAAGTTGTTTTATTTTTTTTAGTGTTGCATCATATTGTTTATAGATTTCTTTATAATTTTGCAAAGCAGGTGCGATTTCAATACTTCCATATTGATCCAATAATGAGAGGTGAATAGACTCGTCCATTAATTCCTGATGCTCGTGCTGACCGTGAATATCAATTAACGTACTTCCGATTTCTCGCAAAGTTGATATGGTAACAAGTTTCCCATTCACCCTGCAAACACTTTTTCCATTACTCGATATTTCTCTTCTTAATATCATCATTCCTTCTTCTATATCAATTCCAAATTCGGCTGTCCTAACGAAACATGGATGGTTATCTTCAAGAAAAAATAGTCCTTCGATTTCCGCTTTATTCTCTCCATGACGGACAAACTCAGCTGAACCTCGACCTCCAACAAGTAAATGCAATGCATCTATAATGATTGATTTCCCTGCACCTGTTTCACCAGTGAGAACTGTCAACCCTTTTTCAAAAGATACGGAGATTTGGTCAATGATTGCAAAATTCTTGATAGATAGCTCTTGTAACAAGAGTGTTTCCCCTCACTTCCTACAGCATCTCTATAAACTTTTCGTTTATCGAAATCGCATCTTCATGTGTGCGGCAAATGATTAAGCAAGTATCGTCTCCACATATTGTTCCCATAATTTCTTGCCAGTCAAGATGATCAATTAACGCACCAATAGCTTGAGCATTTCCGGGAAGGGTTTTCATAACGAGTAAGTTTTGGGCAAAATCGATTCCAACGAAAGAATCTGTAAGGGCACGCTTCAATTTTTGGAGTGGATTAAATCTTTGATCTGCAGGCAAACTATACTTATATCTTCCATCAGGCAACGGAACCTTAACTAAGTGCAGTTCTTTTATATCCCTGGAAACTGTCGCTTGAGTGATGTTATAACCATCGTTTTTCAAATATTCTACCAACTCATCTTGAGTTTCTATTTCTTTTGTACCGATCAATTCACGAATTTTTATATGACGCTGTCCTTTTGTCATCATTCTCCCCATCCTTATAATAATCACGTGCATTTTTATACTGCTTTATACATTATAAAATTTATAAGTAAAAAGGGCAATCCATAAGGAATGCCCTAGTTTTTTAAGTTTAAATTTGTATGTGCTTCTTTTACGATATCGTGAATTTTAACGGATGATTTATCGGTTCCTTGTTGATCCGCGTTCTGATTTCCAGACCAGTTTAAGTGAAGTAAAAACTCAATGTTTCCTTCTCCGCCTGTTATTGGAGAGTATGTGAGATTAATGACGTCATACCCTTCCTTTAGGGAAAAATCGATAATTTTATTTATTACTTCTTCATGAATTTTAGGATCTCTTATTATTCCTTTTTTCCCTACTTGCTCTTTTCCGGCTTCAAATTGCGGTTTAATTAATGCGACAACGTCGCTTTCATTACAGAGCAATTGTTTTAGTACAGGAAGAATAAGCTTTAACGATATAAAAGATACATCAATACTTGCTAAATTCGGCATTTCTTTTATAAGATCAGTTTGCTTTACATATCGGAAATTTGTTCTTTCCATAACAATCACACGAGGATCGTTTCTAAGCTTCCAAGCGAGCTGATTATAGCCAACATCTAAAGCATATGATAATTTAGCTCCGTTTTGCAATGCACAATCTGTAAAACCACCTGTAGATGCTCCGATATCGAGCAAAATTTTGTCGTGTACAGAAATATGAAATTCCTTTAATGCTTTTTCAAGCTTTAATCCACCGCGGCTGACATAAGGTAGAATATTTCCTTTTAATTGTAAAGGAATATCCTCGTTTACCTTATCCCCCGGTTTATCAAGCCTTATTTCGTTCGAGAAAACAATTCCTGCCATAATGGCTCTTTTAGCCTTTTCACGGGTATCGCTCAAGCCTCTTTCCACTAACAATACATCAAGTCTTTGTTTTTTTGGTTTCATACATTATGCCCTTTTTTTCTTCTCTGGAAGCATGGAATTTAGTTTTAATGCGATTTGTTCTGATGTCAATCCAATCTCAGATAATAATTCAGAAACATTCCCGTGCTCGATAAATTTGTCTGGTATTCCAATACGATCAATGATTGCATGATGGAATTCTTGATCATGTGCGTATTCCAATACTGCGCTTCCGAATCCTCCCTGCAATATCGCCTCTTCAATCGTCAATACCGGCATCCCTGTCTTCAATATTTGATAAAGCATCTTCTCATCAAGTGGCTTTATAAACCTCGCATTAACAACTTGAACGGAGACACCAAGATTCTCCAACTTGAGGGCAGCTTCCATTGCCATTGGGATCGTTGTTCCGAAAGTTAGGATTGTGGCATCTTTTCCTTTTCTAAGAACTTCCCAAGTACCAATCGGAATTTCTTTTAATTTACTATCCATAGGAACCCCATAGCCATTCCCGCGAGGAAACCTCATTGCAATTGGGCCATCGTCATATTTTACTGCTGTATATACCATGTGTTGGCCTTCATTTTCGTCCTTAGGCATCATTACAACCATATTTGGCAAATGCCTTAAAAATGACACATCAAAGACGCCTTGATGGGTTTCACCGTCTGCACCAACAAGACCAGCACGATCAACCCCGATAAATACATTCAACTTTTGCCTGCATATATCGTGCAAAAGTTGATCATATGCTCTCTGTAGGAAAGTAGAATATATCGCAAGAAATGGTTTCATTTTTTGAGTGGCTAGTCCTGCGGCCATTGTCGTGGCATGCTGCTCAGCAATTCCGACATCAAAAAATCGATCTGGAAATTCTTCTGCAAACTTTTCAAGCTTCGAACCGACTGGCATTGCGGGCGTTACCGCTACAATTCTCTTATCCTCACGAGCTAGTTTGCGAACAGTTTCACTTACAAGTGAGCTCCAGGAAGGCGCTGAGTTAACAGATTTTATTACATCGCCTGTTTCAATTTTATATTGACCAATCCCATGCCATGTTCCAATCCGATCATCTTCTGCTGGACTATACCCTTTTCCTTTTTTCGTAATAACATGAAGAAGAACAGGGCCTTCTGTTTTTTTTGCATACTGAAAGTTTTCAAATAAATCATTAAAATCATGGCCATCTATTGGCCCAAAATACGTAAATCCTAATTCTTCGAAAAACACTCCGGATACAAGCAAATACTTTAGACTATCTTTTACCTTTTCTGCTGTTGATGCAAGCTTTCCTCCAACAGCCGGAATTTTCTTTAATAAGTATTCGAGTTCATCTTTAGCCCATTTATATTTACCAGCCGTTCTTAACTTGCCTAAGACGTTATGAAGAGCACCGACATTCGGAGCAATAGACATTTCATTATCATTTAAAATGACTGTAATATTTTTCTGGCTATCACCAATATGATTCAAAGCCTCAAGAGCCATTCCGCCAGTAAGAGCGCCATCGCCAATTACAGGAATAACAAAATTAGAATCTCCTTTTATGTCGCGGGCAATTGCCATCCCCATTGCAGCTGACAATGAAGTAGAGCTATGCCCTGTCTCCCATACATCATGGATGCTCTCATCCATCTTTGGAAATCCGCAAAGACCCTTATATTGTCTAAGGCTATCAAATTGATCTGCTCTTCCAGTCAAAATTTTATGAACGTATGATTGGTGGCCAACATCCCATAAAATTTTATCCTTCGGGCTGTTAAAGCATTTATGAAGGGCGAGTGTTAGTTCAACTACACCTAAATTAGGTCCAATGTGTCCACCAGTTTTTGATAATTTTTCAATGAGGAACTTCCTAATTTCTAGGCTTAATTCCTCAAGTTCTGTATGATTCATTTTTTTGAGAAATGAAGGGTCTTTAATTGATAAAAGATCCAAAAGGACCACTCACTTTCGTTTTTTGGAATTATTCTTTGTTTTTCTTCTTTTATTGTCTTTAATGATCGTAATATGAAATTTTTCCTCAAGAAATTGCAATAATTTCCCTACCTGAAATATTATATCTCGAGAATAAGTAATCGCAAAAGATTTGCCAAATGCTTTTCCTCCTACTGTAACAGCTGCGATTAAGCTCGTCAAACCAACGTTGATTCCATATTCTAAAGCGGAATTTTCTGATATCTCCATACTATTCGCAAGTTGGATAATAACAAGAGCCGCCGCAGTTCCACTAATGATTCCAGAAATATCTCCTATTACATCATTACAGAAGTTCGCGAAGCGGTCGGCATTCCGTACAATCCGTATGGAATGTTTTGCGCCATAAACCTTCCTTGCAGCCATAGAGTGAAAAGGCGTTTCATCAGCGGCGGTAGAAGCTATTCCTATCATATCAAAAAGAATTCCAATAAGGACAATAAAAAGAACAACAAGAAGTCCAAGAGTCCATGATAGGCCATGCAAGACGCCAGTAGAAACGATTGAAAAAATAGCCGCTAGCACAAATGTGATAACGGCTATACTAATACTCCATTTAATTGATTTATTTATCATTTCTTTCATAAACGAATATTTCACCATTTTCAAGAAATTTAGTTGGATGGTCATAATAAGAGTAAAAATTACGGCTTAGGTCCAGTAGGTTTTCCCAGACAAGTACCAGATGTCGCCATCATGGTGGTTTCCCTTTAAACTCATCTTGACAGTGTCACCAGCTGTCAGACTGGATTACCACTTAGTCCGCACTATAATCCTCAAATTATGTCCAAATGAACAGTCTAGGAGATTTCCTCAGCAATCTTTAACCTGATTCCTAGCCTCTTTTGCAAAACTGATTTCATATGGACGGAAGAAAACAGAACGATGGCCAACCGATCTGCATTTCTATAACCATAATCCCCTCAAGCTTCACTCAAGGCAGGCTACGCTGCTAGTGATGCCCACATCACATTGCAGGTCTATACTTCGTTTTTCGCGCACATGCGTTTAAGCCAGCTGAAAATCACGAAGCCTCCGCGGTAAAGGGTCAACGCCCACATGCCTTTGTGGATCGCCCTTAAACCTTTACTCCCAGCCCCGACCCAAGCCTGGGCGACTCAAGCCAGAACAAGGAACTTCATCGATGTGCCCTTTGGTGAATTTTTAGGCCCACCTTCAGAACCGGTAGATTGACTAGAATACTGCACCATCCAACAATCTGCAAAAATTATAACATATTTTCAACCTTTCATCAATTTGACTAGCTTTTAAGCTTACCGATATTTGTATATACAGGAGACTTGCTAAAGATACCCTCTCCTTTTAGATTAAAATCATATTTTTAAATGCAGTTAGTACATTAAAATAGTGGACTCTACTACATAGCTGCTATTGAATGGAAAATCCAAAAAACTTAAATATAGCTTATTGCTTTTTGAAAGTCCGTTGATATTTTTAAGAATATTTCATAAAATTAAATTAGTCAAAAAACAAAAGTCTTTATTTGATGAGAAGAGTAATTGTGAATGCATAAAATAGTACCAAGATACAGGAAGGAAGTTAACTATGAAGAAACAATTATGGTTAATCATATTCTTTTACGTTGTATTATTAGCTGGATGTTCCCTTTTTTTTAATCACTTTATTTTGAATGATAAGGCATATAATATGACAGTTGAGCTAAACGAAATTCAACATAATAACGGTATTCGAATTACCTTATATAAAGTCAGTTACAGCTATGAATGGAATGAACAACGAATTTATATGTCTTTCAAACTTGATAATCAAGCGAATTCCCCTGCTGTATTGACGGGATTAAAAACTGAAGATACTACAGATAACATACTTCAATTGAAAAATGCAAAAGAGAAATTTCAGCGGTTGGTAGCATACGGTTGGAATGATGAGGTTGGAAAAGAGGAAGATGATGTCGTTACTTTTTCCTTTCCAGCTAAAATGGATTCATCTTTTGAGGCGGGATTTGTAGTAGATAACGAATTATTAGATGGGTTAAAGTGCCACATACCACTTTTTATAAACAATGAAAAAGTAGAATTTATATTTCCTATTCCTTCTCCGAGGGAAATTGAAGATTAGCCAAGTCCTAAAACGAAAATAGAGGCTGGGACATAACTAAAACAATCAAACCTAAAGACGAACAATGATCTACTTAGCGGAGGAAATATACGAAGACTCCTGTGGATGAGACCCCGCAGCTCGGGACGAGCGAGGAGGCTCGCCAGCCGCCCACGGAAAGCGAAGTATATTTTCGGAGTGGGTATATACACTAAACAACCCATTGTTCGGATTTATCTTTGTCGGAAATAGTTATGTCTTGGTCTCCTTTTTTTGAAAAATTACAAACCTTCTTTAAAATGAAGTTTTTCATTGTCTAGCGCCCAGCGCCTTGAGCTTTTCTTATGTTACCGATCTCTTCCCGCCACAACATCTGTAAGATATTGCAGCAAATCCGTTTTAAGATTTGTTTTAGTAAGCGTGTCTTTTGCCTCGCGAATATGATAGGATAAGTGTTCCTTTGCACCTTCAAGAGATAGTAAGGATGGATATGTACTTTTCTTTTTTTCTACATCACTACCGATTCGTTTCCCGATTATATTTTCGTCTCCGATCACATCAAGGATATCATCACTAATTTGGAAAGCGAGTCCAAGATGGCGGGAAAATTTTTCGAAAAGATCCAACTCTTCCTCTGATGCACTAGCAATTTTTGCTCCTGCTATCACACCGTATGTAAGAAGTCGACCAGTCTTATGATGATGGATGTATTCTAATTCCTTTAAGTGCAACTCTTGATCCTCAGCTTGGATATCTGCAACCTGGCCCCCGACCATTCCTTCTGGGCCAGCACAAGCGGATAACATCTTCATAAGCCAAACTTTTTGGTGATCATCCAATTGCTCATCCTCTGCTATAAGTTGAAAGCTATATGTGAGCAGCCCATCTCCAGCTAATATAGCAAGAGCTTCACCAAAAATTTTATGGTTTGTTGGTTTTCCACGCCTTAAATCATCATCGTCCATACTTGGAAGGTCGTCGTGGATTAAAGAATATGTATGGATCATTTCCAATGCGCAAGCGGTAGATAAGCCCATTTCTGGTTTTTTATCAAAAGCATCAATCACGGCGAAAAGAAGAATCGGTCTAATTCTTTTTCCACCTGCTGTCAAAGAATACAACATAGCAGCTTTTAATGCTTGTGGAGCCTTTAGTTTATTAATCGTCAAAGGCAGCTGTTTTTCAAGCGTGTCTTTATAGTTGGAAATAAAAGTTTCGTGTTCGACGGTCAAGCCTACTCCTCCTCTTGAAGAAGAAAATCTTCCTCTCCATCATCGGTCAAAATTTTCGTAAGCTGTTGTTCAGCTTTCTTCAATTTATCGTGGCAAAGCTTTGAATACTCTATCCCTTTTTTATATATTTCTAATGCCTCCTCTAAAGGAATATCTCCTTCTTCTAAGCGAACGACAATTTTCTCTAACTGACTCATCGCTTCTTCAAATGTATATTTTTCATCCATTGTTCTCACCTTTTTCTATATGATCAATTGTACAAAAATACTCTCCATCTGTAACTTGTAAAGTAATCTGATCCCCTATATTAGCTTTATCGGTTGTATTAACTATTTTACCAGTATCCGTATAGGCAACACTATAACCTCTTCGTAATATATTTAATGGGCTCAAGGCTTCCAATGTAGCCACTTTAGTAGAAAATTCACTGGACTTTTGATTGTATATGATTTTTGCTTGCTGTGAAAGCTGTTGTTTAATGCGAATAAACTTCTCTTTATGCATTTGCAGTTTCATAGCAGGGTGATGGGTTGCCAAAATTTTATGCAGCCGTTGAAATTGATCCATTTTTTGAAATAGGATTTTTTCTTGTCCTCTTTGCAATCGTTCTGTCATTCTGTCAACAGCTTCCCATTTTTGCTCATATAACTTTCGTGGATTGCGTAATATATAAGAATTTTCCAGCAGGTTCAATTTGCCTCTTTTTTCTTTTGTAATTTCAGCCATTCCACGATAAAGGCGGTTCTTTCGATTAAGCAACCTCTCCATTAAATCTTCAATATGCGGTACTGCAAGTTCTGCAGCTCCAGTTGGGGTTGCTGCCCTTACATCCGCTACAAAATCGGCTATCGTAAAATCCGTTTCATGGCCAACGGCAGAAATGATCGGAATTTTTGAATTAAATATCGCTTTTGCGACCGCCTCTTCATTAAAAGCCCATAATTCTTCAATAGACCCCCCGCCTCTGCCTACAATTAGCACATCTGCGATAGATAGTTCATTCGCCTTTTTGATAGCAGCAGCAATCGAAGATGAAGCTTGTTTTCCTTGGACAAGAACGGGAAGAACGATCAGTTTCCCAATTGGATACCGGCGATGAATGGTAGTGAGGATATCCCTTATCGCTGCTCCAGTCGGAGAAGTGATGATTCCGATTTTTCGTGGATAAACAGGAATCTGTTTCTTTTTGTCAGGATGAAATAACCCCTCTTGTTCCAGTCTGTTTTTAAGCTGCTCATACGCAAGAAACAATTCCCCAATTCCATCGGGGAGCATCTCCTGAACGTAAATTTGATATTGTCCACTTGACTCATATACGGAAATGCTTCCTCGGATCAATACATTCATGCCATTTTCAGGGATAAATTTCATAGATTGCGAGTGGGATGAAAACATGACAGCCATGATTCGTGCTGCATCATCTTTTAAAGTAAAATAAAGATGGCCGCTTGAATGTCTTTTAAAATTAGAGATTTCCCCTTTTACATATACATTTGCTAAATGAGGATCTACATCAAATTTACGTTTTATATACTTTGTCAAAGCTTTTACAGATAAATATTGCCGTTCAGTCATATGCAACACTCCAGAAAGAAAAGCTGCACCCAATCTTTTTTAGGATGTCAGCTTCTCTTGTATGTTATCTTTATTCTACTATTTTTTCATCTTAATTACGATTGGCAAGCACTTTTTGCGCAGATTTTACAGTATTGTACAGTAGCATTGTAATGGTCATTGGACCAACTCCACCTGGAACTGGGGTAATATAGCCTGCCTTATCAAATACATCATTGTAATCAACATCGCCGCATAATTTACTATGTTCGTCACGATTCATGCCAACATCGATTACTACGGCTCCTTCTTTTACATAATCAGCCGTAATCATTTTAGCTCTCCCTATTGCAGCTACTAAAATATCTGCTTTCTTTGTATAGGAAATAAGATCTGCCGTTTTTGAATGGCAATATGTTACGGTAGCATTTTCATTTAATAGAAGTTGTCCTGCAGGTTTTCCGACAATATTGCTTCTGCCGACGATGACAGCATGTTTCCCTGCGATCGGTAGTTCCATATATTTTAACATTTCTAATACACCGAAAGGAGTGCAAGGTAGGAAAGTATCTTGCCCTGTCATCATTTTTCCAATATTCACGGGATGAAATCCATCCACATCTTTATTCGGAGAAATAGTTTCAATTACTTTCGTCTCCGAAATATGTTCAGGAAGTGGAAGTTGAACCAATATTCCATGAATATCATCTCGTTTATTTAATGTCTCAATCTCATTTAGCAACACTCGCTCTTCAACATCTTCAGGAAGCTCGATTAACTCCGAATGCATCCCAATCGCTTTACAACTTTTCTGTTTAGAAGTGACGTATGTTCTTGATGCTTGGTTATTTCCAACTAATATAACCGCAAGACCTGGTTTGATTCCTTCTGAAGTAAGCTTGGAGACTTCTTGTTCTAACTTTGTTCGAAGATGTTTCGATATTTCTTTTCCATCAATAATTGTTGCCGGCATCTCAATTCCCCCTATTTATTCTCCCTTGACCTTCGATAATATTCCATTAATGAACTTCCCAGATTTGTCATCGCCAAATGTTTTTGCAATCTCAATCGCTTCATTAATTGCTACGTTTTCAGGTACATCTTCGTTAAACTTCATTTCGTAAATGGCAAGCCTTAATATATTCACGTCGACCTTTGATAGTCGATCTAACGACCAATTTTCCAAATGTTTCTTAATCTCTTGATCGATCTCATGAAGATGCTTCAACGTTCCCTCCACTAAATCATGTAAAAATGAATCAGCCTTTTGATCTTCTAAAACAAATTCAATGGCATGGGAAGTTTCAGCCCCACTAATATCAATTTGGTATAATGCTTGCAAAGCTTTTTCTCGAGCAACTCTTCTTTTCATTTAATAATGCTCCTTTTAATGATTGAAAAAGCCAAAGGAATTACCCTCTGGCTTTCATTCGTCTAGCTCCAGCACCTATCGACTCATACTTCTTGTCTTTCCTCCTACTATTAGGAAGGCAGACTAGTCCTTCGCAATGTTTCCTATTCAGAAGAAAAGTCGACTAAAAACCGCCGCGTCCTGCAGCGCCGTTGACTGACCCACATCCTCTGCGCCTGAATGTAATTGGACAGGTGCTTGCGCATTTTATTGATTATTCCTCAAATTCTTGATGTTCCTGTTTTTGTGTCTCAAAAGCTACACCAACAATATGAACATTTACTTCTTCCGCTTCAAGTGCAGTCATATTAAATAACGTTTGTCTAATATTGTCCTGAACTTTCTGAGCCACTGTCGGAATGGAGACGCCGAAATTCATTAAGCAATATACATCTACTTTTATTCCTTCGTCTGTTAGTTCAACCCTTATCCCTTTGCCGTGGTTTTTTTTCCCAAGTCTTTCTACAACACCAGTAGCAAAATTACCGCGCATTTGGGCTACTCCTTCTACTTCTGAAGCAGCTATTCCCGCGATGACTTCGATTACCTCCGGAGCAATTTCAATTTTCCCATGGTTGTGACCATTTTCCTGTGTCATTTCAAGCATGTTCAAATTCTCTTCCATTTAAAACACCTCCGCTTATTTTTCTTTCATCACATCGTGGATTTCAAGAAACTTTGTATTAAAGTCCCCACTCACAAAAGTTTCATTTTCAAGTAAATTTATATGAAAAGGAATTGTCGTTTTAATCCCTTCAATCACAAATTCTCCCAATGCTCTTTTCATTCTAGCTATCGCTTCTTCGCGTGTAGCCCCATATGAAATTACCTTTGCTATCATTGAATCATAATATGGCGGAATTGTATAGCCAGGATATGCACCTGAATCAACACGCACTCCAAGACCTCCTGGCGGCAAATACATTTCAATTTTGCCTGCCGATGGAAGGAAGTTTTTCTCAGGGTTTTCGGCATTGATTCTACATTCTATTGACCAACCGCGAAATTCAACTTGTTCTTGAGTCAAAGATAATTTCTCACCTGATGCAACTCGAATTTGTTCTTTTATGAGATCCACACCTGTTACCATTTCAGTAACGGGATGTTCCACTTGAATACGCGTATTCATTTCCATAAAATAAAACTTGAAATTTCTATGGTCAAAGATAAATTCTATTGTACCCGCGCCGGAGTAATCCACTGCTTCGGCTGCTTTGACTGCAGCCTGCCCCATTAATTCTCTTGTTTTAGAATCCAATGCAGGAGAGGGTGTTTCCTCAAGTAATTTTTGCAACCTTCTTTGAATCGAGCAATCACGTTCACCTAGATGAATAACATTGCCAAAATTATCAGCAAGCACTTGGATTTCTACATGCCTGAAATCATCAACGTACTTTTCTATGTACACTCCCGGATTTCCAAATGCGGTCTGTGCTTCCTGCTGTGTAATATTTATCCCTTTAACTAATTCTTCTTTATCCCTGGCAACACGGATCCCTTTTCCTCCGCCGCCTGCAGTTGCTTTTATAATAACTGGATAGCCAATTTTTTCAGCAATTTCAAGGGCTTCTTCGGAATCATTAATAATTCCATTTGAACCCGGTACAATTGGTACACCAGCTGCTTTCATTGTTTCGCGTGCAACATCCTTCGTGCCCATTTTTGAAATAGCTTCAGGACTTGGACCTACGAAAGTAATATTACAAACACGGCAAAGCTCTGCGAAATCTGCATTTTCAGCTAAAAAACCATATCCCGGGTGAATCGCATCACAATTCGTTAGCTTAGCAACGCTAATTACATTTGCAGTATTTAAATAACTGTCTTTTGACATTTTTGGGCCAATGCAATACGCCTCGTCTGCTAACTGAACATGAAGTGCTTCCTGGTCAGCTTCTGAGTAAACAGCGACTGTTTCAATATTTAATTCCTTACAGGCACGAATAATACGTACAGCTATTTCCCCTCTATTCGCTATCAATAATTTTTTTATCATGGAAAACGCTCCTTATCTATGAGTGGTCAAAAAGGAGGATAAAAAGGACCAGGTCGGCTAAATACGCTGTCGTCCTGTCAGCAACGCCGACACTAGCACATCCTGTGCATCGGAATTTCGAGACGGCGCAGTTTCGAGCAGAGGAATGTATGCTTTTAGATACATGAGCATAAGCAATACTTCCCTGCATCCGCATCGCACGCAGGAAAAGTGGTTTTCTTTTCCAAGGAACGGAGAAACAAGCCAACGAAAAATTCGAAGTGTCATTTTTACCGGATTTTTTAAACATCCTTTTATCTAGGCTTTACTAAGAATAATGGTTGTCCATACTCAACAAGCTCGCCATCTTTTACAAGGACTTCCACAATCTCTCCATCTACTTCTGCTTCAATTTCGTTAAATAGTTTCATTGCTTCGACAATGCAAACGACTGTATCAGCACTTACTTGAGAGCCTGTTTGCACATATGCCGGATTATCAGGAGATGGCGATTGATAGAACGTTCCAACCATTGGAGAAACAACTTGCAAATAGTTTTCTTTATTCGTAGTTCCCTCTATTTTTGCTTCTACTTTCTCAGGTGCAGAGACCGGTGTTTCAACGGCTGTTTGTACTTGTGGTTGAACCACAACAGGCTGTTGAACAACAGGTTGTTGCTGTGCAACAGCAATAGTAGCTGTCCGTTTCTTCAATTCAATTTTTGAACCTTCATGTTCATAGCTAAATTCCTCAATATCAGATTGATCTATTAACTTTATGATTTCACGAATTTCCTGAATTTTTAACATAAGTGACACTCCTTCAAAATAATGAGTAGCTCCTAACATCATAATATAATACCTTATAAAAATTCAATGATGAATGCGGAAAGTAATATTTTTTTATATTTTTTATTGGTCATTTTAGACAAGTATGTTATTTTAAGCCCAAGCTACTTCCTTTCTGCTCGCTGCTCCAGAGCCTTCTCGAAAATTGATGTACATGCGATGCGCTATCCTTTCATTGATCTTCCGCGGCACGGACATGACGCAGGCGATTTCAGCCGACTAAGAATTTCGTACCTTGCCGTAACAATATGCTTTTAAAAAATTCATAAAAAACTATCATGATCTTTCGCTCTCAACCCAGGAATGAAAATGGGTTTCTCGCTCCATAATGTTGATACCGCAAACAGTGAGTATATAACGTGGTCTTTAATGGTGGCTTGACCCTGTATAAAAAACTGTTGGAATGAATTTGGTGTACAACCCATTGTTAGCTCTCTCTTGTTGAGAGATGACTACGAACAGAAAAATGTTTAATTTCAAATTCATTCCACTGTTTGTGGAATACATTTAGAAGGTGGAGTGAAATGGAAACATTGTACAAACGATGTGCAGGTCTGGATGTCCATTCGGAAACAATTGTGGCCTGCGTGATTCTTGGTGAATCAGAGAACGATACAGTTAAGTTGATTGAAACATTTCCTACTTTGACGAAAGATCTGTTTCGTCTACTTAAATGGCTAGAAGAAAAAGAAGTGACCCATATCGCAATGGAAAGTACCGGAGTGTACTGGAAACCTGTCTATAATATCCTAGAGGACTTCTTTGACATTACTTTGGCAAATGCTCAGCGCATTAAAAATGTTCCTGGCAGAAAAACGGATGTTTCGGATGCAGAGTGGATTGCCAAATTATTGAGGCATGGTTTGATTGAGAAAAGTTTCGTCCCTCCGGAAGACATTCGCAATTTGCGAGATTTAACCCGTTTGAGAAAGAAATGGATTGGACATATGACTTCTGAAAAGAATCGGATCCAAAAAGTATTGGAGACTTCAAACATCAAATTAGGGACAGTCATTTCCGATGTTTTCGGAGTTTCTGGCAGAAAATTGTTGGAACAACTAATGTCCAATGGCTATATAGATCAAGAAGATGTCGAACAAAAGATACATGGGAGTATGGCGCATAAAAAACAATTAATTACAGATTCCCTGTTTGGCACATTGAATGATCACCAACTGTTTCTTATCAAACAGTCATGGATGCACATTGTCTATCTGGAAGAATTAATTTCCGATATTGAAAAAAGGATCGATGGGATACTGATAAACTATAAAGAAGAAGTAGAACTTCTTATCACAATGCCGGGGATTAAGAAAGATACTGCAGCCGTGATCATCGCAGAAATTGGAGTTGATATGACACAATTTCCAACTTCCAAGCACCTTGCGTCATGGGCAGGATTGTCACCTGGAAATCACGAAAGCGCTGGAAAACGAAAGAGTACGCGAACCGTGAAAGGAAACCCGCATATTAAGTCGGCATTGTGTGAAGCCGCTTGGGCGGTATCTAGAAGTCGAAGTAAAATGTTATCAGTGAAATATTGGTCTTTATCTGCAAGAAGAGGAAAGAAAAAAGCACTCGTTGCCATTGGACATCGAATGCTTACCATTGTCTATCATATGCTTCAGAACAAAGAACCCTACCACGAGCCTACTGCAACTTAGCATTATAGACAATAAATAGAAAAGTTATACGAGAAACCGTAAATTATGGTAGCTCTACTTTCCTATTGTAAATTTCAGTTGTTAGTTAGTTTTGACAATTGATATAAATCTTAAACAAGAATTTATTTTCACAGAAAAAGACGGATGGGTATCCCCTCCGTCCATTTATTATTACTTATCAAATTCCACAGTTGGAATAAATTGTGTTCCCATTTCTTCCCGTACGAGCCGAACTATTTCAACTGCATCAGCCTTAGAATGATCTTCTGCTTTCACTGTAACATACACTTGGTTGTCATCGATTCTAACAAGTGAGTCGCTATAGCCCATAGTTTTAATATAGCTTTCCAACGTTTTTTCTTTTACTCCCATGGCATCAATTTCTTTCATTTGTTCATATAATTTATTCTTCTCATCTACTGAGAGATCAGGCGATGCTGCTTGCGTTGTTAATTCTTCCTTTGCCTTGCCCCTTTTGTCCGATAAATTCATTCGAACTGTTTCATACGCTTCATCACCTGCAGCTTCGGTAATGATTTTAAGGTCTTCGTCACTCATCTTTCCACTCGTTTCAGGTGCATTTTCCCCATTCGACGCGATGTCTTTTACGTCCTGTTCCGATGTAACGTAGTAAACAGACAATACAACTACAAGACTAAGCATTGTTAAAAGCCAAACTGTTTGCTTTTTTAGTAGCATTAAGAATCCCCCTTTGATTTTTTAGGCATGACTGCAACTTTATGGCTTGGAACATCTAAAACCCGTGTAACAGCTTCAATAATCCATTTTTTAACCTGTATATTTTCAGCTCCGCCCGCGACGACAAGAACCCCTTTAATGTCTGGCTTCCTCGTTTCTGATATGAGAGGAATATCCTTTTCTCCATCTCGGATAATAACGAGTTGATCCTCTTTTGATTGATCCTCAATTTGCCGCTTGCCGCCTTTTTCATCTTCCTCATGTGTTGTTTGATTCTTAAGAACGGAATTTTTTTCATATACCTTTTTTTCCGTTGCTTGAACATTTATTACGACCGTTACACTATGAACCCCCACAATTTCTTCAAGCGCTTCTTTAAGCTGATTTTCATATTGCTCCTCAAAAACCTTCATGCTATCGTTTTTATTGGATTTTTTTACGCCAAATGTTTCCGAACTATTCTGTTCCTCATTGTTTTCGTTAAAAACTTCTGCGGGAGGTTGATCTACTTTATCCTTCCAAATGCTGCCCATTATCATAAAAAGAGCTCCTAATATTAGTAGAATAAGTAGATAATATGGTTTTGTTTTGCTTTTTTCAGCAGACGATGTTTTACTATCCCCTAGTTTTTGTTTTATCCAATCAATCGGGCCCGAGTTTTTATTCTTCATTTACTGGTTCCTCCCTCGGAACAATTTCAATCAATGATAATGGAATTTCCCAAATGGAGGATAACATTGATTTAACTGTTTCGTAGTCGGTTGTATCCACTTTCTCATCTGTTTCATTTAAATTAATACTTACTGGATAAATGGCTTTGATTACTTTTTCTGAAGGTGACAGATAAACGACCACATTATCTAGTTCGTTGATCTCTCCATCACTATTTGGTGTGGCGAAAATCTGGATATTACTAATTTCCAAACCTAACTTTTCAATCAACTCCTTTTCTACCATTGTTTTCATTGGGACAGCCATTTGCTCTAATATATATGCATGCTGTGAAGCTTGTATCTCTTTTTTTTTGTTATTTAATAAATTTTCATTGGATTGATCATCGGTTGCAAAATTCACTGTAATCGAAGCTAATACCTTCTCAAGATCAGTGGACATTAATTTTAAAACTGGTGATATGATGATCGCGATAAGAAGCAAGCCAGTTGCTAGTTTCGTATATTTCTTCATACTGGACTCTGGGAGAAGCATGTCCACAATCATGGCAAGGATAAGAAAAATGATGATATTGAACACCCACTCGCTTAAGTAAGCCAAGAAAGTGACCTCCTTTACTTCTATCTAACCATCATCGTAATATTTCCGGATGTAATGATGATCGTCATGCTAATAAAAAACATAAAAGAAACAATTGCCAGAGAAGCGAAAATATACATGACACTTTTACTGACAGCATCTAGACATTCAATGACAGGACCATCACCTAAGGGCTGCATGAGTGCCGCCGAAAGTTTGTATATGAGGGAAATGACTAATATTTTAAATGCTGGAAATGCGGCGATTAGGAGAATAACAGCTACACCTGCAATACCCACAGTATTTTTGAGTAGAAGAGATGCATTTAATACTGTATCGGCTGCATCTGTAAACATCCGTCCTACTACAGGTACAAAATTGCCGGCTACAAATTTTGCCGTTCTTATCGCTACACCATCTGCAACAGCTGTAGCTGCCCCCTGAATAGAAATAACTCCAAGGATAATAGTGATAAATGCTCCGAGAATTCCAATACTGATCTTCTTTAATAAATTTGCAAGCTGGGACACTTTAAATTGTTTACTTAATGTATTGGCAATACTTAATAATGTCGCAAGAAATAATAAGGGCAATACAGCATTTTTTATGACGATACTGCTAATATTTACTAAAAATACGAGAATTGGATGGAAGAATGCAGATGTTGCCACCCCCCCAGAAGAGGCAATCAATGCAAGCAGCAATGGTAATAGAGCGAGAATAAATTGACTCATTGAATCAATCGCTTCAATCGCATAATCCGCCGCCACTCTAAAGCTATTTAATGCGATAATAATCAGGACCATAAAAATAATAGAATAGGCTACCTGACTGACAGCACCTTTTTCAAAAGCACTATGAAGTGATTGTAGAAATACACTTAAAATCGTAAGCAGTAAAAGTGACCCTAGTAATTTAATATTCAGGATGATTTCTTGCATAATGAACGAAATGATCCCGTTCATCCAATCTGCAAATGAAAAAGACTTGTCCCCTTTTACAAAATCAATGAATGTACCTCTTTTACTTTCAGGTAAATACCCACCATATTCATGGACGATTGACTCCCAATGTTCAGATAACTCTTCAAGACCAAGGTCTTCAATATACCGATCTGTAAGCTGGTCATTTGATTCGTTAATTGGTTTTTCCATTTCCTCGGCTGAAACCGTCATAGCACCAAAAAATGAAAAAAAACATAATAACAGAATCTGCAGCCCTCGTCGCATGTATCCCACTCCGTTCTAATGCTAAGTCTAATTAACTGGCATGATATTAATGATAGTCTCTATTAAGGCTGTCATGATCGGCACTGCAATTGCGAGAATTAAGATTTTTCCAGCTAATTCAACTTTCGAAGCCATTGAGCCGAGACCCGCATCTTTGCTTATTTGTGCCGTAAATTCAGCAATATACGCAATGCCGATGATTTTAAGAATGGTTTTAACGTATAGAGTGTTGACATTCGCACTACCTGCTAGATTTTCAATCATTAAGATGATTTTATGCACTTGATCTACAAGAAATAGAAAAATGCCCGTTCCCGCGAATAACACAAGCAAAAAGGCAAAATTTGGAGTCTGTTCCTTGATCGCCAGTACTAGGAAAGTTGTTATTAGGGCAATCCCCGCAATTTGTAAGATTGCAATAGCGGTTTCCCCCTATCTATTGGAATAGAAAAACAGACTTGATTTTCTGAAATAACCCATCTACGATTGACACGACCATAAATAAAATATAAATAAACCCAAACAACGTAACCCATTGTGCGTATTCTTTTTTACCGACTTGATCAAGTATCGTATGGAGAAATGCTACAACGATCCCTACCCCGGCTATTTTGAAGATAATATCTACATCAATGCCCATGTCATTTCCTCCTATCACTACAAAAGCAAAATGATGATAAGCATGCCAGTAAGGACTCCTAGACTTTTCACCATTTTTTCATACTTTTTTTGCTTCTCTCGCGCATTTTCTTCTTCCCTTTCTAGGTTGTTGAGCGTTAGCAAAATTTGTTTCTGTTGTAGTTCTCGGTCATGTCTTCCCAAATTTTCTCCAAATTGGACTAATATTTCATATTCGCTTTGTTTTAATGAAGTAGATTCCCAAATTCTGTTTAGGCTTTCTTCCCATACGCTTTTGACAACGGCATCCTCTTGCTGCAACTTTTCAGAAAAAAGTTTATAATGTGTCGAAATTGGTTCCGGTATTTGTGCAGATATTTTATTCGCTGCCTCTCCAAGCGGGGTATGACTGTACATGATTTCCGCTTCCAACGTCTCAAGAGAGTGTCTAAATAATCGTAAATTCTTTGGCCTTTCACTTAGTTGTTTCGAAAATTCAAAGCCAGCCCATGTTGTTGCACCTACAATAAAAACGGCTCCTAATATTTTAATCATGGAATACTTTCGCCTTTCTTTTAAGTACGACCGGATCACCATCAGCATTTTTTATTGAAACGATTGTCCCTGGACCATTACTTCGGGACAATTCTATGAATCTCGCGAACACTTTTTGTTCAAGGATTGGTTTTAATAATGGCCTTTTACTAATTTCTTCAAAATTATTTCCATGCGTTGTCATGATTAATGTAATTCCTGCGTTTACCGCCTCCATAATTGCCATACTATCTTCCGCTCTTCCGATTTCATCTACGATTAGGACATTAGGGCTCATAGACCTTATCATCATCATCATTCCTTCTGCTTTTGGACAAGCATCCAAAACGTCAACCCTAGGACCAAATTGAAGCTGCGGTACTCCATACATACATCCTGCAATCTCAGAGCGCTCATCCACAATACCTGTTTTTAGGGCTGGAATGCTTTGCTCATATAAACCACTAGAAATGACTCTCGCTATATCTCTTAACAATGTCGTTTTCCCAGTTTGGGGTGGTCCAATGATCATCGTATTTTTCCATTCTTGCTCAAATAAATACGGGATGTACTTTACGGCGGCTCCGATTTTTTCTCTGGCAATACGAATATTGAATGATGCTAAATGTCTAATTGCTTTCACCGAGCCATTTTCGAGTATGACTTTTCCAGCAAGGCCTACTCTGTGCCCTCCTTCAATGGTGATATAGCCTTTCTTTAATTCTTCATCAAGAGTATAGAATGAATGATTGGCCAGCTTACTTATGAATAAATCAGCATCCTCTTTTGTAAAAAGGTGTGGGAGAAATAGAGGAATGCCGTTTGTCGCTACTTCAACTTTACGGTTTATCCTTAATCTAATTTCCTCTACCTCAGCCAATTTGTCAGTAGGAAGTTTCTTTATCAATTCACAAATACGAGCAGGTAGCAATCTAAACACCGCGTTCATTTGTCTTCCTCCTAACATCTTCACTATCTAATATGTATTCAGCTTGTCTTCAAATATGAGAGTAAGGTGAGTTAGCAATAAAAAAAAACCGAGGAAAAATTTTCCTCGGCAGGTTTCTTATACTATTATGCTCTAGACACGTATGAGCCATCTGACGTATTAATAATCAATTTATCGCCTGCGTTGACGAAAAATGGTACTTGTACGACTAGACCCGTTTCCATTTTTGCTGGTTTAGATCCACCGGATGCTGTATCTCCTTTAATGCCTGGATCTGTTTCAACAACTTCTAATTCCACTGTATTTGGCAATTCGACACCTAGCGTTTCACCATTAAACATAATGATGTGAACTTCCATATTTTCCTGTAAAAATTTCAATTCATACTCAATTTGGGATGCTGGCAGCTCAATTTGTTCATACGTATTACTGTCCATAAATACATGTGTATTACCAGTAGCATATAAATATTGCATCGTTTTATTATCGATTTGAGCTCTTTCTACTTTTTCACCAGCTCTAAATGTTTTTTCCTGGATGGCCCCTGTACGTAAGTTTCTTAATTTGGATCTGACGAATGCAGCACCTTTTCCAGGCTTGACATGTTGGAAATCCATAACACGCCAAATCCCTCCGTCTGTTTCAATCGTTAGTCCTGTTCGAAATTCATTTACTGAAATCATTTGTTATCCTCCTAAAATGCCCTTATAAAATAATTAATTCTTTTGTAGAATGTGTCAACGTTTCATTTCCAGATTCCGTTATTAATGTATCATCCTCAATGCGTACGCCACCTATATTCGGTATATAAATACCCGGTTCTACTGTAACGACCATCCCTGGCACAAGCTTCGTTTCTGAACGAAATGATAGCCCCGGCTCTTCATGCACCTCAAGACCAATTCCATGACCTAAGGAATGGCCAAAATTACCGCCATAACCCTTTTCCGTAATATAGTCTCGTGCAATAGCATCAGCTTCAATGCCAGTCATACCCGGTTTTATTTGTTCCATTGCTTTTAATTGTGCGCTAAGGGTGACATTATAAATTTCTTTTAATTTTTCGGACGGCTCTCCAACTGCTACGGTACGTGTTATATCAGATATATACCCCTTATGAAGGGCACCGTAATCCATCGTAACGAAGTCACCTTTTTCTATTGTCTTGTCACTCGCCACCCCATGTGGCAGGGCAGCTCTTACGCCTGATGCTACAATAATATCAAAGGAAGATGAGGTTGCACCACACTTACGCATAAAAAATTCTAACTCATTTGCAACTTCCAATTCTGTTTTACCAGGTTTAATAAAATCAAGGATATGCTTAAATGCAGCGTCTGCAATGTCAGCAGCTTCCCTTAAAATACTAATTTCATGAGAATCTTTTATTAATCGAAGATCTTCAATCACATTCGAAATAGGAATAAGTTCAGCATCAATAGCTTCCTCATATTGTTTCCAAATAGAATAAGGCATATGATCCTGCTCAAACCCGAGCTTTTTTATACCTAGCTCTTTTACTTTTTCTGCTACTTCTTGAATGATTGGGCCTGTATGTTTTACAATCTCGAATCCTTCCGCTTGCTTAGAAGCTTGTTCCGTATAGCGAAAATCCGTAATAAAAAGCGCACGTTTCCCTGAAATTAATGCAACACCAGCTGTACCTGTAAAATTAGTTATATAGCGGCGATTATATGTACTTGAAATCAAAAAACCATCAATATCAGATTGCTTAAAATTGCCGCGAAGCTTCTCCAGTTTCACCACTAAATCCCTCTCCCCTTCACATATTCTTTCATTGCATGCAATGCCATTTCATAGCCATAAAATCCAAAGCCTGCGATTTGCCCAATTGAGACGGGGGCAGTGACTGAATGCTTTCTAAATTCCTCTCTTGCGTGTACATTTGAGATATGAACTTCGATGACAGGAAGATCAATCGATGCTATCCCATCTCGTAGAGCTATACTGTAATGAGTAAATGCACCAGGGTTCATAATAATTCCTTGGAAGCCATTTTCACCTGCTTGATGCATTTCATCTAGTAAAGCTCCTTCGTAATTGGATTGGAAACACTTTATTTCCATTCCTAATTTTTCACCCGCAATTTTAATACCTTTCTCAAGTTCCGAAAGCGAATGACTCCCATAAATTCCCGGCTCACGCAACCCGAGCATGTTTAAATTAGGACCATTTAATACTAGAATTTTCACGAATGATTCACGCCCTAGTCAAGAATGATTACTAGAACATTCTACCATAAATATATAATTTTCAACTAGCCTATAGTTGTCAATGCTTTTGTTCTGCTTTACTCCATAACAATTGTTCTTCATATTCATACGAGATAGAGTAGCCAATGAATAGTCCGTAAATAAGGAATAAACAGAGCTCCGTAGCAATTGTATTAAAAGGATAATCGAACATCCATTTCACTCCCGGAATCATTGGGTACAACGCTAAGAATATTAAAGCAAAAATCACTACTCCATAAAGGGCGCCCCATATAAGGGACTTATGTTTTCTTAATACCATATAGTAAACGAGCGCAACAACAATGGATAATAATCCGTAAGATAATGCCGGTATAACAAAACCTAGCCATCCATCCGTCCATTTTCCCGTAAATGGTGTTAAAATAACTTTAGGACTAATATCCGTAAAATTAAAGTAATGTCCCAAAAAACCAAATAGTGTACCAAATAGACCCGCGATAAAGCCTGTAATACATGCTAGTTGCAGAACAGACATTTGATAGTTCTTAACGGCTTCTCTTTCATTTTCCTTTTCCATCATTTCCACCTCCATCTTTATCATGTCCATGGAATGCACCATTTGTGCATAAATTATTTTATCTGGTGAATTTCCTATTATTTTAGTAAGATGAATATATATTTAAATTCCAATAAGTTGGTGACAAGCTATGAAAAACACAAATAAACCTGCTTATGGTGGGCAGGCTGTAGTCGAAGGAGTCATGTTTGGCGGTAAACATCAAACCGTTACCGCTATTCGCCGAAAAGATCAAACGATAGAATATTTTTATTTACCAAGGAAAACTAGGCCTGTTCTTCAAAAACTGAAAAAGATTCCATTTCTTCGTGGAATTGTCGCCATCATTGAAGCTAGTGCTAACGGAGCACAGCATCTAACATTTTCGACAGACCGTTATGATGTAGATCCGAGTGAAGATGAAAAAGTCCAAGAAGAAAAAATGTCTAAAACGACGTTAGTATTAAGTGTTGCAGCCCTTGGAGTCCTTTCCTTTCTGTTTTCCAAGTTTGTCTTCACTCTTATACCTGTCTTTCTAGCAGCATTATTCAAACCTATCTTCCCTGGTGATATGATCCAAATATTGATTGAAGGACTTTTTAAGCTCATTCTTTTATTGTCCTATATTTATTTTATCTCGATGACACCACTTATAAAACGCGTATTTCAATACCACGGAGCCGAGCATAAAGTCATAAATGCATACGAAAATAATCTTGATATGACTGTTGAAAATGTTCAAGCAATGTCAAGACTTCATTATCGGTGTGGAAGCAGCTTTATTCTTTTTACCGTTGTCGTAGGTGTGCTTATTTATATGTTTGTCGCAGTCGATCCACTCTGGGTCCGAATATTAAATCGACTGGCACTCATTCCTGTTGTGTTAGGTGTATCGTTTGAAGTGTTGCAGCTTACTAATAAAATGCGTAATATCCCAGTTCTGAAGTGGCTTGGCTATCCAGGACTTTGGCTGCAGCTCCTAACAACGAAAGAACCGAACGATGAACAAGTAGAAGTTGCGCTCGCCTCGTTTAAAGAATTATTAAAAGTGGAAAAGCAAAGTGAAGACAATCTAAAAATAGAGAAAATCGTCTAGTTGAGTATATACTAAGTTCTTTTTGGGAAAAATGGACATTACTCCCGAGGAGGTGGCGCTCTTGAAAGTACGTAATTGGTTGGTTGGAATCATTACTGTTATAGCAATAATTGGACTGGGCTCCTATATTTTTAACAATCCAGCAGGTTTATTTCGACAAATCTTTATTATGGTGCTCGTCGCTTTTGCTATCTATTTTATTTATCGAATTTGGGCGGGAAGAAAACCCGACCATCGCGAAAATAGATCATTTGCTAAGGCTGCAAGACTTTCGAAAAAGCGTAATCGCGTCTCGCATCAACCTAGTGGACAGATTCGAAAAAAACCACTTCGCAAAAGATCTGCTGCACACTTAACGGTCATCGATGGTAAAAAAAGCAAGAAAAAAGACCGAGCCATTTTTTAGACTCCTAGTAAGTCCACTTCATTAAAAATTGCTTTGTCCTTAAACGTCCTTTTTCAATAAGGGCGTGTTTTTTTTCTCCAGAAATAGTGAATTCAGATGAAAAACTTTCATCGATCGGGATAAAAACAATGTCTTTTTCATGTTTTCGCGAAATATATCTTGCATCATGGGCATCTTTCATAGTACTAAATAATGCTTCAAATAATGAGAGTCCATTTTTTATTTCCCTTTTCGGCTGCTCTTCCATATTGTAGCTAAGCTTAATGCCCAATACCGGACGTGGCTTTTTTTGGTTTTCATTTTCAAATAGCCATAGCGGAAAGTTGCTAAGAAGACCGCCATCAATGATAATATTCTCTCCTGAAAGAGAACGTAATTTAATAGGTTCGAAAAAAAAGGGTATTCCACAACTCATCCGTATGGCTCTGGCCACCGGAAACGTCTCCTTTGGGATGCCGTATGTTTCTAAATCATCTGGCAGAACGATCAACCTGCCTGTTGTAAGGTCCGATGCAATTAATCTTAGTTTTCCTGGCGGCAAATCCTTAAATGTATAAACTCCTTTATCAGCCATTTTTTTGCCGAGCCATTCCTCTAGCTCATCTCCTTTATACATTCCCATTCTCCAATAAAGCAAGAGCCACTTTGCGATCGCAAAAGGTAAAAGAGTAGTGCGTTGATCTAAAAATAATTTTATATCGGTTTCATCCATTAAAACCCCTATTTCCTTACTCGTATAACCTGCGGCGATAAATGCAGCCATAATAGCGCCAGCACTTGTTCCAGCTAATCTTTTAAAAGTAAACCCTTTCTCTTCCAATACCTCATATGCCCCTATTAAGGCAAGACCTTTAATTCCTCCTCCAGAAAACACGCCATCGATGTTCATGTGTACCCACTCCTCCAAAAGGTCCTTATTTATCTTTAGGTAAAAGAAGCGGGAATTAGAACAAAAAACAGGCTCCCCACAAAGAGGGATAACCTGTTTTTAATAATTAATTTATTATAGTCCACATTTTAGCTGCGCATTACAGTTGTCACATGTATTACAGCCGCCAATTTCTTTTACTTGGCCTTTTCTGCAAACAGGACATGTATTGCCAATTTCGGATCCAATGGTCACGCTTGTTGAACGTAAATCTTGAATTGTATCTACTAATACAACGGGTTCATTAAAGGTTAATTGCTCACTAGATTCCATGTTATTTTCTTCAGCCTTTAGCGTAAGAACTTGGGAATCACGGCTGCCATCAACATATACAGTTCCGCCTTTAGCTCCGCCTCTATATAAGCGTTCATACACTTGTTCAACTTGTTCAACAGAATATCCTTTAGGTGCATTAACAGTTTTTGAGATGGAACTGTCAATCCACCGTTGAATAATACATTGAACATCAGCATGAGCTTCAGGAGATAGGCTCATCGCAGTAACAAACCAATTCGGCAACTTATCTGGATCAGCCTCTGGATGACGGCTCACATATTCTTCGACGATATCTGCTTTCACTTCAATAAATTTACCTAAACGTCCACTACGATAATACGTAAAGGAGAAATACGGTTCTAAACCTGTAGATACTCCAACCATCGTTCCTGTTGAGCCCGTTGGAGCAACAGTTAGTAAATGTGAATTACGAATTCCATATTCTAGAATTGATTCGTTTATTTCTTTTGGCATTTTTTTCATATAGCCTGTTTCAGTAAAAGCTTTGCGAAGACGGTTTGTATCATCAAGAGTTTCCCCTTCAAGGAATGGAAAGCTTCCTTTTTCTTTTGCCAGTTCCACAGAAGCTTCATAAGCAGTCGTAGCAATAGCCTCAAATACTTTATCTACTAGTTCATTGCCTTCAGAAGAACCATATTCTTTTTCACAATAAATTAATAGGTCTGATAAGCCCATTACACCAAGACCGACACGGCGCTCTCCAAGTGCTTGCTTTTTATTTTCCTCAAGGAAGTATGGAGTTGCATCTATTACATTATCTTGCATGCGTACCCCAATACGAACTGTTTCTTTCAGTTTATCGTAATTAACTGTTTTGTTTTCTTTATCAGCCATTTCTGCTAAGTTAACAGCTGCAAGATTACATACTGAGAATGGAGCAAGTGGCTGCTCACCACATGGATTTGTTGCAACAACCTTTTGACCGTAAGCTTTCGCATTAGTCATTTCATTCGCATTGTCAATGAAGAAAATGCCTGGCTCTGCTGAATAGGTTGCACAAATATTAATTAAGTTCCATAATTCCTTAGCCTTGATTTTACGGTATGTGCGTACTTTGTAACCAAGCTTTTCCCATTCGCGCACATCGCCAACTTCCTGCCATTTAGTATTATATGCTTCCATTTCATCCGGACTGTAACTTTCTACATCTGGAAAACGGAGTTCGTAATCTTCATCGTTTTCAACTGCGTCCATAAATTCTTTTGTAAGACAGACTGAGATATTAGCTCCTGTCAGAAACTCAGGATTATGGACTGAATATGTACCGCCTTCAGTCAATTTTTCCTCAGCTTCACGGAAGATGCTTTCATCAAAGCCGCCAAGGCCCGGGATATTGCGGTAGTTGAGTACACCTTGATACATGGCTTCTTCTGTATGTGAAAGAGGTGTGAATTTCAACTTATCCTTTGCATGTTTCTTAATGACAGCATCCGTTGTATTTTCAATTAAGAATCTTAAAATTCTTGGGTTTTGCATTTTAGATATAATAAATTCAATAATATCAGGATGCCAGTCCGATAACATAATCATCTGCGCCCCGCGTCTTGATCCTCCTTGTTCAACAAGGTGTGTTAGTTTCGCAATGTCATCTAACCAAGATACAGAACCTGAAGATTTACCATTTACTCCTCTTGCAAGAGTATTGCGAGGGCGTAATGTAGAACCATTCGTTCCTACTCCACCACCGCGGCTCATAATTTCCATTACTTGCTTGCGGTGTTCTGATATCCCTTCACGTGAATCTGCAACAAATGGCATAACGTAACAATTAAAATACGTTACATCCGTATCTGCGCCTGCCCCATATAGCACACGCCCCGCTGGAATAAAGTTAAGACTTGATAGTTCCTTATAAAACTTTTCAAACCATTCTTGTCTTTTTTCTTCCGTCTTTTCTACAGATGCTAATCCAGTTGCATTACGCTTAGCAATTTGTTCATAAAAAATTTCCAATGGCTTTTCAATAATATCAACTGGGCGAACAATTAATCCTGTTTCTCTTTCTTTATCACTATCAAGTACGCTGCGGAATTCTTCTTCGACAATAACTTCTGCCGTTTTTTCTTCCCAGTTAATCGACTTAATAAATCCAAGCCCTCTAGCAGGGAATTTTGGATCTTCCTTAATCGTCAATACAACAAAATCGCCATCTGTTAAAGTTATCTTTTCCGTATCCTTAAAAGCATAACGGTCAATCATGACAAGTCTGGATACCCCTTTATGGGTAATCTTCATGTCAGGCGTAATCGGATGAACTGGTTTAAACAACCGAATATCTTGATTAAGCCTTTCTATGTTGAGGGTTTGATTCTTTGAATATACTACAGACATTGCGTCAACTCCTATAAAAATCATTCTAATAGTTACGTTACCATATATTTAACCACTAAATCAACGCTTAAACACAATATATTGTATTTTATTTTTCACAACCCCTACTACATGTAGTAATTCAGGTAAGGTCTCTCTCGTTTTGTCAAATTCAAAATCAGCAGAAAAAAATAGAATTTTAAAGATTTTATGCGAAAATCCTACAAATACCACGTTTTTCGAACAAATTTTGCGTTTGCTCTTTTTATTTTCCCTTTCATCGTTTATATGATAAGGTTTTATAGTAAAATTAATAAAAAATATTTTTCACAAAATATATACGACTTACAAAAATAAATGAAAAAGCTTTTGATTCAAATGATAATGATGAATATAATAGAAGATAGGGCTATTTACTAGAAAGGGGAAGGAAGAATATTGGAGGCATTATACACACTATTAATAATACTGGGAGCAATCATTGCTTTTTCCCTATATAATTACTTCCATCAGAGAAAAATCTTGAAAACATTAACAGAAGAGGAATTTCGTGCAGGCTATCGAAAAGCACAGCTAATTGATGTTCGGGAACCAAATGAATTTGAAGGCGGGCATATACTTGGAGCGCGTAACATTCCTATTTCTCAATTAAAGAATCGAATGAAGGAAATTCGTCCGGACAAACCTGTTTATTTATATTGCCAAAGTGGTTTACGTAGTGGCAGAGCAGCGCAAACTCTCTATCGAAAAGGATACCGCGACTTGTATCATTTACAAGGTGGATTTAAAAAATGGTCTGGAAGAATTAAATCAAAGAAAAAGTAAAATAGCTAAAAAAAGCCGCGGTGGTTTTCCGCGGTTTTTTTTAACTCAGAAGGTGTATATGGATGATTTTAAAAGAAATAAAGTTCAACCAAAATATTGAGATTCAGCAATTTCCTTTTACACTTCCAATCTTGAGAGACTTCAAACCATTTTCTTTTAAAAAGCCTATTACCATTTTAGTAGGAGAAAACGGAAGAGGTAAATCTACTTTTCTCGAAGGGATGGCAGCAGCCGATTTGTCAGTCGCGGGTGGTGTTGAAATGTCTCAAGATAAAGAGATGGGTTTTGCGCAAATATTAGCAAATGCATTTACATTATCACGGGTACAAAAGACGAAAAAACTACATAGCATAAAAGGAACAAACTTTTTAAATAAACATTCAATGTAAAAGAGGCAGACTCCAAATATGAGACTGCCTCGTTTTTGTTATTCTATTGTATACCTTAATACCGGCTTTCTAGCCGCCTTCGTTTCGTCTAGTCGCTTGACGATTGTCGTGTGCGGAGCTTCTTGGACGAGTTCAGGATTTTCTTCCGCTTCCTTCGCAATTTGGATCATTGCATTGATAAAAGCATCAAGTGTTTCCTTTGATTCCGTTTCTGTCGGTTCGAACATCATGCACTCTTCTACATTTAGCGGGAAGTAGATGGTTGGTGGATGATAGCCAAAATCGAGTAACCTTTTCGCCATATCTAATGTACGAACTCCAAGCTTCTTTTGCCGCTTTCCGCTTAAAACAAATTCATGTTTACAATGACGGTCGTATGGAAGTTCAAAATAAGGCGCAAGTTTTCTCATCATATAATTAGCATTGAGCACCGCATATTCTGTGACAGCCTCTAGTCCATCAGGGCCCATTGAGCGAATATACGTATACGCACGTACGTTAATGCCAAAGTTTCCATAAAATGGTTTTATCCTTCCAATTGATTGCGGACGATCGTAATCAATTACAAATTTTTCTTCTATTTTCGCGATAACAGGCTTTGGTAAAAATGGAACCAAATCGTTTTTCACTCCGACTGGTCCAGAACCTGGTCCACCGCCACCATGCGGGCCTGTAAACGTTTTATGAAGATTTAAATGGACGACATCAAAGCCCATATCTCCTGGACGAGCTTTTGACATAACCGCATTTAAATTTGCACCGTCGTAGTACAGCTTACCACCTGCCCCATGGACAATTTCTGCCATCTCAAGAATTTGCTCTTCAAATAAACCGAGTGTGTTCGGATTTGTGAGCATTAAAGCGGCGGTATCGGAGCCAACGAGTTCTTTTAAGTGATCTAAATCAACTAATCCGTCCTTGCCCGATCTGACTGTAACAGTTTCTAGCCCCGCAACGGTAGCAGATGCGGGATTTGTTCCGTGGGCGGAATCGGGTACGATGACTTTCGTTCTTTCGATATCTCCATTTGCTTCATGGAAAGCTCGAATCATCATAAGTCCAGTCCATTCTCCATGCGCTCCAGCGGCAGGCTGCAAAGTTACTTCATCCATCCCTGTAATCTCAATTAGATGCTGCTGTAAGTCATACATTACTTCAAGTGCGCCTTGTACAGATGATTCCGGCTGTAATGGATGAATATGGGCAAAGCCAGGGAATCGTGCAACTTGTTCATTTATTTTTGGATTATATTTCATCGTACAAGATCCAAGAGGATAAAATCCTGAATCGACCCCGTGGTTATGAGTAGACAGTTCAGTAAAATGACGCATTATATCAAGCTCTGATACTTCAGGAAGCTCAGGTTCATTTTCTCTTACATATCCTTCGGGCAAACATTCAGTTATATCTATTTCTGGTACATCAATCTCGGGCAAACTATAGCCAATTCTTCCCGGGGTGGACATTTCGAAAATTAATTTTAAATCATGATTGCTCACGGCTCTCCCCCACTTCCTTCACAAAACTATCAATCTCGTTCCTAGTTCTTAATTCCGTTACAGCTACAAGCATATGCCCAGCCAGCTCTGGATAATCACGGCCCAAATCATATCCACCAATAATGCCTTTTTTAAGCAACTTTTCATTTACTTCACTGACAGGCTTTACAAGATTTACGACAAATTCATTAAATTGGTAGCCTTCGAATGGAATGGCAAATCCATTCTCTTTAAAGATTTTTTTAGCATAATATGCTTTTTGAATATTTTGTATAGCCATTTCTTTCACACCTTTTTTACCTAAGGCCGTCATGGCAACAGAAGACGCCAGGGCATTTAATGCCTGGTTGGAACAAATATTTGAAGTCGCTTTATCACGGCGAATATGCTGTTCCCTTGCTTGAAGTGTCAATACGAATCCTCTTTTCCCATTTTCATCTGTCGTTTGACCGACTAAACGACCGGGAACTTTTCGCATTAATTTCGACGTTACAGCGAAATATCCGCAATGTGGTCCTCCGAAAGAAGCTGGGATTCCAAAGGCTTGCACATCCCCAACAACGATATCCGCTCCAAGTTCTCCAGGAGGTGTTAATGCGCCAAGTGCAAGCGGATTACTGGAAACAATGAATAACCCTTTATGCTCATGAATGAGCGGTTCAATTTCTTTTAATGGCTCAATCTGCCCAAAGAAGTTAGGATATTGAACGATTACAGCAGCAACATCATCGTTAAGCTCCATTTTTAGAGCATCTAAATCAGTCACACCGTTTTTGTAAGGAATTTCTACTACATCGATATACTGACCTTTTGCATATGTTTTTAAAACATCCCTTGATTCAGGATTAACTGTTTTTGAAACAAGAATCTTTTTTCTCTTTGTTTGGCCAGCAGTCAGCATGGCAGCTTCTGCAAGTGATGTTCCCCCATCGTACATAGAAGAATTCGCAACATCCATACCGGTTAACTCACAAATCATTGTTTGGAATTGAAAAATGGCTTGAAGCTCCCCTTGGGAAATTTCGGGCTGATAAGGGGTGTATGCCGTATAAAATTCAGACCTTGAAATGACATGATCAACAATAGTAGGGATATAGTGATCATATACGCCCGCTCCGAGGAAAGAAATATATTGCTTTAAATCAGCATTTTTCCCTGCAAGATTAGAAAGCTCCTTTAATAAAGCGGATTCTGATTTTGCCTTTTTAATATTGTACTCGCCTTTAAAACGAACTTTATCAGGTATGTCTGAAAATAGGTCATCGATTGATCCAACGCCTATCGCTTCAAGCATTTCTTTTTGATTTTGCTCAGTCATCGGCAAATAGCGATGTTTAATCATAACAGTCTCCTCCAGCCTATATTTTAGATCTTTTATAAAAAGGGGTCGGTATTATTTCAGCTTTTAATCGTTTCCCGCGTATCTCTACCGCAATCTCATTTCCAATCTCTTTATATTTTGATTTTATCAATGCGAGTCCGATATTTTTTTTCAATGTAGGGGATTGTGTTCCTGATGTAACGAAACCAATTTCCTCGTCCTCAAAGAACACTTTATAGCCATTTCTTGGAATTCCTCTATCAATCATTTCAATTCCAACAATTGCCCGTGGGACACCTGTTTCTTTCTGATGCTGTAAAGCACTCTTCCCTATGAAATTTTCATCCTTATTTAGTTTGACAGCAAAGCCGATTCCAGCTTCTAACGGAGTAATATGTTCAGAAAGTTCCTGTCCGTATAAGGCAAGGTTTGCTTCAAATCGAAGTGTATCCCTTGCACCGAGTCCACATGGCAATAGTCCCTCGTCCTCACCCACCGTAAGAAGATCATCCCAAATTTTTTCAGCGTCGGAAAAATTACAATAAATTTCAAAGCCATCCTCACCTGTATACCCTGTCCGAGATATCAACGCTTGAGAACCATTTACATCGACATTTTCTTTAAATTGAAATAATTTAATTTCCTTTAAATCCGCCCCTTTTACCAACTTTTGGAGAATACTTTCAGCTTTTGGTCCCTGAACAGCAAGGAGTCCATAAAGTTTTGAAATATCATGAATTTTAACGTCTCCATGGGCATGATCAACTAGCCACTTTACATCCTTCTCCGTATTTGCTGCATTGACGACAAGCAAATAATCCTCTTCTGAAAATTTATAGATGAGAAGATCGTCTACAACTCCACCATCTTCGTAGCACATCGCCGTATATTGCGCGCTCCCAGACTTAAGCTTCGAAATATCATTCGTCATCATCTTTTGTAAAAATGCTAAGCTATTCTCACCTTTTATGGATATCTCACCCATATGTGATACATCAAAAAGTCCCGCTTTTTTCCTGACCGCTTCATGTTCTTCTTTAATACTAGAAAATTGAACTGGAAGATCCCACCTTCCAAAGTCAATTGTCTTAGCACCCAGTTCCTTATAAAGCGGATACAATGGCGTTCTTTTTAAATTTGTCATTTTTACAACCTCCCTCTTTTTAGCTTCATATGTACAAAAATACAAAAAAGGACAGAAAAATCCCGTTGATAATTGGGATTCTCTGTCCTGGCACCTGAGAGTTTCACCTTTCGGCTTACCCCTTTGGTGGTTCTGATTTCATTGAACACTCTCCAGAGTCGCGTCAAACAAGGGTTCTTTTGCCTGAGAGATTCACAACTACGTTGCTTGCTCCTTCGGCGCTGCATATGCAGTCTCTCCCCGTGTTCTCATTCGCCAATATTATATTCATTTACTGGACATAATAAAAATAACTTTTCAAATACTGTGATATTCAACAACATCGTATCACCATTTTAACTATTCATCAATGCTTTTCGTTATATTGGGAGGTTCATTATGTCAATAAAAATAGTCTTTCAACAAGACTGGCAAAAAAGTCTTTTGCAAAAAATAGATAAAGATGGACCATGGGCAAATCGAGAGTTATTTAAATTAGCGATCCAAGCGGAAGAATTTTTAAGTGTTCCAACCTTCGAAGGGCTAATTGCTCCCAAATTTCTGCCTAATTTAACACCGCTGCCGCATCAGCTTGAAACTGCTCGCCAGGTTGTAGAAAACATGAATGGAAAAGCAATATTGGCTGACGAAGTAGGGCTAGGGAAAACAATAGAAGCAGGATTGATAATTAAAGAATATATGATTCGTGGACTAGTAAAAAAAATATTAATCCTTGTTCCAGCCTCACTCGTCTCACAGTGGGTTTCGGAACTAAATACGAAGTTTTTTATCCCTGCGGTAGCACAGAGAAAAAGCTATGTTTGGGAACAATATGATTGTGTCGTGTCCTCCATTGATACGGCAAAAAGAAGTCCACATAAGGAGATAATAGCAGAGCAAGACTATGATCTTATTATCATTGATGAGGCGCATAAGCTAAAAAATCCTAAAACCAAAAACTATGAATTTGTTCAATCGCTTAAAAAAAAGTTTTGCTTGTTATTAACGGCAACACCGATCCAGAATAAAATTGAAGAAATATTTCACCTCGTTTCTCTCCTAAAACCTGGTCATTTAGGAAGTCAGAGCGGATTTTCGGATAAATATAAAGATAAAAAGTTGTCTGTGCAGGAAGATGCTTTTTTGAAAGAACTGATTAATAAAGTAATGATTCGAAATAGACGTGGTGATACCGGGATAGAATGGCCGGAAAGACATGTGGAAACAATACCGATTGAATTTACGAAAGAAGAACGTGAATTATATGAAGCGATAGAAATGTTGAAAGGAATGGAGGTACCGGTTCACGGATTTTCCTTAATTACATTGAAAAGAGAAGCTTGCAGCAGCAGGGAAGCTGTTTTCTATACGTTAAAGAATATGCTTGCAAAATATGAGGAGCCTTCTCCATCATTAATTAACTCACTCCAATTTATACAGCAAAAAATAGATGCCATTCCTCAAAATTCGAAGGCTAATAAGGTATTGGAGTTAGTTAAATCAATCGATGATAAAGTCATCATATTTACGGAATATAGAGCTACACAATTATATTTACAATGGTTTTTAGGTCAAAATGGAATTCGTTCTGTTCCCTTTAGAGGTGGATTTAAAAGAGGTAAAAAGGATTGGATGCGAGAACTATTTAAAAATCATGCCCAAGTATTAATTGCCACCGAAGCAGGCGGAGAAGGAATTAACCTGCAATTTTGCTCACATATTATTAATTTTGACTTACCATGGAATCCGATGCGCCTTGAACAAAGAATCGGACGTATTCATAGGTTAGGTCAAGAAAATGATGTGCATATATACAATTTCACCATTATGGGTACGATTGAAGAGCATATTGTAAAATTGCTCTATAATAAAATCCAACTATTTGAACGTGTAGTCGGAGAACTGGATGATATATTATCAAGACTCGAATTTCAAGATTTCGACGAATATTTAAAAGATATTTTTGAGCAATCGAAATCCGAAGGTGAAATGAAAGTAAAAATGAGTAATCTATCTTCATTGATTCAATTTGCTGACACACTAAGATCGGAGGATGCGGCGAATGCTACAAAAGGAAATTCATCAATATCTTGAAACATTTTTTAGTGAAAATGACTGTTTGATTGAAGAAAAAGGACATGGCCATCTTACCGTACAATTAACTGTTGATATGGACAAAGAATTGATGAATCGTCCCTTTTACTGGACATATTTAGAGAAAACGGGCGGCATCCCAAACCCAATGAAAATAACATTTATTACGGACCAAGAAAAAACACCAGATCATATAAAAGGAGAAATCATTCATTTTGGAGCACCGAGGCTTCACCAAATATTTAAAGCAACTAAAAAAATATCTGCTTATATTCGGTTGTACGAGGTACCGAGCAAAGCAAATAGTAATAGACAGATTCCTCTTCACCCTTGGCTTTTGCTAAATATTAAAATTTCCTATCAGTGCGACAGGAAAATGGACTTACTAAAATCAATCGGTCTAAATTTGATAAATGGCTCTCTTTATGAAGATTTTTATGGACTAGCGGAAGCCTTGCAGCTACAACAAACGATACCTGACTACTGTTTTACCATTTCACCAATTATTAAAGCGGAAAGCGGAATGAAACGAATTGAAAATTATTTAATAAATGAAGTAACAAAAGAAGACCACCCATGGGCAAAAGAAGCAGTAACTAGGTGGAATGAAGATTTACAACTTTTAGATCATTTTTATGAAGATCATTCCGAAAAACCGGAAACATACGAGATTGAGAAAAAAGCTTTACAGGATCAATATGAACCTATCGTGAATATAGAAATTATTAATGGCGGACTTTATTATTTGGCAACCCATCCGGATCAGATGAACAAAAGCGCTGGCGCCTGGTCATCGACGAACAAACTTCAAGGACAATGACTTATCGTAGGAAAAAAGACAGGAAGTCTGCCAGTTCAAATGCGATTGAGCCAGACGAAACTTCCTAGAAAGTTATCCCAAAGTTCCTAATTTATCTTTTCCTTAAATAAAAGAGGCTGATTTTTTTCTATCAGCCCCTTCTTTTTATAAACATACTTATTGAAATCGGCAGTAGGCCAAACCAGTGTATTAGAGCTGGCCGCCTTGCATTTTTTCGATCGAGTCTTAATTGCTTTCTTTTCTCTTTAGGCAATTCAAAATGTTTAATGAACGTTTCCGTCATATATTTTACATAATCATTCGTAGACATGAATCTATCCCTTCTTTCTAATATACAAACTTCAATGTTATTAGAAAGTATAGCCAAGTTTTATAGATCCATTCGACTAATAATGATTTCGGCCGCGTCTTCAATTGATAAATCTGAAGTATCAATGGTAATAGATGCACTTTCTATATATAAAGGCAATCTTTTTTCATACATTTCACTGATCTCCTCAAATGATTTATTTTTTATAAGCGGTCTTGATTCATCTTCCATCAGTCTTTCCAAAAATACTTTCGGGCTACATTGTAAAAATACTACTCTCCCGCTTTCCTTTAGGAATTGTCGGTTTTTTTCTTTTAAAATGATTCCACCACCAGTAGTAATAATCGATGGCTTACCAGGGAGGCTCAATAAAATTTCTGTTTCCTTATTCCGAAAATGCTTTTCTCCGTATGTTTCAAAAAATTCATTAATTGAGATACCCGTAGATTTTTCAAATCGATCATCTGTATCAATAACCGAAAGTCCCGTTTTTTCTGCTATAGCTTGTCCAATCGACGTTTTCCCCGCTCCCATAAAACCAATTAAGTAGATTGGTATGTTCTCCATTTTATCCACCTCTTTATCGTCTCTTCCCATTATATAATAGGTGGATCTTCTTAACATCCTAATTTTCCGCAATATCACTTTCTGCAAGCATCATGGTAATCTTTTCTTCGTAGTAATCCTTCATTTCTGTTACATATCCTAATTCTGTAATGTAAATTTGAGTGATCTCATATATGACAAATAGAGAAAGGACTGCCAACATTAATACAACGGGATAAGTGGCTCCTCTTTCGTTTCTAAAAATGGTGATCCCTCCATTTCCTCTGGAATGACAAAGCGTGCCTCCTCTTTAATGCCATTACTAAAAGAAACATTTACAATTAACATTTGATTTAACTTTGAAAAATTTACTGAATGAACATGTTGAAGTACAATTTCATGACCTTTGTCATTTACTGTTCTCCTGATGCTATTTCCGTGAGTTTCATAAGCAATCATCAAATTTTTTTCAATCAGTATTCGGCTAGGATGGTTAAAAACATGGACTTTTTTTGCATCCTCCACTTCATTGCGGAGATGAATCAAGAATAAATTCCATTCAAAGTCTTCATCAATCTTTATCGTCCGATCAATTATTGCGAATGATTGAAAAAGTAACGGCATTAATGACATGATAATAGTCAAGATAAACATAGAAAAGATGGAATCAAGCAAAGTAAAACCGTATTGATTATTCATAACATTGTTTTCGTTCAACATATTTTACACATGCCCTCCATCGATCATCATTATTTTTAGCGATTGATAATTCATATTGAGTATCTCGAAGAGTTCTTATCTCAATCGACTCACGAGTTATTGGCAATTGCTGTTCAATATGTTCATATAATAGCCTATTTGCAATCATGTCTTGTTTTCCATCGTTTAAATTAAGTAGTATCTTGAATAGCAATGGAAATAATAATAAGCAAATCAAAATAACGATACTGAATGACAATAATCCTTCTACGATCGTAAATCCTCCCTCATTGCTCCTCAATCAAAAACCGCCCCCTCCCTATATAAAATGTTATCTTCACTCTTTTCTCATTAATACTTAATATCATCGTCCCAAAATTAGAGACATTGCCATCCGGAGTAATGGAAAAACTAGGAATATTTGACTCTACTATTTTAATCGCAGCCGGGAACTTTCTTTGTATCATTACATCATTCGTATCTTTCGTTACAGCTTGATATTGTTGATTAATACTTGAAAATCTAAATATAATAGTTTCTTGTTGATTAATGGCGTATGAATGTGCGAAATATATATCTGACTGCAACTGATTTAAGAACATGTTTTTTTGCATTAGTCCCCAAAAGGACTTCATTGTGAAAAAACTAAAAGAAAAAATAATGGTCATAACTGAAATGACAATTAATACTTCCAGAAGCGTAAACCCTTTATTATTCTTGTTTAACATTTCCATTTTCTATCAAAAGGGCATTCCCGTTTGGACATACAAATTTAAAATCCTCATTTACATAATCCTCTTCTTTTAAGGCATCAAGTGTATCTGGGTATGCTTTCTTGTCCATATAATATGCTTGAACCTGCCCCTGTAGCATTTGGACCACCGCTTCACATCCTTTTTCGTTAATACTTGAGCTTTGCTTTGTAACATTAGGCAATGCAACAAGCAGGATTATTGTAATGACTAGTAGAACAATCATCATTTCGATTAGTGTAAAACCATTTTCATTTTGATCAAAAATATTTCTCATTTCAATATCTCCTTTTTTATTAAGACTATTTTTAAAAATGTATCGGTTTGAAAAATACGCCAAATAAGGAAGTTTAGTAGTTCTTATTAACCCATTTTAATATCTGTTCCACAGATTAAATCCATTTCCCGTAATTTAGATTTACAACCATTGCAACAATATTTGGAAAAAGAGTCTCATTTAAATAGAATCCAGCATTTGAAACATAGGGAAAAATATTGACATGTAAATAAACACAATGATCACCCCAATAAATGAAAAAATAACAGGTTGGATGATTATTAAAATGTTTTCCGTTTTTTCTTGTAGTTTTTCTAAACAATGTTCGCTGTAATAAAGAAGTTCCTGATCGATTCTTCCGTTTTTATCACCATGGTTCACAATTAAGATCATTTCTTTTTCAATAAAACTCAATTCGGATAATGCTTTTCCAAACGAATGTCCAAGAAGGAGCATCTGCTTCAATTGCTGTGCTGACTCTTGCAAAAGTGGTTTAAACTTTTGACTTTCCATAATTGCAATAATTTCACTAATGGAAAAACCGCTTCTTAGCAAATAACCCCATTCTCTTGAAATGAATATCGTTTGATAAAGTTTATATACAGATTTGATAAAGGGAAGAGATGAAAAAAAGGAGGCAATTTCCAGTGCAGATTTCTTTTGAAAGGTTTTTTTCACGATTGAATAAAGAATCAAACAAACAACAAAAATTAATAGAAGGTAAAATGGAATGTTCTCCATAAGGTGAAGGACTAGCTTAATCCCTAAAGTCGGTTCATAGCCCATGGACTGATAGAGATATTGAAATCGAGGCAATAGCAATGTATTGAGGAGAATTGCTGTAAACAGGAGGATAAAAAATAATATAAGCGGATATTGCATTAGTTTTATTAACTTTTTTCGCTCCTCATTCATCCTTTGCAAATATTCTCCTGATTCCAGAAGTGCATCTGCTAAAAATCCATGCTTCTCTGAAAAAAACATTTGAACACAGGCCCCGTGATCAAAATGGTGATTTAGAAATACTTCGTGTATTTTATGACCACTTTTTAAGTCATTGATCATCGAGTCCATAAATTGGCGATTCTTAGGGTCTAGCTTCCCAAAAAATTGTAGTATCTCTAAAAAAGTAAAGCCATTGTTGAGCATCTCACTTGCTCTTGATAAAAAAACACCTTGCTCTTTAAGGGTTAGTCTTTTCTTCTTCTTCAATAATCCAACGCTCATATTCTTCATATCCCAAATAGCCAAGCGCAATCCCCTTTCTAATTAAATATTGAAGTGTTTCGTAATGATATTTGCCTACCTCCTCCCTAGTTTCCTTTAAAGCAAGTGAAAGTGTTCTTCCATGAAGAATTTCATATATTCCTACACGCTTTTTACGATTTTGACTCTTGCAATATTTAGAACATATTCCATCACAATACGGACATTTGATTGTAACGAGCCTTTGCGCCGTAATAGCTAAAAGCGTTTGCTCTAGTTCGCGCATCCCGATCCCTAAATCAAAAAGTCGATGAATGGCCCCCTTCGTATCTCTAGCATGTAAACTTGTCAATACTAGATGTCCAGTCATTGCCGCTCTTACAGCAATCATGGCGGTTTCCGCATCACGGATTTCACCAACGAGAATAATATCCGGGTCATGCCGCAAAATGGCCTTTAAACCTGAACTGAAGCTAATTCCAGCTTTTTCATTCACCTGTACTTGAAGAATATGATCGTGAATTTTTTCCACTGGATCTTCAAGTGATATAACATGGCGATTTAAATAGTCAGAACAATATTGAGCAAGCTCATACATTGTAGTAGATTTGCCAGAGCCAGTCGGTCCAGTGAAAATAATCATGCCAAATGCTTGAACCATCTTAGCGGTTAAAAGATCAATACTTGATGGAAATAAAGATAAATATTCAAGGAATAAAGAGTGTTGGGGAAGAATACGAATAGCCATGCTTTCCTTTGACTGTGCGGTAGGTAATGTTGAGATTCTAAGGGAAATTGCCAATCCGGTGATAATTGTTTGAAGGGAACCGCTTTGTGGTTTTCTTGTTTCGCCGATGTCCATCGAGGCCATAAATTTAAAATGGGAAATGAGTCTTTCCCCAAATTCTAATGAAAAGTTTTTGACGGCACTTAACTTTCCATTCATCCGGAATTGAACTAAATAGTTTTCGGAGTTAGGTATGATGTGGACATCAGTTGCATCATCTTGCAATGCCTCAGTAAGAAGAAGATCTGCCTTTCTTTTAATATTCATTTTCCATAAAACACCACCTTTGTTTTTCGTTAATCAATATATTCGACATATTCCTTCATTCTCCTGCAAAAAAACAAAACTTTTTATATTATTATTTTTACGCTTAATGAGGTATAATAAATGGGTATAGAAATATGATAATATCACTCAATCGTCACAATCATGAGCGACACATATATTTACATTATTAAGCTTCTTCCTATATAATAATGTATTGATGGAGTTATGGCTGCAAAGGAGGGATACATATGGATCGTATGTACAGAGTTTTAGGTTTTTGGACTGGTATTTTTACAATTATGTTTTATCTTGGTGGAATGGACAAAACCGCTTTACTTTTCCTTGGACAAACAGGATTCTTTGTCCTTCTTAGTTATTTAAGATTAACTGAACGTATGTATATGTATGTGTTTGCCGCATATTTAACAGTATTCTTTGCTGGATTTACATACTATACATTGTTCCTAATGCCTCCAGGCGGCGGATTAGGATAATAATGAAAAAAGCTGTGCCTTCATTAAAAAGGCACAGCTTTTTTCATGTACTAGGAATTAATATATCAGAAACCTTTTGGATAATTGACAGCAATAGTTTTCGTTAACATCGCCTCGTCTGTATGTTAAAAAGCCATACAAGCGTGTTAAAATCGATGAGCGACTTTTTGGCCTCAGAATTTATTGCCTGAAGGCCGCAGGTACGGGGCTGGAAAGCGTTGCGACGTACAAGACGGGAGAAATAACACAAGTACAGACGAGCGATCAGAAACCCCGCTGCATGAGCCTGAAGGGGGAATCGCCCATTAGTCTTTCGCGCGTTCCACTTTACGTATCTTTCCATGTTTCTAAATCGCAGCTGAAAAGGTGCTAACTTTTTTTTCTTACATTAAGAATGGGTTACTTTCTTTTTCCTTTTTGATAGTCGTTGCGGGGCCATGGCCAGAAAGGACTTCTGTTGTTTCCACTAACGTAAACAGTTTTGTTTTAATGCTTGAAAGTAATTGTTCATGATTCCCACCAGGGAGATCTGTCCTTCCGATACTGCCATCAAAAAGTGTGTCTCCAGCGAAAAGAGCATTTGCTTCTTTTGAATAATAGGACAAACTACCAGGGGAATGGCCGGGAGTATGAAAAACCTGCAAAATAAAGGGTCCGATTTTAAGAGGCTCTTCCAGATCTAGTAGATGATCTGCCTTTCTTGCAGTAATGTTTACTCCATAACGGGCTGATCCATTCAGACTAGGATTTGTTAGCCATTCCGATTCCAAAGTATGAATATATACAGGAATCGACCACTCATCTCTCACCTCATCAATCGCACCTATATGATCGAAATGGGCATGTGTCATAATAATGGCAATTGGATTGAAACCCTCGTCTTTTAAATATTTATTTAAGCTCACTCCTTGATCACCTGGATCAAATATAATACATTTCTTTTCATGATTGTATAGAACATAACAGTTTGTTTGCATTTGTCCAAGCGGAATTTGAAGCCAGTTCATATACTTTCCTCACTTTACTTTTTAATTTCATTATACATTAGCGGAGTATGATATTTCATATAGATGGATAAAGTAAAAATACATTCATAGAAGTGTCACTTTTGAAACTCGACAAACTCCAATAAAAGTAATAAAATATGGAAGAGCATGTAATATATAAGTACATAGAAATTATGAATTATTTTCAGAAGGGAGCTTTTTATAAATATGGGTACAGCTATTATTTTCCTTTTAGTTGCTATACTTGCTATTTTCGGTACTTTAAGTGCATTAAAAAACAAAAATATTCTCGGAATTTTATTCGGAGCTGGTGCTATTGGAGTATTTGGCTTTTTTGCCATTATGACATTGATAAAACTCCCAGAATCACTCCCTCAATAAGAAAAGTGTAGGCATTAGAGCTAGACACAAAATAAAAAAATTATTTTATAAAGTCAAAAGAGGTTATTCCAAATGCGTTGCCTTCTGGAATAACCTCTTTTACTTTTATGTTGATGTATGAATCAATTGCAACTGCTTACCTGTTTTTAAATTAAGGAGGTTTTCATACTGATAGCCATACAAACATAAATCTCCTTCTTTAGAACATAAGATCGGTTTATTTTCTAAATCCGTTAAGAGCACCTTTGTTTTATGTTGTTTTAAGTCTACACTTACTAATTCGTATCCTTCATTATAATGTTCTAAACTATCATGTCTTTTCGGTGCAAAAGTAAGAAAAGCTTGATTTTTTTCATTAAATGTATAAAAAGGTATGAGCCAATCTGTGTATTGGGTTAGATTTGGAAATGCAACGCTAATCACTTCTTTTAATTTTAAGTCGTAAAAAGAGTATTTTATCTCTTTTTCATTTTTATCTTCAACTTTTATCGTCATCATGTTATGTGCAAACATATCAAATCGGAATACCTCTTCGTGAACTTTTTCAAGTTCCGTTGTTTTCAAAAGCGACTTTTTTATAATTGGTGCAAAAAAGGCTAACTCATCTTCTTTCCAATCCTGTTCGAGAATATGCTTGTCATCATACCATTTTAAAAACGGCTGTATTCCTTCTACTTCCTCAACCTTACCAGTTTCGCTATTGATTAAATGAACTTTATACGACCAGTCTTCAAAGAAGGCAGTCACTAGCATTAGGGAAGGTTCCGCTTCATTCCATTCATAGGCAAGCTCGTATGAATCTATTTCAGTTGAAAAATAAACATTTCCTTTAAAATCAGTAAAATAAAGATTCCCAGCATGAGAATAAGGAGAGGTGTGAATAAAAATTTTGTCAGAGTGCTTGTGGATTAAAACATTCATGATTGGTTCTTCAGTAGTAAATATGGTGTCTTGGTCTTCCGAATATAGATTATATGACGCTAAAACATAATTACCACTAATTACGTATGAATAAAGGATTGTTTGATCGTCCAACCAACCATATACTTTTTCAAAGGATCCTTTTTCAATCGTAAGAGACTTAGGCATGCTACTGAAATCATCTTCATTTTTTTCTTTTTCTTTTATAGAATGTTCCAGAGGAGGATTTTCTGAAGGGGGTGCGTCTGTAATCGTTATGGAACAGCCAGATAAAAGAAAAAATAAAAACAATCCAATCATTATACGAAAAAAAGCTATACTACGCATTTGCACCCCTCTTTCTAGTATCTTCCTATACATTCATACGTGTTTAACGATTATATTGTTTCACTTATTTTACAATTATTAAAAAAATATTACACAAAAGCGATTTTAGGAAACGTGTCTTCAAAAAAACCCCTGCAACAAGATTTTGCACCCCAAAAGTTAGAGTGAAAATTTAACTTTTGGGGTGCAAAAACAATACGTTCGTTGTAGGGTTTTTGAATCACTGAATTTGTTCTTCTCTGTTTTCATAGAATCTGAGCAAATCACCGTAAATAATTTTATCGGAGTAATCAAGTTCTGCTCTTGCTTTTTCTTTATAAGGCTCACATAAAGACTCTTCAACCGTCTCCTCAGTTTCTTTTGAATAACAAGCATTACTTGTAAAAATATAATCCTTCGTTATAAAACTTCCATCTCTAAAGACGGCAAAGTCGTGATGATCTGGTGAAAATAAGTCTTCACCGAATTGAATATCATTTTTAGTATTCACACCGAGAAGGTGAAGCAACGTCGGTTTTAAATCAATCTGACCACTAACCTTTGAAATGGTCTCTCCTTTGCCTTGGTCCGTAACTCCAGGGATATGAATGATTAAAGGAACTCTTTGGAGCTCGGCACTTACAAACGGAGTAACTTCTTTCCCTAAATATTGAGACATCGCTTCATTATGATTTTCTGAAATACCATAATGGTCTCCATACATAACAATAATAGAATTCTCATATAATCCTTCATCTTTTAGCTGCTGAAAGAACTCTTTCACTGCTTCATCCATATATCTAACGGTTGTGAAGTAGCGGTTTAATGTCCCACTTTTAGAATCGTACTCCGAAATAAACTTATCCTCTTCATCTAGTTTAAATGGGTGATGATTCGTCAACGTAATCATTTTTGTATAAAAAGGCTTTTGCATTGATTTCATTAAATCTACTGATTGTTCGAAGAATGGAATGTCTTTCATTCCCCATCCAACAGAATTATCAGGAGTAATTTCATAATCAGTTGCAGAGTAAAAATAATCATAACCTATTGCTTGATACATAATGTCGCGATTCCAGAAACTTTTATTATTTGCATGCATCGTGGATGTGAAATAACCCTTTTCACTAAGCTTCTCAGCCATCGCATCATATTCATTTCCAGAATGGGTAAAAAATACAGCACCACGACTTAAAGGATATAAGGAGTTTTCAAGTAAAAACTCGGAATCTGATGTTTTCCCTTGTCCAGTTTGGTGGTAAAACTCATCAAAATAATAACTATCTTTAATTAGGTCGTTAAGAAATGGAGTTACCTCTTGACCATACACGTCATTATTTATAACGAAATTTTGCATCGACTCCAAGGAGACAACGATCAAATTCTTATTTTCCGCTATTCCAAACATATCTTTATTTGGTTTAACATAATTAGCTTTAATGTAGTTATCAATATCGATGAGTTCACTGCCATCTGCCATTGCTCTTTGGGCGGATGATTTTGATTGTAGAAAAATATCATATAAATGATAGTTATATGTTCCGATATTTTTTACGAGCATTTCCCGATCAAAAGTCCGAGTCAATAATTGCGGACGTTCAGTTTCGGCAAGACCGATATTTAAAAAGAGTATAGCTGCTGCAACAAGGAAATAAGCACGGCGATTCACCTTATTAATTGATTTCATTTCAATATCTTTTTGTTTAAATTTTGTTAACAAGAATAATAGAATGACATCAAAAAAGTAGACGAAGTCAAACCATTTAATTTCAGTGGCTGCACTGTCTCCCAAATCTGCAAAATTATTCGTTTGGAATAATACGGGAAGAGTCAAAAAATCGGTAAAAAATCGGTAAAATACCACATTAGCATATAAAACAAAGCTTAAAATTAAACTGGTGATCAAGATATATCTGTTTCTCGTTTTCCTTGATTTAAAAAATAGTGATAATCCAAAAATAAATAGCAAAAAGCTCAATGGGTTAATAAATAAAATAAGCTCTTGCATGAAATTTTCAATTTTGATGTTAAAACTTGTTTTGTAGACAATATACGTTTTAATCCAGAGCATCATGACCGCGATAACTGGGAGAACTATATTGGCTTTCTTCAGCCTATTCACGTTATTAACCTCCTTGTGAAGATTCCTCCATCGCAGCATTTCCATTTAATTGGAAATGCCTTGAACAACTAACGACTATCATAATATGTTTCTTGCAAAAAATCAAATTCACAACTTTTCAGTATAATGGAATAGCCACAAAAGAATCTTATTCTTTATTCCTTATATATAGACGTGTTAAACTTCAAAAAGTTTCAATAGTTGTCCTAAAAAACAAATTTCATACTTTAGACACAATCCAAAAGTTAAAGTTCCTTTTTATCTACGTTCAAACTTCAGGCCATAAGGAACACGAAGATATAGGAAGTAGGGAACTGAGGGGAAAGGCTAGGAGAGCAACTTCCTGTTGCAGGATCAAGCAAAGCTAGCTTGTTGCTACGCCTGCTTTTAGTATAGCTGTATAGCTTACTTCATGATCTGATCTGGCAGACTGTGACAAGCAAATGTTGACTCTCAACAGAAAATGACAAGAGGTTTGATCGGAAGCGTTAGAGCTGCACGGGCATTAAAAAAGGCGAGAAGCTTGTTCTCACCTTATATACTTATTTAATTTTTATTCGCAGCCAACCACGCTGCTCCAGCAATACCCGCATCATTACCTAATTGCGCTAGTACAATATCGGTTGATTCGCCAACAGGCTTAAATGCATATTTCTTAAAGTATTGTTCAATTTTATCTAATAAAAAGTCACCGGCTTTTGATACCCCGCCACCTATAACAATTTTTTCAGGGTTAAATGTACTGCCGATATTGGCGAGTGCCAATCCTAAGTGGTTCGCTAAAGAATCAACTGTACTTAAGGCAAGTTCATCTCCAGCTTGAGCTGCATCAAAAATATCTTTTGCAGTTAAATCAGCAATTTGTTTTAGCTGTGAATCTCCCTCATATTCTGCAAGTAATTCATTCGCCGTGCGAACGATACCAGTCGCGGAAGCTACAGTTTCTAAGCAGCCTGTTTTACCACAATTACACATATATCCTCCTTGAGGAACTGCAGTAATATGACCAATCTCCCCAGCTGCACCTTTAGCCCCATGGACGATATCTCCATTAACAATTACACCACCACCTACGCCTGTACCAAGTGTAATGGCGATCAAATCCTTTGCCCCTTTTCCAGCGCCTTTCCACATTTCTCCGAGTGCTGCTGAATTCGCATCATTTTCAATCGCGACAGGAACGCCTACTGCTTCTTGCATCAAGTCTCTAAGTGGAAAATTATCCGGCCAGCCAAGATTAACCGCTTCAAACATTACGCCTTTTTCTTGATCAATTGGTCCCGGCGCACCAACACCTGCTGCTTTTAATCTATCATGTGGCACATTTAGTTCGGCTAATTTTTCGTGTACGGCTTTACCTATATCCGAAATGATACTGCTTCCATTGTCAGCAATATTCGTTGGGATTTCCCATTTATGTACTACATCCCCTAATTCAGTTAAAAATGCCAATTTAACTGATGTTCCACCAATATCAATGCCTAGTAACCATTTTTCATTTTCCATGTTCTTCCCCACTTTTCTTCCTATTTTTTTCTATTAATATTTCATTTCTTAAAATTGAGAGCGCTTTATGCAAATCGTCTTTACTAAGTAGATTTGAATAATAAAGGTCTTTTATTTCGGATTCCATTAATTCCAAATCCAATATTCTTTCTCCGATATATACAAAAATCCCAAACTTTTTTAGTAATTGTTGAACATCAAATACACTGTTCATATTTTCACCACATTAAAATTCGATTTTGCACGTCAAATACTCTCTAAATATAAGAATATCTTCTTCCTAGTAATAGAGCAAGACTAAATATTATGAAAGCCGTAGTACAATAATCCACTCGCTATAATGATTGCGGCCAGCAGGAAAAGTGCTTGTGTCATCTTGTTACGTTTTTTAGGAAAATGAACTGCTCCAGTTGCCATAAATCCTCCAATTAAGCCGCCGATATGTCCAGCATTATCAATCCCTGATATGGTAAAACCAAAGATTAAATTAATGATGATAACAAAGATCACATTCATACCTATCGTTCGAAAAAACACCTGTGGATAAGCAAAACCAAGATATAAAAGGGCACCGAAACACCCAAAAATTGCTCCGCTAGCACCGGCAGATATTGAAGGACTAAATACGAAGCTTGCGACTGTTCCTATAAATCCTGAAAAAAGATAAATCCAAATAAAACGCAAGTGTCCAAACATTTTTTCTACAGCTGTACCTAAATAATATAGGGCAAGCGTATTCATTGCAATATGAAGCACTCCAATATGAATAAAAATTGGAGTAATGAAACGCCACCATTCTCCATTTAAAATAAGCGGATTAAATTTCGCTCCATATTTAATAAGTGTTTCCGAATTGGTGGTGCCCCCGTTTGCTTCCATAATTAAAAAAATCAGCAATTGAAAAACCATAAAAAAATAGGTGAAACGAGGTTTTGTGAATTCGAATAGACTACGCTCTTCTTCTCCATTTATGACAGCTGCTTTCTTTAATACTCCTTGACGAAGGATAAAAACTTCTCCATCTTCGTATTCTTCTTTAACTGTAAAGTCAATATGTGTATTGAGGGCTTCGCCTATTTTAATAATGGAAGTATTATAATTTTCTTCTGCTAATATGATGGTAGATACATTCGTTTTCCCTGCTCCTGTTTCACTTAAAATATGGTCTGCATCAAAGGGAATGTTTGGCGTAACATAAATGTTTAAAACGTTTAATGATCTATATAATAATTGTTTTCTTAATTCTTCGGCCTGTTTGGCTGCATTTTCTTGGTCCCTAATAACCGGATTAGCCCAAGCTAAATCAGCTCTTATCATACGAACGAATGTGGCTTTTTTATTTTTTCTATTTTCAAGCCACATCCCGGTTTGCGCCTCATTTACATTCATTAATCGATATCCGCATTCATCCATTAAATAATATGCAAGACGCCAAAACAAAAAGTGTTCTCTTCCCACAATTCGTTAACCCCCCAACCTTTCCTTCTCCATACGTTTTACTATATCGAAAAGTAAGACTGTTGCAAAGGAGCTGAACGGAAACTATTTTCTAGAAGGTTAAACGCAAAGTTTCCAACTGAAAATTTTTCTAAAAATAAAAAAAGCTGGTTTTTGCATAATCCAGCTTTTTTTCATATTCAATTATTTACGAAAAGCCGTACTCATCAATTTTGAGCGAACACCAGGTATGTTCATCATTGTATTTACACTTACCTTACGAAGCAAACCATTTCCGAGCAAAACATTTAAAAGTTTATAGCGAAATCGATAAGCAGTACCTAAGACGGCAAGAGCTGAGAGCATTTTTACGATTGACCTCATCATGTTGAATCCCTCCTTGTCTTATATTTACTTATCTAATTTTTTTTATGCATTACACGAAATGATCTCATTCTCAGTTATGATTTTCTTAACAGGAATATCATGATTTTCAATCGAAATATTATCAGAGATTTGCAAAGAAAAACAAAGTGAGATGGTAGCTCCATGAAAATCTGTTAAAAAACGATCATAGTATCCCCCACCAAACCCTATTCGATATCCTTCTCGATTAAAAACCAATCCCGGAACAATTAATAATGGAATATCTCGATTAATAATCTGATTTGTCTCAGCTTCAATTGGTTCCAACAAACCAAAGAAAACTGTTTCCAGCTGATTAAATGAAGTAATCTCCCTAAATACCATTTTCTTCTCAGCAGGGTTGCATCTCGGTATAACAATTTTTTTTCCTTCTTCCCATCCTTTTCTAATGATTTGCCACGTATCAACCTCTGGAAAATGAGAAATCGTGACCCCAATAATTTCAGTTTTTTTCCATTCATTAGATTGAAAGAGCTTATTAGCGATTAAGTATGAATGATGTTCATATGTTATTCGGTCAAGTGAATTTAATCTATCTTTATATTTTTTTCGAATCATTTTCTTATCCATGCTTGAGTCAACTCCTTATATTAATAATAGCAAAAAAGCCAGAAACACTGTCATTGAAAGTGTTTCTGGCTTTTTGGATCAAGCAATGAGTAATGTTACTTTGTTTCGCGGTGCAAAGTAACTCGTTTTTCTCTAGGGCAATATTTTTTAAGCTCAAGACGGTCAGTATTATTACGTTTATTTTTTGTTGAAATATAGTTACGCTCACTGCATTCCGTGCAAGCTAATGTAATGTTCACGCGCATGTCTTTCCCTCCAAACTTCAATGCATTCTTCACTGTACATACGACTTTTTTATAATAGCACTATTTTTTCAGAAATGCTAGTATGTATTTATTGTGCCAATTAATTTTTTATAAATAGAGTATACAAGCATATTGTGGTATAAATAAAATAAGATCAGTACATCTGGGGTGGCTTATGGATACAATTATCATTATATTATTAGGTTTATCAGTTCTATTATTTGTTATTTCATTTTTCCAAACAGATAAGGTAAAAGTATTAGAAAAAGAAGTAGAGCAATTAACAATGAATGTCCTGCAAGACCATTACCTTATGAAAAAAAGACTAAAAGTCCTTGAAGAAGAATTACTAATGGGACAAAGCTTTATAAATGATATACCGAAACGTAACCAAGAACCAAATGAAATATTAAAAAACCACGTAATAGCTTTATATAATCAAGGTCTTGAAATTCAACAAATTTCCAAACAGTCGTCCTTATCTGTTGAAACAGTTAAAAGTATCATCAGAAATCGACAGGACAGCTTTGGAGGTATGTAAGGTATGAGTAAACAAACAACTAGAGCCTTTGCTTCAGGATTATTAATTTCATCTTTAATTCTTTATGTATATGTGCATTTTTTTCAAAAAAAACCCGAGCCTGTACAAGCAATTAAAGAAGGTTATATGGAAATTAAAGAACATGAATATGAACAGTTAAAATTAGACTCTGAAGAATGGCAAAAAAAATATGAATCACTTGCCAAAAAGAAGTCAGAAGAAGTGAAAAAGACGGAGCCTATTGAAAAGCACTTTCAATTGGTTATTACCGAAGGGATGTCATCAAAAGAAATCTGTTCCCAACTTGAGGATGCCGGACTAATTGATGATGCAGAGGACTTTAATGATTACTTGGCTAATCAAAATTTACAGCGATATATTCAAATTGGAACATACGATTTAAATGATTCGATGTCCTATGAAGATATTAGTAGTATTATCGCAAAAGATGCATAAAAAACAAAGCAGGTTTGTCTAAAAAGACACCTGCTTTGTTTTTATTTATTCCTCAGCATTCTCTTCTTCTGTATTTTCATTTTCGGATGTATCCTGTTTTTTTGCTCTTTTTTCTTTTAAATCAAAATATGCTTTCATTACCTTTGTTCCGATCTCCATATTGATATTATTCTCTGCTCCACCTTTTATATAAGCTGACGGAACAATGACAGACATAGCGACTTCAGGATTATTAAACGGAGCGTATCCTACAAGTGATAAATTCCATACACCCGTTCCTTGATCAACCGTCTCGGCAGTTCCTGTTTTTCCTGCAGCGTTAAATGATCGGTAATCAACACCATGAAATGCTGAACCAGTCCCATTTGCTCTATGGAAAACGCCATGGAAAGCATTTTGAATATATTTGATATCATCATCACTTGCATCAATTCGATTTAATACTTTTGGCTTTATTTCTTGGACAATCGGACCGATATTTCCATTCTCATCGACGGGGTCACGAATTTCTTTTACGATATGGGCTTGCATTCGATAACCGCCATTCGCGATCGTTGACACATATTGGGCAAGTTGAAGTGGAGTAAAAGAATCGAATTGTCCAATCGCAAAGTCTAACGTGGTACCAGCCGGTGCCGTATCTACATTTCCTTTAAATCCAATTTGTTCTCCTGGTAAATCGAGACCCGTACGAACCCCTAGTCCAAATTGGCTAAAATAATAGCGTAAATCATTAAAAACTTGGTATTTATCTATATTTAATTTTTGCTGTGGCCGTGTATAATCTGTTCCACCTATCCTCATTGCAATCCTAAACATATAAGCATTGGAGGAACGAACTATAGCCTCATAATCAGTTAACCACGTGGGGCCTCTACTATTGTAGAACCATGATTTTTTTAAAGGAGTGCCTGCAAGATCTATTACCGTATCATACTGAGATTGTCCACGGTAAATTGCACCCGACATATACCCCGTTAAAACAGTTGCTCCTTTTACCGCGGACCCAGGAACATAAGCTGTTGTAAAGTTACCCGAAGCAAAATCTTTAAAGGTATATTTCCCCTCTTCTTCATCGTAAGTATATTGTTTTCCAGACATGGCTAGTATTTCTCCAGTGAATGGATCCATCATCGTTACGAAAGCTCGGTCTAAAAGACGAGTTCCTGATTTCGCTTTTGTTTTTAGAATTTCTTCCTCAAGTATTTTATCTATTGCTTTCTGCAAATCCATATCAATTGTGAGGACAAGATCTTTGCCACGTTCTCCTTCATGAACGGGTACCGTTTCAAGAACTTCGCCGGACTTTGTTACGTTTTTTACTTTTTCTTTTTGGCCGCGAAGGACATCTTCGTATTGTAATTCAATATAACTTTTTCCAACTCTGTCATTTCTGCTGTATCCCCTGGATTCATAGTAATCCAACTTTTCTACAGGCAGCCCAGGAGTAACATTACCTAAAATCGATCTTAATGTATCTCCATACAAATAAACTCGTTCCCAATCTGTCGTTGTATCTACTCCTGGCAAGATGCCTAAATGTTCGTTTACCACAGCATATTCTTTCAAACTCACATCTTTATTTTTAACAAATTGCGGATCAAGTGCATAGCCTCCAGTAAATTCTCGGTAAATTGCGAGAACTTCCAAGTCTTCATCCGTTAGAGTTTCAAGTTCTTCATCTGTTACCCGGTCTCTTTGAAGCTTATATAATTCAGCCTCTTTTCCTTTATATTTTTCTATTTCTTTATCGGTCACCTTTTTTTTCGCTTTTTCTGGATTAAGTAAAAGCCAAAAGTCCACTTTATCCCTATGTGTAATTTTATCTGTATCTTGATGAATAATTTTAGCGAGAGTACGAGCGGTTTTTAATGTCTTTTTGGCATCAAATTGTTTTGGAGCTGTATAGGTAATAGCTTTCTGCGGCTCATTATCGACAACTGGATTAAAATTTCGGTCATAAATTAATCCACGAGGAACAGATGTTTTTACTGTTACATCTTCCGTACGATCAATTTCCCTCTTTGCATCCTCTCCACTTACAATCTGAACATAACCTAAACGAAGAATAAGCATCGAAAACATGATAAAGACAACAAAAAATAACATGTTCATTCTCAAAGGAACATGAGTTTTTTTCTTTTTGTTTTTTTCCAATTACCCCGTCCCCTTTTTTAGTAACTTATTCTCATTGTAAAAGAAAAGACAGCACAATTCCACCTATTTATTCCGTTTTTAACTTTAACAAAATAAAGGCAGCTAATGTATGGCCAGTGCCAAGAATAATGAGCAATATTGGAATACTTTTTGTAGGGGTAAAATAATATATTGCCGCAATGAATGCTAATATGGATAAAACCCTTCCCATATTCAAAAATAATTCTCTCACAACGATGTATTCTATCCGCATTTCTGCTGCCTTCCAACTCTTGCCGATGGCATCATAAGTCATAGATGAATATGGGACAAGCATGAGCGGATAAGCAATTCCAATACAAGCTGCATATATAAGAAGCCTTGTATAAGTTGGATCAAAAACAATAATGAAAATAGCACCATATAGAATAATGCCACCAAAAATCATAATTTTCTTTCTCATTTCTTTTTTAATAAGCTTTGTTGCGAGAGTATACATTATAAAGGCGACACCTGCATGGATTAATCCGAATGTACCAAGTGCAAGCTCGTTATTTGTTGCAATAAAAACAAAAACAGAAATGACAAAAACAAACGTCCCTTCTCTTAGACCTTGCAGAAAATGTGCATTTGTAATTAATCGCCAGTTTTGATTTTGCTTTCTCTCCTTATAAATTCTTGTAAATAAATATTGTCCCGAGGATGGTCTCCGGTTTAGATAAAAGCTCAAAAGGACTGCCGCTGAAAATAAACCTAATGAAATGGCAAAGATAATGGTGTATCCAATATTTGAAACAAAACGGGTAATAATAAAACCCGCTGAAATCGGTCCGATTACTCCTCCTGTTGATGAGAGTGCTCCCATAAAACCGTTGAAAAAATCCCTCGTATCAGGTTCTGTTATTTCAAAGGTCAACACATTGAAAGCCAACCAGTAAAATCCATATCCGATCCCGAGCAACGCACCAAGAAGAACGAGGTAATGTGAAGATTTTTCCCCAAAGAGCAAAACAACAATAAAAAAAATGGCAAGAAAAATAACTCCTAATCGAAGTACGATAACCCGATCCACTTTTTTTGCCCATTTCCCAGCGACGATAAAAATAATCGGCTGGACAACGACGATTGTTAGATTGTAAATAGCAAGATCAATAAAACTTTTTGACTGTTTCCATAAATAAACATTCACAAATGTATTGGATAAAGAAATGCTCAACGAGTACAAACCACCTATTAGAAGCAGCAGCAATAAATCTCTTGTTACCTCAATATCACTAAAAAGCTTTTTAATTTTCAACATAACAAAACTCCCCTTTTTCCTCTTCTCTATCTTTAGTGAACAGGGAAGTTTTATACTAAAAAATTTGAGTCGTCTTTTTCCTAACAAACGAGCAAGTACCTGTACTTGGACGCACGACAACAGAATCCAGGTCTCTCATCCCAGTGAGTTGCCCAAAAAGTTTCTAGTCATAGGTACTCGTGCAGGACAAAAACGACCTCCTAAAAAAGTGATCCACAAGGCTGTCAATTTTTGATAAAAAAAAACGAATTGCGTAATTTGCAATTCGTTTTTAGAAAGCTTATTTTGCTGAATCGTATAATTTTTGAACCTCGTCCCAATTTACAACATTCCAGAATGCACTCATGTATTCAGGACGACGGTTTTGATATTTCAAATAGTATGCATGCTCCCATACATCAAGTCCTAATAAAGGTGTTTTACCTTCCATAAGTGGGCTATCTTGGTTGGGTGTGCTTGTAATTTCAAGTTCCCCATTATTTACTGCGAGCCAAGCCCAACCTGAACCAAAGCGTCCTGCCCCAGCAGCCTGGAATTGTTCTTTAAATTTATCAAAGCTGCCAAATTTACTATTGATTGCTTCGCCAACAGATCCTGTCGGTTCGCCACCTCCATTTGGAGAAAGAAGCTTCCAGAATAATGAATGGTTTGCATGACCTCCACCATTATTTCTAACAGCAGTACGAATCGATTCTGGAACAGAATCTAAATCAGCAATTAAATCTTCAACAGACTTGCTTGCAAGATCCGCCTGCCCCTCAAGAGCGTTATTTAAATTCGTCACATATGTGTTGTGATGCTTTGTGTGGTGAATGTTCATTGTTTCCTTATCGATATGGGGCTCAAGTGCGTCATAACCATAAGGTAATTGTGGTAATTCAAATGCCATTTATAATTCCTCCTATGTAATTATTTTGAATCGTCTAACGATTCGACGGTTCCATTAATAGATTACCAAAATTAGTAATCGCATACAAATATTTTGCTTTGAAACTTATACAAAGTTTGCAATTTCAACTAATTTATCACTTGAAACAAATGCCTATTCACATCTAAACTGATAGTGATAGATTATGAAGGAAGTGACACTATGCAAAAAAAATCAATTTTCATTATATTTTTTAAAAGCTTGTACTCATTTCAAGATATAGCCAAATTTAGATTCCTTACAATTGGAAAAACCATTAACTATACTTTTTTTCTCGTTTTCCTATATTTTTTACCAAGTCTATATCACACATTAGTTTTAAAAGGAACCTCTTCTAGCCTACTGCCAGAATTTGATACAGGCAGTGTCGCTATAATGCTCCCGATTTTTATAATATTCATGTTTATTCTCAATACTGGGATTCTTTTTTTAAAGATATCTATTTTAGCGGGAGTGGCATTGATAATTGCAAGAATATTAAAAAAGAAATTACCATATAGACAAAGTTGGAGATTGACGGCTTTCAGCATTTCATTGCCTACATTCCTTTTCGGTTTAGAGCCATTATTAAGCAAGCCAATCCCATATGGTACATTTTTCGATTTCTTAATAAGCATCATGTATATATTTTTCAGCATTCATAAAATACCTCGTCCAAAAAAATCTTCATAATATCCTTGCTCTCTTCATATATATCATACATATTATGAAGAGGCGGGATAATGATGAAAAGAATTGCAGCTCTAATCGCAACAATCATTCTAATATACAGTGTTTATTTTGATTTAACGACCGGAGTCATTCCTAGAAGTTCTGCCGAATCCTCAGCCCAAATGGTTGATGTTCAAACCATTCCGGTTCAGCATGATCCATTTATCGAAATTGAGATTAAACCTGGTGATACAGTCATTTCTATAATCGAAAAGCTGCTGCAAGGTCCTTTACCAGTGCCAATTAGTCAAGTAGTCTCAGATTTTGAAGAATTAAATAATGGGACAAAACCTGAGCAAATACAAATAGGGGAAAAATACAAATTTCCTGTATATAACGAACAAAATCGTTAAATATAGCCAATCTGTTGTCATTTTCACGAAAAAGTTGATACAATATAGATGTAATTTATTATCAATAGAGATAGTAAATCTCTATCTTTTTAAAAGGAGAGAACTACCGTTGGGTGAAATAATACATCGTTCCAAAACGCGCCCGGTAAAAGTAGGCAATTTAACAATCGGGGGAAGCGACCAAGTTATTATCCAAAGTATGACGACAACAAAGACGCATGATGTTGATGCGACTGTACGTGAAATAGAACGTTTGGAAGAAGCGGGCTGTCAAATTGTTAGGGTTGCCTGTCCTGATGAAAGAGCCGCTAATGCGATCTCGGAAATCAAAAAAAGAATTAATATACCACTCGTAGTTGATATACATTTCGATTATCGCCTTGCATTAAAAGCGATTGAGGGCGGAGCAGATAAGATTAGAATTAATCCTGGTAATATTGGTAAACGTGAAAAGGTTGAAGAAGTCGTAAGGGCCGCAAAAGCAAAAGGGATTCCTATTCGAATTGGCGTCAATGCGGGAAGTCTCGAGAGGCATATTCTTCAAAAGTATGGTTATCCGACTGCTGATGGCATGGTAGAGAGTGCTTTACATCATATTAAAATTCTCGAAGATTTAGATTTTCATGATATTATAGTATCCATGAAGGCCTCTGATGTCCGTCTCGCGATTGAAGCATACGAAAAAGCGGCTAGAGCCTTTGACTACCCACTCCATCTTGGTATTACGGAAAGCGGAACATTGTTTGCCGGTACTGTCAAAAGTGCTGCAGGATTAGGTGCGATACTAAGTATGGGAATTGGCAACACTTTAAGAATTTCGCTTAGTGCCGACCCAGTTGAAGAAGTAAAAGTGGCAAGAGAACTATTAAAGTCTTTTGGACTTATTTCAAACGCAGCCACACTCGTTTCTTGCCCAACTTGCGGCAGAATTGAAATTGACTTGATCAGCATAGCCAATGAAGTAGAAGAATATATCCAAAATATTAAAGCTCCGATCAAAGTATCAGTATTAGGCTGTGCTGTAAATGGTCCAGGGGAAGCACGTGAAGCAGATATTGGAATTGCTGGGGCACGTGGTGAAGGACTTCTATTTAAAAAAGGAAAAACGGTAAGAAAAGTCCCCGAAGCTACAATGGTCGAAGAATTAAAGAAAGAAATCGACTTAATGGCTGCCGAATATTTTAAAAAGCAAGAGGAAGAAAAACAACAGCAAATACTTAATTAATTTTTAAGGGGCCGTCAGTGGACGGCTCCTTTATTACAACTTCGCGTTCAAAATAAAGGAGAATGATTTTTTTCATGAAGAAAAGATTTGGAATTGATATTGATGGAACAGTAACTTGCCCTACGTCACTCATTCCTCATATCAACAAAGAGTTTCAGTTAAACATTACATTAGATGATCTAACAGAATATGAGTTGACAGATTGCCTTCAAATTGAAAGGGAATCTTTCTATAAGTGGTTTATAAAGTCGGAACCCGTTATCTACGCAGAGTCCCCTCTTGCAGAAGGAGCCAAACCTATTTTATCAAAATGGATAAAAGATCATGAATTGTTTTTCATTAGTGCGAGAAGTCAGACGCTTTTTGATGTTACGACAAAATGGTTTCATACACATGACATACAGTACGACCATATAGAACTAATTGGCTCGCACGATAAAGTCGGCACGGCAAAAAAACATGATATTGATTTATTTTTTGAAGACAAGCATGATAATGCTGTTAACATATCAGAAGAACTTAATATCCCCGTCATTTTATTTGATACTCCATACAACAGAAAGCCTTCCCCAGAAAATGTTATTCGCGTTCACAGCTGGAAGGAAGCAGAAAATTGGGTGGAAAATTGGATTAAAATAGAAAAGGAAATGAAAAAAGAAGCCTAGATTAAACGAGGGCACTGAAAAAGTCCCCTAAATTTAGGATTGTGTTAAAACTTAGCTGTTGATTTCCGTTCCAGGCGGCTTCGCTTTCCGCGGGCGGTTCGGAGAGCCTCCTCGGCGCTGAAGCGCCTGCGGGGTCTCCCCTGTCCCGTACTCCCACAGGAGTCTGCGCCGCCTTCCACTCCAATCAACTGAGTCCTTTACTTTGGATAATTTTAAAAAAGGCATAATCCCCAACTATTAAGGGGATTATGCCTTTTTTGCTGTATAATTATAGTATCAATTTCAAATGGGTGGGTACTATGATTCAAAAACAACAATCAATGACTCTCAGTCCTTAATTTGGTATTTATGATTTAGTTGTTCCGAAGGATAATCTACTACGTAAACTTAACGATCTGGTTGATTTCTCTTTTGTTTATGATGAACTTAAAGATAAATATTGTCATGATAATGGTCGGAATGCAATCGACCCTATTCGCATGTTTAAATACTTATTGTTAAAGACTATCCATGACTTGTCTGAAGTTGATATTGTTGACCGTTCGAAATACGATATGTCTTTTAAGTATTTCCTTCACATGACTCCGGAGGAGCCAGTAATCGAGCCAAGTTCTTTAACCAAGTTTCGAAAACTCCGTTTAAAAGATGTAAACCTTCTGGATCTACTTATCAATAAAACTGTTGAAATTGCCATTGAAAAGGAAATCATCAAGAGTAAATCTATTATCGTGGATGCTACCCATACGAAAGCTCGCTACAATCAAATGACAACACCAAAAGAAATACTGATGGACCGTTCTAAAAAGTTAAGAAAAGCTATTTATCAGATAGTTGAATCTATGAAAAACAAGTTTCCTGTCAAAAATACAACCGATGTGTTGGAAGATGAAATCGCTTATTGCCAAGAACTTATTGGCGTGATTGAAAAAGAAGAAACTCTTATCGAGTATCCAAAAGTAAAGAAGCTGTTAAACCTTCTAAAAGAAACAGTTACCGACGATATCGAACATTTACAAAGCTCTGAAGATAAGGATGCAAAAGTAGGTCACAAAACTGCTGATTCATCGTTTTTTGGATATAAAACTCATATTGCAATAAACGAAGAAAGAATTATTACTGCCGCAACAGTTACGGCAGGGGAAAAAATGACGGAAAGCAATTAGAAACACTGATTGAAAAAAGCATTAAAGCAGGGATGAAAGTTGAAACTGTTATTGGTGATGCAGCCTATTCTGAAAAAGGTAATATCGAATATACCAAAGAAAAGGACATAAAATTAGTAGCCAAGTTAAACCCTTCTGTAACTCAGGGTTTTCGTAAAAAAGAAGGCGAATTTAAGTTTAATAAGGATGCTGGAATGTATGTTTGTAAAGCTTGTCATATGGCTATTAGAAAAGCACGTCAAGGTAAAAAAGGTGTAGCAGGCTAATCAAGCTGACACTTATTATTTTGATGTAGAAAAGTGCAAACGTTGCCCATATAAGGCTGGATGTTATAAAGAAGGTGCCAAAAGTAAAACTTATTCCGTATCCATAAAATCAAATATACATACAGAACAAGAAAAATTCCAAGAAAGCGATTATTTTAAGGAAAAGTCGAAAAAACGATATAAAATAGAAGCGAAAAATAGCGAATTAAAACACAGACACGGGTACAATGTTGCAAATTCCTCGGGTCTAGTTGGTATGCAATTGCAAGGTGCAATGGCAATATTCACTGTAAATTTAAAAAGAATATTGAAACTAATAGATCAAAAATAGGGGTGAAAAATAGCCTCAATGAATAAAAAAGACGACTTAAAATTCATTTTTAAGAATTTTAAAGTCGTCTTTTTTTTGTAGTGTTTTAGAAATTCTCGAAAAACCGAAGGTTTTTCAGTGCCCTCGATTAAACAAGGCTTCTTTTTTTGTCATGCTTCAGCAACTATGCGCTTTCGCTTTTCCTACACAAAGGACATTTCCCATAGATTTCAAATTTATGGTCTGCTACATCGTAGTCTTTTAAGTCTTCGGTTACAAAGTCCATTGGGCAAGCGTCAATAGCCTTTGTGCTGCCGCAGTCCATGCAAATGAAATGATGATGATGATCGTGCAATGAGCATGTATAGCGAAAGTTTTTCTCACCGGAAAGGTCGGTTGATTCAAGAATACCTAGTTTATTAAATAAAGAGAGATTACGATAAATTGTATCGAAACTAAGTCCTGGGTATTCATCATTCATAGTCTCGAGTAATTCTTTTGCTGTTAAATACTTATCAAATCTTGCAAATATTTCAAGAATTCTTTCCCGCTTTCCCGTCACTTTATATCCTTTATTTTTAACAATTTGAATAGCTTCATTTATATTCATTATTCTCACCCCACCTTTATTGGCCTCTGTCCGTGGTTGCGTTTATAGACAATAATCCCTAAAAGAATAAGAATCGATATAATGACTATCGTCCCTCCGGGTGCAAGATCTAAATAATAGGCACTGATTAGTCCTCCTATTACTGAAATCTCACCAAATAGTATCGATAAAAAGATCGTTTGTTTAAATCCTCTTGCTATCCGCATACTCGCCGCAACAGGAAGTGTCATAAGTGCTGAAACAAGTAATATGCCGACAATTCGCATGGAGGCGGCTATTACTAATGCTATCAATACCATAAACAATAGATGAATACTTTTCGCAGGAATACCTGACACTTTAGCATGCTCCTCATCAAAGGATAAGAGGAAAAGTTCTTTATATAAGAATAAGATGATTAAACCGACAAAAACGCTTATTGCAAAAATCACATATAAATCAACCCTGCTTACAGCACTTACACTTCCGAATAAATAATTTAATAAGTCCGTATTAAATCCATCCGCTAGTGAAATGAAAATAACTCCTAGTCCTATTCCACCTGATAAAATGATCGGGATCGCTAATTCTTGATAATGTTTATATACCATTCTTAACCTTTCAATCAATACTGATCCAATTACTGAAAATCCCATCCCAAAGTAGAGTGGATTCATGCCGGCAAACATTATTGTTTTTTTGCTTAAGAACAGACTGGCTGCAATTCCTGCCAACGTTACATGGCTTAAGGCATCCGCGATTAGTGATAATCTCCTTACAACAATAAAAGTCCCTAATAATGGAGCTATGAGACCGATTAGTATACCTGTTAAAAATGTATTTTGTAAAAATTCATATTGAAAGATCGCTGATATCATCTAGTTGTCCCACCTTCTTCTATATGAGCATGTTCATGTGAAAGCAGATGGACGTCATGCTGGTAGATGGAAGATAAATCGTCAGTATTAAACTTTTCAAAGTCCTCCACGAGACCATGGAAGTGTAGTTTCTTATTTAAGCATGCAACATGAGTCACTTTATTCGTAATTGTCCCAATATCATGTGTGACTAGAATTAATGTAATCTCACGTTCTTTATTCAATTTTTCCAGCATATTATAAAACGATTTGACGTTTTTCTCATCAACACCTACTGTCGGTTCATCTAATATTAATATATCTGGTTTTGAGACTATAGCACGGGCAATAAACACTCTCTGCTGCTGCCCTCCGGATAGCTCACCAATATTTTTTTTAGAAAATTGACTCATACCAACCGACTCAATCGCTGCATTAATTTCTTTCTGTTGATCTTTTCCAATAAAATGGAATAATCCTAACTTACCTGTTAAGCCGCTGGCCACTACCTCAAAAACCGTTGCAGGAAATCCACTATTAAATGAGTTAGCTTTTTGCGAAACATACCCAATTCGATCCCATTCTTTAAATTTAGCCTGTGGCTGCCCAAATAATAAAACCTCCCCACTCTGAGGTTTTATGAGTCCAAGAATTATTTTTAATAATGTAGATTTGCCAGATCCATTCGGACCGACAAGCCCTAGAAAAGCTCCCCTAGGTACATTAAGGTCAATTTGTTCAAGAACATTCTCTCTTTCATAGCGAAAATTTACATCTGTTATTTGAATTATAAATTCATTGGTCATAGAAATACTTCCTTTTTAAAATAAGAATCATTACGATTTGGTTCAATGAAATTATACACAACACTGTCACGAATGACAACTATCCTACATACATTTTTGAATAGGGGTGATTCAGAATGAAGTTTATACAAAATATGATTAATATGAAGATAAACGTGATAACAACAGATGAATTACTGAAATACGCTGGACAGTACAATATTAAACTATCAAGAGTGCAATCAGAGAAAATCGCTGCATTTTTAAGAGGAAAAAACTTTGATGTTTTTAATGACAAAACGAGATCGCAAATTATTAGAGAAGTCGCAAAAATAGCCGGTCCAAACACGGCTAAAGAAATTAATAAGCTCTTTATTCAGCTAACCAAATAATAAAAAACATAGGCAGCTTCATTGACATAAGACTTGCGTTAAAGAAAAAGGAAAATAAATTGGAGGCTGGTTGAAAGTCGTCAGAGCTGGATAGGAGGAGGCTGTCTAATTAAGTTTATTGTCTCTCATAATACATACAGACAATACACAATAGACAGCCTTTTGCCATTAATTTATTTCACTAATGTTCCCATAATTTCTTCACGTATCTGCTCATTAAATAAACCACTTTTAATCATATCAATCTCATGTTTATAAGGAGCCTTTTTATTATTTTTGTCCTCACCTACATATGGAGTTTCTAATATTTTCGGTACATGCATTAATTGGGGGTGATTTATTATATAGTTCAAAGCAGAAAATCCGATATGGCCAAAGCCAATATTTTCATGTCTGTCTTTTTTCGCACCACATTCATTTTTACTGTCATTAATATGGAGAACTTTGATACGGTCAATTCCAACGATCTTATCAAACTCCTCAAGAACACCATCAAAGTTATTTACAATATCATATCCTGCATCGTGTGTATGGCAAGTATCAAAACAAATTGATAGTTTATCGTTATGATGAACTCCGTTAATAATTTCAGCTAGTTCCTCGAAAGTTCTTCCACACTCTGAACCTTTTCCGGCCATTGTCTCAAGTGCAATTTGTACTTCTTGTTCTGCTGTTAACACTTCGTTTAATCCTTCAATAATCTTTTTGATTCCTATTTCAGGCCCTTCCCCTACATGTGCTCCGGGATGTAGCACAATTTGCCTAGATCCAATGGCAGCCGTTCTTTCAATTTCTGAGCGAAGAAAATCTACGCCTAATTCAAAAGTTGCTGGGTTAACCGCATTCCCAATATTAATTATATATGGGGCATGGACAATGATTTCATCAATTCCATTTTCTTTCATATGCAGCTGTCCCGCTTCGATATTCAAATCTTCTATTTTCTTTCTTCTTGTATTTTGAGGAGCACCTGTATAAACCATGAACGTATTTGCTCCGTAAGAAACAGCTTCTTCACTCGAAGCAAGAAGCATTTTTTTCCCACTCATCGATACGTGCGAACCTATTTTTAACATATTTCCCTCTCCATTCCTCTTATTTTTTTCTACTATTCATTTTTCTTTCCCGTCTCTTAATTTGTTCTCTTTGCACTTCCATCTTCTTTTTATAACCAGGTTTCACCTTTTGAGGTTTTCTAACGAGTTGTCTTGCCTTAATTTCTTCATCGGAAACTGTTTTTGTACGATTTTTTCTACGATTACGTTCACCTATTTCAACCCAGTTGCCATGTTGAATATCTAAATAGGAAAAATCAATACCCATTCTGTCTAATCGGATTAGTGCATCTTCATCAGATGGTTCATAAATCGTAACGGCAAGTCCCTTATTACCTGCTCTCGCTGTCCGGCCGGTCCTGTGGATATAAAAATCGAGATCTCGAGGCAGCTCGTAATTAATAATATGGCTGACTCCTTCAATATCAATCCCTCTAGCTGCAAGATCGGTTGCTACAATATATTGAAATTCTAAATTTCTAATTTGTTTCATTACCTTTTTACGCTCACGCGGGCTAATATCTCCGTGAAGTCTTCCTACTTTTAGTCCGCGTTCAAGCAGTTGATCAGCTACCTTATCAGCCATTTGCTTCGTATTAGCAAATACAATCGCCAAATAGGGATTATAAGATTGTAAAATCTCAGTTAATAAGTCTATTTTCGTTCTACTTTTTAAAGGTACTAATATATGTTCAATGTTTTCTGCAGAGCGTTGTTGTGGCTGCACTTGTTCAAATGCGGGATTCTCCATATATTTTTTAAGGAAAGGTTTCAATTTTTCGGGGATTGTCGCTGAAAAAACGAGCATTTGCAAATCCTTTGGCATTTTTCCTGCAATTTGATCTACATCATGCAAAAACCCCATATCAAGCATTAAATCCGCCTCATCTATAACTAATAAGGAAGCAGTATGAACAAACAAAGCTTGCTCCTTAATAAGATCGTTTATTCTCCCAGGAGTTCCTACAACGACATGTGGTTGTTGTTTTAATTTATCTATATCCCTCTGCTTGTCTGTTCCACCAATATAACATTTTGCCGATATTTTATTTTCTTCATCATGTTTTACTATTTTTAATATTTCCTGATATATCTGGTTAGCCAGTTCCCGTGTTGGTGCTGTAATGACAGCCTGTACTTGCTGAATATTTGAATTGATTGATTCAAGTAACGGAAATAAATAGGAATGGGTCTTTCCAGTCCCTGTTTGAGATTGTCCAATCGCATTTTCACCTTTTAAAACTAAAGGAATGATTTTTTTCTGTATTTCAGTCGGTTCACTAAACTTTAGTTCTTCAATGGCATGATTGATAAATGGTTTAAAATTAAATTGAGTAAAATTATTCTTATTCATGACTTTCACTCCTTCATTAAGGGGAATCCCTCCGAACAATTATAAACTATAAAGAGTACATGCACAATTCAAGTAAGCCAATCTAGAAAAAAGCCTATTAATACCACTTCAATAACGGCTAATAACCAAACTTTTAGTTCTTTCCTGCATAATATATCGATAGAGGAAGGGAGTGAGATGATTATGTTCGGTAATCGAATGCCAGGAGGCATGCCGCCTATGTTCAGAGGCCCTTCTATGGGAGGACGTCCTTTTGGCAGAGGAATCGGCGGAGCACAGCAGTTTGGTCCAAATGCCCGCGGCGGCGCTAATATGTTAGGAAGACTTTTTCAAAGGCAAGGCACTGGGTCAATGGCCGCGAGGGCCCCACAAGCAGCAAACATGTTTTCCCGTGGAGTAGGGCAAACCTCCATGCTTCAAGGCTTAACTAATCCCGGTTCAATCAATAGCTTTTTATCCAATACACAAAATGTTCTAAATACTGCTAGACAAATTGGCCCATTAGTCCAGCAATACGGTCCTGTTGTGAGGAATCTACCAGCTATGTGGCGTCTTTATAAAGGATTTAAAAGTATACCAGCCGGAGATTCAGAAGATGATGCGAAAGCAAAAACCGAGGAAACAAAAACAGAATCAGTAAAAACTAATCATGAATCGGCAAAAAAAACTACAGCTAATATTTCAAAATCAGTTGATGAACAAAAGAAAAGTGTAAATAGATCAGTAGCTACTAGTAGACAAAAAGGTGAATCTGTTCCAAAATTATATATTCCGTAACCTTGGATATATCCTCCATTCATTGGCTTTTTTACAGATGTCCTATATAATAAGGTTGTAAGTTCAATAGATGAAGGCAGTTGCCTCTAATTAGGAGGATTATAGATGAAACTTATTAAAATATCACCAAGGGGTTATTGTTACGGAGTAGTTGACGCAATGGTTATTGCCCGCAATGCTGCTTTAGATAAAACATTGCCACGTCCGATTTATATATTAGGCATGATTGTTCATAATAAACATGTTACGGATGCCTTCGAGGAAGATGGCATTATTACATTAGATGGTCCAAATCGTAAAGAAATATTAGAAAAAGTAGACAGTGGAACAGTTATTTTTACAGCTCATGGTGTATCTCCTGAGGTACGGGAGCTCGCTAAGAAAAAAGGACTTGTAACTCTTGATGCAACGTGTCCAGATGTTACGAGAACCCATGACCTGATAAGAGAAAAAGAAAAAGAAGGCTATGATGTAATATACATTGGCAAAAAAGGACATCCCGAACCAGAAGGAGCAGTTGGTGTAGCACCGAATATCGTCCATCTAGTGGAAACGATGGAAGATGTTGAAGAATTATCAGTAAATAACGATAAGATTATCGTGACCAATCAAACGACAATGAGCCAATGGGATGTCCAGGCGATTATGGAAAGAGTGAAGGAAAAATATCCTCATGCTGAAAAACATAAAGAAATTTGCCTTGCTACTCAAGTACGCCAAGAAGCGGTTGCGGAACAAGCGGGTGAAGCGGATGTACTTATCGTTGTAGGTGACCCTATGAGTAATAACTCCAATCGCCTTGCTCAAGTTTCGCAGGAAATTGCTGGTACTAAAGCCTATCGTATCGGCGATGTTACAGAAATTGATATTGAATGGATAAGAAATGCAGAAACAGTGGCAGTTACTGCTGGTGCTTCAACCCCAACTCCTATCGTAAGAGAAGTTATTGCGTTTATCGAACAATTTAATCCATTCGATGAATCAACATGGGAAAGAGAAAATAATGTCCCACTTAGCAAAATATTACCTAAAGTAAGAAACCCAAAACTAGCAGCAAAATAATCGCATATTATAAGAAAAGAGCTGGCCCCTGCTCATTGAACTACAGACTTCAAGTTCTTTGCCTTTTCATGGGAAGAAATACAGAAGTTTGCTAGTAGATCAGGTAGTAGCAGCACTCTAGATTAATAAACCTTATGTTTTTTACCATATAAAATAACAACAAGGAACGGAATGATATTAATCCGTTCCTTTTCGCTTTCTTGAGAAATTTAAAAATAATAGGCTAGTATTTTTCTTCACTCATTCCTAGGCTCCCACCAAACAATTGCCAATAAGAGGCTAAAAGCATCTTTTTTTCCCTTAGCCATTTTTTCTGAAGGTCCACAGGATGCAAGGATGGAGGTTTGGAAGGCATTGTGGCGTACAAGGATATAACCAGCTCAGGCAATGAGATAGCACGTCGTTAAACAGACTCTTCCGTTTTTCTTGTTATTCTAAAAAAGTAAATGGATTTGTATCTACTTCAGAAGGAAATATATTTACGGTAAAATGTCTTTTTTCAATTAGTTCCTTGAGCACTTTAACTGTGCCTTTTTTCATAATTTTTTCGACATTATGCCCTGGATCGACGATATTAAGTCCGATGTTCATTGCATCATGGGCAGTATGATAATACATATCCCCTGTCACATAAACGTCAGCACCGCTGAATTTTGCACTAGAATAATATTTATTACCATCGCCCCCAAGGATGGCCACCTTTTTGACTTTATCATTAAGTTGTCCCACTACTCGTACACCTGGTGAGTCTAGCACTTCTTTTACAAATACAGCAAACTCTCGCAGCTTCATAGTATTTTCTAGTTCTCCGATTTTTCCTAATCCTAGTACTTTCCCTTTTTGAGTTAACTCAAAAATGTCATAAGCAGGCTCTTCATATGGATGTGCTTTTAACATTGCAGAAACAATCTTTTTCTCCTTATTTGCTGGAAAAACTGTTTCTATTTTCACTTCATTAACAGTTTCCAATATTCCCTTTTCGCCAATGTAAGGATTCGTGTTTTCACCTGGTAAAAATCTACCAGTTCCTTCTGTAGAAAAAGAACAATGACTATATGCTCCTATAGCTCCTGCCCCAGCATCGCCTAGTGCGGAGAGTATGTCAGATTCCTTTTCCTTTGGTACATATACTGCAAGCTTTTTCAACGTCTCATGATAAGTTGGTACTAATACTGATGTATTTTTTAGCCCCAATGCTTTTGCAAGCATATCATTAACGCCGCCCGTAGCAACGTCTAGGTTTGTATGTGCTGCATATACAGTAATATCATGTTTAATAAGCATTTCTATCATTTTTCCACTTGTATTATCCGTATTAATATTTTTCAATGGACGATAGATCAGAGGATGGTGAGCAATAATTAAATCGACGTTCTTTTCAATCGCTTCTTGTACTACATCTTCCAATACGTCAAGTGCAATCATTACATTGTGAATGGGTTTATTTAATGTTCCAACCTGCAGCCCAATCGGATCACCTTCCAATGCGTATTCCTTCGGGGCGAATTCCTCAAATAATTGGATGAATTCGTATCCATTTATTTTTTTCATTCTAATACCTCCATCACAATCTTTATTTTCTCAGTCATTTCTACTCTTTTGGCATTTGTTTTATCATTATCCTCAGCCTTATCGAGCTCACTCATAATCCTTTTCCACTGATTCAATTCTAGCTGCCACTTTTTAAAAAAAGTCTCATTTTTATGTTGTAATAAAAACGGTCCAAGCAAAAATTCCTTTTTAAGATCTTTATATGGAATGGACGGGTCGCCAACATCCGCTACCAAAATCTCATAAAACTTTCCATCCTCTTCAACTAATTGTTCATCTACAAGCTGCCAGTTATGATCGTAAAGCCACCTGCGGACATTATCTGTACCAATATTCGGTTGAAGGATTAATCTTTTTACACCCGCAAGCTTCTTCTTGCCTCTTTCCAAAATATCAGAAATTAATGCTCCGCCCATACCTGCTATAATAATGCAGTCAACTTCATTAGGAACAATAACCTCTAAGCCATTTCCCTTTCTTACATCAATTCTATCCGATAAACCTGCTGCTGCAACTTGTTGTAAGGCAGATTGATATGGTCCATCTACTACCTCGCCAGCAATGGCAAATTGGGCTATTCCCTTCTTAACTGTATAACAGGGTAAGTAAGCATGATCTGAACCGATATCGGCAATCCTCGTTCCGTTATGTATGAAAGAAGTTACGGTTTCCAACCGTTTCGATAACTTTTCTATATTCATCACTATTTCACCTCTTATATTACGATAAAAGAGTTCTTTGCAAATTGCAAAGAACTCTTTTTATGAAAGTCTTCATTAGTATAAGCAACTTATCATTACTTTAAATTTGCTACCCATTCTGCCATTTCATCAATATTTTCTGCTGGAACTAGTCCTGCTGGCATTGTACCTTGTCCATTTTCCAATACATCAGCAATATGTTCTTTCTTTAGGCCTGCTCCGCGCAGTGCAGGTGCTCCTGCTCCTCCTTCAAGGTTTTCACCATGACATGAAATACATGTTTTACTAGCCGCTTCAGGTTCAAACTCTGCAACTACTTCTTCGCCGCCTTCAGCTTCTTTTGCAATTTCTTTTGCGTCCCCAAGTCCTTTAATTCCTAGGAAAAAGACGAGAACAAGTCCCATAACCATAATTAAAATATATGGAACGATCGGATTACGTTTCATGACTTACCCTCCTTATGTATGAGCTACGTATAATATCAATTATGCAACAAACATCTATATTTTACTCGAAATAAGTCAGAAGGGAAAGCCTTAGCGCTTAAGTTTCATTCTTTTTTCGAATTTTAGACAAACATTATCTTACATACAGCCAACTTCTCGAGCAATGACCATTCTCTGTATCTCAGATGTACCTTCACCAATTTCAAGAAGCTTTGCATCCCTCATCATTCGTTCAACCTCATATTCTCTCATATATCCATATCCGCCAAGAATTTGAATAGCTTGACTAGTTATTTCCATACAAATTTCCGATGCATATAATTTACACATAGATGCTTCTTTTGAAAATGACTTGCCATTGTCTTTAAGCCAAGCAGCTTTATATACCATATTTCTTGCTAGTTCAATTTTCATAGCCATATCCGCTATTTTAAATTGTGTGACTTGAAACTTTGCAAGTGTTTTTCCAAACTGCTTCCTTTCTTTTGAATAAGCAAGTGCTTTTTCAAATGCTCCCTGAGCGATGCCAACTGCCATAGCACCAATTCCAATTCGACCGCCATCTAATGTTTGTAAGAACTGTTTAAAGCCCTCTCCTTCTTTCCCGAGTAAATTTTCATCAGGAACTTTTACATCCTCCAATATAAGTTCAGTCGTATTGGAAGCATTTAGACCCATTTTTTCATATTGGTCGATAACCATAAATCCTTTTGCATCAGTTGGTACTATTATAGCACTAATTTCCTTTTTTTCCTTTTTCTTGCCTGTCACAGCAGTTAGGGCAAGAAATTTTGAATAACTAGCATTCGTAATGAAGCACTTATTACCATTTATGATATATTCATTATTTTTCTTATTGGCCGTAGTATTTGTTCCAGCTGCGTCTGAACCCGCATTAGGTTCCGTCAGACCAAATGCACCTAATGACTTGCCAGTACAAAGAGGAATTAAATACTTTTTCCTTTGTTCATCGCTCCCAAACAAGTATATTGGAGCCGCCCCAAGAGAAATATGGGCAGAATATGTAATTCCAGTTGAACCACATGCCCTGCTTAATTCTTCAGTAACGATTGCAAAACTAATCGTATCTGCACCCGCCCCACCATATTCCTCAGGGAATGGCAAACCCATTACACCTAAATCAGCAAGTTGATTAATGATGTCAATTGGAAACTTTTTATTACGATCCCGTTCGACAGCACCAGCAGCAACTTTTTCTTGAGCAAATTCACGAATCGTTTTTTTAATCATCATCTGCTCTGGTGATAAATCAAAATTCATATGCTAAGACACCTCCATTTGCAAAGCGTAAGCGCCTATCCATCTACGAAAAAACTTGCGATAGAGAAAACACGGCGAGGCAAAGCCATTGTTGACTTATTATACACAAGGAAAGGTCAGAACGTTGGCTGGCGTTAAGCCCTGGAGCTAGACTGGAAACTGTTAGGCAAGGTTTCTAACCTTAACATATTCTTAGCAATTAAAAATAAGAACGATTCTCTATATATACATAAATATTACTAAAGTGCCTGTGGCAATTGTACCGGCAATAATAAAAAAAAGCTGTTTTCGCCAAATTCCCCCAAAAAGCCAAATAAGGCAATTTGCTAAGAGCATAATATATAAACTTTTTTTGCTTGAAGAAAAAAAGGCGTTATTGATTTGAATCGTAAAAAGTAGCAATAAAAATGCTCCTGTAATAAAAATAAGTAGACCATTTCTCCTCTTTTTTCGAAAAATAAAAAAGGATACAACTAATATGAATACAAACAATGCCAAAAAAAGCGTTTGCATTCCGAACGAAACATCTGTAATATATGTAATTACAATCATTGTTCCAATGATTGATAAAAAAAGCAGGCTGAAAAAGATATCCATACTAAAAAAAAACTTTCTTTTCTCTACTTTTGCTTGTAATTGTTCTTCACCTTCTGTGTAAAGAGCGATTAAATAATTACAATAATGTTCAGGCAGCATTTTGTTTTGTTTCCAAAAAGAAATTTCATTTAAAATAATTTTTTTTCTTTCGGTATTCATAGGCAACACACTTTCTATGTTTTTGGAGATGAAAAAAATAAGAAAAAAGTTTACTTCCAAAAACAGAAGTAAACCGTATGCTTTCTACATTTTTGAAGTTGTTAAGTCATTATTCTAAAAAGTCTTTTAGTCGCTTACTTCTACTTGGATGTCGAAGCTTTCTTAAAGCTTTTGCTTCTATCTGTCTAATTCTTTCTCTTGTAACACCGAATACTTTACCAACCTCTTCAAGAGTGCGAGTACGTCCATCATCCAGTCCAAAGCGAAGACGGAGTACATTTTCTTCTCTGTCCGTTAACGTATCAAGTACATCTTCAAGTTGTTCTTTTAGTAACTCATATGCCGCATGCTCGGACGGTGAAGTGGCTTCCTGATCCTCTATGAAATCGCCTAAATGGGAATCATCTTCTTCACCAATCGGTGTTTCTAATGATACAGGTTCTTGCGCGATTTTTAATATTTCGCGGACTTTTTCTGGGGTTAAATCCATTTCTTCCGCAATTTCCTCAGGAGATGGTTCACGACCTAAATCTTGAAGCAATTGACGTTGAACTCTAATTAATTTATTAATCGTCTCAACCATATGAACCGGAATCCTAATCGTGCGGGCTTGATCTGCAATTGCTCGAGTAATAGCCTGACGAATCCACCAAGTTGCATATGTGCTAAATTTAAAACCTTTATCATAATCAAATTTTTCAACTGCTTTAATTAAACCCATATTACCTTCTTGAATTAGATCTAAAAATAGCATCCCACGACCAACATAGCGTTTCGCGATGCTGACTACAAGCCTTAAATTCGCCTCTGCAAGCCGTTTTTTGGCTTCTTCGTCACCTTTTTCAATCCGCTTTGCCAGTTCAATTTCTTCTTCAGCCGATAAGAGATCCACTCGCCCAATCTCTTTTAAATACATACGGACAGGATCATTAATTTTTACACCTGGAGGTACGCTTAAATCATTTAAATCGAATTCTTCTTCATTCTCTTTTTGAGATGGATTTGGAATTGGATCATCCCCATCTTCATCAGCTTCTTCAAGTAGTTCGATGCCCTGATCAGTTAATTGCTCATAAAACTCATCCATTTGATGGGAATCCAAGTCAAAATGGGATAACTTTTCTGCAATTCTCTCATATGTTAAAGTACCGCGTTTTTTTCCTTGTTCAATTAATTGATCTTTTGACTGATCTAGGGTAATTTCAAGTTCTGTATCATTGGACCGTGCTGATTTTTCAGCCATGCGTCCTCCTCCTTCCGACATTTGCACACATACATTGACCTTTTAGTAAATATTTTTTATTACAGGGATCTGCGCAGTTCAATTATTTCTTTAGCAATTTCAAATGCTTTTGCGAAATCATTTTTTCGTTCTGCTGCTTTTTGTTCAGCTTGCTTTTCCTTTATCATTAACAACTTAGGCTGTTTCAACACATGACTAACGTAATCTCTTACTTCTTTTTCACTATATTCATGGTTCATTGCCAACATTTCAATTTCAGAAACAACAGCCCGAAGTTTTTTATCAGGCAAATAATTTAAAAACAAGCTAGGATCAGGTTTATTACCTTCTTCATAATACCCAAATAAATACGTTAATATTGCTTGATGCTCATCTATATGGAAGGTGGTATCACCTAGCATCTCGATTATTCGATATGCAAGATCCTCGTCACGAAGCATTCTGGCTATTAATTGTCTCTCTGCCGCCACAGGAGCTGGTAAAAGATTTTGGGTCTTCTTTGGTGATGATTGAGGAATGTTTCTTTGATCGGTTTTTATCTGTTGTCTCTTTACACTAGTTGTTTCAAATTGTGAGTGCTGCTCAACGAGGGCTTCAAGTGACAAAGAAAATTCTTCTGATAGCTGCCGTAAATATAAGTCACGTTCTACCGCATTTGAAAGCTTACTTATTTCTTTTAATGCTCTTTCGATAAACGAGAGCTTTTCTCCTTCATTTTGAAGGTTTTTCCCTTTTCGCAAGTAAAGAAGTTTAAATGCCATCCATGTTTGAGCATTCCCTATTACATGTTCACGGAATTTCTCCGGTCCGTATTTACGGATGTAGTCATCGGGATCAAGCTCGTCAGGCATTATAGCGACGCTTATATCGAGTCTATGGCTTTCTAGCATTAAACCAGATCGGTATGCTGCTTCGATACCTGCGGAATCTGAATCGAAACAAAGTGTGACTGAATTGGTTAACCTATTTAATAACTGGACATGTTTTTCAGTTAGAGCAGTACCCATGACTGCAACACTATTTTTCACATTAGCAGAATTAGCTGAAATCACGTCAGCAAATCCTTCAAATAATACGACACTCCCTTGTTTTCGAATATGACTTCTAGCATCGTAGTAGTTATATAATAGGGAGCTTTTATTAAAAAGTATTGTTTCAGGAGTATTTAAATACTTAGGTTGATTCTCTTCCGTCAAGGAACGAGCAGAAAAAGCTACGATTCTGCCTTTTGAATCATGAAGTGGAAACATTAGCCTATCGCGAAAACGGTCAAAGTAAGAGCCGTCTTTTTCACGTACACTTAACAATCCAGCCTTTTCCATTAAATCACGAGTGAAGCCGCGGCTTTCTAAAAACTTAATGGCCACATCCCATTCTGGTAATGAATACCCTACTTTAAACCTTTGAATGCTCTCAGTTGTAAAACCTCTTTTTAATAAATAATCTAGAGCTTTCGCCCCTTCATTCGTATTCAAAAGCAAATGGTGATAAAACTTTGCAAGGATTTCATGGGCTTCTATTATTAAGGAGTGTTCTTTTGGAAGCTGAAGTTCATTGTCATTAGTAATTTCGATATCAAGTGCAATATTACCTCTTTTTGCTATTTTCTCAGCTGCTTCCTGAAAAGAAACTCCTTCAATTTCCGTCATAAAGGTAAAAACGTTTCCTCCTGCACCACATCCGAAACAGTGAAAGATTTGTTTTTCAGCAGATACAGAAAACGATGGTGTGTTCTCCCCATGAAAAGGGCATAAACCAAAGTAATTTCGTCCTTGTTTTTTTAATTGGACATAGTCACTAATGACATCAACGATATCAATTGATTGCTTGATTTCATTGATTTTCTCTTCAGGAATTCTTATTGCCAAAAAAAACATCCCCAATTTTATAATCTAACTTATATCTTATTCGACATCAATTCTTAAACTCCTTCAATTTTCGACAATAATTTCCGTAAACATTTTTGAAAGTTTTGGCGGTCATGCATAGTAAATGGTTTTGGTCCTTTACCATATATCCCGCGTTCCCTTTCCTTGGCAGCAAGATAACGAAAATCTAATGCAGTCTGAATGGATTCTTCCTTATATTCCGTTCCCCTAGCGGAAAGTGCATAAACGCCTTTTGCTAAGGCGAGACTAGCAAGACCGATATCTTGTGTTATTAGTATATCGCCCTTTTTAATTTTATTTAGGATATGCAGATCTGCAGAATCCTTTCCGGCATCTACAAAAATCCATTCACCGCTTTCCTCCTCCCTTTTTCGTATATGGTCATAAGAAGCGATGTAACGCACGTGAATCATGAATTCTTTCGCAATTGATCCAATATCCGATTTAACAGGGCAGGCATCCGCATCTACGTATATAACGGAAGTTATGCGGTTATTATTAATAATTCTACATCACTCCTGTGATTCCTTCTTTCTTTGAAAAGTCTTTAAGGAATCATGTCGTTTTTTCTCGTTATAATTTTATATGATGAACACAATAATTAGTTTATTCCTGAAACACCAAGTCTAAACCTTTTTTTATCTTTTCACACACAATTTTTTATTATATCTTATATTTTAGCTTTTTGCCATTATTAAATAGGAAAAACACAACAAAAGTTGTGCCCTTATTTTTTCATTTGCATGTAATTAATTATAATATTTGCCGTTTCCTCAACTGCTTTATTCGTTACATCAATGACAGTACAATTTAATCGATTGGAAATTGTATCAAAATATTCAATTTCACGTTTAATTCTTTCAATATTGGCATAGCTGGCAGTGTCATCTAATCCAAGGGAAATTAATCTTTCTCTTCTAATATGGTTTAATTTTTCTGGGCTGATTTTTAGTCCAATACATCGCTTAGGATCTACCATAAATAATTCTTCAGGTGGATCGATTTCTGGAACTACTGGTACATTCGCAACCTTATAGCTTTTTAAGGCGAGATATTGAGATAGAGGAGTCTTAGAAGTTCGAGAAACTCCGACCAAAATAATATCCGCTCTCAATAGGCCTCTCGGGTCTCTTCCATCATCATATTTCACAGCAAATTCTATTGCTTCAACCCGCTTAAAATAATCTTCATCTAATTTTCTCACTAGTCCAGGTTTATTGAGAGGAGCATTTTCAAAAGTCTTTTCAAACATATCCATAAGAGGGCCCATTATATCAATCCCATTTACGTTTTGCAACTCCGTCATTGTTTTCATATATCCTCTAATTTCCGGTTTTACTAGTGTATAGACAATCATGCCATTGTCTTGCTTAGCCGACGAAATCACTTCATCAATATGCTTCCGCTCCTCCACGTATGGAATGCGTTTAATAATGGCATTCGAACCATTAAATTGACTAATGGCTGCTTTCGTTACAAGTTCGGCTGTCTCCCCAACGGAATCAGATACAACATAAATAATAGGTTCTGCCATCACTATATCCTTTCTGAAAGTTATAGATCTTTCTCTGCAAGTTCTACAAGAACTCTAGTTATATTTGTCTTCGTAAATCTCCCGATCACTTCGTATCCGTTTGTTGTTTTATTCACGACTGGGATAGCGTCGATTTGCGAATTTATTAATTTTTTTGCTACATCAACAAGTAAATCATTTTTTTGACACGTCGTTATATTGGGCATGCGCGTCATAATAATATTAACAGGAAGTGTGGTCAGTTTCTGTTGACCTATACTAGCCCTCAATAAATCTTTTCTCGACAATACCCCTACAAGATGATCGTTGGCATCAGTAACAAAGAGTGTTCCAACGTCTTCCGAAAAAACAGTGACGATCGCATCATAAACTGACATATTTTCATTAATGACTACTGGAGTTGATTCAAAACCATCTATTTGCATATTTTTCAGTTTTTCGGCTATTAAATGATTACTTGTTTTTCCTGTGTAAAAATACCCAACCCTTGGTTTGGCATTTAGGAAACCAGTCATAGTTAAAATCGCCAAATCCGGTCTTAGTGTAGCTCGGGTCAAACAAAGCTTTTCCGCAATACTTTCTCCAGTAATAGGTCCGAAACCTTTGACGATTTGCAATATTTTCTCTTGTCTATTACTTAATTCGATTGTACTCACCACCAATATGTAACCAGACTTGCACTTTATAAGTACAAGTCCTCTTAAAATTATTTTACAACAATCACATTCACGGATGCATATTTCCCAATAAGCTCAGCTAATTTTAACATTTGTGCAAGTCGATTTTGTTTTATTTCATCTTGGTCAGCCATCACCATTGTATGGTCAAAATATGCAGAGATTACTGATTCAAGAGAAGATATTGCTTCAAAAAGATCATTGCTCGTTACTTTTGATTCAAAAATGGTTTCTAGTTCTTTCCACTGTCCATATAATTTTTCTTCATATTCATTTTCAAATAACGCTGGATTAATTTCGACACCGGGCTGCGCTTTTCCAGCGATATTTAATACACGGGAAAGTGACTCAATGGTTCCTTTAAAAGAAGTTTGTTCTTTTTTGTCCTGTAATGTATCAGCGCGATCAACAATGTCCTTCACACTATTAAAGTCGCCTGCTAGTACCGCCTCAATTAGATCATAGCGAATACCTTTTTCCTCGAGTAAGTGTTGAATTCTAAGCTTGAAAAAGACTTGTAATTGCTTATAAAGCTCATCATTATCATTGCCTTTTTCTATCACAATTACCTTTTTCAATAATCCGCTTAAAGATATGCTCCATTCTTTTTCAAATAAAATTTGAATTACCCCTGCTGCTTGCCTTCTCAATGCATAAGGGTCTTGGGAGCCGGTTGGAATTAATCCAATAGCAAATGATGAGATGATTGAATCCAACTTATCAGCCATGCTCACCATCGAGCCGATCGTTGTTGAAGGAATGCTATCTTCAGCATGTTTTGGCTTATAATGCTCGTATATGGCTTTAGCTACACCTGGGAGCTCTCCTTGCAGATGAGCATATTTCTCTCCCATTACTCCCTGTAATTCAGGAAATTCATTAACCATATTACTAACGAGGTCAAATTTACAAATCTCTGCTGCACGATCAGCTACTTTCAATTCCTGATTGGTTAAAGATAACATTTTGCCAATTTCTTCTGTAATTTTTCGAATTCTATTTACTTTTTCAGCTAATGTACCAATTTTCTCATGGTATATAATTGACTCTAGTTTTGTTAAGCTTTGATTGATTGGAATTTTTTGATCTTCTTTGTAAAAGAAATCAGCATCAGACAATCTTGCCCTTAAAACTTTTTCATTTCCCTTAGCAACTGTTTCAATATGACGATGATCCCCATTTCTTACTGCGACAAAATAGGGAAGCAATTCACCGTTTTTATTTTTCACCGGAAAATAGCGTTGATGGGATTTCATAGAAGTAATTAACACTTCTTCTGGAAGATTTAAAAAGTTTTTATTAAATGCTCCAAAAAAGACAGTTGGGTATTCAACTAGATTCGTTACTTCTTCTAAAAGATCATTTTCAATAGGGACATCCCAATTTTGCTCTTCCTCTAGTCTTCTAATCTGCTCTACGATTGCTGCTTTTCTTTCTTCATAATTGACAAGCACGTATTGACCTAGCAGCACTCTTTCATAATCAACTGGAGCAAGAATTGGAATTACTTCGCCTAAAAACCGATGTCCTTGGGTAATATTGCCTGATTTTACACATGCGATTTCAATTGGAATCGTTTCATTTCCAAATAATGCAATAAGCCATCTAATTGGACGAATAAACCGTACGTTTTGGCTGCCCCAGCGCATACTATTTGGAAAATGCAAGGAAGTAATTAAGTTGCTAAGCTGAGGCAGCAGCTTACTTGTTTCTACACCTTTAATAAATTTATTCGCGTGGGCATATTCGACACCTTTAATGTCTTTAAAGTAAAGATCATCTACAGATAATCCATTTGATTTCGCAAATCCGATAGCGGCTTTTGACCAATTACCTTCGCCATCAAAAAGAATTTTCTTAGCCGGACCTTTTAGCTCTTCTTCCGTATCATTTTGAGATTCCGCTACTTCTTTCACTAATACGGCCAATCTTCTTGGGGTCGAAAACAGGTTGACTTCTTGAAAAGATATTTTATTTTCCTGAAACCACTCTTCTATTTTTTGTCCCAATTCACGAATTGCCTTATTTATAAATCGCGCTGGCATTTCTTCAATGCCGATCTCTAATAATAAATCTCGCTTACTCATTCCCTGCGGCCTCCTCTTTTAAATGATTTAATATAGGGAATCCAAGCTTTTCTCGTTCCTCGTAAAATGTTTTAGCTACCTGCCGAGCCATGCTCCTCATCCTGCCAATATAGGCTGTTCGCTCAGTAACCGATATTGCCCCTTTAGCATCCAAAAGATTAAATACGTGGGAACATTTCAAAATATAATCATAGGCAGGGTGCACAAGACCTAATTCCATTTGCTTCTTCGCTTCTGTTTCATACGTATAAAACAGATTAAATAACATATCTTGATTGGAAGATTCGAATGCATACTTGGAATGTTCATATTCGGGCTGATAAAATATATCCCTTACTGTAAATCCATTTGTCCATTCCAAATCAAACACGTTTTCTTTTTCCTGTATATAAGAAGCGAGTCTTTCAATTCCATAAGTCAATTCAACGGATACGGGTTTACACTCTAGACCGCCAACTTGTTGGAAGTAAGTAAATTGTGTTACTTCCATACCGTCCAGCCAGACTTCCCAACCAAGGCCAGCACAACCTAGCGATGGATTTTCCCAATTATCTTCAACAAAACGAATATCATGCTCTAAAGGATTAATACCTAGAGCTTTTAATGAATCTAAATACATTTCTTGAATATTGTCTGGAGAAGGCTTCATGATCACTTGAAATTGGTGGTGTTGATATAAGCGATTTGGATTTTCACCATAACGCCCATCCGCAGGTCGTCTAGATGGTTCGACGTAGGCAACATTCCATGGTTCAGGCCCAATTGCTCGCAAAAAAGTATATGGGCTCATTGTACCTGCTCCCTTTTCAACATCATATGCTTGCATTAATATACACCCGTAATCAGACCAGTGCTTTTGTAAAGCTAAAATCATTTCCTGTATATTCATATCTCTCTTCCTTTCTGACCAAAAATAAAGGTTCTTTTTCCAAACATTATTGCTTTTTGATATAAATCTAATTATGGATATTAGATTTTATCCTCAAAACTGATATTAATATGGGAATGGAGCTACCGGCTATTAACATCTAAACTTTCTTACTAGGTGTAAAGCCAGCTCTTGAGCATTTACCAAAACAATCAACTTTAAAAAATAGCTATAATAAAAAACTCTCGTCTCTATGCTTGTCATAAAGCATAGGGACGAGAGTTATCCCGCGGTTCCACCCTATTTGCCGCAAAAACGGCCATCTTTCAATAAAGTTGCTCCAGAGTGCCTTCACTAATGACCATAACCCGGCTTCCACTATCCCGGATTCGCTAATTTAAGGATTACCATTAGCTACTTCTTTCTTTCTTTGCAACGACTTATTCATTTATCATATACAAAAAATAGCTGATAATGGTCAAATTGTCAAATATCTTTTCTCAAAATGAAGAAAAGTATAGTATGTTCTCTGTGCAATTTCCAAAAAGCTTCGTGCCAGTTACGCAGTCTTTTGCTCGCTTGTTAGATTCAGGCGTCAGAACAGCAAGTGCTAAAATAGCTTAAAAAGTTCACATAAACTTTTTCAACTTAGAAAATGCTTCCCAGGATTTACATGATGCGGCGGTGCGATGTAAAAGGAGCTGGTGCTGCCACTTTCCTTTTATATCTGTCCTTTTAACTTATCTAGCTGATCAAGAAAACGTTTTGACTTTAATTGTAATCCAGAATATTCATCATAGTATAGTGATATGGCATCCTTTAATTCTTTTTTCGTTTCAGGCTTAACGGATATGGATCCAAGCCTGTGAATATCAAAAAAATAAAATAATCGAAGCAGCTTTACTGCATTTTGTGATAATGGAAAAAAGTGAGGATCTTTTTCAAAGCACTGATGACAGATTAATCCATTTTCCTTAATAGATAATCCGAATTGTGCTTCGGTACTACCACATACTGTACATTGATTCATCTCAGGATATAATCCTAGGACGTTTAACATTTTCATCTCAAAAATATTCGTTACAATGTCAGGATCATAATCCTCGTTAATATATTGAAGGGTTTGCAGCAACAATTCAAATAAAAAAGGATTACGCTCCCTTTCCCCTGTTCCTTTATCCAGTAAATCCGCAATATAAGTTGCATAAGCTGTCTTAAAAATATCCTCACGAATTGCTCTTAAAGAAGTTATTAATTCAGCCTGTTGCATTGTCCCTAAGCTTCGATTTCCTTGGATCATAAAATAACCATAAGTAAAAAGCTGGGTAGGGCTGGCAAGGCGGCTGTTTGTCTTTTTTGCCCCTCTTGCCATACCGGCGATTTTCCCAGCTTCTCTTGTAAATATCGTCACTATTTTATTTGATTCCCCATAGTCCGTAGATCTTATAACAATTCCTTCGTATTTTTCCACCATGAATAAATGTCCCCTTTCAAATCTGGGGCAAAAACACAAGTTCTTATGTTACAGGATAATCTATTTCATCTGAATGTTCCATATGCGGCAGAATATTCATATGCTCTTCTTTTTCAAGTTCCTTTAGAAGCAAGTACGTATCAACATTACCTGTCTCTTTGAAAACTTTCCACGTGAACTCATACATGTAAATCCCGCCTTTCAAAGTAGTAAACATATTTTCTCACTAAAACAAGACGTAATACTGAATAAAATTTGTTAAAGTAACCAATCAAAAATTTGGATAGATCTTACTTAAACAATGTTGCTATTTAATGCAAGAGATATATTTTGTTTACAAAACCGAGGTTTAAAATGGGAATGGAGCTCCCAGCATAAGAACCGATGTATTTTCTTATTAGATATTAAAGCGGCCTAGGCTATTTCTAAAACAACAAACTTTTAAGAAAATACCGTTGAAATAAACGTTTAATATTCATCTTCCTTAAAACCATAGTCTCTAAGGTGAAAAGCTTTATTTCGCCAATCCTTTTGCACCTTCACCCAAAGCTCTAAAAAAACTTTGGAGCCAAGAAGATTTTCAATATCTATGCGAGCTCGCTGCCCTATTTCTTTTAACATTTTTCCTTGCTTTCCAATAATAATTCCTTTTTGGGAATCCCGCTCCACTATTATGGTTGCCATAATATGAATGATGTTCTTATTCTCTTTTTGTTCCATCTTATCTATAAGAACTGCCGTTGAATGAGGTACCTCTTCTCTTGTTAAATGAAGCGCTTTCTCCCTAATTAATTCTGAGACGATAAACCTTTCCGGATGATCTGTCACTTGGTCTTCCGGATAATATTGAGGACCTTCAGGTAAGTAATGCTTGAGTTGCGTTAAAAGTGTATCGATGTTATTACCTTCTAATGCTGAAATAGGCACTATCTCTTTAAAATCGTACATTTCTCTATATTGATCCATAATAGTTAGAAGTTTATCAGGTTGAACGAGGTCAATTTTATTAATGACTAGAAATACTGGTGTACGTACACCTTTCAACTTTTCAATGATGAATTCATCACCTTTGCCAAAGCCCTCATCTGCATTGATCATACATAAAATCAGATCAACTTCTTTTAAGGTATTAATGGCAATCTTCATCATAAAATCGCCTAATTTGTGCTTTGGCTTATGAATCCCTGGAGTATCAATAAAGATCATTTGGGAATCATTTGTAGATAAAACACCTTGCACTTTATTTCTTGTTGTTTGTGGTTTATCACTCATGATGGCAATTTTTTGCCCTATAACATGATTCAAAAAAGTGGATTTCCCCACATTCGGTCTGCCGATAATGGAAATAAATCCTGATTTGTATTGATTGTTTTTTTGCGACTGATTATTCATGTAAATCCTCCGGTGAAAAAGCAAAGGGCAATAATTCTTCTACGGTTATTTCTTTAATATCCCCTTTTTTGTTTGCCAAAACCACTTTCATGCTTTTTGGGCACAATTCAGCAATTACTTGGCGGCATGCACCACAGGGCGGGACAGGTCTTTCCGTATCTGCTATCACAGCTAACATTACAAAATCTTTATCCCCTTCTGATACTGCTTTAAAAATAGCAGTCCTCTCAGCACAATTTACTACACTGTAAGCTGCATTTTCTATATTACATCCATGATACACTTTCCCATCACTTGTAAGCAATGCAGCTCCAACCGGAAAATGTGAATAAGGGACATAAGCATTCTCTTTCGCTTTGGCTGCTTCTTGCACTAGTTGTTCTCGTTTCATTTTGTTCTCCCCGACTTTCATACATATATTTTACTACATTTTTCCATAAAAAAGTGCAGTTCATCATAAATTTTTTCAAAATTAGGATTTTTAATCGTTTTGTAATATTGGCTGTGCCAATATTTTAACTTACCGAAAGAACAAGTTCAAATTGTTGAACGTAAAAAAGAAAAAGACAACTCATTAAAGGAGCGAAAAAACCCCTTTAACGAAATTGATGATTAGTGCTTCACGTGCTTTGCTTTCCGCTTAGCTAGTAAAAGCCTCTAACACTGTTGACAACAAAAAAGGTATAAATTCCCAAATTCAGGGGGAATTATACCTTTTTTTGTACATTTTAGAATCAACTTTTAATGGGTAAATTATGATTCAATCTCAACATTCATTGATGCGATTGAAAAGAAAACAATAATTGATACGCTTATCTGTCTGACATTCCTGCGCAAAATGTGAGAAAGGCATGACCCCGCAAGGCAATGTCCGAGGAGATTTGCCACACAGCCCCGGAATGTGAACGAATGCGGCTCAAATGGTAATAATACATACTTGGAATTTAATAACGATTTTACAAAACTCTGTAGAGCTTTTATATTTCGGAAAATCAACTATGAAATTGCTCATTTAATGAAAAAATAGGGTCATTAGTTTTGGTCCCAATATGACTATTCCGATAATAACAGACATGATTGCATATACAAGTACTGCAGCTGCAGCGAGATCCTTTGCCTGCTTCGCTAATGGTTTAATTTCTTTAGTGGCAATATCTACTGATCGTTCAAGGGCTGAGTTTACAAGCTCCAGCGCCAGTACACCAAATATCGAAATAATAATGAATAGCCATTCTGTTTTATTTATTTTTAAAATAATTGATAAAACAGTTACAATTAAGGCACATGTAATATGAATTTGAAAATTTTTTTCAACCTTTGTCGCATAGACGATCCCTTGAATTGCATACTTAAAGGCACATGCAATACGCATTATTGAAAATCTCCCATTACCTTTCAAGGCCATAACCTTCAAGAAGTTCATTTTGTCTTGCAAACATCTTTTTTTCTTCCTCTTCCTCGATATGATCATAACCGAGTAAGTGGAGAAATCCATGGATCGTTAAGAAACCAAGTTCCCTTGCGTAGGAATGGCCGTATTCGTTTGCTTGCTCCTGTGCTTTATCACTGGATATGATAATGTCACCAAGCATGCGAGGCATATCTACCCCTATAATTTCCTGCTCATCCTCACCTAATTCTTCCATTGCAAATGATATGACATCTGTAGCATAATCCTTTCCACGGTATTCCTTATTTATTTTTTGAATTTCGTCATTGGAGACAATCATAACTGATAACTCAGTTTCGTCCTCTATATGCTCTTTCTCAGCGGCATAGTTTAAGAGTCTTTTGATAAGCTCAACATCTGAATCTGACAACTTTTTAGTCTCATCAATTAAATCAATTTGCAGTGTCACTGCCGATCACCTTCTGTTGTTTTAAGTCAGGATACTCAATTCTAGAATGGAATATGCCATTTAATGTTTCACAAAATCTTGTCTTTACAAGCTCAATTTCTTTTAATGTGAGATCACATTCATTGAATTGCCCATCCAAGATTTTATCCTGTGAAATATGATGGACAAGAGAACGAATCTCGCCGGGAGTTGGGTTTGCCATAGAGCGAACGGCCGCCTCTACACTATCTGCAAGACTTATAACAGCTGCTTCTCTTGTTTGCGGCTTCGGCCCAGGATAGCGATAATCAATTTCTGGTGTATCATCATTTAGCTTCTTTGCTTTAAAATAAAAATACTTAAGCAAACTAGTACCATGATGCTGTTCGGCAATATCAACAATCTCTTTCGGTAATTTATGTTTTCTTAATTCCTTTGCCCCGTCCGCCGCATGTGAAATAATTATATCCTTGCTCGTTTCCGCGGGAAGGCGATCATGAGGATTTTCTATATTCATTTGGTTTTCAATAAAAAATGGTGGTCTTTTAGTCTTCCCCACATCATGATAGTAACAGCCCACTCTAGCTAATAATCCGTTTGCTCCGATTGCTTCACAAGCAGCCTCTGCTAAATTTGCAACCATAACACTATGATGATACGTACCAGGTGTTTCGGTTAGAAGCTTTTTCAGTAAAGGATGATTCGGATTAGATAACTCAATTAACCTCATTGTTGATAAAATTCCAAACCCCGCTTCAAAAAAAGGAAGCAGACCGATCGTAAAAACGGAAGATAAAATTCCTGACATAACCGAAAATAATCCAAAATAAAAATATTCGGTAAGTGTGAACTGCCCTCCTCCAATTAACAATAGGAAAAAAATGAGTAGCAAATTGATACAAGATACTAGTAAACCAGCTCTTAAAATATGGCTTCTTTCATTTTTGGCAGATACAAATAAAACTCCTGCCAAACCACTAAAAAGTATATAAACTGCTATTTCAATATTTATTGTATCCGAAATTCCATCATGAAAAACAATGCTTCCACAAGATGCTAATATAATAGTCATAATGAGAGCAAGTCTTTCATTAATCATTGTTTTTATGAGCATTGGAGCCATTGCTGCAGGGAAAATATAGGCAACTTTGTTTAAGTTATCACCTTCTATTAAACCAATGATTTTCATAATAATGACGGAACAAATAAAAATCAAACTGGAAAGCAGCAAGTAACTTTGTTTTTTATCTTCGGATGTGGATAATCGCGAAAAATAAATATAGATTGAACCAATTACTAAAATCACAAATATTCCTAAACCAATGATTGGTTTTATAGTGGGATTATTTTTTAGCAAGCCCAGCATTTCTAACTGCCTGTATGTTTCTCTATCAATTAAATGGCCTTCTTGAACAATGATTTGCCCCTGCAGTATTTTTACAGGCTCAACATCTTCCATTGCTTGCTTTTTTCTTGCTTCCGTCAATAATGGGTCGTATAAATCATTTGGAACAATAGCATATTTACCTAATTCAATGGCGGCTGTTTGCAACTCATTAGATAGACCAGCCGTTTTTATTTGATCTGCGACGACCTTCCTGGCTGCTTCCATGCCATCTTCCCGAATTTGTTCATTCATGGCAGTTTCCACATATTGTTCAACAATATCTTTTGTTCTTTGCAATTCTTCGACATCCGCTTGTAAGAATGTAATAAATATAGGGTCTGATATCGTATTTGTAATGTCTTCCGAAACATTTTCAGTTAGCTTTGTTTTAAGTTGTTTTAACCTCGATTGCAAGGAAATGGCCGATACCTCTTCTTTTTTGATTTCTGAGGCATTTTTTTCCACATCTTTACTGGATTCGTTATTTGTATCTTTTACAAAATCAAAGATGGAAGTAATTAACGATACTCGATTTTGGGCCATTTCTTTTTTAAATACATATACTTTGTCAACCTGTTCGGCAGCATTTTCCTTAGCTTCTGCTGTCTTTATTTCATCCTCAACAGTCTTCGTTGAACGAATCGTTTTATCTGCTACCGAGAAAAGTTCGATATCATACGTTTCCGGCTTAACATTATGATACAATGTGGCAAATAGTGCTATACCTAGAATGCAATATATAATACTTGTAAACACCTTGTAGCTTAGGAACGTTCGGATTTTGCTAATATATGCTTGAAAGTCCATAAAATCCTCCATACCCTGTTTATTGCTGACTCATTTCAGCATTATATTTAAATAATAACAGTTTTACTAAGCGAAAACACTCGAATTTTGTAATCACTACTAAAAGAAGCATTATACCCTATATTAAATAAGACGAAAATTATTTAAAAAAGTTCCCATAGAGTTAAAACTCCGCTCCTGATGAAAAGGTCAGTGAAAAATCCCAATTAATAATTAGTAGTTGATTTGCGCTACAGGCGCTTCGCTTTCCGCAGGCACCGAAAAGTGAAAGGCGCCTATTTAGTTGTATGCAGGAAGATATATCTTGTTTTTTAGCAGTTGCCTTTGATGGAGCAGAAGCCCGCGACTACTGGTCGGCTAAAGACGGACAATTTCTGTGCAATGCCGGCACTAGGACGTTCTGTCCATCAGGGGATTAAAGCAGCTTGCCACGTGAGATTCCAAAGGACCGGAGCGACACTTTACTCAAGCCCTCGGAAAGCATCAGCATGCAGCGTAAATCAACAGTATTTAATGGAATCCAAGTCAAGATTGGACATTCTTAGGATAAAAAGACGACCCAATATCCAAAAGGTGGATATAAGTAAGGGTCGTCTTTTTGATGCTACTACCTATTATATTGATTAAGCGAAAGATTTTCAGTTCTAACCTGATGAAGTTGACGAGGTTATAAACTCGTATTATCCAGGTAAAGAATCGTGGCCTTCATAAGCTTCAATAATGCGGCCTACAAGGGGATGACGAACTACATCGCTTTGATTTAGGTGAATAAACGAAATTCCGGAAACTCCATTTAAAATAATTTCAGCAGCCATTAATCCAGACTTCGCCCCTTTAGGCAAGTCCACTTGGGTTGAGTCACCTGTTATTACCATTTTTGATCCAAATCCTAATCTAGTCAAAAACATTTTCATTTGCGCCTGAGTTGTGTTTTGAGCTTCATCCAAAATAACGAAAGCATCATCCAATGTTCGACCCCTCATATAAGCAAGAGGCGCAATCTCAATTGTTTCTCGATCTATTAGCCTCTGCGTGTGCTCAGCACCTAAAACATCGTGTAAAGAATCATACAAAGGTCGTAAGTATGGATCTACTTTCTCTTTTAAATCTCCTGGTAAAAAACCAAGGCTTTCTCCAGCTTCAATAGCAGGTCGTGTAAGAATAATTTTATTTACTTTATTATTTTTCAACGCATTTACTGCCATGACAACAGCGAGATATGTTTTACCTGTTCCTGCAGGGCCAATGCCAAATACGAGATCTAACTTGCGGATAGCGTCTATATACTGCCGCTGTCCCAACGTTTTCACTCGTATAGCTTTTCCTTTCGTATTGCGGGCTATTTCTTCATCAAATAGTTCCGAGAAATATTCAATACGATTTTGTTTAGCCATTTTTGCAGCATAAGCTACATCTCTTTCACCAATATGAATTCCTTTGCGTATGACGGTAAGAAGCTGTTTAATTGTTTCTCCTGCCATCTCTACAGAAGATGCGTCACCTGATAAATTTAGGGTCTCTCCCCTCGTTACAATCGTTACATTAAATTGTTCTTCAAGTAATTTTAAATTGACATCTGCATTACCAAACAATACTAAAGCTTCATCTGGGTTTTCTATTTCAATTTTTACTGTAGATATTTCTTCTGACATTCGCTAGTCTCCTTGAATGATTGGTCTTTCCTCAGCAATATTTTCAATCACTTGAAAATTTATGGATAGTTTTACTTTACCATTGTCAACTTCTTGTTGCAAAATATATTCCCCATCCAATCGTGCCTCCGCAGGTATCTTATTTGCCACATCCCTTCTAGCTAATTCTTTTGCAGCTTCAATCGCTTCCTCTTTTGTCAAGGAACGCGGCATGTTTTCATTTTCTCGTATTGTCTTTTCGGAATATATAATTGGAAGTTTCCATCCTAAAAAATACAAATCGTGGTCAATTGTTTCTATCTCATATTGTTTAAAATCCATTCTTTTAAAACCCCAAAATGGAATGGACAATTTACCTGACACCACATAATGCCTTCTGATTTCCTTCCCACTATATACTTGAAACTTTGAATTTAAAGGGAATTCGACTTTAGTGTTATACCAAGTTATTCCCCAAACTTCTCCAGATGCAGAAACAAGTATTGGTTTTTCTTCACTTCCAATCATACCTGATACAAGGAGTTGTCCTTTCTCTACGAATTGATTGATTTTCACTACTGGTTTTCCTTTTTCAACAAACATATTAGAAATAACTGCTTTTTTTTTCGCCACTAAATGACCAGGGCTTTTTAACTCTGGTTTTTTAGGTTCATTTTTTTGAACGACGTTGAAATGAAAGGTTGTCCCGTTTAATTCCACACCTATCCAAGTAATATTATCAATTCTTTCAGTTAATTTTTGCTGAATGACATCTGGTTTATCGCTAAACAGGTGGAAAGAACCAACCTTTATCCCTAATTGTGTCAATTCTTTTCTCATTTTATGTTCAGTTTCTGGATCTGCTCCTTTAATCTCGATTCCCCATGTAATATTTGAAAGAATAAAAGCAATCAAAAAAAACAACACGATTCCTACAAGAAAGCCACTATGTTTAATCGCCCTTTTCCAAATAAATGGCAAACCTTCACCTCGAATAAGCGTAATCGAACAGTCCGCCTTACGAGCAGCATGACGAAATTTATGTAAATCTGGGAGAGCAATAAAGAAAAGGACAGAACCATTCTTCCTCTTTTTCACTTTCCACATGATAAGCCCTGATTGAGCGAGTCGATTGATCAACCGCTCAATCCCTTTCCCCTCCACTTTTACCAACACACTTCCAGTAATGAACGTCAGCCACTGATTTTTCAATTACGCCACTCCTATCCATCTAGATACTGAACCTCTTCTATTTTCCCTTCAAGTAATAGTTCATCTGGCAAGATAGTCTTGATAACAAATGATTTTCCCTTTATAAGCAGTTGCCCTTGTTTTAACAAGAGCCTCAATTCCTTATCCGTGAATACGAGAAGTCCTTTATGATTTTCTATATAAATGTGCAACTGACCGACGATCGTTACTCTTGGCAGGTCCATAACGACGTCGGGAGGAAGTTCCATTTTGAATGCCATCCATTTTCGTATGTTATTGGTCCATTTTTTGGCCATAAAAAAGAACCCCCTTTCCTCTCATATGTATGAGTGGAAAGAAGGTTTCATCACAACTTATTATTAGAAATGCGCAAGCGCCTTGCTCATTGACTTGCAAATTTCAAAACCTTGACCGAGATAAAGAAAACTCGATGAGGCTGCATGGATATTCAATGTTTCCTTATCGCATGAAGAAGGACTAGAAATCTGCAAGTCGATAGACGCTGGCCAGCGAAAGTATAATTTCTAAAATAGTTCCCTCAGTAAGTTTATACTTACATTCTTATGAACGTCTTGACCTTCCGTACGGTCTTAAAGAGCGTGGAGGGCCAAGGACCTCTGACATGACAACCCCTTTTAAAATATCATTAGCTTGGAATTGTAGTCCAACTGATGGTTCATGTTTATTATTTTGTTCAACCTTTTTGATTTTACTTGCTTTAATCCGGTGTTTTTCTTCTTCTTTCTTTAGCTTTTCCAATTTATTTTTTAATTCATCCTGCTTCTCATTAACAGTTGGCTGAGATTTAGCAATGAGGATATCCGCAGCCTCTTTCAAATTACGAGCTTTCGTAAGTTCGGGAAAAGCTTGCTGCACAGGCCTAAACGTTTCCTCTACTTTTTCACGGGAAGTTTGTATTGGCCTTGCAACTGGAGGAGGCATACGCTCTTCACGTTTTTCTTGGTTTGCACCGGTTTTTCTTTTAAAAATTAAACTGATTACGGCAACAATGATGAAAAATAAAAACTGTTCCAAAGGAGTTACCCCCTCTCAATTAGCGAGCGCATTTATTCCGGTTTGTTTCTATCAGCTGGCTTTGTCATTTTGCCAATGGAATCACGCATATCCGTATCGGCATCAATATTTTTTAAAGAGAAATAGTCCATAACTCCCAAGTTTCCTGACTTCAATGCTTCCGCCATTGCTTGAGGTACTTCAGCTTCAGCTTCAACAACCTTTGCTCTCATCTCTTCTACGCGAGCCTTCATCTCTTGCTCATTTGCAACAGCCATGGCTCTTCTTTCTTCAGCTTTTGCTTGTGCAATTTTCTTATCAGCTTCTGCTTGATCTGTTTGAAGCTGAGCTCCAATGTTTTTACCGATATCAACGTCCGCAATATCGATAGATAAAATTTCAAAAGCAGTACCGGAATCTAAACCTTTTGATAATACTGTACGAGAAATCATGTCAGGATTTTCAAGTACCTTCTTATGATTATCACTGGAACCGATTGTAGATACTACACCTTCACCTACACGGGCGATGACTGTGTCTTCCCCAGCACCCCCGACGAGGCGTTCGATGTTGGCACGAACCGTAATACGTGCTTTAGCTTTTACTTCAATACCATCCATCGCTACACCTGCGATAAAAGGTGTTTCAATTACTTTAGGGTTTACGCTCATTTGAACAGCTTCTAACACGTTACGGCCAGCAAGATCGATCGCTGCAGCACGTTCAAAAGTCAATTCAATATTAGCACGTTGAGCAGCAATTAACGCATTGACTACCCTATCAACGTTACCCCCTGCTAGATAGTGGCTCTCAAGCTGATTCGTACCGACGTTAATTCCTGCTTTATGAGCTTTAATTAACGGGTTTACCACTCTTCCTGGAATAACCCTTCTTAATCTCATCCCAATTAATGTGAATATTCCTATTCTAACTCCTGCCGCAAGGGCGGAAATCCACAGCCCGATCGGTACGAATGTAAATAATACCGATAATACAATAATACCAATAACAATTGCTACGATTACAAAAATTACCTCTGGACTTACTGGCATTTTATGACCTCCTGTTTTTCAAATAAAGTCAATTAAATTTCCCGTACAACGATGCGGGAGCCTTCCACTTTAACGACTTTGACTTTTGTATTATTTTCGATAAAGCTACCTTCTGCAACGACATCAAGTCGTTCATCATCCATTTTCACCGTACCTGAAGGTCTTAGCGGAGTGACCGTTATCCCTTCTCGTCCAATTAGTTCAAGACGATTCACATTTGAAACATAGCCACTTTCTGTGTTTGTAGAATCAGTTAGGATAAGCTTCTTAAATATATTCATCCGTTTACCAAACACCTTTAACATTATGATAGTAAGCAAAACCGATAGGAATAAAGCTATAATAATGGAGATAGCCATATTAACGAAATTCCCACCAGCCATTATAATACTGCCGATCACAGCTACTGTACCAAGCAGCCCGGCAATTCCACCCGCTAGGAAAAATTCTGCTGCAATGAGGATAATTCCTAATACGAACAAAATAAGGGATTCATAGCCTGCAAGCCCTGCCACATAATGCCCATAGAAGAAAAGCAGCAATGCACTGATGCCCATCCCGCCCGGCAACCCAAAGCCAGGTGAGTATAATTCAAGAACAAGCCCTAAACTAGCGATTGATAGAAGGATAGGTACGACTACTGGATTTGTGATAAATCTAGCAAATGACTCGGCAAAGGTTGTTTTAACTGTATGGACATTAGCATCATCGAGTTTTAAATTTGCAAGCAGACTATCCATATCTTTCACTGTTCCATCGGAGTATTTTACATCCAAGGCTTGTTTTGCATTAAGGGATAATAATTTTCCATTTGCCTTTAAATTCGGTAAATCAATACTTGACGTCACCATCGCCTTTGCGATTTCAGGGTCACGGTTATGTTCCTCAGCTACTCCGGCCATTGCTGCAATCCATACACTTTCTACCTTTTCACCTGCTGTATTGCCAGAACTATCTATAGGTGCCGAAGCTCCCATTGTTGCGGTAGGTGTCATATAAATTTCATCTGTATGGAGGGCAATATACGCACCTGCAGAAATCGCCCATGAGTTAATAAAAGTGACTGTTTTAGTTTTTGTATTAGCTATTAGATTACCAATATCCCTAGCGGCGTCAATCTTGCCTCCGGGAGTATTCATTTCAAAAATGATTAAATCTGCACCATTTTCCTCTGCCGTATTAATCGCTCTGTTTAAATACGCATATAATCCTTCTTCCACTTCTTTTTTAATCGGTATTACATAAACGTTCGCCCCTTTGCCATCTGCTTGTGCAGGAATTACAGATAGTATTATAGCTCCCAGCATACAGATAGCAATTAACACTCTTCTCATCCAATCCCCCCTTCCGAAGCGTTCATAACTGTAATACGAATATAAATTAATAAAGATTCAAAAATAATTTGGGTTCTCTTATTATTATACCTGAAAAATGTGAAAAAGCCGATAAGCGTTTTTGCTCATCGACTTTCAGATTCCATATTAGGATAAATGCCTTTGGACAAGTTTACTAACAAGTGCCCCATCTGCCTTGCCTTTTACTTTTGGCATAAGGATCCCCATTACTTTGCCCATATCTACTTTTGAAGATGCACCTGATTCCGAGATTGCCTGTTTGACAAGTGCTTCAACTTCTTCGTCAGTAAGTTGCTCCGGCATATATATGTCCACAAAAGCAAGTTCATTTTGAACTTTTTCAGCAAGATCATCACGATTTGCTTTTTGAAATTCATGGAGGGAGTCTTTGCGTTGCTTTACTTCGCGAGAAAGGACTGTCAATTCTTCTTCTTCCGATAATGTTTGGCGGCCAAGCTTAATGGCTTCATTTTGCATGGCTGCTTTTAGCATTCGGATGACGGAGAGCTTTTCTTTTTCTTTATTCTTCATCGCTTGTTTCATATCTTCATTTAAACGCTCAAGAAGACTCAATATTTACACCCTCTTTAGAACTTGCGCTTTCTGGCAGCTTCTGATTTTTTCTTACGTTTTACGCTTGGCTTTTCATAAAATTCGCGCTTTCTGTATTCTTGTAAAGTCCCCGTTTTAGAAACTGTACGTTTGAAGCGACGAAGAGCATCTTCAAGCGATTCGTTTTTACGAACAACTGTTTTTGACATCTCTCTTTCCCTCCCTCCGAACATAGCAATAACATGTTCATACATGAAAATCCATGTACTTTGCAATTATAATATAAGGTTTTTGACAGGTCAACAATCTTTATTTCAAAATGGTAGATACGAGTATTTGAGCATGTCTAAAAATATACTTCATATATTTATTTAAGAGGTGAGGACATGCTCTATATTCTTTTATTTATCGTTCTAGCAGGTTGCTTTTTACTTGGAATGACAATGATGAGAATCGGACTATTTAATTTATCAGGAAGCGCCATGGAAAATTGGCTGCAAAAAATGACAAGAACACCTTTTATGGGTTTTCTTGCAGGTATCGGGATGACCGTCATCCTCCAAAGCAGCTCCGCGGTAACCGTTATTGCTGTCGGACTCGTATCCGCTCGCATCCTATCATTTCCACAAACAATTGGGATTATTTTAGGTACGAATATAGGTACAACGATTACCTTGGAATTCTTTACCTTTGATTTATCGAAAATAATTATACCGGTTCTTGTCGTTGGAACAGTGCTGCAATTTTTTAAAAATATAAAGGTAAAAAGCAGCAGTTTTATCTTACTTGGCATCGGAACTATATTTGCTTCTATGCATGGCTTTGAATGGCTGTCAGGGCCGCTTGCCAATATCGAGTATATAGATAACATAATATATGTTATGAAGGATCATTCTGTTATTTCTTTTCTTATCGGAACTTTGCTAACAGCCATCATACAATCCAGCACAGTCATGACCGGTATAGCAATGAGCTTCTTATCAGTTGGCACATTTCCTCTCGAAACAGGTATCGCTATTATGGTAGGAGCAAATATAGGGACTTGTGCAACAGCTTTATTTGCATCGATTGGGGCAGGTCGAGAAGCAAGGCAAACGGCATTTGCTCATATATGGCTAAATCTCGGCGGAGCCATTCTCTTTTTTCCATTCATTTCAGTTTTAGCAAATTTGAGCCGCTTGCTTGCTGTAGATCCTAATACCCAACTTGCTCATGCAAGTGTCATTTACAATGTCGTCTGCTCGCTTATGGTGCTGCCCTTTGCAAAGGAATTCGGAAATTTTATTGTAAAAATGCATGGCAAGAAAAAATAAACTTAATAATTTGCATCTCCTGATAATCCTTTCATAATTGCAACCCCGGAGCTTGCACCAATTCTTGTAGCACCAGCATTTATCATTTTATGAACATCTTCGATGGCACGAATTCCACCAGATGCTTTTACACCAAGTTTTGAACCAACAGCTTTTCTCATTAATTCCACATCTTCTGCGGTAGCACCACCTGTTGAAAAACCAGTGGACGTTTTTACAAAATCTGCACCTGCGCTTTTTGCAATGGTACAGGCTCTTTCTTTCTCCGTATTTGTTAATAGTGAAGCTTCTATAATTACTTTTACTAATGCTTTACCTTTCGCCGCTGCACAAACAGCTGTAATATCTCGTTCCACAAGTTCAAAATTTTCATCTTTTATAGCACCAATATTAAGCACCATGTCTATTTCATGGGCGCCATTTTCAATTGCATCTTTTGTTTCAAATGCTTTTGTTTCAGTGGTAGTTGCACCCAATGGAAATCCAATCACTGTACAAACTTTAACATTTGTCGACTTTAATAAACTTGAGGCGTATTGAACCCATGTTGGATTAACACAAACAGATGCGAATTGATATTCTTTAGCTTCTTCACATAGCTTTTTAATGTTCTCCTTTGTCGCGTCGGCTTTTAAAAGAGTGTGATCGATGTATTGTGCAATATTATCTGCCATTTTTATTAAGCTCCTTTGCTTTTTATAGTCTTTCGGCATTTGCCGAATTAAGTGGTACAAGAGTTTCTTGCGCCACTTTTTCATATCTTCCATATTTTTAATAGAGGATAGTTCATTTTTTTAGTAGTATTCCCATTCTATATTGAATGCGATAAATAATTTACATACAACGAATTCCGCCACCGTTGATTCCGTTCCGGGGGGCGTGTGGTGAGCCTCCTCAGTCTCTTCGCTCCTTGTGGGGTCTCGCCTACCACGCTGAGTCGCCGCCTTCCACTCTAATCAACTGGAATATCTTTCACACATAGTAAGTCGACTGATAATTCATAGATCTTCAATCTCTTTCTTTTCATACGAGTTCCATGAAAGTTTAAGCTTGTTATTTATACAAAGAACTTTTTTGAAAACAGCATAATAATCACATGTGGATGAATTTCTGCTGATGCCTTCTTACCACCATGAGCGGCTTTGTATTTACAGATATTCCCAGTAAAGGACTTTCTACAACTTCTTTTACCGTTTAGAAGGTAAGTTGGCCCAATATTCCCAGAAGGATTTTGTATGTTTGGTAGATCTTAGTCTCGAAATTCCTAGTGTCCATTTTTATTTATCTTACCATTAATAAAAGCTATCCCAAAATAATTAGGATAGCCTTCTTATCAAATAGCCATTGAATTTTCTTTAGTTAGATCATCCATTACCCTCACGAATTGACCTTCGTTGTATGGATAGCCAGCTTTTGTAATTTTGACTTTTACGAGTTTTCCAATCATTTCCTCTGAAGCAGGGAACACAACTTTCAAATAATTATCTGTGTAGCCTTCATATAAACCACTTTCGGGATTTTCTTTATAACTTTCTTCTGGAATGACTTCTAACACTTCATTTTCAAAACTTGAGGCGTATTCTTTTGCTAGTTGGTCTGATAGTGTAATCAGTCTATGAACCCGATCATTTTTAATGTTCTCATCGATTTGGTCCTGCATCCTAGCAGCTGGAGTTCCAGTACGTTTGGAATAAGGAAAAACATGTAATTCCGAGAACTTGTGCTTTTTAATAAAATTATATGTTTCCAAAAATTCTTCTTCAGTCTCTCCAGGGAATCCAACGATAACATCAGAAGTAATAGCAAGTCCGGGTAGCGCCTTTTTAAGCAATTCTAATCTTTCAGCAAAGAATTCCATTGTATATTTCCTGCGCATTCTCTTTAAAACAGTATTTGAACCTGATTGAAGCGGAATATGCAAATGTCTTACGACTAAATTTGATTTATCAATGACATCGATGACTTCATCTGTAAGTTGGCTTGCTTCAATCGAAGAAATTCGAATTCGTTTTAATCCTCTTACTTGAGATTCTAAGTCGCGCAGCAACGCAGCAAGATTATAATCTTTCATATCTTCGCCATAGCCGCCTGTATGGATGCCAGTTAAAACTATTTCCTTATATCCTGCGTCTACAAGTTGCTGGGCTTGACGAATAACTTCTTTCGGATCACGTGAACGCATTAAGCCGCGAGCCCAAGGAATAATACAGAAAGTACAAAAGTTGTTGCAACCTTCCTGGATTTTTAAAGATGCACGTGTCCGATCCGTAAAGGCTGGGACATCCAGTTCTTCATATACACGATTTTTCATAATATTACCGACACCATTAATTGGCTGACGTTCTTCCTTGAACTGTTCAATATAATCAAGCATTTTAACGCGATCCTGAGTTCCGACAACAATGTCAACCCCAGGGATTGCCATAATTTCTGCAGGAGATGTTTGAGCATAGCATCCAGTCACACATATTACAGCATTGGGATTCTGCCTGATCGCTCTACGGATGACTTGACGACTCTTTTTATCTCCTGTGTTAGTAACTGTACATGTATTGATCACGTATACGTCGGCATTACTTTCAAAATCAACACGATCGTAGCCTTGATTTTTAAATAATTGCCATATTGCTTCAGTTTCATAATGGTTTACTTTACAGCCCAGTGTGTGGAATGCTACAAGAGACATATTGATCACCTCATTAATTCAAATTGATAAGATAGGGCGGTTAATGCATATAGTGGCGCAGTTTCTGTTCGTAATATTCTAGGTCCTAGTCCGCATATTTCAAAACCATGCGTTATTAGTTCATTTTTTTCTGGAACTGTAATACCACCTTCTGGGCCAAAAACGAAAAGGATTTTATCTTTAGGTTTAGCTGATTGGAGGATTCTTACTAAATTGCTTTTTTCGCCTTCTTTTGCTGCTTCCTCATATGCAACAATTTTCCAATCAAAATTATTGCTGTATTGAAGAAGCTCCTTTAATATGTAAGGCTTTTGTATGACGGGCAAGACTTGACGATGTGACTGCTCCGCCGCTTCTTTAGCGATTCTTTTCCATCTTTCTAATTTTTTTACTTCTTTTTTACTTTCCCATTTTACTACTGAGCGACTTGCGATAAAAGGGATAAACTCTGAAGCACCTAGCTCTGTCCCTTTTTGGATGATCCATTCTAGTTTATCCCCTTTCGGCAAACCGCTCGCGATGGCTACATATACAGGTAGCTCCTTCTCTTCGTTTTCAAGATCGATAATATCAGCTTCAACAAACGAATCAGTTATTTGTTTGATTTTTACTGAGGCTGCTTTTGCATTCTCAAAAACAATATAAAACGGATCACCTACATCCATCCTCATTACTCGAGTAATATGATGAAAATCTTCGCCTGAAATTCTGACGAATTTTTGATCACGAAAAGATTCATTTATGAAATAGCGCTGCATGTTGCCACCTCATCAAGAACGCCTGGCAATGAAAGCTACCCAATCTTCCATTACCAACGTTTCTTCAATAGAAAAACCTGCTGAAATAATTGCATCTTTTACTTCAGATTTCTTCGGATGAATAATTCCAGATGTAATGAAATAGCCACCTTGTTTCACGATCGATGTTGCATCGTCTGTAAAGCGGATAATAACATCAGCTAATATGTTTGCCACAACAATATCAGTCTGGTTCTCTATTCCTTCAAGCAAATTACCTTTTCTTACATCAATAGTATCTGAAACATGATTTAATTCAATATTTTGCTTTGCGGATTCAATGGCCACCTCATCTAAATCTAAAGCAAGAACTTCCTTGGCACCTAATAAGGCGGCAGCGATACTAAGGACACCAGAACCAGTTCCAACATCTATAACGCTACAGCCTTTTTGAACGGTTCTTTCTAATGCTTGTATACACATAACTGTAGTAGGATGCGTTCCAGTACCAAAAGCCATTCCAGGGTCAAGCTCAATAATCAGTTCATCGCTATTTACACGTTCATACTCTTCCCAAGTGGGTACAATTGTAAAAGTCTCGGATATTTTCACAGGATGATAATATTTTTTCCAAGCTGTCGCCCAATCCTCTTCTTTTACCTCTGTTGTTGTCACATGATTCTTTCCAATATCAATATCGAACTGTATAAGATCAGTGATTTCTTGTTTGATTGAATCAATGGTTTCACTAATAAAGCTGTTTACCGGCAAATAAGCTTTGATGATGACTCCTTCTTCAGGGTAGTCTCCAGGATTCAAATCGTATATTTCACCGAACCAATCTTCTCTTTCCTTCGTCAATTCAGCTGGATCTTCAATAACGACGCCGCTCGCCCCCGCCTCATGAAGAATATTGGAAATAGGTTCAATCGCTTCATTAGTCGTATGGATACTGATTTCGCTCCACTTCATTAAAAACCGCTCCAATCCAATTCATTTCATCAACTTTTAAAAGCACGTTTTACTTTTTCAAAGAAACTTTCGTGCTGCTCGTCAGGAGTATCTCCACTTACATCAGCAAAATCTCGCAATAATTGCTTTTGGTGTTCTGAAAGTTTTGTAGGTGTAATTACTTTCACATGGATATGCTGGTCCCCAGTACCATAACCCCTAACATTTTGAACACCTTTGCCACGAAGTCGGAACCTTGTACCTGTTTGTGTACCTGCTGGAATTTTTAGTTTCACTTTTCCATGTAAAGTCGGCACTTCTATTTCATCACCAAGAGCAGCTTGTGCGAATGTAATTGGCATTTCACAATAAATATCGTCACCATCACGCTCAAAAAATTCATGGGATTGCACATGGAAAACAACGTATAGATCTCCAGGAGGGCCCCCGTTTACACCTGGTTCACCTTCACCTGAAACACGCATTTGCTGCCCATCATCAATGCCTTGTGGAATTTTAACGTTAATTTTTCTCCGCTTTTTCACTTTGCCATCGCCGCCGCATGTCCGGCATTTTTCTTTAATCAATTTACCTGTGCCATTACAATGATTACATACACGACGATTGACAATCCGACCAAATGGTGTATTTTGTTCTACGTTTAGCTGGCCACTTCCGTTACAATGGTGACATGTTTCAGGAATTGTTCCCGGTTTTGCCCCGCTCCCTTTACACGTATCGCATGTCTCTTCTCTCGGTATTTCGATAATTGTTTCTTTACCAAACACAGCCTCTTCAAAGGTCAAGGTCATCGTATATTGAAGATCTGAGCCTTGCCTTGGTGCATTAGGATCTCTACGACCGCCGCCTCCAAAGAAGGTATTAAAAATATCTTCGAATCCGCCAAAACCGCCAAAGTCTGCACCACCGAAGCCCCCACCTCCAAATCCTTGCGGTCCTTCGTGGCCAAATTGGTCATATTGCGCACGTTTCTGGTCATCATTCAAAACTTCATATGCTTCCGTAATTTCTTTAAATTTCTCATCCGCTCCAGCTTCTTTATTAATATCCGGATGATATTGTTTAGATAATCGTCTATATGCTTTTTTTATCTCATCTTTCGTGGCGCTCTTAGATACTCCGAGCACCTCGTAATAGTCCCTTTTACTCATAAAAACACACTCCCGCGTCCTTTTCACATAAAGTATATTTTAACACAAATCGTATAGTGATTAAAAGGAAGAATTCAAACATTAAGTAACAGATTAGAAAAGCCAAAGCCAATTAAATTGGCTTTGGCTTTTCATTGCTGGTATTATTTGTTATCGTCGTCCTTCACTTCTTCAAACTCAGCATCGACAATATTATCATCGCCGCTAGCATTTTGGCTATCTTCAGCGCCTTGCTGTGCCTGTGCTTGCTTTGCTGCTTCCTCATATAGCTTCATGGAAAGATTTTGGACAATTTCCTGTAAAGCATCTTTCTTTTCGCGAATTTCGCTTAATTCGTTTTTCTCTACAGCAGCTTTAAGAGCATCTTTTGCCTCTTCCGCTTTTTTAGCTTCAGCTGCATCCACTTTACCTTCAAGATCTTTAAGAGTCTTTTCAGTTGTAAAAATCAGCTGATCTGCTTCGTTTCGAAGTTCAACTTCTTCCTTACGCTGCTTATCTGCTTCAGCATTATCTTCCGCTTCACGAACCATACGATCTACTTCTTCCTCAGAAAGACCTGAAGATGATTTGATTGTAATATTTTGTTCTTTGCCCGTTCCTAGATCCTTCGCACTAACATTCACAATTCCATTTTTATCAATATCAAATTTCACTTCGATTTGTGGAATTCCGCGTGGTGCTGGTGGAATATCAGATAATTGGAAACGGCCAAGCGTTTTATTATCTGCTGCCATCGGTCGCTCACCTTGAAGCACATGAATATCAACTGCAGTTTGGTTATCAGCAGCAGTTGAAAATACTTGTGCCTTTGAAGTAGGGATTGTAGTATTTCGATCAATCAGCTTTGTAAATACGCTACCCATTGTTTCAATTCCAAGTGAAAGTGGTGTTACATCAAGAAGCACTACATCCTTCACATCACCAGTCAGTACGCCGCCTTGAATAGCAGCACCCATTGCTACTACTTCATCAGGGTTAACTCCTCTATGAGGGTCTTTTCCTGTTTCTTTACGGATCGCGTCTTGTACGGCTGGAATTCTTGTGGAACCACCTACAAGAATGACTTTATCGATTTCTGATGGAGACTTGCCAGCATCTCTTAAAGCTTGACGCGTTGGTCCCATTGTTTTTTCTACTAAGAATGCAGTTAATTCATCAAACTTGGCGCGCGTAAGTGTAATTTCCATATGCAATGGACCTGCGTCACCAGCTGTAATAAACGGCAAAGAGATTTGAGTAGATGATACGCCAGAAAGATCCTTTTTCGCTTTCTCAGCCGCATCTTTCAATCTTTGTAATGCCATTTTATCTTTTGACAAGTCAATTCCATTTTCTTTACGGAACTCCTGTACAAGATGATCAATAATAACTTGGTCGAAGTCATCTCCACCAAGACGGTTATCCCCTGCAGTAGCCAACACTTCAAATACTCCGTCTCCAAGCTCCATAATGGAAACGTCAAATGTTCCGCCGCCCAGGTCGTATACGAGAATCGTTTGATCTTCGTCCGTTTTATCGAGACCATATGCAAGTGCCGCAGCAGTAGGTTCGTTAATGATTCTTTCTACTTCTAAACCAGCAATTGTTCCAGCATCTTTTGTAGCTTGACGCTCGGCATCATTAAAGTAAGCAGGAACTGTAATAACTGCCTTCTCAACTTTTTCACCAAGATAATCTTCTGCATATGATTTTAAATATTGAAGAATAGCAGCTGATAGCTCTTGTGGTGTGTATTCTTTTCCTTCGATTTCTTGCTTATGCTGTGTACCCATATGCCGTTTAATGGACATGACCGTATTAGGGTTCGTAATTGCTTGACGTTTTGCAACTTCACCCACTTGACGTTCGCCATTTTTAAAAGCGATAACAGATGGAGTTGTTCGATTTCCTTCAGGGTTTGGAATTACTTTTGGTTCTCCACCTTCAAGTACTGCCACACATGAGTTTGTGGTTCCTAAGTCGATACCAATTATTTTACTCATATTTTTAACCTCCCAAAATATGTAGATGCTATTGATTTACTTTAACCATAGATGGTCTAATCACGCGGTCTTTAAGCTTATAGCCTTTTTGTAATTCTTCAACAACAATATTTGAAGCAAAATCAGGCTCATTTGTCTGCATAACAGCTTGGTGAAAATTCGGATCAAATTCTTGACCGACCGCTTCAATCTGTTCAGCACCTTCTTGCTTTAACACGTCTACAATGTTCCGATAGACCATTTGTACACCATTAAGCAACGCCTTCGACTGTTCATCTTTTAGTTCAATTTGCATTGCTCTTTCAAAATTGTCGATTGCAGGCAACAGGTTCGTAATCAAGCTTTGCGATCTATATTTTTCGCTCGCTTCCCTTTCAAGCTGGGAGCGTCTGCGGAAATTTTCAAAATCAGCATACAATCGTAAGTATCGATTTTCAGCTTCTTCCACCTTTTTTTCTAGTTCAGAAATCCTCAAGGCAGTTTCATCTACTGCTTCTTCATTCTGTGTAGTTTCAACTTGTCCAACATCTTCAGCTTCTTTTGTGCTTTCTTCTTGTAAAGATTCAACGGATTCAGTATCTTCGGCTACACTATTTGTTTGATCTTTCAATTGATCTGATGTTTCTTTCGTTTGATCGTTCATAAAACTTCACCTCCTTAAAACTTCATACTCATTGATGAAATAATTTCGTTAAAACTAGGCTCAAATCCTTGCTTAAAAAATCCAATAAGCTGATAACACGTGAATATTCCATTCTAGTTGGCCCCAATATTGCGATGGTTCCAACATCATCTTTCCCTATGGAATAAGTAGCAGTGATAAGACTGCAATCTTCCATTTGAGTATTCTCATTTTCTCTGCCAATTTTGACATTAATCCCACGAGGTGTATGCTTGAACAATTCATATAAACCGTGTTCCTGTTCAATCATATCCATTATTGAACGGATTTTTTCAATATTTTTAAATTCTGGCTGATTTAACATATTCATTTTTCCGCCAAAAAACAATCTTTCAGTTGGATGAATGTCAATAGTAGATAGAATAGAGTTCAACAATAGATCAAAACGTTGAATATTTCTTTGTAGCAAAGCGGCAACTTCCTTATAAATTGTTTCCCTTAGATCCGCAATAGAAACACCGATTAATTTATCGTTTAAAATGTTCACAAGCTTCTCAATCTCTTCAGGCGCCATATTTTCGGGAAGCGTAAATACTCGATTTTCTACATGACCTGTGTCCGTAATAATAATGGCAACCGCCGTCTCTTTATTTAACGGAACGATTTGTAATTTCCTTAATTTATTTTCCTTTACAGCTGGACCTAATAATATCGCAGTATAATTCGTTAATTCTGAAAGAATGATAGCAGACTTTTGCGCAACATTTTCCAATTCATATATTCGTTCAGCAAAAATAGAATGGAGTTTCTGAATATCATTTGCATGTAAAACTTGTGGAGCAAGCAAATGATCTACATAATACCGGTACCCTTTCTCAGAAGGTACTCTTCCGGAAGATGTATGTGTCTTTTCTATAAAGCCCCATTCTTCCAAATCGGCCATCTCATTTCTAATGGTCGCAGAACTGAGTGGAATATTAATTTTTTTGGAAAGACTTCGCGAGCCGACAGGTTGTGCAGATCGAATAAAATCATCAATAATCACTTGTAATATAAGCAACTGACGATCTGTTAGCAACATTTATCACCTCTGTTAGCACTCTATTCAAATGAGTGCTAAATCTATAATAAAAGTATCAAAATGCTTTGTTGATGTCAACGATTTTACACTTCTGAAATTATGAACAAAAAGGCAAGCGCTTTTGCTTATTGTTGTATAATCTTTGGGACTGCAGGCAAACATTAAGGAAACACGCTGAGCCATGAAAACTGGAGTCGGCTGTTGAGAAAGGAAGGATAATACCATAACGCCCTTTCGCTTCGCCTTCACTATAATGTATTGTGTCAAGCGAAATCCTCATCCAAATTCTTCTCAACTCAACAAACAAATGATCCAAGACAAGAAAATCATTTCTTGCCTCCTCGAAAGACTAATCCCGTGCTAGACAAGAAGATGTAACATATTAAGGAGAACGAAAAATGTTGAAGCTCTATAATGAATGTCTAAAGACCAATAAAAATCTATTTTTTCTTACCTAATAAAGAAAATCATAAAAGAAATGCTTGGAAAACCTCATTTCCTAAAAGCTTTCCCCGATTTGTCAAATATAAAAAGTCTTCACTTTTCGTTAATAGCCCACGATCCATCATCTCGCTAATTGGAGTCTTAAAAATATCCATTACATTTTCATTATATTTTTTTTGAAAAAGACTTATTTGCACTCCTTCAATTTTTCGTAATCCAAGGAACATTTCTTCTTCCATTTTTTCTTTTTTTGTTATTTTATTTTGGTCAAAGAGTGGTCTTCTTCCTTCACTGAGCGGTTCCATATATTTTTTTAACGGCCCTGCGTTCGAATAGCGAATATCATTTATATAGCCATGTGCCCCAGCACCGAAACCAAAGTATTCGTCATTGTTCCAATAAACCAAATTATGCTTGCTCTCGTAACCAGGCTTTGAAAAGTTACTGATTTCATATTGCTCCAGTCCACTTTTCTCCATTTCTTCCATTAATATTTTATACATTTCAGCTTCTACATCTTCACCGGGAAGATGCAACTTGCCTTTTCGCATTAAGTTATAAAAAACGGTTTTCGGTTCTACAATTAAGGAATAACTTGAATAATGAGGAAGGTTAAGTGCGATTGCTTCTTTTAAAGTCGCTTGAAAATCACTAATGGTTTGGCCGGGCAAGGCATAAATCAAATCGATGCTTATATTTGAAAATCCACATTTAAATGCTTTATCTAATGATGAATAAACATCTTCCACCCTGTGTGTCCGGCCAATTTTTGCTAACAGTTCATTATTAAAAGATTGGACGCCAAAACTGATTCGGTTTACTCCGTATTCAGCCATAATTTTTAATTTATCTATCGATAAATCCCCTGGATTGGCTTCAAATGTAAACTCACCTTCAGAAAAAGGCAAATAGGTCCTTATTCCTTTACAAAGGGTTTCCAATTGTTCTTCATTTAGAGAAGTGGGAGTGCCCCCGCCAACAAAAATAGTTTCCAATTGTTGAATAGGCGTTTCTTTATTTACTATTTCAAATTCTTTTATGAGCGACTGAACGTACTCATCAACTGGCTGACCTTTTAAAAAAACTTTATTAAAATCACAATAATGACAAATATGTTCACAAAACGGAATATGAATATACGCAGCTTTCATTTTTTACCCTCTTTAAAAATGAAAGGGAAGTGCAACATGAATCGTTCCATGCTCTCCCTCCCCATCATCATTTATTATTTATTTCCCTTGTTCATCTCTTTTAAGTACGGCCATGAATGCTTCTTGAGGAACTTCAACGGAACCAACTTGTTTCATCCGTTTCTTTCCTTCTTTCTGTTTTTCCAATAATTTACGTTTTCTGGAGATGTCTCCGCCATAACATTTGGCTAAAACGTTTTTACCCATCGATTTTATCGTTGAACGAGCAACAATTTTTTGGCCTATAGCCGCTTGTATGGGAACTTCAAATTGTTGCCTCGGGATAAGTTCCTTCAATTTTTCTACAATTACTTTCCCTCGATCGTAAGCAAAATCGCGGTGGACGATAAAACTTAAGGCGTCTACCTTTTCACTATTTAATAAAATATCCATCTTCACCAATTTTGAAGGTTGATAGCCAATCATTTCATAATCAAATGAGGCGTAACCTTTAGTATTAGATTTTAACTGATCAAAAAAGTCATAGACGATTTCTGAGAGAGGTATTTCATAAACGACATTTACCCTAATGTCATCCAAGTATTGCATATCGACAAAATGCCCGCGCTTCTGTTGTGATAATTCCATAACCGCTCCAACGTAATCATTTGGAACCATCATGGAAGCTTTTACGTAAGGCTCTTCTACATGATCAATTTTTTGAGGATCCGGCATATTGGACGGATTATCAATTTTCAATTCCGTTCCATCTGTCATATACACTGTATAAATAACACTTGGTGCAGTTGTAATTAAATCAATATTAAATTCTCTTTCAATCCGTTCTTGAATGATTTCCATATGAAGCAGTCCTAAAAATCCACAGCGAAATCCAAATCCAAGTGCTTGTGAAGATTCAGGTTCAAACTGGAGCGCGGAATCATTCAACTCTAATTTTTCTAATGCCTCTCTAAGATCATTGAACTTGGCGGAGTCGATTGGGTAAAGACCGCAAAACACCATTGGATTTAATTTCCGATAACCTGGCAGCGGTTCTGAAGCAGGATTTTTTACGCTTGTGATTGTATCCCCAACACGAGTGTCCCCTACATTTTTAATAGAGGCTGTTAAAAAGCCAACATCTCCAACTGTAAGCTCATCCACTAACACCGGCTTCGGGGCATGAACGCCAACTTCATTTACTTCAAACTCTTTGCCGGTCGCCATCATCCGAATCTTATCGCCAGCTTTAACCGTTCCTTCCATTACACGTATAGAGGCAATGACGCCGCGATAAGCATCATATAATGAATCAAAAATCAGTGCCTTTAATGGTCCTTCAGGATCGCCGGCAGGTGCAGGAACCTTTTCAACAATCTGTTCAAGTATATCTTCTATTCCTATTCCTGCCTTTGCGGAGGCTAAAACTGCCTCAGAAGCATCAAGTCCTATTACATCTTCAATTTCTCGCCTTACTCTTTCCGGATCAGCCGCAGGTAGATCAATTTTATTGATAACAGGTAGAATTTCAAGGTTATTATCCAACGCCAAGTATACATTGGCCAAGGTTTGCGCCTCAATTCCTTGTGCTGCATCAACAACTAAAATAGCCCCTTCGCATGCTGCAAGACTTCTTGAAACTTCATATGTGAAGTCGACATGACCTGGTGTATCGATAAGATGAAATGTATAATCTTCTCCATCTTTCGCACTGTATTTTAATTGAACTGCATTTAATTTTATCGTAATGCCCCGCTCTCTCTCTAAATCCATGGAATCTAGCAATTGATTTTTCATTTCCCGGGATGTGAGTGCTTTCGTTTGTTCAAGAATACGGTCGGCCAAGGTAGATTTACCATGGTCGATATGGGCTATAATTGAAAAGTTGCGGATTTTCTCTTGTCTTTTTTTTCTTTCCTCTAAGTTCATCGTGTTCACTCCTGTTAATCGACGCAAGTATGCTAGCGTAAATTATAACAGCAGTACATTCAATGAGCAAATGGAAAATAAGAAAGGCCACTTATAATGGAAAGTAGCCTTTCTCCTAATAATCAATTTCTGAAGTTGAACTTCACTTCAAGCAACTATGTGTAGAACAGAGCATTATAATAAACTAGAAAAAAACTCAAAAATCTTTTGTGTAGTACTTGTAACAATGTCGGCTAGAAATTTTCCCGTTTCCGAAAAAAAATTATAGGCTTTTGCTTCTTCTAATTTTTCTTTTCTGTCCTCAAAATTAAAAGTTGGAAGATCCTTGCCCATAAAAGTTGACTCTACTTCGCCATCATCATTTTGCTGGACTGTAACCGGGGTCTGGAATGAGTTATCTGAGTAGCCTTTCATATTAAGCATTCCTTCATTTGCTTTGTTCATGCCGATCAGAACACCTACTAATAGGACGCACACTAGTAGAAAGCATTTAAATATAAAGTTTTTCATCATTCCAGCACCTCCTCTATCATTCCTTCTATTAAATGATATGTCCATTAAACATATGATAGAACCTTTTTTATCTCGTTTTAAAGCCTGCATCTGTTTGATCAACAGCTGTATGAAGCGCCGCGTTCAAACCTGAAGCAATCAAATTTGCCATATCTTCAATGAATACATCTACTTCTTTAGGTGTCACCATTAAATTATGTCCTAGCGGGGCCAATACCTCGTGGATCAGCCTTCGTTTTTCTTCTTCTTCAAGTGTTCCTACCATTCCTAAAAATGTTTTTCTCTGGTTTTCTTCCGGTAAATCTTCGTCGCTTAGTTTTCTTTTTTCACCAAATGTCAATCCTGCTGGAGCAAGTGATCTTGATGGTCTAGCCGATTCCTTTATTTCTTTGCCAAAATGTTTAAGCAAAAAATCAATAGTATCGCTTGTAATTGTTACAGCATCTACGACTGTCGGCACCCCAATAGAAATAACAGGGACTCCCAATGTTTCTTTGCTTAATTCCTTACGTTTATTACCCACTCCCGATCCAGGATGGATGCCTGTATCTGATATTTGAATAGTGGCATTAACCCTTTCTATTGAACGGGATGCCAAGGCATCAATCGCAATAATAAAATCAGGTTTTGATTTTTCACTAACGCCGAAAATAATGTCACTTGTTTCAATTCCTGTCAGTCCCATTACCCCTGGGGCAATAGCGCTTACTGGTCTGTAGCCTTTTTCAACTTCATGCGATTCTAGTTGAAATAAATGCCTCGTAATGACAAGATGTTCACAAACTTGTGGTCCCAATGCATCTGGAGTAACATTCCAATTTCCGAGACCAACCACTAGACAACTTGCCGTTTTCGGGATATTCAACATATCTAAAAATCCACTGAATTCCTTAGCAAATGTTTCTTCTACTTGCTGCTGCAAAACAGAATCTTGCGACCTGATTCCTTGAACTTCAAGAGTTAAGTAATGACCTGCCTTTTTTCCTAATTTCTCTGCTCCCTCAGGGGTAATGGTAGCTAAAGATATTTTTATATCCCCATCCATCTTTTCTTTTATGACTACTCCATTTATTTCTTTCTGTTCTACCTTATTTTTCTTATTACCTATCAACTGAGCTAAAGCCATTTCGAATGCTTCTTTTGCCAAGTCTGTTCTTACGGCATAACGGCTTAAATCAAGTTCATCATTCTTCATCAAACTAACCTCCTAAAAAGGGAACTTTACTTCCCATCCTTTCCTTTCATACCATTTTTCATTCAGAAGTATTGCAATCCTATTATTCGTTTGATAAAATATCTCTTGTTCTTATTGTTAATGAATAATGGTATATTAGTGAAAGTCGAGTGACATAGAACCTCGATCATTGTCAGGAGGTGAATGGAATGCCGAACATTAAATCTGCAATTAAACGAGTAAATATTAATGAAGCTAAAAACGCTCAAAACTCTGCTACTAAATCTGCAATGCGTACTGCTGTTAAGAAATTTGAATCAGCTGTTGATTTAAATGAAGATACTGCAAAAGATCTTTTTAAGAATGCCGTAAAGCACCTTGATAAAGCTGCTACAAAAGGCTTGATCCATAAAAACACAGCTAACCGTCAAAAAGCTCGTCTAGCAAAAAAATTAAGTAAAATGGCTTAATAAAGCTAAAGTTAAAACGGACCATAATATCCACCTTTAGGATATAGTGGTCCGTTTTTCTTTCTAAGGAACCTAAGTCAAGTTTGTAACTGCTTCTATTGAAAAGTAATAGACTTAAAGACTTAAGAAAAAAGGTATAATTCCCTCTAAAAATGAGGTATTATACCTTTGTTCTTTGGATATGAAATTTATTACAAGTTAAATAAGCGGAAAGCGCAGCACCAAGAATGCAAATCAACAACTGTATTTAAAATTGACTTTTATATTGGAGGGCCATTTTTACCCTTAATTAAATAAGCGACGTTTTTTACGATATTTTCAAGCTTCCTAATTTAAAGAGAAATAATTCCAGTGATACCTCTCGACCCGATCCACCAGTTTTTAACTGTTCATCTGTTTGAGCAAGAAAATGAATAATTTCTCCCAGTTCTTTATCATTAAAAGAACGCGCTTGTCCTGATGCTAGCTTGACTCGAAAAGGATGAGTTTTTAGTGTACCCGCAATTTGCTGCTGTCCATATCCCCGCTTCATTAGTTCCTTCACTTGATAAATTAAACGGAATTGACTTGCCAATAGCGCCAATATTTTTATCGGTTCTTCATTTTGCTTCCTTAAGTCATAATAAATCCTAAAAACTTCATCCATCTTTCTTTGTACTACCTTATCAACTAAATCAAATATATTCTGTTCCAAAGATCTCGATGTGAGCTTTTCAACAATATCATCCGTAATGACTTTTGAATCCTTCACATACAAAGACAGTTTCTCTAATTCGGAATGGAGATTCATTAAATCAGGGCCAACTAATGCTAATAATAAATTAATCGCATTTTCGTTTATTTGCTGCCCTTTTTTTTCTATTTGCTCTGAAATCCAATTATGTAATTCTCGCTCAGATAACTTTTTCGCCTCAATGATTTCTGCATTTTTTTTGAGTAATTTTGTTATTTTTTTTCGTTCATCTAATTTTTCATAATTACCTGCTAAAACTAATATTGAGTATGGTGCAGGTGATTCGATATAAGATTCAAGCTTCTTAATATTATGTTCCACTTTATCCTTTGATTTTTCAGAAGTTAAAAATATTGGATTATTTAAAAAAACGATCTTTTTATCTCCAAAAAAAGGAAACGTTTCAGCATCTTCAAGTGCCTCTTCTACAGTTGTTTCTTCCATATCATAAATGGATAAATTAAAATCCATTTCTTCATCTGTTAACACATTTGTCATTAATTTCTGTTTCGTCTCATTGATTAAAAAGCTCTCTGTTCCATATAATAAATAAAGTGGTGAAAACTGTTTTTTTTCTATCTTTTCCCAAAGTTTCATGTCTTTGCCCTGCCTTATTTTAGATCTTACTTATATCGTATGAGAGCTAAGCTCATTTGACAAGAGGCAAAGGGGACAATCCACCAAATTGTGAAGTTGCCCCCGATCTATGATGAACGCTTCAAAATAAGGCCTAGGATACTTAAATCGAAGCGGATATAATTTTATTATCTCCGGAGTTTCTAAGCAGAAGTTTCGAAAGAGAAACTTGTATTTGTATTGTAGCCTTCTTCGTAAAAAGTATGGGTGTCAACTCTTGTCAGCAGTGGTAATGGAATTGTGGATTTTTTTTTAATCTTCGTCTATACTATAGTGGAAATAGGAGGGGTAGTCGTGAATGAATTTGAACAAAATGCTCAATCAAAACGAAATGATGCAATAGATTCAGGCGTTGGTTTTGTAGTTTCTTTTGTTTTCTTTACAGCCATCTTTGTGATTGGTACAGTTATTGAACTTCTTGGAAAATAATTATTAAGGCTTACACCTCGCAAAAGGAAGTTTGTTAAACAAACTTCTTTTTTGTTTGCAGATTTTTATGCCTTTATTATTACTCAATTGCAACAATAAGAATTGACGCTTTACTTATTTCAATCAAGACTTATATGTTTTATCTTATTGCATAATGGTGTGAAAGGTTCCACCTCTTTTTGTAAAAACATAATGAACAGCTCCTTGTTTATCTGTCCTGAATAATTGAACGTTGTTTTCTTCAAATACATCAAGCACTTCTTTATGAGGGTGGCCGTAACGATTATCATCCCCTGCGGAAATAACTGCATATTCTGGACGAACAAATTTTACAAAATCTGATGTTGATGACGTTTTACTGCCATGATGTCCGACTTTTAGTACATTAATATTCAACCTTCTATATGCCTGAATGATTTCTAGTTCCCCTTCCTTTTCCACATCACCCATAAAAAGCCAAGTCAAGCCTCCAAACTCAGCAAATAATACAAGTGAATCATTATTTCCTTCATAGTGTTCATCAAAAGGAAAGATAAATTGGAATTTCCCCGACTTATTTTCCCATGCCGTACCTGCTTTTTCTTCATGAATAGGGATTCCGTATGTTTCCGCAATACGCAAAATATTTTTCATTAAAGGATTCTGCCAAGAATTAGGAGAAATAATCAGTTCATTAATCGAAATTTCATCTAGTAATTCTTTTGCGGCACCAATATGATCTGCATCACTATGAGTAAGAATCAGTTTATTTACTTTGCTGATTCCTTTACTTTTTAATACTGGCACTAATATATGTGTCCCTACTCGAAAAGGTTTCTTGCGTTTCTGCCATTCCTGAACAGGAAAATCAAGCTGGCCACCCGTATCAATTAAATATGTTCCACGATTATAAGGCAATTTAATTAACGTACTATCACCTTGACCAATATCAATAAAGACCACTTCTCCTTTTGGTGAATAATGAATCAAGGATATATGAATGAGTAAAATGAAAGTTACTGGTAGAACAGCTATAGTTCTCGGCTTTCTTTTTTCAGTTAAAAAGACATAAAGATATGCACCTAAAATCATAAAAATAATACTGACCATACTAGGTTTTCCTGTTATGATTGTAGAAAATTTAAAAGTACTAGCTAGACTAGCTAATTGTTCTGAATAATTGATCAGTGATGCCAATATTTCAGCTAAAAAGGTAAATAACTGATCACTAAAAAACTTAAGTACAAATAGTCCAAGTATTGAAGGTAATATGATCGCTGTATAAAAAGGGACAAAAACAATATTAGCAATAATGCCAATTAAAGAAAATTCAAAGAAGTGGAAAGCGAGAATGGGAAAAGAAGCGAGTGTAGATACGGTCGAGGTGTCCATCATTTTTCTTAAGTAAGAATGATTTGCCGCAAAAATGGTTTGTGAAGATACAATTAAACAAAAAGTAACACAATAAGAAAGTTGAAATCCGGCATGATAGATCAAAAGTGGGTCAAAAAACAAAAAAATAATAAAACTGATTGATAATGCATCCAGACTTGTAATAGGAAGTCTCCATTTTTTTGAAGATAATAAGAGCAATGACATTAACACGGCCCTAATCACTGGGGGATTTGCTCCGCTTAAAACAGTATAAATAGGGAGAAAAATCATGAGGAACCAATAAATGGTTTCTTTGGAAATACCAAGTCGAAGACAAACAACATATATTATTCCTACAAAAATTGCGATATGCAGACCGGATATCGCTAATAAATGAACGACTCCAATTTGCTGGTAGGATCGATATGTATTTTCAGAAAATGATGATCGATCACCAAATATAAGCGCGCTTGCATAAGGAATTAACTGATCTGGGAAACTGTTTTCTACCGCTTTAACCCCTTTAGATCGAAGGTTTTGTAAGTAATACTTAAAAGATGGCTTTGCCGCAAAACATTCATTCCATACAAGAGTATTTGCTACAAGCAGCCAATGGATATTTTGTCTATACAAATATTGTTTATAATTAAATGCAAATTCATTGCGGTTGCTTTCAGGCTGAATCAATTCACCTGAGATAAGACATGTAGTTCCCGAATTAATATGATTTTCTAAAATTATTTTTTCTGATTCATCTTGGATTATATAGGAGAAAAGAAGCTTTTCCTGATCGGAAATCACGATCGCTTTTAAGCTGTTTCCGTTAAATTGAGGCACTTCGTTGAAGGTAACATACATGTTTGTTTTTCCATGTTCTAAAATTGACACGTTATTTCTTTCATTCATACTGGCTACACACATAAATAGAATAAGGGAAGCCAAATAAAACAATAACAACTTTCCTTGCTTTTCGAAAATGATTCGGATAACCCCAATTAAAACAAGTATAAGTGTTAATAAATGAAACTCCAAGATAAGCATAACTCCTGAAATTGCTGCAATTCCAGCATAAAACCATTTTCCTGTCGCCATCGCAACTCCTTTCTAATTATAGACTCTCAGCATTCACCGAAACAGAGATTTTCTTATTTCATTTTCAAGTCTTCTTCCTGTTTTATTAATAATTTTCGCAATTCATTATTGAATGAAATGAATAATTTTCATATAGATCTTTCCTCATACACCGTTGATTTTCCGTTCTAGGAGAACGTGTCCGGAATGCAAACAACTGTAGCGGAAATCAACCACACCAACTTAGAAGAGTGACGATACTTGTAATAACCTATTGGACTTCTTTGTTTTTACACATTGAGCCTATAGGGTTGGAGGCTGCAAAACAGCCCCTCCCTATTAACGATCACTCTGCAAACGTTAAAAACACTTCTTTATTAAAAGGAACCTGTTCCACCGCGATCCCCGATTGTTCAAATAATTCGATGGCATGAGGATGATTTTTATAATCTTCAGCATAATAAACGGTCTTTATCCCTGCTTGTATTATAGCTTTACAACATTGCAAGCATGGAAAATGCGTAACATATATTTCAGCATTTTCTGTTGGCACTCCAAATTTCGCACATTGTAAAATGGCATTCATCTCAGCATGGATCGTCCTTACACAGTGATTATCAATGACATAACACCCTTCATCAATACAATGAACTCCTCCTGCGATAGAGCCATTATAACCCCCCGCAATAATTCTTTTATCCCTTACAATCGTTGCTCCAACAGTAAGTCTTGTACAAGTACTTCTATATGAAAGAAGATGGCTTTGTGCCATAAAATATTGATTCCACGATATTCTTTCCATGTAAGTCTCCCTTTTCTGTTTTCTTCAGTTTATCGACTTTAGCAGCTGATAGTCAATCATTCAATTATTTAACTGTAATTAAATCCTGCAATCTTTCAAATGTTTTTGGACCGATCCCCGAAATTTTTTGAAGATCTTCAATTTGTTTAAATGCGCCATTTTGCTCCCTAAATTCAATGATGGCAGCTGACTTGGCCGGGCCAATACCTGGCAGTGTCTCAAGTTCAACTGAGCTCGCCGTATTTAAATTGACCTTATCATTTTGTTGGGATGGTGAAGAATCATTCATAAAAGGATTTTCACCTTCTTCACCAATCTTTGGAATATAAATCACCATCTCATCATGAACTTTCTGGGCAAAATTCACTTGACCCTCATTTGCTTTATCTAGCAATCCCCCCGCTTTCTCAATAATATCAAAAACACGATCCGTCTCAGTTGCTTCATAAAGTCCAGGGGATTTTACAGCTCCTTTAACATCCACAAAGATCTTTAATGCTAAACGATCATCTTCTTCCTTCTCCTCTATTCCTGGTATGTCTCCCTCTCCTAAAGGGAGATTGGCATTTACGACTACTTGATTATCCTTTGGCTGACTTATAAATAAAAAGAGCGCTAGTCCAATTACAATGGCTCCAACTAAAACAGATTTATATTTTTCAAGCCATATCAATTTAACCACCTCACTTGAAATGAATATTTTTTTTTTGTTGGCATACATTTGTTAGGAGGAGATAGGCGAAGGAGGGACAGGAATGAAGGTCGGAGTAATTGGGACAGGTAATATGGGAACAATACTTTCTGAAGCATTGATTGATGGTAATGCAATAACTCCTTCAGAAGTAATTGTAGTTAACAGAACGAAAGCCAAAGCAGAAATGCTTAAACATAAATATGAGGATATTGTAGTAGCTGATCGTATTAGTGATGTAGTAAAAAAATCAAACCTTATTTTTCTTTGTGTAAAACCTAATGAATTTTACTCGCTGATTCAGGAGAATCAATCATATTTTAAAAAAGACCAATGCCTCGTATCGATTACGAGTCCAATCCAAACTGCCTGGTTGGAAAAAACATTACCTTGCTCTTGCATTAGAATCATACCAAGCATAACAAACAGAGCATTTTCTGGAGTTACTCTCTTTACTTTCGGAAAATTGAGCGATCAAAAATGGCAGGATAAATTAATAGACATGTTTTCACATATTTCAGTTCCGATCCAAATTAAAGAGGAAATCACTCGGATTTCTTCGGATATTGTTAGCTGTGGACCAGCTTTTTTTAGTTATATTACGAGAAGATTTATTGAGGCTGCAGTCACTGAAACTTTGATTGATAGAGAGACTGCAACAAAGCTTGCGGAGGAAATGTTGATCGGTCTTGGAGAATTATTAAATAAAGGATTTTATTCTCTTCCTGCATTAGAAGAAAAAGTTTGTGTTAAAGGTGGTATTACAGGAGAAGGAATAAAGGTTTTGGAAAAAGAGCTTGATGGGGTATTTGAAAAGGTACTTCAGGCAACACACGCAAAATTTAACGAAGAAGTGGAAATTTTGAAAAAAGATTTCACAGTATAATCAATTATACTTGTTTCACTTAAAAGCGCAAGTGTTAAAAAGGACGGCGAATTAGCCCGCCGTCCTGACACACATTAATTAAAACTTATATCTAATTCAATTTTTTAAAGGCTATGCCTTATTTTTGGCATGTAAAAAAGATTCTTTCCGCAGTTTCAGTAGGTGCTTGATCTGAAAAATCTGCACTTATCGACTTAATAGCAAAATTTGCTTCTGTAAGCCAATTAATATATTGATCGGTTCGATATGTACGCTGTTTATGCAGTTCGTCAAATCGATTATATTTTCCTGATTTATCATCCATAACAAAGAAGGTTAATTCATGCTCTATTGATAGGGAATGTTCGCCGGGAAAACTTGTCCATATATAAGAAACTTCATCATCGGCAAAAGAATACGTTTCATTTAAAAATTGGTCAATTTTATTCGGTGAGTGAACATCGAATAAAAATAATCCCCCATCATTTAAATGTGTAAAAACATTTTCAAACGTTTTTTGTACTTCTTCTGGTGTACGTAAATAATTTAAGGAGTCGCAAAAAATAGTGATGATATCAAAGGAACCAAGCCCTTCGAGCAGACTCATATCCTGCTCAAACAAATGAATTTGCAGCCCCCTTTGCACTGCTTTTTCCCTTGCAACCATTAACATATCATCTGAAAGATCAACTCCAGTTACATCAAATCCCCTTTCGGCCAATAAAACAGTTAACTCACCTGTCCCACAAGCCAAATCGAGAACGCGATTTCCTTCAACTGAATATCTTTCCTTCTCTATACATAAGAATTCTAACCAGCTCTTATAAGGTACTTCCTTCATTAAAAAATCGTACACATATGCTAATCGTTCATATGTCACTGTTCAAGTTCCCCTAAAACGTCTTCAAAGGGAGCATCTCCCCAAAGCCTCTCCAAATTATAATAACTGCGATCATCACGATGGAATACGTGTGCGATGATATTTCCCATATCAATCAATACCCATTTTGCTTCATCAAAGCCTTCCATCTTATTAACAGTCAAACCTACCTTATTCGCTTCATCTTTAATTTCTCTTGCAATCGCTTGGACTTGTTTTTCTGAGTTCCCATGGCAAATGAGAAAATAATCTGCAATGAATGAAATACCTTGCATATTCAGTACTACTATTTCTTCAGCTCTTTTATCGTCAGCTGCTTTAACAACTGTTTTTAATAATTCTTTCGTACTCAAATTGTGTTGCCTCCTTTATTTAAAACAAAACTATTATATGCTTCGAATGTATCGGGAAAAATCGCTGCATTTTTACGAATAAGAAAAGATATTGTATTATTGATTGCTTTAAATACCGCTTGATCTAAATCAATTTCAGCTAATTCCCTCGTCTCCTCTACGCCTGGAAAGCTGCGGCCGGGTTCAATATAATCAGCTAAGTATATGATTTTTTCTAGAAGGGTCATATTAGCTCTACCAGTCGTATGAAATCGAATAGCATTAATGATATCTTCATTGTCGATCGAAAATTCTTTTTTCAATATATACGCAGCTGCAGGACCGTGCCATAGTTCGGGATGGAACAAAAGCAAGCGATCATCTGCTTTCGCTTCAACGAGAATATTCTTTAATTCATTAATAGGAAAAAGCTTTGCATAATCATGAAAAATTGCGGCGATTTCAGCTTGCTTTTGATTGGCCCCATATTTTTCGGCTAGTTTAACTGCCGTTGAGACTACTCCTAATGTATGCTGAAACCTTGGACCTTTTAATTTTTTTTCAACAATTTCAAGTGCTCCATCACGATCCATACAATTGATTCTCCTCAATATAGTTAATTACCCCATAAGGTAATAAATAATTGATTGTTTCACAATGCTTACTTCTATGTCTAATCATTGATGATGATATTTCGATAAATGGAACTTCAATTTGGATGATGGGATAAGTAGTTTCAAGCTGATAATTCGGCCGGTTAACGCCAACAAACTTAATCATCTCCATTAACTCATTTATCTTTTTCCAATGTGGCAAATATTCCACCATATCTGCACCAATAATAAAATAATATTCATGATTCGGATTCCGCTCGATAAGCATTTTCATCGTATCGTACGTATAGGATCTCCCTTTTCTCTCCAGCTCTATTTTTTCAATTGAAAAATAGGGATTGCCTTGGATAGCCAATTCAATCATTCTAATTCGATCTCTATTCGTTGTATGGCTATCTCTTTCTTTATGTGGAGGCTCTTGATTGGGCATAAACTGTATTTCATCCAATTGCAAACGATGAAATACTTCATTAGCGATAATTAAATGTCCAAGATGAGGGGGATCAAACGTTCCGCCTAAGATGCCAACTTTTTTCTTCATTATTCTGCTCACCATTTACACTGGTAAATTTAGTTCTTTATTTTCCTTAGACTCTTTATAAAGAACAATAATATTACCGATAACTTGCACAAGCTCTGCCTCTGTTCCTTCAACAAGGTCAGTCGCAACCGATTCCTTGTCTTCGTCACAATTTTGAAGAATACTAACTTTTAGTAATTCCCTTTTTTCCAAGGCTTCATCGATTTGTCTAATCATATTTTCATTTACTCCGCCTTTTCCTACTTGAAAAATTGGCGTTAGATGATGGGCCTTTGATCTTAAATACCTTTTTTGTTTTCCAGTCAGCATGGATTTCCTCCTAAATGTTTAATTACAATGTTCGTCATTCTGTCTACATCAGGTACGATACTCGTCCATTTTTCAAATGCGAGGGCACCTTGATAAACAAACATCCCTACACCGTTTTGTACTTTCGCTCCTCTTTCCATCGCTTCTTTTAAAAGAGCCGTTTCAAATGGATTATAAATAATATCCGATACGAATGCATTCTGATTTAAATTCGCAAGAGACATTGGAGTTTCTGAAAAATTAGGATACATCCCAATCGAAGTTGTCTGTATAATAAGCTGATATTGATCCAAGCAAGCTTCAGCTTCTTTCAGCGACATCGCTTTGGATTTGCCTTCATACGGGCAATTAAAAATTAATTGATTCGCTTTATCAACGGAACGGTTTGCAATATCAATATTTTTCATACCCTTAGATAATAAAGTATAATAAATCGCCTTGGCAGCACCACCTGCTCCAATAATTAAAGCATGGTCATGATAGAAACTCTCTTTCCAATCTGCCTGCAGTGCTTTAATAAATCCCATTCCATCAGTATTATAACCATGAAATTCATCATTGACACGAACGACTGTATTTACAGCGCCAATCGCTTTTGCTAGTGGATCGATATAATCTAAAAAGGGCATGATCGTCGTTTTATGCGGGCTTGTCACATTGAAACCTGCAATACCTATTGCTTTCATTCCCTTTACAGCGTCTTTTAAGTCTTTATCTATTATATGAAAAGGATGATAATGAGCTTCTATTGCCAATTGATCAAATTCCTGACTATGCATGACAGGCGACATGGATTGTACAATCGGATCGCCAATAACACCGTATAATTTAAGCAATCAAATTCCCCCATTGTTTCTTCTATTTATATGAGTGATTTCCTTAACATTACGTTTACACCTCTTGGAACATATGCAGCGATTTTTGCTCCTGGTTCATTAACCGTCACCCAACCCAAACCTGAGAATACTACATCTATTTTTCCCTCTTTAATCATGAATTCATGTCTTACGAGTTCAGGAAATGTGTCCAGTTCATTCTTTCTTGGCGGCTGCAGCATTTCTCCCACATGGTTGTTATATAAGGTGTCCGCATTATCCAATTTTGTACGATGAATATGTAATTCATTTGATAAATAACAAGTAAAGGATCGGCGTCCACCTTTTAAATAATCAAATCTTGCTAATCCACCAAAAAATAAAGTTTGCTCCTCATTCAACTGAAAGATCTTAGGCTTAATTTCTTTTTTTGGTGTAATAATTTTCAAATCGCTCTTGTCAACAAAATGGGCCATCTGGTGATGATTGATGATTCCAGGTGTATCAATCAGAGCTTTTCCATCATCGAGCGGAATTTCAATCATATCCAATGTTGTCCCTGGAAAGTGAGAAGTCGTAATGACATCTTGTCCGCCTGCTACTTCTTTAATGATTCGATTAATAAAAGTTGATTTCCCAACATTCGTACACCCTACTATATAAACATCTTTACCTTTTCGATGGTATTCTATTTGTTCAAGTGCCTCTTTTATTTGGCTCCCCTTCGCAGCACTTACGAGAAGAACATCTATCGGCTTTAGTCCAAGCTCTTTTGCCTGACTTTTCATCCACCCGATCAGCTTATTTCTTTTTGCTGATTTCGGAAGTAAATCAACTTTATTTCCAATGAGCAATATTGGGTTACTGCCCACAAATCGATGCAGTCCCGGCAACCAGCTCCCATTAAAATCAAAAATATCAATAATCTTAACAATTAAGCTTTCAGTAAGACTTAGTTTGTTTAATATATTTAAAAAGTCTTGGTCAGTCAGCGATACATCTTGAACTTCATTATAATGCTTCAATCGAAAGCATCTTTGACAAATCACTTCTTCTTTTTCCAAAGATGAAGAAGGAGCATATCCAATGTCTTCGGGATGATCTGTCTGTATTGCTACTCCACAGCCAATACAATTGATGTCATGTTTACTCATTGCTGCTCATCCTCCCAATCAATTAGTCCTTTACGTTTAAAGTTTGCCATGATTCCTCGTTCAATTTTTCGATTAAAACGAGTAAAAAACCCGTCCGACTTAGCGACTGGAATGACAAGAATTGTATAAAAACCTGCGCGATTTCCTCCCAGTACATCCGTTAATAATTGGTCCCCAATTATAACTGTTTCATCTTTCGTCGTTCCCATCATTTGGATTGCCTTTTTAAATGCACGGCCAAGAGGTTTTCTCGCCTTATAAATAAATGGGATTCGTAAAGGATCGGAGAATATTCTTACTCTTTGCTCATTATTATTAGAAACAATGGTCACTTTAATGTCATTTCGCTGCATTTCATCTAACCAATTAATTAGCTTCGGAGTAGCATTTGGGCGATCCCATTCAACAAGTGTATTATCCAAATCCGTAATGATTCCCTTTATACCCTTTAATTTTAATTCTTTAGCGTCAATATGATAAATACTTTTAACATACTCACTTGGCAAAAACTTTTTCAACAATTTTCTACACCTCATTGCTGTTCTGTCAGATAAACTCATCTTAACTAATTTTTAGCGTATACGCATCTTTTTTCTATTTTATATTTGTGTGCCAACCGATTTTGAATTATATTCAAAAGAGTTTTCGACAATAATCTACTTTTTCGAAATCTGTGGATAAGTTTATACACATAACCAGAGCGAATGTGACAACCTTAAAAATAATTACCAACATATTACCCACAGGTTATCCACTTATTTCTGTGGATAAAGGAACGCTTGTTCCACTAAGTTTAATCTGGTAAAGTGGGGGTAATAAAAGGGATAACATAATAATCTATTTTATAACTATCCTTTTTAGAACAATATTTTGATTGTTGGAGGTGAAGCTGATGAAAAAGTTATCTGATGAACTTTTGCTCGAATCATATTATAAGGCTAAGAATCTTAACCTAGGCTCTGATTTTATTCAGCTCATTGAATCGGAACTTCACCGGCGATCTTTAGTAAAAAAACTTTCATAATCTAAAATAACATAATGGAAATAAAATAGCGCCGCTTACTTTGGCGCTTTTCTTATTTCAGCTATTCATCATTCCTAGAGCTTCCCCAACTTTTACTTCGCTCGGTACTGATAAGGTGCCGTTGAGTTGAAAAGTATTTTTTTCGAATAGTAGAACAACGGTAGACCCAAACGAAAAATAAGCTACTTCTTCTCCCTTTTCCCATTCTTCATTTTGATTAATAATTTCCACTGAATTGATAAACATCGCACCAACCTTAACCATAGCAATTGATTTTCCAGCACACTCTAATTCTGAAATCGTTCGAAAGTTTTTACTCAATGTCGCATCTCCGTATTTTAATCCTAGTCGATTAACTGGATACGACCTAGCCCCTAATGAATATCGATTTATTATTTTCGCATCGACCGGACTATGAATACGATGATAATGGGCTGGGCTCAAATAAAGAATCATATATGTGCCCTCGGCATATTTAGCTGCACGATCACTTGCTCCAAGCATTTCTGTAATGGAGTAGCTTTTGTTTTTTACATATATTAAACTATTTGCATGGATGGTACCTACATCCTCCAAAACACCGTCTACAGGGCTTATAATAGAAGTTGGATGTGGATCAATCACACGGGAATGTTCCTTTATTTTTCTTGTGAAAAATAAATGCAAATTTTCATAACTATGTATATCTCCCTGCATTTCTTCCAGATTAATTCCATAAAATGTTGCGTATGACTTAATCAATCGCCTGCTTAAATTAGAATGCGTAAATTTTTTTATTAGATTTGCTGTAAACGGTCCATTTGTCAATTCAATAAAAGAACGGTAAAGCTTTTGCTTCAAACCATTGACCCCCTTGCTAAAAATATCTTAACTTTTATGTCTAAAAGGAATATAATTTAGTATGATTAGATACAAGATGAAGGAAGGAGGATAAAAAATGTTCCTAGTCGATGCCTTTGATCAAACAATTAGAAAATTAAAAGCACAAACGGCTAACGTCCTTACTTTGGCCAATCTCGGTTTAGGCGGATGCGCTATTCTCGTAGGAATCAACGGCCAGTTGCATCTAAGTCTTTTACTTATTTTTATTGCTGCACTTGCGGATCGTTTCGATGGAATTGTTGCACGCAAGCTGCAAATTGAATCAGAAATGGGAAAACAGCTCGACTCGATGAGTGATATCATCTCATTTGGAGTTGCCCCCGCCTTGTTATTATACCAAGGAATTCTTAATTTGTTTGGCTTTCCCGGAATATTTCTTACTGTTTTTTTTATAGGCTGCGGAGCATTCCGTCTAGCCAGGTTTAACATTACAGAAAGTAATGGCTACTTTATGGGACTCCCGATTACGTCAGCAGGTTGTTTATTAACCCTTAGTTATTTAGCTATTCCATATTTCCCATCGAACTCATTCTTATTTATTACTCTAATTTTATCAATTTTGATGATCAGTACATTTACTTTTAAAAAGATTTAAAGGTTAAGGTTGAAGCGCTTTTACAGAGGCGCACATAAATTTTTAGAGGTTTAACGATAAAGTACGCAGCCCGCAAATTACCTACGAAGTATCCAATGATTAATTCCTAAAATATGAAACAGCCATCTTCGCTTACTCTTAGAAGATGACTGTTTTTATTATGATTCTTTTGTTTTTTTCAGCTTTTCCTTTTCGGCACGATAAAACTCATGAAACATTTTCATCAATGCTCTTTTTTCAATTCTTGACACATAGCTTCTGGAAATGCCAAGTTCTTTTGCAATTTCTCTTTGCGTTCTTTCTTTTTCCAAATTCAGGCCAAACCGACCGATAATTACTTCTTTTTCCCGTTCATCCAATACATCAATATACTCCTTCACTCTTTCCAATTCCATATTTAACTGAATCGTATCAAATATATCTTCTGCTTCAGATTTTAATACATCAATTAAGGAGATTTCATTTCCTTCCTTATCATGCCCGATTGGATCATGAAGTGAAACATCTTTTTTCGTCTTTTTTAAGGCGCGTAAATGCATCAATATTTCGTTTTCTATGCAGCGAGCAGCATATGTGGCAAGCTTCGTCCCTTTTCCGAATGAATAGCTTTCAATCGCCTTAATTAACCCAATCGTTCCAATAGAGATTAAGTCTTCTGAATCCTCTCCCGTATTCTCGAACTTTTTAACGATATGGGCTACAAGCCGTAAGTTATGCTCGATGAGGAGATTACGGGCATGTTCGTCTCCATCAGCCATTTTCTTTAAATTCAATTGCTCTTCTTCCTGGGTTAACGGATGTGGAAAAGCGTTATTCTTAACATACGATACAAGAAAAACCAATTCTTTTATTACATAGCCAATCGCCGTAAGGATACCGGACAATTCCTCACCTCCAACAAGATTGTTCCTATGTATCCATGTATATGTAAAAATTGGGTAACTTTTGCTTGTCTATTAGAAATAACGACTTTTCACCTTGTATTTTGGAAAAGAATTTATCTCTTTCGGGATAAAAAAACAACAAAATATAAGAAAAGAGCCTATAATAAAAGAGATGAACAAAGGAGGAGATTCTTTTTGACAACAACTACATATAAGTTAACTTGGGATTTAGATGTCTTTTTTAAAGGAGGGAGTACCTCCCCACAATTCATAGAGCATTTGGAAAAACTAAAAAAAGACCTGCAAGCCTTTGAGGGAGCGGTTGATTCATGGGTAATACCTACAAATACAAATGATTCCTCATTATTGAGCTTACTTGAAAAGCTTCAAGTGGTTTCTCAAAATATTAGACAAGCCGGCGCATTCGTAAGTTGTCTTCAAGCACAGAATACAAATGATACAAGAGCGAATGAACTTAGAGGAATGGTAACAACTTTAAGTTCAAATTTCAACACAATATTAACGAATTTTGATGATAAGTTGTCAAACATTGATGTAGATACATGGAATGGGCTACTTCAACAAAATTCTCTACAAGCACTATCGTTTGTGCTTAATGAAAGACGCAGTAAGGCAGCAGAAAAATTGCCAAAAGAACAAGAAGCATTGATTAATGCATTAAGCATTGATGGATACCATGGTTGGGGAGAAATGTATGATACGATTGTCAAACATGTAAAAATTCCTTTTGAAGAACACGGAAAAAAAGTTGAATTATCTGTCGGGCAAGCAGCAAATAAATTCTCAAGCTCTGACCCTAAGATAAGAAAGCAAATTTTTGAAGAATGGGAAAAAGCATGGGATAAACAAGCTGATCTTTTAGCAAATACATTAAATCATTTATCAGGTTTCCGCCTATCCGTTTATAAGCAAAGAGGCTGGGATCATATTTTAAAAGAAGCTTTAACATATAACAGAATGCAAAAAGAAACATTGGACGTTATGTGGGAAGTCATTTCCGATTTAAAACAGCCATTTGCCGACTTTCTGCAAAGAAAGGCAGAACTTCTTGGAGTGGATAAATTAAGCTGGTATGACCTAGATGCTCCAGTTGGTGAAGTCAATAAGACATATAGTTATCAAGAAGGCGCAGAATTCATCTTGAAACACTTCCAAGATTTTGGTGATGAGCTAACATCATTTACTGAAAAAGCATTTGAAAATCGCTGGATTGAAGCTGAGGATCGTCCTGGCAAACGTCCTGGTGGATTTTGCACATCGTTCCCAGTAAACGATCAATCAAGGATATTCATGACATACTCTGGAACTCCATCAAATGTGTCTACTCTAGCCCATGAATTAGGTCATGCTTTTCATTCATACGCACTGAAGGATACGCACCCTTTAAATAGAAGCTACGCTATGAATGTAGCGGAAACAGCTTCTACCTTTGCCGAGATGATCGTGTCCGATGCGGCAGTAAATAATGCAGAAAACGATGACGTAAAACTTGCCCTCCTTGAGGATAAAATCCAACGTTCAGTTGCATTGCTTATGAATATTCATGCTAGATTTCTGTTTGAAACTCGTTTTTACGAAGAACGAAAAAATGGCATCGTCAGCAAACAACGGTTAAATAAATTAATGGAAGAAGCTCAAAAAGAAGCTTATTTAGATTCTCTTAAAGAATATCATCCATTATTCTGGGGATCGAAATTGCATTTCTTTATAACAGGTGTACCATTTTACAATTTCCCATACACCTTCGGCTTTTTATTCTCTCTCGGCATTTACGCACAAGCAGTAAAAGAAGGGAAAGGCTATGAGATTAAATACATGGCTATGCTTGAAGATACAGGTTCGATGATGGTTGAAGACCTTGCAATGAAGCACCTTGGAGTTGATTTGACGAAGCGGGAATTTTGGGAAGAAGGAGTAAAGCTTTGCATTAAAGATGTAGAAGAATTTATGGAAATGACTAAGGGTAAATAAGAATGAAAGGACTCTCCATATTCTGAGAGTCCTTTTCTTTATAGTGATTTTACGATTTCTAACACTAAATTAGCAGAGTTCACTGCAGCTTTATCTAAAAATTCATCAAAAGATATATTAGATTCTTGCCCAGCTATATCAGATAAAGAACGAATAATAACGAATGGAACTTTAAATTGATAGGCAACCTGTGCAATAGCTGCGGCCTCCATTTCAACAGCCTGTAGATTTGGAAACTTATTTCGGACAAATTCAACTCTCTCCGGATCATTCATAAAAGAATCCCCAGTCGCAATTAACCCCTCTACTGCTTGTATCCCTTCAATATTTTTCACAGCTTTAAGCGCCGTTTCTATTAAGGAAGGATCTGCAAGAAATGCAGGCGGCATTTGTGGGACTTGACCATATTCATAATCGAAGATCGTCACATCAACATCGTGGTGGCGCACTTCAGTAGAAATAACCAAGTCTCCAATATTTAACTGAGGATTGTAGCCCCCAGCTGAACCTGTATTAATAATCAAATCGGGCTTATACTTCTCCAATAAGATAGTAGTGGACATTGCTGCATTAACTTTTCCAATTCCTGATTTAAGTAAAATGACTTCTTTTTCGCCAATTTGCCCAGATGTGAACTCACAGCCTGCTACTTCATTCATTTGTTTATCTGTAATATTACTACGCAAAAGCGATACTTCTTCTTCCATTGCTCCAATGATAGCAATTTTCAAGCTGATGACCTCTTTTCAAAATCAGTTCAATTATTTTCTATCGTTTTCAATCAGTTTTTTAACCTCAGTTGGTTTCCAACCTTCACCATCCACCCACTCAATATAAACTTCATATGTATCTGAGCTGCCATTTGCTGAAACGGTTAAAATCGATTGGTTTTCTGGATCCTCTCCACGTCTAAGCCACCATGTAGTCATATTTTCAACCGGTGCATCTATCGCATAGGCTGCAGCCTTTTCCTTTTCCTCCCAATCTACAGAACCCATTTCATAAGATGGTTGATGTCCAGTTTGTACTGTTCCAACGGGTTTCCAATCAGGATTTACAATTACTTTTTCTACATTTGGCTCATTGCTCTCTTGTTCAATATTGCCGGAATTATTGGTTTCTTCCTCGTTATTTAGTTGTTCTCCCTTATCAGATTGTTCCTTAGGATCTTCATCAACAGCTTTTTCTTCGTTACCCTTGCTTTTTTCTTCTTTATTCTCAATTTCCTGTCCACTCGTTTGCTTAGGTTCGGACTTAGGGTTGCTGAAGAAAATATTTTTACCAACAAGAAGAATTAAAATAATGACTATAGCAATCAGTGAATTTAAAATAATGTTTGTTTTCCTACGTTTAGCCCGCTTCTCAGAACGCGGACCAGACTGATTATAATCAATGGGCACAAAATCAACCTCCATTTCGATTGACATTATCATAACACGGATAAGAGAAAACGTGAATTAAAAAAGTCAGAAATGGACTTAAAGAAAGCAGTTGGAGGGATTCGTGTGACCTTGTTCTCGAAAAGATCGCCGTACTGCTTTCATTAAATGCCACTCCTGACTTTGTGCCTAAAAGTCATAGTGGATACACTCATTGTGATCTTTATTTTTTTAAAAAGCGTCTCAGTCATTTTGTAGCATTCAAAATTCACATGATCATGAAAACACTATTGCAAATCAAACTTCCATTTATTATAAATACTACTCTTCTATTCGTTTCACTTCATTATTTTCTGCTTGATTTGTTTGAAAAACCATCGTAACGATATCTCCAAAAAGAGGATTAATGCCTCCTTGGTCACCAGGAACACCTAAATTTACTACGACGAGAGCATATTTAGGCTGATCAAAAGGAAAATAGCCCGCGAACCATTTATTGTGAAGCTGAACCCCGTCTTTCTCAACACCTGTTTCAGCCGTACCGCTTTTTCCAGCGACCTCATATGGTAAATTTTGAAAAAAGCTTCCCGTTCCTTCATCATCGGTTACAACTTTCCGAAGCAATGATTGAAGCTTCATTGCTGTAGATGTCGAGATATGATCGCCTTTACCTTTTTGTTCTGGAAATTGAAATAGCACTCCACTATCAGCATACTGAATTTCAGTTGCCGCCCGAATTGTTTTCTTTTCTCCACCTCTAGCAATTGTAGCCATCATATTTGCTACACCAAGAGGTGAGACGCGAACTTCATGCTGGCCGATTCCTGTTTGTCCTACATAATTTTGATCTTTTCTATTTTCATCAGATGTAAATATTCTTCCAGATGCTTGTGTAAATTGCTTAAAATCTTTTAAATAGAAAACATCGCCTTGCCACCCTGAAAATCCGGTTAAACCAAGCTGTTCAGCATAATCCTCTAATAAATTAGGGCTTTCCTCCATCGATCTGACAGCCAATTCGGCAAATGTTTTATTACAGCTTCTAGAAAAACTTTCCTCTAGAGGAAGAAGTCCTAAATCTCTTTCAGCAGGTTCACCTCGGATCGTAAGAGAACAATTAAATTGCTCATTATTATCAACAAATCCTTTATCAACTGCAGCAGCAGCTACAACTGTTTTAAATACTGAACCCGGAATATGTTGTTCTAGCATCATATCTGCTGTTCCATCGTCCGAAAATGGATTGTCGCGATTAAGCGTCGGTCTTGAAGCGGATGCTAAAATATTTCCTGTTTCAATATCTAGAAGCAATGCACCGCCTTTTGTAATGTTATGTTTATCTAATAAGGCTTCCATACCATTCTGCAATTGACTATCAATGGTGGTTTTTACCATTAGTGGATAATAAGGATTGCTTTGACCTGAATATTTGACATCTATTCCAAATAAAGGTGCGCCAATACCGTCAACATGAAAAACGAGTTTGGAGGGATTTTCGGCGATTAAAAATTCATCAAAATTTTTCTGCATACCAGTAACACCTATTTTTAGTGATCCAGTACTTTTTTTATCAGGATACCTTTTCCAAAATTCTTCACTGTTCTCCCCTATAACACCAATAAGTTGACTAGCAATATTGTTTGTAGATGGGTATTTTTTTTTAATTGCATATAGTCCTGGTATATTCATTTTTGTTATTTCTTTAGCCTGTACTGACGAAATTTCTCCATAAATTAATGGCTTTTTCGCATTATTTAATATTCGATCTACCTCTTCTTTTTGGATATTCATAATATTAGCAAGCCGATTTTCATCCCACTCAATATTTTTTAGAAAAGGAAATAAAACAAGTACAATTTTTTCATCGTATGAAAGTGGCAGTCCCTCATTATCTAAAAAATGTCCTCTGCCATCGTCAATTAAAACCTCTTGAGTCCTTTGCCTAACACTCTCATTTAAAAGATTCACATGATGCTTCGTAAAATTTTCAGTAAAAAATAATTGCACTTGCATCAGCCTTACAATCATAACCAACATCATGACAACCATAATCGCCGACAAAAACCTAATTCGCCTTCCTCGCATAAAAACCACCTCAAAAACCATTGTTGCCCTGTTCTTCGAGATGAATAACCAACAATAAAAAGAATTGTTCAAATTGTTCGAGTGCCAGGCACTCAAACAAATTCCGAACAATTCAAGCAATTCCAAAAACAAAAACACGATCCCATTATAGAAATGGAATCGTGTTCAAAGGTTTATTTGATTGAAAGGAGTCGAACTCTCATTTCTCCTCCAGGTGTTTGGACTGTTACTTCTTGATCTACTTTGTGGCCGAGTAAACTTTTGGCAATAGGAGAATCGTTTGAGATTTTGCCTTCAAATGGGTCAGCCTCTGCACTTCCTACAATTGTGTATGTTTCCTCATCGCCATCTGGCAGTTCAACAAATGTAACTGTTTTTCCGAGTGTAACGATATCAGAATTTAATTCGTCATCTTGAATGATTTTTGCATTGCGAACCATATTTTCAATCGTAGTAATTCGTCCTTCTACAAATGCCTGCTCTTCTTTAGCCGAATCATATTCGGAGTTCTCCGATAAATCGCCAAAGCTGCGGGCAATTTTTATGCGTTCTACCACTTCTTTTCTTCTAACTGATTTTAAATATTCAAGCTCCTGTTCAAGCTTCTCTTTTCCAGCTTCCGTCATAGGAAATACCTTTTCCGTAGCCAAATCCCTTCACTCCTTATCAGATACATTCCAAATTTTGTGTATGTAATACATGATGACGCGCCTATCGCAGGCGCGTCATAGTACATATAATAGTATCTATGCTATCGTATTACAAAAATGACTTTTGTTCAAGAATAGTTTTAATCTTTGTTGCTACTAAATCGATGGCGACATGGTTTTGCCCACCTTCTGGAATGATGACATCAGCGTATCGTTTCGTCGGTTCAATAAACTGGTTGTGCATAGGTCTCACAACATTTAAATATTGTGCTATCACCGAATTGAATGATCTTCCCCGATCTTCCATATCCCTTACTAAGCGCCGAATAATTCGTAAATCAGCATCCGTATCAACAAATATTTTTATATCCATTAAATTGCGCAATCTCTCGTCTTCTAATACTAAAATTCCTTCAATTATTATGACATCTTTCGGTTCGACATGAATCGTTTTATCCGATCTTGTATGTTGCTTGTAATCATACACTGGTTTTTCAATCGATTCATAGCATAAAAGTCTTTCAAGATGGTTAATGAGAAGGTCATGGTCAAAAGCAAGAGGATGATCATAATTCGTTTTCAGCCGCTCCTCCATCGGAAGATGCCCTTGATCTTTATAATAATAATCTTGTTCAATAACCAGTATGGAGTGTCCCTTAAAGGTTTCATATATTGTATTTGTTACACTCGTTTTACCAGAACCTGATCCTCCTGCTACTCCAATGATAACGGGTTTACGGTCCATCCTAAAGACTCCCAACATCTATTTTTTTACTGATTGCCAATCCGTCGCCTACAGGAATGATAACCGTTGTAAAATCCTTTTGTTCAAAAAGCCAATGATTAAATTTCTTTATTTTTTCCGCAACACTAGATAATCGTTTATTTTCAGTTTGATTATTCCCTGCTACTATTCCTTTAAATAATACGTTATCTGTATAAATGCAGCCATGTTTTGTTAAAAGTTCTTTGTACATATTGAAAAATTTTACATATTGGCCTTTCGCTGCATCGATGAAAATGGCGTCGTATGGTCCATGGGCAGCCGCTTTTTCATATAAGTCCAAAGCATTTCCTTCTATCACTGTTACTCGACTTTCCATTTCAGATCTTTTAATATTCGCCATGGCTTGCTCTATTCTTACTTCATCCATCTCCATCGTAACAATTTGCGCGTCTTGAAGCACATCAGCCATTCTTAAAGCTGAATAACCAATCGCTGTGCCTATTTCCAGTATCCTTTTTGGATTTTGGATTCTCAACATTTGCAGCATCGTTTCGATTCCTGTTGGTTCCATAATAGGTACTCGATGTTCTACAGCAAACTGTTCCAACTCTTTAAAAAATAAATTTCTCTCTTGTATAAATGATTCAAGATAACTCTTGATAGAATCGTCCAAGAAATGAAACCCCCTATAGCTTAGTCCCTTTTATTCGTAATATATTTATCCTTCAAAGCGTTATGTTCTTCCAATGTTTTAGAGTAATGAACTTCCCCTGTTCCGTATTCAGCGAGAAAATATAAATATTCCGTTTTTGCAGGATTTAGAGCTGCTTCTATTGATGTTTCGCCTGCATTAGCAATTGGTCCAGGCGTTAGACCTTCATGCTTATACGTATTATAAGGAGAATCTACTTTTAAATCCTCATATAATGTTCTATCTTTATGTTTTCCCAGTGCGTACAATACAGTTGGATCTGTTTGCAAAGGCATGCCTTGCTTTATCCGATTATAAAAAACACTTGAGATATTATGTCTATCTGCTTTTTCAGTAGCTTCTTTTTCAATTAATGATGCCATTGTGAGAAGCTTATGGACATTCATTTCTTTTTCTTCCATCGTTCCCGAATATTTTACAACGATTTTCTTTGTTTGCGATAGCATTTCACCAATAACTGATTCTAACGAAGGTTTTTCTTCATAAAAAGAATAAGTAGCTGGAAATAAATATCCTTCGAGTGGATGTTTAATATTTTCATTTAAAATATCATCCGTCAAAATCTCAGGATATTTTTTCATAAGTTGCTTAATTAATTCTGGATCGTCAAGCTTTTTTGTAATCTCTTCCGATGACATACCTGTATGTTTCGCGATTATTTTAGCAATCTGATCGAGTTGAAGCCCCTCTGGAATGGTCATTTTAAATAATGCTTCCCTTACAAGCTTACCCGTTTGCAATGTAGCCGCTATTTCCTCAAGCGTCATAGATTGAGTAAATTTATAATTACCTGCCTGAAATCCTGATATGTTATTTAACTTAACATAGTATTTAAAAATAGTCCCATTTTTTATTATGCCTTTTTTCTGAAGAAGTTTACCGATGGATGTCGTTGAGGATCCGATTGGAATATCGACTTCAGTTTGTTTATTATTGTTTGGATCAACAGGCTGTAAAGCGGATTTGATGTAATTATATCCAATGAATCCTACCCCACCTGCAACTAGCAATACAATTAGTGTAATAATTGCTACGATTCTTCTTATGATTTTCGCCTCGTTTCGCCTCTCTATTAAGTTATTTCTAATTTTTGTTTTTAAGTCAAGCTTATTTGTGCCACGGCTTTCTTTATCTGCCACTTTGGCAATCCCCCTTTTAAACGCAGCTGGATAGAGTTTCTCTACGATACTTTGTACATTATACTACAAATTGTACATTTTTCACTCGAAAATTGAAGAATTGTTAGGAGAGTGCAAGCACCGTAATCATCGACGTGCAAACTTCGGCGCTAAAGACGTATGATAAAGGAAACATGGCGAACTTTCAGGAGAGTAGATGATACATATGTAAAAGAAAAGTTTAAGAAGATTGCTAGTCGAAAAACACTATAGCTGCACAAAAAAGCCAACCCATATAGGATTGGCTTGTATAATATTTATTCTTCTTCTTCCTCATCCAGAAAAGTGTTAAGCATCTCTTCTATCATTTCCCACTCTTCATCCGTTTCAATCGGCTGGAGACTGCCCTCTTCTCCTTCATCATTAGGAGTGTAAGCAGAGGCATGAATTTCGATTTCTTCGTTTTCGTCTTCTTCAGCACCAACAGGGAAGTATAATACATATGATTTATTAAATTCATCGGAATCAAATGTAAATAATACTTCAAATAGCTGTTCGTTTCCATTTTCATCTACTACTGTAATGTGTTTTTCCCCGTTTTCCATTTTCCTTCACCTCATTATTGTTGGCTGTCCAGATAACCTTGTAAAATCATCACGGCCGCCATTTTATCGATTACTTTTTTTCGTTTTTTTCTACTGACATCTGCTTCCAATAAAATCCGCTCTGCAGCCATCGTACTTAGGCGCTCGTCCCAAAGTTTAACAGGAATTTCAAATAGTGATTTCAGCTTTTCAGCGTAATATTGTGAAGCCTCACCTCGTGGACCAATCGTATTATTCATATTTTTCGGCAGACCAACAATAATTTCCTTTACATCATATTCCTTAATTATTTCACCAATTCTTTCAAATCCAAACCTTTTTATGTTTTCATCTATGGCGATCGTTTCTATTGCTTGTGCAGTCCAGCCCATTTCATCACTAATAGCCACTCCGACCGTTTTAGATCCAACATCAAGGCCCATTACTCTCATTTATTATCCCTCACGATGTTGTTTTAAATACGATTTCACCAATTCTTCGATGATTTCGTCGCGTTCCAGCTTTCTCATGATATTGCGTGCGTCATGATGCCTTGGAATATATGCAGGATCCCCTGAAAGCAGATAACCGACAATTTGGTTGATTGGATGATAACCTTTTTCCTGAAGAGCACCATACACATGAAGCAGCACTTCTTTTACATCTTGCTCCATTGGGTCTTCTTGATAATCAAAACGCATCGTTTTATCAAAAGAGCTCATTTACAACACCTCTCTTAAGACATACCATTTACAGATAGGCCTGATTGTCACATATTATCTTCATTGTACATGATTTCTTCTCGGAATCAAACGGATTTTACCCATTCAGTTACAAAGCCTAGAGCGGAATCTAGTTGATCTGGGTTTTTGCCGCCTGCTTGCGCCATATCAGGGCGTCCACCACCGCCACCCCCACAGCGGCCAGCTACTTCCTTAACGAGTTTTCCAGCGTGATAGCCTTTGTCAATTAAATCCTTCGTAACAGCAGCAATAATATTTACTTTATCATTGTGATTTGATCCTAAAACGATGATTCCAGTGCCTATTTTTTGCTTCAAATCATCCGCCATGTTGCGAAGTGTGTTCATATCGGATGCCTGAACTTTTTGCGCTAACACTTTAATGCCATCTATTTCCTCTACATATTTAAGCATACTCCCTGCTTCAATATTTGCAAGTTTTGAGGACAATGATTCATTTTCGCGTTGAAGGTCCTTTATTTCGGTAAGCAAAGTTTCTGCTCGATGAACCATATCCTTCGGCTTAGTTTTTAAAATATCAGCTGCCTGGTGGAACCTCATAATTTCGTCATTCATTACGAGATAAGCCCCTTCACCTGTTACAGCTTCAATTCTTCGCGTTCCTGCACCAATTCCACTTTCTGAAACAATTTTAAATAAGCCAATCGATGAACTATTTGAAACGTGGCAGCCTCCGCACAATTCCAAGCTATAATCATCTACGGAAACGACACGAACGACATCTCCATACTTTTCGCCGAATAAAGCCATTGCTCCCATGGCCTTCGCTTCTTCTAGACTTTTATTCGTGATTGTAACTGATATACTATCCCAAATTTTCTCATTCACAATTTGTTCAATTTTTTCAAGTTCATCAGGTTTTACTTGACCAAAATGCGAAAAATCAAATCGCAGTCGTTCAGGACCAACATATGAACCAGCTTGGTTTACATGGTTGCCAAGGACATCTTTTAATGCTTGATGAAGCAAATGCGTTGCTGTATGGTTTTTCTCAATTTTTCTGCGATTACCTTCATTTACTTGTGCATGTATATTTATTCCCTGCTGTAAAACTCCAGCAACCACTTCAGCGGAATGTAAGTTTTGTCCATTTGGTGCTTTTTGAACGTCCGTTACTTTTACAGTCAAGCCCGGTGCAGTGATTACCCCTTGGTCAGCAATTTGCCCTCCACTTTCTGCGTAAAAAGGCGTCTTTTCAAGGATTAAATCAATTTTTTCACCCTCACGAGCGTCTTGGACAAGTTCGCCATTTTTGATAATCGCCTGAACAATTGTATCAGCCTGCAGGTTTTCGTATCCGATAAAAGTACTGCTAACTTGTATATCTCCTAGGATGCCGCCTTGCACATGCATCGATTCGGTATCCTGTCTAGCAGATCTTGCCCGTTCACGCTGTTCCTCCATTGCGATGTCAAAGCCTTCATGATCAACCGTCATCTCTTCTTCTGCAGCATATTCTTCTGTTAGTTCAACGGGAAATCCATATGTGTCATAAAGTTTAAATACATCTGATCCATTAATAATGTTTTTGCCCTCTTGTTTCGCTTTTTGAATGATTGATGAAAGGATCTCTAAACCATCATTCAATGTTTCGTGAAAACGCTCCTCTTCATTCTTAATTACCTTTTGAACGAAGTCGGTTTTTTCCACAACATTAGGGTAAAAGTCTTTCATAATTTCGCCTACAACCGGCACAAGTTTGAACATAAATGGCTTATCAATATGAATATGTTTCGCATATCTAACTGCTCTTCTTAAAAGTCTACGCAATACATAGCCGCGACCTTCATTAGAAGGCAAAGCTCCGTCCGCAATCGCAAATGCTACAGTACGAATATGATCGGCAATCACTTTAAAAGCAGTATCATTTTCAGAATTTGATCCGTAAGATGTACCGGATATTTTTTCTGTTTCACGAATTATAGGTAAAAACAAGTCGGTATCAAAGTTCGTTGGCACGTTTTGAATAACAGAAGCCATTCGCTCTAATCCCATCCCTGTATCAATGTTTTTCTTAGGGAGCGGCGTATATGAGCCATCAGGATTATGGTTATATTGTGAAAATACAAGATTCCAAATTTCTAAATATCGTTCATTTTCTCCACCTGGATAAAGTTCCGGATCTTCGAAATCATCTCCAAATTCCGGACCTCTGTCATAAAATATTTCTGTGTTCGGACCACTTGGACCCTCTCCGATATCCCAAAAGTTACCCTCTAGGCGAATGATTCTTTCCTTTGGAAGGCCAATCTTTGTATTCCAAAGATCAAAAGCTTCATCATCTTCCGGATGAATCGTAACAGATAATTTATCAGCTTCGAATCCAATCCATTTTGGACTCGTTAAAAATTCCCAAGCCCATTCAATCGCTTCTGCTTTGAAATAATCACCAATTGAAAAGTTTCCTAGCATCTCAAAAAATGTGTGATGCCTAGCCGTTTTCCCTACATTTTCAATATCGTTAGTACGAATCGATTTTTGGGCATTTACGATACGCGGATTTTCGGGAATAACCCTACCATCAAAATATTTTTTTAATGTGGCTACACCGCTGTTAATCCATAATAATGTTGGATCGTCATGCGGAACAAGTGAAGCACTAGGTTCTATTCTGTGGCCCTTCTCTTGAAAAAAATCTAAAAACATTTTCCTGATTTGTGAACCAGTAAGTTCTTTCATTGTCAATACCTCCTAATATACTTGAAAAAAATAAAAAGCCCCACCCCTAAACAGGGGCGAAGCTTATTGTACGCGGTACCACCCTGATTCAAAAGCATACATACTATGCTTTTATCTCAGTACCTTAACGCGGTTAACGGCAGGAATTAGCTACTCTCAGGATTGGCATCTGTCATTCTTCATCTGGAATTTCTTTCAGCCTAGGAAATTCCTCTCTATAGATGGGCTATAACATTTAGATCCTTCTTCAATTTAACTATATTTGAATTTATAATAGAGATTATAGAGAACTTGGGATTCTTTGTCAATGCTCAGTCTGCCTCGTTCTAATTAAATGGTCCCTTGAATGAATAATAGCGATTTTTACAACAGCCAATATTGGAACAGACATTATCATCCCAATAATTCCAAATGCTTCTCCTCCAACAATAAGAGCGGCGATGATAAATAAGGGGTGCATGTGCAAGGATTTCCCAGCAATATATGGTGATAATATATTCCCTTCTATAAACTGAAGAATGAATACTACTACACCAGCTATAATGGCCAATTTAACGGAGGACATTAGTGCTATCAAGATAACGGGTACGGCACCAATAAGTGGACCAAAATAGGGAATTACATTTGTTATGGCAATGATAATGCCCAATAAAACCGGATAATGTACTCCAATTATTCCAAAAGCGATTGTAGCAGCCACACCAATTATTGCACATACAAGAATTTGTCCACGGATATAGCCGCCTAACGATTCGTTGACAGCATCCAAAAATTGAACCCCATTTCGCCGCCACTTCTTCGGAGTCATATACCAGCACGCTTTTTTGATTGCATCTAAATCCTTAAGCATATAAAAAGAAAGAAATGGTACAACTAATAAAATGAGTAAAAAATCAACAATATTCATTAAGGCTTTCGTCGTTTTTTCAATAATCTTGCCAAACCATTGTTCAACATCATTAATTCTTTCGTCAACTTGTATTTGGATTCCTTCTGGGAAATTTGATGTCGAGGTCTCTACTTGATGAATCCATTCTCGATATTGATCAATAAAGATAGGCAGTTGTTCAGAAAACTCTTTCATCTGTTTAATCATCATTGGAATCCCTAAATAAATGGCGAATCCAGTACCACCAAAAAAGATGAGATAAATAAGTAATATGGCTAGATATCTTTTCATCCCTAAGCTCTCTAGCTTCTCAACCAACGGATGCAATAAATAAGCGATAAGCCCACTTAAAAAAAATGGAAGGAGACCAATCATCACAGTTGTCAAAATAGGCCTCCAAATAGGCTTTAATAATAAAAAGCAATAAATAATGATAAAAATAAGCAATACGATAATTAATCGGTAAATAACTCGGAGATGGTGCTGATTCACAATGATTCCCCCTCGTTGTTAGTTTTCCGAAACCAAAACAGTTTTATCCTCTGTACATAAAGAAACTGCCCTAAAAGGACAGTTTCCCATGTTGATTAGCTCAGTTTTCGTTCCTGTTCATTAAACAAGTCGTCCAATGAACTTAAAGACCCATCTTCTTCAACTTGATGTGTGTGTATCATTCGATTACCAACTGACAATTCAATAAAACAGTTCCAACAATAATATTGATTGATGCCTATTTTACCAAGATCCTTACTTTGGCAATTTGGACATTTCATCATAGGGCTTGCCACCTCGCAGCTTAGTTACCGACACGATGATGGCATCTTTTCCAATCTTAGGTGGGTGGGGAGTTCTGATCACTCGTTTTCCTTGAGTTATATCAGAAAAGAAACCATCCGTCAGTTCATACCCTATGATTGTGCCCAATTCTTCCAGAAAATATACATCATCTAATAGACCAAGCTGGTCGCCTATTTGCGATAAAGTATGTTTCTTCATAAGTGGCTTGTCATGATGCATCGTGTATTCAGAAGGCTTTCCTTTATATTTTGTGAGAAGCTCTTTACTTTCAAGCAAGATCCCATCATGACCAAACGAAATAATATTCTTAATTGGAACTGTATGTTTATTACCAATTAAGCCTTTACATTGAAGTAAAAGATGGGATACTTGTCCGCTTTCCTGAATGACAATGTCACACACTTCACCAAGCAAGTCTCCATTTTTTTCATAAACAGGCATCCCTTTTAAAAGAGAAAATGTCCGCAAAGAATCCCCTGCCTTTCCGAACATTTATATTTTCCTCCTCAATTCAAAAAATCATAAGGCGAAACATTTTCCATGCCGATCATTGGATCAATAAGCAAGATGGTATCTTCTGACAAAACTTCTTGTTGTTGAATTTGTGACGAATGTGAATCCGAAATTAATTTTTCATATAAGGATGTTTTTCTAATTAGATCATCCTTACGTTCCACCCCCATACGAAAAGCACTTTCTTCACCGCATAATATAAGAAATTGCTTACTTCTTGTTATCGCTGTATAGAGTAAATTCCTTCTTAACATTCTATAGTAGCTGCGGACGACAGGAAGTATGACAATGGGAAATTCACTACCTTGTGACTTATGGATGGAACAGCAAAATGCATGAGTAATTTGGTTTAAATCTCCTCTCGTATAAGTCACTTCCGTACCTTCGAAAGAGACGATCACCATATCTTGATTTTCTGTATTTTCCTTCGCGTATAATATAGATATTATTTCTCCCATATCCCCATTAAAAACATGTTGTTCAGGTTGATTTACTAACTGTAGCACTTTGTCGCCGATTCTAAATGTAACTTCTCCAAAGTTAAGTTCTTTTCTTTTCTTATCATGATTAGGATTAAAAATTTCCTGAAGTATTTTATTTAAATTATCTATTCCCGCAGGTCCGCGGTACATTGGAGCAAGAACTTGAACGTCTTTTGCTGTATAACCTTTTTGTTTAGCATTTAGGACGACTTTTTTTATAACTTCACTTATTTGTCCTGTTTGGCACTGAAAGAAGGAGCGGTCTTTTTGTTGTTTAATGAGGTCAACTGGTGTTCTGCCATTTTTTATCTCGTGAGCAAGATTTATGATAGAGGATCCTTCCTCTTGACGATAAATGTCTGTCAGTTGAACAGTTGGGATGATATTGGAATAAATTAAATCTTTCAGCACTTGACCGGGGCCGACAGACGGCAATTGGTCTTCATCCCCTACAAAAATGACTTGAATTGATTGCGGCAATGCCTTTAGTAATTGATGGGCAAGCCATGTATCTACCATCGACACTTCGTCCACGATTACGAGCCTGCCTTCAATTTCCCTTATTTCATCAGAATCAAGTTGTTCTTGTCCTGTCATTCCTAAAAGTCGATGGATCGTCATGGCAGGCAAACCAGTCGATTCTGCCATCCTTTTTGCCGCCCTACCTGTTGGGGCTGTCAGTAGAATAGGAAATGGTTCTTCTTTTTTATAAGAATAAGGGTCGAGTGATAAGCCGTGTAATTCTGCATACAGCTCAACAATCCCTTTAATCACAGTTGTTTTACCTGTTCCGGGACCACCAGTCAAAATCATCATTGGGCTCAATAAGGCAGTTTTTATTGCATCTCGTTGTGATGGAGCATATTCAACATGTAATCGCTCCTCTAAATCACCTAGAGCAAGTAAAAATTCTGAATCAGGAAATTGTTCGGCATATTCCGTTTGCTCCATAATCCGTTCGATATTTGATACAATTCCTTTTTCTGAGAAATACAAAGAAGGCATATACACACGCTTGTTTTCGCCAACAATTTTCCCTTCTTCTTCAAGGTTAATTAATTGTGTTGCAATATCCTGAAAAGGGATGTCAATTCTTTGGCTTTCTTCTAGTAAAATTTTTACTTTTTCAAGAATTTCCGCGCTATCTAAATATACATGTCCATTTTTTAAACATTCTTGCTCCAAAACGTATAAACAACCCGCTTTGATTCGATCAGGATGACTCCCGGTTATCCCTAGCTGACTTCCTAGTTCATCCGCTCTTACGAAACCGATCCCTTCCACATCTTCAATTAGTTGAAAGGGATTTTTTTGCAAAACACTCAACGTCTCATCTTTATACACTTGATATATTTTCATTGAAATTTGCGGTCCAAAACCGTATTGATTTAGTCCAATCATGACTTGTTCAAGCCCTTGATGCTCAAGCAAAGTATCGTATAACTGTTTTGCCGTTTCAGGAGCAAGCTTTGGCACTTCATCAAGTAGGGATGGCTGTCCCAAGATTCGGGATATAGCATTTTCACCAAGTGTTTCAACTATTCGTTCCGCTGTTTTTTTTCCTATACCCTTGAATAAATCACTTGATAAATAAGTGACGACCCCTTGCTTCGTTTGAGGCAATTCTTTTTTAAAATGGTCAGCATTAAATTGCAATCCGAATTTCGGATGCTCTTTAAATTGACCATAAAAAATATACGTTTCCTGGTCATGAAGCTTAGGAAAAAAACCGGTGACAACCGCCTCTTTTTCCTTGTGATCCACATTTGTTCCGTCTACTCTAATTCGGATGACAGAATAAAAGTTTTGTTCATTATGAAAAATCGTGACAAGATGTCGACCTTTAATATATATTTCGTTTTCTTGAAATAAATCAAGAGAATCCTGAACAGTCATAATTGATTCCCCCATTCTAGTGGTTTACTGCCCTTTTTCTTCCGACAATTCTTCCACTAGCTTCTTGCCGTTTCCTGCGAGTGCATGATTTGGTTGAATATCCAAAGCTTTATCAAAACAATGAAGTGACTTTTCAGTATCATCATGGTGAGCTAAATAAGCAACACCTAAATTATAAAAGGCATCCGCATGATAAGAATCTTCTTTAATCACTGTCTCCAATTGTTTTATCGCCTCATCATAAACTTCGCTTCGTGCCAATGATAGCGCGTATTGAAATCTTGCTTCTATATCTTGATCATTAAGCTCCACACTTCTTTGCAAATAAGGTAGTGATAATTCATTTCTTCCAAGATTCACAAAACACATTCCCAGCATGTATTGGAGATCATTCGTTTCCGGCCCAATCGCGAGAGCCTTCTCAAACATTCCTGCCGCTTTATCATAACGCTCTTTATTGAAGTATAGATTACCGTAACTATAATAAGCTGCCGATGCTTTCTCATCGATTTCTATCGCTCTTTTTAAAAATTGCTCAGCTCGCTCTAGCTCGCCTACTGAAATAAGGACGTTGGCAAAATTCACATATCCCACAGCATCGTGAGGATTTTCTTCTATCGCTTCCGTAAACATTTGAATTGCTTTTTCAACATTTCCTTTTTGTAAAAATTCAATTCCTTGTAAATTTTTATCCATTCTATTCACTCCGGACTTTCAATAATTGACTTAAATTATATCATAAAAAAAACTGCCTATCATAAAAGTGATAAGCAGTTTAGCCGACATAAGCAAGTTTTTCGTGATTTTTATAAATAGTATCAATTGTACCGCCGCCTAAGCATTCTTCCCCATTGTAGAACACGACTGCTTGTCCAGGGGTTACAGCACGGACTGGTCTCGCAAATAACACATTTACTTCGCCATTTTCCTGCAGCTGTACTGTCACTTCTTCATCAGGCTGACGATAACGAAACTTTGCAGTACAAGTAAATTCTGACTGTTTTTTTTGATCTGATACCCAATTTACGTTCACTGCACGAATTGAATCAGAATATAGAGAAGGGTGGTCGAAACCTTGTTCTACATATAGTACATTCCGCTCTAAATCTTTTCCAACGACGAACCAAGGTTCTCCCGCTCCACCAATTCCAAGCCCGTGGCGTTGACCGATAGTATAATACATTAGCCCATCATGCGCGCCAACTTTTTTTCCATCAAGCGTCTCCATTACCCCTTTTTGGGCAGGTAGATAACCACTTAGAAATTCCTTGAAATTTCTCTCACCGATAAAGCAAATACCGGTGCTGTCTTTTTTGGAAGCTGTCGCAAGCCCGGCTTCTTCAGCAATTTCTCTTACTCGCTTTTTATCAATAGATCCAATTGGAAACATTACTTTTTTAAGTTGATCCTGATCTAATTGATTTAAAAAATACGTTTGATCCTTATTCGTATCCACTCCGCGGAGCATTTTTACTTCTCCGTCATGCATTTCAACTTGTGCATAGTGACCCGTTGCCAAATAATCGGCGCCAAGTTTCATCGCGTGGTCAAGAAATGCTTTAAACTTTATTTCCTTATTACACATAACATCCGGATTTGGTGTACGTCCTGCTTTATATTCATCGAGAAAATACGTAAACACTTTATCCCAGTATTGTTTTTCAAAATTAACCGCATAATATGGAATGCCTATTTGGTTGCACACTTGAATTACGTCGTTATAATCCTCCGTTGCTGTACAAACACCATTTTCGTCTGTATCATCCCAATTTTTCATAAAAATGCCAATTACATCATATCCTTGCTCTTTTAACAATAAAGCAGCTACTGATGAATCAACACCGCCAGACATACCAATAACAACACGCGTATCTTTTGGCGATTTAATCATCTTTCATCTTCCTTTCAATTTTGAAGCCTATGAACAATTCTTGCTGTTTCTTTTGCGGCTTCACTTACTTCATTCATTTTATTATCAGAACCGAAACTAAAACGAATCGAATTACGAATTCTCTCTGAATTTGGTCCAAACATGGCGACAAGAACATGTGATGGTTCGATTGAACCTGCTGTACAAGCGGATCCACTGGAAGCTGAAATCCCAGCCATGTCCAGATTCACAAGCATCGCCTCAACATCAGTTCCTGGAAAACTAATATTTAATATATGTGGAAGGGAGGCATCGAGAGATCCATTCACATGAAAATGAACGTTCTCAGCATATAAAGTCTGCAAAAAAGTTTCTTTTAATTTTTGATAAAAACTATTTTTTGCATCCATCTCTCTCATTGCTAAAGCTGAGGCTTCAGTAAAACCTGCAATTAAGGGCAGACTTTCAGTCCCAGCACGCCTTTTTAATTCTTGCTCCCCTCCAAACGTACTAGGATTTATTTTTGTTCCAGATTTCACATATAAAAAACCAATTCCTTTTGGTCCATTTATTTTATGTGCAGATACAGAAAGCAAATCGACATGCAGTTTTTTTACATCCATCTTGATTGCACCGTAAGCTTGGACCGCATCAGTATGAAATATTGCCTGATGAGATAATAAAGCATCAGCGATTTCTTTAATAGGCTGAATAGCGCCAACTTCATTATTCCCGTACATAATCGAAACAAGTATCGTTTCCGGGCGCAAAGATTGTTGAACTAATTCAGCACTAATGATACCTTGTTCATCCGGTGCCAAATACGTAATTTCAAATCCTTCCTTTTCAAGAAAGTGACATGCATGGAGAACAGCATGATGCTCGATAGTCGTTGTGATGATATGATTGCCTTTATGTTTATTCGCTCGAGCCGCACCAATAATTGCTAAATTATCAGCCTCCGTTCCACCACTCGTAAATACAATTTCGGAAAATAGAGCGTTTATACTGTTTGCCAATATCGTTCGTGATTCATCTAGTACCTTTCTTGCCTCACGTCCATATGAGTGGATGCTGGATGGATTGCCAAATGTGTCTGTCATTGTAGAGACAATTTTTTCTGCAACAAGCGGATGAATGGGAGTCGTTGCCGCATGATCTAAATATATTCTATCCATGTTTTCACCTGTTTCTAAAAATTAGATATAGAACATATAAGCATCGGGCGTATCATCTTCTGAATGATTGGCCAGATCCTCTACTGTTGTATTATCCAAAACATCTTTTACCGCATCTCGAATTCTCATCCATAATTTACGTTTAGCCGGTTCTTCATCTTCTATCCCTTCAACAGGACTAATAGGACCTTCCAATACACGAATAATATCTCCAGCCGTAATGTTTGCAGGCTCATCAGCCAAAACATAGCCGCCATAGGCTCCCCTTATACTTCTAACAAGACCAGCATTGCGAAGCGGTCCAGCCAACTGTTCTAAATAATGCTCTGAGAGATCGTGGGTTTGTGCAATGGACTTCAATGAAATAGGCCCCTCACCATGTCTTTTTGCCAGCTCAATCATAATCGTTAATCCATATCTTCCTTTTGTTGAAATTTTCATTAACTTGCACCTCGTTCTAGTTCTTTCTCAATGTGATTATTTATATTTTTTTCTAATATTTTATCAGTTAATTGTTGGCATTGCGGTAAAGCAAAACCGATGAACGTTCCTATAGCGACACTGAATATAAGTGTGCCGATAAAAACCGGCCCACCTAGGAGCCATCCCACAAAAAGAACAGCTATTTCCATTATTCTACGAACCGTCGATACTTTCCAGCCAGTTTTCTCCTGTATGGCAAGCATAAAACTATCCCTCGGTCCCGCTCCAAGCTTAGCTGACAAATAAATACCCATTCCATATGAGTAAAGGAGCATGCCTATAAAAAACATAATTATTGTTCCTAACAGACTATTTGGTTCGGTCAAAAATGGAAGAAGCATAAACATATCTATAAAAACACCAATTAGAATCATATTTAAATATGCACCATATTGGGGCCATTTCTTCATTAAAATTGCTGAACTTCCTAATATTGTTACACCAACGAGAACGGACCAAGTGCCAATCGACAATCCTAATTGATAATAAAGACCTACATGCAATACATCCCAAGGAGAAACGCCAAAGTTCGATATAATCATTAACACAATCCCCAAAGACATGATTAGTAAGCCTACCGTAAAAATAATGAGTCTGAAAAAACTATTTTTATGTTTTGGCATACGCGTTTACTCCTTTGCATTGCTCAATTATAGCACATACATATTCTTAAATGCATACATGCTGATGTTTTGTTATGATAGAATGAATAGTATAGAACGTCAGTTTGGAGAGATTAACTGTGAAAACACAACCTTTGGCCTTTAGAATGCGCCCCCAATCAATAGAAGAGATAGCTGGGCAGCAGCATTTAGTTGGAGAAGGGAAAATTATAGCAAGAATGGTGAAAGCAAAACAACTGTCTTCAATGATATTATATGGTCCTCCCGGAATCGGAAAAACATCGATAGCCAGTGCAATTGCAGGAAGTACAAAATATGCCTTCAGAACACTAAATGCCGTAACAAATAATAAAAAAGATATGGAAATTGTAGCTGCAGAAGGGAAAATGAGCGGGAAGGTAATTTTATTATTGGATGAGGTCCATAGACTTGATAAAGGAAAACAAGATTTCTTGCTACCATATTTAGAAAACGGAATGATTATTTTAATAGGTGCCACAACAAGTAATCCGTATCACGCCATAAATCCCGCCATTAGAAGCCGTTGTCAAATTTTCGAGTTATTTCCTTTAACTGATACGGAGATAAAAGAGACTTTACAGAGAGCATTGGAAGATCCTGTAAGAGGGCTCGGTTCTTATTCAATTTCTTTGGAGGAAAAAGCTTTAGATCATTTAGCAATAGCAAGTAATGGAGATGCTAGAAGTTCATTAAATGCATTAGAACTAGCTGTATTATCGACTGAACCAGATGAAGGCGGCGTGATTTATATAACTGAAGCGATTGCCGAAGAATGCCTTCAAAAGAAAAGCTTGGCACATGATAAAGACGGAGATGCCCATTATGATGTACTAAGCGGCTTTCAAAAATCCATAAGGGGAAGCGACGCGAACGCAGCTCTTCATTATTTAGGCCGTTTAATTGAAGCAGGCGACCTACCGAGTATTTCGAGGAGATTGCTCGTGATTGCTTATGAAGATATTGGGCTTGCAAATCCACAAGCAGGTCCACGGACATTAGCAGCGATTCAAACTGCAGAAAAAATTGGCTTTCCAGAAGCACGAATTCCACTAGCAAATGCTGTTATAGAATTATGCTTATCACCAAAATCTAATTCTGCCATATGTGCCATTGATGAAGCATTGGCTGACATTCGAGCAGGCTTGAGTGGAGAAGTTCCGCTCCATTTAAAAGACGCCCACTATAAAGGAGCAAAAGCTCTAGGAAGAGGCATTGATTACAAATACCCTCATGATTATGATAATGGTTGGGTCAAACAGCAATATCTCCCTGATAAATTGAAGCGGAAGCAATACTATAAACCAAAGCTAACAGGAAAATTTGAACAAGCACTTGCATCAATATATGAAAAAATCAATAAAAGTTAATTTGAAAGGCAGCTAAGTCATCTATACTTAACTGCCTTTTATTTCATCCTTCATTTACTCTATGGATATGGATGTCTTTCAAAATTTCACGTACGACGTAGCTCGCCATAATTAGGCCAACTGTCGAAGGAACAAATGCATTTGATGATGGCGGCATTTGCGCTTTTCTTATCTCTGAATCATCCTTCCCGACCGTTTTCCGAACTTCCTCACGAATAACAATAGGACTTTCATCAGAGAAAACAACAGGTATTCCTTTTTTGATGCCTTCTTTTCTAAGTTTTGTTCTAATCACTTTCGCAATTGGATCGGTATGGGTTTTAAAAATATCTTTAATCATTAACCGGGTTGGATCCATTTTATTAGCTGCGCCCATTGATGAAATGATCGAGATATCTCGCTTTAAGCATTCTTTGATTAAATGAATTTTATAAGAAATGGTATCTGAAGCATCCACAACAAAATCGGGTTGATGTTCGAAAAAGGCTTCATATGTGTCTTCTGTATAAAACATTTTTAAAGCAACAACTTCACATTCTGGGTTAATATCTTCAATTCTTGTTTTCATTAAATCAACCTTGGGCTGTCCAACTGTTGAAAGTAAAGCAATAAGTTGTCTGTTCACGTTTGTTATATCTACATCATCTTTATCAACTAGAATTAGTTTTCCTACACCGCTTCGTGCCAATGCCTCGGCTGCAAACGTCCCTACTCCGCCAACACCAAGAACGGCAACCGTGCTGTTTTTTAATAATTCTAGGCCATCCTTGCCAATTGCCAACTCGTTTCTCGAAAATTGATGCAACATGTTTATCAGCTCCAAGTATGTTCAATCTTTTCTATACTGAATTAGAATAAATGAAAAAATATTATTTATCAACTTACAAAAACAAAGAGCCTATCTAAGGACCTTTTACTTACATAAAAAAATTAGTCTATTCTTAGGAGTTCAAATAAACCGGAAATAAAAAAACAACCTTCAAATAAAGGCTGTTTCGTTGGAAATAGGAAAAAGTCCCAATTATGCCGTCTGTTAAAAATCCTTTGTTTTGAACCCGCTCTTGGCAGGTGGGTGTCCTGCTCCAGGCTTTATGTGTCCTCTCGCAGAGGCTTGCATTCAGTCTGGAAACTCCAAACTCCCGTAGGTATGAGATGTCGGTCAAAACGAAAAGGTGTATAGACGAACACATCAGGACTTTTCTTGTTGATTAAATACTAACATAGGAAAAAGCTTTTTTCAAACGTAAATACATGGGAATATTTCACTAATTTCAAAGAAAAGCGTAAGCGCAATGCTCATCGGCGTACAAACTTTAGGACCTTCTACCGAGATTAAGGAGACACGGCGAGGAACGAGCCGATGTTGACTTATCGTAAGGGAAAAGGGCAGGAAGTTTGCCTTTCGATAGGCGCTGTAGCTAGACAATGAAAAGTAATTTCTTCGTTACAAAACCTTTTCAGGCTTGACATCTACACGAAGCTGCAATTCTTTTAATTGAGCTTCGCTTACTTCATCTGGCGCCTTCATTAACAAATCACTTGCACTTGCTGTTTTAGGGAAAGCAATCGTATCACGAAGACTATTTCTTCCGGCTAAAAGCATGACCATTCGATCTAGACCTAATGCAATCCCACCATGTGGAGGGGTTCCATATTCAAAGGCTTCAAGTAAAAATCCGAACTGCCTCTTCGCTTCTTCCATGGAAAATCCAAGTACTTTAAACATCTTTTCTTGTACTTCTCTTTCAAAAATTCGCAGTGAGCCTCCACCTAATTCATATCCATTTAACACAAGGTCATATGCTTGTGCTTTAACATCACTTGGGTCTGATTCCAGCTTATCCAAATCTTCTCGTGCAGGCATCGTAAATGGATGATGTGCAGCATAATAGCGATTTTCTTCTTCATCGTATTCCAGCAGCGGCCATTCCGTAACCCAAAGGAAATTATACTTATTTTCATCAATCAACCCTAAATCTTTGCCGAGTTTCAAACGTAATGCACCTAATGAGTCTGCAACTATCTTTTTTGAATCAGCAGCAAACAGTATTAAGTCACCTTGTTCAGCTGAAAGGAATTCACAGAGCTCTGTTTGTTCTGCATCTGCAAAGAATTTTGCAATCGGCCCTTTTAACCCGTCAGCATCGACTTTGAGCCAAGCAAGACCTTTAGCGCCGTACCGGGCGGCAAACTCACCTAAACCGTCAATATCTTTTCTAGAGTATTGATCTGCACTTTGCTTTACGACGAGAGCTTTCACCTGTCCGCCTGAAGTAATCGCATTTGAGAATACTTTAAAACTTGAGTTTTCGACTAACTTTGAAATATCTTGTAGTTCCATTCCAAATCGAGTATCTGGTTTATCCGATCCGTATTTTTCCATTGCCTCATCATATGGCATGATAGGGAAAGGAGTTTCAATTTCAAGCTCTTTCGTCGCGAACATGACTTGCTTCATCATCCGCTCAACCATTTCTCTAATATCTTCTTGACTCATGAAGCTTACTTCAATATCAATTTGAGTAAACTCTGGCTGGCGGTCTGCCCGTAAATCCTCATCACGAAAACATCTGGCAATCTGATAATATTTATCAAAACCACTAACCATTAAGAGTTGCTTAAATATTTGCGGTGATTGCGGCAAAGCAAAAAATTCACCAGGATGAACTCTGCTAGGAACTAAATAATCTCTCGCCCCTTCTGGAGTACTTTTCGTAAGAATTGGCGTTTCAATATCAAGATAGCCCTCTTCATCTAAAAAATTACGAATCGTTCTCGTAACAGTAGAACGCATTTTAAAAACATCGTACATTTCCGTTCTTCGAAGATCCAAATATCTATATTTCAAGCGAATGTCTTCTGCAGCCTCAGTATTATTTTCAATCATAAATGGAGGAGTCTTCGCCTCGTTAATAATATTCACTTCTGTAACGACGATTTCTATTTTACCTGTTTTTAAATTATCATTTATCGTCCCTACATTTCTTGCCACGACAGTACCACGAACGTCGACCACATATTCGTTTCGTACTTTTTCGGCAATTTCCAAAGCTTGCCTAGAAATTTCAGGATTAAAGACAATTTGTACAATTCCTGTTCTGTCACGAAGGTCGATAAATATCAAACCTCCCAAATCACGACGTCTTTGTACCCATCCTTTTAAAATAACTGACTCCCCAATTGACTTTTCGGTAATCTCACCGCAATAATGTGTTCTACCAAACATACAATATCCTCCTCATCGGCATTGCTTACTAAATTCGTCTATAAAATTATCTAACGGCAATTCACTTTGTTCACCATTATCTAAGTTTTTTACAGTTATTTTACCAGTTTGCAATTCTTCATCGCCTAAAATAATCGCGAATTTAGCTCCTAGACGCTCAGCAGCTTTAAATTGCGCTTTTACTTTTCGATTTAAATAATCACGATCAGCAGAAAATCCTGCTTGACGTAACTTTTGCAATAATGAGACAGAGTAATCTCTTGCCTCATCTCCAAGTACTATAATATAGCAGTCCGCTGAATACTTGGAATCAATATTGATACCTTCTGCCTCCAAAGCACTAATCAATCTTTCCATACTTAATGCGAAACCGATTCCGGGCGTATCAGGACCACCCATCTCCTCTACAAGTCCGTTATATCTTCCTCCGCCACAAAGTGTCGTAATCGCACCAAAGCCTTCCGCTTCACTCATTATTTCAAATGCTGTGTGATTATAGTAATCCAAACCTCTAACAAGAGTTGGATCCACAATAAAATCAATGTCCATTTCTGACAAGTATTGTCTTACTTTCTCAAAGTATTTCTTCGAATCTTCATTTAGAAATTCTAGAATTGAAGGAGCAGATTTCATTAACTCATGTTCACGGTCTTTCTTACAGTCAAGAATTCTTAATGGATTTTTTTCGAGTCGCTTTTGGCAATCTCCACAAAATTCATCTATTCTTGGTTGAAAATGGTTGATCAGGGCCGTTCGGTGTGCATTCCTGCTCTCATTGTCCCCAAGACTATTAATGACAAGACGCAGCCTCTTTAAACCAAGTGATTTGTAAACATCCATTGCAAGAGAAATGACTTCGGCATCGATAGCCGGATCCATACTTCCCAATGCTTCTACACCAAACTGAACAAATTGACGGTATCTGCCCGCCTGAGGACGCTCGTAACGAAACATCGGCCCTAAATAATAGAGCTTTACAGGTTGTGTAGGGTTTCCAAACATTTTATTTTCAGCAAAAGAGCGAACGACTGATGCGGTTCCTTCCGGCCTAAGGGTTATATTTCTACCGCCGCGATCATGAAAGGAGTACATTTCCTTTTGAACAATGTCGGTTGTATCCCCCACTCCGCGTAAAAAAAGTTCTGTATTTTCAAAAATAGGAGTTCGGATTTCTCGATATTGATATTTTTTGCAAATGTCTTTCGCTTTTTCTTCAATGAATTGCCACTTTTCAACCACTCCAGGAAGGATGTCTTGCGTCCCTCTCGGTATTTGTATGGTCATACTACGTTCCTCCTTTTTTAACATGTCTTATCACAGCTAATAAGGTTCTTTCCATTAAAAAAACCTCTCGTCTCTTGTTTCGAAAAACAAGGGACGAGAGGTTAATTCCCGCGGTGCCACCCTTTTTGAAGCCGTAAAAAACAGCTCCCACTCAAACAGTTATCGCCTGAATACGTCCATTCCTACTAAGTTGCGCCTTTTCGAAATAGAAGCCTAAGGAATGTGCTTCATTGAGTCGAATTGGAGAAATGCTCCCAGCCATGGCATTTCCTCTCTTTCCATACGGATCTCAATTACTTTTTCCCTCATGGGCCATTATAGTTATGTTGATAATTATTCATTTATCATACGAATATCGTAAAACTTTGTCAATACATACCATAATTGTTTTATTTCAATTTCGTCTTTAAGACCTACCCATTCTTTTTTTAAATCCTTTAATATCCGCCAATGAAAGTCCGTATTCTGAGATAGGCTCCTCCATAATCATATAATTCTCTTTTTCAATACTATGTTTAAAATTCAACGAAAAAAGTTGGGATGTACTGAAGGAAGCTATACGATTTTGATCATTTGCTCTCAACTTGGTGCCTCCTAATCATTTTTAGTTAGTAAAAAAGGATAAGTTTTTTAAGTCTAAATTTATAATTTTAGACTTATTCTGTATAGCTCCAACCCCTATCTAGCAGTGAATTTCTTCTCTTTCCAGCTTGAGTAGCTAATATCCATTCGCCCAGCATCAACAGCCGCAAGTAAAGCAGCTTTTCTGATTAGTATTGCCCATTTTAAAAAACTTAAAAGGATTTTTATGCTTTTCATCGAATATAAAATTTGATTAGAATATATAAAAGTTGGTAAAATTGATAATTAGGTCAGTGAGAAAGGCGGTTTCATTTTTTGGGGAAAAAACTATTCTTTTTTATTATCATTCCATTCTTTCTTATTATACTTTTTGTACGATTTTCTCCTGTTATTTTTGCGGAATCAGATACAATTGTTGTTACTGAAGATATAGTGAATGTTAGAGAAAAGCCAGGAACAACTTATACAATCATTACCCAAATCCGAAAAGGAGAAACATATGAAATAAAAAATGAAAAAGATGGTTGGTATGAAATTAAGCTTCCATCTGGGAAAAAAGGCTGGGTTGCAAATTGGTTAGCCCAGGAGCAAAAGTCTACTTCAAACATAAATGCAGGAATGGTCACTGCTGATCATTTAAATATCAGATCAGAGCCAAATCTTTCTGGTTCAGTAATAGGGAACCTCCAAATGGGTGATGATGTTGTTATCTTGGATCATAAAGAGGATTGGTATGAAATAGAATTTTCATCTGGTCCCGCTTGGGTAAGCAGTGCTTATATTGAAACAATCGCACCTAATCAACCAGCGAGTAATAATATTTCCGGTCAAGAAAAACATTATATTAGCCCATTATATGATGGTACGAATATTAGAAAAAAACCGACCTTAAAATCGGGGATTATTGGACAGGCATCTTCAAAAGATGTTTATAGGGTTTTGGAAAAAGACGGAGATTGGATAAAGATTGAGTTTGATTCAGGAAAAAAAGGTTATATTGCGAGCTGGATTGTCTCAAAAACGAATAAAGTTCCTGCAAAAACGAAAGCAAATTCAAAAACCATTGTTATAGACCCAGGGCACGGAGGGCGTGATGAAGGGGCTGCAGGGGCAAATGGAACACTGGAAAAGGGTTTGACGATGAATGCGTCACTTCTACTTAGTGAAAAATTAACAACTGCCGGCTTTAATGTTGTATTAACTCGATCTTCCGATGATTACGTAAGTTTGCAAGACCGTGCAGAACTTGCATATATCGAAAATGCTGACGTCTTCATTAGCCTGCACTTTGATAGTATAGAAGACAGTACTGTCCATGGCCATACAACTTATTATTATTACGACAGCGAAATGAAATTAGCGGATACTGTACATAATCATATATCAAATGCCATCAATATTTCAGACCGGGGAGTTCGATATGGCGACTATTATGTACTTAGAGAAAATCAGCAACCGTCTCTATTACTTGAGTTAGGGTACTTAAGCAATCCTGCCGAAGAGGAAATCATAAAAACAAATACGTACATGGATAAAATTACTACTGCCATTGAAAAAGGACTTGTTGAATATTTTTCAGGCAACTAAATAAGGGAGCTGTCTAAAAGTCGCAGTCATTGACTCTTTAGATAGCTTCTTTTCTCTTTACTACCTAGACTGTTGATTTCCACTGCAGGTGTTCGCTTTCCGCGGGCGGTACGGGGAGCCTCCTCGGCGCAAAGCACCTGTGGCCTGTGGGGTCTCCCCTGTCCCGTACTCCCACAGGAGTCTCACATCTTCCGCTACAATCTACATTGTGCCAAAATCAATTGTGTGCTTTTTAATAGAGAAAAGAACCATCCTTTCAAAGGCAATGAGAAGTTTTTTAAAAGATTGTTTATTGCAAATCAAAACGACTTAAATTTCATATATGTGAATTTTAAGTCGTCTTTTTCAATTCTTAAGGGTATAAAATAAGAAAATTATACATCAATTACCTAGAATACTAACGTACTAAAAGAACTATTTTTATGTTATTCGTCTAACAAAATGGCTATCACTACTTTTTGTTTAGTTCATTATTACTGACATTTACACTAATTACTTTCGTTACTTTCTTTCCATCTCTATTTGGAATAGTTATGGTAATCTTGTCTTCTCTTAGTTGCTCAGGGTAATCATCTAGTTGAATGGGTCCTATGCCAGATTCGTTTCCAGCAGCGATTCTTGCCTTTTCTTCTTCACTCAAATCATCTATTTTGATGTCCTCACCAAGGAAATGAGCAAAATCATCCGCCGCTGCCCACTTTCCATAAATTTCATAAATACCGTTTGCACAGCATCCTCAGCCTCCTGCTTGTTGCCCAAAATCGAAAAACATACTCGATAAACAATTTCAACATGACGATCGTATACTTCGGTAATATGACTGTTCATATGATTTGATGATATATCATCGGTATTATTCAAATCCGCATGTAACACGGATCTCTTCATCATCGCTTTTCACATCCTCTCATTTGTAACACGATTAAAGCGATCAAAAGGTTTTAGTATTTTGCAAAAATAAAAAACAAGCTGCTGTGTTAATTACATGTTTATACTTAAGAAATTTCACTTTAAAAAGAAAGCATGAAATAGCTCCGAATTCGAAAACTTTTTTTTCCAAAACAAGATCGGATTAGGGACTTTATTTTTAACTAGCAAATGTTTATTTATTACTTCGTAGAAGAAACTATAAAAAGCGTTCATCCTTCATCTAGGATCAACGCACACATTAATTGATTAAGAAAAGTGAATTATCAATTGCTTAGGTTATTCCTTTTCATTAATTCGAATTTTTATTGGTTTTAAATAGTCTTTGAGAGAAAATATAGGAAAAAGTAGCAATAACCAATGTTATAAGTAGTAACATTGAATGGGTCTTACCAAACGATACTTCTTGACTAAAAGTCCCTTCTTTTGTGGAAAAATCTGGTGTATAAAGTGCATTTATGATTACACCCGAAAATATTTGAAATACCAAGTAAAGTAATACAAAACTTATTATAAACACAAGATATTTTTTCAAATTTACCACTCCCTTCCAAGTTATATGTGAATATATTATAACGTACTTTTATTTCACCACTCTCACCTATCAATTGTAATGGTTATTTCAAATTTCAGTCATTTCACAAGGAGTTATTTATACAGAAGTAAAAGTAAATTCAAGGATTTACAATAAAAATATCCTGACACCTTATAGTTCCAGGCCAATGCAACACCGTATCCTCCTATTGAAAATAAGACTGAAATAATTCAGCAAAAAGGTATAATCCACTTATTGAGGAATTATACCTTTTTTAAAATGTAGCTTTATTTTAGAACCTGTTGATTGGAGCGGAAGGCGGCGAAGACTCCTGGTCGACTAAAGACGGCCACGTCCTGTGGCCAACGCCGACACGGCACTAGGACATCTTTGTCCGTCGCGGGAGTACGGAACAGAGAAGACCCCACAGGCGCTTGCGCCGAGGAGGCTCCCCGTACCCGCCCGCTGAAAGCGAAGCCGCCTGGAGCGAAAATCAACAGCCATGTTAAAGGAACCTTCCCCACTTGCCTTATATATTTACCTTTCTAAAACAAGTGTAACTGGCCCATCATTAATCAATTTAACATCCATCATTGCTCCAAAAATACCCGTTTCTACTTGGATTCCTTTTTCTTTCAATAACTGATTAAAATGATGATATAACACTTCAGCATGATCAGGTTTTGCGGCATCCATGAAGTTTGGCCTTCTCCCTTTGCTGCAATCCCCATATAGAGTAAATTGGGAAATGGATAAAATTGCCCCTTCCGTATCAAGCAAGGAGCGATTCATTTTTCCCGCCTCATCCTCAAAAATTCGTAAATTGACAATCTTATCCGCAAGCCATTCACATTCTCGCTCAGAATCCTCATGGGTCATACCGACTAATAAAACAAAACCACGATCAATAGAACCTGTAATATTTCCTTCTACTGTTACGCTTGCCTCTTTGCATCTTTGCAATACTACTCTCATTAATCATTAAAACTCCCTTAATTCATAATACGTCTAACGGCATATATATCTGGAATTTGCTTAATTTTGTCTACAACCTTATGAAGATGACCGATATTTTGGATGGAAATCGACATCATGATTGTTGCCATTTTATTTCTATCAGATCTTCCAGTTACCGCGGTAATATTTGTTTTTGTTCCACTAACGGTTTGAAGAACTTCATTTAAGAGACCACGGCGATCAAAGCCTGATATTTCAATATCAACATTATATTCTTTGCGATTTGCCGTATCCGATTCCCATTCTACAGAAATTAATCGGTTTTCCATTTCACTTGCATCAATATTTGGACAATCTGCTCTATGAACGGAAACTCCTCGACCTTTTGTAACAAATCCGATGATCTCATCCCCAGGCACAGGATTGCAGCATCTTGATAAACGAATGAGTAAATTATCAGCACCTTCTACTGTTACACCCGCATCATGACGTTTCGGAGCTGGATCGGTTTTTACTTCTGCGGTAATTTCTTTCTCTGCTTCTTCCTGATCTCGTTGTTTTCTTAATTTTTCAGTAAGACGATTTGCAACTTGTAATGCTGAAATGCCATTATATCCGACACTTGCAAACATATCGTCTTCATTTCCGAAATTAAATTTGTCCGCAACTTTTTTCAAGTTTTCAGCAGACATAACCTTTTTCAAGTCAAAATCCATATCTTTAATTTCTTTTTCAACGAGTTCTCTACCTTTAAGGATATTCTCCTCTTTACGCTGTCGCTTAAAAAATTGTCGAATTTTATTTTTAGCTTGTGAAGTTTGTGCTAGTTTCAGCCAATCTTGACTAGGTCCGTAAGAATGCTTGGACGTGAGGATTTCAATAATATCCCCTGTTTTTAATTTATAGTCTAATGTAACGATTTTTCCGTTTATTTTAGCGCCAATAGTCTTATTTCCAATTTCTGAGTGAATGCGATAGGCAAAATCAATCGGAACCGATCCCGCTGGCAGCTCAATCACATCGCCTTTAGGCGTAAACACGAACACCATGTCGGAAAAAAGATCTATTTTTAATGATTCCATAAATTCTTCAGCATTCTCTGATTCATTTTGGAACTCTAGTATTTCCCTAAACCACGAAAGCTTTTTCTCGAAGGATGCTTGAGGTGTCATGCTCTTTCCTTCTTTATATGCCCAATGTGCGGCAACCCCAAATTCGGAAATACGATGCATTTCCATCGTCCTAATTTGAACCTCCAAAGGGTCCCCTTTCGGTCCAATGACAGTGGTGTGAAGAGATTGATACATGTTTGGTTTCGGCATCGCGATATAATCTTTAAAGCGTCCGGGCATTGGCTTCCAGCAAGTATGAATAATTCCGAGCACTGCATAACAATCTTTTATACTATTAACAATGATCCTAACCGCAAGTAAATCATATATTTCATTAAATTGCTTATGCTGAAGAACCATTTTTCGATAAATGGAATAAATATGCTTCGGTCTTCCGTAAACTTCTGCTTTTATTTCCATTTCATTTAAGCGATCCTTCACTTCGGACATGACATCTTCAAGATATTGCTCCCGCTCTTCCCTTTTTCTTTTCATTAAATTGACAATCCGATAATACTGCTGTGGATTTAAATAACGGAGAGCAGTATCTTCAAGTTCCCATTTGATTTTTGAAATCCCAAGCCGATGCGCTAATGGAGCGAAGATTTCTAATGTTTCATTCGCTATCCTTCTTTGCTTTTCAGGCGGTAAATGTTTAAGGGTGCGCATATTATGAAGTCTATCCGCTAATTTTATCAAAATGACCCTAATATCTTGTGCCATAGCGATAAACATTTTTCGATGATTCTCCGCTTGTTGTTCCTGATGAGATTTATATTTTATCTTACCTAGTTTTGTAACACCATCGACAAGCATCGCTACTTCCTTGCCAAATTCCGTTTTTATTTCGGAAATAGTCACTGATGTATCTTCGACTACATCATGGAGAAAGCCGCCTATCAATGTTGCCGGATCCATTTCTAAATCAGCTAGTATACCGGCTACTTGGATAGGGTGGATGATATAAGGCTCCCCTGATTTACGAAATTGATCTTTATGTGCAGCGCTAGCAAACTCATATGCTTTTTGCACTAATGCAACATTTTCAGCATTTAAGTATTTACTTGTTCGATTTATCACTTCTTCCGCTAGTATTTTTTCATCTTTAGCCATGAGGATCACCTTTTTATGAAAATTGAATATATGATACCTATTATCGAGAAAAGAGACACACTTGTAAAGGTTTTGACAATAAAATTTAGAAAAACTGATGATTTGACAGCATCAATAAAATAGTAAGGCTGTCCCTTTCTACTATTTTTTGGGACAGCCAAAGAAGATTAGAATGTCATTAATGAAAGGATGTCATAGCCATCCAAATTTTCTCTACCATTTAAATATGATAGCTCAATAAGAAATGCAATTCCTGCAACTACACCACCTAGTTTTTCAACAAGTTCAATCGTAGCTTGAATGGTGCCGCCAGTTGCCAATAAATCATCTGTTATAAGCACTCTCTGCCCAGGTTTAATTGCATCCTTATGTATCGTGAGTGCATCTTTCCCATATTCCTTCCCGTAATCTGCTTTGATTGTTTCACGAGGAAGCTTTCCTTCTTTACGAACAGGTGCAAACCCAAGGCCCAATGCATATGCTACCGGACATCCAATGATAAAACCTCTCGCTTCGGGGCCCACAACGATATCGATTTTCTTTTCCTTTGCGTACTCGACTATTTGATCGGTTGCATAGTGATATGCCTCACCATGATCCATCAATGTTGTAATATCCTTAAATATGATCCCTTCCTTAGGCCAATCAGGAACGATCGTAATAAATTGTTTCAAGTCCATGCTTTTGTTTCCTCCTCATAAGACACAGTATGTGCCAACCTTTCATCGAACCAAGACTTCAAATCCTTATTCGATGAAAATAACAATAATTTTTCCATACTAATCTGCTCTTGTTTTTTCCGATATATCTCTGAATCCGCTAGATCTTTTTTCTGCTTATCTGGATTGATTGAAATGAATCCATCCTTTATTGTAACAAAATTTAATTCAAAAAACACTTCCGACATAAATTTAACTGTTTCTATCGACCAACCTCGATATTTTGCAAGATCTTCTCCAAATTTGTTCAAATCAAAACTTTGTCTTTTTAACAGAAAGGCGTAATACCACTTGAAATGGTCTCTTGTAGGTATTATTGAAAAAAACTGCGTATGATCATGATATAAATGCGCATATATACGTTCAGGAGACTTACCTCTAATAAGCTTGTCTAGCATGTCAATGTCTTGTGGCATATCATAAAGGACAATATGTTTTCCATTTATATCGACTTCTTTTGCATCCTCCTTGTTTCTTACGATAACAAGATTATTTCTATGCTCAAATTGTTTCAAATACTTCTCTGAAAAAATAATCAACATCTTCGTCGAATCATCTAGATCTATTTGCTTATTACCGCGAACATCAAAAAGCTGCCATTCGCGAATTGCCAAATCCTTCATAATGATTTGCGGTTTTCTCATATTATTCCACTCATTGATGGAAAGTTCACCTAAAACAGAGACTTTTGCATCAGATGATATCTCATCAGCTAAATGACCAATATTAAATCCAACCCCATCAAGTGTATGACCTGACTTTTCTAAAGTCAGTTTTAAATGGGTTTTATTTGCTCCTATTTTTCTTACTCCTGCTGCCGATGTGCTTTGGATCATAACTTTAGGTTTTGGATTCCCCATGCCAAAAGGAGCTAACAACCCTAGTTGTCCAATCGCCTCTACATTTACTTCATCAATTTCAAGAGCTGCATCCAATTCTGTTACAGGAATAAAGTCCTCAGCTGTCAGTTGATTTCCACAAGCCTCGTTTAGCTCTTTGCGTAAAAGATCAACATCTTCAATTTTTAATGTCATTCCAGCTGCCATTGGATGTCCGCCAAAATGAGGGAGTAAATGAGATACGGCTGATAGATTTTTATATAAGTCAAAACCTTGAATACTCCGGGCAGAACCTTTAGCAAGTCCTGTTGTTTTATCGTAGCTCAAAACAATAGCAGGTCGATAAAAACGATCTACTAATCTAGAGGCTACAATTCCAATTACACCTGCACTCCACCCCTCTTTTCCGATAACAATCACATTATTTTCATTAGGTGGAAAATCACTTTCGACCATTGAAACTGCTTCATTCGTTATTTCAGTTACATATTGTTGCCGTTCTTTATTCATAAGATCTATTTCTTCAGCAAGCTGCTCAGCAACTTTAACATCATTGGTCATTAATAATTCTGCAGCCGGCGCCGCATGATTCATTCGACCCGCTGCATTCAACCTAGGACCAATGGCAAACCCAACCGTCTCTTCATTAATTTCCGATAGTTTTGTTCCGGACATTTTACATAATGCTTGAAGACCAAGACGCTTCGTATGGGTCAATTTCTTCAAACCGGCAATTACAAGAAGACGATTTTCTCCATGTAATGGTACGAGATCAGCAATTGTACCAATGGCAACTAAATCAAGTAATTCTTCAGGCATTTCTCCATTTAAAGCGTGGGCAAGTTTAAATGCAACACCAACACCTGCAAGTTCTGAAAAAGGGTAATTTGTATGGGGCAATTTTGGATGAATAATCGCAAATGCTTCAGGAAGAATCTCTCCAGGCTCATGGTGATCTGTAATAATCACATCGATACCAAGTTCATTTGCCAGATTTACTTCATTAACGGCTGATATTCCTGTATCTACCGTAATAATTAATTTTATACCTTTACTATGAGCCTCTCTAAATGCATTTTCATTTGGCCCATATCCTTCTGTAAAACGATTAGGTATATAATATGTAACATTGGCATTCATTTTTGTAAGAATATCCATCATTACTGTAGTACTTGTCACACCATCGGCATCATAATCACCAAAAATTAATATCGGTTCGTTTCTTTCAATCGCCTTTTTAATTCTATCGACACTTTTATCCATATTAGGAAATAAAAAAGGATTATGAAATTCTCCAATTTCCGTATTTAAAAATTCTCTAGCTTCGTTAACGTCGTTTATTCCTCGATTGACTAACATAGAGGACAAAAGTAAATGAATATTTAATTGCTGTGCAAGCTCTTTTACGGTTTGATCATTCGCAGTTTGAACAACCCACCTCGTTTTAGGATATAACATTGGTTCACCTCTCTAAACTAACATAACATAAAGTATAAAACTTATATCATTTTTTTTCATCCGAATGATCAGGATTAATATGAATAAAAACATTATGAACATCTGGATGTTCCATTAGTTTCAATTTTACTTTTTTACCAATTTCATGTCCTTCTTTTACGGTAATGTAAGGATCAACTGATATTTTCAGATCAATAATAACATAATATCCATGCTCTCTTGCATGAAGTTCTCCAATTTCTCTTACTTCCGGTACAGATGCTACTAAATGTCTAAAAACAGTTGTATCTTCTTCATGGAGAACATGGTCTAGTGTGTTATGAATGGAATCAGCTCCTAGCTTCCATGCCATTTTTAATACAAGTACGGAAACTACAACGCCCGCAACTGGATCTCCATATTCCAGCCAATGAATATCGAACTTTCCCCCCAGAATTGACGCTCCAATTCCTATGAGTGCAGCGATTGAAGAATAGACATCCGACCTATGCTCAAAAGCATTTACAATTAATGCATCACTTTTTAATTTTTTTCCTAATCGATATTTATATTGGAAAAGTGCCTCTTTCACAATGATTGAAAAAATAACAGCATATATTGCTATACTCCCGGGTACTGCAACAGTAGTAAATAAGGCAGAAATGGAGGACTTTCCAATTTGTATTCCTGCTAAGAATAGAATGACAGCCACAATGATGGCAGCAATAGATTCGGCTTTTCCATGCCCGTATGGATGATCTTTATCGGGTGGTCGCTTTGCAGCTCTAAGGCCAATATAAACAGCTAGCGATCCAGCTATATCTGATGCGGAATGGGCAGCGTCTGCGATTAATGCTTTACTATTTGCTTTTAAACCTATGAATCCTTTTACAACTGTTAAGATGATATTAACAATAATCCCTAAACATGCGGCAAATTCTGCTTGTCTAAAACGATCATCCTGATTCATTGCTTACTCCTTTTTTCTTTATGTGCATGAGCTACCATCTTATTAAGAACCACTAACCCTCCTTATCAGGAAGGCATTTTTAAATAAACAATAAACATTAAGAAAATTGCTTATGCATAAAAGTAGTATTCTACTTTGTTGTCAAAAAAAACCGCAGAATCTTCTGCGGTTTTAACTAGTCAAATCTAGTTCGTTTCTTTATACTTGAGGCTCATCAGACCATTTCTTCTTTTCTTTAACAGTACTAATCGGTCCGTTTTTCTTAAGTTCTCTTACTTTCATATCATACCATAATTGTGCGGAAATGAAGATTGATGAATACGTTCCAGCAAGAAGCCCTACAAGTAAGGCGACGGAAAAATTCCGGATCGATTCACTTCCTAATATTAGTAAAGCAACGACCGTAATAATAACTGTCAGTACAGTGTTGATGGAGCGTGTCAATGTTTGGCGCAAACCTTGATTGACAACATCCGCAATATCTTGTTCTGTTTTTAAACGTTTTTTAGCCGTCATATTTTCGCGAATTCGGTCAAATGTCACAATTGTGTCATTTATCGAATAACCAACAATGGTTAATATCGCAGCGATGAAAGTCAAGTCTACTTCAAGCCGCGTTAAACTAAAGAACGCGACAATAAAAAATGCGTCATGTACGAGCCCAAGAACGGAAGTGAGCCCCATCGCATATTCAAATCTGAAAGAAACATAAATGATAATCCCTAAAGCAGCGACTAAAAGAGCTTTAATCGCATTCTTGATTAGTTCCTTTCCAACCGTTGACGAAACAGTACTTACATTAGGTTCCGCACCGTATTTCTCCTCAAAGTGAGTTTTCAATTTCGCAATATCTGTTTTGCTAAAAACGCCTTTATACCTCGCAACACCTATTTCACTATTTGCACCTGAAAGGACGATATCATTAGTAGGGAAACCTATTTCGCTAAGTTCAGATTTCATTTCTTCTGTTGTTAACGTCTTACCTGCGTTAATATCGACACGTGTACCGCTGGAAAAGTCAATTCCTAAATTCAATCTAAAAATACCGAGAATGACGGCGCCACTTAAAAGTAATATAGCAGAAAAGACATAGAACTTTTTCCGATGCTTAACAAAATCAAACTTATCAAAGCGTGTCGGCAAATCGTGTGTCGTCTTGTTATCTGATAATGCATAGATTTGCGATTGTTTTATTCCGAACCAGCCGGGCTTATCCTTTAAGAAACGGCTGTTTATCCATAGTCCAAGCAAAAGTCTCGATCCATAAACGGCAGTTAAAAAGCTCATTAATATACTGATGATGAGCATTGTTGCAAATCCTTTAACAGAGCTAGTCCCAAAATAGAATAAAACAGCTCCGGCAAGCAATGTAGTAATGTTTGCGTCCAAAATGGCGACAAACGATGATTTGTTCCCTGCCTCAAAAGCAGACTTTATCGATCTTCCAACTTTTATTTCTTCCTTTATTCGCTCATATGTTAATATATTTGCATCGACTGCCATACCAACACCGAGAATTAAAGCGGCAATACCTGGCAGAGTCAATACACCATTCATCAATTCAAAAATAAGCAGGATTAAGTAAATGTAAATCGAAAGTGTAATTGTTGCAATAACGCCTGGGAAACGATAATAAACAAGCATGAAAAGGAAAATAATAGCAATTCCTAAAATTCCAGCTTCAACTGTTTTATTCAGTGCTTCTTCCCCAAACTGTGCTCCCACAGAGGTGGAATAAACTTCAGTTAACTTAACAGGCAGAGCTCCAGCATTTAATAGATTGGCCAAATTCTCCGCTTCTTTTTGTGTAAAATTCCCCTCGATTGTAACTTCTGTTGTATTAAAAACTTCATTGACATTCGGATTTGAAAGCATTTTTGGATTGCCATTAGCTACTGCGGACTTGTAGGAGTCGACTCCTTCCTCAAAGTCGAGCCAAATGACAAGCTGGTTATTCGGTGCCATTTCAACTATTTTCTTCGTAACATCTCTGAATTTTTTTCTATCTTTTAATTCGACTGAAACAATCGGTTGATTATTTCTTGAAGAAATTGTAGCTTTGGCACCGCCTTCTTTTAGATCCGTACCAGATAGCATGACATTGTCATTAACATCACGGAAGGATAAAGTTGCTGTCGTTCCGAGGGTTTCACGTGCTTGATTTTGATCCTCTACACCAGGCAACTGTACTCTTATGCGATTTGTACCTTCGATTTGAATATTAGGTTCACTTACACCGATGACATTGATTCGATTATTAAGCGCTTGTGTTGTATGTACAAGAGTTTCCCTATCGATTTTTTGATTTTTGTCTACCGCTTTAACATCATATAGGACTTCAAAACCACCTTGTAGATCAAGCCCTAGCTTAACTTTTTTTATAATAGGGTTTGATGTGGTCCCTATTAAACTTGCCATTAAAATGATAATAAGAAAAAATGCGACAATTCTGCTTCGTTTAACCATTAAATATAGTTCCCCCTTGCATTGATGAGCATCGAACGTATGCAGCAAGTACAATTTTAAAAACATTACAAGTATAATCCAATAAAGAATGCAGTGTCAATTTCACATAATTATTCTTTTATTTGCAAAAGTTCCTGAAGTTCATCACTGTCTATATCTGAAAACCAATCTGGAGATTTAAAAGCTTCGACCGTTGCAAAATTCATAAATTCTCCAACCTTCATCGATAATACATCGGATACTAATTCGTAAATCCGAATACCTTCCTTATGTTTTCTCCATTTTTTTTTCGTTAAAAAAATCCATATGTCTTCAGTTTTTACTTCCCCATAGCCTAATACTGCAAACTCTTCAGCTTTACTAGTAAGTGCAGGTTTTAATACATGTAGATATGAATCATAAGGATGATGAGAAGTGTCCATGATTTAACCGCCTTCCAAATATTTTGTCCTTCGTTATCGACAACTTGTCATGCTTTGTCCACTTCATTGCATATACTTCATTGTAATCGATTGATTGAGTTTTGAGAAGGCAGGGACAAAAATGACTAAGTTTCTTAGAGGTACAATCATATTAATGGCAGCGGGATTAATAACGAGACTTCTTGGATTCATCAATAGAATTGTCATCGCGAGAATGATTGGCGCTGAAGGCGTTGGTTTATTTATGATGTCTTTTCCAACACTTATCCTAGTTATTACGATTACGCAAATGGGATTACCTGTAGCCATTTCTAAAGCGGTAGCAGAGGCAGAAGCAAGGGGCGATAGAAAGAAAATAAAAAAAATACTTGCCGTTTCACTGGCTGTTACGGGTTCATTATCACTTATTTTCACACCAGGGTTAATTTTAGCAGCCCCGTTTTTATCTCAAGCACTTTTCACTGATGAAAGAACGTATTATCCATTAGTTGCAATAGCTCCGATTATTCCAATCGTCGCTATCTCCTCTGTTATTAGGGGGTACTTTCAAGGTAAGCAAAATATGAAACCGGCTGCAATTTCTCAAGTAATAGAGCAAATTGTCAGGATTGCTTTAATCGCCATGTTTGCTAAGAGATTTTTACCACTTGGAATCGAATATGCTGCTGCTGCAGCAATGGTCGCTTCCGTCTTAGGTGAATTAGCTTCTTTAGGCTATTTGTTTTTGATGTTTAAAGTTAAGAAAAAATTTCCCGTACGGAAAAACTTTTTTAAGTCAGTAAAAGCAAGCGGCAAAACCTTAAAGGAATTAATGGAAGTAGCATTACCTGCTACAGGAAGCCGAATGATTGGATCTCTTGCTTGGTTTTTCGAACCAATCGTCGTTTCCCATAGTTTGTTGATTGCCGGCATCGCAGCGGGGGTTGCAACAAAGCAATATGGGTTATTGACTGGATATGCATTACCCCTTCTTATGCTGCCTTCCTTTATCACTCATTCACTTTCGACATCTCTTGTTCCAGCCATCAGCGAAGCAAATACATTTCGAAATAACAAACTGGTAGAACATAGACTGCAGCAAGCATTAAGATTTGCCCTCCTTACAGGTGGACTAGCTGTTGTCGTTTTATATGTATTTGCTAAACCACTCATGACATTAATGTATGGAACGCCAACTGGTTTTGAATTTATTAGATTAATGGCGCCTTTCTTCATTTTTCATTATTATCAAGGTCCTTTGCAGGCTATTCTCCAAGCATTGGATTTGGCAAGTGCAGCAATGATCAATAGCCTTATAGGCGCTGTCTTGAAAATTGTAGTCATTTTCGTCCTTGCTTCCCAGCCACAATTCGGAATTAATGGCGCTGCTCTTGGAATAGCCGCTGGAACTGTTCTTGTAACAATGCTCCATTTTGCCACGGTATTGAAAAAAATTCAATTTACAATTTATTTATTGGACTATGTTAAATTCATAGTTGCTACAGTTTTGGCCGGTATTGCAGGCACATTTTGTTACAAGACTACATTGATTGAGAGTCATGAAATAGTTCGTCTTCTTGTAGGCATCGGTGTTATCACTGTGTCCTATATTATACTCTCTATTTTGTTTAAGTTATTAACAAAAAACGATTTATTAAGAATCCCAATCATTAACCGATTTGTTCGTTGACTATTTAGGATCAATATAATCAATGAAAAACTTGCCGTCTTGAAAACTGCAAAAAGAGATTTGATCTATTTGATGGTGACCTCGTTCATTTAGTTCTTTTTTGAGCCAAGCTTCATCTTTATAGATTTGGTCTAAATGATCTTGCTGAATTTTTCCATTTAATATGATGGGAAGGGTATATGTTGCCGATTTCTTAGTATTTGATTTTTTAATAATGGATAGCTCTCCGGAAGTTTCTAGGATAGCAAACTCGACATCTGCAATATTCGTTATATCTTTCGTTCTAAGCTGCATCAGTAAATCATCAAAGTTATAACGTAGTTTTTTCATCATATTTTCATCTATTTTTCCATTTTTTATGACAAGGGATGGCTTTCCGTCAACAATTCGTCTAATCTTTCTACTTTTTAATGATAAAAAGGCCATTAACATTTGAATTAACATTAATACGGTCATCGGAATGATAGTATGAAGAATAGGATCTTTATGTTGTTCAATTGCGATAACTGCCATTTCACCCAGCATAATAAATACTACAAGATCCAGTACACTTAACTCCCCTATCTCTCGTTTACCCATAATCCTAAAAATTAAGTGAATCACTAAGTACAAAAGGATCGTACGCAAAATAATGGTAAAAACATTTTCCATATCCTTTTTCCCTCCTCTTCATTGCACAATTTAGTATGTCCTATTATTGAAGAAAAATTGAGGAAAAACCATTCTAAAAACGAAGGAAATGAATAAGCATGTACAGAGATAAGACAGTCAGGAAAAAAGAAAGGAGTGTATAAAAATAGAAGCAAAAAAATTAGGAGCATCTATTTTATATGGAGTCATCGCTATATTACTTTTAGGTGTCGTTACTAGCATGATATTTTCTCTTATCCTACATTTTACTGAGACTCAGGAAAAATCTATCAACTTATTGATCACGATCATTTCTTTTTTCTCTGTGTTTGCAGGTGGATTCATTTGTGGTGGTAAAGGAAAACAAAAAGGGTGGTTAATAGGAGGGGCTACTGGACTTGTTTATAGTCTTCTAATATTGATGTACCAGTATTTAGGTCATAGTGCATTATTCACTCCAGAACAACTCGTATACCATATTTGCTATATATTAACGGCGATGATGGGAGGAGTGTTAGGAGTAAATATTTTATCCGGACCCGTTCACAACTAAAAATTGTCATAAAAAAAGAAGCTGTCAAAATGAGTGACTCGCTTCTTTTTTATCTTTTTTTATCTAGTTTCCAGCGACAGACTCAGTTACATCACGAACAGCAGCACGATCATATGTAAGCCTGCTTCCATCCCCACATTTAATGACGATTTTCCCTTCATCAATCGCATCAACAATTCCATGAAGGCCGCCAATTGTGACGATCTTGTCCCCTTTTTGCAAATTTCCTTGCATGTTTTGAACTGCTTTTTGCCGCTTTTGGTTTGGTCTTATTAGTAAAAAATAAAACAATACAAACATTAAAATAAACGGTGATAAGCCTAATAAAGTTTCCATTTTTGTTTCCCTCCTTTTTATTCAAAAGTTATTAGAAATTTTTTGCGTCCGGAAGATTGAATCCATATCGCTCAAAAAATTCTGTTTTGAAGTCACCTAGGCGATCCTCTTTAATCGCATTTCTGACTTGCTTCATCAATTTTAACAGAAAATATAAATTATGGTAAGTCGTAAGTCTAATTCCGAACGTTTCGTCACATTTTATTAAATGTCTAATATACGCGCGTGAATAGTTTCTACAAGTGTAGCATTCACATTCTTCATCAAGAGGCCTAAAATCCCTTGCAAATGCTGCATTTTTTACTACAAGTCTTCCATTGGTCGTCATACATGTTCCATTTCTCGCTATTCTAGTAGGCAACACACAATCAAACATATCCACGCCGCGGATCGCTCCATCAATTAACGAATCTGGAGAACCAACCCCCATTAAATATCTTGGCTTATCACTTGGTAAAAGCGGTGTAGTAAATTCCAAAACTTTATTCATGACATCTTTTGGTTCACCTACGGATAATCCACCAATTGCATAGCCAGGAAAATCTAATGAAACTAAGTCCTTTGCACTTTGTGTTCTTAAATCCTCATATTCCCCGCCTTGTACAATCCCAAACAACCCCTGATCTTCCGATCGTTGATGTGCTTTCAAACATCTCTCCGCCCACCGGGACGTACGCTCCACTGACTTTTTCATATATTCATGTGTTGCAGGAAAAGGGGGACACTCATCAAAAGCCATCATAATATCTGAGCCTAGTGCATTTTGAATTTCCATTGCCTTTTCCGGTGATAAAAATAACTTGTCACCGTTTAAGTGGTTGCGAAAATGGACACCCTCTTCTTCTATTTTTCTAAAATCACTTAATGAAAAAACTTGAAAACCGCCTGAATCGGTAAGAATAGCTTGATCCCAATTCATAAATGAATGAAGACCACCTGCTTCCTTTACAATCTCATGTCCAGGCCTGAGCCAAAGATGATAAGTGTTACTCAGGATGATTCCCGCACCCATTTCCTTTAATTCTTCAGGAGACATCGTTTTAACTGTTGCCAATGTACCAACAGGCATAAACATAGGTGTTTCATACGATCCATGGGGCGTATGGACCATGCCAAGGCGCGCTCCTGTTTGCTTACAAGTCTTAATTAATTCGTATTTAATAGCAGTCAAGCACTTCATTTCCTTTCTACATATCCTAAATGATCAACATTGCATCTCCAAAACTAAAGAAACGATATCGCTCTTTAACAGCTTCGTTATATGCACGGAGCACGTGCTCACGTCCAGCTAAAGCACTGACAAGCATAATTAATGTGGACATCGGCAAATGAAAATTTGTGATCATGCCATCAATTGCCTTAAAGGTATAGCCGGGATAAATAAAAATATCTGTCCAGCCGCTGCCGGATTTAAAATGTCCATTATTACTGGCAATCGTTTCTAATGTTCTTGTAGAAGTAGTACCTACTGATATGATACGGCCACCTTGTTTTTTTACCTCATTTAACAAAGAGGCTGTTTCCTCTGAAATACTATAATATTCCGAATGCATGTCGTGTTCATCAATATTTTCAACACTGACCGGCCTAAAAGTCCCGAGTCCAACATGAAGTGTTATAAAAGCGATTTTTATACCTTTATCCTGAATTTCTTCCAGAAGTTTTTCTGTAAAATGAAGTCCAGCTGTAGGTGCTGCAGCAGATCCTCGCTCTTTTGCATAAACGGTTTGATACCTGCCTTGATCTTCCAGTTGTTCCTTAATATATGGAGGTAAAGGCATTTTCCCTAAAGAATCAAGTATTTCATAAAAAATACCCTTATAATGAAATTCTAGAATTCTTCCTCCATGCTCCAGTTCCTCGATACAAATTGCATTCAGCTGACCATCACCAAATGAAATAGTTGTTCCTTTTTTTACTCTTTTCGCTGGTTTAACGAGAACTTCCCATTTATCTCCCTCTACTTGCTTAAGCAGCAGCACTTCAATTTTAGCACGCGTATCAAGCTTTGAGCCGAGTAATCTTGCTGGCAAAACTTTTGTATCATTTAATACAAGACAATCGCCTTTTTGCAAATAATTTAATATATGGTTGAACGTATCATGTTTGATATCACCTGATTCTTTTTCAAGCACCATCAACCGACTAGATGCACGATTTTCTAAAGGTACTTGAGCAATTAATTCTTCAGGCAATTCAAAATTAAACATATCAACTTTCACTATTTCCCAAGCCTCCCAACAACATACAGAACAATGGTTAAAATAATACTAATTATAATGGAGGTCATCATTGGAAAGTAAAAGGTTGTATTGCCTTTTTTAACAATGAAATCTCCTGGTAATTTGCCAATTTTCACAAACTGTATAATAAAGCCTATTAAAAAAATAGCAGCTCCAATAACCATCAACAGTTTGGACATACCACTCATTTCCCCGGTACCTCCATTTTAAAATGCTCATATACAAGAGGCGTAACAATTCTTCCCCTTGGTGTCCTTTGCAGAAAACCAATTTGCAATAAATATGGTTCATATACGTCCTCAATCGTGGTCGCTTCTTCCCCAATGCTGGCGGCTATCGTGTCGATTCCGACTGGACCACCTCTAAATCTTTCGATCATTCCGATCAATAGTTTGTGATCAATATTGTCTAAACCGAGACGATCCACTTGCAGCAGTTCCAATGCCTCATCTGCTAAAGTAAAAGAAATAACTCCATCCGCTCTTACTTGTGCAAAATCCCTCACCCTTCGAAGGAGTCGATTGGCAATTCTAGGCGTTCCCCGAGAACGGCGTGCAATCTCAACTGCTGCATTCCAGTCAATATCTGTTTCTAGTATTTGTGCCGTTCTTACAATGATATCTGTCAGCTGTTCCTCATTATAATATTCAAGCCTGCTCAAAACACCAAAACGGTCCCTGAGAGGTGCAGATACCGCTCCTGCGCGAGTCGTAGCCCCCACTAATGTAAAAGGAGGAAGATCAAGTCTCACTGATCTTGATTCTGGTCCTTTTCCAATTACGATATCTAAGCAATAATCCTCCATAGCTGGATATAATACTTCTTCAATAGCTCTTGGCAACCGATGTATTTCATCGATAAATAATACTTCACCCGGCTCTAAAGAAGTTAATATTGCCGCTAGATCACCTGGACGTTCGATTGCTGGTCCTGAAGTTGTTCTTACATTCACACCCATCTCATTGGCAATGACAACAGCTAAAGTAGTTTTCCCAAGACCGGGAGGACCGTATAAAAGGACGTGATCCAATGTTTCCTTTCTCATTTTAGCGGCTTCAATAAATACAGCCAAGTTACTTTTCACTTTATCTTGGCCAATATATTGAGACAACCTTTGTGGGCGGAGACTTTGCTCGAAAGAAAGATCATTACTCATTGCTTCGCTCGATAGCACTCTTTCTTCCATTTTTTCTACATCCCTTCTATTACGTCATTAGCATTTGCAATGCTTGTTTAATATATTGATCTGTTGTCATTTCTTTATCTTTTAGTTTAGGAGCAATTTTCTTTAATTCACGATCTGAATATCCGAGGGCAGTTAACGCTAGTAATGCTTCTTCTAGGGCTTCTTCCGCTTTATTTTTAGCTGACACAGGCTTCTGTTCTTCTACAGTAAAAAGATTAGGAGACTCATCATATGCAACATCATGCAATTTCCCTTTAAGATCCAGAATCATTTGCCGGGCTGTTTTTTTGCCTACGCCCGGGAATTTGACTAAAAACTTCTCATCTTCATTTTCAATGGCTCGGATTACTTGAGATGGTTCGCCATAAGCAAGTATAGCTAAAGCCCCTTTTGGCCCGATTCCAGATACTCCAATAAGTTTTCTAAACATCAGTTTCTCTTCTATCGTTGAGAAACCATATAAAGCAATAATATCTTCTCGAACATGCTGATATGTATAAATAATTGTTTGCATTCCTTGTTTGCCGGAAAATACATAAGGATTTGGCGTTAGTACTTGATAACCGATGCCATTATTTTCAATGACAATATATTCAGGGCCCGTATACTCTATGGAGCCTTTTATGTATTCGTACAATGTCTTCTCTCCTCTTTCATGCTATCCATCATTGTATCATAAAATTCATTGCCATTTATATTAAAAAACTTAAGTTAAGTGTTTAGCAAATAGCAGTTATGGGTATTGTTAATTCAACATAGAATATTGCTTTATGAAATGTTCCCGAATCTACAAGAAATATTGTCTTATACTTCTTAATAGGAGGAATTCTTTCATGAAAAAAAATGTTGTTGGTGCATTTGTATCTAGCTTTGAAGCTCTGCGTACAATAAATTCGATGAAAGATGACGGGATTGATAAAAGTCATATTTATGTCATTGCACATGATGATTACGAAACTAGAATGATCGAAGAAAAAGCTGGCGTGGCAGTAGATCAATCCATTTCAGAAGAGGAAAATCGTGGATTTTGGAATGAATTAAAATCTTTCTTTACAGGTAACTCGAGTGAATACTCCGCTTATTCTGATTACCTGCTTGGTTTAGGAATGACACAATATGATGTTGAGCAATATGCAAAAGAAGTGGAAAGTGGAAAGATTCTAGTCCTAGTTGATAGTGAATATGATGAAGGAAGAACTGGGGTTTTAACGTCGGAAAATATCTCCGAAAGAACACATGCCGTCGAACTACACACGCCTCCCGAGGATGACATTTTACAAGATTCAGGAGAAACCATCATACAAGACGAAACTGAATTGGATAAAGATTCACTTCGACATTCACTATTAAACAACGAAAACAAAGAGATTCGCGAGAAAGAATATGAAGAAGAAGAAAATCCATTTTATAATAGTTAAAATAAAAAGCGCAAACTAAAAAATGAGAAAAAGCCATCAATTCGGCTTTTTCTCATTTTTCTTTTGCAGCGTATATTGCTTCATCGTTTCTAGTACTTCCGTATATATTTCTTTTGTTTTCACTGGAATTCCTTTCTTAAGTTGCAAGTGCTTATTTCCTTCTAATTTTTTTATATCAATTTGAAAAAAAGATTGGATGATATCAGCCTGATCAGGATAACCATTAAAGATAGACAACGTTCCATCTTCAGTAAGACCAAAAAATCCGTTTAATTTTAAGATTGGAGAAATATCATCAATCTTAGTTTCAAATATTAACTTTTCTTCATCCATATCTACAAGCTGCCACGCTTCGTATTTCGCCCAAAAATCTTCAAGCGCCCAGATCGTCTCCTGAACTTTTTCTTCACTAACCTCACCATCAAGATATTTTCTTTTTAATACTACATCTAATATAAGTGGGTCTTCGTCTGTACCACGAACTTCATTCACGTGATTTACTATTTTTGACCCGTCTTCTGTTTTTACTATTTGGCCCAAGGTACTTTTAAACGGATAATTTCCGTTAAACATAAGTGTACATATCATAAATAGCATGGCAATAAACTTCATCCGGATCACCTCTAAACATAGAATGATTTTCGTTCTAAGCTTAGAGTACCCATAATTTAACATGGATATCCGAATTTTAATTCAATAATTCATTTCCATTTTTCTACTCTATCTTTTATTTTTTCATAAAAAACTAACCTTTCTTTGTATTTATGGAAGGTAAGTCTTTGTACATAACTCCACTTTTTAGATTGTTCCTTATTATTGGAAGTTGAATAAAAAATCCATTCTCTAAAAATATCAGTCGGATACACAAGCGCTGCTAGAAATGGCCTTTCGTTCTTTAGATTGTTTAATAACTCAAAACTAAATAACCGCTCTGCATCCCAATCCAATAAAGGTAAAATCCTATTGCAAAATTGCAATAAATCTATATGTGATGGTGCAATACTAATTAAATCAAAATCAATCATATACAATATTCCATTACTTTTAATGAAATTGTGACTTGCAACATCACCATGAATAATACAATGTGGTTTTTTTACAAAATATGAAACGTGTTCGTTCATGTGCTCCAAAGCCCATACTCCATATTGCGCAAGCCTATTTAAATGTGAGTATACTGGGTTAAATCTATGTATATTAATATAAGTATAATAATCGATAAGCCTCTTTTCCCATTTCGATCGTTGTTGAAAATATGGTAATTTTTCTTTGAAAGTATCCACAAACGTTGCAGTCGTTTGATGAAAGTTCGTTATTAGCTCAAGCGCAGATTGGATATTTTTGTCTTGATCATAATGAAAAGCCCCGTTATTCTTAGACTCAATATACTGCATTAGACCGAAAATGCGTCCTTCCAATTGAAATATATGAGGAAAAAATAAATATGTTTGCATAAAGCCGTTATTTTTCAACTCTTTTGCAAAGTCTATCTGAACAGATAATTTAAACGTAGAAAGATATTCTTTTAGTACCCAATTTTCGTTATTTGAAATTAATAACCAAACCCCCTGTTTAATTTGTCTTATATGAGTAAATGGAATTCCAGACTTTTTTTTCATAAAAAGAAGGAGACGGTCATTCAATCCGTCTCGATCCTTGTAATATTGTTTATTCATCTTCAAAGCCATTATCATTTCGAGCTGGCATTGCATAGGCATTTGCATGGTTCATTGGCAATATTGAACCAAATGGATATGGATTAAAAGGAATTGGTTGTGCAAATGCCTGCCTTGCATAAGGATATGGTGCATATGCATTTCCTCCGCAGCCACAAGGCATTGAAGCAGGAGCTGCACCAGGCATTGCAGGATATGCTTCCATCATAGGCGCATGAGTATAAGGCATTTGATATCCTTGGTAAGGCATTGCCTGTTGAGCGGAAGGCATGACCCCACTAGGTCCTTGACCCCAATGCATTTCTGGATGGCTTGATGATTCATCATGCCAACCTTGTACTCCAGCTTCATAACCTGTTGCTGGTACTCCAGGCATTGCAGCAGGCTGCATACCCATTGGCATTGGCTGCATCATTGCCCCTTGAACCTGTGGCATCATTTGCGGATGGTAACCATAAGTGTATGGGTTGTAACAAGGGTCACAAATCGGCATGACAGGGTAGCAGTAATTAACCGGTTGTTGAACAGGCATTGCAGGCATAACAGGCATTTCAGCCGGTACTTCCTCCTGCACCTCTTTTTGCGCTTGTACTTGAGTCTGAGATTGTTGCATATTCATCATATAATAGTTACTGATATCAATTTCAGGCAGTGGCTGGGGCATCACAGGCTGATAAATGGGATAAGGTTTCTCCTTTTGTACCTCTTTTATAATCTCTTTTGGCTGCACGATGGGAACCGGAACCTCCTTCTTTATATATTCTACTTTAGGCATTTCCTTTGGCGCGTGATGCGGCATATGGTGTTCTTTCGGTGCATGATGATGCGGCACATGGTGCTCCTTTACTGAGCTTCCTCCTGGTACTTTTATTTTCATACCAGGCATAATCATATCTGGGTTAGACAATTGGGCATTCATCTTTTTTAATTCTTCAAAATCCACGCCATATTTTTTTGCGATTTTCCAAAGAGTTTCTCCTTTTTGCGCAATATGGATTTTCACACATTTCCCCTCCTCAGGCATAAGTCCATATAGTGTATGAATATATAGGCAAATTGCTAATAATCTTCACAAAAACTTATGATAACTAAATCAATTTTATGCTCAAGCTTCATTGAAAAAGGGTGATGATCCCTTATGTAATTTCAAAATATGATATGATTCAATATATAGATTGTGGAACGGAGGATAAAAGATGGAAATAGAAACTAAAAAAATCCTTGGGGAAGAAAGAAGAGAAATGCTGCTTTCCCTTTTGAAAAATAGTACTGTACCTATAACAGGAAGCAAGCTTGCCCAAATAGCAAATGTAAGCAGACAAGTCATAGTTGGGGATATTACTTTATTAAAAGCTCGCGAAGAACCGATCATTGCAACTAGTCAAGGATATATGTACATGAATTTAAGTCCTGTCAATAAAATCATCGAAAAAACAATCGCTTGTATTCATACTCGTGAACAAGCGAGAGAGGAATTAAATATCATTGTAGATCATGGGGTAACAGTAAAGGATGTGAAGGTGGAACATCCTGTTTATGGAGACCTGACTGCATCTATTATGGTATCGAATAGACAGGAAGTGCAAGGATTTCTTGATAAAATCAAAAATACAAATGCCTCATTATTAGCTGATCTAACATCAGGCATCCATTTACATACATTGACTTCATCAAGTGAAGAGGCAATAAAAAAAGCGGAGGATGCTTTGAAAGCAGCAGGGATCTTAATGAATGAAAAAAACTGAGACCCATATTTGGGTACTCAGTTTATCCTCCTGAACTTAGAACATCTACCTTATCAACAAATTCCAATCTCCTAAGTTTAACAAGCAACTCATCTATATCTCCAGACATGTTTGTTATATCGAGCGACAGTGTTACATTGGCACGCCCTTGTAAAGGAATTGTTTGATGGATTGTTAGTACATTGCAAGAATTCGTCGCTACAGTGCCGAGCAATTTAGAAAGTGCTCCTGGTTTATCCTCAAGGAAAAAAAATAATGAAATAATTTTTTCTTTAACAACTAAATGAAAAGGAAAAACCGTATCTCTGTACTTATAAAAAGCACTGCGGCTTAAATCAACTTGCTGGACCGCGTCCCAAACAGAATCCGACTTACCGCGTTCAATTAATTCTTTTGCTTCCAGTGTTTTTTTCATCGCCTCTGGGAGTACATCTTCCCTAACTAAATAAAACTTTTGATCGTATTCTTTTTTCCCCAATACCCCAATCCTCCATTCAAATGAGTCTAATCGACAAATTCAAATTCGAATTCCAGCAAACGGATGGTGTCGCCATCTTTTGCCCCTCTTTCCCTTAGTACATCATCTACACCCATGGACCTCAATTGACGTGCAAAACGTCGAACAGATTCGTCCCGTGAAAAATCAGTCATTTTAAATAAACGTTCTATTTTGCCGCCGCTAACGACAAAACTGCCATCTGGCTCTCGCGTAATTGTAAATTCGTCCTGAGGTTTTTCATGTTTGTACATAACCCGGTTGATTGTTTCTTCTTCTTCCACCACTTCATGAAGCGGGAATTCAGGAGTATTTTCAAGTTGGTTGGCTATTTCAAATAATAGCTCTTTAAGACCTTCCCTTGTAATCGCTGATATTGGAAAAACTGGATAATTATCTTGAAGCTTTTTCTTAAATTCATCTAAATTAACTTGCGCTTCAGGCATATCCATTTTATTCGCAACGATAATCTGCGGTCTTTCCAATAGGCGAAGATTATATTCTTCAAGTTCTTGATTAATTGTTGAATAATCTTCATAAGGGTCTCTGCCTTCCATTCCTGACATGTCAATTACATGAACAATGACCCTTGTCCTTTCAATATGACGCAAAAATTGATGCCCAAGTCCTACTCCCTCATGTGCACCTTCTATTAATCCTGGAAGATCGGCCATGACAAAGCTTCTGCCATCTCGTGTTTCCACAACCCCAAGGTTTGGAACGATTGTCGTAAAATGATACTCTGCAATTTTTGGTTTTGCAGCCGAAACAACTGACAGAAGAGTAGACTTTCCAACGCTTGGAAAACCAACAAGGCCAACATCAGCCAAAACTTTTAGCTCAAGAATAACATTTCTTTCTTGTCCCGGTTCCCCGTTTTCGGCAATTTCCGGCGCAGGATTTGCCGGAGTGGCAAAACGAATATTTCCTCTTCCACCTCTACCGCCTTTAGCAATAATTGCTTGCTGACCGTGACTTACTAAATCGGCTATAACTTCTTTCGTGTCTTCATCTGTTACGACCGTTCCGGGAGGTACTTTTACGATTAAATCCGAAGCACCTTTTCCATGCTGGCTTTTGGACATTCCGTGTTCACCGCGAGGAGCTTTAAAGTGACGCTGATATCTAAAATCCATCAAGGTTCTTAAGCCCTCATCGACTTGGAAGATGACACTCGCTCCTTTTCCGCCATCTCCACCTGCAGGTCCACCCATTGGAACATATTTCTCTCGGCGAAATGCAACCATCCCATTTCCGCCATCTCCACCTTTAACAAATACTTTCACTTGATCTACAAACATAAGTACTACACTCCAATCTATATGCAAAACGAATTAAAGAAAAGCGCAAGCCTCTTGCTCATCGACGTAAAATCATCATGGCCTTCAACTTTGATAAAGGAAACACGGCGAGGTTGGAAAAGCAGAAGACGCTTGGTCAGACCCGACAAACAAATGTTCCGAATCAAAAAAGTCTGGTAATGACATTTATCGAATCAGGTTATTTGACCATTGGGGCTGGCGCCAGCAGCTAGACAAGACAAGCCGTTGTTGACTTAAAGCAAAAGAGAAGGGCAGGAAGTTACTAGTCGATAAGCACTGAAGCTGAAGAGCAAAAGTTTAATTCAAAATGTAAACTTTAAAAAACTTTTACCTTCTTTTCTTAGGAGAAAAAAACATCTACAACCATTTCAGAATCATTTATTTCTTGTATGTTAGTGGCATATGGGTATTTTTTTTCATTAGTTAACCAGCCTATTATTTTTGATGGATTCTCGAGCCATCCATTATAATGAAACAGAAAATGGACATGGTCGTTTAACAACTCCACTGTAATATACAACTGGTTTTCATAGAGAGGGTTTGCACAACGATCGAGCTCATCAAAAAAATCACGAGTCCAATTTGACAATAACGTATCATCCAGTAGATTAGACTGAAAATTATCCAATATCTCATATTCAATCCGAAATGCACGTTTTCCCCAGTTATGAGTTAGGAGCAAAACAGCAAATTGAGGAAGCTGCATATTTGTTAATCTTGCTTCATTTTGTGTATCTAAAATAATTCCATTGATCACTCGATCCGCCTGATCAAGCTTCCCAAGTGAAATATAGGATTTGATTAACTGAATTCTATTTAACCAATCATGTCGTGTATTTTGAATAACATCAATTACATTCAACTGTTCACTCATCATTATATCCTCTCTGTCCAACTTCAATCGTTATTATAGTATAACAGAAATTGCCAAGTGAAGAGTAATTTTTACATTACAAAAATAGAAAAGCTCTAACCATATAGGTTAGAGCTTTTCAACATTGTTTAGCTTCAGTGAAGATAAACAGGCGCTTCCGCTTTTTTTGTCCAGCTACAGCGCCTATCGACTAGCAAACTTTTTGTCCTTCTCCTACAATAAGTCAACATCAACTCGTCCTATCGAACTCGCCATGTTTCCTTTATTTCAGTCGAAGGCCCTAAAGTATTTTAGCCGATAAACAGGCGCTTCCGCTTTTCTGTATTATTGCGCTTTAGGATAAACACTTACTTTTTTCTTATCGCGGCCTAGACGTTCAAAACGAACAACGCCGTCAATTTTAGCAAAAAGAGTGTCATCGTTGCCGCGGCCAACATTTTCACCTGGGTGAATTTTTGTTCCGCGTTGACGGTATAGAATAGATCCGCCAGAAACAAATTGACCATCTGCACGCTTAGCACCAAGACGTTTTGCTTCTGAGTCACGTCCGTTTTTAGTAGAACCTACCCCTTTTTTGGATGCAAAGAACTGAAGATCCAATCTTAGCATTTGTCCCACCTCCTATTTATGAAAAAGTAACTTTTATATAATCTTTATAATCTCTTTCAATCGTTTGCAGAGAAATAATCATGCCTTCCAGTAAAAGCTGGACTTCAGATGATTCGGTTGGAAATGCACATTTCAGAAATCCACTTTCCGACTGTTCAATCTCTGGTTCCACTTTAGTTAAAGCAATGATGGCATTCACACAGCCAAATGCAACAGCAGATGCACCTGCACAAACGATATCCTGCCCTTTTTCAGCGAAATCAGCATGCCCTTTCATCGTAAAGGAGCTGATTTTCCCATCATGCGTTTTTTCAACGCTAACAAAAATCATAAGACAGCCGCCTTATGCGTTGATTTTTTCAACTACAACTTTTGTGTATGGCTGACGATGACCTTGTTTTTTGTGGTAGTTTTTCTTTGATTTGTATTTGAATACAACAATTTTTTTCGCACGGCCTTGTTTTTCAACTTTAGCTGTAACAGTAGCACCTTCTACAAAAGGACTTCCCACTTTTACATTTTCGCCGCCAACAAAAAGAACTTTGTCAAAAGTGAATGTATCACCCTCTGTTGCATCCAACTTTTCAACGTAAATTGCTGAGCCTTCTTCAACTTTTAATTGTTTTCCACCAGTTTCAATGATTGCGTACATGAACTGCACCTCCTTAATAGACTAAGACTCGCCAGATTCAGGCGTTTTGAAAGAGTACAAAACACTCGGCGTTTTGAAAAAGCTCAAAACACTCGGCATTTTGACATTCAAAATCTTATAGACCTGAGCTGTGCGGTTGTAGCACGGGTGCTACAAACTAACATGAAAATACTATCATATGCCATTATGCATGTCAACAGCTTTCGCTTTAATCACCTCAACGGATCCAAACTGGCGAATAAAATATTCAAATTTAAGGGTATGAATGACTTTAAAAAAGATTTTAATATGCAACAGTTTTTCTATTCTTAACAGATGACGATTTCCTACTCCTTTAAAAATCTCCATCGTTTCCTTATCAATTTCAATCAAAACAGCATCGTGCTCATCCATAGGAGTCTCAAATAATTCTCGCTCCAATCGAAAGGAGACTGTTTCGGGACTTTCTACAAACCCAGTTCCATGGCAGGCAGAACATTTCGTCTGCATTATTTTAGGAAGGGATAGTTTAGTCCGTTTTCGAGTTACTTCAAATATCCCTAGGGGAGTGAAACCAACAGCGCGAGTATGCTTTGGATCCTTTTTAAACAATTCTTCTAACAATTGCTTAACTTTTCTTTTATCTGCATTACTCTCCATATCAATAAAGTCTATTAAAATCATGCCGCTATAATCTCGTAGACGCAGCTGTCTCGCTATTTCTTTCGCCGCGGCTAAATTCGTTTGGACAACTGTCTCAGAAACGGCTTGCTTTCCAGTGAATTTGCCAGTATTAACATCAATTACGATTGCGGCTTCTGTTTCATTAATGACAATATACGCCCCATTATTTAACCAAACTATCGGTCTAAATGCTTTTCCAATTTCATTTTCTAAGCCGTATTTGGAAAAAACACCTTCCTTATCTTGATGAAAATGAAATTCCCAATCCATTTTTTCTAAGCTCGGAAGCAAATTTTGTATTCCATTCAATATTTCCTTGTCATTATAATAAAGTTCGCCATTTTTAAGACGACCCATTTCCCGAACGATTTCCTCAAAAAATAATGACTTTCTCATTAATATTGCAGGAGCTTTCACTTTGGTTTGCATGTTCTGAATGGAAATATAAGTATTTCGAAGCTGTTCCGCCTCTTGTTCCCATTCCTCTTTGCTTCCCGAAAGTGCTTCTGTTCGAATGATAAAACCTTCCTTATTTTCCTTAAATTTAAGGGCAATATCTCTCCACGTATCCCTTAATCTCTCATCACCTTTTTTTGAAACAGCAATATATTTACCTTCAGGCATATAGATCGATTTTTCACCAGGAATTTCAATTATTCCCGTTAACAAAACACCCTTGCCTCCAGTTTCATCCTTTTTAACTTGAACTAGAAGCTTTTCACCTTCAGTAATAAATTTGGAAATAGGCATATCCTTTTTTCGCGGATCAGTAGAATGGATATAGGCAGGGAGTTGGTCCTTTTGTAAAAATCCATTCTTTTCTTTACCAATATCTACAAAAACAGCGTTCATTCCCTTTTTTACACTCTCTACCTTTCCTAAATAAATGTTTCCGACTTCGGAAATGTCACTCGGCTGTTCAACAAAAAACCTCGTAACTAACCCATTTTCTCTTATAGCAAACCTTTGTTCCGCTGTTTTACTATCGACAAATATTTCGTTCATTTTCGCTCACCCGCTAGGAAAAAAATAAACTGGCTTATTCGCCAGTTGTTTTCATTACTTATTACTTTAGCGGTGTAATTAATTGTAGTCAATCATTGTATACTAAGTCTTTTAGCTGCGCACTAACACGTTTCTCCGTAAAATAAGCATGAAGAATTTCATTTTCATCTAGCTTCCCGAGGTGGCTATCCTTTCCTCCAACATAGATTAAATGTTTACAGCCACGTTTGAACTTCTCTAATACTTCATGCAAATGCTCTTCCCCTTTCGCCTCAATCGACTGCAATTGGGAAAAACTTAAGTTTTTTCCATAATGCCTTTCTAGTAAAAATCTCATGAAAACATATCGTTGTTGTTTCCATTCAGTCCATAAGATGATGTCCAAATAAAGTAAAACAAGCCATACGTTTATATTTAATGGATAAAAAAAGAGTATCATTGTATGCAATACGAGCAAAACAGCAAAAGAACTCATCAATGACAGACGACAAGCATTTTTATACGGATGTTGTGTAGAAAGATAGAGTTGTACGAGTTTGCCTCCATCTAATGGCCAGATGGGAATAAGATTAAACAAAAGAATCATTAAATTATATTGAGATATTTGTTTTGCTACATCAGCAGGCAAAAAGGAAAGCATGACCAACACCGGAATGAAGACCGCAATCAGAACATGCTGCAAAGGTCCGGCGATGATGACGATCAGATCCTCTTTAATTCTCCGATTGCCATGTTCATCCACTTCGCATACCCCGCCGAATGGCAAAATCAAAATCCGTTTAATTCTCCACCCATAATGTGCAGCTGCTGCAGCATGTCCAAGCTCGTGAATAAATACGATCGCAAACAAATAAAGCAACTGCCAAAAGTATCCTGTAATAATTGCAATACTAGCTACTCCCCAAAAAAGCGGATGAATTTGCATTTTTTTAATGAGTAATCCATATTTATTCAAATTTTATCACCTGAATAGGATCAATAAACATATCATTTTGTTTGATTGCAAAGTAAAACTCTCCAGTCTCTCCTTCTTTACCTAGTGATACAACTCCTACATGTTTACCCGCTTCTACATTTTCTCGAGGTTTTACGGTAATTTTATCCAACATCCCATACCAAGTCTCAGAGTGATCCGCATGTTGAATAATAACGGTTTGGCCGATATCTTCCTTTTTACCTGCAAAGATGACTACACCGCCAGTCATTGCTTCTACTTCTGCATTCGTACCAGTTTCCATAATAATGCCTCTTCCATCCACCGAAAAGTCTTCTAATATTTTTCCTGAAACTGGCTGAGCATAAGATAATTCGTTATTTGCTGTATCTGTTTTCTCATCATTTTCAAAGGGGGGAAGAAGTGCCAACGGCTTTCCAAATTGATTCTCATACCAATTGGCAACTGCAGCAAACTGAAACTCTTTTTCCATCGTTTTCTTTACACCTAATTTTATCGGTTCTAATTTAGTTGATGTCGACTGAAATATAATCGCGAGTATAAGGACAAGGACAACAGATGCAAGGATTTTAAACAGGAAAATATCACGATTCCAAAGTGGATGAAAAGAATCTTTAGGTTCCGCTTCAAATACGGGGGATTCGAATTCATTATCAATAAACGGAGTTGATCCAGTCCTCTCCTTGTTAGGATTATATTGCTTTCTCCGTTTACTTATTCGTTTCCGGATTTCATCAGCTCTTCTACTCATTCTCCCCCATCTCCCTTAATTATTTTCTATTACACTATGACTCGTCCTCATAAAATATGCTTTTATTGCCCAGAGAAAAAAAGGAGCCATGCGATCAATTACTATGAACGCATGGCTCCTTACATTATTTAGCTCCAACACCAAAAAGCTTTTTCAACCTTGCAAACACGCCTGATTTTTCGTCATCTAAAGATTGCAGCGGAACAGACTCACCCAAAATTCTTCTCGCAATATTACGATAAGCAATGGACGCCTTGCTATTCGGGTCTAAGGCAATCGGCTCACCTTGATTGGAAGATCTAATTACATCTACATCATCTTGGACAATACCAATCAAGTCTATCGATAAATGCTGGGCAATTTCATCGACATCCAGCACATCTCCATCTCTCATCATTTGACTGCGAATACGATTGATGATTAATTTTGGCGGCTCAACGTTTTCTTCTTTTTCTAATAATCCAATGATACGATCTGCATCTCTCACTGCAGAAATTTCTGGAGTCGTCACGACAATTGCCTTATCAGCCCCGGCTACAGCATTTTTATATCCTTGCTCGATACCAGCGGGACAATCAATTAATATGTAATCGTACTCGTGCTTCATATCGTTAACGAGCTTTTTCATTTGTTCAGGAGATACGGCTGTTTTATCGCTTGTTTGTGCTGCCGGAAGTAAAAACAACTTGTCTTCAAATCTTTTATCTTTAACAATCGCCTGATGCAGCTTACATCTTCCTTGAACAACATCTACTAGATCATATATAATCCGATTTTCAAGACCAAGTACTACATCAAGATTTCGTAGACCAATATCTGTATCTATGAGACATACCTTTTTCCCCTGCAGGGCAAGAGCTGTCCCCAGGTTAGCCGAAGTTGTAGTTTTTCCGACTCCTCCTTTACCCGAAGTTATTACAATCGCCTCACCCATTGTATTGTCCCCCTTTTAATCTAGTAATATTTGGTCGTAAATGTTTTAAAACTTGCAATCGATCAATAACGATTTGATGTCTAGCGTCTATGTAAGCACACTCCATTTGGTGACGATCTTCTTGATCATAATGATCTGGAGCACGGCTAATACAATCAGAAATTCTTAGTTGCGATGGGGTCATAAATGATGCAACGATGACCGCTTCGTTTCTTCCCGTGAATCCAGCATGGGCAATCCCTTTTAAGGCACCCATAATAAATATATTACCAGCTGCTCGAACTGTCCCCCCTGGATTAACATCTCCGACAAGCAATAAATCCCCGGGAACTTCTAATATTTGTCCAGATCTGACGACAGTAGCAACAGATGTCACTTCTTGTTCGTCAATCATACGTTCTGCCTCTGTTTTTGTGATGATATTACTCTCTATCTCTTCAACTATTAAATTTTGTTTTTTGCGAATCATTTCTTTTAATTTTTCTTGTTGTTCAATATTAAGATACCGATTACCTGAAAGAATGCGCACCGAAATTAGGGGACTGTCCGTATCTACCCCTTGTAAATCAGCGAGTTTCTCTTCCAGCTCTATAAGTAATTCTTCGTAAGAGCAGCGATCATTTAATTGCAAAGAAAGACCGTTCTTAGTCCCTTTAATCATAACATTTTGTCTGTTTTTCATGTGATACGGGCAAGGAGACTCAACTTGCAGAATAGTGCCCTCATATCTCCTTTCACTACTACTTCTATTTATCTTTAGTTTATCTCATTATTGATATTTCGTCATCCCTTGCTGAATTCGACAAACTACATCGATTTTCCTCTTATTCAAAAAAAATTATTCATTTATCTCTTCTTTTTTTCTATTTAATAAAAATTTATTGAACGGGAAATAAACGATAATGAAAAATATAATATTCAAAATGAGTGTTGGCACCAATCGAATCATAGAAAATTCATTTATATCCATACTTTTCCGCAAAACTAGAATATTCATTCCGTATACAATTGTTTCAACTAAGGATATACATAACATCGATGTGAAAAGAGCAGTGAAAACATTTGAAAAAAGAATTTTGGCCAATTTTGCCGATATATATACTGCGATTGGAAACAAAACTAAATAAATGCCGATGATCTCTGTAAAATAAATATCAAATAACAAACCAAAAACTGCTGCATAGATGAGTGTGCGATTTCTAAAGAAACTGATTCCCATTATGATTAATAATACTAATAAAAAATGCGGAACAAGGATCCAATCCCTTCCGAATATGCCAGTAGGTAAAAAGTCTACAAAAATACTTTCAATATAAAAACACAAAGTTAAAAGGAAGGGAAGAATCAAATGTCTCATCATTCCCCCTCCTTCGCTTCATCTTCTATAGTTTCCATTGTGCGTACAATGACCAATACATGTTCAAATCCGTAAAAATCTGCAGAAGGTTCAACATAAGCTATTTGTGTCAATCCAAAACGGTCGACTTCCACCTCTTTAACTTTTCCAATATCCAATGCTTTTGGAAAAACACCCCCAAGACCGGAAGTGACAACATTCTGCCCTTTTTTAATTTTTTGGTCAATGACAATATCTTTCATGATTAACATTTTCTTTTCTTTATCATAGCCATCAATGAGACCAAAAACATGCTCATCTCCTTGAATTTCAGCAGCTACTCTATTCTTTTTATTATCTGAGCTAAGAAGTTCAACCGTAGCTGTCATCGGTGATGTGCTGACAACTTTCCCAACTAAACCTTTTGCTGTCGTGACAGCCATATTCGTTTTAACACCACTTTTACTGCCTTTATTAATCGTAATTTTTTCAAACCATCGATCAGGAGTCCGACTGATGACAGTGGCTTGAATGGCGTTATAATCACGTAAATTCTCGGTTTTATTTAGTACATTCCGCAATTCTACATTATCTCTTTTTAAATCTGATATTTCCTTTTCAAGCTTCGCTAATCCTTCCAATCGTGCCTTAAGTTTTTTATTTTCCGTGTATGTATTTTGCAGATCATGAATATTACCAACAAGGTTTGCAACTCCTTGAGCTGGTATAGAAATAAGTGATTGGCCAAAGCCAACAACGTCTTTTACAAATTGCTCAGGACGTGTAATATTCTCTCTATCTCTTAAAGAAAATCCGATTAACGACACGAGAATGATGATGCTGATAAGTAGAATAATGAGACGTTTGTTTAAAAAAAAGTGTGACATAGTTTACACCCCGTTAGAAAAGCATAAGCGCCTTGCTTATTAATGTACAGGCCCGCAGGATGCGGGTCCGTCGACGTTCCTTTTTGGCCCAACACTTTGCGATAAAGAAAACAGAACAAGCGAAGAGTCTGGCTTCCTTATCAAAGGGACAAGGACAAGAAGATTGCTGGTTGATAGGCGCTGTAGCTAGACATCCACAAAAATTTTTTACTTGTTAATAATTGTTAAGCAATACGCCTTTCACAATGGCGCTTAAGCAATACATTAATTTACTATTTTCATTTTAAAATGCTGTTAAAAACGCAAGCGCCGTAAAAAACGGCGCTAGTCATTTTTAACGCATATCTCTCACTTTATTTTTGAAAAGATGAATATTCTCCAATGCTATACCCGTTCCGATTGCAACACAATCTAATGGTTCATCTGCAATTAATACTGGCATATCCGTTTCTTGACTAATGATCTTATCCAAATTATGCAGCAAGGCTCCGCCGCCAGTTAAAACAATCCCTCTATCCATAATGTCCGCAGACAGTTCTGGGGGAGTTTTTTCAAGCGTACTTCTCACTGCTTCAATAATAGAGTTCACAGTATCACGCAATGCAACCGATATTTCTTCGGCTGTTATTTCAATTGTTTTTGGGAGTCCGGTTAATAAGTCCCTTCCACGTATTTCCATTGGAGGTATTCCTTCAGGCTCTCCAGCTGATCCAATTTCAAGTTTAATGGCCTCTGCCGTACGATCACCGATCAATAGATTATATGACTTCCGGATGTATGAAATAATGGACTCGTCCATATTATCACCGGCAATTCTAATCGACATGCTCGTTACAATCCCACCAAGAGAAATAACCGCTACTTCTGTCGTACCACCACCAATATCAACAACCATACTCCCAGTTGGTTCCCACACAGGCAAGTTGGCTCCTATGGCAGCAGCAAATGGCTCTTCAATAGGATATGCCTCTTTAGCTCCAGCTTCTTTCGTCGCATCCAAGACCGCTCTCTGCTCAACAGCAGTAATTCCAGATGGAACACAAACCATGACATGTGGTTTTCCGCCAAAGAAGCCTCTCCTCTTCGTCGCATGTCGAATATAGTATTTCATCATCGCTGCAGTTGTTTCATAATCAGCAATAACTCCATCTTTCATTGGTCTAAGAGCAACAATATGTCCTGGAGTTCGACCAATCATATTTTTGGCATCATTTCCAACCGCTACAATTTTTCTTGTGTCAGTTTGTAATGCGACTACTGATGGTTCACGCAGAACTATTCCTTTTCCTTTAACAAATACAAGTGTATTGGCAGTTCCTAAATCTATCCCAAGATCTTTCGTTCCAAATCCAAACATGTATGTATCTCCCTTTCTCAATCAAATGCATTTTTTAGTGCATCTGCTCCCTATACTTTCAAATTCATTTAGATTTATTCAATAGCCTGTCCAATACAACATATTTTACGTTTTTTCAATGAATTTTTTTGTAATTTACTACGTATCTTATTTTACATATATTTATTTAGCTTAATAGGAACATGCCTAATAAAAATCATAAGTTTAATTATAGCTTATCATTTTTTAAAATCCTAGTGTCACATATACCCTTTTTCTTTCATACTGACATATTTTTTATCGCCGATGATTAAATGATCAAGAAGCTCTATTCCAACCATTTTACCGCATTCTACTAATCGCTTTGTAACCTCTATATCTTCCCTTGAAGGCGCCGGATCACCGGAAGGATGATTATGCAGACATATAATAGAAGCAGCGGAACGACGAATAGCTTCTTTAAAAACCTCGCGAGGATGGACAATACTGGCATTGAGGCTGCCTATGAAGATTGTTTGCCGATGGATGACTTGATTTTTTGTGTTTAAATATAGGCAAACGAAATGTTCCTGACTTAGGAAACGCATATCATTCATACAATAGTTTGCCCCATCTTCTGGACTGCGAATAACATATCTTTCATCATACGCAAGATTGCTAATTCTTCTGCCAAGTTCAACTGCTGCGGCTATTTGCACAGCTTTCGCTTCGCCAATCCCTTTCAGATTTGTCAATTCTTCGAGGGCTGCATCCTTTAGCCACATAAGACCATCAAATTGTGATAGAAGACGATTAGCTAATTGAATGACGGATTCTGATTTTGTTCCGGTTCTTAATAAAATCGCTAATAATTCATGATTCGATAAACTTTCTGCCCCATTGTTGATGAGACGTTCACGAGGCCGCTCATCGACAGGGTAATCGCGTATCATGAGTGTGTCGGTTTTCAAGTATAGTTTCCTCCTTTTTAGTCTAGTTGGGAGGAATGATGATACCCATAGCTGAAAGGGTGCGGTATAAACGGGAAATAGGAAGGCCTACTACATTGTAATAATCCCCAGTAATGGATTTTACGAGTAATGCCCCTTGCCCTTGAATGCCGTATGCGCCAGCTTTATCAAAGGGCTCCCCACTCTTTATATACTGATGAATATTAGTTTCTGTCAACTCCCAAAATTCTACATCTGTTTTTTCATAAAATGTTTCGGTCTCGCCATTATGAAAGATGGCTACACCTGTATAGACCGAATGAATACGTCCTGATAGTTGTTTTAGCATTTGGTAGGCTTCTTCTTGATTCTTTGGTTTACCAAGAATAAGCTCATCGCATACCACTACAGTATCCGATCCAATAATGGCTGCGTTTGGAAAATGCTCTGACGCAAGGCTCACTTTACGTAAAGCAAGTGTCATGACAAAATCTGATGGCCGGAGTCCTGTTGATAGAGTTTCGTCGGCATTTGGTGAAAAAGTAGTAAAAGGAATGTTTAGTTTCTGTAGGATTTCTTTTCTTCGGGGTGAAGCAGAAGCGAGTACGAGGCGATCCATAGGCATGGTCTTCCTTTCTTGGGTAAGGAAAATAGTTTTATTACATTTGATAAAGGGAGATACGTAACTCTATCCTATCAAAGTGTTGGGAAAGAAACAATAGAAAAAAGGGGTCATGAACCCCTTAATTGCTTTTACTGTAGTATATTTGAACAAATTCCAACAAAGCTTGTTGAGCTTGTAACAATTCATTACTAGTTGCTTCGGATGTGGGAAAGCTTTTTAGATGCTTTTGCGCTGTTTGAAGGTTGCCGTGAAGGTCTTTTGCAACTTCATTTTGAAAGGTGCCTGTTATTACTTTTTCAGAACTATTTATTACATCTTCATTCACTACGCCTTTCACAAACCCGTTAGCAGATTCTTCCGCAAGCTTATGAAGAGTGTAGATTTCATCTGTCAAACGATCGGCTTCTTCTTTTGAGGCTAATTCAACCGTCTTGCCACTAATCGTTAGATTCTTTGCCCAAACTTCTTCTAGCCCTTCTTCCTTCAATTTATTTGTCCATGATTTAGCAGTTACTAAATCACCTGCTACCCCAATAAATAAATAATATTGTCCTTCTATTTCAATGATAGTTGTTCCAAGCTGATATTCGGCCAAATCTTCACCCGCAGAAACAGCATTCTCCCTAGTGGAATAAAGGCCACCTTGAATCACAGGTATAGTAATATCTGGAAGAGTAAAAGAATAAATTTCATTCTTCGTATTTTGTTCTTCCTTTTCCGTTACTGGAGAATGATCAGCTTCCTTTAACGCTACGTGGCTATCTTCTGATTGGATTGCCATTTTATATATTATAAGTCCAAGAATTAATCCGACAGCGATTGCTAGGAAAACAGAAATAAACAAACTTGAAATTCCAGGTTTTATATTTTTTCTCCACTTTGGCATAGGGAATTTTCCGACGTTGTCTTTTGTTGCATTAATAATTTTATATTCCGGCACTTCATTTTTTTCTACATTTGGCAAAATCCACTCAAATTCTTCGTCTTCTACTGTTTCTTCAGATTGAGCAGCTGATGCTTCCTCTGTAGCTGATTGCCAATCATGAATGGCGGTTTCTTCTGAAAATGGCTGCTCTCTACCATTCAATTTTATTTTAATAGTTGAATTGCGCTCCCCTTTTTCATTATCCATTCATCTTTAAGCCTCCCGCACATAAATTTTGTTTTATCCTATCATACAAGCATAAAAAAAAGACGAAACTTTTGTCGTCTATTACTAAAAGGTTTTCGTCAAATTTTATTTCTTTTCTTTATTAATTTCAGGGAAATTGTTGAATGGATCTTTCTTTTTTGCAGGTGGCGGTGAATCCATTTTTGGCGCCTCGTCTATTAAATCCGTTAACCCTGGGATATAAAAAGCCGAAATCACAATATTATAATGATTTAATTCATTCTCATCAGCAATATTCGTCATCTCTTCGGGAGCTGAAACGGAAATTTGTTCAACTTGTACAATACGAGTCTGAGATTCAAGATAGTTTATAAATGCTTCAAAATCAAAATAGTTTTTTGCTGATAAAGAAAGAGAAACTGTAACTTTTTTTAGTTCATCTAGATTATATAATTGACTTTGATCTTCCGTTTCTTCAATTTCATTTACTTCGGAAGATGTTTCAGCTTGTTCAGTTCCTTCAATAGCTGCCAGTCCTTCACCTTCTGAAATAACCATATTTTCAACGTATACATTGGCAACGGTCTCTGCTTTTTCTATATCTAAGATGAATTGATCTGTCAAAGGCAAGACAGGAATTTGCTCTTGCAGTGAAAATGAACTTTCTACTGTATAACTATTTTCATTTGCTGTTTTTTCTTCTAATACTTTCAGCATTTTTTCCTCAGTTTTTAATTCATTTTCTAGAATCATAGATTGACTCGCAACAGGTCGGTATTGACTGGAATAAATGTAAAGAATAATAGTGAAAAGTATTAGGGTCGTTATAATAGTAATAAACCATTTATTTTTCATCCAATGAAGTGGCATTATTGTTTGCCTCCTTCAACTTGCAAATCTGTAATATATTTTTTATCAACGAACAATTGATAAATGGCTGTATATCGTGGAAGGATCTTTTCATTTTCAATTGGATGCCCTTCTTCTGTTTCTTCTTTCGCCGTAATGGATGCTAATGAAGCTTTGTTTAACCACGGAGAGTGAAGCAATGCATTTAAGTAGTAAGCTGCCTCTCTGCTTGAATCAAATTGCACCGTTAATTGGATATCACCATTTAAACTATAGGTAAGCGATTCAAAAAAACCTCTTTCAGGCAAAAGCGAAATAAGTTGGCTTAAAATAGGGACACTATCGATTTGCTTCTTATCGACCTCTACAATAATATTATTTAATATTTCGGTAGAACTTGTTAATTGGGAATTAGTAAGCTTACTTTTTTCAATCTCAATTAATTCTTGAATTTGCTGAGACTGTTTCTCCAATGATCGAACATGCTCTTTTTCAAACTGTAATTGAACTAATATAATTGTGCTCACACAAATAGCAACCCCAAATATAGTAAGTAGGCTCACTAAAAGGAAATAGGATTTCTTTTTTCGAGGTGGAATTAAGTTAATCTCGATCATCTCATATCCACCTCTTTTAAAGATAAACCAAGTGCGGAAAAGTATGATGGAGAGATTGGCTTTCCATCGACGGTTAAATATTTCTCTTGATTAAGCTGTTCGATAGGTAATTGCAAATAAGTTCCCAATCTTTCCCTAATAAAAGTGAGATCATTGTGATCACCACTTAAGATAACTCTATTAATCAATACTTTCCCCTGATTCAAAGTATATCTATAAAAATCCATTACCTTTTGAATTTCCACGATCGCATCATCTAAATAATACGTATCGTCCTCACCAATCATTTCCATCGTATTCTGAAGGAGGGATTCCGAAGTAATGGGGCGCACAAAAATTGGAATGTCTTGATGAAAAATTGATATAGTTAATAAATCCTCATCATAATTCAATAGTAATATATGATCTTCTTCTCTTGTCATTCCGGCTTTTTTGTACAGTCGATATAAAGATAGAGCGGATATTTCGGCGGCAATCGGCTTTAATTTTACATTTTCTAAAGGTTTCATATAAGAATCAACAATCTCGCGTGGAGCCGCTACAAGCAAAATATCTTGGTCTTTTTCATTTTTTTGAAGAATAACGGAATCTATTACGGGATCCTCAAATGGAAGATGGATGCTTGTTCCTGTTTCAAGAAATAAATAACCATTTAACTCATCTTCTTGAATATCGATTGGCACCTTCATTTGCCGCACAATAATAAAAGGATCAGGAATTAAAAAACGAACCTCCCGCCTTTTAATATTCCAAGTATCAACACATTGTTCCAGTATCATTCTAAACATTTCGGAATCAACGATTTTCCCGTCTTTTATCGTACCGGGAGCAAGAGAACACTCACTCATTTGTAGTATTTCAATTTCAGATTTCTGGACTGTTTCCAAGAAACGAATAGTCTTATCCGTAAAAACGATATTAGCTGCTTTAAGACTTCGCTTAAATAGTTGGAATGTCATCACGAAAACTCCCTTTGCTGTCTACAAAAATGAAAAATACCAATCTATAATGTTTTGATGATAAAAATAAACAACTAAAGTTCCAAGCCCTATATAAGGACCGAATGGAATCGAGTCACCTTTTTTGAACAGTCCACAGGCCATCCCAATAATTCCAAATATGCCACCTAACACCGAAGCAGCAAAAAATGATAATAAAACTAACTTTGAGCCAAGTGCGAACCCGATAACCCCAAAAAGTTTTATATCTCCTCCCCCCATCCCTCCTTTACTAATGACCGCAATCGCAAGTAAAAGGGTAAATCCAATCGCAGCACCCAGAAGAGAGTCCCACCACGGATCTACTGGCAGTGCGATTCGTTCAATAAGGAATAAAGGTATAAAAAATAGGAGAATACGATCGGGGATCAGCATGTATGTAATATCTGTTATGAAAATGATGATAAATAAAGAGATCAATGTCCAGACAAAAATGAGTTCAAAGGACCAGCCAATTTTCCAATAAGCAAATAGAAATATTACAGCTGTAGACAGCTCCATAATAGGATAAAGAGGGGAAATCCGACTTTGGCAAAGACGGCATTTTCCCCCTTGGATTACATAAGAAAAAACAGGTATTAACTCAATAGCCTTTAAAGTATGTCCACATCTTGGACAAGCTGACCGTGGCTTAACAATTGACTGATTTAATGGAACCCTAAGCCCGACGACATTGAAGAAGGAGCCGAGGAATAGGGCGTAAAGAAGAATAATAATTATAATCAATAATTTTTACCTTATTCTGAAGATGGTTTCAAGTTTATTTGACTTCTATTCATTTTTTCAAGTGTACCAGAATAATATTCATTATTACCACTATTTGTAAGTGTTATAGAATAAGTATATTTGTCATCACTCTCTTTTTTTACAGTTACATTGGTACCCTCACCATATGTTGTACCTGAAGGATCTTTTACAGCTTCAATATAATTGTCTTTTACCAATTGGCTCAATGTAACTGTAGCTGCATTATTTTTATTGTATTCTAATTCATCGGTGGTAACCATCAACTTCACTGCATTCACCATCGTTTGAGCATTCGCAATATGTGCATCTTTCTTTGAATTGTTAATCAATCCCCCAATACTCGGAATAGCAATCGCCGAAATAATCCCTAAAATGACAACAACAGCTAGTAATTCTACTAACGTAAGACCTCGTTGGTTTTTAAATAGTTTCCTAACTTTTTTCAACATTGGTTTTTCCTCCTTATTAACAGAAACTATTATGTATATAGTTCCTTTTACCCATGATATCACACAAAATGCATATTTTGACAATATATTTTAATAGTTTTGGATATTGTCGAAAATCTTAAACATAGGGATGATTATGGCTGTTACTATTGTTCCTACTAAGCCCGCGAGCACGATGATCATCATTGGTTCTATCAATGCTTTCAACCGATCAGTGGCTGCGTCTACCTCTTGTTCATAAAAATCTGCTACCTTTGCTAACATTGTATCTAATGAACCTGATTCTTCACCGATTACGATCATTTGTGAAACTAGTGGCGGGAAAGCCCAATGTTCTTCGATAGGTTTTGCAAGAGATTTTCCTTCCTCCAGCGAAACCCTTGAATTTTTTATAACCTTTGCCATTACATCATTTCCAATTATTTTTTCGACCATGGCTAGGGCTTGTAAAATAGATACAGAGCTTGCTAGCATGGAGCTTAACGTCCTTGTCATCCTTGCAATCATTGCTTTTTGGACAAGTGGGCCAATAAAAGGAAGCTTAAGGACAATTAAGTCCATATAATACTTTGTTTTTACATTTTTTTCTAGGGCAATAATACCTAAAACTAAAAGGGCAAGCATAAGGAAGATCAGAATCCAATAAGTTTTGGCTAAATCACTCACACTCAATACAAATTTCGTAATCGCCGGCAATTCGCCACCAAATCCTTCAAACATTGAAACAAACGTGGGAACAACACCTATTAGAAGGAAAATGACGACAGCAATAGCAACAATCCCGACAACTAAAGGATAGGAAATAGCCGTTAACACCTTTTGTCTCGTGCGATGTTGTTTTTCATAATGCTCACTTAGTCTGTCAAACGTCTCATCCATCGTCCCTGATAGTTCTCCTGCTTTTACAAGATTAATAAAAAGAGAATCAAAGATTTTCGGATGCTTCCCAAGTGCCTCAGATAGTGATAATCCTTCTCTTAAATCTCCTTCAACTTCACCTAACACTTTACTAAGAGTTTTGCTTTCTGTTTGAGCGGATAAGATTTTCGTAGCTTCTACTACTTTAATTCCCGCTTTAAGCAATGCAGAAAATTGTCTTAAAAACATGACGATATGCTGGAGCTTGACCGCTTTTCCGAATGTAATATCCTTCGTTAAAAACGATTCGGGAATTTCTTCTATTTCAATAATCCGAACACTCTCATTGTTCAATTTCTCCATTGCTTCTCGTCTAGAATTAGCATTAATTTTCCCAGTCACGATCTTTTGTCTATTTCTACCTTTATATATAAAACGGGCCATTATAAGTCATTTCCTTTTAGATAAGGATAGGCTATTTCTTTAGGAATTTGTTCTGCTGTTACTAAATCTTTAATACTCGTCTCCAATAAATGCATGCCTTCATTCCTTGATGTCTGGAGAACATTGGAGATTTGATGAATTTTTTCATTCCGAATCAAATTTGCGATAGCTGTATTGTGTACAAGCATTTCCGTAGCAGCAACCCTCCCTTTTTTATCTGTAGTTGGAAAAAGTCGTTGCGAAATAATCCCCGTTAAAACAGACGCAAGCTGAATTCTTATTTGCGTTTGTTGGGCAGGCGGAAATACATCAATAATCCTATCAATGGTCGACGGTGCACTAGAAGTATGCAAGGTACCTAATACGAGATGCCCTGTTTCCGCCGCTGTGATTGCAGTCTGAATGGTTTCCAAGTCCCGCATTTCTCCAACAAGAATAACATCGGGATCCTGTCTTAAAGCACTTCTTAATCCTTGATTAAAGCTTCGAGTATCAAATCCTATTTCTCTTTGATCAATGATCGACATCCCATGCTTATGCAAATATTCAATTGGATCTTCCAAGGTAATAATATGCTTGCTCATCGTCTTGTTCATATAACCAATCATTGCCGCAAGCGTCGTTGATTTACCGCTTCCTGTTGGACCAGTAACAAGAAATAATCCTTGGGGCTTTTCACATAGCTTCTTTAATATAGGCGGTAATTTCAAATCATCTAAAGTTGGTATATGAGTTGGAATTACACGAATCGCCAGAGCTACACATGAACGCTGATGAAAGGCATTTACACGAAATCGCGATACGCCAGGGATTCCATATGAAAAATCAATTTCCCCTTTTTCTATAAAAGAATCCCATAGATGTGACGGAATGAGTGATTTTGCTATATTTTCCGTATCTACTGGCAAAAGTTCTTCACGCCCATATCGTTTCAGCGTTCCATTAATTCTCATAATAGGTGGAACTCCGACCGTTAAATGAAGATCCGATGCACCTATTTCAAAAGCAGAAGCCAATAATGTATTACTATGATTATCCATTTTCACACCTACTCCACTAGCGCAATTCGCAATACTTCTTCTGTCGTTGTAATTCCTTGTTGTACTTTTAATAACCCATCATCAATTAGGAAAATCGTTTCGTTTTCGATCGCCAGCTCACGCAGCTTTGAGAATGGTTCATTATTCATCATTGCTCTACGCAACTCTGCATTTACTTCAAGAACTTCCTGTATTGCTATTCGTCCTCGGTATCCCGTCATATTACAGGATGCACAGCCACTTCCACGAACTACTTTTTCAATACTCATCCCTCGTTTTGCAAAAATGGCAATTTCACGCTGGGATGGTTCATGCATTTCGGCACAATCGCGGCATACTTTTCGAACGAGACGCTGCGCCACAATCCCAGTAACTGAATTTGCAATCAAAAATGGTTCCACACCCATATCAAATAGGCGTGTGACTGTACTTAAAGAATCATTAGTATGGATTGTCGATAAAACTAAATGACCTGTGAGTGATGCACGAATGGCAATTTCCACAGTTTCCTTATCACGGATTTCCCCGATCATAATAATATTCGGGTCTTGTCTTAAAATAGACCTTAAGCCAGTAGCAAACGTTAAACCTACATTCGAATTGATTTGAATTTGATTAATGCCTTCCAATTGATATTCAACTGGATCCTCAATTGTAATAATATTCATCTCTTCACTATTTAAATGGTTTAAAGCAGCATATAAAGTGGAAGATTTCCCTGAACCAGTCGGACCTGTCAACAGCACAATCCCATGTGGCTTCTCAATCATATGAAGCAGCCGTTCTAAGTTTTTCTTGTTAAAGCCAAGTTGATTAAGATCATTTAGTCTACTGCTCAAATCCATTATTCGCAACACAATTTTTTCACCAAAAACAGTTGGCAACGTTGAAACACGTACATCGACATGACGAAATTCTATATTTGTTTTTATCCGCCCATCCTGAGGAATACGATGTTCGGTAATATCTAAATTTGCCATAATTTTAATTCTTGCCGTCAGTACACTTTGCATATACTTTGGCAAAGTTCGTTCAGTTCGTAATAAACCATCGACTCTGTAGCGAATGATTATTTTTGTCTCCTGTGGATCAATATGAATATCACTTGCTCTTTGTACAAAAGCATTTGTAAATATTTGATTAACTAGTTTGACGACTGGAGAGTCTTGGTCAGTAATTTCTTCCTGTTCAACAACTTGAACAACCTCTGGAATTTGTTCCGCTATATCATCAAATTGATCATTCATATCATAATATTTATTAATTGCCCTTAAAATATCATCTTTTGTAGCAATTGCTGCTTCTACATGAAACCCAGTTGCTAATCTTAAATCTTCGATAGTATAAAAATCCATTGGGTCTGCCATCGCGACAAAAAGCTTGTCGCCTTCTTTTTTTAACGGGATAATAAGGTTTCTTTTAGCAACAACTTTAGGTATGATCGAGAATAATTTAGGATCAAAAGGATAGCGATAGAGACTAATATGAGGTATACCTAGTTGGAACTCTAAAACTTCAATTAATTGTTGCTCTGTTATATATCCTCTCTGAACTAATGTATCACCAAGCCGTTGACTTTCACTTTGTTCTTTTAATGCTTGTTGAAGCTGCGAATCTGATATAATTCCAGATTCAACGAGTAAATCACCAAGCCGTTTCCTAGCCTTTACCATGTTTATCATCTCTCCTGAGATTATTTCGAAATATCCCCTGGGTCCGTCCAAATAATGTCATTTGTTTCCGTCTCATTTTGCTTCATTTCATTTGAGTCTTTTTCCTTTACTTGCTCATTTTGATCCAATTCATTGTTATCTTCATCATTAACTTGCTCAACTTGATTATTATCTTGTTCTAGGGAGCCTTCTTCATCGATATTTTTTTCACTGGCTTTTAGCAATCTATGAATCTCTATTTTATGGACAGGCAAGTAAAAATCTTCTGCAACTACTTCTTTATCTACCACTCTACCGTTAACATCCATCTTTTCTTTAATTACAGTTATTGACTTGCCATCATTTCCTTTTTCTTTTACTTGAAAATCGTTGTTTGTAATGGCTGGACTATATTGTTTAATGATTCTTGGTTTGTATGACTTTTCTTCCTCAAAACGAATTCGATATTGTTCTTTTTGAATGGAGCCAAATAATATTGCATTTAAGCTTCCTTTACTTTGTTTCCATTCAATATGAATAGGTTCTTCGTTTGGGTTATAAAAGCTAAAATCGAGCTTAGACTGGGGATCCACTTTTGCTTCGAGGCCTAAAATGAATTCATCATTAAATGTATTACTTATGTTCCTTTCCATCACAATAAGATTTGATTGAATTATGAGTTCATATAAGATTGAAGCAACCTCGCTCATATTTTCACTTTCAACAGATGATAGGTTAGCTTTCTCGATATGTTGTAAAATCGAAAATTGTGATTTGCCTTTAATCTCCACATTTTGTAGCGAATCTAACAGCAATTGGAATCTGGGGGTATTTTGGAACTCCCTATTTACTTCACTAATCATAAATTCGTTATTAGTAAGTTCGTTATCTGAAATAACTTCTTCCTCTTTAGGTTCCTTCGTTGATGCTTGAGGATTGTTGGAAATGTTGTCATTAAAACGGGAGCAACCAATAATTAAACACGAAATTAGGAGCAATAGAAATATAACTTTTGTTTTTCCTATAGCCATTGCTCACCCCTCCTTTAGTCACAGTGCTTTTATCCCATTTCTATCACTTCAGTCTATGATTATTGTATAATAGTGGTAAGTAATTTGAAAGATGATAGGGGTATGTGGCGAAAATATTTTATTTTTGTTGAATAAGGTGTGACATTGTTATTAATTGTCATATCAAACGAATTCCATAAACTATTTATCAGTTTCCTGCACTAAATGAACGATGGCTTCCTCATTTGAAGTATTTGTGTCATCAAATGAATTATTTAAGGATGGTGTGACTTGGTAATCAATAACAATTTGGTTGTTTTTATCAATGTTCACTAAATTAATCTTCAAACGAAATTGTTGCCCTTCTTCTTTAAATTTCTTTGTAATTTGATTTCCAGGAATAAACTTTGCAATATTGGATTCTAATTTATTTTTATATTCCACTGAATCGTTCGAGTACTTAATTTCAGTATTTAGTTTATTAACGGATTGCTCAACTACGCCTTCCAAATATGTTATGCCCATTTCTCTTAAATTTTCAATTTGTATATTTTGTTCGACTTTCTTATATTGGTGGGTACTACTCATGATACTTGATATAATAGGCGGTGTTAGTACTGCAATAATAGTAATGATTAAGAGGACTAGAATGAGAGCATAGCCGTTTTGTTTTTTAATATAGTTATTCATCTTTATCCTCCAACTTAAGATAACCGTAGGTTTCAGAAACAGGTGTATTATCACTTTTATGAGTAAATATCAAAACATGGACAGTTTGTAATTTTAATTCCTCTGGCGTTTCTTGTGTTTTATTTACATATGGATAGTAGGACTTATTATTTATAATTATAGGTTCTATTTCTTTGTATTGTTTTTCGTCTATTGTACGGGGATTCTTGCCTGTATAATCAGCTGTTTGATCTTTTACATTACTTAATACTGTCTCAGCAATATTTATTGAAGTTACACGGTCCTCTGCCTTGCCTGAAAAAAGCATAGCTTGGGAGAAAAAGGCTAAGAATGATAAAATAACAATTGTTAAAATTGTAATGGAAGCTAGTATTTCTATAAGCGTTAAACCTTTATGATTTAAGTATTTTTTGATTATCTTATCCATAATCTTATCCTTCCATAAAAGATATCAAACTATTAAAAAGTGTGGTGAACCAAGTTGATTAAAAAGTATGTATCACAACAAAAGGGAATTACTCTCATAGAATTATTGACCACCTTAGCCATTTCGACATTAATTATAGGTCTAACCTTTAGTGTACTTTCCACTACTAAAAAGTTCAATGATAAAACGCAAGCACATGTCGAATTAAGGCAAGAAGCAAATATAATTATGTCGAATATGAGGTATCAATTAAAAAATAAGGGCGAAGTTTGCTATGATCAATCACTTATAGATGACAAATTAGCATTGGAAATATATATAGATAAAGCAGAATTAAAGAAAGAAAAATGTTGGACTCCTAGAAATAATAATGAAGGGCATGTTGAGCTCAAGCTTACAAATAAAGAACATAATTATAGTTTTGAAGTTGATACATTCATGGAAAAACAGAAAAGAGAAAACTTTGTCATAAATGTACCGAAGGAACCAATACCTGATCCACCTATCAAAGATGAAAATTTCTATGATTATTTGAAAAATAATAATATTTTTGTTTATGGAACAGATTTAGGTATCTTCGGATCAACACCTGTAAAAACGGATAAAAATGGAGCGGGAACCGTTGTTATCAATAATCTCAACAATTCAAATTTAGTATTTGGCGGTAATAATGTATTAACAGTTAGAAAAATATATATTGATAAAAAAGGAAATGAAGTTAAATTTGAAAGCAGCACACAACTCGGAGATTATAACAATACGGAATTAGTAAGAATCGGGGGCCATGTTCAATTAAATAATGGCGGAGCAAAGATTTATGGCAATACTATTTATATTGATGGAAATGTCACTCATAATAGCAGTGCTGATATTAATGGGAAGAAAGTTATCATTGATGGGGATGTGCAATTAAATAACGGAGCTGCGAAAATACATGGAGACACTATTTATATTGATGGAAGTGTATCTTTTAATGATAGTGCCGAAATAAAAGGGAAGAAAGTCATCATTACTGGAAATGTAACTTTTAAAAATTGGTCAGCAAAAATCAATGCAAATGAAATCTATATTGCAGGAACTATTATAAAAGAACAATCAGGTAATTTAGTTGGGATTTTAAAGAATTTTAATCAACATGGGGAAACAAAAGTAATACCTGAAAATATTCATATTCTTCCCCCTTCTTTTCGTGAAGATTCGTGGTACAGCGCCAATGGTTACGAAGTGCGTTCAAGTGGAAATTTAACTGATGGCAGCAAGGTCTTTTCAAAAAATTCTTTTAAACTAGATGATTATCAAAGTAATAGAAGAAACGTGATTATCATTAGTAAAGGTGATATTACTCTTAATAATTTTGGGAGTAGTGAGCTGACCGGAATTTTATTTGCTCCAAATGGAAAAGTAACTTTTAAAGGTGGGGCATTTAAGGGGATTGTCATTGCTAGAGATGGATTCTATACTGGTTATAATCCATCTATTACCTTTATTAATGTAGAAGAATTTATTAATAATCCCACCCTTGCGCCTTTTAAATAGAGAAATTCATTATAAAAAAGCAGATGAATTGTCCATCTGCTTTTTTTTATTTTTTACAATTATATAATGAGATTCAAACTATTATCGATTGATTAACTGTTAATAGTTTGTGTTAAGTTGTTGAATTCCCGGAATTAATTGGTAGAATAGTCGTTTCTTATTTTAAATTCCCCACTAAAAACGGCTTAATCGTTGAGATAAAATAAAGTGATCCGGTTATGGCTAATACCTCATCGTCTTGCAAAGAAGAAATCAATGATTTCATTAATTCTTGCCAATTCGATTCTGCTTTAGCTAATGGATTATTGCATAATTCCTTTAATTCCTGCGCCGAAGCCGCTCTTGGAAAATCAAATTCGGTTAAATAGAGTTCTACATCCATTTGTTTAAAGATCGAAAACATTTCAGTCAGATCCTTATCTTTTAAGGCTGAAAAGATAATTTTTACCTTCCTGCCTTGATAACGCTGCCGAATAGCATTTGCAAATGCTTGTACACCCTCAGGATTGTGTGCACCATCTATTAACACAGTAGGATGTTCCTGCAATATCTCCATTCTTCCTGGCCAATATGCCTTCTTTAGGCCTGTCCTAATATTATATTCATCTACAAGAATGGCTCCGGTATTATTTAAAAACTCTATCGCCGCTATAGCTCCTGCAGCATTTTCAGTTTGATGCTTGCCTAGAAGTGAAAGTTGCAATTCATTCATCTCATCCACTGTTGATGAATATGTAAATTGTTCACAATCCTCTAAAGAACGATGATCCGTAACAAAAAAATCCTTTTTGATTTGTATCATCTCTGCACACTTTTCATTTGCAGTTTCTTTCAAAACAGATAAAGCTTTTTCATTTTGCACACACGTAATAATCGGGGTGTTTTTCTTAATAATCCCTGCCTTTTCAAAAGCAATTTTGCTTATCGTGTCACCCAATATTTGCGTGTGATCCATACCAACATTCGTGATGATCGTAGCAATCGGTTCAATGACATTCGTTGAATCAAACCTTCCGCCAAGACCTACTTCGATAACCGTTATATCCATTGGGTTTATCTTGGAAAAGTAATAAAGAGCCATCGCCGTAATGACTTCGAATTCAGTAGGAGATCCAAGCTCTGTCTGTTCTAATTCCTTTGCCAGCGGTTTTATAATATTGGTCAATTCCGTTATTTCTTGATCTTGAATCGGCTGTCCATCCACACTAATTCTTTCATTAAATTGTTCGATGTATGGAGAAGTAAAGGTGCCCACCCTATATCCAGCTTCATTCAAGATTGAGCGAAGGTATGCAACGGTAGAGCCTTTCCCATTTGTTCCTCCGACATGAATGGCCTTAAGCCCCTTCTCAGGGTTTCCTAATCTTTCAAGCATCCATTCCATTCTTTTTAATCCTGGTTTTATTCCTAATCTTAATCGAGAATGTATCCATTCAAGTGCTTCTTCGTATGATTGCAACATTCACTTGCACCTCTTGTCTTCATTATCAAAGCGAATCCTAATCGGATTCGCTTCTCTCTTTACTCTGATTTTATTTCCTTTAGCCTTTCTTCTACTGTTGCACGCTTTTCCAAATAATCCTTCTCTTTCGCACGTTCTTCATCAACAATGGACTGTGGTGCTTTGCTGATAAATTTTTCGTTAGAAAGTTTCTTTTGAACACGTTCTACTTCTTTGTTCCACTTATCCCATTCTTTTTCTAGTCGAACAATTTCCTCTTCAATATTGATAAGCCCGGCTAATGGTAAAAAGAGTTCTGCACCAGTTACTACAGCAGACATCGATTTTTCCGGCGGAGTAATGTTAATAGCAATCTCTAGTTCTTCAGGATTACAAAATCTTTCGATGAAATGTTTGTTTTTTTCTAACGCCGCAAGAACCTCTTCATCTCTTGCCTTAAGCATCATTTTTATTTTCTTGCTCATCGGCGTGTTCACTTCTGCCCTAATTGTACGAACAGAATGAATGATATCCATCAAAAGTTTCATTTCACTCGCTGCTGTTTGATCTGATAGACTTGAATCAACTTGTGGCCAAGCAGCAATTGTAATAGATTCTCCTTGATGAGGAAGGTTTTGCCATATTTCCTCCGTTATAAATGGCATAAACGGATGCAGTAAGCGCATTGTGTTATCCAAAACATACGCGAGAACGGAGCGAGTAGTCAGTTTTGCCTTTTCATCCTCACTATATAATGGCAACTTCGCCATCTCAATATACCAGTCACAAAGATCGTCCCAAATAAAATTGTATAGTGCACGGCCTACTTCTCCAAACTCGTATTTTTCAGCGAGCTTCGTAACTGTTTCAATCGTGTCGTTAAGACGAGTTAAAATCCATTTATCTGCAACTGATTTTTCTCCTGACAAATCAATCTCCTCATATGTGAGTCCATCCATATTCATCAATGCAAATCTTGAGGCATTCCAAATCTTATTAGAAAAATTCCATACAGCTTCAATCTTTTCCATACTGAAGCGTAGGTCCTGACCCGGTGAACTTCCTGTTGATAAAAAGTAACGTAGTGAATCTGCGCCATACTTATCAATAACTTCCATTGGGTCGACGCCATTCCCTAACGACTTACTCATTTTTACTCCTTCTGCATCACGAACAAGTCCATGAATCAATACATCACGAAACGGACGCTTATCCGTGAATTTTAGGCCTTGGAAAATCATCCTTGATACCCAGAAAGAAATAATATCGTAGCCTGTTACGAGGCAATCGTTGGGATAGTATCGTTTAAAATCACTTTCTTCTTCTTTTGGCCAACCCATTGTTGAAAATGGCCACAATGCCGAGCTGAACCATGTATCAAGAACATCTTTATCCTGTTCCCAATTTTCTTCATCTACAGGCGCCTCATATCCTACAAAAATTTCTCCTGTTTCTTTATGGTACCAAGCAGGAATTCGATGGCCCCACCAAAGTTGACGAGAAATGCACCAATCACGAATATTTTCGATCCAATGCATATAAATTTTTTCAAAACGGTCAGGTACGAAATTAACTTTTTCTTCACTCTTTTGTAATTCGATTGCCTTATCGGCAAGTGGCTGCATTTTAACAAACCATTGCGTCGATAAATACGGTTCTACAACTGCACCACTTCTCTCAGAGTGACCAACCGAATGTAAATGCTCTTCAATTTTGAAAAGTACTCCTGCATCTTGAAGGTCCTTAACGATTTGCTTACGACATTCAAAACGGTCGAGGCTGTTATATTTTCCTGCTTTTTCATTCATCGTACCGTCTTCGTTCATAACAAGAACTCGTTCAAGATTATGACGATTTCCAATTTCAAAGTCATTTGGATCATGAGCTGGAGTGATTTTCACAGCCCCAGAACCAAATTCCATATCAACATAATCATCTGCAATAATTGGAATTTCACGACCAATGATTGGAAGAATAACCGTTTTTCCAATCAAATGTTTATAGCGCGCGTCTTCAGGATGTACGGCAACTCCAGTATCACCAAGCATTGTTTCTGGACGTGTAGTTGCAACTTCAATACTGCCACTTCCATCTGCAAGTGGGTAATTCATATGATAAAAAGCACCTTGAACATCTTTATAAATAACTTCAATATCTGAAAGTGCTGTTTTTGTAGCTGGATCCCAGTTAATAATGTACTCTCCACGGTAAATCAAGCCTTCATTGTATAAGGAAACAAAAACTTCGCGGACAGCATTCGATAGGCCTTCGTCCAGTGTAAAACGTTCTCTTGAATAATCAAGCCCTAATCCAAGCTTAGCCCATTGCTGACGAATAAAGTCAGCATACTCTTCTTTCCATCTCCATGTTTCTTCTAGAAATTTTTCGCGGCCTAAATCATATCGTGTCTTACCTTCTTCTCTTAACTTTTCTTCCACTTTTGCTTGAGTAGCAATTCCAGCGTGGTCCATACCTGGAAGCCATAAAACATTATACCCTTGCATTCTTTTCATCCGTGTTAAAATGTCTTGAAGCGTTGTATCCCATGCATGGCCAAGATGCAGTTTCCCAGTTACATTTGGTGGTGGAATTACAATCGTATATGGCTCTTTTTCCAAGTCATTTTTCGCTTCAAAAAATTTGCCTTCTAGCCACCAGTCATATCTGCCTTTTTCAATACTTTGCGGCTCGTATTTCGTAGGCATCGTTAATTCTTCCATTTGTTTTTCCTCCTAACCAATAATAGAAAATAAAAAAGCCCCCCTCGTTAAAAGGACGAAGGGAGCGGGTTCGCGGTACCACCTTTTTTCACAGATCAAAAAAAACTTATGATCTGGCACTTATGTTCATAACGGCTCTTAACCGGCTTCTACTACTTAAGTTTCACAGAAGCTGCTCGAGGGCGACCTTCCATCGGAACTGTTTAGGAATCTTTCAGCACTGATTCCCTCTCTAAAAAACAATTCACTCATGTACTCTTCCCTGTCAATGCATTTATTCGTTCTCGCTATTATTCATTATAGTAGCGAAATTCGATTCATAAAGCAATAATTTCTCATTATTTTTTTGAAAAATAGGCTTAATATGTCTAGATGCATCACCTATCGACTAGCCAATTGCTTACTTGTTCCCTACCATAAGGAAGACTCTGACTTTCAAGTCTCATCGTATTTCCTTTACGAAGAATGAACGTCGATGAGCAGCGTTTCAGCTTTTCTATTCACATAATAACCAAAAAACTCATATTTTATAATAGGGGGCTTTTAGGGAGGAGGTAAAAATAAGTGAAAAGAAAGTTTAATCAGTACACGTTTCAAAATTGGTTTAAGAATTTTAAAGCAGTTTGTAAGCAACTTATCATCCCTTTTACCATTTTCCAGGCAATCCGGACTTTTATATTCCCTACTACGATTGATGTATTATTATTGGCGATTTTTATTGCCATTTCACTTGCGTACCACTACGAGTGGATATAAACAATCCCCTTCCATAAATTAGTTGGAGGGGGGTGTTTGCTGTTGTTCTTTTTTCATTCTTTCTCTTTCCTCAAGCTTTACCACCACATATTCTGTGTTTTTCATACGCCAATATTGATGTTGTAATTGATTTACAAATTTCATTTCATTTTTATCTTTACCAGATGAAAAGTATCTTTCTGCCACTCTGAAAATTGCACCTGGATGGGCTAAATAACTAAGAAATAAAAGCATCTCTTCTGCTTTAAAAGGGAAATGCCGAAAGTACGTGTCCAACCATTCTATACTCTCATCAAACCTTTTGGGGTGGGTACTCAATGTCCTGTCTAAAAAAGGAAGTAAATCATGAATGGGAGAGGCTATTTGTGCTTGTTCGAAGTTTGTGAAATAACCAGTGCCATTTTCATCATAAAGAAAATGTTCATTAGATAATTTCCCATGAATTATGACGCTTCGAGCTTTTGTTTCTTCATCCGTAGCCTCTTTCCATTCTTTTATTTTATCTAAAGCGAATCGCTCAGCACCATTAATTTCACTGAAAAAAGTACAATAAAGAAGTTGGAAAGGAGACATATAAACCGTTCTTTCACATTGTTCTGCAAAGGATTCTAGTGCCTCTCTTTCGCTTTCCCAACGTGCCGTTGTTTGTTCATAATGTTCTTCCCTCATTTCTTTCGTAATAGGAACTTCACGAACAGATAATGTATGGAGGCGAGCAAGCTCACGAAATAAATCTTTATTCTTTTGTAGTCGCCCTTCTCTTTCTTTGTTTTCTAGCCAAGGCATTAAATAAAAAAGCGAATTCCCTTCTAAGATCGCATATCTACCATCTAAGGTAGGATAAATTGGAACAATCCTGTTATAGCCCTGTTGATACAAATGTTGAACATAGCGAAGGAAATCAAGCCCTTTTTTTGCCTCGATTTGCTTAAAGGCAAATTCCCCTTTATCAGTGTATATTTTATAAACTCGCCCATGTTTTTCAACAAAATTCATTGTTAATCCATAATAATTTGCCAACCTGCCTATTTCCTCATTTGTAAAGCCTGTCATACAATCTCACCTGCTTTATACACTAATCTAAAAAAGAGGACAAACTGCCGTGCAGGAGTCCTCCTTAATTAGGTATTCATCTGTTTTTCTTAAGGGGAGAATTGACTTTCGCTGGAATATATAAAACTTGCCCTTCATACACTTCATGACTAGCTTCCAAACGATTCGCCCGCAATATTTGTTGGACAGTTACTTCATATTTATCTGCAAGTTGCTGAATTGAGTCTCCTTGTTGAATAAGGCGAACTCTCATTTTTGTATGAGACTCATCTTCCTTTCGAGCAAAAAAGTCCGCGAAAGACATTGATTTGTATTTATCTTTCTTTTTCTTAACGTGTGTTTTTTCCTCTTCTGGGCTAGATTCAATACTACTCGATGATTCATAAGAGGATTCATAATATTCAATTGGGGATTCTACGTTATCATGCTGTGTGGATTCGACTCTATTTTCAAAAGGAAAAAAATCTAACGTACGTTGTGCTAATGTTTCAAATGAAAGTTCTGGTATTTTTGGAATGGAAGGATTAAAATGTATTTTTTCATTACTTTCAAATCCTTCTTGCGGAAGAACTCTTGCTTCAACTGAAAAAGGTTCAAATAATTCTTCATCTTCTTGATCCTCATCATCATTAGATGAACGTGCTAATAACTCTACCTCTACAAGCTCTTCTTCTACTTGTTCTTGTTCATCGTCCCCTTCAAAAACATCATTAAGCTGTTCTTCATCTTCCAAACTTTCTTCAAAAGAATCACGTATTTCCGTTCCTTCCTCATAAATACCGTGCACATAAATATCTGCAATGAGCTTTAACCTGCAATTGTCTTCTAACTCGTAATCAAACGCATGGATTTCAATTTCCATATCATCCACATTAACAATTCTTCTTTTTGGAATTGTAATATCGACTGGGAATCGATGAGAAAAGATGCTTTCTTCTTCATTTCGGATATTTACTGCTTCAATATACGTCCTTCCGGTTTCAGGAAAATCTCCAATCGCTTTGTTTCCTAAGCCATGATTAAATTCACCGTTTAGCTCGAGGGTTCCTTTTAGTACAACATAATCATCTTCATCTATAATCGATATATTTGGATCCAATGATATAGATATAAGTTCATCTACTTCCTGTCCTTTTTGAAACCATACAGTTTCTTCCAATGGGAATTTTAAAGATGTTTGTTGGCGATCGGGCAAGATTGATTCCTCCTTTCATTTCCAATGCAAATAATATCGGTCACTACAGCCTATGAGTGAATATATAATTTTATGAAAAAAAAATAGGAGTAATGGCATTTACCATCACTCCTAGCATTATTACTTCTTAAGCTCACTAAAAGTCGTTTTAAGAGCCTCAATTGTTTTTGCAATATCATCGTCGGTATGTGCTGTAGAAAGGAATAGACCTTCAAACTGGGAAGGTGGTAAAAACACACCGTTTTCGGCCATCCCCTTGTAATATCTAGCAAATAATTTTAAATCTGATTTCTTAGCACTTTCATAATTAATTACTTTTTCATTCGTAAAGAAAATTCCAATCATTGAACCAGCACGATTAATTGTATGTGGAATATTATACATTTCCGCAGCCTCTTTCAATCCCACTTCCAGTTGATCAGCTTTTCGATTGAATTCCTCATATGTTTCAGGAGTCAGTTGGGATAGTGTCTCATATCCAGCAGTCATAGCAAGTGGGTTTCCTGAAAGTGTACCTGCTTGATAGATCGGACCACTTGGAGCTATCTTTTCCATAATTTCTGCTCTTCCACCATATGCTCCAACCGGAAGGCCACCACCAATTACTTTCCCTAGGCAAGTCAAGTCAGGAGAAATCCCAAAATACCCCTGCGCGCAATTATAACCAACCCGGAAACCAGTCATCACTTCATCAAAAATTAATAATGCTCCATACTTATTTGTAACTTCTCGTAGACCTTCCAAAAATCCAGGTAATGGAGGTACGACGCCCATATTTCCTGCAACTGGTTCGACAATAATACAAGCAATGTCATCTCCAAATTCTTTGAAGGCATATCGTACACTTTCCAAATCATTGTATGGAACGGTAATCGTATTTTTAGCAACACTTTCAGGTACTCCAGGGCTATCAGGCAATCCGAGTGTTGCAACACCTGAGCCAGCTTTAATCAAAAGTGAATCTCCATGGCCATGATAGCAGCCTTCAAATTTCAATATTTTATTTCGGCTTGTATAGCCTCTAGCAAGCCGCAAGGCACTCATCGTTGCTTCTGTTCCAGAGGAAACCATTCGAATGATTTCAATGGATGGAACTCGCTCCTCAACAAGCTTAGCAAGTTTATTTTCTATTACCGTTGGAGCTCCAAAGCTTGTCCCGTTTTCCGCCACTTTTTTTATCGCTTCTACAACACGATCATTTGCGTGGCCTAGAATTAATGGTCCCCATGATAAAACGTAATCAATGTAATCATTGCCGTCAATATCATAGATTCTAGAACCTTTTCCTCTTTTCATAAAAATCGGATCCATATCGACCGATTTAAAAGCACGAACAGGACTGTTTACCCCACCCGGCATAAGATTTACTGCTTCTTTAAAAGCTTGCTTTGACTTTTCGAAAGAACGCATCGACAAAACCTCCATCTATTTAATCCGTTGCAGCCACCTTGCAGCATCTTTCGCAAAATAAGTAATAATAATATCGGCGCCAGCACGTTTCAAACCAGTAAGCATCTCCATCGTCACCGCTTCTTCGTCTATCCATCCGTTTACAGCAGCTGCTTTGATCATTGAATATTCACCGCTTACGTTATACGCAACGATTGGAGCATTAAAGTTATTCTTCACATCTCTAATAATATCCATATAAGAAAGTGCTGGCTTTACAATTAGAAAATCTGCACCTTCCTCAATATCAGAATGTGCTTCCCTAAATGCTTCCATTCTGTTGGCAGGATCCATTTGATATGTTTTCCGATCGCCAAATTGCGGGGTGCTATTTGCCGCATCCCTGAATGGCCCATAAAAAGCGGATGAATATTTAACTGCATAAGACATAATTGGAATATTTTCAAATCCCGCTTCATCCAATCCCTCTCTAATTGCTGCAACAAATCCATCCATCATATTCGAAGGAGCAATTATATCGGCGCCAGCTTTAGCTTGACTAATTGCCGTTTTCACAAGTAATTCAAGGCTTTCGTCATTTAATACATAACCGTTTTCTACGACGCCGCAATGACCGTGGTCGGTATATTCACATAAACATGTATCCGCTACTACAAGGAGTTCAGGATAATGTTTTTTTACTTCCCTAGTTGCTTCCTGGACAATCCCATGATCATGGAAGGCCCCGGAACCACAATCATCCTTTTCTTTCGGAACTCCGAATAAAATGACAGATTTTATTCCAAGACTTACAATCTCATCCAGTTCCGCCTTCAATAGATCCAAGGAAAACTGAAAAACGCCTGGCATGGAAGAAATTTCATTCTTTTCATTTACACCTTCTACGATAAAAAGCGGATAAATAAAGTCTTCCACATGTATATGTGTTTCACGTACCATCGATCTAATATTTGCGGAATGACGTAATCTCCGGTGCCGTTTAAATTCAAGTTTACCCATTGCTAACATTCCCTTCCTTGGCCTGCTTGTTGAAAAACATACATATTTCATTAAACATATCATCAATTGTAAATTTTTCAGGACAAATATGTGTAGTGTAACCCGTTTGTTCAATCGTTCTTTTCGTTACCGTGCCGATTGCAGCATATAAAAGCTTTTTAGCGTGCGGTCCAAGATGGTGCTGATCTACTATTTTTAAAAAATGGTTGAATGTCGATGGGCTTGTAAAGGCAGCTACATCAAGCATATCCTCTTCTAAAAAAAGAATAAGTTTATCCGTTTCTCTTGTAGGATAATACGTTTCATATACTGTCCATTCATCTGCCGTAAATCCTCTTATCCTAAAACTTTCCGCTATAATATTACTTGCAAGATTACCTTTTGGAATCAATACTTTTTTCCCGGTTAGCCCTTGATTAAAAAATTCACGGGCAAAATCTTCAGCCGTATACACATTAGGCATAAAACGAGAAGGCAGGCGATAGCGACGCAGAGCTTCTTTCGTTTTTTCGCCAACAACTGCAAATTGGATATTGCCCTTATAGAGAATATGTTCTTCGATTTTGTCATTTATTTGTTGGAAAAAATATTGAACACCATTTTTACTAGTGAAAATAATCCACTCATATTGATTCATATTTTTAATAAAATAAGAGGCATTCTGATCATGATGGGCACGAAAATCAATAAGAGGAACCATGTGAGGGACCCCTCCCATTGATGCAACATCCATACAAAACTTTTCTCCTTGGTCGCCACCACGAGTAATGAGCACATGCTTGCCTTTTAACGGAAGCTCTTTGCTTTTCATTTCTCCAATTCGTCCTTCACTTGATCAATCAAATCCTTTGCTCCTTGATCAATTAAAAGTTTAGAAGCTTTTTCGCCTACTAATCTTGGTTCCCACCCGGTCACTGTTTCTTTGTACACTATTTTTCCATCAGGGGATGCGACAAGAGCTGTAAGCTCAATCTCATCATTATCTAAGATTCTTCCGAATCCCGCTATTGGCACTTGGCAACTTCCTTCCATTTCCTGCAAAAAGACACGTTCTGCTTCAACAGCCCGAGCTGTAATGTTAGATGTTAAATTTGCCAAATGTTCCAGCAACTCTACATCATCAGTACGGCATTCTATCCCTAATGCCCCTTGTCCAATTGCAGGCAGGCAATTCTGAGGCTCTAGAAATTCAGTGACAATATCTTGTTTCCACCCTACACGTGAAAGTCCAGCAGCAGCTAAGATAATAGCATCATAATCCTCTGTTTCAAGCTTACTCAAACGAGTTTCAATATTTCCGCGAATCCATTTAATTTCCAAATCAGGACGCATTGCTAAAATTTGAGCACTTCTTCTTAAGCTGCTCGTACCTACTTTAGCACCTGCTGGAAGATCCCTTAGCTTAATATGATTTTTTGAAATTAGCACGTCACGCGGGTCTTCCCTTTCAGGAATACAACCGATTACAAGACCATCTGGAAGAACAGCAGGCATATCTTTCATGCTGTGAACTGCCATATCAATTTCACCATCTATCATGGCTTGTTCAATTTCTTTAACAAAAAGTCCCTTTCCTCCCACTTTTGAAAGAGTGACGTCAAGAATTCGATCACCTTTCGTTACGATTTCTTTAATCTCAAATTCAAAAGGAGCACCTAGCTTTTCAAGCTGTTCACGGACCCAATTTGTTTGCGTTAATGCAAGCTTACTTCTTCTTGACCCAATGATGATTTTTCGCATGAAATGATCTCCTGCCTTTATATAAATTATAAAAGAAGTATAAACTTTTTAGGTTTATATTTTTGAATATAGGCTTTTGCTGTCTAGCTCCAGCGCCTATCGGCTAGCAAACTTCTTGTCCTTCTCGCTTGCGTAGTCAACATCGATTCGCCCTGCAGGCTCATCGTGTTTCCTTTATCTCAGTCGAATGCCCTGAAGTTTTACGCCGATGAGCAAGGCGTTTACGCTTTTCCTTTAAATTACTCATACCATATATGAAAATTTGATAATCGACTTATGAAAATAAAGTTAACTAATACAATAAGAAATGCTGCTGTATTCCATAAAGCGAGTGTCTTCCCATACATTTCCTTTTTTCTATATAAATATATGACTAGGCTGTAAACTAATAAAACGAAAAAGGAACCAATGATTTTTAGATCATACCATTGAAAGAATGAAAGTTTCATAAAAGCCCATTGTAAACCAAGGATTAGGCTTAAAAGCAGCAATGGAATCCCAATTAAGTTTAATACATAAGATATTTTTTCTAAATTAGCCAAATCACTCAAACGCCAAAGACGTTGTATCCATATCTTTCCCTTCAGCAATTTATACTGAAGCAAATAAAGCGCTGAAAACACAAAAGATAATGTAAAAGCTCCATAAGATAATATAGCCATTGTAATATGAATAAATAATAACTCTGAAATAAGCTGTCCTGCCATTGCCGACCGTTGGATAGGGGCAAACGCATGGATCGCCATAATCGTAAACCCAAGAATATTCGTAAAGAATATAGTGAAATCGACCTTTAAAATTCGATGGATCATAAGGGACAGCGTTATGAGTACCCAAGAATAAAAATAAAGGCCTTCAAATAATGTAAGAACAGGGAATCTTCCAGTTTCCAACATATATAAACATAAAAAAATTGTTTGAAGAATCCAAACAATCGAAAGAAGCAGGAAGGCAAGTCGATTTGCCTTCCGATTGTGTTCAAGAAAATCGAAAAAGTACAATAAAATCGATAAAGCATATATAACAATAACAATTTCCGGCAATCTCAACATCATCAGCTCTATCATTTCACACATCCTCTTATGATTGGAAAGTAGGAAGCGGGAAAGACACTAGATGTTTCTCTTGTTGTTCTGCTTGTCCACTACTCGAAGCTTCTAAATCAAATATTTGTTTAAAAAGAGCAATTTTTTCAGCTGCCATTGGTTCCCCTGAAAACTCTTTTACCTGTAAAATAGGATCCTTTAACAACTGGTTAATAATGCTTTTTGTATGCTTATTAATAATTTTCCGCTCACGGTCAGTTAAATTGGGTAATTTTCGCTCAATACTTTCCATCGTATTTTGTTGGATCGTGTTCGCTTTTTCACGCAATGCCGAGATGACAGGAACCACCCCGAGTGTATTAACCCATTCATTAAAGGAAGAAATTTCCGCTTCAATCATAACTATGATTTTATCAGCTGCTTTCTTTCTTTCCACCATATTGGCTTCAACAATTCCTTCAAGATCATCAATATCATATAAAAATGCAGTATCTAAATCGGAAACAGCTGGATCAATATCTCTAGGGACGGCAATATCCATAAGAAATAAAGGACGCCCTCTTCGAATTTTCTCCATATTGGCAAGCATAGTTTTATCGATGATGTAGCCATTTGCACCAGTAGAGCTAATGACAATATCCGCTTCTATCATCGCACATTGGAGCTCTGTAAGATTTTTGGCGTTTCCAGAAAACTGTTCTGCCAAAGACTGTGCTTTCTCAAATGTCCTATTTACAACAGTCACCTTTGTAGCACCGTTAGAATACAGATTTTTAATCGCAAGCTCGCCCATTTTTCCTGCACCAATGACAAGAACATGTTTATCCTTTAGATTACCAAACACTTTTTTAGCCAGTTCTACTGCGGCGTAACTTACAGAAACAGCATTGGCTCCTATATCTGTCTCAGAATGTGCACGCTTAGCCACAGTGATCGCTTGTTTTGCTAAATGATTAAAAATAGTGCCGGTAACTCCCTTTTCTTGGGCTATTAGGAAACTACTTCTAATTTGGCCAAGTATTTGGGTCTCTCCAAGAACCATTGAATTCAAACCGCAGGTTACTTTAAAAAGATGCTCTACGGCAGATTCATGTTCTTGAATATATAAATGGCCCACAAATTCTTCTTGATCAAGATTAAACCATTCTGATAAAAATTGTTTTATATAGTAGCGTCCAGTATGCAATTGGTCCACAACCGCGTATACTTCCGTACGATTACAAGTGGAAACAATCATATTTTCCAAAATACTTTTTTTGTTTTTTAATGTTGTCATGGCTAAAGGCAAGTCCGTTTCAGAAAAAGCAAGCCTTTCCCTAATTTCAACTGGAGCCGTCTTATAATTGAGTCCTACTACAATGATGTGCATTAAATTCTTGCACCTCCAGATTTATTGCTCTTATCGTCTATTATACCACGTCAGATTAGAAGAATTCTAAAAAGATGTGAACAGATCTTGAAAGGTGTGTTATATTTAAGACATGTTAAATATATTCTAATTCCTTATGTAACATAACAAATGAGTAGTAGAAATACAAGCTAACAGGACTGGTGTCAATATTTATGAAAAAAACATCTTATCTTTCAGGTGTCACGTTAATCGGATTTGGTATTTATTTTCTATTTCAACAATATCATTTTTCCCCTTTTCAAGGATTTTACACATGGCCTACACTTCTCGTCATCGTAGGAATTGGATTTCTTGCCAATGGATATTTTGGCAAGGATTATGAATCAATTCTCCCGGGCGTTATTTTAACTGGATTAGGATTTCATTTCCATATTGCTAATAAACTCGAAGCTTGGCCTGATCATGTTGGTATTTTTTTACTATTAATTGCAGTAGGTTTATTACTAAAATACGTGAAAACGGGGACAGGTCTTTTTCAAGGCTTGCTTTTCCTAACCATTTCAGCAATTTTACTTTTTTTTGAGAGATTAGTAGATTGGTCAGCCAATAAAGGACATAATATCGCCAGTATTAGCAACTTCCAGCCATACTTCTTTATTATTGTAGGAGCTTACTTATTATTTATAAAACGGAAAAAGTAACGGGTATCCGAGAATATTCTCATGATACCCGTTTTTAAATTCTAATCGCTGATAAACAAAGCGATTGCACTTATCTTACTTTGCTTAGATTACTTAATATATTCCATACATTATCTTTACCAAGGCCAGTTTCAGAGGAAAATACAACAATCTCATCATTTGGATCAAGATCAAGTGTTTCTTTCACGACTTTTTTATGTTTATCATATTTTCCTCGCGGAATTTTATCTGCTTTTGTTGCAACGACTATACATTTGAGGTCATAATGCTTTAGAAATTCATACATCATCACATCATCTTTTGTTGGAGGATGACGTAAATCAACAATCATTAGAACAGCCAGCAACTCTTCTCTTGATGTGAAATACGTTTCAATCATCTGCCCCCATGCTTCCCGCTCCCTTTTTGAAACCCTTGCATATCCATAGCCTGGAACATCGACAAAATAGAGGGATTCTTCTATTTTATAAAAATTTAGCGTTTGTGTTTTTCCAGGCTTCGATGAAGTTCTTGCCATGCTTTTTCTATTAATCATTTTATTTATAAATGATGATTTGCCTACATTCGATCTACCTGCGAGGGCAAACTCTGGAAGGCCCTCACTAGGATATTGCTCAGGTTTTACTGCACTAATTACAAGTTCTACTTGATGTACTTTCATATTTGCTCTCCTGTAAGTGCTGTTTTCAGCACCTCATCCATATGTGATACAGGAACAAATGTCAAATCACCACGAACACTTTCCGGAATATCATCAATATCCTTTTCGTTTTCTTTCGGTAATATGATGGTCGTTAATCCTGCTCTATGTGCACTTAATGTTTTTTCCTTTAATCCACCAATAGGCAACACTCTGCCTCGAAGTGTAATTTCCCCAGTCATTCCTATTTCCTTTCGGATTGGCCGACCTGTAAGAGCAGACACTAAAGCAGTAGCGATTGTAATCCCTGCTGAAGGACCATCCTTTGGAACAGCACCTTCTGGAACATGGATATGAATGTCACATGTTTCGTGAAAGTCTTTTTCCAGTTTTAATTCCTCTGCTTTTGAGCGAACATAGCTAAATGCTGCTTGAGCAGATTCCTTCATTACATCTCCTAATTTTCCAGTGAGGACAAGTTTTCCTTTTCCGGGGGCAAGTGAAACTTCAATTTGCAAAGTGTCTCCGCCAACTGCCGTATATGCTAGACCTGTTGCCACTCCAACTTGGTCCTCCAGCTCCGCCTGTCCATATGAGTATTTTTTCTTTCCAATGATCTCTTCTATATTGTCGCCAGTGACAATCACTCTTTTACGATCACCCGACACGATTATTTTGGCAGCTTTTCGACAAATAGATGCAAGTTGTCTTTCTAATTCACGAACACCGGCCTCACGAGTGTAATAACGAACTAATTGTTGTATCGAGCAATCTCTCATTTGCAGTTGGGTTTTAGTCAGCCCATGCTCACGAATTTGTTTTGGGAGTAAATGCTCTTTTGCAATATGAACCTTTTCCAATTCAGTATAGCCGGCAATTGTAATAATTTCCATTCGATCTCGCAAAGGTCCAGGTATCGTAGCTAAATCATTGGCGGTTGCTAAAAACATGACCTTTGAGAGATCATATGTTTCCTCTATATAATGGTCGCTAAACGTGCTATTTTGTGCAGGGTCAAGAACCTCTAACATAGCAGAAGAAGGGTCGCCGCGAAAATCATTCGACATTTTATCTATTTCATCTAATAAAAACACAGGATTAATCGTTTCCGCTTTTTTCATCCCTTGAATGATTCTACCTGGCATTGCTCCTACATATGTTCGTCTATGTCCACGAATTTCAGATTCATCCCTAACGCCGCCTAATGATATCCGTACAAAATTTCGCCCCATCGATTCTGCAATGGATCTAGCAAGACTTGTCTTACCAACTCCAGGAGGACCGACTAGACAAAGAATTGGACTTCTTAAAGATTTTGTTAGTTGCTGAACTGCTAAATATTCAAGTACTCGCTCTTTTACTTTTTCAAGCCCAAAATGATCACGTTCAAGTATTTTTTCCGCTTTCTGAATACTTAAATCATCTTTCGTTGCTTTTGTCCATGGCAAAGAAACGAGCCAATCAATATAAGTTCTTATTACCGAGCTTTCAGCGGAGGTGGAAGGGATTTTTTCATAGCGATCCAGCTCTTTAAAAGCTGTCTTTTTAGTATGTTCCGGCATATTCGCCGCTTCAATTTTTTCTGTTAAATCAGCTATCTCACCTGTTTTTCCTTCTTTATCTCCGAGTTCCTTTTGAATAGCTTTCATTTGCTCGCGCAAATAGTATTCTTTTTGCGTTCTTTCCATCGATTGCTTGACACGCTGACCAATTTTCTTTTCTAAATTCAGTACTTCTCTTTCATTATGAATGATCTTAATAATATTGCTAAGGCGTTGTTTTACATCAATAGTTTCTAGAATTTGTTGTTTATCCGGAAGTTTTAGCGGGAGATGGGAAGCGATAATATCCGCCATTCTTCCAGGTTCTTCAATATCAGCGACAGTCGCAAATGTTTCTGCTGTAATCTTTTTGGAAAGTTTTATATATTGTTCGAAATACTCAAGCATCGTTCTCATGAGTGCCTGTATTTCAATGTCTGGCTCAATTTCATCTTCAAACAGTTCTAATGTTGCCGCGTAATACGTTCCTTGGTTGCTTAAAGATGAAAATCTTGCACGTGTTAAGCCTTCAACTAGCACACGGATTGTCCCGTTTGGAAGTTTCAACATTTGCTTAACCTTCGTTAAGGTTCCCATTATATATATATCATCTTCATCTGGTTCATCAATGGACACATCTTTTTGTGTTGCTAAAAAAATCAAATGATCATTTAGCATTGCTTGCTCTAATGCTTGTACGGATTGCGCACGGCCAACATCTAAATGAAGCACCATTGTCGGGTACACAAGCATTCCTCGTAATGGCAGGAGAGGAACGAGCTGCTCGGTTTGTTTCTTCAAATCTACACCTCCATAATTGAAAAAGCCTGAGCGAAGCAGTCTACTTCGGTTATAGCATCATGAAAAGTCTTAAGAAGTAACTGAAAGCGCTCAAGCGAAAAAAATAAATACTTCCCTAGAGTCTTTTTTCAATTTTAGCCTATTGAGATGTACAATGTCGAGAAAGAGGCTTTGTTGAACATCATACGCTTTTTTTATTGTGTGAACTCAGCATACTTGTTGAGATTATTTCGTGATCCTGATGTTTCAATAATGCTTCTTCCAAAACGGTTTCTAGTTTTTTTACAGGAATGATTGTAATATCTTCAATTTCTTTTAAGCTGGACTGGTTGTTATCTGCAGGAATGATTACTGCTTTTGCACCGGCACTTTTTGCGGCTTTTACTTTCGAAAATACACCGCCAACAGGCTTTACATCACCATGTAGTCCGAGCTCACCTGTCATAGCAATCGTATTTTTCACTGGTATTTTATAAATGGCTGAATAAATGCCAACCGCCATGGCGATTCCAGCGGAAGGCCCATCAATTGGGACACCTCCTGGAAAATTAATATGTATATCATATTGATTTGCGGGTACTCCCATCGTCTTTAAAACAGTAATGACGTTCTCTACAGAGCCTCTAGCCATACTTTTTCTCTTCACAGATTTACCTTGACCATTAATGCTTTCTTCCTCAATAATTCCATTAATATTAATGGTCCCGTTATCAGACGGAAAAACCGTCACTTCAATATCAAGCAGCATTCCGCTATTTGGACCAGTAACTGCCAGCCCGTTCACAATGCCTACCTCTGAATTTTGTGAAATCATCTTTTCATATCTTGGAGTCAATTGACTTGAACGAATTACCCATTCTATATCTTCATCCCGAATATATTCCCTGTCTTCGGTAATGGCCAGTCCTGCAGCAATTTGCATCATATTAACGGCTTCACGTCCATTTCTCGCATAAGAAGATAAAATAGATAAACCGGAATCTTTAATATCCAATTGTATTTTATTCGTTGCATTTTTGGCTATTGCTATAATTTCACGCTGTTCTAAATCCTTGAAAAACACTTCCATACATCGTGACCTGATGGCAGGTGGGATTTCGTTAGGTGTTCTCGTTGTGGCACCAATAAGACGAAAATCTGCTGGTAAGCCTCTTTTGAAAATATCATGAATATGAGCAGGAATTTGTGAATTTTCTTCGCTATAATAAGCACTTTCTAAGAAAACTTTCCTATCTTCTAATACTTTTAATAATTTATTCATTTGTATGGGATGCAATTCCCCAATTTCATCGATGAAAAGGACCCCTCCATGCGCATTTGTAACTGCCCCTTGCTTTGGTTGTGGAATCCCTGCCTGCCCCATCGCTCCTGCCCCTTGGTAAATAGGATCGTGGACAGAACCGATTAATGGATCTGCAATTCCTCGTTCATCAAATCTTGCTGTTGTTGCGTCTAATTCTACAAAGATAGAGTCGGAACGAAAAGGAGAGCGTTGATTTCTCTTTGCTTCTTCAAGAACTAATCTTGCTGCTGCTGTTTTTCCAACCCCAGGAGGTCCATAAATTATGACATGCTGCGGATTTGGACCACAAAGCGCAGCCTTTAATGCTTTTATTCCATCTTGTTGACCGACAATATCGGAAAAGCTTGCCGGACGTACTCTTTCCGCTAATGGCTCAGACAAACGAATGCCTCGCATTTTTCTTAATTGTTCCATTTCCTTTTTTGATTCTTTATCAATAGTCACTTTTTGGGAACGCTGGTTTTTAAGTAAATTTAAAAAATACATTCCGATTACGATTCCAAAAAAAAGCTGTATCATCAAAACAAGCACTGTCCAATTCATCGGATTCCCTCCTAGAAACACTGATTCACATAGTGATTAGTATTTCCGTCACCGAATGGGAATAAACCGAGTTTTTGGCACTTCTAAAAAAATCCACAATCAAAAGTGGAGCTCAAATTCTAATATTAAGTCTGTTCCCGCATAAATTATTTTTTTAAAAAGAAAAAACAACTTATTTTGAACTGTAAGAAAACACGAAGACCAGTGGAATTAGCGGTTTAGGTTAAACCAAGTCCTTCTATATAGGGATTCCATGAAATACTGTTGAGTTACGCTTCAGGCGGACGCTTTCTTACCTGTAGTCAAGTATTTTTCCTAACTTATTTTGTTGGGAAATGAAATTTAAGAACGGATAATTATCAATAGGCTGTTTGCGCAAACTTTGTTGCTTTTAACTAAGTAATGCGGAAGCTTGATTTCCGCTACAGTTGCTCGCTTTCCGCGGGGCGGGCGGTGAGCCTCCTCGGCGTAAACGCCTGTGGGGTCTCACCTGTCCCACTAATCCCGCAGGAGTCTCGCACTTTCGCTCCAATCAACCTTCAACAGGTTTTGCTTAAAAGCAACAATCTCCTGGAAAAGAACCAATAAATAAAAATACGTATGCCAAATAGACTTATCGAAAATCTGTTTTTTCACAATGTCTTTTGTGCTATAGTGAGATTATCCTGTTACTAACTTGCTTAAGACAATTCGTAGTTATACAGGATGCCGTGTTGAATAAGGTGAAATGCGACTTTCAGGAACTTATTCACACATGCTATTACGGCAACCTTATGATGCTTGTTCTGAGGTTGCTTTTTTAATTGATCATAATAATCTACAATCCGATTCTGTGACCTTTTTCGTTGGGAGATCATCGTCATTATCATGAAAAACAGGAGTTTCCGCAGCCTTCTATTCCCGCGTTTATTAATCCGATCTTGATGCTGAAGCTTTCCGGATTGATACCGTTGAATATCAATTCCCGCATACGCATTCACTTGTTTATGGTTTTTAAAACGGTGAATATCCCCTAATTCAGCGATAATCTTGACGGCAGTCTGTGCTCCGATTCCCAGAAAAGATTTAAGTACTTGGAAATCGATCCGATCCCTGGAGAGATCCACCATTTGTTGAATCGTTTCTTTTTCCTGTTGTTTCAGTTCCACTAAGTTTGGAGGACTTTTTCATGCCCTATGGTAAGTTGAAGTGTATTTCAACTGTAAAGCAAAAGCAGCTAACTTTTGGAATACAGTTAATGGGATAACAAAAAACCTAGACTTCCTCTTGAAAGAGGTGTCTAGGTTCTTAAGGGTTATGCTGATGTTTTTTCTGTTCCTTTTATAATCGTTCCATCTTCAAGAACAAGCTTTGGTGGTTTGTTATTGACCACTGAATCTTTTGTAATGATACACTTTGCAATATCATCACGTGATGGCAACTCAAACATCACATCAAGCATTATTGTCTCAATAATGGAGCGAAGACCACGTGCACCCGTTTTTCTTTCAATCGCTTTTTTCGCAATTTCGTGAAGGGCCTCGTCTTCAAATTCAAGTTCTACATTATCAAGCTCGAGCATTTTTTGATATTGTTTAACAAGCGCATTTTTAGGCTTAGTTAAAATTTCAATTAATGCTTCTTCATCTAATTGTTCCAAACTTGCGATTACAGGCAAACGTCCGATAAATTCTGGAATCAAGCCAAATCGAAGTAAATCTTCTGGAAGGACTTTTGTTAGCAATCCTTTGCTGCTTACTTCTTCCTGCTTAACATCCGATCCAAATCCAATCACTTTTTGCCCTAATCTACGTTTAATAATTTGTTCTACACCATCAAAGGCACCACCACAAATGAACAAAATATTAGTCGTATCGATTTGAATAAATTCTTGATGAGGATGTTTGCGACCGCCTTGTGGAGGAACGCTCGCTACTGTTCCTTCTAAGATTTTCAATAAAGCTTGCTGAACTCCTTCTCCAGATACGTCACGTGTAATAGAAGGATTTTCAGATTTACGGGCAATCTTATCGATTTCATCGATATAAATAATTCCTCTTTCAGCCTTTTCAACGTCATAGTCAGCAGCTTGAATTAATTTAAGTAGAATATTTTCTACGTCCTCACCAACATAACCTGCTTCAGTTAAGGAAGTCGCGTCTGCAATGGCGAATGGCACATTAAGAATGCGCGCCAATGTTTGCGCAAGAAGCGTTTTTCCGCTTCCCGTAGGACCAATTAAACAAATGTTACTTTTCGCAAGCTCTACATCATCAATCTTACTGTTGGAATTAATCCTTTTATAATGATTATAAACAGCTACGGCGAGAGATTTTTTTGCTTGATCTTGGCCTATTACGTATTCCTTTAAAATTTCACGTATTTCAAGCGGCTTCGGTACGTCCTTAAATTCTACTTCCTCTTCAGTTCCAAGCTCTTCCTCGACTATTTCAGTACATAGCTCAATACATTCGTCACATATATATACACCAGGGCCGGCAACTAGTTTGCGGACCTGTTCTTGTGTTTTGCCACAAAAAGAACATTTAAGTTGCCCTTTTTCCTCATTAAATTTAAACATTGAATCTCACCCCTTTTAAAAGCTACAACTACTACATTTATCGAAATGTCAATAGTTATGTAATGCATTGTAACATATTATTCCGATTAATAACCATTAAAAGCATTCAAAAAACATCCATATTTATTCCAGTTATGTATTCACTTTGGATAAAACAAGGCACGAACATTACCGTGCCTTGTTTTATCCTGAGTCTTATATCTTATGTTAGTGTTAGTTATTATTATGCACCAGTTTTGCTGTTTTCAACAAGAAATTCAACTGCTTTTTGAACTTTTAGGTCCGCTTTTAAGTTATCCGCATTACCGCCAAGAAGTCTCTTAATTTCTTCAAGATCCATTTGGTAAGCTTCAGCCATTTTCTTCATTTCTTCGTTAACAGACTCTTCATCCACTTCAATATTTTCTGCCTTAGCGATAGCTTCCAATGTTAAGTTGGTACGCACACGCTTTTCAGCATCTTCTTTCATTTGAGCGCGCAAAGCATCCTCGTCTTGACCTGAGAACTGGAAGTAAAGTTCAAGATTCATTCCTTGCATTTGTAAACGTTGTTCAAATTCCTGAAGCATTCTATCAACTTCAGTTGATATCATGATTTCTGGAATTTCAACTTCAGCGTTTTCAGTTGCTTTCTCTACAACCTCGTCACGAAGTTTTTGCTCCGCTTCGTTTTTCTTACTCTCAGTTAAACGATTTTTAATGGATACTTTCAAATCTTCTAGAGTTTCTGCTTCTTCAGCAACATCTTTAGCAAACTCATCATCAAGTTCTGGCAGCTCTTTCGATTTTATTTCATGAACTTTCACCTTAAATACAGCTTGTTTTCCAGCTAATTCCTCTGCATGGTACTCTTCAGGGAACGTTACTTCAACATCTTTTTCCTCGCCAGCTTTTACACCAACCAACTGATCCTCGAACCCAGGGATAAATGAACCTGATCCAATTTCTAGGGAGTAATTTTCAGATTTACCTCCTTCAAATGGTTCACCATCAACATAGCCATCAAAGTCAATGACAACCGTATCTCCTTGAGCAACTTCGCCTTCTTCTTTTACGACAAGCTCAGCTTGGCGATCTTGAAGACTTTTTAGTTCAGCCTCAACATCTTCATCTGTAACATCAGTATTCATTTTTTCCGCTTCAAGACCTTTATATTCACCTAGCTTCACTTCAGGCTTAACTTGAACAGTCGCTTTGAAAATAAGTTCTTTTCCTTTTTCCATTTGCTCAATCTCGATGTCTGGGCGATCAATTGGCTCAATACCTGTTTCTTCAATCGCAGTTATGTATGCATCTGGCAAAATTGCATCAAGTGCATCTTGGTATAGACTTTCCACTCCGAAGCGTTGTTCAAACATTGATCTTGGAATTCTACCTTTACGAAAACCTGGAATATTTACTTGTTTGGACACTTTTTTAAATGCAACATCTAGACCGTTTGCTACTGTTTCAACATCTACTTCTACTGTTAAAACACCTTTATTTCCTTCTAGTTTTTCCCACTTTGCGCTCATATTCATTACCTCCAACAATATATAATCGTTTCTTAATTTTCCATTTTTAGAAACTGCCGTATGAAAAACCACTTTTGGATAATGTATCCGCAGTTCGGCATAACCATTATATTATACCACAGCTTAGTTCCTTTCAACAATTGTAGCTATATAATAGGTGAAGAAATTTCTTCTAAAGTTAATAAGTAGGAGAATGCATCAACCATTTCTTCACTATTGACACCGAAATTAATAGCAATTTTTTCTTTATCCCATTGTTCTCCATACAATTCATATCCCATACAGCGATAAGCAGCAGCCCATAATATTGGATCTGTCTTACTTAATTCAAATGGATAAAGAATAAAAGCGTGCCTACCGCTCATTTCTTTTAGCTGTTCTAACAATACTGGGTTGTGATCTCCTAAGTGGAATTCAAGATTATTATTAATAGCTACAAATAACGGCATATCATGAATTTGCAAAAGATTAGCTGGAATAAATTGACCTTCCAACTTTAACTTTTTTACATTTACGTTTTTTTCAATTTTATTTTCACGTAATACATTCAGCACAATCGTTTTTAGAAATGGATGAGTAGTATCGTCTGCAAGCATATTAATTAATGAATCCAAATAAGGATGAATATTTTTATCAACAAGACTACCTAATTGGATTGTTTGCTCATATAAGTCATTACTATTAAAAATACCTTGATCTATTGAAAATTCACCTGAAAAATCATGTTCGCTATTTTCAACAACTTTTTTACTTAATTGTAAAAGGGTTAAAAAATGCTCCGCTTTATGTGCTGGCACTTCTTTTTCGTCAAACAGAGCCTCGATTGTATCAATAACGTATTGATGTTCATTTAATTGAATGAGAATCATTAAATATACATCAATGATTTCATAATAATTACCAATACCTTCGCGCAGGACTTCTTCTGCAACTAATCTTGCTTCTGGATAGTCTCCGTTTTCGTATAAAGCTGCTAGAAAAGCTGAATTGATATGAGGATCTGTTTCACTCATTTCCTTTGCCTGACGGAGTAATTGTACAGCTTCATCAAAATTATGCGCTTCTAAACAAGCAATTCCTTTTTCAAAATATCTTTGTTTCAAACCTGGAAATGGTATTATTTTACCTGTATCTTGTTCACCTTGGTCTCGTTTCATGATAGTACCGCCCATCATAAATAATTGAAAATAGTTTAACAAATACAGGAAAAGAAAACAAATTCCTTCTTTTTTTAATTTTTCTATTGACTTTATTTCGCATCCTTCCTATAATGAAAAATGTCTTAATTAATTGTCCCAGTAGCTCAGCAGGATAGAGCAACAGCCTTCTAAGCTGTGGGTCGGGAGTTCGAATCTCTCCTGGGACGTACATAACAAACGCCAAACCTATTGATATTTATATAGGCTTGGCGTTTTTCTTTTATTTCATAACCATCTTATAAATTGTTTATGGGGCCGGATTGATTTTCTAAGAGAATTGATGGTTCCCACTCTTGAAGCTTTATCGCTATATTTTTGGAGCATTATTTCTAGATATTTCATCCTATTGTACTCATCATTATTCAATCGTGAACCACCTTACATATTTTTAAAATTATTGTTAACAATTTTAAAAAGAAGGGGTGAAAATAATGTTAAGTTTTTTGATTAGAATATTATTGTTTTCTTCGTGGTTAACTATTTTTTTTACTTCAAAAAAATCAGTGAAACGATACTTACCCGTTTCCATATTATCCTCTTTACTTACAATGATAATCGTTTTTGTTGGTAGCCATTTTAAGTTTTGGAAAATAAGAGGCGGTAAGAAAGCAGCGATTTCCACCTTACTATCTATCGTTTTGGGTGCCTTCCCGGTTGGGACAATATGGATTTTCAAATATACATATGGAAGGTTTTTGTTATATTTCTTTAGTAATTTTATAGTAAATTTTATCTATGCTTTTCCTATTATTTCACTTTTCAAAAAAGTAAATTTCATCAAATATATGAAATTTTCTCGTATTCACCATTTCATAGTAGCAATGATAATTTCTATTATCTTATACGGTTATCAATCATTTATCGGCAGTTCAAATTTATCAAATAAACATTCATGATTTTTTTTACTCTTGTTTTTAGACTAATTGTAACAACAGGAAAGGAGATATTTCCGTGAATAGGTGAAAGTAGTAAAGTGCACTTCCTTTGATATAATCCATACTGACAAATTATTTTTATATATCTTTTATGGCTCTGAAAGCATTTATACTTGCCGTAAAAGTGCTTTTTGCTTTTGAGGAGAGCAAAAGACTCTTTTAGTCTAATCACATGACCGGAATCCCGAAATTTGACTCCATTTCCGTACTTCTATTTCCATTTATTTTCTTGATTTTCTTGTATTTTGCGATAGATATTTCGAATCATACCCTCTACGTCTCCTGATACGTGGGTTCATCATCGATCGTGATTTATCTTTTCATTCTGGGCAGCTCCAAAGCTTTATCCGTTATCCACTGATTCTTTCTAAGCTTCAAAAACTAGTTCTTCTGATAGATCATCATGCTTAGCAATGAAAGTAGTGGGGCGGGAGTTCGATTTTCTCCTGGGACACAAAAAGAAAATCGCGGATAATTGTTGATCAACATTTATCCGCGATTTTTTAATTAAAAATAGAATTTAATATTGCTTTAGGCTTGCATCCAACTATCAGTTTCGTTCCATCTGAATATCCTTCTTCTCTTTCTTCAAGCTCTTTAATTAATTTTTTTCTTAGAAAAGTGATTTTTTCCTTATTTCTTTCATCATTAATTAAATTATTCAATTCCTTCGGATCCTCTTCAAGATTAAAATATTGCTCTTCACCTGTTTGAGAATACCAAATATATTTTTCTTTTCCATTTACGATAAAATGATGTGATAAATCGCCATATGTATGTTCTCCATGTAAATATTCTCTCCAGTAAGTATCTTTTTCCTTAGCTAAAGGAATCACACTTTTTCCTTCTACTGTTTCAGGAATTTTTATTTCTGCTGCATCGAGTAAGGTTGGCATAATATCTCTAAGTTCAACAACTTTGTCACAAGTGGTACCTTTTTTTATTCCTAAAAGATCACCAGGATCAGAAAGAATGAAAGGTATTTTAGCACTGCCTTCATATGCAAGAGATTTTGCTAAAAAGTTATGGTCTCCAAGAAGTTCACCATGATCCGAAACAAATAAAATGACAGTATTATGATAAAGTTGGTATTCAATTAAGGACTGCATAAATCTACCTACTTGATCATCAATATGAGAAATTAATGCATAATAAGCCGCTCTAGCCCTTTTAAGCCGTTGTTTTGGTATGTTCCTCTTCTTGATGTTGGAAGCAATCCTTCCCCGCTATCTTCGCTATTAGCCCAATTTCCTATAACCGGCTCGTCTATTTCCATATTCATATAATAATCAAAATAAGACTGTGGAGGATCAAAAGGTGGATGAGGTCGGACGAATGACATTTTTAAGAAAAATGGCTTCCCTAGATCACGGCGCCTTAAAAAGTCAATAGATTGAGTGACTACCCAATTTGTCGGGTGGTATTCTTCCGGTAAATGCCATGGACGACTCATGGCCGATGCATTACAATCCAATCCAATATCTGTTAAATCTCTATGCCCGCCAAGACGCTCCCTTAACCATGGCAAATAATCATCGGTCTGTTCAAAAGACTCCTGATACGATGTGTTTTTAAAACGGCTGTGATGTAAATATCCATCGTGAAGTACAACATTATGGAACCCGCATAAATTCCGAGAAGGATAGACATGCATTTTCCCCACACATTGTGTATGGTACCCAGCTTTACTCATTTCCTCAGGAAGCATATGTGGGTAACTCCATGAAACTTGATCCTGATAACCAACCCTTCCGTGTAATTTTTGAGACATTCCCGTTAATACTGCTGCACGTGCTGGAATACAGGTTGGTGTAGCAGAGTAAGCGTTTGTAAATCTTACACCTTCATAAGCCAGCTGATCTAGATTAGGTGTTTCTACAATTGGATGTTGTGCTGCACTCAAACAATCAAACCGCATTTGGTCTACCATAATCATTAAAATATTTGGTTTCATTCTATTCTCCTTATCTCATTTTCTATTATTATAATACTTTTTACCAAAATGGACAAAAGTATGATAGTATTAAATTAATGACATTAAACTAAGGTGATAGATATATGAGTCCAAATTGGAAGTTAATCTTGCAAATCTTTTTGACATTTTTAAAAATAGGACCCATTACTTTCGGTGGTGGTTATGCAATGATTCCAATGATCGAGAGAGAGGTTGTCTCTAAAAAAAAGTGGTTACAAAGCAATGATGTCGCGGATATATTTGCCATTGCAGGCTCAGCTCCGGGAGCAATTGCTATTAATGCAGCTGTATTTATCGGTTATCGCATCGCAAAAATAAAAGGAGCTTTTTCGGCACTTTTAGGAATTCTACTTCCCACCTTTACGATTGTTATAATATTAAGCATTGCCTTTATTTATGTTAGAGGGAATCCAGTTATAGATGCAGCCTTTCAAGGAATTCGTCCTGCCATCGTAGCATTAATAGCCTTTGCGGCTTATAAAATCGGAAAAACCGCTCTTTATGACAAAACAACTATTCTCGCAGCAATCTTAACTCTTGCTGCCTTGTTTTACCTAAATATCCATCCAGCAATTATCATATTAAATGGTCTTGTGACAGGCATTGTTCTCGTAAAAGTAAAAAGTAAATTAGGATTTACGACAAAATTAGAAAAAGAAGAAAAGGTAAAAACTAAGAAAATTTTCCTACCTAAATAACTCCAGGCGGTGACATCATTGATCCTAATAGATTTATTTTTAACATTTTTGAAGATTGGTTTAGTCTCTTTTGGGGGAGGATATGCAATGATTCCCGTTATAGAGGCAGAAGTTGTCAATAAACATGGATGGATGACAACACAGGAATTTACAGATGTAATTGCTGTCGCTAGCATGTCCCCGGGACCAATCGCAACGAATAGTGCTATATTCGTCGGATATAACACAGCGGGATTAGCTGGGGCTATTATTTCTACTTCAGGCTCTGTGCTTCCCTCAATCATTATCATTTTAATAATAGCCATGTTTTTCTATCAATTGCACGAACATAAATTAGTGAAATCAGCTTTTTATGGACTGCGTCCTATCATTACCGGGCTTATTTTATATGCTGCAATTCGGTTTGCAATTTCAAACAACATCATTGGTGCTATTTCAGTTCATACGATCACTCTTTTTGCGATTTTCAGTATATCTCTATTTGCGTTAATTCGACTAAAAATGAATCCAATTCTTGTTATTTTTTTCTCTGGAATTGCTGGTATTATATTCTTTACTTAACCTATTAATTGAAGGTGATACTTTTGCACATGAAAGATTTTCTTGAGGAAGATTCGACAAAATCTCATACTCTTAAAAAATTATATTATCTTATTTATGCGCACGGTCCTATAAGTAAAGCAGATTTACAAATGATGACCAATCTTAGGCATACGACATTGGTCAGAATGATTGACGAACTATTATCAAATCATTTTATTTATGAAAGTGGACGGGGAATATCAAGTGGCGGAAGGCCTCCGGTTTTATATGAAATCGTACACAATCGCGCCTTTCTTATTGGAATTGATCTTTCACGAACTCATACCACGATTGCATTGCTTGATTTAAAATTATCAATGATAGAAAAAGTTTCATTTCCTATGACTCAATCACATTCCCCCGAAATTATCATAGAGAAAATGATTAATACAATAAAACAGTTTATACATATCCATAAATTAAAAAATGATGATTTAATTGGAATTGGCATCGGTTCTGTAGGACCCTTAGATCGGAAACAAGGTATAATCTTAAATCCAGATTCTTTTCCAAGTAGTGGCTGGAATCGAATACCAATCACCCGTACATTAGAAAACGAATTTAATGTAAAGGTTATACTAGAGAACGGAGCAAATACGGCGGCTTTCGGAGAAAACAAATATTTATCTGTTCAAGACCAAGATATTTTATATTGTATAAGTGGTGTTGGATTACGTTGCGGAATGCTTGTCAATGGGCATGCAGTACAAAATAAAACAGGTGTCGCAAGTTCCTTTGGCCATATGATTGTTGATATTGATGGCAGAGAATGTATATGCGGTAAAAAAGGTTGTTTACTTGCATATACTTCTCTTGAATCTATGAAAAAACAAATAAATGAACGAATCTCTGCGGGAGAGAATTCGACATTATTACAATCAGAAAATCTTACTTTTAAACATTTGATTCACGCTGTAGAATTAGGCAATAAAGTAGTTGAAGGCGTTATAATGGATTCCGCTTATTATTACGGAATTGGTGTGGCAAATATGATCAATTTTATGAATCCGGATCATGTTCTGTTCAATGGCCCCCTCATATATGCGTATCCGCCTTATTATGAAAAAATAATAAGGACAGCAAAAAAGTACATGTTTAATGCGTATGAAAATACGGTTTCCTTTAGCAAAGGGGTTTTAAAGGAGGATGCCGTTCCAGTTGGAGCAGCAGCGCTTCTCTTCAACTCATTTTTTTCAGATAACTAATTTTATCACTGGAGGAGAATTTTTATGAAATCCTGCTGTTCCGTATCAAGAGGATCAAATATAAGCGAACTGCAAACTGAGAGTATAGAAAAGGTGAATTCCTCTTTTTCTAAGAAAGATATGGTCCTAATTAAAGGTGGAGAATTTCTGATGGGAACGAATGATTCCGATGGATTTCCAGCGGATGGAGAAGGTCCTATTAGAAAAGTAACAGTTGATTCTTTTTATATGGATAAATACGCAGTTACGAATGAACAGTTTATGCAATTTGTAAATGATACAAATTATATAACCGAGGCGGAACGTTTTGGCTGGTCTTTCGTATTTCATCTTTTCTGTTCAAAAGAAACATTGAAAAATAATCCACAGCGAGTAGCAGGAGTACCATGGTGGGTTGCTGTCAAGGGAGCTTATTGGAAACAACCGGAAGGTCCTGGCTCTAACATTAAGGATCGCTTAAACCACCCAGTCATTCATGTTAGTTGGAATGATGCAATTGCTTTTTGTAATTGGAGTGGAAAACGTCTGCCTACAGAAGCAGAATGGGAATATGCTGCACGCGGTGGATTAGAGCAAAAGAAATACGCATGGGGAGACGACTTAATTGTCAGTGGAAAGCACCAATGCAATATTTGGCAAGGGGAATTCCCAATAAAAAATACGAAACGTGATGGATATATCGGGACATGCCCAGTTAAAACATATCTCCCAAATGGATTTGGACTATACAATGTTGCCGGAAATGTTTGGGAATGGTGTGAAGATTGGTTTAGCCCTAATTATCATAAAAGCGATGTGACGGTTAATCCAACTGGACCAAAAACGGGAACGAATAAATCAGTACGAGGCGGATCTTATTTATGCCATAAATCATATTGCAATCGTTATCGAGTTGCAGCAAGAAGTTCGAATACTCCTGATAGCTCCACAGGAAATATGGGTTTTCGCTGCGTTGCGGATATTTGATTGAATTAATAAGGAGATATGCAAAATTCATGCATATCTCCTTTTTATTATTTATAAATTGTCTTAAGTTGTGTTAATTCTTGATGCTGATCGTCGAAATATTGAATTGTGATGCCTGACTCATCTTTTGTGATGATTGCATACGTTTTTTCGTTGCCGCCGCGAGGAAGTAAAATACTTCCTGGATTCAAATATAATGTTTCATCGATCATTTCCACTCCAAGCAAGTGAGAGTGGCCAAAAAAAACAAAATCGGCTTCAACTTCTTTTGCTCGATAAGAAATCGGTAGTAATGAAGATTTAATTTGGTGCAAATGTCCATGTACAACTAAAACGATAGCCTTATTAAGCCTTAAAATTAGTTCATTAGGTAACTTAGAATCCATATCGCAATTACCTCGTACTACTGAAAACCCTTCAAGAACAGGATCACTAGCAGAAAGCTCTGAATCTCCACAATGAATCATCGCATCGACCTGGCCTGTATATGTAGCTTTCAAATTTTTTAAAATTGCCCTATTCCCATGGCTATCACTAACAGCAAGTAATTTCACCAAGGTCCTCTCCTTTTAAAATAACTCTTCAATAACAGGTTTTAAATTTCGTAAAGCTGCTGCTCGGTGGCTCATCTTATTTTTCTCATTGGATGACATCTCTGCCATTGACTTACCGGAATCTTCTACATAAAATATTGGATCGTAGCCAAATCCATTTTCCCCTTGTCTCTCGTTTAAAATTATACCTTCACATTTTCCATTAACAACAACCGTTTCCATACTTGGTCCCGAAATAGCCAATGCACAGAAAAACCGTGCGGTCCTCTTTTCTTCTGGAACATCCTTCATTTCAAATAAAACCTTATCAATATTTGCTTCATCATTTTTATCTTCCCCTGCATATCTGGCTGAAAAAATGCCTGGTCTGCCATCTAGTTCATCAATAACCAACCCGGAATCGTCTGCGATGACTATCTTCCCCGTCATATTAGATATGGCTTCAGCTTTAATGATTGCATTCTCGTCGAAAGTATTTCCGGTCTCTTCAACATCTGGAGCATGCTGAAGATCAAGCAAAGTTAATATTTCAAAATCTAAAGTTGAAAATAAAGTTTCAAATTCCTTGGCTTTTCCTCTATTTTTCGTAGCAATGATCACTTGCTTTTTCATTTTACTTGACTCCCTGCTTCACTCTTGATTAAAGCCGCGATATCCCCAAGTGCTAATCGCTGGATATTCATAAGTTCTTTCATGCCTGTTTCAGCAACGGCTAACATTTCCTGGAGCTGGGATGAGGTGAAAGTAGCTTCCTCACCGGTACCTTGTAACTCTACAAATTCACCAGAGCCTGTCATAACTATATTCATATCAACCATTGCCGTACTGTCTTCCGCATAATTCAAGTCCAAAATGACACCTTCATCCGCATGAATTCCCACACTTGTAGCCGCCAGATAATCATGAATAGGCAGTTCTGGAAGTTTTTTCTCTATTTTTAATTTATTCAAGGCTATCGCTACGGCAACAAAAGCCCCTGTAATGGAAGCAGTGCGCGTTCCACCGTCAGCCTGTATGACATCACAATCTACCCAAACGGTCCTTTCACCGATTGCATCAAGATTAACAACAGATCGCAGCGCTCTGCCGATGAGACGTTGTATTTCCATTGTCCGACCTGAAACTTTTCCTTTTGAAGACTCACGAATATTCCTAGTCCCAGTTGCTCGTGGCAGCATTGAATACTCGGCGGTGATCCAGCCTTTACCTTCACCACGCATAAATGGCGGCACTCGTTCCTCAATACTCGCTGTACAAATTACTTTTGTGTCTCCTACCGAAATCAATACAGATCCTTCGGGATGTATAAGATAATCAGTTTCAATTTTTATGTTTCTTAGTTGATTAGAACTACGTCCATCTGTTCGCAAAAGAGTTCCTCCTTTTATTACAAAAAAATACGGCTGATGTATATGATACTTTTGAAAAAAATAACAAAAGAGGTGGCTAATTGGCCAACCTCTACTTTTTATTATATAGTATATCAAATTTTCCCTTTTAAAACCTACCTGTGTTAACTTTTTCTGGTCGTGTCACTGGTTCCGTAAGTGCTTCACCTTGTTCATTCATGATATCACTGCTTCCATTTACCATCACTTTCACACTTTTTATGCCAGTTTGTTCAGTTAGTGAAAGTACAATCGAACTTAAAGTTTCATTCGTAATCGTTTTATTTTCACTATTACCAAGTATTGCCTCATTAAAATTAAGTGTGACAACATCATCTTCAATTTTCGGCTCATCCATAAGCTTTACATTATCTACTAATCCTGTTTCGAGTGCTGATAACATTCCAGGGCCTTCAACAAGCTGATTAATGACAGCAGTCACATCATCTTTTTCTTTATTCGATACTCTGCGGGTGACTGGGACATAATAGAAATCCTCACTGACTTGAGTTAAATAATACACTGTAACTGGTCGTGTGTTTGTAATATCGGCAACATTCGTAAATTCAGTATTAATCCCATCTGCTCGAGATAAACCTTCACTGCTGATTGGTGTACCGTTGGCTGGCATTTCCGTTAAAGGATAGCTATTTACTCGAAGCTCAACTTTATCGACACTGTCAAATTGAGTCAATGTCCACGTAATAGCTTGTAATATTCTTTTCTCATCGTCCGGATTATACGTTGTGAATTCTTCGGAAAAATCAACGGTCGCCTTCCCTTCATGTATATCTAAACCAAATTCAGTTCCAGCTGGGAGGACCGTCCGAAAACCATTAGGTAAAATATCAGCTACTTCACCATCTGCAACTAGATACTCAAGAGCTTGTTTTGCAACACTTTCCGTTTTGGGAAGCGGCAATGATTGTGCGACAACGAACCCATTTTTGTCAATCAAGTAAATATCCCTCATCACTACATCTTCTTTTTCCTCCGTGGCCGTCTCTGCATCAGGAGAAGCATCAAGAGCTTCACCTTCTTTTAATTGCGTTACTTCTTTTGGCGGATCAAGACTTTCTTTCTTTTTTCCGATGAGACCGCAGCCGGATAGAAATATACTTACCGCCATTATTGCAGCTGTTGTTAAGGCTAATTTCGCCCTTATTGACATTGAGTAACCCCTCCTAAGACAGTTTGTACATATATACGAGCTATGTCTCAGGAATAGACCGCTTGGCCAAAAGTTTTATTCGATTAAAAAAAGAAGGTGGGAATATGATCCCACCTTCTTTCCTTCGAATCTATTAGTTTACTACGCGTCGAACATGTCCTTTAAATGCATTTTTCCAATACGTATTACTCAATGAATCTACTGATACACCATGAGAACTATTACTATTTAAAAATGTCCCATTGCCTAAATAGATTCCAACATGTCCATTTGTTTTATACGTATTAAAGAAGATTAAATCTCCCCTTTTCATCTCGGAGACACTGACTTTCTTCCCTTGACCAGCTAACACACTCGTAGAACGTCCAATATTTACACCAGCTGAAGAATATGCCCAGTGAACAAAACCTGAACAGTCAAATCTTCTGTTTTTGACATCTATAGCTCCCCAACCATATGAAGATCTCCCCACCATGGTTGACCCTACTTGAATAGCCATTTCTATAGCTGAAGAATTATGACTGACAACTGGTTTAGAAGGAGTGGTTGGAGCTGCTTTTTCTTCTGTTTTCCCTTTTTCTGGAGCAGCTAATTCTTTTCGCTTCTCTGTTTTCCCATTATTTTTAATAGGTTTATCTGCATCCGATTCAACTGTTTTCACTTCTTGAGCTTCTTCAATTGCTCTTCTTCTTTCCTCAGCCTTCGCTTGCTCTATTAAAATAGCTTTTTGATTTTTTAAGTCTTTTAGTTGCCGGCTTGCTTCATTTCGTTGTTCTTCCATAGACGCCAGCATACTATTCTTATCATTGATTTGATATGTAAGTTGGACTTTTAATTCTTCCACTTCTTTTAATTCACTTTGCACTTTATCAAGTTTTGCTTTCAAATCTGTCTCCGACTTTTCAAGCGCAGCTTTGTCTTCTTCCTGTTCTTCCAAGATGTTTTTATCAGCGGAAAAAATAGTATTTAAAATAAAAGCACGATCGACAAAATCTCTGAAGCTTTCGGCATTTAAGAGGACATCCAAATAACTCGTAGCTCCTCCACTAGTCTGAATGCTGCGGGCACGTTTTTTCAAAAGCTCCAAACGCGCTTCCATTCGCTTCTCTAATTCAGTAATATCTTCTTCTAGTTGTTTAGCTTCTTTTTTCGATTTTGATATATCTTTTTTAGTTGCCGCAATCTTCTCATTTGTTTGTTTTACTTGAGCATCTAATTGATTTAGCGTCTCTTTCATTTCTCTTTCTTGCTGTCCTATGGAATTAATTTCTTGCTGCTTTAGCTGTATCTCTTGATCTATATTTTCATCAGCAAAAACTTTTACATTTGGAAAAGAACTAAATAACAAACCAGTACTAAGCACAACTCCAAAAAAAGGAGCTATAAATCTCTTTTTCACTTATCGTTTCCCCCTGTAATCATTAAATATTTTTCTAGTATTGATAGAATAATTATGTAATATAGTTATTTAGTAAAACTTATAATATCTTATGTCTATATAAATTATAGCAACAATTTTCGTCAATTAGACATTACAATCTTCTACCAATATTGTTTCAGAATGATTACAAAATGTGATATAGTTCCTGTTTTTTCACAAAAGATAAAATTTCACCCTGGGATAAACGCCCTAAACTATTACATTACAATTAGTTAAAAAGACATAAATAGATGTTTTACAAACTTTCATATAAAAAAAGCATCCTCTCTATTTATTGATTCATTTTTGTTTTATTAAAAAACTGTTGAATTGGTATAAATAGACCAACCTTTCCATAATCCTTATGCTTCATCGTGGCAAACACGACACCAATTACTTGACCATCTTCATTAAGAACCGGACTTCCACTATTCCCTTTATATACAGGTGCTTGCATCATCACCACCTCATCATCCCAATCTCTCAGTTGCGTGTAGTCAATAATTGTGCCCTCATTTACAATTCCGCTAAAACGAAGAGGGTTGCCAATAAACCGAACCGGTTCATTTTCATAGATTTCTGGATTTTCTGCAAGCTGTAAGTATGGAAGGTTTTTCCCTTTGATTTTTAATAAAGCAAGGTCAACCTCAGGATATGTATCAACAACATCAGCTATAAACATTCCTTCATCTGGAAATGCGATAGTAACCTGAGCATTTCCATCTATTACATGGTAATTGGTTAGTATACTTCCATCACTGGATATTGAAAAACCAGTCCCTTTACTGTCTGTTGTTGTAATCGTAACGACTGATTTTTTATATAATTGGATATCTTTATCTACCGATAATCTTGCAGAAGTTTTTAAAAATTCGATAGCTGGAATTGAATAAATTTCAAAGAAAAACGAGAAAGAACTAAATAAGAAAATAACTGCAATAAGCCAGAACACCCATTTTGGCATAATGCGTTTTGACTGCGGGTTCTCTCTTTCTTGTAAAGCTTTTTCAAGTGCCTCTCGCTGGGCTTCTTTGACAAGCTTATACATTTCCTCATCATCAAGGTCCTCTGTTAAATCGCTATCAACTTCAGTATGTTTATTTTCTTTAAAATCTTCCATATACTACCACCTCCACGTTTGAGAATTGGCTATAAAAAAACAGCTCAACTAGAGAGCTGTTTTAATATATTTCTTTTTCCTGGTTAGCGAGTTTGGCAAATTCAATTTGTAAGTCTTCTGCATTTAGCCAATCACATGCAATTCGCTTAAAGATTTTTCTTGAACCTGTAGTGAAAAAACAATGATTAGGTTTTTCTGGTGAGGTATTTAAAAGATTTTTATAATCTAATATTGTGCTTACTTCTTGAGCTGTCTCTTCGCCAGAACTAATTACTTTTACATCAGGGCCCATTACATTTTCTATGATTGGACCAAGAAGTGGATAATGTGTACACCCGAGAACGAGTGTATCAATACCGCTTCCCACTAATGGTGTCAAAGTCTCTGCTACAACTCTTTTTGCTACGCTGCTTTGATATTCAAAGCTTTCTACAATTGGGACAAATTTAGGGCAAGCTAGCTGGAGCACTTCTACTCGGTGGTTGATCATTTTCAATTCCCGGGCATACGCTTCACTTTTAATTGTTCCAATTGTTCCAAGAATACCTATTTTATTATTTTCCGTTACCTTTAATGCTGCTCTAGAGCCAGGTGCTATAACACCAACAACAGGAATATCAAGCATTTCTTTTAATTCTTCCAATACAACTGCAGTAGCTGTGTTGCAGGCAATAACGAGCATTTTAATATCACGTTTCATTAAAAACCCTGCCATTTGCAAGGTGAATTTCCTGACTTCATCCACAGGGCGCGGGCCATATGGGCACCGTGCTGTATCCCCTACGTAATAAATAATCTCATTTGGCATTTGCCTCATTATTTCTTTTGCGACGGTTAGGCCGCCTACTCCAGAATCTATAACTCCTATTGCCTGTTCCAAATTTCCCGCCTCTTCTAGTAGTTAGGTTTAATCTTTCCGCATTACTTTGTGTAACCGAGATAAATTGTCTTTTAACGTCAATACTTCATCTGCAGTAAAATCATTTAATACATCTTGCAAATATACTTGGCGTTTTTTAATCACTTCATCAATAATTTTTTCGCCTTTATCTAATAAATGTATTCTTACAACCCTACGATCTTTCGGATCTCTTACACGCATGACTAATTCTTTTTTCTCCATTCTATCAATTAAATCGGTAGTCGTGCTACATGCAAGAAACATTTTATTTGATAAATCTCCAATCGTCATGTCGCCCTCTTCAAAAAGCCATTGAAGAGCAACAAACTGAGGTGGAGTAATAGAAAAGTCTGTTAGTAATTCACGGCCCTTTTGTTTAATGATAGCCGAAATGTAACGGAGATCTTTTTCTAACTCCGCAACAATTTTTTCATTATGCTGCAGGAGCTGTTTTTCATCCATCATTATCAGCAACTCCCTATATCCTTTTATTGCATTGTCTCCTTTTTCCGGCAAAATTTCAACATATTTTGCGAATAAGAGCTCATTATTAGATTAAAAAAGAGGCTGCTCACCATGAACGGCCTCATCTTTTTCAAATATTATTGTAAATCAGCTGCAGCATATACTTTCGCATAAGCTTTACCTGACTTTTCAGCTAAAGTTTTGGCAGATTCCACCAGTGGGTCTTTCGTTAATATTTCTTGTGCAACTGGCCCCTTATATCCTATTTGCTGCAAAGCCTTTAAAAAGCCTGCCAAATCAATGACGCCTTCTCCTGGATATAAACGATCATTATCCAATACATCTTCAACAGGGACGTCTTTGGCATCGTTTAAATGGACATGAGTAATTTGCTCTGGACGTAAAGCGGCCAAATCCTCGAGTGTACCACCAATTGTGTACCAATGGTAACTATCCAATAATAAACCAACATTAGACTCACCGATTGCATCAATCCAGTCAAGCGTATCTTGCATGTCCCATATAAAAGGATTCTTCCAAGTTGTTCTTAAATGATGTGGACCTACAAATTCCAATCCTAGGTTAATACCATACTCTTTTAATATTTGCGCGCATAATCTTAAGCGCTTTGTTGCTAAAGCCATAAAATGCGCAGCATTATAATCCGTCGCGGGAAGAACATATGTACAACATCTTGTGCAGCCAAATTCAGCAGCAATTTTTGCATCCTCTAGTAGATTGCTTAACCCTTCTTTAAACTGAGCATCTGATTGTCTCCATTCTAAAGGCAAGCCGATTGAACCAATCATCACATTATGATCTTTCAAAAACGCTTTCGCATTATCCAATCCTTTTTCTTCTGCAAAATTTCGCAATTCTTGTCCAGATGTATCGACTGAACCAAATCCATTTTTAGAAGCTAAAATAATTAGTTCCTCTAAATTTTTCACTTGCCCTAAACCTGCGGTGCTTAAACCTTTAATCATTGCCAAATTCCTCCTCTATTAATCTACCAATATTATATCAAAATTGAACATAAGACCTGACATGGAAACAATGTCAGGTCGCATATGCTTTAGGATACTACCTTATCATCTTCGCCTAATGGACTGTAACCTGCTGCCTTATAGATCATTTCAGTAAGTTTTACAACTTCTTTCGCAAATTGACCCGGAACTAACACTTCATGTTTGCCAAGTATTGCGTCAATGAAGCTTTTATCCTGATTCGTCGTTTGCTCAGGAAGTTGTGGAGTAATTGGTTCTTCTCCTAAGCGGCGAATCGTGATCTTGCCATTATCGTAAAAGATTCCACCATTATCTCCACAGAATACATATGTCTCGTGCCAACATGGAGCAAAACCAACAATATTTAAACCAGCAACTACACCGTTTTCAAAACGAATTGACGTAAATGAATCCAATTCAACGGGTGACTGATGCTTTTGCATGTTGGTTGAAACTTCTACAGGAGAAAGACCTGTCGTCCAAAGAAGGACGTCAACGATATGACTTCCAGAATCCATTAACATCCCCCCTCCTGAAAGGGCAGGATTTTGCCTCCAGCTGCCGACTGTACCTTGTCCCCATTCTTGATAGAGTGAAGCGGTTACAGATGTCAGGTTACCAATTTCCCCATTTGCGATTAGGTCACGGATAAATAAAAATTCAGGTTGAAAATGTCGCTGATACGATACTTGAAGAACTTTTCCCAATTTTTCAGCAGCCTCTATCAATTGCTCTGCTTCTTTTAGTGAACAAGCCATCGGTTTTTCAATTAACACATGGCAGCCGCTATTCATTGCATCCATCGCTTGTTGAAAATGGAGAGTATGCGGTGAACAAATGACTACTGCATCCAACTCTGAATTCACTAGCATTTCCAAGTGATCCGTAAATTCAATTACCCCATCCAATTTGTGCTCTGAGATAATTCTTTCCCTATTTTGTGGACTCGGATCTGTAATCGAAACAATCATCACTTCATCTAATTCTTTAAGTTGTCTAGCATGCCAATGAGCAATACCACCTGTCCCAATCATTCCAACTCGAATTTTTCCCATTTCATCGCATCCTTTTCAAAAAAAGTTATATAATTATTTTAAAAATTTTATACAAACTGGTTCGGATACTTGTATCGTCTTGATTGGTTCTGTTAGTTGACCAGTTTTATCATCAATACGAAATAAAACAATAGAATCAGAGTTTTGATTTGCAGCAAACAAATACTTTCCATTCGGTGATATCGCAAAATTACGTGGTGTCTTTCCATATGTTGATGAATATCCAATTCGTGTTAAAGAACCGTTTTGTTGATTGATTTGGAAAATAGTGATACTATCCTTCCCTCTATTAGAAGCATACAAAAACTTCCCATTCGGATGTATATGTATATCGGCGCCACTATCTTCTTGCAAGTTATTTTCTATTAAAGTTGGAACGGTCTGTTGCGTCGTTAATGTTCCATCTTTTTCAACTGAAAAGACACAAATTGTACAATCAAGTTCATTGATAACATATGCATATGGAAGGAAGGAATGAAAAACAATATGCCTTGGGCCTGCACCTGGATGTACGTTTATTTCCCTATATGCAACAAATGTACGTTTAACTTGATCCAATTTGTATATAAACACTTTATCCAACCCGAGATCTGGTACATAAGCGAACGTATTAGACGAATCCAATATTATTGAATGAGGATGTGACCCTTCCTGTCGATCAGGACGGATACTATTTCCTTTATGTTGAACGATATCATCTAAAGATTTTATATGACCAGCCTTATCGATAGAGAAGCGACAAATGTTTCCTCCACTGTAATTAACTACGTATACATTTTCCCCACCATTTTCCACACTTAAGTGACATGGTGCACCACCGTTCGTAAGCTGTGCACTTAAATAAGATAACGTCCCAGTTTCTTCATCTATTTTATATGAAAAAACCTGGCCGCCTTCTTTTCCATCTGTCATAGCTGTTTCACTAACAGCAAATAAGTGGTTATTCGTTTCGTCAATACTAATAAAAGAGGGATTTTCGATTTCACAGACACTGTCTATATGGGTTATGGATCCATCACTTTCATTAAATGTAAATATATTAATTCCATTTGGGCTTTTATTTGTGTAGGAACCAACATAGACGAACAATTTTTTTCACCCCCATGATAACTTTTTAAAACAAGTAACACTTACTAATTCGATTTATACAGGAAAAGTCCTCTTTTTAGTGAAAGAAATTCACCTTTCAATGTGAATTTCTTTATTTAATATAGCTCGGACCTCTTCCCAAGTAGGAAGACCTTCCCAATCCCCCTCACTTTGAATGACAAGAGCACCTACCATATTAGCTAAACGGATGGATTCTTGGTGGCTGAATCCTTTTAACAATCCAGCTACAAATCCAGCACAAAAGCCGTCTCCCGCTCCAACTGAGTCTATGACTTTCTCAACAGGCATATAAGGGAAGGATGTCACTTCTCCATTTTCAACTAAAAGCGTTTCATCATTTCCTCCCTTTACAACTGAAACTGCTTTTAATTCCTTTAGCTTTGAAAAAATTTCTTCTGAATCATTGATTTCATATAGTTGTTTAAGTTCGTCTAATCCCGGTAAAAAATAATCTGCCTCATTAGCTAATGGTAATAGAACTTCCCTTGCTTCTTCGATTGTCCAAAGCTTTAGTCTAAGATTTGGGTCAAAACATATTTTCACCCCGTGTTTCCTTGCTATTCGGACTGCATCGTATACTGCATTTCGGGCAGATTGGCTTATAGCGCATGTAATACCTGTAATATGTAATATTTTTGCATTCTTAATATAGTCTTCATCTAAATGCTCAGGGCTTAGCTTGCTTGCTGCCGATCCTCTTCTATAATAATAGACCGAAGTTTTCCCCGCGACATTTTCTCGCAGCATAAAGCCAGTCGGGGCCTCATCAGTTAAAACAACTCTCGAAACATCTACTCCTTCCCCTCTTACTCCTTTCAAAATATTTCTTCCAAAAGGATCCTTTCCTAGGCGGCTAAACCAGCCTGCTTCTTGTCCAAGTCGAGTAACAGCAATCGCGAAATTACTCTCTGCTCCTCCAAATGATTTGACAAATTCACTATTGTATTCTATTCCTTTCGTATTCACGGGAGTCATCAAAACCATAGATTCTCCAAATGTAACGACTTCAGGAAATCGCTTGTCCATATTTTTCACCTCTGAATAAGTCATTTATTAAATCTCTTTCCACCAAGCTTTTGCTCTTCTTAAACTTTCTTTTACATCTTCTGTAGGGTCATAATGGTGTGGTTCATGTTCGATTGTAATAGTTCCCTCATAATTGATTTCTTTTAATACAGAAAGAACATCTTTAATATTAACAATTCCATCGCCGAGCGTACATGATTCATGTGCACCAGCCGCTTTAATGTCTTTAAGATGTACATGGACTAGATAGTCCTTCAATTCTCGAAATGCTTTTACGTTATCGTACCCATGCGTGCCAAAAAAGCCTGTATCAACTGCCGCGCCAATCCACGGAGAGAATGGCTCTACCTTGTCTATTACTTCTTGAGGTGTTTTTTCAGGGTGATTTTCTAATCCCACACGGATTCCATATTTTTCTGCTAACGGCATAACGACTGGACCGTTATCCGGATGAAATCCTTGGGCTAAAACAGGTGTACCAATGGCTTTTGAAGTTGCAAAAATTTTCGCGGCTTCCTCTGTTGTAATTCCTGGGGAAGCAAAGCCTGCCGTGTAGGAAGCTACAGTCATATCATATTGTTTTAATATATGTAAGGCTTGTTCAATCATTTCAGGAGTAGCGTAAAGTGGATCTAGATGAGCCACCCATAATTCGATTGCATCAAACCCCATCTCCTTGGCCATCGAGATAATTTCTTCAAATTTTGACGAAAATTGTGGTCCATGAAACGCCTCAAATGTTGCTTGATGGCATTTACCCCAGTCATCGCTATTTTGATAATTTAATTCCTTTGCTACAAAATTTGCAGTCATAAATGCCCATTTCATATTATTTTCCTCCGACCTTAATAATAGACTCTCTACATTCACCGAGTTACATAGTACAAGGTTTTCTTGTTCTATTTTTTGATTTCTCCTCCATATTTAATAGGGGGATGGGATGTTTACTTTTTTATAGGCAAATTGCCCATTCTACAAACAGCATGAGAGCCAGTCACCGATGATTTCCGTTCCAGGCGGACTCTTTCAGGGGGCGTGCGATGAGCCTCCTCAGTCGCTTCGCGCCCTGCGGGGTCTCACCTTATGCTTATCCCCTAGGAGTCGCCGCCTTCCACTCCATTCAACTAAGATATTCTTTCGCTCATTGGAATCAAGTCGGCATCAGTCTACTAAGATGTGGTACATACTTACATCCGCTACTGTGATGTGTCAGCACATTGGCGCTTGGTATGCTCCTCAATAAGAAGTACTGTTCCTCCTTAAAGGTCATAGTCCATCTTCAATGACAAAATATTTTTAAAGGATTTTATCCAAGGGTTTATGGCTTTCAAAACAAAATCTGTTGAAGGTTGACTGTAGCAAAAGTACGAGACTCCTAGTCGGATAAAGACGGACACGTCCTGTAGCTTACGCCGATACTAGGACGTCCTGTCCGTCGCGTTGGATCGGCGAGACCCCACAGGCGTTTACGCCGAGGAGACTCATGGAAATGCGTAAGCGCCTTGACGAGCCCCGACAATCATAAGACAAATTACGCAGTGGGCGGCCTTTTAGCTACGTAGTAATATGACTTATGACCTCGAGAGGCTAGGCGCTGCTGCTAGACAAACCGCCAGCCCCGCGGAAAGCGAGCTACTGTAGCGAAAATCAACCAATAACTATCTTGGTAAGCAACAATGGATACAAATGAACCTTAAAAAAATAAAGATATGATGCTTTTTTGGCATGTCTTTCAGCATATTTTCTCCTCGTAATTCAGAGATTCTATTATAAATTTTTGACGATACCCTTTATATGATCGATTGATTGTCTTGAATAATCATCGAATACACTTGATTCACCACGATGTTCTGACACTATATAAGGATTCGATACAGATGGCAGAAATTCCATACTTACGTAACCAGAATAATTCATATTCTTTAAAAACGACATAATTGGTTCAAAATCAGTTTGTCCTAAACCAGCAGCTTCCCTAGTATTATCAGCAATATGTACATGAACGAGATGCTCTAATATGTTTGTTAAAGCTTCACTCATATTCCGTTCTTCTAAATTCATATGAAAGAAATCGGCCATAATTTTCACATTTTCTGACGCCACCTCTTCAATAAATCGTTTTGCGGTATGCAGATTCGTAACTAAATAAGTTTCATAACGATTAATGGCTTCTATTGCAAGAGTAATATTATGTTGATTGGCGTAATCACCCAATTCTCGAACACTAGCTATCGCATAGTTCCATTCTTCATTTGTTTCGGCCTTCAATTTACCAACATATGTAGGAACAACAATAACAATTCGAGCACCTAATGCTTTTGCCATGTCTATGCATTTTTTAACATAATCGATTGCATTGTTTCTAATTTCTTCGTTCGAAGAGGAAAGATCTCTATCCTCATTGTAAATACCGCATATGGAACTGCACTCCATACCATATTTCTTTAAAAGCTCCTTTGTTTCGTGCACATTTATTAAATCCGGTTCCCCTGCTAACTCCACTCCCTGATATTCATATTTTTTTAATCTTTTAAGACTTTTTTCCAATCTTTCATTACCGAAAATCCATTGGGTTAAGCTGTAATTGAACATTTAGTGAACTCCTTAAAAATAATTACGTGCCTATTTTCTAAAACTCCTATTTATTTCATTTAAAAAAGGAAGGCGGAATTAATCCGCCGCTAATACCTTATCTATAACGCTATTCCAATGAAATCTTCTTTTTTAAATCCTCTCTTTCTATCACTGAATCATGTCGTATATAGTGGCACACATAAGAGCGGCGCCATCTGTCGCTAGTCCGGTTTTTCCCAGAAGAGTGAATGAGTAAATTATGAAAGAACACAATATCCCCTTTTTCCATGATGACAGGGATTTGTTTTGATAAATCCGCCCCTTCTGTTTCATCTGTCCAAGATTCATGCTCACTCGTATCTTTTACTTTACCATGAGGTAGAAGTCCGTCTTTATGACTGCCTGGAATTACCCATAAACATCCATTTTCTTCATCTACATCCTCCATAGCAATCCAGGCTGCTGTTAAAGTATTTGGCTCATTATTGATATAATAATAATCTTGGTGAGCCGCCTGGCCAGGTGAGCCTGGAGACTTATAGAAATACATACTTTGTACTCCTACTGCTTCATCGCCGAGTAGTTGTGCTAATGTCCCACGTACAATAGGAAGCTTCATCAGCTGCAAAGAAAATCCATCGTGAAGATGTGGATTAAAGAGGCGCAGAGAAAAACGATCTTTCTCAGATAAAATTTTTCCAATATGAGGATTTGCCCAGTCCTCTATCTTTTCAGCAGAACGAATAGTGTAAATATAGGAGTTGTAAGCATCAACTAAATCTTGGCTACAACCATTTTTTAGAACTAAATAACCATTTCTCTCGTATTGAGAAACTTGATCTTCAGTAAGTGGAGCTAGACGATTTTCTTTTACAGGTGCTTGCATAAAAAAACCTCCTCTTATTTCAAATTTATTGATGAAATAAATGTGTGCATCTTACTAATCTATATTTCTTACATCTATCCTTTTTCCAACTTTTGCCCACGGTATCTTTCTTTCACTTGGCAATTTCCACTGTTTATAACATTCGATCAATGTATCGCTTAATCCTTCTACCCAAATCACATCCCTATCTTTATCTAATTTGATAAGGTTTTCTGGAAATAATGCAATTTTTGAGACTGATTCATGCATTGCTGCGATTGCTTGTACATGTGGTGTCGCTGCCTCTGGTCCACAATGAATATCTTGACTGCCGTTTACTATTGCCTCAATACAAATGATTAATTTATGCAAATGATCCTTTTCCGGGTCAGGATAAACTTTTTCTGTTCCGTCTTTAAATCGTGCTACCACTTGATTGCCATTCTCACCTTCTGATCTATAAACGTTCGCTTGCTCAAATTCATAGTAAAATTGCGGTCCAAATGAATCTTTAACAGCGTGTGTGGCATAATAAAGAATCTCCACGTCATCTTCTGTTGTCACTTTCACTGCACAAGTATCAAAGCTTTCAATTGGATTAGCTCGATACAATTCCGACGTTACATCTTTTAATCTAGCACTTTCATCTGATGTTGGACCCAATAAATAAAACATATGATGGAGATAATGTGCGGTTGCATTGTTTGCGACACTGTCCAAAATAGGAGCACCATCATCACTATACAATCGTCCCGCCCAATTATTCCGATTGTAGTAGGCAGCGTCGCGCGGCCAATTTACTATCGTTTTAAGTCGCTTAGGTTTTCCAAAAGTCCCCTCCAATATATCCTGTTTCATGTTTTGAACAGATGGACTAAAAGACCAGTTAAACCCTATTGCCACAAATTTCCCAGTATGATTTCTCGTTTCTATTAACTTTTTGGCCTCTTCTATTGATGCACACATTGGTTTTTCACATAGTATGTTACTGCCATTAAGAAGTGCGTAACAAGCTTGTGTTGCATGCAGATGGATAGGAGTTGAAAAGACGGCAAGATCTGCTTTATTATTAGCGTAAAATTCTTCTATCATTGAAAAGATAGGAATGTTCAATTGTTTTATTCTTCCATAATTCCTACTTCTTTCAGGATTAGGATCCACGATTCCCACAATACTGGCATTTAGTTCCACTCCGTCAGCTAGAAACTTGTCAATGTACATATTTCCGTAACCACCGATTCCAACAAGTACAACTTTTACATCATTTTTCATTATTGCTTTTCCACCTCATCAAAATAATTAAGCAAACATTTATGATCAATATTACTTGCGCTCGAATAAAAGAAATTTTCCCCATTTGGTAACTTTAATGTCAGCGGGATATGTTTGGGACCATCAATCTTAATTTTAAATTCATCACCGGCTACCTCCCAATTTATATAAACTAGGCCGTGTGGAGTGGCTGCCGATCCTTTTGCATATGAAAGATTCCCAAGCTGAGGTTGAACCAAAATTCTCCCATATCCAGGTAAATCTGGCTGCACTCCTAGTATTTCAGATGTAAATTCATATAATGGCGCTGCACCCCATGCATGACAATCACTTCTTTCGCCAACGGGATCCTCGACCCAAGTGGTCAAATTTAGCTTTAGCATATTACGCCAAGTATCCCATTGATCAAAGGATTGAAGATACAGTCCCGTTTTAGATAATGCCCGAAAAAGGAAAAATGCCATAGCATAAGAAACTTTGGAAAGTGTATGATCTTTGAGTACTTTTTCCATTACTTCCTTTGCTTTTTCCCCTTCAACTACACCTAAGAGAACACTCCAAATTTGGACATGTTGGCTATATTCTTCAACATTTGGACCATCACGAAATAGCCCCTCTTTTTCGGACCAACAATAAGAAAGAATAGCCTTCTTTAGCTTTTCGGCTCGTTCTCGATATTCCTTTGCAACATCAGGGCGTCCTGTCCATTCATTTAATTCTGCCCCTCTCAGTAAAGCAACCGCATACATTAAATTATAAATAGTCAATGGCCCTTTCGAGACCGCCCCTGGAATTCCATTATGCCACTCTGCTACCCAATCAACAAAATTCCAATATGAACTAGTAAGATTATCAACAAGTCCATCAGTTCCTATCTTTCTATCGAACCAATCCAAGACAGCATCAACCGTTGGCCGGTAACGTTTCACTAAATCAACGTCCCCAAAATACTGATAATGGTCATGCACCATAAGAATCCAGTAAATAGAAAAGCCTGGAATGACCTGGGGCAAAACGGATGGATATCTGCTTTGTAACATGCCCGAAGGCAATAGTGAACTATGGTAATCGAATATCGCTTTACGTGCTAAACGATCATCACCGCTTATAGAATATGTAAATAAAATTTGCAGCCTCGTATCCATTGCATATTGTAATTGCTCATAGTACGGACAATCTTCATATGTTTCATGCATACAACGTTTTAATGTTCGAACACTTACATCCCATAAAGGCGTCATCGTGGCGTCAGAACTTTGAAAATTAGTCTTTACTTCTAAAGGATATCCTGTTTCCCGATATGTAAAAGAATGGATCGTAATTGGTTCATCACTAACTTCGATTTTCAGTCTCACAAAACGAAAAGTTCTCCACCAAAATGGCTCATAAACCTCTAGTGTCTCCGGCGTTCCGTATCCTCCTACGATATATATATCAGAATCGCCTAACAACTTGCTTCCTTCTGATATTTCATCCCTTATCCCTTTTATTCGTCTCCCGGTTTTTGGATCTTCTTTTTCGTAACATTCAGAAGGCAAAATACTAATTTTTGCACCTTTTCCTCCTGAAACCTTAATATTCAAGTAACCAGTTGTCAGCTCGCCCGCATCAAGTTCAACAATAAATTGAGTTCCTTGTGCAATAGTTTTAGTGAAAATGTTTCTTGAAGAAATATCATCTTCCTGAATACGCATGATTTTTGTAAATAATTTTTCCTCTTCATATAAAAAAGGAATCGTTCGTCGCGTTAATTGCCAGGGTGTCAGCAGCCCATGATCTAGTTGGGGTTCAAGAAACGGAACTGCCTCTTTCCAATGATCGTCACTGTATTCAACTAATTCCCATCCATGAGGAAGTTTAGCTCCCTCTACTCTTTCTACTCCACCTAGCCATATAGATGAAATCCATGATTCAGCTTCATAATGAATTGCATGATCTACGAAACATTTCCATTTATTATTTGTATCAAGCGTTTCGGCTATATTTCCACTAGCAGTTTGTAAACTCCCCTCCAAAAGGAAACCGCCTTTTGGTGAATGCCAAATTGATTCCGGACTCGGCTCTGAACTATGAGAGGAATAATGAACGACTTTAGCTGCCAATACATTTTTCCCTAGTTTTAAGTATGGTGAAAGATTAACAGTTTCATAATAATGAGTGCGACTATCCCCTTTTAGAGGCCCAACACAAATGGACTGACCGTTAAGAAATAGACGATATCTGCTGTCAGCACTTACATTAACGACTAATTGACAATTCTTATCCTCTACATGAAACGTTCTTCTAAAATAAACAATTTCATGAACATCAATGGATATATTTTTTGACCAAATCCACTTCGCCAGCCATTTCTTATTTTCTTCCATTTTATACTCTCCCTATTTCATTAAGTAAGAATGATAAAGCATCTTTTTTTGAATACAAATTCATCGCTGATTGCATTTCTTTTCTTTTATCAAAAACCAGTTCTAAATTGGCCATTAATGCTTTTGAAGTAAGCAGTTCTTCTTCTAATGTTACGGAAAAACCTTTTTCCGCAAACAATTTTGCATTTAATATTTGATCGCCTCTACTTTGTTGTAAGGTTAACGGTATGATGATCATTGGTATTTTTAGTGCGAGAAACTCAAAAATAGAGTTTGAACCTCCACGTGTAACCACAATAGTCGTCGCAGCCAAAATATCCGCGAGTTCATCATGTATGTATTCAAATTGCTTATATCCCCGGATGTTATACATATCGTGATCAATATTATTTTTACCGCAAATATGCACCACTTGATATTTCTTTGTCAGTTGCTTGATTACATCGCGAACCGTTTCATTAATTTTTTTTGCACCTAAGCTACCACCCATAATCGTCAAGATCGGGAGATTGCTATTAAAATTAAGATATTCCGTTCCTTTCTTAGCATTTCCTTGAAAAATTTCCCCTCTAATAGGTGATCCAATATATGTTGTTTTATTTTCAGGAAAATATTTTACCGTTTCTTCAAAAGAAGTAAAAATCCTAGTTGCAAATTTTTTCGAAATTTTATTCGCAAGTCCCGGTGTTAAATCACTTTCATGAATAAATATAGGAATTTTTAATAGTCTAGCTGCCACGATAACAGGGACAGAAACAAATCCACCTTTTGAGAAAACAATATGCGGCTTTATCTTTTGCAAGATTTTCTTTGCTTCTAAACATCCTTTAAGCACTCTAAATACATCAATGACATTTTCAAAATTTATATATCTTCTCAACTTTCCACTACTAATAGCATAATAGGGTATATGTATTTTTTCGACTAAGTCCTTTTCAATCCCTTTTTTTGATCCTATATAAAAAATATCCCATTCCTCTTTATGTAATTCCCGAATAATAGCGATATTGGGTGTTACATGTCCAGCTGATCCCCCGCCAGTAAAGACAATTCTCTTTTTTTTCATAAAGCCTCCTGAAAATTACGACGATTTCAACATTATTATATGGTATTTATGTCGTTAGTTGCTAATAATTAAAATATTAATTTTGACTTTAAAAAGGAATTTTAAAAAAATAGTAGAATAATGATAGTAAGTTGATTATTTGATTTTTCATTAAGGAGTGGTCTTTATGTCATATTTATCATTAAGCACTTGGAGCTTGCATCGGAATCTCGGTCCCTTGAACTGGACTATCTGGGACGAAGATCAAAATAAACATTCCATTCGAGCTGAGCCTCAACCTGAAACGATTACTCTTCTTGAGTTGCCAGCAATTCTCTCATCAAAAGGGTATAGGGCAATTGAAATATGCCATTTCAATTTTCCTTCTACTGATTCAGATTACTTAAAAAAACTGAAATCAGCTTGCGAGGAAGCGAATATCATGTTTAATACTTTATTATTAGATTATGGAGATATTACAACTGATGATGAAATCCGAAGACATGCTGATATTAGTTTAATAAAAAATTGGATTGACATAGCGAGTGAATGCGGAGCAAAACAAATTCGGATTATAGCGGGTGATGCTTCCCCAGAAAATGAGGCAGCATTAGTACGTTCATCAGAAGTTTTAAACGATCTTATAAAATACGCTAATAATCTAGGAGTGCGAATTATTACTGAAAATTTTCATTCGCTCACTGCGACCGCGGACAATTGTATTCGATTAGTTAATAATTGTAATGAAGAATTGGGCCTTATCGCTGATTTTGGCAACTTTAAAGGTGAAAATAAATATGAGGAGATAGAAAAGATACTACCTTTTAGCCAATCTGTTCACGCAAAGCCAGATATGGATTCAGATGGTATTCCTGATGAAGAGGAATTCCGTAGATGTTTAGATCAGTTAGTTGCAGCCAACTACAATGGACCGATTAATTTAATATATGACGGTCCTGGAGATATGTGGGAAGGAATTGAGAGAGTTAGAAAAGTAGTAGATTCCTATTTATAAAAACAACGGTCTCATCGATTGGATGAGACCGTTATTTGGCTAATTAATTTCCAGCCATTTTTGCTTTGTTATCTTGCCATTTTTGAGTCTTGAACTCAAGTAATTTATCATAACCTACAGTTTGAGCATCTTTTTCTGCTTGGTCAAGAATTTTTAGAACTTCATCTTCACTCTTCGCATGAAGTGCTTTTGCTCTTGCTTCATCATAAATTTCATTCACACGTTGTTCAGCCATTCCCTCTTCAGATTCTGGAAGTGGAGATAGATTTTGGAATTCCGTTGAATTCAATTGAGTCTTCCAAGTAATGCTCATTTGATATTTAGTTGCCCAGTTTTGTTGATCTTCTGGCAATGTCATTTCATAAGCTGTTTTTGATTTATCAAGAAAAACAGTGTTACCTACCCATTGAAGACTATTCGTAACGTTCATCAATTTATCACGATTTTCAACATCAGTAGTGTATTTTTCTGTAAATACTGGTGCTTCATCTACGCCTTCAACTGCATGAGTTCCATCCCAATACAGACCTTCTGGACCCCAGAATATAGTGCTTTGCCCTTTTGGACCAACCATCCAATCATAGAAAGCGAAGATAGCTTCTGGGTTTTTAGCTGCTTTTGTAATAACATTTACGTTCCAGCCAAGCTGGCTCCATGTTCCTGGAGTGATTTTTTCTTTGTCCAAACCGTCTTTATGGATTGGCCAGATCATTTTAAGCCCTGCATCTGGATCTTCAGCTTTTAATTGAGTATCTGCCAAGTTTGCAGATTCAGTAGGAGAGCTTTCTGCAAATACTGCGAATCTACCAGAAACAATTTTTTCTTTCGATTGTTCAGCTGTTTGAGTCAATGTATCTTGTGAAATTAATCTTTCACTATAAAGCTTATTCATATAAACCATTGCTTCTCTGAATACAGGATCTGTAAAGATAGAAGACAATTTATCGCCATTTGGTACAAAGTGATTGCTCATGAACATATTTGGATGTTCTTCTCCAAATGCAGAATATAGAACGTCAAGTCCGCCACCTTGTCCAGCTTCAAAAGGTACTACATCTGGATATTTTTCTTTAACTTGTTTCAAATAAGCATAAAGATCATCAGTTGTTTCTAGTTTTGGTGAACCTAATTCTTTATAAATTTTTTCATTTACGACATACCCAGAGTTACCATTTGGTTGCATTGTATACCAGTTAGGAATTGCGTAAATATGTCCATCTTCTGCGCGAAGCATGTTAAGAGTTGACTCGCCAACCCATTCCTTGATGTGTGGATATTTTTCAATATATTCATCAAGTGGAACGAGCATATCCGCTTCACGAAGTCTGTCTAAGTCTGCATTACGATCTAACCACATTACATCTGGCAGGTCGTTACCAACGATCATTGTGTTGAATTTTTGTGCAGCATTACCACCAGAACTGATTGCTTTTACATTAACTTTCATGTTTTCTTTAACCCATTTTGATGCTTCATCTTCGCCCCAACTTGGCATTGTATACCAGTCATAGTGGCCATACATTGTATATTCTAGCTCGTCCTCACCAAGAACAAAGCCTTCGCCTTTACTGCCGGAATCTTTAGTTCCACCTTTATCTCCACTGGCACTGTCCTTGCCACAGCCGGACAAAACACCAAATGCCATAAGTAGAGCAACTAAAGATAAAGATAAAACCTTCATCTTGTTTCTCATTTCTTTTTCCCCCTTAAACAATTTATATATATATATTTAAAGCTTGCGCCTTAAACCAAGTTAATTACCCTTTCAAAGAACCAACCAATACCCCTTTAACGAAATACTTTTGAACGAATGGGTATACACAGATGATTGGGATCGTTGCGACCATCATTGTCGCCATCGATAGGGATTTTGTTGAAACTGATTTTAATTTTTGCATATGCGCGGCAGCTGTTGAATCAGCCTGCGCCATTTGCTCCGTCATAATGTTAGAGCTAAGGATTTGCTGCAGCATCGTTTGGATAGGCAATAGTTTTTGATCTGAGATATAGATGCTCGGAGAAAACCAGTCATTCCAATGATAAACAGCTGTAAATAACGATAAGGTTGCGATAACTGGGCCCGATAGCGGCAGGATGATTCGGAAAAACGTTCCCCAATATCCACATCCATCCACTCTCGCGGATTCTTCCAGTCCTGCTGGCAAGCCTTGGAAGAAGGTACGGAAAATGATCATATTCCATACACTTACTAAGCCTGGAATGATCATAACCCAAAATGTATTGAATAATCCTAATCCTCTAATCAATAAGAAGGTAGGAATCAAACCACCACTGAAAAACATCGTGATGACACAGAAAATCATGTAGTAGTCACGGCCAATTAGTTCTTTTCTCGACATCCCATACGCAAAAATAGCTGTAAACATAACGGCTGTCGCCGTTCCGATAATGGTACGAAGAATAGAGATAAAAAATCCGTTTAGGATACGAGAATCCTGGAAGACGATTTCATAATTGTCTAGAGAGAATTCCCTTGGCCAAAAGGTGACTCCGCCTTTCATCGTATCGATTCCGCTGTTAAACGAGATAACTAATGCGTTCCAGAATGGATAAAAGGTGACAAAAGCTAATATTGTAAGCATGATGTAAATGGTAATCGACATGACTCGATCGCCTGTTGTCATTTTTAACATATGGAATCCTCCTTTTCCCCTTTTTTTACCACAAGCTAGATCCTGCTCTTCTTGACAAGAAGTTTGCCAATGTGAGCAAGCCTACACTGATGATGGCTTTAAATAAACCTACAGCAGTTGCATAAGAAAATAGTGAGTGCTGAATACCTCGTCGGTATACGTACGTATCCAAGACATCCGCTACATCCCTCACAACAGGGTTAGAGCCTAAAAGGAGAATATCCTCAAAACCAGCATTCAATAAGTTTCCAATCGCTAAAATCATGAAAATAAGGATGACTGGCAAGATGGAAGGAATCGTAATCAAATACATTTGTTTGAATCGATTTGCACCGTCAAGTGCAGCCGCTTCATAAAGCTGAGTATCAACACCTGCAATAGCGGCCAAATATACAATAGAACCAAAACCAATTTCTTTCCATACATTCGTCGTAACTAAAATCGTCCAAAAATATTGCGGGATGCTTAGGAAACTAATTGGTTCATCAATAGCTCCAATCTTTTCCATAGCAATGTTTAAGCTTCCGTTATCTGTGGATAATAGTGACATGACGAATCCTGACACAATAACCCAAGATATGAAGTGAGGTAAATAACTCACGGTTTGCACAATGCGTTTAAAAAACATATTCCTTATTTCATTCAGCATTAAAGCTAAAATGATCGGTGCCGGAAATCCAATAAAGAATTTCAGAAAACTAATGACAAGCGTATTTCTCATTACTTGTGTAAATTCAGGGGCGTTAAAAAACATATTAAAATGTTTAAAACCAGCCCAAGGACTTTCCGCGATCCCCTTAAAAATGTTGTAATCCTTGAACGCCATAACGATTCCGTACATCGGAATATAGCTAAAGATAAAAATGAAGATTACGGCAGGAATAACCATTAATTGGAGTTCCCACTGATGTGCTAGTCTAAAGAAAATTGATTTCTTTTTTGGCACGATTACGATATCTTTATTTGCAACTGCCTTTTCCATATGCCCCCCCTGTTTCCCTTTGTATTTATTAAAATGGTGAGCTATAAGTTTTAATATATTTTTTCACTGGAAATTTTTATTATCTTATCCATATGATTCATGCTGCACCAATTTATCCCTTATTAAGCGTTATCAAGACTACTGAAATTGGAAGGAGAGAGATAAACCCTCTCCTTGAAAAAATTACTTAGCTAAATATGGCAATTTTTCTTTCAAGTAATTAATGCTAATTTCTATACTTTCTAATGGTGTTTTTCGACTTGCATCTTGCTCTACGATCCACCATTGAACGTTGGCTTCGTCCCCGATATTTAATACTGCTTCAATATCGACTCCACCTGTACCAAGTTCTGCAAAAAACTTTTCATCATCAGTGGTCATATCTTTTAAATGAACTAGTGGTGTTCTATTAGGATATTTCTTTATCCATTCAACCGGATTTTCGCCGGCTCTTGTTAGCCAATATATATCAAATTCTGTTTTTAAATTTTCTGGACTTACATCATCAAAAATACTTTCAAGGGCAGTTCTGCCATCTGATAAACGATCAAGTTCAAAATCATGGTTATGATAGCAAAGCGTTATACCTTCTTGACGGCATTCTTCACCAGCTTTTTCTAAAAACGCAATAAGTTTCTTATAATCTTCTTCACTTCTTTGATCTGGCATCAGGAAAGGGCATACAATATAGCTACTGCCGAGTACTTTTTGTTCTTCGATTACTTTTGCTAAATCGCTTTCTAATGCGTCAAGTGAAACGTGGCTTGATGCGGCTTTAAGACCATATTCATCAAGTAATGCTTTTACTTCTTGCACTTCCAGGCCACCATACCCAGCAAATTCAACACCATCGAAGCCAAGCTCAGCAACTTTTTTTAAAGTACCAGCAAAATCTTGAGCACTTTCTTCACGCAAAGTGTACATTTGAATTGCTACTGGAATCGTTGTCATTTTACATCCCCATTTCGTTTGTTTGTAAAAATGCAGATTTTCTATTCCTGTAAGTCTAGGAATATTAAAAGAAGATTTACTATTTTAAAATACTTATAAACGATAGATATGTAAACTGTATCTCTCCTTTTGTTAATATCTGCATTGATATAGAGTTGAAAAAATTGTCTATTAAACGTTTTCATTTTCCCTACGTTTATTTAAGTTAATCGTTTCAACTGATGTAATTGTATCTCATTTTTTTCTATCTTTCAACACATTTTTGCAGTTTGTTGTCTTTTTTATCAAAATCATTAAGATATACATAGAATTATACAGATATTTCGACATGAATCAACAATTAAAAAATATTTTTTTAAACGATTAACTTTTTTCTTATATTATAGTAAAATAGTGAAAGACATGAAAGCGGTGTCATTCTTGGAGGTGAATTCATGGTAAGTATGAAGGATATTGCTAAAAAAGCGGGGGTCTCAATCGCAACGGTTTCTTACGCATTAAATGCTAGTCCTAAAATACCAGAATCTACACGAAAAAGGATCCTGGAGATTGCAAATGAATTAAATTATGTCCCGAATGCAGCAGCACGATCATTAAAAAAGCAAGAAACGAAAATTATAGGCATCTTTTTTATTCTTGATTATAGCGGTAGTTTTTTTGGGCCAATTTTACAAGGCATCTATGAAACACTTGCAGAAACTGATTATGAGGTAATTGTATGCTACGGTGAAAATTCACATCGCTTTTTGCCGGAACAGGTTATAGATGGTGCTATTATACTAGATGCTGGTTTTTCTAGTGAAGAATTGATAAAGAATGCCAATACGGGACATAAAATAGTCGTCATGGATAGAAAAATAGATCATCCAAATATCAATCAAATTTTACTTGATAATCAAGGTGGAGCTAAATTGGCTATTGACCATTTACTTGCTAAAGGACACAAAAAGATCTATATAGTAAAAGGTCATGCTGATGCTTATGATGCTAATGAACGCCTATTAGCTGTAAGAAAGGCAATTAAACACTATAAAGATATTGAATATGAAGAAATTGAAGGATTTTTTGATAAACAGTCTGGGGAAATCGCTGCGAAAAAAATAATTCAGGAATACAGTGGACCAGCTGCTGTTTTTTGTTTAAATGACATGATGGCTATAGGAATGTATGATTATCTCTCAAATACGAATTATCGTGTAGGTAAACATATTCATATTATAGGGTTTGATCATACCGAGCTATCTCAATATGTTACTCCAAAATTAGCTACGATAGATTATTCCAAGCGTAAATGGGGAGCATTAGCCGCTAGTAATTTATTAAAATTGCTTTCTAATCAAGAAGTTTCAAATGATATAATTCAAGTTTCACTTATTAAAGGCGAATCGGTTCAAAATGCAAAAAATGAAGTATTCACTTAAAAAGATGGACAAGGGAAGTGTTCTAGACCTTGTCCATCTTTTTCTACTACTCTATTCTGTTTGATAAATTTATGAATCTCTTGGCTAAATCAGTCAAACCTTTAAAATTCTTTTTCTCAATCATGTCCTTATTAATAATATTACTTCCAATACCTACTGCAATAACACCATTTTTTAAATAGTCTTGAATATTGCCCACATCTACTCCGCCTGTTGCGATCATCTTCACATCAGATAATGGTGCTTTAATTTCCTTTAAATAGTTTAGACCAAGTTCACCCATTGGAAATAATTTAACTGCTTTTGCTCCCGCTTTTATTGCTTTCATTATTTCCGTGGGGGTCATCACACCGGGAAATATTTCTATCCCTTCCCTGCAAGCCAGCTCGACAACCTCCTCATCTAAATTAGGAGTTACAATATATTGAGCACCTGCATCAATCGCCGAGGAAGCCATTTCTATATTTAATACTGTTCCGGCACCAATAAAAACATCGTCATGCTTAAAGTGGTCCCGCCATTCTTTAATAATCTCTAATGCTCCCTTTGTATTCATCGTAACCTCTATAAAGCGAATGCCTCCTTCAACTAGCGCTTCAGCTATTGGGATGCTGTCCTTTTGATTGATCCCTCTTATAATGACAATTATTTTCTCTTTTTCTAACCTTTTTATTATATTTACTGAATGCTCTACCATTCTGCTACACTACCATCTTGATGACGCCAAACAGGATTTTTCCAATCATGTCCTACTTCTGCCATTTTCCGAACAAACTGCTCATCGATCTCAATTCCAAGACCCGGGCCTTGTGGAATAGCAACATTGCCTTCGCTATATGAAAATACGGAAGCATCCTTTAAATAATCGAGTAAATCATTTCCTTGATTATAATGAATTCCTAAGCTTTGCTCTTGAATAACCGCATTATGTGCTGTGGCATCTACTTGTAAACAGGCTGCTAATGCAATAGGGCCAAGTGGACAATGTGGGGCAACGGCCACATCATAGGCTTCTGCCATAGAAAAGATTTTCTTGCATTCTGTTATTCCACCTGCATGTGAAAGATCTGGTTGAATAATATCTACATATCCATCATGGAATAACGTCTTGAAGTCCCAACGTGAAAACATCCTTTCACCTGTTGCGATTGGAATATTTGTAGAACTAGCAATTTCTTTAAGTGCTTCATTATTTTCAGGCAGTACCGGTTCTTCAATAAACATTGGACGAAAAGGCTCTAATTCTTTTGCCAATATTTTTGCCATTGGTTTATGTACTCGACCATGAAAATCAATTCCAATCCCTAAATAATCGCCAGCAGCTTCACGTACAGCTGCTATTCTTTCAATGGCCTCGTCAATTTTTTGATAGGAATCAATATATTGCAATTCCTCTGTACCATTCATTTTTACAGCTGTAAAACCATTTTCAACAGCTGCTTTTGCAGCCAATCCAACATCAACTGGTCTATCCCCTCCTATCCACGAATAGACTCGAATTGATTCCCGACAAGCTCCTCCCAGTAGTTGATATATAGGAGTTTGCAGAAACTTGCCTTTAATATCCCAAAGAGCCTGATCAATTCCTGCTATTGCACTCATAAGGATTGGACCGCCACGGTAAAATCCTGATCTATACATGACATTCCAATGATCTTCTATTCGCAGGGGGTCTTTCCCGATCAAATAGGCCATTAATTCTTCAACACACGTTTTAACCGTAGCCGCTCTTCCTTCAACGATCGGTTCACCCCAACCTACAATCCCTTCATCCGTTTCGACCTTAAGAAAGAGCCATCTCGGAGGTACTTGAAATAGTTCAAAACTAGTAATCTTCATCTTTTTTCCCCTTTAATCTCAAAGTGTAAAAGAAGAGACGACGACCGAAGCCACTGCCTCCTCTTTATGTAATCTTAGTTAACTTGTAGTTGATCTCATCTAAGCGCTTGGTTTCCGTTGGTGCACCAGCAGTCCATTTTCCTCGGGAGCTCGAGTTTTCCTATATCAATAAAGTTTCTAAATTAAGAAAACCAGTATAAGTATTTAACTTAATAAAATCTTACTCAACTGTAACTTTTTCTTTCTTTGCAAATTCCTGCATATTTTCCCTATAATGCATCCAAATATTTCTCATTGGTGCTTTCCAATCATTCTTTACATCTACATGATTAATTCTGAAAAATGTAGCGTAGCGGATATTTGGTGAAATATTAGGCCCGATGCCATGTGCTAGTTGGTAATGGCATAAAATGATGTCACCTGCTTTTCCTTTTATCTGGATAGGTTCTGGCATATGTATAGGAGGCATACCTTCCAATAATGCTTCAGGACCATGTTCCATAAAATATTGTTCATATTGACGGTGGGTACCTGGCCATACCGTAAAATTACCTGAATCTTCTTCCGGTAAATCACTTAACAATATTCCAACTAATGCAGTGAAATTTTGGATTGTCCCTTCAGGTACACCATTATTTGGTGAATACATTCCATCGATATGTGGGCTTGCTGGAGGAATCGGATCCTCCATTCTTGGAAAGCGCAAAGCAATCTGTGCACCGTTGATCGGATAGGTATATTCCAAGTCAATAACTGAATTTACAAGATCATATACCGGAGTCTTATTGAAAAGGTCAGAGATGACAGAAGTATATTGAATCTCAGGACAATATGATTGAGAACGTAAAATTGCCAGCTTCTCCTTATTCATACCTTCTTCACCAAGCGAGTGGTTAATCGCTTTTTTTACTTCATCCAACATAACTTGCGGAATCACACCTGGAATTACGACAAAACCATTATCAAATAACTCTTTCCTTTGATTATAGGATAACTTCATTTCCCTCACCCCACTTTGTTGTTTGCGCTTTCATTATAGTATAAGCCATAAACTACCGCAATAAAAATTCATCCAATTCAAAAAAGTGAAAACAGAACTTTCTTATTTTTAGTTATTTTTGTTTTTGTCTACCGCCAGATGTCCTGATCCGATAAGTCCTGCGGAATCTCCAAGACTACCAATTGTCACGTTGGGAAGCTCATTATTAGAATAGTGTTTATGGAAGACTTCTCGTATCGGTTCTAAAATAAACTTGCCAGCTGCTGCAGCCCCGCCTCCAATGATAATAACTTCTGGATTTAATAAAAATGTAGCTGTCAAAAGTTTATATGCTAGCGTCTTACCTACATAATCAAATATCCTAAGTGCTGCTTCATCATTTTGTAAACAAGCTAAATATACATCCTTCGAACTGATTGTGCCGTTGGTCAATGTTAAAACGGTTTGTTCTCCAGATTCAATTGCCTCATTCGCTAATCTGCTAATCCCACTTGCAGATGCAATGGTTTCGAGACAGCCTATTTTTCCACAATTACATAGATATGTTGCTTCTGGGACTGGGTCATGTCCTAGTTCTCCAGCATAAAAGTCCGATCCCGTTACCATTTGGCCGTTTATCATCACTCCTGCAGCCATTCCCGTCCCCAAAGTTAAACAAATTAAATTTTGTGATCCCTTACCGCTCCCAGCTAATGCTTCTCCTCTCGTATAAACACGAACATCATTGTCAATAAAAACTGGGACTCCTAATCTCGTTTCCATTTCAGACGCAAAAGGAACATTTTCATATCCTAAATTGACGGCCCTAATGACGGTTCCTGTATTTGGATTCACTTTACCCGGAACTCCCATGCCCACACATTGAATATTATTTTCGTATCCAGTTTTTTCAATAAGTTTACCAATCTCACTTGTTATTAAATCAAAAAATTCTTTCGGATTACTCGTTTTTGCTGGAAAGTCGGGCTTTAATGTTGGAATGCTCACTTTTTCAAGTAATTTCAAATCTTGATTAAATATTCCTATTACTGTATTCGTCCCACCTATATCTACTCCTATGATTCCTTTTTCCATACCCTCGCCCCTTTTCATAAAGTTTAATCCTTCTTATTAAAAAGAATTTTATCATGCCACTGTACTTATGGGCAATTTTACTTCTCTTGATATTTAAATAGGTATGAACGAAAAACTTTACCATAAGATACAAAAAAGACTACAAAAAAAGGACTGATTGAAAAATTGAAAACAATTATTTTTATTGGTTGCAACCAAACTGGGACAAGTAAAGAAGCTTTAACAATCGCAAAAGAAATGGGCTTTTTTATTGTATTACTTACAAACAGAAAAAGTATTGATTTCCAAGATGTTGATCACATGATCTTTATGAAGGATTTATTTAATGAAGAGATGGTTTTATGTGAAATTGGAAGATTAGAAAAACTAGGTAAAAGTTTACACGCATGCTTAAGCTTTATTGACCCATATGTCTCATATGCCGCAAATCTGTCTAGGAAACTAGGTTTATCTCAACTATCTGTAGATTCTCTTGCTATAATGGAAAATAAAATTTCGTTTCGAGAAAAACTTAAAAGTCTTCCATCATCTCCTGCCTATACTTTAATAAACGAATATGATCCACAAGAAATAATCAGCAAGATCCCCTTTCCCATCATCTTAAAAAACCCATACTCTAACGGATCCAAAGATGTCTTCCTTATTAATAGTATGAATAAATTAAAAGAAAGAATTCATATTCTACAAAAAAAATATGGCCCCATTCCTATTTTAGTAGAAGAATACTTATATGGACGACAGTTTTTAATTGAAATCATGGTTTATAACAATGATTTATCTATAGTAGCCGTCATTGAGCAAGAATTAGCTACCAACGATAAATTTATCATTGTTGGATACCATTATCCTGCAGAATTAACAAAAGAGGAAAATAAAACATTACTTGAGTCCACAGAAAGCATTATTAAGCAAATTGGTTTGACAAATGGCTCTTGCCACATAGAAATGAAATATACACATAGCGAGTGGAAACTTATAGAGATTAATCCAAGAATGTCTGGAGGATTTATGAATCGAGTCATTGAAGAAGGAACAGGAATAAATTTAATAAAAGAAATTATTAAATTGAATATGGATAATCCTCCTTCTCTTGTACATTCAAAAAAAGAATATGTATATGCAAAATATTTAACTGTACAAGCAAATGGGACTCTTCTAAAGGTAATTGGTACGGATAAAGCCCTCCAATATATTGGAGTAAAGCATATCCAAATAAAGGCTAATGAAGGAGAAATCTTAACAACACCAAATTCAATGGGAAGTCGGTATGCCTGCGTGATTGCAGTCGGGAGTTCAAATAAGGATGCCAAAAAAAACGCTTTGAATGCTGCAAAAGAAATTAAATTTTATTTGGAGCCACTATAATTTCTTCTTATGAAAATGGGTACATAAGCCAAGTCTATATTCCGATTTCTTTCACACCATCCCATTCTCCTTCAATATTATAATACAAAGGACTATTTGTAAGGAGATGAATCTAATTTGCCTAGTAAAAATAATGTGAAGCATAGTATTTGTAATGTACTTTTGGATTTAAAAAATATGCAGGACTTATTAACAGAATCCTCATCTAAATTCTTAAGCAAAACACTTTCAGATTTAGTAGGTGTAGATACCATCCCTTTCATAATGTATACAAATGGTGATTTGTTTAAACGAATGGGAAGGGATAAAACAAATAATGATGAAACATTTATAACAAGTTATTTTCGTATCGAGTCAATCGATCAAGAAAACAGCCGAACCCACGTTTCCTTACTGCGTCCATTAAATATTCATGGCGAGGATACGCAATTAATGAGTGACCTTATCATGTTAAAAAAAACAGCTGCATCTACCGACATTGATTTATCGCAAATAAATGGTATTCAACCATTAGATATAGATTATTTAAAAAGAAAAATTATCATTGAACCTAAATGGTAGAAAACCCATTTCACCTTAACTTGTTAGGGTGATTTTTTTAATTCTGGCATTAATAACAGCAAAACTAAACGTCTGTCAGTTTCAAATGAAAATGTAAATGAATCTAATATACAAGGAATTTAGAATTGAAAAAGGAGATTATTAAATGACAGTGATAGGAATGTTACATCATCGGGGAGACCCCAAAACGGTTATCAAGTCATATGCCTACGCTGCAGTGGCAAAAGCAGAAGGAGCAAAGTTTTACTATTTTTCACCAGGGAAAGTTAACTTTACTAATAGAACGATTAAAGGACAAGTGTACGAAGATGGGAAGTGGATTGAACGGATTATGCCTTTCCCAGATGTTATATACAATGCGGGAAGTCCAGAAAAACTAGCAAAATCAAAACAAATTATCCAAAAGTTAAAGGAAAACATACCTTTTACAACTCAATCGATTGGGAACAAGTGGAATGTACAAGAAAGATTAAAAGAAGCAAAAGCATTTGCTAATTATCTCATTCCATCCGAAATCATAAAATCAGCTGAAAGCTTTTTCAAATTTACCGCAGCGTTTGAAAAAGTAGTATTTAAGCCTATTGATGGAAGAAAAGGAAAAGGAATTCTATTCATTACGAAAAAAACGAATGGTTTCCATGTGCAGACAGATTCAAATAGTAAATTTTATACAACTCAACAATTAAATAATCTCATAAAAGAAAAAGTTAAAACTAACACTTATATTTTGCAACCATATATATCATCAGTCACTAAGTCTGGGCAAGTATTTGATTTTAGGCTACACGTTCAAAAGAATGGAGAGGGGAAATGGGTAATCACAACCATTTATCCACGAATAGCTCCGATGGGATCCATTATCGCAAATATCAATAATGGAGGATACACGAATTACTTAGACCCATTTTTGGAACAAGAATTTAATGAAGAGGCTTACAATATAAGGCGAACTCTTGAACATTTCTCCCTATCTCTCGCCCAGCATTTAGATGAACTTCAAATGGCACTATATGATGAAGTTATTGATGAAATTGGAATTGATGTTGGTTTAGATAAAAATCAAAAAATATGGATTTACGAAGTGAATTGGCGCCCTGGCTGTCCACCAGCTTTTTACTTAGAGCTAGACGTAGTGATGAACACAATTCGATATGCAATGTACCTAGCAAAAAATCAAAATGCAATTAAAGCACAAATAAGGCAATTAAAAAGGAAAAAGGATGAAGAAAAAATGAAAATTCCTATAATCGCCATTACTGGCAGCGCTGGAAAAACGACATCAAAAGCTTTCCTAGCATCAATATTATCAAAAAAATGGAATGTATTTGAATCGAAGGATTATTGGAATACAACAGAGCATACGAAAAAGCATGCAGATGAAATAAAATCCTCCTCGTATGAAGCAGTAGTTTTAGAGTATGGTATGGCTTACCCAGGAGTTATTACTGAGCATTGTAGAATCATTAAGCCAAATATTAGTATCGTAACAAATATCGGCTTGGCACATGTAGGAAACTTTAATAGTGATATAAGAGGAGTCGCACACGCTAAATCAGAATTAATCCACGGTATGGATCAGCATGGGATATTAGTAGTGAATAAAGATGACGCAAATTCCAGATATTTAGAGACTCAAAGATTCAAAGGGAAAATCCTTACTGTCGGGATTAAATCGGCAGCTAACTATAGAGCATATGATGTAAACTATGCAAAAGAAGGCATGCGATTTAAGATAAAACTAAAAGGGCAAGTATTGCAGCTCTTTATTCCTATTTTAGGAGAACACCATGTCTATAACGCTCTTAATGCAATTGCCGTTGCTGACCACCTAGGATTCTCACCAATGGATATAAAAGCAGGCTTGCTCTTTAAAAAGCCACCAAGAAGGTTGACAATTTATAATTGTAAAAACAATATTACCGTAATTGATGATACTGTCCATTCTCATCCACAAGGTGTCCGGGCTGCAATTGATGTTCTTTCTAATATTGGAAAGCGAAGAAACATTGCTATTATCGGACAAATGAGGGAGTTAGGTGATTTAAGGGAAGCAGAGTATCGCAAAGTAGGAGATTATGTAACGAGCAAGAAGATAGACTATTTAATCACATATGGCTTTAGAACTGAGGAAATAGGCAACCAGGCGAAAGCAAAAGGGTTTCCTCCTCAAAATGTGTATCATTTTACGGATAAAGACAAATTACACGACCTACTGTTAAAAATCGTTAGGCAAGACGATACAATTTTAGTAAAAGGAGCTAGCAAAACAAACATGTTTGAAACGGTTAAGTTTTTAGATCAAACATATGGGTGATTGGAGAAAAGCATAAATGAGGACACCATAATGAAATGGTGTCCTTTAGATTACTCTCTTTCCTCTTTTAAATGAAATGTAATTTCACCTGCTGCCTTTTTTGCATTTCTTTTTGCCTCTTCCTTATTACTTCCTGTAGCGATCACATATGCATACCGATGTCCTAAAGACAATGGAGGCGTTAGTTTAGTACCTTTTTTCGGCTTGATATATACTTCCACAACTCCGGTCGATTTCTGTGCTCTTCCCCGCCCTGTTACTTTTTCTAAAATACCTTTTTTCGTTACGATCACATATTGTGTATATACATGTTTTTTTTCCCTTGGCTCCACCGAAGGAGTTTCTCCCAAAAATAATTTGAGTGTCTCTTCTACTAGACTAAACCCGTATGCAGCCATGATCATATTGTTCATTGCGCCACCTGATATTCTCGGATTGATTTCAATCAACTTCAATCCATTTCCCGTACTTCGTAGTTCAAGATGAAGGACTCCATTTTTAATGTTAAACTTCGAAATAATTGAATTTAGCACTCTTTCTATCCCTGCTTTTAAATAAATGGGAACATCGACTAGTACTCCATATCCCATTATGATAAATCTTCGCCCCCTAATAATATCCTGTTCGATAATTCCTGCAATCATGACGTTGTTATTATGAACTATTACTTCAACTAAGTACTGTTTTCCTTCAATATATTCTTCAACAATCATCACTTCCCCAGGATTTTTCACTTGCAAGTTTATTGTCTCTCTTTTCAAATCCTCCTTATTTGCTGCGTAGATTACATCTTTTGAACCCGTAGATTTAGGAAACTTAATAATTACAGGAAAAGCCACTTTCTTACTTACTGCATCAATAGATTCGCCAGGCTTAATGATAAAAAACTTCGGTGTATAAGAGTAATTTTCTAAAAAAGATCTCGTTTCTTCCTTGTTTTCCATTATCTTTATAGCCCTTGATGATGAATAATTTTTACAAAATTCGTCGCAAAGAAGGGAAGCGATATGAACAGTAGAATCTAAAAAACTTGCAATTGTATGAATTTCATATCCTTTATGCTTCAATTTATTTATTTCATTTTTCATTTGAAAATAACTGCCTGTATCAACAAAAACCATTTCATGAACATCAGTATATTCTTTCCTTTGCTGAATTTGCTTCTCATTTTTCGTAAAAAGTACGGTAAAGTATCCTAATCTTTCTGCAGCCTTAATAGCTTCCCTACTTGAACCAGATTTATTTGTACCAATAAAGATGATTGTTCTCAAACTGCCCACTCCCTAAGTATGCTTCAATAATAATGAACTCGATATATATTTATGAATCCAACCATTTTATGTATGGTTACCTATCATAAGAGGATAATTAATATGCAAATTAGTCATTTTAAGCATTTATTAAGAGAAAAAATTACGAAGGATATTCATACAAGCAAGTACAGGAATGAATCATATTATAGTTAACATGAAAGGAGTGTAAATACCAAAATGAAACCCCTTGCGGTCGGTCAAATTAGAACTATCCTTTCTGGGAAATTGCTTCACGGGTCAGACGAAGTAATCGTTCTTCATGGTGCCTATCGGCTTAAACAAATTAATAAGAAACATACCATTTATTTTTCTAATAAACGGATTGTCGATTTCAATCGTCTGAAAGATTTTTTTCCTTTAATAGTTGTAACAAATTCGAAGCTAGGGAAAAAAATACAGTTAGAAGGCATTACAGTAATTGAAGTAGATGACGTAGATAAGGCATATTGGAAATTTGTTCATTTCTATCGCAATCTCTTTAAATTGCCTGTTATCGCAATTACTGGAACTTCAGGAAAAACAACCACGAAAGAAATGATTAAACATATACTATCCTTTGATAAAAAAATCACAGGAACGGGTATGACAAGTAATTCCCGTACCGCTCATTTACAATATCTTTTAAGTATTGATGATGATACAGAAGCCGCTGTATTTGAAACAGCTGTCGGCTCTCCAGGTGATGTATTGAATGCTTGCAATTACTTTAAGCCTTCAATCGGAATCATTACAAATATTGGCGCACATCATTTAGATAAATGCAAATCTCCGGAAGGATATATAAAGGCAAAAGGTGAAATGGCTGCTGCACTTGATCAAAATGGTGTGTTAATACTTAATGAAGAAGATGAAAATAGCAAAAAAATAGATTTGAAAAATTTCCAAGGTCGAATAATCAAAGTTGGAAAAGGAGATCCAAGTCATTATAAAGCTGATAATATTAAATATAGTACAGATGGAATGGAATTTACGTTGGTATATAAACAACATGAATATCCAATATTTGTCCCTGGATTTGGAGACCACCAAGTATATAATGCTCTTTTCGCCATAGCTGCAGTCAATGAAGTTGGGATTGATCCTTCAAAAGCGGCTCACTATCTTCAATCATTTCGCAAATTTAATAAGCAGCTTCAAATATTGGATGGATTAAACGGTTCTACCATAATAGATGATACTTGGAGCATTACTACCACTTCATTGGAAGCTGCCTTAAAAGTATTAGATAAAATTGGAAAAGGGAAAAAAAAGATAGCTATAATTGGAACAATTACCGATGTAGGATCTTGGGGGTTTGTTATTCATGAGCAAGCTGGTGAAATAGTAACAAATCATAACATCGATGTACTGATTACAATAGGAATGCATGCAAAAATTATAGGAGACCATGCTATAAAATGTGGTTTTAAGTCAAAGGTTTTTTCATTTAATAATAGTATCTTAGTATTAAATCTATTAAGAAAAATTGTAGATAAAAATACAATCATACTCATTAAAGGCGATATGTATAGTCAAACAATTATAGAACTTGCGGGTAAAATAAGGGTTAAGCAAACTGCCAAACATGGAGCTTCCACTATGGACAAACACAAGGATGAATAACTATACCCCTTATATAATTAGACTCTCAGTGCTTATGCTGAGAGTTTCTTAAATTATCGTCTCGTTCTATTTGCCAAAATATCCAAGAAATTAATCGTGCAGCCGAATAGCTTATTATATGAAAGTGTAAGGAGCTGAAAACGTTGAATGCCAGTAGAGGAAGGTTAGGTGTATATAATATATTGCATTCTGAAAAAGCTTTAAGAGATCATCTATTTGAAACAGATCTCCTCTCGCAAAATTCATTATTCACGTATTTGAAAAAATATACATCCGTTGAAATTAGACCATCCTTTGGCCCTGGAACAATAACGATACAAAGAGAAAAAAATACATTTTCAATACATTCCCTGTCATATATTAATAAAGATTTGTCGAAAGAAGAGATGTATGAATACTTAAAATCAAATACGATGGACCAAAAATATTATATTATCCAGCCTAAAAAACTATCAGCATATTTCTTCCGAAGTCCTTTTCAATATTATGTAACAATCCATCGTGAGTCCGCAGATTCAGATTGGCGATATATTTCAAAAACAGAAAAGTACAGATCTCTATTTGGAAGCTTTTTCAATTTATATTTTCTCCGAAAAATTGAACATCTTTCCTTACTTACTGCTAAAAAGCTAGGGAAGTATTTCCCGGACTGCCATACTTTCGTTGTTGAAATTTTATACGATTTAAAAGGGAAAGTATGGATTCGCGATGTAATATTCCATTATTCAATAAGCAAATGGAACCAGCATAATGTACTTTCTATGATTCAAACCCCTCATCCTCTCATCCCAGCAACTGATGTATTAACTCGAGCTACATTTTACGATTATTTAAAAGAATTCAAGCAAGTAATCTTAAAACCGTGTAATGGTCAAGAAGGAAAAGGAATTGTTAAAGTTACCTCCACCAATCATATATTATTTGAAATCCACAGCGGACGGAATAAATTAATGAAGGATTCCATTGAAGAAACATATGAATATTTACAGCATCATTTTTTTCAATACAAATACTATTTAATTCAAGAAAAATTATCACTAGCAACGATTAATGAATGTCCTTTTGATGTCAGAGTAATAGCTCAAAAGGTTGATTCAGAATGGAAAATCACAGGGAAAATCGTAAAAGTTGCAGCAATAGATTATTTTATTACTAATGCAGCGAGTATGCTGTTGCCATTAAATGAAGCAATCGACGAATCTAGTATTCCGCATATACCTTCTTACGAAATTGAAAAAAAAATAGACGAAATCTGTATCAGCGCTTCAAAACGTCTGGAAATAAACAACAAAGAAATTTCAATTATAGGATTTGATATCGCTATAACAGATCAAGGAAAGATATTGATTATTGAAGGAAACTTTGTTCCAGATTTATCAATGTTTTATAGACTTGAAGACAAAACCATGTATAGAAATATATATAAAAATAAACAGAAATAAAGAGGCGATTGTATGAGATTTGCAATGAGCAAATGGGATCAACATGTATTGCTAACTCAAAATCCACTTACTGCCGACAAAGTTCCGAAAACAGTATTATACAGTAAACAAAATCTTATTAATTTCATTAAGAAATACGGTAATGTTTTTGTAAAACATGATACTAGCGGTCAAGGAAGAGCCATATTTAAGATTTATAAAAATAAGAATGGTGACTATTGCATTAATGGTTATACAATTCAAGGGAAGTCATTAAAAAGATGTATTGCAAATTTAAATGAACTTCACTCAGTATTGCACCCATTTGCGAAATTCAAGAGAGAGAGTGGTAGATATATCATTCAAGAAGAGATTCAAAGTACCACACTCAATAATGAACCATTTTGTATAAGAGTCCATGTTCAAAATATTAAAGGTCAATGGATTGTCGGCGGCATGTTCGGAAAAATAGGGAAAAACATTGCAGCAAGAAACGGAATTGTCAACTCATATCGTGATGCCCAAGTAATGACAGTTGATGAATTGTTAATCGATTATTGGAATATGGATGAGGATGGAAAAAACCAAACCATCGACCGTTTGCAGCAAGATGCCCTTTCAGTTGCTAACCTATTTGCATCCATTTACCCAAGAAGGGAATATGGAATCGATTTTGGTTTAACCAAAAATGGAAAACCGATGATTTTTGAAGTAAACACGACTCCTGGAATCGACACTTTTGCTGGTATTGCCGATAATAGCATTTGGAAACAAATCGTGGAGAATCGTAAACGTGCCAAATGAGAATAGCGCTCAATTTTTCATAATACCTATACCGCATTAAAGAAGTTTTCATAGTATATTTTGTAGAAAGGAGGAGTATTTTTGCAACCTCTGTTAGTAAAAAATATACGCAAGTTACTCCAAGGGGAATTAATTTGTGGCTCAGAAAATTGGAAGGTGAGCAACGCAATTTATTATAACCGACATGACCTTACTAGGAGACACACTTTGATGTTTCTGAATAGGAATGACAGTGTAAACTGGAATGAAATAAATAAAAAATCACCTTCCTTAGTGATTTCCGACAAAACTGCTTCGGAATTAAAAAAAGCACTCCCAGGAACAACTGTCATTCAAGTCAGAAGCCTTGTCCAGTCGTATTGGAAATTCCTTGATTATTATCGTAACCTATTTAATATTCCAGTCATTACAATAACAGGCACGTGTGGAAAAACGACGACTAAAGATATGATTAGACATATGTTAAGTAAGAAACTTAATGTTCAAGCTTCTGAAAGTAGCAAAAATGAACCACGCCGCTCCCTCCCTTATTTAACAGGGATAGACAATACAACTGAAGCAGCTGTTTTTGAACACGGGTTAGGAAATTCGGGGAATATTAAACATCAGTGTATGATTTACCAGCCAACCATTGGAATCATTACAACAATTGGAGTCCATCATTTGGACGGTACGAAAAGTCCAGAAGGATATATTAGAGCAAAAGCAGAGATCGTAGATGGGATCAGAAAAGGTGGTACATTGATTTTAAATGCAGATGATGAAAATATAAAAAAAATATCATTACAATCCTTCAAAGGAAAGATTCTTTATTTCGGCCGTAGTATAAAATCGGATTTCCGTGCCTCCCAGATAAATTATGGACATAATGGGATGAATTTTGTTCTTCATCATGAAAAAAAATCATATAAAGCATTTGTCCCTGGATTTGGAGAACATCAAGTATTCAATGCGCTTGCCGCACTCGCTGCCATAAGTGAAGTGGGGATGAATCTTGAAGAAGCTATCGAGCGTTTAGCTACATTTAAGAATATGACTAGGCACTTGGAGTTCTCAAAAGGTTATGGTGGAAGTACCATTATCGATGATACTTGGACGAATAATCCCACATCCGTGGAAGCAGCTTTAAAAGTTCTTGACGAAATTGGTAAAGGGAAAAATGTTATTCTACTACTAGGTGATATTAATAGATTAGGAACTTATGAAAAAAAGTATCATCGGGAGATTGGCAGTAGCATTGCAAATAGAAAGGTTCACACTTTAATTACAATTGGAAGAAAAGCAGAAGAAATTGCAAGACAAGTTATTCGTGAAAAGCCAAATGCGAATGTCTATATGTTTAAAGACATTCGAGGAGTAAAAGAAGTGGTAACCCCGATACTTAATAGTGATGCTATTCTTCTAATTAAAGGTCCGATGTCAAGCAGATCAATGATTGATTTTGCAAATAGTTTAAAACGTGGAAATTAAATAAAGAAGCATTTGTTGAATAACAACAAATGCTTCTTTATTTTAAAGTGCACGGCGTGCAGTTACATAATTTTTAACAGCCCATGTAGAGCTCAAACTATCTTTTACAACTTGTCCATTCGTTGATAACGCAATGTATTGGTTGCCGCCAATATAAATACCAGTTTGTGTAACAGTTGTCCTTTTATTATTAGTTGAAAAGTAAATAAGATCGCCTTTTTGCAGATTTGCTTTTTGAACTGCTTTTCCAACCTGGGCTTGTTGACTAGCTAATTTACTTTTTAGATCTATCCCAAATTGTTTAAATACATAGTACGTAAACCCTGCACCGGTAAATGTTAATGTATTTTCGTTGTAACTATAACCGAATTTAGCTTTTCCTATAAGACTCGAAGCGAAATTTACAATCTTATCAGCTTGAGCAGTATTAACGGTTTGCGAAGGAGTTACTGTTTGTGAAGGAGACACCACTTTTTCAGTGAAAACACGTTTTGCTGTAATATAATGAGTCTTGTAATAATCTACGAAAAGAACTCTAGTCTGAATTCCAGAAGAACTCGGTATAATGATGCGATGGTCGCCTGCGTAAATTGCGATCATACTTGGATTTTTCGAACCAGGTACACTATTAAAGAAAACTAAATCACCTTTCTTTAAATTTGCTTTTGATACTGTAGTTCCTTTATTCATTAGTTGCTTAATGTCTGTTGTTCCAAGATTTACGCCATTATTTTTATAAACATAATTTACAAACCCTGGGCCAGTAAATCTCTTTGTCTGTTCATTATTTGTGCTGCCCATTGTTACCTTGTTTATTAAATTAAATGATTGTGAAACGATATTATCCCCTTTTGTTGCTGGATTTGCAGATAATAAACTTGGCAGTACTCTTCTTGCGGATACATAATTTTCAGTATAATACGGTTTGCTATTTAAATCTGAAATAACTATGTTTTGAGTAGGATCTGCCATATGAATAATTTTATTGTCACCAATATACATCCCTACGTGATCTGGGTCCGTACCCGTCTTTTTACTTTTGAAGAAAACAAGATCGCCTTTTTCTAATTGACTTCTTGGTACGTAGTATCCCTGCTGCAGCATATAATCCTCATTGTATGTAGCAAGGTCTACACCATTTTGTTTAAATACATAATCTAAGAACGTCGCACATGAGAATTTATATGGATAAGTAGATTTATATTCTTTTGTACTATAAGTGGCTTTACCTATTAAACTTTTGGCTGTTTTGATCAATTGATTTGCCTTTGCTTCTACTGCTGATTGGTTATTAAAAGTGTTTACAGTTGCAGCTGACACAGTATCTGGTTGTATTGTTGGTAATGCCAATGTGCTGAATCCTAGTGTGAGCGTTAAAGTAGTCGAAATCAATGCTTTTTTCATAAGTAGCCTCCTGCTGTTCTTTAATTTCCCTTGCAAAATGAATTCTATCATATCAAGCGATTGTAAATAGTGGAAAAACCTTACAACAGCTTGTATAATAGTCCCTCAGCCCTAGTGACTATTGACTTTCAAAGATATCTTTACAGTTTAGTAACGGCTGTTACTAAAAATTAATAATCAATATAATAAATCTTCAAAGCCTCTATTCTATTGACTTTGAAGATTTATTGCATTTTATTGCTTATTGAAAAAAATTTTTCATTATTTAATACCGGGCTTGTCCATTATTTTGTTAAGGGATATTAAGCAACAGTTTAAGGCTAACAAAACCGGCTCCCAAATGGAGAGCCGGTTTTGCTTTTATAACTTTAATTCTCCCATGCGCAAGAGTTCCACGACAGCTTGGGATCGGCCCTTTACTCCGAGCTTTTGCATGGCGTTGGATATATGGTTTCGAACTGTTTTTTCACTAATAAATAAGTCTTTTGCTATCTCTTTAGTCGTTTTATCTTGAACTAACAGTTCGAAGACTTCTCTTTCTCTTTTTGTAAGCAGCGGTTTGTGTGTGAATTCATTCTCCTTCAACTATTGTAACCCTCCTTGCCTTCGCCAGCTTTAAACCGCGGGGATGGGTATTTTTTGATTGTCACCATATCATATGTGAAGCAAATAATGTGAGTGACATCATGAAGGCAAGAAATAGCGAAATAGGCGAAAAAAACATCCATTTTTTATAGAAAACATAATGGACGTCCGAAGTATTGTAAACATACAGGTGATTAATCATGTTTTTCATTTATTCATGCCTATTCCATATAATGCAAATGTTATGATGTGGTGCTGAAAAATAAACAAGGATCACCCTAAAAAGGGTAATCCCAAATATTTTAATCTACCATATGATCGCTTCCAAAGAAGTTCTTAAACATTTGAATGTTAGTAGCACGGTTCATAGCCGCAATGGATGTAGTAAGAGGAATTCCCTTTGGACAAACTTCCACACAGTTTTGTGAATTCCCACATTGGGATATGCCACCTTCGTCCATTAACGCCTCAAGTCGTTCGTCTTTATTCATTGCTCCTGTCGGATGAGCATTATATAAACGGACGAGAGAAAGAAATGCAGGTCCGATAAAGTTTGTTTTGCTATTTACATTCGGACATGCCTCCAAACAAACTCCGCATGTCATACACTTTGATAATTCGTATGCCCACTGACGTCTCCGTTCAGGCATCCTTGGTCCAGGACCAAGATCATACGTCCCGTCAATCGGAATCCATGCTTTAATTCTCTTCAATGAATCAAACATCCTGCTTCGATCAATGACAAGGTCACGTACAACAGGAAATGTATTCATCGGTGCTAAACGAATCGGTTGCTCAAGCTTATCAATAAGTGCTGTACATGATTGGCGTGGCTGACCATTGATCACCATGGAGCAAGCTCCGCATACCTCTTCCAAACAGTTCATGTCCCAAGTAACGGGAGATGTTTTTTTCCCATCCGCATTGACTGGATTTCGTCTTATCTCCATTAATGCCGATATTACATTCATATTTGGTCGATAATCCAATACAAATTTTTCCTCATAAGGTTGTGATTCAGGATTATCTTGACGAGTTATGATAAAAGTGACTTTTTTATTTTCACTCATCATTATTTCACTTCTTTCTGTTTTGAATAGTCGCGTTTACGAGGTTTAATGAGAGAAACATCCACATCCTCATAGCTAAATTCAGGAGTATTTGTACTTGCATTGTATTTTGCCATTGTTGTCTTAAGAAATTCTTCATCATTACGCTCTGGATAGTCAGGTTTGTAATGTGCTCCTCGACTTTCGTTACGGTTTAATGCACCAATCGTAATGACACGGGAAAGTTGAAGCATATTCCAAAGTTGCCTTGTAAACAGTGCCCCTTGATTGCTCCAATTAGTTGTATCGTTAATATTAATATTTTTCCATCGTTCCATTAATTCAAGAATTTTATTGTCTGTTTCTTGCAATTTATCGTTGTAGCGAACAACTGTAACATTGTTGGTCATCCATTCTCCTAGCTCTTTATGAAGGACGTAAGCATTTTCTGTACCATTCATGGACAAAATATTTGCATACTTTTCTTGCTCGTGTTTAGCTGCACCTTCATATAAAGAAGATGAAAAAGCATCAGAGCTTTTTTCCAACCCTTTAATATACTTAACCGCTTCCGGACCAGCTACCATTCCACCATATACTGCTGATAACAGGGAATTAGCACCGAGACGGTTTGCTCCGTGTTGTGAATAATCACATTCTCCTGCAGCAAATAAACCTTCAATATTCGTATGTTGCTCATAATCCACCCAAAGACCACCCATTGAATAGTGAACGGCAGGGAAAATTTTCATCGGTACTTTATGTGGATCTTCTCCAGTAAATTTCTCATATATTTCAATAATACCACCGAGCTTTACATCTAATTCGTGTGAATCTTTATGAGAAAGGTCAAGATATACCATGTTTTCGCCATTAATTCCAAGCTTCATATCTACGCAGACATGGAAAATTTCTCGTGTTGCAATATCACGAGGAACAAGGTTACCATATGCAGGATACTTTTCTTCTAAGAAATACCATGGCTTACCGTCTTTATATGTCCAAATTCGTCCACCTTCACCACGTGCAGACTCACTCATTAAACGAAGCTTATCATCACCAGGGATTGCGGTTGGATGAATTTGTATAAATTCAGCATTTGCATATGCAGCTCCTTGCTGGTATACAATAGATGCCGCTGAACCTGTATTGATCACAGAGTTTGTTGATTTACCAAAAATAATTCCAGGTCCTCCTGTTGCCATAATAACAGCATCTGCAGGGAAAGATTGGATTTCCATTGAAGTCATGTTTTGAGCAACAATACCACGACAAATTCCTGCGTCGTCTTGAATAATTCCCAAAAAGTCCCAGCCTTCATATTTATTTACGAGGCCTGCAACTTCATGGCGCCTAACCTGCTCGTCCAACGCATATAACAATTGCTGGCCAGTTGTTGCCCCAGCAAATGCCGTACGATGATGCTGAGTCCCACCGAAACGACGGAAATCCAGCAAACCTTCTGGTGTTCGGTTAAACATGACACCCATTCTATCGAATAAGTTAATGATCCCAGGAGCTGCTTCACACATTGCTTTAACAGGAGGTTGGTTGGCTAAAAAGTCTCCGCCATAAACCGTATCATCAAAATGGATTAACGGAGAGTCCCCTTCTCCTTTTGTATTTACTGCACCATTAATTCCACCCTGTGCACATACTGAGTGAGATCGTTTTACTGGTACAAGTGAGAATAAATCTACTTGACTTCCTTCTTCTGCTATTTTTATAGTTGCCATCAAGCCGGCTAATCCACCACCGACCACGATGATCTTTCCATTACTCATCTTATGACTCACTCCTTCTCACCATTGATTTTCTTTCAGCCTAATTATCCTACGAAAAGATCCGGAAAAGCGAATGCTAACGCCGCGCGAATACCGATTACAGAAATAACTACAAATAACACACCCATTACCCATGACGAAATTCGTTGAGATGAAGGTGATTGTGTAATTCCCCATCTAACGAGAAACGACCATAACCCATTGGATAGATGGAATGTAGCTGAAAGAATACCAATAAAGTATAAAATCAGTGCAACTGGATTAGATAAAATATTTGCCATCATATCAAAATTTACTTCTACATCAAAAAACGCTTTCTGAATCCGAGTTTCCCACACGTGCCAAGCGATAAATGCCAATAAAATAACCCCTGTGATCCGCTGGATCGTGAACATCCAATTACGGAAAAAGCTAAGTTTTGTAGGATTATTGTTTGCCGTAAACGCAATATAAAGCCCAAGAATTCCATGAAAAAGAATTGGTATGTAAATAACTGCGAATTCTAGGAAAATAACAAATGGAAGACTTCCCATAAATCCTGATGCTTTATTAAATGCTTCCTCACCACGCGTAGCGAAATGGTTGACAATTAAATGCTGCACTACAAAAATACCTACTGGGATCACTCCCAACAAGGAATGCAGCCTACGCCAAAAAAACTCATTTTTACCTGCCACAATTTACCCCCCTTAGTAGTTAAGACTCTGTGCTGCAGACGAAGTGTGTTCGAAATGACTGCATGTCAAACAACACAAAATGTATTATAACAATTATGTGACATATCCATTCTACTCCCGACATTAGGAAGCGTCAAGGCAACGGTTTCACCTTTTTAATACTCCAAAATAATATGTTTTCATAAATTTATTCTACCCTAATGCTAAATACTTTTTCAAAAGCGCCTCTTTTTGTATATAATAGGTCATACAGAAAGAGGGGATTTTAGTGCAATCATCATTGGAACAAGGACTTCTTAATTCACCTGAATCAGATACTCAAATGGATATTCCTGTATTCGGATATGAATTACTTCGGGATATATTGATTCCCGGAATTCTTGGCAAGGATACTCATGAAATCTCTTATTGGGCAGGTAAACACATAGCCCGCAAATTTCCATTGCTTTCTACTGAAGAAATTAGTTCCTTTTTTCAAGAAGCATCTTGGGGGGAACTGAAGCTCGTTGAAGAAAACAAAAACGAGATGAAGTTAGAGCTTAATGGAAAATTAGTGGATAGAAGAATCCAAATGAATGCCGAGCCTTGCTTTACTTTAGAAGCCGGATTTATAGCTGAACAAATTCAAAATCAAAAACAATTTTTGTGTGAAGCATATGCGGAATTAAATAAAAAGAAAAACCTTGTTTTTATTACAGTACGTTGGGACCGCAAAGATCCGATCAAATAATTTGAGCTGTTCAATCTTGTTAAGATTGAACAGCCTTTTTATGTTATTGCACGTTTTCTACTGCTTCTCCTAAATGATAAGCTTCATGAAGAGTCACTGCAGCCTCTTTCATCTTATCTTCGTTGATGACAACTGACACTTTAATTTCAGATGTACTTACCATTTTAATTTGAATATTTTTGTCTGCAAGAACTTGGAACATTTTAGCTGCAACCCCAGGATTCGAAATCATTCCTGATCCAACAATGGAAACCTTGGCAAGACCTGCTTCATATTCAATGCTATCAAATCCAATTTTGTCTTTTTGATTTTCAAGTACTTGCACAGCTGCTTGGCGATCTTTATTTTTTATTGAAAAAGATAAATTCGTTTTATTTCCATCTGTCTGACTTTGTATAATGATGTCTACATCAATTTGATTGTTGGCCAGTTCCGAAAAAACAGCAGATAATCCTGTCATTTCATTTTTTAAGCCGAAAATCGTTAATCTTGTCATATCTTTTTCAAATGCTACTCCTCTTACTACGAGGCTATTTTCCATTGATACTTCCTCCTCGATGATCGTTCCTTCTTCATTTTCTGTGCTTGATCTAACTTCAAGCGGGACCCGGTGATTTTTTGCAAATTCAACTGCACGTGGATGTAGAACTCCAGCCCCTAGATTCGCAAGTTCAAGCATTTCATCATATGAAATAGATGGAAGTTTTCTTGCTTGCGGGACATATCGAGGATCGGATGTGAATACGCCCGTTACATCTGTACAAATGAGGCAACGCTCTGCCTCTAATGCTGCTGCTAAAGCTACAGCAGTTGTATCGGAGCCTCCTCTACCTAATGTAGTAATTTCTCCATCCTCAGTAACCCCTTGAAAACCTGCAGCTACTATGATTTTTCCTTCATTTAATTTTTCTTTAATATGATCGGTTTTCACATCAACAATACGTGCATTGGAATGAATCTTTTCAGTAACAATTCCAGCTTGCCAACCAGTAAAGGATACAGCGGGAGTCCCCATTTCCGTTAAAGCCATAGACAAAAGAGATATTGAAACTTGTTCTCCAGTAGCCAAAAGCATATCCATTTCACGTTTGGCAGGATTATCTGTAATTTGACTTGCCAGTCCAAGAAGCTGGTCAGTCGTTTTTCCCATAGCAGAAACTACGACTACAACGTCTTTGCCTCCTTTTTTCAGCGAATGAATTCTTTGCGCAGCATTTTTAATTTTATCAGTAGTGCTCAGTGATGAGCCTCCAAACTTGATGACTATTAAGCCCATTATTCTGCCATCCCTCCAATATTAATAAAAAAAGCAATGAGCATTTATACTCATTGCTTGTGAAACGCACATTAACATGATCACAACATGAGATAGCTCTCCAAAAGGATTTAAAATCCATTTTGACAATCCTACATTTCTTAAACGCAGGACCAGCGGAATAGAAAAAGGGCTCCTTTTCCACTTCGGCAAACTAACCCTTTCAAAACCATTCATTGAAGCCCTTCTTCTCATGATTTTTACTATTGAAAGTTTGCAACCTCTATCGAAATTATGAAATTGAAACAATTATACCATCGAGTTGTATTATACTCAATAGCTATTTGTCCAATTGATCCTTTAATCCTTCAGCAATATGTTTTGGTATTCCCAAATTAATAATCTCTTCAACAGTCGCTTCCTTCATTTTTTTCAAAGATCCAAAATGCCGCAGTAATGCCTTTTTACGAACAGGGCCGATTCCTTGTATTTCATCAAGTGCTGATTGAAAAGCTGATTTCCCGCGTAATTGTCTATGAAAAGTTATGGCAAATCGGTGAACTTCATCTTGTATTCTTTGCAGCAAATAAAATTCCTGGCTATTTCGTTCCAATGGAACAATTTCAAGTGGATCACCAAATAATAATTGTGAAGTTCGATGTTTTTCATCCTTTGCTAACCCTGCAACTGGTACATGCAAATTTAGTTCGTTTTCTAAAATATCCTTTGCTGCATCGATTTGACCCTTTCCTCCATCAATAATAATCAGATCAGGCAACGGGAGATTTTCACGCAATACTCTCATATATCTCCTTCTTACAACTTCACGCATCGATTCATAATCATCCGGTCCTTTTACGGTTTTGATCTTATATTTCCGGTACTCTTTCTTATCGGGTTTCCCGTCGACAAACACTACAAGAGCTGAAACTGGGTCTGTGCCTTGAATATTAGAATTATCAAATGCTTCGATTCGGTAAGGCGTGTATATTTGCATTGCCTCCCCTAATCTATCTACCGCATGTATTGTTCTCTCTTCATCTCTTTCTATAAGAGCAAATTTTTCTTTCAACGCTATTTGAGCATTTTTAGTAGCCAATTTAACAAGCTCTTTTTTTTGTCCTTTTTTCGGCTGAACGACTCTAACCTCTAATAATTGCTCCGCCAATGCTTGATTGGCAGATTCAGGTATAAGGATTTCTTTCGGTTTAAAATGGTTCGTTTGAGAATAAAACTGACCAAGAAAGGTTAGAAATTCTTCTTCATGCTCACTGTAAACAGGAAAAAGTGAAACATCTCTTTCAATTAATTTACCTTGACGAATAAAAAATACTTGTACACACATCCAGCCTTTATCTAATGCAAATCCAAATACATCCCTGTCTGTAAAATCGGATGACATCATTATTTGCTTTTCCATTGTAGTCTCTATATGGGTAATTTGATCACGAAATTCTTTAGCCCTTTCAAACTCCAGGCTTTCAGCTGCCTCTAACATTTTTTTCTGCAAATCATTTTTTATTGATGCAAATCCCCCATTTAAAAATTTCGTTATTTCATCTGTCATTTGTTTGTATGTCTCTGCGGCAACTTCATTAACACACGGTGCTAGACATTGTCCTAGATGGTAATATAGGCAAACTCGATCGGGAAGGGTTTGACATTTTCTAAGAGGGTAGAGGCGGTCAAGAAGCTTTTTAGTTTCATTTGCTGCCTGTGCATTCGGATATGGGCCAAAGTATTTTCCTTTATCCTTTTTTACCTTCCGAGTAATGATCAGTCGTGGATGTCTTTCATTCGTTAATTTAATATATGGATAGCTCTTATCATCCTTGAGCATAATATTGTATTTTGGACTATGCTTTTTAATCAAATTCATTTCTAAAATTAGTGCTTCAATATTAGAACCAGTCACAATATATTCAAAGTCCTCAATTTCATTTACAAGCCGCTGTGTTTTCGTATCATGTGTACCGGAAAAATAGGAACGCACCCTATTTTTTAAAATTTTTGCCTTACCTATATAAATAATTGTATCTTGGCGATCTTTCATCACATAACACCCCGGCTGATCGGGCAATATCTCCAATTTATGTTTTATTATCTCGTTCATAAAAATCACCTCAATCTATCACAAAAGCATATATCTTATTATATAGAAAAAAATCCGAGCCATAAAGCTCGGATTTTGCATTCCTTATTTCTTATAGATGTTTATTCACCAATTCTGCTAGTGCCTCTTTTGGTTGGAAACCTACAGTTTTATCAACAAGCTCACCGTTTTTGAGGACGACCAATGTTGGAATACTCATAATACCGAATTTACTTGCAGTTTCTTGGTTATCATCAACGTCTACTTTAACGATTTTTGCCTTTTCACCAAGTTCTGCATCGAGTTCCTCCAAAACAGGAGCAATCATTTTACATGGACCACACCAAGGTGCCCAAAAGTCCACTAATACGACGCCTTCACTTGTTTCAGTGGAAAAGCTTTCATCAGTTGCGTGCATAATTGCCATATTTCATACCTCCTTATTGATACATTCCTAACATAGCGCAAGTATACCATCATCCATTAGAACACGCTAATCATTTGCTCAATTTGGAGAGCCTGCTTTCATTCTACGAAATTCCTCAGTTAAGAGTGGAACCACTTCAAAAAGATCACCAACAATGCCATAATCAGCTACATTAAAGATATTTGCCTCAGGGTCCTTATTAATGGCAACAATAACTTTAGAATTGGACATGCCAGCTAAATGTTGAATAGCTCCTGAAATTCCACATGCAATGTACAAATCTGGTGTCACTACCTTGCCAGTTTGCCCTATTTGCAGAGAATAATCACAATAGTCCGCATCACATGCACCTCGAGATGCACCAACAGCCCCCCCAAGAACATTAGCTAATTCTTGAAGCGGTTCGAACCCTTCAGCACTTTTTACTCCGCGACCACCAGCAATAATGACTTTCGCCTCTGATAAGTCAACACCTTCGCTTGTCTTCTTAACTACTTCTTTAATAATTGTTCGTAAATCCTTTATTTCAACCGACATGGATTGAATTTCTCCTGTTTTGTTTTCATCTTTTCTTAATGAATCAATATTATTTGGACGTATTGTAATAAAAACAATACCATCGATTATTTTTTTCTTTTCGAATGCTTTTCCAGAATAGATGGGTCTTGTAAAAATATTATCATCATCTTTTACTTCAATGGCAGTAACGTCTGAAATAAGGCCAATGTTTAGTTTGCTGGCAATTTTAGGAGAAAGATCTTTCCCGAGGGCTGTGTGTCCGAATACAATCCCTTCAGGATTTTCCTCGTCAATAATTGAAAGGAGAGCCTGGGAATAACCATCCGAAGTGTAATGTTTCAACTTCTCATCCTCAACAGTTAAAACACGATCTGCTCCATATTGAATCATTTCTTCCCCAAGATTTCCGATGTGATCTCCGACTAAAACAGCAACAACTTCTCCGCCATTTGCAATTTGTTTACCGGCTGTAATCGCTTCAAATGATACGTTTCTTAAAGAACCTTCTCGCAGTTCACCTAGTACGAGCACTTTTTTCGCCATGCTTATTCCCTCCTTATACTATTCTTTTTAACAAGCCTGCAAGTTCCTTCACTTGCGTTTCAATATCACCTTCCAATATTCTCCCAGCATCCTTTGCAGGTGGGAGAAATATTTCAATCGTTTCTGTCTTTGCCTCAACATCTTCTTCCTCTAAATCCAAATCATCAAGTTCAAGTTCTTCCAATGGTTTCTTTCGGGCTTTCATAATTCCCGGAAGAGAAGGATAGCGCGGATCATTTAAACCTTGCTGTGCTGTAACCAGCAAAGGTAAAGATGTTTCAATAATTTCAGAATCACCTTCTACATCTTTAGTCAGCAATACCTTATCTCCACTAATTTCTAACTCCGTAATAGTCGTAACATGTGGAATTCCTAGTATATCTGCAACTCTAGGACCTATTTGGCCGGAGCCGCCATCAATTGCAACATTTCCAGCTAGAATTAAATCTACCTCTTTATCTTTTAAATATTCTCCGATAATAGTAGATATCGTATACTGATCGCTTTCATCAATATCATCTTCAATATTGATTAATACTGCTTTATCTGCACCCATTGCCAAAGCAGTTCTAAGTTGCTTTTCCGCATCTTCTCCACCTACTGTAACAACTGTTACCTCCCCGCCGTGTTCATCGCGGACTTGAATAGCTTCTTCTATAGCATATTCATCATAAGGATTAATAATAAATTCAGCACCATCTTCATTAATTTTACCGCCGGAAATAGAAATCTTTTCTTCTGTATCAAAAGTTCTTTTCATGATTACAAAAATATTCATTGAACAAACCTCCTGGGAATCTAATAGAGTCTATGCATTCACTGAGTCCGATGGTCAAATTTTCTTGTCACACTTTTTATATCTCTTCTTACATTTAAAAAGGGGATATTTTCTTATATTCGTAGAATTATTTGTTTCTTATTTATGCAAAACAAATCAAATCCTATTTTTCTATCTAAATTAGGAAGCAACAATGGTTTTCAATATTGTTGATTGGAGCGGAAAACCGCTGCGGGTATGGACAGAGAGTTCCCACAAGCGCTTACGCCGAGGAAGCCCCTTACCCCTCCCACGGAAAGCGATGCGCCTAGAAAGCAAATTAACAAACTAGTATAAGGAATTCTACTTTAAATGTACTTTTTCACTGTCATTATTATTCCTAGAGTCTATTTTATTCAATCACTTGCCTGTAAATTTAGGTTGACGTTTATCAAGAAAGGCACGAATTCCTTCTTTGCTATCCTCTGAATCAAATACGAAACCGAATGCTTTAGCTTCTTGCCTTACCCCTTTATAAAACTCATCATCCTTATTATATTGAAGTAATTCAATCGCAGCTTTTAATGCGATGGGACTCTTAGCTGCAATTTTACGCACCATATCTTTTGCTTTGTTTACAAGCTGCTCCTCAGGGAACGCAAGATTAGCTAAGCCCCATCTCACAGCATCAATCCCCGATAACGGATCACTTGTAAATAGCATTTCAGCAGCTTTAGCTGTTCCCACTAATCGCGGGAGCCGCTGAGTACCAGCAAATCCAGGAATCAAACCTAACTGTAATTCAGGTAAACCGAGCTTCGCATTTTCACTAACAATCCTAATATGACAAGCCATTGCAAGTTCGAGTCCACCGCCTAAAGCAGCCCCATGGATCGCTGCAATAATTGGCTTTGGAAAGTTTTCTATTTTTTCAAAGACTTCTTGCCCATTTACTGCAAGTTTTGAAAATTCCTCTCCATTCGCAATACGGGTAAACTCTTTTATATCAGCACCTGCAGAAAAAAACCGACCTTCACCATGAAGTAAAATTGCCCGTACTTCCGCATCTTGCTCCAATTGATCAAGCAAACTGCCAATATCTAGAATCAATTCGGATGATAGCGCATTTGCAGGTGGCCGATTAATCGTAATAATGGCGGCATTTCCATCTTTTTCAAAAGATAAGTATGACATTTCTTTTCACTCCTTGACCATTTTATCTTGTCGCACATCCATGTAAAAGTAGACTATGAACAGAAGGCGCAAGCGAAACTAAATCATATTTTTGATCATTAATGACCCAAGTTGTGACGGTTTCGTCCATCGTTCCAAATATCATTTGTCGTGCAAGACGTATATCCATACTCTTATCAAATTCGCCTCGTTCTTGTCCAAAGCGTAAAATATCATCAACGACATGCAAATACTCTTTTAAAACTTCATTAATTTTCATTCTAAGCTCTTTGTTTGACTGTCTTAACTCTAGTTGAGTTACAATAGCTAAGTTTCTATCTTTCGAAAGGATCATAAAATGGTTTTCGATCATGACTAATAATTTCTCTGCTGCCATTTCTTTTCCTGCAATAACTTCTTTCATTTTTTCGACGAAGTAACCCATTCTTTCGCGGAAAACGGATATTAATATATCTTCTTTATTCTCAAAATAAAGGTAGATTGTACCATCCGCTACTCCAGCTTGCTTCGCAATTTTTGAAACTTGTGATTGATGATAGCCATTTTCAGCAATGACAATTACTGCTGCATCAATTATTTGTTTATACTTCGGTTTATTTCTTTTCATCAAGTTCACCTACTTACTGCTCATCACAACATATTCAGAGCTTCATTGCTTAAAATGAATGATTGTTCATTCATATCTCTATGATAAAGACTGTTTTTTTTTATGTCAAGTATCCTCAACAAAGAAAAGCACAAGCACCTTGCTTATCAATGGACAAAATGTGGTCCGTTGGTTTTTCCACAATACACGTGGCGATTTTTAGTCAACATATGTTCTTCGGCGTTTGACGTGCCATAACACGCTAAGCCTTTAGAACAAATTGATGTTGACTAAGCAAGCTATAAGAACAAAAAATTTACTAGTTATTAGGCGCCGTAGCTGGACAGCAAAATCCAAAAAAGAGCCGCTTCGGCTCATAATTTCCATTTTATTAACCGAGTTTTTCATCATGATGCAATTTATTTCTTTCTTCATCCACCAAAACGCGGCGCAGTATTTTACCAACAGCGGTTTTAGGCAATTCTTTACGAAATTCATAGATTCTTGGTACTTTGTAAGCCGCCAAATATTTTCGTGCATATTCATCAAGTTCTTCCTCCGTTGCTTTCGCCCCTTCCTTTAACACAATATATGCCTTTACGGTTTCACCACGATAAGCATCAGGTACTCCAGCAACAACTAATTCTTGAATGGCTGGATGCTCATAAAGGACTTCTTCAATTTCCCTTGGATATATATTAAAGCCTCCAGCGATTATCATATCTTTCTTTCTATCCACTACATAGAAAAAACCTTCCTCATCCATATAACCCATATCCCCCGTTAATAACCACCCATCCTTAAAGGTAGCAGCGGTATCTTCTGGCCTGTTCCAATACCCTTTCATAATTTGGGGACCTTTAACTGCAATTTCGCCTATTTCACGCGGCTGAGCGGGTTCTCCTGTTTCAGCGGAAATGATCACTGCCTCTGTGTCTGGCCATGGAACTCCGATACTGCCTTTCACCCTTTTCTGTCCATAAATAAAATTAGCATGTGTGACTGGAGATGATTCTGTTAATCCATATCCTTCAACTAGCTTGCCTCCAGTAACTTCCTCAAATTTTTGCTGGACTTCTACAGGAAGTGGTGCGGATCCACTTAAACACGATTCAATGGAGGAAAGATCATACTTGTGAAGATCAGGATGGTTTAATATACCTATATATATGGTTGGGGCACCTGGAAAAATGGTTGGACGTTGTTTGTGAATTGTTTTCAGCGTAGTATCAACGTCGAATTTTGGCAGGAGAAGCATTTTATATCCTTGCATGACCGCCAAAATTAATACTGTTGTCATACCATATACATGGAAGAAAGGTAATAATCCTAGAATGGTTTCTTCTCCTTTTTTCGCTTCATAAAGCCAAGCATCACAGGCAGTAGCGTTTGCAATCAAGTTTTTGTGAGTGAGCATGACTCCTTTCGGATACCCTGTTGTTCCCCCTGTATATTGAAGGAGAGCTAAATCATTATCATAGTCAAACTCATATTCATAATAAGTAGGATTAGCCTCTGCCATAATATTTTTAAATAAATGTTGATTTCCTTCATGTTTTACATTGACAACAATCCCGGTATTTCTTTTTTGAATAAACGGATAGATAATATTTTTAGGAAAAGGCAAATAGTCCTTGATAGCGGTTACAATTATATTTTCAAGCTTTGTATTTTTCATTACTTTCGAAATACGTGGATATAGAATATCTAGTGAAATAATCGCTTTTGCCCTAGAATCTTTCATTTGATACTCAAGTTCCCTCTCTGTATAAAGAGGATTCGTTTGTACAACCACTCCTCCTGCATACAAAACACCATAATAACTAATAACAGCTTGTGGACAATTTGGAAGCATTATAGCAACACGATCTCCTTTTTCAATGCCAATGCCACGAAGATAATTAGACATCTTTAAAGCACAATCATATATCTCCTTGAAGGTCATTTCCTTACCCATAAAATGGACGGCCGTTTTATCGGGATACGATTTTGCTGCTTCTGTTAAATAAGATTGGACAGTTTTCGGTTCATATTCTAACGTTGTTGGTATTGATTCAGGATACAGTTTCAACCATGGCTTCTTTTCCATACAATCCCCCCTCGTTTTAATGAACAGTTTGAAAATTATAACATCTCCCCTACATTATATGATAAGAATATCCTTCATTCAATTTTTTCATGAAGGAATAATACTTTCTTTATATAATTATAGATATAGGAATCAAAATATATATGTTAAAGGTGATTAAAATGAAAATTGGGATGATTGGGATAGGAGATATCGCAAAGAAAGCTTACTTACCTATATTAACGCAAAAGAAAGGGGTTGAACTCCATGTTTATACGCGTAATGAAAAAACGTTGGCCGATATTGCCGCTACATATCGAATAAATCATACTTATCAACAGATTGATGCGTTATTGGCAAGTGGCATCAAAGCAGCATTTATTCATAGTACAACTGAATCCCATGAAGCAATTATTGATCAACTATTGGATAACGGAATCCACGTATATGTCGATAAACCCATCACTTATTTTGCTGAGTCCTCAAATAGACTTATTGAAAAAGCAAAAATAAAAGGACTTATTCTCAAGGTTGGTTTTAATCGCAGATATGCGCCCTCATACAAAAAGCTAAAAGAGTTACCGAGCCCAAATATGATCATCATGCAGAAAAATCGTGGACATCATCCTGCAGATACAAGAACTTTTATTTTTGATGATTTTATTCATGTTATTGATACTTTACTCGAATTATTACCTTATACGGTTGAAGATGTTATTATTCGTGGAAAACAGCATGGCGGAATGCTTCATCACGTATCCTTGCAACTTGAATCACGGGAAGGAACGGCGATTGGAATTATGAATCGCGATGCTGGAACTACAGAAGAAATGGTGGAGGTAATGAGCTCAGATGAGACGCGAAAAGTAATAAATGTTAGTAATATTACTTCACATAAAGACAAGAAAGTCCTTGACTATGGAAGTGATGACTGGCAGCCTACACTCGAAAAAAGAGGCTTCCACCATATCATTGCTCATTTTTTAGAACTAGTTCGAAATGAGGGTCAACCATACAATGGATATGAAAGTGATATAGAGTCACATATACTCGCCGAAAAAATTGTTCAACATTTTAAGAAATGACAAAAGAGGGGGGATATTTAGAAGGTCACTTACTCTTAAACTGAGTTGTTGATTTGCGCTCCAGGCCCTTCGCTTTCCGCGGGCGGTACGGGGAGCCTCCTCGGCGCTTGGCGCGCCTGTGGGGTCTCCCCTGTTTCGTACTCCCGCAGGAGTCTCAGGGCCTTCCGCTCCAATCAACAGTCTTAATAAACTTGTATCAGCTTCTGACATAGTTAGATAAAAAAGGGATATTGGCGCTCATTATTTGTGGGGATTTGAGCAACTGAATTCGAAGCAACAAGGTCATCCTAAAATCAAATTTCAAAGAAGTCTTCACAGTACCTTATCTATTCCACTTTCTTATACACAATCTCAAGGATCCAACATACTAAACTGATTCAAATAAGGTGTTAAGTAAGTCGGTTACCTTATACGGTTTCTAAGGTCCCAGTATCCACAGGACGTGTCCATCTTTAGCCGATTAGGAGTCGCAGTCTTCCGCTCCAATCAATGGGCAACTACTAAAAATCGACTAAAACTTCCTACATACCACAGCACTCGTTTTAATACTATAATTAGACAGCAAAAAAGGTAAAACCCCCTTATTATTATAACTGGATCTCTTCATAGGTACAAACAGGGGAAAAATATATCAAATTGCATCTTAAAAAATATCAAATTTAATTACAATTAGCACTGCAATTTACAGTGCTTTTATTTTTCATATTAAGAGGTTTTTTATATTTTGTGTTAAACTTAATATTAAGGTGGAATATTCAGTTAACAGACCAAATAGGTATAAAAAGGGGAGGGTCATATGAAAAAATATTGTTTTTCTTGGCTATAGGTTTAATCCTTGCAACTATTCTGTGTTTTGTTCTTGGTTACTACAATTATGGCGCTTGGTTTAGTGGTATTTTGATGCTTATCGGCGGAATGGCAGCGAGATATTCCTCATTTAAAAAACAAGAGTACATTTATAACAGACAGCGTGAGAATCGCATTAAATATTAGATGAGTATAAGTATTTGTTTCTGATATTCCCATTATTCCAAGACTTTGACTGAATGATTGGTATGGGAAATGGTATTCGAATTGGTATGCTAAATTGCCTATGTATTAACTACCTTACAACATTCATTGTAAGAAGTGGGAAATAGTTGTTATTTATATGACTAAAAATGGGTATTTTTATAGAAAAACATTGATATATCAATAAAAAAAAGAGCTAAAATCATTGCGATTTTAAGCTCTTATTTTAGTGTTATAAGGCTGTTTGTACTTCTAACCGGAACCAGTTATTATTATTAAGGAATTTTACCTTTTTAAATTTAGCCTAAGTAAAGGAATCTGTTGATTGGAGTGGAAGGGGCGAAGACTCCTGCGGGAGTACGGGGCAGGGGAGACCCCACAGGCGCCTAAGGCGCCGAGGAGGCTTCCCGGCACGCCCGCGGAAAGCGAAGCCGCCTGTAACGGAAATCAACAGCTAAGTTTAACATATTACTAAATTTAAGGGGCTTCTTCATTAGCCTTATCTTTAGTAGCCCCTCTTTTCATTTAAACATTTATTAAATAAATAATTCCTACAAGAATAAAAACACCGCATAAAACAAGCAGCACTTTTGCAAGTTTTTCCACAAGATTCTACTCCTTGTCTAGCATACGCCTAGCAACTTTAGCACAAGGCGCCTTCCGCTTTTCTTTTTATGGGATTCCCGCGCCAATGACATAGGAAAGTCCAACTGAAATAACGAGTGAAATAAAACCTACGGCACGGTTATCATTTGCAATTTCTTCATCAATTTTAAATTTCGGGGTTAAAAATTCAAAAATAAAATACCCTGTCAATAAAAGAAAGAAACCAAATATCCCCCAACCGATCATGACAAAAAGAGTGTCATGATGAAGGATTGAATGCCTAAAAACATTGGCTATTCCAAAAATCTTTCCTCCTGTGGCCATTGCAACAGAAATATTTCCTTTTTTAATTTCTTCCCAATTTTTATATTTCGTGACTAATTCAAAAATAAACAGAAATAAAACAATGCATAAGACAGTTACACTATAATATCCTGCTGTCTGAATATAAGCACTTTCCCAAAAAGAGTCCATCTACTTTCCCCCTTTGTTTTTGGGAGGGGTAATGTAATGATTACTTAAATTCTACTATCGTTACACCGCTTCCACCCTCACCCGCTTCACCTAATCTTATACGTTTAACAGCGCGATGATGTTTCAAATATTCTGTAACTCCCGAACGAAGCGCACCAGTACCTTTCCCGTGGATAATTGATACACGAGGGTAGTTCGCCAATAATGCATCATCAATATATTTTTCTACCATTAAAAGTGCATTTTCATAACGTTCCCCACGCAGATCTAATTCCAACTTCACATGGAAATCTCTTCCTTTTACAGTTGCAAGCGGCTTTGTTTCCTTTTTTTCTTCCCCTTTAATGAATACTAAGTCTTTCTCTTGTACCTTCATTTTTAAAATCCCGATTTGAACTTGCCATTCATCTTGGCCAATTTTCTCTATAAGATGACCTTTTTGACCAAATGTTGTTACGTTTACTTCATCACCTGCTTGAAACTCACGCTTTTGCTTATTCCTTTTTATGTTTTCGTTGTCTTTATCCAATTTCGGTAAGGCTGCATCTAACTTTCTTCGAGCTTCTATCAATTCATGTTCTTTAATTTGTGCTCCGCCTTCAAGCCTCATTTGACGAAGTTCGGACATTACTTCTTCCGCTTCGGCCTTTGCTTTTTCAATCACTTTTCCAGCATTCGCTTCCGCATCATCATACATTTTTTGCTTGCTATCATAAAATTCTATCATTTGCTGCTGAAGATCATGAAATAGTTTTTCGGCGTTTCTTAAATAATCATGCGCTTCTTCATAGTCATGCTCCGCTTCTCTCCGACTTTTTTCAAGTGAGGCAATCATATTTTCAACTTCATTACTTTCCGTATCTATCATCGAGCGGGCAGATGAAATAACCGATTCTGAAAGTCCAAGCCTTTTAGAAATCTCGAAGGCATTACTCCTCCCAGGAACCCCAATTAATAGCCTATAAGTTGGACGTAATGTTTCTACATCAAACTCTACGCTTGCATTTATAACTCCTGTTCTATTATAACCATATGCTTTTAGTTCAGGATAATGGGTTGTTGCAATCACGTGGCTTCCACGATTGTACACTTCATCCAATATGGAAATAGCAAGTGCAGCACCTTCCTGTGGGTCCGTTCCTGCTCCAAGCTCATCAAATAGAACAAGACTTTCATGGTCTACCTTCTTTAAAATATCAACTATGTTTACCATATGAGATGAAAAAGTACTTAAGGATTGTTCTATCGATTGTTCATCACCAATATCTGCAAAAACTTCTTTAAAAACAGCAATTTCAGACCCTTCAGAAACAGGGATTTGTAGTCCAGCCTGTCCCATAAGCGTTAATAAACCAACTGTTTTCAATGTAATGGTTTTTCCGCCTGTATTCGGGCCAGTGATGACCATAGATGTATATTCATCACCAAGAGTAATATCATTAGCAACCGCCTCCTCGATGGGCAGCAAAGGATGACGAGCTTTTAACAAGCGGATACTTCCTTTTTGGTTGATCGATGGCTTCGTTGCTTTCATATCTTTTCCAAAACGCGCTTTCGCAAAGATAAAATCAAGCTCTGCCAAAATACCAACTAAATGATTTAAATCTTCAGCTGATTCTGCTGTTTTAGCCGAAAGTTCTGCAAGAATGCGATTTATCTCTTGCTTTTCTTTTAACTGCAATTCCCTTAAAGCGTTGTTTAAATCAACGATAACTTGCGGTTCGATAAAAAGTGTTTGACCAGAGGAAGATTGGTCATGGACAATCCCGCCATAATGGGCTCGATATTCCTGTTTAACGGGAATGACGTACCGTTCATTTCTAATCGTAATGATCGAATCGGATAACATTTTTTGAGCATTCCGATTTCGTATTAAGCCTTCTAACCTTTCTCTAATTTTCCCTTCACTTCTTCTTGTTTGTTGTCTAATGCTTCTCAATGCTTCACTTGCAGAGTCGAGAACTTCCCCGCTCTCATCAATTGCATTTTTTATTTGCTTTTCAAGCTCAGTCAACAATACAATTTGATCAGCTTTATTTTCCAATATTGGGATGTCCACTTCATTTTCAAGCAAGCCTTCAATGAATCGCTTCATTGAACGCCCGGCATAAATCGTGCTTGCTGTCTGCATGAGCTCAACGGCATTTAAAATGCCGCCAATTTCCGCTCTTTTCACATGAGGTTTAATATTATGAATTCCACTCAGTGGCGCATGCCCCTTTAATCTAAGTACATGAGCAGCCTCATCCGTTTCATTTTGCATCTCTACGACTTCATCCAATATTGTCGATGGTATTAAACTTTTTATTTTTTCAGCGCCTAATACTGAAGAAGCATATTCCTCCAATTGAACAAGGATTTTATTAAATTCAAGGGTTTTTAGTATTTTTGAATTCATATTTAAAACTCCATCCCTAATCATTTCTCTTTAAAAAGTGCAGCAATTCATCTTTCTCCATCGCATTGATGACTGATGTACTTTTCACCCAGCCTTTTTTTGCTGCTGAAACACCGATCTCCATAAAATCTAGACTCTGAATATTATGAGCATCCGTATTAATGGCAATCTTTACACCAGCTTCAATTGCTTTTTTTATATATTCAGCACTTAAATCAAGTCTTTCTGGATTAGCATTCAGTTCAAGTGCCGTATTCGTCTCTTTTGCCAGTTTAATTAATAAGTTAATATCGACATCGTATCCGTTACGCCTTCCAATGATCCGACCAGTTGGGTGAGCTATCATATCAACATGGGGATTTTGAAAAGCATTATTAAGCCGCTCCATAATCTTCTCTCGTGACTGCGAAAAACTGGAATGAATAGAAGCGATGACAAAATCGAGTTCTGCCAATACATCATCCGAGTAATTTAAACTCCCATCTGGAAGGATATCCATTTCAATACCGGATAAAATGAGGATATCATCATATTTTTCATTTAATGCTCTAATCTCTTCATTTTGCTGTTTAATCCGTTCAACAGACAGACCATTAGCCACCCGCAAAAATTCCGAATGATCGGTGATTGCCATATACTTATAACCTTTTTTCCTGCACGCCTCTACCATTTCCTCTAAAGAATAAGCTCCATCTGACCATGTTGTATGCATATGAAGATCCCCTTTAATATCCTCTAAGCTGATCAAATCAGTATGAGCGTTGTAGCTTTCGATTTCCTTTCCATCTTCCCTTATTTCAGGAGGAATAAAAGGCAAGTCAAAGTGGTGGAAAAAATCACGTTCACTTTTAAACGTTAAAACTTCACCTGTTTCTACATTTTCCACACCGTACTCGCTGATTTTCTCTCCTCTTTCTTTTGCAAGCTGACGCATTCTTACATTATGATCTTTTGAACCTGTAAAATGGTGTAAAGCTGTAGCATATTCTTTTTCTGCTACTATTCTAAAATCAATGGAAACTTCGTATTTTCCATTCATTACAATGGTCACTTTTGTATCACCAGATGCTGTTGCTTCCTTTATTCCATCCAGCTTAAGTATTTGTTCCTTAATTGCAGCGGGGGAATTTGTAGCAATAATAAAATCAAGGTCTTTAATAGTTTCTCTAGTCCGCCGTAAACTTCCTGCTCTAGAAAAAGCAACAATTTCGTTTATCTTCTTAAGATGATTTTCAATATGCACTGCAAGAGGTAACATATAAGCAATCGGCAGGCGGCTTGGTTGGGACCCGAATTGAGCTAAGGAAGCTAAAATGTTTTCCTGCGTTTTTTTTCCAAATCCTTTTAAACCTGCAACACGATTAGACTCACATGCTTCTTTTAAGGAATGGATGTCTTCCACGCCAAGTTCCTGATATAATTTAGAAATTTTCTTTCCGCCAAGTCCTGGCAATTGCAGTAAGGGAATGAGTCCTTTAGGAACTTCTTCCTTCAGCTCTTGTAATACAGAAGAAGACCCTTCTTGTATAAATTCCTCAATAACTGCACTAGTTCCTTTCCCGATACCAGGGATTTCTGTAAAACTTGTTATTTCGGATAGGCTCCGATCATCTGTTTCCAATGCGCCAGCTGCTTTCCTAAAGGCTGCGGTTTTGAACGGATTTTCCCCTTTAAGTTCCATATATATCGCAATTTGTTCTAATAAACGTATGATATCTTTTTTATTTATTTTCATTGTTTTCACCAGCCGTTCTGATATTTCTCCTTTACATCACATAATAACAAAAGAGGCCGCCCTATAAAAGTTTAGACCCCTTTATATAAAAGGGATCCCACTCTCCTTCGGGACAGCCACTTATTATTGAATATAATCAAGCCACCATTTTTGAACTTCTTCTGAGAAATACGGAGTATTTTTTAATATTGCATCCGCTATAGTTGAATCCATCAAGGCAGTTTGAATCATTGCAATCGGAACTAGTGCGGCAATGTATAAAAGAATGAATATTAATAAATACATTTCTATTAAACCGAGGATGCCCCCTGCCCAAATATTAATTGCCTTAATGATCGGAAGACTGGCAACAATATCCAGTGCAGATCCAATGATCCCTAAAACAATTCGTACAGCAAAGAAGATAATGGCGAAGGCGATGACGCGGTAAAAAGCTGTATCAAAACTTACCCCGTCGAGCAACATTTTAATCGTATCATTACCGCCCAAATTCGGATACGGAATCCAAAGCTTAAGCAGCGGAGCAAGATCCTCATAATATTTGTACGCTATAATCAATGAAACTATAAATCCTATCATATGTATGAGTTGGAGGATAAAGCCTCTCCTTAATCCAATTAGAAAGCCAAAAACAAGAATAACCACTAAAATAAGGTCTAGCATAAAAAGTTCAGTCCTTTAAATGTTTAAATTCTTCTACTAATTTTTCATATTTTTCTTGTAGTTTAATATATTCATGAATGGTATTGACGGCTGTCAATACTGCAAGTGAGCCTGTATTAAGATTAGGATTTACTGAATTAATTTCACGCATTTTTTTATCAACAATAGCTGCCACTTGCTGCATATGCTCTGTCGTTTCAGTTCCGGAAATGGTATACTGTTGACCATAAATCATGACCATGGCCCGAATCTTTTCATTTTCCGTCAAACCATTAGCCCCCAATCGATTGAATCCTATTACATATCATAACATGAATGAAAATAGATGGGAATATATTGTCTAAATATGCCAGACTGGAAAATAGGAAGGATATTAAGATCGTGTGCAGTTATATAAAGCGTAAATTATGAAAGGAAGTGTTTTTTTGGCGAATATAGTTATTCAAGCGACAACAGCTACTATTAAAAGTATGGAATCATTTTACGAAAAAAATAAAACAAATAAAACTCCACCTGGAGCTATTTTTACAGCAAAAAAAAATGGCTGCACAATTACTGCCTATCGTTCTGGCAAAGTAATGTTTCAAGGAACTGGAAATGAAGAGGAAGCAAAACAATGGGGTCAGTCCAGCAAACAATTAACTAAGCCAGCTCAAACAAAAACTTCAGGGACACCTCTTCCGCCGAATATATCATCATTGTCTGCAATCGGCTCCGATGAGGTTGGAAAAGGCGATTATTTTGGACCCATGACTGTTGTTGCAGCATTTGTAAAAAATGATCAGATGTTACTCTTAAAGGAACTGGGAGTAAAAGACTCAAAGAATTTAACGGATTCACAGATCACAAAAATTGCCAAAGATTTACTTACTTTTCTTCCTTATAGCCTATTAACATTATCAAATGAAAAATATAATAAATTGCAGTCTTCTGGAATGACCCAAGGTAAAATTACTGCTCTTCTCCATAACCAGGCCTTAAATCATTTACTAAAAAAAATTGAACCCGAGAAGCCTGAGGCCATTCTTATTGATCAATTTGCAGAGGCACCAATATATTTCCGTCATCTCCAAGGTCAGAAAGAAATCTTAAGGGAGAATGTTTATTTTAGTACAAAAGCCGAAAGCATTCACCTATCAGTTGCCGCTGCTTCCATATTAGCACGTTATGCTTTTTTAAAAGCATTTGACGAATTAAGTAAAAAAGCTGGTTTCACATTAACAAAAGGAGCAGGTTCTAAAGTAGATCAAGATGCGGCAAGATTGATTAAGACAAAGGGAATATCTGCACTACATCAATTTGCAAAGAGTCATTTTGCGAACACAAGCAAAGCTAAGAAAATTGCTGGTTTGTATTAATTGAGTGGAAGAATCTCCAATTCCACTCATTTTTTTTATTTCGGAATACTTTCAGCCTGCATTTACACCATAATCCTAGCACATTAATCTATTTTTCATATCAAATGATATAAGCCCTCTCTTTAATAAGAAGGATTGAATATATTAAACAGAAATCTATTTTATTAAAGGAGATGGATAATTTGGGAGTTTCGTGCCACGATGAGTTGTGTAGAGCACTCAATCAATTTCGGGGGGAATTCGTTTCTATCCACACACAGTCCGGGGACGTTATTGAAGGTGAACTTCAAGAGGTTACATTCGATTGCTTAGTAAAAGTAATTGAATCTGTTTTAGTTTCACCTTTTGAAGAACGCAGACTGACTGTAATCCGTTGCAGAGATATAGAGTCTTTTTCAGTAAACTTACCAGAATAGGTAAATATATAGGAGAAAAATATATATGGTAAATTTATATTTTTTCTCCTTTTTTTTGTTTAAGGAAGGCGATAATTAATGGAAATCTTGCTAATAACCGCAAACGGATCAGGAATATATCCTTATATAGAAAACTCTATAGAAAATGCCTTTAGACAACTCAGTGTTAGGGTTAACAAAATTAACCAAACTTACAACCAGGAAACAGTGGAGTTCATAAACTCACTAAATCCTGATTTAGTAATGACACTAGTAGGATATAAAACAGATAAAAAATTGATTGAATATCTTCAATCAAAAGGATTCCTACTTGCCGTTTGGCTCACAGAAGATCCTTTTTACATGGATTATTCCCTTAAAATATTGAATGATTTTAATATTATATTCACTGTAGATTATGGTGCATATGTGTTTTATAAAAAAGAATATCCTATAAAAAAAGTTTTTCATCTGCCTTTAGGAACTGATCCTGCAATTTATCATCCTCTTAATGAAATCGACAATGCTTATGACTTATGTCTTGTTGGCTATCCCTACCCGGAAAGAGTTGAGTTAGTAGACTATATTCTAAAAAAAACACAATACACGATTATTCTAGCAGGACCTTTATGGAAGAGACATTTACAAACAAAACATTATAAAAAGCGGCTCAAAATCATTAATAAATGGATAAACCCTACGAAAGTAAATGAATTGTTTAACTTATCCAAAATAATTCTTAACCCTCATCGCTCTTATCATTTCAATAAAAATAAAAATAGTTTAGGCATAAAAAATATAAGCGTTAATAACCGGACATTTGATATTGCCGCATGCGGAGCATTTCAACTTATATCAAATCAAGCTGATATCCATTTACATTTCGCTTTACCAACAGAGATTATATCTTTTTCTAATAAAGAAAGTTGTGTTAATCTAGTCGATTATTATATGGCAGATGAAGAAAGAAGAAAAGAAATTAGTAAGAAAGCTTATTCTACAGTGTTAGAGAATCATACTTTCTTAAGGCGAAATCAAAATATTATAGATATTATAAGATATTGCAAATAGGCGGGGAGTGGAGTATGAATATAGATTCATTAGTTTTATGTATCATTATTTCCATTATGTTTTTTGTTTTAATTAAGGAATGGTTATTGCCAGAGTTAGCTGTTTTCCTCGCACTAGCTGCTATAATTCTACTCGGAATATTGGAGCCTGGCGAGGCATTGATTGGATTTTCGAATTCCGGGGTCCATACAGTTGCTCTGCTATTAATCATCGCTGCCACTGTATCGAAAACAGGAATATTAGGGGAAATTTTCGAAAAAATTTTAGGGAAAAATAAATCAATGCCACTCGTACTGTTTCGATTAATGCTTCCCGTCAGCTCATTATCGGCATTTATGAATAATACACCCATAGTGACAATGTTAATCCCAACTATTCAACATTGGGCGATTACTAATCATATAAGGCCTTCAAAATTATTGATTCCCCTATCTTATGCAACAATATTAGGTGGGACCATTACATTAATTGGTACATCGACAAACTTAATTGTGCAAGGTTTTTTAATAGAAAGAGGGATAGATGAATTTCACTTATTCGATTTCAGTATTTTTGGTATACCAATCGCTTTGGCGGGGATTTTGTACATGGTTGTCGTCGGCCACTATGCATTGCCTAATCGAAAGGATAATACGGAAAGTTTCACAGATGAAAAACGCAACTATTTATTTGAATTTATAGTAGATAAAACTTCTAAATTAGTCGGAAAAACAATAGAAGAAGCACAACTCCGGCACTTACAAGAAATATTCCTCGTACAAATTATTCGTAATGACAGAATGATCGTTCCCGCACCGAATGATTATATCATTCAGGCAGAAGACACACTTGTATTTTCTGGAAGTAGATATGCTTTCCAGCAAATCCTTCAAATTAATGGTCTTACACTCAGTAAAGATAGCAGCCCCACTTTAAATAATGGAACTCTTTATGAAGTCGTCATTTCCAATCGTTCTCCACTTCTATATAAAAAAATAAAAGAAAGTAACTTTCGTTCTAAATATAACGCAGCTATCGTCGCAGTTAAGCGAAAAAATAAACAAATCACTTCGGGAATCGGCAATATTATTCTGAAACGAGGAGATAGTTTAATATTATTAGCCAACCATGATTTTTCTAATTCGTGGGGAGATTCAGTAGACTTTCACCTTGTGTCTCCAATAAAGATGGTTAAAAGAAGTACAACTTTTGAAAAAGTTATGATCATTGGAATATTAACAGGTTTTATCTTAACGTCTATATTTCAATTATTATCGATCTTCCAGCTTTGTTTATTGGCTACCTCACTAATTCTGTTAACTAGAACACTTAGTATATCTGATGCAAAAAAAGCAATTAGCTGGGATGTAATCATATTGATGGGATGTTCAATAGGAATTGGTGAAGCTATTGAAAAAACAGGTTTAGCAATTAGCGTTGCTTCCTTTTTAACTAAACTACAGCCTCATTTAGGAATAGTAGGAATTATTATTGCTTTCTATTTCATTACAATGATAATGACTGAGGTTCTCAATAATTTAGCTACTGCGGCTTTTATGTTCCCTATTGGATTTTCGATTGCTCAACAGATTAATGTAGAACCCATCATGTTTGCTATGCTTACAGCAATTGCCGCATCTTGCAGCTTTCTTACTCCTATTGGATATCAAACGAATTTACTTGTATATGGGCCAGGAGGATATAAATTTACAGATTATATAAAAGTTGGACTCCCTCTTAGTTTTATATGTATGTCAATCACTATATTTATTGCCTGTTTAAAGTGGTTGTAGTATCGAAAAGGAGAGTAGATATGAAAAAAAAAGATGGTAATCGTAATATTAAATGGCATGATTCAACCATTAGTAAAGAGGATCGGCAGCTATTACACGGTCATAAAAGCATGATAATTTGGTTTACCGGTCTTTCCGGATCGGGAAAATCCACAATTGCTAATTCACTTCAGTATATCTTATATAAAAAAGGAATTAGTGTTTATTTACTGGATGGGGATAATCTTCGTTATGGTATTAATAAAAATCTAAGTTTTTCGGAAGAGGATCGAAGAGAAAATATAAGAAGAACGGCAGAAATCGGAAAACTATTTGTTGATGCAGGAATTGTTGTTATAGCTGCATTAATATCCCCTTACGAAAATGAAAGACAACATGCAAGGTCCTTATTCAATAAGACTGAGTTTGTGGAAGTATTCGTAAATTGTCCAATAGAGGTATGTAAAAAACGTGACCCAAAAGGACTCTATGAAAAAGTAAAAAGCGGGGAAATCAAAGGATTTACAGGAATTGATCAAACATATGAAGAACCCAAAAAACCCGATATCACTGTGTATACGGATAAACAATCTATTGAGGAGTGTACAAAAATGATCATTGACTATTTGATTGAAAAGCTTGAACAATAACTAATTAGAAAGGAAAAATCACATGATGTTAAGCAAACCACACGGTGGTAAATTGATAAATCAAATCGAGCTACAATGTGATATATCTGACATTCACAACGAAATTGAAATCGATTCAATGGCTTTGTCTGACTTAGAACTAATTGCCAATGGTGCCTTCAGTCCTTTAACAGGTTTTATGAAAAGGGAAGACTATGATTCAGTAGTTTCTAATATGCGTTTAGCAAACGGAATATTGTGGAGTATTCCCATTACTCTACCTATCACGAGAAATAAGGCTCATACATTAAACATTGGGGAAAGAGTAAAATTGTCATACGAAAACACCACTTATGGAGTAATGGAAATTCAAGATATATACAAACCAAACAAAAGCGAAGAAGCAAAAGAAGTATTTCAAACAACGGATCTTTCCCATCCTGGTGTTAAGAAGCTTTTTAACCGCCCGGATATTTATGTAGGAGGTCCCATTCATCTGATTAAAATTCCTCCAAAAACTAAAAACTTCATTCCTTACTTTAAAACTCCGGTAGAAACGAGAAAGGAATTTACAAAAAGAAATTGGCGTACAGTTGTAGGATTTCAAACAAGAAATCCTATTCATCGGGCACATGAATATATTCAAAAAACAGCGTTGGAAATAGTGGATGGATTGTTTCTTAATCCTTTAGTTGGTGAAACGAAAGCAGATGATATTCCTGCCAATATTCGCATGAAGAGTTATAAAGTATTAATAGAAAACTATTATCCAAGAGAAAATGTTTACTTATCGGTATTTCCAGCCACAATGAGATATGCTGGCCCGAGAGAAGCTATCTTCCACGCGCTCGTTAGAAAAAATTATGGCTGTACTCACTTCATTGTTGGAAGGGACCATGCAGGAGTTGGAGATTATTATGGCACATATGAAGCCCAACAAATATTTTCCAGATTTGCTCCAAATGAAATTGGGATTATAATTCTCCCTTTCGAGCATAGCTTTTATTGTAAAAAATGCGCGAATATGGCATCAACGAAAACCTGCCCACATTCTGCTAACGATCATTTAATTCTTTCCGGAACAAAAGTTAGAGAAATGTTGAGGAATGGAATAAAGCCTCCAAAGGAATTCAGTAGACCCGAAGTTGTTCAAATATTAATAGACGGACTAAAAACATAATAAAAAAGAGGTTGGGACATAACTAAAACAATCAAACCTAAAGACAAACAGTGATCTAACTTAGCGGAGGTAATATACGAAGACTCCTGTGGGAGGAAGGCATAGGTGAGACCCCGCAGCTCGGGACGAGCAAGGAGGCTCGCCAGCCGCCCACGGAAAGCGAAATATATTTCCGGAGCGGGTATATACACTAAACCACCTATTGTTCGGATTTATCTTTGTCGGAAATAGTTATGTCCTGGTCTTTTTCTCTATTTTCGCGTTAAAACCTAGTTGTTGGCAGTGTCTTTTCTTAAATTCACTGCCATTAACGCAAGGCCCATTTCGTTTTCAACCTTCGATTTCCCTCGAACGAAAAATCGGGTGAAACGCAAATTCGCCTTCAAGAATCCAAAAACTGGTTCTACGTCAATTTTTCGCTGACGATAGATGGAACCTGTTTTTTCATCTGAAAGCTTCGTTCTTACATATTCTTTTTGTTGTTCCCATTTTTCGTTTACCATTAGCTTTCTTACATGATGAACGAAATGGGCATCCTGAACAGTCTTCGCATTCGTAAACTTTAAATTCACGCTTGAAGCCAGCTTTATCTGTGTGGACAGAGTGATATTTAAATAGGAGACGTTGCTGATTCGGGCATGTATACACATCATTTTCTTCATCATACTGCCAGTTTGCTGAATTGAACTTGTTCTGTTTGTATTTCTTCTTTTGTTCTTTTATGTACATTCCATATGAAATTAAAGCTTCCCGTTTCCGGTTCGATAGAATGTCATCATAGTTCTGTTAGCAGTTCCTCATAAAGTTGCTTTGATTTCTCTACGGATTTCTTCTAAGCGAATGTAAATTTATTCGCATTCGCTTCAATCTTTGTGCCATCAATAAAAGTCGCTTCTTGATCAATCATATTTTCTTGCACAAGCTGACAGCGGACTTGGACGAAACATTGGCGAATTAAATCTTTCACTTCTGATTGAACACGGAATCGATTGATTGTGCGATAGATAGGATCATACCCTTGAGACAGCCACATCATTCGGATACTGTCTTTCAATAGGGCTTCAATTTTACGCCCTGATAAGACAGATTGCGTGTAGCCGCATAAGATAATTTTAAGCATCATGCGTGGATGATAAGTAGGACACCCTTCATTTCGAAGAATTGGTTCGAACGCTTCAAGAGGAATGCTTTCAGCCAAATGATGGATATGGAAGGCGATATCATTATTTTGTAGTTTCACTTCTAAATATAAAGGCAAAACTAATGGGTTCATGTTATAATTTTTAAACATAAGGACCCTTCTTTCCGATAAGATTTTGTGTGGTAACTTTATTTTATCAGAAGTGGTCCTTATTTTTATTCAAAATATAATCAAAGCCGGTAAATTTTTACTCGTCGTAAAATTTCACCGGCTTTATCATTTCATAGGAGGGTTTTGTCCCAGCCTCTTTCATTCTTTATGATAGTTGACTCAATTTTTCTTCAAATAATTTTATCGCATAATCATACAACTCAATATCTAAATTGACATTTTTTTCGATTCTCTGAATAATTTCCGGAGACAACTCTTCTTTCTTTGGTCGGTTAGGTGTAACATTAATGTTCTTGTAATTAAGATTTTTCATATTGCAAACTCTTTCCAGTATCGATAATGATTCTTCAAAACGCTCACTAATACCAACAACGGAAAAGTGATTTTTCAAATGATCTTTTGCCATGTTTAAATCAAGAGTGCCCCCAGCAGCAAATCGGGTTTGCCAATTAATGGTTTGTGGTTCTTTCTCGAGAAAATATTCAATACCTTTATTATAATATTTTTCATACATCGGAGTACCTTTTTCTCTTAATACAAAGTAATATAATGAAATCACCCTATCAACAGGATCTCTAAGCATAGTGATATAGCTATATGGTCCATTTAAGAATTGATGCAAACCAAAATAATTATGGCCTATAATAAATTTTAATTTGTTTCTTTCATTTTCTGGAAGAGTTTTAAATATGTTGACCTGTTCATTTGTGTATGTTCTAATTAGTTGGTCTTTAGGATAATTTTTTTCAATTATCGTTCTTAATGTTCTCCCTGCTGTTTTGGGAATATGCATAAAGATAATTTGTTCATTTTCCAAACTGTCCTCACCCTTGTTCATCGTTTTTTTCTCTCATTTATTGATTTGAGGTTCGTGAGGAACCTTTTTAAAACCTAATTGATTTTGTAACAAGGTATTCCTCTAATAAATCAGTTGATCTTTTATAATTAAATTGTTTAATTGTTTCAATTCCATTTTTGGCAATTTGCATACGATAAACATCGTCTTTTGCTAGGCGTATGATATGTTCTGCCAACTTCTTTGGATTCTTAATTGGTGAGAGTAATGCAGTATGATTATGCTTTGCAAAATCTTCTACTCCACCATTTTTAGTAGAAATTAATGCACATCCACAAGCCATTGCTTCACTCGATGGTAATCCCCATCCTTCAATCCAGCTTGGACATAAATACATGGAAGAGCCATTATAAATCTCCTCAACAAGTTGTTTTTGAGTTGGATTACGTATATATTGAATACCTTTAGGAATTGCTCTATTTCTCTTTGGTACGCCAAAGCACACTACTTCCAATTCGGGTATTTCTTTTTTCGCTAATAAAATTGCCTTTAGGCCATCCATCGCTCCTTTAATTTCATTATTTGAAAATAACATCGCTATTTTATTTGGCCGTTTTCCAATTGGTGTCGTAATTCGAAATTTCTCGTGATCTATCGCATTAGGAATATACTTTAAGTCTGTTGCTCCCATCTTTTCACCAATCTTATGGAGCCATCTAGATACGACAATTTTGTTCATAGGATAATGCCATGTTTGATTGACTAATTTCTCAGGTCCATCCCAAATTTCATAGCTTTGAATCAGATAAAACTTTGCTCCTTTTGCTGGTGAATATTGATTAACATAATCTGCAGTATACCAAGCAGTCGCTATAATTGAATCAGCATCAGGGATATTCTCTTCACCTAAATATGGAACATATTCCATCTTTACTCTCGCATCAATCTTTTGCCAATGTACTGGGGGTGGAGGGGGCAGTGTTGACCCAGCCTTCATATTATTTCCATATGCAGAATGAACAAGATAAGCAGGGTGGATGGCAGTCACTTCATGACCTCGTGCTACCAATTCATTCGCATATTCATAAACAATCCTTAACCCTCCTATTGGTTTATTTGGATAACATGGAAGGATAAATGTTATTTTCATAAGAAAACCACCTTTATTATTTCGAACACTGCATATTCCATTGAATACAAATTAGAGCTAATCAAAGCATTTTGCTGCATTAATAACCTTTTTTCTGAATCATCAATTACACTTTTAATGGCGTTAAAGCACTCAGGATATGATCGGGTATCTACAAGCAATCCGTTTCTTTCATGTTTAATAAAATCCTTACCTACACCATTTTTCGGAAGAACGGGCAGTGCACCTTTAGACATGGCCTCTAAAGCGTTTAATCCAATAGGTTGATATTTTGATAAATCAATCCAAATGTCTATTTTTTTTGTTGGAAATTTATTTTCCTGCAATATAAACCAATTTATTTTTGATGGATATGATTTTGATATATTTGTTATTACTTTTTGCTGGATGGAGATGTTGTCATTTGAAGAGATAACGGCTATGTTTAGTTCAGGGGTGATTGTATTAACTGGAATCTTTTGCTGTTTAGCAGAGATAGCCACGCTAGAAGAAATGAGTGAACAAGATTTTCCGACATACGTTTTAAATAATGTTTGATTAATCTTACTTTTTGTAAAGAATACTCCATCAAAGTTTTGATAAGTTTTAAGAGCCTCCTTGTATTCAGGTGATCCTTTAGAGTAATATAAAGGTTCAAATTTTAATATATAACATGTGATATTTAATTGATCTTGAATATGATCGCTTAACCATTTTAAAGCATCTACTGATGTTGCAATGATCTTATCTGATTTTGTTAACACATTTTGATTTGCTCTATTCATTATTTGCAAAGTAAAATGATTCTTTTTACAGTATTTTTCGAGTTCTTTTTGGTTTTCTTTGAGTGTGAGGATAGTGACATCTAATCCCATTTTTTTCATCATATCTGCTTCTTGGATAATGTTTTTTATTGTTTCATCGAGGTCACTCTCCGAAACGATAAAAGTTATTTTTTTACCTTTCCATCTATTTTGGACCTTTTGATAAATTATTTTTTGATCAATTACTAACTTAAACCAATTTCTTATATGCGATAGATAATTGTTATGCAAACATTTTTGTACACTTTCTTGTAAATAGTCCTCCCCATATTTTTTTATTAGTTGATTCCTGGCATTTTTGGTTAGATTTTGTCTTCTTGCATTCGAGTAACTGCGAGATTGTTTATGATAAACATATACATCATCTGCTACTGCAAGTTGCCAGCCACGGTCTTTTGCACGACTACAGTAATCGTCTTCCTCGCCATACCCTTTTCCAAAGTTATCTTCATCAAAATAGCCAATATCATTTATAACCGAGCGTTTGATTAACAAACAAAACCCATTAATAAAAGGAAGTCTAGGATAATATTTAAAGGACTTTTCATAGATTATATGTCCCATTTCAGCTAATGTGAGTCCTTCAGGCAGCCTATTTTCAGCCCAATCCCCGTTTTCACTTAATGCAGGAATCGACTGCCATGATGCAGTATTTGATAATGGTCCGACAATACCTATTTGACTGTCCGATTCGGCACATATCATCATTCTTTCTAACCAATGTGAAGTAACCTCTGTATCGCTATTTAATAATACGACATAATTGCTTGTTGATTTCCGTAATCCCTGATTTGCAGCAAATGTATATCCTTTTGCTTTTATATTTGTTATTAAAGTTACTTTTTTATTTTCTGAAAACCTTTCTAAATACTTCGTTGTTTCTTCGCTGCTGCCATCATTAACGAGGATTAAGGAATAGGGAATATTCGTATTTATTAATACTGATTGTAAACAATCTTTTACTTCTTCAAGAGCATTATGAATACATATAATAATGTCTACTTTACACGCTTCGTAATTTGATACTCCTTCCACAAGTCAATTATCCACCTTTCATTTTTTATCGATTTTCTGTTGTCCAATTAAAACCAATCGATGGATCATTCCAAGGAATTCGCTTCTCATCTGGACTGCTGGAATTATACGATTTAGTTGTAAAATAAATAATCGTAACTGGTTTTTCACCTAAGACTCGATAACCGTGGGCAACTCCTTTAGGAATGACTAATACAATCGGATTTTCTTCCCCCATATAATAAACATCTGTCTGATCTTTTGTTTTTGAATCAGTTCTTAAATCATACAAAACTACTTGAGCGTTGCCAGATGGAAAAAACCAAACATCCTCTTGATGTTCGTGATAGTGAAATGCTTTAATGACCCCTGGATAACTCATAGACATGGACGCTTGACCAAAATGTTCAAGGAGATTTTCATCATCCCTGACCAGCTCCATAAAAAAACCTCGATCATCACAATATTTAACTAATTTTTTTATCTTCACTCCTTCAATCATTCGCGGACTCCTTTCTTAAAAATGCAATTAAAGCATCCTCCCATTTCCTTGGAGGGGTAATATTAAGACTCTTAATTTTATCATTTGCCAATACTGAATAATTCGGTCTTTTCGCTAAGGCACCGTATTCATCTGTTGAGCAGGGTATCACTAAATTTTGATTTTTTCCCATTTCTTTGTAAATACTTTGTGCAAATTGAAACCAACTGCACTCTCCAGAATTAGTTACATGATATATCCCATCTGGTTTATCTAATAAAGCTTTTATAACTTCCACTAAATCTACAGTATACGTTGGACTTCCAATTTGATCATAAACTACCTTTACCATTTTCTCTTCTTTAGCCAATTGAGACATTGTTTTTACAAAGTTTTTTCCTTCATGTCCATAAAGCCATGAAGTACGGATTATTGTACAATCTGGCTTTATAATTTGTACCATTAGCTCTCCAGCATACTTGCTTAATCCATAAATGGATAACGGATCAGTTGAATCACTTTCAATAAAGGGAGCTCCCTTTTTCCCATTAAAAACATAATCCGTGCTTATATAAAACATTCTAGCTCCCACTTCTTTAGCGGAAAGCGCAACGTGTGCCGCTCCTAATGCATTAACAAGCAGTGCATTTTTAATATTACTCTCACAATCATCTACAGCTGTATAAGCTGCTGCATGGATAATAATATCTGGCTTCTCTTTTTGTATACATAGCATGACATCTTGTAAGTTAGTAATATCTAGTGAACTTTTGCCGTAGCCCTTTACTACATGGTTCCTCTGGAATTGATTTACTACTTCTCTGCCTAACTGTCCATTTGCTCCTGTAACAAGAAATTTCATCTAATCACCTTGTTTCATTTTTATACCATTTAATTGTTTCTTTAATCCCTTCTTCGAATGATGTCATTGGTTTCCATCCTATTTTTGAATGGATATAATCGTAATTCATTGCATAACGCCGATCGTGCCCTTTTCTATCAGGAACATAACGAATTAATTCTTCTGATTTTCCTAATAAAGTTAAAATATATGAAATTACTTCTTTATTCGTTTTTTCAGCAGTTCCTCCTATATTAAATATTTCACCCGAACTGCCATGTTCTAGGACTAAATGTATCGCCCTGCAATGATCTTCTACATATAACCAATCTCTAATATTTTTTCCGTCACCATATAAAGTAATTTCTTTATTTTGAAGTGCTTGAGTAATCACCTTAGGAATAAGCTTCTCAGGATGCTGATGCGGTCCATAATTATTACTACAACGTGTAATGATAACAGGTATTTGGTAAGTCTTAAAATAGGAGCGAACGAGTAAATCAGCGGAAGCCTTACTTGCTGAGTATGGGTTGTTCGGAGCAATATGGGAGTTCTCTGTAAATGGTGAATCAAATTCATTTAATGAGCCGTAAACCTCATCTGTTGAAATTTGGATCATCTTCTCTGCTTTTTCATTTAATACATAGTTTAATAGGTTTAATGTCCCTTTAATATTTGTATGAATAAACGGATCTGGATTTATAATACTTCTATCAACATGTGTTTCGGCAGCAAAGTTAATAATGGCCATATATTTAGTATCAAAGACAGTCTCAAGTTCATTTTCATTTGCAATATCAACATGAAAGAATCGATATCTATTACTAGCATTCAATTTTTCCATATTATGTGAACTTGCTGCATACGTTAATTTGTCTACATTCGTAATATGATAATCCGTGTTCTTAAGCAAATAATTAATAAAATTTGATCCAATAAAACCTGCTCCGCCAGTGACTAAAAGTTCTTTATTCACAATCATTCACCTCTACTTTGTTTCTTTATCAAAGAAATGTTTATTTGCCTCAAATAAAGATTTATGTGTACCAGCGTCTTGCCACCACCCTTTCAAAATATTGTATTTCAGCTCATTCCTACAAATATAAAGATTATTTAGATCTGTAATTTCTAATTCTCCTCGACTGGATGGCTGCAATGTTTCAATTAAATCAAAAACATTTTTATCATAAAAATATATTCCAGTGACACAAAATGTCGAAACAGGATTTTTCGGTTTTTCGGTAATAGAAATAATAGAATGATTCGATTCATTAAGCATTGCAATACCATATCTTTCAGGGTCCTTCACATCTTTTAGTAAAACTTTCGCCCCTTTTTTTTCGCCTTTATATTCCTCTACATATGGTTTTAAATCATCATCGAACAAATTATCCCCTAATAAAACGATAAATTTATCGTCTATAAAATCTTTAGCACATTTTATTGCATTAGCAATCCCACCGCCACTTTCCTTTTGAACTGCAAAAGATAGTCTAGCTTGTAAATCCTTACCATTACCAAAAACTGTTTTAAACTCATTAACATCCTCTTCATTTGTGATAATTAGAATATCCTCTATCCCCGCTCTTACCAACGATATTATTGGCCAATAGATCATAGGATGGGAGCCTACTGGTAGCAAATGCTTATTGATAATCTTTGTAAATGGCTCTAATCTTGTTCCTTTACCACCGGCAAGTATTACTCCTTTCATAAGCACATTCCTTTCATAAAAACGATGTCTTATATAAATATGTCGAGTTTTCCGTAAAGGAAGGGCTTAAAATCTATCTTTTGAAAATATTCATTTATCCCTGTATAACAACCATTTGCATATATATGAATGAAAAAAATGCCCTGTTATTGGGCATCATTCGATTTCATTTCTACTTTTATAAAGCGATCATCATTTTCTGTAGGCTTTCCCCTACCATCTGTATTATTTGTAATAAAATACAAGAATTCATTTTCTATGAAAACATCTCGGATACGTCCGTATCCTTCAGTTAATAGACTTGTTTTCTTTAGGTTAAGATCATAGACTCTAACGCCCTCACCTCTTAATGAAGAAATAAATATTTTTCCATAATGATAAGAAATTCCGCTCGGTGCCCACGTATGTTCACTTGTATGAAAAATTGGCGATTTCATTCCCGCTTTCTGTTCATCACCTTGTATATCAGGCCATCCGTAATTTTCTCCCTTAGTTATCATATTGATTTCATCATGAGCATTTTGACCATGCTCGGTTGCGTACAACTGCCCATTTTCAGACCAAGTGAGTCCTTGTGGATTGCGATGGCCATATGAGTAAATAGGAGAGCCTTTAAATGGATTATCTTCAGGAAGCGAACCATCAAACTCTAACCTTAATATTTTTCCCGATAAACTTTTAGTATCTTGTGCAGCTTCAGGAACAGCAGCATCTCCCACGGTTATGTATAGTTTCTGATCAAGGCCAATTTTGATTCTGCCTCCATTATGAATTTGTGCACCTGGTATTTTTTCTAGCAGAACGTCTTTTTCCTTCCATGCTCTACTTTCTTTTACTATTCGAATGACACGGTTCCATACTTTTCCATCCTCTTCATATGTATGGTAAGCAAAAGCTTCTAAATCTGTGTTAGGAATGAGCTCAATGCCTAAAAAACCTCCTTCTCCACCAGTAAAAAGAGGTTTTCGTAAATTGATAGGCAATCGTTGTGTTTTTCCCGTTTGTTCATGAATAGATGTAATTGTTCCATGTCTCTCACTAATATAAAAAGTATCATCCATTTTCGTGATGGACCATGGTACTTTCAATTTTTCCGCAAGCTGTAATCCTTTTTGATTTCCCACTACAGGCTGTTCCTTTTCTTTAGGCGACAAATCGATGCTGTCCTCATTTTCAGAACATCCTGCCAAAAATAAAAGCATGAAAAAAGTCCACAAACTAAGACAAGAAAGACACTTCCGAAAGGATCTCATGATTTTCACTCACTTCCTCTAGTTTAAGTAAAATCTTATCTAAATCCTTATCATATAAATCAAGCTGGTAAAGATCCCATAAATACTTGTATAACTCCTCGATCGAGTTCATTTGTGTTTTAGTTAAAATGATATCGCCACTCGAAGCAGTTTTTAACTCTTGGAATGATAAAAGAACCTGATCTAAAATAATTTCTGTTTTTGTTTCTTGGTCCTTCCAATAATCAAATGTAATCGCCATCGTTTTTAATTCTATATAGCTTGAATATACACGTTCAATTCCACCAAGAAGATGATCAAGCTGAGCTTCGGAAATTGTGTTGTTCTCCCTAATATCATTAATTGGAACTTTTTTATATAGATCTTGTACGCCCATCCGAATTCCATTTATGTAACTTGTGACCCTTTCAGGGCGAAATTCTACAGATGTAGATTTTTGATAGATCGTCATTATTCCTATCGCGAGAATAAAACCGATTAAGTATAATAATAAGCGTTTTTTCTTCATGTTTTCCGTCCTCTAGTAGTTATTTTACTAATAATTGTATAGAATTTACGCTTCAATGTTAAGTGCAATGCAAAAACGCGAGCATGTGGCTCGCGTTTTTCATTTTTTCTAGCTTCAGGCGATTTCGTTTTTATTTGGCTTGCTCAATCGCCTATCGACAAGCGAACTTCCTGTCCTTCTCCCTACGATAAGTCAACATCGACTTGTTCTGTCTAGCTGCAGACGCAAGCCCATCAAGGTCATAAACTAGCGGCAATAAAGTCAAAGCGCAGACTTTTTTGCCTCAGAGCTTTGCTTGTCGAGGCTGATCGGGCGCCTTCCGCTTTTTCAACCTCGTCGTGTTTCCTTAATCTCAGTCGAAGGCTATGAAGTTCATACGTCGATGAACAGGCGCCTCCGCTTTTCTATTTAACCTCTTAATTCGGCACTGGCTTTTTCCTTTAGTTCAGCAAGCACTTTGTTATGTGCCTTTACAACTTCTTCATCCGTTAAGGTTCTTTCAGGATCAGAATAGGTTAAGGAGAATGCGATTGATTTTTTGCCTTTTTCCATATGTTCTCCTTCATATAAGTCAAACACATGGACAGATGTTAATAGCTTTCTACCAGCTTCCTTAATAATCGACGCTAGTGTACCGGAACTTACTTCCTTATCCACAACTAAAGCGATATCCCTAGTAATGGAAGGGAAGCGCGGAATTGGAACGTAAGCAAGCGGTGGCAGTTCATAATTAAATAATGGACCGGCCTTAATTTCAAAAACGTACGTGTTTTTTAAGTCTAGTGATTTTTGTACGTTAGGATGGACTTGACCAACAAAGCCAATCACATCACCAGATAATACTATTTCAGCTGTTCTTCCTGGATGCATACCATCTAACTCTGCTCTTTGCCATTCTATATTTGCTGAAACTCCTAGTTTGGTAAATAAACCTTCCAAAATCCCTTTTGCTACGTAGAAATCTACTGGTTTTTTTTCTCCTTGCCATTCATTTTCCACCCAAAGACCAGTGATGGCACCGGCAATATGTTCACGTTCATCAGGTTGAACATCCCCGCCATTACTTAAAAAGACTGATCCAATTTCATACAAGGCAATAGAATCATGTTGACGAGCTAGGTTATAAGAGACAGATTCTAAAAGCTGTGGAATAATGCTTAGTCTTAGCTTGCTCCGTTCCTCACTCATTGGCATTGCGAGCTTTACAGGTTCACGTTTTTCAATCGCAAAACTTGTTGCTTTTTCCTCGCTCGTCAATGAATACGTAATAGCTTGGTATAATCCAGCCCCTTCAAGAAATCCTTTCGCTGCTCTCCTTCTTTCTTGCACCATACTTAATCCACCCGGTAAGGAAGCACCTTTTGGCAAAGTTTTAGGAATATGATCATATCCGTAAAGACGAGCTACTTCTTCTATTAAATCTTCTTCAATCGTGATATCTCCACGCCGTGTCGGAACAGTAACGATAAAAGTATCATTTTCAACCATAACTTCGAACTTTAGACGATTAAAAATTTCTGTGACGCCTTCTTTACCCATATCTGTTCCAAGTACACGATTTATTTTTTCTAATGAAATCGAAACGACTGCTGGCTCGATTCGTAAATGATTAGCTTCAATCATTCCTTCGAGCACTTCACCATCTGCCAGCTCCGCAATAAGCTGAGCTGCTCTTTCAGCCGCCGGGCGAACCCTTTCTGGATCTACACCTTTTTCATAGCGGCTGCTCGCTTCACTACGTAATCCGTGTTGCTTTGATGTATTTCGAATCGACTGACCAGTAAAATAGGCGGATTCAAGTAGAATCGTTGTCGTATCATTGCCAACCTCAGAGTTTGCTCCCCCCATAACCCCAGCAAGAGCAACAGGTTCTGTACCGTTTGTAATAACAAGCTGTTCAGAAGTTAAAATTCGTTCTGCACCATCAAGAGTGACGACTTTTTCCCCTTCGTTTGCCAGACGTACAACCACTTCTTTTGAACCAAACCGGTCATAGTCAAATGCGTGGAGCGGCTGTCCGTATTCAAGTAAAATATAGTTCGTAACATCGACTACATTATTATGCGGTCTAATTCCAGCTGACATGAGTCGTGTTTCCAACCATAAAGGGGAAGGGCCAATTTTAACATTTTTAATTATTTTTGCTGTGTATAATGGATTTTCTTCTTTCGCATCAATGCTAACTGATATATAGTCTTCTGCTTTTTCGCTTGATGCTTTAGTCGTGATTTCAGGTAATTTAACTTCTTGGTTTAAAATAGCGGCCGTTTCATAAGCTACTCCTATCATACTAAGGGCATCTGCACGATTTGGAGTTAAATCAAGCTCCAATATTTCATCATCCAAATTTAAAAGCTGTAAAGCATCCGAACCTACTTCCGTGTTCTCAGGAAATACATAAATGCCTTCAGCAAACTCTTTTGCCACTAGCTTTCCTTCAATACCCAGCTCCTGAAGCGAACAAATCATTCCATTCGATTCTTCACCACGAAGCTTTGCTTTTTTAATTTTAAAGTTGCCTGGCAGGATCGCCCCTACCTTTGCAACAGCAACCTTTTGTCCTTTAGCCACATTTGGTGCGCCGCAAATGATTTGAACGGGTGCATCGTCGCCAATATCAACAAGACATTTATTTAGTTTATCTGCCTCTGGATGTTTTTCACATTCAAGGACGTGGCCAACAACTACTTCCTTCAACCCAGCACTTAATTGTTCTACTCCATCTACTTCTATACCGCTTCTTGTAATTTTTTCTGCTAACTCACGCGCTGTTACATTGCCAAGATCAACATAATCTTGCAGCCATTTATATGAAACAAGCATATATTTTCCCTCCCACTCTTATTCCTGCACCGCAAATTGTTGTAAAAACCGAATGTCATTCGTATAGAAATGGCGAATATCATCTACACCATATTTCAACATCGCAATTCGTTCTGGGCCCATACCGAATGCAAATCCAGTATATTTTTTTGAATCAAAGCCTGCCATTTCAAGAACGTTTGGATGTACCATACCTGCTCCGAGTATTTCAATCCAACCGGTTTGCTTACATACACGGCAGCCATCTCCCCCACATATTTTACAAGAAATGTCCATTTCAACAGACGGTTCAGTGAATGGGAAGAAACTTGGGCGCAAACGAATTTCGCGGTCATCGCCGAACATTCTTTTTGCAAATACTTCAAGTGTTCCTTTTAAATCTCCCATCGTAATATTTTCATCAACTACTAACCCTTCGATTTGAGTAAATTGATGTGAATGTGTCGCATCATCATTATCACGACGATACACCTTTCCAGGGCAAATAATTTTTACTGGACCTGTGCCTTCATGCTTTTTCATCGTGCGCGCCTGAACAGGTGATGTATGAGTGCGCAGCAAAATCTCTTCTGTAATATAAAAAGAATCTTGCATATCTCTTGCAGGATGGCCCTTTGGTAAATTTAAGGCCTCAAAATTATAATAATCTTTTTCTACTTCAGGACCTTCCGCCACTTTATAGCCCATACCAATGAAAAGATCTTCTATTTCTTCAATAATCTTTGTAAGGGGATGACGGCTGCCAGTTTTAACAGGTCTTCCAGGAAGAGTTATATCAATTGTTTCTGCTTCCAACTGCTTACGAACTGCTGCTGCTTCTAAATCTTGTTGTTTCTTCTCAATTTCAGTTGTTATCTTTTCTCTTACAACATTGACGAGAGCACCCATTTTTGGACGTTCTTCTGCGGATAATTTTCCCATTCCCCGTAAAACTTCTGTAATTGGACCCTTTTTTCCTAAGTAGGCAACCCGAACTTCATTCAATGCTTTTAAATCATGGGAGTCATTAATTTTTGCCAATGCTTCTGATTCTAATTGTTTTAGCTTTTCTTCCACTAAAATTTCCTCCTTCGGTTTTTTTAATACAAAAGCTCTTTCCTCCAGCATTGTGCTAATTAATATAAATTCAACAATGCGAACTCGTATCTGGTCTCAAAATGAATCATTCAACTGAGAAAAGAGCTGGCACCTTCTTAAGAAGCGTAAAGCTTTTACACAAACAACAAATAAAAGGAAAACAGAAAATACAAAAAAGCCCCAATCCCAAAAAGGGACGAGGCTTTGGTCGCGGTACCACCCTTATAAACATTTTACTGTTCACTTCATTGTCATAACGGCATTTGCCGGGGTATCTTTACGTATTAAACGGTCCCGATACCGACTCAGGAGGCGAACTTCACCTAGATTCCGCTGAAAATGCTCACAGTCAAGGCATCTTCTTCCTGATAGCTTTCTCTTAGTTACTTTTCTCCATCACAGTCATTATCATTATTTAGATATACACAACATTATAGAGGTTATAAACAGCAATTTCAAATCTATTTTTGCAAATGATATAAAAGAATGCCGGCAGCAACGGCCACATTCAGAGACTCACTGTTCCCATAGATTGGAATATAAAGATTTTGATCGGTATTTTCTAATATAGTAGGATCCACCCCCGCACCTTCATTTCCAACGATTAAAGCGAAGGAATCAGTTGGCGGAACTTCCTTATAGGTTACCGCACCTTCCAATGCTGTTCCATAGACAGGAATTAATGAAGCTTTAAAAGTTTCTATCCATGTATGCAAATTACCTGTAATAATAGGCAAATGAAAGTGGCTGCCTTGCGCAGATCTAATGACCTTAGGATTATATATATCCCCAGATCCTTCTCCCATTATGACAACATCAATTCCTGCTGCATCTGCTGTACGAATCATCGTCCCAATATTGCCAGGATCTTGAACCCCGTCAAGCAACAAAAATCTTTTATGTTTTGTCAAATCGATGATAGATTCTTTTTTGCAGCAAACTGCAAATACTCCTTGTGGTGTTTTCGTTGCTGAAATAATTTTACTAATATCAGCTGTAATCGTTGTTACAGAGGGGATTCCTTTTAACAACCATGAGTCGGGAGCTTGGACGTTTTCTTGGAGAATCAGTTCCAACACATCATTTGTTTTCAATGCCTCATCAATTAGATGCTCACCTTCTATGATGTATTTCCCTGTCAGATCTCTATCCTTTTTTGATAAAAGTTTTTTCCATTCTTTTACACGTGAATTTTTTGCCGATTGAATATATTCCATCCAGTCATGTCCTTTCCGTTCATTCTTTATTCTATTATACATATTCCTCGGAATTTGCGAAAAACTAAGATGAACATACATAGAAAGGAGTTTGATGTCCATGGATTTAAATTTACGAAATGCCATTATTCACAATGTTTCCGGCAATGACCAATCACAATTGAGGGACACGATTGTAGATGCAATCCAACGCGGTGAAGAAAAAATGCTTCCTGGTTTAGGAGTACTGTTCGAAGTTATTTGGCAAAACGCGGATGACCAAGAAAAGAACATGATGCTGGAAACTTTAGAACAGGGCTTAAAATAAAAAGCAGCGCATGATTTTTCATGCGCTCTTTTTTTGGTTTAATATTCAAATAGTATTTATCTTTCAGCTATTGATTTTTTAAGGATATTAAATATTTCATTACTTTTTCAGAATCAGTAAAAAGTAGATATTCCAACTTTTTGGCGACTACTTCACTGATTTCCTCAAATAATGAACACATATTGAAAAGACTGTTCCATATGACTTCGTAATCTGCATTTGCATATGTTGAAATATATTTCTCCCACATATTTTTATCAACATATCGTTCAAGCCATTTTCCATCTTTCCCAGTGTTAACGGTAAACGAGTGTTCACTTCCAATATACCAATCGAGCATGAGCACAAGCATATTACGGACTGGACCTTCCATCATTGCTTTAGCATAAGGAAGCTCCATACGTTTTAAACCTTTTGAAACATATGTCGCCACCCACCAAAACTCGTTTTGGCAATCCAAAAACTCTTGTGAAGTCGGTTTTTTAGTAATGTAGTCGGATTCATCAGGCCTAGGTAATATTGGCAAAAGTTGATCTTTATCCAATAGCACAACGCTTAGACTATCAAATTTTGATTGATTATTAATCTCTTCTATCGGGAGTAATGTTAAATCAATTCGATTTCCATCTACAAATTGCATTAAATAACTAAATCCCGGCCAATTTGAGGGAAAAAGCTCCATGCCATCCGGCATCTGCATAATGATTCTGTCTCCGAATACATTTACCCAGTTGTGATCAGCCAAAAAGGAATCATATTCTCTCACGTAAAAAACGATATCATAATCTTGATAACGATCTTTTTTAACATTTGGATTTACTCTTGAGCCATTCATCATAGCTGCTCTAATTCGCTCATCAGTTTTAACAATCGAAAGAATGAGCGACATCATTTCTTTTTCTGTTCGCATACGCGTCCCTCCATTTTAAAATTCTTCATATTTTGCTTTTAACCGAGGAGGGGCACGTGCTTGGTTTATTCGTTATAACTTGTTAAATTGTTTTTTCATCATTTCCTCCTTATTCAAATGTAATTTTATCTACAGTTTTGCGATCCAAACGCTTTATAACCTCCGTAATAAGTTTAACCGCATTTTCAAAGTCATCACGATGAAGAATTCCTGCATGAGTATGAATATAGCGAGTGGCAATCGTAATGGCTAATGACGGTGCTCCCTCATTAGCCAAATGAATGGAACCTGCATCCGTTCCACCACCTGGAATGGCATCAAATTGATAAGGGATTCCGAGCTCATCCGCCGTCTTTGTTACAAGCTCACGCAGTCCTTTATGAGACACCATAGAGGCATCATATAATATAATTTGCGGACCGTCTCCCATCTTACCCATCGCTTCTTTTTCACTCACTCCCGGAGTATCTCCAGCAATACCTACATCAACCGCAATAGAAATGTCAGGCTGTACTTTATTTCCAGCCGTCTTCGCACCTCTAAGACCGACTTCTTCTTGTACTGTTGCTACTCCGTAAACGACATTTGGATGGTTTTCATCTTTTAAATTTTTCAAAACATCGATGGCAATTGCACATCCGATCCGATTATCCCACGCTTTTGCAAGCAGATGTTTTTCATTATTCATTACCGTAAATTCAAAATATGGAACAGCCATGTCTCCGGGACGAACTCCCCATTCCAATGCTTCTTCACGGCTTGAAGCGCCGATATCAATAAACATATCCTTAATCTCAACTGGTTTTTTACGTGCCTCTGGAGATAAAATATGAGGAGGTTTTGAACCGATCACTCCCGTTATATCCCCTTTTGTTGTAACAATTGTCACCCTTTGTGCGAGCATTACTTGAGACCACCAGCCACCAACTGTTTGGAAACGTAAAAATCCGTTCTTATCAATTTGAGTGATCATAAAGCCGACTTCATCTAAATGACCTGCTATCATTATTTTAGGGCCATTTGCATCACCGGCCTTTTTAGCAATAATACTCCCTAGACCATCAGTTTCGATTTCATCCGCATATGGCGCGATATATTTTTTCATTACTTCCCGGGGTTCATACTCATTTCCTGGAATCCCCTTTGCATCCGTTAATTCCTTTAACATTGTTAATGTTTCATCTAATTTTTCCATTTTGCAACCTCCATATTATTAAAATTATTAATACCCCTCTTGCTGTCTTTTGTAGTTCACTTCATTTTTTGCTTTATACGCATTATGAACATCATCAATCGAAAAACCTAAAGACTGTCCTAATATAAAATATTGACGCAATAATTCTTCATAGCTGTCAAATGTTCTTTTTTCCCTTAGATTATCGACGAGGGAATATATTTTTAGAAAGCTTCTGACTAAATCTTCATTCCCTTCCGATGAAACAATTGAAAATGGCTCATTGGAAAATCCGAGCTCCAGTCCAATTGAAAGTATAAAATGAACACCGTCAACAAATTCTTCTAATATGACATGACTTTCTGAAGCAGGTTTTTTACTCCAAAATTTGAAGCATCTTGTTTCATTCGCGAGTTCACCGATTTCAACGAGCAGAGCTAATAATTTCTCTTCCAATAACTGATTATTTTCTAGGCCGTGTTCGTTCTCTATGTATTTATCTAACTGAGCTTGCATGGTAAACATTTCTTCTAACGTCATAATTTAATCCCTCCAAAAAAATTATAGCAGAAATTGAAACCTTTTCACTCTTTAAACGTATACGTGTTTAAGATTACTGGATTGGAGGCCTCTTCATGATTTACGTGCTGAGACTCGTGATTTTTGCATTTATTATTTATCTCATTTATAAAACTGTCAAGTTTATAATCGATCCGAAGAGAAAACTTGAAAGTGCCCATGAACAAAAAAAGTATTTTTTCTATGATAATCCTGAAAATATTAGAAAAAACTTCCTGGTCACGTATAATGGTGTCATGTTTGAGGGCGAAAAATATTTAGGAACGACAGATCGCTCTTTTGAAGTTGTATCGATTTTCATATGGCCACATAATGCCGATCTGTTAAAAGGCCTGTCCTATGAGGATTTTGTCTATATTGAAAATGAGGTTAAACTGAGATATCCAGATAGCGAAATAGACTGGAAAAGTCCAATTAAGGAATTGTTAGCGAAAAAGAAATCCTAATGAAAACCCCTGTTTAGCAGGGGTTTTTGCCTTGTTTAGGATGATTAAAAAAGTCCTCCCAGGAAACTGTAGCGATTTTTTCACGGAGAATGTAAAAGAGGAGAAAAAGTGAACATATAATGATCACCGCTATCGTCGGGGTAAAATGGGTGATGAATTCACCAAAGACTGTATAAAAAAAAGCAAGCGGTAAATTTGTTGCAAATGCACCTTTCATAAAACCTTTAAAATCAGGTCTTCTCTCTAGCAAACATAAATTGAGTAGATGATAATGAAAAAAAGGAATGAGTCTTAACACCGCAATTTGCCCTACCGTCATTTTTGTGTAGCGTCCAAACCATTTATATTTAATCATCATTAATTTTGCATGCGTTCCAGGCATTTTTCTTATACAAAAATAAAATAAAGCGGATAGAAGGAGTAATCCTGCCATGGAATACACGGTTCCTAGGAAACTTCCGAATAAAATTCCCCCTGCCATACAAAGGATGACAACAGGAATAAACAAAAATTGCCTGAGAACGTGAAAAAAGATAAACATGAAAGGTGCGAGAATTCCGGTCCCCTCCATAAATGCAAGCATGATCAATAACTGTTCCTCCACCATGATCACCTGCTTTCTTACCACTATTTTATTTTCGCTGCTCGTCTGTTATGACACGATGCTAAATAAGTAAACATAAATCAATATATCTATGATGGCTAAAATCGGAAAGCCGTATTTAAACTGAAAATGCTTAGTTTTATGACGATACGCCTTCATGCCAACAAACGCCCCTGGTGCTCCCCCAATAAGAGCTACAATCCATAGACTTTTTTCACTAATTCTCCTTTGTTTATGTATTGCACGGTTCTTATCACTTTTCATTATTTGTACTCCAAAAACATTAATAATAATGAAATACCAAATTAATAAAAATCTCATATCTTCACACCCTTTTATAATATGGTCTCAGCCATTGATTCTTAAAGAAGCCTTAGTTCGAATTTACATTAGATTTAAGGCAATATCTAGTCCATATCGGTATTTAATCATGATTGAGATAAGAATTCTGGCTGGAGTAAGTGTTTCTCAGAATTTTTATTGTCGGGTGGAGAGTATGAAGATTCTTGAAATCTCGGATATATCACACTTTTTGACGTAGATACGGAACTTTGGACAGAAAACAGGGAAAAACCGAAATGGTGTCCTCAGTTAGAGAAACTGAGGACAGAAAACAGTAAAAATCCATAATGGTGTCCTCAGTTAAAGGAACTGAGGACAGTATACTGTCAAAATCCATAATGGTGTCCTCAGTTAGTGAAACTGAGGACAGAAAACAGTCAAAATTCAAAATGGTGTCCTTAGTTAGAGCAACTTTGGACGAAAAACGATGAAAAAGCAAAATGGAGTTCTATGGTCAATCGATCAGACGCGAAATCTCCATATTTCAAATCAAATCAAATTCAACTCCACATTGACAATCCTTCCAATTTTAAACCAGAATCGAGTAGGAGGGAGTGATTAACCCCCGACCTCTCACACCACCGTACATACCGTTCGGTATACGGCGGTTCAACTAAGATTGGTGACGCAAAGTTTCGTAACGAGATAATAGACTTTTGAGCCCTTGGGAATTCCAGTAGGAGTTTCCAAGGGTTCTGTGTAGTATCGGACTTTTGGAGATTCTCCAATAACTTCTACGTGAGTTTCCCCATTCATAAGCCTTTCCTTTCGGAACGCCAAGTCTAATGAGGTTCCTCACCTTCGTGCTTGGTTTCTTCCAATTCTTCCACATACACATCCGAAGTCTTCTTCTAATCCATGAATCAAACTCCCTGAATACACTTGGCGTATCTGCCAGGGCGAAGTATCCGCACCATCCCATTAGATATTGGTTTAGTTTCTCTATTCGATATTCCATGGGATAAGGTTTCTTTCTTGAGGTAATTTCTCGGATTTTATTCTTCATCCGTTTCACGCTTTCTTTGGCAATCCGAACTTTGGGTTCTTTATGAAAGGTAAAACTGAATCCAAGAAATTTCCTCTTCCAAGGACGGTCTACAGCTGACTTTTTCAAATTAACTTTCAGCTTAAGCTTTCCTTCTATAAACAAGGTGATGGAATCCATCACCCGGTTTCCTGCTTTCATTGTTTTCACATAGATATTAGCATCATCGGCGTATCGTACAAATTTGTGACCTCTTTCCTCTAACTTCTTGTCAAATTCGTCAAGGACAATGTTAGAGAGTAAAGGACTGAGAGGTCCTCCTTGTGGAGTTCCTTCCTCACTGGTTGTCACAATGCCATTTATCATGATTCCCGATTCTAGATATTTACGGATTAACTTAAGCAGGCGTTTATCTTCGATTCGTTTCGCTAGTGTCCCCATTAATTTGTCATGGTTTACTCTGTCGAAGAACTTCTCCAAGTCGATATCAACCACCCAACGATAACCTTCCTGTATATAACCTTTTGCTTTCCTAACCGCATCATGGGCGCTTCGACCTGGTCGAAATCCATAACTATGGTCTGAGAACATCGGGTCATATATAGTCGTTAAAACTTGGGCAATTGCTTGTTGAATGAGACGGTCTGTTACGGTAGGGATACCTAATAATCGCACCCCACCGTCAGGTTTCGGGATTTCGACCCTGCGGACGGGTTGCGGTGTATAGGTACCCTCAAGAAGTTCCATTTTCATGGATTCCCAGTGTTTCTTGATATGCTCTCGTAGGTTTTGTACGGACATCCCATCCACACCATGACTTCCTTTATTTCGTTCCACCCTTTTCAGGGCGGAAAGGAGGTTTTCCCGTGACAGTATTCGTTCCATTAACATTGGTTACGCCTCTTTCCGTGAACAACGATTCCACTTATGCCAGTTCTGCTCCACCATCTTGAAGTCCCCCATGGGATTCACCATATCCTCCTTCAAGCATGCCTTATCGGTTATCTGTGTTCATCGCAGGTTACTGAATGCCAAGATGTTGCTCTCTCTTAATTGTTCAGCCCTTCCCATTCTTCTCGAGTTCGAATGGTACTATGGCCTCTGCTGACTTCTGATTGTTCAGCTATCCATCACTGGATAGGTTACCAAGTGAACTTGGCGTTCCAATCAGACCTCCCCAGGTAAGAACGTAGTCTTTCCCTCCACCTATCTGCTTCATTTACTACATACAACCTTCGGCAGAAAGGGCTTTGTTCTGTACTGCAAACTCACCCAATCGTAAATAGCCTAATATGAAGTTCGTGTTCCTCAGACCGGAGGTTTGCCGCTCGCTTCCTTCAGATTCCACGTCACCGTGGACACCCTTGCGTTAAGCTAACTGCTACTTCTGCCTTCGCAGTTCGGGACTTGCACCCTATAGACTACGCCCATGCTGGGCGCACAGCAAAAAACCATCCTCCAACTTGGAGAATGGCTTATGAAAAGATTTATAGAGCAGCTTTCGCTTTGCTTGCTAGTTCAGCAAATGCTTGTTCATCAGATACTGCAAGATCTGCAAGCATTTTGCGGTTTACTTCGATGCCTGCTACTTTCAAGCCATGCATTAAGCGGCTATAAGAAAGACCGTTCATGCGTGCTGCAGCGTTAATACGTGTAATCCATAGTTTACGGAAATCACGCTTTTTGTTGCGGCGATCGCGGTAAGCGTACATATATGATTTCATTACTTGTTGGTTTGCTACTTTAAATAATCTATGTTTGGAACCATAATATCCTTTTGCTAACTTTAATACCTTTTTACGACGTCTGCGGGTAACTGTTCCGCCTTTTACACGTGGCATATTATTTCCCTCCTATTAAATCTTAATAATTACTTCACATTGTCAAGCATATGGCGGATACGGCGGAAATCACCTTTTGATACCATTGCAGCTTTACGAAGTTTACGTTTTTGTTTCGTTGTTTTATTTGCAAACATATGGCTCGTATATGCATGAGAGCGTTTCAGTTTACCAGAACCTGTTCTTTTGAAACGTTTTGCAGAGCCACGGTGGGTCTTCATTTTTGGCATAGAGTTTTCCTCCTCAAAACATTACTTTTCGATTTTTGGTGCTAACACTAAGAACATGCTTCGACCGTCCATTTTTGGCTTCGATTCGACTGTCGCTACATCGCTGCATTCGTCAGCGAAACGATTCAATACACGTTGTCCAATTTCTTTATGTGTAATCGCACGACCTCTAAAACGGATAGACGCCTTTACTTTATCGCCCTTCTCCAAGAATTTTCGGCCATTACGAAGCTTCGTATTAAAATCATGTTCATCAATTGTAGGACTCAAACGAACTTCCTTCACGTTGATCACTTTTTGATTTTTACGTGCTTCTTTATCCTTTTTCTGCTGTTCAAAACGGAATTTTCCGTAGTCCATAATACGGGCTACAGGAGGTTTTGCGTTTGGAGCAACAAGAACAAGGTCAAGATTTACACGAGCAGCGATTTCAAGTGCTTCATTGCGGGATTTCACACCCAGCTGTTCACCATTATGGTCGACGAGACGAAGTTCACGGGCACGAATGCCTTCATTTACCAACATATCTTTGCTAATAATTAGCCACCTCCAAGGTTTTTTCAAAGAATACGATGTTTGTTTCTAAATGCTGCCCAAAAATGAGCATTAAAAAAGCACGGGCACAAAGCAACCCGCACTGTATTCACGCACAAATAATTGTTTTTGAATAACAATATACCATTAACCTGTCAACAGCATGAGATGGTGCGTCAATCAGGCGAGAAGCGGGCAGCTCCTTCTTCTACAAACGTATTCAGTTCACCTTAGTTACTTTACCATAAACATAGATTTTAGTCAATGATGATGAATCCATATAATCAACGTATTTCATCATAACAAATGCCTTTTCATATTGCAATGTTTTTTTGAAAATGTTTAAAAAGACTGTAGAGGGAAAAACTTTTAATAATACGTTTAACGGAGGCTATAGAATGAAAAAATATTTTTCTTCCCTACTAGGAATCACGCTCATGATTGGTCTTGCCGCTTGCTCAAACGATCCTTCTGTAGATAATAATCCGAAAGAGCAAGTAATCCCCACTGAAACAAGTGAAAATGCTAATACACCGGATGATAAAAGTAAGGACAATAGCGGAAATAAATCAGTTGGAACTGTAGCTGATGACCAGGATGCTGCAAAAAAAATGCAGGAGCTTAATTTCACCAAATTTGACTTAGATGTTGACTACGAAAACGACCAAGACTTTGATATTGATTTTGAACAAGGTAATGGAAACGGGGATTACGAAGCTAAAATAGAAGATACAATAAATGACAGAAGACTTAAAGCAATGGAAGCTTTTAATACAATATACACCCAATTAAAGGACTTAGGAATTGACGCAAATACTCCAAAAGATGAAGTTATTCAAAAGGTGCTTGAAAGATTTAATCTAGGTGATAATTATCATTCATTTGAATTAGAATACACTTTTAAAGATGGTACAAAAATGGAGATAAATGATAATAAGTAATAGGAAAAGCACCTTCTCAATAGCGGAAGGTGCTTTGTTTTTTATATGTTTACTTCATCTTTTAATTTTTCTAAAAAATGGTTAAACGGAATTGTTTCAGATTTCTGTTCTCCGTATTTCCTTACATTTACGGAATTACTTTCAATTTCATTGTCCCCGACAACGAGCATATAAGGAATTTTTTGCATTTGAGCTTCTCTTATTTTGTAACCAATTTTTTCATCACGCTTATCTAATTCAACACGGAAGCCCGAAGCTTTCAATTGATCTACGACTTGCTTCGCATAGTCAAAGTGAACATCAGGTGAAACGGGGATGACCTGCACTTGGACTGGTGCCAGCCATGTTGGGAACGCCCCTTTATACTCTTCAATTAAAAAGGCAACAAAACGTTCCATTGTTGATACAACTCCGCGATGGATGACTACAGGGCGATGTTGCTTCCCGTCTTCTCCTACATAAGTTAAATCGAATTTTTCAGGAAGAAGGAAATCAAGCTGAACAGTAGAAAGAGTTTCTTCTTTTCCTAAAGCTGTTTTCACTTGAACATCGAGTTTTGGACCGTAAAAAGCTGCTTCTCCTTCTGCTTCAAAATAATCGACGCCAAGATCATCCATTGCTTCTTTTAACATTGCTTGCGCCTTATTCCACATCTCGTCATCATCGAAATATTTCTCTTTATCCTCAGGATCACGATAAGAGAGACGGAATGAATAATCATTTATATCAAAATCTTTATAAACTTCATTAACGAGTTGGACGACACGGATGAATTCATCCTTAATTTGGTCTGGTCGAACAAATATGTGAGCATCATTCAATGTCATTCCACGTACGCGCTGCAGCCCTGATAGTGCACCAGACATTTCATAACGATGCATAGTACCTAGCTCAGCTATTCGAATTGGCAGTTCACGATAACTATGAATGTCATTTTTATACACCATCATATGATGTGGACAGTTCATCGGGCGTAATACAAGCTGTTCATTATCCATATCCATGACCGGGAACATATCTTCACGATAATGATCCCAGTGGCCACTAGTTTTATAAAGCTCAACACTTCCCATTATTGGAGTATAAACATGGTCGTATCCAAGGGCCACTTCTTTATCAACAATATAACGTTCAATAATTCTACGTATTGTTGCACCTTTTGGCAACCAAAGGGGCAACCCTTGGCCAACCTTTTGGGAGTTCGTAAATAAACTTAGTTCTTTCCCAAGCTTACGATGATCCCTTTCCTTTGCTTCTTCCAGCATTTTCAAATGGTGTTTAAGATCTTCCTTTTTGAAAAAGGCTGTTCCATATATACGCTGCAGCATTTTATTATTACTGTCACCGCGCCAATAGGCTCCGGCAATACTTAACAATTTAAATTCTTTAATTTTGCCTGTAGACGGTACATGAACACCGCGACAAAGGTCAGCAAAATCACCTTGCTCGTAAATTGTTACTTTTTCGTCCGCTGGAATTGCGTCAATCAATTCCTGCTTGTATTCATCGTGAGCAAACTTTTGCTTAGCTTCGTCACGGGATACCTCTTCTCGAACGATCTCAATGTTCTCATTAATAATCTTTTTCATTTCTTTTTCAATAATAGGCAAATCTTCTGGTGTAATAGAATGGTCTAAATCCATATCATAATAAAATCCATTTTCAATGACTGGTCCAACTCCAAGCTTTACATCAGGAAATAATCTTTTTACAGCTTGTGCCATTAAATGAGCAGTACTATGACGCAATATTTCAAGTGCTTCATCACTTTCAGGTGTAATAATTTCAATTGAACCATCTTGATTAATCGCTGTTTTGAGATCTATCAATTGTCCATTTATTTTACCTGCCAATGCTTTTTTTCGTAAGCCCGGACTAATGGAAGCTGCAATGTCTTCTGTTGTCGTAGTATTAGAAAACTCCTTTATTGTTCCGTCTGGGAAAGTAATTTTTACTTGTTCTGACATGACACTACACTCCTTTTTTGATTAAATAAAATATAAAAAAACCCGCCCCTGGAAAGGGACGAGTTTTATACACGTGGTTCCACCCTAATTTTCACTATGCAAAAAGACACAATGACTTTGGATTGATCATAACGGAGTCTTCCGCCAATCAATACTACACGCCTGCAGCGGATTCATGATTGGAGTTCAAAGGTGGTAAGCATTTGGTTCGTGTTGGAAAGTTCGCAGCTATTCTTTCCTCTCTGGAAACCGTAACAAAATACTCTTGTCCTCATCAATACTTATAAATGTTAAGATTATGTACGCTATTATAGCCGTTTTGAAATACAAAATCAAGTATCTGAATAAGCTTTTAGCAAAGTATTTAAATGGGCTGCGGATAGGATCGATAATCGTTCCTCAAATATATTTTTCAATGTTCTTATAAGAGGCTGATCTTCTTCATCCGTATATAAATATATTTTTTTAGGAGCCATTGATAAAAGCGGTGCAATAACAGATGAATCTACATATACAGGATGGTTAGAAAGCAATCGACGATCCAAGATCTCCTTGATTTCATTCTTTCCCATTTCTTTTAACCTTTCATTGAAAAATAGAATAGGCTTTTCCAGCAGTACATGAACGATATCTTGCTTAGGACTTCGATTTTTCAAATAATCCCTTAACATATTTACAAATATTTGGTATTCTTGTTCCATTTTATATTCATCTATAGCTACATTTAAATATGCTAATACGTGTTCAAAATACTTTTTTAAACGAAAGCGTAAAAAGGAGTCAAATAAAACTGCTCCGTTATAATCCAATAAATCCGTAACAGCTTCTCGAATTAAATCTTCTTCATCCAATTTTCCGACTAACGAAATTAACTCTACCCGCTCACCCGTAATCATTTGATTAATGATGTTCAAAATTTCAATTCGTTCGTCTTCAATTTCATACTTATATGTGTCGCGCAATACATTGTTCACCCACTCATCTCTTTTAACATCTTGGATAAATTGAATGAAAGATTGAATGTAATTCTCTTTTTTGATAAACAAATGGTGAAAAGAATATATAAATTGACTTTGCCTTTCCGTAAAGGAGTCCGGCAAGCCATTAGCAGATAAAAAAGCTTTAAAACGTATGGCATCGTGAATGGATTTGAACATTAACTCCAAGCCTGCTCCCCCTTTATTCCTGCATTGTTACATATATATGAGAACAAGCTCGGACTAGACCTGATATTATGATCAAGCAACAAAAAAACACTTGCAATAATATGCAAGTGCTTAAGCATGTCTTCTATTTGGTCCGTCCAACCTTACGGGTGCAGCGAGATATTTTATCCTTTCCATAATTCTTGCTGCTTTCATTTTTTCCTCTTCCCCTCTTTGGGAATAAGTTAAATGGTGCTCGAGTCCATCTAAATCAAAATTAGAAGAGAAAAAGGTAGGAAGCTGTTCATGCATCCTAAATTGCAAAATCGAGCCGAGAATTTCATCCCTTGTCCAGCTTGACATTGCCTCCGCTCCTATATCATCAAGCATAAGAATTTTAGCGCTTTTTACTGCCTCCAATTTCTCATTAAGCGTTTGATCGCCTAATGATTGTTTCATCTCGCGCAAAAATTCAGGAACATATACAATCAATGTTGAAATTTCTTTTTCAGCTAATTGATTGGCGATCGCTCCTAGTAAATAAGACTTGCCAACGCCAAAGCTGCCATGTAAATACAACCCTTTCTGCATTCCCTTTCCAGGTTCGTAAGAAGAAGCAAACTTCTCAGCATATTCAAAAGCATCGATTCGTCCTGGGCTATTTAAAGAGAATTCAGCAAAGGATGCTTTAAGAATTTCTTTCGGTACATAAATACTATTTATTAGTCTTTCCGTATTTCTTCGTTCATCGTGAATCACTTTTGTAGGGCAAGGACGATAATATAATCCTATTGTCTCCCGTTCGATGACAATTTCAGGTTCGTAACCAGGCATCATATTGCAACATTTTTCCAAACTAGAACAATTTGAACAATTTTTTGTTTGCGAAGCATACTCATAAAGCTTCATCATGTTTTTCTCAATCATGTCATCTGTAAGCTGATTGCGGTTTTCTTCAAGAAACGCTATTACCTCGGGATTTTGCAATACTTCTATTTTCATATCATCATATCTTTGTCTGAAACTTGGTGATTGTGAAAGTCTCCTTATCGTGCCATCAATTCTCTCCACCTTTTTCACCTCCTTTATTTTGGTACTTTCTTTGAATGGCTTCTAACCTGCGACGCTTTTCTTCCAATTCTTCTGTTTGAATTTCAGTAACTTTCTGTGCAGTGTCATCTTGAGATACAAACCAATCTGGCAGTTTCTCTGTTCGGATAGGTTTATTTCTCCTTTGTGTTGTTTCCTTCTTGCCACTCGCCCATTCTTGGTATTGTTTATGCTCATTCTTCGCTAATTCCATAGCTGATTTAACGGTCTTTATTTTTTTCCTTGACCAATGAGAGGCTATTTTCTCTAAATAACTTTTAGAAAGCTTCATATCCGTTTTCAGCATGACATAATGAATAAGCACATTCGTAACTCCTGGCTGTAGTTTTTGTTGAAACATTACATCTTCTACAGCTTGAAGATCAGATCTTGCAGGTTCTCCACCATCAGAGAGATCAATTAAAAGCTGTCTCGGGGAAACTGTTTCCAAATAGGAAATGAGCTTATCCTCTTTTGATTCTTGCTTTCCCTCAGTTTTACGTTGGATAAATGGTTGTATTTTATCAATTAATTGAGGTAAACGAGCCTCATTTTCCATCTGATACCAATCACGGGCATTTTTTCGAAGATCATCAACATTTATTTTTTGATCAGCCGTAAGGCTTTGCAGGACGATGTTTTTCATATCTATTGCGTTGATGGAATAAAGAAAGGACAATTTAGCGATTGCTTCCTTAATGGCAGAAGTAAATAATTTCCGGGGCACCATCACCTCTGACAAGCCTACAAAAAAAAGATCAAAATCAAAATGACTTACATCTATAGTAATTGGTTGTGATTTTTGCCTATGAAAATATTTTTCTCCATCTTCTGGGATGCTAGCCATATGACCTTCACTATGCGCTAAAGTATTTGCCCCCAATGAGGAAAATACATCCTGAAAGCCCCTCGTGACTTCATTAAAATTCGCCATATCCAAGTTTTTGTCCGTGAAGGATTTTTTTAATTTCAAAAAATGTGTTTGGCCTAATTTTTGAAACAAATAAATATTTAGCATTCCATCCGTAAAAAATTGCTCAGCAGAAAGCGGGGTCTGAAGTTCGTATATAAAAGCTCGTTGATTGTTATTTGTTTTAGAATAAGTTTTCAATAAACCGATGCCTTCAAGTTTTAATCTTGCATGATATATTTCTTCTAAGTTAAGATCAAATATATTCATTAAATGATAATGATTCCATTCTTCCGACAAGGTTCTGCCTTCATCGGCCATGTCGGCTAACGTATTATATAATGTTGTGCAAATGGGGCCAATAAGAGGCTGATATAATAGCGTAATGATTTTTTTATCGTGATGATGCAAAATACCATTCATGGAAATGGTAAATGAATCTATCGGCTGAACCTCGTTCCAATACTGCTTCATTCCATACACACTTTCATCAAGGCTATTTTCGCAAATTTTTTGAGCATGCTAAATAGCCTGTATTAATATTCTTTAGGGGCATCTTTTATTATTAGATTTTTTCAAAAAAATGTATCAATTTAAGAATTTACAAGATTTAGAAAAGAACCTTTAATCTTTTTTAATTAGATCCTTTAATTCATCTAAAAATACGTTCAAATCTTTAAATTGACGATATACAGAAGCAAATCTCACATATGCAACCTCATCAATTTTGGCTAATTTATCCATCACCATTTCACCGATTATTTCTGATTTCACTTCAGCTTGTCCAAGGTTTCGCAAATCTCTTTCAATATCATGGGTAATTTTTTCAAGCTGCTCTAATGAAACTGGCCGCTTTTCACAAGCACGAATTAGGCCACGTAAAATTTTATCTCTACTAAACTCTTCACGAATTCCTTCTTTTTTAACTACGATAAGAGGTGTTTCCTCGACTCTCTCAAATGTCGTGAAACGATATGAGCATTTTTCACATTCTCGCCTTCTTCGTATGGATCTTATTTCATCAGCTGGTCTTGAATCGACTACTCGCGTGCCATTGTGTTGGCAAGACGGGCATTTCATGCTATCAGCTCCGATCAATGTGCTCTTAATTGTCCAGCTCTGACGCCAATCGACTAAAAAATCTCTGCTCTTCTCACTTCGATAAACATGGCGTCGATGCTTTTTGTATATTATAACGTTTTTTGTCATAATAAAAAAGGAGTGTATATAGTTTCCATACACCCTTTAATAATTTAGACTTTTTACTACGGAGTTAAATTCCAGTTAACAATCAAATCATTTAATTGCCTTTCCGTATTTTCAATTGTTCCATTATTATTTATAATAGCATCCGCAAGATTTACTTTTTCCTGAATAGGGAGTTGGGAACTAATCCTCGCCTTTGCTTCTTCCTCAGTTAATCCGTTTCGATTTAGCAACCTTTGCAGCTGTATGTGTGGATCAACAAATACAACGATTACCTTTTCCACTAAATAAGTGAGATTACTTTCATATAAAAGGGGGATATCATATATAATTGTGTTCTTTCCTTTATCTAATGCTTGTATTTTCCAATCATTCAAACATTCTCTAACTGCTGGATGGACAATGCTGTTTAACGTTTTCCGTTTTTCATCATCATTGAAAATAATAGATCCTAATTTAGCGCGATTAATCATCTTATCTTCATTTAAAATATTTTTGCCGAATACTTCGATGATTTGCCCATATGCCTTTTGACCAGGCTCAACGACTACTCTGGAAGCAAGATCTGCATCAAGAATAGTGAATCCACGCTTTTTCAACATATTGGAGACAGTACTTTTACCGCTAGCAATGCCTCCGGTAAGTCCGATCATTTTAGTCATAAGCGACCTCTTTCATAATTTTAATATTCCTATTAGTATTAACAGGATCCCTGGGATAAAAGCAAATTTCTGCACCCAATTTAAGTGGGAGAAAATACGTCCCAGCTGCAATCCTCCTAAAAGAAATATACAACTCATTAAAGCTGCTATTCCAGAAAGTAGAACAGGGGAAAATCCAAGCATCGCTGCACCAATACCCGCTCCAAACGCATCTAATGATAAAGCAGTTCCAAGAATGAGCGCTTCAAGACCAGTGATTGTTCCTGAACCATCAAAATCTGCTCTTGTCGGCTTTTTTAATATATTGATTACGATTCCTAACGACTTGATTTCCCAATTAAGAACAATCTTTTCGTGTACTAAAGCAGTTTCCTTTTCACTTTTAAAAAACTGATATACGACCCAAGCACCAATCAAAATCAATATGGAACCGCCAATGCGGCTTGCAATCATAGGAGTGAGCATATTTGAAATCAGCTGGCCGCCGAACATCGCAAGACCTAAAGAAACTGCCGTACAAGATGCAATGATTAAAATTGATTTTATAGGAATCTTCATTTTTCTGAGTCCATACGCAAGACCAGTACTAAAGCTATCTAAACTAATAGCCATCGCAAGCAATATAAGTGAAAACGAAAAATCCATCTTGAAGCCCCTTCCCCGCCTGATGTCGATAACCCAGTATATGAGGAAGGCTAGTTGATTGTTCAAAAGCTGAAATTTTGTTCCTTTTCCAATTATTAACTATTTTTTTGGCAATTTGGACAGAAGTGTGTCCCCCTGCCTGCTACTTTCGTTTTTTGCACTACGGAACCGCAGCGGTAGCACTCCTGCTCTTTCCTGCCGTACACCTTCAATTCATTTTGATATGTTCCACTTTGCCCATGGGAGTTCATATATGTGTTGACAGAGCTTCCACCGGCATTTATGGATTCCTTTAATGTAGCGGCAGCTTGTTCCCTCAATGTCAATATTTCCTGATTGGTCAATGTTTTTGACTTTCGTTCAGGATGAATGCCCGACCTGAATAACACTTCATCTACATATATATTTCCAAGGCCCGTTACAATTGATTGATCTAGTAAAACAGCTTTTATAACTCTTTCCGTTTTCATCAGTTTTTCTTTGAAATACTCTAATGTAAAATCATCGGAGAAAGGTTCAGGTCCGAGATTTGAAAGTGGTGGAACTGTCCATTCCGAACCTTTTGCAAATAAATGCATCGTTCCAAATTTCCGAACGTCGCGATATCTTAACTCTTCCCCGTTGGAAAAACGAAAGATCACATGTGTATGTTTTTCGACAGGATCTTCATTTTTGTGCAAGCTATAGTTTCCTTCCATTCTTAAATGGGAAACAAGAGCATAATCGTCTAATAGAAAAACTAAAAACTTTCCTTTTCTATTAACGTCGAGAATTGTTTGTCCTTTTAACGCATCTTGAAATTGCTCATATTGTTCAGGACTTTTTATTATTTTTGGCCAGCTTACTGCAACTTCTACTATTTTATTTCCTGCTACAAGCTCTACAAGTGACCTTCTGACTACTTCTACTTCAGGTAATTCAGGCATACTATCAACTCTTTTCTTGCTTGATTCTATGATGATTACTTCGCATCAAACCATGTTGGCCCATATGAATATTCAACTTTAAGCGGGACTGATAATGGAAGAGCATTTTCCATTACATCAGGCACGATTTGTATTAGCTTTTCAACTTCGTCTTTTGGAGTCTCGAAAATTAACTCGTCATGAACCTGAAGCAACAGGCGAGTTTTTAGTCCTTCCGATTTCAATCTTTCGGCCATATCAATCATCGCTTTTTTAATAATATCAGCTGCACTGCCTTGAATTGGCGTATTCATGGCTGTTCTTTCAGCAAAGCTTCGTAAATTAAAGTTACGGCTTGTGATTTCAGGGATATATCTTCTTCTATGCAATAGCGTTGACACATACCCTTCTTCTCTTGCCTCCACAATGATGTCATCCATAAAATTTTTAACACCTGGGAAACTCTCCAAATAGCGTTCGATGAACTTCCCAGCTTCTTTCCGTGTAATGCCCAAGTTTTGCGATAAGCCATAATCACTAATCCCATAAACAATTCCGAAATTAACTGCCTTTGCCTGCCTCCTCATATTACTATCCACTTCTTCTTCATCAACATGGAATACATCCATGGCCGTTTTTGTATGAATGTCCATATTATGCGTAAAAGCAGATTTTAAATTATCATCTTGAGCTATCTCAGCAAGTACTCTAAGTTCAATTTGAGAGTAATCCGCCGCAAATATCACCCAATCTTCCTCCGAAGGAATAAAGGCTTGTCTAATTTTCCGCCCTTCTTCAAGACGAATTGGGATGTTTTGCAAGTTCGGATCGATGGAACTTAGTCTGCCTGTCGCAGCAAGGACTTGGTTAAAACGTGTATGAACCTTATTAGTGTCTTTGTGTACAACTTTCAATAATCCTTCTATATAAGTTGACTGTAATTTCCCTAACTGTCTATATGTTAGTATTTCTTTAATGATTTCGTGTTCATGTTCTAATTTCTCCAATACATCCGCGGAGGTTGAAAAACCTGTTTTTGTTTTCTTTATTGCTGGAAGGCCAAGCTTTTCAAATAAAATAACCCCTAATTGTTTTGGTGAGTTAATATTAAAGTTTTCGCCAGCAAGTTCATAAATTTTTGATTCAATTTCTGCTAATCTTTCAGCAAGCTCTATTTTCATATTTTCTAGCCTGCTAACATCTACTTTTACGCCGGTAAATTCCATTTCCGCAAGTACGAGTGACAGCGGAAGTTCAAGATCATAAAATAATTCTGTTTGCTCATTTTGATTCAGTTCTTTTAAGCAAGGCTCCGTTAATGCTCCGATGCCAATTGCCTTTCGTACAAGATGTTCAGCAAGTGCATCCCCTTCTGCCGCTTTTTTCTTCGCACCTTTACCGTATACAGCTTCGTCTGTTTTTACGTTCGTATAGTTATGGCGCTTTGCGACACCTGCAAAATCCTCTGTTGACTCGGTAGGATTAAGCAAGTAGGAGGCGAGCAATAAATCAAAATCGATCCCTTTTAAATCGATTCCTTTTCTCTTTAATGCTACGATAGAAAGCTTTGCATCATATACACGCTTTTTCTTTCCTTCATCTTCTGCCCATTTTTTAAATACCTCTGAACTTAACGCTTTTTCAACAGGCAAATAAAAATCGCCTTTTTCATTAGAAAGTGCAAATCCAATGATTTCACCCGAAAAGTAATTATCATCTAAAATCTCCACATAAAAGGAATTTTCATCAGCAAATAAATCATCTGTAATCGTTTCTACTGTTTCGAACGTAATATCCTTCACTTCTTCTAATACAGAATCTTCAGCACCATCGATTTTATCAAGCAACGAATTAAAGCCTAATTCTTTAAAAATGGTGCTTAGTTTAGTTGGATCATAGCCTTCAAATAAAAGCTCATCAACCGTAATTTCAACCGGCGCTTCTTTCGTAATAGTGGCAAGCTCTTTACTCATGATTGCCTGATCTTTAAATTCTTCTAGTCTTTCCTTTAATTTATTGCCGCTTACTTTATCAATATTATTCAGTAAGTTTTCAAGTGTATTGAATTGAACAAGCAGTTTAATGGCCGTTTTCTCACCGACACCCGGAACTCCAGGGATATTGTCGGACTGGTCCCCCATTAAGCCTTTCATATCAATGATTTGATCAGCAGAAAGGCTGTACTTTTCCTTAATATATTCAGGAGTATAACTTTCAATTTCCGTAATCCCTTTTCGGGTAATACTGACAGTGATTTTATCCGTGTTTAATTGTGTTAAGTCTTTATCTCCCGAAATAACTTGAACATCGAAGCCTTCTTTCTCGGCCTGTGTCGCAAGTGTCCCAATAATATCATCCGCTTCATAATTTTCAAGTTCGTAACGTTTAATACCGTATGCGTCAAGAAGCTCCCTCAAAAATGGAAACTGCTCCGAAAGCTCCGGCGGTGTTTTTTGCCTTCCGCCCTTGTATTCTTTAAAAGTAGAGTGACGGAAAGTTGTTTTCCCAGCATCAAATGCAACAAGAATATGAGTAGGCTTTTCTTCCTCCAGCACTTTCATCAGCATTGTCGTAAATCCATAAACGGCGTTCGTATGTATTCCCTTGTCATTATTAAGAAGCGGCAGTGCAAAAAAAGCCCGATATGCAATACTATTCCCATCAATCAACATCAATTTCTTCTTCATTAAAAAGCCTCCTTATGGAGCAGACTCGTCCAAATTATTCTATATGTTATTTTAGCATGTACGAGTGGGAATGTGAAAACAAACAGGTGAAGGCTGGTGTAACTTATTCCCGGCTACTACTGGTCGTTAGCTCTAATTTACTAGCTGTCTGCCCGTATTACCCGATGTCATCCTGGCTGTCGACGTGGGTTTACGGGCCGTTGATGCGAGTTTACGGGCCGTCGACGTGAGTTTACCGGCCGTCGACGTGGGTTTACGGGCCGTCGATGCGAGTTTACCGGCCATCGTCGCGGTTTACGGGCCGTCGATGCGAGTTTACCGGCCATCGTCGCGGTTTACTAGCCGTCGACACGAGTTTACTGGCCGTCGACGTGGGTTTACTGGCCGTCGATGCGAGTTTACGGGCCGTCGACATGGGTTTACCGGCCATCGTCGCGGTTTACGGGCCGTCGATGCGAGTTTACCGGCCATCGTCGCGGTTTACTAGCCGTCAATTTTTGTGGTTCCTGGCCATTCAAACACGTACCGATCGTTATCCCTAATATAATTCTCACTGCCTTTGTTTCATTATCTATTCCGGTCGTTTTGACTATTTTATGACAATAATCTTTTTTGCAAATCATTCAATGATAAGAAATATACTCTATTTCTATAATTCCCTTCAAATGAAAGATTTAATGAGCGGAGTAATTTTGAGGAAATTGAATTTGAGGGCAATTGAAGGAAGTCCCTACATTGTTGGTTAGTAATCTTTTTACCATTCAGTAAAAAATAATCAATTAACGCATGTATATACGCATCAGTATTTTCTATACCACACTTAGTACATTGCCATTTTCTTTGCAATCTTGCGGTGGTCAAACTTTGACAACCCTCACAATATATTCCTTGTAAAATTTCATCCTTAGTTATATTAAACTGCTCGAGAACGTTGGGTAAAGCCGGGGTATGCAACTTATGCAAGATTCTAGATAATTTCTGCAACTCCTTTTTATCAAATATTTCTTTATGATGTTTCCCGCTAAAATGCTCTGTTTTTTGTAAAATGGCCGGGTTACGAATAACCTTTTCAAAAGCGGTACGGTAATTAGAGTTAATTTCGATTTTGGAGGAGGGATTAGTGACAACGACAAAAGAGGTATTTGGAAGGCTTTTATTAAAGTGCTTTTTTAATAAGTTGCCTAGGTGATATTGTTGATTTTGTACTTGCACGATTGGATCTGAAAAAGTCTCTTCTATTTCATCCAAAGTTCTGATAAGCTGATTAAAATCGAAATATAAATGTCCCGATATATTTTTCCCTTCATAAATAATGAAAAATGATGGAGTTATTAAAAGAATGTCAATTTGAAAATAAGCATTTTCTGAGAGTGGCAAACGAAGGTCTTGAAAAATGAGGAAGTTCCTTTGTGGTAACTGCGCTAAGTAATAATCCATTGACTGTTCTCCACGATAACCTGCATAACATTTGCTTAATTCTTCCTGTAGGAGCCCTCTTTTGGAGTGGAGTAGAGGAAGACGTCTTAATAAGGCTTCCAAAATAAGAATTTTAATAGGTATTTCTCTATGTTTCTTAATCATTGTATCACCTCTGTTTTTATCTTGATTACTGTTTTCAACATATCTTTGGAAATCCCTCCTTCTTAGACAAATTTTATAAAAAATATCGTTAATGTATAATATTCTATTGTTTCTGATGTCGTGGAAGTCGGACTCTATTAAAAAGAAACGATTTTATAGATGGTGAGATGCATTTTATCAGTTTCCCCGCTGCCATTTCAGGCTTACTGGCCGTCGTTCCGTGGTTACTAGCCGTCGTCGTAGATTTACTGGCCATCGATGTATGTTTACTGGCCATCGACATATGCTTACTAGCCATCGCCCCGGATTTACTAGCCTTCAATGTATGTTTACTAGCCGTCGTCCCAGTTTTACCCACATTGTTGAGGGCTCGTCAAGGTCAAGCTATATTAAAATGAAATAAATACCGCACAGTTTTAACCGTGCGGTATCGTTTTATTTTGTATAACCCATCAAAATACGGGCATATGGTGAATCGGAAGGAATGACGATGACCGTCTCCTCGCCAATTGTTTTCTTATATGTTTCTAGCGTTCGGTAAAGGTTATAGAATTCCTTATCCTTTGAAAAAGCTTTATTGTATGTTTTAGCAGCTTCTCCTTCACCTTCTGAAATGATGACATCTGCATCTGCTTGAGCTTTCGACAAGATTTCACGTACTTTACGATCTGTTTCTGCTGTAATTCGGTTTTTCCCCGCGTCTCCCATCGATAAGTATTCCTGTGCTTTTGATTCCCTTTCTGAAATCATTCTCGTATAAACAGAGTTTTCGTTTTCCTCAGGAAGATCTGTGCGTTTCGTACGCACATCTGTTACGGTAATACCATAATTATCTCTCGTCAGTAATTCATTTACTTTTTCAGTTACCCTATCATTTAAGCTGCCTCGAGAGGACTTTTCATCATTTATAATTTCTTCGTAATTTAATTGACCTAGCTCTGAGCGAACGATGGAATAAATGAACTCTTCCATACGCATTTCCGCATTTACTACTGATCTAGCATTCGAAATCATTTTTCTAGGATTATCAATCTTCCAAATTGCATAATTATCGATGATCATTCGTTTCTTATCTTTTGTATTTATTTCTGCTTGCGATACATTATATGTCATTTGATATTTAGGTAAAGATGTGACACTTTGAATAAATGGTACCTTAAATGCAAGCCCAGGCTCACTCTTAATGTCGACTACCTCACCAAACTGACGGATAACCTTGTATTCTCCTTCTTTTACAATAAATGCACTAGCCATGAGCAGCATAAATAATACGATCAGTATGAGGAAAAACAATCCCATTTTTACATATTTTCTCCACTGAAAGTCAGCCGTTTTTCTGGATTCTAAATCAACTACTTTTCTATCCATTATTCTTTTTTCCCTCCCTCTTCATCGGATTCCTTTGCTTGTTCTTTTTCCAATGGGCGAATTGGGAAGTATTTCAATGTATTACCATCGTCGTTCATAATATATATTTCAGCACCTGGTAAAACTTGTTCAAGGGTTTCAAGAGTTAGACGTTCACGAGTTATTTCAGGGTTCGTTTTATATTGTTCATACAATTTATTAAAAATAGCTACATCCCCACGAGCTGCTTGAAGCCTAGCCGCTTTTTCTCCCTCAGCCTTAAATATGAGTGCATCTTTTTCACCTTCAGCTTCATTCATACGCTTATTTTCATATTTCTTAGCTTCGTTAAGTTTCGTATTCATCGTTTCACGCGCGTCCGTAACAGCTGTAAAAGCACTGCGCACTTCTTGGTTCGGCAGTTCAACGTCTTTCAAGTTTACTGCTAGAATTGAAATTCCAATATCATATTTTTCAAGCAAGGTCGATAGCAAATCCCGAACCTCTGCTTCAATTTCTGCTTTTCCAGATGTTAAGGCGTCATCTATCTTTGAGCTTCCGATAATACTTCTTAATGAAGCAGATGTCGCATCATATAAAATTTCTTGCGGCTTCTCAGAATTAAATAAATACTTTTTAGGATCGGTAATTTTCCATTGCACAACTAAATCAGCTAGAACAATATTCTCATCACCTGTAATCATCTTCGTTTCATTCGACTTACCATTTGCCTCTTTATAGCCAAAGTCAAGCTTCAATGTTTCACGTGCCAATTTCTTTACATTTTGAATAGGCCAAGGCAATTTAAAATGCAATCCAGGTTCAGTTATCGTTTCATCTGCTTTACCAAAAGTCATAATAACAGCCTGATCCGATTCATCAACCGTGTACCAAGATGTAAATACGACAACAGAAAGTACAATGATGGCGATGATAAGTCCTGTAACTGTATATACTCTCTTTAAACTCATGTTTCACTTTCCTTTCTACTAATCTCTCAGTCATGTAATACGATTATGTTTATAATAAGTTTCATTTTGGCTTAAAATTAAAAATAAGATCCAGATTGAATGAATCTGGACCTTACAGAATTGTATTTTTAATATTTGGGATGTTAGTCCTCTTCCACATTTTCAAGATGCTGCGGAGGGCAAACTTCAAGGACGCCATTAATGACCGTTTCCTCTTGTTCATCTGTTGCTAGAACTTGAATGAAAATACTGCGGCGTTCTCGATTGATTTTCACAACTTCAAATAAAAATCGGACAGTGTCATAGTGGTAAACAGGTTTAACAAATTCTATTTCCTGTTTTAAAATATGTGAGCCTGGCCCTGGCATGTATTTAGAAATAGCGGAGGTGATAATTCCAGTTAGCATAATGGATGGTACGATCGGCTTTTTATAGTTTGTCTGTGAAGCATAATCGTGTTGAATGTAGAGCGGATTAGCGTCATTTGTCAAACCTAAAAAAAGCAACAAATCCTTATCCTCAATTTTCTCCGTCAGTGTTAACTTTTCACCTGTCGAAATTTCCTCTAGCCTTCTGCCAAGCTTACGTTTTTTACCCAATAACAACACATCACCTCATCCTTATTTAACCGTTTACATAATGGTTTGAAATTATAATACCATGAAATGAAACGTTATAAAAGTAAAAAAGCTGTTCCAAATTAACATTCATTTGGAACAGCTTTCATAATAAATTAAACAAGAACCTTCATTACTTCACGGACTGAATCCGCTGATTTTTGTAAAGAGGATTTTTCCTCTTCAGTAAGATCAAGTTCAATAATTTTTTCAATACCCTCTTTTCCTAGGATTGTTGGTACTCCTAGGTAAATGCCATTAAAACCATATTCACCTTCAAGATAGGCGATTGAAGGAAGGACACGACGTTGATCTTTTACAATCGCTTCAACCATTTCAACTAAGGAAGCCGCAGGAGCGTAATATGCGCTACCGTTTCCGAGTAAGTTGACGATTTCACCGCCGCCTTTTCTCGTTCTTTCTACTATAGCATCTAGACGCTCCTCAGGAATTAATTTTTCAAGCGGAATTCCACCAGCATAAGAATAACGAACAAGTGGGACCATATCATCCCCATGGCCTCCTAGAACAAATCCTGTTATGTCTTTTACGGAAAGATTTAATTCCTTGGCAACAAATGTACGGAAGCGCGCAGTATCTAGAACACCTGATTGGCCGATTACTCGATTCTTGGGAAAACCTGATTCTTTAAATACTGTATATGTCATAGCATCTACAGGATTAGTCAAAACAAGAATATAACAGTCAGGTGAGTGCTTTACGATTTCCTTTGTCACACTTTTCATTACCTTTTGGTTCGTTTGCACTAAATCATCACGGCTCATACCTGGTTTTCGAGCGATTCCTGCAGTGATGACAACCACATCAGAGTCCTTCGTATCTTCATAATTCGAAGTACCGGTAATGTTTGCATCAAATCCTTGAACAGGGGCAGCTTCTAGCATATCAAGCGCTTTCCCTTTTGTCGGGTTTTCCATTTGGGGAATATCAACAAGGACCACATCGCCAAGTTCTTTCTGTGCAAGCAAGAACGCAGTAGTAGCTCCTGTAAAACCACCGCCGATAACTGAAATCTTTTTCCGTTTCAAAGTCATGAGTTCCCTTACCTTCCTTCTTTAGAAAATATATAAGATTCGAGCGCAAAGCCGGGAATTGGCGTTTGCGCTCGCAATTATTATTAAATAATTTTATTCCATATTTTCAATTAAGGCAGTTGCAAATTCAGAAGTTTTCACTTCAGTTGCACCTTCCATCAAACGTGCAAAGTCGTAAGTAACTACTTTGGATTCGATTGTTTTTTCAACTGATTTAACGATTAATTCAGCCGCTTCATTCCATCCAAGGTGCTCAAGCATAAGTACACCTGAAAGAAGAACAGAAGATGGATTTACCTTATCAAGTCCTGCATATTTTGGAGCAGTACCATGAGTAGCTTCAAAAATGGCATGTCCTGTTTCGTAGTTAATATTTGCTCCTGGAGCAATTCCAATTCCACCAACTTGAGCTGCAAGTGCGTCGGAAATATAGTCTCCATTCAAGTTCATTGTTGCAACAACATCAAACTCTTTCGGACGAGTTAGGATTTGCTGTAAGAAAATATCAGCAATTGCATCTTTAATGATAATTTTTCCAGCAGCTTCTGCATCAGACTGGGCTTTATTCGCTGCATCCGATCCTTGCTCTGCTTTAATTTTGTCATACTGATCCCAAGTGAATACTTTGTCACCGAATTCTTCTTCAGCAAGCTCATATCCCCAGTTTTTAAATGCACCTTCTGTAAATTTCATAATGTTTCCTTTATGAACTAATGTTACAGATTTGCGTCCTTCTTTAATAGCATAATTAATTGCTGCACGAACTAGACGTTTTGTACCTTCTGCAGACACAGGCTTAATTCCAATTCCAGAAGTTTCTGGGAAGCGGATTTTATTAACGCCCATTTCCTCTTGAAGGAAAGTGATTAATTTTTTAACTTCTTCAGAACCTTCTTTATACTCAATACCTGCATAGATGTCTTCAGTATTTTCACGGAAAATAACCATGTCAGTATCTTCAGGACGCTTGATTGGTGAAGGAACACCTTGGAAATAGCGAACTGGACGCAAGCAAACAAATAGATCAAGCTCTTGACGTAATGCCACGTTTAACGAACGGATTCCACCACCGATAGGAGTTGTAAGTGGTCCTTTGATAGCAATGAAATATTCACGGATTGTTTCAAGTGTTTCTTCAGGAAGCCATTCGCCAAATTTATTGAATGCTTTTTCTCCTGCATACACTTCTTTCCATTCAATTTTCTTTTCTCCCGCATATGCTTTTTCTACCGCTGCATCCAATACTCGTTGTGCGGCAGCCCAAATATCAGGACCGATACCGTCCCCTTCAATATAAGGAATGATTGGGTTATTCGGTGTATTTAAAACACCATTTTCTACAGTAATTTTTTCACCTTGTGACATAATTTTTCCCTCCATTTACAATCTCAACTAATAATATTATCAGAAAAACAGACTATTTTCTAGATGAGCCAATTAACGTTCGTCGATTGGCTCATACTTTCTCAAGCCTGGTCCTGTATATTCAGCACGAGGACGAATCAAGCGATTATTCTCGTATTGCTCAAGAATATGAGCTAGCCATCCTGATACACGTGATACAGCAAAAATTGGTGTGAACAAATCGTGATCAATTCCTAGACTATGATAAACAGAAGCTGAATAGAAATCTACATTTGGCGGCAGTGGTTTTTGGGAAGTAAATACTTCATGCACCTTAGTAGAAATTTCATACCACTGTGGTTCACCCGTAATTTCTGTAAGTTTCTTCGACATTTCTTGTAAATGTTTTGCACGTGGATCACCATTACGGTACACACGATGACCGAAGCCCATAATTTTTTCTTTATTGCTTAATTTGTCTAAAACATATTTTTCAGCATTTTCTGGGCTGCCAATTTCAGAGAGCATTTTCATAACTTGTTCATTTGCCCCTCCATGAAGAGGACCTTTTAAGGCTCCAATAGCCGACGTAACTCCTGAATAAACATCAGAAAGTGTAGCTACACAAACACGCGCTGTAAATGTAGATGCATTTAGTTCGTGGTCAGCGTGAAGAACTAATGCTTTATCAAAAGCTTCGATTTCAATTTGTTCCGGCTCTTTACCTTTTAACATGTACAGGAAATTTTCAGCAAAGCCGAGGTCTTTACGTGGAGCAATAGGAGTAAGTCCTTTTCTCACCCTAGCAAAAGCTGCTACGATAGATGGCAATTTTGCTTGTAGACGAATAGCTTTTCGGTAGTTAGCCTCTTTATCCATTACATCCGCTTCTTCATCGTAAAGGCCAAGGGCAGAAACCGCAGTACGAAGGGCGGCCATTGGGTGAACTTTATCGATCGGGTATGTTTTAAAGCTATCAATAATTTCCTGAGGAAGTTCCATATTATCTACTAGTTGTTGTTTAAGCTCTTTTAACTGATCACTATTTGGCAATTCTAAATGCCATAATAAGTAAATGATTTCTTCAAAGCTAGCTTTTTCCGCCAAGTCATCAATATTATAGCCAACATATGTAAGAGTGTCGTCTATGATTGAACTTATAGAGGAGGTAGTTGCCACTATACCTTCTAATCCGCGTGTTGCTGTCATAAGAATAATCTCTCCTTTATCTTTCTTTACTAACAAAAATAATTATAAAATCTTAATAAAAAGATGATATGTGGATGCATACATATTCTATTATAGACAATTCAGTAAGCTTGTCTATAAATTCAATTTATGTATTCTTCTTCCTTAGACATTATAACTAAATCTAACTCATTTGGAAATGGAAACGCTTATTAACATGATTAAAACCATGTTATAATTAATGAAAGTAAAACTGAATTTGCAAACATTGTTGCTTTACCAAGGTAATGCATGGTTGATTTCCGCTGCAGGGTCTAGATCCCTCGACGATTGGACGTCCTAGTTTCGGCGTTTTTCACAGGACGTGGTCGTCTTTAGCCGACTAGAAGTCTAGCACTCAATTACCATTCAATCGCTTGCTTTCAAAAACAATCATCACTAGTATAAGGACCTAAAAAAAGATTAAGCAATTGAAGGGGAAATATGACCATTGAGGATCGATAGTTCGTCTTTTTGATAAACATAGGAAGAGTCAATGTGTTTTTATCGATGCCATATGTCATAATGTATCACATTTTTGTGGATTGATGCCTAATCGTTTCAATTGAATAACCTGTTGTAAATGAGCAGCGACTTTTAATATCAAATGTTTTAGAAACCGTATAAAAAGGAATTGATTTGAAAGCAAAGTATGAATAGGCGCCTACCATGAGTAAAAAAGATCTCAGTTGATTGGAGTGGGAGACGGCTACTCCAGGAGGCTCACCGCACGCCCCACGGAACGCGTCTGCCTGGAACGGAAATCAACAGCAGTAGGCGGACCTGTTGTAGTGTAAATTATTTATCTTACCCAATACAGAATTAATCCTACTAATAAAAATAAATCTAGTACGATCTGACTCGGTGATTTCCGAGAGTATAATTTGGACTGAGGTGGCGATGTGAAGCGTGAAAATGTTGATAAGATAGTCCGTTTTTTCCTTGTTATCGGAGTAGTTTTTATTTCTTTAGTGTTACTTTATTATATTTTTAAAGTAACTTATCCCTTTATCATAGCGATTGCTATTGCTATGATAATCAATCCTGCTGTACACTTCTTAGAAAAAAGGTGGAAATTCCCTAGAGCTTTAGCTGTCCTAACTTCGTTACTTCTTTTAGTTGCTATGTTTACCGGATTGATTACTTTATTAATCGCTGAAATTGTTTCTGGGGCAACTTATTTTTCCAACGTTGTACCTGAACATACAAAAACGTTAATCAGTTACTTTGAAGATTTTTTTGCAGGACAAGTTATTCCTTTTTACAATAATATTGCTAGTATGTTTAAAGGACTTGATAGTGGTCAGCAAGAAACGATTATGGAGAGTATTAAAAATACAGGAAATAAAATTACGGAAAGTGCAACGGCATTTTTACAAAATTTCTTTTTGAAACTGCCTGCTCTTGTTTCTTGGATTCCCAATGCTGCGACTGTTCTCGTATTTTCTCTATTGGCAACTTTTTTTATAAGCAAGGATTGGGATAAGCTTACAATTTGGTCTAGCCGCTTTCTTCCCGAAAAAGCAAAATCAAGTGGAAAAACTGTTTTTGCAGATTTAAAAAAGGCACTTGCCGGTTTTATAAAAGCACAGTTAACTTTGATTTCTATTACACTTGTCATCGTTTTAATAGGACTTCTCATTTTACGAGTAAATTATGCCATTACCATTGCTCTAATAACAGGAATTGTAGACTTACTTCCTTATTTAGGTACGGGAACTGTGTTTATTCCTTGGATTATTTATGAAATATTTACAGGTAATTATGGGCTGGCGCTTGGACTTGGAATTCTATACACCGTTGTCGTCGTTCAACGACAAGTGGTGGAACCAAAAATCCTTTCTTCAAATATTGGAATGAACCCTTTAGCCACTCTTGTTGCGTTATTCGTCGGCTTTAAGCTTTTAGGATTTTTGGGGTTAATTATAGGGCCGGTCACACTCGTTTTAATTACGACCCTTCATAAAGCTAATGTCTTTAAGGATATTTGGGCGTATATCAACGGAACACCTACAATTATAAAGTAAAAGAGCCGAAATCGGCTCTTTCTTTCCAGCTATACCTAGCTCTATCTTCATCCTACTTACATAACTTTCCCTACAATAAGGAAGCAGATTCACCTTTCATATGCTGATGGTCCGTTGCAAATTTCTTGACTCATTATGTTTTCTTCTATCTCTGTACACAAATAGACTAGAAGCTTTCATTTTCTATTCACCTATAAATATGGATATGTTTACGATTAATCCAATTTTTTATTATCTTTAATAGAAGAGGTCTTAAGGCATTTCTAGTAACCGGAAGTAGAAGAAATAAACCAATAATATCCGACATGAAACCAGGAGTCAATAATAAAATGCCCCCTACTAGGATACAAACTCCATCGAGCATCGCTATTCCTGGAGGGATGCCTGAACGCAAGTCGTTTTGAACTCTTTTTAATGCCTCTAGTCCTTGCTTTTTAGCAAGATATGCACCTAGTATTCCCGTAATTATGATTAACCCTACAGTTGGAAGGACTCCAATCGTATTCCCTGAAAGGACGAAAAGACCGATTTCAATTGCTGGAAGAACAATGAAGCAAAGAATAATGTACTTCAAACGGATTCACATCCCGTCATTTTTTTTACATTATAACATTTTCTGCCTTTAAAAATAAAAAATGTCGGACTCCGAAAATGACCGACATTTTTTTGGGGGCTCTTTTCCCAAAACTTTGCTGCAAAACTATTATTAAAATGGGAAAAGAGATAATAGCTTAATAATAAACGCCAAACTTCTTTATTTGCTTAAAAGCCGTCTTAGGCTTTTAACTGTTAATAAAACTTTAAGAAGGATAACCTATTTTTTATAGTACGCTTGCATGTCCGTTGTATATTATACCTCGAGTAGCGTCGACTGTGATCTCTTGACCGTCTTTAATGATTTTCGTAGCATCTTCAACACCAACGATTACAGGAATTCCCAAATTAATGCCTACTACCGCAGCATGGCTTGTTAATCCACCTTCTTCGGTAATTAATGCAGAACATTTTTCCAATAAGGAAACCATTTCCCTATCCGTTCCGATTGCCACCATAACGGAGCCTGGAACAATCTTTTCTTTAGCCTCATTCGCATCTTTCACTATTACTGCTTTTCCGAATGCTGACTTGCGGCCAATCCCTTGTCCTTTAGTCAATACATCGCCGACAACATGAATTTTCATTAAATTGGTTGTCCCTTTTTCCCCGACTGGAACGCCACCTGTGATAATAATAAGATCACCATGCTGTACCATGCCTGTACTAATACTTTCCTCTACTGCACGTTCAAGCATTTCATCAGTAGACGAAACTTTTTCTCCCATACGAGGGTATACTCCCCATTTTAGAGATAGTCTACGAACAATTGCTTCATTGTACGTAACGGCAATAATCGGAGCTTTAGGGCGATATTTTGAAATCATACGAGCTGTATGGCCACTTTCGGTAGGTGCTACAATTGCACTTACATCTAAATTAATGGCAGTATGTGCAACTGATTGACAAATGGCATCCGTCATATTAGGTTCACTGTTTTTTCTTAAATACGTTAAAATTTCTTGATAATTGAGTGCTTTTTCTGTAGAAACCGCAATATTGTGCATCGTTTGAACAGCTTCGACTGGGTAAGAACCAGCAGCTGTTTCTCCAGAAAGCATGACTGCATCCGTTCCATCAAAAATTGCATTTGCAACGTCACTTGCTTCAGCTCTAGTAGGTCTAGGGTTACGTTGCATGGAGTCAAGCATTTGTGTAGCTGTGATAACTGGTTTTCCCACTTCATTACACTTTCGAATCAATTGCTTTTGAACGAGTGGAACGGCTTCTGTTGGAATTTCAACACCTAAATCACCGCGTGCAACCATTAAACCATCTGAAACGGCTAAAATTTCATCAATATTGTCTACGCCTTCCTGATTTTCGATCTTAGGAATAATATTAATATATGAACCGCCATTTTCCTCAAGTAGTTGTCTGATCTCTAGCACGTCTGATGCTCTTCTTACGAATGAAGCTGCTATAAAATCAACGCCTTGCTCAATTCCGAATAAAATATCTTTTGCATCTTTTTCCGTCATTCCTGGAAGATTAACAGATACGCCAGGAACGTTGACGCCTTTTTTATTTTTCAAAGTACCACTGTTCAATACTTTTGTTACAATTTCACTTGATTCTCTCTTAATTTCTGTAACTTCAAGAGCAATTAAGCCATCATCTAAAAGGATTTTTGAACCTTTATGAACATCATTAACTAATCCAGGATAGGAAATTGAGAATTTTTCTTCGGTACCTTCAACCTCTTCCATTGAAACAATGGTGCTAGTACCTTCTCTTAGTTCAATAGATCCATTTTTCATGTCATGTGTTCTTATTTCTGGACCTTTTGTATCTAATAAAATCCCAACGTTTTTCCCGGTTTTTTTAACGGCTTCTCGAATGTTAATAATCCTGTTTAAGTGCTCTTGATGATCACCATGAGAAAAATTTAAACGCGCTACATTCATTCCTGAATTGATAAGCTGTAGTAATGTTTCTAGATTTTCACTTGCCGGACCGATGGTACATACTATTTTTGTTTTTTTCATTGTTTTTTCCTCCTAAGATCTCAGACGCTTGCTAAATATGTAAGTTAGGTTAAATGGATAATACTTGTGATAAATCATACATGTCTTGGGAAAATGTTCTTGGTTGCTCAAGTGCACTTAAAATATCATTATCTATAATTTTATCCTTTTCAATTCCAACTGTTCTTCCGCCTTTTCCCTCCATAAGCAACTCAACCGCTCTTGCGCCAAGTCTACTTGCTAGAACACGATCAAACCCCGTCGGAGTTCCTCCTCTTTGGATATGCCCTAGAACAGACACTCTCGTCTCGATATCAATTGATTTTTTTAGTTCTTCCGCAAATTCTGTGGCACCCATTACGCCTTCAGCCACAATGATAATACTATGCTTTTTACCACGTTTTTGTCCACTGCGCAGACGTTCGGCGATATTTTCCATATCATATTTTTCTTCCGGAACAAGTATCGTTTCGGCACCGCCTGCAAGTCCAGACCAAAGTGCTATATCTCCTGCATCGCGTCCCATTACTTCAATAATAAAAGTACGTTCATGGGATGATGCTGTGTCACGGATTCTATCAATCGCATCTAAAACGGTATTCAAGGCGGTATCAAATCCTATTGTAAATTGAGTTCCAGCAATATCATTATCGATCGTAGCTGGTACACCGATACAAGGGAAGCCTTGTTCAGTCAATGCTTTCGCACCCATAAATGATCCATCCCCGCCAATGACAACAAGGGCATCGATGCCAAATTTTTTCAGCTGCTCAATCCCTTTTTGCTGCCCTTCTTTCGTCTTAAATTCATTGCAGCGTGCTGAGCGGAGCATTGTTCCTCCACGATGGATAATATCCCCAACCGAACCAAGTTCAAGTTGTTTAATATTTCCATTGATTAAACCACTATACCCTTGATAAATCCCATATGCCTCAAGTCCATTAAATATAGACTTTCTAACTACAGCTCGAATGGCTGCATTCATGCCCGGAGCATCTCCACCACTTGTTAAAATCCCTATTTTCTTCACTATTGCCACCTCGATGTTCGAATATTATAAAAGATCTCAGTCTTTCTTACCTATGAAAAAAAGTAGATTTCATTTAATTTAAAAATACCATTTTATCGACAGTTTCTCAAATTTTTCACTAAAATGACGAAAATAGCTCGAAACATAAGAAAATCGTAAACATCTTGCTCATCGACTTACAGGCCCATAGGACGTGGCTCCGTCGACGTAGCCACAAGACACGGCGACTTTTAGTCGACGTTCCTTCTTCGGACTCCGACTCATATAAAGGAAACACGATGAGCCATGAAAAACGGAAGGCGCCTGCAGCTGGACCTGCACGGCGAATCTGGCTTCCTTATCGTCTTGAGAAGGACAAGTCGATAGGCGTTGGAGTTGGACAGCAAAAGCCTAAATTCAAAAATTCAGACTAAAAAAACTTATACTTTCTTTAAACATTAAAGAAGGCATTGCGCTAAGTGGCAATACCTTTAAAAATGAATATTTTCATATTGATTTGTTTCCGCATATTTACCCATATGTTTATATTTTTGATATCGGTCTTCAATTAAGTTTTCAACCGGGACTTTTTGAAGCTGTTGAAGAGCTTTTAATAAAACTCGATCAATTTCCTTTGCTTGCTCTTCTACATCTTTGTGTGCCCCGCCTTTTATTTCTGGAATGATTTCATCGATTATCCCAAGTTCGATTAAATCAGGAGCTGTAATTCTCATCGCTTCTGCTGCCTTCTTAGCTAAAGAGGCGTCCTTCCATAAAATCGATGCCGCTCCTTCTGGAGTAATAACGGAGTACGTCGAATTCTCAAGCATAAAAATGCGATCACCTACACCTAAAGCTAGAGCTCCACCACTTCCACCTTCTCCAGTTACAATACAAATAATCGGAACGGTTAGTCCAGCCATTTCAAAAAGATTTCTTGCTATCGCTTCACTTTGTCCGCGTTCCTCAGCAGCTTTTCCTGGATAAGCACCTTTCGTATCAATAAAGCAAATTACGGGACGGTTAAATTTTTCCGCTTGCTTCATAAGACGCAGCGCTTTCCGATATCCTTCTGGATGTGGCATCCCAAAATTACGGCGGATATTTTCTTTCGTATCCCTCCCGCGCTGGTGTCCGACTACGGTCACAGGAATACCTTTATATTTAGCGATTCCACCAACGAGAGCAGTATCATCGCCAAAAACTCTATCCCCATGAAGTTCAAGAAAATCAGTAAAAAGTAATTGTATATAGTCTAGTGTGGTCGGTCTGTTGGCATGTCTAGCTACTTGAACACGGTCCCAAGGGGCCATATTTTCATATACGTCCCTCTCAAGTTTCTCTAATCTCGCTTCCAGTTTATCTATTTCCTCGGATAAATCTACCTCAGAGTTTTTCGTGAACTCTCTAAGCTCCGCAATTTTATTTCGCAGTTCAAGTACAGGTTTTTCAAATTCCAATCCGTTTACCATGTGAGTTCACCTTCTTGCTGATGGATTTCAAGTACAGTCGTCAGTTTTTCTTTAATATCGTGACGATGTATAACTGCATCTAGTTGTCCGTGTTCAAGAAGAAACTCGGAAGTTTGAAAATCATCGGGAAGCTCTTCACGAATCGTCTGCTCAATGACTCTACGACCCGCAAAACCGATTAAAGCACCGGGCTCAGCAAAGTTATAATCTCCTAATGAAGCAAAGCTCGCAGATACTCCACCTGTTGTCGGGTGTGTCATAAACGATATAATCAACCCACCCTTATCACTAAACATCTTTAATGCGGCACTTGTTTTAGCCATTTGCATTAATGATAAAACTCCTTCTTGCATTCTTGCTCCGCCAGATGCAGTAAAGATTAAAAATGGAACTTCCAGCTCTGCAGCTTTCTCAATAGCCCTTGCTATTTTTTCCCCAACAACAGAACCCATACTTCCCATTCTGAAATGCGAATCCATAATAGCAATGACAACGTTTAGGCCGTTTATAGCACCTGTCCCTGTTAATACCGCTTCATCCAAATTCGTGTTCTTTTTGTCTTTTTCTAATTTCTCTAAATAGCCCGGGAATCCAAGTGGGTTTGCAGATGAAATCTGTTCTTCAAACGCGGCGAACGATCCTTCGTCTAGTAAACTATCCACACGTTCATATGCGGGCATTCTCATATGATGATCACATTGCAGGCACACTTTTAAGTTTTTTTGTAAATCTTTTGTATACATTATTTTTCTACATTCTGGACATTTGGTCATAATTCCTTCTGGAACATCTTGTTTTGCTGCTTCAGATGGAATGGCTGCATATTTTTTCTTTTTAGGTTTAGAAAAAAGGTCCTTAAGCAATCTGAGTCCCCCTAAAAAACGACTTTTATTTATTAATGTTTATTTTAATCTACTAGATGAGATTACGACTAGAGTCCTTTCTCTCATAAATAGCTATTGCCTTTTCTGAATCCCCTTCAATGAGCGCATCTAGAAAGGATATTACACTATTATGATCAAGCTGGGCATAGTCGTCCATAATTTCTGCGGAATAGCTTTTTAATACATCCCAAATCCTATATAGGAGGCGATTACTTTCTAAATCCATGATCCTATCAAAGAGGATATCACTATCTTCATTCTCATTCTTCCTAAGGGCTTGTAGCTGCTCGTTATCTGTTAATAAACAAATATTTCGAATGATATCTTTTTCAAGTAGTTTCTTTGTTTTAGTTATATCATTTTTTACATTTGGATCTTCTAAAATAAACATACCAAGCAACTTAATGAGTTGGTTATTTTTAAAATCTCCTAAAAAGGTCCCTTCACCTCTTCGCGTTTCAATCAGTCCTAAAAGTTCAAGCGATCTAAGGGCTTCACGGACTGAGGAGCGGCCAACTTTTAGCCGCTCTGTTAATTCACGTTCGGATGGAATTTTATCTCCCTGCTTTAAACCATCATTCGTTATCATTTGCCTAATATCTTTTACGATACTTAAATATACTTTGGATTGGCTCAATTTTTTCACTCGCCTTTTCCTATTACTGCGAGCCTCATCGTCCTTTTCCTAACTTCTTCCGGATCAACCTTTATTCGAGCAACTCCTGTTTCCATTGCAGCATTAGCGACTGCAGCTGCAACATGAGGAGCTACTCTAGGATCAAATGGACCTGGTATGACATATTCTGCTGTCAGTTCTTCATCAGAAATCAGATTTGCAATGGCCGATACAGCTGCTTGCTTCATTTTTTCATTAATATGGGTGGCCCTTACATCAAGAGCTCCCCTAAAAATCCCTGGAAATGCAAGTACATTATTTACTTGATTGGGAAAATCTGATCGTCCTGTTCCAATCACTTTTGCCCCCGCTTCAATAGCATCTTCAGGCATAATTTCCGGTTCAGGATTCGCCATCGCAAAAATAATTGGATCTGGATTCATCGATTGAATCATTTCTTTTGTCAGTGCTCCTGCAACCGACACACCGATAAATACATCTGCACCCTGAATCACATCCTTCAGGCTGCCACTCATTTTATCTCGATTCGTATATTTGGAAACAGCTGCTTTCACATCGTTCATACCTACTGAACGCCCTTCATAAATAGCCCCTTTTGAATCGCACATAATGATATCACGCACCCCATAGCTGTATAAAAGCTTAATAATGGCAATGCCGGCAGCACCAGCACCGTTAGCCACAACCTTTACACTGGACATTCTTCGTCCGGTTATTTTGAGTGCGTTCATTAGACCAGCCACAGTTACAATGGCTGTGCCGTGCTGATCGTCATGAAAAACAGGGATATTGGTTTCTTTCTTTAATCTTTCCTCGATAACGAAACAATTTGGAGCAGCGATATCTTCCAGATTCACTCCTCCGAAATTCGGCTCTAGAATCTTAACTGTTTGTATAATTTCTTCGATATTATTTGTATTTAAACAGATGGGGAATGCATCAACGCCGGCAAAACTTTTAAATAAAACTGCTTTACCTTCCATAACAGGCAAGGCCGCTTGTGGACCAATATTACCAAGTCCTAAAACAGCAGTGCCGTCAGAAACAACTGCGACCATATTGCTTTTCATTGTATAATCGTATACTGTTTCAGGCTTTTCATAAATTTCCTTACAAGGCTCTGCTACACCAGGTGAATATGCAAGACTTAAATCCTTTGCATTTTTCACTTCAACTTTTGATTTTGATTCCAGCTTCCCTTTGTGAATCCTGTGCATATGCAATGCTTCTTCACGCAAAGTCAAAGAGTTTCACTCCTTCTTTTTCACTGAAAGTGCCGCCTTGATCAAAAATATCCGCTGCATTTAAAGACAATAGTGGTCTGACCACAAAAAGCTTCTAAAACAATATATCATATTTTTGTCCATTTGAAAAAATATTTTTCGGCTCATCTTGCAAACATCTCAGCAAATCGATATTAACTTTAATGATGAAAATATTAACTAAGAAAACTGCCAACCATTTTATAAGAGCATTTATAAACATGTAAAACTGAACTTTTGAGCTTTTTAGAAATGAACCAAATCATCTTATTTTAAGATGACGCAGTCACTTCCGAGCAGTGTTCTTATTTCACTTAACGCTTCATTCGAAGGTTCTATCCAGTCTTCTACTGACAATTTGATCGTTTTCCTTGTTGTTTCATAATGAAGGACTATGGCAGTTTCCCCTTTATAATTTCCAATAATTTCATGTAAAGAATGAAGCGTTTCCCTCGTATGCATTTCGGCTCTAACTTTAAGATACAAGATTGCGGGGTTTTTCAATTCATTTGCCAACTGCAAATGTTGAACAATTAATTGAAGCCCCCCATCCCTACTCTCAACATTCCCTGAAATGAGAACAATTTCTCCTTCTTTGCATATTAAGCTGAAGCGTTTATATGTTTCGGGGAAAACCACTCCTTCCATATCGCCTGACTGATCACTAATCTTAATAAATGCCATTAAATCCCCTTTTTTTGTTCTGATCGTTCTGACACTCGTTATATAAACCCCTACAGATACTTTCCTTTGATTTGGTTTTAGTTCGATGAGAGGGACTGTTTTTGCGGACTGGAAACGTTCTGAGTACATCGTAACTGGATGATCTGAAATATATAGACCGAGAGCTTGCTTTTCCAATAAAAGTTTATCCGTTGAACCGATCGGCGCCGCTTCAATATATTTTGGCTGAATACGAAATATCTCGGTGTTCTCAAAAAGATCTGGTCCATCTTCTGTTGGCCTCATCAATTCAGCATGTTCCATTGCTACATCTAAGGTGGCTAATAGCACTGCTCTGTCGTATCCAAATTCGTCAAATCCCCCAGCGTGAACGAGCGCCTCCAATATTTTTCTATTAACAGCCCTTTGCGGAACTCTCAGGCAAAAATCAAAAAGATCTTTAAATGGCTTAACGCTCCGAGCTTTGATTATTTCTCTTAATGTTGAAACACCAATCCCTCTAATGGCTGCAAGACTAAACCTTATTCCCAATTTCTCAGCGATAAATGGATAATGACTTCTATTTACAGATGGAGGCAATACTTTAATCCCCATATGCTTCACTTCTGAAATATATTCGGCAATTTTATCCTCATTTCCAATGACGGATGTGAGTAGCGCTGACATAAAATCATTAGGAAAATTGGCTTTTAAATAGCTAAGCTGCCATGAAATCATACTATAAGCAACGGCATGACTTCTATTAAATCCGTAATTGGCAAAGCGAACAATTAAATCGTATGTCGCATTTGCTATTTTTTCATCATGACCTTTTTTTAATGCACCCTCTACAAAGTGTTTTCGTTCAAGGTCCAAGACCTCTTTCTTTTTCTTACTTACCGCTCTGCGTAGTAGATCAGCTTCACCAAGTGTAAAACCTGCCATGACAGATGCAATTTGCATAATTTGCTCCTGATATACGATGACACCATATGTTAACTCTAATATAGGCTTTAAGTCGGAATGAAGAAATTGAACTTGTTTTTTGCCATGTTTGCGGGCAATGTATTCGGGAATATTTTCCATTGGTCCAGGTCTGTATAAGGCATTAACTGCGACAATATCCTCGAATTCGGTTGGACCCAATTCACGAAGGACCTTTCTCATTCCTTCTGATTCCAACTGAAAGATGCCAGTAGTGTCGCCTTTTCTCAGCATCGCAAATGTTTTCTCATCATGAGACGGAATTTCTTTCGGATTTATTTTTTTACCTGTACGTTTTTCAATACTGTTTACGACTCTTTCAAGCAAAGACAAATTACGAAGGCCTAGAAAGTCCATTTTTAAAAGACCTATTTCTTCTAAATCCTCCATTGGAAACTGGGTTAAGTATGTGCCAGTTTCGTTGCCTTGAATTGCAATAATATCTGTAAGAGGCTTCTCAGAGATAACAATTCCTGCTGCGTGTGTAGAAGTATGACGAGGAAGGCCTTCTACTTTTAATGCCGTTTCGAAAAGTTTTTTATTTAATTCTGATTCGCTTACGAAAGCCTTTAAACCGTCTGACTCTTTATACGCCTGTTTAAGACCCGCTCCTCCTAATCTTGAAGGGATAAGCCTAGCCAGCTGATCCATTTCTTTCGTGTTCATACCAAAAACTCGCGCTGTATCTCGCATGGCGGCTCTTGCTGCAAAAGTTCCAAATGTTATGATTTGGGCTACATGAATTTTCCCATATTTATTCATTACATATTCAATCACTTCATCACGTCTATGGTCGGGAAAATCAATATCTATATCCGGCATGCTAATACGTTCAGGATTTAAAAACCTTTCAAATAACAACCCGTGTTCAATTGGATCAACATCTGTAATGCCTAGTACAAAGGCGACTAATGATCCTGCAGCGGAACCACGTCCGGGTCCGGTTAAAATGGAATGTTCCCTTGCGAATTTCATAAAATCCCAAACAATTAAAAAATAATCATTAAAACCCATTCTTCTTATGATGTTCAATTCGTATTTTATTCGATCAAAATAGCGTTGGTCTGGATGAACAACTCGCTTTTCCAACCCATCTAAACTTAATTCTTTCAATAGCACTTCCGCTTTTTCTTCATCTTTAAGTGGATATTTCGGCAAAAGCTCTTGATTTGTTTCAATCATGACATTGCAGCGTTCTACGATTTTTAGTGTATTTTCTAATGCATCTGGCATATCAGAAAATAACTCCGCCATTTCCTGCTGACTCTTAAAGTAATATTCGCTTTCTTCTCCTAGTTGCTCCTGAAAATTTTCCAACTTTTCACCATCACGGATGGCTTTCAAACATGTATAAGCAAATGAATCATTTTTTTCTAAAAAACGAACATTATTCGTTGCTGCAATCTGCACATTCATTTTATGGGCTATTGATTGAATGGCTTTATTCAAAGATTTATCAGTTGCTGTTCCAAAATTTTGTACGGATAAATAAAAGGACTCGTCTTCAAATAAATCTGCAAAATTATTTATGTATTCAGCCGCCTTGTTCATATTACCGCTGGAGATGAGTTCACCAATTTCTCCATTACGCCCCGAGATTAACCCTATTAACCCGGTTGTTAAAGATTGCAGCTTATCCAATGAAATATGCTCATCTTGTGAAGTTTTTATATAACTAGATATTTTCAACAAGTTTTGATAGCCTTTATTGTTTTTAGCTAACAAAACTAAAGGATAGACTTCATCTTTATTCACAGATTGTACATCCACGGTCATACCTATAATCGGCTTAATCTTAGCTCGTATACAAGCTTTATAAAATGGCAGTACACCATATAATGCATTATGATCTGTAATGGCAAGTGCGGGAAATTGCAATTCTTTCGCCTTGTCAACAAGAGATGATATGGAGATCGTACTCGATAACAAACTGTATGCAGTTGATATGTGCAAATGGGAAAAAATCATTATCCTCACCTTTCCCTATTTCTATCTTCATCAAAAATATTTAATGTATGTTCAACCTTCTTCTATTATGGACTAGCAAGCAAAAAAAGAAAATATGTTCGATTTCTCTTTTTCATACTATTATGCTTTGTCCCATATATTCAATAATAATGGAATTTTATTAAATTGGAGATGGTGTCATGAATGAGGCTTTCTTTCCTACATTTTTCAATAGCTTTTTTATAGCCTTTGGTGTCATGCTAGGAGGTTCTTTAATAGGGGGTCTCGCAGCTTTTATTACAGGTGAACCACTATTGACGGAAATATCTAGAATTGGCAGCAGAATAAGAATATGGGCCATTGTTGCAGCTATCGGCGGAACATTTGATACAGTGTATAGCTTTGAAAAGGGTTTTTTAGAAGGCGGTACAAAAGATATTTTCAAACAATTTTTGTGGATTTTATCTGCAATGGGTGGTGCCAAATCTGCAGCACTTATTATTAGCTGGCTTACACAGGAACATATATCATGAGAATTCCACCACTCTACAGAAAGCCCGCATGGCAGCGTTTTTTGGGCGGGGCTGCTGTTGGCGGTTGTATTAGTTGGATGATCTTTTTATATATGTTTGGCGTCATGCAGGAAAGGAATGGTATTTTACTGGAAGAACGGTCTAATCAAATAAAAAGATTGCAAAACCAAATAACGATTTGGCAGGAGGACTACCAGGAACTTAATAAGAAAAACGAAGATATGCTTACGATTCAAGAAATACATGTTAGGTTAGTTAGTTATGAAAAGTATAACATTCAAGATAGACAAAGTGTATTCGACGTTGAAGAAGCCGTAAAAGAAGATTTAAAATCCTTGCTGGCAAAAGATTTAAGCACAGTATATAAAAATAAAGATATCATAAAAAAATCAATTGAAAATAAAGTAACGCCTATTAATGGTAAACGATTTAAATTAATCGTAAAGGAAATGTACTTTTATACGACCATTCATATTACAGTTGAACTAAGATTGGCCGGATAATATTCCGGCCCCTTTTTACTTTTTACAAATTTCTTCAATCGCAAACTTTACCTTTTCCACTTCATCCCAAGAAGCTACGGAAGCTCCAGCAGCAAGCGGGTGCCCACCGCCATTGTATTGCATCGCTATCTTATTGATAATTGGTCCCTTCGACCTCAGCCTCACCCGGATTTCTTTTTCTTCCTCTATGAAAAAGCACCATGCCTTAATTCCTTTTATGCTGCCTAGTGAGCTTACGAGTATGGAAGCTTCCGAAGCTGACACATCAAATGAAAGAAGCGTATCTTTTGTTAATTCAATTGTTGCAGCCCCATCTTCATTCATTTTAAAATTTTCATATACATAACCTTGCAGTTTGATTAACTTTGGCTCTAGCTCATACATATCGTTGAATAATTTAGTCCGATCAAACTGAAAGCCGATAAGATCCCCTGCATAGTCAAACGTCTTTTTCGTAGTGCTCGAATATATAAATCGTCCAGTATCCCCAACGATTCCAGAAAAAATGAGTCTTGCTGCTTCATCCGTCATTTTTAATCCTTCACTTTTCCCAAAAAGATAAAATTCATATATCATCTCGCTCGTAGAGGATGCATTAGTATCAACCCATAGCATATCCCCGTATCGATCTTCATTTGGATGATGGTCGATTTTAATTAACATATCTCCGAGTGTATAGCGCTCGTCGCAGATTCGTTCTTGATTTGCAGTATCGCAAACAATAACTAGTGCACCATTATAATGTTGGTCAGTAATCGTATCTGGGACAAATAAATAATCTAGCGTAGTATCCCTTTTACCTGTAACATAGATCTTTTTTTCAGGGAATGAAGCTTTTAATATTTCTGCAAGCCCACCTTGTGAACCATATGCATCAGGATCTGGCCTTACATGACGGTGTATAATGATCGTCTCATATTGTTTAATAGCCTCTAATATTTTCTGTTTCATAATGTGCCCCTTTTCTATTTGGACATTTTGTCATTCAATGTTCATTTCTCTTAAGTAGAATTTTAGCCTTTTTATCGTTACAATAAAAGAATAATAACGCTTAGACGAAATGGAGGCCATTCTTTCAATGCCTTTTTTAGTTTTCTTTATCATATTATCGTTTTCTTTTTATGTATTTTACAAAATAAAATATGTACGCAGTAAAAGGCCGATGGAGAAAAAAATGCTAAATGGAAAATCCAGTGTAGCACTTGGACTTTTCGTTGCATTATTTGGTATAAATCAGCTTTTTCTTTATGATACAACCACAACGTATGTGATCGCTGCAGTTTTTATTTTGCTTGGTGGGTTTAGCGCATGGGTTGGATTTAAGGCATACCGCCATCATGTTCCCTATGCTATTAGAGAAGCGGAAGAGATGTCGAAATAAAATGGTGGAAAGGCTATTTCATTTTGGAAATAGCCTTTTTATGTCTAGCTCCAGCGCCTATCGACTAGCTAACTTCTTGCCCTTTTCGCTTGCGTAGTCAACATCAGGTGAAATTTGAAGTGCCAATTTCACTAACTCGTTCCTCGTCGTGTTTCCTTTATCGCAAGTCTTAGGACCTGAAGTTTGTACGTCGATGAGCAAGGCGCTTCCGCTTTTCGTTTTATTTATCTATTAACTTACACATCAAAAGTGCTTTGCCTATTAACTCTGTACCATTAAGTACTTCTACATCCACTTTTCCAAATTTCCTGCCAGCTTCAAGGATTTTAGGCTGAACGACAAGAACACTTTCCATTTGGGCTGGTTTGAGAAAATAGATAGTCATGTTTTCTACTGCTAATTCTCCTTTTTTCTGTTGCCTAAAAATACGGTTCGCCGCCTCAACTACAATGGTCGTAAACACACCATATGAAATTGTTCCAAGCTGATTTGTCATTTGCGGCGCGACCTCGAACAAAAATGAAGTATCCCCTGTGTTTTCCCAGGATGAAAGTTGCTTTGAAACTGTATCGTCAATTGTCTCCCCTACATGAGGCTGACGCTGAATCATTTGCAAGGCTTTTAATACATCTTGCCTGCTGATGATTCCTTCAAACCTCTGTTGTTCATTGACGACAGGCAGTACTTCAATTCCTTCCCATATCATCATATGGGCAACTGAGGCAACACTTGTTTTCATTCCTACGGTTAATGGATTTTTTGTCATTACTCGATCGATGGACAATGATTCATCTTGTCCAATAACATCTTTTCCTGTCACGATCCCGAGCACTTTCTGATTAGCATCAATAACTGGAAAGCGGCTATGGTTCGTTTCTTTCTTCTTATTATACCAATCACCTACAGAATCCTTAACCGTCATGGATGCTGCCTTATCTGGCGTCGTTAAAATATCTTCGACTAAAATTATTTCTTTTTTAATTAGTTGGTCGTATATGGCTCTATTAATCATAGTAGCTACTGTGAACGTATCATAGCTTGTAGATAGAATAGGGAGCTCCAACTCATCGGCAAGTCTTTTAACAGAATCACTCGTATCAAAGCCACCCGTTATTAAAACTGCTGCACCAGCTCTTAATGCATGCTCATGTACTTCCGTTCGATTCCCAACAATCAATAAATTTCCGGCGCCTGTATATCTCATCATCGCGTCTATTTTCATGGCACCAATGACAAACTTTGTAAGTGTCTTATGAAGACCTGCTTTTCCGCCGAGCACTTGACCATCGATAATATTGACAATTTCCGCAAATGTCAGCTTCTCAATATTTTCTTTTTTCTTCCGCTCTATGCGAATTGTCCCAACACGTTCGATCGTACTAACATATCCTTTGTTTTCAGCATCTTTTATTGCTCTATATGCTGTTCCTTCACTAACCTTCAGCACTTTAGCAATTTGCCTTACCGAAATTTTTTCGCCTATTGGAAGACTATCAATATGGCGAATAATTTGTTCATGCTTCGTCGACAAGCTTTTCACCCTTTTCTACTACCAATCAATGTATCTTTATTATAGCGAGAAAAGGCACCATCAGCAATTTTACAGGCTATGATCGTCCGCGCAAACGCTTAATTTCAAATAGTGAAACTTGTTTTTCTCCAAGTGAAGCCTGTTTTTTTGGTAAAAATAGGAGAGCCGATAAATTTCCTGCTATAACGATAAAAGCAAACACGAACCACGAAATGGCAAAAGCTCCTTCTAATCCTATTCCACTGACAGATAAACGCGGCACTGCAAAATACAATAATACCCCGCAAAGCAGTAAACAAAGCAAATATCGATTTTTCATGGAAGAGCCTCCTTGTATACTTTTTGTTATTGTATGCAAGGAGGCAATAGTAAAAAACCAACTTTGTGATTTATAGTTCCAATGTTTCTCCCACTTCAAAGACTTTTCCTTTTATAGAGTCTTCTAATAGCCCAATAAAGTTATGGGGATTTTGCCTAATAGGCGGGAATGTATTGTAATGGACCGGCACTGCTAGTTTAGCATTTATAAGCTTAGCCGCTACAGCAGCATCTTCAGGACCCATCGTAAAATTATCACCAATAGGCAAAAATGCGAGATCTATTGAATGCCTTTCCCCAATCAATTTCATATCTGAAAACAAGGCTGTGTCCCCTGCATGGTAGATTGTTTTCCCTTCAGCAGTAAAGAGAACTCCCGCAGGCATCCCCATATAAATAATTTGTTGATCCTCGGTTACTACTGCAGAACTATGGAAAGCTTGTGTATACTTTACCGTTCCAAAATTAAATTCATAAGCCCCCCCAATATTCATTCCATGAGTATTTAATCCTTTCCAGCCCAAATAAACTGCCAGCTCATTTGGAGCAATGACAAGAGAATCGCCTCGTTTTGCAATTGCTTCAGTATCGCCTACATGATCCCCATGTCCATGAGTTAAAATGATGACATCTGCTTTTTCTGTTTTCGCATCTAAATCAGTTAATGCATTTCCCGTTATAAAAGGATCGAACAAAATGGTTTTACCTTCTGTTTGAATTTTTACAACTGAATGACCATGATAAGAAACTTTCATAGTAAAAACACTCCTTCATAAATTCTTCCTTATACTCTTCGAGTCATTTTAGTCATTTCCCTTCTATTGCTTTTCTTAATCTAAAAAAACTGATACTCTTTTAACAAGAAAAGCGTATGCGCTTTGAACATTAATGTACAAACTTTGGAGTCTTTGAATTATCGTATAAAAACGGACAAGAGTTTGCTATATAAGCGCTGGAGCTGGATATTGAATAATGTTAAGGAGTGAATTCTTTTGAATGAAAGGCTAACGAAACTCACAAAATGGCTTAAGGAACAACAAATTGACGCTGCATTCATTACACTGCCCGATAATATTTTTTATTTGTCAGGCTTTCAAAGTAATCCCCATGAACGCTTGCTAGGTCTTGTTGTATTCCCAGAACAAGAACCCTTTTTAATTTGTCCAAAAATGGAAGTCAATGACGCTCAACAGTCAGGCTGGAATTATGAAATCGTCGGATACAGTGATACGGAGAGACCGTGGGATTTTGTTGAAGAACGAGTTAAAGCTCGAAACAATAAAATTCAAAAATGGGCAGTGGAAAAGGAGCATTTAAATGTTGAGAGATATGAAGAACTATTATCTCACTTTCCAGGTGCCACTTTTAAAGGTGCGGAAGCCATACTTAATGAACTAAGAATGATAAAGGATCAAAAAGAGATTGCCTTACTTCGAAAAGCGTGTGAACTGGCTGATTTTGCTGTTCAAGTAGGAGTGCATGAAATTATGGAAGGTAAGTCCGAACTTGATATCATTGCAGCCATTGAATACGAAGTGAAGAAAAAAGGGGTTTCCGGTATGTCGTTTGAAACGATGGTACTTACAGGAGCAAACGCAGCTTCTCCTCATGGAACACCGGGAGATACAAAAATACAAAAAGGAGATTTCGTTTTGTTCGATCTTGGGGTCATTTATGAAGGATATTGCTCTGATATCACGCGAACGGTTGCCTACGGGGATATAAATAATGAGCAAGAAAAGATATATAAAACAGTCCTAGAAGCTGAAGAAGCAGCTGTCGAAGCTACACGTCCCGGAATGCTTGCAAAAGATCTTGATTTTATTGCACGCGAAATCATTCATCAGGCTGGATATGGAGATTACTTCCCTCATCGACTAGGGCATGGACTTGGAATTAGTGTTCACGAGTATCCATCTATGACAGCGACGAATGAACTGGAGCTTAAATCAGGGATGGTTTTTACGATTGAACCAGGAATTTATGTACCGGAAGTAGCTGGGGTAAGGATTGAAGATGATGTGTTAGTAACAGATGAGGGCGTCGAAGTTTTGACTAAGTTTCCGAAATCACTTGTATTATAAGTATAAAAGGAGTATTAAATCGCCTTGATTTAATACTCCTTTTTTTCATTGCAATAGTTCCTTAACATCTTGATAAGTATACTGGAATGCTTCTGCCACCGCTTTATACGTTACATGGCCTTTGAAAGTATTTACACCTTTAAGCAACGACTCGTTTTCAAGACATGCTTGTTTATAACCTTTATTAGCAATTTGAAGTGCATATGGAACTGTCACATTTGTAAGCGCAATTGTGGAAGTCCTTGGAACTGCTCCAGGCATATTAGCGACTGCATAGTGAACAACACCGTATTTTTCATATGTTGGGTCGTCGTGAGTCGTGATACGATCGCTTGTTTCGAAAATTCCGCCTTGATCGATGGCGATATCGATGACGACTGATCCTGGTTTCATTGTTTTTACCATATCAGCCGAAACGAGCTTAGGTGCTTTTGCACCAGGAATCAATACTGCCCCAATTACTAAATCAGAATCCTTAACGGCTTGAGCAATGTTAAAAGGATTTGATATTAAAGTTGTAACATCATGGCCAAATAAATCATCCAGCTGACGTAGGCGATCTGGTACTAAATCAATGATTGTTACATCTGCGCCGATACCAATAGCAATTTTTGCGGCATTTGTACCTGCTACACCGCCTCCGATTATTGTCACTTTCCCTCTTGGCACGCCCGGTACTCCCGAAAGAAGAATTCCTTGACCACCATTTTTTTTCTGAAGAAATTGAGCACCTATATGTACAGCCATTCGACCTGCTACCTCACTCATCGGCGTCAGCAGCGGCAAGGTTCTATTTGGCAGCTGTACTGTTTCATACGCAATTCCTGTTACTTTATTTTCGATTAAAACATCCACTAGTTTTTGCTCATTTGCTAAGTGTAAGTATGTGAAGAGTATCAAGTCTTCTCGTAAAAATCGATATTCTTCTTCTAATGGTTCCTTCACCTTCATAACCATTTCTTGTGCCCAAGCTTCTTCAGCTTTATGAACAATTTGGGCTCCTGACTGTATGTAATCTTCGTCCGTGAATCCCGAACCGAGACCAGCACCAGTTTCAATAAATACATTGTGCCCAGCTGTCGTTAATGTCACAACTCCCGCAGGGGTCATCGCAACTCGATTTTCGTTATTAATAATCTCTTTTGGAATTCCAATTCTCATCACTCTGTCCTCCTGTTCGATGATTCTATACTTTCCATCATAACATTACGGCAGAATCATGACAGCATTTTTTTCTTAATATATAAAAAAAGCTTATGCGTCTGCTTACCGTTGTACAAATTCATGTCGATAAAGATAAAGAAAACATACGGGATAGGTCAGTCTAAGCAAAAAAAGACCGATTTTGACTTTTACTGTAAGCCGGTATTTGACTTGTGGAGACTGACAGCTAGACAGGACGAATCGATTATGACTCATCAGAGAGAGAAAGAGGTTCGCTAGTCGATAGACGCTGGATAAGGAAAATTCTTAGTCAAAATTATGACTTATATCTTTCTTTAAAAGAAAAATTGGAGAGGCTTTTTGCGAACAAAAAGCCTCAATCATTATCCTTCTATTGTATTTTGCGCTTTATCATTATTGATTTTGCTTTGTTCAATCGCCCCACTAACATATACATCCTTTATTTGATTGATGGTTTCATCGTTATTTTCTTCATTATATTGAAATTCGTATTGAACATCCTTCTTCTTCATCAAAACAACTCCTATTCCTTTTTTATATATTATTCGATACTTCAAAACAGAAATCCCTTCCTAATTATGCTAATATAAAGGAAAGGTAATAGGAGGCTGGTAAAAATGACACTAGGATATCACAACATTTTAGTCGCTGTCGACGGTTCCAAATCAGCAGAATGTGCCTTCAAAAAAGCCGTGCAAATTGCAAAACGCAATAATGCCAAGCTTACTCTTATTCACGTAATTGACACAAGATCCTTTGCTACCATTGATGCCTATAACGGGACGATGGCAGAAAGGGCCGAAACGTATGCTACAGAATTGCTGGATGAATACAAAAAAGAAGCAGCAGCAGCACAGTTTACCAATTTTGAAACTCTTGTAGAATATGGATCGCCAAAAACGGTCATTCCGAAACAAGCAGCTAAAAAAATAAATGCCGATTTAATTATTTGCGGTGCAACTGGGCTTAATGCAGTTGAGCGATTATTAATCGGAAGTGTATCAGAACATATTATGCGTTCAGCTTCTTGCGATGTTTTAATTGTAAGGACTGAGGAAGACGAGCTTGAATAAAAAAAAGAGCATCTCCCTGTGTTTAGGGAATGCTCTTTTTTAGTCACGTTCTATAATTCAGTGGCCATACCTTGCGGCATATCGACCATCATTTTACACTATAGACTGTTTCGCTTTTTCCAATTGGACCTTAACCTGATCGAAGCCTGTTCCGCCGTATGAGTTTCTGCGTTTAACAGCTTCTCTTGGTGAAAGAATGACAAACACATCTTCGTCGATTTCTGAACAAGCATCTTGTAGCTGATCTAATGGCAGGTCCAATAAATAACAATTTTGCTGAATACATGTTAAAACGAGTTTTCCGACGATTTCATGTGCTTCGCGAAATGGAATTCCTTTTGCAGCTAAATAGTCTGCTAGTTCAGTCGCATTGGAAAAGTCTTGGTTTACTGCGGCTTCCATATCTTCATTTTTCACTGTCATCGTTTGGATCATGCCAGTGAATATTTTTAACGAGCCAATCATTGTATGGACAGTATCAAACATGCCTTCTTTATCTTCTTGCATGTCTTTATTATAAGTAAGCGGCAAGCCTTTGAGCACCGTCAGCATACCAACAAGGTTCCCAATAACTCGTCCACTTTTCCCTCTAATCAACTCTGCCATATCTGGATTTTTCTTTTGAGGCATGATACTGCTCCCAGTCGCATAAGCATCATCCAGCTCGATAAAGCCGAATTCCTTGCTCGTCCAAAGAATAATTTCTTCTGCAAGTCTAGAAAGGTGTGTGATCGTCAAAGCTGAATTGCTTAGAAACTCCACAACAAAGTCGCGATCACTTACGGCATCCATACTATTTTCATACACACTTGAAAAGCCTAATTGTTCTGCAGTATAAAAACGATCAATCGGAAAAGTTGTTCCTGCAAGAGCGCTTGCTCCAAGTGGAGATATATCGATTCTTTTCAAACTACCCTCGAAGCGGTCATAGTCGCGTTTAAGCATCCAAAAATAAGCAAGCATATGATGGGCAAATGAAACAGGCTGCGCACGCTGCAAATGAGTATAGCCCGGAAACACTGTTTCGATGTTTTTATCTGCTTGTTCAATTAAAGCCGATTGCAATTCCTTAATATGGTCCATAATAATATGTACTTGTTTTTTTAAATACAAATGCATATCCGTTGCAACTTGGTCATTTCTACTTCTTCCAGTATGAAGCTTTCCTCCAACTGGACCAATTTCATTCGTTAGCATTTTTTCAAGATTTAAATGAATATCTTCTTCTGAAACGGAGTACTCTAATTCGCCGGCTTCAGCTTTTTGTTTTAAGGTTAGCAAGCCAGCGACTATTTGTTCACTTTCTTCAAGTGGGATAATATTTGATTTCCCAAGCATCTTCACATGAGCAATGCTGCCTTCAATATCTTCCAATACTAGCTCCTGGTCAAAGGAGATGGAGGCGCCGAACTCTTCAATCCATTGTTCGGATGATTTCGAAAAGCGCCCTCCCCATGCTTTTTTCATGCTTTAACCCCATCCTTTTTGTGTATCATGCTGTGTACTTCTGTTGGAAGACCCCATAATTTAATAAACCCAACAGATGCAGACTGATCGAATTCGTCTTCCGCTGTATACGTAGCAAGTTTTTCATCATATAAAGAATTTGGTGATTTTCTGCCTTCAACAATAGCATGGCCTTTAAAGAGCTTAACTCTAACCTTTCCATTAACATACTGTTGAGTTTCTTCTAAAAATGCAGTTAAAGCAGGCTTTAAAGGTGAGAACCAAAGCCCATCATATATTAATTCAGTCAATTTTTTTGATATCACTGGCTTAAAATGAGCTAATTCCTTAACTAAAGTTAAATCTTCCAACTCTTTATGTGCTTTTAAAAGAGTCATTGCTCCCGGACATTCATATACTTCACGAGATTTTATCCCAACCAATCTGTTTTCAACATGATCGATTCTTCCTACTCCATGCTTTCCTGCAAGTGCGTTTAATTTTAAAATAAGATCACTTAAAGGATAATTTATTCCGTCAATGGAAACAGGTACTCCTTTAATAAAATCAATTTCAATCACATCAGGTGTATTAGGTGTATCTTCCAATGCAGCAGTAAGTTCATAGGCATTTTCAGGTGGAGCAGCCCAAGGATCCTCTAAAATTCCACATTCATTCGCTCTACCCCATAAATTTTGGTCAACTGAAAATGGGCTATCTAAATCAATTGGAATTGGAATTCCTTTTTCCTTTGCATAAGCGATCTCTTCTTCACGGGACCAGCTCCATTCACGTACAGGTGCCAACACCTCAAGATCTGGATTTAATGCTTTAATCGATACTTCAAACCGTACTTGGTCATTCCCTTTTCCAGTACATCCATGTGCCACCGCATCTGCATTTTCTTGTTCAGCAACTTCAACTAATTTTTTTGAAATAAGTGGTCTTGATAAAGCTGAAACAAGTGGATATTTATCCTCATACATTGTGTGAGCTTGTAGTGCGATTAATGCATAATCATTAGCGAATTCTTCTTTTGCATCAATGACATAACTTTTTGAAGCTCCCATATCTAATGCTTTTGATTGTATAAATGCAAGGTCTTTTCCTTCACCTACATCTAGGCAGCAAGCTACAACCTCATAGCCTTGATCAATAAACCATTTTATCGCAACAGATGTGTCCAAACCTCCTGAATAGGCTAAAACGACTTTCTTATCCATGTAAACTCCTCCTGGTTGTTGATTGTATACTTATACATAAAATGTTATTTTTAATCATTTAATATAAGGATATTAACATAATAGATTTATATTTTCAATAGTTATTCAAAAAAATGTATATAAATGAATCATATAAAAAAAGAAGGCCCCAAAAAGCCATATTGGCGTTTTTGATTAGCCTTCTCTCCGATTATTTATTCAATTCCCTCACAACATGCCCTATTTCCTTCAATATTAATTTTTCCATCGCAAGCTTAACAGCTCCTGATGAACCTGGCATAACAAATACCGCTTTGTTGCGAAATGTTCCTGCACAAGCCCTAGACATGATGGCAGCAGAACCGATATCTTCCATATAACCTAGCATTCGAAATAGTTCACCAAACCCAACAATCTCTTTTTCAAATAAAGCTGAAACAGTTTCGATTGTAACATCACGTTTGGAAATCCCTGTTCCACCTGTCATTAATATCACATTTACTTGCTCTACCCCGGATGCCTCCTCAATCGCTGCCTCGATAGATGTTCCATCATCCTTTACTATTTTATAAAAGGATATTTGATGTCCATTTTCTTCTAAAAGCGTTGATATAAGTTTTCCACTTTTATCGTTTTCAACTGTTCTAGTATCGCTGACAGTAATGATAGCGCAATTCACCCTATAGGGTGCTTCCCTTTTATGTTCTAAAACGCTCATTTCAGTTCTCCACTTTTTTCTAGCAAGTACTTATATTGATAATATTTAATTGCGAAGCGAGTTACATTTCTCGTGGTCCGATAGTTTATCCCCGCACCAATTGCAACCGAAATAAGGGGGAGGCCTGATATTGTATTTTTCGAAAAAAGCATGATAAGGCTGATTTTTAATGCTTCTTTTAATGGCTCATCAACCCATGTATGGTCTGTAATTCTTTCATGGATGTCAAAGTAAAATTGTTCATCTTCTTTTTGTAAATCTTCCATTAAATCTTCCCAGCCAAACATTTTCATTCGTTCCGGCATCGTTGCAACATTAAAAACTTTCAACGTTTCAAGCAAACCCGCAGGTGATTGGACATCATATCCAAATGACATGGCTGTCAGCTGAACTGCACGCAAATTAATGACAAGCATGGCGAAAAAGTCACTAGTTAAAAATAAAGGCTTTCCTGAGCCTGTCATACTTCCTTGAACTAAGGAATAAATTCGATGACGAGAAGCCTGTTGTTCTGCTAAATATGTTAGTTGTGCAACCGGCATTTTCTTTCTCATATCTGAAAAAGATTCTACTTCTTCATTCATCGATTTCGCGGTATTTAATAATCTTACACTTGCTTCTTTTTGGAGCTTTGTTCCCCGTAAAAGTGAATTCAGTTGAAATAGCCAATCGTCCACCTTCTCAAAAAATTGAATTTGTAAGGAATCAGGGAGAAGCGAGAATGCTTGGTCTATCCATTTATCATAAGAATTTTCCAAATCTGTCGCTTCGTACTCAAAAAAGGACTGGCGCCATGAATGAAGTTCCTCTAAAAGCACTTCTTCTCTTTGTGTTAAGGTCATTGATACCACTCCCTTAATCTTTTGGTTAATGTATTACTGAATTCCTGAAAGACTAACAACATCTCGTGCAATCATTATTTCTTCATTTGTCGGAATGACAATGACTTTTACAGGAGAATGAGGATAATTAAGGAATAATTCTTTCCCACGAATTTTATTTAAATCTTCATCCCAATATACACCCATAAATTGAAGCCCATTCAACACCTTAGCACGAATTGCGCTGCTATTTTCTCCAATTCCCGCTGTAAAGATAATGGCGTCTACTCCAGACATTTTTGCAGCATAAGAGCCTAAATATTTATGAATCCGATCAGCAAATATATCAAGGGCCAATTCTGCACGATGATTTCCAGCAGTCGCCTCTAGTTCTATATCGCGCAAATCACTTGAAAAGCCTGATACGCCAAGCATACCCGATTTTTTATTCAATACCTCAAGCACTTCTTCAGCTGACTTGCCTGTTTTCTCCATTAAAAATGGAATAAGGGCGGGATCAATATTCCCTGATCTTGTCCCCATTGTTACTCCGGCAAGAGGAGTAAAGCCCATTGAAGTATCGAGCGATTCACCGCCTTTAATAGCTGCTATACTTGCACCATTCCCTAAATGACAAGAGATGAGTCTTAACTGCGATAAAGGCCGTTCTAATAATTGTGCCGCTCTTTGCGATACGTATTTATGCGAAGTTCCATGAAATCCATATTTCCTGATCCCGTAGCTTGTATAATAATCATATGGAAGACTATATAAAAATGAACTTTCTGGCATTGTTTGATGAAATGCTGTATCGAAAACAGCCACTTCTGGAATACCGGGCAACGCTTTTTGAAACTCCTTTATTCCTGTTACATTTGCTGGATTGTGAAGAGGAGCTAATTCTGAAAGTTCCTCTATTTTTTGCAAGACTTCTGGAGTAATCAAGACCGATTCATTAAATACCTCTCCTCCGTGTACAACTCGATGACCTACCCCTTCGATTTCATCAAGAGAAGAAATAACCCCATTTTTAATTATTCTATCCAGTAATAATGCTACTGCCACTTCGTGGTTCGGTATATCAAGCGTATCCTTAATATTTTTTTCTTCTACACTCATTGTAAAAATAGAATCCTGTAAGCCAATTCTTTCAATTACTCCCTTGGAGATAACCTTTTCCTCCGGCATATCGAAAAGCTGAAATTTTAACGATGAACTACCTGCATTAACTGCAAAAATTTTTGCCATAAGAATCACCTTTCTTTTGCGTATTATAATTTTTGTCGGCAGTAACTCTTATTTATTTTCCTTAAACCATTTTTCCATTCCTAGCATCATTTTATCGAGTGCTTCCTTATTAGATAGTTTCGGCAATGTCGCAAGAAGGACCTCCTTCGGTGCTTCAATTCCAGGTTTTTTCTTCTGAAGAATAAGAATGCTTTTCCCGGAATTTTTATCTTTAAACAAAGATAGAGGAAGCTGTAATACTCCTTGTATATAAGCGGTTCGTTTCAAATAATTATGAAGTTTAGCGGCCTCTTCCGATTCAAATAAATTGTTTGGAATAAGGAAAAATAAATAACCCCCAGATTTAGTGTGATTTATACTTTGCTCGATAAATAAATGGTGAGCATAAGCATGACCTTGTGAAGCGTTAAGTTCGTATTTTCCCGCTTGAACATCATTTGGATAATAACCAATTGGCAAGTCACTTACAACTAAATCCACAGGGTCAATAAATAACGGTTCCAATGCATCTTGGTGAAAAAACTCTGTCTGTTGCTTTTGTAGATTTGCTCCCACAAATGCAAGTTTAATTAAAAGTTCATCAACTTCAACTGCGAAAGAACGGATATGACTTGCATTTCCTTGGCGATTAATAATCGTCGATAGTAAATTACCAGTCCCGACGGCAGGATCCATTATGGATAAATCAGTTTTTGCCCCTAGGAACTTTTCAGTAAAGTAGCTTATGATGAAACCGATCGTATCAGGAGTCATTTGATGATTGGGCTGTATATTCCCTTTCATCCCTTTTAAAATAGACAATTGAAAAGCCTTCCGGATGTCTTCCGTTGCATAGGATGCAACAACGACATCCGCGTACTTTCGCTTAAGTCTTTTTTTTGTTATTTCGCTTAATGAATCCTGTAATATATCTTCATGAAAAAGGTTTTCGCCCGTTTCGGCTAGCGCCTCTAAATATGTACAATCCAGTTCATCTTGCAAAATTTCTGTCGTCTCATTAAACAACATGAATAGTCTTTCCACTGGAGTAGCTTTCAAATTCATCCCCCCATCTACCTTCTATACCTATAGTTTAGCTTTCGTTATCTCCGCAAACAAGAAATAAGTATAAATCTCCAAAATTGTTTTCTTTTATCCAAAATAAAGGAAAAAGCAAGAAAGCCTTGCTAGCTTTTTCCAATAGTTGTGAGAAAATTTAATCACAGGAGGGAAAGGTATGAAAATAGGAGAAAAACTGAAATTAAGGAGAAAAAAAGCAGGATTAACTCAAGAACAAGTAGCTGAAAAAATGAATATAACGAGACAAACTCTTTCAAATTGGGAAGTCGGTAAAAATTATCCAGATATTGACTCCATCATTGAACTTAGCCGTATATATCAACTCTCCTTAGATGAACTTTTGTTAGGAAAAATTTATTTTAAAGGAGCGCTTACTTTGAACAAAAAAATATCTGAAGTAGAGATTCAAAATCTGATTACAAGCCGTTATCCATCTGCGAATCATTTAAAGGAGCTAAATGGTGGGCTAGTATCGCAAACATATTCCTTTCATGCAAATAATGGCCGTTACGTTTTTCAAGTCGGAAATCGCCTCGAAGTATATGAGAAAGAGAGATGGGTTTACAACCAGTTTAATCATCTGCTCCCTTTAAGGAATGTGATAGAAATATCGGTAGAAAATGATATTACGTACTCTATTTCGAATTATTTCGAAGGTGATAAATTGTTCGATTTAAATAGCCAGGAATTACTTGATACTTGTCCTTCCATAATGAAAACCCTTGAATTATTAGAGACAATTGATGTACCTGAAGAAAATGGTTATGGAAGATATGACAATACGGGTCAAGGTGCATATCCAACGTGGGAGGATTTTATTAAAGCTGTATACAACGAGAATATTTATAATTGGCAGGCACTCGAACAAAATGGTTTAGATTCAAGTGTAGTTAAACACGCTTTACAAGAATTGCAAAAGTATATAAATAGTGTTTCTTTGAGCAAAAAAAATATTATCCATGGAGATTTAGGATCATTTAATCTAATAGCAAAGAATGGACAAATTACAGGTATTATCGATTGGAGCCTTTCTTTGTATGGAGATCACTTATATGATAAGGCAAATATTCTGTTTTGGAATGAGGATAAGCTTCAGCCGCTAATCCATCGAATAACTGAAAAATATATTAATTCTCCTGAAACAAAGGAAAAAATCTATTGTTATATACTTCGGATTGGGTTAGAAGAAATATATAACACGGTTGTACTAAACGAAATAGGATATGACATTGAGTGGGTAGCAAATAGGCTTCAAAAAGTTATTAACGATTTTTTATAAAGTTTTGTAAGCGACAATCGCGACAACGAAATAATACACGACGATAAATAGATAAAGAGATTGGAGCTTATCCAATCTCTTTATGAGGGCTATTATTTTGCTTGTTTCGCGGCAGCCAAAGCAGAGTCATAGTCAGGATGGTTCGTTACTTCACTGACATATTCAGCATGGACAACATTGTCTGCACTGTCAATTACAAATACACTGCGTGCCAACAGGCGAAGTTCTTTCATTACAACACCATACGCTTCTCCAAAAGAAAGATCGCGATAATCGGAAAATATTCTCGCATCATTCAGACCATTTTCGTTTGCCCAACGTGCTTGAGCAAATGGAAGATCAGCTGATATTGTAAGTACTTGGACATTTCCTAGATTCGCTATTTCATCATTAAAACGTTTTGTTTGCGCTGCACATACTCCAGTATCTACAGAAGGTACTACGCTAATAAGACGAACAGAACCTTTATAATCACTTAGCTTCACTTCTGATAAATCATTTGCCAACACAGTGAAATCCGGTGCTTTATCTCCGGACTTTATTTCTGTCCCTACAAGTGTCATTGGATTGCCCTTAAACGTAACTGCTGCCATAAATGATTCCTCCTTAAAAAAATAAGTATATATATATCATTGCCTAAAGTTTCCACTACTGCAAGAAAGAAGTTTCAGAAAATAATTAAAAGCAGACACGATTGTTTTTTGGCGTATAAACATAAGGGCGGCAGGCATAGATAAAAAAATACAGTGAGATAGGAAAGTAGAAACCGCTTGCTGTTAGACAGCATGAGACAATATTAGAAAAAGAACTTTGCCAATCGCTAGCTGCTTATGCTATACGGAAATTGCTTTCTAGAAGGGCATTCACAATATAAACATTTCTGTGAAAAAAAAATAACTCGCCCTTATAAAGCGAGTTATCGGGGTTATAAGTCAAAATCTAAGTTTTCCTTATTAGTTTGTTCCTGTTGTTGCTGTTTTTTATTTGAAAAATTGCTTGTCATTTTCTGTATTTTTTCGAAAGCGCTTGGAGCTAGATCAATCATTTTTTCTATTAAGTGTGTATTTTGCTCGAGATGAAGCATGTTGACGCCGTGTTTATTGACGACTAGAAAGGCAATAGGCGTAATCGAAACACCACCGCCACTTCCTCCGCCAAACGGTAAATATGAACCTTGTTCATCTGAACCGTTGCTAGAGGATCCGCCCCCATCTGATGAGCTTCCACTCGATTTAAATTCACTGCCACCCATTGCAAAACCGAACCCTACTTTTGAAACCGTTAAAATGACTCCTCCATCAGGTGTTTCTACTGGATCACCAATAATTGTATTGACATCGATCATTTCTTTCAGATTCTCCATTGCTGTTGACATGACACCTTGAATTGGATGCTCATCCATTAATGGTCCTCCTGTCTATCTTTTGATTTTGTCCCTTAATTTGTGAGGATTTTTCGTACTTTTTCCATTCTTTATACAAATTAATCCCAGCTACCATAGCTTTTCCTGTTTTTATATCAACCATACATTGCATTTTGGTCTGAGCTGAAAATCCTTGGAAATCTGGCACTACTGAAATAATTGGCGAATTTTTAAATGTAAGATTGCTCCTAACATAAGATAACAAGGCCCCTTTAATAGCCCAAATCGCTCCTGCAGCTGTAGCTGAAGATGCGGCCTCTCCTGTGCCGATTGTTGAATGCCATTCCAGTTTGCGAATTTTCATTGTAAGCAAAAAGGATTTAAGTATATGCAAAAAAGGATGAATATCACTTAACATCATTTTCATTGAAACATTTTCATGCATATGATCTTTCATTTCATTTGCTGCTTTCTCAGATATTAAATCATTTAATTTAACCTTCTTTTTTATCCTAATAAGGCCAAACAAAGTTACGATGGCGACTGACAAATACGATTCAGACTTACTTAGTAAAATAAGTAAGTCTATCTTTATTTTCATGAAAATAAAGAGCAAAAATAGCAATAACAAAAAAAGACCGCCTAAAATAGGAAGAGTCATAACTAATCCCTCCGGCCATCATTATTTCCATCTGTAAATTAAATAAACCCGCTTACGAATAAGCGGGTTCAACTATTTTTGTTCGTTCATGGACAACGGTCGTATCAGCAAAAATATCGTGCAATCCTTGTTTTTTAGGAGTAAATGCTACTACCGCATACAAAAAATTAAACGTAGCGGAAATATAGCGGCCAATTCCTTCTCTAAAAATGATCGTCCCCCACGTTAATCGATCTCCCTTAAGTGGAACCACTTTTAAACCAAAGACCATTTTCCCAAGAGTTTGCCCATAAAATTTAGTCATCAAAATAAAGTACAGATAAAAGATGAGCCCTGCTGTTATTCCATATGGGGAAATGAACCCGGAATCTGAAAGAGATACGCCCAATCCGCGAAAGAGCGGTTTTACGAGAATTCCATTTATACTAAATACAATCATTCCGTCAAGCAGGTAGGCCCAAAAACGCATCCAAAACCCTGCGTAATGATAGGATATTGCTGGCGATTGAGCCTTTTCAACAATTTGATTATCATTTTCTATCATAGGTTTCCCTCCTTATTCAGAGTATAAATACATAAGTCTAGGTGAATTAGGTTTTGAAAGAAGGTTTACAATCCCCGTCATTTCCGCTTGTTTTCCGCCTATTTTTTGTGCTGCCACACCAAATAGCGAACCAAATCCTGCATTAGAAGTGTAGCGGACTACTTGAGCGCCAGCTAATTCATGATCTTTTTTCAGCTGTTCTACTACATCTTCTTGATAGCCAAAATCATCAATTAACCCAACTTCTTTTGCTTGTCTTCCATCGTATATTCTACCATCAGCAAGTTTGCGAACTTGTTCTTCAGTCATTCCACGACCTTCTGAAATAATTCTTACAAATTCATCATAAGAGTTTTTCAACATTGATTGTAAAATATCTTCTTCTTCTTTTGTCATTTGACGATAAGAACTCATAATATCTTTAAAAGGCCCGCTTTTAATCGTCATAAAGTCGACACCATATTTATCAGCAAGCTCGCTAATATTTACTCCTTGCATTATAACTCCGAGAGAACCTGTCAATGTTTCCGGACTAGCAAAGATTTTATCAGCGGGTGCTGAAATATAGTAGCCGCCGGATGCTGCCATTGAACCCATCGACACATAAATTGGTTTTTTCGTTTCTTCTTTAATCTGGACAAGCTTATGGTGGATTTCCGCTGACTCATTTGTTCCTCCACCAGGCGAATTTACACGAAGGACAATAGCTTTTATACTTTTATCATCCTTAACTGTTGTTAATTGCTTCATAAACTCCCTATGTAAGTAGCCATTATTTGAAAAAATTGATGCTGCTTCACCAGTATCTTGAATGACACCATCTACATCTAATATAGCAATTTTTTTTGCTGCATTTCCTGCTTCTACAACTTCCTCAGTAAATGCTTTATTTGCTGTAAAATTTTCTCCAAACACCTTAGAAAAATCCGAAAAAATAAAGGCGCTCGCCATGTTGACCATACTTGATACGAATAAGACTGCGGCGGCGATTCCTAGGGCCGCCCAACGTTTACCATTCATCTGTTTTTCCTCCTTTTAGTGCGTTCCCACATTTTATATACGGCTCTTTCTTTTAAATAGTTTCAAACTAATGATAAAATAAATACGTAATACCTACTTAACTAATAAATTTCTTCCATTCAACCACAAATCATGGCAATTAATCAAAGGGGGATATTTTGAAATGGAACAACGCAATAAAATTTTCTTTTTTCATAAAAATAGTTCGGACAGTATCGAAAGGATTTCTGTTCTCAAAGAACTTGCTGAAAGATACGGATTTAAAATTGTAAACAATTCCGAAGAAGCAAATCTTATCGCGAGTCTAGGTGGCGATGGTACGTTTTTACAAGCAGTTCGTAAAACAGGATTCAGACAAGATTGTCTTTACGCGGGGATTGCGGATGATGGGATGCAAGGCCTTTATTGCGATTTTCATATTGATAATCTGCATGATATGATCGACGCTATGACAACCGAGCAAATCGAAGTCAGGCGCTATCCAATCATTAAAGTGGATGTGGATAAGGAAGGTTCCTTCTATTGTTTAAATGAATTTACGATACGATCAGGAATCATTAAGACACTTGTAATGGATGTTTTCATTGATGGCTTGCATTTCGAAACATTCCGAGGCGATGGAATGGTAATAGCGACTCCAACCGGTAGTACAGCTTATAATAAATCAATCAAAGGGGCTGTCGTTGACCCTCTTCTTCCGTGTCTTCAAGTAAATGAAATGGCATCCTTGAACAACAATCGATATCGTACTCTCGGTTCACCATTCATTTTAAGTGAAGGAAGGAAACTTGTTTTAAAGGTTGTCCAGGATGGAAATGATTATCCGACAATGGGAATGGATAATGAAGCATTGAGCACACAACGTGTCGAGCAGGTTGAAATTCTCTTATCTGATAAACGAATTAAAACCGTAAAACTTAAAAATAACTCGTTCTGGGAGAAAGTAAAAAGAACGTTTTTATAAAAAGATGGGAGGCTATCTCCTAATCCATAAAATGACTTAATAGATGTAGTTTTAGTTGCATATCATTAAACATGGCACCAGAATATACAGTGACTCAACTGAGCTTCTTACAGATTTCGAGAACTTGTTTAAAGACGTATTGGGTGCTAAGCATTACGGTGCATTTTCCCCGCTGATAAGCATAGTCCATATAAGAGAGGCTGTCCAAAAGTCAATTACTACGACATTTGGACAGCCCCTTTATTTTTCAAGCCGCTTTTCCTCTATGAATTCCTCTTAATTGCTTCCAATTTACAGATGATAATGTAACGAGGGCAAGTGCGCTCCAGATGAAAGCAAATGCCACGATACGCGTTGCTCCAAATGGTTCGCCGTATAGGAAAACCCCTAAAAACAGCATCATTGTCGGAGCAATATATTGAATGAATCCCATTAAATAGAGTGGAATTTTCTGCACCCCTTTAGCAAAAAACAATAACGGTATCGCGGTTACAGCTCCTGATGCAATGAGCATGGCATCGGTTTTAAATGACCCAGAAAATAAAGCACTGCTTCCATTAAACATATGGATAGATAGATAGATAAATGCAACTGGCATAATAACGAGTGTTTCCAAAGCCAAACCAATCGAGGAATCGACCGAAATCATTTTTTTTACCAATCCGTACACTCCAAAAGAAAACGCAAGACCGAAGGATACCCAAGGAAATTTCCCATATGAAATAGTTAAAATTAATACCCCGATAAGCGCCAGAAAGAACGAACAAACTTGAATTTTGGATAGACTTTCTTTTAAAAAAAGAACTCCCAGGATGATGCTTACTAAAGGATTAATATAATAACCAAGGCTAGACTCTACTACTTTATCCGCGTTAACTGCCCAAATAAATAGAAACCAGTTTGCACTAACCAATACAGAAGCAGCTGTGAGTGCCAAAAACAATTTGGGTTGCTTCTGAAATTGCTTCAAGCTTGTTAATAATAAGGGCATCTTTTTACTAAAAACCAATAATAACACCATGAACCAAAATGACCAAAATATTCTATTTGCTAATACTTCATGAGCTGTCACATCGCCAATGAGTTTCCAGTATATCGGCAGAATCCCCCATGTAGAATACGCCGCGATTGCATATAAAATTCCTTCCCGATTATGATTCCCCATCGTATATTTCCCCTGTTATTTAGATTTACGAAATAACTTTTATTATATACGATTTACTAAGATAAAGCTTTAGCTTTTTTATTTTGAAATACGATATGACCATCAACGATAGTCATTTCCACAATTGTTTTTAAGATATCTTCTTTTTCTATGCTGAATAAATCTTGATTAAAAATCGTAAAATCAGCTGTATAGCCAGCTTTAATCATTCCCCGATCATGAGCATGCCCACAAGCAAAAGCAGCTCCTGTCGTATACAGGGAAATGGCTTCAAACATAGATAATTTTTGTTCGGGCATATAAACATTGTGTTTTGGATCAAATGGTTTTTCTCTTGTAACAGCTGCATGGATGCCAAGTAATGGATTCACCGCCTCAATCGGTGCATCCGACCCTCCTGAACAGTGAAGGCCATTATCAAGAAGTGTTTTCCATGCGTAATTATTCTCCATATTTTTTTTCCCAATACGGTCCATTACCCAAGGGAAATCTGAAGCCATAAATCCAGGTTGAATATCAATTTCAACTTGTAGTTTTTTCACCCTCTCAATCAAATCGGCACGTAAAATTTGTGCATGAATGAGCCTGTCATTCATTCCATTTGGCGGCGGGAATTCTTCAATTACATCCAATACATATTCAAAAGCTAGGTCACCTATAACATGAGTGGCAATCGGCATATTATATTTCCGTGCTTTGACTACAAGCTCTTTCAATTCTGATATGTTATGGATGGCTGTTCCTTGAGTAGTAGGATCGTCAGCATATGGTTTACTTAAAAGTGCGGTTCTGCCTCCTAATGACCCATCAATAAATATTTTCATTGCCCCAAATTCAATATTACCGACCTTCGACATAAACCGATAGCCATCCTTCTTCCATTCATCCACAACTTTATGGTGAACGAGTAAATGCGCTTTAAAGGGGAGTGAGCCATCCCCTAATACTCTTAAAAAGGCTGTTATCGCTTTTTCATATGTATCGTAGTAGCTCAAGTCTTCCGTATGTGCACCTGTTAAACCATGCTTCCAACAATTTTCAATCCCTATTCTTAATGCCTTTTCAACATACCCGTCTGTTACACTAGGCATTTTTGATAAAATTAGTTCTTGTGCTTCATCCTTAAAAATCCCTATGAACTCTCCATTTTTTCCACGCTCAATGACTCCGCCAATAGGAGACTCAGCTCCATAATCAATATTTGCAGCATCCATTGCCATGGAGTTAACTGCAATAACATGTCGGCACACTCTTTTCATCACAACAGGATTTTTCGGAGCCGCCTCATCTAATTCATTTTTTAATAGAGGTATTTTATCCACCCAAAGATTTTCATCCCATCCCTCACCAATAATCCATTCACCTGGAGAGGATGTTTTTACTTTTTCTTTAATTGCATTTAAGACATTTATTTTCGATGCCATTCCCGAAACATTCAATTTTAAAGATGTTTCTCCATATCCAATCAAATGCATATGACTGTCAACCAATCCTGGAATCATCATTGCACCATTTAAATCGATTGAACGCTCAATATTATACTTCTGCTGTAAAATGGTTAAGGAGCCAGTCTCAATAATTAAGTCATTTTCTGTCACTACAGCTTCTACTGTTTCTCCCTCTTTTCCCATCGTATATATCATTCCGTTATACCAGATCGTTTTCATATTTTTCTCCTTATACTATCTATTAGAAAAATGATATACAAAACTAAATAGATTATCCAGTAAGAACAAAAGGCAAGCGCTTATTTAACGACGTACAAACTTCAGGGTCTTTGATTTATCGTAGGGAAGGACAGGAAGTTTGTACGTCGATAGGCGCTGGACGAAAACTTATTCCTTATATAGTTATCCACAAAGTTTCCACTTTATCATTTCCTTAACAATGAAAAAGAAGCGGGAAAATTCCCGCCTCTTTAGCCATTTATATTTTATTTTTAGTGGGAGTGACCACCAAGTTGTTGTTCAGCCATTTGTACTAGACGCTTTGTGATTTCACCACCTACTGAACCGTTGGCACGTGAAGTAGTATCTGCACCAAGATTAACACCAAATTCAGATGCGATTTCATATTTCATTTGGTCTAGTGCTTGTTGTGCACCAGCAACTACTAGTTGATTACTATTACTATTTGGCATGTGTTTTCACCTCCTTGTAAACATAGAATGTGCGAAAACACCTGCCTTCATTCAACCATTCACTGGTAATTGTTCCTTGCATTTCAAAATCCTTCTATCTCAAAAAAGATCCTCAACATCATGATCATTTTGTTTTTTTCTTTCGCTTACCATGATGGTTTCAGTATTCTCAATTGCTTCAGTCAATAAAGGTTCCCACTCAAATTTCCGCTCATAAGAAACAACCTTTTCCAATTTTGGTCGAGTTTTTGGAGATGGTGGAGTAAAAATGGTGCAACAATCCTCATATGGACGATTTGAAATTTCTAATGTATCAATTTCTTCTGCAATTTTAATTATATCGATTTTATCCATCGTTATAAGTGGACGTATAATAGGTGTGCTCGTCACATCATTGATCGTATACATACTATCCATCGTTTGACTTGCCACTTGACCTAAACTTTCTCCAGTTATAATTGCTAATCCCTCGTGTTTTTTTCGAAGTTCATCAGTAATTCTAAGCATCATTCTTCTTGTAGATGTCATCGTATACCCTTCAGGAATTTCTTTATGGATCGTTTCCTGAATTTTTGTGAATGGGACAATATGAATTTTTACGCTTCCAGAATATTCGGCTAGCTTATGTGCCAAATCAATGACCTTTTGTTTTGCTCTTTCACTCGTAAATGGCGGACTATGAAAATGAACAGCTTCGATTCCTACACCGCGCTTCATCGTCAAAAACCCAGCAACCGGGCTATCAATTCCTCCTGAAAGCATAAGCATCGCTTTCCCAGATGAAGCAATCGGAAAACCGCCCGCTCCTTGAATAACTTCTCCAGAAATATAAGCAGCATCATGCCTAATTTCAACTATTAAATTAATATCCGGCTTTTTCACATCCACTTTAATATCTTCAACATTGATAAGTATATGTGCACCAACAGCATGATTTAATCCATTCGTATCGTATTCAAACGATTTATCCGATCTGCGGGCACTTACTTTGAACGTATTTCCAGATTTATGAGCTCGATTGATTATATGCAAAGCAGCAGTTCTAATGGCATCGATATTTTTTTCTGTTTTTATAGCTGGACTAAAAGATTGAATGCCAAATACCTTTTTAAGTCCTCTTACAACGGATTCAACTGGTTCTCCATTTAATTGGACATACATACGATCCCATTCAGATTCAATACGTATATTTTTAAAACCTCTTAGAATAAATTTTATATTTTTCTTCAATTTTAGAACGAAGTGTTTTCGGTTTCTTCCTTTCAGTGACATCTCACCATATCGTATTAAAATTCTGTCATAGTTCATTTTTTTCGCCTCATTACCTTATTTAATCGCTCTAACACATTATTTAGAGCCTCTATAAATTGTTTTGCTTCTTCCATTGTGTTTTCATACGAGAGACTGATTCGCACCGCAGCTTTTGCAATTTCCTCATTTATTCCAAGTGCTAATAGCGTATTGCTTGGAGCATTTTCCTTTGAAGAACATGCACTCGTTGTTGAAACAATCATCCCTTCTTGTTCAAGCGCATGAACAATGACCTCCCCTTTTTGTCCAATGACCGAAAAGTTTATAATATGAGGTGCTCCATTCTGAGGTGAGTGAATGACGATTTGTGCGTTCTTCTGAAGTTCAGAAAATAAAAAATTACGGATTTGTTGAAGAGAATCGTACTTATTTTGTTGGTCTAATAATTCCATTCTGAACGCTTTCGCCATTGCTACGATTCCGCCCGTATTTTCTGTGCCGCTTCTTAATCTTTGCTCTTGATTTCCGCCCGTCACTTGTGGATCAAGCAGTATACCTTGTCTTTTATATAAAAATCCACTTCCTTTAAGACCGTGAAATTTATGTGCAGAAAACGTGCATAAATCGACGTTTGATTCATAAAGATTAATAGGAATTTTTCCTGCTCCTTGTACATGATCAATATGATAGATCACTTTAGAATAACGGCTCAGCATTTTTCCAATTTCTTTAACGGGCTGTATCGAACCGATTTCGTTATTAACGTGGATAGTAGAAACCAAAATCGTATGATCGGTAATTGCTGCTTCAATGTCTTCTACCGAGACTGTTCCATCCGAATTAACAGGCAAATAAGTCACTTTAAATCCTATTTGTTCTAACTGTCTACACGGTTCCAATACAGATGGATGTTCGATCGAAGTCGTAATAATATGATTTCCTCTGTTTCTATATTTTAGAGCTGCTCCTTTAATAGCTAAATTATTTCCTTCGGTGCCCCCGGAAGTAAAAATGATTTCGGAAGTTTTCGCACCAACGAGGCTGGCAATTTGCTCACGTGCTTTACTTATCAGACTTTCAGATTTCCCTCCAAAATTGTGAAGCGAGGACGCATTTCCGTAGAAATCACGATTTATTTTTATATAAGTATCCAATACTTCCTCATAAGGCTTTGTTGTCGCGCTGTTATCGAAATATATCATTATCAACACACCTTCAAAAAATCTATGTAGCAATTTTAAATCATAACACTGAATATAAAAAAGAAAAAGGACTAATCTTATGATTTGAGAATTTTAAAAAATCATCCAAAAAAGCTTGTAGAGTATCTACAAGCTTTTTTGGATTCATTATTGATTAACCAAATCCTCACTGAAAATTTCTTCTATACGCTTTAAAGCTCCAGGTTCAATTTCTTCCACTGCAGTAGCAGCCTGCTCAAGAGCTGACTTATATTCGTAATTTCTGAAAGCCTGCTCCGCTTTCTCGAGATTAGCCCGTAATTGCGGATTACGTCCCCTGTATCTGTTTCCATATTGGATCACTTTCTCTGCGAGACGAGCATTTTCAATATGTTCATTCGTTCTCGAATATAAATAATCAACTGTATCTGTCGCATCGTATAAAAACTTTTGCACTGAACTCATATTGAGCGGCTTTTCATCTAAGCTTTTTATTACGTCTTCAATATGCTCTTCAGCCTGTTCATAAAGAGATTCAAAATCTCCTGGCAGCCCAGGCATCCGACTTTTCTTAACGAGGGAAATGATTTCCTTAATTTTCTTCTGCAGAATCTCTATATTCTTGCGAACTTCCAATTCATCTTTTCTCAAGTTTTGCAGCTTATCGATAAAATCATTCTGCTCTTGCTGCAATGCTTTAATTTGTGTGTCAATTTCTTTTAATTCTTCGCTTAAAAGAGTATAGGCCGTTTTTTCTTCAGATATTTTAGCATTTAATAGTTCAAAACGTTTAGAAAGCTGGCTTAAATTCTTTTCAAGCTTGGAAGGCGTTTCTAGATCATCATTTAATAGTTGATAACTGTGTTGAACAATTTGTGTCTCACGGCTTATTTCAGCGTTTATTTCTTTTAGCTGATGAATTGTGTTATCAGCATTATCGTTTTCCGATAAAATATAATGTTTAGCATATACTTCTTTTTCAAGTAAATCATACAGCGTTTCAATCTTGTCTTTTATTTCTTGTAAGCCTTTTTCCACGTCTTCCGTTTCAGTTTCTTTAAGAAACCCAATATATGTCTCAAGTTCCTTATCAAGTTTTTCAAACTCTCGATCAATATCCAGATGTTCCAATACAAAACCTTGCTGCTTCATTTCATGAAAACCGTCTGTAAGTTCACCTTTTTGCGAAGGGATCACTGTTTGACATTCAGTAAGCAAGTCAGGTATTTTTTCCATTTTTATAATCAGTTGTTCCAATTCAGAAGCAAGGGTAATGACTACTTTGCGTGCATCCAAATAATTACCGTGATTCGTCAATTCTTCATAGTTGGCAATTTTTTCACCCATCTCATTAAGCAACTGCTCTAGTTTGTCCGCAGCAACACCATAAATATGTCGATGAGCAAGTACATTCTTTTTTGAATGACGAAATTGTTCAAGCAGCCCTTCTATTTCTTCCCTGTTTTTTTCTTCACTGCCAATCAGTTCAGCCAACTCTTCAAGGATTTGATTGATTTGGACTTCAATATCTCCGAGCATTTTTTCAATTTTTATATGAGTTTCTTTCGCCTTATTGAATCGGTATTTATCCGAATATTCTTCTGCATAGAAGAGCATTTCATCGATATTTGGAAGTTGAACTGCAATAATATCATCCCACATCCCGCGCCAGCGCTCGAACATCTCTTCTGTTTGACCCGTCATATTTAATTTTTTCACTTTTGCCATTTCTTCCATGACGGGACGATTCATTAGTTCCATTTTTCTTGATTCGAGCTTATCAATATCCTTGTAATATTTTTTTCTCATAATATATCCTACAACAAAAAAAATAAGGACTATAATAATCGAAGCAATCACGATTTCCACACTGTATTTCATAGTAAGCCCCCTGTTCCTTCCATCTATCAACCGATCATCTATGTAAAATACGTTCGTAAGCATAATTTTAAGTTTATGTTCTTCTATAATACCATGAAGGCGACAATTTTTGACTAATAAAAGCATTTTTTACGAATAAAAATTGAAAATTTTACTAAAAAGATCTTAAAAATAAAAAAACGCCTATAGTAGGCGGATATCCATCATTACACCGATAATTTTTTTATATTAGGTGAAGCATTTTCTTCTTCAGTTCCCATCAAAACAAGCAGCCATGTTTTGATAGAATGAAAATACTTTTCGGCAAAATATGGTTCTTGGGGAATCATACCCCATACTTCACGAACGTATAAATTATTTAGGTAGGGCATCATTAGCATCCCTTTTAATTGAATGACGATCATACTGATCGAAACAGGCGCCTTGTTTTCTTTTAATGCGGATTGAATCATCGTCGTAAAAAAATATTGTTCTTTCTTCAAATACAATGACATCATTTCACGAGATGTTTGGGAATCAATCGTCACTTCTCTCCAGACAAAGCGGGCTAGTTGATAATGTTTACTTTGAAAGTATATGACTTTTCTTATCGCCCTTATTAAGCATAGCTGCGCAGAATCATTTTCGAGCTTTTCCGTCTCTTGTTCCAAGAATGATAAGTACGGTTCAAAAAAATAGATAAGGCATTCTTCCAGTAACCCTTGCTTATTTTTAAAATAATATGCAATATTAGCCGGATTTACATTAGCTCTTCTAGCAATATCACGAATCGAAGTACCTTGATAGCCTTTTACATTGAACAATACAATGGCCGCTTCTATAATAGATTCTTGCGTATTCATACGATCCCCGCTTTCAAAGTCTTGAATATAATGAAAAAATATGTAAAAATAGTTCAACAGTCAAACTATGTTTTCTATTAATATATATGTACATTTCGAGAGAAAAACACGAACTCCTTTGAAGACTTATCGACAGTTTGTGCGAGAACCGCGTAGCGATGAGGATATTTGTAAAAATTTGTTGCAGGAAGGATGTATATAATGTTTGAAGTAAAAGAATATAGTGGAGATCGAGTAAAAAATTATGAGCTAGTCATAAAACAACTAGCTGCACTTTTAGATGGAGAGCCTAATCAAATAGCCAACTTAAGCAATGCATCTGCGTTACTAAACCAATTTCTCGATCGAATCAATTGGAGCGGATTTTATTTACTAGAGGATGGCGAACTAGTACTAGGTCCCTTCCAAGGCTTGCCAGCATGTGTAAGAATTCCATTAGGAAAAGGTGTCTGTGGCACAGCTGCCGCAAACAAAGAAACGATCGTCGTTCAAGACGTTAACCAATTCCCGGGCCATATCGCTTGCGACGCAGCATCCCAATCTGAAATCGTCATCCCGCTAATTAAAAACGGTAAGTTGCTCGGAGTCCTTGATATTGATAGCCCTGAGAAAAGCCGTTTTGATGAAGTAGATAAAGAATATTTGGAGAAGTTCGCTGAGGAGTTATTGCGTCATATATAAAAGCTAGAATTCTATTTTGAATCGAATATTCGATAACTTTTCTATTGATCATTAGAAAGATTTTTTCGATCGTTTCATAATAAATATATTATGCTGGACAGAATTCCCACTTTTACTCTGATTCTGTCCAGCATAGACCCCTTGATGGACAAATTTACCTTTCCCACTTAAACTTTGTCCAACATAACCTCTTTGTTGGACAGATTTATCTTTCTCACTTAAACTTTGTCCAGCATAGACCCTTTAACGGTTATATTTCAATTTCCCACCTAGATTTTATCAATCATAATAAGGAGATACAGTAAATGGGGCCTTTTTCTATTTTTCAATAAAATGCGAGGATTTTCCGTTAAGTATATGTTTGAAGTTATTAGAAAGGATTCTTTGAATGGTTCTTTTTGATTTTATGCCATTGCACCATTCACTAATATTACTAGTTGTAATTTTTCTATTTGGAAATAAAAGTCTGTATTCCTTAATGCACCGCAAAACGGCAAACTTTACCTCTTCAATATTTCCACATGCACATATTAAGGTAGATCCTTCAATTTTTTTGTAAAAACAATGACAAAGAATACACGTGACCCCCTTCCTTAATTCCTCATAATCATATTTAGGGATTTTCTTAAAACGGGATTCTTTCTTTTGCAATAAGAAAAGTTTGTGTGCTAATTTTTGGTGGTGTTCGCTAATATATGACGGAACTTTATTCAGCTTATCAAAAAAACGATTTAGTTGGTTTGGAAATATAATTTTTGGGTTTCGCGGGGCGTTATACATGTGGAAATCGGGATTAACGAAGATGAGATAAGATTCGATGGGGATGTTATAGTCGTGATCACGAAGCAGACGCCTTAATAGAACTTCGCTTCTTTCCAACTGAGACACCGGTTTGTGTATTTGAGTTCCGTTTATGTAATACCATTGACCATCATCCTCCATATAATAGTCTCCCTCGTAATTTTTAATCTCGAACATTAAGAATGTTTTTTGAGCTATGATAACTGAATCAATTTGGAATTCGGAATTATTGATTTCCAATTGCAAATCATTAAGAACTAGCCATTCCTTTGATAATTTTTCTACTCTTTCATCAACCCTTACCTCTCCTTCATATCCTTTTTCAAGTCTATCTAGGTGTTCAGCTTCCTTAACGGTTAACACCTTCCTATTTTTTAAAATCCTATATACTTTTAGCTCTTTACTTTCGACTCGCTGTTTAATATTCATTTTCCACATCCTTCATTTTTATTATCTTAATTTTATGAAATCTCATCAAAAAAAACCACCCCAGTGTATTTCAACATTCTGAAAATACGAAGGGCAGCCTTTTTCAATTAAAATAAAATATTTTTTACTACTACTTGATTTTTTCCGGCATTTTTCGCTTCATAAAGGGCTGTATCAGCGCGGCTGAATAAAAGGGTAACTTCATCCACTTTACTTGAATCCCAATTTGAAACGCCGCAAGACATAGTAACTGCTGGTTTCGTATGCTGTGATACATGATTTAGAAGTCGCTGAGCAATATAAGTTCCTTTTTCGATCGGGACACCTGGAAGATAAACAGCCAGCTCTTCTCCGCCCCACCGGGCACCAATATCAGTAGGCCTTAAACTATTTTTAATAAGATTAGCAACTTGTATGAGGACGAGATCCCCAATTTGATGGCCATATGTATCGTTGATGTCTTTAAAATCATCCAAATCGATGAGAATAAAAGTTCCACCTCGATCTGTTTGCATTGATTTTTCTATCATATCATTTAAATAGTTTCTAGCATAAAGCTGGGTGAGTTGATCAGTAATTACCATTTTCTCCAACTTTTCGCGAAGCATTAAATTCGCCACCGCCAAGGAAGATCGTTGAATTAAGGATTGAAGAAGCTTAAATTTTTCAAAAGAAAAACTATAAGGCTCACCACCAAGTACAATAGCTATTCCATTGACTGCATTACTGTGAATCATTGGCACTGCCATTAATGAACCGTATTGTAACTGAACAGACTCAGGCATTTGCTTGATTTCTCCCATAAAAATGGCCTCATTGCTGCTTTCAATTCTTTGCAATACTGCCTGGATGAGCTCTTTACCTGGTTCTTGTTCAAAATAATTGGAGCTGCCTTCCAAAACCCTTGGTTCGTCTTCCTCAAGAATAATAAAACCAATCGCAGATGCCTGAAATGATTGTCTAATTTGATGCTGCAAATATGTAATAGTTTCACTTAAACTAGAAGTCGAATTCAGCTTTTGTGATATTTCATCAATTAATCGCAAATCCTCGACGAGTTTTTGTGATTGTTGATACAATTTTGCATTTTCCAATGCATTGCCCGCTGTATTTGCTAGTAATCGTATAAAATCAATTTGCCTATTTTCGAGCGGATACGTTAAATGTGACTTGACTTGCAAAACACCGTACACACCTTGTTTTCCTTTTAACGGGGCATACATAATAGGGTATTCAGTCTCTTCAAGCTCGACAGCTGCATTCACATAAGACGCTATAGCTGAAGCGTTTTCAGAATTATATTCCAAATTTTTAATAGGTAAATCTTCACACGCATCATGATCATTCGATAGGAGCAAAAAGTAGTCATACGTAGGAAAAACTCTCTTAAGGGTTTGTATTATTTCTGCTAACACACTATTAATATCCATACTAGAATGAAATTTTTCTGTTACTCTAAATAATTCCCTATACTTTATCTCTTCTAATGTTTCTATGGGATTTGTCCGATTTGGCATCCATATCAACCTACCCATCAAATACTTAATAGTTTTAACTGTGACTTATCACCTAAAAAATTTATATTAGATTGTTTTCTTAGTAATAATTATAACATACGTAGAACTTTTTACCTATATATATGATGAATCATTTTTACGCTTGTTGACTTTGTAGAGTAATAATAATATAATGGTCGTTGTGTAAAATAATGCAGCCTAGATGAACACTTTATGAGCGTATTTTGTTCCTCGTTAAACTCGAGGTGCATCACGTAACCCGCCGCTGCTAGGGCGAAGGTGCATGAAAACAAAATACACATATATGCTGTCTCATAATCGGTTTTTATTTTACAACTAAATAAAAACAAAGGAGGAGACTATTATGTCTCGTTATACCGGCCCAAGCTGGAAACTTTCCCGTCGTCTTGGAATTTCTCTAAGCGGCACAGGAAAAGAATTAGATCGTCGCCCTTATGCGCCTGGACAACACGGTCCAAACCAACGTAAAAAACTTTCTGAATATGGCTTACAGCTTCAAGAAAAACAAAAGCTTCGCCATATGTATGGAGTAAACGAGCGTCAGTTCCATAATACGTTCGTAAAAGCTGGTAAAATGAAAGGTAAACACGGCGAAAACTTCATGATCTTACTTGAACAACGCCTTGATAACCTTGTTTACCGTCTAGGTCTTGCACGTACTCGTCGTCAAGCACGCCAATTAGTAAACCATGGCCACATCCTTGTTGATGGACGTCGCGTTGATATCCCATCTTACAAAGTTGCTCCTGGCCAAACTATCAGTGTTCGTGAAAAATCACGCAACCTTGATATTATTAAAGAATCTGTCGAAGCTACAAACTTCGTACCAGAATTCGTATCTTTCGATGCAGACAAGCTTGAAGGAACATTCTCTCGTCTTCCTGAGCGTTCTGAACTTCCTGCAGAAATTAACGAAGCGTTCATCGTTGAGTTCTACTCACGTTAATTTTAGAGCTTATTAAAATGCAGTAACTAAAACCCTAGAAACATTGTTATATCAATGTTTCTAGGGTTTTTTGTTTTTTTCACTCTGTAAGCACCTCTTTTAAAAAGTCATTCTTTCTTTCTTGATCCTATGTTTTTAAGCAGCAGAAGTTCAAGGGAACCAGTCATATAAAGTTTTTCACCTCATTACATTAATCCCTATTGTAAGTCTACTTTCTTAATCCAACTATAAAGCTCCTTAATTAACACATCCTCATTACCAACTTGTTGGATTGTATAATACTTATTTTTGTATTGTCTTGGAATTGAAACATTGGATCGCGAATATTTTGTTGCATTTGATTTAATTTTTACTTTTTGACTTACTTTAAATGTGGCAGATCCAATTTCATTCGGATTAATCCATGAGCCCGGTGTTCCGTTTTTTGTTGTGACATTTATCATTCCACCCGATGTCTTATAAACAAAATATAATCCGGGCTTAACAGTAGTCTTTTTATTTTTACCAGCTTTAGCATCCGCTGCCGTTACGTAGCCAGAGGTCTCATTTTTAACTTGATATTTCGTAATTTGTATAGGTGGGATGTTTTCATGCTGCGATGGTTTGTTTTCAGTCGTCTCATCTTTTTCTTTCAGCGATTGTAAGTATATTATAGGATCTATCGTTGATGAGGCTTTATCAGTAGACCAACCATAACTAGGCGATGTTTCTCTTCTAATCTCGTAATGCAAATGAGAACCCGTCACCTGCCCTGTCGCACCTTGGCGTCCAATCATTTGACCTTTTGACACATGTGCTCCTGTAGCGACTGCAACGCTGTCTAAGTGAGCATATAAATGGCCATAGCCATTAAGATCTTCTATTAGCACAACATTTCCGTAGCCACCAAGACCGCTGCCTGTTTGCCCAAATCCCCCAAATACTACAGTTCCTTCTAAAAAAGCGTAGATAGGTGCTTTGTGCTCTTTAACCAAATCGATACCTGCATGGAATACATTTTGTCTGCCGCCAAACGGATCTCTTATAAAGCCGTAGCCTGAGGTTACTTTATAGCCTTCAAGTACCATAATAATCGACTCCTTTAATATATCAAATGATATTGTCCTTAAAATTGGAAAGGCAGATGAATTGATGAATTTGATTGTTTTGACAACAAAAAAAAGAGCAACGCCTAAACGTCACTCTAAACCTATAGATAGCAGGGTAATCCTATGCCGAATTATCGCTTTTAGAAGGGATAAAGTCTGTTACACTTCTCTTCCCTATGCATAAATATTATAGGATTTTCACATATTTTTCTCGACGTAATAGATCTTCGATAGCTAATTTCTCGATATCCCCTTCCTTTCCTAACAAAAAAGAGCCTATTTAAATAGACCCTTATAAATAATTCCTTAAATTAATGGCGCTAACAATGTCCAGATTACTCGTGCTTCCTCTGGGCTATCCGGTGTAATAGTGCTGTATTTTGGATATGGCAAGGCAGTGGCTTTATCACGAATATATTTGGATACATAGCCATTATCCATCATCGCACTTTGATAAAATTCTTGTGTTTCTTCACTAAAGAAGTTTTTCTTGCGGCTCATTGCCCAACGGAACCAGCTAAAAAATGCATTATCTGATTCGCGATAATGTTCCATTATGCGATTTGCTTCATCAAAACGGTTTAATGCAATTAAAGATGCAACTGCTGGATAACGAACACCTTGATGATCCCCTGGATTTAGAATCAACACTTGATTCATAAATTCAAAAGCTTTATCATACTCGTGTTTTTCAAAACACCAAATTCCGTATTTATATAAAGCGCGTAAATAAGGGCGATTTGTTACTAGCCCCCAAGCTATTTCAACAGAATGATCAAATAAAACTTTTGCCTGATTCACTGCCTTCTCGTACATGCCCTCATCATCATTCATTTCAGCAATTAACAATATACCATCGGCATTTTCCGAATCAAGAAGATGAGCTAATTTAGCTGAGTTTTCCCTTAACTCAGGAATCCCCGCGGAATATGCCTCATATGCATAAACTTGTGCTTCCTCAGCATTATTGTTCGGTTCATATTCAACATTTGTAAAAGCCTCAATTAAACGTTTCATTTCATTTTCAGAATGAATTTCACGTGATTTTAAATGCATCAGCAGTTGCCAATTGGGATATTCCGTTGGACGTGCATCTGTCCCCACTTCAAAGGCAATTCCCTGATATTCTGAATCACCATCGAAATCCGTCCATTCATTTTCAACAAACTCAAGCATTTTACTTTCATGAGTAGCTGCACTAGATGTTGAGACATCAAAAAACTCGGCGACTTTCTTTTTAGTCCAAACAGAATCAATCAATCCTGCTCCCATTCCAAATTGCAACACTCCGGCTGCTAGAACCCCTGGCTTTTTCAAGCCTTCTACAATATTATGCTTATGCATATAGGCGATCAGCATCGCCATTAATTTATCAGATTTTACTTCCATTTCAATCATGCCTTCATATACAGAAAATAACACTTGTTGTTCATTATTCGACATTTCACGATCTTCTAATTTCTGTTTTACACCAAAGATATAATAAGCTTCAATCAATGCCTCATTCCAAAATTCATCTAGCGATGTAAATTGGCTGGCTAACTCTTTCAGTTCACTTTCAACTTGAGAATACTCAGGATTCAATGTCAATACACTATTCAATGGAGCTAACGTATTATTTTGATCCAAAGGTACAAAATGAGCCAATACATAGTCGCCATTATTTACTATAAAACTTTCGCTCATATTTACGTTATATGTACCATCAACTAATGTATTTTCCAATGTTGCCATGTCATGATCGATTTTAATAATTTTGCCAAACACACACAAAGGATTCTTCCAATTACGTATAATTTCCTTTGCGTCAGCAGATATATGTCCAGCTCCAATTTGTTTTTCAATGAACTCATTCCAAATATCAACATGATGAGAAAAGAAATAAGCGTCACCTAAAATTGTGCTTAAACGTTCATTATCATATCGTTCGGCCAATGCATCTTCTTTCCTATTTGTCCACCTATACAAATCGGCGATTTCTTCTTGAGTTGGGTGTGCATTGAAAAATTTCTGCATAATCTCTTGGAAGACATTATTTAATTGTTCTTTATTCATACAACACTTTTTATACTTTTTGCCACTGCCACATGGGCAAAGATCATTTCTACCTATCATTTATGAAAATGCTCCCTTTCCTCAAAAAGTGTCCGCTCCTCTTCACGGCTATGCAATTCATTAACAATAATTAATGAGTCGAATTTCATCATCACTTCATGAGTTATTCCTTTGTCATTTAAAATCAGGCGAATATCTTGGAGGATCATACGCAAAATATCATGATCACGCTTTAAACCGATAACTGCTTCTTTCAATTCGGGGTATTGTTCTACCTTTTCTTGATAGAAACCCGATTCTTCAGAGTCTGCATGCGCAATAATCCGTGTTTCCCAATAGTCGACTAAATCATCAGCAGCTAGTTTTGCTGCTTCAGCCTCGCCTTTTTTTAAAAAACCAAATAGATCCTCCGTTTTTTGAATTGCACCTGTTAGAGCCCCTTCATGTATCGCATGATGTGCATGTTTTTGCCCAAGTGATGGACCGTATTTCGCCATACCAACCTACTCCCTTAGAATGAAATTGTCTACCTATCGCCAGGCACTCCAGCTTATCTATTTAACCACCTATATACGACATATTAATCTTCTTATATTTTTTCGATGAATTTGCTGTTCGTTCATCTGAATAGCGATCTGTTCGTTTTTGCCAAACGCCTTTAATAGCTTCTTCCAATTCCTCATTTGTTGCTTCGCTGCGAATTAGTGAACGTAAATCAAAACCTTCAGATGCAAATAAACAAGTATATAATTTGCCATCTGACGACAAACGAGCTCGTGTACAAGAGGAACAAAAAGATTCTGAAACGGATGTAATAAAACCAACTTGTGTGTCGGAATCATTATATCGGTAACGGGTTGCCACTTCACCAAAATAATCTTTTTTCACTTCATCTAATACAAATTCTTTCGAAAGTAAATCAATAATTTCCTTTTTCGTAATAACTTTTTTAAAACTCCAAGCATTATCGTTTCCGACATCCATAAATTCAATAAATCGCAGCTCTAATTGATGCTCCTTACAATATTTTGCCATCGGAACAATTTGATGCTCATTTAACCCCTTTTGAACGACCATATTTACTTTTACACGAAAACCTAATTGTTTTGCATATTCAATCCGCTCAAGTATGAGATCAGGGGAAATCCCTCGTCCATTAATTTGTCCGAACACTTTCGGGTCAAGAGCGTCAAGACTAATATTAATTCGCTTTAAACCTGCATTCAGCAGACGTTCCCCGTATTGTTTCAATAGCATACCATTCGTCGTTAACCCAATATCTTCAATGCCTTCTATAGTATAAAGTCGTTTTATTAAAAGGTCGATATCGCGACGCATTAGCGGTTCTCCGCCAGTTAATCGTATTTTTTTCACACCAAGTTTTGCAAAAATAGTAGCGAATCGTTCGATTTCTTCATATGATAATAATTCACTTTTAGGCATAAATGCGTAATCGTCCCCGAATATTTCCTTCGGCATACAATATGTGCAGCGAAAATTACAGCGATCGGTAACTGAAATCCTCAAATCACGCATCGGCCTATTCATTTGATCACGTATCGTTTGAATCATCATCACTTTCACTACTTTCTATTTTCATTTTAAATGGAATTAGCTTTTATTAATCGGTCTTGGTAGTACATCCAAATGACTAGAATTAAGCTTGCTAACGCTACTTCTGATAATAGCATAAAACCTATTGCATAGTGACCGGTTATTGAATGGATCGATGCTAGCATTAAAGGCGGGAAAAATCCACCAAGGCCGCCCATCATGGAAACGATCCCGTTTACAATTCCGGCTTGTTTATTAAAGTATAACGGTACGAGTTTAAATATGACACCATTTCCGATACCTGCTGAAATGGCAATTAATATACAACCGACAGTATACAAGCTCATGCTAGGTGAAAAGGCTAATATAATAGCAGCAAATGTATAAATGGAAAATACGCCCATTAATAAGAAAAGTGGTTTAAATTTATCTCCTAACCAGCCCCCAAGTGGTCGAATAAAGGTCGCAACTGCTATAAATCCAGCTGTTCTCATTCCTGCATCAACCTTTTGCAAATCAAATTCGGACACGAGGAAATTAGGTAAATACACTGTAAAGGCAACGAATGAGCCAAATGTAATAAAATAAAATAGAGAGAAGAACCAAAGTTTATAATTTTTATATACACCTTTGATTTGGTTTATAATCGGCTCTTTCACCTTTCGTTCATGGCGATCTCCGAAGAAGAAGTTTAATAAGGCAAAAAAGAGCAATAGGACTAAATATGACTTAATCGTTATGGACCAACCGAAATGAGTAGCAACAATCGGAGCAGCAAATGTTGAAATAGCCGTTCCTATATTCCCTACCCCATATACCCCATTGACTAATCCATGTTTTTCTTTTGGGAAATATTTCGGTAAAGAAGTTACCCCGACGGAAAAGACCGCCCCTCCAACACCAAGTAACAAACCTCCAATAACTAAGTCCCCATAAGAATTTGCTTCACTTAAATAATATACTGGGAATAATAAAACGACGAAGCTAAGTAAAAATACCATCCGCGCCCCTATAATATTAGCGTAATACCCAAGTGGAATACGCAAAACGGATCCTAAAACAACAGGGATCGCTGTTAATAATGCCAACTTTTCATGAGGTATTGCAATATCTTCACTTATAAACGGTAATAAAGAAGAAATAATAACCCAAACCATAAAACCAACGACTAAGTTTAATGTTTGCAGCGGTAGTTGTACTTTTTTTATCATGCTTCTCACCCTTCTTTTTCGAAATCAATGCTTTTATACATTTATTTTAAAGGTGAGTCAGCATGCGGGTAATAGGGAACATCCCTTAATAGCGAAGGGGATTCCCTATATTGTGAAGCTTTTATCAAAAACAAAAGTGCAAGCGCCTGTTCATTGACGTACCGGCTCATCTCCTGTGGGTCCGTCGATGTCGCCACGGGATGTGGCGGCTTTTAGTCGACGTTCCTTTTTCGGCCGTTGACTTATCGTAATGAAAAGGACAAGAAGATTGCTACACGATAGGCGCTGGAGCTAGACGAATACTAATTTCTTAGAAAGCTATCCACAAAGTTTCGAAATTAAAATTTCTTTATCCATAAAAAAAAACTATCATGATCTTTCGCTCTCAACCCAGGAATGAAAATGGGTTTCTCGCTCCATAATGTTGATACCGCAAACAGTGAGTATATAACGTGGTCTTTAATGGTGGCTTGACCCTGTATAAAAAACTGTTGGAATGAATTTGGTGTACAACCCATTGTTAGCTCTCTCTTGTTGAGAGATGACTACGAACAGAAAAATGTTTAATTTCAAATTCATTCCACTGTTTGTGGAATACATTTAGAAGGTGGAGTGAAATGGAAACATTGTACAAACGATGTGCAGGTCTGGATGTCCATTCGGAAACAATTGTGGCCTGCGTGATTCTTGGTGAATCAGAGAACGATACAGTTAAGTTGATTGAAACATTTCCTACTTTGACGAAAGATCTGTTTCGTCTACTTAAATGGCTAGAAGAAAAAGAAGTGACCCATATCGCAATGGAAAGTACCGGAGTGTACTGGAAACCTGTCTATAATATCCTAGAGGACTTCTTTGACATTACTTTGGCAAATGCTCAGCGCATTAAAAATGTTCCTGGCAGAAAAACGGATGTTTCGGATGCAGAGTGGATTGCCAAATTATTGAGGCATGGTTTGATTGAGAAAAGTTTCGTCCCTCCGGAAGACATTCGCAATTTGCGAGATTTAACCCGTTTGAGAAAGAAATGGATTGGACATATGACTTCTGAAAAGAATCGGATCCAAAAAGTATTGGAGACTTCAAACATCAAATTAGGGACAGTCATTTCCGATGTTTTCGGAGTTTCTGGCAGAAAATTGTTGGAACAACTAATGTCCAATGGCTATATAGATCAAGAAGATGTCGAACAAAAGATACATGGGAGTATGGCGCATAAAAAACAATTAATTACAGATTCCCTGTTTGGCACATTGAATGATCACCAACTGTTTCTTATCAAACAGTCATGGATGCACATTGTCTATCTGGAAGAATTAATTTCCGATATTGAAAAAAGGATCGATGGGATACTGATAAACTATAAAGAAGAAGTAGAACTTCTTATCACAATGCCGGGGATTAAGAAAGATACTGCAGCCGTGATCATCGCAGAAATTGGAGTTGATATGACACAATTTCCAACTTCCAAGCACCTTGCGTCATGGGCAGGATTGTCACCTGGAAATCACGAAAGCGCTGGAAAACGAAAGAGTACGCGAACCGTGAAAGGAAACCCGCATATTAAGTCGGCATTGTGTGAAGCCGCTTGGGCGGTATCTAGAAGTCGAAGTAAAATGTTATCAGTGAAATATTGGTCTTTATCTGCAAGAAGAGGAAAGAAAAAAGCACTCGTTGCCATTGGACATCGAATGCTTACCATTGTCTATCATATGCTTCAGAACAAAGAACCCTACCACGAGCCTACTGCAACTTAGCATTATAGACAATAAATAGAAAAGTTATACGAGAAACCGTAAATTATGGTAGCTCTACTTTCCTATTGTAAATTTCAGTTGTTAGTTAGTTTTGACAATTGATATAAATCTTAAACAAGAATTTATTTTCACAGAAAAAAGACTATCCTCAACTAGGAAAGTCCATTAAATGATTTTTGTCTTTAATTGTTCCGTTAACTTCTCCTGATCCACTGCTTTCATGACTCTTTCTGTCATAGGAAATAAAACACTTTCTTCTTTCACAAAATGCACCATTAGAACTTCATAAGCCTCTCCAGCATCTTTAACCACATTGGTCATATCCTCTAGTGTCATCTCTTCGATCCCATTTAAGGTATGGTGTAAAAAGTGACCGATATAACCATCAATTTCAGCGTGTTCTGCTTCTATCGTTACAATGGGGCCCTGTTCTTTTCCAATATATAAACCTAATAGTGGAAAAAAGAATTTTTCTTCTTTCTCACAATGGTTTTTCCATGGATCAATAAATTCTTTTATTAATTTCCTTAACACTTTGATTGCTGCTAAAGCTTCATCTTTTGTATACATTCTATTATCAAAGTTTAAGACAATCGAGTGCCATTCATTCATCAAATGCGTTAAATATACGTGCTCATTTTCTAAAATCCGCATAGAAACTTCTTTAAAACGAAATGTTTTCGAATCCATAGGCATCTCCCTTTAAAAATCCAATAATTTCTTTTTTAAAGCGTATTCAACTAATTCTGGGCGATTTTTTAAATGTAATTTCTCCATGATTTTTGCTTTATGAGCTTCTACCGTTTTTACAGAAACATATAGCATTTCTGCAATTTCTTTGTTTCCATACCCTTTTGCAACCAATGGTAAAATTTCAAGTTCTCTTTTAGTTAATAACTTATATGGATCGTTCTCCACAATATCTTGATCCCTTTTTATAAACTCACGAACTAAAGATGTCGCCATTGTTGGATGTATATATGTTCCACCATCAAACACTATGCGAATGGCTTTTAATAATTCTTCGTCGGGTGAATTTTTAAGTACGTACCCTGAAGCACCATTTTTTAACGAATGGAATAAATATTCTTCATCATCGTACATCGTGAGGATAATGATTTTCGTATTGGGATAATCCTCACTAATTTTCCCCACGGCAATTAAGCCACTTTCTCCTGGTGGCATACTTAAATCTAGCAGTAAAATATCAGGCTCGTATTTTGCCACTTGACGATGGGCTTCAATTCCGTCCGCTGCTGTCCCTACAACTTCCATATCTCCTTGCATATTAATAATCATTGAGAATCCACTTCGTACTACAGCATGGTCATCAGCAATTACGATTTTCAAATTTTCCCCTCCTTCCAGTATAATAGACTTCTGCATGACTGAATGAGTTTATATTCGAACGAAGAAAAACTCAAGCACGGAAAATGCTATTCACATCTCACTCGAAGGGATCCCTATGAGGTAAGGGCTCGAAATAACGACCAAGTTTAAGGACTCCTGAGCTTTTACTCGTAACTTCATTACTATAGTTCTGATAATGGAATCTTCAAACGAACGACAGTGCCTACCCCAACTTCAGAATTTATTGAGATTTCGGCATCAATTAACTCTGCTCTTTCCCGCATCCCATACAATCCAATTCCTGTTCCTTGGGATTCGTATGAATTAGGATCAAATCCAATTCCATCATCTTCTACAATTAATTCTAGATGGTTCTCTGTTTTAAACAATCTTACCGTTACTTCATCTACCTTTGCATATTTTAATGCATTAAAAACAGCTTCCTGACAAATTCGATACACGATTGTTTCTACTTCATTGTTAAAACGGGTGCCCCCCATTTCTGCAGTAAAATGTACAAGCAATCCATAATTTTTCTCTAACCATTTGAAATGTGTTCGAAATGCAGCTTCGAGGCCAAGATCATCTAATAAGGCAGGTCGTAATTCAACTGATAAATTACGCACTTCTTCTAATAAACGATTAATCGATGTTTCTGTTTGATAAATTTTATCCTTCACCTCCGCTGAAATATTCATATATTTCAATACGCGAAGTTCTACTAATGAACTTATTAATTCTTGAGCGATGCTATCATGTAATTCTCTAGATATTCGTTTGCGTTCCATTTCTTGTGCATTGATTGTTTTTTTCATTAGATTACTTTTATATAATGTATCTTTCACTTCTAGCTGTTTCGTTAAGTCTCTTAACATAAATACATGGGTTCTGGATTCTTTATCAATCATTTGAAAGCTCGCAATATACGGAACTACCCCTCTATCACGCGTTTCTAAATATACTTGAAATGAAGAAAAATCTTTTTGCTGGTTCATCATATAGCAGCCTTGGCATGTCATTTCCTCATGTTCATTCATATATCCACGGCAAGCTAAACACATACCGCCTTCCAACCCTGAAAGTAAACTGTTTTGCACTTTCGGATCTAAAATATCTTTAGCGGCGAGGTTCATATCAATAAGCTTATTTTCTCCATCAAAAAAGAGAATCGGTTCAGAACTATTTTCATAAAGTTTCAGTACAAGATCTTGTTTAGATGCATTTTTCATTATGAAATCACCTCTGAAGAATCACCTTGCCCATATTCTTTTAAAAATGAATGATAAATATCATCATAAACCTCTTGTGCTACTTGCTTATTTGCCCGAGTACCGAATAGAATAACCCCTTTTACATGTTCAGATTGATTTCCATAAATCGGAAATGCCGCCAAGTTCGTCAATTCCTCAGAAACAATAATTGGATAATTAAATAAGTCTTTTTTGGCAATATCTATTGAAACATCCTCTATATATAGTGCTTTACCTGATTTAAAAACTAATCCTGCAATTCCTCTACCTGAGCGCAAGACCACACGTTTATAACGGTTACTAATATTACCTGATGCGTATCGCCATTTTAGTACAAAGTCTAGTTGTTCAGACTGAACAAAAGCAACTGAAATAAAATCCAAAGCAAACTGCTCCCGTAATATTTCGATTAGTTTTTGATAATCCGGTTTTTCGTTCATAACGAGGTTTTCCTTTCTAGGACTTGATTATGAATAAAGAAGACGAAAAGTCTTCTTTATTTTAAAAGGTACGATTTTTTCTATATAAAATATAACTTCTTCCGACATAATTTAATGGTACACTCCAAACATGCACAAGTCGAGTAAATGGCCAAAATGCAAAGATTAAAAATCCGGATAATACGTGGAATTTAAACGATAATGGGACATTTTTCATTAATGCTGGATCAGGATGAAATGTTAATAAATCCCTGAACCATATGGAAATTGAACTTCTGTAATCAAAATCAGGCTGAACAGCATTAGTAACTATGGTTGCATACATACCTAAACAAATAATAAGTAATAGCAAGGAGTTTACGATTAAATCTGATAAAGAACTTAGATGCCTGACACTCTTTATCGTAAATCTGCGGGCTGTTAATATAATCATTCCTGCTAAGGTGGCGATGCCAAAAAATCCACCTATATAAACCGCACCTATATGATATAAATGATCATTTACTCCCATTGCTCGCATCCATTCCTTTGGGATCCCAAGACCTGAAACATGTCCTAAGATAACAGGAATAATCCCAATATGGAAGAGAAGACTGCCAATCATGAGCTGCTTTTTTTCAATAAATTCACTTGATTTTGCTGTCCAATGAAATTGATCGTTCCGATAACGAAAAATATGACCAACAATAAAGACAGCCATACAAATATACGGAAAGATAACCCACAAAAATTGATCTATCATTTTAAGGCGCCTCCTTCACAATGCAAAATTTAACTGTTTCCCGCAAACCTTTTATTAAAGGCGCATATGGACTTTGAAATTCGTCAAGCGCATTTAATAAATGAAATGTTCCATCTTCAAGAACTGCGAGTAAAATATTAAAGCTTTCTTCTGAACGAGGATCACCTAGCCAATCTGCTGCATAAATAAATTCACATATTAACGGGAGGTAGTCAGATAGTTCACTATTGGGCATTTCTAAACCATACATTTCGTATAGTACTTTTAAACGGGCTAACATTTGACCGCGTTCTTTACTATCTTCAAATTTCACAAATGTCATATACATCGTTGATTTTTTTTGAAAATCAAATGTTTCTACATATAATTCTTCTAGTTCCTCTAAGCTGTATTCATGAACCATTTCCCAGAATTTCAAAATATATTCGTAAGCCGGACTAGAAGGAGAAACGATTCCTTCTAGCATATTTGGGTGAAACGTTCTTTTTTCCGGATATGACAAGACTTGTGCTAAAAAGCCAAATAAAGGTTTATGGCTATGCAACAGGTTGAGATCAATCACGCCAGATCCCCCCATAAAAGTTTTCTTCATATAATTCTTTTCCGGATTTCTTAGGAACGACTTGTGGTCCACAGCCGTCACAACCATCCTCGAAGCCTGTTGAACCTTGGGCGCGATAAGGATCTGTATATCCTTCGCGATGGGAGGTTGGTACGACAAAACGATCCTCATATTTCGCAATCGCAAGAAGGCGATACATTTGCAATGTTTGGTTAGCGGTTAAACCAACACGTTCCAGTCTACTTTCATCGAACTCTTTTCCCGAAGAAATTGCTCGCATATAGGAACGCATCATCGCCATTCTCTGCAATGCCTCTTTTACTGTATTTGTGTCTCCAGCTGTCAATAAATTCGCTAAGTATTGAATCGGTGTCCGCATTTCTTCGATAGCAGGGAAAATCATATCAGGATTTTTAATTGAATCCTTCCCTTCAAAGTAGTTCATGATCGGACTTAGTGGCGGAACATACCATACCATCGGCAATGTACGATATTCAGGATGAAGCGGGAATGCTAAACGGTATTCAATCGCTAATTTATAAACGGGTGAATTTTGGGCCGCTTCAATCCATTCCACAGCAATCCCATCTTTTCGTGCTTGACGAATAATTTCTGGATCATGTGGATCTAAAAACAATCCGCATTGAGCTTCATATAAATCTTTTTCATCCGGGGTTGCAGCAACTTCCAACACGCGATCCGCATCATACAATAAAACGCCTAAATAACGAATACGTCCTGTACATGTTTCTGAACATACGGTTGGTAATCCAGCTTCAATTCGAGGATAACAAAACGTACATTTTTCCGCTTTATTTGTTTTCCAGTTAAAATATACTTTTTTGTAAGGACATCCCGTCATACAGTAGCGCCAGCCACGACATGCTTCTTGGTCGACTAACACAATTCCGTCTTCATCACGTTTGTACATCGCACCAGATGGACAGGATGCTACACAACTCGGATTTAAGCAATGTTCACAAAGCCTTGGCAAATACATCATGAAGGATTGTTCAAAGTTGAATTTTATCTCTTCTTCAATTTTTTCAATGTTTGGATCCATTGGTCCAGTAATATGCGCTCCAGCCAGGTCATCTTCCCAGTTCGGACCCCAATCCAGATTCATATACTCTCCTGTAATTACAGATTTAGGGCGAGCAACAGGAGTATTTTTTTTCTCCGGTGAATTGGTCAGTACTTCATAATCATATGTCCAAGGTTCATAGTAATCTTTCATTTCTGGCATATCAGGATTATAAAAAATTTTACCTAAAGCTACTTTTGATAGTTTATTACCTGAACGTAATTCAAGTTTTCCATTACGTAATTGCCAGCCGCCTTTATAAAGTTCTTGGTCCTCCCACCGTTTTGGATAACCAATCCCTGGTTTTGTTTCCACATTATTAAACCACATATATTCTGCACCTGGACGATTTGTCCAAGTGCTCTTGCATGTAACACTACACGTATGGCAGCCAATACATTTATCTAGGTTCATAACCATGGCAATTTGTGCTTTAATCTTCAAGCCAGTTCACCTCTTTCATTTTACGTACAGCCACATATTCATCGCGTTGATTTCCAATTGGACCATAATAGTTAAAGCCGTAGCTTAATTGCGCATATCCGCCGATCATTTGGGTTGGTTTCATATGGATGCGTGTAGGCGCATTATGGCTTCCTCCACGTTGATCTGTAATTTCCGAACCAGGAACATTGATGTGTTTATCCTGCGCATGATACATGAACATTGTCCCCTGAGGCATTCTATGACTGACAACAGCCCTAGCCGTTACGACACCATTACGGTTATATACTTCTAACCAATCATTATCATTAATGCCATGGGCATCAGCATCTACATTACTAATCCAAACAGTTGGACCACCGCGGAAAAGTGTCAGCATGTGCAAATTATCTTGATAGGTGCTATGAATATTCCATTTTCCATGCGGGGTTAGATAACGTAAAATTAAATCATCTTTCTGGCCCACAATTCGTTTATCTTTGTTTCCAAATACCATTGGCGGAAGAGTTGGTTTATAAACAGGCAATGCTTCTCCGAACTGTAGAAAAACCTCATGATCGATATAAAAATGTTGACGGCCAGTCAATGTTCGGAACGGCACTAATCTTTCAATATTCGTCGTAAAGGGAGAATATCTTTTTCCTTGTTTATTAGAACCACTAAATACGGGTGTAGGAATGACCTCTCTTGGTTGTGCCGTTATACTCGCAAATGTAATCTTCTCTGCTGCACGGTCTTGAGAAATGTCTACTAATGGAACACCTGTATCTTTTTCAAGTGACTCGTATGCCTTTTGCGATACTCGGCCATTCGTTGCGGAAGATAAATGTAGTACCGCATTAATGGCATCTTTTGCTGTATGAAGTTTAGGGAAGCCATTTTTTATCGATTTATCGATATGAACTCCATTCATTTTTTTCAAATCTTCATATTCTTCGGCAACAGGGAAGTTAACTCCATGTGCCCCTACCTTGCCTTCGCTGAGGAGCGGTCCTAATGTGATAAATTTATTGTAAATTTGTGTATAATCGCGATTCACGATAGTAAAATTCGGCATCGTTTTTCCTAGTTCAGGTGAAATTTCACCTTTCTTCCAATCTTTCACATGTCCAAATGGTTGAGAAATTTCCCCTTTAGAATCATGAGCTAATGGTGCTGTTAGAAGATCTTTATATATACCAGGCATTTCTGTTTCTGCCATTTTGGAGAATACTTTTGCAAGCTCACGGTAAATATCCCAATCAGAGCGTGATTCCCAAAGTGGATCGACAGCAGGATTAAAAGGATGTACAAATGGATGCATATCCGTTGATGAAATATCATGTTTTTCATACCATGTTGCAGCTGGCAGCACGATATCCGCGTACATCGGCGTTGCCGTCATCCTAAAGTCTAAAGCGACGAGTAAATCTAATTTCCCTTTTACTTCATCACGCCATTTAATTTCTTCAGGTTTTTCATCCTCATTTGGAGTGGCGAGCAATCCGTCGCTTGCTCCAAGCAAATGTTTCATAAAATATTCTTGTCCTTTTGCGGAACTGGAAATTAAGTTTGAGCGCCAAACGAATAACGTTCGCGGGAAATTTTCAGGCGCATCTGGATCTTCAACTGCAAAATCTACTTTTCCTGATACAACTTGATCGTATGCTTCTTTAACAATCTCTTCATCAGACGTTTTACCTTTTGTCGCTGCATCTTCAGCAAACAATAAGCTATTTTTATTAAACTGTGGATATGATGGCAACCATCCAAGCCTTGCAGCCAATACATTGTAGTCAGCTGGATGATTATATCTTAAGCTCGAGCCAGTTGGTGATTTTAACGATTCTGTACCGGATTCTTCGTATTTCCATTGATCTGTTGCAAAGTAAAAAAACGATGTTGCATTTTGTTGACGGGCTCCTTTCTGCCAGTCTTTAGCAAATGCAACTGAACTCCAGCCTTCAATTGGACGAACCTTCTCCTGTCCAACATAATGGGCCCATCCTCCACCATTTACGCCTTGAGAAGCAGTTAAAATGACTAAGTTCAAAATCGAACGATAAATCGTATCACTATTGAACCAGTGATTGATCCCTGCACCCATAATAATCATCGAGCGGCCTTCTGTATCAATGGCATTTTGCGCAAATTCTCTTGCCACTTGCGTAACAACCGAAGCTTTTACACCTGTTACTTTTTCCTGCCATGCTGGTGTATAAAAAGATTCCTCGTCATCATATCCCTTTGCAGCAAATTTGCTGTTTGGACGCCGAATCCCATATTGGCTTAACATTAGATCATAAACGGTTGCAACGAAACATGTTGCCCCATTAGCTAGAGTGATTTCTTTTACGGGAATATCGCGCTTAAATGTCCCGTTTTCTTGATTTTTAAAATATGGAAATACAATTTCTTTCCAATTAGAATTGGATTTTTCAATAGTCAGTGCTGGCAGAACTTTTGACCCGTCTTCATTTTCAAGAATAAGATTCCATTTTTTATCTTCTTCCCAACGTTGACCCATAGTTCCATTTGGTACGATGATTTGCTCCGATTTTTCATCAAAAATAACAGGCTTCCACTCGGCATTCTCTGAAACTTCACCTAAATCACTGGCACGTAAAAAGCGGCCAGCTTTATATACATCTTCATGCTCATCTAACATGATTAAAAATGGTAGATCCGTAAATTGTTTCGCATAATCGATAAACATTGGTTCTTGGCGTTTAAGATAAAACTCATCTAAAATAACGTGAGTCATCGCTTGAGCAATAGCAGCATCTGTACCTGGATGTGGTGCTAGCCAATTATCAGCAAATTTAACGCTTTCTGCATGGTCAGGGGCAACAGATACTACTTTCGTGCCTTTGTATCGGACTTCAGTCATAAAATGAGCATCTGGAGTACGAGTTAAAGGTACGTTGGATCCCCACATAATTAAATAACCGGCATTGTACCAATCTGATGATTCTGGTACATCTGTTTGTTCTCCCCAGATTTGCGGAGATGCAGGTGGTAAATCTGCATACCAGTCATAGAAACTTAACATTTCCCCTCCTAAGAGTGAGATGAAGCGTGACCCTGATGCGTAGCTTAGCATTGACATAGCAGGAATTGGGGTAAACCCTGCAATTCGATCCGGACCATATTTGCGAATGGTGTAAATGAGCTGGGCAGAAATTAATTCCAACGCATCCTCCCACGACACACGAACATGGCCCCCTTTTCCACGTGCTTCTTTATAAGAGTTTGCTTTTTCTTTGTCTTCCACAATACCTGCCCATGCATCTACTGCGCTTTTGTGTTGATATAATGCTGTTTTCCATAGACGCCATAGTCGCCCACGCATATATGGATACTTCACGCGTAAAGGACTATATTCGTACCATGAAAAAGAAGCTCCACGCGGGCAACCACGGGGTTCAAATTCTGGCATATCAGGACCACAAGAAGGGTAATCAATTTGTTGATTTTCCCAAGTAATGATTCCGTTTTTAACAAATACCTTCCAGCTGCAAGAGCCAGTACAGTTAACCCCATGAGTCGTACGAACGACTTTATCGTGGGACCAGCGCTGACGATACATATTCTCCCAATCCCTACTCTTTTCTTCTAGTAAAGACCAGTTGCCTGAGTATCTTTCAGTTGGCTTAAAAAACCTCAATCCGAATTTACCTTTCATGAGTACCTCTCACTCCTTATCTATATGGACAACGTAAATATTCCGTGATACTTACTAATAAGTATGGTAGATTGTAAGTTTTCCTCCCATTAGGGATATACCTATAGTTAAGGTAGGAATCCCTATATACGGCAAAAAAATAAAGCTATCAACAGAAAGGCCACTGAAAAAGCGCTACAATGCAAGGATCTATTCATACTGTTGATTTCCGCTCCAGGCAGACGCTTTCTTACCTGTAGTCAAGTATTTTTCCTAACTTATTTTGTTGGGAAATGAAATTTAAGAACGAATAATTATCAATAGGCTGTTTGCGCAAACTTTGTTGCTTTTAACTAAGTAATGCGGAAGCTTGATTTCCGCTACAGTTGCTCGCTTTCCGCGGGGCGGGCGGTGAGCCGCTTCAATCGCTACGCTCCTTGCAGAGTCTCACCTGTCTCGCACATCTCGCGTCGGACAGAAAGTCCTAGAGTCGCCGCCCTCCACTCCAATCAACCGTGTCTGCTAAAAATTAATATTCAAGCTTAATAGAGATAAAAAGAAAAAGGTATAATACCCTAAATTGGGAATTATACCTTCGAATTCAATAAAGATGCAGGAATGTATGTTTGTAAAGCAGGACATATGGCGATAAGGAAGGCTAGAAGAGGACTCCAATAATTTCTCCACTTAATCATTTGCTAGTTAAGTATATTAAACGTATGTAATACTAATTCTTGTATTCTTTTACGAAGTTATAAGATATTAAGTGCTTTTATATTATTTATTGACACAAAACTTCTAAATTTTTTTTATAAAATGACATAAATTAAGTACTTTTGTGCCACTCGTCAACATAAAAGTGACTACTTTTTTTGTCAAGAAAGTACCTACTCAGATACAAAATCCCAAGTTTGATGGTACTTTTCTATCATTACGCATAAGAGTAGGTACTAGTTTGAAGAACGGTGAACTGTGTCTTCAATTAAAAGTTGCAAATTTGTTGAAGGTTGATTGGAGAGAAGTGCGAGATTCCTGGTCGGCTAAAGACGGCCACGTCCTGTGGCCTACGCCGATAATAGGAAATCCTGTTCGTCTTGGAATCAGTGGGACATGTGAGACCCCGCAGGCATTTACGCCGAAGAGACTCATGGAAATGCGTAAGCGCCTTGACCAGCCCCGTAAAGCATAAGACAAATTACGCAGTGGCTTGCCTTTTAGCCACGTAGTAGTAATATGACTTATGACCTCTAGGGGCTAGGCGCTGCAGCTAGACAAACCGCCCGCCCCTCGGAAAGCGAGCAACTTTAGCGGAAATCAACCACGCACTACCTTGGTAAAGACACAGTGTTTGCAAAAACAGACTTATTTTTTGTACATTCCATTATGTAAGTTGCTTGCCAATCTCCCAATGGTGGCCAAATGGATCAACAATGCGTCCAATCCTCCAACCATGCTCTTTAGTTACGGGATAAACTTCAACTGCTCCAGCAGTAATAGCTTGTTTAAATAATGTATCTGGATCATCTACAGTCAAAACCATTCGAATTGAGCCTTGCCCTAATATATCAGGACTTGAATCAAGATCTTCTTGAATCCAAAAAAACGCTCCTTTTATAGATAACTGGGCAATAATAACCTTCTGATTCTCTTCTAGCTCGTAAATCACCTCACTACCAAATCCCTTTCTGTAAAATTCAATAGCCTTTGTACCGCTATTTACCGCTAACCAAGGTGCAATATTCGTTAATTCTGTCATATGAAATCCCCCTCATTTATCATTATTTTCAATATACTCCAAAAGTTGCATATATTACACTATTTATTGGTTGTAATTGTAAATAGGTGTTGTACATTTAGTACCATCATAGTAAGATTTAGCTAAATTACAGGGAAAAGAGGTAGGGGCTTGGAATATTTAACGACACATTTATTATTTAATTTATCCCTATTAATTGTATTGCTTTTTCCTTTTTTCATATGGTCAAAGCTGTACGGCAGTTTTCAAAACTATAAAGGGATTGCTCTTTTATATTGTTTCGTTTCAATCATTCTATGTTTTCTGCTTTCTTATAGAGTAAGTGATTCAGTTGTATTGGACTTGCGTATGGTTCCATTCGTCATTGGAGCACTTTATATGAGGCTAAGCCCATTACTAGGTCTACTTGTCATTATCCTTCGAGCTTTTCACGGGATAGATTTTGGATTCTATTTTGTGTTCGGCATTTATGGATTTTTAAGTATATTTTTCTGGTTTATTTCACCTTGGTTTTTTAAGCTTCAATCCAACCAAAGAATTCTATTTTCCACCTGCGTTACTTTTATATTTAGTGTTTTCATTACAATTTTCATAGAATTGTTTCACTTTCCTTTTCAGATTCTCGATTTGTGGATTGCCTTTACGGTTATACCACCCCTCGGAGTTGCGATGCTTTCTTTTATCATTGAAATGATTGAAAAAAGTCAACTGTTATACCATCAATTATTAAAGTCGGAAAAGTTGGAAGCGGTTGAACAAATGGGAGCAGCCATTTCACATGAAATTCGCAATCCACTAACATCTGCAATCGGATTTGCCCAGCTGCTGAATGAGGAATCATTGGAATCAGGAAAAAGAAAACAATATCTTTCTATTATAAAAGGAGAATTAGAAGCAGCTGAACGGGTTATAAAAGATTATTTAACCTTTTCAAAACCACAAATCGAATCAGTGGAAAAACTGAATGTAAACGAAGAACTCTATCATCTTTTAAATTTGCTTGAACCTTTAGCTAACCTATATTCCATCAAAATATCCTGCAAGTTTTCTTCAATCGTATACATAGAAGGCGACCGTCAGAAATTTCATCAATGTTTTATAAATATTATTAGAAATGTCATTGAATCATTATCAAATGGTGGAGATATATTAATCGAAACAGAAACTTCAAAAAAAAATGTCATTATTTATATTAAAGACTCCGGATTGGGAATGAGCAAGAAGCAATTAAATCGACTTGGAGAACCGTACTATTCAACAAACGGAAAAAAAGGGACAGGTCTTGGGATTATGGTCGCATATAGTATTGTAAAGGCGATGGGCGGGACGATTGATGTTCAAAGTTCTATTGGAATCGGCACAATCTTTCGATTTTCCTTTAAGCGTGTAGGCAACATATAAGATTGTAATTATTTTAGGGGGATTATTTATTGGACATAACTCTATACTTCTTTTTTAATCTTTCATTATTAATTATCATACAGTTCTTTAGTATATTATTGATAGGAATCTCTAAAAAACAACAATCTTTTAAAGTCCCAGCCATTTTGTTTTCTATTCTTAGTATAATTATTTGTTTTGCTTTTACATATCAAGTACATGAAAAAATCTTAATGAATTTATATTTTGTCCCTCTTTCAGTTGGGGGTCTGTATGTTGGAATCGGTCCATTCTTAGGCCTGCTCGCAATCATACTTAGTGGAATATATGGATTTGATATTGGATTTTTTTCTACTGTCATTGTCGTCGCAATTAGTGCATTATTAATTTGGAAAATATCCCCTTGGTTTTTAAAGCGTTCTGCAAAACAAAGAATCGCGATCGTAACCGGGATGACGTTGATTGCAGGCATCATCACTCCTGTCATCATGCAAATTAATCAAATTCAAATTCCGTTTCTTGTTTTCGATGTTTATTTTGCCTATTTGGTTATTCAGCCTCTTGGTGCAGCGATGATTGCATTCATTATAGAAATTACTTGCAATACAGTTCATCTCCGTCATCATCTAGTAAAATCAGAGAGATTAGAGATTGTTGAGAAAATGGCTGCTGCTATTTCCCATGAAATTAGGAATCCACTTACAGCTGCAATAGGCTTTGTCCAACTTATGCAAGATGAATCAATTTCAAAAGATAAAAGTGATCAGTATCTTTCCATCATAAATAGTGAATTAAATTCTGCTGAAAAAGTCATTCAAAACTTTTTAACCATTTCCCAGCCTCAAATCGAAATAGTCGAACCACTTAATGTTAATAAAGAATTACAATTTGCAATTGATATTCTTCATCCTTCTGCAAATAGAAACAATGTGCAAATTGAAATAAATAAATCCGACCTCTATTGGATTCATGGAGATCGGCAAAGTTTTCACCAATGCTTTGTAAATATTATTAAAAATTCAATTGAAGCGATGGAGAACGGCGGAACGATAACAATTGAGATTGGATCCGTTTCAGAAAATGTGAATATTCGCATACATGATACTGGTAAAGGCATGACACCCGAGCAAGTGGAACGTCTAGGCGAGCCATATTATTCTACTAAAGGAGAAAGCGGCACTGGCCTTGGAATAATGGTAGCTTATAATATCGTAAGAGCGATGAAAGGGACAATCTTCGTAAAAAGCGAGGTTGGGATAGGTACCACTTTTGAGTTTTATTTTCCTAAGGTAATATCGGATGGACCGCCAGAATAGTCAAAAGAAAGCCAGCAACGAATGCTGGCTTTCTTTTGACTTTTTATTTAAATCGAACCAAATAATATTTTTTCTTTCCACGACGTATAATTGTAAATTTATCTCCAAGTCGATCCTCATCACTTAAGCTGTACTGAAGATCAGTTACTCTTTCTCCGTTTATAGAGATTGCACCAGATTGAATGTCTTCCCTTGCCTGACGTTTAGAAGAAGAAATTTTTGCAGCAACAAGAAGCTCAACTAAATTCATATCGTCTCCATCTTGATGCACATGGGAAGGTACATCCTTAAAACCTTGCTCGATCTCATCAGCATTCAATTTTTTGACATCCCCGCTAAAAAGAGCTTCTGTAATCCGAATAGCTTGTTGTAAAGCAGGCTCACCATGTATAAGACCTGTCATTTCTTCAGCAAGCGCTCGCTGGGCCTTCCTCAAATGCGGCTCTTCCTGGACAGAGATCTCCAATTTTTCAATCGTCTCCTTATCAAGAAAAGTGAAGAATTTAAGATATTTCACTACATCTGCATCTGCTGTATTAATCCAGAATTGGTAAAATTCATATGGCGTTGTCTTTTTAGGATCGAGCCAGATAGCTCCCCCTTCAGTTTTCCCAAACTTCGTACCATCCGCTTTCGTCACGAGTGGTATAGTCATGCCATATGCTTTAGCTCCCTCACCCGCCATCTTTCGAATCATTTCAAGCCCTGTAGTAATGTTCCCCCATTGGTCACTTCCACCAATTTGCATTTTGCAATCCAGGTTTTGATAGAGCTTAAAGAAATCAATCGCCTGTAAGATTGTGTATGAAAACTCTGTAAAAGAAATCCCAGTATCTAAGCGTGATGCGATCGTATCTTTTGCAAGCATGTAATTAACACCGATGTTTTTACCAAAGTCTCGCAAAAATGTTATAAGGTCCATTGAACCTGCCCAATCAAAATTATTCGTCATGACTGCTGCATTGTCACCATCAAAATCGAATATTAACTCTAGCTGCTTCTTAATTCCTTGAACGTTTTTCTCAACTTGCTCAATCGTTTGCAATTGACGTTCTTCTTTTTTTCCACTTGGATCACCAATTAACCCAGTAGCACCGCCAACTAGCACAATAGGTCGATGACCATTCTGCTGAAAGCGTCTAAGTGTTAAAAATGGCAGTAAATGTCCAATGTGCATGCTGTCTGCTGTAGGATCCACACCACAATACAATGAAATTTTTTCTTTTTTTAGTGTATCTTCCATTCCTTCAGCATCAGTTTCTTGATAAATAATTCCTCGCCATCTTAAGTCTTCTAATAATTGCACCATCAGTTATCCCCACTTTCCATGAAATTAAAGGCTATTTTCTTAAAATTTGTTGTTTTTGTAAAAGCCCAAAAACCGGCTTTTACGCCTAATAAGGAAGTTTAGCGGTTCTTATTAAGCTAGTAGCTCTTTTCCCATTTTAATATTTTGTTTCAAGGATAAAGTCTATTTCTCGTTATTGATTTACATCTAATAGCAATAATATTTGGGAAAAGAGTCAAATTAAAAAACGCCCCTTCGTAAAAACGAAGGGACGACTATTTACCGTGTTACCACCCAACTTAGGAATATGAAAAATAACTATTCCTCACTTCATTTCATTAACGATGCTTTTCACCGTTTGCCGCTACTCCATTTCACAGCAAAAGCTCAAGGAGGTAATTCATCATACTGTTTGTGCCAGTTCGCACCAAACACTGGCTCTCTTCATACAGGGACAGCTGACTACTCATTCCTGTCAATGCTTGTTTTTATTAAATTTCATGATTAATATATCGTATTTTAAACATATATCAATAATAATGTCAATCTTGGCGCGGAAAATACTCCAATTTTACATACCATTCTTTCCAATTATGCTATAATAGGAATGATTTTGGGGGGATTAAAACTTATGACAAATCGCGAAAATAGAAGCAAAGAACGAATGAATAAGCTCGCTTCCACTTTTAAATTTAAAAATGTCGGCAAGGGAGTCCGCATTACTTACGGTGTCGTTTGGAATTTACTGCTTCTGCTTTTACTCGTCATCATGATTGGCGGTGCATTTGCCGGAGGAGTCGGCGCTGGGTATTTTGCAGCTCTTGTAAAAGATGAAAAAGTACGTGCCGAAGCTTCAATGGTAAAAGATATTCATCAATATGAAGAAACGTCAACTTTATATTTTGCAAATAATGTTCCACTTGGTAAATTGCGGTCTGACATTGACCGGGAGGAAGTTAGTATTAAGGATGTATCTGATTATTTAAAGAAAGCTGTTGTTGCTACGGAAGATGAATATTTTTATGAACATAAAGGTGTAGTTCCAAAAGCATTATTCCGTGCAGTATTTCAAGAGTTTACAAACTCTGCAGTTCAATCAGGTGGAAGTACGTTGACACAGCAGCTGATTAAGAATCAAATTTTAACAAATGAAGTATCCTTTGATCGTAAAGCAAAGGAAGTTCTTCTTGCTTTACGGGTTGAGAGATTCCTAGATAAAGATGAAATTTTAGAAGCATATTTAAATGTCTCGACATTCGGCAGGAATTCTTCCGGGCAAAACATTGGGGGTGTCCAAGCTGCTGCTAAAGGAATCTTTGGAATAGAAGCAAAAGACTTGAGCCTACCACAGGCCGCCTTTATAGCAGGTTTGCCGCAAAGTCCTTTCGGATATACACCTTTTACGAACAAAGGTGAAGTTAAGAGCCCTGAAGGACTTGAACCGGGGCTAAATCGAATGAAAACCGTTTTAACTAGAATGAAAAATGAAAAGTATATTACAGAAAAAGAGTATAACAAAGCAATCAAATACGATATAACAGCTGACTTTATTCCAAAACAGCCGAGAACATTTGAAGAATACCCTGCTCTAACGTTTGAACTTGAAGAAAGAGCGGTCGATGTCCTGACAGAGGTATTAGCAAAAAAAGATGGATATAAAAAGGCAGATTTGGCAAAGGATAAAAATCTCTACGGGAAATATTGGACTTTGGCCAATAGAGACATACGTCAAAATGGATATAACATTCATTCTACAATCAACAAGAAAATTTATGATATTCAACAAAAAGTGAAAGATGAATATCAAAATTATGGACCGACATACAAACGCGAACGGAAAAATGAAGAAACTGGTGAAATGGAAACAGTGGATGATCCAGTTCAGATTGGTTCTATTTTAATAGAAAATAAATCCGGAAAAATCTTGAGCTTTGTTGCCGGACGCGATTATGAGTTGGATCCATATAACCATGCTACACAAGCAAAACGTCCAAATGGTTCAACAATGAAACCATTGCTAGTCTATGCACCGGCTTATGAACTTGGGGCAAGCGCTCCTGGTGCCGTTGTCGCGGATTTGCCTTACGTAGGGATTCGTCCTGGCTGGATGCCGAACAATTTTGTCAGAGGTAAGTTTTACGGTCTTGTTTCAACAAGATACGCTCTTGCAAAATCGTATAACGCCTCGGCAGTGGCAACGTATATGAAAATCATCGATCAAAAGCCTACAAAATTTTTAGAAAAAATGGGATTTACAAGTTTAGTAAAGGATGAGTATCAAAACCCTTCTTTAGCACTTGGAGGATTAACAAATGGTGTAACCGTCGAGGAAAATACAAATGCTTATACAACGTTTGCAAACGGCGGTAAGTTCATAGATGCTTATATGATTGAAAAGATTACCGATCAAAAAGGAAAGATCATTTTTGAACAAAAATCGAAACCAGTCGATGTATTTAGCCCACAAACGGCCTATTTAATGACGGATGTCATGCGGGGTGTTTTAAATTTCGGTACGGCTCAAGCATTGCCTGGGATGCTGAAGTTTAATACTGACTGGGCGGGTAAAACAGGTACTTCCAATGATGCCAAAGATTCTTGGCTCGTGGTGTCAAATCCGAACGTAACAATGGGAACATGGATTGGATACAATTCAAATAAAGCCCAAAGTCAAGGCTATGACTTTAGAAACTATCGCATCTGGGCTAACTTAATGAACTCAGCATACGATGTCGCTCCAGACATTGTTAAACCAAAAGATAATAAACGATTTGAAATGCCGGGTGGGATCGTCAATCGATCATATTGTGCGGTTTCAGGTATGCTCCCATCTGAAGCATGTTCTAAAGCTGGTCTCGTTCAAGCGGATATTTTTAATGCAAAATATGTTCCTTCCAAAACGGATGATAGCTTAGGTGCAGGTGGGCGATATATTTTAGCTAGCGGAAAAAAATATGCAGCATTGCCATCTACTCCTGAAGAATTTACGAAGCAGGGCTTAGTGATTAATCCTGAATTCCTAAAACGAATAACAATGGGTTATGTAAAAGACTTTTCGCAGCTCATTCCAGATAATCCTAAATGGAAAGATCTTTTAGTTGCAGATGATAAGCTTGCAGATGACGGCAAGGCCCCTGCAGCAGTTAAAGCTTCTTTCACTAACGGGGCGCTAAAATGGGGGGCATCTTCAAGTAAAGATGTAATTGGTTACCGTATTTATACAGAAGAAGGCAAAAAGATTGCGTCCATCAAATCTGATGAAGACCTAGCACATAAAGTCGGGGATGGAATGTTTCACGTTGTGGCAGTCGATATTGCCGGCAGAGAGTCAAAACCATCCGAAAAAGTAGGAAATGGCGATGAACTCAAGAAAAAGGAAGAAGAAAAGAAATTAGAAGAAGAGAAGAAAAAAGCTGAAGAACAGAAGAAAGTCGAAGAGGAAAAGAAAAAAGAAGAAGAGAAAAAAGCGGCAGAGCAAAAAAAGAAAGAAGAAGAACAAAAAAAGAAGGAAGAGGAAAAGAAAAATAATAATGGAAACAACTCAGATGGAGATGAGGATACTCCATAAAAAACCGGGCATTTACGCCCGGTTTTTTGGTTATCTTTTATTGTAATTGCATCTACTTCCTATAATAGTGATCTCGCCGAAAAGCGAAAAAGAAGAAGTAGATATGTTTTTTTGAAAAAATAATGTGGAAGCGAATCATTGAGAAAGACAGTCTTCGTTTCCGTATTCCCCTTTTACACAATGAACATGTGTGTTAATCAACTTTCATCCTCGCATCTCCTACTTTCGAGAACAAACATGCATATAGGTCAACACTCGTTACTGTATTTCCCAAGCGAACCAAAAAAAGTCCTGCACATCAATCTCTCAGATGATACAGGACTTTCAATTAGTCTTCCATTGTAGATAAATCGCCTGTTGGCAAGTTCAATTCCCAAGCTTTTAGAACGCGGCGCATTATTTTTCCGCTGCGTGTTTTTGGCAGTTTATCGCGGAATTCAATTTCACGAGGGGCCGCATGAGCAGCAAGACCTTTTTTCACGAATTGCTTAATATCTTCCGCCAATTCCTCTGAAGGCTCATTCCCATCAAGCAATGCAATAAATGCTTTTATGATTTCACCACGAACAGGGTCTGGTTTTCCAATAACACCAGCTTCCGCTACGGCTGGGTGTTCGAGTATTTTGCTTTCTACTTCAAACGGTCCAACACGTTCTCCAGAAGTCATGATAACATCATCCACCCTCCCTTGGAAGAAGAAATACCCATCTTCATCCATATAGGCAGAGTCACCTGAAACATACCAATCACCTGGCAAGAAATAAGAATTATATTTCTCTTTGTTATTCCAGATTTCATGCATCATGGACGGCCAGCCTTTTTTAATTGCCAGATTTCCCATTCTATTTGCCGGAAGTACATTTCCTTGGTCGTCAACAATTGCTGCCTCAACTCCAGGAATCGGTTTGCCCATAGAACCAGGCTTAATTTCCATGCTAGGATAATTTGCAATTAGCATAGCTCCTGTTTCTGTCATCCACCATGTATCGTGAATGCGTTTTTGGAATACTTTCATTCCCCAGCGGATGACTTCAGGGTTTAGTGGTTCACCAACACTTAAAACATGGCGCAATTCGGATAGATCAAATTGTTTTACAAGCTCATCCCCGGCACTCATTAACATTCTATAAGCTGTTGGCGCACTATACCATACGGTCACACCGTAATCCTCTAATGTTTGATACCAATTTTCCGGTTTAAAGCGACCACCAACAACCACGTTTGTTGTTCCTGTTAACCAAGGTCCAAACATGCCATATGAAGTTCCTGTCACCCATCCAGGATCAGCTGTACACCAATAAATATCTTCTTCCTTCAAATCTAATATCCAGCGAGCTGTTTCATATTGCTGAATCATCGCATTGTGAACATGGAGCACACCTTTAGGGCGTCCAGTTGACCCAGATGTATAATGAAGGATCATTCCATCCTTTCGATCGACCCATTCAATATCTAGATTTTTATCCGCCTCATTTAAGCGTTTATTAAAATCTATATAAGGACCTTCTTCTTCTATTCCTTCTCCGACTAAAAAGATATGCTTTAATTCAGGCAACTCATCAACTGGAACCCTTTTAAGCAACTCTGGTGTCGTAATGAGAACTTTTGCCTCACTATCTTCTAGTCTATCTTTTACTGCACCTTCCATAAAAGCTTCAAAAAGTGGGCCAACAATCGCTCCAACCTTTATCGCTCCAAGAATAGCAAAATAAAGCTCTGGTGATCTCGGCATAAAAATAAATACTCGATCACCTTTTTCCACATTTCCAAACTCTCTTAAAGCGTTTCCTGCTTTATTCGTCCATTTTTTCATATCATAAAACGTATATGTTTCATCTCTTACACCATCACGGTAATAAAGCGCAACTTTATTTTTGCGGAACGTTTCTGTATGACGATCAATAGCCTCATAAGCCATATTAACGCGGCCAGTTTCATACCATGAAAAGTTTTTTTCTGTCTCGGACCAATTAAAGTTAGCATACGTTTCATCGTAATTTTGTAAATTATAATTACCTTCTATAACTGGCAACGCTTCCAATTTCATATTTACAACTCCCCTTTGTATCTAGAAATTACTTTTTATATTATAATATAAATAGCTATTATTCTCAATTTTTTTAATAATTTATTGAATATATTTTTGATATCTTGTGTCTCTAAAAAGGCTATTATTGTTATACCAGGGTAGTGCTTGGTTGATTTCCGCTACAGTTGCTCGCTTTCCGCGTGGCGGACAGTTTGTCTAGCAGCAGCGTCTAGCCCCTCGAGGTCATAAGTCATATTACTACGTGGCTAAAGGGCAAGCCTCTGCGTAATTTGTCTTATGCTTGTCGGGGCTCGTCAAAGCGTTTACGCATTTCCATGAGCCTCCTCGGCGTAAACGCCTGTGGGGTCTCACCTGTCCCACAGGAGTCTTGCACTTTCGCTACAATCAACCTTTAATAGATTTTGAGTTAAAAAAAAGATTAAGCCAATTAAAGAAAAATTATTTAAGATTGATGATTCATCCTTTTAATGAGTTATCTCTGTTATTATTATTTATTCATTTTCGTGAAGGTATTAGAATTCATAGGCGGAGAATTTCCGGCTAATGCTTATAGAGGAGCTTAAGAAGCAGATATAAGCGGAGATATTCCTATTAACTGCTCTAAATTAGACAAAATCTAAAGATTTGTATTATATAATCGGAAAAACATCCTTTATTATTATGGTAATATGGGTATTTTCCAATTTAAACGGAATGTATCCGTTTATTTTAAAAATACAGAGAACAGTCGCCCTACTATGAGCAAAATAATATCTCAGTTGATCTACATTCCAGGCGGCGTCTCCTTGTCGGCTAAATAAGGCCATGTCCTGTGGCCAACGTCGACTCTAGGACGTCCTGTCCCGTCGGGGGTCAGCGTGACAGGTGAAGAACCCCCGCAGGGCGCAAAGCAACCGGGTAGGCTCACCGCACGCCTCCGAGAAAGCGCGTCCGCTTGGAACGAAAATCAAATCAACGGGTGGCTGGATACAAACAACGTTAAAATAAGGAGGCTTGTTGTGTGGAGCATATAAAGACGTATAATGCAATGGAGTTAAGGACGAAAAATGGTCATTTACTCATTGAAGGACCAATATCAGCAGCGCAGCTTAGCAATCTTGAATTTCATGAAGATCTTGTTGCTTTTCGACCAGCAAAACAGCAACATGATGCATTAATCGGAATTGCAGATCTCCCGGAAGGAAGAATTATTATTGCAAGAGTTGAAAACCAAGTAGTTGGCTATGTTACATATTTATATCCTGATCCTTTAGAAAGATGGTCGCAGGGAAATATGGTGAATTTAATCGAACTTGGGGCCATTGAGGTTATTCCAAAATATCGAGGATCCGGGGTTGGAAAAGGGCTGTTGCACGTCTCCATGATGGATGATGCGATGGAAGATTATATTATTATTACGACTGAATATTATTGGCATTGGGATTTAAAAGGAACTGGGCTAGATGTGTGGGAATATAGAAAAATTATGGAAAAAATGATGAGCTCCGGTGGTTTAGAATGGTATGCGACCGATGATCCAGAAATTACTTCCCACCCTGCCAACTGTCTGATGGTCCGAATTGGTAAAAGGGTGAATACTGAATCCATTCAACAATTTGATAGTATTCGTTTTGTTAATCGCTTTATGTATTAGCATTATTTAAAAAGGGGTGAAAAATATTGATAGTAGAACAAATTATGACGAAGGACGTCATTACATTAACTCCCGATGATTCAATTAGAACAGCCATTCATTTAATGCGCGAAAAAAATATAAGGCATCTTCCACTTCTTAATACTGAAAAAGAAATTGTAGGACTTGTGACAGATCGCGATATAAAAAGTGCCACACCAGTATTCTCTGAAAGTGAGAAAATGCATGAACAGCTGGAAATGCCGCTCTCCACTATTATGACAACTAATATTATTTCAGGGCACCCCCTTGATTTTGTAGAGGAAGTCGCTGTTATTTTTTATCACCACAAAATTGGCTGCCTTCCTATTTTAAATAGCGGGAAGCTAGTAGGTATTATAACAGGAACAGATTTATTACATACGTTAGTTGAATTGACAGGTGCAAATAAACCTGGTTCACATATTGAGGTGAAAGTTGAAAACCGCCCTGGTGTGCTTCATGAAGTAACACGTATTTTTCAGGAATTTCAAGTGAATGTTCATAGTGTTCTTGTGAGTCCAGATCAGGAGGATGAAAGGTACAAAATTCTCGTTTTTCGAGTGGCCACCATTAATCCCCTTTTGCTCATCGAAAAATTAAAAAAAGAAGGACTTCAAGTGATGTGGCCAAATATGCCAGGGATGGAAACATGAAAAAGGATTCGGTATTTATTTATTCCGACTCATTATTGTCATACCGATTTTCAGACCATCATCCATTTAACCAGCATCGATTAACGCTAACTTTAGATTTATTAAAAGAATTAGGAGCAATTAAAGCCGATGATATTATTGCGCCTAGAATGGCATCTGATGAGGAACTTCTTTTAAATCATGAACGTTCTTTTATAGAAGCGATTAAATTAGCAAGCAGCGGGAATCTTTCCAAGGAAAAAGCAGAAGGTTTTGGCTTAGGCACTGAAGATACCCCAATTTTTAAAGGCATGCATGAGGCAAGTGCCGGGCTCGTTGGTGGAACATTGACAGCAGTCGATTATGTTTTACAAGGTAAAGCCAACCATGCCCTCCATCTCGGTGGTGGCTTGCATCATGGTTTCCCAGGAAAAGCCTCGGGATTTTGTGTCTATAATGACAGTGCAGTTGCGATTAAATACATTTTAGAAAAATACAATGCACGCGTTTTATATGTAGATACGGATGCACATCATGGAGATGGTGTTCAAGGCTCTTTTTATGATGATGAATTAGTTTGTACCCTTTCCATACACGAGACGGGCAGATATTTATTTCCCGGGACAGGAAATGTAAATGAATGGGGACAAGGAAATGGTTATGGATATTCCTTTAATATTCCCCTTGATGCTTTCACAGAGGATGAATCGTTTTTAGAATCATATAGATCCGCATTTGCAGAAATCGCAGAATATTTTAAACCAGACGTGATTGTAACACAGAATGGTGCAGACGCTCATTATTTTGATCCTTTAACTCATCTTTCCAGTTCCATGAAAACGTATCGAGGAATACCTAAATTAGCACACGAACTGGCACATACATATTGTGATGGAAAATGGATCGCTGTTGGCGGAGGCGGTTATGATATATGGCGAGTTGTTCCAAGAGCATGGTCGCTTATTTGGCTTGAGATGATAGGTTGGCCAAATGTTTCTGGTCCTCTTCCGGAAAATTGGCTAAAACGCTGGCAGCCAAAAGCACCTGTTTCATTAATTGATCAGTGGGAGGATCCGGTAGATATGTATAACCCAATTCCTCGAAAAAAAGATATTGAAGAAAAAAATAAGCAAACTGTTGATCGTGCTCTTTATTTAGTGAGGCAGCAACTAGAAAGAATCAATCAAAAAAACGGGCAAGTCTGATTAGCCCGTTTTTCCTTTCTAGCATAAGACATCTTGTAGAGTGACATAGCCCAGCTTTTCTTTATTAGTCTTTTGTTGTACCTCGATATTCAATACGATGAGGAAGAACAACGGTTTGCTCGTCTACTTTCTCTTTATTCATTAACTTTGTCAACAATCTCATGGCAACTGCTCCTATATCATATAAAGGCTGAACAATAGAAGTAAGCTGCGGCCTTACCATTAAAGTAAGTCTAGTGTCATCAGATGAAATAACTTCCAAATCATTAGGAATAGTCAATCCTTCATCCTGTGCACCATGCATAATCCCCAGCGCCAATTCATCATGTCCTGCTACAACCGCTGTAGGTTTCTCATCCATTTGGCTCAATTTTACCCAAGCTTCAAGCCCAGAATCATATGAGTCATCACTTTCAACAACATATTCCTCATTGTATTCCAAGCCTGCTTTTTCAAGGGCTTCTTTATAGCCAATTAGTTTTTGATCTCGATTAATCGTATCATTCAATGAACCAATCGCATATGCAATTCTTTTATGCCCTTTATTTACAAATGCTGTTACAGCATCAAAGGCAGCTTGGCGGTAATCAATATTGACTGAAGGGACAGCTTCATTCTCCTCAATGGAGCCCGCCAATACGATTGGAACTGGAGAACGATTGAATTCGTTTCTTAATTCCTCATTAATATTACCGCCCATAAAGACAATTCCATCCACTTGCTTTCCGAGCATCGTATTGAGAAGATGCAATTCTTTATTCAAGTTTTGGTCAGAATTACTTAATATAATATTGTATTTATACATTGTTGCGATGTCTTCAATTCCACGTGCTAACTCTCCATAAAATATACTAGAGATATCTGGAATGATCACACCCACTGTTGTCGTTTTTTTACTAGCTAGACCCCTTGCCACTGCATTAGGTCTATACTCTAACCGGTCAATTACCTCTAAAACCTTTTTTCTAGTAGTCGGCTTTACATTGGGATTACCATTAACCACCCTAGAAACGGTAGCCATCGATACATTTGCTTCTCTTGCAACATCATATATTGTTACATTCATTTACAGCACACACTCCTCTATTACATCTTTCGACAAAACGATCAATAACCGTTTAATAATACTTCAATAATCATACGATACAGAGCCTCTACCTGCAAATTATTTCCCTTGTTTGTGAAAAATATTTCATATTTATACTTATATATACAAAATATACCCTTTTTTTTCATATTTATGAGATATAGATGAAAACTTGTCGGTTCTTAATCTTCTTTTCGCATCGAAGATATGATACATTTTTAAATAGCGTATATACATATTTGTATCTTTTCTGGAAGGTGAATTTCAGTGCAAAACAATAAGATTTTTGCATTAGATATCGGTACTCGTTCTGTTGTAGGACTCATCCTTGAAGAGAACGAGGAAAAATATAAAGTTTTAGATTTAGTTGTAAAAGAGCATAAAGCGAGAGCGATGGTCGATGGACAAATTCATGATATACAAGCGGTCTCATATGTTATTAAAGAAGTAAAAGAGCTATTAGAAAAAACATATGGAAAGCTCTCTAAGGTTTGTGTAGCTGCTGCTGGACGCTCATTGAAAACAGAGCGTGCAAAAGCCATAGTGAATATAAAAGGCAAGCCGATCATCAGTCAAGAGGATATCCTTTATCTGGAGCTAGCCGCAGTCCAAAATGCTCAAGCGATTGCTGCGGAACAGCAAGCGATCGAAAACTTTCAATCCTATTATTGTGTAGGTTACTCTGTACTCCATTATTTTATTGATGATCAGCTCATAGGGAATTTAATTGATCAACAAGGTGACGAAGCTTCAGTAGAAATAATTGCTACATTCTTACCTCGGGTTGTGGTAGATTCTCTCATAAAGGCTTTGCAAAGAGCTGATTTAGAGCTTGATGCTCTTACATTGGAGCCGATTGCGGCTATTAATGTTCTTGTACCTGTTTCGATGAGGAGGCTAAATGTGGCTCTTGTTGATATAGGTGCTGGAACATCCGATATCGCGATTACAAATGCCGGAACAGTTGTCGCCTATGGGATGGTTCCGACCGCGGGTGATGAAATTACGGAAGCGATTAGTGATCATCTCCTCCTTGATTTTCCAGATGCTGAACAAGCGAAAAGAGAGCTTTGGGAGAATGACGCCATTACTGTTCATGATATACTCGGTTTCGAAAATGAATTATCTAAAGTAGATGTCGTTAAACAGATTTCACCTGCTATTGATAAGCTTTCTAAAGAAATTAGTATGGAGATTAGAGAATTAAATAACGGACAACCTCCAAAAGCCGTTATGCTTGTTGGAGGAGGAAGCAAAACTCCCGAACTGCCAAAAAGATTGGCTGGAATGTTAAATTTACCTGAAAATAGAGTGGCGATTAGAGGAGCAGAAGCCATTCAAGGTTTAACCTTTGCCGAACATATTCCCGGTGGGCCTGAACATATTACACCAATTGGCATCGCTATCTCAGCTCGAAAATCACCGATCCAATATGTTACTGTTATGGTAAATAATCAAACTACTCGTATGTTTGAAGTAAAGGATTTAACGGTTGGCGACTGTATTCTTGCCTCAGGCATTTTAATTAATAAACTTTACGGAAAACCTGGAATGGCTATATTTGTAACAATGAATGGTCAGCAAGTTACGATTCCCGGCTCATATGGTGAACCTCCTATTCTATTAAAAAATGGAAAAGAATGTAGTTTAGAAGATCAGATTACAAATGGTGATGAAATTATTGCTCAAAAAGGAGCAGATGGTGAACAATCACATATTAGAATAAGAGATCTAATTGATGAAATTCCTAAAAAGCATGCTGTGATTAATGGAAAGTCATACAATATCGCTGCCATAATCAAGATAAATGGTAAGAAGGCTTCACTCAATGATAAGATTAGTGACCGTGACAGCATTAAGGTTGATATTCCAGATTCTATTTCCGAGCTGCTTTCGACCTTGAATTTAAATGAATTACTAAACGTCCTCCATCCTTTTAAGCTGTATATTAACGGCAAAGAAAAGGTTATTCCTAATTTTTCGGGCGAAATTCGACTAAATGGCCGGCGTACAACTGAAAATGAAACACTTTCTTCGAACATTGATGTAAACATTGCTAGGAAAATGACGCCAACGATTAGTAATTTGGCTTCATCTATGGGGCATTTGTTAAAACGATCTATTACTGTTTTTTTTAATGATGAAAAAATTACTATATCTAAAACAGCTGGCGAATATAAACGTAATGGAGAGATATTAAAACAAGAGGAAGAATTGTTTTCAGGAGACCATATTGAATGGAATGAAGCGAGTGAATCAACTTTTATTTTCCAAGATATTTTTAATTTTGTAGAAGTAAATAAACCGAAAAACGCATCAGGCAATTTCTCGATTTTATTAAATAATGAAGAAGCCACTTTTTACTCGCCCATTCAAAATGGTGATCATTTAGAAATTGTTTGGCCGACTGTAACTTATGATAAATAAGGACTTTCTGTCTAACAAATCACTGCAATAAAACAAAGCATTACTCTCCAGTAAAATGCACATAATTAATCTTGGCACAATGTTGATTGTAGAGGATAGAGTGTGAGAGCCCTGTGGGAATACTTGGCTGGGGAGATCCCGTTTCCGAGGAAATTCCCTATATCTCGCGGAAAAAGCGATCCAGCAGCAGAAATGAACAGTTCAGGTATCAAAGAGGGCTAAATTAAATGAGGGCTTCCAAAAAGTCGACTACTATGACTTTTTGGAAGCCCCTATTTTCGTTATTGTTATTGTCTAGCTGCAGCGCCTTCCGCTTTTCCTACTCATTCATCGAGTTGTTTATTTGCTCTGCCATTTCTTTCGCTTTTTCAGAAACTTCATCGGTAGAACTTTTTGACTGGGCTTGCACCTCATCTATGTTTTCTTTCGCTTGATCCGCCATGTCATCAGTTGCTTCGTGCACTGTTTTTCTCCATCCATCCGTCATATCCTTTGTTTCTTCTGATAGTTGATCAGTCGCATTGTTTGTAGCAGTTCGGAGTTGATCTGCTTTATCCTTCACGACTTCTACTACCGTATTGCCTTTTTCCATCGCTACTTGGCGAAGCTGATTCGTTTTTTCCATAGCTGTCGAGCTGATTTCAGATCCCTTTTCCATTACAGTTTCTTTCCATTCACCAGACTTTTCTTTTAAAGCTTCCACTTGGCTATTGATATCTGTTCGCAGTTCTTTCCCCGATTTTGGAGCCATTAATAATGCAGTAACTGCACCTACAAGACTCCCTACGATAATCCCAGTCATGAAATTGCCAGTATTGTTTTGATTATTACTCATAATATCATCCTCCATCCTTTTATTTACTTTTTTAGCTATTACTACGTTCAAGTTGATGGGTGTGGATTTTCACTTCAGAATCAAATGGTTTTTTCTCATCATGTTTGTTTTTTTCACCAAACCATTTATCTTTTAACTCTTTAACGACTGCACCCCATTGTACTACTTGGGCGACTTTATCTTGATTCCTAACCATTGCCGATGATACAGATGTAGATACTTTTCGAAGCGAGTCATTCATATCTTGGATCGTACTTCCTACTCCTTGAACTGCATGAACGACAGTATCCAACTTCTCTACTTTTCCTTGAATATCGTCCGCTAGGACATTTGTTTTATGTAGTAGCATTGTTGTTTCACCTGTAACACCCTTTAGCTGCGATTCCAGCCCATCCAGTGTATGCGAAACACTTTCCAGCGTTTCTTTCATAGCTTTTAAAGTTTTAGTTAAACTCAAGACTAGAATAAAAAACGCAATTGCAATTAATGCCACACTTAAATATAAAATAATCTGCATGTATGCAGCACCTCCTAATGTACAATTCACTTTACCCTTGTTTAACAATACATAAACAGATAAATTTATACTTCGTTATAACAGGGATGATATCCTTCTTAATTATGTATTATAATTCACTTATTTAAAATGAAGTATTCCAATAATACAAAAAGAGGCTGACCCAAAGTCTTGCTAGTACAAGGCCAGAGGGGCAACCCCTTATTCGTATGTCATTTGTTCAGCTTGAGCGCCCAGCCCCTCGAGGTCAAATAACCTGAGTCAACAAATGTCAAAAACCGGACTTTTATTGACTCAGAACATTTGCTTGTCTGAGGCCCACAGGATGCGGGTCAGGAAGGCGGTGCAACGTACACGGATGTACTAGTGGAGGCGAAGCGATAGGACGTTGCAGTTTTAGCCTTCCTTCCACTCCAAGGCGCTTTAGCTTTTCGTTTTATTGTGCTTTTTTCAATTGCTGTTGTAAAAGACCCTCGTAAGCTAATTGAAACTTTTGTATATCCCCAGCTCCCATAAAGAGTAACACGGAGTTATTTAGCATTAAAAGTGGAGAAGTATCCTCTTCATGTAAGATTTCCGCTCCATCAATTTTTGCTTTTAAATCATTAATAGATAACTTCCCATGATTTTCCCGAGCAGAACCAAAAATTTCACATAAATATACCTTATCTGCTTCCCCTAAGCTTTCACCAAATTCCTGTAAAAACGTTTGGGTGCGTGTAAATGTATGCGGCTGAAATACTGCGACAATTTGACTATTTGGGTATTTTTGACGAGCTGCATTAATGGTGGCCTTAATTTCAACTGGGTGATGAGCATAATCATCAACCAATACTTGATTGCCGATTACTTTTTCAGTAAAACGACGCTTAACTCCGCCAAATGTCTTCAATTGACTTTGAAGCACTTCTACATTGATTTCCTCATAATGACATAACGCAATAACCGATAAAGCATTTAATACATTATGGTCACCAAAGGTGGGAATTTCAAAAGACGCATAAAAATGGTTACGTACAAAAACATCAAATTTTGTACCACTTGTGGATTTTTGAAGATTCCGAGCTTGGAAGTCATTTCCATTCCCAAAACCATAAAATATTACAGGTACCTCAGCTTGTATTTTTTGGAGCTGATCATCATCCCCAAAGGCAATAATTGCTTTATTTACTTGCATAGCCAGCTGTTGAAAAGCTGAATATACGTCATCAATATTAGAAAAATAATCTGGATGATCAAAATCGATATTTGTCATAATGGCATAATCCGGAAAATAAGAAAGGAAATGTCTTCGATACTCGCAAGCTTCAAACACAAAGTATTCCGCATCTTTCACTCCACTTCCAGTTCCATCACCAATTAGATAAGAAGTAGGCTTTGCACCACCCATGACATGGGAAAGCAGCCCTGTTGTGGAAGTTTTCCCGTGAGATCCAGTAACGGCAATACTAGTGAACTTATTCATAAATTCTCCTAGGAATGCATGGTATCTTATAACAGGGATTCCTTGTTTCAATGCTTCATCAATTTCTTCATGCGTATCTGGAAAAGCATTTCCGGCAATAACCGTCATGCCTTGAGTAATATTTTCGCGCTGAAATGGTAATATTTTTATTTTTGAGTCCTCAAGAGCTGCTTGAGTGAAAAAATACTTCCCCACATCCGAGCCTTGCACTTTATATCCCATATCGTGAAGAATTTGTGCAAGTGCGCTCATACCAGAGCCCTTAATACCTACGAAATGGTATACAGTCATATTTGAACCTCCAACAATCGTCTGTCTATTTGCATCATATGATGAATAACTACATTTTGCTCAAGTCGCTTTTATCAATCCTTGCCATTATTATTAGCGGCAAGAAGATTAGTATGTAAAAGCATAAAATGTTTATGATATTTTGTATTTAGTCATTATAACATTGATTATGTGTATTGACCATTTGTCATAAAACAAAACATAAAAACATTCAAAAATAAGAATAACATTTTCAGCCCAGTTATACTAGAGAATCTTTTAATACTTTTAGTTCTCGTTCATTAATTAAAACATCTCTAGGCTTACTTCCTTTTGCTTCAGAAATGATTCCTTGTTGCTCCATCATCAAAATTAATCTTGCAGCACGATTATAACCAATTCTAAATTGTCTTTGAAGCAGAGAAGTTGAGGCACTTCCTTGATTGACAACGAAATCACATGATTCGAAAAACAGTTCATCTTCATCCTCTTGTACTTGCGCTCTTTTCAATAATTCTTCCTGCTCAAACATATAGTTAGGTTTTCCTTGAGTTCGTACAAATTCAACTATACGATCAATTTCATGGTCTGAAACAAAAGTGCCTTGAAGTCTAACTGGCTTGGATGAACCACTTCCTAAAAATAACATGTCACCTCTACCGAGCAGTTTTTCTGCTCCGCTTATATCAATAATTGTACGAGAATCCACTTGAGATGAAACGGAAAAAGCAATTCTCGTTGGTACGTTTGCTTTAATTAAACCAGTGATGACATCAACAGAAGGTCGCTGTGTAGCAATAATTAAATGAATTCCACATGCTCTAGCCTTTTGAGCTATACGGCAGATGGATTCCTCAACATCTGTGGGTGCCATCATCATTAAGTCGGCTAGCTCGTCAATCACAACAACGATATACGGCAGCTTATCGCTATAATGCCCCCTTTCCATAGCCACCTCGTTAAAACGGCTAATGTCCCGAACACTTGCATGAGAAAACAATTCATACCGACGTTCCATCTCGTCTACTGCCCATTTTAAAGCCGCTGTTGCTGCTTTCACATCCGTTATTACTGGACTAACGAGATGCGGAATATGGTTGTATGGTGCGAGTTCAACCATTTTAGGATCAATAAGCAATAGCTTAAGCTCCTCTGGCTTTGCTTTATAAAGTAAGCTGATCAAAATAGAATTAATGCAAACACTTTTACCGGACCCTGTAGCGCCAGCAATCAATCCATGGGGCATTCTTCTTAAATCAGTTACAACAGGAGCACCAGATATATCGAGGCCGAGAACAGCAGTAAGAGGTGATTCGTTTTGTTCAAATCCCTTACTTGCAATAATTTCACTAATTTGTACTGGTCGACTTTCTTGATTTGGAATTTCAATGCCTATTGAGCGTTTCCCTGGAATCGGAGCTTCAATCCGTATATCTTTTGCCGCCATACTTAATTTGATATCGTCGCTAAGATTTGTGATCTTACTTACTTTCACTCCCCGCTCAGGCTGAACTTCAAACCTTGTGACAGCTGGTCCTTGACTTACATGAACAACATGAGCATTTACATTAAAATTTGCAAGTGTTTCGTTCAGCAACTCCTTTTGCTCATCCAGCCATTGTCTGTTTTCCGACTTTATGATAGGTGGCTGCAACAGACTTATTGCAGGAAAATGGTATGATCCTGTTTCCGTATTTGATTCCTGAATTGCCGAAGCCGTTTCAGATCTCGCCATCTGAATTGGTTCTGGCATCTCTTCCCTCTTATTTAACTCTAGTTGTTTTTGTTGCCATTTTTCTTTATCTTTTTTTAGCATTAAAACATTAAAAGGCAAATGTGATCTTTGACGTGGAGCTTCACTCTCTAATATGTGTTCTTCGCTATTTTCGGGTTCCTTTTCATCTTCTTGCTGTTCAATTACTAAATGAACGGGTTCGCTATCTACCGCAGAAACCTCATAATTATTACCTACGTCGCTGCATGCATTATCTTCAACTATTGTTATATCTTCTATTGTTGTGTCTTCTATTGTTGCGTCTTCTTTTTTTATATCTTCTATCGTTATATCCTCTAGTATTGTGTCTTCGGAGTTATCTAAAACATCATCATTTAATTTTGTATCATTATTCTCCTCTTGAATTTCCAAAAATGAATCATTCAGTTCATATTCAAATTCCTTTTTTCCAGGTCGTTCAAATCCATATATTGGCGACGGAATCTCTGTCGCACGAAAAGGTTGATTATTAATGGGTTCAATTTTTTTGCTTTCGACCTTTTTTTGTTTTGCTTTTTGTTGGTTCGCCTTATCCTTTTCAACATTTTGAGGATTTTGCTTTGTTCTTCTAACATGTAGTTCTGATATATTTGTGCGATTTTTGGTAATTCTATCTTCATTCGTTCGCATAGACTTATTTTCATTTCTTCGCGGAGGATCTTCAATTAATGGAAAGCGAAATGGACCTTTTGGGTATTGATACTTCATTCGAGTATCCATTTCTGTATGTTGGAAAACATGGTTAGATTTAGGTATATATTCTTCTTCAGACTCTTCCATAGTTATTTTTGCTAGTATTTTTTTCAACCAGGACATCTTATCCCTCTATTCTTTCAATTCTGTCTAAATACGGTCTTTTTACCAGATACCGTCATAGCTGCCATTTATTCATTATAACAAAAAATGAGGATAAAAATTGAAGCAAATGGAACATTATAAAAGAATCACGATAAAAAGGAGGAGAATGAATGAAATTTGCAAAATCTATTGCTTGTGTAGGTTTGGTTTCCGTCATGCTGATGGGTGGATGCGGAACTAACAATAAAAATAATGACCAAATTGCAGATAATAACGGAAATACTCCACTTGGAGTTCGCTATAACCCTAACGTTGATACGAACAGAAATTGGACAAATGATAATCGAAATGTAACAACACGAGATGGCATGGGTGTAAATAATCCAAATGGATTCAATGTTAATAACACTAGAAATGGTGTAAATAATGATCGTGATTTCAATGACAATAATCGAATCGACGTAGCAGATAATATTGCGGATGAGATTACAAAGCTAAAAGAGGTTGATACTGCAAATGTGCTTGTTACTAGGCGAAATGCTTATGTAGCAGTAAAGTTAAGCAATAAAGGAAATAATGAAATGAGTAGTACTGTTCAAAGAAAAATCGCTAAACAAGTTAGAGATGTCGATAATAATATCGATAACGTCTATATTTCCGAAAACCCAGATTTCTTCAATCGTATGACTGGCTATCGAAATGATATAAACGCTGGACGTCCAGTAAGTGGTTTCTTTAACGAATTTAGCGATACTGTTAGAAGAGTGTTTCCGAACGCACGTTAAGTTCAAAACGGAAGCGTCTGTTCATCGACCTACAAATTTCAGGGCCTTTGACTTAGATAAAGGAAACACGATGGGTCCACAGGGCGAATCGATGTTGGGTAGGGAGAATGGCAAGAAATTTGCTAGAGGCGCTGAAGCTGGACGTAGTGCATGCCCTTTTGCTAATTGCGAAGGGCATGTTTTCTTTCACCAAAATATCCCAATAATAGCAAGTGCCCCTAAAATTAATCCTCCGATGGTTCCAATTGTCCCCGAATCAAGGAGTGGTCTTTTTGTAAAAAATTTAATATCCTCTATTTCTGATTCCAATTTTTTAACTGTTTCTTTTAATTCAGCAATCTCCGTCATTAGTCGGTCTTGATCACTCATTTTTTGGCCTCCCCTCGATTAATCTTTTCATACATATACGTCTTAATGCCATTTTAGTTTCATATTATCTTTTCTATATTATTGAATCCATTGGAAGGTTTAAAGTCAATAAGAAATGGGATTAGGAAAAGGTGTACAATATATTAGAGTATTTTTCATACAGAAGGGTTTGAACATATATGTTAACTTTAATTAAAAACGGAGAAGTCTTTACTCCCGATTATATTGGAAAAAAGGACATTTTACTTGTCGATCAAAAGATTGGGTATATTCAAGACTCAATCGATGTTCCTAACAGCTTTGTTCAAATTAATGTTGTGGATGCAACAGATAAAATGGTTGTTCCCGGTTTCATAGATGCTCATGTTCATATTACTGGAGGGGGCGGCGAGGGCAGTTATCGAACAAGGACTCCCGAACTTCAATTGACGGAGGCAACACTCGCTGGTGTAACAACGATTATCGGCGTAATTGGAACCGATGGAACGACAAGATCGATGTCTAATTTAATAGCGAAAGCACGAGGATTAGAAGAAGAAGGAATTACTTGCTATGTTCAAACAGGTTCCTACCAAGTTCCTGTTAAAACATTAATGGATAAAATTGAAGATGATATTATCCTCATTGATAAAATTATCGGTGTCGGTGAAATTGCGATTTCTGATCATCGTTCCTCGCAACCAACTGCAGAGGAATTAGCAAAAATCGCATCTGCCGCTAGAATTGGAGGCATGTTGTCTGGCAAAGCAGGAGTCGTAAATGTTCATGTAGGCGATAGTTATGAACATGTTCGATTAATTGAAGAGGTCGTGAAAACAACTGAGATTCCGATTCAGCAATTTTACCCCACCCATATGAATCGCAACCCGCATTTATTTGAAGCGGCGATTGAATATGCCCGGAACGGCGGCTATATTGATTTTACGACGAGTTCAATACCAAATTCAAAAGATGACTGGAACATAAAATGTAGTAAAGCTTTAAAAAGATTGCTAGACGAAGAGATTGATATTGAACAAATTACCTTCACATCCGATGCTCAAGGAAGTCTACCGAAATTTGATGAGCAGGGGAATTTTATAGGGCTAGGAATTGGAAAGGTTTCGTCCCTTTTTGCCGAAGTGCGGGATGCAATTTTAACTGAAGGAATTTCTCCTGAAGTAGCTTTCAAAGTGATTACTCAAAGTCCAGCCTCCATTTTAAAGTTAGATCAAAAAGGAAGGATTATGAAAGGCAAGGATGCTGATTTAGTTATATTAAATAAAAAAGATTTGACGATTGATACGGTGTTTGCTATGGGGAAGATTATGGTTGAAAATGGTGAGGCCGTTGTGAAAGGGACATTTGAATAATATTTAAAAAAAGCCGATTCGTGAATCGGCTTTTTACTATAATTATTTTCTTACAAACTCCAAAATAGAATCAATCACTTCGTTCTCCCAGTGATAGGAATTAAATGTGTGATCTCCATTCTCAATAGTATGTAGCGTTGCTTGATCACCGTAACAATGTTCAATATATAATTTAGACACTTCATATGGGACGACATCGTCTTTGGTTCCATGGATAAGTAAAACTTTTCCTTTATATTTCGCTGCGCGCGACCATACATTTAAGGTTTTTAAATCTTCACCAAATTCTTTGCCAACAAGGTTTCCTCCGTGATCGTATGCGTTGTGGCTGGCAATATAAGGAACTGTCGCCTCCATCGGTTCTACAATTTGATCCATTGTTCCTGCTGGAGCAAGTAAAACTAATTTCTCAAGCTGGTTATTCAATTCTCCTGCTAGTAAACTAGCAACGAGCCCTCCCATGCTGAGACCCAATAATATTATTCGATTTTCGTCAATCTTAGGATGGGATTTTACATACTCAAATATTGTGCCCGCTTCTTCAAATTCCTTTGATACGGTCATGTCCTGGAAATCTCCATCACTCTCACCGCTGCCAAGGAAATCAAAACGAAAACTGGCAAAACCTTGTTTTTCCAACGTTCTTGAAATTTTTAAAAATAAGCGATGGGGCTCGAGCTTATTTCCTGTAAATCCATGGAATAAAATGACTGCAGGTAGCGTTTCTCCCGATGGAATATGCTCCATTCCACGAAGAGTAAGTCCGTTATGAGAAATTGAGACCGCCTTTTGCAAATAAGACACCCTTTCTGTTTTATCTTTAATAATATTATTTTAGCACTTATATCTCATAACAACGAGTGCTAAAGATGGTATATAATGGGATTACCTTTGAAAAAGGAGGCGCTGAAAAATGATCACATTAAAACAGTTTCAATTTGTTCGTACTTATACGATAAGAGCACTAAATCAAACAAAATTGGATAAGTGGGATTTTATTCCGAATGGTTTTTCCAATTCGATCCGCTGGAATGTTGGGCATATATTTATTACAGCAGAAATATTATTGAACAAAGCAGAACAACAGTATGATATAAAAAATCGCAAATGGGTAACATTTTTTGCCCCTGGAACTCAGCCAACTGATTGGACGGAAACCCCTCCTTCTACAGAAGAATTAATAGAGGCTTTAAAAATGCAGAGTCGTTATATTGATACTTTTTTTGCAGGAAAAATAAATAATAAAGCGTCTGAATCGTTTATAATTGCAAATCATGAGATGGACACTGTCGATGCTTTTCTTCAATTCGTCATATTTCACGAAGGCCTCCATGCAGGAATCTTTAAATCAATTCATAATGCTTTAAGTTAGCATCGAAATCCCCCCGCCACGTTTGGAGGGCACTGAAAAAGTCCTTAACGGGGATGTTGATTTGCGCTACAGGCGGACGCTTTCCGCGGGGCGTGTCTTGAGCCGCTTCGTCGCTACGCTCCTGCAGGGTCTCAAGCTGCACGTTCATCCCGCAGGAGTCGCCGCCTTCCGCTCCAATCAACTGTATTAAAAATTTTGTTAATAGTTTTAACCAAATACAAAATCAAGGGGCATAAATTCCTTATACGTAAGGGATTTATGCCTTTTTTTCTGTATAATTATAGTATCAATTTCAAACGGGTGGTTACTATGATACAAAATCAACAATCCATGATTTTCAGTACTTATATGGGTATTTATGATTTAGTTGTTCCAGAGGATAATCTTTTACGTAAACTTAACAATCTGGTTGATTTCTCTTTTGTTTATGATGAACTTAAGGATAAATATTGTCATGATAATGGTCGAAACGCTATCGACCCTATTCGCATGTTCAAATATTTATTGTTAAAAACTATTTATGACCTATCTGATGTTGATGTAGTCGATCGGTCGAAATACGATATGTCATTTAAGTATTTTCTTCACATGGCTCCGGAGGAGCCGGTAATCGAGCCAAGTTCTTTAACCAAGTTTCGAAAACTTCGTTTAAAAGATGTAAACCTGTTAGACATGCTAGTTAATAAGACCGTTGAAATTGCCATCGAAAAGGAAATTATCAAAAGTAAATCCATTATCGTAGATGCCACCCATACAAAAGCTCGATACAATCAGAAGTTACCTAGGGAAATCCTGATTGAGTGTTCTAAAAAACTTAGAAAAGCAGTTTATAAGATTGATGAAAACATGAAAAGTAAATTTCCTACTAAAAATAAAACAGATGTCCTTGAGAATGAAATTGATTATTGCCAAAAACTTATTGAAGTGATTGAAAAGGAAGACACCCTTACCCAGTATCCAAAAGTGAAAGAACAATTAAATCTTCTAAAAAAAACGGTTTACGATGACATTGAACATTTACAAATTTCAGAAGACCAAGATGCCAAAGTCGGACATAAAACAGCTGATTCTTCTTTCTTCGGATACAAAACTCATATTGCCATGAGTGAAGAACGGATTATCACGGCCGCCATAGTAACTTCTGGTGAAAAGAACGACGGTAAACAATTAGAAGGTCTAATTGAAAAAAGTATTAAAGCGGGCATTAAAGTTGAGAATGTCATTGGTGATACAGCCTATTCTGAAAAGGGAAATATCGAGTACACTAAGAAGAATGAAATAAAATTAGTAGCCAAATTAAATCCCATCATTACTCAAGGAAATCGAAAAAATGAAGATGATTTTGAATTCAATAAGGATGCAGGAATGTATGTTTGTAAGGCTGGTCATATGGCAATTCGTAAAGCACGCGGGGTAAGAACAAATGAAGGTAATAAAAATACACGTTACATATATTTTTTGATATTGAAAAATGTAAAAGTTGCCCTTTTAAAGATGGATGCTATAAAGAAGGGGCCAAAAGTAAAACGTATTCCGTTACGATTAAATCGGATGAACATCAAGTACAGGCCCAATTTCAAGAAAGTGAGTATTTTAAAGAAAAATCTAAAGAACGTTATAAAATAGAGGCTAAAAATAGCGAATTAAAACACAGACACGGGTACAATGTTGCAAAATCCTCGGGTCTAATTGGCATGGAATTACAAGGTGCCATGGCCATATTTACAGTTAATCTGAAAAGAATATTGAAACTGATGAATTAAAATGAGAAAAATATTCCATCTCAATCAAAAATACGACCCAAAATTCAACTTCTTGGAATTTTAAGGTCGTATTTTTTTAATATTTTATTTTGTCTCCCAAAAAATCGAAGATTTTCAGTGCCCTCCACGTTTGCGGGAGGGGATTTCGATGTTTTTAAATCAACGGCCTTTTTTAAAATAATGCCTAACTTTCTCTAGTTCCTGCTCATACGGAATTCGCTTCTCAATCAAATTAAGTTCTAATTCCTGGAGTATTTCGAACTGCCAGTCTTGCATCGATTCTGGATTCCATTTTTCTTTGAATAAATTGTATAAAAACAGCTCCCTCATTTGTAAAAGAATCAAAAGCTGTTCGTACATCTCTTTGGAAAGTTGTCGCTCAGAAAGATACCCTTCTAATAAATGAGTAAGAAAATAATTAGGGAAATCCTCCCACTCAGAATGAAAAGAAGTTCCTGTCCATATAGCATGATAGATGGACACTGCTAAATCTTGGGCAAAAAATTGATAGGTACAATCATCAAAGTCAAAAAGAACAATCTCACCATTCACAATGTGGAGATTACCTTGGTGAAGGTCATTATGAACAAGTCCAAAATAATTAAGCGTCTTTGAAAATTTATTAATCTGCGTATGTAATTGTTCGTAACAATCTTTCAGCCAATTTCTTTAGAATGGAAATTGGCCAAACCTTCTGGCCGATCTAGAGAAGGCGAAGAAATATTGTGTAAAGATCCAATCGTCCTACCCACCGATAAAAAAATGCACTATTCCATTCAGTACTTTCCAAAACATTTACCGGCTGGCCATAAGTATGTTGGAAAAAAGTAAGCAAATACCTTTCTTGATCTGGTGATTTCAATTACTTTTTCCAATTCATTAAACCGAACAGGTGCTGCAAGACGTATCCCTTTGTCTTGCAAGTAATCCAACCATTTAATTTCTGCTTCAACCCATTCTTTTTTTTATCGCTTAACCGCGCAACATATTGATTCTCATCTACTTTAAATGTTGCAACGATATTTTGAAATCCTTTTGATTCTAGTCTAAACTCCCGTATATCTCTATCTAATACTCTATTAAGCAAGTCACTTATTTTATCATTCACTTCAAAATCCCTCTTTAAAAAAATGCCGACGGATACTTTAGTTCCCCTTTAATAAGATCAAGTTCCCCCGCTCTTAATTCACAAACCATAAAAACATCGTCCGGTACGTCAAACTGAAGTAATTCCAACCCAAATGGACGAGCAGGCTTAAATCCAAATTTCGGATAATAGGAAGGATGGCCAATTAATAATACAAGTCCATAGTTCAGTTCCTTCACCCTTTTTAATCCTTCACGAATCAATCCACTTCCAACGCCTTTTTTCTGAAAACTCGGTTTAACTGCAACTGGCGCAAGCACAATTACCTCGAAAAACTCCTCGTCCTTTACAACATTTGCTTTACTTAGCAAAATATGGCCAACCATTTCTCCATTTATTTCAGCTACGATGGAAAGCTCTGGAATAAAACGAGAAGATTCTCGAATCTTCTCTACTAATTTAGCTTCGTCGTCTCGACTCCCAAAAGCCTCATAATTTAAATCATAAACTGCTTTATAATCATTTATTGTTTCAGTCCTGATGCTCATTTAATACTAAACCTCGCATAGCTTCCTTCATAATTTCTTCGTTTACCCCATGCCAACCATCATAATATTCCGATACCTCACTTGGAGCAATGAATATCCTTTTAGAAGATTCATATTCTCCTGCAAATGGATGGAGCTTTTGAATATCCATTCGATAAAAAACTTGATAGCCCACTAGTGGATAAGGACTGCTTTCATTCCAATTAATATTTTCTTGATGATTCACTTCAACATACCCTAAAAGGCGACAATCGCCTTCCACATACCCTTCCTCCATAGCCTCACGTTTAAAACATTCTTCGGGCGTTTCCTCTATTTCAATATGTCCTCCCGGAAAATCCCAACCTCTATCATTTAAATCGATCATTAATAATTGGTTTTAAAAAAAACAAAAACCATGCACACTCGTAATTATGTTGCGTTCAGGAAGAATTGAGCTAGAAATCCAAGTTAATTTGACTCTCCTATTCCAGTCTACATATGTAAAATACATCTTTTCACCTCATCACTGGGATCATAATCGTGAATTCAGGATCCGTCGAATAAGGATTTTGAGTCATCGGATATTTTTCGAAGTGGGTTAAGTGCCCCACATTATTTTCCATCAATCCTTCCTTTCGAATCCAATTGTACATATTATCATAAGACTGCTCAATATTTTGTCCCTTTCGATGTTGACAAGTTGCATAAGTTAAAGTTGGAACCGATATGCTGATCATGCCTAAAGGAACTTCTTCTACACTCTCCACTTCTACAACAGCATAATGGGTAAAGCCATTGCCGCCGAACGTTGCATGATAAGAAAGACCGAGCAAAATATCAGGATTCACGATATTAGAAATTTCTTCTAACCTATTTTTCAACTTTATTTGAATTTTGCGAATTGCCCCCTCTCCCGCTTCAGCAAATGTTCCTTCCCATTTTAAACCAATTGCTTGAAATGCTTCTTTAGTCGTTAAAAGGGCATCATTTTGTTGATCAACGGTCATTTTCCTCTCTCCTCGTTCGGTTATTTTTTTTCCATGATTACGAGTAAAAAAGTTGCAACTGGTCCGAGTATTATGGAAAGTAAAAACCAATTTAATCCACTTCTATTTTTCGCTTGGGCTAATCCGGCATTTATTAATGTTAATGTTCCCCAACCAACAAAAAATCCGTTATCCCCCATAATAAATTCTCCTTTCAAAACTTTGTTCATTGTATTAAAAATATTTAGTTAATATAATTATAATTGATCTTTGCAAAGTTTAGCTAACGTTTTTTTATTAAGGAGGAAACATGGACATACCTTCAAAAGTTTTAAGCATACTTGAAAAAGAAATCAAAAAAGAAAAAATTGGCTCTTGTCTAATTCATCATAGAGGAAAAGCTATTTTCCAATATTATAAAAATCGAAAAATGGATAATAAATTACATAAGATAAATTCCGTAACAAAGAGCATTGTTTCGATTTTGATTGGGATTGCAATTGATGAAGGGTTAATTAAAAACGTTCAAACGCCTATTGTTACTTATTTCCCAAATCTAGAAGAGACTAAGAAACTAATTACAATCGAACATTTGCTGACGATGACACCCGGATTCAAATGGGAAGAATTCGGCGATTGGGGCGGACGACCTTTCCCGATGATTAATAGTCATAATTGGGTTCAATTTGTACTGGACAAAGAATTGACCACCGCTCCCGGTGAAAAAATGGCCTATAACTCTGGCTGCTCTCACCTATTAAGTGCAATTATCCAAAAAGTATCTGGTACGACTTTAGAAAAATATGCATTCGAAAAACTTTTTAAACCGTTGGCAATTAATGAATATCGCCTGCATCAAGATTCGAAAGGGATTGGAATCGGCGGCTTTGGTTTGTCATTAAAATCTGAGGATTTATTAAAAATTGGCCTCTTAATGTTACAAAAAGGGATTTGGGAGAATAAACAAATCGTTTCTAAGGAATGGGTCGAAGCATCTACTTCAAAAAAATATGAGGGGTATGATTGGATTGGCTCGTACGCCTACCATTGGTGGGTACTAGAGGATGAGCGACTTAGTTTTCCCACCTATTTCGCAATGGGATATGGAGGGAATTATATCATTATTAATCCTGCCTTTGAATTTGTTATGGTATTTACTAGCGAATTATACAACCATACATTGCTTCCAATGGACTTATTTAAAAAATATATAATTAAATATTTCTTAGATTGAGAGGACCATGTAACTTTTCTAAAGCAAAAGGGTATAAAATCCTTTTGATTTCATACCCTTTTTATGTTGCTTTCTACTTTTCTATCTTTATTTTACGATCAAAACCGGACATTTCGCATCTTTTGCTACTTTATGACTGACACTGCCAAGTACCATTTCTTGGAGAGTATTTAAACCGCGGCTGCCCATGACTACCATATCACATGATTGCTTATTTACGTATTCCACAATGATTGGACCAGGTTCACCATGAAGCAATGTGACTTTATGTGATACATTCGCATGGTTAAACGTTTCCTCAATTGGCAAGAGTTTTTTTCGACGTTCAAACTCCAATGTTTCAGCATCCTTGCTTTGGAGTATGTCACTTGATGCTTTTGAAAAGTCCATTACGAAGACGATTTCTACGACTGCGTCCTCTGAAACAGACGAAATTTTCACTGCTTCCTTAGCTGCCCGAATAGAATTTTCAGAACCATCTGCCGCTAATAATATTCTTTTGTACATTTTATTCTCCTGCCTTTTTATCTTATTTTCTCTTACTTAATTCTACTAAAATTTATGTATTCTGCAGTATGAGAATTATCCCAGAAAAAATGACTTAGCACAACCCAAAAAAGATGGGAACGAAATATCCTCCCATCTTTTTTCACTAGGCTCTTTTGTTCTAGAGAATATAAATCTAAATAATGAGAATTAGATTTTATCTCTAAAAATGATGTGAAATTGAAAAAAGATCTAGCTAAACCTCCTTATTTCGCACAAAAAATATTAAAACGGATACTCGCGTGTAATATCTTGAGTGGAAATCCATTGATAGGTTGTAAATTCATCGAGTGACCATCTTCCTCCAAATCTTCCGATACCTGATTGCTTTTCACCGCCGAATGCTATAAGAGGTTCGTCGTTTACACTTTGATCGTTTACATGCACCATTCCAGTTTCCATTTTCAAAGCTACTTGGACCCCTTTTTCTATGGAGCCGGCATGAACAGCACCGCTTAATCCATACTCTGTATCATTGGCAATACCAATGGCTTCTTCTTCTGTTTTAAACGGAATAACTGTTACAACTGGACCAAACATTTCATTTTTTGCAGTAGCTACATTATTTGAATCTGATGTTAGAATGGTTGGATATATGATGCTGCCTTCCACTTCACCATCGAGAACAACCTTTGCCCCTTCTTGTTTCGCTTTTTCAATCTCATTAAGTATGCGTTCAACTGCGCCTTTATTTATAAGCGGTCCTATTAAATTTTCTTTATTCGTCGGATCACCAACAGGGATTTTTTTGGCCATTTCCACAAATCTTTCTAAAAATTCATCATGGACTTTTTCATGAACAATAATACGATTAATTGCCATGCAAATTTGACCATTATGCATGAACTTCCCGAAAATGGCCGAATGAACCGCCTTATCCAAATCTGCATCTTCCAACACAATCAATGCATTATTTCCTCCTAGTTCCAATGCGACCTTTTTTATATTTTTTCCGCATAACGCACCGATATGTTTTCCAACAGGGGTAGAGCCTGTAAAAGAAATCATTTGGGGAATGGGATGATCAACAAATCCGTCTCCCACTTCTTCTATCGAAGCAATTACTACATTAAATAATCCTTTCGGTAAACCCGCGTCTTCAAATATTTTACCAATAATGGTTCCTCCCGACATTGCTGTTTGTTCATCGGGCTTGAGAACAACTCCATTCCCAGCAGCTAAAGCAGGTGCAACCGAACGCATTGAGAGATACATTGGAAAGTTAAAAGGACTAATAACACCAAGTACTCCTAATGGTTTTCTAAACAGTCGATTTTCTTTTCCAGGTACAAGCGAAGGAACCATTTCTCCGCCCATACGCATCGGATAGCTGGCTGCTTCTCGTGTTATGGAAATGCAGAAGTCTACTTCAACATTTGCTTTTACAAAAGAAGAGCCTGACTCTTGCATAAGCAGCTCAACTAGTTCACTACGTCGATTTTTCATAATTTGCACTGCTTTTTCCATGATCTCTGCTTTTTCAAATGCGTTAACTTTTTCCCACTCTTTTTGCACTTTTTTGGCTGATATATAAGCTTCATCTATATCATTTTGATCGGCCAATTGGATGTTCGTGATTACTTCCTGGTTATATGGATTAATATCTTCGTACACCATTTTACTATTTCCATCTCGCCATTCACCTGATATGAACTGTTTATTTATCTCAATGTATTTATCCATTTGCTTCCTCCTTCTATGTGTTTCTATTTATTACCTTCCTTGATAGAATCCTCATTAAACATAAAAAAACCCATCACTCCTGTTAGGTTTGATGGGTGTACATATTTATTATTGATTCAGCTTTTAAATTCTTGTCCTACTTCATATTTTTCATTTTCTAAAACAAGAATGCCTTTTTCCTGAGGTGCGTTAGGAAGCTCTAACTCTCTCGCTGAACATATCATCCCGCTAGACGGAATCCCGCGCAGCTCAGCATCCTTAATAATCATTCCGCTTGGCATGACAGCACCCACTTTTGCCACGACAACTTTTTGGCTCGTCTCGACGTTAGGAGCCCCGCACACGATTTGCAATTCTTCCGTTCCAACATCGACTTTACAAACACTAAGCTTGTCCGCATTCGGATGCTTTTCTTTTTCCATTACATATCCAACCACGAATTTAGGAGAAAAATCGACATCTAACTTTTCTTCAAACCCATTTTTTATTAGTGCCTCATTGATTTTCTCAACGATTGTTTCATTTAAGTCAACTTGACCTTTTCCCTCGACTTTAACATATTTAGAAGCATTAAATACATTGAAGCCGGCCGTTTTATTTGTTTTTTCATCATAAATACGGGCAACGTCCCCTTTTCGTTCAAACGTTCTATGCTCGATATCTCCCAAGTTAATGAGTAAACAATCGCCTACTCCTTCTAAATTATAAAATACATTCATGTTGCTTCCCCTTTCAGTCTTCTTTTTTATGATCCTTTGCTAAAACAAAGATTGGTTCCAATTTTCCATTTTCATATATAAATGAAAGTGCTGTTATGGGAACTGTCCCCGAGGTAAAAAAGCTCATCGTTAATTCAGCCAAAATATCGTAGCCTGTCCCATTGCGGATATCCCCAATAATCAGTACATCCTGGTGCGGAACGGCCACCACCATTTCCCCTTCTATCGTTTCCACTTTTTCTTGGAGAAATTTCTCATTTAGGATCCTACTTGCATCGTAGCCGTCATTCGTATTTAAGAAATAAAAATCATTACCTGCAAGAGAATCTTTTTTCATTTGAGTAGATAATGACCTAACATTAAACCGGGCTATTTCACGAATTTTTTGCGGATTTAACCCTTCTTTTTCAATCAATTTCTCGTCCAGCATTCGATATGTATTACCGAGATCAAGCGCATAATAAATTCTCGTTTCCGCTGTATGATCATCCGTTATAAATGAAATGCCATCACTTGTTTCAAGCGGAAAAGAAGTTGAGCGAATTACAGGATATATTTTCTTTTCACTTCCTGCCACGGTTTGCTGTTTCCCCATGACCTCTAATGCTTCCTCGACATAATACACAACTTCATCAATTGCCTTGTCTTTCTGCTCATGCCACTTCGCGACGATTCCAGAAAGGGCAACATCGATTCCTTTTCCGGTTTCATCATTTTCAATACGAAGTGTTTCCTTCTCGCGGTCATATGTAAAAGAACGGCCTTGTTTTTCAAGCCTTTTCTCTAACTCTCTTCTTAATTTCTTTTCATCCATTTTCATCCATTCAACCCTCCTTGGGCGTAAATAAACTATTAACCATTTTACATGAAAAAGTCTAGAGTCTCAAAGAATGAAGTTAAATGATAAAATTATTTCATTCATTTTAAAACTTTCCCGTACTTTCATTCGTTCAAATTATCGAGGTGAACAAATTGATTCCAGATATCGACTTAGTCAACGAGATTAAAGCTGGCAGCCATTCCGCAATGGAAGTGCTTGTCAATCGTTATTATAAACAAATCTATGCATTTATCTACCGTAAAATTTGCGATAAAGAGACAGCTTATGATCTAACACAAGAAGTCTTTATAAAAATGTTGCAAAGCATTCACACGTATCAAGAACGAGCCCAGTTTAAAACATGGCTGTATACACTTGCTGTTAACCATTGCACTGATTTTTTTCGGTCAAAGTCCTTTCAAGTTAAAAAAATAACGGAGGAACTCGATGACCAGCTATCCTCCACTACTTCTGTTCCATATATTTTTGAAAAAAAAGAAAAACGGAGGGAAGTTATACAGGCGATTCAATCACTTCCCCGTTACCAAAGCGATGCCATCCTGTTGAAGTATTTTCATGACTTAAAGATTAAGGAAATTGCCAAAGTGACAAAAACAACCGAATCTACTGTAAAATCCCGACTTAGACAAGGGTTAGAAAAACTAAAAATCATTTTACAAAGAGGTGAAGATCGTGAACAAGAGGACAGATCTAGAAATGAACAACGATAATGAATTAGAAATGTGGTTGGAGGAATTTAAAATTGAATTACCTGAAGAAGGTAAAATCGAAGAAACAATTGCCATGCTTCATCAATATGTTCCAGAAAAAAAAGAAAGTCTTTTAACACGCTACATTCCAAGTTTACTAAAAAATGCTTATAAGGAATCAATCAAGTTTTCAATTGCCTTTTGGATTTCCAATTTATTGTACTTAATTGTGGGGCTAAGTTTTGTCTTAGTTGCAGACGATCCTTACATGGCATTATTTTTATTAGCTCCATTACCAGTCTTGGTTGGAATTGTTGATATTTTCCGAAGCAGGGACGAAGGTTTATTAGAACTGGAATTATCCTTAAAGCATTCACCATCCCAAATCATCCTATCAAAACTTTTGATAATCGGTATTTTTAACCTTGTATGCAATCTAGTATTATTCTTTATCATTCATTTCTTCGCTGAGCCTGTCATACTTGGCGATCTACTGCGTTATTGGGCGCTTCCATACACGGTTACGATTGCACTTTGCTTATTTTTATCCATTAAGTTTCGGACAATCTTCGCTGTGCCGATCACCATTGCGGTTTTATTTACTCTCGGAATGTCCGTTATACAGTTAGATTCACTTTATGCAGCGATTCCTGATCTTGTATTTTTAACCATTTTCGCAGTTGCTCTTATCGTCATTACACTTGAAATTAATCAGATTAATAAAGGAGTTTACCATGAATTTAACGATTGACCATTTAACGAAACGATATGGAAAACATACCGCTTTAGATAACTTTACTTGCGACTTTACAAGTGGTGTATACGGAATTTTAGGAGCGAACGGTTCTGGGAAAACGACATTGATGCGAATGCTAGCAACCGTTACAACGCCAAGCTCTGGGATAATTCAATATAATGGCAAAAATATTTTTGAACTTGGTGATGATTATCGGGATGTTATTGGCTATCTTCCCCAGTATATTGGGCTTTATAAAAATTTCACTGCGGAGAAATTTTTACATTATATTGCGGCATTAAAGGGGCTGGACCAAAAATATGCTTCGTTAAAAGTTAATGAGCTTCTTGAACTAGTTAATCTTTCAGACGTACGCAAAAAGAAAGTGGGTACATTTTCTGGAGGAATGAAACAACGAATTGGGATTGCACAAGCACTATTAAATGATCCGAAAATTTTAATCGTGGACGAACCAACTGCGGGCCTTGATCCAAAAGAAAGGATTCGTTTTCGGAACCTTCTTTCTGCTATTAGTGGAGATCGAATTGTTTTGCTATCGACTCACATTGTTTCCGATATTGAATTTATTGCAAAGGAAATTCTTATTTTAAAATCTGGCCGCCTATTGCATAAACAAGATCCACAAAAACTTCTATCGGAAATCTCGGAAAAGGTCTGGCTTTTGCAAGTTTCGGAAAAAGAAATAGCTAAATATCAAACACTTTATAAGGTCGGAAATATTGTAAGAAGCGAACTCGGAGCCGAGTTGAGAATCATTAGCGATGAACGCCCATCACCTGCTGCTGTTTTAGCAAAACCTAATTTAGAAGATTTATATTTGTATTATTTTGAGGAGGATCAAGATGTTTCAGCTGCTCAAATTTGAATTGTATAAGATTTATAAACAGAAAAGTATTTATATATTATTTATTCTATTAATAGCTATTGTAAGTTCTGGAGGGTTCGTTGATCGACAAAATGAACGTGCTATTTATCAAGATTATCAAAAGTTTGAAGGAAAGATAACGAAGGAAAAAATGGCGGAATTAGAAATAGTTAGGGATGAAGTTAATGAAAAATTTGATAATGGCGAAGAAGTAACGTCCGAAGAACATACATTATATGGTATATCGGAATTATTTTCTTTTCGGATCGCTAGAATGCAAGAAAGGGAGCATGAGATTGCGGGATTAGCTTCCGAAATAAATAATGCCACATCATCATATAAAATGAAAAAAACTGCCTTAAAAAAGGATATGCTAGCTAGCATCGATTCATCTCAACTTTATTATCAAAAAGGCCCTGCCATCATGATAGATATGATCTATACATTTGGATTTGTCATTACAGCTTTTATGACAATCATTGGCATTGGGCCTATATTTTCTAAAGAATACAGTTCTGGCATGGATCAATTTTTACTTAGTTCAAAATTTGGTCGTTCAAAATTAGTGACAGCTAAAATACTGGCATCTTTACTATTCATTCTCTCCATAGTATCTGCATGGAGTTTATACAGCTTTGCCAAAGCTTATTATCTGTTTGGCATGCACGGTTGGAAATCTTCCTTGCAATCTTTGTACGAGTTTATTGAATCTCCATATTCGTACAATCTAATGAAAACCTTTTTTGCCATGATGACCATCCATATTATTGCTGCATTAGCTTTTGGCCTAATAACGGTATTTATTTCTTCTTTAAGCAAAAAGGTGATGGTTTCCATCCTTGCCTCTGGAATGATATTTGGGATACCACTCGTCTTTGATACTCTCCTTGACTATGGAGGAACTACGAAAATTATGGTGGAACAAATTCTTAATCTTTCAATATATAGGTTTATGAAAGTGAAGGAGCTCTTTAGTGGATTCTACACATATAATATTTTTGGCACTCCAATACTCCATCCAATTGTTGCAGTTGTTGTATCTGTTGGTTTAGGAGGACTAGCTTGGTATATGACAAAATGGGTGATGAAAAGGAGGCAAGTTTCAATATAAAAAAATGCAAAAACCCCATTTGGGGCTTTTGCATTTTTTTATGATAACCCATTAATGAACTCTTCAATCTCTTCTAACGTTTTACGATCTTTGCTGACGAAGCGGCCTGCTTCCTCACCGCTGTGATAGGCGATAAAGCTTGGAATTCCAAATATACTGAGCTCGCCGCATAAATCAATAAATTGATCACGGTCCACCTCTATGAATGTATATTCAGGATAATCAGCTTCGAGTCTTGGTAAAAATGGTTCGATGAATTTGCAGTCTCCGCACCAGTCGGCAGAAAACATAAAGATTGTTCGTTCTTCATTTTTTAATGTTTCAAATTGTTCCACGGATTGTAATTTATCCATCTTATTTCCCTCCAGTGTTGGTTAACATAATGGCTATGTTTGATCCAGCCACATTTTCTCATATATTCCGATATGATTAAGCTTATCACAGCAGGGCCGATAATATGGAGTAAAATGTCTTGAAGAAAACAGTCATTGAAAAGCCCATCATCGTAAAGGTCATGATTTGTCCGACAAATCAACACTTTCTCATTCCAGCACTAGCCGTGTTGCTCATCATTGGCCAAAACATATTGCCTATAGATGCTAAAATAACTAGAATAAGGTAAGGGGATATTAGCAACTTAAAGCATCGATGATCCTCGCCTATCCGCAGGCAGGAAAAGCGAATAGTTAACTAATCTCCATAGCTAGTGTATAGATATTTGCTGCATTCGTCTAAAAAAAAGACGGACTTGCTCCGCCTTAATCATTCCTTAAAAGATGTGGATTTAACAACTTTCATTAATAGCTCTGCATCAGTCGCTAAGTTTTTTAAATCCGATTCAGAAGTTGCTTTGATTCCACCAATTCCGACTGTGACCTCGTACATTTCTTTATCCATTTCATTAATTACTAAGTAACCAAAGCGTTCTTCATCCGAAAATGTTTTATTTGTAATTACCTTATTAGCATTCTCGACAACACCATCATAAAGGGCTTTGCTTTTATGATCTTCATTCGGGTTATAAAAAAGGATATAAGGATGATCCCCTTTTTCCAAAATAATATTATTAGGTGATTCATCTTTTATTGAAAATCCTGATGGCAGATTGAACTTAATGGACTGAATTTCTTCGTTCGCATTTTCAGACTTAGCTTCAAAAGCCTTTTCAACATTTCCCTCGGCTTTTACTTTTTCTTCTTCTATCGTTTTTCCACAAGCAGCAATAATCAAAACCCCTAATAAGATCACTACACTTGTTATCATTTTTTTCATGATCTTTCCCCCTATATTACTTAACTCACATGTCTATCATACTACTCTTAAAAAGTGCTTGACAACCCCGTGCATGGACAAAGAAAGGATTGGAAAAAAATGATACAATATTTTGTAGTATATGAAGGAGGGATGCTTTATGAGGTTAACCGTCTATTTAGCAGGTGAAATTCATAGTAACTGGCGTGATGAAATAAAAGAAAAGGCAAAAGCATTACAGCTTCCAATTGATTTTGTCGGACCAATGGAAGATCATGATCGTTCAGATGCAATCGGAGAAGAAATACTTGGTGAACAGCCTAACGCCATTTTCCGCGATGCAGCTGCTTCAAGCTTTAATAATTTACGAACTCAAGTGCTCATGCAAAAGGCTGATTTAGTTATTGCCTTATTCGGCGAAAAATTTAAACAGTGGAATACCGCTATGGATGCAAGTTCCGCCATTACACTAGGCAAGCCATTAATTCTTATTCGCCCTGAAGAACTTCACCATCCTTTAAAAGAACTTTCAAGGAAGGCGAATGCAACAGTCGAAACAGTCAACCAAGCAATCAAAGCACTAGCTTATATTTTTGATTGACTTAAGAAATTTTCTAATTAAGACAATAACTATTTAAAAACATATTTTAATTCGAATGTGGTATGGATTCGGACTGTATTTTTGACGACTCTACTTTTTTCAGTCCGAATTCAGCTCGCATTCAGGCTGTATTTTTGAAAAAACTACCTTTCAGTCTGAATGCGGCGCAGATTCAGACTGTACTTTTGAAATCTCTACTTTTCAGTCCGAATTCTGCAAGCAATCAATATGTCACGAGGAAAATCTTACTTTCTCCCCCATTCTCTTTGACCCACAAGTAATTTTACTATATGCATGAACATTTCATCGCGATTAACCATTCCATGGGTAAAAATGCCAATTGCACCTTCTCTGGAACGGACATTTTTCTTTTTGCTGTATTCTTCCATTACGGGACCTAATTCTTCCCCTGCTCTAAGGAGTTCGGCAATCTCTTCCGGTAGCTTAATTCGTGCTCCGCCTGTTACAATCGTTTCCTTGCCTTTTTCAGCTAAAGCACCATAGTTGATTAAAAATAGACCATATTGTGTTTCCGTTACGCCACCTTCAAGACCTATTGCTACATGCGCCTCGCCATGATTTAAACAAAATTCTGCCCGATTCATTGCGCCCTTCATCGTTTCTTCGTCTGAAAATGGCATGCCACTAACATTCGAAGGAGCATTTAACGAAATAAGTTCGTTCTTGTAGCCACTATCCCCCAAAACCATTTCTACTGCCTTAATTTTTGCTGCGTTTTTTGAACCTACTGCTATTTTCATGTTATATCTCCTTAAATTGCTAGCATAAACTCTTTTTTCCAAGCATTAAATATATAAGGATTCAAGCCTCTAATTTTGTTTCAGTCAAGAGAAAATCTTCTAATTTATACATAACTCTAACTTTCTATATAGAGTAAAAAAGCAGGCTATTGAGCTTTTACGATAACATGTTTTCATAACAAAGAGGCGAAGTTTACTCCACCTCTTTATTCTTTCTTATTTCTGGATAATAGAATCTACAGTAGCACGGTCACTTGCCTTTACTAGCTTAATAAGCAGCTCTTTTGCTGCTGCATAATCATCAACATGAACGATTGATGCATGGGTATGAATATAACGCGAGCAAATACCGATTACCCCACTAGGAACTCCTTCGTTTGAAAGATGGACCTTCCCCGCATCCGTTCCACCTTGGGAAACGAAGTATTGATATGGGATATTGTTCGTTTCCGCTGTATCTAGAATAAATTCTCTTATCCCTTTATGTGTCACCATGGAACGATCATAAATTCGAAGGAGTGCACCCTTGCCTAGTTGACCAAATTCATTTTTATCGCCAGACATATCATTTGCAGGGCTAGCATCAAGTGCAAAGAAAATATCAGGTTTAATCATATTTGCTGCAACTGTTGCGCCTCTGAGTCCTACTTCCTCTTGCACATTTGCTCCTGAATAAAGGATATTCGGAATTTCTTCATCCTTTAATTCCTTTAAAAGTTCAATTGATAATCCACATCCGTAGCGGTTATCCCATGATTTAGCCATAATTTTTTTAGGATTGGCCATCGGAGTAAACGGACACACTGGAACAATTTGTTGACCAGGCTCGATTCCGATTTTTTTTGCATCATCTTGATCATCTGCACCAATATCAATCATCATATTTTTAACATCCATTGGCTTTTTCCGTTGCTCATCGCTTAGTAGATGCGGTGGAATGGACCCAATAACTCCGTCTACCGGTCCATTGTCCGTAATAATTTGAACACGCTGCGCCAACAAAACCTGGCTCCACCAACCGCCAATCGTTTGAAAACGAATCATTCCATTATCGGTAATTTTCGTAACCATAAAACCAACTTCATCCATATGCCCTGCTACCATGACAGTTGGTCCTTTTTCATCTCCTCGCTTTACACCAAAGATGCTGCCTAAACGGTCTTGAACCACTTCATCTGCGTATTTTTCCAATTGTTCGCGCATGAAATTGCGGACCGCATGCTCGTTGCCAGCAATTCCAGGGAGTTCGGTAAGTGTTTTAAATAAGTCTAGTGTTTCCTGATTCATTTTCAGACCTCCTGATCCTTCCAATCTATGTACACTTTTTATTTTACAGAACTTACTTTTTACTTGCCATCATTCTGTATGCGAATTATTAAATGTCGAAGAATTAAACCATTTCCTGTATACTAAAGCTACTTACCATTTTCGGAGGTGTACTCGTTTGAATTGGAAATCATTTTTAACTGGAGCAGCGGCTGGTGTTGTCGGGGGTTACTGTTTAAGTAAAAAAATAAATAAAACCATACCTATATCTGGAGAAATGGTTCTTGCTGATGTAAAGAACGCATTTAAAAAAGAAGGCAAAATTGATGGCTCTTGGCTGCAAATGAAGCCAGAGGATTATAAAAAGTATGCTATTCAGACGAAAGTATATCGTGGCGGGATTACGACTACACAAAATGGGGAACGTCAGCAATATGAATTTATCGCCGACGCTTATACGGGAAGTGTTATTGATATATATCCGTTATAGGAAAATCAGAGGTTCATAAGCCTCTGATTTTTTTAGTCGTCCTTTCTGTTTCTTTTCACCGAATCTAAAATATTCCCTTCTTCGTCCCACTTCAAAGCACGATAATGTCCATCATGGTAAAAGGTAAACCAATTTTCTGCTTTCATTTTAGTTGGAATCCACTCCTGTTTCGCCCGGATTGAATCCATTGGATAATCATCATAAGCGAGCACCCAAAGGACATTTTGATGGGCGTGCGTCGGCATAAGATCCCCCATATGAACGAGGTGTTCTCCTTCACTTTCGATCACAATGATGGAATGACCGTTGCTGTGACCTCCAGTATGAATCATCGTAATGGCTCCTTCGATTTCTTGCTTATCTTTAAATGTCACAACTTGATCTTGTATCGGCTCCCAGTTTTCTTTCCAATATGTATTCCGCGAACGAATATTTGGATTTCTCAACTCATTCCATTCAACCTCTGATGTGTAGATAACTGCATTTGGAAAAACGGAAGTAAAGCCCTCTCCATCCGGCTTCGTTAGCCCACATGCATGGTCAAAATGAAGATGTGTCATACAAACAATATTTATATCCTCAGGCATTAATCCAAGTTCGGCCAATGATTCAGATATTTTGGATTCCTCCGTCACGCCAAAATTCCTTTTTTGCTTATCGGTCAATTTTCCATTTCCAATGCCCGATTCAATTAAAATATTTTTATTATTTATTTGTAAAAAAATAGGATCGGTCCGCAATTCAATTTGATTTTTATCATTTACAGGATATTTTTTTGACCATAAAGGTCTTGGGACAACTCCAAACATTGCACCACCATCCATATGAGTAACTCCGCCATTCAGCCAAGTTAAGGTGATGCTCCCAAGTTTAAAAACCTCCACAATATCCACGCCCTTCCATCCTTTTAAGTAAATTTTAACATAAAAAGGGGCTGTCCCAAAAGTCCATGAAAAATGACTTCTGAGGACTGCCTTTTTTTGTTAGGCTTTTCTCACATACTTTGTTGCTTTTTATCAAGTAGTGCGTAAAGGTTGATTTCCGCTACAGTTGCTCGCTTTCCGCGGGGCGGGCGGTGAGCCTCCTCGGCGCAAACGCCTGTGGGGTCTCACCTGTCCGCACATCCCGCAGGAGTCTCGCACTTTCGCTCCAATCAACCTTCAAACAGTGTTGGTTTTAAAAGCAACAACCTCTCAGAACAGTGCCTTCCGTTATTAAAAATAGGTACAAAAAAATCGTCACTTCTTGTAAAATGAAAGTTACCACACCAACATTTAGGAAGGACGATTTTTTATGAGCAATCCAAAGATTACTAACCCCAATTATATCACTGAACAAACTTCACTTCCACTGGAAATACAAGAGGAAACTTGCGTTTCTAAAAAAGCAAATTACGCACCTACTTAAAAGTATTTGAATAAGAAAAATGCCTCAGGTTATGTACAAAGTTTAAAAGTGTATGAATGTGAGGACTGTTCAGATTGTCCGTTGAAAGCTCTCTGTACAAAAGCCAAAGGCAATCGTCAAGTACAATGGAACCCCATTTTTAAAGAAATGAAAGCAAAGGCCAAAACAGCCCTTGAGTGTGAAACAAAATCACGCCTCTACGCGCAACGTAAAATTGACGTAGAGAGTGTTTTTGGCCACATCAAGGGCAATCGGTCGTTCCGCAAATTTTTACTGCGGGGCCTTGATAAGGTTCACACAGAATTTGGGATTGTGGCATTGGCACACAATCTCTTGAAAGTAGCCGGCATCCGCCGGCTACTTTCAAGGGAAAAAATGAAAGCATAAAAACAGGTGAAAACGACTCGTTTTCACCTGATATATTTTAGGGACTTATTAGACAGCCCCAAATCAATTTAGTATTTTACCTCGCATCTATAAATCGGATGACCTTTCGATGAAAACTTTTCTTCATATTCTGTCATGATATTGCCTTCGAAATTACTATTATGCAAATCAAGGCTTACGTATTTTAACTCAAGTCCAAATTTAGAAAAGCTCATTAACGAATATTCAAATAAGCCGCGATTATCCGTTTTAAAATGAATTTCACCATGTTTAATTAATAACTTTTCATATATACGTAAAAATGATTCGTGGGTTAGTCGCCTTTTTTCATGACGATTTTTTGGCCATGGATCAGAAAAGTTTAAATAAACGCGCTCAACATCTGCACTTTCAAAAAACTTTTGCAAATCCTCGCCGTCTGTGTTCAAAAGTTTTACATTCGGAAGCTCGGCTTCTATCAACCTATCGAGTGCCGCTACAATCACACTTTCTTGAAGTTCAATCCCAATATAATTAATATCAGGATTCGCTTTTGCCATTTCTGTTACAAAGCGCCCTTTACCGGTACCTACTTCAATATGAACAGGATGATTATTTTCAAATAGTGCACTCCAGTTGCCACGAAATTGCTCGGGATTAGGAATGACGTACTGTGGATAGTTTTCAATTTTCTCTCTCGCCCAAGGCTTATGTCTTAAACGCATGAATGTTACACCTCATTATTTTATTGCTTTTCCAACTATTTTTTATGAATAAATACAAAGCTTGTTCCGTACACTAGCAACAATATCGTTGTTTAAAAAGGAGATTTCCGTATGTCACTTAAGGTTCAAGATCAAGTGGGTTTACTTCAAGATATTTTGGTTAATCACCTTGAAGATTGCTGTGGATCAGTTTCAGAATGTGAACAGTTAGGAAGACTTGTCAAATCCTTACTCGCAAGCAATTCCATATCCTCGGATATGCAGCCGCTTTTGGAAGAAATATATACATATTGCCAGTCTGGGAAAAACTCTTCTGATCTAGAGAGTCATATAAATGCCCACCAGGAAGAGCTCTCCCAGTGGGTAGGACAAATTAATTCTTATTCATAATGAAAGTGGTCAAGATAATTAATCCAATATTCCATTTCTCGGAATCGATTTTTGCTTTTATGCCATTGGATCGATAATAAAGTATGGGCAATTGTGTACCACTTCATTCTAAGTTCAAGCTCAGCGGTTAACGGCTTGCCGTATTGTTCAAGCCATTTTCCCCAATGATCTTTTGGGATATACCAATGAAGAAGCAATCCAAGGTCAAATGCTGGATCTGCAATCATCGCACCGTCCCAATCAATGAGGAAAATTTCATTTTTATCCGAAATTAGCCAATTATTGTGATTTACATCGCCATGGCAAACAGCCCATTCTTCACAATTAATATTCGCTATTTCATTTTGAAGAAATGCTTGGGCAGCTTTCACCAAATGTACATTTAATAACCCTTGGTCAATGGTGGATTCCACATCATCGAGCAGCTGGGCAGGACCGCATGGTGTCTTTCCCATACGCATAAGCATCGTTAAAAGCGGCTGCGATTCGTGAATCTTTTTTAGCAATTTCGCAGCCCTTTTATCAGCCATTTCATTCGGTTTAAACTCTCGCCCAATTAAATACTTCTGGGCCGTGATTACGTCACCATTTTCCATTCTTTTTGTCCAAATTAACTTTGGAACAATTCCCTCCGCTGATAGCACGGCAAGAAATGGTGAAGAGTTACGCTTTAGAAACAGTTTTTTATTATCTTTTTTTGCAAAAAAAGCTTCTCCTGTTGCTCCGCCAGCAGGAGTGATTTCCCAATCCTGCCCTAATAAAAAATCCACTTTATGTTCACCTTCGTTTATATCAACGGAGTCAGTACCCCGAAATGTCGTAATAAAAGCGCATAGAATTCTTACAACCTTTTTCAACAAAAAAAGACAGCTATTGAAACTAATTTGACTGCAATAGCTATCAGTTATTAAATTTTATCGCTAATTGTCGTTTTTCGTCAAGACGTTTTTATGGAAATCATAAAATACCATAAGAATTATATAATATTATTCTGCATTTTGGATGAGTCCCCAGCTTTTAGGAGATATTTTAACAAAAAAAGGGGTTTCCGCAATATCTTCTCCATCTGCATGAACTCGTACAGGTTTCTCAAAATGAATGCCGATCTCCTGTCCATTAAATGAATCTACTTCTTTATATTTTAAATGCCCGCCCCAAAAGACTGTTACGAAAATAAAAAGAAGTTTGATCTTGGATAAATTATGGACTACCGTAATATTAAACATGCCATCCCCAGGATCAGCATAAGGGGCAATTTTCATTCCTCCACCGAAATACTGTTGATTAGATATGGTGACGAACCAAGTTTTTTCATAGACTTTCGTTTCCCCATCCACTTCAAGAGTTAACGTATTTGGCCGATAGCGTATTAGCTCTGTAATAATAAAGTAGACGTAAACGAGCTTGCCTAGTGAAATATAATTCAGCCATTTTTTAACTTTAGAACGATTTGCTTTCATGGATAGTAATGCATCGAAGCCTGCTCCTACACTATTTACAAAAAATCCACTTTCATTAAGGTTCGTCTTATACATACCCGCATCATATAAAATGGAAGGTGAATGCATAAGTTTTACGATGAAATCGATGCTCTTCCTTGGGTCGGTTGGCAGCATATACCCTCTTGCAAAATCATTTCCAGACCCTGCTGGGATGTATGCAACTGTCACATGAGGCAAATGCATAATCCCATTTATCACCTCATGAATGGTTCCGTCCCCGCCAACCGCAACTATTAGAACGTGGCGAGAATCTTTCATCGCTTCTCTTTTAGCAATTTTAGCCCCATCCATTGTTTCTTTTGTAAAGAAAACCTCATGTGGAATATTTGTTAATTGTTTCTTTAATTTCTTCCAAATCCGCAAGCTATAACCATTTTTGGCGGCAGGATTCACAATGAAAATAAGTTTTCTTTGTTCATTCATCTTCATATTCTTTATCCCAATCTGGTCTGCGAAAAGAAGTTGTCTGGCAATATTCCAGAAGAGCTTTCGCACCTTTAATTTGCAGCATTTTTAAAGGAGAAGCTAAGTTTCTCATCCTTTGAAACCATTCTTCATAAGAACGCTTATCTAACAAATATAAATCACTCGGCACTTCCGGAAAATCAATGAAACCATTTCTCGAAACAATCGCCTTTCGAATCGGCAGCTCCACTTCATATAACTGAAAAAGCTGTTTCACTATTTTTTCCATTCGATTCGCGGACATAGCAGGATTCAAAACCTTCGAATCTTGATTCTGATGTTTTTTCATCCAAAAGTGCTCGCTTGAACCTACGTATGCTGCGTCATCTTCATTTTCCAAGAAAGCAAGACACCATGTTTCTGTCGGGGTAAGCAGTATAACCTCCACTTCAACAGGTGCTTTTTTCAGTAAAAATATAGGCTCATATAGTACTAGTAAATTATCTGGCAGTCGCTGCAAAAAATGTTGCAGCTTTTCATTTGCATAATATTCTTCATTAACAAATGATTTTTCGTGAATCGTTGAACTCGCCCATTTAATTTGGAAACGTAGAAGATGATCCAGAAATTCTTTTTTTAATTCTTCTTCTGTATTTGCATGGGAAAAATTTGAAAAGCTGAAGTCTTTGTCTTCATTTTCTGGTAGGAAATCGAGTTGATCTATCTCTTCTTTTGAAAACATATTCATCACTTTTTTGAAAAAGCTTTGTTTTTCCTGAGACGATATCGGTATTGAAATATCTCCGTCATTATGAAACGAACCAAATTCCCAAGCCTCTTTTACCTTCTCCCACTGTTGCTTTTTCAAGCGAACATATTGAGAAGGGTAGCGGGACAGATCCGTTTCGTAGCGAGAAATATAATCTTGTAATTTGATGAGCTGGGCCATCGTAAAATCATCCTTTACTCGGGTCGCTGACAAAACTACTCTCTATTATAATATGTAATATAACGATTAGAAAGGACGTTTGCTAAACTTATAGGATATCAAAACAATACAAATCAAAAAAGATGCATTTCTTTGTGTGATCTGCATCTTTTTCATATTTAGTCATTAGCCCATTTTTACTTCATCAAATTCATTACCACATGGAGTGGATTCGCTTATTTCCATTTCAACTTCTTCTCTACCATCTTGGTGATAAAGAGGTTTGTAAAAATTGCCGATTTTGCTCGCTGATATTCCTGTGTAATGGCAAATAAATGATCTTCTAAATTTATCTTTTGAAACATTCGGATAAGATCCATGTATGACATTTCCATTAAAAAACAAAACATCTCCAGGCTCAAGAATGGCAGGAATGGGAGCTAATCCTTCTGGAACATTCACTTCTTCACGCGTAAATGATTTTTCAGGATCCGCTTCATGAGGACATTGCAGCTCGGAATATTGTGAATTGGGAACGACATAAAGGCCACCATTTTCTTCTTTTGAAGAGTCTACTGCTGTCCAAGCAGCAATACAGGTGCCAGGCTCCACTTTTAGATAAAAATTATCTTGATGAAGGGCCTGCCCCTTCGCTCCTGGAGGCTTAAAATAGAACATGCTTTGAGCTGCAAGGGGCTCCTCACCAAGAAGATTCGTGAGGATTTCAAACACTCTAGCATCTAACATATAATCCATAGAGAGTTGGTCGACTTTATGTGGATGCATGATTCTCGGATACATTTTTAGTACATCGCCATTTGCATCTTCCTTGGATTTAGGTGAAAAATGTCCCGGGATCGGTCCATTTTTATGGATATTCATGAAATGTTCTTTTAATTGCTCCGTTTCTTCCTTCGTAAAAAGGGATTTCACTATTAAATAGCCTTCTTTATCAAAAAATTCCTTTTGCACTATAGAAGTCTTTTCAGTAATCAATTGTTTTTCACTCCTTTTTATTTGAAAATTATCTATAATTAAATAATAAATTGTTTTTTAATAAAAGGAATGAATGAAATGACTAATAATCTTAACAATCCTGCTATTTTTACTACAATCCCATCTCCTGGCATTCTTATATGTGACCACTTTAATCAAAAGAATGGTTACAAAGTTGCTAGACTGGAAGGGACGAAGGATTGGCTGATGACATATACAATATCTGGTCAAGGTCAGTTCAAAATAGGAGAAAATGTACAAATGGTTAAAAAAGGAGATATAGCTATTCTTAAACCTAAAACAAATCATGTGTACGAAACTAGTTCCTCCCATTGGGAGTTTGTTTGGGTTCATTTTCTTCCTAGGGAAACTTGGATAGAATTACTTCAATTTTATGAGCCTTTTAAGGGATTACTATATTTTCAAATTGAACAAAATCAATTAAATGATCGGGTTTTAAATTGTTTTAAACGAATGATTCGCGATAATCATGGCATTCATTCATTATCTAAAGAATTGAGTATGAACGCTCTGGAAGAAATTCTATTATTAATTAATCAAATTCACAATCACAATAACCGAACAATTGCAGATAGGCGCGTTCAGGAAATTTTACATATCTTTGCCAAAACTTAAAAGCTCCGCACACGATTCAATCCTTATCAGAACAAGTAAATCTATCTCCTTCTAGATTGTCCCATTTATTTCGCGAACAAGTTGGTCATTCAATTATGGCCACCCTTTTATCGATGCGTTTAAGACATGCTGCCCGCTTACTTGAGTATACTAATTTGCCGATCTCGGAAATTGCTAGGGAAGTAGGATTTTCTAGCCCGTTTTATTTTACTAAACAATTCACCTCCTTTTTCGGATTAAATCCAAGCATGTTTCGTAAACAAGTATTTGAAAAAGCGAAAAGCACTAGATATGATTAATGTGCTTTTCGCCATTTTATGTGAAGGGGGTTAATTCAGTCGAAACGACTCTATTATTTCATATTTAGGTGTTTTCTCAGGGTGTGTATGATAAAGAACAACCTCATCTGCTCTAAATTCAAAATCATTCATCAACTTCTCAGAGTATTTTTGGAAATCCGCAGCAGAAAAGGAATCATCGTTATTCCATTTTCTTGCTAACGTAATATGTGGTTTAAACGGACGCGTTTCAAGTTGAAAACCAGCCTGAATACAGCTGTCATAAACATTTGTACGAAGACTATGTAGATTTACTGAGTGATTAACCCCAGCCCATAATATTCTCGGTGCTTTTGGACTACCGAAAATACCTGTGTTAGTTATATTTAAATGCAATGATGAAAAATCCTTTATTTGATTTCTAATTTTTTGTACGGATTGTATTAATTTAATTCGATCTGCATGTCCAAGAAACGCAAGTGTAATATGGTAATCCTCATGATGAACCCATTTTTTAAAAGGAAATTCCCCGTTTATTTGTTCACTCACATTTAATAAATATTGTTTTACTTCCGCAGGGAGCGCTAGCGCGTAAAAATAATGCCCTGTCATTATCCCACTTCCTTTTTGTATTTATTATACCCTTTAAACACAAGTTCACTGCTTGAATAGAAAATGAAATGCTGGAAAGGGAATGAAAATCTCTTGGACGAGAATAAAGATCACTTGAACGGGAATAAAGCTCGCTTGAATGGGAATTGGGCGTGTACGAACGAGAATTGAAGCTTCTTGAACGGGAATGAATCGCCTGAACGGAAATAAAACCCTCTTGAAAGGGAATTAAACATGTGCGAAAGAGAATTGAAGCTGCTTGAACGGGAATAAATCATGTTCGAACGAGAATTAAAGCTGCTCGAAAAGGAATGACAAGCACTGGAACGGGAATTATTACCCGAACGGGAATAAAGCTCGCTTGAATGGGAATTGGGCGTGTGCGAACGAGAATTGAAGCTGCTTGAACGGGAATGAATCATGTTCGAACGAGAATTGAAGCTGCTCGAAAAGGAATGACAAGCACTGGAACGGGAATTATTACCCAACGGGAATAAAACTCATTTGAACGAGAATTGGACGTGGGCGAACGGGAATGAATCGCCTGAACGGAAATAAAACCCTCTTGAAAGGGAATTAAACATGTTCGAAAGAGAATTGAAGCTGCTTGAACGGGAATAAATCATGTTCGAACGAGAATTAAAGCTGCTCGAAAAGGAATGACAAGCACTGGAACGGGAATTATTACCCAACGGGAATAAAACTCATTTGAACGAGAATTGGACGTGGGCGAACGGGAATGAATCGCCTGAACGGAAATAAAATGCCCTTGGACGGGAATTAGACATGTTAGAAAGAGAATAGAAGCTTCTCCAACGGGAATTGAACCTATTTGAAAGGGAATTGATTCAACCTAAATGGAAATTCCCCACACTTATAGGGGAATTGACTTCGATCAAACAGCGGTGACATTCAAAAAAGTTGCACTCTTTAATATAAAGTCCCCTCCAAAAAAAATCGGCAATACCCATATTTTTTCAGGGGATTGCCGACCTTATTAAATTATAGTGTATGAGCTTTCTTCACGGATTCGAATTCTTCAACAAATAGTGTTTGAAGTTTCCTAGTCACGACACCTGGCTTTCCATCGCCGACTTCTTTTCCATCTAATTTTACAACGGGCATTACTTCAGATGTAGTGCTTGTAACGAAAATTTCGTCCGCATTTTTCAATTCATCTAGCATAAAGGCTTCTTCTACAAAAGGAATATTATTTTTTTCACACAAACGAGCAACAACCTGGCGTGTAATTCCATTTAAAATTAAGTTTGTAGCTGGATGAGTCTTAATTTTACCATCCAAGACTATATAAGCATTTGAAGCGGAGCCTTCTGTAACGACTCCATCACGATGAAGTATTGCCTCATAGCATCCTTGTTCTGTAGCAGCTTGTTTTGCTAGCAAATTGGGGAGAAGATTTAAGCTTTTAATGTCACAGCGGAGCCAGCGAATATCGTCAGCTATCAAGGCAGCAACCCCTTTTTCCAATGATTCAACAGGTCTTGCTACCTCTTTTGTATAGGCAGTCAGGACTGGTTTCGTATCTTTGCTCGGAAAGAGATGGTTTCTTGGCGATGCACCTCTCGTCATCTGCATATAAAGAGAACCATCTTTTACTTCATTCTCTTGAATGAGTTGCTGAATTAACTCAAGTAACTCTTCTTTTTGAAATGGCACCGAAATTTGTATTTTTTCCGCACTGCTATAAAACCTCTCTAAATGCTCATCACCAGTAAATAGTACTCCGTCGTATATGCGAATTACTTCGTATACACCGTCTCCGAACTGGTAACCGCGATCTTCAATATCAACAGCTGCGTCTGATCTATCAATAATTTTATCGTTTACTATTACTTTTACCATGTTTTTCATCTCCCTATTTTTCACGTGCAAGCTCATAGATAGCTTGTGCATAAATGGCTGTTGCTTTTACTAAATCATCCAGCTCCATATATTCGTCTTTTTGATGGGCAACATCTGGACGTCCAGGGAATAATGCTCCGAATGCGACCCCGGATTTTAAGGATCTCGCATACGTTCCTCCGCCGATTGCCATTAAAGAAGCAGAATCATGTGTTTGTATTTCATAAACATTTTTTAAAATTTGGATCAATTTACTATCTTCTGGGACATGATGTGGTTTTGAATCTGAAAAATTGGCAATAGAATATCCTTTTTCTTCTACAAATTTAGTCAAGGTTTCTAGCCGCTCTTCCATATTAAATGTGACTGGATAGCGCATCGTCAATCCGAATTTTCCACCATCTTGTTCATTGTATGACATGATGCCTACATTAATTGTCAGCTCCCCAGAAATTTCATCTTCATATTGAACACCGAGATTGCGCCCTCGTGAATCTCCAAAAAAGAAGTTCACAGCAGATGATACGAACTTGCTTCCTTTTTTATCCAAGTCGGTTGTAGATAAAAAACTAGCAAGCAATAATCCAGCATTTTTTCCTTTATCCGGCTCGCTGCCATGGGCAGAAACACCTTCAAGTTCAATAATGGAATAGCCGCTTTCCACAAAATATCGTCCTTGTAAATCTTGGCTTTTTATAAAATCATTAAACGTTTGCATAAGTTCAGTATGGTTTTCTTTCACATCAAGAACAGCTTTTGCTTTATCAGGAACCATGTTATAACGTAATCCCGAAACAAAGGATAAAAGTGAAATTGTTGAAGGTTGATCATTCGATTCCTGTCCGATTTGAACAAGGTCGAAATCAGCAATCCCCTTTTCTGCATTAATGATTGGAAAATCTGCATCTGGTGCAAATCCCATATCAGGCATTTCTTCATGCTTAAAATAGTGATCTACACAGCGCCATTTGCTTTCCTCGTCTGTTCCAATGATTAAGCGGACACGTTTTTCCAATGGCAATTCCAATTCCTTGATCACTTTCATCGCGTAATAAGCTGCCATTGTCGGCCCCTTATCATCAATGGCGCCTCTCGCAAAAATTTTACCATCTTGAACGACACCTTCAAACGGATTGACTGACCAGCCATCCCCAGCAGGCACTACATCGACATGCCCTAATACACCAATCAACCCATCCCCAGAACCCATTTCTAGGTGCCCTGCTACATTTCCCGTGTTTTTTTGGGTGAAACCGTCTTTCTGTCCTAGCTCAAGCATATAATCCAATGCTTTTTTTACATTTACACCAAGCGGTGCATCTTCCGTAGCATTTTCCTCATCCAAAACACTTTCAATTTTTAATAGACCTTGTAAGTCAGCAATTAAGTCTTCTTTACGTTTTTCAACCTCTTTTTTCCAATTGATTGAACCCATGATCATACTCCTTTTCAAAGGCCCTTTCTTTGACTGCCTTAACTAATTATCACTCTGTTTTATATTGTACATCTTTTTAGTCAATCAGAAAAAGAAAAAATGTTGGCGAATCCAAATATTCATAATGAATGAACAACTGATTAGGATGATGAATGAAATGATAAGTAGACTAGTTACTATTTTTTTCGCTTCGAAATAGGCATCTTCAGCAGCATATTTTTTAGTAAAAGCGTGGCTTCCGATTACTTTATGCCATACAGAACGAAGCCAAGTAAGCAGGAAAACAGTCCCCAAAAAAGCCATCGTAATTTTTAACCAAACTGGCGGAAGAATGACGATTGCGGCAGACGTCACTCCCATTATTTGAAGATATCCGGTTATATATTCTATATTTCTAGTTGTTGCTTTAATAAAAAGCTCGATAAAACCATTTTTGGGGGTGCGGTTTTTAAATATCCGATTAGATCTGGAATATAGACGTGGACTTATTCTTACTGGAACAGGCTTCGGCAACTTTTCCATATCCATAGATAGTCCGAAAATGAGTTCTATATATTTATTTTTTTCTAGTTCATTAATCGCCAAGTCTTGCTCAAAAGTATAAACCGAGGTAAAACGTGATCGCACGAGCCATATAGATAAAATCGTATTAAAAAATATTAAAATAATGATTAAAAGTATATTTTCACCAACAAAAGCTCTATAACACCAATACCAAATGATGGCCGCTCCAATAAATAAAGGAATTCCTCTTAATAAACTTCTCCATCCACGCAGTTCAACGTCTAATTTTCCTTTTACAGCCATAATCAGCCATTTCAGTGAAACCCACAATACGGCAAATAAAATAAATTGTCCTCCATGAAAATCAAAATGCTTAAACCATAATGGCGCAATGAGCATGCAGAGTGTAGCGGCAGAAAACAATTGGAATGCATAAGAATAAATGATTCCTCCTCGTTTCATACCGAGAAAAAGTTCCTCTTTTTTCTTCAAAAAGATTCGATCTGCTTCTCGTACATATGTTAAAAAATGATCGCCCCATAGGAATAAGAAAAAAAGGATGAATATAGAAGAGAATGGTAGAATCCTCGTCCATTCCGGGATCTGAATCCACCATGATCGATATACAAAAAACGAAATGACAGCGGAAGGAATGACTAAATATACTAGAACGGTCCAATCGCCAACTCTTTTAATAACAGCATATTGCTGCTTCCAATTTTGACTAATTCTTTTAAATAATAGCTGTCTACTATTCATCTACTTCATCCTCAATGGATATGCATGAATATAAACTTCCATCCTCTGCCCCGCATGCTTCCAGTACTTCATCTAAAGTACCCACAGCTTTCATCGTCCCTTTTTCGATAATAATAAAAGAATCACATATTCGCTGAGCAGTATCCAAAATATGTGTGCACATAAGAATGCCGGTCCCTTTATCACGTTCTTCCTCAAGCATATTCAATAAAAGTTTTGTAGAGCCTGGATCAAGCCCCATAAATGGTTCATCAATAATTAATAAATCTGGTTGCGGAAATAAGGCAAGAGCAATCATCGCTTTTTGCTGCATCCCTTTCGAAAAAGTTCCCGGAAATTCATGAATCCTATCAATTAATCGAAATTTCTTTAAGATTTCCTTTGCGTAAGAAAGAGAGGATTCTCCAATTTCATCCACGGCAGCTACAAATTCAAAATGCTCCCACAATGTTAATTCCTGATAAAATATCGGTCTTTCAGGTATGTATGAATAATGGCTTCCTTCTTTTCTCTTAATTTCTCCATTTAAAAAAGGAAGCTCACCTAGGAAAGCTTTAATTGTCGTACTTTTTCCAGCTCCGTTTGAGCCGATCATGCCTGCTAATTCTGACCTTTTTAATGAAAAGTGGATATTGTGGATTGTTTCAACATTGGATTTATAACCAGCTTGCTTAATATTAACTTCTAACAAAGACATTTTGGTTCACACCTTATATATCGATTATAGTTTTTATACGAATATCGAATGATGAAAGTTTCGACATAGCCCAATTTTCACATGTGAAACAGGATTTTGTTAAAACCCCTTTAAATTTTCACACTAATGAGTTAAAATAGAACTGTCTGATTAGTTGCTTAATAACTAACGGATTCATACACTAGGAAAAATAATTAAGGAGTTGTCTATACGGAAAAAAATAATAGCCCGTTCTGTCCGGGACATTAAGCCGACCGTACCATCTGCCAAGGAATTTAAGATGAGGGAGTGGTTTTTTGAAACCTTCGACGAACAGAATGCTCACCCGAATCAAAGCGATCTATTTATACATTAAGGAAAATGGAACCGTAACGACACGGGAGCTTGCGGATGAATTTGGGAGCACTCCTCGCACCATTCAAAGGGATTTGAATGTGTTAGAATACAATGACCTAATTAGCAGCCCACATCGGGGAAAATGGACGACAACAGAGAAAAAAGTAAAAATTACATCATAGTAGAAAGCATAAACCGTTGTTGTGTTGTTTATTGAAACGATTAAACTAAGGTAAGCGCAAGTACCATGCTCATCGACTTACTGGCATACAGGATGTGGCGGCTTTTAGTCAGTCGACATTTCCTTTTCAACCATCGACTGAGATAAAGGAAACACGGATGATCTTGCATTCAAATCGATGTTGACTCATGAGAGAAAAGGACAGGAAGTTTGCCAGCGCTTGGCGCAATTATACTTTCTAAAAAAAATAAAAAGCCATCTGGCAGCGCGATTTCCTTTTTGGAAGGAGATCGTACTAAAGGATGGCTTTTTATTTTCGTATTTAGAATTAATTCATGGAGGTATGTAAACATCGCTCTACTGCTATTAAGGAGGCTGTGAATTGATAAAAGAATATCGAGCAGATTTCACTTTTTCATTAATTAATTATGCTTCACTAGGCACAAAATCTTTTAACAACTGCACTTCTTCCCCCGTAAGCTCCCTGTACTCTCCATTCTCTAATGTTTCATCAAGCAAAATGGGCCCCATTGAAATTCGCTTTAAGAACACGACTTTTTTCCCAATTGCTTCAAACATTCTTTTTACTTGATGGAATTTTCCTTCTGTAATCGTTAGTTCTATATCCGAATATTTTCCGGATTTTAAAATTACTAATCTTCCTGGCTTAGCCTCGTAGCCATCATCCAGCGTAACACCTTTGGCAAATGTCTCAACATCATCTTCAGTAACGGGACTGTCAATAACGGCAAAATATGTTTTAGGCACATTTTTTTTTGGAGATAAAAGTTGATGGGCAAGCTTTCCATCATTTGTCAAAAACAACAAGCCTTCTGTATCTTTGTCGAGTCTGCCGACGGGAAATGGATTAAAAATGGCTTCCTCTTCGTTCAACAGGTCAATCACTGTTTTATCTCTGTTATCTTCAGTTGCAGAAATGACTCCAGCAGGTTTATTCATCATCAGATAAATGAACTCACGATACTGAACTTCTTCTCCAAAAAGAAAAACAACATCGGCGAATGGGTCTACTTGACATTTAGCATCTTTAATAACCATCCCATTCACCGTAACATTTCCATTTTTTAGAATCTTTTTTACTTCTTTTCTGCTTCCATACCCTATATTTGAAAGCAATTTATCGATTCTCATTGAACTCTCCCTTTTAATAAAAAATTTTCTGGGCTGTTGCCCAAACATAATCTAGTTAGAATCATAGGCTAATGATGCAGGTGACTAATGAATGGAGTGATTACACACATGAACTTCCGACAACAAATGCAACCCCAGTTTCATGGAGAAATGCTTCCTCAACAATTCCCCGGCTCCGGTGGGGGTACTGGAATAAACCAAAGAATTAACCAATTAGAAAGACAAGTTCGTCGTTTAGAGCGTGAGCAAGAACGGACGGATAGGCGTCTAACAAGGTTAGAAAGAATGGTTGGAGGTACAACTGGATTCCCAGGGCAATCTGGGTTTCCGGGACAGACAGGATTTCCAGGACAAACAGGGTTTCCCGGGCAAACTGGATTTCCGGGACAAACTAGTTTTCCTGGGCAAATGACTTCCCCCGGGATGGGATCTCCAGGCCAAATGATGTTTCCTGGAGGCCGTCCCGGCTACGAAGATTACTTTTAAAGAAAGGCTCTCTTCCCAAATAGATGTCATCCCTAGAATAGATCTTAAAATGGGAAAAGAACTAAGCACTTCTTAATTAGACATAAAAGTCGACTCTTGGGCTTTTACAAACGACAAAATTTTAGAAATTAGCCTAAGTAAATGAAGAACTGACTGAAATGGAAAGAATCCAAACGGTCAGTTCTTTTTTAAGGCTCTTTTCTCAAACACTTTCAAAACCAACAAGCTTTATGCAATCAGTCTTATTTAAATACTATTAATCCCCAACTTACGTTTTACCTTTTTTAATTTTTCCCCAAAAAGTCGATCGGCGAGTCCCGATTTAAGTCCTAAATACGCATAAAACACTCCACCTATGGAAGCACAGATAAGGATGATAATAATGGATTCGAACCTGGATTCTGTCGTTAAGAAAAATAATAGCCCTTTGTATGCAAGATAAACAGGAACGATCATCATCACATTAAAAATAATAATTAAAAGTGAACGTCTATAAATAAGCTTAAATGGATAACGAGCAAAGCTTCTGATTACAAATAAATTAATGATAATGGAAACAGTATACCCTAATGATGTTGCATATATTGCTCCTTCAGTTCCAAATGCTTTGATTAATGGGGTGTTGAACGTCAATTTAATCAATATCCCTGTTAATAAACTTAAAATCGTAAAACGCTGTTCATTGATGCCTTGTAAAATGGCTGCTGTAACGGAATATACCGCAAAAAGAATGGCTACAGGCGCATATGCTCGAAGTACTTCTCCACCGAAAGGATTATATGTGAAAAACGCTGAATATATAGGTTCTGCCAATAAAGATAATCCTAATGAAGCAGGTACAGTAATAAACAGTAAAATCTGTATCGTTTGATCAAGCTGCCGGAACATGATTTTTCGATCATTATTTACGAACGCTTCTGTTATTAATGGAACGAGCGTCAACGCGAATGCAGTCGCCAAGGAAACTGGAATGATGACCAGCTTATGTGCCGTACCATTTAAAGTTCCTAGTGCATTAAAACTTTCTGCTGCTTTTCCCGCTGCCTCCATAGCGCTCATAAACGTTGCCTGATCAATAAATTGATAGAGCGGATTAGCAATTCCTACTAAAACAAACGGAAAAGCATAAACTAATATTTCTTTATACATATCTTTTATAGAAACTTGTAATGTTCCTTTATCATGCTTTAATAGTTCATCAAGACCGGGCTTTCTTTTTTTCCAGTACACTAAAAGAACGACTAGACTGGCGATTCCTCCAATAAAAGCTGCAAAGGTAGCAATACTGATGGCTTTAACAATACTTCCTTTTAAAAGAAAAATAACGATGAAACTTCCTGCCAACAAAAAGATAATACGAGCGATTTGTTCAATTACTGTTGACACAGCAGATGGTCCCATCGATTGATGTCCTTGGAAAAAACCTCGAATTAAACTCATTAACGGTATAATCAGTAAAGCAAAGCTAACTGCCCTGATTACCTGTGAGACGTCAGAAACAGTATATCTCGTTTCCGCTCCCCTTAAAACAATTTCCGCCAATGGCGTAGAGAGTGCATACATGATCAGGAATGATAGTATCCCCGTCGCTGTCATAACTAAAAGACCCGATTTAAATAGTTTCCGACCAACCGCATATTCTCCCATTGCATTATATTTAGCGATGTATTTAGAAACAGCAAGAGGAACCCCTGCTGTTGCAATACTTATAAAAATGGTATAAGGCACATACCCAAAGTTATATAGAGCATATGGCCCTTCCCCTCCGATTATGGCATAGAATGGGATGACATATAAGAGTCCCAGTACTTTTGACAAGATTGTACCTAACGTTAATATAAAAGTTCCCCGAATTAATTTAGAAGACATACATTCTCTAACTCTCCATTTTATATTTTTATGTGAAAAATCATCATAAGTATATTTTACTCGATGTTTTTGTTATTACTACCGATTACAGACATCTTACTACCGATTGATAAAGGTTTACTACCGGTTAAGCACCCTTTTCTACCGATTGGATTCAGTAAAGCTCTATTGATAGTTTACAGTTATCGACGCCATTTGACAATGAACGCAACGTCAACAACCCGCCACTTAACACCCTTACGGGTTGTTTGAAGTGGGGGCTTGCGTCTGTCAGAGTTTGACAGTGCCTCTACCCTCATAGAGTGCAATTACGCTTGTTCCTACCCAGTAGTACAAACGAGTCATGCTCTCCTACCTTTGAGTGGTGGAACATAAGGACGGTTGACTTCGCCCCTACCACAAGAGCTATACTCCCGTGGTAACTACACCAATATGTTCAATTCCTTTACGGTGTAGATTCATAGCTCCAATACGGTCGTCATTTGATTGGTATTGGCAGTTTTTACACTTAAACGTGTGTAATTTCTTTTTTCGATTCGCCTTGTCTACGTTTCCACATTTTGGACAAGTCTGGGAAGTGAATTTTGGGTCTACTGTAATTACTTTTTGACCATTCATCTTAGCTTTATATTCAAGCATTTGACGGAATTGGTGGAAAGCCCAAGACACTGTAACATAGCGATTTTTCACCCGTACTTTTTCGGTTGCAGAACGAACACCAGTTAAATCTTCTAAAACAAACATCGTCCCTCTCGGATATTTGTCAACGAGTGCCTTTGTAGTTTGATGGTTTACATCAGTTACATAACGGTTTTCTCTTGAACCCATTTGTTTTAGTTTTTTACGGGCAGATGGTGTTTGTCGCATTTGTACTTGTTTACGAGTGGCCTTGAATTTAACGCTCTTATGCTTCACCATTTTCCCGCTGTAAAAAGTGGTTTTCCCTTCACTGTCATAAGTTGTGGCAAGATAGTTAATGCCTAAATCAACACCAACGATATGATTGACATTTGCAGAATCTAACACTAGGTACCTTTTGGTCATTGGAATATGTAGGAACCACTTATTGTACTTATTAACTAATTTGGCAGTACCAAATTTCCATGTCCCATTGAAGTATCTTTTCATAGCCTTACGTTCGTAATGTAGCTTTAAACGACCATCAAGCGTGTTCACGCTAAATTGATTTTGGGTTAACGAGTAGTCACGATTCCAAACAAGATCATATTCGGGAAGTTTAAATGCAATCAACGACCATTCGTGCCCATTGGATTTAGCGGACTTGTAACGGGCGATGACGGTTTTCATCACAGATTGAGCCATTTGACTTTTTAGGCCAAATAGATGTCGTAATGGTTTATAGTACAAGTCGTTCAGTTTTGCTTGATTTAGATTTTTCGTTTCAAATATGTGTTTGGATAACCAGTTACTAGCTTTACGATAAGCGTTTGTTGTGATCTTTAGACTTTCAGCTTGATGATCAGAAACATAGATTTGTATTTTTGCAGTAATCGTAGACATAATTTTCACCACCTTTCACTAACTAAATTATACTATATTGTTTGTTTGAGTATCCGAAATAGAAAAAGGCGGCAGCAAGGTGGAAGTTTCAGATACTTGATAGGTACAAAATCTTACGATTTTAAATGTACCATATCGTATCTGACGGCAATTCCTCCCCCACTTATCATTGGGCTAAGGCTAAGCCCTTCACACGCTTGAAGTGGGGGTTTCCTTGCCGATTTTAGATGAACTATTTGCTTTTCATAACCACTAATTCTACAATTATAACAGCAAATAACAAGGTGTTGAACAAGATATGTATGATGTCATTGTAATTGGTGGAGGACCTTCTGGATTGATGGCTGCCATTGGTGCAGCTGAAAATAAGGCGAAAGTACTTCTTATTGATAAAGGAAATAAATTAGGGCGGAAGCTTGCGATTTCAGGAGGAGGGCGCTGCAACGTTACGAACAGGCTGCCGATTGATGAAATTATTCGTCATATTCCTGGAAACGGTCGCTTTCTATACGGAGCATTTTCCGTTTTCAATAACGAGGATATTATCTATTTTTTTGAAAATCTAGGCATTGAACTAAAAGAAGAAGATCACGGAAGGATGTTCCCTGTTTCGAATCGAGCACAATCCGTAGTAGATGCCCTATTGAATCAACTGAAACTACTTGGGGTTGAAATGAAAGTAAACTGTCCTGTAAAAGAGATTTTATTTAAAAATCATCATACCGAAGGAATCCTGCTAGAATCTGGTGAAAAAATCCAAAGTAAATCGATTGTCGTCGCTACGGGTGGAAAATCCGTTCCTCATACGGGCTCAACAGGAGATGGCTTTCCGTGGGCAACAGCTGCTGGACATACTATATCAGAATTATTTCCAACTGAGGTCCCGGTAACTTCAGCGGAAAACTTTATAAGAGATAAAGCATTGCAAGGATTATCATTGCGAGATGTAGCATTAAGTGTTCTAAATCCAAAAGGGAAGCCAATTATTACACACCAAATGGATATGATTTTCACCCATTTTGGTATATCGGGACCAGCTGTTCTCAGATGCAGCCAATTTGTTGTTAAAGCCCAAAAAAAGTGGAAGCTTGAGGAAGTAGCCATGTCCTTAGATGCATTGCCAGGACGCAGGAAAGAGGATTTGCATAATGATTTGATAAAAATTATGAAGGACGAGCCGAAAAAAACAGTAAAAAATGCCTTTAAAGGAATACTGCCTGAACGTTACTTATTATTTTTATTAGATCGGAGTGGAATTGATCCTAGTGCTATATGCACTTCGATTTCTAGTGAAAAGTTACGTACTTTTGTAGAATTGTGCAAGCAATTCAAATTTAATGTCAATGGCACTTTGCCGCTTGAAAAGGCCTTCGTTACAGGCGGAGGTGTCTCTGTAAAAGAAATTGAACCAAAAACAATGGCTTCAAAACTTATGTCTGGTCTTTATTTTTGCGGTGAGGTACTAGATATTTATGGGTATACTGGAGGCTATAATATCACTTCTGCATTAGTTACAGGAAGATTAGCTGGGACGAATGCAGCACTATCTATTATTTGAACCTCTTATGACTGAAGTCATGAGATTCCCGAAAACACTAGTATAACCGCTATTTTTTTAGAAGGCTCTTCCCATAAGTCCTATGGTGATAATATGTAAAAATGATAGAAGCTGTTTCACTGAGACAGCTTCTATCATTTAACGTATAATACCATCGCGCTAAAGCAATATACTTGCTCAGATCCCGCTTCTCCAATCGCCGCTACATTGTATTTAATATCAATAATATCCCTTTCCTCTAAATCACCAAGAAAGTCATTCATTTCATCTTCAAGATCTCGCTCATGTTCACAATCAAATAATTTTACTTGAACCATCCTTCTCACCTTTTCGGAATTTTTATATATTATGTCCGAAAAAATAACTTTTTATACAATTCAGAATTTACTCTAAGTGGCGATTGAAAAAACGTCTCAATCCTTCTCCTAATATATTGAAAGTGAAAATCACATATGCTAATGCAAGCGCTGGGAAAAATGGAATCCAAAATGCAGTAACGACGTCCTTTCTCGACTCCCGCATCATCGTCCCCCATTCAAGGCTTGTATTCACAATTTCCATATTAAAGAAACCCGTCTGGACAAAGTCTACTTTCATGAAAATCCCAAAAATCGCCAACTGCCCCATTAATAATGCAACTCTACCGACATCTAAGCAAAAGTTAGTTGCGATATCAGGTGCTAGATTAGATAGGTAATAGCTTTTTAGTAGATTTACTGGTTTCATCCCTAATGTAATTCCAGCGTCCATATATGGCTTTCTCGAAATTAAATATGCTTGCTGTTGAATAATATAACTTACTCTTCCTACTTCTACTAGAGCTATAGTCAAGATAGCCCAATACATTCGATGCTCTGAATAAACAAGAAATGGCATATTCAACATAATAATGGCTATAAAGATAACCGGAAGACTTGAAAATAATTTGTGCCATCCACTTATAATCTTGGGCATGATTCCTTTATTTTTATATCCTGATAATCCAAGTGGGATTGCAATGAGATACCTGAGTATCGTAATTCCCAAAATAAGGAGCATGGTTTCGCGTGCTCCCACAATAATTAAGCTAAAAATATCTCTTCCATCGCGATCAGATCCAAACCATTGACGTTCTGAAGGCTCAAATGGTGCTTTTTGAAATTTTCCATTTTCGGGGAAATAAAGCCGTTCAGCTTCTAATTTAGTGTCTACAAATGGCATGCTTGGTCCAATAAACATAACAACCAGTAGAAATGCTAATAATATACATCCCGTAATTAAATATTTGTTTCTCATGAATCCTTCTCCCATTCTAGCTTTATACTTTTTCTAATCATAAAACCAACGAGTTGGGAGATCATGACAAGCACGATAAAGCATAGACCAGTCCCGATTATAATTCCGGGCTCGTATTGTGGCCAAGAAACCGTTCTAGCTACACCTATAGCTGTAAAAACACGGTAAGCTATTCCTTGATAGCCCACTAAATATTCAGTAATAAGAAGACTTGAAAGAATAAAAAGCATTAAAGGCGTTATATGCGTTAAAATCGTTTGCAAACTATTGCGCATAATATGTTTATATAAAACTTTCTTATTGCTGAATCCTTTAGACTTAGCTACTTGGATATATAATTCCCCTTCTTCAGCCGCGATTGCTGCAAAAGTAATACGTGCGATATACATCATAGGATAAAGAGAAACGAGAACTCCAATTACTAAGAAATTATACCAAACAGTGTTATTAAACATTCGCAGAGACGGAACCATGAAAATAGTCATCCAATGAACACAAAGAATGATGAAAAAATCAGGAATAGACTGAAGGAACCAAGTGCTTCCATTCCCAAATATTTTGAATCTGCTATCTTTAACCCTGTAATCAAAAATACCTTTTAAAATACCAAACACAATACTTAACACAAAAGCAACTGCAATCACTTTTAAACTTTTCGGAAAATACATCTTAATCTCTTCTTCAGCTGTAAGATTATATTGAGTCATTCCTAAAGAATGATCATCTTTTAGAGAATGATAAAAATTCAGTAAATTCCCTTTATATTCTTCCCAATGAAATTCATATTTTAGGATTGGAGTCATTGCTATTCCATCAAATCCGTTAACAGGTTCGCGAGGAAAGAGAGCAATTAAAACGAGTAATACAATGACTACTATATATAGAGCTATTGATTTTAATGCTTCTACAAAACTTATAATTCTAAAGTCCCCCCTATTATCTAATATAGTTTTCATTATAATGGTAATTTATTAAAAACTAAAGACTATCTAGAAATACATAGCTTATTTCTAGATAGTCTTTATAGTAATTATTCATTATTTTTGTTCAAGCGGCCCTTCCCATTTAAGCATTCCGCCTACCATATTACACACATTATAACCTTGATTTATTAAATATTCACATACTCTTCCACTTCGCCCGCTAGATCTGCAAATAAAAATATATTCTTTATTTGGATCTAGTTTTTCAAGGTTATCGGGAATATCACCCATTTTGATATGAACCGCAGTGGGAATCATTCCCTCTGCAACTTCATCATCTTCTCTAACATCTATCAGATTTAATGTTTTTCCTTCTTCGAGTTGTTTTTGAACTTCTTCGGGTGTGATTGTTTTAAAAAGCTCCATTCCTTATCACCTTTCCATATCATTAATTGGCGACGATGTTTACTAATTTTCCAGGGACGGCGACGACTTTTCTAACTGTTTTTCCTTCAATCATCTCTTTAATCTTTTCATCATTTAATGCAAATTCTTCAAGCTCTTCACGAGTTGATTTACGAGAAACCAACAATTTCGAACGAACTTTGCCGTTTAATTGAACTACGATTTCTACTTCATCATCCACAAGCTTTGCTTCATCATAAACTGGCCATGATTCATATGCTATCGTATTTGTATGCCCAAGCTTATTCCATATCTCTTCAGAAATATGAGGTGCAATTGGAGAAAGCAATTTTACAAAGCCTTCAATATATTCCTTTGGAAGAACTTCGACTTTATACCCTTCATTAATAAATACCATTAATTGGGATATAGCTGTATTAAAATGCAGTCCTTCATAATCATTTGTTACTTTCTTAACTGTTTGGTGATACACTTTTTCAAGACCTGTTCCAGTATTTTCTACTATTTTTTCGGAAAGGTTCCCTTCATCATCTACAAATAGTCGCCATACACGATCAAGGAAGCGACGAGATCCATCAAGACCAGTTGTTGACCAAGCAATCGATGCATCTAGTGGCCCCATGAACATTTCATATAGACGTAGTGTATCGGCACCGTGGCTCTCCACGATATCATCAGGGTTTACAACATTCCCTTTTGATTTACTCATTTTTTCATTGCCTTCACCAAGAATCATTCCTTGGTTAAATAGCTTCTGGAAAGGTTCCTTCGTTGGAACAACGCCAATATCATACAAGAATTTATGCCAGAATCGTGCATAAAGCAAGTGTAAAACCGCATGCTCCGCTCCACCAATATAAATATCGATCGGAAGCCATTTTTTTAATAGCTCCTCATCGGCAAGTGCTTGATCGTTTTTAGGATCGATAAAGCGAAGATAATACCAACAGCTGCCTGCCCATTGTGGCATCGTATTCGTTTCACGTCTTCCTTTTTTACCTGTTTCAGGATCTTCTACAAAAAGCCAATCTTTAATATTCGCAAGCGGCGATTCTCCTGTACCAGATGGTTTGATTTGATCAGTCTCAGGTAGAATAACAGGAAGCTCGCTTTCAGGAACAGTCGTCATCGTTCCATCTTCCCAATGGATAATTGGAATCGGTTCACCCCAATATCGCTGACGGCTAAATAACCAATCTCTTAGGCGATATGTGACCTTCTTTGTACCCTTTCCTTCTTTTTCAAGCCAATCAATCATTGTAGAGATGGCTTCTTCCTTGTTCATCCCATCAAGGAATCCAGAATTCACATGAACACCATCTCCGGTGTATGCTGTTTCATCGATATTTCCACCAGCAACAACTTCGACGATATCTAATTTGAATTTCTCAGCAAATTCATAATCGCGTTCATCATGCGCTGGAACGGCCATAATGGCACCAGTACCATACGACATTAATACATAGTCAGCGATCCAAATAGGTATTTTTTTGCCATTCACTGGATTTACCGCATATCCACCAGTAAAAACACCTGTTTTATCCTTTGCAAGATCTGTTCTTTCTAGATCACTTTTAGTTTTGATTTGATCAATATAAGCTTTAACCGCAGATTTCTGTTCAGCTGATGTGATTTTATCTACGAACGGATGCTCAGGTGCAAGAACAGCATAAGTCGCACCGAAAAGCGTATCCGGACGGGTTGTAAAAACGGTGAACGTTTCATCAAATCCGTCAATGCCGAAAGTGACTTCCGCACCTTCCGAACGGCCAATCCAGTTTCGCTGCATATCTTTAATACTTTCCGGCCAATCCAATTCTTCTAGATCTTCAAGAAGGCGATCGGCGTACTTCGTTATCCTTAAAATCCATTGTTTCATTGGACGGCGCTCTACTGGATGTCCACCGCGCTCACTTTTCCCGTCGATAACTTCTTCATTTGCGAGCACTGTACCAAGAGCGGGACACCAGTTTACAGGCACCTCATCCACATAGGCTAGCCCTTTTTCGAACAACTTTGTGAAGATCCATTGTGTCCATTTATAATAATTAGGATCTGTCGTATTGATTTCACGATCCCAATCATACGAAAATCCTAACTCTTTAATTTGTCTTTTAAATGTATCAATATTATGCTGAGTAAAATCAGCTGGATTATTCCCAGTATCAAGTGCGTATTGCTCAGCAGGCAGACCAAAAGCATCCCAGCCCATTGGATGAAGGACATTATATCCTTGCATTCTTTTCAACCTTGAAAGAATGTCAGTCGCAGTATATCCTTCTGGGTGCCCAACATGCAATCCTGCTCCAGATGGGTACGGAAACATATCAAGGGCGTAAAACTTTTCCCCTTTCCCATCTGCATCCGTTTTAAATGTTTTATTTTCTTCCCAATACTTTTGCCATTTTTGTTCAATTTCTTTGTGGTTAAAGCTCATGTTTGTGCCTCCTAATCTTAAATAAAGTACAAAAGCGCAAGTGTCTGCTCAGCGACTTACAAACTTTTAAGGTTTCTAACGAGATAAAGGAAACACGTCAAACCTGAAAAATAAGCCAGTGTTGACTTACCGAAATACGAAAGTTTGTTATGCGCTAGAAGCTGGCGCAGATGAAAATTGAAATATAAAGTAAATTGCATAGAATATTTCATAATTTCTTAGTAAACAGCAAAAACCCCTCATCCCAAAAAATAATTTCTTGGGACGAGAGGTTGAATTCTCCCGCGGTACCACCCACATTAGTGTCATTAACACTCACTTCATTCATCCTTAACGCGGAATACGGCATGCATTACTTAGAATTTAAGCAGTATCGGCAAATGGCTCCACAAAAATCCGTTTACACATGCAACTTGAAAGGTGAGTTCGTGATTCCTCCCGATTGGCTTGCACCTTCCGCCAACTCTCTAAACGGGTTATTAATCATTACTAATCCTTCATTAACGTTTTATTTATGCTATTCATGATATTACCAATTGTAATTAATATTATACATACATGCAACAAAAAATCAAAAGTTCGTAAGTTAGGTGGTTGCTTTCTTTTCTTTTGCCATTGTTTTAAGGGGGCGGTCATAAAAATACGTTAAAATAAGTGCAAAAACTAAAAGCGCAATCATGAAATAGAAAAGTGAATTCATTCCATTCAGATCAACAATCATTCCTCCAAGCACGGGACCAATCATTCTGCCACCCGTAGCGGTGCTATTTACAATCCCTTGATAAAAGCCTTCTCTTCCTTTCGGAGCCAATTTATCAGCGACTGTTGGCACAATCGGCCATACAAGCATCTCCCCCACAGTTAAAATAATCATGGCGGCGAGAAATCCTTTAAATTCATTAACTGCACCGGCTATAATAAATGAAATAATAAAAATAATAAAACCTACGATCATTTGCCCTTTCAGTTTTTCACCAAATTTCCGCAGCGCTCGTTGAAGCAATGGCTGGGCTAGAACAATCAATGCGCCGTTCACGGTCCATAGCAAGCTGTATTGTTTTAGAGTAATATTTATTTCCTGAGTATATGCCGCAATCGTAGACTGCCATTGAACATAACAAACCCATCCTAATAAATAGGCCGAACATAATATGACTAGAGCATAAAACTTATTTTTACTTTTTAATGTTTTTCTTTCCTGCAATACATTTGTTTGGGCTAACTGATTTCCTGCTAAATTTTTATAACCAAAAAGAGCTAAAAAGAAAAAAATGACGTACATAAATAAATTCGCTAAAAATATATAGTCAAAGGAATAAAATGCTACAAATCCTCCCAAGGCAGAGCCAATCGCAACTCCTGCATTTTGAGCAACATACACTGCGTTAAAAGCTTTCCTTCCCCCTTCTTTCCATACAGCACCCGCCATCGCGAACATGGAAGGAAATACAATGCCTCCCCCGAATCCGATTAAAACTAAGAAATAGACATAATGAGGCCAGCCATGCCAAATTGTTAATCCAGTTAATGAAATGACTGAAATAATAATTCCAAGCAGTATAGAACGGTAACCACCGATTTTATCGTATAAAGTTCCGCCTATTAAATTTCCTATAACACTTGCCGCAGAATTCAACATTAAAACTAACCCTGCAACAGATAACGATTTTCCCAAATGATCATGTATATAAATAGCATTGAGAGGCCATAAGAAAGAAGATCCTGTAACATTTACGAGCATCCCTATGACTAACAGCCATAATGCTTTTGGCATGTTTGTCAGCACCTTTCCACGCTTATAATTCGTGCACCAAAGCAATTCTATGCTTTTATGAAGGTACTGGCAAGCAGGGTAAAGATAAAAATAAATTCAGTTAATTGATGACAAACTGTTTTTGAATAATTGAGATGAAATTGAAAGATCTGGCATCTAAAAAGAGCCAGATCTTTAATTCATTTTAATGCCAAGTACTATACAACGGGTGATCATGGTCTTGGAGAATCATTTTGTTTTGCAGCTGCTGTACTTTTAAGCGAATTCGATGCAATTGTTCCCGCTGCTGGGCATTGGAGCTATCTGTTAGTTTTTCAAGCTCCTGCACAGCATTTTCTAACCCTTGCTGTGCTTCACTGAATTCCACATCATAATAATGTTCCTGTTTCTTCGATTCGGTGAACTGCTCATTTGCGAAAAGAATTGCGGACTCACAACGATTTACACAGTCTTCAATCGATTGCCTAGTTGCCACTAACAATCCTCTCCTTTCAACCTGTCCCTTTGGAAAAAGGGTCTTGTTTAGTTTGTTCTCTTCTGCCATCTGTTATGTTACAATTTTTTGTATGTTTAGTAAGGAGTTGGATGTAGTGTCTTTAGAAAATATTCTTTCTTTTGCGCGTTCATTGCTTGAAAAAGTCGTAAAACCTGGTGATATCGTTATCGATGCGACGATTGGAAATGGCCATGATACGCTTTTTTTAGCAAGGCTTGTAGAGGATACTGGCCATGTTTACGGATTTGATATCCAAAAAAGTGCTTTACACGAAACAAATAAATTACTTGCTTCCAATAAATTACTGCACCGTGCCTCCCTTTTTCACACTGGACATGAACATGTAATAGATGTCATCCCTAAAGACAAACATGAACTTATTAGAAGCGCTATTTTTAATTTAGGTTATTTACCTAAAGGCGATAAATCCGTCATCACAAAACCTGAAACGACTATCATTGCTGTCCATCATCTTTTACAAGTTATGGCCTCTGGCGGGATTATAGTCCTTGTTGTTTACTATGGGCATGATGGAGGAAAAATGGAACGTGATGCTCTACTTCGATATACTTCAAGCTTGGACCAAAAAAAGTATCATGTTTTGCAATACGCTTTTATTAACCAAATTAATCATCCTCCTTTTATTGTCGCTATAGAAAAAAGAGGCAATCATTGAGATTACCTCTTTTTGTCCAACTCTAAGCGCCTTCCACTTTTTCAACTTCATCGTGTTTCCTTTATCTCAAGTCTTTGGCCGGAGAAGGAACGTCGACTAAAACCAAAACCGCCACGTCCTGTGGCAACGTCGACGGACCCACATCATGTAGGCCTGTACGTCGATGAACAGGCGCTTTCGCTTTTCTTGTCCAGCTGCAGTGCCTATCTATTTTGTGGGGCTAAAAATCGACCTGAACCACTTACTACTTGTTGGAGCCTTCTATAAAGCCTTCCATTCCAATAAAAGAAATAACTTGTGACTCCGCCGCGTTTCATTATTTTTTTTGCAAGAGTTCGGACGTCCTTTTGTTCATTTACTTTTCTATCAGATAAATAAACTCCGAGTAAACCGCGATTTATCAATTTATGAAATTTCTTATCGGGCAGATTTTTCGTATGCTTGTCCGCTTCATCTAAAAAGTGAATAAATCGGTTCAGCATTTGATCTTTATTTTCGTAATAAAAACAAAAATTTAAGTCTCCTCCTGCACGATCCTCATCTTGGTCAATAAAATAATCAAGTAAAATATGCAGCCCTTGTATATAAGGAAAATATCCTTCACGAATCATCTCCGCGTGTTTTTCTTCAAAATCATTCCTTAAAGCGTATGATATTAAGCAAAAAATTCCTAATGTCGATCCGGAGCAAGCCGAAAATTCATGCCACCCCATCTCCGGCAACACATCCTTATACCCTGCAAACCATTCTTTTAGACGGGTTTCACGTTCCTCCAAACTAACATGTTTATGTATTTGCAAATCACAATAATACTGGCATAGCTCAAGGAGGAATGGCTTTACAGCCTTATAATGAGGGACTTTTTCTAATACGCTTTGACACGTTTGAACAAGCTCTTGTAAATATCCCCCATCCTCACTTTCCGTTCGAAAACGATAATATTGTTTTGGGGATTCGCCAACCGTCAGGGCATCTCCCATGGATTCATGCAGTGCCGCAAAATCATTTGGATCAAGAGAAGTACTTCGATCGCAAAGATTATCTAAATAATCGCTGATCGTTTGATAGGCAACAATAAATTTAATCGCACTATGCTTTCCTTCATGTGCAGTTAGCGCCATAATGGCTCCACCCTCACAGTGAAAGGTCTTATGTTCAATACTTGCTAGTGCTTGGTGCCTCAGTTCCTTATCTGGGATAGCTGCTGCCCGCTCTTTCCAATAAGTTAATTCAGAATGAACAGCAGGCATTACTTTTCTATAAACTTGATTCATTAATGCTATTGGATGCGATGGCAAAGTCATCTCCCAATCACCTCATTTTATCAATGGCTCGTTATTAATCATTATAACCTATTTGGCGAAGCCTTATATCTACAAAGCTTTTAGCGTAATCAAAAATCAGTTCCTTCTCAGGTTCGTTAAAAATTTCATGATAACAATTTGCCCATTCTTTATAAAGCTTTTCTGAAACTTTCAATTGATTAAACCAATCTACAACATCCAGCTTATTTACAATTTTATCATCTCCACCTTGCAGAACCAATAGAGGCACATCAGGAAAGTATGAAAGTTTTGTAAAGGCCATTTTCATCGCTTTTAAAAGTTCCCGATACCAGCGGACCGATACTTTTGTGACGTACAGACTGTCATTAAGTGCTTTTTGCTTTATATCATCACTTCTTGTCACAAGGTCGATATCCATATTACTGCTAACCTTTAATTCAGGAAGAATCCAGTTTAATCCAACTGACAGAGCATTTAGTGGGACAGCGGGATAATCGACAAGCCCTAAACAGGGAGAAGAAAGAATCACTCCATCTATTTTAACTTTCATATCTTGCAAAAGTCTAATAACAGTAAGTCCGCCCATACTATGTCCGAGGACAAATATAGGAAGCGCATATGCTTGTGCTTCTTTTATCCATTCATGGATTTCCTTTATATATTCATCAAAGGAATCAACATGCCCCCTTTTCGATCTCGTCGTAAGTCCTTGCCCAGGCAAGTCACCCATAATTACATGAAACCCATGCATCCTCCACATCTCTCTCAGCCATCCGTATCTGCCATGATGTTCCATCGCCCCATGGACAATTACCATGACAGCCTTCGGTTCATTTAAAGCTTCCCATTTTCTCACCTAACCACCTCGGAATGTTGATAATAATATATTACCCCGTTTTTCATAATGAAAAATCATTCTGCATTCTACAAAAATCTACCTTTTTTGATACAATATAATTAGAAATATAAGGAAAGGGCGATTTTATTTGGCTATTTACCCTTACAATGGAAAAAAACCTGATATACATCCTTCTGTCTTTATTGCCGATTATGCAACGATTGCTGGAGATGTCAAAATTGGGGAAAACTCAAGTGTTTGGTTTAATTGTTCGATTCGAGGTGATGTAGCACCGACCATCATAGGCGAAAAAGTGAATATTCAAGATAACTCTGTTTTGCATCAAAGTCCTAAAAATCCGCTCATAATTGAGGATGAGGCTACAATAGGGCATCAAGTTGTTTTACATAGCTGTAAAATCAGAAAGAAAGCATTAATTGGTATGGGTTCCATCATCTTGGACGGGGCGGAAATAGGAGAAGGCGCATTTATTGGAGCAGGAAGCCTAGTTCCACAAGGTAAAATCATTCCACCTAATACACTTGCTTTCGGACGACCAGCAAAAGTTGTACGGGAATTAACAGTAGAAGATATAAAAGATATGGAGCGTATTTCAAGAGAATACGTTGAAAAAGCCAAGTATTATAAATCTATTCAAGAAAACTAAAAATACATGATAATTTTCCGATAGTATAGATAGCGCCTAAAATAAATAACTAGGCAATATTATAAAAGGTGATTGATTTTATATGGAAACACTGCAGTTCATATCGATAGCATGTGCTGTCGGTGTATTCATCTTTCTTTTTATCAAATATAAAAAGCATGTTTTTTTTTCAAGTCTCATTTCTTTTTTGGCGATCGTGATTTTTATGGCTACCATCTATCTATATGGAACACATAGAACGTATAGTGAAAAAGCCGAAGAAGCACCACAAAATGGTCAAGGAGCTAAGTTGAGTGAACAAAGAGATACATTGGAGCTCATAAAAATTGAAAATAAGGTGTTGCTCGACGCTCCTGTCATAAAACAATTTCCCGAGCTTCCACGTGGCTGTGAGGTTACAGCATTAGCAATGCTTTTAGGAAGTGCAGGTGTCGAAGTTGATAAGATGACTCTGGCGAAAGAAATCAAAAAGGACTCGACACCTCGCACTGTGAAAAATGGGGAAATCAATTTCGGAAATCCACATGAAGGTTTCGTTGGCAATATGTACACTTTTAATGAACCAGGGCTCGGAGTTTACCATGAACCTATTATGGAGCTTGCTCAATCTTATTTGCCAGAAAAAATCGTGAATCTATCAGAGCAATCTTTTGATGAGTTAAAAATTCCGCTTTCTGATGGACGTCCTGTCTGGGTAATTATCAATTCTCAATATCGCGAATTGGAAGATTCATATTTTCAAATTTGGAATACAAAAAAAGGTAAAATTCGGATTACGATGAAGGAACATTCTGTTCTCATAACAGGATATGATGAAAAGTTTGTTTATTTTAATGATCCATTAACAGGTTTAAAAAACAAAAAAGCACCCATTGAAGATTTTAAAAAATCTTGGGTGCAAATGGGCAGCCAGGCACTCACTTATTCTAATTAGTAAGTATGCTTTCGCATACTACTTTAGTGAGCAGCGGCTGTTTTATATTGATTTTGAAAATCATATTGGTTTTCCATATAAACGGAATGCCACACCATGAATACGACGACCGTCCAGATTTTACGGCTATAATCCATTTTTCCTTGGCAATGATCTTCAAGCAAGTTCAGCACATATTGTTTGTTAATAATATGGTCTGTACCACTTTCCTTAATGATGTTTTTAACCCAGTCGTGCATTTCATTTTTTAACCAATGACGAATTGGAACCGGGAATCCTAATTTTTTACGGTTTAACACATGATCCGGAACAATGCCTTCCGCTGCTTTTCGGAGGATATATTTCGTTGTGCCTTCAGCCGTTTTTAAACTTGTCGGGATATTCGATGCGACGTTAAATACTTCCTTATCAAGAAAAGGAACTCTAAGCTCTAATGAATGGGCCATCGTCATTTTATCCGCTTTAAGGAGAATATCCCCTCGCATCCACGTGTGTATATCGATATATTGCATTTGGTCGACAGGGTCATAGCCTGCTGTATCAGCGTAAAGGGGTCTCGTTATATCTCGATAGTCGATGCCCTCATTATACGATTTTAGCAAATGCCTTTTTTCTGCTTCCGAAAACATTTTGGCATTTCCAATGTAACGTTCTTCCATCGGAGTAAGGCCACGCTCGATAAAACTTTTCCCTTTTACTCCTTCCGGCAATACTTTCGCAAGTCCACGAAGAAGTGATTTTCCGACTGCTGGAATTTTATTGAACATCTCCAATGATTGTGGCTCTCTATAAATATTGTAGCCACCGAATAGCTCATCCGCTCCCTCACCAGAAAGAACAACAGTCACATGCTTACGCGCTTCTCTAGCTACAAAATACAAAGGAACGCAGGCAGGATCTGCAAGCGGATCATCCATATACCACATAATTTTGGGAAGTTCATTCATGTACTCTTCAGGAGTAATGACATAACTAATATTTTCTACTCCGAGCTTGTCGGCCGTTTCTTTTGCGACATCAATTTCACTAAAACCGTCACGCTCAAAACCGACAGAGAATGTTTTAATGCTTGGATGGAATTGCTTTGCAATCGAAGCAATGATCGATGAATCAATCCCGCCCGACAAGAAGGAACCGACGGGAACATCACTGCGCATATGAAGATTCACGGAATCAAATAATACGTCTTTTATTTCTTTAATGTATTCATTTTCAGATTTATACACTGGATGGAATGTTGCTTTCCAATAACGAGAAATCTGCATCGGTTCACCAAGCTTTTTAATGAAAAAATGTCCTGGTTCAAGCTTTCTAATATTCGTTGTCAATGACTCGGGTTCTGGAACGAATTGATACGTCATATATTGCTGTAATGCGTCATGATTCAATTCATTTTTCTCAAGGGCTAGCAAGATGCTCTTTTTCTCTGAAGCAAAAAAAGTACGATTATCATCTTCAAAATAAAAGAATGGTTTTATACCGAATGGATCACGTGCCCCAAAAAGTTCCTGATTTTCTTTGTCCCAAATCATAAAGGCAAACATACCACGAAGTTTCTCAACGGATTTTTCTTTCAATTGACTATAAAGCGCAATGATGACTTCTGTATCAGAAGCTGTTTCGAAAGATAAGCCCTCATTTACTAGCTCTTGTCTTAATTCTACAAAATTATATATTTCACCATTAAAAATAATCCAATAACGTTCATTTTCATATGATAATGGTTGTTTACCACTTTCAATATCGATGATGCTGAGCCTGCGAAAACCAAATTGTATATGCTCATCTGTAAAATATCCCTCATCATCCGGCCCACGATGAGTGATGATTTGATTCATTTGTTTGAATAACTCCTGATCGGACGCGTGCAATTCTCTTGCCTGATCATGGATGCAACCGATAAAACCACACATTTCCTTGTCACCTACTCTGTTATATTTCAAGCGCTTTTTACTGTATCAATGCGTTGCATACTTGTTAATACTATCATTATTTTATCAAATTTGGCAGTAATATTTACAAAAAAAAGAGCCGTATTTTTCATACAGCCCCGATTTTCAACATTATTTTATTATTATTGAGCTGATTTTCGAATCGCTTCTGCTTTATCAGTTCTTTCCCACGGTAAATCTAGGTCAGTACGTCCGAAATGTCCATAGGCGGCAGTCTGTCTGTAAATTGGACGGCGGAGATCAAGCATCCGAATAATTCCAGCTGGCCTTAAATCAAAGTTTTTTCTAATGGCATCGACTAAAACTTCCTCAGAAACCGTTCCAGTTCCAAATGTATCGACTGAAATAGAAACTGGTTGTGCTACCCCTATCGCATATGCAAGCTGGACTTCACACCGATCAGCTAGACCGGATGCGACAATGTTTTTTGCAACATAACGAGCGGCGTATGCGGCTGAGCGATCAACTTTCGTTGGATCTTTTCCTGAAAAAGCACCGCCTCCGTGGCGAGCATATCCACCATACGTATCCACAATGATTTTACGGCCGGTCAAACCTGCATCCCCCTGTGGACCACCAATAACAAATCGGCCTGTCGGGTTAATGAAATACTTCGTATCTTCATCAATCAATTCAGCAGGAACTACTGGTGCTATAACAAATTCCTTAATATTTCGTTGAATTTGCTCAAGGCTAATTTCTGGGTGGTGCTGGGTGGAAATGACAATCGTATCAATTCTTACCGGATTATTCTGTTCATCGTATTCGACTGTCACTTGAGTTTTTCCATCTGGTCGTAAATATGGTAACACTTCTTCCTTACGTACTTCGGACAATCTTCTAGATAATTTATGAGCGAGTGAGATTGGGAGTGGCATAAGTTCCTTTGTTTCATTACAAGCATACCCGAACATCAAGCCCTGGTCCCCTGCTCCTATCGCTTCGATTTCTTCCTCTGACATAGAACCTTCACGCGCTTCAAGGGCTTGATTAACTCCCGCTGCAATATCTGGAGATTGTTCGTCAATTGAAGTAATTACAGCGCAAGTCTCCGCGTCAAATCCGTATTTTGCACGCGTGTAGCCTACTTCTTTTATCGTATCTCTAACGATTTTAGGAATGTCCACATAAGTGGTCGTCGTAATTTCACCTGCAACAAGTACAAGACCCGTTGTAACAGAAGTTTCACAAGCAACACGTGCATTTGGATCATTAGATAAAATAGCATCGAGAATTGAATCGGAGATTTGATCACAAATTTTATCGGGATGTCCTTCTGTAACAGATTCTGAAGTAAATAAATGGCGAGTTTTAGACAAGGTGTTTCCTCCTTTTAAACAGTATACTTTTCAATATTTATAATAACGGTACTCAGTTCCTTTATGATGACAAAGACTACGCAATGATTATTAAGCAACTTTTATCACAATTTATTCTACAGTACGTAAAACGCCTTATAAAATAATAAAAACCTTTCCTATTTAAAAAAGTAGAGGAAAGGTTTTTTAAATCATTCGAGCCCTTCACTCTTATCGCCCAAGGCAAATTGCCTTGCAACAGGTTAGCACCTTGCTTACGACTTGTCAGTAGGTTGCTGGGTTTCATAGGGCCTGTACCCTCCACCATCTCAGGATAAGAGTATCCGTTCAATCTAAAATAATAGCGAATGAGTTAGAAATTGTCAATTAAGAACGGACATATCCGCATTAATTACACGAATGCAATGCCATAAGCTGATACAAGATCGTGGTGGTTTCATTTTCCCATTCCACCTTTTTAATAATAGCCGTGGCACGATAATCGCTTTCCCTTGAATGTCGAACCTCTAAAGGAATATCAATTGGGTATAATCGGTAACCATTTTTTTCGAGAGTGAAAAAATTATCCTTTTGCCTTTTTTCCTTCCCTTTTGTCACAATCATTGTATTTAACTCAAACGGCATTCCCATACTTGATTCCCCCTTTCTCCTTTCTCCTCATTATATACCATATCTTTGCATTTTCATCCAAAGGCAAAGGTCTCGAACGACTTCCCGATTTATAAACGGTGGAAAATAGTGAGTAAAGTTTTTGAAATACCACGTTTCCACTTGCTTTCCAAGAGATTTGAGTCTTTCTTCAAGACGCTTCGCATGTTCGACTGATACATTATCATCAAGCTCTCCATGAATTATGAGAACAGGTGGAATAAGATTTTCTATTTCATACAAAGGGGTTCGGGATTCGTATTCTCCCGGTTCCGTTTTTGGAGATCCACCAATGACCCGCTTCATCATTCTTCTCATATCTTTTCGTTCCACATATGTAAGTGAAAGATCTGACACTCCTCCCCATGTAACAACAGATGCTGCCTCCGGATATTGAATAGCCGTAAAAAGCGCCATCACACCTCCTCTTGAAAAACCAAAAATATGGACCCGATTTTCTTGCACGTTTGGGAGGCTTTTTAATAAATGAAATGCAGAAAAAGCATCATTTCGATCCTCACCCGCAAAATCCTCATTCCCCTCGCCTCCGCGATTTCCTCTATAAAAAGGAGCAAAAACAACAAACCCTTCTGAAGCAAATTGCGCAATTCTTGCCGGTCTTACCATTCCCACGTTTTTTATTCCACCTCGCAAGTAAAGAAACCCTTCGTATATCCCTTTCTCTATCGGCTCAGCAAGTAAACCTTTAACCTTCAATCCTTCCGATATATAAGTGATCAAAACTAATCGTACGTGTGGGTTAGGAGATGGGAAATGTTGTTTATCAATTATTGTTCCGTTCATATTCATAAAATTCCCCTTTATTAAAGAGTTAAATCAGATTTTTTATTTTACTTTTTTACTTTCATCTATCGAACTACATCATTTATGTTAAATTCATAATTTTATTTGCCATTAGCTCCGTATAATGGAAGCCTTTCTCAGTTTTAATTGCCGGCACTACAAGTTTACCGGACCATTAATGGACAAACGATAAACAAGCGCCTTCCGCTTTTCTTTGGCTAGCTGCATGCGCTAGGGGCTCGAGGTCAAATAACCTAAGGCATAAAAGTCAAAAACGGACTTTTTTGCCTTAGAACATTTGCTTGTCGCCCCTGATCAAGCGCCTTCCGCTTTTCTATATAGGCTATCACACATTTCCTCCTAATTCATACTATATGTTAGCCCAGATTATTTCTTAAGGAGGATTGCTTGATGAAGACATGGAAGAAATTTGGAATTGTAGCCATCATATCCACATTTATGCTCATAGCCATGACAGCTTGCTCACAAAAGGAAAGTAAAGTAAGAATTGCAGAAGTAACTCGATCGATATTTTATACTCCTCAATACGTTGCGATTGAAAAAGGATTTTTTAAAGAAGAAGGTCTTAATGTTGAGCTTACTACTGCATGGGGCGGAGATAAAACGATGACTACTCTTCTTGCAGATGGCGCTGACGTCGCTTTAGTAGGATCGGAAACATCCATTTATGTATATGCTCAAGGTGCATCTGATCCGGTAATCAATTTCGCAGGCTTGACGAGAACAGATGGCACCTTCCTCGTTTCTCGCGAAAAAATCGATAACTTTGATTGGGAAATGTTGAAAGGATCAACATTTTTAGGGCAGCGAAAAGGCGGAATGCCTCAAATGGTTGGTGAATTTGTCTTGAAAAAACATGGTATTGACCCCCATGCTGATTTGGAACTGATTCAAAATATCGAATTTGCTAATATAGCAAGTGCTTTTGGCTCAGGCACAGGCGAATATGTTCAACTTTTCGAACCAACTGCATCGGTATTTGAAAAAGAAGGAAAAGGATATATCGTTGCTTCGTTTGGAGAAGAGTCAGGTGAAGTTCCTTACACCTCTTTTATGGCTAAAGAAAGCTATATAAAAAATAACAAAGAAATTGTTGAGAAATTTGTTCGCGCGCTCTACAAAGCTCAAAAATGGGTAGATGAAAGCAGTGCAAAAGATATTGCTAAAGTCGTACAGCCGTTTTTCGAGGATTCTGATCTTGAAACATTGGAAGTCGTAGTAGACCGTTACAAGAGCCAAGGGTCCTTCGCAAATGAAATGAAAATAACAAAAGAAGGCTGGGACAATTTACAAGCAATTATGGAAGAAGCAGGGGAACTTCCTGAAAAAGTTGACTATGAAAAGCTAGTAAATACAGAAATCGTCGACAAAGTAATAAAAAAATAAAGGAGGGCTTTAACAATGAGTTTTCTTGAGGTTAAGCATGTTGCCCACTTTTATTTTTCGCCTTCTACAGCTACGAAGGCTTTAGAGGATATTTCCTTCTCCATTGAAGAAGGTGAATTCATATCACTTTTAGGTCCGAGTGGGTGTGGAAAAACGACAATGCTATCCATTTTAGCTGGTCTATTTCCTCCGACAAGCGGAAGTATAACAATCGACCACGAAGCTCCGGATGCCAATTCTAATTTAATTGGTTATATGCTTCAACAAGATTATTTATTTCCGTGGAAAACCATTGAAGAAAACATCTTTTTAGGACTTAAACTTAATGGTCGGCTTAATGAAGAAACTAAACAATCTGCCCTTCATTTTTTAAAACAAATTGGTTTAGAGGGTGTTGAGAAACAATTTCCAAGACAGCTATCAGGTGGGATGAGGCAGCGTGCTGCATTGGCAAGGACAATGGCCGTCAACCCGAAGCTTCTACTATTGGATGAACCATTCTCCGCCCTTGATTATCAAACGAAACTAAAGCTTGAGGATTTAGTGTTTGAAACATTACGAGAGTATAAAAAAACAGCAGTCCTTGTGACCCATGATATTGGAGAAGCCATATCTATGAGTGATCGAATCTTCTTATTCTCTGCTAAACCAGGTAGAATCCACAAGGTTTTTGACGTACCGAAAGAACTCCGTGATGTTACCCCATTCAACGTTCGCAGTAAAGAAGCCTACAATGATATATTCCAAACGATTTGGAAGGAGTTGGAAAGACTTGAAGAAAATAATTGACCCAAATCTCCTTCATCGGAAATACAAACAAAGACTTGCATCAGAAAAAAAATGGGTATTTTTCTACCAGCTTTTAATCTTCATTTCTTTTTTCTCCTTCTGGGAAATTGCCAGCCGCCAACATTGGATTGACCCGCTAATATTTAGCTATCCAACAAAAGTTGGCCATCTTTTTATTGAAAAAATAGCAGACTCCAGCTTGTTTACTCATTTAGGTGTCACCGTTTTTGAAACATTACTAGGATTTATTCTTGGAACAGTACTTGGGACGATTTTGGCGGCAATACTATGGTGGTCTCCTTTCTTATCAAAAATACTCGACCCTTATCTCGTCATTTTAAATGCGATGCCAAAAGTGGCGCTCGGTCCAATCTTAATTGTCGGGCTTGGTCCTGGATTTACGTCCATCATCGCCATGGGGGCCATCATTTCTATCATCATTACTACGATTGTCGTATATACTTCATTTCGTGAAGTGGATGATAATTATTTAAAAGTGCTTCGTACATTTGGTGCAGCTCGGGGACAGCTCTTTCAAGAAGCTATATTACCAGCATCATTTCCTACCATTATTTCTACTCTAAAAGTGAATGTGGGCTTATCATGGGTAGGCGTTATCGTCGGAGAGTTTCTTGTATCTAAGGAAGGACTTGGATATATGATTATTTATGGTTTCCAAGTATTTAACTTCACTCTTGTTATGCTTTCTCTGCTCCTTATAGCAATTTTTGCCACAATCATGTATAAGGTAGTGGAGTGGCTTGAAAAGAAGTTGATAAAAGACGTTGAGAAATAATAGGCTGTCTCAACTGAGGCAGTCTCCATATTTTTCTTTTATTATTTCTAACGATAGAGGAACTACTTTATCTTTCATAATAAAACTATATTCCGGATTTATTAACTCTCCTAGAAGTGTTTCTTCTTTTAATATCGGACCATTTGTTTCCATGTAATCCTGTTTTTCTTTCAAAGTACAAACTTTAGCATATAAGACTGCTTTTACAAATGGAACGTTCCTTTTATCTTCAACGTAATACTCACCGATATAGTCCAACGTTTCTATGATCCCGCCCGTTTCTTCATACACTTCTCTTGCCGCCGCTTCTTCCACAGTTTCCCCCGCTTCCAATTTCCCGCCTGGAAATTCCAAACCTCTATTAGGATGATCTGTTAAAAGCCATTTCTCTTTATAGCGGCATATAACCAACACATGGCGGGGCTCAATTGAAAATGCATTTTTTTCAAACGAAATATAGACTTTGTTTCCATTTGCATCATAAAATTCCATCAAATAACATCACTCCCCTTTTCACTATACGATATCGCGTCTTTGGAGAAAAGAGGAGTTTCCTAATTCTTATATGTCTAGCTTCAGCACCTTTTGACTAGCAAATTTCTTGTTCTATTCACTTGCTTCGTAAATATCGGCTCTGAGATTTAAACCGCGATGAGCAAAGCACTTCCGCTTTTCTTATTCACTTGTAAAGTTGTTTAGAATTCCCATGCTTTCGATATGCTGTCTAGCCTCTGCATCTCCAAGTTGGTGAATCATTTCATATACCTTCATTAAATTTTCATCATGAATATCATTCGTTGAATCATTATGATATTCTACAAAAGGAACATGGGCACGCAAGAAATCGTCTACACTATTCGCTTGATTGGAATCAAATAATTGTCTGAGTCTTGTAATTTCGTCGTCTGATGCTTGGATTTTAAACTGCCATGGAGAAGCACTTGGGGTTGTCATAATTTCACCCGCCCCTACGGATATGTAATAAGTCTTTTTATTTTCCAAGGTATTGTACCTCCTAAATAACTAAAATTACTATGCATATTTTACCGCATACCTACCTATTTTATTCTTAACAGGAATTCTCTAAAATTTTTCGATTGTATAGATTATATTTCGGGTATAGAAAAATATGGGTTGATAGAAGCATGTATATATGGGATGATATTCTAAGATAAAAGAGGTGACATGCATGAGATTGGTGGACGAATTATTCGCCATGTATCGTAATAAAATTACAGATGATGAAGAAGATTTAGATATGATAACATTTGCAGTACTCGAACATTATGACCGAAATGAGTTAATGGAGATAGTAAAAGATATGGATCAGCATGAACTCCAATATTTCATTCGTTTGTACCTACTGGAAACACTAAAAGGAAAATTTGCCCAATTAGACGGAACTCAATATACAAATTCCAGACACTTACATTGATACATACAAAAGCGTAAGCCGCTGTCCAATGACGTACCGGAATGTGGATCAGTCAATAAAGGACATGGCGGGTAGTCTTGGTCCTTTTTTACGGCCAAGACTTGCGTGATAAAGGAAACAGGATGAGGGACGAGCCGATATTGACTGCTTATGTGAAAAGACAAGATCTTTACTAGTCGATAGACGCTGGCGCTAGATGGAAAATAAAAAACTTGGCAATGTGCCAAGTTTTTTATTTTCCAAGGTATGCTTTGAACATCCAATTATTTTTTTCTAAACTTTGATGGATTGCGATTAACATATCACCTGTTGTATCGTCACCCATATTAGCCGCAACATCGATTCCCTCATTGAATTCGGAGATTAAGATTGCAAAATCATCTGCAAGAGACTGAACCATTTGATTTGCATCTTCATTGCCTTCAGCCTCGCCGACACTTGCCACTTCAAGCGCCTCCTTTAATGTTGCTATCGGGCTGCCTCCTAGGGCTAGAATTCTTTCAGCAAGTTCATCAATATGAACACCAGCTTCATTATACATTTCCTCAAATTTTGCATGAAGTGCAAAGAAATTGGATCCTTTTACGTACCAATGAAAATTATGTAGCTTCATATAAAGAACCGTCCAATTCGCTACTTGCTTATTAACAATTGGAACTAATTTATTTCCTTCTGCCATTTTTATCACTCCTCCTATAAAAACTTTACCCTGTCAAACATGCAAACAAACGTATTTTTCCCCTACTACTATGGAATTATGCTACAATAACATGAATTCGAACTATATTCTTCCTGAAAGAAGAGATCAATTTGAAAAAGATTTTCATCATCATTATTCGATTTTATCAAAAAGTCATTTCACCTCTTAAACCGCCAACTTGTCGATTCTATCCAACTTGTTCACAATATGGAATTGAAGCGATCCAGCGATTTGGTGCATTGCGTGGTGGCTTTCTAACAATAAAAAGAATATTAAAATGCCATCCTTTCCATCCAGGAGGAATCGATCCAGTTCCTGAAAAAAAGAAGTAATGTATGTCAGAATTGGAAAACTCATTAATATTATCGTTTCATTTCCTCACATAACAAAATCAACTTAGCCAAAACTATATGTGTATCTTATTCTGAAAAGAGGAGTGATACAGATGGCAGATGATGTATTATGTGAAGTGGAAAACTGTCATTATTGGGCAAAAGGCAATCGTTGCTCGGCTGATCAAATATATGTTGTAAGCCATACTGGGAAAAAAGCTGAGACAGAGCAAGAAACCGATTGTCAAACATTTAAACAAAAATAATTAAACACAAATAGGGAAGGTGAGTACTTAAACTCCCTTCCCTTTTATATATTCCCCATAGGAAATCGTAACTTCTTTCAATCTTTTGCGATTAATCAAAAAGCCAATTCCAGCTTCAGCTGGGACTGATATCATACCATTTTTCACTTCAACAAAAGGTTCTATAATATCTTCTTCCCAGTAATGATTCGATGATACTATATCTCCGGGAATCGTAAATCCCGGAAGGGTCGCAAGCGCAATATTATGTGCACGTGAGATGCCAAATTCAATCATTCCCCCACACCAAACTTGAATTTGATGATCCACACACAAATCATGGATACGCTTAGCATTTTCCAAGCCGCCAACACGCCCCATTTTTATATTCATGATTTTGCAGCTGCCAAGCTGGATGGCACTATAGGCATCGTGAATACTTGATATACTTTCGTCTAAACAAATCGGGGTCGAGATTTCCCTTTGTAAAGTGGCATGATCAACCATATCCGTTACGGCAAGAGGTTGTTCAATCATTAATAATCGGAATTCATCCAAAGCTCTTAACTGATCTACATCCGCCAACTTATATGCCGAATTTGCATCAGCCATCAGTGGGATATTTGGATATTCCTTTCTTATTTCTTTCAAAAATCTCACATCATTTTCAGGGCTGATTTTTACTTTTAATCGTTGATAGCCTTGTTTTTGAAAAAGCTCTATTTGTCTCAATGCATGTAAAACATCCTCGGTTGCAACAACGGCTCCAGCAGGAATCTCCGTTCTACTGCCGCCAATTAAGGCGGAAAGCGATTGGTCTCGTTTTTTTGCATATAGATCCCAAATGGCTGTTTCAATACCCGCTTTCGCCATTTCGTTCCGTCTAATTGAAGCAAATAAACGCGATACTTCTTGTGGATGATTGATTTTTTCGTTTAACAGCTTTGGAATTAAAAAATCGTTTAGCATATGTAAAACCGTTGCCGTTGTTTCTTCTGTATACCAAGGGGATGAAAAGGCGACTGCTTCTCCAAACCCGGAAATACCATCCGAGTCAATCACTTCGATAATGATGGATTGCCTATTTTTTACTGTTCCAAGATGAGTGGTAAATGGTTTTTTTAAAGGCATTTCAATAAGTGATAAGTGGACACGATCGATATGTAACATTTATTTCCTTCCTTCAATTAAAAGCGGTAAATTTTTTCGCTCTAATTTATTCGCACCATTTCGAGGCAGTTCCTTTACTTTTATAATCTTTTTTGGAATTTTATAAGAAGCAAGCCGCCCACGGCAAAAGCTAAGCAATTCTTCTTCTGTCACTTCTTTATGGCATACAATAAAAGCGTATGCTACTTGCCCCCATGTCGCATCACTCATACCAGTCACACCTGCTTCATCTACTGCATCATGCGCCATCAGCACCGCTTCAATTTCTGCAGGATATACATTTTCTCCGCCAGAAATGATTAAATCTGAACGTCGATCCTGGACATATAAAAATCCTTCTTCGTCCAAATAGCCGAGGTCTCCCGTTAAAAACCATCCATGTCGAAAAGACTGTTCATGATTTAAATATCCCGGAGTAATATTTGGACCTTTTAGTGCTATTTCACCAGTTTCTCTAGCCTTAGCCTCTTTTTCTGTGCTAGTAAGGATTTTTATTTGAGCTGGAAAAAGTGGCTTTCCCGCAGAACCGAGCTTGTATAAACTATCCTCCGGCGACAAAGTAACGATTTGTGATGCTGTTTCGGTCATCCCATATGTTTGAAAAACAGGTATTTGCTTCGCAGCGCATTTTTCAAGAATGGGGAGTGGTGCTGGACCGCCGCCAAGCAGCATACAGCGAAAGTTTTCATGATAAACTTCATCTCTTAATTGTGTCAGCATACGATTTAACATGGCTGTGACAACGGACATGATGGTTACTTTTCCACTCTGTAAAATCGTATTTGCTGTCTTCTCATTGAACTCCTCTAATAAATATACAGGAATTCCATAAATCACACTTCTCATTAAAATGGAAAGCCCGCTTATATGGAAAAGTGGAACTGCACAAAGCCATGCATCATTTTCTTGTATTCCAAGATTTAAAGAAGATCCAATCGCACTCCACCAATGATTTCCATATGTTTGTCGAACTCCTTTTGGTTTACCAGTCGTTCCCGAAGTGTACATGATGGAACATATATCATCAAGATCAAACTCAGAGCGCATATTAACTGATTTTTTTTGTGAAGCTGTCAGACGCTCGATTGAATAAGTTTTAAGTTCCACAAAAGCTTCTATTTCTTTTACAGTCGCTTGGAAATCACGATCATAACATAAAGCAGTTGTATGGCTATCCTTTATTTGATAACTTAACTCAGATGCTGTAAGACGACTGTTCAGAAAAACAATTTCAGCCCCAATCATTTGCAAGGCATGAATTAGGAAAACAGTCTTTGGCCGGTTTTTCATTAGGATTGCAACCCTGGAATGATGAGAAATAGAAAGCCCGGTTAGATTCATAGCGAAATCTAGAATGACTTCTTTCATTTCCTGAAAAGTCCATGTTTGTTCATTAAAAACTAGTGCAGCCCTTTTTGGTGTTAGATGGGCTCTTTGCAGCAGCCAATTTGGTATCATTTCTCCCATTACTACATCTCCTACAATAAAATAAGTGCCTGAAGGAATATTCCATCAGGCTTTAAATCAAATATTATGGGAATCTAGGGAATTGCCCGAAGTCTGGCTTACGCTTCTCTTTAAAAGCATCTCGTCCTTCCTTCGCTTCATCTGTCGTATAATAAAGGAGTGTTGCATCTCCAGCCAGCTGCTGAAGTCCTGCAAGACCATCTGTGTCTGCATTAAATGCAGCTTTCAAGAAGCGAAGTGCTGTAGGGCTTTTTTCAAGCATTTCTTCACACCATTTTACTGTTTCTTCTTCTAATTGATCTAAAGGAACCACCGTATTGACTAAGCCCATATCAAGTGCTTCCTGCGCATTGTATTGACGGCATAAAAACCAAATTTCCTTCGCTTTTTTATGACCGATGATACGTGCCAAGTAGCCTGCGCCATATCCTGCATCGAAACTACCCACTTTTGGACCTGTTTGTCCAAAAACAGCATTATCAGCTGCGATTGTTAAATCACAAACAACATGAAGTACGTGGCCGCCGCCAATCGCATATCCGGCCACCATCGCGATAACTGGTTTCGGTATTACTCTTATCAGTCTTTGTAAGTCAAGTACGTTTAAGCGTGGGATATTATCATCGCCGACATACCCTCCATGGCCACGAACTTTTTGGTCTCCCCCTGAACAGAAAGCTTTTCCTCCTGTACCCGTTAAAATAATCGCACCCACATTTTCATCATCTCGTGCATATGCAAAAGCATCGATTAGTTCCATGACCGTTTTTGGTGTAAATGCGTTATGTACTTCTGGTCGATTAATCGAAATTTTAGCGATCCCATTATATGTTTCGTATAAAATATCTTCGTATTCTCTTTCTTTTGTCCAATTAAATGACATCTTTATTTCCTCCTTTTCAACTCTTGCTTAAAAACTCCCTTACTATTGTACCAAATATTCTTGGATCCTCCACGTGAATTGCATGTCCAACTCGCTCTACCTCGATAAGATCAACATTTTTTATTAATAATTGCATTTCTTTTGATATCGTGCAGAATTTTCGATCCTTTTCTCCGCATAGCAATAAGACTGGAATTTCTATATTTTTTAGATCATCCCACCACGAAGGTTGCACGCCTGTTCCCATACCTTGTAAACTATTTACTAACCCAATTGGATTGTTTGAAAGCCGTTGTCGTCTAATTTGAAGCTTTACAGATTCTTCTAAGCTTTCTTGTGTTTTAAATAAAGGGATACCTTCCCAATAATATACAAATGCCTCTAATCCTTGTTGCATAATCATTTGACACAGCTGATCATCTGCTTGTACTCGTAATTTGCGCTCTTCATCTGATTTTAATCCTGGAGAAACACTTTCAAGTATTAAGCTTTTCACTCGCTCAGGAAAAGCAATAGCAAAACTTAAAGCAAGTCTCCCCCCCATAGAATATCCGAGTATATGCACTTTATTTAATGAAAGGTGATTCATCAAAGAACATATATGGGAAATCACTTGTTCCATTGAATATTTGTTTAAATCTGTTGGTGATGATGTTTTTCCATGACCAATAATATCGATTGAAATGACTTGGAATGAATCAAGTAAAAAAGATTTAATTGAGTTCCATGTTGAACTATCACCTGTGAACCCATGTAAAAGAATAAGAGGTTCCCCGCTTCCTGAAACCTCATAATAATAATCAATGCCATCGACAGGTACAATCATTTTTTTTCGACTCCCCGAAGAAAAGAGCTTATTTCCTGGGAAACCTTCTCCCACATTTCACGGTGGGAGGACAAGTTTCTTTCACGATCTGTCGGAATTTCAATGACATTCAGTCCTTCATAACTGACAGAATCTAAAACAGCCATTTTTAATCCTTCCCAATCAAAGATTTTTGTGTACCTGCCATGATACATTTGTACAGCATGTTCATAATTTAAACCGGTTGGCGTTCCGAATAAAACTTCAAAATGCTTTGGCTCGCCATACTGTGGCAAATAGGAAAAAATTCCTCCACCGTCATTATTAAGCAAGATGATCGTAATGTTCAACTTTTGCAATTTGGCCATTAGCAATCCATTAAGATCATGGAAAAATGAAAGATCTCCGATGACGAGAAAAAGAGGTCTTTTATGAACAGCTGCACCTAAAGCACTGGAAACAACACCGTCGATTCCATTGGCACCTCGATTTGCCATGACTGTAATATCTTTATTATTTTTATGAAAAAATGTATCCATATCTCTAATAGGCATGCTATTTCCTACAAAAACAGTACTATCTATAGGTAGGAGATCAACTAACTCATAAACTGCTTTTCCTTCTTCAAGCTCTTCTGTTGATTTCATATGATTTGCTATAACGTTTTTTGCTATGTCATCCATTTCTAACCACGTTGATAACCAATTGTATGAATGTGGTTCTTCAATTAACAAAGCCAGTTCATTACAAAAAGCCGCTTCGTTACAATAGATCATCGTTGTTCCTACGTAATTAGGATCTCGCCAATGAGATCCATTATCTATAACATAATGTTTTGCATCTATTTGCTTTGTAATATAAAGAGAAAGTGACTTAGATACGGGCATGCCCCCAAAGCGGATAATAACATCTGGTTTAAATTCTTTTACAGCCTCTTCTGTCTTTAGAATTGCATCATAACTATCAATTACGGTCGTTTCAGACATGGAACTACTTCTAAGTTGCGAGAGGGGATCCGCTAAAATCGGAAATCCAAGCTTTTTCGCTAATGTCGTGACGGCTTCAGTAAAACGATGATCTTCTATTTGACCGCAAATAATTAATCCCTTTTCTACACCTTGCCATTGTTCTGCTATTTTCTTTAATTTTTCATACGGTAGTAAAAGGATGCTATCTTCAATTTCAATAGACATCTCTTCTTCATTAAATGGATAAGGGTCTAGCAATGGCAGCAGCGGTTCTCGCAATGGAAAATTCAAATGAACTGGACCTCTATTTTGTCCCAACGCTTCTTTAGCTGCTCGTCTCGCTGTTGTTTTTGCATACCGAAGCTGGTGGCTCCCAGCTTCAGGCAAAGCCATTTCCGCAAACCAGTTTACGTGGCGCCCATATAAATGGAGCTGGTCGATCGCCTGTGGAGCTCCAACATCGCGAAGCTCGTGAGGACGATCTGCGGTCATCACAATAAGAGGGACACCCGAAAGACTTGCCTCGATGACAGCTGGATAATAATTAGCCCCTGCTGTACCAGAAGTGCAGAGCAATCCAACTGGATTTCCTGAAGCCTTTGCGATCCCCAAAGCAAAAAATCCAGCGGACCGTTCATCCACATTCATGTATACATTTATGTTACGATGCTCTTGAAACATCAATGCAAGAGGAGTGGAGCGTGAACCTGGACTAATGACAACGTCCTTAACGCCAGCTTGAACGAGGCCAGTTATAAATGCCGCTAAATACTTCGTGAGTGTTTCCTGATGGCTCATACATTTTCTCCTCCGGTTGCCTTTAGCATAGGCTGGAACTTTATCCTTGTCTCTTTTAATTCTTCCTCCGACACTGAATCTGACACTAATCCACACCCAGCGTATAAAAATGCTTTCTTCCCTTTCAATAGCCCAGAGCGAATACCTACGGCAAACTCCCCGTTTCCTAGATAATCAGTCCAACCAATAGGGGCAGCATAAAAGCCTCTGTCCATATTTTCCTTTTCCCGAATGATTTCTAGAGCAGCATTAGTTGGAACTCCTCCTAAAGCAGGAGTAGGATGTAGTTTTTCCACTACATTTAATAATGTAAATTCCTTATTAGCTTTCCCTTCTACAGGCGTATATAAATGCTGAATATCAGGCATTTTCAAAAGAATCGGTACTTTAGGTATATCGATGTCAGTACAATAAGGTCGTAATGCATCCTCTATCATTGAAACGACTAACTCGTGTTCAAATAAGTTTTTTTGATCTTTTAAAAGCCTTTCTCCAAGCAATTGATCTTCTTGGGCATTCTCATTGCGGCCAATAGATCCAGCTAAACATGTTGATAAAACATGGTCCCCAGTTTTTTTTATCAACCTTTCAGGCGACGCCCCTAGAAAACAACTATCACCCACTTCTAAAGCAAATACGAAGCTAGTCGGCTGCTGATTAAGCAATTTCTTGATGACTAAGGATGATTGAGCATGTTCTTCAAATTCGAGTAACAGCTTCCGTGCAAAAACAACTTTTTTAACATTTGACGTTTTTAAGATGTCTACGATTTCTTCAACGGAATGAACCCATTTATCCGGTGCTATTTCTTTACATACTTTTATTTTTATCGGGTTTTCCTTATATAGAGCTTCTTCTTTCATTAACTGTTGTATGAAGTGGTTTGCTTGTTCACGCTGCTCCACAACAGAAAAAGATTCATTGCCTATTGTATTTATAGTTATATAATACTGATCTTGCGCAATAGTTAACATATAGGTGGGCAAGTATAAAGTAGATTGTCCAAATTGCTCCCATTCCACCTCTTTTTCATTAGATGGATCAAATGAAAAGCCTCCAAATAAAAGTGGACCTGTACCTGGTACGCCAGAAGGATTTTGTATGTCAGCATCTTTTAAGAGTTGACTCCACTGCTCATTCGTCACTTGGAATCTGTTTTCATCACCTTCTACTGATAGCGTGGCAGCTACTCCTAATCCTACAGTCCAAAAAAGGCCATCCGAGCTTTTCCAGAAAAATCTTTCTCCAGAATACGTTGATGATTTATAGTTAAAGAAATCCAAAGGATCATAAGAATCGATAGGAAGGGTAATACTGAAAAGTTTGTTTTCCACATTTGATTTGGTATGTAAACCATTGTCTTTGATTGTCTGAAATAATTTAGTCAACATAATCTCTCCAAAAACTTTAATACTTTTTTCACTTCTTTATTATATATGAATATGTGAGCTAAATGTAGCATTCATACTTACGGAAAACATTTCCCTTATTTCCCTAATTAAATGGATTGACACAAGCCCACTCATTACCTACACTTTAATAGGTGAATAAGTTTTCTTATTTTGATAATATTAGCTTTTTGTACTATTTAAAGGGAGAGACAAGTAATGAATTTACAAACAAATTCTGTCGTTCCGGCAGATAAAGGTTGGCGGATCTGGTGGCAATTAAGCCGTCCACATACATTGACAGCCGCGTTTATCCCCGTCCTATTAGGAACGGCCTTAGCCATAAAAAGTGGACCCTTCCATATTCCATTATTTATCGCAATGCTCGTGGCGAGCTTACTTATTCAAACGGCGACAAATATGTTTAACGAGTATTTTGATTATGCCCGGGGGCTTGATCACGAAAACTCCGTTGGAATCGGTGGAGCCATTGTCCGAAACGGAATTAAACCAAAGACGGTTTTAAGTCTAGGATTTCTTCTTTTTGGAGTATCCCTCATATTAGGATTATATATTGCGATTAGCAGCAGCTGGTGGGTCGCTGTTATCGGATTAGTCTGCATGGCTGTAGGCTACTTTTATACTGGGGGTCCAAAGCCTATCGCTTACACTCCATTTGGAGAGCTAATGTCGGGATTTTTCATGGGTGTTGTTATCATTCAAATATCTTATTTTATTCAGACAGGGTATATTTCAAAGATGAGTATTCTTGTTTCTATCCCCGTTTCTATATTGATTGGAAGTATAATGCTAGCAAATAATATACGCGATCTAGATGGAGATCAGGAAAATGGGCGTAAAACCTTGGCCATTATTATTGGGCGTCAAAATGCGATTGCACTCTTAGCAAGTATGTTTATCATTTCGTACGCTTGGATTATCTTTTTAATCTTATTTACAGACTCATCTTTTTGGCTTTTAATTACGTTTATCAGCATTCCTAAAGCTTTAAAAGCAGTCAAAGGATTCATTGGAAAAACAGAACCGATCCAAATGATGCCAGCTATGAAAGCAACTGCTCAAACAAATACATTTTTTGGTTTTCTCATGGCGATCGGACTTTTTATAAGTTACTTTTCTTAAGCACCTGTCTTTTATGGCAGGTGTTTTTTTATTTGTAAATAAAGATTGAATTCCAAACGATCTTCAGCGCATATTGATTCGCAAGCTTTTTATCCTTTTCCCTACGCTAAGTAAACCTCCTCTTTTTTGTTTAGCTTCAGGTCCCGCTTTCTTAATATGTTTATTACTTTGCAAAAAAAGGAAACTATAAGGAAATAGTTGTTTACAAACAATAGGTCATACTAGAAAAGAATTTGAAAACTAAGGATGTGAAAGAAATGCTGACACAACAACAACTAGCAAGTTTAAAAAGTGAACTTTTAGAGATAAAAAAGGAATTGACCCATAATATTCATGAAGATGAAGAAACGGTTGGAAGCGGCAATGCACGAGAAATGGAATTATCGATGTATGACAATCACCCCGCGGATTTGGGAACTGAACTATTCGAACGGGAAAGGGATTTTGCGCTCGCCGTTCATTCAGAATCGGAATTAGTGAAGGTGGATCAAGCACTTAAAGCTATAGATGCCGGAACTTATGGAAAATGTGAGGTATGCGGTCAAGAAATTCCCTTTGAAAGACTCGAAGCAATACCGAATACAACCTTTTGTGTAGAGCATTCACCTGAACAATTATTACCTAACGACCGTCCAGTTGAAGAAGAATTATTAAAGCCAGCTGTTGATAATTCATTTGCTTATCGTGATAAAAGAAGTGGCGTTAAAGATTATGAAGATAGTTTTCAGGAAGTTGCAAGATACGGTACGTCAGAAACTCCGTCAGATTTTGAAGGAGATTTTAATGACTATAATGATTTATACGAAGGTGATTTAAAAGATGGATTCACTGAAGAATACGAAACCTTTATTGGAACGGACTTAGAAGGTAAAGATGTGAAAACATATACTTCTGAAGAAAAAGTGGAATACGAGGAAACATTAGATAAGGAAGGAATTGAAGCACCGTTCGGCGATGTTCCTTATAAGTATACAGATGGCTATGTAGACGGCGAAGAATAAAAAATATATCAAAAAAACCATCACACAGATGGTTTTTTTGATATATTGGATGACCCCTACGGGATTCGAACCCGTGTTACCGCCGTGAAAGGGCGGTGTCTTAACCGCTTGACCAAGGGGCCGAATAATATGTATGGCGGAGAAGGAGGGATTTGAACCCTCGCGCCGCTTACGCGACCTATGCCCTTAGCAGGGGCACCTCTTCAGCCTCTTGAGTACTTCCCCACTACAACTCCGCAGGTAGGATTCGAACCTACGACCGATCGGTTAACAGCCGATAGCTCTACCACTGAGCTACTGCGGAATGGTGGGCCTGAGTGGACTCGAACCACCGACCTCACGCTTATCAGGCGTGTGCTCTAACCAGCTGAGCTACAGGCCCATATTAATATATGGAGCGGGTGAAGGGAATCGAACCCTCATCAACAGCTTGGAAGGCTGTGGTTTTACCACTAAACTACACCCGCATATTTAAAATCATAACACAAAATAATTTGGGGCGACTAGTGGGAATCGAACCCACGATGTCGGAGCCACAATCCGATGCGTTGACCATTTCGCCATAGCCGCCATTCTATTTGCATCGTATGATTTAAATGGTGGCTCAGGACGGAATCGAACCGCCGACACAAGGATTTTCAGTCCTTTGCTCTACCGACTGAGCTACTGAGCCATATAAAGTATTAACACGCTTATTTATTATTCAATTGTCCTTCGCCCCATCTCAGGGGGATAAATCAAGCAGCAGCTCCATGGGTACGGCTTCCAGTAATTTCAGGGAAGACTTGCTTCGCTGCTCTACCGAATGAGCTACTATGTAAAAAATATGGCGGTCCGGACGGGACTCGAACCCGCGACCTCCTGCGTGACAGGCAGGCATTCTAACCAACTGAACTACCGGACCAAAGTTTTTTCAAGTGAAACTTGAAAATAACTTACCTTATTATTTTCGAATATACTCGAAAATAACTTAGTTAAATTGCGGGGGCAGGATTTGAACCTGCGACCTTCGGGTTATGAGCCCGACGAGCTACCGGACTGCTCCACCCCGCGATAATAAAAATAAAGGTATTTCATTTATGGCGGAGGAAGAGGGATTCGAACCCCCGCGCGGTTTAACCCGCCTGTCGGTTTTCAAGACCGATCCCTTCAGCCAGACTTGGGTATTCCTCCATAGATGAAAAATATTGGTGGACCTTGTAGGACTCGAACCTACGACCGGACGGTTATGAGCCGTCTGCTCTAACCAGCTGAGCTAAAGGTCCAATAAGTGGTAGCGGCGGAGGGGATCGAACCCACGACCTCACGGGTATGAACCGTACGCTCTAGCCAGCTGAGCTACGCCGCCATTATTGATTAATTACATAAAAATGGTGGAGCCTAGCGGGATCGAACCGCTGACCTCCTGCGTGCAAAGCAGGCGCTCTCCCAGCTGAGCTAAGGCCCCAAACATATTTTCAAAAGTGGTCGGGAAGACAGGATTCGAACCTGCGACCCCTTGGTCCCAAACCAAGTGCTCTACCAAGCTGAGCTACTTCCCGATAAACTATATATTTTATAAAATACTATTGGCGCGCCCGAAAGGAGTCGAACCCATAGCCTTCTGATCCGTAGTCAGACGCTCTATCCAATTGAGCTACGGGCGCACAATATGGAAGGTTATTTTGCTGAAGCAAAAAACCTAGCTATTTTGTTGAAACAAAAAATTAAGGTAAGTTATTTTGCCTGAGGCAAAAAATTAAGGTAAGTTATTTTGCCTGAGGCAAAAAACTTTAATGCCGAGAACCGGAATCGAACCGGTACGGTAGTCACCTACCGCAGGATTTTAAGTCCTGTGCGTCTGCCAGTTCCGCCACCCCGGCATAAGTTGGAGCGGAAGACGGGATTCGAACCCGCGACCCCCACCTTGGCAAGGTGGTGTTCTACCACTGAACTACTTCCGCGTGGTTTAACAACTCTCAACAAAAGCTAATAATGCGGGTGAAGGGAGTCGAACCCCCACGCCTTACGGCACTAGATCCTAAGTCTAGCGTGTCTGCCAGTTCCACCACACCCGCAAAGGGTAAGATATTTTGCCTGCGCAAAGGAAAGATCTTTTGCTGAAGCAAAATGGTAAGTTATTTTTCCTGCGAAAAAAAACTTTGGTGAGCCATGCAGGATTCGAACCTGCGACCCTCTGATTAAAAGTCAGATGCTCTACCAACTGAGCTAATGGCTCGTACAATCAAACGAGACTGGTGCCGGCCAGAGGACTTGAACCCCCAACCTACTGATTACAAGTCAGTTGCTCTACCAATTGAGCTAGGCCGGCATATATGGTGGAGGATGACGGGATCGAACCGCCGACCCTCTGCTTGTAAGGCAGATGCTCTCCCAGCTGAGCTAATCCTCCAATATGTATGCCTGGCAACGTCCTGCTCTTGCAAGGGGAGACCCCTTACTACCATCGGCGCTGAAGAGCTTAACTTCCGTGTTCGGGATGGGAACGGGTGTGACCTCTTCGCTATCGTCACCAGACAAATCATAATCGACATACTTTATTATAATATGTTTTATGTATTTTTCAAGAGAAATCTTTCATTCCCTCAAAACCAGATAATAGAGAAAACAAACCATATATTTTGATTAAGTCCTCGATCGATTAGTATCCGTCAGCTCCATGTGTCGCCACACTTCCACACCGGACCTATCAACCTGATCATCTTTCAGGGATCTTACTCGCTTGCGCGATGGGAAATCTCATCTTGAGGGGGGCTTCATGCTTAGATGCTTTCAGCACTTATCCCGTCCGCACATAGCTACCCAGCGATGCCTTTGGCAAGACAACTGGTACACCAGCGGTGCGTCCATCCCGGTCCTCTCGTACTAAGGACAGCTCCTCTCAAATTTCCTGCGCCCGCGACGGATAGGGACCGAACTGTCTCACGACGTTCTGAACCCAGCTCGCGTACCGCTTTAATGGGCGAACAGCCCAACCCTTGGGACCGACTACAGCCCCAGGATGCGATGAGCCGACATCGAGGTGCCAAACCTCCCCGTCGATGTGAACTCTTGGGGGAGATAAGCCTGTTATCCCCGGGGTAGCTTTTATCCGTTGAGCGATGGCCCTTCCATGCGGAACCACCGGATCACTAAGCCCGACTTTCGTCCCTGCTCGACTTGTAGGTCTCGCAGTCAAGCTCCCTTGTGCCTTTACACTCTACGAATGATTTCCAACCATTCTGAGGGAACCTTTGGGCGCCTCCGTTACTCTTTAGGAGGCGACCGCCCCAGTCAAACTGCCTGCCAGACACTGTCTCCCACCCGGATTACGGGTGCGGGTTAGAAGGTCAGTACAGCAAGGGTAGTATCCCACCGATGCCTCCACCGAAGCTGGCGCTCCGGTTTCCAAGGCTCCTACCTATCCTGTACAAGCTGCACCAACATTCAATATCAGGCTGCAGTAAAGCTCCACGGGGTCTTTCCGTCCTGTCGCGGGTAACCTGCATCTTCACAGGTACTATAATTTCACCGAGTCTCTCGTTGAGACAGTGCCCAGATCGTTGCGCCTTTCGTGCGGGTCGGAACTTACCCGACAAGGAATTTCGCTACCTTAGGACCGTTATAGTTACGGCCGCCGTTTACTGGGGCTTCAATTCGCACCTTCGGTTTGCACCTAAGCGCTCCTCTTAACCTTCCAGCACCGGGCAGGCGTCAGCCCCTATACTTCGCCTTGCGGCTTCGCAGAGACCTGTGTTTTTGCTAAACAGTCGCCTGGGCCTATTCACTGCGGCTCCCTAGGGCTATTCACCCCTAGGAGCACCCCTTCTCCCGAAGTTACGGGGTCATTTTGCCGAGTTCCTTAACGAGAGTTCTCTCGATCACCTTAGGATTCTCTCCTCGCCTACCTGTGTCGGTTTGCGGTACGGGCACCTTTTACCTCGCTAGAGGCTTTTCTTGGCAGTGTGGAATCAGGAACTTCGGTACTACATTTCCCTCGCCATCACAGCTCCGCTTTAGGATGAAGGATTTGCCTCCACCCCAGCCTAACTGCTTGGACGCGCATATCCAACAGCGCGCTTACCCTATCCTCCTGCGTCCCCCCATTGCTCAAATGGTAAAAAGGTGGTACAGGAATATCAACCTGTTGTCCATCGCCTACGCCTTTCGGCCTCGGCTTAGGCCCCGACTGACCCTGAGCGGACGAGCCTTCCTCAGGAAACCTTAGGCATTCGGTGGAAGGGATTCTCACCCTTCTTTCGCTACTCATACCGGCATTCTCACTTCTAAGCGCTCCACAAGTCCTTCCGGTCTTGCTTCACCGCCCTTAGAACGCTCTCCTACCACTGACATCAAAGATGTCAATCCGCAGCTTCGGTGATCCGTTTAGCCCCGGTACATTTTCGGCGCAGAATCACTCGACCAGTGAGCTATTACGCACTCTTTAAATGGTGGCTGCTTCTAAGCCAACATCCTGGTTGTCTAAGCAACTCCACATCCTTTTCCACTTAACGGATACTTGGGGACCTTAGCTGGCGGTCTGGGCTGTTTCCCTCTTGACTACGGATCTTATCACTCGCAGTCTGACTCCCAAGGATAAGTCATTGGCATTCGGAGTTTGTCTGAATTCGGTAACCCGATGAGGGCCCCTAGTCCAAACAGTGCTCTACCTCCAAGACTCTTCTCCTTGAGGCTAGCCCTAAAGCTATTTCGGAGAGAACCAGCTATCTCCAGGTTCGATTGGAATTTCACCGCTACCCACACCTCATCCCCGCACTTTTCAACGTACGTGGGTTCGGGCCTCCAGCAAGTGTTACCTTGCCTTCACCCTGGACATGGGTAGATCACCTGGTTTCGGGTCTACGACCTCATACTCAAACGCCCTATTCAGACTCGCTTTCGCTGCGGCTCCGTCTCCTCGACTTAACCT